>NZ_CP196862.1:0-2992167 GCF_054130445.1 Caproiciproducens sp. LBM24188
GTCCAGTATCCGCCGGAAAGCGGAACCGAACCTAATTTTATACTCTTGTACTATTCTTTCAGCGGAAGTCCTCGACTGTCGGTAAAGCTGCCGCAGGCGATCATAATTAAATCGACAAGCCAGCCAATGCCGAACAATCCCGCCGTAAACAAATAAAGAATTCCCGTACCGATTTTATTGACATAAAACCGGTGAATTCCCAATCCTCCGAGAAAAAAACAGAGGATAAATGCAGCCCATCGGCGGCAGGGGGAAATTGGAAACGGATAAACCACTGGCTGGTAGCCGTATATGGGCGGTTGGGGAGGCTGGTAATACTGCTGGGATTGGGGCTGAGGAGGCTGCTGGGACATCGGCGCGCCGCATCCGTTGCAGAATGTTGCGCCTGCCGGGTTGTCTTTTCCGCAATTGGAACAAATCAAAATCGTTTCCCCCTTAATAATGTTCTATTAATTTCACGGAACCACTTCAAGCAGGTTCCGCTGATCTTGAGAGCCGAACCATACTGCTTATTACTACACAGTATATTGAGAACATCGTAAGTTGTCAATATTGGCTTTTCTACATAAAGAAAAGCGGCGCCCCAACCGAACAGGGCGCCGCACTATTTTGGAATCTTACTGGAGTCTGCTCTTCAAAGCATTGAGCTCGTCGGCCAGTTCCTTCGGGAGCTTGTCGCCGAACTTGGTGTAGAATTCGGCAATGCCGTCGGCTTCTTTCAGCCACTGATCCTTGTTGACTTCGAGGATGCTCTTCAGGGTATCACGATCAAAGTCCTTCAGGCCTTCCAGGTTGATGTCCTCCGGCTTCGGCACATAGCCAATCGGAGTTTCGACCGCGTCAACCTTGCCTTCGCAACGGTTGATGATCCATTCGAGGACACGGAGGTTGTCGCCGAATCCCGGCCAAACGAAGTGACCTTCGTCGTCCACACGGAACCAGTTCACGTTGAAGATCTTCGGAGCCTTGTCGCCGAGCTTTTCGCCCATTTCGATCCAGTGCTTGAAGTAGTCACCCATATGATAGCCGCAGAAAGGCAGCATAGCCATTGGGTCACGGCGTACAACACCGACTGCACCAGCAGCAGCAGCGGTTGTTTCAGAAGCCATGATGGAGCCTACGAACACACCGTTGTTCCAGTCACGGGACTGGTACACCAGCGGAGTGGTCTGAGCACGACGGCCGCCGAAGATAATGGCAGAAATCGGCACGCCCTCGCCCTTGTCGAATTCAGGGCTGATGCACGGGCAGTTCTTAGCAGGCGCGGTGAAGCGGCTGTTCGGATGAGCGCCCTTCTGGTCGGAAGTGGTGCCGTCCCACGGCTCGCCCTTCCAGTTCAAAGCGTGCTTCGGCGGATTCTTGTCGAGGCCTTCCCACCAAACCGTATTGTCGTCCAGGTTCTGGGCAACGTTGGTAAAGATGGTGCCGGATTTTGTGGAAGCAAGAGCATTCGGATTGGAATGTTCGTTGGTTCCCGGTGCAACGCCGAAGAAGCCATTTTCCGGGTTAATGGCATACAGTCTGCCGTCGGCACCCTGGCGCATCCAAGCGATATCGTCGCCAACCGTCCAAATTTTATAGCCCTTCTTGCGGTAGCCTTCCGGCGGAATGAGCATAGCAAGGTTGGTCTTGCCGCATGCAGACGGGAACGCAGCAGCAATATACTTGATTTCGCCCTGCGGATTCTGCAGGCCGAGGATCAGCATGTGCTCAGCCATCCAGCCCTGGGTCTTACCAAGGTAGGAAGCAATACGAAGTGCAAAGCACTTTTTGCCGAGCAGCACGTTTCCACCGTAACCGGAGTTCACGGAAATAATGGTGTTGTCTTCCGGGAAGTGGCAGATGTATCTCTTTTCTGCATCAATGTCGCACTTGCAGTGCAGACCGCGCACCCATTCGTTGCTGTCGCCGAGGGTATCCCATACCTTCTGGCCAACGCGGGCCATGATGCTCATATTCAATACAACGTAAATAGAGTCGGTCAGCTCAACGCCGATTTTGGAAAGCGGGGAACCGATCGGGCCCATGGAGTACGGAATTACATACATGGTGCGGCCTTTGTAGCTTCCACGTGCAATATCGTAAAGCATTTTATATGCTTCTTTGGGGTCTTTCCAGTGGTTCGTCGGGCCTGCGTCTTCTTCCTTGCGGGAGCAGATGAAGGTTCTGTCTTCCACACGGGCAACGTCGTTGACGGCCGTACGGTGCAGGTAGCATCCCGGGAGCTTGTCCTGGTTCAGCTTAATGAGCTCCCCAGTGGAGCAGGCTTCCGCGCGCAGCTGTTCCAGCTGTTCTTCTGTTCCGTCAATCCAGACCAGATTGTCGGGGCAGACAAGCTGTTTCATTTCTTCAATCCAGCTTAGTACTGACTTGTTGTTAGTCATAACCCTTTCTCCTTTCGGCCCAATGGCCTTAACGAAATTTTCTTCACTTTAGATTATAATACAATTTTTGTCAACATTCAATTGAGTTACGAGAAATTTGTTAATTTTTTAGCAAATTATTTTTATAGAAGAATAAAATTTATAATTATTCTCTAATTTTACATATTTATGCATAAATATTCATACTTTTTCATTTGGAACCGTACGACCGCTCTATCGGAAGCTCTGCACAGGCGTTCAAATCAGGCCCTGCTATTGTTCCCGAACAGTATTCATAATATCCCTGAGCACCCACCATGGCAGCGTTGTCCCCGCACAGGGAAAGCAATGGCATGTAAAAGCTCCAGCCGCGCTGGGCGCATTCCTGCTGCAGTCTGCGGCGCAGCAGAGAATTGGCCGAAACACCGCCTGCAATCACCAGTTTGGTGCTGCCGGTTTCCTTCGCGGCACGCACAAAATTTTTGACTAAGCAGTCCACAACCGCCTTGCGGAAAGAAGCGGCGAGATCCGGCACATTCAGCGTCTGCCCCTTCTGTTCCGCATTATGAATGAGATTAATCACCGCAGTTTTCAGACCGGAAAAACTGAAATCGTACGGCGCACCGTCCACGCTGGGGTGCGGAAGCGCAAATGCTTCCGGATTTCCATTTTCTGCAATTTTATCCATTTCCACACCGCCCGGGTACGGCATTCCCATAGCGCGCGCCGCCTTATCAAACGCTTCGCCCGCCGCGTCGTCGCGGGTGCGCCCCAAAACACGAAGATCGGTGTAATCTTTTACTTCAATAATATGGCTGTGCCCGCCGGACACCACCAGACAGAGGAACGGCGGCTCCAGCTCCGGTGAAGTCAGGTAATTTGCCGCGATATGGGAGCGCAGGTGGTGCACCGGAACCAGCGGCTTGCCGCTGGCCACCGCCAGACCCTTGGCAAAGTTTACGCCCACCAGCAGAGCGCCGATCAACCCCGGCGCATAGGTTACAGCGATGGCATCCACGTCCTCCAGCTTCATGCCGGCTTCGTCCAGCGCCTGCTGCGTAACGCCCACCACCGCTTCACAGTGACGGCGCGAGGCAATCTCCGGCACCACGCCGCCGTAAAGTTTATGTTCCTCCACCTGCGAGGCAACCACCGAAGAAAGAATTTTTCGGCCGTCCTCCACCACCGCCGCTGCGGTTTCGTCGCAGGAGCTTTCCAAAGCCAAAATACGCATATTATTTTCCTTTCCCTATTTTATTTTAATTCGTTCAATTAGTATCTATATAAACCGCTTTGATGTTCTCCGCCCATAGATGTCGCAGAGTGTACCTTACGCGAAGTAATTCTTTTTCGCTCCGTCCATGAAAATCATCAAGACATCGGAAGCAAAAGTTCGTTTTTGGGGATACCTTGGAGGGTGCAGGGAGGGATTTATGGAGCCCTCCTTTGGCCTTTCAAATCCCTCCCTGCCCACACTTTGCCTACTTTCGGGCGGAACCGAAAGTAGGGGCCCGCCCGGCCTGAAGGCAAAAGTTCAGACTAAGCAGCCGGCTCTCGGGAAAATATTGGGATTTCTTTCCTTCAAAATTTAAAACAAAAGGGCCATTAATTTTGCACTATCCATTGTTCCCAGATAATGTTTTTGTCATCAGTACCGCATTCTCGCGGGGGTCGGTATAAAAATTGCGCCGTTTTCCCACCGGCAGAAATCCTGCGGCAGTATACAGCGCAATGGCGGGCGCATTGGATTCGCGCACCTCCAGCGTAAGGAACTCCGCGTGATGCGCTTCGGCATACGAAATTAAATAGTCCACCAGTGCCCGCGCGATTCCCTGGCGGCGCAGTTCGGGCGCGACGCACACCTTATCAATATAGCATTCCCCGCAGACGCAGTGCATTCCGGCGCAGCCCACCGCCGTTCCGTCCAGAACCGCAGCGGCAAACACCGCTGTATCGCTGGAAAGCTCCGCTTTCAGCCCGTCATAGGTCCAGGGGTGGGAAAAGCAGCGCACATCCAGCTCCGTAAGGGCGGCAAGGTGCTCCTCCCGCATGGGTTCAATGTGCCAGTTGTTCATGCCGCCGCACCCACTTCCCGCAGGCGTTCGGACTGTGCCAACCGCACCGTGTGGCGTGCCACTGCAATCAGGTTTATGAGCGCTACAACCGCCAATATTTCAATCGAAAGAAAATCTGTACCGAACAGATAATGGCACTCTGCGTACACGCAGAGCAGCTCCATAACAACCCCGACATACAGCTTTTTCGGAAAATAAAAGGCAAAAATCAATGCGAAGATTTCCGCCGGGTAATAATACCGCTCGTGCATATGCGGCAGAACAAACGGAACCAAAAATGCGAACAGCATAGCGAGCGATACCAACATTTCGTCGCTCAGGGTAAACTGACCGCGCCACAATAGAAACAGCGCAAAAAGCACCACCGCCCCCGCAAAAAGGACGGCCGCTGTGCCAAAGTATCTCGGCAGCTGGGAAGCATCGCCGTTCCCGCCATCCGGAATCCAGGTGTACAGATTGGGCAGTCCCATGACCAGCCGGGAATACAGTTTGGACTGCGAACTGTAAACCAGAAGCAGTTCCCCAAGGTTCCGACCGGCTAATACAGCAGGGAATATAGAGATAATATATACTAGTGGTATAAAAGCGAGCGTTCCCACCCGGATCTTTCGTTTCAAAACCATAAGCAGCAAAAGCGGCGCCAAAAACACCGCCTGAAGCTTAAACACAAAGGAAATGGCAAACGCAATCACCGCGCGGTTTTCCTTGCCGGCCATCAGGTAGTAAACGAAAGCCGCGAGCGCTGCCGTATAAATGGCGTCGCACTGCCCCCAAACCGCCGAATTCAGAAATACCCCAGGTAGGAACAGCGTTGCCGCATAGGTCAGTGCCCCGTATGTAGCGTTTCCAAACCGCAGGTTGACAATCCGCATGACATAGACCGCCAACACAACATCCGCTGCGCAGGAAATCAACTTAATTGCCGTCAGCGCAGAAATGGGGAAATAAGTAAACGCGGCCAGCAAATAGAGATAGGTTGGCATATAATTTCCGATATTCAGCCCAACGGCGGCAAAGCCTCCGTTCGCTTTCAGCAAACCATACCATTCGCTTAAAAACTGATGGTAATCCCATGATTCAAAAGGGAACAGCACCATTCGCAGCAGTAGGCCCAGCATAGTCGCAAGCAGCAGAAAAATTGCTTTTTCCGCGTCTTCCCGGTTCCACTCACGGGTTTTGAACATCGCTTCAATCCTCCCTTTCGCAGCAGCCAAATTGCTTCCGCCGCCTGTCCTTTATTCTTCCGTCTTTCGGTAAACCAGAAAATCAAACTCGATTTCCGTATCCAGCACCGCTGTTTCACTCAGGCGGCGGCTGCCCTCTACCGGCGTTTTCCAGTAATAGGGCGTCATGGCAAACAGATTTTGTATGGTTTGGGGATCTTCGATATGAATCGTGTCTTTTACCGGAACGCGCTTTTCAAAAGTGAACCCGGCGTATTCCGTTTCCCGATATTCATTTTCATAGGGCGCTTCATACAGGATTTGCTTTAGGCCGAACAAATGGCGCGGCCCCGGAACCGCGAGAATCAGCCGCCCGCTTGGCTTTAGCACGCGCAGGAATTCGCTTTCCACAATTGGGGCAAAGACATTGATAACGCAGTCTGTGGAAGCATCTGCAACCGGAACCGCAAAACAGCTTGCCACAGCAAACGCGGCGGATTTCAGCCGTTTTGATGCCGCTTTCACGGCAAATTTTGAAATATCGAACCCATACAACTCCGCAGAAATCCCGTTTTGGTCAAGGCTTTCCGCCAGTCGCGCGGTGTAGTAACCCTCCCCGCAGCCTGCGTCCAGCACAACCGGGTCGGTCTTCGGCAAATCCTCCCGCACCAGCTCATTGAGCCGGTCGCTGAACAACCGGTACAGCCCAGTTTCCAGAAACGCGCGGCGCGAAGCCACCATCTGCTTGCTGTCCCCCGGTATTTTGGAATGCATATGGTTCGGCGGCAGAAGATGCACATAGCCCTCGGAGGCAATGTCATAGCTGTGCCCGCTGGGGCAGGTATAGATTTTTTCCTGTCTGCTCAGCAGTTGCCGGCAGACGGGGCAGGTAAATATCATGAAATCACCTAGTTCAATGAGTCGTGAACAAATAATAAGCAACAGGCAAAAAGGTTCCTAACTTCTTCGACGCTGCACGGTTCTCTTCACAATTCTCTTGTTCCTTTTCAAAAGTTTCAGCCTTTGGCATCGTACCACGTGCGGCCAATATTCGCTTCGGCGGTCAGCGGAACGGAAAGGGAAACAGCATGCTCCATTTCTTCCGTCAGCAGCTTCGCAACGTGTTCGGCTTCTTCCTGCGGAGCTTCCACAATCAGTTCGTCGTGCACCTGCAAAATCAGGCGGGCGCGCAGATTTTCCCGCGCAAGGCGCTGCTCCACACGGACCATCGCAATCTTGATGATATCGGCGGCGGTGCCTTGAATCGGCATGTTGCGAGCAACCCGCTCGCCGAACGAGCGCATGTTAAAGTTGGAGGACGTCAGCTCCGGCAGGTAGCGGCGGCGGCCGAACATTGTTTCCGCGTAGCCTCGTTCCTTCGCGTCGGCGACCACCTGCTTCATATATTGGTCAATTCCCGCGTAATGCGCGAGGTAGTCACGAATATAGGTTTCGGCTTCCTTGCGGGTAACGCCGATGTCCTTAGAAAGGGAAAACGCGCCGATTCCGTACACAATGCCGAAGTTCACCGCCTTGGCGCGGCTGCGCATGATGGGGGTCACCATCTCCTCCGGCATATGGAACACCTGTGCCGCCGTGCTGCGGTGGATATCGTCGTTATTCAGGAAAGCCTGAATCATATTCCGGTCGTTTGCCATGTGCGCCAGCACGCGCAGCTCAATCTGGGAATAGTCCGCGTCCACCAGGACCCAGCCCTCCCGCGCCACAAAGAAGCGTCGCAGTTCGCGCCCCAACTCGGTGCGCACGGGGATATTCTGAAGATTCGGCTCGGTGGAGCTGATGCGCCCGGTGCGTGTTTCCGTCTGGTTAAAACTGGAATGAATCCGCCCATCCTTTGCAATCACCTTCAGCAGGCCGTCACAGTAGGTGGACTTCAGCTTGGCCAGCGTGCGGTAATTGAGCACCATCTCAACCGCGGGATGTTCGTAGCGCAGTTCTTCCAAAATCTCTGCGCGGGTGGAATATCCGCTCTTCGTCTTTTTGCCGTGGCTGAGCCCCAGCTTGACAAACAGCGCTTCCCCCAGCTGCTTCGGAGAATTCAAATTAAACTCGTACCCAACTGCGTCGTAGACCTGTGCCTGAATCTCGTCAATCTGCTTCTGCAGCACCTCGCCATAGGCACGGATTCCCTCGCCGTCCACCGCGAACCCAATGTTCTCCATGTGCGCCAGCACTTCGGCAAGCGGCAGCTCAATGGTTTCCAGCAGTTCTGTCTGATTCTTCTTAGCAATTTCCTCCGCCATCCGGTCCACCAGCGCAGGGAACGCCGCCGCAAGGGCCGCCCTGCGGTTTTCACCCAACTCCGGTAGGGAAACGCCGTATTCCTGCGCCAGCCGTTCCGGCTCATAATCAGAAGCGTTTGGATTCAGCAGGTAACCCGCAAGCATGGTGTCAAAACCCGCATGTGCAAGCCGAATTCCGCACGCGTCAAGAGCGGCGTACAGCGGCTTAATATCATGCGTGTTAACTCGAATCGACTCATCGGTGCAGATTTTTTCAATCAGCGATTCTTCCTCAATTTTATACACCCGTTCCCCGTCGTTCAGGTACAGAATGATGTTTTCTTTATTGTATTCCGCGATGAAATCTGCACGGCCGCGCTGGCGGAGCAGCCCAAGCAGTTCTTCCGCATCCACGTGCTCGACCAGTTCCACACGCGGCGCTTCTGCGGCAGGTACTTCCGGCTGTGATGCAGGCCGGTTTAATCCCATTTTTTCAATCAGCGAGAAAAATTCCAGCTTTGCCATCAGGCGTGCCGCCTTTTCACAATCGCATGGGGCGGGCACATAATCGGCCAGCTCGGTGTCCACGGGCGCATCCGTGCAGATGGTGCCCAAACGGCGGCTCAGGTAAGCGCTCTCTTTTCCGGCAATCAGCTTTTTCCGCATGCCGTCCTTAATTTCCAGCGTATCAAGATGTTCGTAAATATAATCAATATCGTGATATTTCTGAATCAGTTCCGCTGCGCCCTTCGGGCCGATGCCTGCGACGCCGGGGATATTGTCGGAGGTATCGCCCTGAATCGCTTTGATTTCAATCATCTGCTTCGGGGTGACTCCGTAATCTTCCATGATCTTCGCTTCATCGTACAGCGTAACCTGCGGCTGACCGAACTTTGTGGCAGCAAGGCGAACCGTCACATGCGGGCCGACCAGCTGGAGGCTGTCGCGGTCGCCGGTGGCAAGCACGCATTCGTTCCCGGTTTCGGTGCAGACGCGCGCCAGCGTGCCGAGGATATCGTCCGCCTCGAAGCCTTCACATTCCACCAGGCGGTAGCCAAGCAGCCGGAGCAGTTCCTTCAGGGTGGGAAGCTGCTGGGCAAGCTCTTCCGGCATTCCCTTGCGCTGCGCCTTATAACCCGCGTATTCCTTATGGCGGAACGTGGGGGCACGCAGGTCAAACGCAATGGCAACCGCGTCGGGCTGTATTTCGTTCTGCAGTTTTTGCAGCATGGTCAGAAAGCCGTAAATTCCGTTGGTATAAAGACCTTCTTTGGTGGTTAAAAGGCGGATGCCGTAAAACGCGCGATTCAGGATGCTGTTTCCGTCAAGTACAAGAAGCTTCATGGTCTCTCCTCATCATATATAATTTCCGAAACAAGGGAACGCAGCGCCCTGCGGAGAAAGCGGTGCTTTACCTTGGCAAAAGGCTTTCGGGCAGCCAGATAACATGCAAAGCCGAGCGATTCCTGGTTTTGCATGGTCCACTGTTCCTTGTTCATGATTGTTTCCGGTTGATTGATGCTAATGGAAGTATTATATCACTTTTCAAGGAAAAAAATAAGTGTTATAATGAACGCTGGTTTGAATCAATTCGGCCGCAGTTCGATGCTGGCCGGAACTTTGAAAGGGATTTCCTCTTATGTATATCGGCAACTTAGAAATAAAGGGGCGGGCGGTGCTGGCCCCCATGGCCGGCGTGGCGGACCGAGCGTTCCGCGAACTGTGCGTGCGGTTCGGCGCGGCCTACACCGTAACGGAAATGGTGAGTTCAAAAGGCCTTCAGTACCATGATAAAAAGACTGCTTCGCTTATGACGATTGGGGAAGAAGAGCGCCCCACCGCGATTCAGCTGTTCGGGGACGAGCCTGCTGTTATGGCGGAGGCCGCAAAAATGGCCATGGAGTTCGGCCCCAATGCCATCGACATCAACATGGGCTGCCCTGCGCCGAAGGTGAGCGGAAATGGTTCCGGGGCGGCACTGATGAAGAACCCACAGCTGTGTGCCGAAATCGTTGCGGCGGTCAAAAATGCGGTTCCCGTTCCGGTCACGGTAAAAATCCGCAAGGGCTGGAACAGCAGCTCTGTCAATGCAGTGGAGGTGGCAACGCTTTGCGAAGCAGCGGGCGCTGACGCCATTACCGTGCACGGACGCACACGCGACCAAATGTATGCGCCGCCTGTGGACTGGGACATCATTCGTCAGGTGAAGCAGGCG
Organism: Caproiciproducens sp. LBM24188; assembly: GCF_054130445.1. Lineage (NCBI taxonomy): Bacteria > Bacillati > Bacillota > Clostridia > Eubacteriales > Acutalibacteraceae > Caproiciproducens > Caproiciproducens sp. LBM24188. Next base: position 10,060 of record NZ_CP196862.1, read on the forward strand.
GTGAAAATCCCGGTTATTGGCAATGGGGATGTAACCTCTCCGCAGGCTGCGGCGCAGCTGCTGGAGACGACCGGCTGCGACCTAATTATGGTAGGCCGCGCGGCGCTGGGCGACCCGTGGATTTTTTCGCGCATCAACGCCTATCTGAGCGATTCTGCCACGCTGTTGCCTTTACCGGGCATTCACGAGCGGATGCTGGTTATGCTGCAGCACGTTCAGAAAATGTGCGAATACAAAGGCGAAGCACGCGCCATGAACGAGGCACGCAAACACGTGGGCTGGTACCTGAAAGGCATGAAAAACGCCGCGGAATTCCGCCGCAGAGCCGGCACACTGGAATGCCTGGAACAGCTGGAACAGCTGATTCAGGACGTATTAGCCACTGCCGATGAAAGCGGTTCTGGGCAGTCTTTCCCCGGCTTTGATGCTCTCTAACCATTCCGTTCATGCAAATCCGGACAAAAGCCGCGCCAAACGGCGCTGGGAAACAAAAAGCCCGAAACAGCAAGCTGTTTCGGGCTTTTCTTCTTATGGCTATAAAGCATTATCTTAATTTTCCATATAAAACAGCACCAGGGTATTCGGGCCGGTGTGCACCGTCATGGCACATCCCGCACGGGATGTAAGCACCTGCTGGAAAACGCCGCTGTCCTCCACCATCTTTCTCAATTCTTCAAACAGCGTGCGGTCCATCCCGGTGGTGGAAAGAAACGCACGGCGGTTGTTGATATTCGGCTGCCGGAGCACAAACCGGATATATTCCCGGCACACTTGAGCAAAATTCCCGCGGAATTTCGTCCGCACGGAAAGTACGCCCTGTGTGTTTAGCAGCAGACAGGGGCGCAGTTTAAGCAGGTTGGCGCCAAACATCTGCAGCATGGAAGCGCGTCCGCCGCGGTAAGCAAATTCCAGCGTATCCAGCAACACATTCGTCTGCACTTTCGAGCGCTCAATCTCAATCTGGCGGCAGATTTCTTCCGCGGTTTTTCCCTCGTCCCGCAGCTCCGCCGCGCGGAGCACCAGCATTCCTTCCGCCGAGCTCAGGGTAAAGGTGTCCACCACATACACATTTTCAAACTCTTCTGCGGCAATACAGGCGTTCTGATAAGAAGCGGAAAACTTTGAATTCATAGAAATGTGAACCACGTCGTTGCCCGCTTCCGTTTCCTGCCGGAAAAGGGTGAAAAAGTCCGCCGGAGCGGGCGCCGCCGTTTTCGGCAGCCGATGGGTCTTCTCGTAATTTCGAAACACCTCATCGGGGTTTATTTCAAACACATCGCGGTACGCCTGGTCCTCTATGTTGATATAAAGCGGAACAATCCTGATTTGGTACTGCTGGTACAGGTCAGGAAATAAATCGCACGCGCTGTCGGAAGTAATCACTACGCCCATAGCTGTAACCATCCTTTCCTGGCGGGCCTGTAAAAATCATTTTTGCCATTTTGCCAAGCACAACACCCTTGTTTTAATTACAATGACATGTAATTTACAAAACTATTATAGCATTATGAAAGCCCAGATTCAACTGAATTTTATTCATAAAGTTTTGAAATGATAAGTGGGCAGAAACACTGCGTTTCAGGCTGCATCAGGCACCTGTGCAGGGAAACTGCGGCGGCATTGCAGCCGGAGATTTTACAGAATATTAACAGTTGAAGGAGTCAAATATTATATGATATCATTATTAAGTATGTCATAATGATAATGTTGCCATTGCAAATTTTTTCAAACTTATTTTAACCTAAAAAATACATTACATTTCCGAGATTTTTCGAGAGGATCGGTTGCATTATGAAAAACAGAACATCAAGTAAACTTTTTGCGGTAACGCTGGCTTTGCTGCTTACCGTCGGCGCCACCGCCGTTCCTGCATACGCTACGGGCGACAGCTCTCCAGACGAAGCCATCAGCACTACGCTGAACATGGCGCCCCCTTCTTCGGAGCCCGAAGGCGGTTCCGGGGGAAATGTTGGCAAAGAGTCCGCCCCCACAGATTCCGTCAGTCCGCCCGCTTCTTCCGAACCGGAAGCTGTTTCTTCCAGTCCGGAGGAACCAAGCTCCTCCCCGCAATCGAGCTCTTCGCAGGAATCCAGTTCCTCCCAAAAATCGAGCTCCAGCAAATCGAGCTCCAGTAAGGCCGTGTCTTCCAAACCCACCCGCAGCGTGGACACAAAGGAAAATCAGATTAATCAACGCGCTTCTCAGGCCCAGCAGGCGGTCAGCGACCCCGACGTACTTTCTTCCCAGGATTGGAGCGAACTGCTTTCCAGCGAACCATCGAGCGGCAGCTCCGCCCTTGCAGCAGGCGTTGGTTCCGGCACAACCTCTACGTCCAGCACTCCGTCCAATCAGGGAGGCGGCGTTTCCGTCCTGCTGATTTCCGGCATTATCCTCATCGTGCTCGGCGTGGCCGGAATCGGGTTCTTTGTCTATGAACAGTTCTTCGCCCAACGGAGCGGCAGACGCGGCGGGTACATTGGACCCATGGACATCAGCAGCTACTCTCACGGCAGCTCCATGGATGATACCGAACCGTTGGAATTTGAAGATATCAGCTCCAACAGCGATGGACACAAACCGAACGGCAAAATCACCCTGGAAGACCTCCACCCGGCGGGAACCATCCCGACCGGAACGGGAAAAGCAGTCAAAAAAGCACCGTCCCAAAAGCAGCCCCCGAAGCCGACTGCCAAGCCGGCGGTAAAAAAGGCGCACACAGGCGACCAGGATCCTACCATTCTGATTCCCAAAGACGTAGCGAAAAAAGCCGAGCCCCATCCTGCTTCGCATAAGATCACCGTGCCAAAGCGCGAACCTTCCGCCGCCCCTGCTCAGGATACGGCGAATCGGCCGAAGTCACAGGCTACTCCCGTTCATGAAAGCAATTTTGACTGGGAAAAATTTTTCAACGAAGACGACGATTAAATCGCTCGGTTTCAGTAACGGCACCCCCGGAGCATGCTTCGGAGGTGCCTGATTTTTACCCTGCACCAAGGAATACACACAATCAAAAGCCGCAAAAAGCCGCCCTTTTCCACAGAAAAGTGGGAAAGGGCGGCTTTGCGTTAAAAGGGTTAAGACCGGCTATGAGCCATTAGAACTCCAGTCTTTGGTTGATATAGTTGGCAAGCTCGGTAATCGCGATGCGCTCCTGCTGCATGGTGTCGCGGTCGCGCACGGTTACACAGCCGTCGTTTTCACTGTCAAAGTCATAAGTAATGCAGAACGGTGTGCCGATTTCGTCCTGACGGCGGTACCGTTTGCCAATGGAACCGGCATCGTCATAATCCACCATAAAGTGCTTGGTCAGGCCGGCGTAAACCTCCTGTGCCTTTTCGTTCAGCTTTTTGGAAAGCGGCAGAACAGCAGCTTTAAACGGAGCGAGTGCCGGGTGCAGGCGAAGCACCACGCGGGTGTCCTTTTCGTCGATCTTTTCTTCGTCATAGGCGTCGCACAGGAACGCGAGTGCAACACGGTCCGCGCCGAGCGAAGGCTCAATAACATAAGGAATGTAGCGTTCATTCGTTTCGGGGTCAAAATAATCCAGACTCTTGCCGGAGTGGTTCTGATGTTGAGTCAGGTCGTAGTCGGTGCGGTCGGCAATTCCCCACAGTTCGCCCCAGCCGAACGGGAACAGATATTCAATATCGGTCGTTGCCTTGGAGTAGAAGGAAAGCTCTTCTTTTTCATGGTCGCGCAGGCGCATGTTTTCTTTTGTCATGCCAAGGTTGAGCAGCCATTTCTCGCAGTAATCTTTCCAGTAATAGAACCAATCAAGGTCCGTGCCGGGTTTGCAGAAGAATTCGCACTCCATCTGCTCGAACTCGCGGATGCGGAAAATGAAGTTGCCGGGCGTAATTTCATTGCGGAAGCTCTTGCCCACCTGGCAGACGCCGAATGGCAGCTTGCGGCGGGTAGTGCGCTGAATGTTTGCAAAGTTGACGAAAATGCCCTGCGCCGTTTCCGGGCGGAGGTAAATCTGGCTCTTCGCGTCCTCCGTGACACCCTGGAACGTTTTGAACATCAGATTAAACTGGCGGATGTCCGTAAAATTGGTGCTGCCGCAGTTCGGGCACTTAATGTTGTGCTCTTTGATGTATTCCATCATTTTTTCGTTGGACCAGCCGTCCGCGGATTCGCCGCTGAAATCTTCAATCAGCTTGTCCGCGCGGTGGCGGGTTTTGCAGTCGCGGCAGTCCATCAGCGGGTCAGAAAAGCCGCCCACATGGCCGGAGGCCACCCACACCTGCGGGTTCATCAGAATGGCCGAATCCAACCCAACGTTGTACGGGCTTTCCTGCACGAACTTCCGCATCCACGCGCGTTTGATGTTGTTCTTGAATTCCACGCCGAGCGGGCCGTAATCCCAAGAATTCGACAGACCGCCGTAAATTTCACTGCCGGAATAGACAAAACCGCGGTTTTTGCACAGGGCGACAATTTTGTCCATTGTCTTTTCGGTTGCTAACATAGTTCTTTCCTCCATAACATTCGGATATCTTTGCAAAGGAAACCGTCGATTCCGCCTTGTGGCGGTTCATTCATCCACGTTTCCTTAAGATTCCTTTTTAAAGATGAAGAGTTTGCTTAAAATATAATTTAAGACTATCACAAGGACATTCACAATTGTTTTTGCAATCCAGTCGTTCATGCCCATTACGCTGACCAAAAGCATCATGCCAAGCTCGTCAATGCCCAGCGTCAGCAGACGTGCACCCACAAATGAAATCAGTTCCCGCCTCAGCAGGCTCGGCTCAAAGCTTTTGCTTCGGAACACGTAGAGCTTGTTCGTAATAAAAGCAAACGCTACGGCAAGCACCCAGGCAATCGCGTTTGCAATCAGCACATTCCAGTAGGCATTGATATGGAACAGCGGGTGCAGCAGCCCGTAAGCCACTAAATTGAGGACCGTTGTAAGCACGCCGAAGATAATGTATAAAATCATTTCTGGGGAAGTCAAAAAACGCCAGAGCTTTTTTAGCTTATCCATACGAGCCTCCATGGATAGTAACATTCTTATAGTTTACCATTGTCCGCCTTTCCTTTCAAGCAGGAAAGCCTTATCTGCAAAAAAATTAACAGCCACAATGAATCATTCAAAATTACATCCGCAGCCGGACCGGCTCATATTTTTCCCCGTTTGTCAAACAATAACAGCGTCTGTAAAAGGACCGCAGTGAAAAAGCAGAATATGGACAGAAGGAGGTGATCCCTCATGCAGGTGACTCCGATTACTCCCCAGGAAACCATGCATTTGCATGAAATTCTGACCTTAAAGAACACCTGTGCCATAAAATCGGCTGCCGCGCGCAGCAGTATCAGCGACCCGGAGCTGAAAAAAATCTTGAACCAGGATATTTCCAACACCATGCGGCAGATTCAGGATATTCAAACAACCCTGTCCCCCGCAATCGGCTGCCGTTCCGAATCATAACGATTCTTATTATACACTATTACACGAAAGGAGAATAAATATGGACTCAAACTTTGAAAGCATGTCCTCCAACGGAATGCCCAGCGCGAACTCCGGGTACAAAACCGGCAGCATTCCTTCTGCAAGTAACCCGCAGCAGGAAACTTCTTCGTGCCGGGACATGAACAATTCCATCCCCGCGGCAGGCAGTTCGACAGAAGATTCCTCCGAGCAAAGCAGTTCCTTTGACAGCAGCAAAGCAGGAAGTACCGATTCCGGCAAAACCGTTCCGATGAATGACCGGGCCGTTGCCTGTGACCTGCTGATTTCTGCCAAAGAGAGCGTGAAAGCCTATGCAGACGCCATTACGGAAGCCGCTACCCCGTCGGTTCGTTCCCTGCTGAAGCGCCAGCTGAACGAGGCCATTGCGTTTCAGGATCAAATCGGCGCGTATGTGACAAAAAAGGGCTGGTACAACGCCTATAACATGAATCAGCAGATTCTGATTGACCTGGACCAAACACAAACGGTCATGAACCAACTGCAAAACTGAGAAAAACACGGAGAATCCCGGTGATTTTCTGGACTGTTCCCAATTGAACAGACAAAGAAATAAAAGCCCTGTCGCAGAATAACTCAGATTTAGGCGGCCTTGCTCCGTATTTCGGACGGAGTGAGGCCCTTTTTCATGTTAATACGCTCATCATTGTAAAATTGCACATATTCAGCTACTGCCTGTTCAACTTCAGCGCGGCAGGAAAACTCGGTACGGTATAAACATTCCGTTTTTAGCGTACCAAAGAAATTTTCCATAGCTGCATTGTCATATGGATAACCGGAACTGGACATGGATGGCTGAACGTGATACTCTTGACTCAGGTCAAAGTATGCTTGAGATGTGTATTGAGACCCTTGGTCGCTGTGGAGAGCAAGTCCATCAGCGACTTTCTCTTTTTGTAAGGCGTCTCGGATGGTATCAGTCACCAGTGAGGCAGTCATATCATTACCGATACAATAGGCCAAAACCATTTTGCCACACAGGTCTACCGCAATTCAGCCAGTTCGTTGTTATAACGTGTTTTTTCGTGGCCTGCCTTTAGGAAGAGGTATATACCCGTTGGCAATCAAGCGCGCCTTCCGATGCTGGCGGCTGACCAACTGTTTGATTTGATATTTTGTTAGTCCATAGCTTTCTCCTATTTCTCGGTTCGTTTCTCCAGCTGCCTTTCGACAGAATACTTCCTCGCTTAACATTTCTTCTTTTGTATATTTTCTGGGCATAAAATTACCTCCTGTTGTACTTTCCATTCTACAACAGGAGGTCTCTTTTTTCACTGTCTGTTTTCTGGGGGATAGTCCAAAAATATATCGGGGGATTTTATTCCATAAAAAGGTGCTGTAAAATGAATTTCCATTCATTTTACAGCGCCTTCTTTTTTTCGTACTATTTGACCAGTGATTTCTGGTTTGTTTGAAAGGCAATGGTTTTTCCGTCGCACTGCGCCAAAATAGTTCCCTGCTGGTCCGTCCGGTAAATCGTCACTTTTGCCTTGTTTAGGCGGCTAAGCACCTGTTTGCTGGGGTGCCCGTAATCGTTGTTCACCCCGCAGGAAATAACCGCCGCCGTGGGTGATACTGCTTTCAGGAACGCCGCTGTGGTAGAGGACAAACTGCCGTGATGCCCACATTTGAGTACATCGCTTTTCAAGTCGTATCCCGTTTTCAGCATTTCCTGCTCGCTTGGGGATTCCGCATCCCCCGCAAACAGAAAGCTTTTTTGCCCGCAGGTCAGCTTTGCTACCACGGAATAATCGTTCAGGTCCTTGTAGCTTGCGCGATTGGGGGCGAACAGCTCCAGCTTGCAGCCGTCCTCCTCCAAAGGAACCATCCCGCTTTTCGCTGCGGTAATTTTCAGTTTTTTTGCTTCGATTGTCTCTAACAAATTCTCATAGACTGCCGTGGTGGGCACTTGGGAATTCGGAATCTTCGGCATGTAAATCTGCCCGATGGGGAAGTTCTTTACTACCTCCGCCATACCGCCGATGTGGTCCTCGTGCGGATGGGTGCCAATCAGCAGATCAATCCGTGTGACCCCCAGTTCCTTTAACAGAGCGGGAAGCTGTTTGGCGGTTTCCCCCGTCCCGGCATCAATCAGAATATTTTTCCCCGACTTCAGGCGAATCAGCTCACTGTCCCCCTGCCCTACATCCAGAAACCAAACGTTTGTCTGCGCCGCCTCTTTGGAAGAAGAAACCGGCGCGGCGGATTGTGCCGCAGAGGAGGTGTCTTTTGCGGGCGCTCCGTACAGGGCAGAATACAGCATCGCCGCAATCAGCAGCACCGCTCCGCCGATGAAATTACGTTTTCTTCTGCGTGCCATTGCACGCCTCCTTTACACACAAAAAAAGCCGCCCCCCGCCGGGGGCGGCCCAAGGCCGAAAGGCCTGTGTAGTAGTTCAACTTATGAGTTTTCTTTTCCGAACAGATTAAAGCGGAAAAGCTTCCTTTCGTCTTCCGGGTTCTCGCAAACCACGAAAGCCTCGGCAATTTTGCCGCCTTCAATTAACTGAGTTAAGCCAACAAGCTGGCAGAGTTTACTTTTCAGATTCAAATGGTCACCCTCGCGAGTTACCAGATAAACATTTCCTTGGCACTCATCCAGAACTTTCAAAAATTCCGGCACATTAACGTCATGTAACTGTATTGTCGATAAAGCCATAATGATCCTCCTCTATCAATTGGTATGGATTCCCTGACCTAACTTCATTATAGCATTTGCGAATGGATTGTCAACAAAGCCACCGGTGTGAAAACTGCCAAAGTTTCGCAGTTTTTCTTTCTCTTCTTTCACATACCATTTATCAAATTTGCTGAAAATGAAAAGCTTGTGCTATAATATGTTACAAATTCACGGAATTGGAGATTTTAATATGGCTTCCACGCCCCTAACGGATATCCGCCAAGCGGCACAGATTACTGTGGGTACAATAGAAGATTTCCCCATGATTTATGAGAATTTAATCCGCCAGTTTCCCAAAACCGAGCTGTATGAATACGGTGATTTTCTGAACTTGCTGCACGGCGGGCGCTACCGTATTTTAATGTACCGGAACGCGGACGGCCAGCTGATTGGCTACGCCCTTGTCTTCTTCCCGGAAAGCAGCAGCGTTTTCTGGCTGGATTACCTCGCTATTACACAACCATTCCAGTCGCATGGATACGGGCAGAAACTGTTTCAGGCGGTTCACCAAAAATACTGCGGCCCCTATGAGGGAATGATTCTGTCGGTGGAGCAGGTGGACGAAAGCGACCCCGCCAAAGCGAAGCGGCAGAAACGCCGCATCGAATTTTATGAAAAGCTGGGTGCGTACCGGCTGCACGCCAATTTCCTTCAGCCGTGGGAAGAGGGCAGTTTCCCCATGCACCTCTATTACAAGCCGAAAACAGTACCGTCCAACCTGGGACGAACCGTACAGGCGAAGGCCATTGCCCAAATGTACACCTACTGCTGTGCCTCCTTCCCGACAAGCCGGAACCTGCTCTCGAAATTTCAGGATACAATTGTGGACGAACATTTTGCGTAATCCCGATTCAGCCGCCCAACAGGAACTTCTGAAAACACCGGGCCGCTGTCCATTGTGGCCGCTCAAAGACTGACCATGCGGCCATCCTGAATTTTCAACATCCTGCCCGCAGTATGTGCAATATTGTTGTCATGCGTAATCAGAATGACAGTTTCGCCCTCTGCGTTCAACGCTTTCAGAATCTCCATAATCGATGCCCCCGACTTAGAATCCAGATTCCCGGTCGGTTCGTCCGCCAGAATAATGGGAGGACGCGCTGCGATGGCACGGGCAATGGCCACCCGCTGCTGCTGGCCGCCGCTCATTTGGGAGGGTTTGTGGTGCATCCGCTCCGCCAGGCCGACCTGTTCCAGCGCGGATTGTGCCAGGCGGCGCCGCTCCTCGCGCGGCATGCCGCGGTACAAAAGCGGCAGCTCCACGTTTTCCAACGCATCCAAACCCGGAACCAGGTTAAAAGACTGAAACACAAACCCGATTTCCCGGTTGCGGATGTAGGTCAGCTTTTTTTCGTTTAATCCGGCCACATTCTGTCCGTTCAGAAAGTATTCGCCGCTGGTCGGGGTATCCAGGCAGCCAAGGATATTCATCAGCGTTGATTTTCCGGAACCGGAAGGCCCAACAATCGCAATAAATTCCCCCTGAGAAATGGAAAATGAAATGCCGTCCAGCGCGCGCACTTCATTTTCCATTTTGTTATATATCTTATAAACATTACTTACAGTAATTAGATTTTCCATATCTTACAGCTTTCCTTTCGTGGAATTCGTCAAAGCATCCGCTGGATTTCGGACTTTTAATATCGTTCCCGGCTTTTGGCCCGCCGCGCCGGAATGATCAAGGGATTTCGTTTACAAACGAAAGGCATTTGGGTATAATAAGGACAAGAAAAGGGTGTCGACCTGGGGTTGAAACGCCCGAACAGAAAGAGGAGACCGAGCGATGCTGACAAAATACTGGAAACAATTTAAAAGCGGTACGGATATCCGCGGGGTTGCAAGCGAGGGCGTGCCGGGGGAATCCGTAAATCTGACCGACGAAGTGATTACCAAAATGACTTTGGGCTTTGTGCTCTGGCTTTCCGAGAAGGTTGGGAAAGCGGCAAACCAGTTAACCGTGGCCGTAGGACACGATTCCCGCATCTCCGCCGACCGCATTCAGGCGGATGTAACCAATGCGCTGAAACGCTCCGGCGTGCATGTGCTGGACTGCGGGCTTGCCTCTACCCCGTCTATGTTTATGACAACCGTTGACCTGGGCTGCGACGGCTCCGTGCAAATTACCGCTAGCCACCACCCGTTCAACCGCAACGGGCTGAAATTCTTTACCAAAGACGGCGGGCTGGATTCCCCGGACATTGAAGCGATTCTGCTGCACGCGCAGGAAGGACACGAGCCTGCAAAGGGTGAAGGCTCTGTGGAGACCGTCCATTATATGGAGCAGTACAGCGCGCACCTGCGCGATATGATTCAAAAGGGCGTAAACGCACAGGACTATGAACACCCGCTGAAAGGCTTTAAAATTGTGGTGGACGCAGGCAACGGCGCAGGCGGATTTTACGCACGCGACGTGCTCGCTCCGCTCGGCGCAGACACGACCGGCAGCCAGTTTTTGGAGCCGGACGGCATGTTCCCCAACCACATTCCGAACCCCGAAAACGAAACCGCCATGCAGTCGATCTGTGCTGCAACGGTGGCGGCCAAGGCCGACCTTGGCGTGATTTTTGACACCGATGTGGACCGCGGCGGCGCAGTAGACGCGAAGGGCGATGAAATCAACCGCAACCGTCTGGTGGCAATCGCCTCCGCCATTGCGCTCGAGGGTAACGACAGCGGCACCATCGTAACGGACTCCATCACCTCCAGCGGGCTGAAAACCTACATTGAAAAAACGCTTGGCGGCAAACACCACCGCTTCAAGCGCGGCTACAAAAACGTAATTAACGAGGCCATCCGACTGAACAAAGAGGGCGTCAACTGTCCGCTGGCGATTGAAACCTCCGGCCACGCCGCACTGCGGGAAAATTATTTTCTAGACGACGGGGCTTACCTCGTAACAAAAATCATCATTAAGATGGCCCAGCTCCGCGCAAAAGGCGAAACGCTGGAAAGCCTGTTGGAACCCCTTGCTGAACCGGTGGAAGCGAAAGAACTCCGTTTGCCGATTCAGGTGGAGGCGTTCCGTGAATGCGGGGAAAAGGTTATCGCCGGTCTGGAAGCCTACGCCAAGGAGCGTCCCGGCTGGGAAATTGCACCGGACAACCACGAGGGAATCCGCGTTTCCTTTGGCAAGGACGACGGGGACGGTTGGTTCCTGCTCCGCCTGAGCGTGCATGACCCCATTATGCCGCTGAATATTGAAAGCGACACCAAGGGCGGTGTGAAGCAGATTGCCCTCGCGTTGTACGCGTACCTGCGCACCAGCGAAGGGCTGGACATTTCCCCTCTGGAAAACTTCCTTTCTGAAAAATAAAACCGGATGTAAGGCCATGCAATCCTTTGGGTTTGCATGGTCTTTGTTTTTCCAGTTTTCCGTTCCTCATTCTCGGAAAAAAGCCTACGCTTTCAGGTAAACCAGGTGTGCGATTCCGGGAATTGACTCTCCCTGTTGGGAAGAGGTCGGCGACATCAGCGCGCCGGTTGCAATAAACAAAACGTTGTGCAGCTGCCCCTGGGACATCTGCTGCAAAATGGTGGAACACAGCACGGACGCTGAGCACCCGCAACCCGAGCCACCCGCGTGCACATCCTGCGCTTCCCGATCATACAGCATCAGCCCACAGTCGTTATGCAGGGAAGAGATTTGAATGTTTTCCTTTTCCAGCAGTTCCTCCATCAGTTCGCTTCCAACCAGCCCCAGGTCCCCGGTCAAAATCAGGTCGTATTCGTCCGGGGAGGTCCCGGTGTCGTGCAGATAATCCGTCAGCGTCTGCGCGGCGGCGGGTGCCATCGCCGCGCCCATATTGTTCATGTCTTTAATGCCAAGGTCGCTGATGCGACCAATGGTAACCGCCTGCACGGTGATTTTTTTGCCTTCCTTCGGCTCCTCCGTTCCCACAATGACGGAACCGGCCGCCGTAGCCGTCCACTGCGCGGTGGGCGTGCGCTGGCCGCCGTATTCCAGCGGAAAACGGAACTGCCGCTCCGCCGAGCAGAAATGGGAAGAGGTTACCGCCGCTGCCTTTCGCGCCGCACCCGATTCCACAAAAATAGAAGCCAGGGAAAGCGTTTGCGCCATGGTGGAGCACGCACCGAACTGGCCTAAAAACGGGATATCCAGCCCGCGCAGGCCAAAGGTGGAGGAAATGCACTGGTTCAGCAGGTCACCCGCAAAAATACAGTCCATATCGGTATTCTGCAGTCCCGCCTTGTCCAGCGCAATATTGACCGCCTCGTTCTGAAGGCGACTCTCCGCTTTTTCCCAGCTGGTTTCCCCCAGGGAGGTATCGTTGTGGCACAGGTCAAACAGCTTGCCAAGCGGCCCCTCGCCCTCCTTTTTTCCTACAACAGAAGCATAGCCCAGAATACTGGGCGGATTTTTAAATCGCATGGTATATTTTCCGATTCGTTCCGGCACAGCCAGCCCTCCAGTCAGTATAATACAAACGAATGTAATCAGTATAAACGGAAGATGCAAAGAATAAATCCATACAGCACCGAAGCCGTGATCCCGTACACCAGTACCGGACCCGCGATGATAAACATCTTGGCCCCAACGCCCATAATCCGGCCCTCGCTTTTGAATTCGATGGCGGGGGCGACAATGCTGTTGGCAAAGCCGGTAATCGGCACAAGCGTGCCGGCACCGGCGAATTTTGCAATATTGTCGAACACGCCGAACGCGGTCAGCAAGGCGCTGAGCGCAATCAGAGTGATAGAAACCCATGAACGCGCGTCTTTCAGCTCCAGTCCCATGCTCACGTATAAATTAGCAAGCAGCTGACCGGTCGCGCAGATCAGTCCGCCCACCAGAAACGCCATGATAATATCTTTAACATACGGCGAACCGGGCGATGCTTTGTCCGACATCGTCTTGTACTCTTCTTTGGATACTTTCACTTTAAGTCCTCCTTTATCTGCGATTTCTTTCCCTACCAATTGAAAAGTGATCGCAATCCCGTTATCAGGTATTTTCCCTTTCTCCTAAAAAAATATACAGTTTCAAGTAACGTTCTAAGGGAATTTACGGAATGCCTTTATAAATGCAATACATTTTTTAAAACAGCCCTAACTTTTCCATGTTTCGGGACGATATAAAAGACAGCAGATTTTATAAGTTAATTCTAATATCAGGGATATTTTGCATACAGGCTATCCGATTAAAGCCCTAAGGAGAAGAACCATGAGTGAACTTCAAATTCAGGCAAAACGAACCAGCCAACCGGCTTCCGTAAGCCGCAAAGCATCTTCGGGAAAGACAGAGTCCTCCAGCTTTTCCAAGCTGTTTAACAACGCGGTCAGCGCTGCACAGAAGCCAACGGATTTGGATGATATTTTTAACCGTGCGTCGCAAACTTATGGAGTTCCCGTCAACCTGTTAAAAGCAGTGGCAAAAGCGGAATCCGGCTTTGATCCGAACGCGGTTTCCCGCTGCGGCGCACAGGGCGTCATGCAGCTGATGCCGTCCACTGCTGCCTCCATGGGGGTAACCAACCCGCTGGACCCGGAACAGAACATTATGGCCGGGGCACGGTACCTCAGCCAAAAAATCAGCCAATACGACGGCGACGTAAAGCTAGCGCTTGCGGCCTACAACGCAGGAAGCGGCAACGTGGCAAAGTACGGTGGGATTCCTCCGTTTAAAGAAACCCAGACCTATGTCACGCGTGTTATGAACTATGCAGGCATGTCGCTGGATGCACCGGAAGTTTCTTCGCTTTCGGGCGGCTCCGATTCTTCTTCGGGCCTGAGTGGGGAGCTGGCGGCCCTGAGCGGATTGGGTTCGCTGAATTCGCAGGGAATGTTGAGTTCCCTTGGGGTACTGAGCGCCCTGTCCGGAACTTCTTCCGGCTCTGCCGCGCTTGGCTCTCTGTTGAATTCCTCTTCCTCCACCGAAAACAGCGGATTTACGTATCAGGATTACCTTTCTTTCCTGAAACTTTGGGTCTCCCAGATTCAGACGGAAACCACACAGTCGCTTGCTTCCAGTATCACCGACCTAAGCAGGGATCTCGAAAGCACCAGTGATTACGAGGATATGACCAGCCTTTCCGATCTTTCCGGCTTAATGGGATTAACCGGTGATTCTTCCGATTTGTCTGCGCTGTCGGGTTTATCCGGCTTGTCCTCCGCTCTGTCCGGCATCAGTGAGCTTGCCGGCTCCTCATCTGGGGATTGGGGTTCCACGGACAATTACAACAACAGCATCAGTCTTTTGTATTAAATTCAAAAATAAAATCACGCCCGGTTCTGTGCCTAAGTGCAAAAGAACCGAGCTTTTTTATTGGGGTGGATTTGGAGGATTTCATGACGGAGCTCAGGCAAATTACGTTGGACAATTTTGAGGAATGTATCCGGTTGGAGCCAAAGAAGGAACAGTCCGGTTTTGTCGCCAGCAATCTGCGCAGTCTGGCGGAAGCCTACGTCGCCCTTACTACAAAGGACTGCATCCCCCTGCCCTATGCCATTTATCAGAACGGCACGATGGTCGGTTTTCTGATGCTGGCCTACAACGAGCCGAGCGAAACCAGAACAGAGCCGCAGTACTGGGTCTGCCGCCTGATGATTGACCAGCGTTTTCAAGGTCGGGGATTTGGAAAGGCAGCCATGCAAAAAGCGCTGGAGCTCCTGCGCACGTTTCCGTGCGGAAAGGCTTCCCATGTTTGTATTTCCTATGAACCCGAAAACTTCATTGCAAATGCCCTTTACGCCTCTCTTGGCTTCACGGAAACCGGCGAAGTGGACGACGACGGCGAGCTTGTGGCTAGGCTACCGCTTCTTTGAATCCGCCGTGCACCAGCGATTTTGCCCAAGAGCACAAAAAGCCCCGGCAAACCGCAGTTTATATCCTGCGGCCTGCCGGGGTTTTTAATAGAATTCTCTTATTCTTTGTTACAATGCTTCAATTTCTTCCATCCACAGCCGCGCGCTGGCGTCGCTTGGCATGCGCCAATCGCCGCGCGGCGAAAGGGACACGCTGCCCACCTTCGGTCCGTCTGGCAGACAGGAGCGCTTAAACTGCTGCGCAAAGAAGCGGCGGTAAAAGTTCTTCAGCCATGTTTTAATCGTTTCATCGTCATAGGTTCCGGCAAACGCGTGCTGTGCCATCCGGTAGATTTTACCGGGTGTAAAGCCGAAACGCATCATATAGTACAGGAAAAAGTCGTGCAGTTCGTATGGCCCGACGATGTTTTCCGTTTTCTGTGCGATTTTCCCATCCACGGGCGGGAGAAGCTCCGGGCTGACGGGGGTGTCCAGCACATCCTCCAGTACGGCGCGCAGGTCATCACTAGCTGTATCTGCCACATGACGAACCAAATGGCGGACCAGCGTCTTCGGAATGGAACAGTTGATGCCGTACATGGACATAATATCACCGTTAAAGGTTGCCCATCCGAGCGCCAGTTCCGACAAATCCCCCGTGCCGATGACAAACCCGCCGTTCTGGTTGGCGATATCCATTAAAATCTGTGTGCGTTCGCGCGCCTGAGAATTTTCATATGTCACGTCCTGAACTGCGGGATCGTGGGAAATATCCTTAAAATGCTGATCAACCGCAGCGTGAATCGGAATTTCCTGATACTGCACGCCCAGCAGTTCCGAAAGGCGCTGTGCGTTGCTCTTCGTGCGCGAAGTCGTGCCGAAGCCCGGCATGGAAATCGCATGAATTCCCTTGCGGTCCAGCTTCTGCAGGTCAAACGCCCGTGCAATCACCAGCAGGGCCAGCGTGGAATCCAGCCCGCCGGACACGCCGATGGCCACATCCTTCACACCGGTGTGGGCCAGCCGCTTTTTCAGCCCCCATGCCTGCATGTTCAAAATCAGTTCGCAGCGTTCGTTCAAATCCCGTACGTCATCCGGCACAAACGGAAGCGGCGGGATTTTCCGTTCCAGACGGAACGACGGAAACTCCATGACAAACGGGATAGCCGCTGCTTCGGGGCCGTTTGTCCAGGTGGTGGTGCGCAGGCGTTCCTGATGGATTCGCTGCAAATCCACATCCGCTGTAGTCAGCCCGGTATAAAACTGAGTGGACTCCGCCAGTACCGTACCGTTTTCCGCAATAATGTTATGCCCGGTATAAATTAAATCGGTCGTGGACTCGCCCTCGCCCGCATCGGCGTAAACATAGGCTGAAATCAGCCGCCCGGACTGGGAATTCACCAGCATCCGGCGGTAGGGTGACTTGCCGATAATTTCATCGCTGGCGGAGGGGTTCAAAATCAGCGTCGCTCCGGCGCGTGCAAGCGCAGCGGACGGCGGGTCGGACACCCACAGGTCTTCGCAGATTTCCACGCCGACCACCAGTTCAGGGGCATTCTCACATGGGAAAATAAGGCGGCTGCCAAGTGGAACCGTTTCCCCGCAAAGCGTTACCTCCCGATATTCGGGGGAAGGGGTAAAGTACCGTGCTTCGTAAAACTCCGTATAATTCGGAATATTGGATTTTGCCGCAAGCCCAAGCAATTCCCCGCGGCAAAACACCGCCGCAGCGTTGTAAAGGTCGGCGCCGGCGGCAACCGGCAGCCCGACGACCGCCAGAAGGTTCAAATTCTTCGTCCGTTCCATCAAATTTCTCAGCGCGCGTTCCGCACCTAAAATCAGGGTGCGGTCCCGAAACAGGTCCCCGCAGGTATAGCCCGTCAGGCTTAGTTCCGGGAATACGATGACGCTGACCCCGCGGTCGGCAGCCTGCTGCATTAGATCGAAAATCTGATCTTCATTGTACGAGCAGTCGGCAACCTTAATGGAAGGAGTTGCCGCCGCTACTTTATAAAATCCATCCTGCATCAATTTTTTCCATTCCTTCTACCGTTTTGAATCCGACAGAACCGGTTCTGCCCGCATCCCGTTTTCCTCCGACTCTGCCGGCGGAACCGCTTCGGATTCGCGGAATTTTTCTCTTAATTTTTCCTGCTTGTTTTCCAGCCCTGCATAAAAGGCGCCTACAATAATACAGGAATAATAGGTGATAAACCGCCAGAGCAGCATCGCCTGTTTAATGACATTTTCGCGGAAAAAAAGCTGAAAAATCATTAAAAAGCTGCCTTCGGCAGCCCCAGCTGCGCCCGGAAGCGGCGTATACGACGAAATCATGGTAACAAAGCTCTGAGCTGCAATCATATTTGCAACAGGAAACCCACTGTTGTGAAACGCCTTATAAAGGAAAAAAGGAACCGAAAACAGGGCCGTCAGCTGAATGACCGTGTAACCGTACATTCTGGCCCGCATTTTCCGGTTGCCGTGCATCGTCCGATTGCTCTTCAGGTAAAACTCCAACTGATTCCGGACCGAGTCCTTTGCGGCCTGCGGATTTTTTACAATATGGCATTTGGTCAGCACCCAAACCACGCCGTGAATCAGTTTGGTGGTAAATTTCGGGCTTTTGGCAAACAGCAGCAGAACCACCACAATCGCAGCCTGGGCAAGGAACCCGATGAACGCCAGCGCCATAAAGTTCTGAATCTGGCTTTGAAAAAACGAATATTTTACCACAATCACCACCAGGGAATAAACGGTGATGGTCGTTTGATAAATTAAAAATTTCCGCACCAATACGGAAAGTGCCGTGCCCGAGGACACACCCTGCCGCGTCATGGCAAGCAGCTGCATTGGCTGGCCGCCGACGGCATAGGGAGTAACGGAGTTAAAATACTGCCCCACCATCGTTACGCGGAATGCGCGGCGAAATCCGAAATCATCGCGGAACGAAGCGGACAAAAGCATCCGAATGACAAGGCTGTCCATCACCCAGTTCAGCACCATGCAAGCGGCGGCACACACCAGCCAGAAAAAGTTTAGGGTGGGAAGGCTTTGGCAAAGGGTGGCAAGGTTGTTGTCGGAAAAGCAGAAGTAACCGAGCAAAGCTAAAGTGATTGCGAAAAGGACCCATTGAAACCGTTTCGATGTTTTGCTCCTGTTCTGATTCATAGCTCCGAATGCTCCTAGTTCCCAGGGAACAAGGCAGACAAGCCGCAAAACGACCGCCGCGAACCGTGAACACGCCCGGTTTGCATTCCCGAAACAGCGGATTCCGCTTCGCGGCAGTCGTTAATAGCGGGTCATATATTCTTCCTGCAGTTTTTCAGGGGAAGCTACAACATCGGGCAATTCGCTAAACTTGGTCGCCGGACTGAACTCATTCCCGGAATAATGTTTGATGGCACGCGAAATACGCTTCATATTCGACATGCATCCATGCATACATTTTTTCTCATTGTGCAGCTTTAATACATACAAATAACAGCAGGCGCAGGTTTTTCTAGTCAAAGCCAAATAGCTTTTCCGGTACTTTTCATAGGTGCCCGTGCGTTCCAGGGAACTGCGCACCATGGCGATTGCCCGGATAAAGTCGTTGATCTTGTCCGCATTGATAGTAGCCAGTGTGCTGCCAGGGCGCTGGTTGTAGTAGTAAAGCGGACGGTCGATGACCACCACGCGCTTTGCATGGGAAAAAATCTGGTTAGCCACCGCCATATCCTCAAAGCACATGGATGGGAATTTAATATTATAATCGGTAAACAGGCTACGCTTATACATTTTATTCCAGACCAGACTTTGAATCTGCACGTCTCGCAGCAGCTTGTTCATTGCCTGCGCCTGATTGAATACGCCTTTCGTCCGGAACGGGTATTCAAAAATAAAATTATTTTCCACAAATCGAAAATAATAGTAACAGCAGGCAATATCGGACTGGGTTTCTTCACACGCGTTGTAAAGCTCCTCCAGAAAGGTGGGAGCAACGAAGTCATCGCTGTCAATCAGGCATAGGTATTCCCCGCGCGCAATCGCGATTCCCGCGTTCCGCGCGGCAGACATGCCCTGATTTGACTGATTGATTACGGTAATAAACGAATAGTTCCGTTCAAAGCTGCGGAGAATTTCAAGGGAACTGTCGCGGGAACCATCGTTTACCGCAATAATTTCAAAATCGGTAAAGGTTTGGTCAACAAGGGAGGAAAGGCACTTTCCGACATACTTTTCAACGTTGTAAACAGGAATAACAACGCTCACCTTCGGTGTTTTGCTGACAGATGCCAAATCACTCATCCTTTCTGTGACGGAAAGCCTTGTTCTAATTTTTAAACAAGTTTACACTTCCAATGGCTTGCGGCCATATTTCTACGTGTAAAGTATCGACTTTCCAGAATCATTCATACGTTTTACCCTAAAAAATATATATCAGGCTGTGAAACATTCTGTTTTTTGCGGGAAAGCATTCTTAAATACATTTTTGCAGATTGCCCATAAAAAGTCAAGAAAAATTTAGTCGGGGTGGAAATACGCCCCGACTATTGGATTTAGTTGTAAACGATGCCGTCGCCCCCGTCACTTTCGGAAGAAGCAGGATGGGAGCTGGCTGGCGGCGCAGAGGATTCCGGTACCGAACTGACCGGCAGTTTGGATGAAGCCAACGAAGAAGAAACCGTCGACTGAGAAGACGATGCTGGTTTAGAAGAAGCGGCCGGTTTAGAGGGGGCCGCCGAACTGCTGGCCGGCGTGCTGGTCGAAGTTCCCGGGCCAATGGAATAATAAGCTGGGCTGGGTCGGTAATAAGAGGAGGGAAGCTGCTCCGTTTTCACAATGCTGCCGTTTTTATAGTACAGCCGCGTTGCCGTCGCACGGTATCCGTTGCGCGCTTTGGAGGTCAGCTTTTTCGTTCCCTTTGCGAGCGTATTGTCCACAATGTACTTCACTTCTTTCGGCGCGTCAATGGTCGCCGTTTTCTGGGAAGTAATCTCGATTCTATCATAGTCCGGTGGCTGATAGCCATAAAACGTTGCAGTCAGGGTTTTGTTCTTGGTGCTGGTTACAATATAAACCGGGTAAGGGGTCGGATTTTTGAATTTAAAGTCCAGTTCCGGGTAGCTCACCGCGGCGTCCTGTCCGATGGGGCAGTACACGGACGGGATGGAGTGGTTGGAGCGCTGTACGATGACCATGCCGGAGCGCAATGCGGCCCCGTAAATGGTGGTAGATGCCTGGCAGATTCCGCCGCCGTAAGATTGAATCATGCGGCCGTTCAGAATGGCGCCTGCCTCTTTGTAACCATTCGCTTTGTTGCAGTTGCCTGTGGTGGCGTTAAAGGAAAAGACCTCGCCGGGCTTTACACACGTTCCGTTCACCGCCGCCAGCGCACGCGCCATATTGTAGGTGCCGTTGGCAGTATTGGTGGAAACGGTGCTATATGTACCCAACTTCTGAAGATGGCTCTTAACCTCTGCCACCGTCTTGTTGAACGGTACCACAACCGTGGGAACTTCTACCGTGCCTGTTTTTGACCCGTTGATGAGTTTTTCCACGTCGGCAATCAGTTTATTGGTATCCACGGACAAACCGTTCTTGCCGTCCACGTAGGAAAACGTAGCCGTTTTCGGGTCGAACGAAGCTACGGTGGCGTCCACCGGGTCATAGGCGATGTCCTTTGCTATGGTTTCCAGCTTGGTTTTCACGCCGTCGTAATTCATGGTATTGGTAATGGACCAGGTTTTGGGTGTGGTTTTTAAAGCCTGCACCTTCTGATAGCGTTCCTCCCGGTCACCGTCGCGCGCGTAGGAATATGCCTCTTTCAGCACGGAATCCGTGTTGAAGGTGAAGCTCAAGTCATCCTGCGTAATCTTCCAGCTTTTTCCCCCGTGTGTTAGGGTGATGTCGACCTTGTCGCGCAGGGATGGTTCCAGCGCTTTCATTTCGCTTTGCGCTTGATCCATGGTTTTTCCGCCTAAGTCAACACCCTGAACCACAATTCCGGGATAGAATGTGTTGGTGTCAATAGCAGCGGTAACCTCTGCCTGATGCTGATAGACGCTGTAAAGCTGCGTACCGAAAAATCCTCCCGCAGCCCCAAGCACCAAAACCACGGCAAGCGTTATCCAGAGCGCCGTATGCTTTTTGCGCTTTGCTCCGGAAGATATATCGATAACGTTGTTTGCGGCCATAATATGCCTCCCATATTTTACATAGATGCAGTTTTCATTATAGAGCGCAGCCTGGTAAAAGTAAAGTAACAGCTTCATTACAGATCCGCTGCCCCGCAGTGGGACAGACGATGATTGACAATATACACCATACCTTTTATAATCATATCTGGTTTACTTATTTTGCTTCTGCGGTGCAACGCGGTTTTATCTTATTGTAAACTGAAACACAGCATAAATTTGGTAGAATTCGGAAACAAAATTTTATAACGTGTAAAATATTTTTATAATACAAATACGGAGCCATGGAATCTTCCGCCGTCCGGCAGGCGGATGGGCGAACAGTCCGAAACTTCCGGCCCGAAAAAAGGATGGGGCATAAGCATGAAAATTTTAATTCTCTCCGCAGCGACCGGCGGAGGCCACCTGAGGGCGTCCCATGCAATTGAAAATTACATCCGCGAAAATTCCGAAGGGAATGAAGTGGTTCTGGTAGACGCAATAAAGTACATCGGCGTGGTATTGGATAAAACCGTGTGCGACGGTTATCATTTTCTTGCCACCAAAACGCCTAAGGTGTTCGGTCAGCTTTACCGCAAGACAAACGAGGAAAGTATTCTGTTCAATATGATGAACCGCTTTACCAGCGTGTTCAGCCTAAAGCTGGCCCCGCTGATTGAGGAGCACAAGCCAGACGTCATCATTTCCACGCACCCGTTTGCCACCGAAATGGTCTCCCATTTAAAAGGGAAAGGGGTTACTTCCGCGCCGCTCATCTGCCTGATGACGGACTATGGCCCGCACCGCGCGTGGATTGCGCCCAATGTGGATGCCTATGTTGTTTCTACGGCGGATATGATTCCCGAAATGGAGGCCATGGGCGTAAAGAAAGAAAAAATCTATCCGTTCGGCATCCCGGTCAGTGACGTATTTTTCAACGAGGGCAACAAATCCGCACTGCGTGAAAAATTCGGGATGGACCCGAATCTGCCGACGATTCTGATTATGGCCGGCAGCTTCGGTGTAACGAATATTATGAAAATCTACAAGGATTTAGTGCAGCTTCCGCTCGATTTCCAGGTGATTATCATCACCGGCCGCAACCGTAAGCTTTATGAAGCGTTTACACAGGAGCTGGACGAAACACCGAAGAAAACGAAGCTGGTTTATTTCACCGATGAAGTGGAAAATTACATGCACGCTTCCGACCTGCTGATTACCAAGCCCGGTGGGCTGACCGTTTCGGAAGCGCTGGCCTGCAACATTCCGTTGGCGGTGTTTGACGCGATTCCGGGGCAGGAGGAAGACAATGCGAAATTCCTGCTGACACACAACATGGCCGTAAAGCTGGGCAACGGTATTGACCCGGGCAAAACCATCGGGGAGCTTTTAGAAAACAGCCGCCGGTTGGACGAAATGCGGAATTCCTGCGCAAGTTTCGACACGTCCCAATCTAAAAAGAACATCTTCTCCCTGATCCGCGAACTGATTGCCAAGGAGAACCGCCCGTAACCGGTTACCTAATTATATGTAGCAAATAAAGCAAAAAATGTTTTTAGATTTTATTTGTGCTATTTGTGGCAATTGTGGTAATTATGCCCTTCTAGGTTATAAAAAAGGAATCCGGCCATAATAAATCATAAACAAAAAACAACAGGCTGAAAAGCAATGCTTTTCAGCCTGTTCCTGCTATTTGAAACGTTTATTCCCCTTGTTTTTCATGCGGTTCCCGGGCACCCTGCTCCCGCCGCAGGCAGTCGGGGCATTTTCCGTAAATGGTAAGCGTGTGGCCCTCAATCTCATAGCCGGTGTCACGCTGCAGCCCCTGTTCCAGGCGCATAAGCGGGCAGTCGTCAATTTTAATTTTATTGCTGCACTGTGTGCAGACCAAATAATGCCCATGATGTTCCTCCGCAATGGAGTAGCGCACCACGCCGTCGTTAAATACATCCCGGGTGACCATTCCGTTTTCGGAAAAACGCTCCAAATTGCGGTAAATCGTGGACAGTGCCAGATTCGGATACTCGTTTTTCAGGGAGTCGAAGATTTCTTCTGCGCTAACCGGGTCGGCGCTGTTTCTCAGAATTTCCATAATGGCGCCACGCTGTTTTGTGTTTTTTAAAACGGCCAATTCTCCGCCCCCTTATCCCTTTCATTCTTGTTTTTCTTATCCTAATTATAATACAGTTTTTAAAAATTGCAATGAAAGCTGCGGATTTCCTGCGCCGGAAGGCATCCCCGAGTTTTTTAAAACGGCTCGTTGCCGCCCGTTGGCAATTGATGTATAATGTGGATATAAATTTGACAGAACAGAACGGATATAATTCAGGAGGTAATCTTCTTTGAGCGAAATATATTTTGACAATTCCTCCACCACGAAGGTCTGCCGCGAAGCGGCGGACAAAGTGATGGAACTGATGACCGAAAATTACGGGAACCCGTCCAGCCTGCACTCCATGGGTTTCCGGGCAGAGCGGGAGCTGACCACCGCGCGCAGCACGGTTGCACAGCAGATTGGTGCGCGAGACGAGGAAATTTTCTTTACCTCCGGTGGAACCGAAAGCAACAACCTTGCCCTGTTCGGCGCGGCACACGCGCGCCGCAAGCGTGGCAATCGGATTGTTTCCACCGAAATTGAGCACCACTCCGTGCTGAACACTCTGCAAGAGCTGGAGCGGGAAGGCTTTGAAGTAGTCCTTCTAAAGCCGGATCACACCGGAAATATTCCGGAAGAAGCCATTCGAGAAGCAATTACGCCGGATACGATTCTGGTCAGCATGATGTGCGTGAATAACGAGGTTGGAAGCATTTTGCCAATTCAAGTAGTACCACAAGCGATTCAAGCTGCGGGGGCACCCGCACTCTTTCATGTAGATGCGGTGCAGGCGTTCGGCAAGCTGCCGCTGCGCCCGGAAAAAAGCAAAATTGACCTGATGAGCATGAGCGCGCACAAAATTCACGGGCCAAAGGGCGTGGGCGCGCTTTACGTCCGAAAAGGCGTGCACATCAATCCCCATTCATTCGGGGGCGGGCAGGAAAGCAACATCCGCCCCGGTACGGAAGCGCTGGAGCTGATTGCCGGATTCGCTGAGGCGGTACGTCAGCTACCCGAAACAGAACAGGAACTGGCGCGGATGCGCAAGCTGAATCATTACTGCCGGGAACGGCTGAGCGAACTGGACGGTGCAATTATCCATTCCACAGAACAGGGCTTGCCGTACATTCTCAGCTTTGCCGCCGGAAAGGTTCGTTCCGAAACGCTGCTGCACTACCTTTCGGAACATGAAATCTATGTTTCCTCCGGTTCCGCCTGCTCCAAGGGGAAACCCAGCCACGTGCTGGCGGCCATGAACCTGCCGCGCGACGTCATCGATTCGACACTCAGGCTCAGCTTTTCCCGCTACAACACAGAGGAAGAGGTGGACCGGTTTGTGGAGGTGCTGAAGCAGGCGCTTTCCACCCTGACAAAGCGCGCGTAGTTCCGCTTCAGACGGAAACGAGCGACTTTTTGCCGGGAACAGCACAGACCGGCATCGTCTCCGTAGAAAAAAGGTTTAACAAAAGTAAGAATGGAACCAATGAGTTTTAACCCGGAAGTTTTGTGTTTTCGCCCAGGCGAAACGTGAATGCGGCGCGGAAGAAAGGCGCTGGAAGGCTTCCGGCCCAATACAAAAGGATGGTTGTAAACATGAAGGAAGTTCTCCTGATTAAGCTGGGCGAAATGGTGTTGAAGGGATTGAACCGTAACACGTTTGAAGCCGCTCTGCTGAAAAATATCCGGCGCAGGCTGGAACTGCTCGGCAAATTCGATATCCGTGCGGCACAATCCACCATTACCGTGGAACCGCGCGACGGCGCGGACCTGGAAGCGGCGGCGGAGCGCGTGGCCAAGATTTTTGGCATCGTCACCTTTTCCCGCGCTTGCGTGGTGGAAAAGAACATCGACGTAATTCTGACCTCCGCGGCGGAATACCTGAAGCCGGAGCTGACGGCGGCAAAAACGTTTAAGGTAGAATCCAAGCGCGCCGACAAGCGCTTTCCTCTGAAATCCCCGGAAATCAGCGCTCGACTGGGGGAATTCCTTCTGCAGCAGTACCCCCACCTGCGCGTGGATGTGCATAACCCGGATTTTGTGGTGCGGGTAGAGGTACGTGACTACGGCGCTTACGTACACGGCCCCGCGCTGAAAGGCGCGGGCGGCATTCCCGTGGGCACGGGAGGCAAGGCGGCCATCCTCATTAGCGGCGGCATTGACAGTCCCGTGGCGGCGTGGATGATGGCAAAGCGGGGTCTGGAACTGACCGCTGTCCATTTTGCCAGCCCGCCTTACACCAGCGAGCGCGCCGAACAAAAGGTGGCCGACCTGCTTATCAAGGTAAGCGAATATGCGGGACGGATGACCATGTTCACGGTTCCGTTCGCCAAGGTACAGGAACAGATTATGGCAAACTGCCCGGAAGAGCTGTTCACCCTAATTATGCGCCGCTTCATGATGCGCGTTTCGGAAAAAATCGCACGGTGTGAGGGCTGCGGGGCACTCATCACCGGGGAAAGCCTCGGCCAGGTGGCCAGCCAAACCATGCAGGCCATCGCCTGCACCGATGCGGCGGCGCAAATGCCGGTGTTCCGTCCCTTAATCGGCATGGACAAAACAGAGATTATCCAAATTGCCCGTGCGATTGATACATTTGAAACTTCCATCCTGCCGTTCGAGGATTGCTGCACGGTGTTTACCCCGAAGCACCCACGCACCAGGCCGGATTTGAAATTCATACTGCAAGCCGAACAGGCTTTGGACTGCGACGCGCTGGTGGAAGAATGCGTTGCAAACGTCAAAATTCAACGAATCTATCCGGGAAAGAGGGTTTGACTTTTTATGTACGCTGAAATCATTTCCGTCGGCACTGAGCTGCTGCTCGGCCACACCATTAACTCCGATGCGGCTTACGTGGCGCGGGAACTTTCCGCGCTGGGCATTAACCTGCTGTATTCCTGCACGGTGGGCGACAACCCGGAACGGCTGGAGGCCGCGCTCCAAACTGCGCTGGACCGCAGCGACATCGTCATTACCACCGGGGGCCTGGGGCCCACGGGCGACGACCTGACCAAGGAAACCATCGCGAAAACGGCAGGCAAAAAGCTGGTTCTTCACCAGGAAAGCCTCGACCGGATTGTGGAGTATTTCAAAGGGCGCGTCATGGGAGAATCCCAGAAAAAGCAGGCAATGCTGCCCGAAGGCTGCACCGTTTTCCCCAACGACTGCGGCACCGCGCCGGGCTGTGGGTTTCAAACAGCGAACGGAAAAACGATGATTATGCTCCCCGGCCCGCCCAGCGAGCTGATTCCCATGCTGAAAAACTACGCCGTTCCCTTCCTTGCCAAAGAAAGCGGTGCAGTAATTGTTTCCCGCATCGTACGGGTTTTCGGCCTTGGGGAAGGTTATGTAGCGGAGCAAATTACCGATTTGACGGAGGGAACCAACCCGACCGCCGCCACCTATGCTAAAGACGGCGAAATGTTCGTGCGCGTGACCGCGCGTGCCAAAGATGAAGCGGCCGCTTCCGCGCTGTGTGAGCCGGTCGTGGATGAACTGCAGCGGCGCCTTGGGGACTTTATCTATGGAATCGACGTAGAAAGCCTGGAGGAATTGGTCGTTAAGGAACTGACCCGGCGCGGCCTGCACCTTGCCTGCGCGGAGTCCTGCACCGGCGGTCTGCTTGCTTCCCGCATTACGGATATTCCCGGCTCGTCTGCTGCGTTCCAGATGGGTGCGGTCACTTATGCAAATGAAATCAAAACGCTGCTGCTGGATGTTCCGGAAGAAACCCTGCGTCAGTACGGCGCAGTCAGCGAACAGACGGCGCGCGCCATGGCAGAGGGCATCGTCCGGAAATCGGGCAGCGAGCTCGGCATTGGTATTACCGGAATCGCCGGACCGGGCGGCGGCACGCCGGAGAAGCCAGTAGGACTGGTTTACCTGGCGCTGTGCGATGGCAAACAGACCTGGGTTCGTAAAATGCCCGGCAACAATGCAAAAAAGGGCCGCCGGTATCTGCGGTGGCTCGCTGCCTCCAATGCACTCGACATGGTACGGCGGTACCTGTTTGATTTAGGCGGGCTGGAGGAAGCCGCTTATACCGCAAAAAATATTTGACGGTATGAATTAATGCAAATCCCGAACGATAATGATATTAACGATACCGATGTTAGTGACCGGCCGGAATCCACAGACGGGAAAAAGCCCCAGATGTATTGGATTCTTCTGCCCCGCAGGGGGGGATGGGCGAAACGCCGTCCTGCTGAAATCTCCTTTGGGCCGTGCTGGTTTTCCTCACCGCGGCCGGTAGATCGCTGTTCCGCACCGGAGTGGACTTTTCCACCGACGGCAAAATGCTGTTTTCCACCTGTTCCTACAAATTCCCGGAATTTCGCAAAGTAGTGGCCGCCCGTAAGGTGTGCGCCGGGGAAAGCGCTCAGGTGGATTTCCGCCATAATTCTTTACAACAACCAAACGGTTTGCCCCGACTGTTGGTACCACAAATACGGCGGAAGCGCACCCGTGCGACCTAACAGCAGGCCGTAAAAAAGGGTTGCTGACCTGAACCGCCAACAGCCCATCTGTTTTTACTCATCCATTTTATTAAGGCACTTGAACGCCATGGAGTGAAGCCAATGAATGCAGGAATCTTATTTTATCTCGCGCGAAAAACTTCGCTGTGCCAAAAGCAGTTGAGTCATTATCTGCAATATTATGGTGTAAACGCGGCCAGCGTAAAAATTTGCGCCAAACAGACTGGCCTAAGCCCCGCCATGGCGGTCCTGCTGGAAAAGCACCCCATCGTGTTTGTTGTAAGCGGGGGAACAGAAGCCCGGCCCTGCGCCGCGAATCCCATTTTTGAAACTCTGCATATTCCGCTGGACGCACATGGGGAACCGAAACGCGTACTCCGGCTTACCGGCAGGGATATGTCTGGCTACCTAATTGAAAGCCTGAATCAGGCGATTGTGCTGCTGCCGGATCATCCGGAAGAACTGAATGCCATGCTCCCGCAGGCCTGTGATCGGCTGAAGCTCAAATTTGGATTACACGGTGAACCACCACCGGAGAATGACACGGACTACAAGGCATTGGTAGCGGAATCCATGGAGGCCCACCGGTTCAAAGCCGGCCGGTAAGCATAATAAAATCCGAATTGTCCAACCCCGCGATCCAATAACAGGAGGGCTGATTTATGCTGGATGTTATTTCGCAAATGAAAGTTTCCGACCTTATGCTGAAATTCGTGCGCGGCGACCTGCGGCATATCACGCCTTACCCGTTTTTCCCCCAGAAAAAATCGAGCACGCAGCAGCCGCCACTCGGCGGGCTGCCCCACGCAACGCCGGAAAGTGTAGGCATTTCGAGCGAGTACATCCGGAAGTTTTTCGAGGAGCTCGACCAGTGCGACCAAATTCAGGTGCACGGTGTTATGATTCTGCGGCATGGAAAGGTGATTGCACAGGGTGACTTTCAGCCGTACACCGCCGCGTACCCCCACATGATGTTTTCGCTTTCCAAAAGCATCACCGGCATGGCGGTAGGAATGCTGGTACGCGACGGCCTGCTTTCCACAGATGAGAAGATTGTGGATATTTTCTCCGACCGGGTTTCGTTTCTGCGCAGCCCGCGCATTAATTCCATTACCGTTCTGCACCTGCTGAACATGACCAGCGGAATTAAATTCAACGAAGCCGGCTCCGCCGTGGAAAAAGACTGGGTACGCGCCTTTCTGCAGTCCGACTGCCTGTATGAGCCTGGCAGTGAATTCAGCTACAACAGCATGAATTCCTATCTGTTAAGTGCAATTGTATGCAAAAGGTCCGGTATGAGCCTGACGGAGTACCTTACGCCCCGCCTGTACGAACCGCTGGGCATTCAAACCCCGCTGTGGGAAACCTGCCCCATGGGGATTGAAAAAGGCGGCTGGGGGCTTTATCTGCGCATTGCAGACATGGCAAAACTGGGCCAGCTTTATCTGCAGGGCGGCCGCTGGATGGTAAACGGAAAAATGACACAGCTGGTGCCCGAGGACTGGATTCAGAAATCTGTAAAAACAGAGCTTCCAGCCGGCGATGGAGACAACCGCCGGGGCTACGGCTACCAGCTCTGGGATTTCGGCGCGCAGGGCGCATACCAGTTTAAC
The DNA here is from genome assembly GCF_054130445.1 of Caproiciproducens sp. LBM24188. NCBI lineage: Bacteria > Bacillati > Bacillota > Clostridia > Eubacteriales > Acutalibacteraceae > Caproiciproducens > Caproiciproducens sp. LBM24188. The sequence continues at coordinate 39,313 of NZ_CP196862.1, forward strand.
GGATTGTTCGGGCAGTACGTGATTGTGCTTCCACAGCGCGACATGGTAATTGCCGTTACCAGCGGAAGTCCCCATTTGTTCACTGACTGTTCCGCCGAAATTATCGAACGCTATTTTGGCGACAATGCGCCCACCTTTTCTGAAAAACCGCTCCCCAATAACCTCCGGCATCTGCGCGCGCTGAAGAATACGCTGAGCCATCTTTACACCATTCACGAAACCGCACCGAAAAAGGAACCGGCCAGTTTCCTCGGCGATTTGGCACGCCGCGTCCTGCCGCGCCCTGCGACTGACCGGCTTTCTCCCACGGCCAGTGCACTGAATGGAAGAACCTACCGGACGGAACCCGGCTACGGTTCGCTGATGCCCCTGATTCTTCAGTGTGTAACCAATAACTTTTGCAGCGGGCTCACTCAGGTGGACTTTGCCTTTGAACCCGGCTCTTGCTGTATTACTTTCTATGACGAAGACACGGTCAACATGGTGGAAGCTGGCATGGACGGCACGCCCCGCACGGGGACCGTCACCATACACGACGAAGTTTACGCCGTCGGTGCAACCGCACGGCTTACTACGGACGAGGACGACCGGCCCGTGCTGAAGCTGTTCGTTTCCTTTTTGGAAACCCCGTGTACACGAATGATAAAATTTGTTTTTTACGGCAACCGCGTGTACATTCGCTTTAATGAACTGCCCAGCGTAAAAACCGCTACCGAAATGCTGTTCAACCTGGTGGGCGGCAGCGGCAACACCATTGAAAAAATGATTCGTGACGCTGTACGCAGCCAGCGTATGACGGACCGGCTGAACAGTCTGGTGCTCCCGCGCACAAAGGGAACGCTGACCCAGCGTGAAAGGGAAAAAGGAGTGCCGCAAAATGAATGAACCTTCATTTTGCGGCACTCCTTTTTTACTGGGGGGACCAAATTAATTTATTACCAATTATTTTCCCGTTGCCTGGGTCAGTTTTACCGTAGCGGTAAAGCTTTCCCCGGTCAACGCACTGGTTACGCTGAGCGTTACCGTATCACCGGGTTTTTTCGCGGTCACAACGGCGGTAATAACATTCTGGCTGGTAACTGCCTTATTGTCGATCTTCGTGATAACATCGCCCTTTTTAATGCCGGCCTTCGTCACTTCGCTGCTGGTTACGGAGCTGACGTACATGCCGGTGGGCAGGTTGTAGAACCGGGCCGTTACATTGTCGATAAACTGGCCGGAAATTCCAAGCACTGCGCGGTCCTTCACATAGCCGTACTGTTTCAGGTTGCTGATGACGGGCTGCGCCAAGTTGATCGGAATGGAGAAGCCGAGGCCTTCGTAGCCGGTCGCCACAATTTTCGAGGAATTGATGCCAATGACCTGGCCGTACATGTTCACCAGTGCCCCACCCGAGTTGCCGGGGTTAATCGCCGCATCCGTCTGGATGCACTTCATGGTATAGCCCGTTTCAGAGTTGGTGATTTCGCGGTTCAGCGCGGAAACATAGCCAACGGTAACGCTGGAGTTGAATTCCATGCCGCCGGGGTTGCCGACTGCCATTACGGTATCTGCTACCTTCAGGTCATCCGATGAACCAAATTCCGCGGGGGTCAGGCCGGTGGCGTCTATTTTCACAACCGCAAGATCCGTCACATTGTCGCTTCCGATCAGTTTTGCTTCATATTTGGTCCCGTTGGAAAGAATTACTTTCAGGGACGTAGCGTCTGCCACTACATGCGCGTTGGTAATAATATAACCGTCGCTCGTCGTAATAATGCCGGAGCCTTCGCTTGCCGGGGAAACCGTGCTGTTGTCACTGTCCGTTCCGTTGTTGGTATCGTTTCCTGCCAAAAAGCCCTGTGTGAAGCGCGCATTCCGGGTTACCTGGTAGTTTTGGATGCATACCACAGAAGGAATAACCTTTTGTGCGATGGCCTGTAGTGTAAGCTGCCCGGTGGTGGAAGTATTCGTGGCTTTTGTGGTGCTGTCTATCACCTTATTGATGGTGAACGCCGGTGCGGTGCTGTCGGAGGAGGACTTCAACTGAATGGTACCATTGTTCACCAGCTGGACAAAGCCGAAGACGGAACCCGCAGAAATCATCAGGCAGGCCATAAAGCCGGCTAGCACCTTCACTGCTGTTTTTTTACCTTTGCTCTTCTTTTTCGGCACCACCTCCGCGCGAACAAATTCCGGCTGCTGCGGGGGGCGCTGCCAGCCGTAACCCGAATTGTGGCCGGGCGGCACCGGCTGCTGCGGGGGCCGCACATAACGGTAATTGTTACCCTGCCACTGTGTGTAGTTTCCCCCGTTTTCCGCCTGATACGGGTTCGTGTTGGAGCGGTTCTCCGCACTTGAATTCGGGTTGGTTAAATTCGAGTTATTGTTTTCATTATCGTTATGATTAAAAGGAGGGTACATGCCATCATTCCCTTTCTTTCTTGTTTTTGTGCTTTTATTATGCGGGAGCAATGTGAAAATAATGTGATATGCAGTTTATATTTCTATGACAAAGGCAAGAAAAATATGTTACTATATTTTTACCTGTTTATGAACAAACCACAGAAGGAGCGGCACCGATAAACCTAGAAAAGGAGGATGAAAATGACCGGATTAACTCATATTTACTGCGGGGACGGAAAGGGGAAAACCACCGCCGCCATTGGTCTGGGAATCCGCGCGTGCGGCAGGGGAAAGCGCGTTTTGCTGACCCAATTCTTAAAAGGGAGCGATTCCGGCGAACGGAATATTCTGGAAAAGATACCCGGATTCACCGTAACGCTGAACCCGGATCAAATAAAATTTACGTTCCAGATGAACGAAGAGGAACTGCGTGAGGCTGCGGAACAGTGCCGGGAGCGGTTTGCGCAGGCCGTCGGCGCTGCCAAACAGGGTGAATGTGACCTGCTGATTCTGGACGAGGTCTTTGCTGCCTGTGGTGCTGGGCTTCTGGCGCCGGAAGTAGTCTCGGATTTTATCCGGCATAAGCCGCCGGAGTTAGAGTTGGTGCTGACCGGCCGGAACCCCGACCCCAAAATTATGGAGCTGGCGGACTATGTTTCAGAAATTAAAAAGGTAAAGCACCCGTTCGACCGAAATGTCCCGGCGCGCAAAGGGGTTGAATTTTAAGGTTCCTGGTAGAGCCCTGTCACACAGAAAGACGGCGGCAACCGAAAATTCGGTTGCCGCCGTTTTGTATTTTATATGAGTAAATTGGGGTGAAATTGTTCAGCCGTCCTTTTAGCCGCATTTGGAAAATCCGCACTGGCGGCACATGACGCAGCCACCCTCGTGCTCCAGCTTCGCACCGCATTCCGGGCAGAAGTGCAGCCCCTCGGAGCCGTCTCCGTGCCAGCGGCGCTGTACCGGTGGTTCCGGCTGTTCCGTTTTCCCCGGAACCGGCATCGGGCGGGACTGCATTTCCGGCGATGACGGCCAGCGGCCTAACTCCACCTGCTCGCGGTAAACTCGCTCAATGGTCTTGGCGATGGCATCGGGGCAGGAGGTACATTTCAACCCCGGCTGGCGGATGGTGGACGGGCAGCGGATTCCCTTCAGCTGGTCCACAATGCTCTTTACGTCGATTCCGCTGCGCAGCGCAACGGAGGCAAGCCTGGCGGTCGCTTCGGACTGGGAGGGGCATCCACCCGCTTTCCCGGTATTGGTGAACACTTCGCAAATCCCCTGGTCATCGTAATTGACCGTAATATACAGGTTTCCACAGCCGATTTTGACCCGTTCGGTTACCCCAATCACGGTATCAGGGCGTGGCCGCGGCGTAATGCGGGCCGTTTCCTGCGCGGCCGTTTCGCCGTCCTTTTTGACTTTGCCGATGTTCAACACCTGCTCACTGCGACTGCCGTCGCGGTAAATGGTAACGCCCTTGCAGCCCAGCTGAAACGCGAGCCGGTACACCTGGGCCACATCTTCCCTGGTAGCGGAATTCGGGAAATTGACCGTTTTGGAAACCGCGTTGTCGGTCGCCCTCTGAAACGCCGCCTGCATCCGGATATGGTCCTCCGGGTAGATATCATGTGCCGAAACAAATACGCGACGCAGATCTTCCGGAAGTTCCTCAATATGGGCGATGGTGCCCTCCTTGGCAATGCGCTTCATCAGCGCTTCGGAATACAGGCCCCGCTTTTCCAGCTCCGCTTTCAGGATGGGGTTCACCTCAATCATTTCCGTCCCGTCCATAATGTTGCGGATAAACACGTAGCCGAAAATCGGCTCCACACCGCTGGAACATCCCGCAATAATGGAAAGTGTTCCGGTCGGGGCAATGGTGGTAATGGTAGCGTTGCGCTGCGGAACCTCCTTTGGCAGAATGCTCTGCTCAAACAGCGGGAACGCACCGCGTGTTTTAGCCAGTTCCGCGCTTTCCTGCCGACCCTGTTCCGAAATAAAGCGCATCACCTTTTCGCCGAGGGCAATGGCCTCCTCCGTATTGTACGGAATGCCCATGAGCAGCAGACTGTCGGCCCAGCCCATAATGCCAAGTCCGATTTTCCGCGTCTGCTTCGTCACCTCGTCGATTTTTTTCAACGGATACCGGTTTGCGTCAATCACGTTATCCAGAAAATGCACGGCGTTTTTCACCGTTTGCTTCAGCTTGTCCCAGTCAAACTCATAGCGGCCGTCCGTCTGCTTCAGCATTTTCGTCAGATTGATGGAGCCGAGATTGCACGATTCATAGGGAAGAAGCGGCTGTTCCCCGCAAGGGTTGGTGGATTCGATTTCTCCCTGCGAAGGCACTATGTTATCCCGGTTCAGGCGGTCCAAGAAGATAATTCCGGGTTCCCCGTTGCGCCAGGCCGCATCCACAATCCGTTCGAACACCGTGCGCGCATGCAGGCTGCCCACCTTCTGTTTGGTGTGCGGTTCAATCAGGTCATAATCCGCGTTCTGTTCCACGGCATTCATAAAGGCTTCGGTCAGGCCGACGGAAATATTGAAGTTATTAATTTCATTGTTGTTTGCCTTACAATCAATAAATTCCAGAATATCCGGATGGTCCACCCGCAGAATCCCCATGTTCGCGCCGCGCCGTGTGCCGCCCTGTTTGACAGCCTCGGTCGCCATATTGAACACCTTCATAAAGCTAATCGGGCCGGAGGCTACCCCGCCGGTGGAGTTGACCGTGCTCCCCTTCGGGCGCAGGCGGGAAAACGAAAATCCGGTTCCGCCGCCGGATTTATGAATCAGTGCCGCCTGCTTAATCGCCTCAAAAATATCCTCCATGCTGTCCTCAACTGGAAGGACAAAGCAGGCGGAAAGCTGCCCGAGCGGACGCCCGGCGTTCATCAGCGTTGGAGAATTCGGAAGAAATTCCAGTTCGGTCATCATTCGATAAAAAATCTCTTCGGTTTCTCCCAAGTCGGCATCCGGGGCGTACCGCTTGTCCGACTGGGCAATGGCGTGCGCCACACGGTGGAACAGCTCGTCCACCGTTTCCACAGGATTCCCGTTTTCATCCTTTACTAAATATCGCTTTTCCAGCACCCTCTGTGCATTTTCCGAAACAACCATATCGCTCCCCCTTAATGTATCATGCATCAGCGCAAATAATATACTATATATTGTATCACTCAAAAGTATTATGTCAATAGGTTGTGATTAAGTTCCGTGGATGAAAAGTAACAATTATTTTTTCCAGTTTTATACACAGCCACCAACTTTGTGACAGCTGAACCATGAAACAGCCGGAAAACACAAAAGGCCCCGGCGCACGCTGCAGCGTACGCCGGGGCCCCGTAACGGTACCGTAAAGAAATTACATGTTGGAAAGTTTTGTGAGATGATCGTAGGTTTCCGCTGCGACCTTCTCTGCTTCCTGGAAGAGTGTTTCTGCACGTTCCGGGAATGCACGGGTCAAAGAGTTGTAACGAACCTCGCCCATAATGAAGTCGCGATAGCTGGCGGTCGGCGCCTTGCTGTCGAGATGGAACGGATTCTTGCCCTCTGCCGCAAGACGCGGATCGAAGCGGTAGTTCTGCCAGTAACCGGCTTCCACTGCCTTCTTCTCTTCGGTCTGGGAGATACCCATGCCGCCCTTGATGCCGTGGTTGATGCACGGTGCGTAGGCGATGATGATGGACGGGCCATTGTAGCTTTCTGCCTCATGGAAGGCTTTCAAGCACTGGTTGTAGTCTGCGCCCATAGCAACATGAGCAACATAGACGTAACCATAGCTCATCAGCATGCCGGCCAGGTCCTTCTTCTTAATGCCCTTACCGGTTGCCGCGAACTGAGCCACGGAGCCGATCGGGGTAGACTTAGAAGCCTGTCCGCCGGTATTGGAGTAAACCTCGGTATCGAACACCAAAACATTGACATTCTCACCGGAAGCCAGCACGTGGTCGAGGCCGCCGAAGCCGATATCATAGGCCCAGCCGTCGCCGCCGAAGATCCACATGGACTTCTTCGCGAGGTAATCCTTGTCTGCAAGGGTCTTCTTCGCAAGTTCGGCCAGTTCGCCGGAACCGGAAGCAGCCTTTTCCAGCTCTACAATCAACGCGTCGGTTGCAGGGCGGTTTGCCTTGCTGTCGGTTGCAGTCGCAAGATAATTCTTTGCGGCTTCTTTCAGCTCTGCGGAAGCATCCGCGGAAGCTGCCATGGTTTCTACATACTCGGCCAGTCTGCCGCGAATTGCGTTCTGGGCGAGCGTCATGCCGTAGCCATATTCTGCGTTGTCTTCAAACAGGGAGTTGCTCCATGCCGGACCGTGGCCCTGCTTGTTAACGGTGTAAGGAGTTGCCGGTGCGGAACCGCCCCAAATGGAGGAGCATCCGGTTGCGTTAGCAATATACATACGGTCGCCGAACAGCTGAGTAACAAGCTTTGCGTAAGGAGTTTCGCCGCAGCCTGCGCATGCGCCGGAGAACTCAAGCAGCGGCTGCTTGAACTGGCTGCCCTTCACGGTTGTATCCTTGAACTTCTCAAGCACTTCGGGCTTCTCCGGCAGAGAACGACCGTAGTTAAAGCCTTCCTGGCTGACAAGCTGGGTTTCGGCGGGCTTCATGGTGAGCGCTTTTGCACCCTTCATGCCCGGGCATACGTTTGCGCAGGAACCGCAGCCTGTGCAGTCGTAAGCGGAAATGGTAATGGCGAACTTCATGCCCGGCATACCGGTCATGTCCTTCATCTTCTGGCTCTTCGGCGCGGCGGCTGCTTCGGCTTCCGTCATAACAGCGGGGCGAATAACAGCGTGCGGGCACACATAAGAGCAGAAGTTACACTGGATGCAGTTGTCCGGATTCCATTCCGGAATATCAATTGCGATGTGGCGCTTCTCGTAAGCGGAAGAGCCTGCGGGAACGGTGCCGTCCGCCATGTCGACAAAGGTGGAAACCGGCAGTTCGTTGCCCTTATATTTGTTGGCCGGAGTCAGAACCTCGTTCACATATTTCAGTGTTTCCGGTCTGCCCTCGGTCTCAACCTTTACCTTGGAGTCATCGGTGCAGTTCTTCCAGGATTCCGGCACTTTGACCTTGTGGAATTCCTTGGCACCGCGCTCGATAGCGGCAAAGTTCATGTCAACGATCTTCTGGCCCTTCTTCGCATAGGAATGCTCTGCAGCCTCTTTCATATATTGAATAGCCTGCTCGGAAGGAATGATGTTCGCAATGGTGAAGAACGCGGACTGGAGAATGGTGTTGATTCTGCCGCCCAGACCAATTTCTTTACCCAGCTTTACGCCGTCGATGGTGTAGAAATTGATGTCGTTCTCTGCGATATACTTCTTCATCTTGCCCGGGAGCTTCTCGTCGAGTTCTTCGTCGCTCCACTGGCAGTTCAGAAGGAAGCTGCCGCCCTTTTTCAGGTCCTGAACCATGTCGTACTCGTCGACATAGGAGGGCTTGTGGCAGGCAACAAAGTCAGCCTTGCTGATATAATAGGTGGATTTGATCGGCTTTTTGCCGAAACGCAGATGGGAAACCGTCAGGCCGCCGGACTTTTTGGAGTCGTAAGCGAAGTAACCCTGTGCGTACATATCGGTGTGGTCGCCGATGATCTTGATGGAGTTCTTGTTTGCGCCAACGGTGCCGTCTGCGCCAAGGCCCCAGAATTTGCAGGAATGTGTACCCGCCGGAGTGGTATCCGGGTTTTCCTTGACTTCCAGGGAAAGATGGGTCACATCGTCAGTGATGCCAATGGTGAAGCGCTTCTTCGGTGTGTCGCTTTCCATGTTGCGGTAAACGGCAACAATCTGGCCCGGGGTGGTGTCCTTGGAACCAAGGCCATAACGGCCGGTGTAAACCGGAACCACACCGAATTCAGTGCCATTAAGAGCAGCCAGAACGTCAAGATAAAGCGGTTCGCCGATGGAGCCGGGCTCTCTTGTACGGTCAAGCACGGAAATCTTCTTAACGGTCTTCGGCATAACGTCAAGCAGATATTTTGCAACGAAAGGACGATAAAGTCTTACTTTAATCAGGCCGACCTTGTCCCCGGCAGCGTTAAGGTAATCCACAACTTCTTCCGCTGTTTCGCAGACGGAACCCATTGCAATGATAACCCGCTCCGCATCCGGTGCGCCGTAGTAGTTGAACGGCTTGTAGTCGGTGCCGATTCTGGCATTGACCTGATTCATATAATCAACAACAACTTCCGGCAGCGCGTCGTAGTACTTGTTGCCCGCTTCGCTTGCCTGGAAGAAGAAGTCGTCGTTCTGGGCGGTGCCGCGTGTTACAGGATGTTCCGGATTCAACGCGCGGCGGCGGAATGCAGCAACAGCATCCCAATCCAGCATTTCGCCAAGGTCCTTGTAATCCCACATGTGAATCTTCTGTACTTCATGGGAAGTACGGAAGCCGTCAAAGAAGTGAAGGAAAGGAACCCTGCCTTTAATGGCGGAAAGATGAGCCACGGCGCCAAGGTCCATGACCTCTTGCGGGCTGTTGGAGCACAGCATCGCATAACCGGTCTGGCGGCAGGCATAAATATCGGAATGGTCACCGAAAATGCACAGCGCATGTGTGGAAACGGAACGCGCAGAAACATGAATGACACTAGGCAGGAATTCGCCAGCCATCTTGTACATGTTCGGGATCATCAAAAGAAGTCCCTGAGAAGCGGTGAATGTGGTGGTAAGGGCACCGGCTGCAAGAGAGCCGTGAACTGCACCAGCCGCACCGGCTTCGGACTGCATTTCCGTTACTTTAACTTCTCTGCCAAATAAATTTTTTCTGCCAGCAGCAGCATACTTGTCCGTCTCATCCGCCATAACGGAAGACGGCGTGATTGGGTAAATGGCAGCAACGTCTGTGAACGCATATGAAACATGCGCGGCGGCGTTATTGCCATCCATGGTCTTCATCTTACGAGAATCCATATCATCATTTTCCTCCTTAAGGATAATTATTAACACGGCACAACTACCCGCACTGTACCAAGATGATTTTATCATCTTTTCCCTTATATGTAAAGGATAACTCCGCAAAATAGGAATAGAAACTCGAAACATTTAGCAATCTATGATTTGGACCTTTTCGCTTGTTTTTGCGCGGTTTTGTGCGCAGGAACGCCGCATTTTCCGGTCACGTCCCTGTACCGTCCGCTTTGCTCGCGCCGCATGGTGCGGTGCGCCCGCAGACGGTTTGACAAGGAAAGGAAAAATAAGATACAATTATAATTACCATAACAAAAAAGATTTAGGATCTTTCATCGAAAGATCGAAAGGGGTAAATTTATGCCATCGGAACCTGACGGCTCTTGGGCACACCTGTTGGCCGCGCAGCCGGTCGTTACTTCAACTGAGCCGAACGCGATCATATCCATACTTATTCTCATCCTTCTTGTTTTGGTCAACGCTTTTTTCGCCGCAAGTGAAATCGCAGTTATTACGTTAAACGACAACAAGATTCGAAAAATGGCTGAGGATGGCAACGCCAAAGCGGCCAAACTGCTGAAGCTGACAGAAAACTCCAGCCGCTTTCTTGCAACGATTCAGGTTGGCGTAACCGTGAGCGGATTCTTAACCTCCGCTTCAGCATCGCAAAGCTTTGCAGGGGATTTGGCCTCTGCACTTTCTTTCCTGCCGTTGTCCGAGAGCGTCATTTACGGAACTTCCACTGTAATTATTACCATTCTGCTCTCCTATTTCTCGCTCGTGTTCGGGGAACTGGTCCCGAAAAAAATCGCGATGCAGAAAGCGGAAGAGCTTTCCTTTAAATTTGTCGGAATCCTGAACGGAACCTCCGTTGTGTTTAATCCATTCATCTCCTTTCTAACTTTTTCTACCAACGTTGTCCTGAAAATGATCGGCATTGACCCAAATTCTTCGGAAGAGACCGTCACCGAGGAAGAAATTCTGATGATGGTGGACGCCGGCGAAGAAAAAGGGGTCATCGGCGAAACTGCAAAGGACATGATTTCGAACATCTTCGATTTCAGCGACCTGACCGCCAGCGAAATCATGACGCACCGCACCGAGGTCGCTGCCGTGGAAGACACCGCCACCCTCCAGGATGTGGTCAACCTTTCCATCGAACGGGGGTATTCCCGAATTCCCCTGTATCATGAGGATCTGGATAATATTCTGGGTATTATTTACGTGAAGGACCTGCTTCAGTATGTGGGAAGTCAGGTTGACAGCAACATTAAACTGACCTCCTTGATGCGCACCCCTTATTTTGTGCCCTCCACCAAGCGCTGCAGTTCCCTTTTTACCGAAATGTCGGAGCGCCACACGCAGATTGCCGTTGTAGTGGATGAATACGGCGGCACCGAGGGTCTTGTGACCATGGAAGACCTGCTGGAGGCTATCGTGGGCAACATTCAGGATGAATATGACCATGAGGAAGAAGAAATCCATAAGGTTTCCGATAACTCATTCACCGTGGACGGGGCCACCAATATCGATGAAATTTCCGATTTGGTCGGCATCGACCTTCCGGAAGGGGATTACGACACCATTGCGGGCTTGGTGGTGGAAATGCTTGGGCGTATTCCGGACCCGGGTGAACACCCCAGCGTAACCGTGCGCAACCTGACCTTAACCGTTCAAGAGGTGGAGGATCGCCGCATTGCCCAGATTTTAATTGAAAAGCATCCTGAAATTAAGGATACAAAACCGAAAAAGAGCGATGAGGAACTCGAGTAACCATCAAAATAAAAATCAGGGCTGTCCCGAATTGGGGGCGGCCCTGTTTTCGTCTCGGAGGGATTGCTTTTATTCCCGGATTGCAGTATGATTAATGTCGTTGCCGTTTGGGAATACGCCTGGCGAATCCGGAAACGGAACCCCGCGCAGAAAGCCAAAACGGCAAAACCACGGTCAGTTCGCAATATCCTGACCGGGGAACATCGGCTGTGCATCCGGTGCGTTTTACCATCCGAAGACCGTCTGTCCATCGATATGATACATATACGGTCTTTTACGCGGATTCCGGTAAGACCTGCTGCCTTGTTCCAAGGATGTTCCCGAAAAACAAAACTACGGAGGAAAACAAAATGAAAGCACAACTCACAAAGACGCAGTATCTGGCGCAGGGCGCCGTGATTGCTGCAATCTACACCGTCCTGACCCTGCTGGCAGCGACGCTCAACCTGGCTTACGGCCCGGTGCAGTTTCGCTTTTCCGAAGCGCTGACCATTCTGCCGATTTTCACACCGGCGGCGGTTCCCGGCCTGGCGCTTGGGTGCCTGCTTTCCAATCTATGGAGCAACTACGGAGTCGCAGATATTGTCTTCGGAACGCTTGCTACGCTACTGGCGACCATTGGAACCAGGATGGTGCGAAACATCCGTATTAAAAATATCCCAATTCTTGCTCCGCTTCCGCCGGTTCTGTTCAACGCGGTCATCATCGGGGCGGAGATCGCTTGGTTTACCCCCGGCGGCTTTCTGTGGGCCGGATTCTGGAGCGCTTTTCTGAGCGTAGGGGCAGGAGAACTGGTTGTCTGCTATGCGCTCGGCCTTCCCTTGGCAGCTGCTTTGGAAAAAACCGCTATCCGGTGGTACGTCCGGTAGCAGAAAACGGCGGCTTTTATGTCGCCCCATTCCATAGAGGCGAAGAATAATCTTTCATGGCGGCGCGTTTATCCTGTTCTCATGGGACGAACGCGCCGTACTGCACTCGGAATGACGTGCGGGAAAACACCAGAAAAAGGCAGACGTTCCCCAGCAGCAGGAGGATATGCACGATACCCATCGGGTTATACTATCAGTTGGTTTTTTGTTGTTAGTACGCCCTAAAATATAGTCCACACTAACGTCGTAGAAGTCTGCCAAAGCACAAAGAACGTGTGGCGGAATCATCCGCTGGCCGCTTTCATAGTAGGCATAGCTGCGTTGAGGAATATTGATTGCCCTACCAACCTTTTCCTGCGTTAAATCTGCGTCCTCACGCAGTGCACGAATCCGTTTATACTTTTCCATTGATATCACCAACGCCGGAACTCCGCATGGTTCCGCTGCCGCCGGAAAAAGCGGACAATCTGGAATAGCTGGAAAATGCCATCATTCTGATACTGCTCGCTCCAGCCAATGGCCTACTCCCACCGCAGTCCTTCAGTATGGTCATAGTGTGCAGAATGCTTTTTCCACGCATGTGCCACTATCATATTTTTACTCTTTAATACTGATATGAAAAAAATCCATGTGATAGGTCCAAGGCCGACACATGGATTTTTTTGTTTTTGAGATGACTAGATTTTCCGGGAACTGCGTCATCACCGCGCAGTTCCCGCGAAAACGAAGAGCTCCGGCAAGAATTGCCGGAGCTCTTTTGGTTGGCCCGCCCGGAGGGATTCGAACCCCCGGCCTTCAGAATCGGAATCTGCTGCGATATCCAGCTTCGCTACGGGCGGAAATATAGCTTTACTATTATAACACAATCAGGCTGGAAGTCAACAACCGAACGCAAAAATGAAGCGTACCCTGTGTGTACTTATTTAATAGTATGCTATTTTAGGCCGCTATTCCGTCATGCAGATTCTCTAAATAAGATGCGAATCCCCTTTTCAAGCTCCAAAGGGCAATCCGGTTTCCTTTAAAAACCAAGGATGTGCCGGATTTCGAATAAAATAAGTCCAGTGGCAATGGGCCATAGGTCTTTGAACAAAAAATCCGTCCTAAAAGAGGGCGGATTTTTCTTACCGATCAGAAAGCAGCAGCGGGCGAGGATTTCGTCCGCTGCCGTGATGAAACTGGAAAATTTACTGCAAAGGGTCGGTGACCGTACCGAGAAAAATCGGAAGATTGGTCTGTGTATCCACAATTGCACAGACAAACGGACGATTAAAAACAACTTTCTTGAAATCCTCCGGAGCAGAGGATACCGTCATCATGACCTCCGTGACCGCCCCGGCCTTTGCACCCGCTTCATCTACCTGAAGGAACGTCTTGTGCAGCACACTGCCTATAAACAGTGAGCCGCCCGGGGTGCTGCCCATTTTGCTGAAATCGGCTTGCTCCGGCTGGAACGCATCCGTCAGTCCAAGCGCTTTCAGGGACTCATTCAACTGCGTTTCATATTCATACTTGAATTTCGGCAGCTTAAAGTCTGCTCGATCATCCTTCGATTTTACCAAATTCAAAAACTGCTCTCCGGTCAATCCACTGACATAAGAATCCAAGTCGATTCCCTCGTTGGGGAGAATCGCAACGAAAGCATAGCGTTCATCCTGAAACGGCTTATACATCCCCTGTGCGCGGTTATCGTGAAGGTAATCTTCACGGGAAGTCAAAAACTGCCGTGTTACCGTTCCGTTCGGCGTGTGGAATTCTTCATAGTCTTTGTTTTCGCCGGTATAATATGGAGAACTCCAATCGTCCTCAAAATACAGCGCGTTAATGAGATACATGACCGTCTGTGGGTCCACCGACTGGACAACCCGATCGATTTTTCCGCCCGTGTGGTTTTTGACCCAGCCGTTAATCTGCGCAACGATGTCTCTGCTGCCAAAATCCGCCTGATAAGCGTCGGCTTTATAATAATCGGCATTGCTTCGGAGAAACTCCTTTTGAACCGTTACCCGGTCTTTCCCGTACCAGACAGAATTGGCAGACTTCAGCTTGCTGCCGTTCGCGGTCAGTCGGTTTGCCCAAGCCGCGTATTGCCGGTTTAGCTCCTCCAGCGGGATTCCCCCGCCCAAAAGCTGCTGAAACTGACTGAGCGTGTTCCCATCGGCGCCATTGGCCGTCATTGCCAGAGCAGAGGTTACGGAAAACGGGGAAACCAAACTGTTTTTTCCTTTTTCCGATGCTTTCTGGAGCAGCTTTACGGAAAAATCCGCCTGTGCGCGCAGAAAATTTTCATCCATCGCAGAAACGGAGGCTGCCTGGGCGCGGGGGGAAATCCCGGCCATCAGGTTTACCATACCGGATGAGGATGAAACGGGGAACGGAAAACTGGCAAGCAGCAGCACGCAAACCAGCACCGCGGCCATGGCCCCCGCGGCAGCATATTTCCAGTTCCGGTGCTTTCGCTTTGGCGTTTGATTCTCTTGCGCCGGTTCGGCTGCGAAACGTTCAATCTTCTGCCGCAGCGCCTGTGACGCTTTCACTGCATCCATCTGGGCACGGTATATTTCGCGATTCGTTTTACTCATCGTCAAATCCTCCTTCCAAAGATTTTTTTAGCCGGCTGCGCGCTCGGAAAAGCCAGGAGGCAATCGTGTTTTCTTTCTGCCCAAGTGATGAAGCGATCTGTGCGATCGTCATATCCTCGTAATAATGCAGATAAATGACATTCCGGTAGTTCACCGGCAGCCGCATGACAGCGTCCAGCACATCGGGGCTTGCGTCGCGGTGAGGAATATCCTCCCGCAAATTGGTATGCCGGCGGAACCATGCGGAACGCAGGCAGTCCCTGCACCGATTCACGGTAACACGAATAAACCATGCCTTCTCGTGTTCCTCACTAGCAAACGCCGGTCTTGCCGTAATCAGCTTTAAAAAGACCTCCTGCGCAACATCTTCGGCGTCCTCCATGCATTTTAGATTCTGAAACGCAATGCGCACAACCATATCCGAATATTTATCGAGGCAGTGCCGAAGGTTTTCGTTTCCATCCGCTGTGATACTCATCTTTTCGCCTCCTATCACTTCTAATACGAACCAGCAGCCGGTTATCTTGCAGCCGTCTTATAAAAAGAGCAAATTTTTGCATTTATAATCCGAAGCCGTCAAGCCCAGAACAGGTGGGTTGCGGCGCCTGCTGCAGACAACCCATGCCTTTTGATGTATGCAACATTTTTGAATAAAAGTGATACAAATATTTCTTGCAAACTCGCTTCATGGGGAATAGAATGAGAGCATAAAATACATAATTCAAATCGGTATCGGGCAAATTTGTATCAACAGGATAGGGGAGGAAGTAAAATGCTGTCGTCTCAATTAAAAGAGTATATCCGATCCGGAAAACTGGACTCGGATCTTTCCCACATTTACGTCTGCGGGGCTGACGAGCTGGAACCGTACCGCACCCGGCTTATCCATGCGGTGGAAGCGTTTGAAGAGCAGTTTGGTGTCAACCGCGAGGTTGCGGTATTCAGCGCGCCGGGCCGCACGGAAGTTGGCGGAAATCACACCGACCATCAGGGCGGGCATGTATTGGCAGCAAGCGTAAATTTGGACGTCGTCGCCATCGTTTCCAAAAACGAAAACGCGACGGTCAATGTTAAATCCGAGGGTTACCTCATGGATTCGGTGAACATTGCCGAACTGGAGCCGAAAGAAGAAGAACAGAACCATTCCGCTGCGCTGATTCGCGGCATCCTCGCAAAGTTCACGCAACTGGGCTACACCATGGAAGGGTTTGACGCCTACACTACGTCGAGTGTACTTTCCGGTTCCGGGCTTTCGTCCTCCGCCGCATTTGAGGTTCTGATCGGAACCATTGTAAACCATCTTTTCTGCGGTGCGAAAGAAAGCGCGGTCCGGGTGGCACAAATCGGGAAATATGCCGAAAACGTCTTTTTCGGCAAACCCTGCGGGTTGATGGACCAGGCTGCAAGCTCCGTTGGCGGTTTTATTACCATTGATTTTGGAGATCAGGAACATCCCAAGGTAGAAAAAATCGACTTTGATTTTGCGAGCTGCAGCTACGCACTCTGCATTATTGACACCCGGGGCAACCACGCTGACCTGACCCCGGACTATGCCGCCATTCCGGCAGAAATGAAAGAGGTTGCAGCGTTTTTTGGCAAAGAGCTTCTCTCCCAAGTCAGCGAAACCGAATTTTACGCGCAGATCGGCGCGCTGCGCCAGAAGATGGGTGACCGCTGTGTTCTGCGCGCCATGCATTACTTCGGCGATAATGCCCGCGTCGGCAAAGAAGTAGAAGCACTGAAAGCAAACGACTTTTCCACCTTTAAAAATTTGGTGGTGGAAAGCGGGCACTCTTCTTATATGTATCTGCAAAACGTCTTTTCTCCCTCCCATGTGCAGGAACAGGGCGTTTCCCTCACATTGGCGCTGTGCGAGCGTCTGCTGAAGCCCGTTGGCGGCGCTTACCGCGTGCACGGCGGCGGCTTTGCGGGTACGGTACAGACCTTTGTCCCGGTGAATTATCTGCCGGAATTCGTTGAAAAAATGGAGGCTGTGCTCGGGGCAGGCAGTTGCCACACCCTCTCCATCCGCCCGGTCGGCGGCATTAAAATTATCTAACGCAAAATCAAAGAGCAGGGAAGCGGCTGTAAGATCGCAGCAAAAGTCTTTCCCACTATCATAGTAACCTTACCGTGTTCCATCCCGCAAAGTCTTTCTAGACAGAGAAAGAAAAAGGTTCCTTCGTGAAAAGGGAGCCCTATTCGTTCCCGGTTTTGCATGGCTTACGGTTCCTTGTTCACGGTTTATTGCAAAAATACAGGAGGTTTCACCATTGGCTGAATTAAGATGGCACCCATTAATTAAAGACTGGATTATGATCGCTTCGAACCGGCAGGGCAGACCGCAGATGCCCAAGGACTTCTGCCCGTTCTGCCCGAGCTTCGGCAAAGTTCCGGATTACGAAGTGATGGAGTACGACAACGACTTCCCCGCCCTTTCGCAGAATCCGCCGGAGCCGGACGATGTTGCAACGGACTTTTTCAAAGTCCGCCCAAGCTACGGAAAATGCGAAGTTATTCTGTACTCCCCCGGCCACACCGTAACCCTGCCGGAGCTTTCCGACAGCCATATGCGTAAGCTGGTAGACCTTTGGTGCGAGCGCTTTGAAGTCATGCGCGCTGATGAAAAAATTAAGTATGTTTTCCCGTTTGAAAACCGTGGAGAAGTGGTAGGTGTAACCATGCCGCACCCGCACGGCCAGATTTACGGCTATTCGTTCCTTCCGAAAAAGCTGGAACTTGAAACTAATTCTGCAAAAGAGTATTATGAAGATAAGCACGCCTGCCTGTTTTGCGACATGCTGAAAAACGAGTTAAAGGAAGACAAACGCATTATCTTCAAAAACGAATACTTTACGGTATTTCTGCCGTTCTTCACGGAATACCCCTACGGCGTTTATATCTTCCCGAACCGCCATGTTCCATACATGACCGACTTTACGGAAGCAGAAAAGGACGCATTCGGCATTACCGTCCGCGACACGGCCGGAATGCTCGATAGCCTGTTCGGCTATAAATTCCCGTACATGATGTGCATGCACAATGCTCCGGTCAACATGGGCGATTACTCTAAGGATTATCACTTCCACATTGAGTTTTTCCCGCCGATGCGCAGCGCGGAAAAGCAAAAGTTTAATGCCTCCAGTGAAACAGGCGCATGGGCAAGCTGCAACCCCACCTGCCCCGAAGAAACCGCTGAGGAACTTCGTGCGGCATACAAACGTTTTCAGGAAAAATCCCGGAAATAACCTGTTCCGGATTCCTGCAGAGAAAGGATGGACACAACCATGAACGTTTTGGTAACCGGCGGCGCGGGCTATATTGGCTCGCATACCTGCATTGAGCTTTTAAACAACAACTACGGCATCATTGTAATGGATAACTATAGCAACTCTTCCCCCGAAGCACTGCGTGCGGTGGAAAAAATCACCGGAAAAACCTTCCCAATTTATGAGTGCGACATGCTGGACTATGAAGGATTTGAAAAAATCTTTCAAGAAAACAAAATCGACGCCGTCATCCATTTTGCCGGACTGAAAGCGGTTGGCGAATCCGTTGGCAAACCGCTGGAATACTACCACAACAACTTGACCGGCACCATTAACCTGCTTCGGCTGATGAAAGCTTACGGCGTGAAAAAGCTGGTGTTCAGCTCTTCCGCAACCGTTTATGGCATGAACAACACCGTGCCGTTCCAGGAAGACATGCCGCTTTCCACCACCAACCCGTACGGCACCACAAAACTGATGATCGAAACCATTCTGAAAGACCTCTGCTTTGCAGAAAAGGACTGGAAAGTTGCGCTTCTGCGCTACTTCAATCCCATTGGGGCACACCAGAGCGGCCTGATCGGCGAAAATCCGAACGGGATTCCGAACAATCTGATGCCTTATATCATGAAGGTCGCAATCGGCAAGCTGCCCTGCCTGAGCGTTTATGGCAACGATTACCCGACCCCGGACGGCACGGGCGTGCGCGACTACATTCATGTATGTGACCTGGCTACCGGCCACCTGAAAGCACTGGAAAAGCTCGACTCCATTGCGGGCGCGCAGGCGTACAACCTGGGCACCGGCAAAGGCAGCAGCGTACTTGACGTGGTTCACGCGTTTGAGCGAGCCAGCGGCACAAAAGTCAATTATCAGTTTGCCCCGCGCAGACCGGGTGATATTGCCGAATGCTATGCCGACGTAAGCAAAGCAAAGCGCGAACTCGGCTGGGAAGCGAAGCTCAATTTGGATGAAATGTGCCGGGATAGCTGGAATTTCATTAAAAATCAAAAGTAATATTACTCTCAATAAGAATGCAGCCTCCGGAAGGACTCGATTCCTTTCGGAGGCTTTTTTGTAGTTGTTATCGACTCGAAATACCGGTGTTCCTCCTCGCGTAAAGGATCCCTATCCTTTTTCGCCCGCACAGTTGAGCTCCCTAGGACCTCATCTCGTCCAGAATATCCTCGCAGTTCTCACGGGTCACCACGCGGTATGGAATTCGGACATACCGCCCGCTCGGTTTCGCCCCGCCGGATGTGGTAAATCCCGTTGCATAGGAATAGGAAAGGTCAAAAATCGCCTGTGCCTGCGCGCGGGCGTCGTTGAACACCGTGCCGTACATGCTGCCGTCGTCCACTGCCTTCAGTCCGGCCTGTGTGGCATCAATGCCCAGCACAATGGGTTTGGGGTCCAGGTGGCTTGCCTTCAGCGCGTCAATCGCACCCAGTGCCATGTCGTCGTTGTTTGCCAGCACCACTTCAATGCGGGAACCGAATTTTTCAATCCACTGCGTCATTTTAGAGTTCGCCTGTGCCCTTTGCCAGTTGGCAATGTCGTCCGCCAGTTTTTCCACATGGATGCCCGCCCCGGTGATCGCTTTTATAGAATATTCTGTGCGCAGCAGCGCATCCTGATGCTCCTGCTCACCCTCCAACATCACATACTGCAGCTTTCCGTCCCCGTTTAAATCCAGCGATTTGTTCTTCTTCCAGGCTTCCACTACAATTTCGCCCTGCAGCCGGCCGGACTGCGCGGCGTCCGCGCCCACGTAATACGCGTGGTCCCACATTCGCAGATCCTCTTCCACCGGTTCTCGATTAAAGAAGATAAGGGGGATTTTCGCCGCCTTTACCTTGTTAACAATGGTAGCCGCCGCGGTGCGGTCCACTTCGTTCACACAGATTACATCGTAATTGCGTGAAATAAACTGATCCACCTGGTCGTTCTGTAGTGCTTGACTGGACTGGCCGTCCACAATATTGAGCACTATTTTTTTGCCGCTCTCGTTCTCTTTTTTCTTTGCAATCTGCTCCAAATAAGTACAAAGGCTTGCAACGAACGTATCGTCTTTCCGGTAAACCGTTACCCCAATACGAATGGTCTGAACCTTTCCCGCATCAGACTGGGTCCCACAGGAACAGCAGGAAAGGAACAGAAAAACAGGTACCAGAATCACCGCCGTCAGGCGAATCCACCGTTTCATACCAACCCTCCGTTCTTCGCGCTCTGTGCTTTTCCTCCGGACGCCATGCCGCGCGTAAGCCGCCGCCCTTTGAAAACAGTTCCTCCGCTCAGCGTACAAAGGGGAACAGCAGACGCTGATTGTCGGAATTATACATGTTGGTCTGATCCACAATTGCAAAATTAATCTGAGGCGTTCCTGCGCCTGCTTTTTTATTAATCTGGTTCACCGCAGACTGAATACTGAGGTAGCCGAGGTTGAACTCATTTTCCACGCCGATTGCGCTAACCACCTGATTTTCCAGCAGCGACACCACGGTGTTGGTTCTGCCCAGCCCATAGATATGAACCGGTTTGCTCCCGGTTTTCAGCAAGTCGCGTTCTGCCTTTGCCACCGCATCCAGCGTGGCTCCGTCCAACGCGACAAACGCGGTGGAACTGCTGTTCTGAAGCATTCCACGGGCGGTGTCATAGGCCTCCTGTGGGTCGTCCGGAATTTCCCAGGTATCAATTTTTCCGGCTTCCTTACTCAGCACGGCGTTCACCCCCAAATAGCGCTGGCGGATGTAACTGCAGTCCATGCTGTTGCGCAGGATGGTGACCTTTCGCTTTGCTTCTTCATCCGAAAGCAGCTTGTCAGCCAGCGCACTGCCCAGCTTGTAATTATCGCAGGAAATGCAGGGAAGCCCTTGAATGCCGGTTACCGTGGACTGAAGCGACACTATGGGAACCAGCTTCATCGCTTTGCGCACCGGCTCTTCCAGGTCGGTGGAATTTACGGGGGAAATCACAATGGCATTCGCGCCGTTGGCAATTTCGCGCTGAATGAGCGCCACCTGTTCTTCGGCGTTGTTTTCGCTGGAAAGCGTAACAAAGCTCACGTCGCAGTTCAGGTCCTTCGCCGCCTGGTCAATTCCCTGGCGGATGGTCGTCCAACTTTCCGTATTTTTCCCCCGGATAATGACCGATATTTCGTAAGGATCGCTGTTCTGTTTTTCCGACAGCCGGTCCCGGTACAAAAATAGGGACGCGGCAATAAAGACCAACAGAATTCCCACGAAAGCAAGCACCTTTGTTTTCGTAATTGAGGTTTTTTCCATGGAACCGTTATCCATTCTTATTTTGCACCGCCTTCCCGCGGGGGCTCCCCGTCCCCAAAGGGGCGTGCGGGCAGATGAATGCGTGCCGTCGTCCCTTCGTCCGGTTCGCTGTAAATGGCCAACCCGTATTCCTTGCCAAAATAAAGCTGAATGCGCTCCTGCACATTTTTCAGCCCGATGCCGGAACCTTTTCCTCGCTTGTGGGTAGTGTTGTCCTCCGTAAGGAGCAGATCCGCCTGCTCCTGCGGCATTCCAAGCCCGTTGTCGATGATATCGATGTAAAGATCACCCTCCCGGAAATAGGAATGGATGTTGATTTCCCCGTCGCCGCTCATAAATTCCATTCCATGATAAATGGAGTTTTCCACCAGCGGCTGCACAATCAATTTGATGGTATCGCATTCCCCGGTACCGGGTTCTGCGGTAATTGTAAAGTCGAATTTGTTTTTATAGCGCATTTTCTGAATGGTCAGGTAGTTGCGCACATGCTCCAGTTCATCCGCCACGGAAATGATATTTTTCCCCTTGGAAAGGCTGATGCGGAACAGCTTGGCCAACGCCGTAACCATGGTAATGGCACCGTCGTACTTTTCATTTTCGATCATCCATATAATGGAATCGAGCGTATTATACAGGAAGTGCGGGTTAATCTGCGACTGAAGCGCGTCCAGCTCGCTTTTCCGCTTGGACTCCTGCTCCGCCACAATATCCGTCATCAGGTTGCGCAGCTGATGCACCATGGAATTCAATGTTTGGCCCAGATGCCGCACCTCATAAGAACCGGAGGTGGGGATTTTCACATCCTCCAGCCGCCCTTTTTCAATTTCCTTCACCGCCCGTTCCAGTTCCTTAATTGGGGTCGCAATGCGGGAGGACAAAAACATGTTGACAAAAATCAGAAGAAAAACACCGAAAAAGAGGAAAAACAACGCAAACAGTTTAATCTGCGAATACCCGGAGGTTATGTCCTGCGTGGAGGAAACCCCGATGATTTTCCATCCGGTATAACCCACGGTTTTCACTGTAATCAGGCGCTCCTGCCCATCGAAATATTCAAAATGGTTGCCGTCCTCATATTTGGCAGCAGCATAATTGTTTTCATGAATTAAATTGGAATAAATCAGCTGTTGGCGGGGGTGGTAAATTAGTTCCCCATTCTGGTCGATCAAATAAATATAACCCGTTTCCCCCAAATCGACGTTTTTACAGATTTGTTCAATGCCGCTGAAGTTCATATCCACCAACAGCACGCCGTGTGCGATGGACCCGGCGGTGGTCAACTCTACCGAACGGCTGAGCGACACCACCCAGTGGTAATTGTTTTCGGGGTTAACAAACAGATTCTGCACGTGCGGCGTGGAAAAGTGGTTGTTTTCAATCCGCCGCGTTGCATTGATAAACCAGTCCTGCTTGGTGGTATCGGCGGTCGGCTTAACCTGAGAAATCGGCTCCGCAGCGATGACTTGTCCCGTTCCGGAAAACACACCGATGCTGATGAGCTGGTCCCGATTGGTTTCGTAAAGCAGGCTCATTTCCCGGCTAAGGTCGTCCTTGGCAAGGTCGGCATTTTTTATCACCCGGTAATACATGGAGTCCGAAATGCGCAGCATACTGCGCAGGTAAGTATCAAGATTCAAATTGACCTGGTCGACCATGCGGGTGTTATCCTCGGAGGCCATCTTTTCCGAAGAACTGATAAACCGCATGGAAAGCGAGATGCCTACGACCAGCATACCCAGCACAGAAACAATGGTGAACGTAATGGAGATGGTAAACTGAAGGCTGCGCTGGTGTAAAAAATGTTTGGACCGGTCCAACGTTTTCCGTATTTTTTCCCGCAAACGTTCTCCATCCTTTCCCGTTCCATTTCCGTTTTGAAAGCGGATCTCCCGCTTTGCTGCATCCGGTTACTTCTGGCTGCGGTATTTCGAAGGGGATACTCCGAATTTCCGCTTGAACACGTAGCTAAAATAGTTCGGTTCTGGGTAACCGACTTTCTGCGCAATGACATAAGTTTTGTCATCCGTGGTATTCAGCAGGTTGACCGCCTGCTGCAGGCGCACCTCCGTCAGGTAAGCCACAAAGCTCATCCCGGTTTCCCGCTTGAACACCGTGGAAAAGTAGGTTGCACTCACGTGGAGGAAAGAACTGAGCTCCTCCACGGAAAGGTCTTCCCGCTGGTAATTTTCTGCGATATACTGCTTCGCGTTTTCCGCGAGCAGCTTGGTAGAATCCACCCGCTCCCGCCGGATGAGTTCGCTGATGCGCACGCAGCTTTCTGTATAAAAGCGTTTCATTTCCTCCGGCGTGTGCAGTCCGCCCAGCACCGACACAATGTTGTCGTTCCCGCTAAAAACCTTCTCCATTTCCAGTCCGCAGGCATGCATGATTTTCAGCAGTGCGGAAAACATTTCGAGTAAATAAATTTGATACCGATTGAGGGACGGCGGCGCCGATTCCAGCCGGGCGAAGATTCCTTCCATGCAGGAACGGATTTCTTCCTCCGATCCCATTTTCACGGCATTGACCAGCGCACGTTCCTCCTGCTCATCGAACTCCGGCTTGACCAGGATTGCCGGTTCCATATCGCCTATGTAAACCGTCCTTCCCGCGCCCGGCACCGTGCTGTATTCCAGCGCGCTCTGTGCCTCGCGGTAAGAGTGTCGGAATTCCATTGGGGAATCGCAGGGTGTCCCCACGCCCGCTGTTACGTGAACCCCAAGCACCTGTTCCGCGGATTTGCAGACTTCGTCAATGCCCGCTGTCAGCGGAACAACCCCCCCAGCAGCTTCCAGCTCTGCAAGAACCACGATACTGTCGGAATAATAAAAGTCGACAAAACGACAGTAATTGCCTAAGATCTCCTCCAGTGTACGTTTCAGGGAAATCGGAATCAGCTCTTCCTCGCCGTTCCAAACTGCCGATTCCCGGGGTTCTGCGGCGGCGCGCACCATAGCAACCGCCCAATTCCCCGCTTCCAGCGACAGGCCGAACTGCTTTGCCTGCGCGTGCAGGCGCTCCGCAGAAACGCGCCCTTCCAGCAAGCCGACCAGAAATTGTTCCCTTAGTACGGGAAGGCTTTCCAAGTAATTGCGGCGCAGGGTTTCCACATCGCGCTTTTCCGCAAATTCCTGGTCCATCTGCGCCTTCAGCCTTTTCAGCGTTTCGGTAAGTTCCCCGGAGTTAATCGGTTTAAGCACGTATTCCGCCACATTAATTTTAATTGCCTTCTTGGCGTACTCAAAATCATCGAACCCGGAAAAAATAATCAGTTTGGTAGAGGGCAGCAGAACCCGAAGCTTTTCCCCAAGTTCCAACCCGTCCATAAACGGCATTTTAATATCGGTCATGACCACGTCTGGATGCAGATGCTCTGCTTTTTCCAGCGCGTCCAACCCATTTTCTGCGTCGCCGGCCACTTCGAACCCT
Source organism: Caproiciproducens sp. LBM24188 (assembly GCF_054130445.1). NCBI lineage: Bacteria > Bacillati > Bacillota > Clostridia > Eubacteriales > Acutalibacteraceae > Caproiciproducens > Caproiciproducens sp. LBM24188. The sequence goes on from NZ_CP196862.1 coordinate 63,832, forward strand.
AGGCTTTCCCAGTCGATCTTCCGGATGATTCCCTCCCGAACCTCTTCCTCGTCATCCACCAGAAGGATGCGGTAAAGCGCCATAAAGACCCCCCATTCCAAATATGCGATATCATAATTATAACACCTGCAACAACGAAATCTACTATTTAAACAAATTTCTTTGCATCATTATTTTAATTCTAGCGAAATGTAGTGATTTAATCTGCAAGAAACACAGCCCGTGCGGGAGTTCCCGCGCGGGCTGTGTCTGTGGTAGGAGAAATTAGAAAAAATAGTATGAAAGAGATGAGCCGGCAAATTCAAATCTTTGGAAAATCCCGTCTGCTCCGTTTTTTCCGGTGCAAACCGTGGATTTTTCATTTAATAGTTCAGTAAAAGAGCAGCAAGAATCACCACAATGACTGCTGCCGCTGCGAGGACAAACCATTGGAGTGTTTTCTCGTCAATGCGGAGCGCCGTGCGTTTTCTCTCCCTGCGTTTTCCACCGGGGGTTTGACTCCCGCGCACAGTATCACCACATTTCTTGTCCTATGGAATCGCTTTATCGATTGGAAGAGTGGATTATTTTCTTCTATATTTGGAAAGATCAATGGCAACTGCAACTGCAATGATTACGCCTTTGATAATCTGCTGCCACATCGGGCTTACATTAATAAACTGCAGCCCGTACTGGATGACGGTGAAGATCAACACGCCGCTGAGGATGCCGCCGATCTTACCAATGCCGCCGTTCAGCGACACGCCGCCCACCACGCAGGCCGCGATGGCGTCCAGCTCATAGCCGTTGCCGTACTGGTTACCGGCACCGGCAACACGGGCTGTTTCCAACACACCGGCAATGCCGTACAGGCCGCCTGCAAGGATGAAAATGCCCATAATCGTGGCGAACACATTCACGCCGGAAACAACTGCCGCTTCACGGTTGCCGCCGATGGCGTACACATTTTTACCGAATACGGTCTTATTCAGCACAAACCAAATGATGGCGCATATGACCATGGCGATGGGAACCAGAACGGAAATGCCGTCAAACCGGAAGGTTCCAATCTGAAATGCGAACAGCTTCGTCTGGCCGAGGGCCTGATAGTCGGGGCGGATTCCGCCGATCGGCTGGGAATTGTTCGGCGGCAGGTCAAAGTACAGGGAACAGGCGCCAAACACGATAACCTGTACGGCCAGGGTTGCAATAAACGGATGCATATCGTATTTCGCCACCAAAAAGCCGTTCAGCGTGCCAAACAGCAGGCAGACGACAATGGCGATTAAAATCGGAACAAACAGCGGGAGCTGGGGGAGCCCCGGGAAAAAGCGGTTTGCATATGTGTCGGTCTGCAGCATGGAGCCTGCAATAACGCCGGCCAAACCGACCATACGACCGGCAGAAAGGTCGGTGCCTGCAATTAACAATGTAAAGCAAATACCAAGTGCGACAATCAGCTTAACGGAGGACTGGGTCAGAATATCAAGCGCAACCTGAATCTGCATGAAACGCGGCTCGATAAACATAATCACGATAACCAGCACCATTAATGCCAGCATAATTGCGTTGTTGGTCAAAAACTCTTTTGCTGATTTTGGGGACAGCACCACATCTGTGCCGATGCTTGGTGCCTTAATAATCTGCACAATGCCGTATATAACGAATACTGCTGCAACAATCCAAAGCAGTTTGGGAAGATCGTACAGGGTTTTTACATAAAATGCAGTCTGCAGCAGGGTACCGATGATTCCGACAATAATGCCGAATATGATATAAGTATAGGCAAATTTGCCGCGTGGGATGACTTTTTCCTGTTTATCCATATTCATTACCTCGCTTTCCTTTGTTTTACTGCACAAACTTGGTGGCCAGCCGCATTACGCTGATCTGGTCCGCTTCTTTCCGGTCGAGCACGCCGGTAACCCGGCCCTCGCACATGACCATCACGCGGTCGGCCATACCGAGAAGCTCCGGCATTTCAGAGGAAATCATGATAATGGATTTTCCCTGATGAATCAGGTCCTGCATAATGGTATAAATTTCGTATTTCGCGCCAACATCGATTCCGCGAGTCGGCTCGTCAAGAATCAGGATATCCGGGTGCGTGAGCAGCCAGCGGGCAAACAGGACCTTCTGCTGGTTGCCGCCCGAAAGGTTCTGCATCAGCGTTTCCATAGACGGCGTTTTGGTGTTGAGCTGTGCGTTGGACTCTTTCGCCGCCTTATAGCGTTTGCCCTGCATTAGAACTCCATTTCGCGCAAAATCCTTCTGGCTGGCAATTACCGTATTGTCCAGCACGGAAAGAATGCCAAACACGCCCGAGGCACGCCGTTCCTCCGTCAGCAGGGCAATGCCGTTCTTTTTCGCATCGGCAACCTTGCGGATTTTGATTTCCTTTCCGTCCTTTTCAATCGTTCCGGAAGCAATGGCACGAAGCCCGAAAATGGCTTCTACCAGTTCGGTGCGCTGCGCGCCAACCAGGCCGCCGATTCCAAGAATTTCGCCCCGGTGCAGCTCCAGGTTCACATGCTGGAACGACTTCGGCAGCGGAGAGCACAGGTCCTTTACGCGAAGCACCACTTCCTCCCCCGGGGTGTAATCTTTCTGCGGAAAGCGGTTGGTCAGGTCGCGCCCAACCATACGGCTGATAATCAGGTCTGTAGTCAGTTCTGTGGAAGGCCATGTGCCGACGTACTGACCGTCGCGCATAATGGTCACCTCATCGGCAATTTTAAGGATTTCCTCCATTTTATGAGAGATATAGATGATTGCGCAGCCCTTGCTCTGAAGCTGACGGATAATTTTAAACAGGTGTTCCGTTTCATTGTCCGTCAGGGAGGAGGTGGGTTCATCCATTATTATTATTTTCGAATTATAGCTGACCGCCTTTGCAATCTCCACCAACTGGAGGTTGGAGGCGGAAAGTGTGCCCGCCAGTACTTCGGGGTTGATATTTAGGTCGATTTCTTGAAAAAGCTTTTTGGTTTCGCGGATCATCGCCTTTTTATCTACCGCGATTCCCCGCATCGGAAAGCGGCCGAGCCAAATGTTTTCCATCACCGTCCGGTACCGGATGGGGTGCAGTTCCTGGTGTATCATGGAGATGCCAAGGTCAAGAGCTTGTTTTGACGAAGTGATTTTGACTTTCTGTCCGTCCAGGATAATTTCGCCGGCGTCTTCCTGATAAATACCGAACAGGCATTTCATCAGGGTGGACTTGCCTGCGCCGTTTTCTCCCATCAGCGCGTGCACGCTGCCGGGCCGGACTTTCAGGCTGACGTTATCCAGTGCTTTTACGCCGGGGAATATTTTCGTAATCCCATTCATTTCCAACACATATTCGCCCATACAGCCATTCCTCCTTTTCTAAAATTCGCGGGGAACGGAAAGCGCCCTGCTTTCGCGTTCCCCGCGGAATCCATGCGCCCTGAATGGTTGATCAGGACTGGAACTGCTTGTAGTTATCCTGGGTAACCTTTACATAGGGGATCCAAACATATTTTCCGTCGGTTACGTCATAACCGATGTTTTCTTTGGTAATCGGTTTATTCTGCGCAGCTGCAACTGCAATGTTGACCGTTGCTTTGCCTTGGTTTTCCGCATCGTTCAGCACAGTGCCGAGCAGCGAGCCTTCCGCCATGGCAGCCAGTGCAGGGGCCGTAGCGTCAACGCCGACAACCGGGATAAACTTGGACTTGTCGCCCTTGTTGTAGCCCTTCGCTTTCAGTGCTTCGATTGCGCCGAGTGCCATATCGTCGTTGTTGGCCAGAACGGCTTCAATCTTGTCAAGGCCCTGGGAAGCGATGAAGTTGTTCATCAGGTCGGTTGCCTTAACCTTATCCCAGTAAGCGGTGTCGGCCGCCAGTTTTTCCGTTGCGAAGCCAGCCTTTTCAATGGCCTCTACCGAATACTTGGAACGCAGGGTAGCATCCTGATGGCCAGGTTCGCCCTGCAGCATGACATACTGGATTTTGCCGTCGCCGTTCTTATCGGCAGATTTGTTCGCCTTGAAGTAATCGGCAATGATTTCACCGGACATGGTGCCGGACTCTTCTGCCTTCGCGCCGACATACCATATCTTGTCATAGCTCTTCATAACCTCGGCTTCCGGTTCACGGTTCAGGAACACAATCGGAAGCGACTTGGCTTTTGCTTTTTCTACGAGCGGAGCTGCTGCGGTGCGGTCAACCGGGTTGACGGCCAGCGCATTTACGCCCTTGGTAATGAAGGTGTCGACCTGTTCGTTCTGGGTCGGCTGTTTGTTCTGCGAATCCTGGATGTCCGTCTTCGCGCCGAGTGTTTTGGCCTGTTCGGTCATATTGTTGCGCACGCCGGTCATGAAGGTATCGTCGAACTTGTAGATGCAGACGCCGACCGTGATGTCAGACGCTGCTGCAGCGGATTCTGATCCTGCTGCGGACGCGTTGCTCGCCGCCGAAGAAGCGTTTGAAGCGTTGGAGCAGCCTGCTGCTGTGGCCATCATAGCCGCTGCCAGAAGTAATGCAACCATTTTCTTCATGAAAAAATCCTCCCTGCTTTCTGATTGTTTTTCTTTTCAAATCTGCCGGCCAAACCATCGCGAAACGAATTATGGTATTATTGCACAAATTCGATTCGCATTGCCGGTTTCTATTGGAGATTATAGCGTTATTATGCATCACAATCCATATAAAATTCTTTTATGTTTCTCTAAATTTATTAACTTTATGAAGATAAAGTGATATGGAAAAGGCACGTGGATTCGCCTTGTACCGGACTTAAAAACACGTTATAATGAAAAAAAGTCTGAACCCGTATCAATGAAAAGCGAACAGAATCTATAAAAGGAAGGACGGTTTTCCATGAAAAAGAGTCTGCAAGATGAAATTTCAGCCCTGTTTGAATCCGTACCGGGAAAAACAGGATTCTATTATAAAAACCTCAGCACCGGCGAAACGCTGAGCCGGAACCCCGAATTGCCGCTGATGGCCGCCAGCGTGATTAAAATCCCCGTTTTAACAGAGGTATTTGCACGCATGGAAGCAGGGGAAGCGAACCCCGAGGAAACGTATGTGATCCGCGAGGAGGATAAACTGCCTTCCTGCGGGGCACTGAATTACATGCACACCGGGCTGCAGGTCACCCTGCGGGATTTGTACACTCTGATGATCATTCTAAGCGACAACACCGCAACCAACATCCTACTGAAAAAATTCGGCATGGAAGCCGTCAATCAGCGGATGCGCCAGCTCGGCCTGACGGTCACCACGGTGAACCGCCTGCTGTTCGATTCTGCCGCCGCGGCACAGGGGAAAGAAAACTACATTTCCGCCGGGGAAATCGGTTTGCTGCTGGAGCAGATGGCGCGCGGCACGCTGATTTCCAAGCGCGCATCCGAGGAAATGATCCAGATTTTGAAAAATCAGCGTCTGAACGGAAAAATGCCGTTCTATTTTACCGGTGAAGTTAAAATCGCACACAAAACCGGGGAAGACGACGGCATTACGCACGATGTAGGCATTGTGTTTGCACCCCAGCCGTTCGTGGTCTGCTTCTGCTCCAACGAAACCGACGTTCCCGCTTTTGAGCGGGTCATTCAGAAAACTACAAAACTACTGTACGACGATCAGGTTTCGCAGGGAACCCATTAAGAAAACACTCACAGCCACGGAATCATTGCTTCAACCAGGAAAGGATACACAATATGACAACTACACTGATTAAAAACGGCACGGTCGTCGACCCGGCTAATAAAGTTCACACCAGACTCAACCTGATGATTTACGACGGGAAAATCGCCCTGTGCACCCGTGAAGAGCCCGCAGCGGACCGTGTGATTGACGCGCAGGGGAAAATCGTAGCCCCCGGTTTTATTGACGTGCACATGCACGAAGGCGGTCGAAACGAGGATCAATCGCTGGACACAAGCATGTTCCTGGCGGAACTGAGCATGGGCGTTACAACCGCTTTGGGCGGGAACTGCGGGAACAACGCATTTGTGTCCGCTGCACAGTACTTAGATTACGTTGACCGAATCGGAATCCCGATTAACCTCGGCCTGTTTGTCGGCCATACCGATGCGCGCCAGCGTGCCGGCGGTGTTAACAAATACGGCCCGATTGATGGCGAAACAACCCGGCGGATGCTCCACAATCTGGAAGAGGAACTCGCCGCGGGCTGCATTGGGGTTTCATTCGGAATCAAATACACCCCTGGAACCACCTTCAATGAATTGCTGGAAGTAGGCTCCCTGTGCAAACGGATGGGCAAACCCATCAGCGCACACATCCGGGAGGACGCGGCCGGGGCAGTGGACGCCGTACGCGAAATCGCGGAAATTGCCCGTCTGCTCGGGATTCAGGCGCAGGTGTCGCACATCGGCAGCATGGCCGGGTACGGCCAAATGGAGGAAGCCCTTGGCCTGCTGGATGAATACCGCATGAACGGGGTGAACCTTGGCGTCGACTGTTACCCGTACGACGCATTCAGCACGGAAATCGGGGAAACCACATACGACGAGGGCTGGTTGGAACACTACCACACCACCTATGAAAGCATTGAGCTGTGCGACGGACCGTATAAAGGCCGCCGCTGCACGGAGGAGCTTTTCCACAAACTTCGGCGGGAGGCACCGGGCACCATTACGGTCTGCCATGTAATGATTCCGCAGGAAGTGGAACTTGCCCTGACCCACCCCAGCGTAATGGTCGTAACCGACGGGTTCCTGCACAACGGGCAGGGGCATCCGCGTGCCGCCGGAACCTTCCCGCGCTTCCTTCGGCAGTATTTCCGCTCCGGAAAGATAACCCTGGACGAAGCCATTGCTAAAATCTCCAGCCGTCCGGCGGAGCGGTTCCGGCTAGCCGGGAAAGGACACCTTAACGTGGGCGCCGACGCCGATATTGTCATTTTTGACCCGGACACCATTGCCGAAGCCTCCACTTACGACAACCCCGTACGCCCCCCGATTGGAATCGATGCCGTGCTCATTGGCGGCGAAACCGCGCTGTGGAACGGTCAGGTGGAAAACGGAACGCTCGGGCGCGCGCTCCGTTTTCGGTAAAATTTCGTAACATTTTGTAACATCCAGAAAGATTTGGTAACAAAATCGTAATGAATTTTTTTTACGATAATCCGTCATTTCTTGGCTTTAATTTCTTTACAACCAGTAGATATAATGTTATAATCAAATGCAAATGCTGTAATTCTTGAATTTTTCATTTAATAATATTGCATAAGTAAGAAAAAGTGGGTTGGCTTATGAGAATCCAAAAAATCGAAATTGACGAAATTTTCGTGCCGCTTGCAACGCCGTTTAAAACCGCGCTGCGCACGGTGGAAAACATAGAGGACGTGGTGGTGCGGATTACCGCAGACACCGGCGAGGTCGGCTATGGGGAAGCACCGCCCACCGCGGTTATTACTGGCGACACAAAGGATTCCATCATCGGCGCAATCCGCGATTACATAAGCCCGGCGATTCTGGGCATGGAAATTGAAAATCTGGACGGCATTATGCAGCGTCTGCACGGGTGCATTCAAAAGAACACCAGTGCAAAAGCCTGCGTGGACATGGCAATTTACGACCTGTATGGAAAACGGTACAACGCCCCCCTGTATCAGCTTTTGGGCGGAGCCCGCAGGGAGCTGGAAACCGACCTGACCATCAGCGTAAACCCGATTGACGAAATGGTAAGGGACAGTCTGGACGCCGTCCGGCGCGGCTACCGAATTTTGAAGACCAAAGTCGGCAAGGAAGGCGTGCGCGATATAGAACGGATTGCCGCAATCCGCGAGGCAGTCGGGAAAGACGTAAAAATCCGGGTAGATGCGAACCAGGGCTGGACGGCAAAAGAAGCGATCCGGATTCTGACCGCTATGGAAGACCGCGGGTTGGACATCGAGCTGTGCGAGCAGCCGGTCAAAGCACATGACCTGGACGGAATGCATGCCGTGACCTGTGCGGTTTCCACCCCGATTCTGGCGGACGAAAGCGTGTTTTCGGCGGAGGATGCAGTTGAGATCATCCGCACACACGCGGCCGACCTGATCAATATTAAGCTGATGAAAACCGGCGGCATCTATGGCGCGCTGAAAATCTGCGCGATTGCCGAAACCTATGGCGTGGAATGCATGGTGGGCTGCATGCTGGAAAGCAAGTTGGCCGTTACGGCGGGAGCACACCTGGCGGCGGCGAAGGGGATTGTAACACGCATCGATCTGGACGGCCCCTCCCTGTGCAAAACTGACCCGTTTGAGGGTGGTCCGGATTTTCTGGAAAACCGCATCGTTATGAACGGCCTCCCCGGGCTTGGAATCCAGACCGTTCCGGCGTTTCATGGCGGCACGCATGTAAAATGCGAAAAATGAATCGATAATTTACTTTTAGTTTTTATGTGATCGATTACGTTCTGAATTCATTCCATGGCAGAAAGGCCGGTGTGAAGCGCCGCCCTTTGATCCATAGACAGAACAGAATCAAGAGAAAGAGGATGAACTTATGAAAAAGCTGTTATCCCTGCTCCTGTGCGCTGCCATGCTGCTCGGCACCCTGACAGGCTGCGGCAAAAAGGCTTCTCAGTCATCAGAAACCTTCCGCTGGCTTTATTCCAGCGAACTGACCACACTGAACTACCTGACCACCGGCAACCAGAACGAGCAGTGGGTTGCGGCAAACTGCGTGGATGGCCTGGTGGAGTACGACAAATACGGCGTTGTGCAGCCCGGCCTGGCGGAAAAATGGGAAACCAGTGCCGACCAGCTGACCTGGACGTTCCACCTGCGCAAGGGAGTAAAATGGGTGGATTATCAGGGCAATGAAGTCGCGGAAGTCAAAGCGCAGGACTTCGTCGACGCGGCACAGTACCTGCTGAACCCCGACAATAAATCCGAAACCGTTAACGCGTTTTACAGCGTGGTGGCGAACGCAGAGGACTACTTCAACAAGAAAATCACCGACTTTTCCAAAGTCGGCGTAAAGGCGACTGATGATTACACCCTGGTCTACACCTTAAAACAGCCGACCTCCTACTTCCTCTCTATGCTGGTTTATGTGTGCTTTTTGCCGGCCAACGGGGACTTTCTGAAGGAAAAGGGCGCTAACTTCGGCACCGACAACACCAACCTGCTTTACAACGGCGCTTACATTCTGAGCACGTTTGAGCCCCAGAAGGAGCACGTTTACAAAAAGAACAACGCCTACTGGGATAAGGATAAGGTCTATATCACCAGCATTAAAGAAACTTATAATAAAGAAATGGCCACCCTTGCGCCGGAAATGTATAAGCGCGGGGAAATTGACCAGGCGTACCTTTCCGCTGATATTCTGGACGACTGGATGAAGAACGACGACACCAAGAATCTGGTTGCCCCCAGCCGCAATAGCTTCTACTCGTATTTCTACGCCTTTAACTTCGACCCGAAGTTCGACGCACAGTATGAGCCGGAAAACTGGAAAAAGGCTGTAAACAATGAAAATTTCCGCAAATCCATCTTCTACGGTCTGGACCGCGTAAAGGCAATCTCCGTCGCGGAACCGAACCATCCGGAACAGCAGCTTTTGAACACCATTACACCACCCGACTTCGTCAACCTGAAGGGAACGGATTACACCCAAATTGGTGACCTGAAGGCGATTTCCTCCAGGGATTCCTTCCAGGCCGACAAGGCGAAGCAGTACGCCGAGAAGGCGAAAGCCGAGCTGAAAGCAGCGGGTGCGACTTTCCCGATTAAGATTTTGACTCCTTACAATCCTTCCACAACCAACTGGGATAAGGAAACGCAGGTAGTGGAACAGCAGCTGGAAAACCTACTCGGCAAGGATTACATTGACATTATCCCCGAAGCCGGCCCGGCCACAGGCTTCCTTTCCGCGGTACGCCGCTCCGGCAAATACGCACTGATGAAGTGCAACTGGGGCCCGGATTACGCCGACCCGCAGACCTTCACCGACCCGTTCCAACCGAACGGCGGCACCTATAACTGGCCGGAAAAGGTGGAAGGTTACACCGACGCGGACGGCAACAAGACCTACACCAACCTGTACAACGCCGCCATTCAGCAAACCACCGATGTTGCCGCGCGCTACAACGCGTTTGCCAAGGCGGAAGCATTCCTTATTAACAATGCGTTTATCATTCCCTATGGGTTGAACAACAACGGCTATCAGGTAAACAAACTAAATGTTTTTGAGGCACAGTATTCGCCGTTCGGGGTTTCCACCCTGCGCTGGAAGGGTCAGCACATTATGCAGAAGCCAATGAGCGCGGAAGAATTCTACGCGGCAGAAAAGCAGTGGCGCACCGAGCGCAGCGCAGCGCTTGCCAAAGCAGGCCAGTAAAATTTCTTCCCGAAACGATAGGAAGGGAACCCCGGTAAAGTTCCGTAGCACCCCGTAACGGTGCTTTGCTGTTTTGCCGGTGTATCCTTTCCGTAGCTACCCGCACGAATCATGACTCCGCCAGTGCGGAGTCATGATTCCTATTTTATTCCAAGTACCACTGGATATCTTTGCTGCCTAAACCCTGATTTTCCGAAATAACGGCAGAAGATACGAATCCACCCTGTTGCAGGATTGATTCGTATCGTTTGCAAAAAGGAGCATTGACATGTTAAAATACACCGCGAAACGGCTGCTCCAATCGCTCGTCACGCTCTTCATCATTGCGACCATTGTTTTTTCGCTGATGAGGCTGATGCCGATTGAAGGCTATTTCCAGAACTTTGATAAGCTGGACCAAAACCAGATTCAGGCTGCCCTGAAAAGCATGGGGCTTTTAGATCCGCTTCCGGTTCAGCTGAAAAACTTTTATATTCAGATTCTGCACGGTGATTTCGGCAAATCCTTGATTTTCCGCCCCAATGTTCCCTGTTTGGAAATCATTGGCGACAAAGCGCCCGTTTCCATTTTGATGGGACTTGCCAGCATAGCCATTGCGCTGGTGCTCGGCCTGCCGCTCGGCATTGCCATGGCCCGCGGGAAAAGCAAGTTCTGGGATAAATTCGGTACCGCATTCATCGTGTTTATTACGGCCGTTCCTGCGGCGGTTTATTACCTGCTGATACAGCTTTACTGCACCGACTGGTTTGGGGTGCCCATTCTGTTCAGCACCGACGACCCCTCCAGTTGGATTCTTCCCACCGTTTCGCTGGCTCTGCCGAACATCGCCTATTACGCCATGTGGCTGCGGCGGTACATGGTGGATGAGCTGAACAAGGATTACATAAAGCTAGCGCGCGCCAAAGGCGTCAGCAGCAAAAACATTATGAAGAACCATGTGTTCCGCAACGCATTCGTGCCAATGGTGCAGTACCTGCCTACCTCCATTCTGTATACCGTAGCGGGCTCCATTTACATTGAATCGCTGTACTCCGTGCCCGGCATGGGCGGCCTTTTGGTCAACGTGATTCAGCGGCAGGACAACAACATGGTGCAGGCACTTGTCCTGATTTACTCCGCAGTGGGCATTGTGGGCCTCCTGCTCGGCGACCTGCTGATGCGCGCTATGGATCCACGCATCAGTTTCACCAAGGAAGGGAGAGCACGCTGATGGCACTAAGGCATAAAAAAACAGCTGCCGTAGAGCAAAGCATCAATCAGTCGTTTGAAAATATGACGGACGACGAGCTGTTCTCCTTCGCCGGATTCGATGAAAAAGCGGCGGAAAAAACCGGATACTCCAATTACTCTTACTGGCGTTCCACCGTTCAGGTATTCTTTAAGAATAAAACTGCGGTCACACTGCTGATTTTAATCGGCGTAATTCTCATCTTCACGTTCATTCAGCCGCTGCTGCCCGGGCAGCATTCCGCAACCCAGATTTTCAACGATGCAAACGGCATGCAGCTGCGCAACAAAACCCCGAATGCAGAGTTCTGGTTCGGCACCAACTCCATTGGGCAGGATTTGTGGAGCCGCGTTTGGAGCGGCACCCGTACCTCGCTGCTCATCGGCTTTGCCGTGGCGCTGACCGAAGCGCTGCTGGGCATTTTGATGGGCGTGCTGTGGGGCTATGTGCGCAGGCTGGACCGCTTGTTCACCGAAATTTACAATGTGCTGGACAACATTCCCCAGACCATTGTTCTAATTCTGTTTTCGTATATTCTGCGCCCCAGCGTTTCCACACTGGTCATTGCCATGTGCCTGACCGGCTGGCTGGACATGGCGCGCTTTATCCGCAACCAGATTGTCATCATCCGTGATCGGGACTACAACCTTGCTTCCCGCTGCTTGGGCACTCCCACGCGGCGCGTGATTTTCCGCAATCTGCTTCCATACCTGGTTTCCGTCATTATGATGCGCATGGCGCTCGCAATTCCGGCCGCCATTGGCAACGAGGTGTTCCTGACCTACATCGGGCTTGGCCTGCCGGTCAGCATCCCCTCGCTGGGCAACCTGATTAACGACGGCCGCGTGCTGATGACCTCGGAAGCACTCCGTTACCAGCTGTTCTTCCCGGCCATTGTGCTTTCTTTTGTCACCATTTCGTTCTACATCATCGGCAACGCGTTCGCGGACGCATCCGACCCGAAAAACCATGTTTAAGGAGGGGGCTGGGAATATGGAACCGAACATCATTCTTTCCGTCAAAGACTTGGAAGTCAAGTTCAGCCTCCGTGGAAAAACGCTGAACGCCATCCGCGGCGTTTCGCTCGACCTGTTTGAAGGGGAAAGCCTTGCGATTGTCGGGGAATCCGGCTCGGGCAAATCGGTTTTTGTCAAAACCTTTATGGGGCTGTTGGACGCAAACGGCACCATTACCGGCGGCTCCATTTCATACAACGGGCAGGACCTGGCCAAATTTAAGACGGAAAAAGAATGGCTGACCGTGCGCGGCAGGGAAATCGCCATGGTTTTGCAGGACCCCATGACCAGCCTGAATCCGCTGAAAACCATTGGATACCAAATCTGCGAAGCCATTGAGCTGCATCAAAACCTGCATGGCCCCGCGGCGAAAGAAACCGCCATTCAAATTCTGGAGGATGTAGGTATTAGCGACCCCGAGCGCCGCATGAAGCAGTATCCACACGAATTTTCCGGCGGAATGCGGCAGCGCGTGGTTATCGCCATTGCGGTGGCCTGCCGCCCGAAAATTCTAATTTGCGACGAACCCACCACCGCGCTCGACGTAACCATTCAAGCGCAAATTCTCTCATTGTTAAAACAGCTGAAAGACAAATATCATTTAACGACCGTATACATCACCCATGACCTTGGCGTGGTGGCCGGCGTGGCCGACCGCGTAGCGGTTATGTACGCGGGCGATATTGTGGAAATCGGCACCTGTGAAGAGGTATTTTACTCCCCGCGCCACCCGTACACCTGGGCGCTGCTTTCTTCCCTGCCGCAGCTCGGCACCAAGGGGGAGGAACTGTTTTCTATTCCCGGAACGCCGCCAAACCTGTTTGCCGAAATTCGGGGCGACGCGTTTGCGCCCCGCAACCCCTATGCACTGAAAATCGATTATGTAAAGCGCCCGCCTTACTTTACTGTAAGCCCCACTCACAAGGCGCGCACCTGGCTGTTAGACCCGCGTGCACCGAAGGTAGACCCGCCGGAAGTCATCGGAAAATTACGCAAAGGAGGCTTCGGCAGTGTCTGAATCAACCAATCGGGAGCCTCTGCTTGAGGTACGCAACCTGAAAGTAACATTCGGCAGCAAACGGCATCCGTTTCCCGCCGTAAACGACGTCAGCTTTGATATTTACCCGGGCGAAACGTTCGGCCTGGTGGGGGAATCCGGTTCCGGGAAAACCACTATCGGCCGTGCCATCATCCGCATTAATCCGGTTTCCAGCGGAGAAATCCGCTATAAGGGGCAGACCATCAGTGGGAAAATTTCAAGGGAATTAGACCGCGAGCTAACCCGCAAAATTCAAATGATTTTCCAGGACCCTATGGCCAGCCTGAATGAACGCGCCAAGGTTTCCTACATTGTGTCCGAAGGATTGAACAACTGTGGGCACCTGAGCGAAGCAGAGCGGATGCGGGCCGTGGAAAAAGCACTGAGTGATGTGGGCCTGCTGCCCGAATTCGCCAGCCGATTCCCGCATGAATTTTCCGGCGGGCAGCGCCAGCGCATCGGCATTGCGCGCGCACTGATTATGCAGCCGGAATTCATTATAGCAGATGAACCCATCAGCGCACTGGACGTTTCCATCCGTGCACAAGTGCTGAACCTGCTTTCCCGCCTGCAGAAAGAACGCGGGCTTACCTATTTGTTCATCGCGCATGACCTTTCCGTGGTACGTTTTATTTCCGACCGAATTGCGGTCATCCACAAGGGCGTAATTGTGGAGCTGGCCGAAACCGAGCAGCTTTTCGCGCACCCGCTGCATCCTTACACCCGCGCGCTGCTTTCCGCCATCCCCATGCCTGATCCATCGATCGAGAAGAAAAAACAACTGATTGTTTACGACCCAGGCCAGCACGATTATTCGAAAGAAAAGCCGGTCTGGTGTGAAATAGAGCCTGGCCATTTTGTCCTAGCGAACCAGCCGGAGCTGGAAGAGTACCGCCGGCAGCTGGAGGAGAAACCGCAAAAATAGCAGCTTTTCCCTACTAGCTGTGCACCATTACCGCAGGATGAGTGGCTGTACAAAAAATACGAAAATAAAGAGATACACCTCTGTTGAGAGGCGGATGGAGGTTTTTTATGCTGAAACCAAAACCACTGTTTCCGGGCGCCCGCGTTGCGCTTGTTGCGCCTGCCGGCCCGGTTCCGCCGGAGCGTTACGGCCCCGCCGTACGCGCGCTGGAGGAGCTGGAGCTGCGCCCCGTTGTATTTGAAAGCTGCCGCAGGTCGCACGGCTATTTTGCCGGAAGCGACGAGCTGCGCGCACGGGACATGAACGCCGCGTTCGCGGACCCCGAAATCGATGGAATTTTCTGCATCCGCGGGGGATATGGCGCACAGCGCCTTATGGGGATGCTGGACTACGACGTTATCCGCCGCAATCCCAAGTTCTTCGCGGGTTACAGCGACGTTACGGCACTGCATATCGCATTTAACCAGAAATGCGGGTTTATTACCTACCACACACCCATGCCCTCCACGGAACTGTATGCAGGCGTGGACGACTTCACTATGGCCAGCCTGAAAAAAGCATTGTTTGGTGAACCGTTTGGGGCGCTTCGGAATCCGGAAAACCTGCCGCTGACCACACTGGTGGGCGGCTGCGCCTGCGGAACTTTGACCGGCGGGAATCTGTCGCTGGTTGCTTCTTCGCTTGGCACCCCGTATGAAATTGACACCCGGGATAAAATTCTGTTCCTCGAAGATGTAGAGGAGGAACCTTACCACGTGGACCGGATGCTGCTTCAGCTGAAAGCAGCGGGAAAATTCCGCGACTGCGCCGGAATCCTGCTTGGCTGGTGGACGGACTGCACAGCAGAACACCCGGAAAAATCGCTCACCCTGCGGCAGGTGTTCCAAGAACTGCTGGTGGATGAACACAAGCCGGCGCTGATGGATCTGGCCTGCGGGCACAGCCTGCCGACCCTTTCGCTCCCGCTTGGCAGCAAACTGGAAATGAACTCCATTTCGGGCAAAATAACCGTATTGGACTGATGTTATGAATCATATGGAACTGCGTAACTACGCGGAAAATGAAATTCACGATTTGGACGGAAACGTGTCCCTGCTGGTGTATGACTTCACCCAGGACGACGCGCTGCTAGCGTTCGACGTGAACCGCAAACTGGTTTCCGCCAGCATGATTAAAACGCCAATTCTGATGGCAGCCCTGGAACAGGTGCGGCAGGGGAAGCTGTCGCTGGAGCAGCCCATTCCGGTTCCCTGTTCCGAGGTACTGGAAGACACCGAAGTGTTTAACTGCGGCCAAAAAAGCTGTCCGCTGGAAGAACTGCTGACCTGGATGATTATTAACAGCGACAACACCGCAACCAATATTCTGATTGAGCTGCTCGGTATGGACGCGCTGAACGAATACTTTCGTGAATTAGAACTGCGCTCCACCGTTCTGGAGCGGAAAATGCTCGACTGGGCTGCAATTCGGGCGGGGCGCAACAATTACACCAGCGCGAAAGACCAGCTTGCCGTGTTTTCCTCGCTGTACCACAAATCCGTGCTGACGCCGGAGCTTTGTGATCTTGCCCTAAACATTCTGAGCCGTCAGCGCGATTTCAGCATTGCGCTCCGTTACCTTTGCGCGCCGGAGCTTACCTTCGCACACAAAACGGGTGGACTGGACCACCTGAATCACGACGCGGGGATTTTTTCGATGCCCGGGCATGATTACTTTTTCGGCTGCTTCGTAACGGACGCCCTGAGCGACTCGGAAAAGAACCCGGTCGCCAAGCGGTTGATCGGCCGCCTGAGCAAGGCCGTTTACAACTACTACAAAAATTCTGACGAGAACAGGCAGGGAAGCTGATGAGAGTTGCACTGATTTCTTCTGTCATTGCCCCGCTGCGGGCGGAACCCAGGCCGGACGCGGAACTTGCGGATGAAGCGCTCTGCGGCATGAAGGTCGAGCTTCTGCAGCAGCAGGGGAATTGGTTTTTCGTGCGCACCCACTATCGATACGAAGGTTGGGTGGAACAGAACTGCCTCTGCTTGGACGAAGCGCTTATTAAGCAGTGGGAGCCATGCCAAAAGCAGGTAGTTTTACAGGCATATGTCGATGTTTTGGCAGAGCCAAAGGTACAGGGCAGCCTGATTGGCGAAGCAACCCGCGGTGCACTGCTGAGCCCCACGGGTGAAACAAAGGATGGCTGGAAGAAAGTCCGTTTTTGCGACGGGCGGGAAGGCTGGACCTGGGGCGCGTTTTTGGGGGAATACAAAACCGATTGGAATCCGTCGGATGAGGCCGCACTTCGCCGTGCATTGACGGATACCGCGCGCGCGTACCTTGGCACCCAGTACCGCTGGGGCGGTAAGACCCCGCTCGGCATTGACTGCAGTGGGCTTTGCTCCATGGCGTATCTTCTAAACGGAATCCTCATCTGCCGCGACGCACACCTGAAGCCGGAATTTCCCATGCACAAAATCCCAATGGAAAAGATGCAGGAAGGCGACCTGCTGTTTTTCCCGGGGCACGTCGCCATGTACCTGGGGAACCAGCAATACATTCATTCCACCGCAGGGAATAACTGCCACGGGGTGGTCATCAACAGTTTGGACCCAAACGCCCCCGACTATCGTGCAGACCTGCCGGAAAAAATTGAATACATCGGAAGTATCTTTTAAGGATATCAAAACAAGAAAACGCTCCGTCCCCCAAAGGGGGACGGAGCGTTTCGCGCGCTGGATGATCTATTAGGAGGACGATTTATCCGTTGCGCTTTTTTGCATTGCCGGAGTATAAAAGCTCCAGCGTTTTGGGGTCGGCAATCCCCGTTACCTCCATGCCGTTCAAAAGCTGAAAATCCTTAACCGCCTGTTCCGTGGCCTGCGCATAAAGGCCGCTCGGCTTCACAAACATATAGCCAAGTTCCAGCAAACGATTCTGCATTTTCAGCACATCGGCACCTTGGTCGTTCCGTTTCAAAGTCTGGTAGGTGGTAGAACCGGAGGAGGTGCTTTCTGGCGAAGAGGAAGTTGTTCCGGAAGAGGAAGAAGGATCACCAGAGCTGGAAGAGGTAGGTGCCGTGCCTTTCAGCAGTTCCGGGTAAACAATGCCCGCCATATAGCTGACAGCTTCCACCATTCCCCGACCCTGCAGCAGCATTTCGTTCGGGTCCATTTCATAGACTTTGCCTTCCTTCACAGCAGAAAGCTTGGCATATTCCGGGGAAGCGGCCAGTTTTGCCTTTAAGCCGGTGGGGCAGAAAATATATTTGGGATTTGCACGCAGCAAAGATTCAAAATCCATTTTGTTTCCGGTCCCGTCGGAGGCGGCGTTGACCAGACCCGCGGATTCAATCAGCTTTCCCTCCAGCGTGTCGCCGGTAGCCACCCCGCCGTTCAGGTCGTACAGGTAAGCCACGGTGGTTACTACGTTGGTCTCCGGAATAATGCGGCTGATATCATCGATAGTCAGGAAGATACTTTGGGAAATCTTCTTTCCACGCTCATAGCCTGTTTTGGCGCCCTTAAGCGCCGCACCCACCTGGGAATAAAGGCGGTCCAAATCCTCACGGCTGGTTGCGCGGTCGATTTTCAGCACGTTAATGCCTTCCTGTGCCATGGCCTTCAGCTGGTTTTCGGTTAGGAAACTGTCCGTCAAAACCAGATCGGCCCCCAGGCTTTTGATTTTTTTTGCATCGTCCGCAGTTACATTCGGCAGGACGGACAGGTCGCTCTGCGTGCAGTCCGCACTTTTTGCCTTGAGCATAATTTCATAATCCAAGGAGAGAATGACGTCGGCCAAGTTGGGGGAAAGTACCGCCACGCCGGTTGGCGGAGCGTTCAGGCTGACCGTGCCGATGGTAACAGGGTAATCCTGCTGCCCGGCACCGGAGGAAATATCGTTTTTGGGAGCGCACCCGGCGAAAATCGCCGCGGTCATGCATACGGCCAGAAACGCCGCCGTAAATTTTTTCAGCATATGTATGAATCCTTTCGCAGAGTTCCGTTGTTTTCTTCCGTCCTGACCGCCACGCTTTCGGTAAGAATCACTTTCCTTGCCGGAAGAGGAACGGTAGATCGTTTTGCAGAAAAATTCCGTGTTAAACTAATGACCTGCCGCTTTTCAAGCAGGCCTGCGCATGGTCGATAAACTGCCTTGCACAGCGCGGGGAACGGCCCGCGCGTTCCGTTGCCCACCGCTCGGCGGCCAGTTCCAGCTCATCGCGTGGAATATCCAGTTCCCGCTGGCGGGCCAGCTCATGCACAATTTCCAGATAATCGTTTTTATCCGGCAGGGTAAAGCGGATGGAAAGCCCGAAGCGGTCCGCAAGGGACAGGCTTTCCTGTATGGTATCTCCCCGGTGGAGCTCGTCACCCTCCCGGTCGGAGAACGTCTCCCGCACCAGGTGGCGGCGGTTAGAGGTCGCGTAAATCAGCGTATTGTCCGGCCGGGCGGCAAGGCCGCCCTCCAGAACCGCCTTCAGCGCGGCATAGGTATCATTTTGTTTAGAAAAGGAAAGATCATCGATAAAAATAATGAACTTCATGGGAATGCCCGCAATCTGGTCGACCAGAAGCGGGAAGTCCATCAGGGATTCCTTCGGCATTTCAATGACGCGCAGGCCCTTGGTGTAATATTCGTTCAATATGGCCTTGACCGTGGAAGATTTGCCCGTTCCCCGGTCCCCGTAAAGCAGGCAGTTATTCGCAGGCAGCCCCTGCAGGAACGCCAAGGTATTGTCGATTGCCATGCTGCGCGGAAGGTCGTACCCTTTCAGGTCCGCCAGCCGCGTTTTGTCCGGGTAAGCGACGGGTTCAATCTTCTGCCCGCGCCAGATAAACGCGCGGTAGCGGGCATACATGCCGCAGCCGTTGCTGCGGTAATACTCCGCCATTTTGGGAATGCAGTCCTTCAAATCCCCCTGCAGGGCCGCAACCGGCTCGCCGGTTTTCCAGCGTGGCAGGTCAAGCTGCCCCGCCTGCGCACCGAACGGGCTTTCCTCCAGCAGCATCTGCGGGGTGAGGGAAGACACCTCCAAAATAATTCGCAGATCGCGTTCCACCGCCTGCATCAGCGATTCCGGAAAGCACGTCTGCCCTGCGGCGGCCGCAAGGGAAAACGCGTTTTCATCAAACAGAGCGGTCCCGGTGATGCACCCCGCAAGGTTTTCGCAGTAACCACGCTCACACAGCACGGCGAAAAAGTTGCCCCAAGCGTTCAAGAATTCCTGCTCGGTTTCGGCCCACAGCAACCGGTACAGTGCCTTTGGGACCGTACGGTTCAGAATTCCCTTATATACGGAAAGTGACGCCAGCTTCCCGGCGGCATACTTGATTTGATTCATGGTATAATCCCCCGCAGCAGTTTGTCGGATCGGCCTATACTTAATAACATTGTACCCTTATGACAGTGATTATGTCAAGTTATGAGGAAAAATAGGCAGAGGAATTCTTTGGCGGAACGTTCCGCTTCCCGCTGTGCCGGCGGCATCCTCTGCACTTATCTCCTGCTCTTGTGCGTCTGCACTATCTGGTTAATAGCATCATACCATAATCCTTATTGTATGTCGATTCCGCCTTACATTCATGCCAACCTTGGTCTGCCGGAATGAGATCCCGACGGTTTTCCAAAAAAAGGCGCGGCAAAGGAAAATATCCCTTGCCGCGCCCTTGTTCCTCTGTTTCAGAACGGCACCATCCCCTTTGGGGGAGGCCAACTCTGGGTCGCGATCAGTCCTCCCGCCCTTCAAACCATTCCTGGGAAAGAGGAATTAACGTGTATTCCAGCAAATCCGTGATTCCGGTAATATCCTGATTCTGCATATAGAAATAAAGCCCGCGCACCATCGGCAGCAGTTGATCAAAATCAATTCTCGGGTCCTCGGAATTCTGGTCCAGCATCACTAGGGTTTCCAACTCTTCCATACTGCTTAAAAATTCCTTCATACCGGGGTCGTCTTCCCCCCGCCGGAAATGCTCCACTGCGTCGTGCAGATACTTTTGAAACCGTGCGTTGCGTTTCTTTATCAGGTTTGGTTCCGTCATTGTCCTGATCCCCTCCAACCGTCAATCTTCTCCCATCAAAAGCCAATCCTCTGCCAAATTGCGAAGTATATGTATGGCGGGCAATTCTCCCTTTCCCATCAACCGCGGAAAATGCCGGCCGATTTAGGGACATTCGCCAGTGCCGGCCGCGGAACAGAACTCGTTGTTCGAATTTTCGGCACAGGGAAGTGCACGGCAATAAAAAATCCAGATTCTACGGGTAAAACGCGGTGGAAAGAAGCGTAATTTCCCGTCTTTTCGCGTGTTCCCGTAAAATCTGGCGTCCCGTTTGAATCGGTTTCAATTCCGCGGCGGCATGTTCTGTTCTTGGTCTGTGCATTTTTGATCCCGTGCCCGGAGGCTCTCCTGCCTTTACTATATTAATATTCTGTTTCTGCGAAAATAGAAGCGCGGTTTCTCCGCAGGCTTTTCCATTTATACCGGATTTTTTATAGTCCCTGCACGGCGCATTGAGCCAACTGGGTAGATAGAACCGATGCGCCATAAAAATAAAGTGCCTCAAAGGAAAAACGATCCTTTGCGGCACTTTTTTAAATTTTTCAGTGAAACCGCCGGAACAACCGGCGATGGCCAATTTGCATCCTCTTCCATTAACTGCTGCCTAACACCTGCATGGCGGATTCTTCCGCAAACTGGCGGCTGTACAGTGTGTGATAGTATCCGCGCCGGCGAAGCAGTTCTTCGTGGCGGCCCTGCTCCACAATTTTTCCGTCTTTTACCACCAAAATCAGGTCGGCATGTCGGATGGTGGAAAGCCGGTGGGCAATCAGAAACGAGGTGCGGTCCTTCAGCAGATGCGAAATCGCCGCCTGAATCAACTGCTCTGTCTGCGTATCGATGGAGGAGGTTGCCTCGTCCAGCACGAAAATCCGAGGGTTGGCCAGCACGGCGCGCGCAAAGGAAATCAGCTGCTTCTCGCCGGTGGAAAGACGGTCGCCGCCCTCGCCCACACTGCTCTCATAGCCGTTTTCCAGCTTTTCCACCACGGTGTCCGCACTAACAGCCCGCGCCGCCTGCCGCACCTCCTCATCCGACGCCGTCAGCCGGCCGTAACGGATGTTTTCCATAACCGTGCCGGAAAACAGGTGCGGGTTCTGCAGCACATACCCGATGTTGCTGTGCAGCCAAAGCTGGCTGCGCTCCCGATAATCCTTGCCGTCAATCAGAATCTGCCCCGAGGTCGGCTCAAAAAAGCGGCAGGCAAGGTTAACCAGCGTACTCTTTCCCGCTCCGGTTTCCCCCACAATGGCCACCGTGGTACCCGCCGGAATGCTCAGATTAAAATTGCTGAGCACCTCTTCGTTGCCGTCCGGATACCGGAAGCTGACGTTCCGGAATTCAATGTCGCCCCGGATGGGCTCCCAGTTTTCCGGTTTGGGACGGAACACATCGCCGTATTTTTCCACCACCTCCGGCGAATCCACAATATCCGGCTCCTTTTCCAGCAAGCTGGTGACGCGTTCAATGTTGGTTTGAACGGAAATCATGTCCGAAAAGTTGCTGGCTAAATGCTGAATCGGTTCAAAAATTCCAACCGCGTAAGTGGTAAACGCAGAAAGCGTGCCCAGCAAAAGCATGTGGTCCAGCACCATGCTTCCGCCCCGTGCCAGAACGAACGCCGTGGCAATCGAGCTCATCAGCAGCACAAGCGATATGTAAACAGCGCTCAGCCGCGCGGCGCGGATGGAGGAAACGCGCATTTCCTGCGAAATCTGCGTGAAATCCTCATAGTTCTTATTTTCAATGACCAGTGTTTTGGACGTTTTCGCGCCCATAATGCCCTCGTTGAACGCGCCCGTAATGCGGGAGTTCATCTTTCGCACCCTGCGGTTCCAGCGCAGAATATGGTTCTGAAAGTAAAACGTGAGGAT
Organism: Caproiciproducens sp. LBM24188; assembly: GCF_054130445.1. Taxonomy (NCBI): domain Bacteria; kingdom Bacillati; phylum Bacillota; class Clostridia; order Eubacteriales; family Acutalibacteraceae; genus Caproiciproducens; species Caproiciproducens sp. LBM24188. The sequence goes on from NZ_CP196862.1 coordinate 86,261, forward strand.
TGCAATAGCCGGAACCACCAGAATGACAATCAGCGCCAGCCGCACGTTCAGCATCAACATGGCGGCGAACACCCCCAACACATAGGCGGCCGACCACACAATGTCGAAAAAGTTCCACGCCACCAAACTGGAAATCCGGGAGGTGTCGCTCATTACCCGGGTGAGGATATAGCCCACCGGGGTCACGTTGTAATAGGAAAACGACAGCGTCTGCAAATGGACAAAGCACGCACGCTTGATGTCGCGCGCTGCGTTCATTTCCACCCGCATGGAACCCCTGGTAAACACAATGACACTGATGGTCTGCAGCGCAATAACGGCCACATAGGCTGCCGCAAACAAGCCAAGGCCCTGCGTCGTACGCGCCTGGATAAAATGATCAATGGCGTACCGCTGAAACAGCGGCAGCAAAATATCCATTGTGGCGCAAAACAGGTTGAGCACCAGAATCATCCACAGAGTCCGGCGGTATGGCTTGAGGTAGGGGAAGATCTTTTTCCAGATTTTCAGGTCAAACGACTTGCTGTATTCCTGTTCGTCATATCCCATCAGTCTGCCTCCTGTTCCAACAGCGACCGGTCGTCACTGCTCATTTGAATGTCATAAATCCGCTTGTAAATTCCGTCCCGGTGAATCAGTTCCTCGTGGGTGCCAAGCTCTGCAATCCGACCGTCATCCAACACCAGAATGCGGTCCGCCTGCATCAGCGTGGTAATCCGGTGGGAAATCAAAATCACGGTCGCCTTGCCCAGGTTTTCCTTGAGCGCAGCGCGAATCTGCGCATCGGTTTCGGAATCCACGGCGGAAAGGGAATCGTCGAACACCATAATGGGCGCCTGCTGCATCAGCATGCGGGCAATCGCCACACGCTGCTTCTGCCCGCCCGAAAGGGTCACGCCGCGCTCGCCCACAATGGTGTCGTACCCGTTGGCGAAATCGTCCACTGCATCGTCCACACAGGCAATCCGTGCAGCCTCGCGCACTTCTTCGCGGGAAGCACCGGGCCGGGTGGCACGGATGTTCTCCTCAATGGTGCGGGAAAACAGGAACGGCTCCTGCAGCACCATGCCGATGTTTTTGCGCAGCCAGGAACGCCGGATGCAGGAAATATCCACGCCTCCCACGGTAATGCTGCCGCATTCCGGAGGAAGGTCATACAAACGGTCCAGCAGGTGCATCAGCGTGGACTTTCCACTTCCCGTTCCGCCCAGAATCGCAAACGTGGTTCCGGCGGGAATGGTAAAATCAATATCCTTAAGAACCGGCTTCTGCCCCTCGTAGCAGTAGTTGATGTGATGAAACACGATATCCCCGTCCATGGGCGGCTCCAGGGCGCCGGGGGCGTCGTGCTCCTCCTCGGCATCCAAAATATCGCTGACACGGTCGATGGACACGCCCGCCTTGCTCATTTCGGACAAAATCCGCCCCAGGCCGCGCACCGGCCAGATAAGCGCGGAGTTGTACGACACAAACGCCAAAAATTCCCCAAGCGTCAGGCTGCCATTCACCGATTCCAGCACGCCGGCCACAATCACCGTCAGAATCTGCAGCCCGGTAATCAGATCGCCAATTCCCCAGTACGAGCTGAGCAGGCTGCCCAAACGGATCCACATGTTTGCGAAGCGGTTGTTCCGCTCGTCAAACCGGTCAATTTCAAACCGCTCGCGCCCAAACGCGCGCACCACGCGCACCCCGGTCAGGTTTTCCTGTACAGTGGAGGAAAGTTCGCCCTCCGCCTCGTCCGCCGCACGGAACCGTTTGGCGATTTTGGCGTAGAAAATCCCCGAATACGCCGCCACCACCGGAATAAACGCCAGCGCAATCAGCGAAATCTTCACATTCATGGAAAACATAATTGCCAAGTACAGTACCACCAGAAATACCGTGCGGAATACCTCCAGCATCTGGTTGCTTACAAAGTTACGGATGACATCCACATCAGAGGTGCAGCGCTGAATAATTTCGCCCGTCTGGTGCTGGTTATGCCATGCGTACGGAAGCTGCTGTATGTGACCAAAAAGCTGGTCGCGCAGGGACTTAACAAAAGTTTCGGAAACCTTTGCCAGCCCCACGCGGCTAATATAGCTGAAAATTCCGGACAGAACCGCCACGGCCAAAATTGCCGCGGCCGCTGCCAAAAGGCTGTTTGCCGGGTCTTCCTGTGCCTTTTGCACAGAAAAATACGGTGCCAGCCACTGCGGCAGACTGGCTGCCTGCCCGCCAATGACCGTATCAACCGCGTAGCGGATAATCTGCGGCGTAATGGCGTTAAACGCCGTGTTCAGCATCGAGAAAACCAACGCCACAGCGAAAAGCCATACGCTTCCCTTTAGGAAGCGCCAGATCAGCCCGGCTCCCTTGTTCTTGGTAGTTTGCCCCTTCATGTATTCATCCCTTTTCTGCATCATTGCTGTCATGCTCAAAACTCCGCCCTGCAACCCAAATCGGAACGGAAAAAAGTGCGGTACGCAAAAAAGCACCTCTGAACAAGTCAGAGGTGCTTTGCCCGCAGCTTTATGGAAGTGGATTTTTACGACACGGCATAAAAATCCATTCCGCAGAGGTCGGACAAAAAGACTTCTGACAGAATTGTATTGTTGTTAACACGGATCTCTACTGCAAAATTGTCATACTGTTTCATTCTTGCCCGACTCCTTTCTTACTTTAATCAAATGACAGTGTGTTCAGTATAAACCTGTATTTTTCCATTGTCAATAATAAATTGTTAAAAAATTCTATTTCTTTATAGAACTTCCAAGAATTCCATCCGTGCGGCAGAAGCATTCCTTTTATACCCGAAGGAAAGTCCCTTTCCACGGGGATGAGGCTACACAAAAAAGCGGGAAGCACTGGGCGTAAAGCCCATGCATCCCGCTTTTGAGTCTGAATTTAACCCTTGACCGCTCCGGCCACCATACCTTTGACAATATTCTTCTGGAAAATGAAGTAAATAATCAGCGCCGGAATGATGATTAAAATGGCACCCGCCATAATATTCTGCCACTCCATTTTATATTGGCCCATAAAGCCGTAGGCGGCAAGCTGTAGGGTTTTGCTGGATTCGCTGCTGCCGATGATAAGAAGCGGAAGCAGGAAATCGTTCCAAATCCACATGGCGTTCACCACAATAACGGACGCTGTCACAGGCTTAAGCATGGGGAAAATAATGCTGACAAACATGCGCAGGGGGGAGCAACCGTCCAGCATGGCGCACTCTTCCAGTTCCCGCGGAATGCTTTTCACAAATCCATGGTAAAGGAAGATGGAAAGGGGAGCGCCAAGGCCCCAGTAGATGATGCCTAATCCGTACAGATTGCCAATCAGCCCCATCTGCCGTGCAATCTTAACAAGGGTAATCATAAACGATTGGAACGGAATCATCATCGGCATAATGCAGAATAGAAACAGGATATAGCTGTACCTGGTTTTTACGCGGGACAACTTATACCCGGCCATCGAGCTGATGATGACAATGCCCACTACACCGATCACCGTAACAATCAGGGTATTTAAAAACGATTTCGGGTAATTCATGCTGGTGAAAACGCCCTCGAAGTTTTTCATCGAAAACGACTGCGGCACGGAAAGCACATTGGACATAATCTCGCTGTAAGACTTGAAGGAACCGAATACCATCAGCACCAACGGGGAAAGGTAGACCGCCAGAACCACGAGAAGAAAAATGAATATGAGTATGGAAGAGCTTTTCCGCTTTGTCATGCTTCTACCTCCCGTTCCTTAAAGACGGTTACCTGAAGAATGGTAATGACTGCAACCAGAATAAACAGGATAACGGACTTTGCGCTGCCGTAACCGTACTGGTTGCTGTTGAATGCCGTGTTGTAAATGTCGAGTGCGACCGAAGTTGTTGCAGAACCGGGGCCGCCGCCCGTCAACGTAAAGATCAGTTCGAACATTTTCAGCGAGCTTGCGATGGAATAGAACGTGCAGACCGTAAGGGACGGCACAATCAAGGGAAGAATGACGGAGAAAAAGCGGCGTACCTTTCCTGCACCGTCAATGGTTGCTGCTTCCAGCACATCGTCGGGGACGGACTGCAGGCCCGCAACATATATCAGCATATAGAACCCCAGCGCCTGCCAGACGGTTACCAGAACGGTACTGGCCACGGCCAGCTTGGGTTCGCCCAGCCAGCTCCAGCCGAACAGGGCTGCTCCCGTTGAACTGTAAATCGCCTCAAATGCACGGCTGAAGATAAATTTCCAAACAAATCCGATGATGATTAAACTAATGATATTAGGAATGTAAAACGCAGCCCGGAAAAGCCCTTTTGCAAAGACCTTTGACTGCTCCAAAATCACCGATAAAAACAGAGCCAAAACATTAATAAAGATTACGGCGAGCACCGCGTAAAGCAGTGTGTAAGCGATGGAATCAAGAAACGTGGAATCATTGGTAAACGCGCGAATGTAATTTTTGATTCCGATAAAGCTGGATCCTTTTTGAATTCCGTTCCATTTGCGGAACGAGTAATATATGCACATGAGAAAGGGAATTCCGACAAAAAGAAGAATGGCAATCGCGGCGGGCATGGTAAACCCTAAAAATTCCAGCACGTGCGAGGTTTTCTTTTTCAGCGCTTTATTCATTGACTGACCTCCCGGCATGTTCCTTGAAAAAGGAGGGGGCGGCGTACGCCCCCTCGTGAATATCCCGACAGCAAATTAGCTTTCCGCATTGTATGCGTCGACAAAGAGCTTCGTTAACGCGTCCTTGGTCTTCTGACGGTCTGCGGTTCCAGCAGCATAATTCTGGAAAGCAGTTCCAAACGGCTGTTCAATTCCATCCGGGCCGCTGAAAATCCACCACTGGCAGGCCTTGCCTTCGGTAACTGCCTGCGAGGTTTCTTTCGCAAGCTGCGTGTCCGGGGTCTGGGCGTTCTTCTGTGGCGAAATCTGCTTTACTACGCTGGGGATCCAGGACTTGCCGTAATCCGAGGTGGTCAGCCAATTGAGGAACGCAAGAACTTCCTGCAGGTTCTTGGAATCTTTTGCTACACGCATGGTCAAGTTGGAGTCCACGGCGATAACGGACCTTCCGTCTTTCCGGGGCGCTTCCAGGTAGCCCATGTCAATATCGCTGTTGACCTTGCGGATGGAATCTTCTTCCCAGGAGCCCTGATGGATCATGGCAACTTTTCCGTTTGCAAAATCGGAAACCTGCATGTCGGCTGTGGATTCCATCGGCTTGCTGCCGCTGTACTTCTTCACCAGGTCAATCAGGTCAAGCGCAAAATCCACCTGCGGCAGGTCGCCGAATTTCAGCTTCCCGCTCTTTACGTCTTCAAAGAGCTTGTTGTAATCCCCGTCGTATGCGTCGCTCATGGACGGATAGGTCATCTGGGGCATTACCCACCACTCTGCAAAACCGGAGCTGAACGGCTGGATGCCTTTTGCCGTCAGTTTTTCGCAGACCGCTTTATACTGGTCCAGCGTAGTCGGCAGCGTGGTAATTCCGGCCTTTTTGAACAACTCTTTGTTGTAAATGAAGGAGTGGGACTGTACCAAGAGCGGATAACCGGTGACTTTCCCGTCCAGCGTTACGGCTTTCAGGAACGCGGGATCGATGTTTTTCATAAAGTCTTCATTGGTGAGGTCGTATTCGTAATCGCTGTACACACGGTTGTCGTTGTATGCACTGGACATAAACAGGTCGGGAACATCGCCCGAATTCAGCTTGGATTTCAGTACCGTCTGATAATCGTTCTGAATAATCGTCATGTCAATGGTTACATTGGGTTTTGCCTTTTTGTATTCTGCCGCCATCGCCTTGTACTGATCCGTCAGTTCCGGGCTGTTCAGCATGAATTTCAGGGTAACCGGCTGAGTATTCTCAGAAGAAGCTGAAGCAGACGCTGTGTTGTCTGTGGAAGCAGCTGAACTGCCGGTATTGCTGCCCGCACAACCGGCCATGGTTCCGGTAAACAGAGCGGCGCACAAAGCCAGTGCTAAGAATTTTCTCATGTTTGATTCCTCCCAATCATAATTCACGTTTTATGAAGTCCATATTGCTTCACGTATTTATCATATCTTCCCTGCAGAGAAAAGGAAAGATAAAATCATGAACGGTTAGTGGTAATAAAAAGAACAAAAAAAATCTTAACTATTAATAACTTTTATGCTATAATTTTTGTCAAATGTCAGCAGGGGGCTTAAAATTGCCGCATTATGCAGGAATTTGTATCCGAAAACTGAAAAAACGACTTGGCGAAATTTCCCTGGCAAACCAGCTGGTCTTTGCCGTTACCATGATGATGTTCTGCGTAATAACGGCGGTCATCGGGTTTACATATAACCGTACCATCCGAATCATCACCCAGCAGCAGGCGGCCTCCAATCTGGAAATCCTGAATTTGAAAAAAAGCAATTTTGAAAATTATTTTAGCCAGCTACAGGATTACTCCATGCTGCTCCGGTACAACGAGCGGCTGTTTAACATTGCCACCTCCGAAAAACCGTTGGAATACACCGAAACCACCTACATCAACGCAGCGCTGCGCGACACCTTTTACTCGCGCAACGATATTGTGTCCTATAAGCTGTATCTGCTGAACAGCAAAACATGCTACAGCATTTCAAAATCCGATTTTAACATTCGAAATTCAAGTTTTGAATCCATAAAGGACATTCCGCTTTTTCAGGTGACAAACACGGCAAAAAATTATCTGTATTACCGCCCGGAAACCGGACACGGCAAACTGATGACCATCTGCAGGGTGTTTATCAACATCATCAACCATCGCCCGCTGGCGTTTGTGGAAATTACAGTGGACGATTCCTTTTTAAAAAAGCTCTCGGGCGACAGCAGCGGCATGGCAAGTGTGCTGGGCGTGCTCGACCAGGACAACCAGTTTTATTTTTCCGGCAACGACGATGTGCTGAACCGGGACAACACCGCGGAAATTACGCCGAATTTAGATACCAGGGAACGGGACGGCAATTTTTCGGTAAAACTGAGCAGCCAGGAGTACCTGACCGTTTACAGCGATTCGGAGGACGGCCGGTGGCGCTTTCTCAGCCTAATTCCGGAGGCTCTGCTGGAGAAAACCGTGGTGGAAACCCGCAATCTGAGCCTTTTGCTCGCGGTGATTGCCTTTCTGGTTTCGGTTGGATTGATTTTTGCCATGATCCGGGGGCAGCTTCGTCCGCTTCAAGTGCTTGCCAAGCAAATGAAAAGCGTGGGCAAGGGCAACTTTAAAACAAGGGTGGACAGCGGCGGCAACGCGGAAGTAAACAATCTTTCCCGCCAGTTCAATCTGATGACGGAGCACATTGACGAACTGATTCAAAAGAATTATATTTCAGAACTGAACGAAAAGACTGCGCGGCTGAAAGCGCTGGAAGCGCAAATCAACCCGCATTTCCTGTATAACACGTTACAGGCCATTTCCACCGAGGCCGTTCTGTCCGGCCAAAACACCATCCGCCAGATGGTGGAGGCACTGGCCTCCATGCTCCGGTATTCCGTGCTGGAAAAGGACATGGTTCCCATTAAAACCGAAATCAAGCATGTGCAGGACTATCTGTTCCTGCAGACCGCACGGTTTGAAGACCGGCTGTTCTACCGCATTGAGGTGGACCCGGAATCGGAAACCAGCATGATACCAAAAATCTCGATTCAGGTGCTGGTCGAAAACTCCATTAAGCACGGTCTGGAAAACAGCATTGGCCAAATCTGCATTGCCGTAAAAGCCGGCATTGCAAACGGTGCGCTGCATATTTCGGTTACCGACAACGGGCGCGGCATGACCCCGGAAAAACTGGAGGAAGTCCGTCAGATGACAAAATTCGACCGTGCTGACACCAGTGAAATCGGCCTGACTAACCTGGCTTCGCGGCTAAACATTCTGTACGGCGGCCAAGCCTCCTTTGCCATTAACAGCGAACTGGGGATTGGCACAACCGTAGAACTGACCATCCCCCTGAAGGAAGGAGCTGAGGGGAATGTACCGTCCCTTGATCATTGACGATGAAAAACCGGTTCATCGCGTGATTAACGCGCTGGGCCATTGGTTTTCGCTCGACCTGGAGGAGCCCAAGTCCGCGTATGACGGGCTGGCGGGGCTTGCGGCCATGCGGGAACTCCGTCCCGACATCGTATTTCTGGATATGAAAATGCCGCTCATGAACGGCATAGAGTTCTTGAAAACCGCCTCCCCCGAATTCCCGAAAACAAAGTTTATTGTGGTCAGCGGATACGACGAATTTACCTATACAAAAATCGCCATCCAGTACCATGTACTGGACTATCTGTTAAAGCCCATTGTGGAAGAGGAGCTGAATGCAGCGCTGAAAAAGGCGCGCGATCTTCTGGACGAGGAAAACCATATTATACGAACCGATAAAACGGCGCCCCCCACGGTGAGCACGGAATTTCTCGCCGATGCGGTGAAGGAATACCTGGACAAAAACTATGCCCGCGACATCCATCTTTCTGAACTGGCTGAATTGTTCCACTTTTCCAAAGAGTATATTTCCAAGCTGTTCAAGGAAAAGTACGGCATTGGCATTTATGAATATGTTCTGAAATACCGCATGGCCCGCGCAAAGGAACTTTTACTGAAAGAAAACCTGCAGATCCAGACGATTTCGGAACGGCTGGGCTATAAGGACAGCAACTACTTCAGCAAGGCATTCCGTACCTATTACGGTCTGTCTCCGTCTGAAATGAAGGAAAAAATGCAGCAAAAAGAATAGCACTTCGTATATTCTAACAGATTCTATACACATCGTACAGACTAATAAAGGAGTGGTTTTATTTGAAATTTACCGACGGCTACTGGCTGAATAAAAAAGGTGTGGAATTCTGCCGCGCCATGCAGATTTGTGATGTTCAAGTGGAAGATACCGCTGTGACGGTTTATGCTTCGCCTGTAATTGTAAAAGACCGCGGGCAGACCCTGAACCATGCCCTGCTGACCATCCGCTTTTCCGCGCCGCTGGCGGACGTGCTCCGTGTGGAAGCCTGGCATTTTGCGGGCACCGCCCGGAAAGAACCGCGCTTTACCGTGCGCGACGACCACTGCGCACTTTCCGTTACCGAAAACGACACGGAAATCCGCATCACGAACGGTAAGCTTTGCGCGGTGCTGACCCGCGAGCCTTTCCGGGCCCGCTATTTTTACGACGGAAAGCTGTTAACCTCTACCGCCGACCGGCCGCTTGCATTTGTAACCACCCCATGGGGGGAATTTATGCGGGAACAGCTGAATCTGGATATTGGAGAAAAGCTTTACGGCCTGGGCGAACGGTTCACACCGTTTGTGAAAAACGGTCAATCGGTCGATATTTGGAACGAAGACGGGGGAACCTCATCCGACCTTGCGTATAAGAACGTTCCGTTTTATCTTTCCAACAGGGGATACGGCGTGTTTGTCAATAACACCGGCCGCGTTTCCTACGAAATCGCTTCAGAAACCGTGTCCTGTGTGCAGTTCAGTGTGCCGGGGCAGCGACTGCAGTACATGGTAGTCGGCGGGAAAAATTTGAAAGGTGTATTGCAGAATTACACCTCCCTGACCGGAAAACCCGCTTTGCCGCCGGCATGGTCGTTCGGCCTTTGGCTGACTACCTCTTTCACTACGAATTACGACGAGAAAACGATCAATTCCTTCGTGGACGGCATGGCCCAGCGGAATATCCCGCTTCGTGTGTTCCATTTCGACTGCTTCTGGATGCGGGAATACGAATGGTGCAACTTCAAATGGGATGAAGATGTTTTTCCGGATGTTCCGGGCATGCTGAAACGGCTGAAAGAAAAGGGGCTGAGCATCTGCGTATGGATCAACCCGTATATTGCGCAGAAATCGGCGCTGTTCCAGGAAGGCATGGCGCACGGTTACTTTTTGAAACGCCCCAACGGCGATGTGTGGCAGTGGGACCTTTGGCAGCCCGGCATGGCGATTGTCGATTTCACGAACCCCGCCGCCCGCGAATGGTACACCCAAAAACTTCAGGCTTTAATCGATATGGGCGTGGACTGCTTCAAAACGGACTTTGGCGAACGGATTCCAACCGACGTGGTTTACTACGACGGTTCCGACCCGGTAGGAATGCATAACTACTACACACAGCTCTACAACCAAACGGTATTTGAACTCTTAAAGAAGAATTTTGGCGAACACAATGCAGTGGTCTTTGCCAGAAGTGCAACCGCTGGGGGGCAGCAGTTCCCGGTTCACTGGGGCGGCGACTGCGAGGCAAAATACAGCTCTATGGCGGAAAGCCTGCGCGGCGGGTTATCGCTCACCTTATCCGGGTTTGGGTTCTGGAGCCACGACATCAGCGGCTTTGAAAAGACCGCCACGCCGGACCTATACAAGCGCTGGGCCGCGTTTGGGCTGCTTTCCACACACAGCCGGCTGCACGGCAGCACCAGCTACCGCGTGCCGTGGCTGTTTGATGAAGAGGCCGTTGACGTTCTGCGCTTCTTTACCAACCTGAAATGCCGCCTGATGCCGTATCTTTACAGCACGGCATGCGTTACCGCGGAAACCGGTGTGCCTTCCATGCGCGCCATGGTTCTGGAATTCCCCGAAGACCCCGCCTGTGATTCGCTCGACCGGCAGTACATGCTTGGCGATTCTCTGTTGGTGGCCCCGGTATTCCGGGAGGACGGCATGGTGGAATATTACCTGCCGAAAGGGAAGTGGACCCATTTCTTAAGCAATGAGGTGGTAGAAGGCGGCTGTTGGCGGAGGGATCGGTACGATTACTTCAGCCTGCCGCTGTTTGCACGGCCCAACTCCATCATTGCCGTTGGCAGCAATCAACAGGTGCCGGACTACGATTATTCTAAAGAGCTGACCCTGCATGTGTTTGCGCTTTCCGAAACAGAACCTGCCCATGCTCGAATTGTAAACCAGGACGGCAAGCTCATGCTGGCGGTAACCGCGCAGCGAAAAGAAAATCAGGTTGCTCTGCATTTTGACGGAAAAGCAAGCGGCCTGCGCGTAGTCCTGCATAATGTTCGTGGTTTTGAAAACGTGTGCGGCGCGACCGCAGCCATTGTGGATGCCGGAACGGAGCTAGCTGTAAACGACAAACTGGCGGAGGTAAGCCTTACCATTCTGTAACATAAAGCCGGTGACCAAGTCCTTTCGTTTTGGTCACCGGTTTTCCCTTTTGCGGGGAGGCACGCGGCTCACCTGATTGTGCAAAAATTTATTGTGCCAATATATAGTTCCGGAACAGGAAAAGTTTTGATTTAAAAGCAATCCGGTAGTCGTGCCTGAATGGATTTTTCGTCTGTTTGTATGTACTTCTTCCTTTGCAAACCGCCCGGAAACGTGGCCTTCTTTTAAGCCCCTTTCCTAAAAATACTTGACAATTTTAAGCACATTCCCTATAATGATATAGTTGCTCGATGACGCGAGCACAGTGAATCCGCAAGTTATAGTTAAGCCTTTTCACCGCACGGCGCCGGGAATTTCGCCGTGCATATCGTCAGCCACGAGGTGTAGCGCAGTTGGTAGCGCGCTTGGTTTGGGACCAAGATGCCGCAGGTTCGAATCCTGTCACCTCGACCAAAATGAGTCCGGTTGGAAAACCGGGCTTATTTTTTTGCTTTTTTGTTCTTAAATCGAGAGAATTAAACTTGTTCAAACATTCATATTTTTCTTACCCAAAAGGCTATATGTAGTACCTGCACATAGCCTTTTTATCGAACGACCGCATTGGGGATTCTTTTATGATTCTGCTTTTTATGGTATACTCTGCCCGAGTGATTGATCCTTACTGCAATGGAGGTTAACCGTTATGATACGAAACGCGACAGAAAAAGATGCCTCACGCATAGCAGAAATTCTGATTTTTTCAAAGCGAGTAGCGTACCGAAGTATTTTTCAAAATGATAAAGTATCCTTTGGAGAAATGCAGGTACTCCCATTGGCGATGGAATATATTAAGAATCCAGAATTGCTCGAGCATATCTTTGTGTATGATGATGAAAAACATCACTTTCGGGCTACGACTGAGAAAGCCCTGGAAAAAGGCACAGAAGAATACATCATCCAATATAGAAATTCATTATAAACGTTCATTACGAATATCATTTAACCTGCTTCTGCATAGAGCAAATGACACAGCAGGCTAATCCGCACGCAAAATATTCTTTTCCCATCGCAGGGGATTGTTTTGCTTTTCTTTGCACACATTTTGACTTCGAAGGGGAGAAATTGGGACTTTCCTTTGCTCCAGTGAATTTTAGGTTTTGAAGCGATTAATTTAAAACATTAAATAGGGTATAATCACTTTAAAGAATATCCCGTAAGCGTTCACGTAAGCCAACGCACTGTCTAACCTTACCGAGTTGGACAGTGCGCTTTTTTGTCTCTCCATCCGTTAGGAATAAATTTTAAGGAGAGATGAAACCAATGAAAGAAAAAATGGAGCCCGCAGCTGACACATAGGAAAGATACCAAACTTATATTGAAAGGCTATACCGTGCAAAGGGTTCTTTGAGAAGAATGGACTTTATCAATCAAACCGGCTGGACCGATTTTGTGCCGGTGGTAGATGATGATGCCGCGCGCTTCCTGCAATTAATCTTACAGATCAAAAGACCCAAAAATATTCTTGAAATCGGAACGAGCATCGGATTTTCTGCTGTTACCATGGCACTCACTGCAAGGCAGTACGGTGGAAATATTACGACGATTGAATTTGACAAGACCGCGGCAGAGCATGCAGACATGAATTTTAAGCGCTCTGGCGTGGATGACATCATCCCAATCGAACTTGGCGATGCGCGTCAGATTGTTCCCGGTTTTTCAGGCAACTCTTTTGATCTTATTTTTCAGGATGTGAGCAAACGATTATATCCCGTTTTGCTGAAAGACTGCATCCGCATTTTAAAAGCAGGTGGTGTTTTCATGACCGACGATGCGCTGTTCCCGGTTATGGAGCTTGACCCAAAATACCATGACCAGGTGGAACCAATATGTGAATTTAACCGTTTAGTTGCTGCTTCAAAGGATTTGGAGAGCACCTTGCTGCCAATTGGGGACGGCATAATGGTGGCTGTGAAAAAGCAGCAATGATTCAACATGAGTTGGAAGATTGTGAATTCGATTCTTTCGGCCGCGCGCGGTAAACCCGCCCGCGGCTAACTTTTTTGCCTGAACGAAACAGGGTTAGGAATCGCTTGTTAACATAAAATTTAGATCCCCTTCATGGAATCAACACATTAGGCCGGTATACTAATACCATCGAATCAAGAAATTGATCGGAACACGAAATTTTCCCCCTACAGCCGAAGGTCACGCGGTTTTCCCAGCAGCCGGCCATGATGGATTACAAGCCCCTCGCAAGGTTTTTCATACAATCTTTTTCATAATTTCCTCTCCAAAAGAAACCGCTCTTCTGAGCGGCTTCTTTTTACGAAAATTTTCGGAAATTTTCTAAATAGCATACCATAAAATTGTTTTTCCATAGTATAATTCGGACTAGATGAAGATAATAAGTTCCTCATGTTGAGGGTTCTTGCCTTTTTAAAAAAGCCGTCCATTCTGGACGGCTTTTTTATTTCCCAGTATATTTATTAACATTTTAACATTGGTAACATGGAATTGAATTTCATAGAATTTGAATTTCCCGGGTAGACAGGATTTTGCTTGGTCTGGAAAGACTTCTATTGCATGGTGGAAAAGTGTTCCGGCATCTGGCTTTTTTGCCGGAATGTGCTATACTGGAAACAATCTGGGTGCCAATTTTAACTTTTATGATATGGAGCGGATTCATTTGGAATTATGGGATATTTATGATAAGGATAGAAGCAAAACCAACCGACTGGCGGAGCGGGGGAAGCCACTGGCAAAAGGCGACTTCCATCTCGTTGTGCATATCTGCATCTTTTCCCCGGACGGTCGGATGCTGATTCAGCAGCGGCAGCCGTTCAAGCAGGGCTGGCCAAACCTTTGGGATGTTACCGTTGGCGGCAGCGCCATTGCCGGAGAAAACAGCGCGGCCGCGGCGGGGCGCGAGCTGTTCGAGGAAATCGGCTGCCAGGTAGACTTTTCCGACGAGCGTCCGTTTTTAACCCTCCACTTTGAGCGTGGCTTTGATGACTGGTATCTGCTGGAAAAAGACGTCACTCTAAGTGAATTGACCCTACAGCAGGAAGAAGTGCAGAATGTACGTTGGGCCGGTATGGAGGAAATTCTGCAAATGATTGAGGAAGGCAGTTTCATTCCGTATTATCAAAGTTTCATTCGGCTGCTTTTTGAAATGAGAAAGTACCGCGGGGGAATCCAGCCTTCTTGATTTTTAAGGTGGTGTAAACGGCGTGATTATCAGCGCAAGCAGACGGACGGATCTTCCCGCCTGCTATTCCGACTGGTTCCTGAACCGCGTTCGGGAGCGGTATGTTCTGGTACGCAACCCCATGAATCCGCATTCGGTCAGCCGGGTGGACCTTTCGCCGGATGCGGTGGACTGTATTGTGTTCTGGACGAAGAACCCAACGCCAATGCTCGACAAACTCGATGCACTGAAAGACTATCCGTTTTATTTTCAGTTCACGCTGACCCCGTATGAAAACGATGTGGAAACAAACCTTCCCCCAAAATTCCGGCTGGTGGAAGCGTTTCACCGGCTGGCGGAGCGAATTGGGCCGGAACGGGTAATTTGGCGGTACGACCCGATTTTTCTGAATGGACGCTATTCGTTCACGTTTCATGAAGAATTCTTTGCGCGGCTGGCCGAACAGCTGAAGGGATGCACCGAAAAGTGCACCATCAGTTTTCTGGATGTCTACCCCAAAATTAAAAGGCAGCTAGCGCAGCTGGAAACCGGTGAAGTTCCCACTCAGCAGCAAAGGGCCCTGGCAAAACGGCTTGCGGAAATCGCGACGCAATACGGCCTAAAAATCGACGTCTGCTCGGAGGAGGGAGACTTCAGCGAGTTCGGGATCTCCCGTGCGCACTGCATTGACCCCGCCCTGATTTCCAGACTCCTTGGTTTTCCGGTCAAAGCCGGAAAGGATAAAAATCAACGCCCGGAATGCGGCTGCATCGCCAGCGTCGACATCGGTGCGTATGATACCTGCCGAAACGGCTGCCGGTACTGCTACGCGAACCACAGCCTGGAAGCCGTGCGGCGCAACAGTGCGTCTTATAACCCCCTGTCCCCGCTGCTGTGCAGCCGCCTTTGCCCGGAGGACACGGTCCGGAACCGAAAGGCGGAATCCCTCAATCCGAACCAGCTAAGCTTTTTCCGCCCATAAAAAAGTAGACTCCCGGGTATCCTACCAGTGACACCTGGGAGTCTTAACACTATCCACCAATGTGTTAAGTGTTAAGATTAGGATAGCACCTGCACTGGGAAAAGTTTGTCATAATATGGCGGCTGTTTATTCTAATTTCACAATTTTTAGGAAAAATTTCAAAAGAACCTGTTGGCTTTTACGCTGTACAAAAAAGTAATATTTCGCCTAAAATTTCTTGTATAGATAAAAACGGTAGTATTTTGTCGCCATCATATGGTATAATATGGGAAATAAGTAGATTGGAGGAATTCTCATGCCGCGCGGCCGTAAGGCAGTGAACCCAAAAACTACAGAAATGCAGATTTCCGAAATCGACGCTGAAATCGAACATTACAAACAAAAAATTGCAGAGGCGAAAGAGCGAAAAAGGGTTTTGTTGGAACGCAAGGAAAAAGAGGACTTAACCGCGTTATACGAAGCGGTAAAAGCCAGCGGAAAAACACCGGAAGAACTTCTGAAAACCCTGCAACAGCAAACGGCAAAAGCCGTATAAAAGCAGGCGCCCGAAAAGGGCGCCTGTTTTTTTGTAACCATTTATCACAAGCGCAAAATACAGACCACCCGCCCTAGGACAGCACCCCACCTGCTGTTCCGGGGCTTTTTTTATAACCATCACGCTGCAGCCGGCGGACCGCGAAACGCCAACTGCACGCCCCCCTTTTCCACTGCATATTATAAGTAAAATCCCATTGAACCCCAAAAGGCCAATTTTAGGCGTGTGAGGTTTGAAAACCACACTTTTTCGTATAAAGTTTTCTTCTGTTCCTTTAATCTTCAGACGGGGGCACGGCTGTACCAAAGCGGCCGAAGGTTCCGCCTGTCAGTGAAAGGATGGTCATAAACATGGAAAAATACGCAGTCGTTATGGCGGGTGGTTCGGGTTCCAGACTTTGGCCTCTTTCCAGAGAAAGCAAACCAAAGCAGTTTATCCGCATTGAAAATGACCAATGCATGATTTTGAAAACAATCGGCCGCCTTCACGAACTGGTCCCGCTGGATCATATCTATATTGTTACCAATCAGAATCTTTCGGAAATCACACAGGAAACTGTTAAAAATCTTCTTCCTACTTCCAATATCCTGCTGGAGCCGTCAAGAAAAAACACGGCTGCCTGCATTTTATATGCGACCCTGCTGTTGGAACAAAAATTTGGGGACGGCCTGCTCTGTTTTGTCCCCGCGGACGGACTGGTTCGGGATATCCCGGCATACTGCGCCGCGCTCGACCAAGCGTACCGGACCGCACAGCAAACCGGAGAGCTGGTGGTCATTGGAATCAACCCCACTTACCCGGCCACCGGTTACGGTTATATCCACCTGGCCGAAGCGGAAAAAGCCGGCGCATCGTCCTATCCGGTAGACCGTTTTACAGAAAAACCAAATCGGGAAACCGCGGTTCAGTTTCTTGCTTCCAAAGAATACTTTTGGAACAGTGGAATTCTGACCGGCCGCATTTCCGCGATTCTTAACAGTTCAAAACAGTATCTTCCGGACCATTACCACACCATTTACGCCGCACTTCATCCGGAGGATGGACAAAATTCCCCCGGCACTGTGGATGCTGCATATAATAGGCTGCAGGATATCTCTTTTGACTGCGGCGTGCTGGAAAAAACGCATTCCATCCGCGCGGTCGTCGCGCATTTCGATTGGGACGACATTGGCAACCTGGATGCGCTCTCCCAGGTTTTCCGAACCGATGAAAACGGAAACGCTGTGGCCGGAAAATTCTGCGGCATGGATACAAAAAACTCGGTAATTTACAGTGACGGAGCGCTGATTTCTACCATTGGCATTAAAAATATGCTCGTTGCCTCTACCGGGGACGCCGTTCTGGTGTGCCCCAGAGAACGGGTGCAGGAGATTAAAAATTTAGTCGACAGGCTGAAAGCAAACGGATTTGAAGCACTGACGTAAGACGGGATTTAATGCGAATACACTTAGTAAGGAGGAGGACCAATTGGATCATCAATCACTGCTTGAATGCTACAAGACCATGCTGAAAATCCGCATGGTGGAACAGCGCATCGCAGAAGAATACAAATACGATGAAATGAAAACCCCCATTCACCTTTCTATCGGCCAAGAGGCCATCGCCGTTGGTGTCTGCCGGAACCTGAAACCGGACGATTACCTGTTTGTAACGCACCGCAGCCACGCGCAGTACCTGGCAAAAGGCGGGGACCTGAACAAAATGATTGCGGAACTATACCTTCGGAAAACCGGCTGTTCCTCCGGAAGAGGAGGCTCCATGCACCTAATCGACACAACGGTCGGAATGATGGGTTCCTCCGCAATTGTGGGGGGCGACATTCCGTTGGGCACCGGTGCTGCGCTGGCTTCCAAGCTGAAGGGCGACGGCCGCGTCACCGCCGTGTTCTTCGGGGACGGAGCGGTGGACGAGGGTACTTTCCATGAAAGCCTGAATTTTGCCGCCCTGAAAAAGCTTCCGGTTCTTTATATCTGTGAAAATAACTATTACGCAATCAACTCCACTGTTTTTCAGCGGCACGCCAGAGAAGACATTTTCCGCTGGGCGGAAAGCTATGGCATCCCCAGCTTCCAAATCGACGGAAACGACGTCTTAAAAGTCTCCGAGGCTGCAGAAAAGGCCGTGGAGCGGTGCCGCCGCGGCGAAGGCCCGGTTTTCCTGGAATGCCTCACATACCGCTGGAAAGGGCATATCGGGACCGTGGACGATGTAGGAAACGGCTACCGCCCGAAGGAGGAATACGACTATTGGCTGTCCAAATGCCCCATTCACTGGTTCGGCGAATACCTGCGCTCCATTGGGGTTCTGACCGATGAATTAGACCAGGGGATTCGGGATGAAATCGCAAAGCAGATTGAGGAAGCCTTCGCGTTCGCGAAAAATTCCCCCAAACCTTCGCCCGAAGAACTGATGGATCATGTTTACGCCGGCTGATTTCACAGCCGGAAGCCATTGAACGAACAAAGGAGGCTTACTATGCCCTGGACAACAGTTCAAGTTGAAAAACTGGGAGAATTCTTCATCCGGGGAAATTCCGACTCCGGCCGAATTCTCTCTTATAAAGATGCCCTTCACGAGGCTGCCGATCAGGCGCTTGCCCGTGACCCCAGAGTTTTTCTGCTTGGGGAAGGAATCGACGACCCAGCCGGGGTTTTCGGCACGACCAAGGGGCTGCAGGAAAAGTACGGCAAAGACCGGGTGTTTGACACCCCCATCTGCGAAAATTCCCTGACGGGCTTTGCCGCGGGGGCCGCCATGGCGGGGCTGCGCCCCATTTTGATTCACAGCCGCATGGACTTTTTGATTCTCTCGCTCGACCAACTGGCCAACCATGCCTGCAAATGGAATTATATGTTTGCCGGCAAGGTGCCCATTCCCCTGGTGATACGCACCGTCAGCGCGCGCGGGTGGGGTTCCGGCGCACAGCATTCCCAGTGCGTGCAGGGGATGCTGATGAGCGTACCCGGGCTGAAAATCGCCGCGCCTGCCACCCCGTATGACGCAAAAGGGCTGCTGATCGGCAGCATCATGGATGACAATCCTGTTTTGTTTGTGGAACACCGCTGGCTTTACAAAACCACGGGCGATGTTCCGGAACCCCTCTATTCCATTCCGCTCGGCAAAGGCGCTATTCGCAGGCCGGGAACGGACCTGACCATCGTGGCGGTTTCCTACATGGTAGTGGAAGCCATGAAGGCGGCGGAAAAGCTGGCGGCGCAGAATATTTCGGCGGAAGTTGTTGACCTTCGGAGCATTAAACCCATCGATGAGGCTATCATTCTGGGATCCCTTGCGAAAACCGGAGCCCTTCTGGTCACGGATACCGGCAACATCACCGGCGGAGTCGCTTCCGAAGTGGCCGCCATGGTAAGCGAAAAGGGATTTTCCCTGTTAAAGCATCCCATTGCGCGCGTTTGCTGTCCCGACTGCCCCACACCGGCCAGCGATATACTGGAAAAGGCGTACTATCCCGATTCCGACACCATCTGTGCCCGGGCGCTGGAAATGCTGAAACAGTAAAGGGGGACTTTGGGTGGACAAAATCATTGAGCAGGACTGCCTGGAATATCTTGAAAAAATCGACCTGTCCCCCTTAAAGGGGAAAACCGTTTTGATTACCGGTGCCAACGGGCTGATTGGCACCTACCTTATTACCCTGCTGCATTTGGCAAACGTACACCGGAATCTTGGGGTGGAACTCATCGCAGTCAGCAGAAGCTCCCCTTGTGAAAAACTGCGTGACATCTTCGAAGACCGGTATCACTTTCTTTCCGTGAACCTTGCCGAGGAGGACCTTCCCGCGCTGCCCTGCAAAACGGATTATATCATTCACGGAGCCACCTATGCGCAGCCCGGCAAGTTTTTGGAGCGCCACGGGGAAACCATTCACCTGAATACGGTGGTTACGGAAAGCCTGCTGAAGCTTGCCCTGCGCGACCACGCAACGCTTTTGTTCCTCAGTTCCTCCGAAATCTACGGCAACCCCGACCCCGCCCACATTCCCACCGCAGAAGACTTCCCCGGGCTCTGCCCGACGGATAACGTGCGGGCAGTCTATGCGGAATCGAAGCGGATGGGGGAAACGCTGTGCTACTGCTACCGGGAATTTGAAGGAGTGGACGCAAAAGCCGCACGAATTTCCATGACGTACGGACCGGGGGTCAGCATCCACGACAAGCGCGTGATGGGGCAGTTTATGAAACAGGCCCTGACCAACCGGAAAATTGAAATGCTGGACGATGGCAGAAAAGAGCGGACCTTCTGCTATATTGCCGACTGCATGCTCATGCTGCTCAACATCCTGCTGTACGGTAAGGAATTTGTCTACAACGTCGGCGGGCGCGATCGAATCAGCATCCGGAAACTGGCACAGGAAATCTGCTCTTTAACCGGCAGCACGCTTACGGTAAAGCCGTCCCAAGAGCGTACCGCCCAAAACATTGAGGTTTCCCCGGACCGGGTTCAACTGGACATTGGGAAAGTCTGCACCGAGTTCCATTTGGAAACGCTTAAGCCCTTCCGCGAGGGCCTTGCACGCACGATTGCGTGGAACCGGCAGCTTTTGAATTAAAAAACGGGAATCCCTGCCTAAAGGCGGAGATTCCCGTTTTCTGGTTTCTTCCTTTCCGGCCTTGTTCGGGAGCGCCGCGTGAAAACGCCGCCACACACAAAACACCCCGGCTCACATAATATACTATGATATTTTAATTTTACCGGGGTGATAACAGGCATGTCCAACGACAAATTTTTGCTCATCAAGGCCTGGAGTTACATTTTATGGTCGGATGTGGAACATGTTTTAAGCCAACTTCTGCTCGCGGAAATTACAGGCCGGATTCCGGTAGTTTACTGGCCGACCCACTGTCTGCACAACGGGTTCGAGCATACCAATGGATTTGAACTGTATTTTGAACCCGTTTCCAACTATACAATATTCGATGTGGCCAAACCCGAGTATACCTTTTACCCGCCCGTTTGGGACCAGGACAATTTACTGATGGATGACCCGAACCGGGAAACCTGGGTGTATCGGAATCTAGGCGAAATGCTGAGCTGCAAGGAAAACGTTCTGGTCGGCGACGTTTATTTCGATATGTATAACCTGATTCCGTTTATCAAAAAAGATAACCCCGCCTACGGCATGACGGTCAGCCAGATTTACAACTACCTGTTCAAAAAATACATCCACCTAAAGCAGGATGTGGAAGTGGAAATTCAGGGATTTTATAACTCCTGGCTGCGGGACAACGGACCTTTGCTTGCGGTGCATGTATGCAGCCCGGAAAAGAACAGGGTCTTTCAAATTAAAAGCCGAAGAAAACAGCGCTATCAATACCACTCTAAAAGCTACAAAAACTCCAAAAAGGATGCGAAGCAGGAAAAAGTCAAGGTACCGCGCTTCGGCCGCAAACGCAAAATTATGCAGCCAAACAAGCCGTATCACGATGCCATCAAAAAATATATTGATAAGTACGATGTAAAAACCATTTTCCTGGCGACCAACAGCGAAGAAATTTTGAAAGAGTACCGAGAAAAATACGGCTCCATGGTGGTCTCCACAGAGTGCAGCCGGCTTTCCGGGGAAAAGGAAAACGAGTACCTCGACAGCTATATTGTCAAGCGGCGCAGGGGCATCGAAATTTTGAAAGATACCTTCCTTGCCGCAAAGTGTGACTTCTTCGTCGGCAACGACTTTTCCAGCCTGTCCCATGCGGTTACTTTTGTCCGCGACTGGCCCGATGAAAATGTGAAGCTTCTCTATTGGGAATACCGCCATAGAAAATACCCGATCAACGCGGAGGTCATCGCCCCGCGCGACCGGAGAGGAATTTTCGGGAAGATTGAAAACTGGCTGGAAAAACGCTCGGATTCGTCATCCTGAGCCATACCTGTGAGGGAAACGTATGAAAAGCAAGCTTTTAAAACCGGAATGGTCTTTCCCCTTAAGGGAACTGCGCCGGCCGATCCCGGCCGAAGCCTCCGGTCTGCAACGAAAGGATGATCTTGACCATGACTAAAGATCGGTTTTTACTGATAAAGTCCTGGGGCTGCGGGTTTTGGTCGGATGTGGATCACGTGATGGGCCAGCTGCTCGCGGCGGAAATCACAAACCGGATTCCGGTCATCTACTGGGGCCCCAACAGCCTGTACGCGGAGTCGTTCCAATCCAACGCATTTGACCTCTATTTTGAGCCGGTTTCCAATTTTACCATTCAGGACATCGCCTGGCCGCACTACACCTTTTATCCTCCTATTTGGAACGCGAAAAACGTGATGATTGAGGACCTGGATAAAATCGCGTGGGAACACCGGAACCTTGGGGAAATGATGACCAGCGACGCAAGCGTCGTGGTAAGCGACGTACACTATTTCGTCCGCCCCATGATTCCCTTTATTCCAAAGGACCACTGGGCCTACGGGATGACTCCGCACCAAATTTACCGGGGACTCTTTGATAAATACCTGAAGCTGAAACCAGATATTCAGGCGGAAATCGAGGACTTTTACGAGAAAAACCTCAAGGGCTCGGAACCGCTGCTCGGCGTGCACATCCGGGGCGGCGACAAGGTGCGCGAGGTGGAAAAACTGTCGAACCTGAACAAACGGTACTACACGCAGATTGACCGTTTTATCCGCCGGTACGGGATTCAAAAGATTCTTCTTCTGACCGACACCGAGGATATTCTAAAAAACTTTGTCCAGCGTTACGGCTCCATGGTAGTTTACACCGACTGCCGCAGGGGCGAACTGAATGCCACCGCAAACGCCGCTCACCTGCAAAATTACAGCGACAAGCGGCGCAAGGGGATTGAAATTATTAAGGATACCTATTTGGGGGCAAAGTGCGACTTCTTCATTGGCAACGGTTACTCCAATGTATCGTACACCGTGAAGCGCCTGAAAGACTGGCCGGAGGACCATATTACACTGTTCTTCCGCGACTTGAACCATGAAAAAAGGCTGGCGAAAAAACGGACGCGGAAAGAAGGGCGCCGGCGCGTAAAGCTGATGCGCAAGCATAAAAAAGAGTATCCGGAATTTTATGGAGGTGTGAACACCTATGCCGAATAATCGATTTCTGCTGATTAAGGCGCTGGGGCACAGCATCTGGTCGGATGTGGACCACGCAATCTGCCAGATTTATGCCGCGGAGCTGACCGGAAGAACCCCGGTTGTCTACTGGGGCATGGAAAGCATGTACAGCGCTTCACTGAATACCAATTCCTTTGAACTCTTCTTCGAGCCGGTGTCGGAATATACCGTCGACGATGTGGTTCGCACGGAGTTCACCTATTACCCATCGGTCTGGCGGTACTCCAATGTGCTGGCGGACGACACCGACAAACTGAAAATGCAGGACCGTGATTTGAAAAGCATGATGACCAGCGACGCAAACGTACTGGTCAGCGACGTTTATTATCCCCTGCGGTCCATCATCCCCTTCGCGAAAAGTGACCACTGGTCTTACGGCATGACGCCCTGCCAGATTTACCGCAGGCTGTACCAGAAATACCTGAAACTCAAACCCGAAATCAAGCGCGAAATTCAAAAGTTCCACAACATCAACCCGAATTTCCGGGATGAACGGCCGATTCTGGGCGTTCATGTGCGCGGAAAGGCACTGGTAACCGAAGTGGCGCAGCTTTACGACTTGAACGAGCTTTATAAGCCGTACATCTGGGAGTATATCGTCCGATATAACGTGCGTCATATCTTCGTGATTACCGATTCCAACAAAATGTTCCGCCAGTATAAAAAGCTGTACGGACACGGCGATATGATGATTTACCCCGACAGCAAAAAAACTCCTTTCCAACCAAGGATTCCAACCTGCCTGCTGGATTACCCCAACAAAAGGCACAAGGGTGTGGAACTGCAGAGAGACACCATTGAAATTATTAAGGACACGTACCTGGCTTCTCAGTGTGATTTCTTCATTGGAAACGGCTATTCCAATCTTTCCAACGCGGTCATGCGGCTGAAGGACTGGCCGGAAACAAACATCAGGCTCCTGTATTAAGCGGCCCAGCCTGCTTTGCGAGGTGACGCTATATGGCTGAAAACCAAACACGGTATATCCAGACGATTACCACGTATTATCCCCAGATTAACCTGACCAACCTTCGGTTTAACCAAACGGATGGCAAACACTGTGATATTGTCACGGTCAACGACGAAGTCCTGTTCAAATTTTCGCGCTACGACTGGACGGCCGCCTTTTTGACCAACCAGATTCGGGTCACCGACTTTATCCGTGGCTATGTCAACATGCCGCTGCCCCGGATGGAACCCCTGGGAACGGGAGCGGCAAAATGCGAATTTGTGAAAGGAGAACCGCTGTACCGCGAGGATATTCTGCTAATGAGCGAAAGCGATCAGAACCACATTGCCCGGCAGATCGGCGTTTTCCTGCGGCAGCTTCACACCATTCCGCCGAAACTACTGAAGGAAAACCGCATTTTGGAAATTCCGTATGACCTGTCCAGGGAAACCGTTCTGTCGGAATTGGAACAGATTAAGCGGAAGGTGTACCCGTACTGCGACAGTTACGAGCAAAAACGCATTGCGCGGGTCTTCCGACCCGTGGTGGAAAACGAGGACTTTCTAATTCATTCGCCGTGCCTGATTCACGCCGACCTTTCGCCCCGCTGCTTTCTGCACGATGTTAAGACCAAAAAAATGAAAGGTGTGGTCGGCTTCGGCTGCGCAGGCATCGGCGACCCCGCCTACGACTTTGGCGTTGCGATCCAGACCTTTGGGGAAACCTTCGTCAAGCGCATTGGAAAGTATTACGGCAGCTTGACCGGGCTAATGGATCGGGCAAGGTTCTACGCCGGCTACAACGAGCTGCTTCTGAAAAAGAACATTGCGGACCGCATCATAACGCGTGACTTTTCCGGCTTCCGACTGGATTCATTTGCGGCCGACCGGATGCCGGTGGGCTCCCCGGTCTAAAAACCACGCGCGCCCAGGGCCGTTTTTCCTCACACGGCGGTACGGCTTCACATATGATGTACTACATGCACACTGGATTGTGCGCATGCGGGACCAAATTATGACGGGTATGTGAGGTAATATGAAAAAGACACTCATAACAGGAATCACCGGACAGGACGGTTCCTATTTGGCAGAGCTTCTGCTTGATAAAGGGTACGAGGTACACGGATTAATCCGCAGGAGCAGCTCGGAAAACACGCAGAGAATTAATCATCTTCTAACCGACGAAGGCGGCGAGAACCAGCGGTTGTTCCTTCATTACGGGGATCTGAGCGACTCTGGCAGCCTGAGTCGGCTGATTGACAAAGTGGAGCCGGATGAGGTGTATAACCTCGGCGCGCAGAGTCATGTTAAAATTTCCTTTGATATCCCGGAGTTTACGTCGGATGTAAACGGGCTGGGCGCGCTGCGGCTTCTGGACAGCATCCGGGAAGTTAACCCGGCAATCCGGTTTTACCAGGCATCTTCCAGTGAGCTGTTCGGCAAGGTACGGGAGACCCCCCAAACCGAAAAAACACCCTTTTACCCCAGAAGTCCCTACGCGGCCGCAAAGCTTTACGCGTACTGGATTACCGTAAATTACCGCGAAGCGTACGGCCTGTTTGCCTGTAACGGCATTCTGTTCAACCATGAGTCCCCCAGAAGGGGCGGCAACTTTGTCACGCGCAAAATTACGACCGGAATTGCCAACATTCTGGCGGGTAAGCAGGACAAAATCATTTTGGGAAACCTGGACGCTAAGCGCGACTGGGGATTCGCGGGCGATTACGTGGAAGCCATGTGGCTGATTCTGCAGCAGAAAGAGCCGGATGATTATGTGGTAGCCACCGGAGAAACCCACACCGTGCGCGAGTTCTGTGAGCTGGCATTTCAGAATGTGGGAATCCAGCTCCGCTGGGAAGGAACCGGCCTGGACGAAATCGGGGTCGACAGCCAAACCGGTCGGCAGCTGGTAGGCGTAAGCAGCAAATTCTTCCGCCCAAGCGAAGTGGATCTTCTGCTGGGCGATGCCAAAAAGGTCCGGGAGAAACTGGGCTGGAAACCGAAAGTATCGTTTAAAGAACTGGTAAAGATGATGGTGGAACATGATTTGAAAACCGGCACCTAAGGGCATGATTCTTACGAAAGAGGGGTTCGCATTGGAAAAGGGCAGCAGGATTTATGTGGCGGGGCATACAGGAATGGTGGGCTCCGCTCTTGTCAGAGGGCTGCAACAGCAGGGCTACCGGAATATTCTTACCAGGACTCATGCGGAACTGGATTTGACCGACCAGGCCGCAACACGACAATTTTTCGCGGAACAACAGCCGGAATATGTGTTTCTGGCGGCCGCAAAAGTCGGCGGAATTTATGCGAATAGTACCTATCCCGCCGACTTTATCATGGAAAATATGCTGATTCAGTGCAATGTGATTCAAAGTGCGTATGAAAACCACGTAAAAAAGCTGATGCTTCTGGGCAGCTCGTGCATTTACCCGAAGTTGTGCCCCCAGCCGATTAAAGAGGAATACCTCCTGACCGGGGAGCTGGAACCGACCAACCAGGCGTATGCACTGGCAAAAATATCAGGAATAGAAATGTGCCGGTCGTACAACCTGCAATACGGCACGCATTATATTAGCGTAATGCCGGCCAGCCTTTACGGCGTGAACGACCGGTTCGACATTAACAATTCCCACGTAATTCCCTCCATGATTATCAAGCTGCACAAGGCGAAAGAGGAAAAACGTCCGTTTGTGGAACTGTGGGGAACCGGCACCCCGCTAAGGGAATTCCTTTATGTGGACGATATGGCGGAGGCGTGCATCTTCCTGATGAACCACTACGAGGGGAACAATTTCATCAATATTGGTTCCGGGGAGGAAATCAGCATCCGTCACCTAGCGGAAACTGTGAAAAAGGTTGTGGGCTTCCAGGGGGACTTGATTTTCGACTCAACCAAGCCGGACGGAACCCCCCGCAGGGTGCTGGACAACACCAAAATCCTGGCAACCGGGTGGAGGCCCAAGGTCACCATAGAGGACGGCATTCGAAAAGAATACGAGTATTATTGCAACCATATTTTGAAGGCGTAGTTCTTCCTACAATAAAAACCCCGAAGAATCGAATCTTCGGAGTTTTTTTATGGCTGCTATTCATCGGACAGCTGATTCAGCACCTCCAGCTGCGCATTCAGTAAGGCTTCTGTCTTTTTGCGGAAGGTAAACATTTTCGCTTTCAGTTCTTCATAGGCAAGATTGATTTTATTCACCTGCTGATTGGCGTCGCTTACCATTTTTTGTGACGTTTTCTCCGCTTCCTGCAAAATTCCCTGTGCTTTTTCTGTAGCTGCCGCTTTCATTTCGTCGCTGGTTTTCTGTGCGACCACAAAGCAGTGCTGCATCGCTTCCTCCAGCGACTTATAGTGCTTTATGGTATCGTCCAGCGTGGAAAGCTGCTCTTTCATTTGATTGATTTCATAGGCGCTTTTTCGATAGTCCTGAATCACTTTGGCCATTACTTCATCAACCTGATCTTTATTGTATCCGTGCAGAAAAGATCTGCAAAATGTGATACTCTCCAGTTTCTCAGGATCATAATTCATCCTATCCGCCCCCCCTATACTTTACTGAACCGAAAACATTCCTACCTTATGAGTATTCATCAAACGGAAATATATTCGTACTTCCCAAACTTATTGCCAGGGGAATACCAGCTTTGACACATGCAAAAAATTTACGGAACGGGATTGACATTTTTTGTCGGATGTAGTATGATACACAGCGTGCCTGTGATTCGTTCCTCGCATTTGCCTCTGTAGCTCAGTCGGTAGAGCAGGGGACTGAAAATCCCCGTGTCGGTGGTTCGATTCCGCCCGGAGGCACCAATTGATGCGAACGTAGCTCATCTGGTAGAGCGCCACCTTGCCAAGGTGGAGGTAGCGAGTTCGAGCCTCGTCGTTCGCTCCAAAAACAGGGAGCCCCGTAAAATGAATTTTCATTCGTTTTACGGGGCTCTTTTTTCGTAAAACCGGGCAGAAAAGAAAGAGCGTTTCGCGCCGAATCAACCGCTTTTTCTTGTGAGGAAGATGCCCTTCATACCCTCCGTGCGATTGTGGAACCGGTAAATCGCGTCCTTTTCCGCTTCGGTGCAGCCAATTAGAATTTTCAGTTCCGAATCCCGTTTCGCCCGGTCCACTATGCAAATCACCGCGTCCACTTTCTGCGGCTGCGCGGTACCGCGCCATACGTCAATTCCGCCGCCGTCCATGGAAGAGGTATTTTTCAGGTAGCCATAATCCACCTCATAGACCATCTCCGGGTACTTCGGGTGACGGGAGCCCTTTGGCCGGTCAATGACGATTTCGGAATCGCGAACCAATTCATCCAGCATACTCCAGAACGCGAAATCATATTGCGTTCGGTCTTGCTTTTCCTGCCTGTTGTCCATCATTTTGTTCTCCTGAAAATCGGTTGATGTCCGCCGGCAAACTTCGAAGCCGCTCAGCGGATCCCCAGTTTCTCAATATAAAAAAGTGTAACACAGTTTTCGTAAATACAAAACACAATTTTTGCGGGGTATGCTCAACCTGTCCTAATTTTTTATTCTAAATAGAAATAATTCCCGTTTCAAGGTCATATAAATGTAATAATTAACGGAATAATTGAAATTCCGTGAAATTGTCAAACTGAAAAGGGAATGAATAGTATGAAATACCGGCGGAATCGTATTTCTCTGCGCAGGGTAGGGGAGTTTGCTCTGACACTGTTTTCCAACTGGGTGCTGCAGAAATTTGTCTGTTTTATTTTTCCTTTCATCATCACCTATGTAATGGAAAATTCCAACAAAAACAAGCCGTTTAATTTTGCGGTCTTTTATTCGTTCCCACAGATTTTATATTTTTCCGCATATTTTTTGATTTTAGTGGGATTTTCCGCCTGCAACCAGCATATATTAAAGCAACAAAAAGACTCCGGGCTGAACCGCGCGGTAGTGGAAGAGCTTCAGAACAATATTACCAGCCTGACCCGCTACATGGTGACGCTGGAAAAAGGAGAGAAAGAGCAGATTTTTGCTTCCCTTTCCCAGTTTATCTGCAATTCGCTCTATACCATATTTTCCAATGAATACCCCGACCGCAGTTTCCGCATCAGTGTGGTAAAGCAGTTCCTCAGCCAAAACACCCTGATGTATACCATGCCCGGATTTAAGTCGAACGACCTGAGCAGCGGGGATAACCGCCCAAGGCCCGTGGCGGACTGTGAAAAATATTTTCGCACCATTCTTTTGACTTCGGTGGAAAAACTGTATCTGCTGGATGAGAAAGGCATTAAAAAGAAGTTCAGTCCCAGCCGTGAACCGCTGGCCGAATACCTGGCGATTCCCAATAAAGGAGATTTCGACAACATCTGTTTTATTCTTCAAATTGACTGCACCAAAGCGGGCAGTTTTGGAAAAAACAAAGCCGAGACGGAAAATTTCGTACGCCAATACATAGAACCGTTTGTGAAGCTTTTGGAAAACGCCTATGTTCAGGAAAGAATGAATTTCATTAGCAGAGGGGCCGAGCAGCTTGAAACACAAACCATTGACACTCATTGAGGGGAGCAGCGAAATCAATAACGGATTTTACGAAAAAGTCAATCAAATTATCGAAGAAGAACGCAAGAAAAACGCGGCAGTCCAAATGCACCGCTCCGACGGAAGCGATGAAATAAAATGCACTTTCTGACGGAAATGCACTTCCTAACGGTTCTATCCCCCAAAAGTTTTTTTGAATGTACCCACTGATTCCACCGCGTTTTCCCTTCCGAAACGGAGCTTTTTTAGAAAATGACTCCTTCACACTTACACTTCACACAGAGGGCGTCCGGCTGCTGCCGGGCGCCCTTTTTCCGTTTTTGCAGGCATACGCCAAACCGCGCAAAATACTTTGAACTTCAAAACGGTTGACAAATGGTTTTCTTTCTGATAAAATACAGAAATTGTAATTTCCTTTCGTTTGAACATCAAAACAAATTTTGGGAGGTGACTGCATGGACAGCGAGTCCGAAAAGATCAATAGCTTTCTGGTTTCGGTATTCAACAATATTCTTCGCATGGAAGAAGCCAGCCTGAAGGAACGAGCCGGCAATCTTTCCATGCGGGAAATGCATGTCATCGAAGCGGTCTGCGACGCTGTAACGCGCCAGCAAAACACCGCTTCAGAAATCGCTCTCTCCCAGAATATTACTGCCGGCACGCTTACTACCACGGTAAGCACCTTAGAGAAAAAAGGCTTTTTAATCCGCCGTCAGGACGACCGCGACAAACGCATGGTCCGAATTTTTCCCACGGAAAAAGGGAAGACTGCAAATGAAATTCATCAATCCTTTCACCACGAAATGGTATCTGCAATTCAATCGGTTTTGAAAGAAGATGAGTTAAAGGCTTTTGTCCGGGGACTGGCGGCCGTGCAGCACTTTTTTGAAAGTAAAAACAAGGATTAGAGGAGTGTAATACGATGGCAGTCAGAATTATAACGGACAGCACCTCGGACATTACGCCCGAACAGCAGAAAGAGTTTGGGGTTACCGTCGTTCCACTGCTGGTTCGCTTTGGGCAGGAGGAGTTTGTGGACGGGGTCACCCTGACCAATGAAGAATTTTACGAGCGGCTGCGGCACTGCGACACCCTTCCCACCACCGCGCAGGTAACGCCCGACCGCTTTACAGAGGTATTTGCTTCCATTCCTCCAGAAGATGAAATTGTGGGGATTTTCCTTTCCAGCGATATGAGCGGCACGTATCAATCCGCCTGCATCGCAAGGGATTTGATTGGCCGGAAGAATATTTTTCTGGTCGATTCCCGCAACGTGACCTTTGCCCTGGGCATTTTGGTGCTGGAAGCCGCGCGCCTGCGGGACGTGGGCGCGAACGGGGAAGCCATCAAGCGAGAAGTGGAAGCGCTGATTGAGCGGCTTCGCTTTTTCGCGGTGGTGGACATGCTCAAATACCTGAAAATGGGCGGCCGGCTTTCCTCCTCCTCTGCGCTGCTGGGCACCATGCTGCGCATTAAACCGATTATCACCTGCAGAGGCGGCCTGGTAGATGTGGTGGAAAAGCGGCAGGGCCGCAGGGCCGCGTTGGAAGCCATCGCCGAAAAAACACGGCTGGAGCGCCCCAATCCGAATCATCTGGTGGTGTTCGGCGACTCCGTAGCCCCCGAGCTGACCGAAATGCTTAAGGCGATGACCGCCGGGCTGTACGACCCCCAGCTGAGCCGGACCATGCCGCTCGGCTCTGTGGTGGGTACGCACGCCGGTCCCGGCTGTGCGGGAATCGCTTATTTTGTCTGATAAAAACGTCCGCTCCCTTTCCGGGAGTAACCAAATAACGGGATTCCCGTTTCGTGGGACGCACCGGACACAGATTGATTGTTCCCCGCTCCTCTGGAAATTTTTGGTAAAAAGAGAAAGGATTCATCACGATGAGTTTTCAATACTGGGAACCGGAAGCGCGTACCGCGTCCCAATTTTGCTGGATGAGCTCAACCGTTCGGGTGAATTGAAGCCCGGCTGCCTGCTTGCGCTAGTGGCGTTCGGCGATGGGCTCACCACGGGCGTCTGTGTCATCCGGTGGACCAAACATGAAACCGAAAGGATCTCTTAGTATGACTTACGAAACCGTAGTAAAGCTTCTGGCGCAGTACCGGGACATGGATACGGACGGAATCAGCATGGAAACCAAATTTGAGGACCTGGGCATCGATTCCCTCGATATGGTGGATCTGGTGATGGCACTGGAAGACGAATTCGGCGTGGAGCTGAATGTGGAAAATGAAAAAATCCTGACGGTACGTGATCTGGTGGAATTCATCGACAACCAGAAGCGCGGCGCGTCGGAAGAATAAATTGGTTGGCGGCTCCGGATTCCCGTGCGAATCCGGACGCTTTTTGTTATGTTCCTTTGCCTGTAAAGTTTGCAAACAGAGAAAGGGCGAATGCGAGGTTAAGTGCGCTTAGAAAAAGGAACGCAACCCGGAAACGACACTGGAAAAACGGGAGCGCTTTGCGCAGGAGGGCGGCGCGGAAAAGGACTGTTTATGGCCGGCCAGTCCGCCGCCCCAGTCCATAAGGAACAGCCCGCCGCTGAATCATCCCCGCGATGTTCACGCAGGCGGAAACTATACTGGAAAGAGGGATACCATGGATACGTTAGCATTTGTATTTTCCGGTCAGGGGGCTCAATACCCCGGCATGGGAAAAGAGCTTTACGAAACCTCTCCCGCCGCGCGGCGGGTCTTTGACGCGGCAGATGCCATCCGCCCCGGCACTTCAAAGCAGTGTTTTGAAGGAACCGCAGAGGAGCTTGCCCAGACGATTAACACGCAACCTTGTGTGTTCTGCATGGACCTGGCCGCGGCGGAAAGCCTGCGTGAAGCGGGGCTGGAACCGTGCGTTGCGGCGGGATTTTCGCTCGGTGAAGTCGCCGCGCTCACCTTTGCAGGTGCGTTTGATTTTGAAACCGGGTTCCGTTTGGTCTGCCGGCGCGCAGAATTTATGCAGGAGGCGGCGGAACGGTACGACGGTGCCATGGTCGCGGTGCTCCGGCTTCCCCCCGACACGGTGAAAGAGCTTTGTGAACGATTTGAAAACACTTATCCGGTCAACTACAACAGTGCGGCCCAAACGGTGGTTGCCCTGCTAAAAGCAAATCAGGAAGCATTTGTCAAAGCCGTGCAGGAAGCGGGAGGAAAGGCCGTTCCCCTGGCCGTGAGCGGCGGATTCCATTCCCCGTTTATGGACCGCGCGGCGGAACAGCTGAGGGAAGTGCTGGACGAGATTGAAATGAAGGACCCGAAGATTCCGGTTTATGCCAACAGCACTGCGCTTCCCTATGATAAGGATCCGAAGGATCTGCTTGCGCGCCAGGTCAACCACCCGGTGCTCTGGCAGAAAACAGTAGAAGCCATGGCGGCCGGCGGCATTGAAACCATGATTGAAGTCGGCCCCGGCAAAACGCTCTGTGGCCTGATTAAGAAAACCGCTCCCGGCGTGCGGATTTTGAACGTGGAAAACACAGCCGGAGTGGAAGCGGCAAAGGAAGCGTTTTCTGCAGAATAATCTCGCATCGAAAAAATTTTAAGGCCTGAATTGTATAAAAACCGCATACTTTCTTTGATAAACGAACAGAGGGGAAGGAATCAAATGGACGTAAAGCAAATTCAGGAGATTGCCGAAGTAATGCGCGACAACGGACTCACCCTGTTGGAGCTTACGCAGGGTGATGTTTCCCTGCGCATGGAGCGCCAGCCCGCTCAGAATATCATTATTCCGGCGCAGGGGCTTGGCCCCGCAGTAGCGGAAACCGCCCCTGCGGCAGCGCCGGAGCCCCACGCTCCGGCCGATCCCAACTGCGTAGAGGTAAAAGCCCCCATGGTGGGCGTGTTTTATCAGGCACCCGCACCGGATGCGGAACCGTTCGCACCGGTGGGTGCCCATGTGAACAAGGGCGACACCCTCTGCGTTATTGAAGCCATGAAGTTGATGAACGAAATCAACGCGGAATGCAGCGGCAAGGTGGCAGAAGTCTGCGTGAAAAACGGACAAACCGTGGAATACGGGCAGGTCCTGATGAAAATCATTCGGGAATAATTTGTGGAAGGAGCTGCACAGCAGTCTGATTCCGTTTCTGGAAACAAAGCACGGCATTTCACCGGAGGCGCTGATGGGGCTCGTTGCGCGCGGTTCCGCAGAATGGGAACCCCATAGCGGAATCTTAATTAGAAGATTAAAATTGCCTGTGAGCCAAGTCGCGGTTTACAGGCAATTTTGCTGTTTGAAAAATGGGGAATCCGTGATAAGATAGTAGGCGGAAACTCCGTTTCCCTCACGAAGAGTCTTAGATTGGAAGTCGAACCATATGATTTATCTGGATTACGCGGCAAACACCCCGGTCTGCGAGGAAGCGCTTCAGACCTTCTGCCAGGTGTCCCGCGAGTATATTGCAAACCCAAATTCCCCGCACGCGATGGGGCTGGCCGCGAAAGAGCGGCTGGACGAAGCAACGCGGCAAATTGCGCAGCTGCTTATGGTCGAGGAGGAGGAAATCATTTACACCTCCGGTGCAAGCGAATCCAACAACCTTGCCCTGCTGGGCGCGGCGGAGGAATATCAGAAATACGGCAAACACATTATCACCACTTATTTGGAGCATTCCTCCGTGAACGGCGCGGTGGCAGAGCTGCAAAACCGCGGGTTTGAAGTCGACTACGTCGGCCTAACCGAGGACGGCTTGGTGGACCCGGAGGAGCTGCGGGAGCTGCTGCGCGAGGATACGATTTTGGTTTCCATCTGTCAGGTAGACAGCGAAATCGGAATTCGCCAGCAGATCGGCGCCCTGGCAGCCGTAGTAAAAACCGCGCCGCACTGCCTGTTCCATGTGGATGCCACTCAGGCGGCAGGAAAAATCCCCTTGGAAACCGCACACGCCGACCTGATCACCTTTGCGCCCCATAAATTTTATGGGTTAAACGGCTGCGGCGTTCTGATTAAGAAAAAGAACATCCTGCTCCGCCCACAGATTCACGGCGGCATCAGTACCACTCCGTTCCGCAGCGGAACCCCGGCGCTGGCGCTCATCGCTTCCACAGCGAAGGCGCTTTCGGTCGCCGTCCAATCCATGGACGAGCGGTATCGCTATGTAGAGGGATTGAATCGGAAACTCACCGCCGCGCTCAGTAAATATAAGGGCGTGCGCATCAACAGCACAAAGCAGTCCGTCCCGTTCATTCTAAACCTCAGCATCCCAGGGGTAAAGACGGAACGGTTTCAAGAGGAGCTTTCCAACCGGGGCATCTGCCTTTCTACCAAATCGGCCTGCTGCGCACCCAACACGGTTTCGCGCCCGGTGTTCGCCTTAACTAAGGACCGCAGGGCAGCGCTTTCTACCCTGCGCATCAGCCTAAGCCACCTAACTACACAGGAGGAACTGGATACCTTTCTTGCCGCATTCGACGAGTGCTGGAAAAACAATGAACCGTAAAGAGAAAACTAAGAACCGTGTTAAATCAGGAAATTTGGCATGGCTCATGGAGTAAATGATAGAAGGAAGAAAAGATGGAAAAATACGAACAGGCCGAACGGAGCATCGTAAAAAAATACCGCCGGGAAATCTGGATTCCCTTCCTTTCGGCCATCAAGCAATACGACTTGATTCAGGAAGGCGATAAAATTGCCGTCTGCATTTCCGGTGGCAAAGATTCCATGCTGATGGCAAAGTGCATTCAGCACCTACAAAAATACAGTGAATTCCCGTTCGAGGTGGAATACCTGGTGATGGACCCCGGCTATAACGCAGTAAACCGGCAGCGGATTGAAGATAATGCGCAGGCGCTGAATCTCCCCATCAAAATCTTTGAGACCAAGATCTTCGACATCGTCGCCAAGGTGGACCAATCCCCCTGCTACCTGTGCGCCAAAATGCGCCGCGGGCACCTGTACAAGCACGCGCAGGATTTGGGGTGCAACAAAATCGCGCTCGGCCATCATTTTGATGATGTGATTGAAACCGTGCTGATGAGCATGTTTTACGGTGGAGAGTACAAAACCATGATGCCCAAGCTGCACAGCACCAATTACCCCGGTATGGAATTAATCCGCCCGATGTATATGGTAAAGGAAGCCGATATTATCGCATGGAAGCGCTACAATGACCTCAACTTCATTCAGTGCGCCTGCCGCTTTACGGAAAACTGCGTTTTGGGCGACAACGGCGGCGGCTCCAAACGGCAGGAAATGAAGGAACTGATTAAAAAACTTCGCCGCACCAGCCCTGGCATTGATAAAAACATTTTCCACAGCATTCATAATGTAAATTTGGAAACCATCATCGGCTGGCGGCGGGGCAGCGAACAGCACAGCTTTCTGGATGATTACGACCAAGAAGAGTAGGCCCTTCCTTCATTGGAACCTTCTGTTCCTAAAGTTTACCGCCCGGTACTCCCGCACACATGCGGGGCTGCCGGGCGGTTTTTTATGCTTTTTCCGGTGTGCAGCCGTTTTGTTCCTTTTCAACTTCCACCTATTAGTTGTACGTATAAGTTTCTACATCAATTTAATTTTATATTGACAGGTTTGCATTGCTGTTTTATTATATTATACATAGAAATCGCGGAAAACTAAGTTTAAAATTATGGGGATTGATCGTTTCCGGAGCACACGAGTTCTGTTTTAGAACGGCGGCTTCGAAACTGCTTTCGTCAGCGTTTCCCCTGCTCTCGGGAGCACATAACACCCTCCGCCGAAGAAAGGAACCGGAGCATGGGACTTCCAAAATACATGATCTTGGTCAATCGGATTAAGGATAAAATTGAAAACGGAGACTTGAAATACGGGGATAAGCTTTATTCCGAAAATGAGCTGAGCGCCATGTTCAACATGAGCCGCCAGACGGTTCGGCAGGCGCTGAATGTTCTGGCGCAGGAAAATTATGTGGAAAGCCGGCGCGGCAGCGGCACATACATTACATACGTACCCTACGCCAAGCGCCCCGCCACCCACACGGTGGGCGTGGTGACCACCTATGTGGGCGCCTATATTTTCCCGCAGATTATTCGCGGTATTGAAACCGTTCTGACGGAAAACGGCTACTCCATGCAGCTTGCCTTCACCCACAACAAAGTGCAGAACGAAAGCCGGGCGCTGCACTCCATGCTGGAAAAAGGAATCGATGGTTTGATTGTCGAGCCGACCCAAAGCGGACTGCCGAACCCCAACCTTGGGATTTATCAGGAAGCGGCTCGGCAGAATATCCCTGTTATCTTCATCAATAGCTTTTACCCGCAAATCAGCCTGCCCCACGTGTCCCTCGATGACCGCGCGGTCGGCTACACGGCCACGCAGCGGCTGATCCGTGCCGGGCACCGAAACATTGCAGGGGTCTTTAAGTCGGACGACAACCAGGGTCACCTGCGCTACGCTGGATATCTGGACGCGCTGTTAGAGGCAAAGCTGGAAATTCGCGACGAAAACGTGCTGTGGTATTCCACGGAAGACCTTTCCGACCTGCCGGTCGAACCGGAGCGCATCCTCCGCCGCCTCAACGGCTGCACGGGGCTGGTCTGCTACAACGACGAGCTGGCCTTAAAGCTGTACGATGTATTAAAATCTGCGGAGATTCGCGTACCGGAGGATGTATCCGTTGTCAGCGTAGATAATTCCGCTTTGGCAGAGCTTTGCGAAGTTCCGCTAACCTCGGTGGTTCATCCCTCGGAATCACTGGGAAGGACGGCGGCGGGCAACCTGCTCCGTTTGATTAGCGACCCGGGATTTCACGCAACGGTGGATTTCCTTCCGGAACTTGTGGAACGAAAATCAGTGCGTGATCTTACCGAACCCGGCCGGTAATACACTGGGCGGGCAAGAAATGATGGGGAAAATGGAAAGCACTGCTTTCCATTGATACATTTTCGGCAAAGTTGTATGTACAAATCCAACATATGAAATTACGGAGGTTGATTGAAATGGCAAAGTACGCAATCGGTTTAGACTACGGAACGCTTTCCGGCCGCGCAGTACTGGTCGATGTGAAAACAGGGGAGGAACTGGCCTCATCTGTTTACGATTACCCCCACGCGGTTATGGACCGCACCCTGCCGGACGGCACCCAGCTGGGGCACGACTGGGCACTACAGCATCCGCAGGATTACCTGGATGTGCTGGCGCACACGGTTCCGGAGGTTTTGAAGGAATCTGGCGTTTCCGCCGACGATGTGATTGGAATTGGCACGGACTTTACCGCCTGCACAGTGCTGCCGGTCAAAGCGGACGGCACCCCGCTGTGCTTCCTGCCGGAATACCGCAACCGCCCCCACGCCTATGTAAAGCTGTGGAAGCACCACGCCGCGCAGGATAAGGCGAACCAACTGAATCAAATTGCGCAGGAGCGCGGTGAAAGCTGGCTGCAGAACTACGGCGGAAAAATTTCCTCCGAATGGGCCATTCCGAAACTGTGGCAGATTCTGGACGAAGATCCGGAAATTTATAACGCGATGGACCGCTTTATTGAAGCGGCGGACTGGATTATCTGGCAGCTTTGCGGAAAAGAGACCCGCAATTCCTGCACTGCGGGTTACAAGGCCATCTGGAACAAGAAAACCGGCTATCCCTCCAACGATTTCTTCAAGGCGCTCGACCCACGGCTGGAACACGTGGTGGACGAAAAGCTTTCCCGCGACATTCTGCCCCTTGGCAGCCGTGCCGGCACGCTGACCTCTCAGGCGGCAAAGCTGACGGGCTTAAAGGAAGGCACCGCGGTGGCCGTAGGCAACGTGGACGCACACGTGTGCGTTCCGGCCGTGGGCATTGACGGCCCCGGCAAAATGCTGGCCATTATGGGCACCTCCACCTGCCACATCATGATGGGCACAGAGGAACATCAGGTTCCCGGCATGTGCGGCGTGGTGGAAGATGGCGTAATGCCAGGCTACTTCGGTTACGAGGCAGGCCAGTCCTGCGTGGGCGACCATTTCGCATGGTTTATCGACAACTGTTTACCCGCGTCCTATTACGAGGAAGCCAAGCAGCAGGGCAAAAACATCCACCGCTACCTGCGCGAAAAAGCGGAACGGCAAAAGCCCGGTGAAAGCGGCCTGCTGGCGCTGGATTGGTGGAACGGCAACCGCTCCGTGCTGGTGGACGTAGACCTGACCGGCATGATGCTGGGCATGACGCTGCAGACCAAGCCGGAGGAAATTTACCGCGCACTGATTGAGGCGACGGCCTACGGAACCCGCATGATTATTGAAAATTACCGCGAACATGGTGTTCCGGTGGAAGAATTCATCGCTTCCGGCGGCATTTCCCAGAAAGACCCCATGATCATGCAGATTTACGCGGACGTGATTAAAATGCCGATTAAAATCGCAGGCTCGCTGCAGGGCCCGGCGCTTGGCTCGGCCATTTTCGGCGCGGTCGCGGCCGGGGAGAAAGCCGGTGGCTACCGCAGCGTGTTCGACGCGGCGCGCGCCATGGGAAAAGTGAAGGACACCGTCTATACCCCCATTCCGGAGCATAGTGCGGTTTACGACAAACTGTTCGCGGAATACCGCACCCTGCACGACTATTTCGGCCGCGGGGCAAACAACGTGATGAAGCGCCTGAAGGAAATCAAAAAGCAGAGCTAAACAATACCGGCGTAATTCCTGTTATATCCTGCACTTATTATTCAATAATGATAAAAGGGAGGATTAAAAATGTCTGCGTTGAAAAAATACGAATTCTGGTTTGTGGTCGGAAGTCAGGACCTGTACGGCGAAGAGGTGCTAAAAACCGTCAATCAGCACGCGAAAGCCATGGTGGACGGCTGGAACGCCGATCCGGCAATCCCTTGCACGTTGGTGTTCAAGCCGGTGGTGCGCAACTCGGATGAAATTGATAAGGTCCTCACCGAAGCAAACAACGACGAAGCCTGCACCGGAGTCATTACCTGGATGCATACATTCTCCCCGTCAAAAATGTGGATTCGCGGTTTGAGCGTGTTCCATAAGCCGCTGTTACATATCAACACCCAGTTCAACCGCGACATTCCATGGGACCGCATCGATATGGACTTTATGAACCTAAACCAGTCCGCCCATGGTGACCGGGAACACGGTTACATTCTTGCCCGCATGCGTATTCCCCAGAAGGTGATTGCCGGCTACTGGGAGGACCCGAAGCTGCGCGAGCGCATGGCACGCTGGATGCGTGCGGCGGTCGGCGCACAGGAAAGCCGCCGTCTGCGCGTGCTGCGCATCAGCGACAATATGCGCGAGGTTGCCGTGACCGAAGGCGACAAAGTAGAAGCACACATCAAATTCGGCTGGCAGGTTGACCACTACGGCGTGGGCGACATTATCCGTATGGTGGATGCCGTGACGGAAACGGAAATTGACGAACAGATGAAGGAGTACGCCGAGCGGTACGATATGGACACACAGAATGTGGAGTCCGTGCGGTATCAGGCGCGCGAGGAAGTTGCCCTCCGGAAATTCCTAGAGGAAGGCAAGTTTGGCGCGTTCCACACCAATTTCCAGGATTTGCAGCAACTGCGCCAGCTGCCCGGCCTTGCCGTGCAGGATTTGATGCGCCAGGGCTACGGCTTTGCGGGCGAGGGCGACTGGAAAACCGCCGCGCTCTGCCGCATTATGAAGTTGATGACCGCCGACTGCAAGGGCGGCACTGCCTTTATGGAAGACTATACCTATCACTTTAACCCAGACTGCGCCATGAACATGGGCGCGCATATGCTGGAGGTTTGCCCCTCCGTCGCGTGCGAACGCCCGAAAATCCGCGTCGTACCGCTGGGCATTGGCGACCGGGAGGATCCGGCCCGCCTGACCTTCAAGGCTGCCTCCGGCCCCGCCGTGCTGGCCACTATTATCGACATGGGCGACCGGTTCCGCA
Source organism: Caproiciproducens sp. LBM24188 (assembly GCF_054130445.1). Classification (NCBI taxonomy): domain Bacteria; kingdom Bacillati; phylum Bacillota; class Clostridia; order Eubacteriales; family Acutalibacteraceae; genus Caproiciproducens; species Caproiciproducens sp. LBM24188. Next base: position 126,442 of record NZ_CP196862.1, read on the forward strand.
TGATTGTAAACGATGTAATCTGCCAGGAACAGACCCACGAGATGCCAAACCTCCCGGTCGCGGCCGTTCTGTGGAAGCCCCTTCCCAGTCTGGAAACCTCTGCCGAAGCGTGGATTTACGCCGGCGGTGCGCACCACTCCGTCCTCAGCTATGCCCTGACGGCAGAAGAACTGCGTGACTTTGCCGAAATTATGGATATTGAATTCATCCACATCGGCGCGCACACCGATATTAACGAACTGCGCCGCGAACTAACCTGGAACGACGTGGTATGGAAGCTGAAAAAATAATCTTTGGAGGAAACCAATATGCTGGAACAACTGAAGGAACAGGTCTGCCGCGCAAACCGGATGCTGCCGGAGCATCATCTGGTGGTGTTCACCTGGGGCAATGTTTCCGGGTTTGACCGCAAAAGCGGATTGTTTGTCATAAAGCCCTCCGGCGTGGACTACCGTGAACTGAAACCGGAAGATATGGTTGTGGTCAACCTGAAAGGGGAAAAGGTAGAGGGACGGCTCAACCCCTCCTCCGATACCCCGACCCATTGTGTCCTGTATAATAAGTTCCCGGAAATCGGGGGCATTGTGCACACGCATTCCCGCTGGGCAACCATCTGGGCACAGGCCGGCCGCAGCATTCCCGCCTATGGCACTACCCACGGCGACTATTTTTACGGTACCATTCCCTGCACCCGTACCATGACACCGGAGGAAATCGCTGGGGAATACGAGAAAGAAACCGGCAACGTCATTGTGGAAACCTTTGACGGCAAGAACCCAAATGATATCCCCGCGGTGCTGGTTCATTCCCACGGGCCGTTCACCTGGGGCAAAGACTGCTTTGAAGCGGTCCACAACTCGGTGGTTCTGGAGGAACTGGCCATGATGGCGTGGCACACAGAGGCCATTGCGCCGAACCCCGGCCGCTCCATGCAGCAGGAACTGCTGGATAAGCACTATCTGCGCAAGCACGGCGCAAACGCCTATTACGGGCAGAAATAAACCCGAAAGCTGACCGGGTACTCTTCATCTATCCCACCAAAAATTAAAATCGACGCAGGAACCGCGAAATCGGTACGGTTCCTGCGTTTTTGTATTTTTCCCCTTTCGTTCGGTGGAACGGAATGCCGGAAACGCCCCCTTCTTTTCCACCCCGCTTGCCGTTTCGGTGGAAAACATCGGCGTGTGCTTTGCCTTCTTAACACAGCCGCAAAATTTCATGTGATTTTCACATAGCCCTCATTTTTAATTCTCATTTCCATTTTTATTCTGAAACAGTGAATTGAACAATCAGAAAGAAGGCTGGATGATTTATGAAAAAAATAGCGGCCGTAATCGTAGGCACCGCGCTTTTTATGAATCTATTTGCCTGCAGTAACCAAACTAGCAGCTCAGCAAGCGGTACCGCTTCCGGTTCCGGAAGCTCGACTGTGACGGGGCAGGTTACGACGATCAGCGGAAACTCCTACACGCTAAAATTAGGAACGATAACCGGCAGCAAATCCACGGACGGCTCGGGCGGAGTTCCTGCGGACAACGCACCGTCAGGCGGCAAGCCAACTGGAAATACACCAACCGGCAGCGCGCCATCCGGTGACAAGCTGAATGGAAATGCACCAACCGGCAGCGCGCCATCCGGTGACAAGCAAACTGGAAATCCTCCAACTGGCAGCGCGCCCTCGGGCAATAAGCCAGACGGAAACCCGCCGGCTGGCGGCCCCGGCAATGGCGGGGGAAACTTTAAAACCTTCACGGCTGGCAGCGAAAGTCTCACCATTACCATTAATGACAGCACTTCCGTTACCATTGAGGGCAAAGATAATAACGTGACCGGCAAAGCAAGTTCCATCAAAGTCGGCGACGTGCTGGAAGTTCAGCTTGGCGAAAACCATACGGCAACAGCCGTCACGGTCAAAAATCTTAGCGGGGGCGGTTTCGGCGGATCCAGCCAGGTTACCAACGGCACCTCTGCCAACACCATTAAGGAATCCGCAACCATTACAGACACAACCTATACTTCCTCCGGGGACGACGAAAATGCCCTGCGGATTGACGGAGTGACTGCCACATTAAAAAATATTACCGTCAATAAGTCCGGCGGAAAAACATCCAACACGGAAAATGGGGACTTCTACGGGCAAAATGCCGGGCTATTGGCCCTGAACGGCGCGAACGTTACCATATCCGGTGCTAATGTGACAACAAACGCCCAGAACGGCAACGGTGTTTTCAGTTACGGAAAAGGAACCACTGTGACCATCAGCGACTCCAAAATCACGACATCAAAGGATAACTCCGGCGGAATCCAGACTACCGGAGGCGGAACCACCAATGCAAAGAATCTGACCGTTTCCACCTCCGGGAACTCTTCTGCGGCAATCCGCTCCGACCGCGGTGGCGGGACGGTGGTGGTGGACGGCGGCACCTATAAAACGTCCGGAACCGGCTCGCCTGCCATTTATTCCACTGCCGCCATTTCGGTCAGCAACGCCACGCTGAGCGCGGCAAATTCCGAAGCGCTGGTCATTGAGGGATTAAACTCCATTTCCTTAAAAAATTGCAGTCTAACCGGAAACATGACCGCCACCAAAACAAACGACGGCTCCGAAAATCTGCATAATATCATGCTTTACCAGTCCATGTCTGGAGATGCCCAGGTGGGGACCTCTAAGCTCTCCGTGAGCGGGGGCTCCATTACCGCAAAATCCGGCGATATGTTTTATGTCACCAATACCAGCAGCGTCATTACTCTGGACAGCGTAACGCTGAACCTGGCAAATGAAAACCTGCTTACGGTGGCGGGCAACTCTTCCAGCCGCGGATGGGGAACCGCGGGCAAAAACGGTGGGCAGCTGACCTTTTCTGCCGCGAACATGAACCTGACCGGCAAAGTAACGGTTGACACCATCTCTACCTTGAATTTCACCCTAGGCGAAGGCAGCAGCTTGAAAGGAACCATTAATATCGTGAAAAATGCTGCAGGCGGTACGGCTGTTTCAAACAACGCCGTGGTCACGATAGCAAAGGGCGCTACCTGGAACCTGACCGGAAACTGCTCGGTGACAAGCCTGACCAATAACGGTACAATTCATTACAATGGATATACCATTACCCTGGCAGACGGAACCGTTCTGAAGGGTTAAACCGGAATCCGACATGGCACACAAGGGCCCAGGGCCCGCATCGCTAGATAAGGGATGTGGGGCCCTGCGTCCTAAGTATTTTTCTTCATTACCAGCACTAATTTATATTTTTTGCCCGTATTTCTACCCATTATGTAAACCATTGAAGATAACTGAGAGGGGCAAAGGCCATACATTTTCCGGGGTATTGCGGCCATCCTACCCTTTCGGTTTCTTTGGTTTTCTACATTGTGTCTGGTTTTATGAAAAGGTCTTGACATTCAGCTTGGAACGTGTTATTATACTTAAGCGCTGTTAAAAATGCTGGCGTAGCTCAGTTGGTAGAGCAGCTGATTTGTAATCAGCAGGTCGGGGGTTCAAGTCCGTCTGCCAGCTCCAATGTGGATGTACGGCGGCGAAATGAGTTGCCGCCGCGCACCGCACGAACCGCGCCAATTGAATATGGAGGAGTTCCCGAGTGGCCAAAGGGGGCAGACTGTAAATCTGTTGCTTTATAGCTTCGATGGTCCGAATCCATCCTCCTCCACCAAAAGCAGTATGTTGCAAAGAACATACTGCTTTTTTCTTTGTAAATACTATTTAAAACTTCTGGAGGATGGATTCGGAAGCCCGTTTAGAAAACGTGCCTGTGGCACGTTTTTAGGGCGTGGACTTCCTGCGCAGTGCAGTTGTGCCACAACAGCGGCAAGCGTGTAACCAGCCAATTACAATATCCTCCTCCACCAAAAGCAGTATGTTGCAAAGAACATACTGCTTTTTTCTTTGTAAATACTATTTAAAACTTCTGGAGGATGGATTCGGAAGCCCGTTTAGAAAACGTGCCTGTGGCACGTTTTTAGGGCGTGGACTTCCTGCGCAGTGCAGTTGTGCCACAACAGCGGCAAGCGTGTAACCAGCCAATTACAATATCCTCCTCCACCAAAAGCAGTATGTTGCAAAGAACATACTGCTTTTTTCTTTGTAAATACTATTTAAAACTTCTGGAGGATGGATTCGGAAGCCCGTTTAGAAAACGTGCCTGTGGCACGTTTTTAGGGCGTGGACTTCCTGCGCAGTGCAGTTGTGCCACAACAGCGGCAAGCGCGCAGCCAGTACCTGTTCGCTTTTCGGATAGGCGTAGCTGATGAACCGTCGAAGACACAATTCCGTGCTTCTTTCACCGAATGTCCCTGCGGGTTGACAAGGGCCTTTAAACATGATATGCTTTTTACGACACGAAGCCATGAAGGCTTCTCTGCACCCTTAAAATTATTTTGTGACAAAATGAAACCCATGAAGGGCTCGCAAAGCCCTTTGTGGGTTATTTTTTGATTGGAGGAGTATCCATGCATATTCCTGACGGTTACCTGGCGCCGCAGACCACGGTTCCGGCCCTGGTGGGAATGGTACCCTTATGGTCGGTCGCGTTCCGCAAGGTAAAAAGGACATTGAGTGAAAAGAAAATCCCTGCATTGGCGCTTTGCGCCGCCTTTTCGTTTTTGGTAATGATGTTCAACATCCCGGTGGCAGGTGGAAGCTCCGCGCACGCAGTCGGTGCGGTTCTAATCGCGATTCTGCTTGGGCCGTGGGCTGCCGTTCTCTCCGTTTCCACCGCGCTTCTGATTCAGGCGCTGGTGTTTGGGGATGGGGGAGTGCTGGCGTTTGGAATAAATTGCCTGAATATGGCGGTCGTTATGCCGTTCGCTGGTTACGCCGCATATCGCTCGATTGCCGGAAATTCCAGGCCGGGCAGTCGGAGAAACCTGATAGCTTCCTTTGTCGGCGGGTATGTTGGGCTGAATCTTGCCGCCTTCTGCGCCTCCGTGGAATTCGGAATTCAGCCTCTTCTGTTCAAGGCTGCGGACGGCAGTGCGCTTTACTGTCCTTATCCGCTGTCGGTTTCCGTTCCGTCCATGATGTTTGCACACGGCCTGATTGCAGGCCCGATTGAGGCAGCCGTCACTACGGCCGCTGTGGCCTATCTTGCTAAGGCCGCGCCCGAATTGTTTGCGGCGGCAGGGATTGCGCCGCAGTCTTCCGCCTCCGGCTCCTTCTGGAAACGGTATAAAGCCATGCTGATTCCCCTCGTGGGACTCGTAGTTTTGACGCCGCTTGGTTTGATTGCCACCGGAACCGCTTGGGGCGAATGGAGCACCGATGAACTGATGGAACGCCTGGGCCATATTCCACAAGGGTTAGAAATGATGGCGGACAAATGGGGCGCCCTGCTGCCGGATTATTCCCTGCCTGCGCTGGGAAGCGGTCAGGCAGGCGCCGTAGGCGGCTATCTTCTGTCCGCCGTAATTGGTATTCTGCTGGTTGCGGCATTGATTTTGTGCCTGTCCGCGCTCATAATCAAAACGCAGAAAGGAAAAACCAAAGGTGACGCCACAAAAGAAAAACGCTGAGTTGCAGCCGGAGGACATCCCGCGCTGGCTGCTGGAAACGAACCCAGATGATGCGGCCCCGTTCCCGCAGCGCCGCACACATTTTATTTCCAAAACCATCCGCCGTATTGCGGAAATCTTTGAAAACGAATTTATCTGCGAACGGTATGCCGCCCTGCCAAATTTCTTACAGCTGCTGGATGCCCGGTGCAAACTGTGCGTATTTCTGGCCTTTCTGCTTTTATCTGCATTTTCTTCCAGCCTGGTTGTTTTAACCGCTCTTGCGGTTGTCGCGTTCCTTTATGCATGCCTTTCCGGGCTGGACTGGAAAGCGTTCCTGCGAAGGGTGTGGGGATATGTACCGCTGCTGGTTCTGGTATTTTCCCTTCCCGGCGCTTCCAGCTTGGTGACCAAAGGGGAACCTCTCTTTTTTCTGCTCCCGCCCGGAACTGCGGGATGGGCGGACGGCCTTTTCTTTTCCGCCGCGGGGCTGACCGCAGCAGTACGGCTGGCGCTGCGCTCCGGCGTTTCGCTCTCCTTCTCGTTCCTATTTTTGCTGACCACACGCTGGGCGGATTTCACCGGCGCGCTTTCCGCCCTGCATGTTCCGGACTTGTTTCTTTCCATCCTGAATATGGCGTACCGCTACCTTTTCGTCATATCGGAACAGGCGATCAGTATGATGGAGGCCCGCTTCCTGCGCACGGTCGGAACCCTAGGCACGGGGAAAAACCGTCGCTTTATGGGCCGGAGTATGGCGTATCTTTTTTTAAAGTCACATCTTCTCAGCGAAGAAATATACGATGCGATGGCCTGCCGGTGCTTTAGCGGCAAACCGGTGACCATACGGGAGCGGAAGTGGAGTGTCTCTGATTCCCTTTTCGCCTTGAATAACACGCTCATCATTCTGATTCTGATTGTGGGGGAACAGCTCTTTTGAAAAGCAACGAATGGAATCCAACGCATTGTGCCGAAATTTTCCGGCTGGAGCATATCAGCTACGCCTATCCGCAAAGCGAACCGGTACTAAAGGATTTAAGTCTGCACGTAACGGCAGGGGAGCGGCTGAGCATTCTTGGCGCAAACGGCTGCGGAAAATCAACCCTGCTCAAAATCTTAGCCGGTCTTCTTTTTCCGCAGAGCGGAACCTTGACAGCGTTTGGAACGCCGATCAGCGAAAAGACGTTTCCCAGCCTTTCCGGTTTGTACCACCGCAAGGTGGGGTTCATTTTTCAGGATTCCGAGGTTCAGTTGTTTTGCAGCACCGTACTGGAAGAGCTTGCGTTCGGCCCGCTTCAGCTTGGCCTTTCTAAAGAAACGGTACGAACCCGAATCGACGAACTCGCCGCCATGCTGGGCATTGAATCCCTGCTGGAAAAACCGCCGTTCCGCCTGAGCGGCGGCGAGAAGAAAAAGGTTGCAATCGGCAGCGTTTTGATGATGAACCCGGATGTTCTGATTCTGGACGAGCCCACCAACAGTCTGGATCCCCGGTCGCAAACCTGGCTGCTGCGGCTGCTGCAGGCCCTGAGCAAAGCCGGAAAAACGCTGATTTTTTCGACACATAATCTGGACCTGGTCCCCCAGATTTCCGACCGGGCCGTCTTGTTTGACGAAGACCATTCCATCGCCGCCGATCTTCCGGTCCGACTGCTGCTGAAGGACACAGAACTTTTAAAACGGGTGAACCTGGTGGACGAGCATTTTCACACACATCCGTGGGATTTCCTGCAAGGCGAAACCGAATAAACGGAATAAAACAAAGAGGAACGGGAACGTTCCTCTATTTCTTTTGCGGCAGTTGCCAGACACAGATTGTATTTTAATAAAAAACAGCAGAGGCTTCAGAAAGAAGCCTCTGCCGTTCAAGCTAGTATTTAATTTTCTCTTGAGAAATAAAGCTGTCCAACTTAACCATCCCCCAATTCTATTGTGTAATTGGTCTCAGGCTGTTTGAAACACTTATCCATCTCAATTCCAATTAAACCTTTGCTTTTACGGGTACATCAACGGTACCCGATTCTATTTTGTGCTTTCACCCGTCCATTATGCACGAGGAATCAGGAAATTTATTCTTGTTTTTCAGCGTCTTGTTTCGGTTTTTGTGCCATTGCAATTTTACATGCCTTGACCGCGTCCTCCAAACGATCCGCCGATATAATAAAGCGCCCCTTATGGCAAAATGTGAGCGTGCCAACCCCGGAAATCGTCTGCAACTCCTCCGCCGGCTTTCCTGCCCACGCTTCGGGGAAATTGCATTTCACTTCCTTGGTATTAAAGTCCGCCGGAATTACCTGCGCGTTGTACCCGCCCCGCTGCGAGGGATACACGACAAATTCTGCGTCGGATGGAATCAAAACCATTTTCCATGGAAGGAATCGCGGCAACCGTACGATGTGATCCTCCGACTTTGCAAGCGCGTCCTCCACGATTGTTTTTGCGCGAAGCACGCTGCGCACGCCTTCAAATTTTTTATTGAGGATGACAACCGCCAGTGCGACTGCTTCTTCAAAGCATTCATCGGGGGAACGGTCGGAATCCCAGTTAGGGTTGAACGAACCAATAACGCTTGCCAACGGATTGCCGCAGCCCGTGTTGTCGTCCTCATCCAGCGGCTGAATAAAGGTTTCATCAAAATGAGCAGCTTCCCGTTCGGCTTCTTCCGGAGTACAGCAATCATGGAAAATTTGTTTTCCAAATTCGCGCCACAACAGCCCGAGCGCCGCATAAGGGACGCCGTTTTCCCTCACCTCGGAATCCTCTTGATGGTGGTCAAACCGGCCGCGGCCAAGGTCGAAAACAAGGCCGTCGAACGATTCCGGCACCTCGAAGGCGCGCAGGATATGAATTTTAGGATTGAGTATTTTTAAAAGCGCGGCGGAAAACACGTCGTCCGCATGAAATTTTCCTCCGTGTGTGAGCGCAGTATTAGGGAGATCCATTTTTGCCGTCTCTTTTCTATTCGATATTTTTCGTTGGTTTTATTTTCTGCATCTTTTCCGGTTCCATTCCCTGCGTTTGCGCAGGTATTATGGAAAAGCCCGGTTTTTTACCCTTTTAAACTATATCACCAAACGGCAAAAACATCAAACGAGTGTACGGTGCGCCGGCCTATTATAACGTATTTTTCTGGTCCCGGTACTGCTTTGGTGTGCACCCCACCAGCTTTTTAAAGCTGCGGACAAAATTTTCCGTATTTTCATACTGCAGCTTTCGCGCAATTTCGGCAATGCTCATTTCGGTTTCCAACATCCACTTTTTTGCAATGTTAATCCGATATTGCAGCAAATATTCCCGGAAATTAATCCCCATTTGCTTTTTCAGAATCCGGCGGATATAGCTGGGGTGGTAATTCAATTTTTCAGCGCAGGATTCCAAGGTCAACTTGGTTGCGTACTCACTGTGAATGATATGGAGTACCGAGTCGCAGATTTCTTTCAAGTGACTGTCTGCGCTTCTTTCAATCTGCTGCATAACGGATTCCGCGACGGTTTTAACCAGCCACTGCTCCACTTCCTCTTTCCCGTGAAGCCCGTACAGCTGGCGGATATATTCCGAGTCGTTCTGGCAGGACTGCGCGCTGGTTTGGGTATGCACAATGGTAAGGCTGACCACCAGCCGCATCAAATAGATTTTATAAACGCACCGGTTGGACTGGATATCAAATATCGACGTGACGAACTGATGAATCATTTCGCTGCATTTAGCCCGGTCACAGGTTTTCACCGATTCAATGATTTCATCCTCCAGCTCTTTCGGGTAGACTGCGTTCTGATTGTTCTCGCTTTTTTCATCATCCACGAAAAAGACTGATTTATCCTCCAGAAAACGATAGTATAGGGTGTCGATGCACTCGTTGTATTTTTTATGTATTTCCCCGTATCCGTTTACGGCACGGCTGATGATAATGCTGACCTCCAGTTCCAGCTGAGTCCGCAGGAACAGCTGAATCTGATTTGCCGCTGCCATGGCCCGTTCCTGGTAATCCCCTTCCACCGACAGAATGGTGACCTGACGGTTGTTCACAATGGCGGATAGTGCAATGGAATGGTCCGCAAACATTTCCGTTACAATATTCCCGATTCCGTACAGGATGATATCCAGGTCGCTTTCCTTGTACTGCTTCTGGTTGACCAAATTGGGTTGAATCAGCAAAATTGCGACGGGCGGTGGCGGGTCCGGCAAGCCGTACAGGCTGATGCGGTTTTTCAGCAGGTCATAGCTGTTCTGCGTCGTCAGAAGCTTCATGACGAAATATTCCTCCAGCTTCTGCGCCTGAGCCGATATTTTCAGCTTCATGTCCGAATGGTCGGAAATCAGCCGGCTGACGCGTTCCTCAATCCGCTGAATTTCCCCTTTTGCGGCCGGATTGGGCGCTATGTCACCCTTGGTCAGGGCTTTGTCAATCCGCTGAATCGGCTGATAGGCAACCCGCGAAATGATAATGGAAGCGGTAATAATCACGAGAATTAGCAGGCAGCAAACGGAAAAGGTGAAATTGAGAATCGTGTTGGATTCCCGGGTAATTTCGGACATGGGCGTCACAAGGAAGTAGTACCAGCCATTATAAGAGGAATGAATGTAGCTAATTTCCCACCGGTCTTGCTGCGTTGCGGCTTCCGTTCTTCCGGTCGATTTCGAATTTTCATGAATTAACGTCTGAAGCTGCGATGAAAGCTCCTCAAGATTTTTGGAATCCATACGGTCCGAATAGATCATGTCCCCGTTTTTACCCAAAATAATCGTTTTTCCCACAGAGCTGTTTGCATGGATCAGCTTGCTGAATCCGCTGTAGGGAAGATCGATTTTTCCAATGAACACCCCATCGGCGCAGGTGTACTTCTGCACGGCGGAAACACAGCTTACCACAGACTGGTTCGAAGCGTTCCGAATCACCGCGTGGTCGTCCCACAGGAAATTGTCCGAGGATTTCAGATAAGAGGAAACGGCTGGGTTCAGCGTCTCGTAATCATTCAGGTCATAAATCATGTATTTGTCCAGCGCCCACTTTTTTTGTGCGTTCACCAAACTAACATTATATATATCAATGCCGCCGGAAGGCAGGCTGCTGATTTCGTCTTCCATTCGATTGAACGCTTCGAATTCTGTTCCCGACCTATTCGCATTGACCGACTGTGTAATGGAGGGCGAAGCGACAAACTGCAAAAGCGTTTTCCGGACCGAAACCAGTTGGTTTTCCACGGACATCTGCACCTGCTGAAGCTGACTGACGCAGCCGTCGCTCACCTTTCGCTGTATGATTTGAGCCGCGCTGTGGTAAGAAAACGCACCCACAACCACCGAAGGAATGGTGCCGAGCAGAATACAGGTCAAGGCAATTTTTATCAACGATTTTGATTTCAAAAAAGACATAGAATCCTCCCCATAAAAGTCATTTTGTGTGAAGCCGGTTGCCGCGACGAAATTCCGAAAAGAATTTACCATTGAAAATGTTTTATAGAGATTGCCGCAGGGCGAAGGCATGACTGTTTAAATTGGTGAAATACATCCTCTTTTATCCAATAGTATAATACTTTTTATTTAAAATGACATGTCATTTTAGCGCCAAATCGCCGAAATCCCATTCGGAATATAGAAATTCAGAATAAAATCCGTCATATTAGAGGCAGGATTTTGCTCCCGGCCTGCAGCGGGCCGCCGGCGGAATCAAATCTTAATTGTAGCGAGGAGCTTCAGTATGAGTGCATCAGCGAAAGCAGCATCCCCTCCGGCGGAGCGGAGCACCCTGTCCGAACGGATGCGGAAAACAATGAAACATGTAAAACGGGACAAATGGCTGCTTCTTATGGTCCTTCCCGGTCTGGCAATTTTTATTCTGTTCCGGTATGTGCCGATGTTCGGGCTGATCGCGGCCTTTGAGGATTACAAGGCATACCTTGGATTCTTCCGAAGCCGCTGGGTCGGATTCACTCATTTTGCCACCTTCCTGCAAAGCCCGAACTTTCTGCAGCTGCTTCGAAACACGGTTCTGTTCGGATTTTATAAAATGCTGTTTGTATTCCCACTTCCCATTATTGTGGCCCTGATGTTGAACGAAGTGAGGATCAACTGGTACAAGCGCGTGGTTCAGACGCTGATTTATATCCCCCATTTTATTTCCTGGGTGGTAGTGGCGTCCCTTACGGTCACTTTGTTCGCCTCACAGGACGGTGTGGTTAACAACCTGTTGGGAACACACACCAACTTTCTGGCGAATCCCTCCAGCTTCCGGGCGGAAATTATTCTGCAGCAAATCTGGAAAGAAACCGGATGGGGCACCATTTTGTACTTAGCCGCATTAACGGGGATTGACCCACAGCTGTACGAAGCCGCCGAAATTGACGGCGCCGGCCGTTGGAAAAAGATGTGGCACGTAACGCTGCCGGGCATTCGGGGCACGGTGGCCATTCTATTCATCTTGGGTATGGGAAGCTTTCTGAACACGGGGTTCGAGCAGCTTTTGCTGATGCTCAATCCGCTTACGCACAGTGTGGGCGACGTTTATGATACCTTTGTGTACGACATCGGTATTAACAACGGTCAATTAAGCTACTCCACTGCCATCGGCCTGTTTAAATCCGTTGCTTCCCTGATTCTGATCATCGCTTCCAACCGAATTGTGAAAAAACTGGGCGAAGACGGCCTGTACTAAAAAAGGGAAGGAGGGTTTTATTTTGAAGAAAAAAAAGTTTCATTTCAGCCATACGTTGTTCAACGGCGTGAATATGGTGATTCTTCTGATAATGGGGCTTACCTGCCTGCTTCCATTCATTTTCGTCATTGCCGCATCGTTGAGTTCTCCCGAAGAATTAATCAAATATAATTTTATCCTGTGGCCGAAGGGGTTCACACTGGACTCCTACAAATATGTGCTGTGCAGCACGGACTCGGTCGCCCGCAGCTTGGTTGTCTCCGTCAGCATGACGATTTTGGGAACCATCATCAATCTTGCCTTTACCAGCTTTATGGCGTATCCCCTGTCGCATTCCAACCTGTTCGGATATAAGGTTATTATGAAGCTTGTCACCATCACCCTCGTGTTCGGCGGGGGAATGATTCCCACCTACCTGATTATTTCTGCCTATGGAATGCTGGATTCCTTCAGTTCGGTTTTGATTCCGGGCGCGGTCAGCGCCTATAATTTAATCGTATTTGTCAGCTTTTTCCGATCCCTGCCGAAAGAACTGGAGGAAGCGGCAAAAATTGACGGGTGCAACGACCTAGGAATCTTTTTCAAGATCATACTTCCACTTTCCACACCTTTGCTTGCCACCTTTACGCTGATGTTCGCGGTGGGGCACTGGAACTCTTGGTTTGATTACGTCCTTTATATCAACGACGGCGCAAAGTGGCCGGTTCAGGTCATCCTTAGAAATATTCTGGCGTCCTCCAATTCCGCAATTGGCGATACATTGATGATGGGCGATGACTATGTTCCACCGCAAGATGTGGTCCGCTACTGCGTGATTGTTGTGGCTACGCTTCCCATTCTGGTGATTTACCCCTTCCTGCAAAAATACTTTACCAAAGGGCTTACGCTAGGTTCCGTTAAGGGTTAACCTTAAGCAGCCGCTGATTCGGTCGCAAGACTGCAATTCTAAGCTGCAAAAACACGGAACAAAAGCACCTTTGAATTGCTTTCATCAGTGACCGCTTAATCATTAATAAGGAGGATCTTGTATGTACTGTAAACAGAATTTGAAAACCAAATGCGGCGCAGTCCTCTGCGCGGCGGCTCTTCTGGCAGGCGCGCTTTCCGGCTGCGGCGGCCAAACGAGCGCTTCCAGTGCGGCGGCAAATGCTGGCACTTCCGGTGCTTCCGGCACGACCAGCAAAGAACCGGTTTCCTTCACCGTGATTGTGCCTTACCAAGATGAACTTCCGAACAACAACAACCCGGTGCTGAAAAAAATTGAGGAGGAGACAAACTCCAAAATCAACATTGAATGGACTCCGATGATTTCCTACGGCGATAAGTACAATGTCATCATGAGTTCCGGGCAGATGCCGGACGTCCTGATCGTTCCGGACCTGAAGGCTTCCACCTACATAGATGCCGTTGCCAACGACCAGTTCTGGGATCTGACTTCCTATCTCTCCAGCGGAGAGTATGACGGGTTTAAAAACCTGAACGCCATTACCCTGAAAAATAGTACGACCAACGGAAAGAACTATGCGATTCCGCGTGAACGCACCATAAAGCGCAAGGACGTTTGCTACCGCGCCGACTGGGCAAAAAAAGCAGGCCTGGATGCACCGGACACCATTGAAAAGCTGTATAAAATGGCGAAAACCTTCGCCGAAGGCGACTTTGACGGCAACGGCAAGAAAGACACCATTGGCCTGCTGCTCGGTACCGTCAGCGATGGCGGCGGCCAGACCATCGACTGTTTGAACACCCTTGTGGTGGCAAATGGTGGCTTCAACAGCTGGGGTGTGAAAGACAATAAGATTGTCGCCGACAAGACCACGCCCGAATACCTGAAAACCATTAAGCTGCTGCGGCAAATGTGCCAGGAGGGCATTATCAGCAAGGATTTTGCCATTACCAAGACAACCTCTCAAATGAGCGAATACATTGACAAGGAAAAGGCCGGCCTGTGGTTGAACTATGGCCTCCCCGGCACCAGTGATTCCCTCCTGCTGTCCAAGCAGAAAAAAGACCCCAACATCAAGCGTTCCGACATCTACGGTTTTACCTATATGAAAGACGCCCAGGGCAACGACCGAATCCCTGCGGAAACGGGCTACAACGGCGGAATTGCATTCCCCAAATCCTCTGTAAAGGATGAGGCCCGGCTAAAGAGCCTGCTGTCCGTATTCAATTTCCTCAACACCAAGGAAGGGCAGCGCCTGCTCAACAACGGCATTGAGGGACGGCATTACAAGGTTGTGGATGACACGACCTGCACGGAAATTACAGGCAGCAACAGCAAAAATCTGAAAGCAGAATTGAACGGTCTGAACCAGATGGGCGGTGCAGGGAACCTCGTTTTAACCACGGTCAGCGACACCATTGGAAAGGACCTTGCCACGGCGCGTGTCACCTTTAAGGACACCGACCTGATTGCAGATGCTTCCGCACCGCTGAATTCCAAGGAATATTCCACCAACAATTCCAATCTGAACAAAGCTTTCGACACCGCACTGTTTAAATATATCCTCGGTGAAATCAATGATTCCGAGTTCCAAGCCGCAATTAAAACCTGGCAAACCTCCGGCGGTGATAAAATCGCGCAGGAGTTCACGGAAGACTACAACAAATCCATTAAAAAGTAAAAACCGGCGGACGGGGGCGGATTTTTCCGCCCCCGTCCTAGCAAAAGGACTTATTACGACCGAGCCGCGTTTTTGAAACACCACGGTTTCAAACCGGCTGCCTAAGAAAGGATACATCTGTATGAAATCGGTTCAGATAAAATGGCTGCAGCGCGGCGCAGGGAACCGCTCCGGCGTCACCTGGGGCGTCCCGTGGAAGCAGGGGGAGCAGCGGGCAGACGCAGATTTTGTCGTAACAGGCAAGAATGGTGCGGTGCATCCCGTGCAGACTTGGCCGTTGGCGTACTGGCCGGACGGAAGCCTGAAATGGAGTGCCCACGCTGCAGTGCTACCCGCTGGGGAAGATGAGCTTTTCCTCCGGGCAGGGCATGCGGAACCGGCGCAGGCCGTGCGGGTTGCCCGGCTGGAAAACGGTTCCGTTGAAATTGATACAGGACGGCTGCTCTGCCGCCTTGCCGTGGGAGGCCAAAAGGCAGTTGACTTCATTGCCTGCGGGGGAAAAACCGTCTGCTCCGGCGCTGTGCCGGAAGCTGTTCTGGAACATCGTGCGGATACCCCTTACGGTCGCAGGACGGAAACCGTCCGGTGCCCGGGGCAAATCGATTCGCTGCGCATTCTGCAGGAGGGCCCGGTGCGCTGCTGTGCCGAACTGAGGGGCAAGCACCGTTTGGAGGGGGAAGATCGCACCTTGCTTCCTTTTACCCTTCGGTTTTTCTTTTACGCCGGGGAGGACCGTATCCGCATACAGCATACCTTCCTTTATGACGGAGATCCGCAAAGCGACTTTGTAAAGGGAATTGGCCTTGCGTTTCAGGTTCCGATGGACGGGGAGCTGTTCAACCGGCGTGTTGCGCTGTGCGGGGACTCCGGATTCTTTTACGAACCGGTACAGCTGCTGCAGTCCTGGCGGCCAAAAATCACTCGGGAGCTATATCGAGCACAGCTGGAAGGCAAAAACATTGGTCCCGATTTCCCGGAATTCGCGGTCGCTGCACAGGCGGCAAAGGACATTCCGGCCTGGAACGATTATCGGCTGGTACAGGATTCCCCCAACCACTACCGCGTGGAAAAGCGCACGCATCCCGAATGCTGTTTCGTTCACGCGCTGGACGGAATCCGCGCCGGGGGGCTTGCTTTTGCCGGTGGGGCGCACGGCGGCCTTGCGGCAGGCATTGCAGACTTCTGGGAAAAGGCACCCCGTTCGCTGGAACTTTCCGGCATGACCGAGTCCTGCGCAGTGCTGAGGGCATGGCTCTATTCCCCGGACTGCGAAGCAATGGACCTGCGCCATTACGACACGCGCGCCTATGTGCAGACTTACTACGAAGGCGCAGAGGAGCTGCGCAGCACACCCTGTGGAATTGGGAATACCAACGAGCTTTTCCTCTGGGCTTTTTCACAAACCCCGGACCGGGTCACATTGAAGGACTGCGCGGAAACCGTCCGCTGTGCTCCGCTTCCCGCCTGTACGCCGAAATACTACCACGAAACCGGGGCCTTCGGCGTGTGGAGCCTGCCAGATTCCGGCAGTGAACGCCGGGCCGCCCTGGAACACCAACTGGATTCCCTCACAACGTTTTACTGCGAAGAAGTGGAGCAGCGTGGCTGGTACGGCTTCTGGAATTACGGCGATGTAATGCACACCTACGACGGCGACCGCCACTGCTGGAAGTACGATATGGGTGGCTACGCATGGGACAATACAGAGCTGATGTCCGACCTGGCACTGTGGTACCAATTCCTGCGCACGGGCAGCCGTAAGCTGTTCCGGATGGCCGCCGCCATGACGCGGCACGTCAGCGAGGTGGACACGTACCACACCGGGCCTTACCGGGGGCTTGGGTCGCGCCACAACGTGCTGCATTGGGGCTGCGGCTGCAAGGAGGCGCGCGTTTCCATGGCGGCACACAACCGTTTTCTATATTACCTGACGGCGGACGAACGGCTGGGTGAAATTATGGACGAAGCGGTAAACGCCGACTTTTCCACACTGGAACTCGACCCGATGCGCGCCTATTTCCCAAAGGACTCTTTCCCGACGCACGCACGCACCGGCCCCGACTGGTCCTCGTTCTGCTCCAACTGGATGACCGCCTGGGAACGCTTTCAAGATGAGGCCTGCAAAAAGAAGATTCAAACCGGAATAGAGTGCCTAAAACACATGCCGCTGCGCATGATTTCCGGCCCCACCTTCGGGTACGATCCGAAAGACGGAACGCTGCATTTCCTGACGGAATCCCCCGGGGAACACCTGATGATCTGCCAGGGGGAACCGGAAATATGGATGGAACTTGCCGGACTGCTGAATGACCCGCAGTGGAACGAAATGCTGGCGGAATACGGCCGCTTCTATCAGCTGACCCCAGAGGAAAAGGTACGGCAAAGCGGGCTGGAAGTCAAGGGGCAGGGATGGTCGTTTCCGCTGTTTGCCGCCTCCATGTCTGCCTTCGCAGCGAAATTTTACCATGACGACAAGCTGGCCGAAAAGGTCTGGAACATCATTGAATGCGACACCGCGGCTAAATTCCGCGCGGAACCCGCGCCGGACGGCACATACGCGCGCCCGGTTTCGGAAATTCAGAATCTTTCGACCAATGAGGCGGCCCAGTGGTGCTTAAATGTCATCCAATGCCTGGAGCTTATCGGCGACCGGCTGTAAGGGCCTGACTGCTTTTTATTGACGGAGGATCACCAAGTATGAGTGAAAAATTGATCTATGAAAACCGCCTTGCCACGCCGGAGGACATCATCTCCTTTCATCTGGAGGGGAACGCACAGATTACCTTTGAAAACGGAAGGATGCGCCTGAAAAATGCGCTGGACGAAGCCCTTGGGCAGAAAGCAAATTTCGTGCTGTGGTGCGACCGCGACTTTCCCGAAAATCTCCGCATCTGCTGGGATTTCTGGCCGGTGGAGGAACCGGGGTTGTGTATCCTGTTCTTCTGCGCCAAGGGTCGCCGCGGAGAAGACCTGTTCAGCCCGTCCCTAACTCCCCGCGCGGGCGAATACGAAAGTTACCACCACGGGGACATCAATGCTTACCACATTTCCTACTTCCGGCGCAAATGGGAGGAAGAACGTTCCTTTCACACCTGCAACCTGCGCAAAAGCTACGGATTTTATCTGACTGCTATGGGCGCCGACCCGATTCCCTCCGTGGAGGATGCCAAACCGCCCTACCACATGGAGGTGGTGAAAAATCGCAACGAAATCCAGTTTTCCATCAACAGCCTGCCCGTGCTTCACTGGCGGGACGAAGGCTGCGGCCCCGTACTGGGCGGCGGAAAAATCGGCTTTCGCCAAATGGCACCGCTTTGCGCGGAATACTCCAATTTAAAAGTATACCAACTTGAGGAACCATGAAAGGACCTTAACACATGAATTCAAATCAATCCATACAGATTTACATTGCCGGAGATTCCACCGTGCAGACCTACTCGCCGGAAAACGCACCGCAGGCCGGGTGGGGGCAGTTTATTTCCGACTATTTTACGAATGAAGTGAACTTTCACAACCATGCCATGGGGGGAAGAAGCTCCAAAACCTTTGTTGAGGAGGGGCGCCTGAACACGATTCTTCAGCAGCTTCAGCCGGGCGACTGGCTGCTGATTCAAATGGGGCACAACGATGCAAATCAGGCCAAGCCGGAGCGCTACACCGAACCATTTACCGAATTTCAGCGCTACTTGTCGATGTACCTGGATGGGGCGCAGGAAAAAGGCGCCTTTCCGCTGCTGATTACTCCGGTTGCCCGCCTGAATTACAAGAATGGCGACTATGCGAACGATTTTCCGGAATACTGCGAGTCCATGAAGCAGCTTGGCGCCCGGCGAAACGTTCCCGTCATTGACCTGATGAATGCGGCGCTCCTGCATTACCAGAAAATTGGCTTCAACGCTGCGCGGGAGTACTACATGGCGTCCTTCAACGGCACCGACTACACCCATTTTAATGAACACGGCGCAAGGCAGATTGCCGCACTGCTGGCGGAGGAAATTCGGGAAATGAACATTCTGCTTTCTCGGTTTGTAAAAGAAAAAGGAGAACAGGTATGAACGAACAACAGATTTTGACCCCGAAATTCCCCCACGTGCTCCACGGGGCAGACTACTACCCGGAGCAGTGGCTGAAGCATCCGGATATTTTACAGCGTGACCTGGAACTGATGCAGAAGGCCCAAATCAACTGCGTTTCCCTCGGCGTGTTCGCCTGGAGCGCCCTGGAACCGCAGGAGGGCATTTACCACTTCGACTGGATGGAAAAGGTCATTGACGACCTTTATCAAGCGGGGGTGTACACAATTCTGGCCACGCCGAGCGGGGCGCGCCCCGCGTGGATGGCGCAGAAATACCCCGAGGTGCTGCGCGTGTCAAACGACCTGCGCCGCAACACCTTTGGCGGGCGGCACAACCACTGCTACACTTCGCCCATTTACCGGGAGCAGACCCGCCGCATGGACACTGAGCTGGCCCGGCGTTTCGGACGGCATCCGGGCGTGATTTTGTGGCACCTTTCCAACGAATACGGCGGCGAATGCTTCTGCCCGCTGTGCCGGGAGGCATTCCGGAAATGGCTCAAGCAGCGCTACGGGTCGCTGGAAGCGCTGAACGACGCGTGGTACACCAGCTTCTGGAGCCACACCTACACCGACTGGTCACAAATTGACCCGCCCCTGCGCACCGGCGAGGGGCGGCTGCACGCGTTGAATCTGGATTGGAAACGTTTTGTCACCCATCAAACGGTGGACTTCTGCCGCATGGAGGCGGAAACCGTGCAAAGCATTGTGCCGGAGCTTCCCGTTACCACCAATATGATCGGCTTTAAATCCAACTTGAACTATTCCAAATTCCACGATGAACTGAACGTGATCGGCTGGGACTCTTACCCCGTTTGGCACAAAAGTGATGCAGATGACCTGGAAGAAGCACAGCAGGCGGCATTTACCCATGATTTTATGCGCTCCTTAAAGCATCAGCCGTTTCTGCTGATGGAAAGCACCCCCTCCACCGCAAACTGGATGGACGTAAGCAAGCAAAAGCGCCCGGGAATGCACATGCTGGCCTCTATGCAGGCGGTTGCGCACGGTTCCAATTCCGTTGAGTACTTCCAGTGGAGGCAGAGTCGGGGCGGGTGCGAAAAATTCCACAGCGCCGTGGTGGACCATTATGGCGGGGAGGACACCCGGGTGTTCCGTGAAGTCGCCGAAGTAGGAAAGCGGCTGAAAAAGCTGGAGGAACTGGGGCTGTGCAGCAGCATCAACCGCCCGCGCGCCGCTGTGATTTTCGACTGGGAAAACCGCTGGGCGGTGGAAGATGCACAGGGCCCGCGCCGGTGTGGAATCAAATACATGGAAACCGTTGCATCGTTCCATAAGGCGTTCTGGGAGCTGGGAATTCCGGTGGATGTGGTGGATATGGAGGCCGACCTTTCCGGATACCGTCTGATTGCTGCACCGATGCTTTACCTGTGCCGCGCCGGGATTCAGGAGAAACTGAAGCAATTTGTGCGCGGCGGCGGAACACTGGTGGGCACCTACCACAGCGGCGTGGTGGACGAAAGCGACCTTTGCTATTTAGGCGGAACCCCCGGCGGAATGACCGACCTGTTCGGGCTGCGCATCGAGGAAATTGACGCACTGTACGACGGGCAGGCCAACCGGATGCTACTGACCGGAACGCACCGGCCGCCCCTGAAGGCGGAGTACCCGGTTTTCGAGCTGTGCGAAGTGGTCCGCTGCACCTCCGCCAAGGTGCTGGCGGAATACGGGGAAGACTTCTATCGCGGCTGCCCCGCACTGACCGTAAACGACTACGGGCAGGGCCGCGCTTATTACCTTGCCGCCCGAACCGATTACGCGCTGACCCGCGACCTGATTGCCGCGGCTGCCGCCGAAGCGGGGGTAAAGCCCTGCCTCTGTGCGGAGTTCCCCCATGGGGTCATCGCCGTAAAGCGCGACGGAACCCCAAACCTGATTTTTGTTTCCAACTTTAATCCGCGCGCTGTTACCGTGCCGTTAAATGCCGAATATCAAGACGCGGAAAGCGGGCAGCTGCTTTCCGGCAAACTGCCGCTATCCGCGTATGAAGTCCGTATTTTGACCGATTCGAATAGTTCCAATTAAAGTGGCCGGTACAGACGAAGGAACACCGGCCCGAGCAGGCCGGATTCCAGCCCGGCGCCAGAAATCCGGTTGGCTGCACTGTTGGTGACAACCAGCCGGAGGGACCCGATGTGCCGCTGGGCCTCTTTCGTAATCTCGAACCGGTAAGGTGCCCACAGGCGCACCACGGCCCGTTGCCCGTTGACCCAAAGCTCCGCCAGCTCCCGCACATCGCCGCAGTCCAGCTGAACGCTCCGAATTTCCTCTGGAACAGCAATGTCACAGGAAATCTCGTAAATTCCTTTCCCGGAATATGCTTCCCGCCCCGGCAGCAGGGTCCATGATTTCAGCTCAGTCAAGGGGATTTCCCCGTCGCTATCCTCAAATCGCAGCGTAAAGCCGGATAGGGGAATGGAGATGCATTCCGTCAGTGGTTCCTCCGGAAGCCCCGGGGCAATATCCGTTCCACTGCGCAGAATTAGGGATTCCCTGCGAGGAAGATTCAGGCGAAAGAAAATCAGCCCGTTTTTCCTCCCGGTAACAAATGCCGGCGAAACGGTTCCGTCTGCGGCGTTCCACACTTCCAGATTTCCGTCCGCGCGAATGCCGACTTCCTGCTGAATGGCGGTTTCCCCTTCGTTTACGAAAATGGTGAACCGCGTGCCGCCCTTGTTCAGCCGGCTGACTCGCAGGGCGGGGCAGTCCAGCGCGAGCACATCCGGCTCCATCCGGGCAGAAATGGCTCGGGCGGCTTCATCCGGTTTCGAAATCCAGACGGTATTCTTTGGCCAGGATTCGGACCCCAGTCCGCAAGCTACCACAATTCCACCGTTTTCTGCAAAGCGGTGCAGTAGGGAAAGGGTACGCGGCGATACGACGTGCGGAGCCTCTACCACAATGGCGCGGTAAGCCTGGTTTCGGATTTTGATTTTTCCGCCGTCTAATACGGCATTTTCCGCAAGGAATTCCTGCTCCAGATAATTGAATTCCATCTGCTTCTGCTGCAGCCCTTTCGCGCAGCGCCACGGCATATAGCTTTTCCCGCAGAGCACCGCAATCTGCGCCAGATTGACGGAGTCGGTGTTTAACCAGCACATCCGCTTCGCATAGGAGGAAAAGACGGAGAAGTAATCCCACCACAGGTTATTGGGGCCCACATCCGGTGCGCGTTCGTTTCGGCGGGCCTCCCCCGCGATGGAATAAAAGAACGCATGAGGATACAGCAGGTTGACCCCGCGCACGAACAGCCAGTCTAAATACCATTTTAGGTCGTCGGCGGAAAACTCCCACTGCCGCCCGTGCGGCCCACAACACCCAAAGCATTCGTTCGCATTGCGCCGGCGGCCAAACTGCCGTGCCGCGTCGGAAGCACATTTTGCGAGTACGCTGTCCGGCCCAGTCACACCGTTTTCTCCTCCCGGTTCCACACAGCGCCATACAATATCCTGCCCGGGAATCTGGAAGCAGCGCTCCACGCCAAAATCCCAGCTTTTCGCCGGGTGGCCGGTCAGGGCAATACCGTGCGCCGCGCACCACTCCGAAAGCGGGCGGTAATACGTCTGCTCCAGCCGTGTGCTGAGCGCTTCCTCATAGCGTGCGCGCAGAGCGCCGGTCTCCGCCCCGCGGTCGTACCAAAGGGCGAGCAGGTCCTGCGCTTCCCCGCCCAAGGAACGGTAGAAAGAGAGAAACCCCTGCGTCCACGGCTTCAGACGAGTTTCGTCCACGCACCGCCCCAACAGACTGGGCTCATCGGTGAACATGGCCACAACCGTACTGCCTAAGGCATTTCCCAGCTCTCGCGCGTATCGGTCATAGGTAATTTCAATAAACTTTTTTACAGAGTCCGGATTCAGCAAGTCTGCGGCGGCGGGTGCGCCGGACTCCCCGTCGTCCTCGCCAAAGTGAATTCCCCGGATGGTACCGCGGGAATATGTAGAAATCATTAGAATCAAATCATGGTCCGGCAAAAAAGGAAGGTCCAAAAGGCGGTCCAGTTCCACCGGGTGCACCGCGCCGGTCAGCGTGTTTTCATTCACCCGACCCTCGCAGGAAAACGCGGCCTCCACCTGTTCGCCCGGTCCCAGCAGGGCGAGTAGATTGACCGGCTCCCCCGCATGAACCACCGCTTTGCGCAGTGCCCGCGCGGCAAATTTTGGGTTAGCTCGTACCACTAGGCCGTGCGCCGAGCCGGACGGGTACATTCCCTCGTCGTAAAGCACGACCCGCATCCCGCGCAGTTCCGCCTGCCGGACCAAAAAACGCACGTCCTCAAAGTACTGCTCACCAAGATACTCATAATCTTCCGGCAAACCCATGCGGGGATGAAGCACAAAGCCCTGTATCCCTTTTGCGAGAAAATCATCCAATTGTTGAATCAGCTTTTCCCGGCTGAGCCGGTCGTTCAAAAACCAAAAGGGAATCATGGAAAACTCCGCATCCGGATTTTGAAATTCTTCTTTCATCCTGCGGATGGTAAAATCTTCGTTACTCTGCATGCTCTTTCTCCTCCGTTTTTATGGCGCTGTGAATGTTCGAAATAGTTGCAAGCTCGATTCATACCGGTTCGCCCGGAAATAAGATTTCCGGAAAGAATCTGCAGTAAATTATAGCACCGCACCGGCGACGGGAAACCGTGCTGACAGTGCGACCTTTTGAACCCAAGCAGTCATTTTAGAACCAATTTCATGCCATGTGAAAAAATCCTGCCTTTTTCCCGATATCCGGACGGAAATCCGGCTGTGCCGCATCGAGCAAAGCCTTGGCCGTCAGAGAAAGGAGTCATTCTTATGAAACCATCATCTATCTTTCATAAAGCATTTGTTTTTAGAGTAAACCATTCCGATCTTGTTCCCAACGAGGTGACCCCGGCCGGTGCTGTCCCCGTTACGCCGGAGGACTGGTATTCCGAACCGACCGGATACGGCTTTGTAACGACAAAACAGCTGGAAGAAGACGAAGCACTTCGCATCCCGGAAACCGGCAGCGGGTTCTTGCCCGGCGGAAACTCCGATTTTTGTGGGGAAGTTCTTGCTGCGCGGAGCGCTTCCGGGTACTCCGGCTGCCGCGCAGCTGCACCGGAAGTTCCCCTGTATTTTCGTGTTTGTGTGCCCCGCTCTGGAAATTATCACGTAACGCTCACGCTCTGCGGGCTTGGGCAGGAAAAGCGCATTTCCGTTTTCGTCGAGCGCCGCCGCTGCGTGCTGTGGAACGCAGCAGTCGCGGAGGGAACGCTTTTGCCGGTTTCTTTTACCGCCAACGTGTGTGGGATTATTCCGCGCGGTCAGAAAATGGAACAGGAGGACCGCTGGCTGGACTTTACGCTGGCAGGCGACGGGGCCTTCCTGGTTTCGGTAGAAATTACCGAAGCGCCCGATACACACACCGTTTTTCTGGCGGGCGATTCTACGGTAACCGACCAGCCGGCGGATATTCCGTATTCCCCGGAAAAGAGCTACTGCGGCTGGGGACAGATGCTCCCCGCGTTCCTTAGGAAGGGTATTGCCGTTTCCAACCATGCACACTCTGGGCTTACCACAGAAGCGTTTTTTGCAGAAGGGCACTGGACGATTGTAAATCGGGAAATGAAGCCGGGCGACTACCTGTTCGTTCAGTTTGGGCACAACGACCAAAAACAGAGGACGCTTTCCGCCTACGGCGGCTACGCGGAAAATTTGAGGAAATTCGTCCGGGAAGCACAGAAAAAGGGTGTTCACATCCTTTTGATTTCCCCGGTCAGCCGGGCGTTATGGAATGCGCCGGGCGGCACCTTTAACGACCTGCTGGCCCGCCGGGCACAGGCCTGCCGCGCGGTGGCAAGAGAAATGGGCGTTCCCTTTCTGGACCTGCACGAATGGAGCATGGAATTCTTCCTTGGGCAGGGGCGTAAGGAAGCGGCACGCTGGTTTCATCCCGGCGACCGCACGCATTTCAACGACTTTGGCGCGTATGTGATGGCGTTTTTGGTTGCTCGGGAACTGGGCAGCTGTGGCTTTGCGGAGCTGGCGGAGCATTTGCGGGACCTGCCCCGAAACTTGGAAGAAGCTCTGAAGCAAAGCGGCGGTCTGGCTGTACCGCTCATGCAGGAAAAAACGGACGGCGGAGAAGTTAACGAAACAGGGGATTATTTTGACAAATCCCTAAGCGCCCGTGCGGCGTTCGGTGACGACATTGAAAGTATCCTGCAGGCTGTTTCCAACCGATATATTGCAGAAAACCCGGCGCAGCCCTATGTGTTCCGCCTTTCTTCCCGCGCGGGAATCCGGCAGGACGCGGAGTATCAGTACCGGTTTGGGTTCGACTCCATTTTCCCCGGAACCGGTCTGGGAAAAGTGGTGTGTGCGTGGGCAAAGTTCTGGAGCGATACGGACCGAACAGAATCTTTCCGGGCGGCACCGGACAGCCCGATGGAGATTTATGTAAACGAAGAACGCGTTTTCCGTTCCAATTACTATGAGGAAAAAACTCAAACGCTGGGTTCCCCGGTGCGCGCCTGCCTGAAGCAGGGCTGGAACAGCATTGTTCTGGCGTTCTGGAAAACGGACCTCGGCTTTGGCGGAAGTTTCGGCACCCCGTTTTTTAAAAACAAGCCATGGCATTTTCTTGCGCCTACGCCGGAACGCGATGGGCAAGAAGGCTTTGTGTACACAGAGCCATGTGACCAAATTCCAACGCTTCCCCGCCTGAATCAGCATGAGCAAGAAACCGGGCTTACATGGTTTCCGGTCTGCATATGGAATGAAACGGAACGAAGAAGCGGCTGCCTGAAACGGATTTTCGGGCTGCATCCGAGGCGGTTTGCCTACGGATGGACACGTGTTTTCTTTCAGGATAACACATCGGTCCTGCTGGAGGGGGAAAACACCGGGGAACTGACCGTGTTGATCGACGGAACAAAGGCGTTCCACACCAGCAGACGCGGCATTTTCTCGACGGAACTATCTTCCGGTGCGGGATGGAAGGACGTGGTAGTGGAAAGCCGCTGTACACAGGGCGACGACTGGGGCTTCTGTCTAACCTTCCTGCAAAACGGGGAAAAATGCCGAACGGCAAACCCCTGCATGCTGCGCGGCACAAACGACCCGTGGATTTACTGCGGAACCTTTGGAGAACGCCGCGACCCATGCGACCTTGCCCGCATGAGCCAGGTGTTCCATACGCCCGATGGGGAAGACGCGTGGCGCGCCGACCTGCCGCAAATGGCGGTTCGTCCGTTTTTGGAAACCCCGAATTATGCAAACTGGAATTACCCGGTGGGCGTAACCCTGTATGGGTTGATGAAAACCGGAGAGCTGCTGAACCGCGCGGATTATCGGGATTACGCAGCGCACCACATCGAAGCCTGCACCGAATATTACGAGTACGCGCTCTGGGATAAAAAGACCTTCGGCGCACCGGGCGTGGACGCACAAATTGCCGCGGTGGACAGTCTGGACGACTGCGGGTCCTTCGCTTCCTCCATGCTGGAAATGGCACAGGAAAGAGACTTGCCCGGATTCCGTGAAATTGCCCGCGATACGGCGGAGTATATTGAACACCGGCAGGCACGTCTGCCGGATGGCGCGCTGTACCGGTTCCGTTCGTCGCTGGAAGAAATGAAAAACACGATGTGGCTGGACGACCTTTATATGAGCGTCCCGTTTTTGGCGCGGTATTACCGGCTGACGGGCGACGCTTCGTGCCTGGATGACGCGGCGGAGCAGTTTCTTCTGTACCGGGAAAAAATGTTTCTGCCGGATTTAAAGGTCATGTCCCACGTATATTACACCGACCGGAAGCTGGCCAACAAAATCCCGTGGGGCAGGGGCAACGGCTGGGTGCTGTTCTCCCTGACTGAATTGCTCCTCATTCTTCCAGAAAGCCACCGCCGCAGGGAAACACTGCTGGACTTTTTCCGCACGCTCTGCGAGGGTTATCTTGCCCTGCAGGATCCCCGCGGCATGTGGCATCAGGTATTGAACGACCCAGAGTCCTACCGGGAAACCTCCTGTTCCTCCATGTTTGTGTGCGCGTTTGCACGCGGCGTGCGCCACGGGTGGTTCCGCGACCCTGCACCTTACCGCGCGGCGGCAGTGAAAGGATGGGAGGGCCTAACACGGAACGCGGTTGACCGCGGCGGAAATCTTTATGGAATCTGCCGGGGCTCCGGCCACTCCTTTACGCCACGCTATTACAAAGAGGACCTAAACTGGATTCTGAACGATACGCACGGGATTGGTGTGTTCCTGCTTGCCGGCGTGGAAGTGCAAAAGATGTTAAACCAAGACCGCGATAATTAAATCGAAATGCATCGCAACAAGATTCTATTGCAAAACAGCAATTCGAAGCCGCAAATAGGCTAGCTTAAGCGGTTTTCGAATTGCTGTCATCCTCGGTTCCCGTCATCGTTTCGATCCCGATTGTATAAAAGTCATTCACAAAGCAAAAAAGAAAGGGTTTAAACCATAGTGGTTTAAACCCTTTCTTCTTTAACTGGCGCGCCCGCGGGGATTCGAACCCAGGACCTTCTGATTCGTAGTCAGACACTCTATCCAGCTGAGCTACGAGCGCACTTATGATGCTGTTGATCAGTGACAGCTTTACTATTATATTGGATTGGTGGAGAAAAGTCAAGCCTTTTTTACGATTTCTGCTGCAGGGAATTTTTTTAATTCTTTATTCCATTTTCAGGGGTTCTGTGTTAAAATAATAACAATCAAATCAATTTAAGATTTCGGCGGTTTTCGTTTTCCGTTTGTAAGCTTAAAAATCCCATACGAAACAACCGCCGAATGAATGTAGGAGGTTTCGCCATGTCCGAAATTACAGGAACAGTCAGCAAAAGGTATTCCGCCAGAAGCTTAGTGACCACAGGCATGATGATTGCCCTGACCATCATTCTGGCCTTTACGCCAATTGGCATGATCCGACTGCCGGTGGTCAGCATCACCATTGCACACGTCCCGGCAATCATCGCGGCAATGGTAATGACCCTGCCAGAAAGCATGGCAGTTGCGCTCGCCTTCGG
Source organism: Caproiciproducens sp. LBM24188 (assembly GCF_054130445.1). NCBI lineage: Bacteria > Bacillati > Bacillota > Clostridia > Eubacteriales > Acutalibacteraceae > Caproiciproducens > Caproiciproducens sp. LBM24188. The sequence continues at coordinate 154,332 of NZ_CP196862.1, forward strand.
ATTTTCCAGCCTGTTCCTCGCCATTTCTTCGCCGGCTTCGATTCTGGACCCTTATTTTGTAAACCCGCTCGTTTCGATTCTGCCGCGGGCACTCATTCCCGTAACCGCTTACTTCACCTATCACGGCCTCAAAAAGCTCATGAAAAACGTTCGCCAGGGCGACAGCATCGCCATCATTGTCGGTACCGTTGTCGGGAACCTGACCAACACATTCGGCGTGTACGCCATGCTGTATTTGATTTATGCCCAGCAGATTTTTGAAAAAACGGGCAAACCGGCGCTCAGCCTGATTATCGCGGCGATTTCCACCACGACGTTATATAAATGCATTGGCATTGTGATGATTGTTCTGCCGATTGTAAAAGCACTGAAAAAGGCCATACGCCGGTAAGGCGGTTAAGATTGCGGTGCTTTTTCCGTTTTTAAGAACAGCGCCGCGCAGCTTTGCGGTTCCAACCGAAGCAGTCCGGATTTCTCCGGCAGGGAACCGATAACCGCGTGCGCCCCGCACCAGCGGGATTCCAACTGGATGCTCCTGCTTTCACGGGTCGGGTTAAAGGCGCACAGCAACGCCTCTGAATCGTTCCGGCGCTCGTAAGCCATGCAGATATCCCCGTAAACCGGAACAAATGCACCGTCCTTCAGGACGGAATACTCGCTGCGCATCCGCCCAAGCATACGGTACCACTCCACCAGATCCCGTTCCTCACGCCCCCACGGGTAACATCCCCGGTTGAACGGGTCGCGGTAGCCTTCCATGCCGGCTTCATCCCCGTAATAGATGCACGGCACCCCCGGCAGCGTGAACTGCATCAGGGAAGCCAGCCGCATCAGCCGCAGCCCTTCCTTGCGTTGTTCGGGGCTCAGGCGCTGTTCGCTCTGCCATTTGCGGTCCTTGCCGCGAAGTGGCTCGCCGGCCAAAAAGGTAAGCGCGCGCACCGTATCGTGTGTGCCGATGTGGTTCATCAGGATGCGCGTGACCTGCGGCGGGTAGTTTTCCAGAATATCCAGAATCTTTTCCAGGCATTCCGATGCATTCTGCCCCGTCAGGTATCCAAGAATCGCATCGCGGAACGGATAATTCATCACGCTGTCCAGCTGGCTGCCCAAAAGATATTTTCGCCGCACGCCATAGGCCGTTTTATTGGAGGCATCCTCCCAGACTTCGCCCAAAATTACTGCGTCGGGGTCCCGTTCCTTCGCTGCTGCGCGCAGGTTGTCAAGAAAACCGTCGGGCAGCTCGTCGGCGACGTCCAGCCGCCACCCGGAAGCCCCGGAGGAGAGCCAGCTTTGAATAATGCCGTTCCTTCCGTTGATATATTCGTTATAGGAAGGGTTCAACTCGTTTACATTAGGGAGCGTGCTGAAATTCCACCAGCAGTCGTAGGAATTCGGCCACTGGTGAAACGTATACCAAGAATAGTATGGAGAGGTCTGAGAATGATACGCGCCCTCCGACGAATAGCGCCCTTCGCGGTTGAAATACACGCTGTCGCTGCCCGTGTGGCTGAACACGCCGTCCAATAGAATATGGATGCCCAGTGCCTTTGCCGCTTTACAGAGCGATTCAAAATCCGCACGCGTGCCAAGCAGCGGGTCCACACGGGAGTAATCCGCCGTATTGTACCTGTGGTTGGAATGCGCCTCAAAAATCGGATTCAGGTAAATACAGGTTACTCCGAGCGACTTCAGATAGCCAAGTTTTTCCTCAATTCCTTTCAGGTCGCCGCCGAAATAGTCCTGATTCGTAATTTCGCCGTTTTCATCCGGTTTCCAGTCCGGCTGCTCATACCAGTCCTGGTGCAGCCTGCGGTCCTGTGGAACACCGGATTTCGGCTGGCCGGAACAATAGAAACGGTCCGGGAAAATTTGGTACATTACGCCGCCTGCAAGCCAGTCCGGCGTTTGAAAACTGCGGTTGTAAACGGTCAGCTGCCAAACACGGCCGCCGTCCCCCAGAACACCTTCGCTGTCCGACCCGCGTGTAATCTTTTGGGTGCCGTGCCACGTATCCACGGAAAAGGAATAAAAATACAGTCCTGGCTGTTCCGGGGTAAAGTGGCACTCCCACCATTCGTAGCAGTCGCCGTTCATGCCGCACCAGAACATGCCAAGGGTCTGTTCCCTGCCGGTGGAATCGTTGAGCACGGTGAGCCGCGCGGCGGAACAGCGAAGGTCGCGCGGCATCGTTATTTTAAAATGAATCCGGGTACCTTCCGCCACCGCTCCAGCGGGGTCGCGGTATACCGGATTACGGGAATTAAACATAACTGCCTCCATGCCGTCTTAGTGAATTCATTGTAAGGAGAAACAGGCAATCTTTTAAGGGTAAACCGAAAACATGCGATTGCCTGATTGAGCGCACCGCATCCGTAAACCAATTGTTCCTTTAACTTCGGCAGGTGGGGCGCATCTGCAGCAGCTTACTCCTTCTGCCGAATTTTCCGCCCGTGGCGGCCTTCTTCCGGCACCGGAGTGGCGTGCCAAATGCGCTCCGCGTACTCCGCAATGGCGCGGTCGGCGGCAAAACGCCCCGCGTTCGCAATGTTGGTCAGGCACATGCGCTGCCATTCCGACTGGTTGGCATAAAGCTCTTCCGAACGTTTCCGTGCGCGAGCGAAGGACTCAAAATCCGCCAAAACCATGTACGGGTCGCTGTTAACCAACGAATCGCCAATATGATGAAAGTCAACGCCGCCAAATCCCCGGTTCATCTCGTCAATCGCGCCGCGGATGACGGCGTTTTCCTGATAAATCCTGCGTGGAATATAATTGGGCCGCAGAGCGGTGACTTCTTCGGCGGTCATGCCGAAAAGGAGGATGTTCTTGTCGCCCACCGCCTCGCGAATTTCCACGTTTGCGCCGTCCAGCGTGCCAAGCGTGACCGCACCGTTAATCATGAACTTCATGTTGCCGGTGCCGGAAGCCTCGGTACCCGCAAGGGAAATCTGCTCGCTGATGTCCGCGGCGGGCATCAGCAGCTCCGCCAGCGTTACGCGGTAGTCTTCCAAGTAGACAACCTTCATTTTTTGGTTCACGCGCGGGTCGCTGTTAATAGTATTACCCAAATTCACAATAAAACGGATCATTTCTTTGGCAAAATAATAACCGGGCGCAGCTTTTGCTCCGAAAATATAGGTGCGCGGGGTAAATGGAGCATCCGGGTTTTCGCGCAGGTATTGATAAACGGTCAGAATCTGAAGTGCGTTCAGGTGCTGCCGCTTATATTCGTGCATCCGCTTTACCTGCACGTCGAAGATGGAATCCGGGTTCAGCGCAATTCCGTTTTCCTTTAAGACATACTTTGCCAGCCGTTCCTTGTTGGCACGTTTGATTTGTGCCAGCTTTTCCAGCACCGCCGTGTCATCCCGGAAGTTCATCAGTTTCTCCAGTTCCCCTGCGCGATGGAGGTATCCGTTGCCGATGAGATCGGTAATCAGGGAGGCAAGCCTCGGGTTTGCCTGATTCAGCCAGCGACGGTGTGCAATGCCGTTGGTAACGTTTGTAAACTTTTCGGGCATTTCGGTGTAAAAATCATGGAACACACGGTCTTTCAAAATTTCGCTGTGAAGCTGCGACACCCCGTTTACGGTGTGGCAGCTTGCTACGGCAAGATTCGCCATTTTTACATAGCCGTCGTTCAGCGGCGCCATACGCCCAACTTTATAGCCATCCACACCACGGGCATGCTGCTCCGCGCAGAAGCGGCGGTTGATTTCTTCCACAATTTGATAAATGCGCGGAAGCATCATTTTGAAAAGATCCACGCTCCAGCACTCCAGCGCTTCCGGCATGACGGTATGATTGGTGTAGGAAACGGTGCGGGTCACAATATCCCACGATTTTTCCCATGAGTATCCGCATTCGTCCAGCATAATGCGCATCATTTCCGGAATGGCCAGAACCGGATGTGTATCGTTTAAATGAATCGCGGCCAGTTCCGGCAAATTGTCGAGCGTGCTGTTGCGGAACAGATGGCGGCGGATAATGTCCTGTATGGTGGCAGAGACCAGAAAATACTGTTGGGTCAAGCGAAGGCTTTTGCCCTGAATGTGGTTGTCCTCCGGATACAGAACCTTGGTAATCGCCTCCGCCATGGCGTTCTGTTCCATAGCGCGCAGGTATTCGCCGCTGTTGAACAGCTTCATGTCGAATTCAGGGGAGGAAGCCTCCCAAATGCGCAATCGGCTGATTCCCTTCCCCCCATAGCCAGGCAGATACATGTCGTACGGAATGGCCAGCACGTTGGTATAATCCTTGTGTTTTACCACATGATACTGGTTGTTCCAATACTCTTCAATCCGACCGTTGAAATGAACCTCCACGCTTTTTTCCGGCACGGCCTGCATCCAGATTTTTCCCCCGGGCAGCCAGAAATCCGGCAGCTCGGTCTGCCAGCCATCCACCAGCTTCTGGCGGAAAATGCCGTATTCATACCGCAGGGAATACCCCATGGCCGGGTAGCCCTGCGAAGCAAGTCCGTCCATAAAACAGGCGGCAAGCCGGCCCAGCCCGCCGTTGCCCAACCCGGCGTCCGGCTCCTGCTCATACAGGGCATCCAGCTTTACGCCGAGCTCCTCCAGCGCCGCCCGAAAGTTTTCTTCCAGCCCCAGGTTGAACAAGTTGTTTTTCAGCGAACGTCCCAGCAGGAATTCCATGCAAAGGTAATACACCTGCTTGGTTTTGGTTCGTTCCGTGCGCTCCCGGTATTCGGCACGCTCCTGCGCCATAAAGTCGCGAACCGTGAGCGCTGCCGCTTTATAGTACTGTTCATCCGTGGCGTTTTCCGGACTGACGCCGAAGACGGATTCCAATTTTCCCAAGATGCTTTTCTTTATTGCTGCGGTAGAACGTGTTCCACTGGAAAACTTATTGTTCATAAAAGATTCCTCCATGATTGCCCGGGCGGGCCTGCCAAAACCAATAATTTATGTTGATTATATACCAATTATCCGGTTTTTTCAACTGTAGTAAAAATCGGAGCAACAGGGATAAAAATCCGCTATATTTACCATTATATCAAGGTTTTTTCGGTTTGATACAACGTCCATACGGACATGCTCTATTATTAGCAAAATAATGCCTATATTTATGAAGCTTGAACAAAATACATAAAACTTCCTGTCCCCGCTGGAACCATTGCCCTGCTCTTTTGCAAGTTTTCCCCGGAATCACGGTAAATTTAATGAAACTTCTTCTTTCTTATGTTATAATGTATTATAATGAATTTAATCATGTGAAACGAAGCAAACAAAGTAAATGAAAACTGCACCGCGGGAAACAAGCGGGCCAGAATCCGCAAATGTGTGAAAGGGTATGACTTCATGAGTAAAAATAAAATCAAACTGAATATTTGCGGCAGTGAATTTGTCATCAGTTCAGAAGACACAGAAAGCTACATTCGTTCCGTTGGCGACGAAGTGGAACAGGCTATTGAGGACATTACCAGCCGGAACGAGCACATTTCCGTTTCCATGGCGGCCATGCTCGCCGCACTGAATTACTGCGACGAAGCGCACAAGGCTGCCCGTGCGGCGGACAACCTCCGTTCCCAGATCAAGGATTACCTGGAGGATTCCAACCGTGCCAGAACGGAAGCAGAGGAATCTAAGAAGGAAATTGACCGGCTGAAAAAGGAGCTTCAAGCCCTGCGTGCAAAGCTGACCGAGGGATCCTCCGACGGAAAAGACGAGGAAAAAACGGTTTCTCCGGCACAAAAGCCCAATGCTGCGCCGCCCGTGCAGCGCGCCCAAACCGGCAGCTACACCCGGGTTCAGCACGAGGTAACCCCGGAGCAGGAAGGTTTTATCAGCTTTTTTGAGAAGAACACGGATGAAGAATAACGCATTTTCCGCGGGTTCCACGGAACCCGCACAGACAATGGAGGTCCTTGCCCCAGCAGGTTCGATGGAGAGCCTGACCGCCGCTGTCCGCGCCGGCGCGGACGCGGTGTATCTTGGGGGTCGGTCGTTCAGCGCACGCGCCTCCGCAAAAAACTTCAGCGACGAAGAGCTGAAGGAGGCAGTTCGCTACTGCCACGCGCGTGGTGTAAAAGTGTACCTTGCCGTGAATACTATTCTGCTTGAGCACGAGTTGCCCGCCGCGCTCGAGTTCCTTCGTTATGCCTGTACGCTCCCGGTAGACGCGGTTCTGGTGCAGGACACCGGGCTGCTGTACCTGCTGCGCAAATGCGCGCCAGAGCTCCGGGTGCACGCCTCCACCCAAATGAGCATCCATACGCCGCTGGGCGCGTTGGTGCTGGAACAGGCGGGTATCCGTCGGGTGGTGCTGTCCCGTGAGCTTTCCCTCCGGGAAATTGTAGAGATTCACCGCGCTACCCCCGTGGAGCTGGAGGCCTTTGTGCACGGTGCGCTGTGCATGTCGGTCAGCGGGCAGTGTTATTTCAGCGCGGTTCTCGGTTCGCGCAGCGGCAACCGTGGTATGTGCGCGCAGCCCTGCCGCCTTCCGTTTTCCGCACAAGGGGGCACGGGACACGATTTAAGTCTGAAGGATTTGTCCATGATTCCGCGTATTGGCGAGCTGCGCCGTGCAGGCGTTTGCAGCGCAAAAATTGAGGGCCGCATGAAACGCCCCGAATATGTGGCCGCCGCCGCACGTGCCTGCCGCTTTGCGGCGGATGGAGAACCGGTGCCGGACGAACTGCTGCAAAATCTGCGGGCGGTCTTTTCCCGCTCCGGTTTCACCACCGGATACCCCGATGCAAAACTGGGCCGCGAGATGTTCGGCGTGCGTTCCAAAGAGGATGTGACCGGTGCAACCAGCGCTGTGTTTGCCAGCCTGCATACGCTGTATCAGAATGAAATGCAGCGTATTCCGGTTCATTTTATGCTTCGCATTCAAAAAGGGAAACCCGTTGTCCTTTCCGCGCGGGATGAAAACGGCCATGCGGCCAAAGCCGAAGGCGAACCCCCGCAGGACGCCCTGCACCGCCCAGTCGACCGCGCCCGCTGCGAAGAACAGCTGCGGAAAACCGGCGGTACGCCGTTTTATGCCGCTGAGATTTCCTGTGAAATCGGAGAAGGGCTTTCCGTTGCGGTTTCCTCGCTGAACGCCCTGCGCCGGGACGTGCTGGAACAGCTGCTCACCCAGCGCAGCGAAAAAAAACCGGTGCCGTTTACAACGCACCCGCTCCCGGAATCCGGCAGTCACCGCGCCCAACCCATGAAATTCCGTGCGCGGTTTTTCCACGCCGATTTGCCGGAAGCGGCCAAACAATGTGAGTTAGTATACGTTCCGTATTATACGGACTTAAAATTACTAGAAGACTATCGTAAAGAGGGATATCCGGTCGCCGTAGAACTGCCGCGCGGCATGTTTGGAATGGAAGATGCCCTGCGCCGCCGTCTTTCCGATTTGAAAAAAGCAAGCATTACCGATGTTTGGGCCGGGAACCTTGGTGCGGCCGCCTTGGGGAAAGAACTCGGCCTGAACGTTCACGGCGGATTTTCCCTGAACATCACCAATTCCGCCGCCCTTGCGTGGTATACGGAGTTCGGTTTAGCCGACACGGAGCTTTCGTTTGAACTAACCCTGCAGCAGGCCGCCAACATCGGTGGGGAATTGCCGCGCGGCCTGCTGCTTTATGGACGGCTGCCGTTAATGCTGTCGCGCAACTGCCCCGCGGCCAACGGACCGGGCGGATGCCTCCACTGCAAAACCGCTCCGTTCCTGACGGACCGCAAAGGCGTACCGTTCCCTGTCCAGTGTTATGGCAGCTGCAGCGAAGTGCTGAATTCGGTGGTGCTTTCCATGTCGGACCGGCTGAGCGAAGTGCGCAATCAGGATTTCGGTGTGCTGCGCTTCACAACAGAAACCCGCGCGCAGGCGCAGGAGGTTCTGGAACGATACTTCACCGGCGGCACTCTGCCGGGGGATTATACCCGCGGACTGTACTACCGTGGAATTGAATAAAGGTAAAACACATCCCGCACAAAACGGGATTTCACAACGAAAAGAGAAGAAAGAGGAATACCCATGCAGCCGCTGAAAATCAAAAAACTGCACCCCAACGCCGTACTGCCCACCCGTGCAAGCGACGGCTCCGCAGGAATGGACCTGTACGCCCTGTTGGACGCGCCGCTCACACTGGAGCCGCGCGGACTGTACCGCATTCCCACCGGAATTGCCATTGCGCTGCCGGGGCCGGAAACCGTCGGCCTGCTGTTTGCGCGGAGCGGGCTGGGGGTAAAGCATGGAATTTCCCTTTCCAACGCCGTGGGCGTGATTGACAGCGACTATCGCGGGGAGCTGATTGTGGGGATTTGCAACCTGAGCGACCACCCGTACACCCTGACCCCGGGCGAGCGCTTTGCCCAGCTGGTCGTAATGCCGGTGCTTCTGCCCGCTGTGGAGGAAACAGATGACCTGGGTGAAACAGCACGCGGTGCCGGGGGATTTGGCTCCACTGGGAAATAATGTTCCCGCGAAAAGAGGACTGCTGCAAAATGGTTTTGCAGCAGTCCTCTTTTCGATTTGTATGGCAGAAAACGGGAAATAATGTTGTGGTGGAATCTCTTGTAAAAAACAAGGACTTCAGACCGACAGAAAATCGCCCAAAATTTTATGCATTCTATTGCCAAAACACACAGAACAGGATAAAATATCGAATAGAATTTTTAATGCATTTCGAGAATCGCAGACCGTTTTTAGGCACAACAACTGTGTAAAAATCGAAAGAAAAGTCTGTGATTGTTTTCGGGGTAAAAAATCATCTTTCCCTGTACAATGAATTTTGTAAAAGAATAGGGGTTGTAAGAATGTTAGTCCTGGCGTCCACTTCGCCGCGCCGCAGCGAGCTTTTAAAAATGGCCGGCTACGAATTTTCCGTCGTGCCCCCCGAGGCAAACGAAAATTATTTACGGGGAACACCACCCGTACAGATTGTGGAGCAGCTCTCCACACGAAAAGCAAAGCTGGTGGCAAAGGACCACCCAGACGACATCGTTCTTGCCGCGGACACTCTTGTGGTATTGAAAGGGCGCATTTTAGGCAAGCCCAAGGATGAGCAGGAAGCAAAGGCTATGCTGAAGCTGCTGAGCGGCAACGTGCATCAGGTTTACACCGGGTACTGCATCATTTCCGGCGGGAAAATGGTGACCGGGCACGAATGCACCTCCGTGGAATTCTACACGCTGAAGGATAGCGATATTGAAGCGTACCTTGCCACCGGCGAACCGATGGACAAAGCCGGGGCATATGGCATTCAGGGGCGCGGCGCGCTGCTGGTAAAGCGGATTGACGGGGATTTTTACAATGTAATGGGGCTTCCCATCGGCAAAATCAACCGTCTGCTGAAAAGCCTGTGACTCTGCATGTATGAATTCCAGATTGTTCATAATTTAAGTGTTGAGAAATGATGTTGAAAAGGGTATAATAGATTCTATCTGAGATATGTCGTAAATGAACTTTAAAACCGGACTGGGACTTGGAGTTCGTTGAACGAACGGGAAGCGCCTTTCCTCGCTTTGTGTTTTACGCCTTTTTAAAGTTGCTTCCCACTATTTTGTGCGAGCTGAAAGGGGAAAATGATACATGTTTTCAAAAGATATAGGAATTGATTTGGGTACTGCGAATACCCTTGTTTTTATGAAGGGCAAAGGCATCGTCATGCGCGAGCCTTCCGTTGTCGCCGTTGATGTGCGTACCGATACGGTACTTGCCGTTGGCACCCAGGCAAAAGAAATGATCGGACGTACGCCTGGCTCCATTGTTGCCGTACGACCGCTGAAAGACGGCGTTATTGCCGACTTCGACATCACCGCGACCATGCTCAAACACTTTATCCGCAAAGCAATTAAAACAAATGCGTTCTCCCGCCCGCATATTATCGTCTGCATCCCGTCCGGCGTGACCGAAGTTGAGCGCCGCGCTGTGGAGGACGCCGCCCGTCAGGCCGGCGCAAACAACGTGGAACTGATTGAAGAACCCATGGCCGCTGCAATCGGCGCGGGCCTTCCTGTCAGCGACCCGACCGGCAGCATGGTGGTGGATATCGGCGGTGGTACTGCCGAAGTCGCTGTCATTTCGCTGGGCGACATCGTTACTTCCGTTTCCGTCCGTGTGGCAGGGGACAAGTTTGACGAATCCATTATTTCCTATGTTAAGAAAAAGTACAATCTGCTTATCGGCGAACGTACCGCAGAGGACATTAAAATCCAAATCGGTTCCGCTTACCCGACGGAAGACAACGAGAACGCCAGCGTGGAAATTAAAGGACGCAACCTGGTGGATGGCCTGCCAAAGAATGTGACCATCACCGCCGAAGAGGTACGCGAGGCGCTGAGCGACCCGCTGTCCATGATTGTCGATGCGATTAAATCTACTTTGGAAAAGACTCCGCCGGAGCTTTCTGCAGATATTATCGACCACGGCATTATGCTAACCGGCGGCGGCGCGCTGCTGCGCGGTCTGGACCGTTTGGTAGAGCTGGAAACCGGAATGCCCGTCCACGTGGCAGAAAGCCCGCTGGACTGTGTAGTAAACGGCACCGGAAAGCAGCTTGAGATAACCATGCCGTCCTCTTACTACAAAAATAACCGCAAATAACAAACGAACCCGCAGATGGAAGCGGTTTCTATGCATTTGAACGAGCGGAGGGTAGGTGAACTCTCCGCCTATTTTTTCAGAGTGGGCAATGCGTGCACGCGTAAGTGCAGCATACCATTTATTGTCCATTGTTCATCATTCATGATTCATTGTTAATTGGCAAGGGGGTGCTGCGTTGAAAGACGTCTTTCATTCCAATGGCTTTAAACTGGTTGTGGCTCTAGCTTTCATTCTGTTCGGGCTGATGCTTTACACCGCGGGCAGCGGCGGTTCCGTCGTTTCCAGCCTGCTCGGTTTTGTTTCAACCCCCATGCAGAAGGTCAGCACCGTGGTGACCAACAACGCCGTGGCCACAACACAGGCTGCGACGCGTTCCAACGCGGAACTGCTGGCGGAAAATGACGCCCTAAAACAACAAATTGCGGAGCTCAACAAAAAACTAATCAATTATTATACGTATCAGCAGGAAAACGCACAGCTGCGAAAATTTTTGGAGCTGAAAAATGAAAACAAGGATTTCAAGCCGGTTTCGGCCGCGGTCATCGGGCGGGACCCGAACAGCGATTTTTACAGCTTCCAAATTGATAAAGGGTCTTCTTCCGGCGTAAAGCTGAACGACCCGGTCATTACCGAAAACGGCGTAGCCGGCTGGATCTCCAGCGTGAGTGCGGGGTACAGCCGCGTGACCACCATCCTTTCGCCGGACACCAAAATCAGTGCGGTCGACAAGGTGAACCGCGACTCCGGCGTCATCAACTGCAACATTAAAATGGCGGACAGCAACCTTTTAAAGCTGTCATACCTGGATGCCAACACCACCGTAAAGGCGGGGGATATCATCGTAACGAGCGGACTGGGCGGGGTGTACCCACGCAACCTGGCAATCGGGACCGTAACAAAGGTGGATCACGACCCCTATGACGTTTCGCTGTACGCGGAAGTCAAACCGTTTGTCGATGTGAAAACCGTCCGCGACGTAATGGTCATTACTTCGTTTGAAGGGCAGGGGCAGGCTTTGCCGGGGGATACCGCCTCGTCATCCACACCCTCGAGCGGGTCGAAGTAAATGGAAAAGCTGAAGTGGATTCGTTATTTCGCCTATACAATTGAAATTTTGGTCGTTTTTATGGTTCAGGAAACACCGGGGCTGATTCCCTCGATGTTCGGCGCGCGCCCGGTCATGCTGATTCCGGCCGTGCTGGCCATTGCCCTGTTTGAAAGCGAACTGGCTTCCATGGCTTTTGGGCTTTTCGGCGGCCTGCTGATTGACTTCGGTATCGGCGGCGCCCTGGGGTTCCACGGCCTGCTGCTGATGTTGGTCTGCTACTTTCTGGGGGTTCTGGCAGCGAACCTCATCCGCACCAATTTTCTAACCGCTATGATTGTTGCCGTGCTGGTCACCGGAGCCATTCTGCTGCTTCAATGGGTATTTTTCTATGTACTGGCAGATTACAGCGAATCAATTTACGCGCTGACGGCGCATTACGCACCCCGGTTCCTTTATACCGTGGTGCTGATGCCCATTGCCTATTATTTCAACCGCGCGCTGGCACTGCAAGTTCGCACCAAGAATGAATAACTGCTCCGTTGATTCCCTGAATATAGATGTTTTGATTGTCCGTAATGCTTGATGATTCATAAACCGTGATTGAACCGAAAAAGACTGGAGGTTGGCCTTGAGCAAGCTGAAAGAAAACGCAAGATACATTTTTTGCGGAATCATCGTTATGGCCGTGCTGGCCGTTTACTGCCTGCGCCTGGTGGATTGGCAGATTGTGAACGGATCCTCTTGGCTGCAAAAGGCCACTTCGTCCAGCGTGGCGAAGGTCAGCATGGATGCCGCGCGAGGCGAAATTCTGGACGCCAAGGGCGTAGGGCTGGCCGTAAACAAAACCGTTTACGCCATTGTGTTTGACCGTGCACATATGCCGGACGGTACCGCCAACAAAACCATCGCTCAGCTGATTGCGCTGCTTACCAAACGCGGGGAAACATGGGAAGACACGCTTCCCATCACACTGGACAAGAACGGAACCTATCAGTTTATCGCCGGCAAGGAAAAGGAAGTTGCCGCCCTGAAGGCAAAGGATTTCCTAAACATGAACTCCTATGCGACTGCAGAGCAGTGCATGAGCGAACTGGTGAAGAAATACGAAATTACAGGCTATACAAAGGCGGAAACCAGGGCCATCGTATCCGTCCGGTACAACATGACCAAATCCGGATTCGGCCTTTCCACGCCTTATACTTTTGCAAAAGATGTAAGCAAGGAAACGGTCGCCATTATTAACGAAAATTCCTCCCGTCTGCCCGGTGCGACGACAAAGGTCACCACCGAGCGGCAGTACCCGCTGGGCGACCTGATGCCGCACATTCTGGGCTATGTGGGTTCGATTTCCAAAGAAGAATACGATACCTTGAAAGACAAGGGATACGCCCTGAACGACCGCCTTGGCAAAACCGGCATTGAACAGGCGTTTGAAAGCGCCCTGCGCGGCAAGCAAGGCGAAAAGGTCGTGGAAACGAACAAGTCCGGTGCGTTGGAATCGGAAACGGTAACCAAAGCGCCCGTTTCCGGCAATTCGGTTTTTCTAACGATTGACAGCAACCTGCAAAAGGTGTTGAACGTATCGCTTGCCAAAAACGTAAAAGCTACTCAACAGAACGGCGTAAAGCTGTGCGCCCAACATTATAAAGGGAGTTCCTCCAAACACGGCGAGGACTGCGTGGCCGGCGCGGCCGTGGTCATCCGCGTAAAGGATTTTGCCATTTTGGCCGCTTCCACCTACCCAAGCTATGATTTAAACCAATATTTGGACAATACCAGCTATTATTCCACCCTGGTAAAGGACAAGACGCATCCGCTCATTAACCGGGCCTTCAACGGCGTATTCACCCCCGGTTCCAGCTTTAAGCCCAGTGTGGCGCTTGCCGCACTGCAGGAAGGTGCCATCAGCAATTCTACGGTGATTACCTGCAACCACACCTACACCCGCTTTATTAAGCAGGACCCTAACTTCCACCCGACCTGCCTGGGCACTCACGGGCCGATTACGCTGAACACCGCGCTGGCCAAATCCTGCAATATCTTCTTTTACGATACGGCTTACCGCACCGGAATTGAAACGATGAACCTGTACGCCAAACGGCTTGGGCTTGGGGTAAAAACCGGAATCGAACTAAGCGAAAGCTCCGGGATTCTGGCCGGCCCGGCAGAACGCTCCGCTTCCGGAGGAAGCTGGTCCTACGGCGATACCGTACAGTCAGGCATCGGCCAGAGCGACAACCAGTTTACTCCTTTGCAGCTGGCAACCTACGCCGCGACCATTGCAAACAACGGCGTACGCCTGAAACCGCACCTGGTCGATAAAATCACCGATTACACCCGCACTAAGGTCATTACCCAAAACGGCGCAACCGAAGTGGACAACGCCGGCGTTTCCGCGCAGAATTTGAAATACGTGCAGCAGGGCATGCGTTCCGTGATTACCAGCGGAACCGGCGCTTCGGTGTTTGGCCATTACGGCATTGCCATCGCCGGTAAAACCGGTACGGCACAAGGCCCCGGTTCAGATAACGTTGACTTCATCGGCTACGCACCGTATGACAATCCGGAAATCGCCGTTGCCGTTGTGCTGGAACACGGCGCGACTAGCCTGTATTCCAACAGCATTGCGAAAGACATTTTTGATGCCTATTTTTACGGGAAAACGGTGGATGCAAGCGGAAATCTGGTCATGCCAGCCACCCATGCCCCGGCTTCTTCCACTCCTTCGAGCAGCCGTTAAGGAACCACCCGGCAAAGAATATTAAAATCGGGAAAGTGAAGTTTCAGGAATATCTTCCGATAATTGTGAATAGAAATTTAAATTTATTAATTTGTAAAATCAAACAAGAAAAACGCTTTGACTAGCATGAATTCTTGTGGTAGTATGATAATGAGGTTATATCATGGGAGCTGTAACAGTAATTACTTCAGGAAAAGGCGGCGTGGGAAAATCCACCGTTTCCGCCGGGCTTGCGGCAGCATTTTCCGCGCGCGGCAGACGTGTTCTGCTGATTGACTGCGACGCGGGCCTTGGCTGCCTAGACCATATCCTTGGCGTGGCCGAGCAGCGGGTGTTCGACTTGGCAGATATCGTTTCCGGCCGGGCAGAACCGGCAGACGCGGTATATGCCTGTGGGACTCTGCCCAATGTGTTCCTGCTTCCCGCCCCGGGCAGCCAGGAGGACGTTGTCAGCCCGGCGATTATGAAGCAGCTGACAGAAGCTTTTTCCAAGTATTACGACCATATTTTGATTGACTGTCCGGCCGGCGTGGGCAACGGTTTTGCCAGCGCAGTCGCCGGCGCACAGCGGGCTTTGGTGGTTTCCACCCCAGACCCGGTGTGTTTGCGCAACTCCAATCGGACAAGGCAGCTTTTGGAGCAACTCGGTGTGCCCCAGCAGCGGATGGTAATCAACCGCTTCAGCAGCCGTAATTTTCGGCTGCAGGGCTTTTACCCCGACCTTGACACCGTGATTGACGCGGCAGGAATCCGGCTGATAGCAGTCATTCCGGAAGACCCGCTTCTGGCGGCGGCGGCAGCGAGAAGCGAACCCGCCCCGGCCAATTGCCCCGGTGCCTTGGCTTTCGGCCGCCTTGCGGCCAGACTGGAAGGCGAGCAGGTGCCGCTGGCGCCCCTTCAGAAATTTTAAGGATGACCGTTAGAACAGGAGGAGTATCACAGATGAACATTGCATTAATCGCTCATGATGCCAAAAAGGAACTGATGGTGCAGTTCTGCATTGCCTACTGCGGCGTTCTGAGCAGACATGACCTGTGCGCTACCGGAACGACAGGGAAAATGGTTTCGGAGGCCACTGGGCTTGAAATACAGCGCTTTCTGGCGGGCTCCCAGGGCGGCGACCAGCAGATTGCGGCGCGTATCGCCTGCAATGAAGTCGACCTGCTCCTGTTTTTCCGTGACCCGCTGAGCCCCAAGCCGCACGAGCCGAACGACATGAATCTGCTGCGCCTGTGCGACATGCATAACATCCCAGTCGCCACCAATATTGCGACTGCGGAAGTGCTGATCCACGGATTGGAACGCGGCGACCTTGACTGGCGCAATATTCTGAACCCGAAGGGATGAATCCCCGGGGAATGATCCCCGTGCCTTTCATATTTTGATATTGTAACTATCGGTAATGACCGGGAAGAGTACCCAAACACCCCGCCACAGGGAGGGCGCGCCGTGACTGAGAACGCACCTGCACACGGGTTATGGTGAAGACACCCGCGAACCGAACGAGCCCCGCGTTTCGGGGCATAAAGAGGAGGGCTTCGGCCCTTGAAAAAGGGTGGCACCGCGAGGATTTTCCCTCGTCCCTTTGACTGGGACGGGGGATTTTTGTATACTCGCACTTCCACATAAACCGAAAAGGAACAAGTGGGAACCGTATAACACCAAAGAGGACCAAAATATTTCGTCTGAAAAATGCTGGGGTACCCTCCGTAAGGAGGGCAGCGCCCGAAGCAAACAATTTATTTTTGATTCCTCAGCAAGGGTATTGGCTTCCCACGATTCATTGGTCACTATAATAAAGCAAATAAAGGAGAATTGACTATGGAGTTCATCAAGGCCCAAAAAGGAACGCAGGACCTGCTGCCCGCCCAGACGGAAAAATGGCAGGTTGTAGAAGACGTAATGCGCAGTGAGGCGAAGCTCCACGGTTTCGGAGAAATCCGGACCCCGGTTTTTGAAGATACTCGCCTGTTCCAGCGTTCCGTGGGCGAAACCACCGACGTAGTGCAGAAGGAAATGTATACGTTCACCGACAAAGGCGGCCGTTCCATCACGCTGCGGCCGGAAGGCACCGCAGGCGCGGTGCGCGCCATGCTGGAGCACGGCCTTTTCAACGAAGGCCTGCCGCTCAAGCTGTTCTATCTCACCTCCTGCTACCGGTATGAAAATACGCAGGCGGGGCGCCAGCGCGAGTTTCATCAGTTCGGCATTGAACTGCTTGGCTCCGCTTCCTATGTTGCCGACGCAGAGGTCATCTGTTTGGCAAAAAGCATCTTTGACCGTCTGGGCGTGAAAAACCTGAAGCTAGAAATCAACTCCATCGGCTGCCCGGACTGCCGTGCCAAATACTACGCAGCGCTTCGGGAGTATTTCAGCGCCCGCAAAGAAGAGCTGTGCGAAACCTGCCAGGGAAGACTGGAACGCAACCCCATGCGTATTTTGGATTGCAAGAGCCCAATCTGCTCCAAAATTGCAGCGGGCGCACCCAAAATGCTGGATTACCTGTGCGACGACTGCAAAGCGCACTTTGAGGGCGTGAAAACCTGCCTGGATGCGGCAGGTGTAGCATACACCGTGAATCCTTCCGTGGTACGCGGACTGGATTATTATACCCGCACGGTATTTGAATTCGTTTCCAGCGACCTCGGCGCGCAAAGCACCGTTTGCGGCGGCGGCCGTTACGACGGTCTGGTAGAAGAACTGGGCGGCCAGCCGATGCCTGCGCTGGGCTTTGGTCTTGGCATGGAACGCCTGATGCTGATTCTGGAAGCGCAGAAGGTGGAATTCCCTGAACCGGAAACGTGTGACCTTTATATTGCCTCACTCGGCGACAAGGCGAAGCTGGAAGCGTTCCGTCTGGCGCACCGCCTGCAGGAATACTCCATTGCGGCGACCTGCGACCTGAACGACCGCGGCTTGAAGGCCCAGATGAAATATGCGGA
Source organism: Caproiciproducens sp. LBM24188 (assembly GCF_054130445.1). Lineage (NCBI taxonomy): Bacteria > Bacillati > Bacillota > Clostridia > Eubacteriales > Acutalibacteraceae > Caproiciproducens > Caproiciproducens sp. LBM24188. The sequence goes on from NZ_CP196862.1 coordinate 171,628, forward strand.
TAAAATTTCCGCCAAGTATTCTATTGTTCTGGGCGACAACGAGCTGGAATCCGGCAAGGCGGAAATTAAAAATATGAAAACCGGAGAAAAATCCAAAATATCGCTGGGCGAAGATTTTGTGGAACAGTTTATTATCCTGCAAACCAAAAACGAGGACGATATTGCCTTTTAAAATTTTTTAAAATATAGGAGGCTGTTATGAAATCATCGATTTTGGACCAGTTTCGACTCACGGTAATGGAGCAGCACCTGAACGTGTACGCCATTAAGGTGCAGCGCGCCAACGGCGAAAACGTCAGCCACAGCTGGCGTTGGTCGACGTTCCGGGAATGCCTGTATTCCGGCTCGAAAACCTTTACTTCGATCGCGGTGGGAATCTGCGTGGACGAAGGCCGGCTCCGCGTAACCGACAAGGTGCTGGACTTTTTCCCGGAATACCGCGAAATTGCCTCTCCGGGCAGTGAAGCAATCACCCTGCGCGACCTGCTGCACATGGCGTCCGGCAAACTGGAATTCTGGTTCGGGGAACCGGATGAGCAGGTGCTGAACGCCAAAAAAGAGGATTGGGCAGAGCTGTTTTTCCGTGTGCCGGTCACCGGCGAACCCGGAAAAACCTTTTTCTACTCCAACGCCTGCACCTATATGCTAGGGCGCGTGGTGGAAAAAGTCAGTGGGCAGAATCTGCGGGACTTCCTTGTGCCGCGCCTGTTCACCCCGATGAACATCTTCAATCCGCAATGGCAAACCTGCACCGCTGGGCATCCCATTGCCGCAACCGGCCTGTACCTGACCACAGACGAGTACTCCCGCCTTGGACTGATGATGCTGAACGGCGGCGTATACGAAGGAACGCGCATTGTAAGTGAAAACTACCTGCAAAGCGTTTCCGGCGATATTCTGGACAATAACACGCCCGGGAATATCGAGCCGGAGGGCACCGCCGGCTACGGCTATCAGGTGTGGCGCTGCTCGCATCCGGGCGCGTACCGCGCCGACGGCATGTTTGGCCAGTACTGCGTTGTGTTCCCCAACGAGCAAGCAGTGGTCACCGTGACTTCCCATGAAGAAAAAGCGGCAAATGACATTCTGCGCGCCATTTACCGGGATATTATTCCCCGGCTGTAACCCCCTGCCGAGGTGCTCGGGACCGGCGGCCAGAGAGCAATCATCCACCTATCATTCAAACAGCATCCTGATTTCTTATTGGTATCAATCTTAACGGAGGCTTAACAAACTATGGCAGAATTCATAACAGGAATGAAGCGAACTCATTATTGCGGGGAACTTCGCCCCGCGCACATCGGCAGCACCGTGACAGTCTGCGGCTGGGTACAGCGCCAGCGCGACCTTGGCCAGCTGATTTTCATCGACCTGCGCGACCGCACGGGCATTGTGCAGCTCGCGTTCGATGACAGCACCGACCGGGAAATTTTTAAAAAGGCATTTTCTGCCCGTTCCGAATACGTATTGGCTGCAACCGGCGTGGTGCGCGAGCGCACCTCCAAAAACCCGGAGCTGCCCACCGGCGACATTGAGCTGGAAGTCACCGCCCTGCGCGTACTGGCAAAAAGTGAAACCCCGCCGTTCGCCATTGAGGAAAACTCCCCCGTGCAGAAGGAAACCCGCCTGCGCTACCGTTTCCTTGACTTGCGCCGCCCGGACATGCAGCGCACGCTGCAGGCACGCCACCGTTTGGTGAAAGTTGCTCACGATTTCTTCGATGAAAACGGCTTTTTGGAGATTGAAACGCCTGATCTTGTCAAATCCACCCCGGAGGGCGCGCGCGATTATCTGGTACCAAGCCGTGTGTTCCCCGGCAAATTCTTTGCCCTGCCGCAGAGCCCTCAGCTTTATAAGCAGCTGCTGATGGTTTCCGGCTTTGACCGCTATATGCAGATTGCTCGCTGCTTCCGCGACGAAGACCTGCGCGCCGACCGCCAGCCGGAATTTACCCAAATCGACTTTGAAATGTCCTTCGTGGACCAAGAAGACGTGATGGCCATCGGCGAAGGCTTTATCCGTGCCGCGTACAAGAAGATGCTGGACATCGACATCCCGACCCCGCTGCCGCGCCTGACCTGGAAGGAAGCCATGGACCGCTTCGGTTCCGATAAACCGGACCTGCGCTTTGGTCTGGAACTCAGCGATGTGAGCGGTGACCTGAAAAACACCGAATTCCGCGTGTTCCGCGGCGCCATCGACGCCGGCGGCAGCGTGCGCGGCATCAACTTAAAAGGCCTTGCCGACCAGCTGAGCCGCAAGGAAATCGACAAGCTGGGCGAATGGATTAAGACCTACGGTGCAAAGGGCCTTGCTTGGACGCGCCTGGCTTCCACCGGCGAAACCTCCTCCTATGAAAAATTCTTAAGCGCGGAAGAAGCCGCCGCGGTTCGCAAAACGCTCGGCGCAGAACCCGGGGACGTGCTGTTCCTAGTGGCAAGCGACGAAAACAGTGTGGTGTACGCTTCACTGGGCGCGCTGCGCTGCCAGCTGGCTCGTAAATTTAACCTGATTGACAAATCCCAGCCGAAGCTTCTTTGGGTTACGGACTTCCCGATGTTCGAGTACAGCAAGGAAGAGGGCCGCTGGATGGCGATGCACCATCCGTTCACCATGCCCAACCCTGAAGACCTTGACAAGCTGGAAAGCGACCCCGGCTCCGTGCGCTCCATTGCTTACGATATGGTCATCAACGGCTATGAAGCGGGCGGCGGAAGCATTCGTATCCATGACACGGAATTGCAGGAGCGCATGCTGGAAGCACTCGGCATTTCCCCGGAAAAGGCACAGGAGCGCTTCGGCTTCCTGCTGAACGCTCTGAAATATGGCGCTCCGCCGCACGGCGGCATGGCCTGGGGTCTGGAACGCCTTGTCATGGTGCTGCTCGACATTGATGACATGCGCGACGTCATCGCCTTCCCGAAGGTGGCGTCCTCTGCTGACCTGATGAGCGACGCCCCGAACGACGTAGACCTCGACCAGCTGAGCGACCTTGGAATTGGAATTCTTCCGAAGGAACAGCCCAAGGAATCCTGATTCGTTGAAAATTTCATTTGCTACATCCTTCTCCTGTTTGTATCAGAAAGCCGGTGCAGGCCATATTCATGGCTCGTACCGGCTTTTTCTCAATACTGTTTACTCTTGTTGGCTTCGAGGCAGGAAATCGTTTTGAAGCACCGCCATCAAAAGAATCGGCTCCCTTGTATCATCCGTTTCTCCGGTATATAATAAATTTATCTTAATATCGCCTTACATTGTATACTATTAGTATAATATTTAAGTAATATACTATTTTTGATTTAATTGGAGGGAACCCCCGTGCCGGATTCGCAAAAGATTAATTACCAAAAAGAGCTGGACCGCCTGATTGCGGGGCTGGGGGATCGCACTCCCACACTGTTCCTGCATGCCTGCTGCGCGCCATGCAGCAGCTATGTGCTGGAATACCTGTCGCAGTACTTTGACATTACGCTGTTTTACTATAACCCCAACATTTTCCCGGAAGCAGAGTACCGCAAACGGGTGGAAGAAGTACGCCGCCTGCTTTCCGAACTTCCGGTAAAGCACCCGGTCCGGCTGCAGGAGGGGAAGTACGACCCCGAATCGTTTTTCGCGCTTGCCAAAGGGCACGAGGCCGAACCGGAGGGTGGGGAGCGCTGCGCCCTCTGCTATGAGCTGCGCCTGCGGGAAGCCGCTGTGCTGGCCAAGGCAGGCGGGTATGACTATTTCACCACCACGCTGTCCATCAGCCCCTACAAAAACGCGCAGAAACTGAACGAAATCGGTGCGCGGCTGGAGCGGGAGTACGGCGTTTTGTATTTACCCTCCGACTTTAAAAAGCGGGACGGCTACCGCCGCTCGATTGCCCTTTCGAAGGAATATCATCTGTACCGGCAGGATTACTGCGGCTGTGTGTTCTCCAAGGCGGAGCGCGACCGGCGAGTAGCAGAACAAGCGAATGTTTCGGCGGAAAACCGTTGACACTTCCAAACGTAACCGACGTGCAAATACCGGTACAAACTCCGACCACCCTGCGGGAGCAAACCCGTGCGGTAGCCCGGGTGCTGCGCAGCGATTCGCATGTTCTACCGCTTTTGGTCGCAGCGGCGTTGTTTTCGGAGTGCCATCAAACCATACTCACCTTTTTAAATCAGCTCCAATACGTGCGGTGTGCCATTCCCACCGCCGCTATGGGGTACTTGTATATTCTGATGACGGTCATCGGCCTTTTGGCCGCGCGCTCCCACAAGCTGACCGCGCGGCTGGGGGAACCCCGCAGCATGACCCTATTGCTTTTGGCCGGGTGTGCTGCCTGCCTACTGCTGACGCTGACCGCGAACGCAGTCCTTTCCGTTTTGGGGCTTGCAGTACTGAATGCTGCGTTTTCCCTGTTCAACCCAATTCTACTAACCATAGAGAACCGCCGGATTACAGGCGGCAACCGGGCATCCATTCTATCCGTATACGCCATCCTGATGGATTGTGTGGCAGTGGGAACCAATTTAACGTTCGGCTGGGCGGCGGATTCCGGCGTGGCAAATGCCATGCTACTGGGTGCAGGTTTCTGCTTTGCCGCACTCGGCCTGTACGGTTACTGGGCGCACACCGAAGGAGAGAAAAAATATGATTCGCGAGGTAACAAAGGATGACCTTTTCGCTCTGCTGAACCTTTACACCCAGCTGCACGGCAATCCTGTTCCGAAGCACTTTCCTCCCTTTGGGAGCAAATTTTCAACGACCCGAAGCACCATATTCTGGTGGATGAAGAGGCTGGCGTGCTCGTTTCTTCCTGCATCCTGCTGATTGTACCCAACCTGACGCATGGGCAGCGGCCCTACGGCGTAATTGAAAACGTCGTAACCGACCGGGCATTCCGCGGTCAGGGGCGTGCTTCCGCTGTGCTCCGCGCCGCAAAGCTGCTGGCGCAAGCGCGGAACTGCTATAAGCTGATGCTGATGACTGGTTCCAAAGAAGCAAGCACGCTGAATTTTTACCGGCGCGCCGGGTTCAACACGATGGATAAAACGGCGTTTGTGCAGTGGTTGAACCCCTAGCCGGTTGGAATTGCTCTTATCGATAAGAAAGGAACACCACCATGCAGCAACAATTCTACCAAATTGAACCGGGCATTCCGGCCGACACGAACGAGTTGGAGCGCCTTTACGACATGTTGAATGAATCGTTGAACCGCGGGGTCAATTACCCCGGCTGGAAGAAGGGCCTGTACCCAATCCGGGAGACAGCAGAAACCGGAATCCGGAAACACACGCTGTTTGTGGCGCGCACACAGGGGCGCATCGCAGGCACCGTTATTCTGAACCATGAGCCGGAATCTGCCTATGCCGGAGCGAATTGGACCATTGAAGCGGAAGACAAAGAAGTTTTTGTCGTGCATACGCTGGCTGTTCACCCGGACTTTCAACAGGCTGGGGTGGGGCGTGCGCTAATTGAATTTTCTAAGCAGCTGGCCCAGCAAAAGGGAATGAAAGCCGTGCGGCTGGACGTTCGCTCCGGCAACCTGCCCGCCCTGCGGCTGTATGAGTCCTGCGGCTTTCGGTATGTGCAGACTGTGGACTTGGGACTGAATCTTCCGGGATTGGTTTGGTTCGACCTTTATGAATATAACCTCGGGCAGCGCAGCTCCGCCGAAAGCGTTGGGAAACCGTCGATACCATAAGCTGGTGCGCTACCGCATTCTCGAAATCATGGCATCACAGGGGGAAAACCGAGAAACTGGGGGAGATTCCGGAGACCGTTTTTGCGCTGGCCGCTGTAGGGGATAACAGAACCGGAGTTTCCGCACATCCGCGCGGAAAAAGCGCAAAAAGTTTTTTCCGGCGCTCCGAGAAAGATGACTGTTATGTTTTCCACCAAACACAGGGTATACGGTGGAAAATGGATGACCTCCTGCTTCAAATGGGCCGCCGGTGTGCGGACGAAAGTCGGAACGGTTTCCTGTTTGTCCGGCAGCTGCGGCAGCGTGTTTCCCGGTGCTCCTTTACTTTATCCCATCCTTATGCTAAGATAGGGGTTACCGAGGCCTATCCCGGAATTCCGTGTTTTCTCCTGTCGGATTTTCCCGGATCGGCAGCCCGCGCATTTCCAGGGAATCGAACATGGCCGTGAGGAGGCGGGATATGAAAAAAGACAAGAAGAAAAAAAAGGCGAAGCACGAACAGGCCGAACTGCGCCCGCTAATTTATGCGGACAAAGAGGTTTCAACGGAAGAAGCTGGGGAGGAACCCCTGCGTGACACAGTTCAACTGACGGGGGGAAAATGGAAGCTTCGCATTCTGTGGGCGCTGCGCTCGGGGGAAAGCATCCGCTACGGCGTCCTGAAACAGCAGGTGAACGGCATTACCGACATGATGCTCAGCCAGAGCCTGCGTGAACTAACCAAAGACGGACTGACGGAACGCCGCCAGTTTCAAGAAATCCCGCCCAAGGTGGAATACCGCATCACCTCCGTCGGCGCAGAGCTGCTGCCGGCAATTGAACTATTCCGCGCCTGGGCTATAAAATACAGAAGGGAAGAGCATAAAAATGGATAGACAAAACGATATTCCCCGTTACACGGCGGATGAATCCCGCTATGACACTATGCAGTACCGCTACTGCGGAAAAAGCGGGCTGAAGCTCAGCGCTGTTTCCCTTGGCTATTGGCACAACTTCGGCACGTACGATGTGTATGAAAACGCCCGCGCGGTCACGCGGCGCGCGTTCGACCTTGGCATTACCGTATTTGACCTTGCAAACAATTACGGTCCTCCGGCCGGCAGCGCCGAGGAAACGTTCGGCCGCCTAATGCGGGAGGATATGCATCCTTACCGCGACGAAATGGTGATTACCACAAAGGCAGGCTACCATATGTGGCCCGGCCCCTACGGCGATTTCGGGTCCCGTAAATATCTGCTGGCCAGTCTGGACCAGAGCCTGAAACGCATGGGCCTGGACTATGTGGATATTTTCTACCACCATCGCATGGACCCCAACACTCCCCTGGAGGAAACCATGGGCGCCCTTGCACAAGCGGTGAAAAGCGGCAAAGCACTGTATGTGGGTATCTCCAATTACAGCCCCGAAAAGGCGTTGGAAGCCTCCCGCCTGCTGGCAGACATGGGCGTGCACTGCCTAATCTGTCAGTCGCGCTACAACCTGTTGGACCGCAAGGTGGAGCGTGACGGTTTGTTTGGTGCGCTGGAACAGGCCGGCATGGGCATGACTGCGTTCAGCCCCTTGGCACAAGGCCTGCTGACCGGCAAATACAACAACGGCATTCCGGAAGATTCCCGTGCGGCAGGCCGTTCGGCCTTCCTCAAGAAAGACAACATTACTCCGGAAGTAATCCGCAAAGTGACTGCGCTCGGCAAAATCGCGGCGCGCCGCGGCCAAACCACCGCACAGTTTGCGCTGAGCTGGGTGCTCCGTCAGCCGGTCATGACCAGTGTACTCATCGGCGCCAGTCGGGTTTCGCAGCTGGAGGACAATGTTGCGGCGCTGAACCGGCTTGACTTTTCCGAAGAGGAAATCCGTGAAATTGATGAAATTTTAAAATAGAACCATAAAGGCAAAGAGCCGCTGCATTACGCGGCCTTTTGCCCCGGGCGTTGTTCCTTTTGTCAGTGAGATAGACCGTTCTTGTGGAACGGTCTATCTTTTTTAATATATATTGTGTTTTTTGTGACTGGATAAAATTTAAATCTCTATATATTGTATGATAGTATTGACAACAGCAGGCCCTTGAAGTAAAATGATAAATACTTTCAAGCACGGGATGATTCTTGCCGGTAATTTTTTGGCCCATCATTTGCGTCGTGCAAATTGAATTGATATAAAAACTGCAGATTTTCTCTCAACCCCGCGTTCGGACCGTTTGAACGCGGTGTCTTGTTGTTCTGCAGGAATAAAGGGAAGGATGTTCGAAATGGCAGTAAAAATTCAAAAACGGAACGGTGTTGTGGTGGCGTTTGACGCGGGGAAAATCCGCAACGCCATCAGCAAGGCCAATCAAGCCGTGCAGGATGAATCCATGCCGGATTCCGTGCTGGACGACCTGACCGCCCGCATTGCTTCCAGCTTCGGTGATGACTGCGTTCCCACCGTGGAACAGGTACAGGATGTGGTGGAGGAAAAGCTGATTCAGGCAGACTATGCCAAAACTGCAAAGGCCTATATCCTTTACCGCGCCGAACACGCAAAAATCCGCCAGGCAGAAGGCGACCTGATGGACATCTATAAGGAACTGACGTTCCGGGATGCCCGTGATGTGGACATTAAACGCGAAAACGCGAACATCGATGCGGACACCGCCATGGGCACCATGCTGAAATACGGCTCCGAAGGTTCCAAGTATTTCTGCAACAACTACGTTCTGCCCAAGGACATTGCCGCGGCGCACATGAACGGCGACATCCATATTCACGACGAAGACTTTTACATGCTGACGGAAACCTGCTGCCAGATTGACCTGATTAAGCTATTCCACAACGGCTTTTGCACTGGGCACGGCGCGCTGCGCGAACCGAACGACATTCGTTCCTATGCGGCGCTGGCCTGCATCGCCATTCAGGCAAACCAAAACGAGATGCACGGCGGCCAGGCAATTCCGAATTTCGATTATTCCATGGCACCCGGCGTTGCCAAAACCTTTGAAAAATCTTACTATCAGGCGTTTTCCCAGTTCTTCCAGGTTAGCCGGGAGATGAGCGAGGAAGATGCCGACGCACTGGTGAAGGCCATTCGCTCCGACATCCCGCAGCACATTACTCTTGGCAACGCAGAGGAATTTGGAAAAGCGGTCGTAGCTTTCCTGCCGGAATATCAGCGCAAAAACGGTCTTCCGGAAATTACCGCACAGGAAGCAGAGCGCGCGCACCGTTACGCCGTGAAAACCGGCACCACCAACACGGACAAAGCCACCTATCAGGCCATGGAAGCGCTGGTACATAACCTGAACACCATGAACTCCCGCGCGGGTGCGCAGGTTCCGTTCTCCTCCATCAATTATGGCACAGATACCTCCCCGGAAGCACGCATGGTCATCCGCAACCTGTTGGAAGCGACCTCTGCGGGTTTGGGCGACGGCGAAACACCGATTTTCCCGGTTCAGATTTTCAAGGTGAAGGAAGGCATCAATTACAACGAGGGCGATCCGAACTACGACCTGTTTAAATTGGCCTGCAAAGTCAGCGCGAAGCGCCTGTTTCCGAACTTCTCTTTCTTGGACGCGCCGTTTAACCTTCAGTATTATAAAGAGGGCGACTACAATACCGAAGTGGCCTACATGGGCTGCCGCACCCGCGTAATGGGCAACGTGCACGACAAGACCAAGGAAGTCACCTGTGGGCGCGGAAACCTGAGTTTTACCTCGGTGAACCTGCCGCGCATTGCCATTGAGGCAAAAGGCGACCTTAATAAATTCTACGAGCTTTTGGACAAGCGGATTGAAATCGTCATCCGCCAGCTGCTGCATCGCTTCAAAATTCAGTGCAGCAAAAAGGTTTACAATTATCCGTTCCTGATGGGGCAGGGCGTATGGATTGATTCCGAAAAGCTCGGCCCTAACGACAGCGTGGCAGAAGTGCTGAAACACGGCACGCTCAGCATGGGCTTTATCGGCTTGGCGGAAACGCTGAAAGCACTGACCGGCAAGCACCACGGCGAAAGCGAAGAAAGCCAGAAGCTGGGCCTTGAAATCATCTCCTATATGCGCCGTCGCATGGATGAGGAATCCGAAAAAACCGGCCTCAACTTTACGCTGCTCGCTACTCCGGCAGAGGGCCTTTCCGGCCGTTTTGTCCGCATGGACCAGAAAAAGTACGGCATTATCCCCGGCGTAACCGACCGGGAATATTACACCAATTCCTTCCATATTCCGGTGTACTTCCCGATTTCTGCCTTCCGGAAAATCAAGTTGGAAGCGCCTTATCATGCGCTGACCAACGCGGGGCACATCAGCTATGTAGAGCTGGACGGTGACCCGTCCAAGAACCTGGACGCGTTTGAAGCGGTGATCCGCTGCATGAAGGAAAGCGGAATCGGTTACGGCTCTGTCAACCACCCGGTGGACCGCGACCCGGTTTGCGGCTACAACGGCATTATCGACAACGAATGCCCAAAGTGCCACCGCCATGAAACCGAAGACGGCCCGAAATTCGAGCGCATCCGCAGAATTACCGGATATTTGGTGGGCACCATCGACCGGTGGAACAACGCGAAGCGTGCGGAAGAAAGGGATCGGGTAAAGCATGGGCTGTGAACTGCGCATCTGCGGGGTGGAACCGGAGTCCATTGTGGACGGAAAAGGGTTCCGGTACGTGATTTTTACACAGGGCTGCCCGCACCACTGCCCCGGATGCCACAATCCGCAGACGCATGACTTTCACGGAGGCCGGTTGGTAAACACCGACGATTTGTTCCGTGAAATCTGCGAAAATCCGCTGCTGAAGGGTGTCACGTTCAGCGGGGGGGAACCGTTCTGCCAGCCCGCCCCTTTGGCGGAGCTTGCCAAGCGCATCCACGAACGCGGGATGGATGTGACCGTTTATACCGGCTACCGGTACGAACAGCTTTTGGAGCGGGATGACCCCGCCATCGCTGCGCTGCTGCAGGAAGCCGACCTATTAGTCGACGGCCCGTTTCTGGAAGCGGAAAAGGATTTAACCCTGTTGTACCGCGGCAGCCGCAACCAACGTCTCATCGATATGAAACGCACGCGGGAAACGGGAAACATCGTGCTGGACGGCGAATAACCGGAACGTCTACAACCCCGATAACAAATAAATTCAAAACCGGCTGAAAAATTTGCCTGCGGGCCGTTGTTTGACCCACAGGCAAATTTTTCATAGAGAGGGTGCCGTGAGATGGAAATCCATCTTTCTTTCGGCATTCTCCTTTGGCGACTCTAAAATATTTGGCGAAATTTTGTAAATAATTCCATATGTGGTACGATATAATATATATACAATGTGCTGAAAGAATCCATATTTGACCGCAAGGATGTGCTTGCTATGCAAAAGTTTTACTCCGATATTAAAATAGACGTGGCCATGTTCGGTGAATTTTCCATCACCATTGACGGGCATCAGCTCACCAACCTGAAGGGGCGCACCAAGCGGGTATGGATGCTGATTCAATACTTGATTGCCAACCGGCATAAGGAACTGACGCTCGACAATATTGTGGAAGTTCTCTGGGAAGACAACGAATGCGGCGATCCGCTGAATGCGCTGAAAAACTTGATTTACCGCGCGCGTGCCCTGTTGAAAGAGCTTTCGGGCAATGACCGGCTGGAGTTTATCAAATACGAACACAACACATACGCCTGGAATAACAGCTTTGACTGTACGGTCGATTCCGAATTGTTCGAGCAGTACTGCAAGCAGGGAAGGGACATTTCAAACTCGGCCCACGTGCGGATTGAAAATATGAAAAAGGCGCTTGCCCTTTACAAGGGCGAGTTTCTGCCGAAATCCTCTTACAGCAGCTGGGTGGTATCCTCTGCCGCGTATTACTCTGCGCTTTACAACGAATGCGTAATCAAGCTGTGCGGCCTGCTGATTGAAGAACAGCGTTTTGCAGAAATTGTGGAAATCTGCGAAATTGCTTTAAAATATGCCCCGTTTGAAGAGGCCATTCATAAAATGCTGCTTTACGGCTACATCAGCATGGGGCAGCGCGGCCAGGCGCTGGACCACTATAACGAAGTGGTGGATTTGTTTTATCGGGAGCTTGGGGTGGACATTACGGATTCCCTCCGCCCGATTTACAAACAGCTGATTAACAGCATTAACCATATTGAAATCGACCTTTCTGTTATCAACAACGACCTGCGGGAAGCCGCGGCGGCGGAAGGCGCTTTCTACTGCGATTATGATGTATTTAAGTCGATTTACCGCGTGCAGGCGCGTACTATTCTGCGCACCGGGCAGTCCATTTACATTTTGCTGTTCACCCTGACCGACCCGGAGGGTGCAATTCCTCAGCCTGAAGTGGCCAAAGTTGCCGTCAGCCGCCTGAAGGACTCCATTCTTTACAGCCTTCGCAAAGGGGATGTGGTTTCCTCGTTCAGCGCAACACAGTTTATCGTCATGCTTCCGGTGATTACCTACGAAAATGCGCAGAAGGTCGCAGACCGCATTCTTCAAAAATTCCATTTTTCCTACCGCAAGGATAATGTAACGGTCAGCGTCCGAATTAACCCGGTTGATTCGGTCATATAAAAGAGTCATCCGCTTCGGCGGATGGCTTTTTTCGCGGCGTTTCTATTTATGATACGTGCCCGCCTGCGGCGGGCACGTTTTTTTAATTTAAGGTGTTCTACTCTTTGTAGTTTTCCACAGGATTTTTAAATTCTGTGGAAAAAGGCGTGCCGTATGAGTTTTCTCTCTTTACGGTACGCCTTTTTCGAAAGCAGGAGGATATTTGGAACAATTTATTCATTTTTTCCGAGAAATTCCGGTTTGTATTTGGAGTATAGAATCCGTTGGCGGCTGTAAAGCCCAGTGTACCCAGACAGCATGTAGCTGACCGCCGCGGCCAGTAAATAATACGGTGCGCCCTGCGCGCCGAACAGTTCTACCCCCAACAGAATTGCAGTAAGCGGACAGTTGGTTACGCCGCAGAATACGGAAATTAACCCGAGCGCTGCGCCGAATGCGGGGCTCAGGCCAAGGAGAGAAGCCGCGGTGCAGCCAAAGGTTGCGCCCACAAAAAAGCCGGGGACAATTTCTCCGCCCTTAAACCCGGCACCTATGGTCAGCGCGGTGAAAATCAGCTTTAAAACAAATGCTTCCGGGCGGGCATTCCCTTTCAGCGCGGCGGAGATCACATCCATGCCCGCGCCGAGATACTCCCTTCCCACGGCAAGGGACAATAGCAGCACCAGTGCGCCGCCCACAGCTGCCCGCAGGTAGGGATTCGCCAGCCAGCGGCGGTACAGCTTGCCGGTTCCCCGCAGGGTCCAGCAATACAGAACGCTCAGGGCCGAGCACAGCGCGGCAAGCAGGATAATCAGCAGCATTGCGGAAACGGAAAGGGACGGGATCCCGGCAATTGGATAAACCTCCGGCGCAATCCCCAGGCTGCGCGCAAGGAATACCGCAAGCAGGGAAGCTACCGCGCAGGGAACCAGTGCGGCATAATACATCACACCCACGCTGGTAACCTCCATGGCAAATACGGCGGAGGTAATAGGCGTTCCGAACAACGCAGCAAACGCAGCGCTCATGCCGCACATTGTGATAATGTGAAGGTCTTTTTCATCCAGTTTCAGTACACGGCCGATAGAAAACCCTAAGCTGCCGCCCATTTGAAGCGCAGCGCCTTCGCGGCCGGCGGAACCGCCGAACAGGTGTGTAATCACGGTTGAAATAAAAATCAACGGCGCCATCCGGAACGGCAAGGGGGACGGGGAACGCACAGCCAGCAGCACCAAATCCGTTCCCTGTGGTTTTTTTACGCCGCATACACGGTAAAGGAACACCTCCATCAAACCGGCAATTGGCAGCAGCCAGACTAGCCACAGCGTGGTTTTGCGCAGCGACGTGGCAAGGTTAATGCAATAAAGGAATCCCGTTCCAACCAAACCCACCACGGTTCCGGTCAGCACCGCGATGAAAAGCCACTTGAAAAAAGCGTATGGCGCCTGCGTCCAACCAATCACTTTTTCCTTGTTTAATTTATTCTCTTTCCAAAAAGGGTGGAACACCGTATCCATCTCCAAATCGGCATCCGGTTAAAAAACGCCGGTACCTTGCCGGGGCAATGTACAAGCGTTAAAACAATCAATCGAATGCCTTGAAATTCTTTTCATTCATTTCTTTTCCATTATACTTCATCCCAAGGAGGAATGAAATTGACGGAATCTGTAAATTTCAGCAGGATCCGTTCTGAAAAAATGGGAAATGCGGCAAGCAAAAGCGCTGCAAAATGCAGAAAACACATTTTGCAGCGCTTGTATTAATCCGGTCAATGCAAAGCCGGAATTATTTAATTCCTGCCAGCTGACGGTAATCATACATCACTTTATCCAGGTCGGGAGAAGTGATATTTCCGATTACCTCGCCGTTCATCACAACCGTGTAACGGCGGTCGCCGTTTTTAAAGAATTCGATTTTATCCGTGGACGTTTTGTCAAAATAATGGTATTCCACCGCATAATTCGGGGTGCCGGTCGGCTTGGTGCTGTTTTGCTCCAGCAGCTCAATGCTGATCAGCTCCTGATAAAACTTCTTGTAGTCGTTTTCGTAGTCAATGGATTTGCCCGCGTTCGCCATCACCTTGTAGGTGTACTGCGCTTTATCCTCGGTCGATTTGGATTCATCCTTAGTCCGTTCCACATTCAGTGCTGTGGTGGAACCATTCTGCGTAAAGGAAATGGATTTCACCGTTTCAATGTTGGGCAGGTAAATCAGCTTCGACCGCATCGAAAACGCATCGGTCTGCGCCCAGGAACTTACGCTCTCCGCGAGAATGGAATAGACCACTTTGGTCTGGTCCACCATGAAGTAATAATTGCTGTCCTTTTTCGCGCCCAGCATAATCTTATGATTTTCCTTGTTCACGGTATATTCCACAATGGCCGAAGGCTGGTCCAGCCCATAGGTTTTCAAGTCGGCCTCGGTGGGATTCACTTTAACCACCGATTCAGCATTTACCGTAGCAAGGGCCCCCGTCAGCGTGGAATATTTGTTGCCGTCTACGTCTGCATTGATGGGAGAAGTAATGCGGTCCTTCGTGTCGGATTTCTGGATGATAATCGGCTGGGGATAATTTTTCCCGCTCAATTTAATCAGCGTAAATTCGTTGTCCTTATCTCCGTTCTGAATGCTCAGAACATCCTTGCTGATAAAATAAGTTTCATCCTCCAAAATGCCGCTGTCCACACTGACTACATACACATTATTGGAGTTCTCCCCGGCCATATAGTACGAGGAACTGTCGGTCGCGCAGACACTGCCGATCTTATAGTTGTAGCTGCTGCCGTCTTTGAACTTGACCTCTACCGTCGCCTGCGGATCCTTCAGCCCGAATTCTTCCGGATTGCTGACGGTGCCGAGGTTCTGCGTTGCCACCAGACTGAACCCGTTTCTAATAACGGATTCGGCGGCATAGGAGTCGATGGGAACATTGTCGAGGCCCTGGACGGTATAGGTGATGGTTTCGCTCTCCGAAGAAGCGGTGGAGGACCCGGAAGACGACGCGGTAGAAGAGGCCTTGGTCTTTTCTACATGCGGAATCAGCGTATAGCCGCCCTTTTTATTTTTGACCGTCATGGAAACAATGTCGCTGCTCTTCTTGGAAACCAAGTCCATGGTTGGGGTGGAGGAAGAAGACGGGGTTTCGGTCTGGCTCTGTCCACCCGTAAGTGACAGGGCGGCAACCGCGCCGCCCAGCACCACGATGCAAGATGCTACAATTACAAGGTTCCTTGTGCTGGTCTTCATATTACAGGTGCCTCCTCTTTCGGAACACAACAATGCCTGCAATGGCAATCAGCAAGGGGATTAAAATGGTGAACACGCCGACGCCAAGAATTTTGCTCGCCTGTGTACCCAGTGTAATATCGGCTACGTTGGTTTGCTGGGAGGTGGTTGTAATTTCGGTGTCGGTGTTGCTGGTTCCGGTTGCATATTTAGAAAGGTCAACCGCGTATTTCGCGTTTCCAAACGTGCTTGCACCCAAAATCTGAGCGTCGAACATACCGGTACTGCCCACCGCAATCACATTCGCTTTATAGGTCTTATCGCCGGAGGTTACGGTGTCCTGTGAAAGGACGATGGTATTGTAAGCCTTCTTTTCCGGCGTATCCGTTTCTTTGGTGTTGTTATCAATCAGATAGGTCGTGGTGTTCGACTTGGCAAGGGAGTGGGTAGATTTGGTACCCTTGTTCTGGAACAGAATCTCAATCGGGTTTGACTGCGGCGTAGAGAAATACCCATAGTCGGTGGATTTGCTGTTCAGTGTAATGTCGGTTCCCACGTTGGAAAGAATGTAGCTCGGGTCATTCGTATAATACTTGCTCTGGTCGCTTTCCACAATGTATGCCTGCGGAACCTGAATGCCCCATTCGGCCAGGAAGCTTGCCAGCTTCGGCATGGACTTCTGGCTGGGATGGAACGTAAGCAGCAGGGAACGGTCGCCTGCAAGTTTGGTGCTGCTCAGAAAATCATCCAGCTTCTTGATTTCCTCATCGGTGTAATCCGTGGTGGGGCATCCGATGACAATCAGCTGGGCTTTCTCCGGAATCTCATCCGTTAAAAGGTTGAAATCCTTGTTTTCAAAATTGTTGCTGGTCAAAAGCTGTTTATATGCCGAGGTATCCAACTGTTCGCCATGGCCGGTGTCGAACGCGACCACCGGAAGCGTGTCGGAAATTACGGTGTTCAAGCCGGAAGCAAGCGCACTGTCCACCATGGAATAGGTGTTGGTGCTGCCGTCTTGGCCGTACTGAACATCAAACAGTTCCGTATAGGTCAGCACACGGTGGCGTTTGCTGCTTTTAATCACAATATCGCCTGTGGTAAGGTTGTCGTCTTTATAGGTATTAGCGAACGTTGGGTTTTTCACCAAGTCAATGTACTCTACCTTGATGTTGGAGTTGCGTTCTGCCATTTTTGCGGCAAGCGTTCCAACCTGGCTGTACTGCAAGCCGTAACCGGCAAGAATCTGGTCGTTTCGGGTCTGTTCCTCCGTCGCCATAATCGAAATGGTCACCGGTTCCTTGACCTTGTCAACCACTTTGATCGCCTGCTCGGAAAGGGTGTTCATATTGTTCTTGGTCAGGTCAATGTTGATGGACGGGAAACGCTGGCCAAGGAGGCTGACGACGACGTTCAGCAGAATGATGACCACCAGGAATCCGGCGGTAAACGCGGTAGAAATACCGCCCCGCTTAAACTTTGTACTGGTAAAGTACTCCTTTACCGCACTTTTTTTCGGTTTGGACTCTTTTTCCTGCGCCGCAGGTTCCTTTGCGGCTTCCGCCTTTGCCTCTTCCGGTTTGGCGGTTTCCGCCGAGGCCGTATTTTCCTCCGGTGCCGTCTGTGCGGATGCCTCTTCGGGCTCCGTCTGATTAATCTGATCTTTATCATCCATATTTGTATTCATTCTTTCATTCCCCCCTTAGCTCCATCTTCTGCTTTCGAGCTTTCGGGCGGTCAGGAAAACAAAAACCGCGATCACGCTCAAAAAGAACACAAGGCTGGAAATATCGAACGTGCCTTTGGTAAAGGCAGAGTAACGCGAATTGAACGAAATCCACTGAATCAGCTTCTGCACTACCGGCGAGGTGACCAGGCTAGAAATCTGATCGATCACAAGCAGCAGAATGGAAACACCGAAGGTGGAAACCGCTGCAACCACCTGGCTCTGTGTCAGGGAAGAAAGAAACACGCCGATGGAAGCCATGGCAGCACCGTACAGCAGGGCCCCGAACAGGTTGCCGAAAATCAGCGGCCAGCTGGGGGATGAGAACAATCCAATTACCAGCACCGGCAACAGGCTTTCCAGGGTGGCAAAAGCAAACACCAGAAACGCTGCGAGGAATTTGCCCAACACAATCGAAGTGACCCCGACCGGCGCGGTCAAAAGCGCCTGATCCGTGCGGTTTTTGTTTTCCTCACTGAAGCTTCTCATGGTAACAATCGGAATAAACATCATGCTCCACATGAACATGGTACCGTAAACATTCGCAATATAAGAAGAGGAACGCAGCATCATGACCTGGTAAAAATAATAGCCGTAAAGCAGTACCAGAACGCCAACGCATACGTACCCGATGGGGGAGTAGAAATACGCTTTCAATTCCCGTTTCAGAATTGCTTTCATGCGGACTCTCCTCCTTTCATAGCGCCCTGAAGCGCCGCGTTGTCACGCAAATAAGACGCGCTGGTCAGGCGCAGGAAGACGTCTTCCAGCGAAAGGTCGGTATTGCGCATGGCCAGAATCGGCCAATCCTTCTTCGCAGCAAAATGGAATAAATCACGACGCAGGTCGGTGCCTTCGCGTGCTTCCACGGAAAGCTCATAAACGCCGGGTTCCTTTTCGCCAAAGCTTTCGACGCTTACTACGTTTTTCAGTGTTTTCAGCCCGGCCTTAATTTCCTTTTCATCGCCCGCCATGCGCACAATCACCTTATGCTCCGTGCTCAGATTATGGGCCAGGCTGTCCGGTGTACCGTCGGCCACCAGATTGCCCTTGTTGATGACTATAATTCGCTCGCATACCGCCTGAATTTCCGGCAGGATATGGGAGCTGAGGATAATGGTGTGTTTTTTGCCGAGCCCTTTAATCAGGTTGCGGATTTCAATAATCTGCTTCGGGTCCAAACCAACCGTGGGTTCGTCCAAAATCAGAACAGGAGGGTTGCCGAGCAGAGCCTGGGCAATGCCGACGCGCTGCTTGTAGCCCTTGGAAAGGTTTGCAATCAGCCGGTTGTATACGTCGTTAATACGCACCAGCGTGCAGATTTCCCGGATATGTTTTTCACGTGGAAGCGTGACCTTTTTCAGTTCATACATAAAGTTCAGGTACTCCCGAACCGTCATGTCGGGGTAAAGCGGCGGAATTTCCGGCATATAGCCGATTAAGCGCTTCACTTCATTGGGGTTGTCAAGTGTATTGTATCCCCCTACCGTTACCACGCCGGAACTTGCCGACAGATACCCTGTAATAATGTTCATTGTGGTCGATTTGCCGGCGCCGTTCGGTCCCAAAAAACCGACAACTGTGCCTTCATCCACAGAGAAACTGATATTGTTCAAAGCGACATTTTGACCATATCGCTTTGAGAGGTTCTTCACCTCAATCATCCTGCGTCCCTCCTGTATTTTAGCCGTTCTTTTCCGGCAGCCTGTCCGGCCGAAGCACAACATGACAACTTACCATGGGGCCACGGCCGAAAATATCCGCTTCAAAATAGAAAAATCCGCCCGGAAAGGCTTTTCTAAAGACCGCGCAAAGCCACCCGACGTGATTTTTTCGGATTGTTTTTCGGATCATGGAATATGCACAAAAAAGAACATAGCTTATTTCAAGTCTATTTTATTTTAACAATTTGATTTCCGTAAATTGTAAACTTTCTTTTAAGAATCCCACGGTTTTTTATAAATTTTAGGTGATGGTCTTGTGAACATGCCGGTCACCGCAATTTTTTTGCCGCTTCTTCCCGAAATTTCTGCTAAAATCCCAGAAAAAAACAAAACGGACGCCGCAAGAAATTTCCTTGGCGCCCGGAGATTTATTCCTTTTGATGGTCCGGCTCTTCCTGCCTGTTTTCGTTGATGTTGGGTTCCTTCGGCGGATTTTCCACCGTTTCCTGATTTTTAGTGGAAAACTTTTGCTGCTTTCGTTCCTTTGCGCGCTGAATGATCTCCAAAAGCACCGCAACAACAATGCCCGCGCAGAGGCCGATGGCGAGCCACGCATTTTCAGGGCTGGTAAAGGCAAAATAAGCTGCCGCTACCAAAAGAGCCAGATAAAACATCAGGCGTTTCCCATGTTCTTCCGACACTCCGAATTTTTTCAGCCATTTCACCGCCGGTCATCTCCCTGTTGAAATCAATCTTCAAACTTTGTATCGGCCTTGCCAAAGGAACCGCGCCGTTCAGATTTTCCCCTGCTCCAGAAGACGGGCCGTTTTTAAAATAAGAACCTGTGTTTTTGCATCAGTAATTTCATTATTCATAACCATATCCACGGCCTTTTTCACCGGGATGCGTTCCAACTGCAAAAATTCGTCTTCATCCGGGTCATCCGCCCCGAAAGAGGCGACCCGGCAGGCATACAGGTAGATAATTTCATTTCCGTAACCGGGGGAGGGGTACAGCTTTCCCATGTTCTGATAACCGGTTCCCGTAGTACCGGTTTCTTCGCGCTGTTCGCGTTTGATTGCCTCAAACGGGTCTTCGCCGGGTTCCAGCTTTCCGGCAGGCAGCTCCAACAGCGCCTCATGGTACGGGTAACGGTACTGACGCACAAAAAGCAGTTCGTTCTGTTCCGTCAGGGCCGCCACGCAGCATCCGCCGGGGTGGTCAATGCATTCGCGCGTGGAAATTTTCCCGTTCTGCAGTTCCACCTTATCCACATGGAACCGCAGCACACGGCCTTTGTAATATTCTTTCTCTTCCAGCGTTTTTTCCATGAACTCCATTGTTATTACTCCTCACGGATTGTTCTGAAATGTTTGTTTCCCATTTGGTGCGACCCTTTGTCCGATTTTCTGCGTCCATGAAAACCGCATGGTATTTGGACCTAACAAAGGCTTCGTGAATACAAATAAGAATCCACCTTATTTTTTATTCTCGCTGTAAGCGTAAGTATAGTTCTTGTCGTACTCATACAGCTCACGGTAAATCTGTGCAGCGCGGGTGCGGTAAAAATCCATCACCTGCGAGGCTGCGTTCACTTGTGCCATGCTGCCGCCGGTAGCCTGTTCTTCCTCGCTGATTTTTTTCAGCGCGTCCGACTTGCTGCTTTCCCACTTTTTCTGTTCCTCGGTGAGCTGTTTCGGCTTATCGCTGGAATCTGTTTTCATGTGGTTGGTCAATTCGGAATAGGCGTGGCCAATCTCCATCTGCCAGTAAACCGCGTATTTGTTAGAAACGTTGACCATATCCACGGTGGAAACCGCTTTTGCAGAGTCCTTGATATAGGCTTTATCAATGGGGTTCTGGGCAAATTTTTCATTGAATTCCTTATCGTCCGTCTGCACCGGAATGACCGGGCCATTCTGGGAAGTGGTCGGCTGGTTCGGAAGCGAAGACGATACTCCCGCCACGGAAGAGAGGGAAGAGGCGGATTCCGAAGCGGAAGTTCCGCTTTCCGGCGCGGAGCTGGGAGTACTTTGGCTGGAAACGACCGCACTGCTGCCTTCACCCTTATTCTGGTTAAACCCGCAGCCGGCCAACGCTGATGCTAAAATTGTGAGTACTAGTACTGTGCTGAGTATCTTTCCGCTTTTCATCCGTCAGTTCCTCCTTTATTCTTGTGTGGTTTCTTCCGTCTCGGTGGTTTCCTCCGCGTCCTCATCCGCTTCGGTTCCGGCATCTGCATCCGCGTCGCCTTCATCCGGCGGAAGCTCGTCTTGCTCTTCGCCTTCTTCATGGGCGGTGCGAGCCAGTGTGACTACTTTGCTGTCTTCGTTCAGGCGCATGAGCAGAACGCCCTTCGCCGGACGTGAGCATTCGCGGATGGAATCTGCCGGAATGCGGATGATGATGCCGTCGGAAGCAATCAAAATGATGTCATCGTCGCGGTTAACTACTTTGATGCCCGCAACGCATCCGTATTTTTCAACGTGATAATTCAGCAGGCCTTTGCCGCCTCTGGACTGAATGCGGTAATCGGAAATTGGGGAAAGCCTGCCGTAGCCGGTTTCGGAAACCGTCAGCACCAAGCCGCCCTCCCGCAGGGAGCTCATGCCCACTACGGTGTCGCCGTCTTTCAGGGTAATCGCCTTTACGCCGCGTGCCGTGCGGCCCATGGGGCGTACATCCGTTTCCGCAAACCGGATTGCCATGCCCAAGCGTGTGGCAATCAACAGTTCGGTCTTGCCGTCGGTCCGGCGCACCCAAGAAAGCTCGTCGCCTTCGTCCAAATCAATCGCGATGATGCCGCCCTTACGTGCGGTATCATAGGCGCTCAGGCTGGTACGCTTGATAACGCCGTTGCGGGTAACCATAACCAGATAGCTTTCCTCGTCGAATTCGGGTACGCGGATCATGGAGGTCACGCGCTCGTCCTGCGCAATGGGCAGCAGGTTGGCGATGTTCATGCCCTTGCTGGTACGGGAACCTTCCGGAATTTCATAGCATTTCAGCCGGTATACGCGGCCGTAGTTGGTAAAGAACAGGACGTAGTCGTGGCTGTTGATAACGAACATTTCGCTGGCCACATCTTCTTCCCGGCGTGCCATGCCGCTCACGCCGCGCCCGCCCCTGCGCTGGGTACGGTAGGTATCCGTCGGCTGGCGCTTTACATAGCCGAAGTTCGTCAGGGTCAACACGCACTCTTCCTGAGGAATCAAATCCTCAATGTCGACCTCTCCGCTGATGGCGGCAATTTCGGTACGGCGTTCATCGGTAAATTTGTTTTTCACCGCGATGGCTTCCTCTTTGACTATGGCAAGCACGCGGCCCTCGTTCGCTAGAATATCTTTAAAGTCAGCGATTTTCACGAGGAGGGCGGAAAGCTCATCCTCCAGCTTCTGCCGTTCCAATCCGGTCAAGCGGCCGAGCGGCATCTGCACAATCGCCTGCGTCTGCGGGTCATCCAGTCCGAAACGCTCGGTCAGGCGTTCCCTTGCGTTGGCAATGGAAGCAGAGGAACGGATAATCTGAATCACTTCGTCGATATGATCGACGGCAACTTTCAATCCTTCCAGAATATGCGCGCGTTCCTCTGCTTTTCTCAGGTCAAACTGAATGCGGCGGCGGACAACGCTTTCCTGGAAGTTGATGTATTCCTGAAGAATTTCTTTCAGCGTCAGTGTTTTCGGTTCCCCGTTCACAATGGCAAGCATGTTCACGCTGAAAGTCGTCTGCATCTGGGTATAAGAATACAACTGGTTCAAAATCACCTGCGGGGAAGCGTCGCGCTTTACCGTAATGACGATATGCATTCCCTGCCGGTCGGAGTGGTCCTCAATGTTGGAGATACCATCCAAACGCTTATCCTTGACCAGGTCGGCAATCGTTTCAATCAGGCGCGCCTTGTTCACCTGGTACGGCAGCTCAGTCACAATGATGTGGAAGCGGCCGTTCTTTTCCTCTTCAATTTCGGCACGGGCGCGCACGGTAATGCGGCCCCGGCCGGTTGCGTAAGCGGCGCGGATTCCGGAGCGGCCCATAATAATGGCCCCGGTCGGGAAGTCCGGCCCTTTAATGCTCTGCATCAGGTCATCCAGCGTGGCGTCCGGATGATCAATCAGGGTACACACCCCGTCGATGACTTCGCCCAGGTTATGCGGCGGAATATTGGTCGCCATACCCACGGCAATACCCGTGGAACCATTGACCAAAAGGTTCGGGAAATGGCTTGGCAGCACGGTGGGTTCTTTCAGGCGGTCGTCGTAGTTTGGCGTGAAATCCACCGTATCCTTGTCGATGTCCGCCAGCATTTCCACGGCAATCTTGCTCATGCGGGCCTCGGTATAACGGTAGGCAGCCGGCGGGTCGCCGTCCACGGAACCGAAGTTGCCGTGCCCGTCCACCAGCATATAACGCATGGAAAAATCCTGTGCCAAACGCACCAACGCATCGTAAACGGAGGCGTCGCCGTGCGGATGGTACCGGCCCAGCACGGAACCGACGGTGTCAGCGCATTTGCGGTATGGCTTGTCCGGCGAAAGTCCGTTTTCAAACATGGTGTAAAGAATTCTTCTGTGTACCGGCTTCAAGCCGTCGCGCACATCCGGCAACGCGCGCGACACAATAACGGACATGGAGTACTCTAGAAAGGATTTTTTCATCTCCTTTTCCAGATCCACGTTAATTATTTTTTCCTCAAATTGTTCATCCATTAGTGGGCACCTTCCTGATGATATTTTTCCTTCAGCTTCTTTTTCAGGACGGCCCGAACCTGTTCGCACTCGTCCTCGCTCATCGACCGTTTCGGAACAAACTTTACTTCGTCGATTCCGGTGTATAAAAGAAATACCTTGGCGTCTTCATAGGCGCTGTTCAGAAATTCATAGGGAATATCCGCCCGGTAGCGGTCGGTGGAAATCTGTACGGATTGTTCCCCGAACCCGGCGTTTTGGGCAGTAAACCGTTCCCGGTTCGCTTCGTAATAAGCAAATGCGCGCCAGCGCGCAAAGGAATGGATCATAACATCGCAGAACACCCCAACCAGCACACCGGCCACGGCAATTAGGGTGTAAAGCACATTTTGGGTAAATCCGGCGCTGAAGAACGCACGCAGCACCAGCGCGGCAAACACAATCGCACAGCCTGCGCCGCGCAGTCCGTTCAGCAAACCCTTTTTCATGCATGCCTTGGCCGCCGCGGTTTTAAAATCGGCGTAATCCGATTTGGTTACCAAAAAACTGACGGAAACGGAATTTTCCAACAGGGTTCCTCCTTCAGCCGAATTTTTGATACCGGGAAGCGAACGCATCGGCAAAGAAAGCGGAGAGCATCTCCCGGTGCGCCGCGTCCAGCCCGTCCTTTTTCACAATCAGCAGGAAGCGTTCCCGCCCTCCCACCAAGGCAACCAGGCCGGGGATTTCCACACATCGGGCAAAATCCGTCCAGTATTCGGTAAAGCATTCCCGTTCGCTTTCCACCACAATGCTGTCGCGGTAAATGCGCACTTTCTGCGGCAGAGCCAGCAGCCGGTTGGAATCAAACGCCCGTTTCGCGCCGTTTTTGATGTCGGCGGGCTGCAGAAAGAAAAATACGACTGCCAGACCCAGAAACGCAAGAATTCCACAAATTGGACCAAAGAATGTGGAAAACTTCATGCGGTACACCGGAATGATGGAAGCGCAGAACACCGCCAGCGTGGCGCAGATACCCGCCTTAATTTCCCTGCGGTTCCACAGGGAAGCCGTGCTGACCGCCGCATAAAACGCGGACGCGTAATCTTCGGCGCGGATGGTTTGTTCCAGCGCTTCCATTGGCTCTCCTTCGTAAAATGTCGGCATACGTTTCCTTTCCTGCGTTCTGTCGCATCCTTTATTTTACCGGCCGGGTTCCGGCAAACAGCATGGCCTGAACTTCCGGCAGAACTGCCGGTTCAATGCAGCGGAGCGGAAGAATGACGATCTGGCTGCCTATGTAAAGAACCATTAAGCCCTTCATGGTCAACCGCTGGATCGTTCCGTCGAGCGGAATTTCCTCCCCGGGGCGGAAACCCATTTCCAGGTGGTCCGGATAGATTTTAATCCGGATTTCCTTTCCATCCGCCGCGGCTTTCGCTGAGTTTCGCAAATGATACAGGGGGGATGGAACAACTAGAACTACCAAAAGCAGGCAAACAATTCCAAGCGAGGTAAATCCACCGCGCCCGGCAGCGCCCTGCAACAGATAATACACGCCGAGTACCAAGCCAAGCACCGCCGCAAACACGGAAAGCGCAATCCGCTTTTGTGTGTACTGCGTCTTGACCAAAACAGGAAAAATTTCCTGTTCTTTCAGCGTGTAATGAAGCGCGATTCCGGTGTTGTATTCCTCATATTCCGCCGCACCTTCATCGGCAACCAGCTCTGCTTCGGAGCCGTCCCACTCCACGCCTTCGGTTTCCTCTTCCGACTCTTCCGAGTCGAATTCGCCGGCACCCGGCACCTGTTGTTCCGCTTCCTCGGGGGCCCGTTCCCCCTGGGGTTCCGGAGGTTTCGCTGCCGTATCCTGCTCGTTTGCAAATTTTTTCATTTCTGAACTCTCCTTAAAGTATATAAAAATTGTCTTATACAAACAGTATAGCACATCATTGGAAATCGGTTCTGCTGTTTTTTGGCGCCTTTTGGCGCTTTGTTCCGCAGTTAGATATCCAGGTTCTGCACATACTTCGCGTTTTGCTCAATAAATTCCTTACGCGGCTCCACCTTGTCGCCCATCAGAATCGTGAAGGCTTCATCCGCCGCCGCGGCATCCTCCACCTCGACACGGAGCATGGTGCGCGTTGCCGGATTCATGGTAGTTTCCCACAGCTGTTCGGCGTCCATTTCGCCCAAGCCTTTGTAGCGCTGGATTTCATAATTGCTGCCGAGTTCCGCCATCAGCTTGTCGCGCTCCCGATCACTGAACGCGTAATAGTGATTTTTTGCCTTGGTCAAGCGGAACAGGGGAGGCTGTGCCAGATACACATGGCCTTCCTCCACAAGCGGCTTCATAAACCGGAAGAAGAATGTCAGCAGCAGTGTGCGGATATGGGAGCCGTCGACATCAGCATCGGCCATAATAATAATTTTACCATAGCGCAGCTTGCTTAAATCGAATTCCTCCCCAATGCCGCAGCCCAGTGCAGTTACAACCGGCATCAGCTTTTCGTTTCCGTAGACTTTGTCCAAACGTGCTTTTTCCACGTTCAGCATTTTGCCCCAAAGGGGAAGAATGGCCTGGAACCTCCGGTCGCGTCCGCATTTTGCGGAGCCGCCGGCGGAATCCCCTTCGACGATGTAAATTTCGGTTTCTTCCGGGTTGCGACTTTGGCAGTCTGCCAGTTTGCCCGGCAGGGAAGCGCTTTCCAACGCAGATTTACGGCGGACAAGATCGCGCGCCTTGCGCGCCGCCTCACGCGCACGGGAAGCAGCAAGCGCCTTGTCAAAAATGGCACGCGCAGTCGCCGGGTTTTCTTCCAAATAGGTGGACAGCTTATCGCTGATCATGTTGCTGACCAAGGTGCCTATTTCCGTATTGCCCAGGCGGGCTTTCGTCTGGCCTTCGAACTGGGCCTCCTTCAGCTTAACGCTGATGATAACCGTCAACCCTTCGCGCACGTCTTCACCGGACAGATTCTTATCGTTTTCCTTGAGAATATTATATTTCCGCGCGTAGTCATTCATGACACGGGTCAGCGCACGTTTGAACCCATCCTCATGCGTACCGCCGTCGGTGGTGTGAATGTTGTTGGCAAACGAAAGCATCAGTTCGTTGTAGGAATCGTTATACTGCATCGCGATTTCCGCGGTGGCGGAATCGTCCGGTGCGACTGCCGTGAAATGCATAATATCCGGGTGAATGACCTCAACGGCCTTTTTCTTGTTGATAAATTCCACGAAGCTGCTGACGCCGCCGTGGTAGCAGTAGTTGTTCTGAATCCGGTTGTTCGGGTCGCGTTCGTCCACCAGTTCAATGTGGATTCCTGCGTTCAAAAATGCCTGTTCGCGCAAACGGGTCTGCAGTGTTTCGTAATCGTACACGGTGGTTTCCTGGAAAATCTCCGCATCCGGTTTAAAGCGCACCAGCGTTCCGGTGCGGTCCGTTTCGCCGCGCAGTTCCAGCGGGGTTGCAATTTTGCCGCGTTCAAAGCGCTGAAAATAGTGTTTTCCTTCGGTGAAAACTTCCACCTCGAGCCACTCGGAAAGGGCGTTTACCACGGACGCACCCACGCCATGCAGACCGCCGGAAACTTTGTATCCGCCGCCGCCGAATTTTCCGCCTGCGTGCAGCACTGTGTAAACAACCGTAACTGCAGGAATTCCCAGCTTCGGCTGAATGCCGACCGGGATACCGCGGCCGTTGTCCAGCACGCTGATCACGTCGCCCGGCAGGATTTTCACGTCGATTTTATCGCAGAATCCGGCTAGCGCTTCGTCGATCGCGTTATCTACGATTTCGTACACCAGATGGTGCAGACCGCGCGGTCCGGTGGAGCCAATGTACATGCCAGGGCGCTTGCGGACTGCTTCCAGTCCTTCGAGCACCTGGATTTGATTGGCGTCATATTTTTGCTGCGCCTGAGTAATTTCGCTAAACTCCAAGTTTAACCCTCCAGTTGTTTTACACCGAGTATATTTTACATTCCCGTTTTTGCAGATTTATGAATGAGTTTCCCGTTCCCTCGTTTTCCGGAACCGGACGGCATAAGGGAGGAGGAAATAGAGCACGACGACCCCGATTGCCGTAACCGCCAGAAGGAACCACAGGTTCATAGTGGGGACGGTCAGAAAAAGCCAGTTTAGTCCGATCAATGCCAAAACCATGAACAGACCAAAAACATATTCAAACTTTCTGTATATTTTAATTTTATTATTACAATGAGGACAGATTATTGTTTTCTGATGTCGGCTTTCTTGTACCTGCCGGTACAAAAACCGTGCTTCACAGTAGGGGCAGAGTGGAAGCTTCAGCACAACTGCAATCCTCCTTTCCCCGTTTCGGGCCTTTCGGAACCGGTCTTAACCGTTTCACCCATGTCATCGATTTTTGAACGAATCCATCACAATGGTGTGCTCCATCGGATCCCGATGCGGGGGCGCCTTATGCCCGTGGTTCGGCGGGCCTCCCGGTGCGGGCGGGCGCCTTCTTACGGGCGGACGCTGCAGCCGCACAAAAAATGGGGAACAAAGAAAGAAAACAAAAAATGGTAGAAACTGCAGCACCAAAAAGAGAATGCTGTACGTATTGATAAGAAAAAACTGAAGAACAAAAAGAATCATTCCCAGCAGAATCACAACCGCGGCAAAAGGATAAATTCCTCTGCTCATGGTAATGTTGGAATAACCGCCGCATTCCGTGCAGTGGTACTCGCCCTGCGTTTTCAAAATCCACGCGCCGATGATTCCAATCTTTTTTCCGCAGAAGGGACACTCGGTCTTTCCGAATTTCTTCATAAGCTCAGATGATCCAACCTTCCTATACGGACTTTCCCCGGAAACCGGGAGGAACCTTTGAAAAAGATGCCGTTGCGTAAAATTTACGGAAATGATGCATCTGTTTCGGATTAGTGTCCGTGTTAAACATTGGCGATTCCCTCAATAAAACCGGTGCGCTTCAAAAGCGTAGAAGAGGAAATCTGCGTGATATAGACGGTGACTTCTTGATTTTTCCCAGAACAGAGCACAAAAGACTTGGGCATTTCCATGGAAACGTTGACCACGCGGTTTTCTTTTTGTGCCCGCGCAAGGTAATCGCGGGTCACTTTGGAAATGGTGGAGGTCTCCATATCGAAAATCCCCAAAATATCTTCGATTTTAATCACCGTGTCCTGTCCCAGATGCAAATACATAACAATCCCTTTCTCCTCCAAGCCGCGTGCCGGCTGTTTTTTAGGCGCTTAGTTCGGGGTTTTGGGGCCGCTCTGTTCCACAAGCCGGCCGGCGCGCATTTCAAAGCTTTTGCCGGTGCGCAGCCGCCGGACAGTGTCGGGTTCGCAGCAGGTCATGAACACCTGGCAGTCTTCCAAGTGGTTCAGCAGGTAATCCTGCCGGCCGGAATCCAGCTCGCTCATCACGTCGTCCAGAAAAATCACCGGTTTTTCCCCTGTGCGTCGGCGCAGAACCTCCGCTTCCGCCAGCTTGAGCGCCAGCACTGCAGAGCGTTTCTGCCCCTGCGAACCAAACGCCCTTGCCGACTGGGAGTCAATGGTAATTTCAAGGTCATCGCGGTGCGGCCCCACTCCGGTATGACCGGAATAAAGATCGTCCCGCCGTGAATCGCGCAGCGCCTCCCGCAGATGATCGGCGCTTTTTACATAACGGAGGCCGAATGCCTCTTTATTTTCACAGATACCGGCGTAAATGGTTTTGGCCGGCTCTTCGATTTGTCGAATGTATTCCATTCTTCCGCGCACGACCTCCTCGCCGCAGCGCGCGAGCTTTTCGTCCCAGACTTCAAGGGTGTCCAGCAGCTCGGAATGGTGGGGAATATCTTTCAGCAGCGCGTTTCGCTGCACCAGCGTGTGATTGTACCGGGTCAGCAGCGCCGCGTAGGAGGGTTGAATCTGACACAGCGCGGAATCGATAAAATTCCGGCGGAACGCGGGGCCTTCCCGTACCAAAGAAAGATGTTCCGGGGAAAAAATCACCGCACAGAACGTACCGATTAACTCCGCCGCAGAACGCTTCGGAATCTCGTTCAGGCTTGCGCTGCGCCGGCCGTTTTCCACCCGGATGCGCGCGGTCTGTTCGCGGTCTTCACTGAAAAATGCCAGGTTCAGTTCGGCGTACGGTGCACCGTGACCAATGAGGTCTGCGTCTTTGGAACCACGAAACGAACGCCCGCCGGTAAACAGCCACATGGCTTCCAGCAGGTTGGTCTTTCCCTGTGCGTTTTTCCCGTAAATCACATTGATGCCGCTGTCCGGCTCAAACTCGCCGGGCAGAAGATTCCGGTAACCGGAATACGAAAGGCGCAGGATATTCACCCTTTACACACCTCATAGGTCACGTTTTTGTATTCGGCGCGGTCGCCGGGGCGCATTTTCTTTCCGCGCATCGTGCAAACTTCGCCGTTTACCTTCACTTCTCCGCCCTGTACCACAACCTTGGCCTGCCCGCCGGTTTGGACGGCACCACCCAGCTTCAGCAGGGAATCCAGGCGAATAAACTCGGTATCAATCGGTATTTTTTGTTCTGTCATTCTTTTTTCCTGTTCTTTCTGTTCGTTTCACTGTCAAGTTTGTTCCGTTCCACACATCAGCCTTCGCTTTTCAGGCGGACCGGAAGCACCAAAAACAGGAACGAATCCCCTTCACGGGGTAAAATTTTCATCGGACTTAATGCGCCATTCAGCTGAATACGCACCTCGTCGCCTTCTGCATTACGGAGTGCGTCGAGCAGATAGCGGTTATTGAAGCCCATTTCCACCGGGTTTCCGGTGATTTTTGCTTCCAATTGGTCGTTTGCGCGGCCGATTGCCGTAGAGCAGGAAACCTTGATTTCGTTTTCCTCAAACCGGCAGCGAACCGGGCTTTTCAGCCGGTCGGTAATCAGCAGGGAAACGCGTTCCACGCTGTCAATCAGTGCGCGGGTGTTGACGAACATCTCTGTTGTGCTTGCTGTGGGAATGGCGGCGCGGTAATCCAGAAATTCCCCTTCCAACAGACGGGAAATCACGCAGTAACTGCCGATCTGAAATAGAATATGCCGTCTGCCAATCTGAATTTCCAATTCCTCGTCGTCATCGGAAAGGAGCTTGAGCACTTCACCTAAAGTTTTTCCCGGAACAACAAAATTGGTTTCCTCCTCACATTTTGCCGCTTCCTCCCGGATGGCAAGGCGGTATCCGTCCACGGAAACCAAACGGATTTTCCCTTTTTCCAGTTCAAACAGCGTTCCGGTGTGAATTGGCTTTGCGTCGCTTTCGGCTACGGCGAAAATCGTCTGCCGAATCATGCTTTTTAGGACGTTGTTGGCGATTTTAATAGAGGTTTCCCCGGTGATGGCCGGCAGTTCGGGGTATTCTTCTGCTGGGATGCCGACAATGGAAAATTCCGCCGGGCCGCTGGTAATGGTAGTAATATTTTTTGCGTCCACGGATAAGGTTACCGTATCCGCCGGCAGGCGGCGAACAATGTCGCCAAACAGCCGGGCACTTAGGACGACGCTGCCGTGTTCGTCCACGCGGGCCTCGAATTTCGTGGTCATACCAAGCTCCAGATCGTAACCGCAGAGTTCCAGTTCGTTTTCCGTTGCTTTTAGAAGGATTCCTTCCAAAGCCGGAACCGAAGATTTGCTGGAAACAGCCCGTTGAATATTCAACACGGTTTCATTCAGTTGCTGACGGTTGCATGTGATTCTCATAGTTTCATCCTTCGCATCCTTTTATAAAAGCAATAAAAGATTTAATTTAGTAAGAGCAGTAGGGAGCGCGAAAAAGTTGAAAGGTTCAATTTTTTCAGAATTGATGCGGAAAAACAGCTTTCAATTCCAAAAATCAAATGGTTGAGGATTTGTTAACAGTTTGTATTAAAAAAATGTATTTAACACAATGTTGAAAACTCTGTGGGGAATGTTGAAAGAAAGTGCAAAATTCTGTGGAAGATGATTGACGTAATTTTTTTCGTTTCCACAGCAAATGTGAAAAAGTGCAAAAGTTGTAAACTTGTTAACTTTTTCGGATGTTTGGAAAAAATCCAAAGAATCTCCCCAGCGTTGCCTTTCGGCCGCTTGAAAAAACACAAAGATACATATATATAGGAATATATAAATATAAAGAAAAGGAAAGAATTGATTGATCCGAATTGAAAGCTGAGCTTAGCGGTCGCGAATATTTTTGATGATATCCTCCACGGTCGCCTTGATTTTCGGATCGCGGGCCAGTCCTTTTTCGACCTGCTGAATGGCATAAACAATGGTGGAATGGTCGCGGCCGCCAAATTCCTCACCAATGGCGGTCATTGGCATCTGTGTAATTTCACGCACCACATAAATAGCGATTTGGCGCGCGTTGGAAATGTTTGCGGAACGTTTGCTGGAACGAATGTCGTCCCCAGACGTGCCGAATGTACGCGCCACCTCGTCGATAATTTTTTCTACGGTTACCGGCGTTGGCTGGTCGTTGTTAATGATATCGCTGATTGCGGCCTGTGCAGTCGCAATCGTCATGCCTTCGCCGGAAAGCAGATGGTACGCCTTCATTTTTTTGACTGCGCCCTCCAGCTGACGAATGTTGTTTTTCAGCCGGTTGGCTATGTATTCCGCAACATTGTCCGGAAGCTCCACTTTCAGTAGCTCCGCTTTGCGTTTTACAATCGCGATGCGCGTTTCAAAATCCGGCGGTTGAATATCGGCCGTCAGTCCCCATTCAAAACGGGTGCGCAAACGGTCTTCCAGGGTCGCAATGTCTTTGGGCGGCCGGTCGGAAGTCAAAACAATCTGCTTTTTTGCTTCATAAAGTGTGTTGAAAGTATGGAAAAACTCCTCCTGCGTCGAATCCTTGCCGGCGATGAACTGAATATCGTCCACCAGCAGCACGTCCGCTTTCCGATAGCGGTTATGGAACTCTGCCGTCGTGCCGCGCCGAATGGCTTCGATCAGTTCGTTGGTGAACTCGTCGCCCTTAATGTAAAGAATATTCATTTGCGGATTTGTGCGGCTGATTTCATTGCAGATTGCGTAAAGAAGGTGGGTTTTTCCAAGCCCTGAATTTCCGTAAATAAACAGGGGATTATAAAGTGTGGCAGGCTTATTCGCCACAGCCATAGAGGCTGCATGGGCAAATTTGTTCGACGGCCCCACAATATAAGTATCAAACGTAAATTCGTAATCGTCATTGATCGGGGGTGTTTCCACCACCTGCCTTGGCTGGTCCGTTTCGTCCGGCGTGCAGATCCGGATTTGGATTTCCTGCCCGAAAATCTGACGAAACGCTTCGTTCAGAAGATCCATATAATAATGGGTCAAGGTCTGACGGTGAAGCTCGTTCGGCACCTTCAGCACTGCGGTTCCCTGCTCAAAGTCCAAATTCACAGGTTCAATCCGGCTGATCCAGGTTGAATAGGCAATATCGGTAATTTTCTTTTTACAGTAATCGCAGACAAGATTCCAGATCTCGGTAAAGGATTCCATTCTTTAAACCTCATTTTGTTTAAAAAAATTTATACATATAATCATACTGATATATATTAACACAAAACCAATCGTTTGACAAATTTCATTTTTTCACAAATCTACATTATATTGTATAGGAACCAGGCCGCAGAACCCAATCATTTATTTTTTTCATCCTTGGATTTACCGCTTTTTGGCACCTTATGGTGAAAACGTTCACACAGGACAAAACGCAAAAAATGAGGATGAAAGAATATTTTCTTTCCCTTCTTTTATTTTGCGCTGTATTGTGGTATATTTAATCAGTAAGACACCCATTTTTCGAAACATTACGTATTTCCCTACAAACCGGGCCATAATTTCCCTTTCAAGGGAAAAAATAAGGTTGACAGTTTGCTTGTGAATACGATATAATGCTATATTGCAAGGTTTGTACCCCGAAAGGAGGATTTTTTCATGCTGAGAACATATCAGCCTAAGAAGCTTCACAGACAAAAGGAGCACGGCTTTCGTAAGAGAATGTCCACAAAGAACGGCCGCAAGGTATTGGCTCGCCGCAGAGCAAAGGGCAGAGCTCGTTTAAGCTACTAAGCAGGAGGGCCACGAAAAGTGGCCTTTCTTTATAGGCGAGCACTCGTAAAAATTGTAAAAATGATTCAACACCACAACAGCACCGGACGGAGTCATTTCCGAACGGTGTCCTTGGCGGCCGCTTTGCGGACCGCGGAAGAAATGGTCGAAAAGGCTTGAAATTGGGACAGCCCCGGACAAAATGATTTCCGGATGGTTTTCGTGAGCGATTGCCTGCTGCGGTCGGATGATTCGGGACAGGAGTATGCGGTTTAATTTATGGATTATTATGTACCGATTAAAGAAAATAAAGATTTTCAAAGAATTTATCACCGGGGAAAGTCCTATGTCAGTCCCGTTCTTGTCACTTATGTTCTGAAAAACCGCAGTGGAACCATACGAATCGGCATTACTACCAGTAAAAAGACCGGAAATGCTGTAAAGAGAAACCGCTCCAGAAGAGTGATCCGCGAGGCGTTCCGTATGCTGGCCCCGCAGGTGAAACAGGGATACGATTTTATATTTGTTTCCCGGGGGAAAACCCCATTTGTAAAATGCACGGACGTTTTCCGTGCCATGGCAGGCCAACTGAAAAGCGCGGGGGTTTTAAAATGAAGCGCCCGTTGATTTGGCTCATTCGCTTTTATCAGACTGCTATTTCTCCGCACAAAAGACCTAGCTGCAAATATTATCCTACCTGTTCGAATTATGCACTGCAGGCCATTGAACGTTTTGGGGCGCTGAAAGGGACGTGCCTCGCTATTTACCGAATTTTGCGCTGCAACCCGTTCAGCCGCGGGGGGTATGACCCCGTTCCGGAAAAACGGGATAAGCGATAACCAAATAGAGGAGTACCGTCAAAGATGAACGATATTTTCAATTTTTTTGGAAGCATTCTGGGTTATCTGCTCTGGTTTTTATATTATGTCGTGAACAACTATGGCGTGGCCATTATTTTATTTACGGTCATTCTGAAAATTCTGACCTTCCCGTTTTCGGTTAAGTCGCAGAAATCCATGGCAATGACCAGCCGCATGGCGCAGAAACAGCAGGAGCTGCAGAAAAAGTACGGCAACGATAAACAGAAATATCAGGAAGAGCTTCAAAAGCTGTACGAAAAAGAAGGGGTAAACCCCGCAAGCGGCTGCCTGACAAACTTTGTCCCTCTCTTCATTATGATGGGCCTGTACTATACGGTGATTAACCCGCTGCAGAACGCGCTCCATCTTTCTTCCGATTCCGTCATAAAGGCGGTTAATATGCTGAAAGAAATTCCCGGCGTGGGCGCTGGTTTTAATACAAATTACGCGCAGATTGAAATTGTAAAGCATTTCGGCGACCTGAAATCGTACTTGACGATGTTCAGCGGCGATGAAATGGCCCGATTGGAATCGTTCAGCCATGGCTTTCAGTTTTTGGGCTTGAATCTTCTGGATTCTCCGGCGGACGGCGGTAATATTTTCGGGACGATTTTCCGTTCCAACCTTTGGATTATTCCGGTGCTCTGCCTTGTAACCTCGCTGTTAAGCCAGTATTTTATGATGAAACTTCAGCCCGGCATGCAGCAGACCCAGCAGGGCTGTATGAAATATATGCTTTATATTCTTCCCCTTTTCAGTGCATGGATCGCCTGCACCGTACCGGCGGCAGTCGGTTTTTACTGGATTATATCTACCATTACCGGATTTTTGCAGACCGTAATTATGAATATTTGGTTCAGTCCGGCGGATTTGAACGCCAAAGCTGAGGCCCAGCGTATTGCGCTAAGGGAACTCGAAGAAGCCAAAGTCCAGGCTTTGCCTGCCGCCCAACGGATGAAGCTCGCGGCTGCCACGGCCGAGAAGGACGCTTCCTCGCAGCCTGTGAAAACGGCGCCGCGCAAGGCAAAGACAAAGAACAGCAAAAAGAATTCCACCGAATATTTAGGGTCGAAAAAATAAAAACACTCGGGGAGGTATTACTGTGATCAAAGAAGCAATTGCAACCGGCGAAACCGTCGAGTTGGCCAGGGAAGCAGCCTGCAGGGAACTGGGGGTAGAAACCTATGATGCCGAATTTGAAATTCTTGAGATGCCTACCAAAAAGACGTTTGGACTTTTCGGCGGCAATCCCGCGAAAGTCAGAGTGTTTATCAAAAGCAGCCCGGCAGATGCCGCGGCCGATTATTTAAAAAATGTACTGGCTCATATGGGGTTGAAGTCAGTTGACATTCAGATTACGGAGGAGGAGAACGGTGCGCTGCTTTCGTTGACAGGCGACGATATTGGCTTTGTCATCGGGCACCGTGGAGAAACGCTCGATGCTCTGCAGTATTTGGCGGGGCTTGTGGCGAATCACATTGATAATTCCTACTACCGCATTACGCTTGATATTGGAAATTACCGTGAAAAGCGCAAGGAAACCCTTGAAATTCTCGGAAAGAAGATGGCCGCAAAGGCGGTCAAAACCGGGCGCAATGCATCGCTGGAACCGATGAATCCTTATGAGCGCAGGATCATCCATACTGCCGTACAGACTGTGGAAGGGGCAAAATCATGGTCTGAAGGCGAAGAGCTGGCCCGCCATGTGGTAATTGGGCCGGAAGCAGGAGAAAGACCGCTTCCGCGGAAAAATTACGGTAGGGGCCAGCGCCGTTCCGGCGGGGACCGTCCGCGCGGCGGCAATTTTGCAAAATCCGCGCAGCAGCAGAGCCGCTCGGCGGCTTCCGCTTCCACCACTCCGCGGAAAGAAGTGGCCGACAGCAAGGCTCCGTTGTATGGCCGCATTGATTTGAAGAAATAAAGCAATACAAGAACACAAAAGGGGCGGTTCGAAAGGATCGGCCCCTTTTTCCATGAATAAGTGTTAGAAAATCGAACTGCGTTCGAAAATGATGGGCGGCAAAGCGAAGCCCGGTTTGCTGCAATAGAAAGTGTGGTGTTTGACCAAATGATAAAGAATTATACTTCCGCTTCTTCCTCCACCATTGCGGCAATTTCTACCCCGCAGGCGGTCGGCGGAATCGGAATTGTAAGAATCTCCGGCCCAAAGGCCAAAGAGGTTGCACAGCGTGTTTTTACCGCAAAAAGCGGAAAACAACTGCGGGATTTAAAAGGGTATCAGGCGCTTTACGGCACCGTGTACGACGGGGAGGAGCGCATTGATGAGGCAATCGCACTGAATTTTAATGCTCCGGCTAGCTACACCGGGGAAGATGTAGTGGAACTTTCCTGCCACGGCGGGCTGTACCTGATGCGCCGAGTGTTGAAAGCGGTGTTCGCCGCGGGTGCCGTTCCCGCCGCGCCGGGTGAATTTACGCGACGCGCGTTTCTGAATGGAAAAATTGGACTGACCGAAGCGGAATCGGTGATGCAGTTGATTGGCGCGCAGGGGGAACAGGCCGCAAAGGTCGCACTGGCTGGGCACGACGGCGCACTGGAAAAGAATATTACTGAAATCCGGGAGCATCTGATTCAAACGGCGGCGCATCTATCTGCATGGGCGGACTACCCGGAAGAGGATATTCCGGAAATTAGTTCCGACACACTGACCGCAACCTTAGCGAAAGCACAGAGCAAGTTGGAACATCTGCTGCATCAGTTTGACGCGGGCCGTGTGCTGCGGGAGGGTGTCCGCACCGTAATTGCAGGCAGACCAAACGTAGGAAAGTCCACATTGATGAACCTGCTAGCTGGCTGTGAACGTTCGATTGTCACCGAATTTGCCGGAACCACCCGCGACGTGGTGGAGGATACAGTGCTGCTTGGCGATGTTCCGCTTCTTCTGGCAGATACGGCGGGGATTCATATGACGCAGGACCCGGTGGAGCAAATTGGGGTGCTGCGCGCCCGGGAACAGATTCAACAAGCGCAGCTTGTACTTGCTGTGTTTGACTCTTCCCAGGAGCTGAACGAAGAGGATCGGGAACTGGTCGATTTTCTTGGGGATGTGCCTTCTATTGCGGTGATTAATAAAAGCGATTTGCCAACTAAAATTGACAATGAGTATATCATAAATAAGTTTAAACAGATAGTATATATTTCTGCATTAAAAGGCTCCGGCCTGAAAGAACTGCAAAAGGCGGTGGCAGAGCTGCTGCAAACGGAGCAGCTGAACCCCGAGGAGGGTATTTTGTTTACGGAACGCCAGCGCGATGCAGCGCGGCGCGCAAACGACTGTGTGAAAGAAGCAATTCAGGCGGTGGAGCACGGCGTTACACTGGACGCGGTAACGGTATCCATCGAAGGCGCGGTTTCTGCGCTGCTGGAACTGACCGGGGAACGCGCGACCGAAGCGGTTGTGGATTCTGTTTTTTCAGATTTCTGTGTTGGAAAATAATACTAATAGTATATTATTATTAAATTATCACAAATTGTATATTTTACTTTGATTGTTTTTTCGGTTCATGATTCATTGTTGATTGTTCACTGATTTGATATAGGGGTGATACTTATGAAATACCATGCGGGCGACTATGATGTTGTCGTTATTGGAGCAGGGCACGCTGGCATTGAAGCCGCGCTAGCTTCGGCACGGCTGGGGTGCAGAACCTGTGTGTTTACTATAAATATGGACGCGGTAGGGAACTGCCCCTGCAACCCCTCCATCGGGGGAACCGCAAAGGGACATTTGGTGCGTGAAATTGACGCACTCGGCGGAGAAATGGGCAAAACCGCCGACGAGGCCATGATCCAAAGCCGGATGCTGAACCTTGGAAAAGGACCGGCGGTTCATTCCCTGCGCGCGCAAATCGACCGCCGCGAATACGGGAAAATTATGAAGCACAAGCTGGAGTTGCAACCGAATCTTCAACTGAAACAGGCCGAAATTGTGGACATCCTCCGGCTGGAAGATGGCACCTGGCAGGTAATCACCCGCATGGAGGCCGTTTACAATACCAAAGCAGTCATTATTGCGACCGGAACTTTTTTGGCAGGCAAAATCTATGTGGGCGACGTTTCCTATTCCAGTGGGCCGGATGGAATGTTCCCCGCCGGGTTCCTGAGCGAGCCGCTGCGAAAGCTGGGGCTGAAACTGCGCCGGTTTAAAACGGGAACGCCCGCACGTGTGTTAAAATCCAGCATTGACTTTACTGGGCTGGAGGCCCAGGAAGGCGACGACCCGGTGGTGCCGTTTTCCTATGATACGCTGAAACCTTTGAAAAATCGTGCCGCATGTCATATTACGTGGACGAATGAAGAAACAAAGCGCATTATTCTGGAAAATATCCACCGTTCCCCATTGTACGGTGGAAAAATCGAAGGAGTTGGCCCGCGCTACTGCCCAAGCATTGAAGATAAAATTGTACGCTTTGCAGATAAAAAGCGGCATCAGCTCTTTATTGAACCGTGCGGGATGGATACCGAGGAAATGTATTTGCAGGGAATGAGCTCTTCTTTGCCGGAAGATGTTCAGCTTGCATTTTATCGTTCCATTCCCGGCTTGGAGCATGTGGAAATTATGCGTTCCGCTTATGCCATTGAATATGACTGCGTGGACCCGGTGCAGATGAGTGCCACGCTGGAATTTAAGGACCTCCCCGGTTTGTACGGTGCGGGGCAGTTCAACGGCAGTTCCGGTTATGAAGAAGCTGCTGCGCAGGGACTGGTTGCCGGAATCAACGCCGCGCTGAAGGTGCAGGGCCGGCCGCCCATGATTCTTGACCGTGCCAGCTCCTACATTGGTACATTGGTGGATGACCTGATTACAAAAGGCGTAACCGACCCGTATCGTATGATGACTTCCCGCAGTGAGTACCGTTTGGTTCTGCGTCAGGATAACGCAGATGAACGGCTTACCCCCATCGGGCATGAAATCGGCTTAATTTCGCCGGAGCGCTGGGCAAGGTTCCAGCAGAAGCAGGAGCAGAAAAAGCAGGAACTCCAGCGTGCGGAAAAGACCGTATTTCCGCCGAGCGAAGAGCTGAATCAGATCCTTGTTTCACATGGAACATCGCCGGTTTCTTCAGGCGTGAAGCTGATTGACCTGATCCGCAGGCCAGAACTGAGCTATGAAATTCTGGCTCCCATCGACACGGACCGTCCGGACCTACCGGCCGCGGTTTTTGAAAATGTGGAGATTGAAATTAAATACGAAGGTTATATTAAACGCCAGAAAGCGGAAATTGAGGAGACCCGGAGGCTGGAAGAGCGTCGTCTGCCGGACGGTGTGGATTATACGGAAATCGTAGGTCTGCGCGCAGAAGCACAGGAAAAGCTGAACCGTGTCCGGCCGGCGAACATTGGACAGGCCTCTCGTATTTCGGGTGTCAGCCCGGCGGACATCAGCGTGTTGCTGATTTGGCTTGCCCGGCAGTCACATTCGGAAAAGACCTGATCAAATCCGGAAAGGCGGAAGGCTTATGGAAGATATAAGAGAATTACTGGTTCGCTCTGCGGCGGAATATGGGCTGGAATTGGATTCCGATGCGGCGCAGCGTTTTCAAACCTACCTGGAGCTGCTGGTGGAATGGAATGAAAAAATGAACCTGACCGCCATTACCGAACCAAAAGAGGTTGCCCTGAAACATTTTTTGGACAGCATTCTTTTACTAAAGTATCTGGAAATCCCCCAAGGAGCCAAGCTGATCGATGTTGGCACTGGCGCAGGCTTTCCGGGTCTGCCGCTGAAAATTACGCGGCCGGATCTGCGATTGACTCTATTGGACGGCCTAAACAAGCGCCTTGTCTTCTTGCAGGAGGTTTTGAATCAGCTGAAACTGGAAGCGGAGATTGTACACGCGCGGGGGGAAGAAGCCGGGCGAACGCCGAAGTACCGCATGGCGTATGATTATGCCACAGCGCGCGCGGTAGCTCCACTGAATCTCCTCTGCGAATATTGCCTGCCATTTTTGCGGCAGGGCGGAGTTTTTGCGGCGATGAAAGGCCCTAATGGTCGGGAGGAAGCGGACGGCGCGAAGAACGCCATTGCGCTTTTGGGCTGTGAACTGGAGCAAATCCAGGAATTTTCTCTGCCCGGTGGGGACGCGAGGAGTTTGATTCTCATCCGCCGCACAAAGCCGGTGAACGCCATTTATCCGCGCCACGGCTCAAAAATTAAAAAAAGCCCGCTTTAAAGCGGGGAAAACCAGGGGTGCGGTGAAGCGAGCGTAAAATTCGCTTTTCGGCACCCTTTTTTTGTCATTTGCTATTGGGAACAGAATTCTCGAACGACTTATAGAAACCGGAAAACGGAGCGCCGCTCAAAAGAAAGTGGAAAGGGAAGAGAAGTCGATGGAAGCACGATATCAGCGGGTGGAACTGCCGCGGGGAAGGAGAATTCTCGTGGTCAGTGACCTGCATGGCAATTTAGCGGGATTTCAGGCACTGCTGGAACAGGTGATATACGGTGAAAACGATATTCTGATAATCGTGGGGGACATGCTGGAAAAGGGACCTGACAGCCTTGGGCTGCTGCGGTATGTGATCCATCTGTCCCAATCGCACACTGTTTACGCGGTATGTGGAAATTGCGATGATTTTTACGATGAAATTATGAAGCCGGGTATTCCGGAAGAAAATCAGGATTGTCTGCATTATATGCTCAACCGGAAAAAGAGCATTTTAAACGAGATGTGTTGGGAAATTGGCGTGGAAGTCCATGAGAATACGGATATGACCAAGCTGAAACAACAGCTGCGGGAGACCTTTCCGAAGGAATTTGCCTTTTTAGGCACGCTTCCAGATATTTTGGAAACGCAGTGTTACGTTTTTGTTCACGCAGGGCTGCAACCCGGGGACTTGCGTCATCAGGAACGAAATTTCTGCCGTCACACAGGGAGTTTTCTCTCTCTGGGATATTCTTTTGAGAAAACGTGCGTGGTTGGTCATTGGCCAGTTTGCCTATATGGCGAACACGGAATCTGCCACAACCCAATTTTTGACCGGGAGCATAATGTTATCAGCATTGACGGGGGTAATGTTTTAAAGGAAGGGGGCCAAATTAATGTCCTAATTCTGCCGGAACTTTTCTCAGAATCCATTGAATGGCAGAGCTACGATGGCCTGCCTTTGTCCACAGCGCTGGAAAATCAGCCGGAATC
This sequence comes from Caproiciproducens sp. LBM24188, assembly GCF_054130445.1. NCBI lineage: Bacteria > Bacillati > Bacillota > Clostridia > Eubacteriales > Acutalibacteraceae > Caproiciproducens > Caproiciproducens sp. LBM24188. The sequence goes on from NZ_CP196862.1 coordinate 213,153, forward strand.
GAACCAGGAAAGCATCCATCTTCGTTGGACGGATGGAAAAGTAGAGATTTTAAAACGGGAAAAGGATTATTGTTACTGCCGGCATGAATCCAGCGGGGCACTTGTCTGGATACCGGAAAGCTGGTTGTACGAGCGAAACGGCAAATGGTTTACGGATGATTATACCGAATATCATCCCAAAATCCATGCCGGCGATCGGATTGCGGTACTGCAAAGGACCTCCAAAGGCTGTTTTGTTAAAAAGGAAGGGGTCTGCGGGTGGTATTCCGGAGCTGTTTCGGAAGGGAATGAAGAGGAAAGAAACCTATGCAGCCAATGGCCAAATGCATGGCCTGCCGGTGCGGGAGTAAAACGATTTCTGGGAACAAAAGCCGGGGAGTGGTGGATTGAAAACTTTCAACCATGTTCTCAAAATCAGTGGAAAGATTTCAATTACCTTGTACCAGGCGGCGGTTCGCTGTGAGCAGGCTAAGCGCTTTGGTGCAGGTACTGGCGAATTTCAGGAAAAAACGTGGCCGTTAGAACACATGCTTTTGTTTCGGAATTTGGCTATGCGGAGTTTCTGCCGATTGTTGGGATACTGCGCAGGTCGGGGAGAAGTCCGAAGCATTCCACCGTTTTTGAAATTTCTGTGGAAAGATTTCTACCTTCGATGCATATTCTATCCAAACAGCGAAACGCTGATATTTCAGGAAATATTTTTACCATCCGCCATAATATTACAAAAATCTGCCTTCATACATGCTATTCTTTATAGGAAAGGACAAGCAGAAAGGCGGTGCGTTTGCATGTTTTTCAGCGATAAAAACAGAATCGTGCAAATCGACATCAATTCCATTCACCCAAACCCAGCGCAGCCCCGGAAATCCTTTAATGAGCAGGAGCTGCTTGCGCTTTCCAGAAGCATCCGGGTAAACGGGCTTCTTCAGCCGATTACCGTACGCCGTGTGGCAGGCGGGTATGAAATCGTTGCCGGGGAGCGCAGACTGCGCGCCTGTAAAATGGCTGGGCTGGAAACCGTCTCCTGCATTGTAACTGACTGCTCGCAGGAAGACAGCGCGGTGCTTGCTATGACGGAAAACCTTCAGCGCCAGGACCTGCAGATTTTTGAAGAGGCAGAAGGAATCCGGCGGTTGATTGAAGAATGGAATGTGACGCAGGAGGAAGCAGCGGCCAGGCTGGGGAAAAGCCAATCCACGCTGGCCAATAAAATGCGGCTGTTGAAGCTGTCCGAAGCGGAACGGGCAAAAATCATGGAGGCAGGGTTAACAGAGCGCCACGCTCGGGCGCTGTTGCGTATCAACGATGAAAAGCTTCGTGCAAAGGCACTGGATGAAATTATCGAGCGCAATATGAACGTACAGCAAACGGACACGTACGTCGAACGTCTTTTAAGCGGCAAAAAGAAGGACAAGAACCGCCGCATTGTTGTAGTAAAGGATGTTCGGGTGTTTTTAAACACCATTAATCATGCCATTGAAACCATGAAGAAAAGTGGAATCAACGCCCAGACCGTAAAAAAGGAAAGCGAAGATTATATTGAGTGTATTGTAAGAATTCCGAAAACGGAAGCCACCGCAGGGGGCAAAAAACCTGCCTAAGATTGAGTACAAGGTTTACTCCTATTCCCTATATCATTTCCCGCAAAACGGGCCGGACTTTTGTCCGGCCCGTTTTGTCCTCTTCATTCTTGTTGCCTTCTATGGCTTATGATAATAACAATTTATGAGTATATGCTTTAAATAAAAAGTGTGTTTACCGATGAGCACAAAGGCATGATGCGACTTGTTTGTGAATATAGTTTGGTAACGAAGTTTTCGTACTGAACGAATAGGTAGAGCAGACCAAAGGATGGGCCAAGACCACATACGGACAATGTTTCACATGAAACATTGCAGAAAAACGCATGAAAAATCTTTATTCTGAGTGCAAAGCGTGATATAATAAAAAGCAATGCACAACGAATACGGATTTGCCCGGCAGCAGTTTAACGGCAATGCATCAGGAGGAGAAAAATGGGAAAAATTATTGCGATCGCCAACCAAAAGGGTGGAGTAGGAAAGACGACGACGGCGGTAAATCTCTCCGCGGCGCTGGGCATGAAGGGAAAAAAGACGCTGCTGATCGACATCGACCCGCAGGGGAATTCTTCAAGTGGCCTGGGGGTTGACCGCAGAACGCTGAAGAAAACGGTGTACGAGGTGCTCGTCGGTGACACAAAGGCAGAAGACGTGGTAATTCATACTGAATTTCAGAACTTGGATTTAGTTCCGTCCAGCATGGACCTTGCCGCTGCAGAAATTGAGCTGGCCGGGCTGGAACACCGGGAAGCGATTCTGAAAAGCGCGTTTCTGCCCCTGCGGGAGCGGTATGATTATATGATTATCGATTGCCCGCCTTCCCTTGGCATGATTACCACTAACGCGCTCTGCCTGGCAGATACGCTGCTGGTTCCGATTCAATGTGAGTATTATGCGCTGGAAGGACTTTCTCAGCTGATGAATACCGTACGCCGGGTGAAACGGCAGTACAACGAACAGCTGGATATTGAGGGCGTTCTTCTTACCATGTATGACGGAAGGCTAAACCTGACCCAACAAGTGGTGGAAGAAGTGAAAAAGTACTTCCCACGCAAGGTGTTCGCCACCGTTATTCCGCGTGCGGTGCGCCTTTCCGAAGCGCCGAGCTTTGGGCGGCCAATTCAATATTTTGATAAAAACTCACGCGGCGCGGTCTGCTACGATATGCTGGCGGATGAAATTCTGGACAACAACAGGCGTTCCGGCCACCGCTGAGGAAAACGTTTGCGGAAGAATCCAAACCTTAGTGAAGGACGGAGGCAATAAACGAGAAAGGCCCGCCTAACACGGCAGGCGGAAGGAGGAAAGCAATGGCGTTGAAAAAGGGCGGTCTTGGAAAGGGCCTGGACGCAATTTTCGCGGAGAACGATACCGACCGCAATGCGTCGGTTACCCTGAAGCTCAGCGAAATTGAGCCAAACCGATCACAGCCCAGAAAAGATTTTAATGACGCGGCACTGGCTGAACTGGCGGATTCCATTCGTCAGCACGGAATTTTACAGCCGCTTTTGGTGCGCCCCTTGGTTGGCGGCGGATATCAAATCGTTGCCGGGGAACGGCGCTGGCGCGCGGCACGCATGGCCGGTGTAACCGAGGTTCCCGCCGTGGTTCGTGAAATGAGCGACAGCGAAGTGATGCAGCTGGCGCTGATTGAGAATCTGCAAAGGGAAGACCTGAGCCCCGTTGAAGAGGCGCAGGGCTATCAGTCTTTAATTGAAACATACGGCTTTACACAAGAGGAGGTAGCCAGCACAGTGGGGAAATCCCGCCCCGCGGTAACCAACGCACTGCGGCTGCTGAATTTACCGAAGGAGATTCTGGATTTGGTTGCTTCCGGCAAGCTTTCTGCCGGGCACGCGCGCACCCTGTTGAGCTTTCCGACCGCGGAATCCATGATTAGCGCCGCAAAGCTGGCGGTGGAGCAAGGTGTGTCCGTCCGCGAGCTGGAGCGCATGGCGAAAAAGGCCGGGGAACAGGCAAAGCTGAAGGGACGCGATAAAGCGAAATCCCGCATCCGGTATTATGAAGAAGCCGAACTGGCGCTGCACGAGCATTTGAACCGTAAGGTGCAGGTAACGGGCACAAAAAAGCGCGGTGTGCTTCAAATCGAGTTTTATGGCGAGGAAGACCTTGCCGAACTGCTGAAACTGTTTGAAAAGTAACGGTTGATTTTTGTAAATTCTTATAAAAGATGGAAGCAGCCGCAGATGGAAGCCGTCTAAAGACGGAATCAGCGGTTGCCTAAAAATAAAAGGAGTACAGAACATGCTGGATATTAAACTGATTCGCAGCAATCCCGATTTTGTAAAGGCGGCGGCCAAAAAACGCGAATTCGACGCAGACGCGATTGTGGACGATATTCTGAAAATCGACGCACAGCGCCGTGAAGTGACCGGCCGTGTAGAATCCATGAAAGCGGAACAGAATGCCGCTTCCAAGAAAATTCCGCAGATTAAGAAAGAAGGCGGCGATCCTTCTCAAATTATGGCGGAAATGAAGGAACTTGCCGGTAAAATTAAGGAATGTGACGCAGAACTTTCTGAGTTGGAAGAAAAGCAGCATTCCCTGCTGCTCGGCCTACCCAATATGCCGGACGAAGACGTTTGCGCAGGCGGTAAGGAAAACAACAAGCCTCTGCATTATTACAAAGAGCAGCCGAAATTTGATTTTGAGCCGAAGAACCATGTGGACCTTTGCGAAAGCCTGCACCTGATCGATTATCAGCGCGGCGCAAAGCTGGCCGGGGCAGGTTCCTGGATTTATACGGGTATGGGCGCACGCCTGGAATGGGCTCTGCTCAACTATTTCATCGATGAGCATATTAAAGACGGCTATCAGCTGATGCTGGTCCCGCACATGCTCAATTATGAGTGCGGCTATGTGGCCGGCCAGTTCCCGAAATTTACCGATGAGGTCTATTGGATTCAGAACCCCACCAGCAACGACAATAAATTCCTGCTTCCTACGGCAGAAACCGCGCTGGTTAACCTGCACCGCGATGAGATCCTCACCGAGGACGAGCTGCCGAAGAAGTACATTGCTTATACGCCCTGCTACCGCAGAGAAGCAGGCAGCTACCGCTCCGAGGAGCGCGGCATGATCCGCGGCCACCAGTTCAATAAGGTGGAAATGGTTCAGTACACCACTCCCGATAAGTCCGATGAAGCGTTCGACGAACTGGTTCGCAAAGCAGAGCATTTGGTGCAGGGCCTTGGCCTGCATTACCGCTTGAGCAAACTGGCCGCCGGGGACTGCTCATTCTCCATGGCGCGCACCTACGACATTGAAGTCTGGATTCCGAGTATGGGCATCTACAAAGAGGTCAGCTCCGCGTCCAACGCCCGCGACTATCAGGCAAGAAGAGGCAACGTGAAGTTCCGCGACAAGGACAAGAAGCTGCAGTTCTGCCATACGCTGAACGCGTCCGGCCTGGCAACCAGCCGTGTGATGCCCGCCATTGTGGAGCAGTACCAGAATGCAGACGGAAGCGTCACCGTTCCGGAAGTTCTGCGTCCTTACATGGGTGGCATTGAAGTCATTAAACCCGAATAAACCAATTATATAAATATGTCATCAGACCGGAAGTTTTGTTTTTCTTCCCAAAAGGAAGGAAGACGGGACTTCCGGCTGTTGTATCTGCTTCTTTTCGAAAACTGGAATCGAGCGGCTCCGGAGATAGCCATTCGTGCGGCTAGTATGTTTCGAGAGTTGTTTGAATCTGCAGGGAATTAGGAATTTTCGGAGAAAGGATGTTCTGTTTATGTCTGATTTGGTGAAGGAGTACGCCAGCACCATGCGGGTTGCAACCTATGAGGTGGGCGCGCAGTGCATTCTGCGGCTAAGCGTTCTGCTGCGCATGTGCCAGGATGTAAGCGAGCGCAACATGGCACTGCTTGGTCTTGGCTATGAGAAACTGCGCGCGGACGGGATTGTGTTTCTTCTGATTACCAATCAGGTCAAAATACACCGGATGCCGGTCCACGGGGAAACAATTACCATGAAGACCCACCCGCGCGGGATTTCTGGCGCGCAGTTCTATCGTGATTTTATCGTATATTCCGGAGAAGAAAAAATCATTGAGGTGTTGCAGACCTCGGTCATTGCGGACGGCAATACGCATAAGCTGCTGCGGCCCAAGAAGTTTTTGGATTACGGAATATTCAGCGCAGAAAAGGTTTCGGAAGAAGGCCGCATAACCAAACTGTCTGTGCCGGACGATCTCCCTCTGGTGGGGGAAAGACCCATCCGGTTTTCGGACCTGGACTACAACACACACCTAAACAACGCCGTTTATGCCGACATCCTGACGGATTACCTTCCGGGCGGCGCGGCGGGCCGTCAGTTTGCCGAAGTGCAGATTAATTACGTTACGGAAAGCCGTCTGGGCGACACACTTCAAATTTATGCCGCGGAGCGGGACGGCCGCATCTGGATGAAAGGCGTGAACGAACGGGGCTGCGGATTCACCGCCTCCGCAGTAATGAAACCTTTTCCAAAAGAGGAAATGAAAAAGGCGCGCATCGGTATTGAAATCTCAAATTCGTGATGATATAATTACAAAATATATAACAAACCTTGTACGTGAATCACCGTGATAGAGAGAACTCTTAGCGAGATGTATTTACGGCAGAGCGGCTATTTTCCATACGCAAAAGGTCCGATTTTGAAAAATCTCAGTTTGTGCTCGTCTTTTTCGGCACAGATTGGCGATTTTTCATTTTATAAACAGGAAAATACTTTCGCACTTATTTACCCGTGGCCATCGTAAACACGCAGAGGAAACACAGGAAGATGATGCACCGGCTTTTTTACAGAGGCGGCGCGATGTAAAGAGGAGGAAATCATGTTAAACACGGACTATTCTCAGAAGTTTGTTAAAGAAGCGCTTACGTTTGACGACGTGCTGCTGATTCCGGCGGAATCCCACGTTTTGCCGAAGGAAGTCGACCTTACCACAAACCTGACCAAAACCATCCGGCTTAACACCCCGCTGATGACGTCGGCAATGGATACGGTTACGGAAACGGAAATGGCGATTGCCATCGCGCGGGAAGGCGGCATTGGAATCATTCATAAGAATATGCCCATTGACAAACAGGCCGACATGGTGGACCGCGTAAAGCGTTCCGAAAATGGAGTGATTGTCGACCCGTTCTTTTTGTCCCCGGAGCACCTGGTCCGGGATGCGGATGAGATTATGGCCCGTTACCGTATTTCCGGCGTGCCGATTTGCGAAAACGGCAAACTTGTGGGCATCATTACCAACCGTGACCTTCGTTTTATGAGCGGCAGCGATTATGACCTTCCGATTTCCCAGGTCATGACCAAGGAAAATCTTGTGACCGCGCCGGTTGGCACCACGCTGAAGGAGGCGCAGGAAATCCTGCGCAGGCACCGCATTGAAAAGCTGCCAATCGTAGACGCCAAGGGCAATTTAAAAGGCCTGATTACCATTAAGGATATTGAAAAAGCGGTTCAGTACCCGAATTCTGCAAGAGATGCAGGCGGCCGTCTTCTGTGCGGCGCAGCCATCGGAGCCACTGCGGATGTACTGGAGCGTGTTGCGGAGCTGGTTAAGGCGCAGGTGGACGTTGTGGTGCTCGATTCTGCACACGGCCACAACAGCGGCGTCATTGACGCGGTAAAGAAAGTGAAAAAGGCATATCCAAACCTTCAACTGATTGCGGGCAACGTCGCTACGGCCTCCGGTACGCGCGCCCTGATTGAAGCTGGCGCGGACTGCGTAAAGGTCGGCATCGGCCCCGGTTCCATTTGTACTACGCGAATTGTTGCCGGTATTGGCGTACCGCAGATTACCGCAGTTTACGATGCAGCCTGTGCGGCGGCCGAGTATGGAATCCCGGTCATTGCGGACGGCGGCGTGAAATATTCCGGGGATATTGTAAAGGCGCTTGCCGCCGGCGCGAACGTCGTTATGGTGGGCTCGCTGGTTGCAGGCTGTAAGGAATCCCCCGGAGAAACCGAGCTGTACCAGGGCCGCCAGTTTAAGGTATACCGCGGTATGGGCAGCCTTGCCGCTATGGGCCACGGCAGCAAGGACCGTTACTTCCAGCAGGATGCCAAGAAACTGGTGCCCGAAGGCGTAGAAGGCCGCGTACCGTACAAGGGACCCCTTTCCGACACCGTGTATCAGCTGTTGGGCGGCGTGCGCTCCGGCATGGGCTACACCGGCTGCGCCAACATTGAAGAGCTGCACGAAAAAGCACAGTTTGTCCGGATTACCGGTGCCGGCCTGAAAGAAAGCCATCCGCACGACATTCAGATTACCAAGGAAGCGCCGAACTATTCGCTTTCCATCTAAATTTACGCGTTGGGCAAAACGAAAAGCCGGCCGCGTGCCGGCTTTTCGTTTTTCTGATTTTTAATTCTCTGAAAAGGGTATAATGCCCCGAAGATCGTGTATAATGTTAAATACCGCTGTTTCGATTCAAAATATTTTTGAAAAAAACTCGGAAAAATTAAAAAATGTGTTGACAAATAGGGTATGCCTAAGATATAATATAAAACGCTCCGCATTTCACTTATGCGGACAAACTGAATAACTGTGGCGGCATAGCTCAGTTGGCTAGAGCATTCGGTTCATACCCGAAGTGTCATTGGTTCAAATCCAATTGCCGCTACCAAATATGGCCCGGTGGTCAAGCGGTTAAGACACCGCCCTTTCACGGCGGTTTCACGAGTTCGAATCTCGTCCGGGTCACCATTTTTATATCCAGGTCAATCTCCGGCGGGTTTCCAATGGTGATTGACTTTGCATATTCCGCACACATGCGGACTATGGACGCATAGCTCAGCTGGTTAGAGCGCTCGCCTCACACGCGAGAGGTCATGGGTTCGAGTCCCCTTGTGTCCACCACGGGAAACGCGCACTTCACTTTTGTGAGGTGCGTTTGCTTTATCCCCGTGCCTTTTCGTAAAACGGGCCGGGCACAATGGCAACCGCGGTTCCGTGTTTTCGCGGCTGTGAGCCGCCGCGCGGCAACGAGGACGGAATTTACCTGATACAGGAAGGGATTATGAAAATGAAACAGATAAAGAAACTGACAGTTCTAACTCTTGCGCTCATTATGGTGGGCACCATGGCGGCATGCGGCATGGGAGACGTAGGCGGCACGCCTGCCCCGTCCGGCAGTTCAACTTCCTCCCAGGCCTCCTCTGAGGCTTCCCCGCAGGTGGACGAATCCAATTATGAAGACAGTGTGGACGGCCTGGCCAAATACCTCGCAGCAAAATCGCTGATCTCCGGTACGCCCTCCACCATGCGGGCGGATTTTATCGGGGCAGAAAAGGGTGTACGGTACCAGTTTGGCCTGAACGGGAAGGACAATGTAACGGTAGAGCTTTATCAGTTCCCCAGCACCCTGAATGAAACGGCACAAAAAGTATTGGACGCGGTGAAGTCCAAGGGCAGCTTCACCATTATGGATCAGCAGGTTTCGGCGGTTCTTTCGGACAGTGGGAAATACATGCTGATTTATAAGGACACCACAACCAACAACGACCAGAACAAAAAGCGTCAGGAGGACGTTACCAACGCGGTAAAAGCCTTTAAGAACGCATAATCCTTGGTTGATGAAATTCTAATTTGAAATAAGGAAGACGTACTGCTTTTTCGGCAAAGCTGTGCGTCTTTTTTGTTGTCACCGATTAACCGGAAGATTCATGGCAGTGGGATGCACCATCGTACGTAGCCACAGAAGCCGCCGTCAGGCGGCGAACAAAAGGGGACCGGAATTTAGTTTCACTGCCGTAGAAACAGTACGGGAAAGGCGGCAAGACGTTTTAAGTAAGAACTTAGGGAAACAGTTTCTTTGTAAAAGATCGGCCGAAGATAAAAAGGGAAAGCCTTCAAAACAAACGTAATTTGCTTTGAGGCTTTTTTTCAATTTTTAAGAAAGAATTAATTCACCAAAAGTTGACAAACGAAAAATACCAGCATATAATCAAACAGAAAAAATATAGTAAATAATGGAAATTGGAGGATTAAAATGAGAAAAAAACTGCTTTCCCTGATCCTGGTTTTCGCAATGGCTTTCACCGTTGCTTTGCCCACCTATGCGGACACAGCAACGGGTTCCCTAGCGCTTACCAGCACCACCATCGGACTAAAGCCGGGTGAAAGCGCTGGGCTTTTTGCCGCAGATAACAGCGTGGCCGTTACGCTCACTTCCGCTAACCCTGCGATTGCGTCAGTCAGCGATAATATGATAACGGGCGTTTCGTTCGGCCGTACAACAGTTACCGCGACAGCCGCCGACGGACGTACCGCAACCTGCGATATTCACGTTGCCTATAAAGGCGTCGATGTATCCAGCCACAACGGAAAGATTGCTTGGACGGACCTGAAAAATAACGGCGTGGATTTTGCCATTATCCGCACCGGCTACGGCGACGAACTGCCGGCGGTGCAGACGGATTCCCAGTTTGTCGCCAATTATAACGGCGCAGTTGCGAACGGCATTAAGGTGGGCGTTTACCACTACAGCTACGCAACCAGTGTCGCACAGGCAATAAGGGAAGCGCAGTTTTGTCTCAGTATTTTGAATAATCGTCATCTGGACTACCCGGTCTTTTATGATGTGGAGGACAAATCCATTTTCAGTAAGCTGACAACGGCTCAAATTTCCGCCATGGCAGCCGCGTTCTGCCGCACTATTACCAACGCGGGCTACCGCGCAGGAATTTACAGTGGTGCCCGGTATCTGACGAATCTGAACACTCCTGAACTTAGTGCTTATGACAAATGGGTCGCGCATTACGATGTGGACTCTGCAAGCTATACCGGCCCGTACTCCATCTGGCAGTTCTCCAGCAAGGGCGGCATCGCCGGGGCAAACGGCAACCTTGATTTCGATTATTGCTACCAGACTTATCCGCTCCCGGCTCAGCAGAGCGCTTCCGATAGCAGCATGACATCCGATACGGGTGCTACGCTGTCCATGAAGAAGGGAAAAAGCTATACCTTTAAGTTTACACCGAGTTCGACTTCGAGCACCCCAAGCTTCAGCACGGGCAATTCCAAGGTGCTTAAAGTAAGCTCCGTTACAAAATGGAAGGGGAGCTACTTGGTGAAGGTTACCGCGACCGGAAAGGGCTGCACTTCTGTTTATTCCACGTTTAAGGGTCAGCAGGCGGTGCGTCGCTGCGTAGTAACGGTTTCCTAAGCAACTGTTCCGAGCAGGGAAGGACTGGACCAACGTTCCCAAAGGAAAGATAAGACATTAACAATATGTATTTCCGGCTGCTGTTCCTAAGCGGCCGGATTTTTTTGCATCGAATTCCGCGATACAATAAAATGGAAGAACTATTTGCAGAAGCGGTGCTTGCCGATGACGGTGATAACCGGACGGGAGAAAATCCATTTACTGGTGCTCTTAGCCGGGTTGTAATAATAGATTGCGCCGCCGGACGGGTCCCAGCCGTTAATTGCGTCACGTGCGGCCCGGTAGGCGGAATCGGAAATCTCGTGATAGATACCGCCGTCCGTCATGCAACTGAACGCGCCGGGCTGATACACGACGCCCGCGAGCGTATTAGGAAAGGACGGGTGCTGAATCCGATTCAGAATGACGGCCGCAACCGCAACCTGGCCTGCATAGGGTTCCCCGCGCGCTTCTGCAGAGGTCACCTGAGCCAGAAGGCTGACATCCTTGCTGCTGAATCCGCCTAGCCCCCCGGAAGTTCCCCCGGAGCTGCCAATTCCCAGCGCAGCAAGGGTTTTCGGGCCGGCAATTCCATCCGCGGTCAGTCCGCGCGAGCGCTGAAAGCGAGTCACGGCATTCTTGGTCTGGGTTCCATAAATACTGTCCACGGTTCCCGTATAAAACCCCAGACTTTTCAGCTTGGTCTGAATCTGTTTAACTTCCGCGCCCTGCGAACCGTATTTGGAAAGGGTGGAAACGGAATCCCCCAAATTCGTTACAACCGCAATCACCAGAACATTTAAAAGAATTACCACAAGGATGCACCAGCAATATTTCAGTTTCTTTTGCTTTTCCATATTCTCCAGATTTAACATGTAATCACCCCGTTTCAAATTTTTCCCAAAGAGGCCGGGATTATCCGTACGGAAGAAAAACAGAGCGATGAATCTTCTCCAATCCGACTATGAACAAGGAAAAAGGTATGGAAAAACCGCGTTTTATGCGGTTTTTGACCCTAAAAAGCAGGAAAAAGCAAAAAAATCAAAAAAATTTGAAAAAAGGGGTTGACTTATGGGGGTGTATTTGGTATTATAGTCAAGCGCCTTACGAAAGGCGAACGGCAAGAGCGAAACGGAAGTTAAGCGAAGCCGGGCAGGACCTTGAAAATTAAACAACGTAACGAATTAGGAACCCGTAAAGATTCCGGAAAAGTTGAAAGACTTTGAGGATTTACGAAGTTGGCTGTCACTTAAGAAAAAAGACAGCAGAATACACGTTAGTGTATCGTATTTCGAGCGATTCAAGCTCTGAATATTCGATGTAAACACTCGAAAGAGTGATTTATATACAATATTTTAGAGAGTTTGATCCTGGCTCAGGACGAACGCTGGCGGCGTGCCTAACACATGCAAGTCGAACGGAGTGATTCGAAAGCTTGCTTTTGAATCACTTAGTGGCGGACGGGTGAGTAACGCGTGAGTAACCTGCCTTTCAGAGGGGGATAACATCCTGAAAAGGATGCTAATACCGCATAACATATCGAGGCCGCATGGTCTTGGTATCAAAGGAGCAATCCGCTGAGAGATGGACTCGCGTCCGATTAGCCAGTTGGCGGGGTAACGGCCCACCAAAGCGACGATCGGTAGCCGGACTGAGAGGTTGAACGGCCACATTGGGACTGAGACACGGCCCAGACTCCTACGGGAGGCAGCAGTGGGGGATATTGCACAATGGAGGAAACTCTGATGCAGCAACGCCGCGTGAGGGAAGAAGGTCTTCGGATTGTAAACCTTTGTCCTTGGTGACGAAACAAATGACGGTAGCCAAGGAGGAAGCTCCGGCTAACTACGTGCCAGCAGCCGCGGTAATACGTAGGGAGCAAGCGTTGTCCGGATTTACTGGGTGTAAAGGGTGCGTAGGCGGCTCTGCAAGTCAGGCGTGAAAACTATGGGCTTAACCCATAGACTGCGTTTGAAACTGTGGGGCTTGAGTGAAGTAGAGGTAGGCGGAATTCCCGGTGTAGCGGTGAAATGCGTAGAGATCGGGAGGAACACCAGTGGCGAAGGCGGCCTACTGGGCTTTAACTGACGCTGAAGCACGAAAGCATGGGTAGCAAACAGGATTAGATACCCTGGTAGTCCATGCCGTAAACGATGATTACTAGGTGTGGGTGGTCTGACCCCATCCGTGCCGGAGTTAACACAATAAGTAATCCACCTGGGGAGTACGGCCGCAAGGTTGAAACTCAAAGGAATTGACGGGGGCCCGCACAAGCAGTGGAGTATGTGGTTTAATTCGAAGCAACGCGAAGAACCTTACCAGGTCTTGACATCCAACTAACGAGGCAGAGATGCGTTAGGTGCCCTTCGGGGAAAGTTGAGACAGGTGGTGCATGGTTGTCGTCAGCTCGTGTCGTGAGATGTTGGGTTAAGTCCCGCAACGAGCGCAACCCTTGTGATTAGTTGCTACGCAAGAGCACTCTAATCAGACTGCCGTTGACAAAACGGAGGAAGGTGGGGACGACGTCAAATCATCATGCCCTTTATGACCTGGGCCACACACGTACTACAATGGCCATTAACAGAGGGAAGCAAGACCGCGAGGTGGAGCAAAACCCTAAAAATGGTCCCAGTTCGGATCGCAGGCTGCAACCCGCCTGCGTGAAGTTGGAATTGCTAGTAATCGCGGATCAGAATGCCGCGGTGAATACGTTCCCGGGCCTTGTACACACCGCCCGTCACACCATGGGAGCCGGTAATACCCGAAGTCAGTAGTCTAACCGCAAGGGGGACGCTGCCGAAGGTAGGATTGGCGACTGGGGTGAAGTCGTAACAAGGTAGCCGTATCGGAAGGTGCGGCTGGATCACCTCCTTTCTATGGAGAACTGATCGGTTGAAAGAAACTGGTCTAACATCCAAGGTCGGTTACGGAAGCCTAATTTGAAAACGTTGTTTAATTTTGAAGGCCCTGAAAAGAGCTTTCAAGAAGTGGAAACAAGGGTAGAACAACCTGAGTGACGCTGCCTTTCATAATGGGGGTTTAGCTCAGCTGGGAGAGCGCCTGCTTTGCAAGCAGGAGGTCAACGGTTCGATCCCGTTAATCTCCACCACGGGCACAGCCCGAAAAACAAATGTGGCTATATGGGCACAAGAATTAAACCGGATAGCCTCTAGCCAGAAATATGGGCTTATAGCTCAGCCGGTTAGAGCGCACGCCTGATAAGCGTGAGGTCGGTGGTTCGAGTCCACTTAAGCCCACCAAAGCAAACAACGATGTTGTTTGCACGTGTACATTGAAAACTGAATAAAGAAGAAGCAGATAAAGCGAGAAAGAAGTTATTTTTAATTAGAAATAATTAAATCTACAATTTCAAAGAACCAAGAAAACACATGGTCAAGCTACAAAGAGCGCAAGGGGAATGCCTTGGCACTGGGAGCCGATGAAGGACGCGACAAACTGCGAAAAGCTATGGGGAGCCGTAAGTGGGCATTGATCCATAGATATCCGAATGGAGCAATCCGGCTGGAGTCATGTCCAGTCACCGTATACTGAATTCATAGGTATACGGAGGGAACCGCCTGAACTGAAACATCTAAGTAGGGCGAGGAAGAGAAATCAAACGAGATTCTGCGAGTAGTGGCGAGCGAAAGCGGAAGAGGCTAAACCGGGGATAGCAATATCCCCGGGGTTCGGACGGCAATGTGGATGCTGGAATTTAGCAGAATGGCATGGGAAGGCCAACGAAACAGTGTGAGAGTCACGTATGCGAAAAAGGAAAGCGCCTAGCCGTATCCAAAGTACCGCCGGACACGTGAAACCCGGTGGGAAGATGGGGGGACCACCCTCCAAGCCTAAATACTACCCAGTGACCGATAGAGAAGAGTACTGTGAAGGAAAGGTGAAAAGGACCCCGGAAGGGGAGTGAAAAAGAACCTGAAACCTTGTGCTTACAAGCACCGAGAGCCCGTCAAAGGGTGATCGGGTACCTTTTGTAGAATGGTCCGGCGAGTGAATGTATCTGGCAAGGTTAAGGACTTCAGGTCTGGAGCCGCAGGGAAACCAAGTCTGAATAGGGCGTATGAAGTCAGATGTATTCGACCCGAAACCGGGTGACCTACCCATGTCCAGGTTGAAGTGGGGGTAAAACCCCATGGAGGACCGAACCGACTCCCGTTGAAATGGTAGCGGATGAGGTGTGGGTAGCGGAGAAATTCCAATCGAACCCGGAGATAGCTGGTTCTCTCCGAAATAGCTTTAGGGCTAGCCTTGTATTAGATTCCCGGAGGTAAAGCACTGAATGGTCTAGGGGCCGAAAGGTTACTGAAGCCTATCAAACTAAGAATGCCGGAGAATTGATGTACAGGAGTCAGACAGCGTGAGATAAGTTTCGTTGTCAAAAGGGAAACAGCCCAGACCCACAGCTAAGGTCCCAAAATATGGTTAAGTGGAAAAGGATGTGGGGTTGCACAGACAACCAGGATGTTGGCTTAGAAGCAGCCACTCATTAAAAGAGTGCGTAATAGCTCACTGGTCGAGTGACCCTGCGCCGAAAATTTAACGGGGCTAAATCATATACCGAAGCTTGGGATTCCGTAAGGAATGGTAGGAGAGCGTTGAATAAGGGGTGAAGTCAGAGCGGAAGCGCTGGTGGACTTTATTCAAGTGAGAATGCCGGAATGAGTAGCGCGAAATGTGTGAGAATCATATTGGCCGAAAGTCTAAGGTTTTTGGAGGAAGGTTCGTCCGCTCCAAGTAAGCCGGGAGCTAAGGTGAGGCTGAGAAGCGTAGCCGATGCACATACGGTTGAAATTCCGTAGCCGCCAAAAGATTTAAGTAAGAGGACACCTGAGAAGTGCATAACCCGGGCGATGGTTGCCCCGGGCGTAAGGGACCGAAATTAGAGTAGGGAAGTATGCATGAATCAGGGCGAGAAAAGTCTTATGTATATCTGAGGCGCCCGTACCGCAAACCGACACAGGTAGACAGGAAGAGAATTCTAAGGCCAACGGGAGAAGGGTAGTTAAGGAACTCGGCAAATTGACCCCGTAACTTCGGGATAAGGGGTGCCACAGCAATGTGGCCGCAGAGAATAGGCCCAGGCAACTGTTTAGCAAAAACACAGGTCTCTGCCAAATCGTAAGATGACGTATAGGGGCTGACACCTGCCCGGTGCTGGAAGGTTAAGAGGAGATGTGCAAGCATCGAATTGAAGCCCCAGTAAACGGCGGCCGTAACTATAACGGTCCTAAGGTAGCGAAATTCCTTGTCGGGTAAGTTCCGACCCGCACGAATGGTGTAATGATCTGGGCACTGTCTCAACTACCCGCCCGGCGAAATTGTAGTACCGGTGAAGATGCCGGTTACCCGCGACAAGACGGAAAGACCCCATGGAGCTTTACTGCAGTTTAATATTGGGTTTCGGTAGCTTATGTACAGGATAGGTGGGAGACTGGGAAACCGTGGCGCCAGCCGCGGCGGAGTCGTCCTTGGGATACCACTCTTAAGTTGCTGAAATTCTAACCTGCGGCCGTGAATCCGGCCGGGGGACATTGTTAGACGGGCAGTTTGACTGGGGCGGTCGCCTCCAAAAGAGTAACGGAGGCGCTCAAAGGTCAGCTCAGCACGGACGGAAACCGTGCCTTAGAGTGTAAACGCACAAGCTGGCCTAACTGCGAGGGTGACGGCCCGAGCAGTAACGAAAGTTGGAGTTAGTGATCCGGCGGTATGAGAGTGGAATTGCCGTCGCTCAACGGATAAAAGCTACCCTGGGGATAACAGGCTGATCTCCCCCAAGAGTCCACATCGACGGGGAGGTTTGGCACCTCGATGTCGGCTCATCACATCCTGGGGCTGTATTCGGTCCCAAGGGTTCGGCTGTTCGCCGATTAAAGTGGTACGCGAGCTGGGTTCAGAACGTCGTGAGACAGTTCGGTCCCTATCTGTCGTGGGCGCAGGATATTTGCGGAGAACTGTCCTTAGTACGAGAGGACCGGGATGGACGCACCTCTGGCGCACCAGTTGTCATGCCAATGGCACAGCTGGGCAACTATGTGCGGATCGGATAAACGCTGAAAGCATCTAAGCGTGAAGCCGGCTCCAAGATAAGATATCCCACAGCGTAAGCTGGTAAGGCCCCTTGAAGACTACAAGGTTGATAGGCTGCGTGTGTAAGCACGGTAACGTGTTCAGCTTGGCAGTACTAATAGGCCGAGGGCTTGACCATATTTTTTGGTTTGCCCAATATGCAGTGCACACTGCATGGCGCTTTCTGTTTCACATCTTTATTCAGTTTTCAGTGTACACAATGTATTCCTTGATATAAATTTAAAACTGTCCATTTGGACAGTTTTTTTGTTTTATCTAGAAATTTATCAGCTAAGAGTACGGAGCAGAAATAGCAGCCATACCCTCAGATTTCTGTGTCGGGAAAAGACCGGATCACAAAAAATACGCCGTTTTTTCCGTGTCGGAGCCTCTCACTTTTCTTTATAAAGAAAATTAAAGTTGACAAAAAAGCGGATCTGCTATATTTTTGTATTAATATTTTAATACAGGAGTGAGGGCTTTTTATGATAGAACAGTTTCTTACATATGAAATCATTGGTTCAGCGGATGGACCGATATCAATGTTGATCTCTGAGGGCCTCTGGTTTGCAGCAATAATTTGTATTTTATCCTTGCTTCTGCTTGCAGGGCATGTGCTGATCGCCCTTGCGGTTTATAATGATGCACGTTCCAAATCGAACCGGGATGCACTGATGTGGGCGCTGCTGGTTGGATTTTTGGGATTGATTCCGGGAATTATATATCTTTGCGTCCGGAATAATGTTCAGAATTATGTGATTTGCCCGCAATGCGGGTGTTCCCATTTGATTCAGGACCTTACCTGCCCAAGATGCGGGGCAAGTAATCCTTATTTTCAGCAGTCGGTCAATCCTCTGGCACCGCAGCAGGCGCATCAGGCAAAAATACAACTGATTATCGGGTTGATTCTGCTGCTGGTTGGAATTGTTGGAATCATTGTTTCGGTCATTGCTTTTCTGACGGCACTTTTACAGAATCCCATGGTCGCCATTCATTAAATTTTGGACCAAACAATCTAACTGATTTGGGGGAACAGAATGCTTGAAGTTATCAACTTAACAAAAAAGTACCAAAAAACGTTGGCGAATGACAACCTGAATTTCCGGGTTGAACCGGGTGAAATTGCGGTTTTAATCGGCCCGAACGGTGCCGGAAAGTCTACGGCGATTAAGTGCATTGCCGGGCTCTTGCGTTTTAACGGAATTATTACAGTATGTGGTTACCCAAATAAAAGCGTAGAGGCAAAACGCTGCTTTGGCTATATTCCGGAGCTGCCCGCTCCAATCGAAACGCTCACCGTGGAGGAACATTTGGAGTTTATCGGGCGGGCTTACCGGGTGGAAAATTGGAAGGAAAAAGCGGATGCTTTGCTGGAACGCATGGAACTAGATGACAAACGCCAAAAGCTGGGCAAGGAGCTTTCAAAAGGAATGCAGCAAAAGCTGAGCATTTGCTGTGCGCTGCTGCCGGAGCCCAAGGTGGTGCTTTTGGATGAACCACTGGTCGGCCTGGACCCCCACGCCATTAAAGAACTAAAAACTATTATTATGGAACTGAAAGCACGCGGCTGTTCCGTTTTAGTCAGCACCCATATGCTGGACAGCGTTTCCGAGTTCTGGGACAAAGCACTGATTATGATGAACGGGAAAATTGCAGCCATCCGCACCCGTGCGGAAATTGAACAGAGCGGGGAAGACCTGGAGCAGCTTTTCTTCTCCATTACCGAGGGAACGGAAAATGGGGTGGCAAAATGAATGCAATGCTCTATTTAATCCGCAAGGAGATAAAGAATTCCCTGTTGGATATGATTCGCCATCCGGGTAAGCTGATTTTGTATCTCTTCCTAATTGCATTGTTGTTGTATACATTTTTTACACAGGCGAAGAGCCAACCTCAGGTGGACCATCTAGACTTCCGTATTCTGCACGGGATTTATCTGGGAATTATGTTCCTGATTGGATTGCCCGTAATTTTTACCGGTCTGAAAAGCGGTGCAACCTTCTTTCGAATGTCCGATGTGAATTATCTGTTTGTTTCCCCGATTTCACCGCGGAAGATCCTCGCTTATGGATTAGTCAAGCAGATGGGCTCAAGCCTTCTGGTGGTGTTTTTCCTGCTGTTTTACAGTGGAATGGCCTCAGAAGCATTCGGAATCGTACCATGGCAAATGGTGGCGCTTGTGTTCGGAATTGCGCTGCTTCTGTTTACCACCCAGCTGATTACGCTGCTGATTTACGGCTTTGTCAGTGGAAACCCCAGCCGTGTAAAAAAAGTGCAGGCGTGCCTTTATGTTTTGGTAGGGCTTGCCGCTCTCTTTGTCATTGAAAAGGCTTTGACCGGCGGGTCGCCCCTGGAAGATCTTCTGGCGGCGGTCGCTTCCCCGATTCTGACGTTTCTTCCGGTTTTTGGGTGGGTGAAGGGACTGGTTTTTGCAATCCTTGAGGGGGGTTCTACGGAGATTATTCTGTACACGGTGCTCAATGTGATTGCCCTGGGCGGAAGCCTGCTGCTTTTCCTGCGCAGCAATCCGGATTATTATGAGGACGTTCTCCAGTCGACGGAATCAACCTATGAGGTGCAGAAAGCGGTGAAAGAAGGCCGCAGCCTTCAAAAAAACAATCTGCCGGCAGCCAAAGTGCGGGTTGGTCAAACCGGGATCGGCCACGGATGGGGCGCCAATACCTTCTTCTATAAACATCTGCTGCAGCATAGGCGAAAAAGCAGGCTGCTGTTTTTCAGCGCTTCGACGGTTGTGCTGACGGTAATTGCGGTTGTAATGGGAGTGTTCCTGCAGCATGTTACGGGGGATAATTCTGACCGGATGCCTTCCGGAATGATTATGGGCATTTGCCTTGCGCTGTGCTGCTATATTCTATTTTTCTTTAATATGGCAGGCGACTGGTCCATGGAGCTGATGAAGCCCTACATTTATCTAGTGCCGGAAAAACCGTTTCAAAAGCTGGTTTGGGCCAGTATCTCCACGGTATTGAAGCCCGCCATGGACAGCGTTGTCATTTTTACCGTGCTCGCGGTATTTTTGAAGGCGAACCCTGCCACGGCGGTCATTTGTATGCTTTTGTATACCTCGGTTGGATTTATCTATGTTTCATCCAACGTACTGTTCGAGAGGCTATTCGGACAGATGGCGAACAAAGGGCTCATTATGCTGTTTTATATACTGCTGCTTATGGTCCTTTTGGCGCCCGGTGTCGTAATCAGCGCGGTACTGTACTTTAACTTTTCGTCACTTCCCGGCCTGATTGTGGGACTGCCGGATGTTATTTGGAATATCGGCGTATCACTGGGAATCTTCGCCGCGTGCCGCAACATGCTAAGTACGGTGGAGTATAATCTATAAATAAGTAATCGGATTGCGTTGGGAGAAGAATTTTCGGAGTGGAATTCGGTGGAGTACGTCTCTCTGCTGCTCTTGCCGGAACAAGCCTTTGGTAGAAAAAGCGGGCTTTTCCGGCGCTTTTCTCCCGCGTGATCAAAAAAATAAAAAATATAAAAAAACACTTGCATTTTGTCGCGCGCTGTGGTATTATAATCAAGTCGTCAAGAGAACGACGAAATACAGTTGGTGCTGATGATGATGAGGGTCCACCCGTTCCCATTCCGAACACGGAAGTTAAGCTCATCGATGCCGAAGATACTTGGCTGGCGACGGCCCGGGACAATAGGAAGGTGCCAACACCGAAAGCAGTCACCCAATAGGGTGGCTGTTTTTTTATACTTATTGATTTATTTTTGTTCGATGAAAAAGGGAACGGCCGCAGCCGTTCCCTTTTTATATTTGATTTATATAATGTGAAATTGGACTTTTTCTTTCCGGCAGATTTGCTGAACCGCCTTTTTACCGGAGAGCGCATTGATAAAAGTAGCGGCCGCCGAAGTTGCCCATATGCCCGCGAAGTAAAAACGATCAAGCCCGGGAACGGTGATTTTGTTGCCCGTGATCATATCCTTGACGCTGAAAGATTTTTTGGGCGCGTTGCAGAAGCCGTGCGTGCCGCCCATAAAGCGTTCCCAAGTAAGCAGCGTGGGAATGTCAATGACCTCCACTTGATTGGTGATGCCGGGGAAATGCATCTCAAGGATTTCAAGAACTTGCTGCGCGACCTTTTCCTTTTCCGCTTCATATTCCGGCCTGCTGAACTTTTTCCAGTAGGAATAGGAGGACACCAGTTCAACCTTAATTACGCCCTTACCCTGCGGTGCCATCGATTTGTCATACCCATAGATCTGCATTTCAAGGGAATCCAGCGTGTGCCCGGCAATGGTTACAGGCTGTTTCAAAAGCTGTATCATGCTGGAGGGCTCGGCAGAAAGGTCGCGATTTACGCCAAGGAACACATGAACCGCCCAGTTGGTTTCATCTTCCGGTTCGGCGTAGTATTCGCGCAGACGTTCATCCATAAACCGGCCGTCCAGCATTTCCAGCAGTGTTTTTCTGCCGTCTGCGTTGGAAATAATGTAATCGGCGGAATGCTCCGTGCCGTCCGTTAACCGTATTCCGGAAGCTGCGCCGTCTTTTACTAATATTTTTTCCACCCTGCTGTTAAAATCAATTTTACCGCCTAACTCTTTATACTTTTTTACGATTCCATCAATGAACGACAAACATCCGCCCACCGGCCATGCGAGATCTCCCTGACAACCGGACGCGTGGCGCATAATATGCGCCACCGCAGGGGAATCTGGTAAGGAATATACCAACAGAGGGAACGCCCTTTGCAGGAACGGGTCAGAAAAACGCTCGGCCACATTCTTCATGGGAGTAGTCAACCACTTCCGGTTTTTGATAAACAACGGAAGGTTTTTCAGCATGCCCGGAAATCCATCCAAAAGCCGCTCACCCATCGCATCGCTTGCGGAAAAGTTCCGGATTGCCTTGACGTATTCATGGATTACGCCTTTATCTTGGGGAGAAAGCGAGAGCAGATGTTCTTCCAATGCTTTGGGGTCGTAATAATCAATCATCATTTTGCCGTCCGGGGAAGCTACGCTGACGCATTCCTTTGTGTAAACCATATCGGTAGGCATTGCGCCCAGCTCCGACCAGATTTGGTTCAGCTTGGACTTGGGGGAGCAGCCCATCAGGTGGTGAATACATACATCAAAGGTGTAGCCGCCCCGCTTCCAACAAGCACACTGGCCGCCCGCACGGCTGTGCATTTCGTAGATGTGGGTGTCGAACCCGTTCATCTGCCCGTAGATACCCGCTGCCAGTCCGCCCAGACCAGCGCCGATGATAATAATTGATTTTTTCATAGATTTCCCCCTTTTCCGTAATGACCATCCGAATACCCCATTCCCCGTATCGGTTAGGTGTGTGAGCCGCAGACCGGGCTCGGCGGTGCGGTGAAACTTCCTTGAGTATAGAACAAATTCCTTTAAAGGCCGCATCGGCAAGGTTCCCTTACATTTAATACTTGCTTTTTTGGCGTTTTCGTTTATAATATATTTAACACTTTAAAGCATAAAGCAATTAAAGTATCCTACTAATATAAGCCGGATATATTATGGAAGAGGGACAAGGGCATGATTATTGTCATGAAAAACGGCTCCACAAAACAAGATGTGGAAAAGGTAATCGGAATTTTAAAAAGTCATGGACTGGGAGCAAACCTTTCCGAAGGGTCACAGGCAACGATTATCGGCGTGCTGGGGGATAAGGCGAAGCTGGGCGGTTTTGATTTTGAACTTCTGGACTGCGTGGAAAAATGCGTTCCCATTATGCACTCCTATAAACTGGCCAGCCGCGAAATGTGCCCGGACGGGCGGCTGGTGCACGTGGGCAATGAAGTCATCGGCGGGAAAAAGCTGGTCATGATCGGCGGCCCCTGTGCGGTGGAAAGTGAAGAGCAGATTCGCCAGGCGGCGGCGGGGGTAAAAGCAGCCGGTGCGGCTTTTCTGCGCGGCGGCGCGTACAAACCCAGAACCTCCCCATATTCTTTTCAGGGAATGGAGGAGGAAGGGTTGAAGTTGATGCGCGCGGCGGCAGATGAATTCGGGCTGAAAGTGGTCAGCGAAATTGTGGCACATGACCAGATTGACACGGCCGCGAAATACTGCGACATGTTCCAAATCGGCGCGCGAAATATGCAGAATTTCCGTTTGCTCCGGGAAGTGGGGCGCTCTAGGGTTCCGGTTCTGCTGAAGCGCGGGATTTCCTCCACCATTGAAGAATGGCTTGATGCGGCGGAGTATATAATGAGCGAGGGAAATTACAACGTTGTGCTTTGTGAACGCGGAATCCGCACATTTGAAACGGCGACCCGCAACACGCTGGATGTTTCCGCCGTACCGGTAGTGAAAGAGCGCAGCAGCCTGCCGATTATTGTGGACCCATCCCACGCGGCGGGGAAAATGCGGTATGTTACGCCGCTTGCATTGTCGGCCATCGCGGCAGGGGCGGATGGCCTGATTGTGGAGGTTCACCCCAATCCGCAGGAAGCGATGAGCGACGCTGCACAGCAGCTGACGCCGGAAACCTACGCCACGCTTTTCCAAAAAGCCAGAAAGGTTGCGGAAGCAGTCGGCAGAACGCTGTAATCCCGTTCAATTCGTCAGGGAGTACTTCACAGTCCTGCAAAGTGACGGGGGAGAAACAGCCTTCACCTTGCCTTGTCCCGTTCCTAAATGAAAGAGAAGAGGATTTTTCCGCATGAAAGAGCAGGGGAAATCCTCTTTTTACTGATTGTATTTTTAATTTAAACTTATACGAAACAGCATCATGGTTTGTCCGAAGAACCAATGTAATTAAACAGACAGTGTTTTTTATCCAATACCATAAGTAACATTTATACTTTGTTAGACGAAAAGTATAAATTAACGTATTAATTGTCAACTACTTAAATTAAATAAGTTGACAATAATTCCAACGCTTTCTATAATAGAAACATCCTATTGCGAGCCATAGATTTTTGAAACACATTTGTTGCTCGGATTTCAATTGGTGGAAACAGAACAAAAACAGAAAGAAGGACAGAATAGACATGAAACAGAAAACAGTTGCTTTGGTACAATGTGCTCTTTTTGCCGCACTGACTGGGGTGCTGTCACAAGTGTCCATCCCGATTGGACCGGTTCCACTGAATTTGGCCACCTTTTCCGTGCTTCTGGCAGGGAGCGTTCTGGGAGCCAGATACGGCGCTGTCAGCCAAGCGATATTTACGCTGCTCGGGGTGGTTGGCCTGCCGGTTTTCGCGGGAATGAAAGGCGGTGCGGCGGTTCTTGCCGGACCAACGGGCGGGTATATTATCGGATATATTGCCACAGCGTGGCTGGTTGGTCTGCTGGCAAGGCAGTTTGGCAAAAGCTGCTCAAGGCTTGCCGTGTTTATGGTGGCGGGGATGCTGCTTTGCTATACGTTTGGAACCGCATGGTTCCTTGTTCTTACCAAAATGGAGGTGCGGCAGGCACTAGCAATTTGTGTGTTTCCATTCCTGATTGGGGACGCAGTAAAAGTTGCCGCGGCTGCATTGGTTGCCCCCAGACTGTACCAGACGCTTAGCAAAAATGGGTTGATCAATCCAAATTTGCAGAAAAAACCAGTAGAAATTCATTTTTCAAAATTTAATGGAAATTAGTGGAATTAAAATTTGTCCACACAGAACGGTGGAATACTCTGTTAAAAATGTTGAAAAGGTTAATGATAATACCAAAAGTACAAAGAAATCCAACTTATAATTCTAAATTAGCGATAAAATGGTGGAGTTTTCCATACGTTCAGTATACAGGTTGTTGAAAATACAGTTGGTAAAGTTGAAAATATGGAAAGTTTATCGTGGAAAACCCTTCCGCAGAGGAATCTTCAAATAAATGGCAATGGTAAAAAATGACGGATTCAAATTGCAAAACTGCAAAATTGGCATTCGTTCAGTATCAAACATGCAACGACCACAAAGCAGGAAAAATGAAATGACGGCGAAGTTAGGGGGCGTATGGGGCCAAAAACAGAAGAAAACGGGAGCAATAGAAAAGTAAATTAAAAAATTGCAATTTTTGTATTGACAGGCCCTGCTCCGTGTGGTAATATCATAAATGCAATTGCTTTGTGCCGGTTTTCGGCGCCCTTTTTGAAAGGCAGCCCTGCCAAAAGGGCGGGGCGTTGTAATATAATGGTAAAAATGAATTACCGAATGATTCAGGAGGGAAAAACATGTCCACCTATATGCCCAAGGCTGGTCAGATTGACCGCAAGTGGTATGTAATCGACGCTGCCGGAAAACCGCTGGGCCGCGTCGCTGCGCAGGCAGCTGTTTTGCTTCGCGGAAAACACAAAACAACCTTTGCACCGCACGTTGACTGCGGCGATCACGTTGTGATCATCAACTGCAAAGAAGCGGTACTTACTGGCAAGAAAGCCGAAAAGAAATACTATTATCATCACACCGGTTATATCGGTCACCTGAAGGCGACCCGCTATGACACCATGATGAATGAAGATCCGTGCAAAGCCATGGAACTTGCTGTAAAAGGCATGATTCCGTCCAACACCATCGGCCGCGCAGCACTTTCCAGACTCCGTCTGTTTGAAGGCGCGGAACACAAGCATGCGGCTCAGCAGCCACAGCCTTGGGAAATATAAGGGAGGAGGACTAGACTTATGTACGAGAAAGCACCTTATTTTTATGGAACCGGCAGAAGAAAAAGCTCTGTTGCCCGTGTAAGAGTTTACCAGGGTACCGGTAAGGTCACTATCAATGATCGCGACATCGACGATTATTTCGGCCTTGAAACGCTCAAGCTGATTGTCCGTCAGCCGCTCATGCTGACCAACACCAACGATAAGTTTGACATTGTCTGCCGCGTTGCTGGCGGCGGTGTAACCGGCCAGGCCGGTGCAATCCGTCACGGCATTGCAAGAGCCCTGCTCCAGTACGACAGTGAAAACCTGCGTCAGCCCCTGAAGAAGGCTGGTTTCCTGACCCGTGACCCGAGAATGAAGGAACGCAAGAAGTACGGCTTGAAAGCAGCCCGTCGCGCTCCGCAGTTCAGCAAGAGATAATCAGCTGTTCAAACTGCATCAAAATGGTTCAAAAAGCCCGGAAAATCAAGGTTTTCCGGGCTTTTCCTATGCCCTGAATGGCTGATATAGTTTGATGAAGTTTGATGTAACGAGACCCATTTTAACACAATTTTTAGTGGTTACCAAGTGGATAACCGGCAAAAAACAGGCTAAAAAGAGGGCCAAGTGGTTACCAAATAGGATAACCGAAGGCCGTTTTTTGCCCTTTGGAGAGGTGACTTTTTCTTCTCCTTCATCGACCATTTTCATCTGATTAGTTTGAGATAATTTGACCTAATTTGAATACAACAGAATAAATCTAATCGCCAAGCGCTCAGTATTTTTCTACTGGGCGCTTTTTGCGTTTCCGGGGAATTTCATTCCGGGATAAGAAAAGGCCGTCACTTTCAATTTTTGAAGTGGCGGCTTTTTCTATTTCCAGAAGCCATAGAACAATTCAGAAATGAGGTGAAGTCATTGAACACGCAAATCATCGCCATCGCCAACCAGAAAGGTGGCGTTGGCAAGACAACCACCTGCGCGAACCTGGGGATCGGGCTGGCGCAGGCCGGGAAGAAAGTGCTGCTGATCGACGGGGACCCGCAGGGCAGCCTGACCATCAGCCTGGGCCACCCCCAGCCGGACAAACTGCCCTTTACCCTGTCCGACGCGATGGGCCGTATCCTGATGGACGAGCCGCTTCGTCCCGGTGAGGGTATCCTGCACCACCCGGAGGGCGTTGACTTGATGCCTGCTGACATCCAACTCTCCGGCATGGAGGTCTCCCTGGTGAACGCCATGAGCCGTGAGACCATCCTGCGGCAGTATCTGGACACGCTCAAGGGACAGTATTCCCACATCCTGATTGACTGCCAGCCCTCCCTGGGTATGCTCACGGTCAATGCCCTGGCCGCTGCCAACAGGGTCATAATCCCCGTTCAGGCAGAGTACCTGCCCGCCAAGGGTCTGGAACAGCTGCTCCAGACCGTAAACAAGGTGAAGCGGCAGATCAACCCCAAGCTCCAGATCGACGGCATATTGCTGACGATGGTGGACAACCGTACCAACTTTGCCAAGGAGATCGCCGCCCTGCTGCGGGAGACCTACGGCAGCAAAATCAAGGTGTTCCGCACCGAGATTCCCCATTCTGTCCGAGCCAAGGAAATCAGCGCCGAGGGCAAGAGCATTTTTGCCCATGACCCCAGTGGCAAGGTGGCGGAGGGGTACAAAAATCTGACCCAGGAGGTGATAAAACTTGAAAAGCAGCGCGAAAAAAGTAGAGCTGGCTCCATACGATGACTTGTTTTCCACCGAAGAAAGCCGCCAGGATGCCAAGCTGGAAAAAGTACGGGAAATCCCACTGTCTGAGCTGCATCCTTTCAAGAACCATCCCTTCAAAGTCAAGGATGACGAGGCCATGATGGAGACCGCCGACAGTGTTCGGCAGTACGGTGTTCTGGTTCCGGCGATTGCCCGCCCGGACCCGGAGGGCGGCTATGAGCTGGTTGCCGGTCACAGGCGGCACCGGGCCAGTGAGCTGGCCGAGAAAGAAACCATGCCGGTCATTGTCCGGGACCTGGACGATGATGCCGCCACCATCATCATGGTGGACAGCAATCTCCAGCGGGAAAGCCTGCTCCCCAGCGAGAGGGCCTTTGCCTACAAGATGAAGCTGGAGGCTATTAAACATCAGGGAGCCAGAACAGATTTAACTTCTGTT
Source organism: Caproiciproducens sp. LBM24188 (assembly GCF_054130445.1). Classification (NCBI taxonomy): domain Bacteria; kingdom Bacillati; phylum Bacillota; class Clostridia; order Eubacteriales; family Acutalibacteraceae; genus Caproiciproducens; species Caproiciproducens sp. LBM24188. The sequence goes on from NZ_CP196862.1 coordinate 240,717, forward strand.
CAAGTTGGACAGAAGTTAAGCGCCCGTGACAAAGTAGCCAAAGATGCGGGTGAGCGAAGTGGTATCCAAGTCATGCGGTACATCCGCCTGACCGAACTGATTCCCGAGCTACTGAATTTGGTGGACGAGGGAAATATTGCGTTAAGTCCTGCTTATGAAATATCTTTCCTTACCTCTGGTGAGCAAAGGTCGCTCCTGACCGCCATAGATTCCGAAGTGGCATATCCTTCTCTTTCTCAGGCACAGAGAATGAAAAAGCTCAGTCAGAAAGGTGTGCTTACGGAAGAAGCTATATTAGCAATTATGTCAGAAGAAAAGAAGGGCGATTTAGATAAAGTTGTCCTAAAAAGTGACACTTTGCGTAAATACTTCCCCAAAAGTTACACACCTAAAAGGATGGAGGAGACCATCATCAAGCTGCTGGAGGGGTGGCAGAAAAAGCGCCAGAGAGACCAGAAACGATGAAAGGAGCCGCCTATGAGGGATATTTCAGCCCGTGAGCTGAAAGGACACAACATTCTCGCCGTGGAGCGTTTTCAGGACAACACCCGCTGGATGATCGAGTTTTCCATCCTGCGTCCCTGCTCCTACGGCAGCCCCGGCGATGAAATGCGGCTGTTTCTCACGGAGGACGGGTATCAGGCCGCCCTCGTAAGCCAGAAGCGCCGGGAAATCAAAATCAAGCGGTATGCCCGTGTGATCGAGGGCCATGTTCTCGACTTCAAGCCGGACAAGCGCCGCCGCCACCCGTAAACCTGCCACTACCGCGAAAGGAAAGGAATGAATATGTGTACTGTCCAGAGCATCAAGGATGCTATCGGGGAAAACTGCCAGTCTCTGTATGACATGGAATCCACCGACATTGACCGGGTTTTGCAGACCCTCCCGTTTTCGGGGCATGATTCGTTGTTCGACCAGCCGCCGCTGCCCAAGCGTCCCTACCGGCCCCGGAAGAACACGAAAACCAAGAACAGCTGAACGCCACAGTCTTTTTTACGAAAGATTGTGGCTTTTTTCATGCCCTGAGAACAGAAAGGAGTGAAGTCAATGGCGGTCTTTCGGATTGAAAGAACCCGCGACTATACGGTTATGAGCAATCATCACCTGCGGAACCATGAATTGTCCCTGAAAGCAAAAGGGTTACTTTCCATGATGCTGTCCCTGCCGGATGACTGGAACTATACCACCCATGGCCTTGCAAAAATCTGCAAGGAGGGCGTGGACGCCATCGGGAATGCGCTGCGGGAGCTGGAAACTGCCGGTTACATCGTGCGCCACCAGCTGCGGGACCGGCAGGGTCGGATCAGCGACACCGAGTATGTCATATATGAGCAGCCCCAGCCCCGGCAGCCGGAAACGCCTGGGCCGGATACGGCTGAACCGGATACGGCTTCACCAGATACGGAAACCCCGTATCTGGATAAACCGGATACGGAAAAGCCCGCAGAATTAAATATAGAGAAATCAAATACCCAAAAATCAATTACTCAGGGAGCAAGTACCGATTCCATTCCCTTCCGGGAACCAGCGGCGGTAAGACCGCCGGAACGGAAAGGAAGGGATGCGATGTCTGTCTCAGAGATAGAAAATTATCGGGAATTGATTCTGGAGAACATCGAGTATGACTATTTGTGCAGAGAGTTTTCGACCTACCGTGAGGACCTGGACGAGATTGTGGAGCTGATGGTGGAGACCGTCTGCGCCAAGCGGAAAACCACCCGAATCGCTGGCAGCGACTTCCCCCATGAGGTGGTCCGCTCCCGTTTTTTGAAGCTGGACAGCTCCCACATCGAGTTTGTCATGGAGTGCCTGCGGAACAATACCACCGAAATCCGCAACATGAAACAGTATCTGCTTGCGGTGCTGTTCAATGCGCCCACCACCATCAGTAACCACTACACCGCACAAGTTAACCACGATATGTACGCAGGCGGCTGGTAAACAGCCGCTTTTCTGCTGCCCGGACACACCGGGAGAAAGGATTTTGCCATGAAACGACCCCTTGCTTACATTACGGCTCCCTGGAGCAACAGCCAGTATGAGAACGCTAAGAACGCTGCGGCCTACTGCCGTCAGGTGTACGACGCCGGGTATTCGCCCATCTGCCCGGTGCTGTTCCTGCCCACCTTCCTCAAGGACGAGATTCCCCAGGAACACAAGGACGGGCTGGATATGGCGCGAGACTACCTGCGCCGGTCCCATGTGCTGGTGGTCTGCGGCCACGGTATCGACGAGACCGTGAAGAATGACATTGCCACCGCCGAGCGCCTGCGGATCACCGCCACCACCCTGGACGGCATCCTGACCGTGAAGGGCCAGGGGCGCGGGAAAGGAGGTGCGCGCCATGCCTGAGCGTAAGACCGTGGGCCAGCTGATGGAGGAAATGCGCCTCAAGGCCGGGGCGCAGAACTACCACGGCCACGAATACATGGATTTGCAGCGGTTTGCCGAGAACACCCGGCACATGATTATCTTCGATGTGCTGACCCACGATTCGCCGGTGGGCTGGAAAGGCGAACGGACCCGCCTGTTTCTGACGGAGGCCGGATACCAGAAAAGCCTGGAGAACCAGGAAAAGGGCCACATCAAGATTCTCAGCCATGCCAAGGTGCGCCAGGGGCATCTGTACTATGACCGCTCCGACCAGCTGCGTTGAAAGGAGCCTGCCATGATGAAATACCTGCTGCGGCGGCTGGTGGTCCCGCCTTAGTATCAAGCGCCACCCCTGCAAAATCCGTGGAAAGGAGGCGATGACCTATGCAGGAGGAAGTGGAAAACAGGACTTTGACGCTGGTAGTCAGCGGAACAAAGTTTACCGGGCGGCTGTTGAAAGCCGCCATCACCAAGTACCTTGCCCACCACAAGGAAAAGAAGCTGCAAAAGCAGAAAAGCCGGGATACCCCCGTGATTCCCCACGGCAAACAGACGGTGAAGCAGCTGATCGGCCAGAATCAGGGCGTTTCCAACATCGAGATCACCGACCCCTCCATCAAGGAGTTTGAGAAGATCGCCCGGAAATACGGCGTTGACTATGCGGTGAAGAAGGACCGCAGCAGCTCCCCGCCCAAGTACCTGATCTTTTTCAAAGGCCGGGATGCGGATGCCCTGACCGCTGCCTTTACCGAGTACACCGGCAAGAAGGTCAGAAAGGCGCAGAAAACAGAGCGTCCGTCCGTGCTGGCAAAGCTGAGCCAGTTCAAAGAGCTGGTGAAACACGCCGTCGTGGACCGGAACAAGCGGAAGGAGCTGGAACGATGAAAAAGCCGCTTGACATCAAAAAGCTCCTTTTGCTGAATATGCCGTATATCCTGATGGGACTGTTCGCCACCAACTTCGGTGAAGGATGGCGGATGGCCGTGGGTGCGGACGCTTCGGCAAAAATGCTCTCGTTCTTCTCCACGCTGCCGGTGACGCTGGCCAGCTGGTGGCCCAGCCTGCACCCTCTGGACCTGCTGGTGGGCCTGTGCTGCGGCGGCGGCCTGCGGCTGGCGGTCTATCTCAAGAGCAAGAACGCCAAGAAGTATCGCCACGGCATGGAGTACGGGTCCGCCCGATGGGGGACCCATGAGGACATTGCCCCCTACATCGACCCGGTATTCCAGAACAATGTGATTCTGACGAAAACCGAGAGCCTGACCATGAACAGCCGTCCCAAGGACCCCAAGACCACCAGAAACAAAAATGTGCTGGTAATTGGCGGCTCCGGTTCCGGTAAGACCCGGTTCTGGCTGAAGCCGAACCTGATGCAGATGCACAGCTCCTATGTGGTCACAGACCCCAAAGGCACCATCCTGGTGGAGTGCGGCAAGATGCTCCAGCGCGGGACGCCCAAACTGGGCAAGGACGGCAAGCCCATGAAGGATAAGCGCGGCAAGGTCATCTATGAGCCTTACCGGATTAAAGTCCTCAATACCATCAACTTCAAGAAGTCCATGCATTATAACCCCTTTGCTTACATCCACTCCGAAAAGGACATCTTGAAGCTGGTCACGACGCTGATTGCCAACACCAAGGGCGAGGGCAAGGCCGGGGACGATTTCTGGGTCAAGGCGGAAACGCTTTTGTACTGCGCCCTCATCGGGTATATCCACTACGAGGCTCCGGTGGAGGAACAGAATTTCTCCACCCTTATCGAGTTCATCAACGCGATGGAGGTCCGGGAGGATGACGAGGAGTTCAAGAACCCCGTAGACCTGATGTTTGACGCGCTGGAGGCGGAGAAGCCAAATCATTTTGCGGTCCGGCAGTACAAGAAGTACAAGCTGGCAGCGGGTGTTATATGCTCTAAGAGGCTTATTTATCATGTTTTTTGTCATGGTTAATGAAGCTGCTTAGATCATTTTACATATAGGAGGTCGCAAGCATGGGAAACGGCAAAATTACTCCGCTATACGAACGGTTATCCCGTGACGACGAGTTGCAGGGCGAGAGCAACAGCATATCCCACCAGAAGCAAATGCTGGAGGAATATGCTCGGAGAAACGGATTTCCCCGCCCGACCCACTTCACCGACGATGGTATAAGCGGTACCCGGTTTGACCGCCCCGGATTTACAGTTATGATGAAGGAAGTCGAGGCAGGGCATGTAGAGGCTGTCATTGTGAAGGACATGAGCCGCTTGGGGCGCGATTATCTCAAAGTCGGCCAGATCATGGAGATTCTGCGGCAGAAAAATGTTCGACTGATTGCCGTCAACGACGGCGTGGACAGCGCTAGAGACGATGACGACTTTACCCCATTCCGTAATATCATGAATGAATTTTTCGTGCGCGATACCAGCCGGAAAATCAAATCCGTTTTCAAGGCCAAGGGCATGACTGGGAAGCATCTGACCGGCACAGTCATTTACGGGTACTTATGGGCTGATGAAAAACGGGAACGCTGGATCGTTGACGAAGAAGCTGCCGCTGTGGTGCGCCGCATTTTTGCCATGACGATGGACGGCCACGGCCCGTATCAGATTGCCCAGCAGTTGACCTCCGCCAAGGTGGAAATCCCCGCCGTTCATTTGGCGCGGCACGGCGAGGGCGTGAACCAAAACAAGACGTTTAAGAATATTTACGGCTGGGGCTCATCCACCATTGTGAATATTCTCAAGAAACGGGAATACCTCGGCCACACGGTCAACTTCAAGACCCGGAAGCATTTCAAGGACAAGAAAAGCCACTATGTGGATGAAAGCCAGTGGGCGATTTTCGAGAACACCCATGAGGCCATCATCGACCAAGCAACCTTTGACAATGTGCAGCGCATCCGGGGCAATGTCCGGCGCTACCCGGACGGTTGGGGCGAGACTCACCCTCTTACCGGCCTGATGTACTGCGCCGACTGCGGCAGCAAAATGTACGTCCACCGCACCAACAACGGCAAGCGCATTCCGCAGTATACCTGTTCCGGGTACAGTAAGGTTCCCGTTGGGACGCTCTGCCCCACCCAGCACCGCATCAACGCCGACGTGGTGATGACTTTGATTGCCGATACGCTCCGGGCTATTGCGGTCTACTCTAAAAATGACCGGGCTGAATTTATCCAAACGGTAAAGGATGCTCAGATTTTCCAACAGTCCAGCGGCATTGTACAGAAGAAGAAACGACTGACGGAGGCTAAAAAACGTTCGGAAGAGTTGGAAAAGCTGTTGTGCCAGATTTATGAGGATAAAATTCTCGGCAAGCTGCCGGAGGCGCGCTTTGCCACTCTTGACGCTCGGTACGCCGATGAACAGGACGAGCTTTCCGTTGAAATGGAAGAACTGGAACAGGCCGTTTCCGGTTACGAGCACAAGCAACAGTCCGCAGAAAAATTCATTGCCCTGATCGACAAGTACGAAAACTTTGATGCTCTGACTACCACCATGCTCAATGAATTTGTGGAGAAAATTGTTGTCCATGAGCGCGACCGCAAAGGTTGTCAAGACACCACGCAAGAAGTCGAGATTTACTTTAATTTTGTGGGTAAATATGTGCCGCCCCACTTTGGGAAAGTCAACCTGACCCCGGAAGAACAGGAAGCAATGCGTAAAAAGGAAGAACGACGGGACAGGCTGCACCGGAACTATTTGCGCCGCAAGGCCAACGGCAAACAGCGGGAATACGAGGAACGAGTCAAGGAGAAAAAGCAAAAGAAAAAAGAAGCTCAAAAATTGGCTCTCTGGGCCGAGGATATGGCAAATGACGTGTTTATCCCTGTCCGCGATTTACCCAGCATATAGTTGTTGAGAAAATCTTGTTTCCATAACTATGTGCCATGCCACCGTTGTTAATATGAAAAGAAAATTCTACCATCTCAAGGAATTAATGAATAAAAGCAACAAATTGCCAACACATTGTTCTCTGAACCGTCCCACACCCCGTTTCCCATTTTTAAATCGGTGTTGGCATCGGCTCGGATGCTGTGTTTTTTATCGTTGAATTGCGAACGATTAACACCGGAAGCGTAGTGTAGGACTGCACTTGCAGCGAGGGTTGTTTCATCTTTCGTAGAAGCATAATTCCGGCCTGTGTCCCCATATCGTAAACATCAATATTCACAACAGTCAACGCCGGTTCCATAATCCGCGAATATGGATAATCATCAAACGAAATAATAGCTATATTATCAGGAATCGTTAGCGCCTGGTCGCGAATGGAATGGAATGTCCCCAACGCAACCGTGTTATTGGCACAAATGATCGCTTCCGGCTGGTCTTCTCGGATTAACTGCTCTGTGATTGCTCGCGCATTCTCAATCGTCACAGCACCCTGCCGAACATCTTCCGGTGAAATAGATATCCCAAGCTCTTCGGCTGCTTTTTGTGCTCCCTGCAGTCTGTGCAGCGAAATAAGGTCATCCTTTCCGCCACCGATATATGCGATATGGCGATAACCTACTTGGAACAAATGTTTTACCGCAATCGAGCCGGACAAATTGTTGTTTGTATCGATCCAGCACAGTTCACTTTCAAAGTCAGGCCTACCGATCACAATGTGCGGAAAATTGCTGCTGGCCAAGACGCTTGATACCTTTTTTGAAACGGCGGAAACGTGGAGTACGATTCCATCTGTATTTTTTTGCTCAATCAGCGACTCAATTACAGTACCTTCATCCTGTTCCTTCGCAAGGTTGATGAAAGTTAAACTATACCCTTTTCCGCTCAGCGTATTTTCCACTCCGCACATGATCTCAAAAAGGTGTGGATTATTAAAAGCGGCGTTTTTTTCTGCCCTCGCGATAAAAGTGACATTATGGGTTTTCTGTCGGGCAAAATTTTGAGCACGGAGATTTGGATGATAATGGAGCTGTTCCATGATATTGCGTACTTTTTGTGTTGTTGCTTCTGAGATAAGCGGCGAATGATTTAGTACCTTGGAAACCGTAGAAACAGAAACTCCGGCTTCCCTCGCCACTTCACGTATACTGACAGGCATGGTTACTATGCACCCCAGTCTTTTTTGTTTTATATTACATCGGTTTCATAAAAATATCAATAGAAAAGTCAGAAAATATATTGACTATTTACTGTTAATCGCCTATAATATGGCATGAAATTCGGATGTTTGCATTAAATTTTATATTTAATAATTACACCGGTTTCATACATTAAGCAGGGAGGTTTTGGTTTTATGAAAAAAGTGTTGGCATCCGTCCTGTCCGTTCTTGTTATGCTTGGAGCCTTAGCAGGCTGTCAGCAGGACAAGAAAGCGGCTCCTTCTGCAAAGCCGGTCGAAAGCGGCGCAAGCAGTATGGCAAAAAAGGAAGCAGTCAATCTCACCATCTGGTATGAAAATGACCAGAAAATCGGCGATGCTCTGCAGGCGCAGCTTAACGACCTTTCGCAGGATGTGAAGGTTACGGTTCAGCGCAAAGATAAAATGACAGATGCACTAAAGCTGGTTGGAAATGATCCTCAAAGTGCCCCGGATATGTTCTTTTTTGCGCATGACAAAACCGGATTATACGCCGAAATGGGAATCCTCGCCCCGATCACCGACTTTATTTCGAAAGACTCTCTCTCTGATTTTATTCCCATGACGCTGAGTGCCGGAACCTATAAAGATACGCTTTATCAGCTGCCGATTTACTTTGAGACACAAATGTTTATGTACAACAAGAAGTTAATGAGCACCCCTCCGAAAACGACCGACGATTTACTGAAATTTGCGCAGAGTAATACCAAAAACGGTACATACGGCTTTGTCGAGCAGCACAGTACCGCTTACTACGCAGTCAGTTGGATTCATGCATTCGGCGGATATATTATTGACAAGGACGCAAAGCCCGGGCTGAATCTTCAGGGTACAGTCGATTCTCTAAAATACCACAAGCAATTTGTCAAATATCAACCATCGGACGGAGACTATAACACCATGACCGCACTGTTCAAGGAGGGAAAGGCAGCTTCGACCATTAACCTGCCGAATCTGGCTGTTGATGCGAAAAAGTCTGGCATTGATGTTGGCTTTGCGCCGCTTCCGACTGTTAACTCAACAGGAAAGCAACTTTCTCCCTATGCGGGAATTCAGGGCGTTTATGTTCTAAAATCCTCAGAAAGCGGTAAGAAAGAAGCAATCACATCTGTTTTGAAGGCATTGATGAAACCGGAAGTCGGCGTTGCAATGTCGAAAATTACAAACGATGCACCGGCAAACAACAAAGCGTATTCCGACGCTTCCGTTTCTTCAAACGAGATCGTCATGAATTTGAAAAATTCCGCGGACACTGTCGTTCCGATGCCGAACGTTCCGGCAATGGACGTCATGTGGTCGGTCACGGAAAATATGCTTTCAGCTGTGAACAAAAAGGGCGGAGATCCAGCAACTGAAGCGGCAAAAGCTCAGAAAAATGCTCTCTCGCAAATCGCAGATATGAAATAACACAATATGGAATGATTGTTTTCCTTGAGGGCGATGTTGCATATGCATCGCCCTTTGGCATAAGAATTGAGGTGCATTATGAAGAAAAAAGGCAGTCGCCCTTATCTGTATCTGACTCCGTCGCTTGTGGTAATCGGGCTTATAGTTATATTCCCTATTCTCTATACTGGATATATTTCGCTCACAAATATGAATATTTACCACTGGTTTCATCCGGAATTTGTCGGACTTCAAAATTATGCGAAGGCTATTTTTGTATTTGATTCCGGATTTCTTTCAGCTTTGCTTCGGACAGTCCTATGGACCGTCATCAATATAATACTTCAGATGGTCATTGCTTATATCATAGCAGTTCTGCTCAACACAGAAGGCCTTCGTGCCCATAAGTTCTACAAAACGATTCTGATGTTTCCCTGGGCAATGCCAGGTTATGTATCGATCCTGCTTTGGAAAATGGGAATGTTTAACAATGAATACGGCTTGTTAAATCAATGGCTCGGAAAGCTCGGATTCAGTGGAGTTAAATGGTTGGACGGAAACGTATCTGCTTTTTTGTCCTGTACCTTGGTCAATCTTTGGCTTGCGCTCCCGTTCATGATTATGATTATCGACGGTGCGCTTCAGAGTGTCGACAAATCTTATTATGAAAGTGCAACGCTCGACGGAGCGGGGTTCTTTACAAAACTCGGAAGGATCACAATTCCGCTTGTGCGCCCGGTTATCGCTCCGGCTGTCGTAATAACAATATTCACGACATTCAAGCAGTTCGACATTGTTTATCTGTTGACACAGCAGCAAGGCTCGAAAACCGGCGCGGATATTCATACTGTCATAACATATACATATGAAAAAGCCTTTGTTACGAATAACTACGGCTACAGCGCTGCTGTTTCCGTTATCATATTTCTTCTGTTGATTTTGTTTTCGATGTTTACGAACAAAGAGCTGAAGGAGGGTTACCGGTGAAATACAGGAAACGAATTGGCATTTTCTTTCTTAACATTTTTTTCATTTTCATTTGTTTACTCTGCCTGATTCCCGTTTTGTATGCACTAGGAATCTCTCTGAACGGCCATAACGACCTGCTCAGTTCTAATTTCACTTTGATTCCTCAAAATGTTACTTTTGATAATTACAGATGTGTGCTGTTTGAAAAGCCATTTTTCCTGTGGTTCAAAAACAGTTTGATTCTATCCGCTTTCACTGTGCTTATTTCTATTTTAGTGGCTGTTCCAGGTGCGTATGCGCTGTCGAGAAAGAGGTTTCGCGGGCGTAAAATGATTCTGAATCTTTTAATACTGCTGAATGCTTTCCCTGCAATTCTGTCCATGTTTGCCGTTTACAGAATTTTAAAGCCGATGGGTCTGATTAATTCGTTCACAGGCCTTATCCTAATTTATATTGGCACGATGGCTATTTTTGGCCTGTGGAACATGAAAGGCTATTTTGATACAATTCCAGAGGAAATTGAGGAAGCCGGGGAAATAGACGGGGCCGGAGATTTCCAGCTTATATGGAAAATCGTTTTGCCGCTTGCCCGCCCTTCCATCATCGTCACGGCGGTTATGATTTTAATCTATGTGTGGAACGAGTATATATTTGCAGTTACTTTCATTACCAGTTCCGGTAAATACACGCTTGCGGCCGGGCTGTATGCTTTGCAAGCAACAGATTATACACGCAACTGGCCTGTTTTTTCCGCTGCGTCACTGCTCGTTTCGATTCCCGTTCTTGTTATCTTTTTCTGTATTCAACGTTACATGACTTCCGGTCTTACCGCAGGCGGTGTCAAAGAATAAATGAATGAAATTATGGAGGTTTCCACATATGAACCGTGAAGCAATTCTTCATATTCCTCTTTCAAACTACGCATATGGCTTAGATGAGACCCATGTTGTTTTTCGTCTTCGGACGGCCAGAAATGATATCAAATCTTGCATCTTACATTATGGAGACCGTTCCTGTAGAGAAACTCCCGTCCTTTTTACCCCTGTGCCAATGAAGATTGCGGCAAGCGATGATCTCTTTGACTATTATGAAATTGAACTTAGCAGCCCCTATACCAGAATCTGTTATTATTTCGAACTCAGTGATGGAAAAACGACATGTTTATATTATTCAGATGAATTTCATTCTGAAACGACGGGAGAACGTTCGGAATATTATCAGTTCCCTTTTAACAGAAGAGAAGATATTGCACAGGTGCCAAAATGGGTAAATGACGCAGTCGTTTACAACATTTTTCCGGACAGCTTTGCTACAGGACGCAGATACATCGCGAAGGAAGGTATGCGGCGCGTTTATCGTGGCAATTCCACCAGCAGTAAGAACGGCGGCACGATCTGCGGTATTATCGATAATCTCGATTATCTGACTACTTTAGGGATAAACTGCATTTATCTTAATCCGATTTTTGTGGCGGGCGAATATCACAAATACGATTTACTCGATTATTTCCACATTGACCCCTGCTTTGGCTCAGATGATGATTTTCGGAAGCTGGTAACGGAATGCCATAAGAATCATATTCGAGTGATTATCGATGGCGTTTTCAATCATTGCGGCTGGAATTTTTTCGCATTTGACGACGTAGTTAAGAACGGAGAAAAGTCGAAATACAAAGACTGGTTTTACGATTTGGCTTTTCCAGTGATTCGCCCCGACAGCATGGATGATTACCCAAATTATTCCTGCTTTGGCTATGAAAGGACAATGCCGAAATTAAATACTTCGAATCCCGAGGTGATTCATTATTTCATGAAAATTTGTCGTTACTGGCTTGAAAACTTTGACATAGACGGGTGGAGACTGGATGCTGCAAACGAAATAAATTTTGATTTCTGGAGAACATTTCGAAGAACGGCAAAATCGGTCAAACCGGATTGTCTGCTTATTGGTGAAATTTGGGAATCCGCTTATCCGTGGCTTCGCGGAGATCAGTTTGATTCATCCATGAATTATGACATACGTAAGAACTGCCGGGATTTTTTTGCAATCGGCAAAATTGATGCAGCCGGATTTGAAGACCGTGTAACAAAAATGATAATGCGATACCCACAGCAGATGCTTTATGCGCAATTAAATGTATTGGATACTCACGACGTGCCACGCTTTTTGACCCTTTGCGAGGGCAACTGGATGAAGTTTCGCCTTGCGGTCGTGTTTCAGATGACTTTTGTTGGGATTCCATCGATCTTTTACGGCGACGAGCAAGGAATTCAGGGGTTAACGGAAGATGAGTACCGTCAACCGATGATATGGGGAAATAAGAGCTTTTTCGAATTTTACCGGGCATTGATTAATCTGCGCCGTTCAAATGTCGCTTTGCGGCAAGGATCTCTCCATACGGTCTGCGCGGAAAAGGGAAAACACCTTTATATATTTGAGCGCGTGTGCGAAGCTCAGTCAATTCTCGTCGCGCTTAACGCGGGCGATCGAAAAGAGGTGATTTCGGTTTTAGGCGGCGACGAATACAATAAATGTCTTTTTCAAGAGGGGGTGAGTGGAAAGGAAATCGGGCCTTGGGGATTTGGCGTGTTTGAAAATTCAAATGTAAAAATCTAATGAATGAAGACTTGGAGGGAATTTTATGCGCAAAAACTTTAAGAGGTTGAAATCCATTTCTGCCAGTGTTGTGCTTTCCCTTGCAATTGTTTTTTCGACGTCGTTCACCGGCAACGGCGTGGTGGCTCACGCTTATAGCAACGGAGCGGTATCTCCCTACAGCAGCAATACCTCTGCTGATTCTTCCGATTCGCCGGTAACGTCAAAGGACGTCATTTACCAGATTCTTACGGACCGTTTCTATGACGGAGACACATCCAACAATATCCCAAGTGGATTTGACAGCTCGCTTTTTGACGGCACGGGGCAAAAATACAGGTTGTACCAAGGTGGCGACTGGCAGGGAATCATTGACAAGATTCCATACCTGAAGTCCATGGGCATTACGGCAGTATGGATCTCGGCACCCTATGAAAATCGTGACACGGAAATCGACGATTACAATTCGGACGGTTCCATAAACAAGTGGACAAGCTACCATGGCTACCATGTCAGGAATTACTTTGCAACCAATAAGCATTTCGGTACTTTTAAGCAGTTTGAGTCTTTACGGGATGCTCTTCATCAAAACGGGATGAAGCTGATTATCGATTTTGTCACCAATCATACCAGCCGTTCCCATAATCCCACTTTAAACAATGCAAATGAAGATGGAAAACTGTATGAACCGGATAAAAAGCCGGACGGCTCTTATGCTCTGGACGCCAATGGGGAACCTTACGACTACAATGGCGATGGAAAAGTAGAAAATCTTCTTGCAGACCCGAACAATGATAAAAATGGCTGGTTCCATCAGTTTGGCGACCGCGGCAACGACAATTCGGTTTGGGGGTATCGAAATAAAGATTTGGGATCTCTGGCGGATTTCTCACAAGAAAACTCCAGTGTCGTCAGCTATCTTGAAAGTGCTGTAAAGTACTGGAGTAACTTGGGAATCAATGGTTTACGTTACGACGCTACGCTGCACGAGAATCCAGCCTTTGTGAAAGGGCTGATGGATTCCGTTAACAAACAATCTACGGTAACTCAGTTCGGTGAATTTTTTATCGGCCGTCCTTCTGATAAATATTCCGAATACTGCAGTTTCCCGAGACGCACAGGAGTCAATAACCTGGATTTTGAATACTATCGCGCAAATTCCACCTGCTTCGGCGATTTTTCAACAACGATGAGTGACTTTGGCAATATGATGCAGTATACGCAGAAAGACTATCAGTTCTCAAACCAGGCTGTAACATTTATTGACAATCAGGATGTTCCGCGTTTCGGGTATCAGCAACAGAATCAAAAACCGTTCAACGCATCGCTTGCAGTGCTGCTTACCGCGAGGGGAATCCCGAACATCTATTACGGGACGGAGCAATATGTAAACCCCGGTACAAACGACAACAATATCGGCAGAATTTTCATGGAAAAACAGTCGAATTTTAATGAGAACACTACAGCATATAAACTCATTAAAAAACTTTCCGATTTGAGACAGAGCAACGATGCAATCGCCTATGGCCAAACATCCGTGCTTTACAGCGACGACAACGTAATGGTGTTTCAGCGTAAATTCTATGACAACACAGTCGTTGTTGCGGTGAACCGTCAACCAGACAGATCATATACGGTTCCCAGCATCAGTGTTGGGCTTCCCTCCGGCACTTATTCCGACTACCTCGGTTCCATGCTGTACGGTGATTCTACAACCGTTTCAAATGGCAAGATCGATTCAATCGGCCTATCTGGCGGCGAAGTGGATGTGTGGTCTTATAATGCTGCAGCAACTGAAACTCCGGAAGTTGGAGACATTATGTCGACCCAAGGCAGCGCGGGAACAAAAGTTTATATTTACGGCAGAAATTTCGGCACGTCACCGACCGTTAAGTTTGGAAATACTGCTGCAACGGTCCTATCTTCTACATCTACAATGATTGAAACGACAGTTCCTTCTGGGGCAGTGCACGGTGATAACTCCGTAACGGTTACAAATAGCGGAATGACAAGCAACGGAATTGTTTACAATGTTCTTTCCGGCGACCAGAACCAGGTCATTTTTCATGTGAAGGCTTCCACAAATTACGGGGATAACATTTACGTGGTAGGTAGCATTCCCGAATTAGGTTCCTGGGACACCAGCAAGTGCACGGAAGCTATGCTTTGTCCAAATTATCCTGAGTGGTACTTGCCCGTCAGTGTGCCAGCTAATACGACGTTCCAGTTTAAATTCATAAAGAAAGATTCGAGCGGCAATGTAACGTGGGAAAGTTCCAGTAATCGGACTATCACATCTTCTTCTAGTACAACGGGAGTAGTAGATACTCCTGTCTATACATGGAGTGCTAATTAATCTTTTCGGTATTCGAATCTTCTTTGTTTTATGAATTGTTAGACGGCATTAAGAGCATCGCCTTCTAGTGAAGTACCCCCGGAGTTGAACGGCAAAGTATGCCAAACAATTTCGGGGGCATCTATATCATCAGTCAATGTGAGCAATGATTATAATTGTTTCGGAGATTGTTGTTTGTGATTTTTGATAAATCACAGCCTCTGTGGTGGTTAGATGTAATCGAGCCATTCCCCATGTAAAGTCTCAAAAGAATCACACTTTTTTGCAACTCTCTATTGCGCCCTTTTTTAGCCAGCACCTTTCAGGGTCTTCCCTGTAAAGGTGTTTTTTTGTACCCGATTTTAGTAAACGTCCTATGGCACGAATTCCTTTTGAATATTAAATTAACTTGGTCCGATATTCAAGTCCACTGCCGTTCACCTTCAACGTCCTTTCTGAAATCCCAGATTATTCAGAAAGGACAAAAAATCATGGAGGTACATATTAAAATTTACGGACAAAGAGTAAACGTGGAAGTGTCCGATGAAGTTGGAGAATACCTTGATCGGGCCAATCACAAAACCGAGAATCTGTTTCATGAGCAGCGACGTCATTGGGACGGACACGAGTTTAGTGAATACCTTGTCGCTCATGAATGCAGCCGGAGTTACTACGAGACACCAGAAGAATGGCTCTGCCGCAAGGAAACTCTGCGAGAGATCATGATGGCACTGGAAAGCTGCACGGAAATTCAGCGACAAAGATTCTTTCTTTACGCATTGGAAGAATTCAGTTGTACCCAAATCGGAAACATCTGCGGCTGTTCCAAATACGCCGTCTGGAATTCCATTGAGGCAGTTCGCAAAAAGTGTAAGAAGATTTTGAAGTATTGATCTACGAAACATAGGTTTCAGGCTAACCGTATGAAGGGTTTTCTGCCCTATCACATGCGCAAGATGGACAGGCAGTTTCAAGCTTTCTGTCCATCTTGCTGTCTGGAGGTTAGCTGTATGCCCACCATCAATCTGCGCAAGTACATCTCGTTGAGGTCAGCAACGAAGTTGCCGAAGCATTTTTATTGGCAAAGCGACGGGAAGACAATTATCATCACCGAACTTGGTATCACAAAGCCTACTACTCTCTGAATTGTGGCGATGGCATCGAAAATAGCATTCTTCACATGGAGCCGTCGCCTGAAGAAATCCTTATTCAAAAAGTCTCGATGCAACAGCTTTATGAAGCCCTCGACCATTTATCGCCCATTCAGGCGCGCCACGTGATAGAGTACAATAAAGTTCGCAATTTCGAGAAGGTATAGAAAAGCCATTGGGACTCCTTTAAAATGAATGGTGTCAAGACATTCAAAAAGGAGTTGGTCCCAATGACTCAAGGAAAGAATAACACAGATCTTACGGAATTGCTACTGAAATGTATGGCGGAGCCCGACCCGATGCTCAGTATGCTGGAATGGCTCTGCGCTCAACTGATGGAGGCGGAGGTTTCCGGCCTTGTGGGGGCGGAAAAGAATGCGCACAATCCGTCTCGAAGTGACTACCGCTGCGGATATCGTCCCCGGAGGCTGGATACTCGCGTAGGGACGATGTATCTCATGGTGCCAAAGCTGCGCAGCCATGGATATATCCCGTTCTTTGTCACTGAACGCAAACGCAGCGAGGCGGCGCTGGTACAGGTTATTCAGGAGGCATTCGTGCAGGGCGTGTCCACACGGAAGATGGAAAAGTTGGCTCACAGTCTGGGGATAGAGAACCTCTCCCGCAGTCAGGTCAGTGAGATGACAAAAGGGCTCAATGAACAGGTACAGGAATTTCGCAACCGTTCTCTGACGGATACTCGTTATCCTGTCATTTGGACGGATGCCCTGTACGAAAAAGTCCGTATGGATGGCCGTGTCGTCAGCATGGCGGTGATGGTTGTCTGCGGCGTCAACGAGCAAGGGCACAGGGACATTCTCGCCGTGGAGCCGATGCTGGACGAATCCAAAGAGAGCTATTCCCAGTTGTTTCAAAGTCTTTTGGATCGCGGCTTGAAAACACCGCTGCTGGTGGTTTCCGATGCGAACAAAGGGCTGATTGCCGCCATCCGAGAAAGTTTTCCCGGCGCATCCTGGCAACGCTGCAAAGTGCATTTCATGCGAAATATTCTGGCCCATATACCGCAGAAAGAAAAAGAATCCTTTGCGGTCCAACTGAAAGAAATCTGGCTGGCGCCTTCCGTCCAATTAGCGCGACAGCGCGCAAAACAGTTGTCGGAGCAATATGGGAAGCGGTTTCCCAAAGCAATCGAGCTTCTGGAAGACGGGCTGGAGGACTCACTGGCTTTCTATGCATTCCCCGAGCTTGATGCCCGTAAAATCTCATCGACCAATATGCTGGAACGGCTGAACAAGGAAATCCGGCGCAGAACCAACGTCGTCGGGATATTCCCAAACAAAGATTCCTATCTGCGGTTGGTTACAACATATCTCATGGAATACGCTGAAGACTGGTCCGTTTCCAGAGCATATTTGAATCCCAAATCGATTCAGACACTTCTGCTAAGCGCAGCTTAATTCATTTCGTGGAGTCCCCAAATTGCGAACTTCTCTTGACATAGCCTCTCTGGCAAAACCGCAAAATCCATTCTGATTTCCTGCGGTGCGCGCCTTGCCGTGTTCGATATTGCGGAGCTGCGGGAGGTCACTTCCTATGACGAGCTGGAGCTGGACACCCTGGGAGACCAAAAAACCGCCCTGTTCCTTATTATGAGCGACACAGACGATAGCTTTAACTTCCTGATCTCCATGTGCTACACCCAGCTGTTCAACCTGCTCTGCGAAAAGGCGGACGATGTGTACGGCGGGCGGCTGCCGGTCCATGTGCGCTGCCTCATTGACGAGTGTGCCAACATCGGTCAGATTCCCAAGCTGGAAAAACTGGTTGCCACTATCCGCAGCCGTGAAATCTCCGCCTGTCTGGTGCTGCAAGCACAGTCCCAGCTCAAAGCTATTTACAAGGACAGCGCCGACACCATTGTTGGAAACATGGATACTTCGATTTTTTTGGGCGGCAAGGAGCCGACCACCCTCAAGGAGCTGGCCGCCGTGCTGGGCAAGGAAACCATCGACACCTACAACACCGGCGAGAGCCGTGGGCGGGAAACATCCCATTCTCTCAACTACCAGAAGCTCGGCAAAGAGCTTATGAGCCAGGATGAACTGGCCGTTATGGACGGCGGCAAGTGCATCCTCCAGCTGCGTGGTGTTCGTCCGTTTTTGTCGGACAAGTACGACATCACCAAGCACCCCAATTACCCGTACACCGCCGACGCGGACCCCAAGAACGCCTTTGACATCGAGGCGTTCCTGTCCACCCGGCTCAAACTCAACCCCAACGAGGTCTACGATGTGTATGAAGTAGACGCAGAGGGCGCGTAAATCTGTTCCGCTGTGAAAGGAGTGGTCTTATCTACCCGCCTCAACCGCCCCGGATGGGGCCATCGGCGTACAAAGCGGACAATCACCAAAAAAATAATGAAAAAAGGAGGACAGCCGGAATCAGCCCCCGGAAACCGGGCGGCAGATTGCTCCGGCTTTTGTATGCCTATGAATGACTAAATCAAACTTTTCAAATGATTCCGGCTAACTACAATTTATGGCATTTTTTACTCAGGCTATCACCGTTCTTCAGACCCTCGTTATCGCCCTTGGCGCTGGTCTCGGCATCTGGGGCGTCATCAACCTGCTGGAAGGTTACGGCAACGACAACCCCGGCGCGAAGTCCCAGGGCATGAAGCAGCTCATGGCTGGCGCTGGTGTCGCCGTGGTCGGCATGGTCCTCGTACCCCTGCTCTCCAGCCTGTTCACCGTCTGATCGTTCCCGTCGTTAAGCTGTCATAAGAAATCCTTGCCGCCCCTGCTCCCAAGCGGGGGCGGCTGAAAGGAGGTTGACACCGTATGGATTTCTTACTCGATGCCCTTACTGACTGGCTCAAGGAAATGTTGGTAGGCGGCATTATGAGCAACTTATCGGGGATGTTCGACAGCGTGAACCAGCAGGTCGCAGACATTGCGACACAGGTGGGCCAGACCCCCCAGGGCTGGAACGGGAGCATTTTCAGCATGATCCAGAACCTCTCCAACTCCATCATGGTGCCGATTGCTGGCGTGATCCTGGCTATCGTGATGACGCTGGAGCTGATTCAGATGATTACCGACAAGAACAACCTGCATGATGTGGACACCTGGATGATCTTCAAGTGGGTGTTCAAATCTGCCGCCGCCATTTTAATCGTGAGCAACACCTGGAACATCGTGATGGGCGTGTTTGACGCCGCCTAAAGTGTGGTGGCGCAGGCGGCAGGCATCATCGGTTCCGACGCTTCCATCGACATCTCCTCTGTCATGACCGATATGGAGTCCCGGCTGATGGATATGGACCTGGGGCCGCTGTTCGGCCTGTGGTTCCAGTCGCTCTTTATCGGCATTACCATGTGGGCGCTCTATATCTGCATTTTCATTGTCATTTACGGCAGAATGTTGGAAATATATTTGGTCGCATCGGTGGCCCCCATCCCTATGGCCACCATGATGGGCAAGGAATGGGGCGGCATGGGCCAGAACTACCTGCGCTCGCTGATTGCCCTGGGCTTCCAGGCATTTCTCATCATCGTATGTGTGGCGATCTACGCCGTGCTGGTGCAGAGTATTGCCACCGAATCCGACATCATTATGGCCATCTGGAGCTGTGTGGGCTATACGGTCCTGTTGTGTTTCACCTTGTTCAAAACCGGGAGCCTCGCAAAATCTGTGTTCAACGCACACTAAGGAGGGTCTGTATGGGAAAATATCAAATCATTTACGCAGATCCTCCCTGGAGCTACCGCAGCGGCAAGGTGAACGGGGCGGCCCAAAATCATTACCCAACTATGTCGGATGAACAGTTGTACCAACTTCCGGTATCTACGCTGGCAGCCGATACCAGTGTTTTGTTCCTGTGGTGTACCTTTCCCAAACTGCTCGAAGCGTTGAAACTCATTAAAGCGTGGGGATTCACCTTCAAAACCGTTGCGTTTGTCTGGCTCAAGCAAAATAAATCCGGCAACGGATTCTTCTTGGGCCTCGGCTGGTGGACGAGAAGCAACGCTGAGATTTGTCTGCTGGCCGTGAAAGGAAACCCCAAGAGAAAGAGCGCCAGCGTCCGGCAGCTGGTTTTTGCACCTGTCGAGCAGCACAGCAAGAAACCTGACATTGTTAGGGATCGCATTTTGGAACTCATGGGCGATTTGCCGCGCATTGAGCTGTTTGCCCGTCAAACCGCACCCGGATGGGATGTGTGGGGCAACGAAGTAGACAGCTCGATTTCATTTCCATAAAGAAGGAGGTAATCCCATTGGCTTATGTACCCGTACCCAAAGACCTTACAAAAGTCAAAACCAAGGTCGCGTTCAACTTAACCAAGAGGCAGCTGGTCTGCTTCGGCGGCGGGGCGCTCATCGGCGTACCGCTTTTCTTTTTGCTCCGGGGGCCTGCGGGAAACAGCGTGGCGGCCATGTGTATGATGCTGGTCATGCTGCCCTTCTTCATGCTGGCGATGTATGAAAAGCACGGCCAGCCTCTGGAAAAGATCGTGGGCAACATCATCAAGGTGGCCGTCATCCGGCCCAAGGAGCGCCCGTATAAGACCAACAACTTTTATGCCGTTCTGGAGCGGCAGGAAAAACTCGACAAGGAGGTGTATGACATTGTTCACGGCAATCAAAAGCTGGCTGCACCGGCTGTTCGGAAAAAACGAAAAGACCGCGCAGCCGGTTAAACCCAAGAAGATGAAAAAACTGTCCCGCGCCGACAGAAAGCAGATCGAGGCCGCCATCGCCCGCGCCAACCGCACGGACCGAAAAGAGAAGTCGGCTCAGGACAGCATCCCCTATGAACGGATGTGGCCGGATGGTATCTGCCGTGTGGCAGGCAGCCACTACACAAAGACCATCCAATTCCAGGACATCAACTATCAGCTCTCGCAGAACGAGGACAAGACGGCGATCTTTGAGGGCTGGTGCGATTTCCTCAACTACTTCGACAGCTCCATTCAGTTTCAGCTGTCCTTTTTGAACCTTGCAGCCTCCGAGGAAACCTTTGCCCACGCTATCAACATCCCTCTCCAGGGGGATGACTTTGACAGTATCCGGGTGGAGAGTATATGACCATGCTGCAAAACCAGCTGGCAAAGGGCAACAACGGCCTTATCAAGACCAAGTACCTGACCTTCGGTATCGACGCTGACAGCCTCAAGGCCGCCAAGCCCCGTCTGGAGCGTATTGAGACCGACATCCTCAACAACTTCAAACGCCTGGGCGTGGCCGCCGAGACCCTGGACGGCAAGGCGCGGCTGGCACAGCTCCACGGTATCTTCCACATGGACGAACAAGTGCCGTTCCGCTTTGAATGGGAGTGGCTGGCTCCGTCCGGTCTGTCCACCAAGGACTTCATCGCGCCGTCCGGCTTCGAGTTCCGCACCGGCAAGCAGTTCCGTATGGGTAAGAAATACGGGGCTGTTTCTTTTTTGCAGATTCTCGCGCCGGAGCTGAATGACCGGATGCTGGCTGATTTTCTGGATATGGAAAGCTCCCTGGTGGTCAGTCTGCACATCCAGTCCGTGGACCAGGTGAAGGCCATCAAGACGGTCAAGCGCAAAATCACCGACCTGGACAAATCCAAAATCGAGGAACAGAAAAAGGCCGTCCGGGCCGGATATGACATGGACATCATTCCCTCCGACCTTGCTACCTACGGTGCCGAGGCCAAGAAGCTCTTGCAGGATTTGCAGAGCCGGAACGAGCGAATGTTCCTTGTGACTTTCCTGGTGCTGAACACGGCGGACAATCCCCGGCAGCTGGACAACAACATCTTCCAGGCCAGCTCCATCGCACAGAAGTACAACTGCCAGCTGACCCGGCTGGACTTCCAGCAGGAAGAAGGGCTGATGTCCGCGCTGCCTCTGGGCCTCAATCAGATCGAGATTCAGCGGGGGTTGACCACCAGTTCCACGGCTATCTTCGTGCCGTTTACCACCCAGGAGCTGTTCCAGAACGGCAAAGAGGCGCTGTACTACGGGATCAATGCCCTGTCCAACAACCTTATCATGGTGGACCGAAAGCTGCTGAAAAACCCCAACGGCCTGATTCTCGGTACGCCTGGTTCCGGCAAGTCCTTCAGTGCCAAGCGTGAGATCGCCAACTGCTTCCTGCTCACCAATGATGACATCATCATCTGTGACCCGGAGGCCGAGTATGCACCTCTGGTGGAGCGTTTGCATGGGCAGGTCATCAAGATTTCGCCTACCTCCACCAACTACATCAACCCGATGGACCTGAACCTGGACTACTCGGACGATGAAAGCCCGCTGTCCCTCAAGTCTGACTTCATCCTATCTTTGTGCGAGCTGATCGTGGGCGGCAAAGAGGGCTTGCAGCCGGTACAGAAAACCATCATTGACCGCTGTGTGCGGCTGGTCTATCAGACCTATCTCAACGACCCGCGCCCGGAGAATATGCCCATTCTGGAGGACCTGTACGACCTGCTGCGGGCGCAGGAGGAAAAAGAGGCACAGTACATCGCCACGGCGCTGGAAATCTATGTAACCGGCTCCCTCAATGTATTCAACCACCAGAGTAATGTGGACATCAACAACCGTATTGTCTGCTATGACATCAAGGAGCTGGGCAAGCAGCTCAAGAAAATCGGTATGCTGGTGGTCCAGGACCAGGTGTGGAACCGTGTCACCATCAACCGCGCCGCTCACAAGTCCACCCGCTACTACATCGACGAGATGCACCTGCTTCTGAAAGAGGAACAGACCGCCGCCTACACGGTGGAGATTTGGAAGCGGTTCCGCAAGTGGGGCGGCATCACGCAGAATGTCAAAGACCTGCTTTCTTCCCGCGAGGTGGAGAACATCTTTGAGAACTCCGACTTCGTGTATATGCTCAACCAGGCGGGCGGGGACCGGCAGATTCTCGCCAAACAGCTGGGCATTTCCCCGCACCAGCTCAGCTATGTGACCCACTCCAGCGAGGGCGAGGGCCTGCTGTTCTATGGCTCCACGATCCTGCCTTTCGTGGACCATTTCCCGAAGAACACCGAGCTGTACCGCATTATGACCACCAAACCCCAGGAACTGAAAAAGGAGGATGAATGACCATGAACCCCAATACTGAACTGGATACCATGATGTTTTTCGACAATGCCCTGGAGAGTGAGCGCACCCAGCTGCTCACCGAGCTGGCCGATGCCGTCAGCGAGACCCGCACGGCGGTGGATCAGGCGGCGGAGCTGAATGAGGACGGCGAGGCGGGCCTGCTGCGCCTGACGGAAATCTGGTGCGCCATGAACGGCGTTCCCGCTGTCATCATCTTTGAGGGCGGGCAGTCCGAACTGCTGGCCAATGTGGTGGCGCAGATCTACGCCCATCTGCTTCAGCACCCCTCCCGTGACCCTGTGGGGCTGGCCGTCTATGTGGAGCTGCGCTACATGACGGCTTCCCTCATGCTGGGGGAATGGTTTGAATAAGGAGCCGCGCCTGCGCTTTACGGAGGAAGAACGGGCTGACCCGGCGCTGGAGAAGCCCATTCGTAAGGCGGACAAGGCCGCCGCCAAAGCGGATAAGGCGCAGGCCAAAATCCCGAAAAAACAGGTCCGGCAAAAGACGGTGGACCCGGAGACCGGCAAAGTGACCACCAAGCTGGTGCTGGAGGACAAGAAGAAGCCGCCCTCCAAGCTGTCCCATGCGGTGCGGGACACCCCCGCCAATGCCGCCCTGGGAAAACTCCACAAGGAAATCCGGGAGACCGAACAGGACAATGTGGGGGTGGAGAGCGCCCACAAGTCCGAGGAGGCTGCTGAGAGCGGCGCACGGTTGGTTCGGGAGGGCTACCGCAGCCACAAGTTGAAGCCCTACCGCAAGGCAGCCCAGGCCGAGCAGAAACTGGAAAAGGCCAATGTGAACGCCCTGTATCAGAAGTCCCTGCGGGAAAATCCCCAGCTTGCCAGCAATCCCATTTCCCGCTGGCAGCAGAAACAGGCCATCAAGAAGGAATACGCTGCCGCCAAGCGCGCCGGTCAAGCTGCCGGGAATACCGCAAGCGCAGCCCAAAAGACCGGCAAGGCCGCCAAGACGGTCAAGGAAAAGGCACAGCAAGCGGGCGCGTTTGTCATGCGCCACAAAAAGGGCTTTCTGATTGCTGGCGCGATCTTCCTGCTGGTCTGTATGCTGCTCAACACCATGTCCTCCTGCTCCATGATGGCGCAGAGCATCGGTTCTGTGGTGTCCGGCACCACCTATCCGTCGGATGACCCGGAGCTGGTGGCGGTGGAGGCGGACTACGCTGCCAAGGAAGCGGCGCTGCAAGCCGAGATCGACAACATCGAAAGCAGCCATCCGGGGTATGACGAGTACCGCTACGACCTCGATATGATCGGGCATGACCCCCATGAGCTGGCGGCCTACCTGTCCGCTGTCTTGCAGGGCTACACCCGGCAGAGCGCCCAGGCAGAGCTGGAGCGTGTATTCGACGCACAGTATGAACTGACGCTCACCGAGGAAGTGGAGATACGATACCGCACCGAAACTTCCACGGACCCCGTGACCGGCGAGACGACCACCGAAGAAGTCCCGTATGAGTATTACATTCTGAATGTGAAGCTCACCAGCAAGCCCATATCTTCCGTGGCTTCGGAGCTGCTGACCCCGGAACAGCTGGAAATGTACCAAGTGTACCGGCAGACGCTGGGCAATAAGCCGCTGATCTTCGGCGGAGGTTCCCCGGACATGAGCAATTCCGAGGACCTGACCGGCGTGGTATTCGTCAACGGCACCCGCCCCGGCAATCAGGCCGTGGTGGACATAGCCAAAAGTCAGGTGGGCAATGTGGGCGGACAGCCCTACTGGAGCTGGTACGGTTTTAACAGTCGCGTGGAGTGGTGCGCCTGCTTCGTGTCCTGGTGCTACGGCCAGATGGGGCTGTCCGAGCCGCGCTTTGCCTCCTGCCAGTCCCAGGGCATCCCGTGGTTCCAGTCCCACGGACAATGGGGCGGGCGTGATTACGCCAACATCGCCCCTGGCGACGCCATCTTCTTCGATTGGGACCTGGATGGGTCTGCGGACCATGTGGGCCTTGTGATCGGCACGGACGGCAGCCGGGTCTACACGGTAGAGGGCAACAGCGGCGATGCCTGCAAGATCAAGAGTTATTCCCTGACCTACGAGTGTATCAAGGGCTACGGCCTGATGAACTGGTAACAGAGTTTTTTCAAGAAGGAGTGATTGATTATGGCTAAGAACAAAATCCAGCGCATTGACCAGGAGATTGCCAAGGTCCGCGAGAAGATCGCGGAGTACCAGGACAAGCTGAAAACCCTGGAGGCGCAGAAAACCGAGGCGGAGAACCTGGAGATCGTCCAGATGGTGCGCGCCCTGCGGCTGACCCCGGAGCAGCTGAACGCCATGCTCTCCGGTAGTGCGGTCCCCGGCATGGCCGCCGCCTCCGCTGACTACGACGAACAGGAGGACACCGACCATGAAGAATAAGAGAATTTTCAAGACCCTTTCGGCCCTCTGCGCCGCCCTGGTGCTGATGATGGGCCTTTCCGTGACCGCCTTTGCCCAGGGGACGGACCAGACCCCGGCAGAGGACGCCACCAATGACGCCAATGTGGTGGTGGAGGAAACCGAGGACAGTCCGGCCCTGACCCCGGATGGCAACGCCGCCCTGGTGGATGACTTCGGCGGCAACAAGCAGCTTATCACCGTCACCACCAAGGCGGGCAACTACTTCTACATCCTCATTGACCGGGCCAACGAGGACAAGGAAACGGCTGTCCACTTCTTGAACCAAGTGGACGAGGCGGACCAGATGGCGCTGATGGAGGACAGTCAGGCCACCGAGGAGCAGCCCGCCACCTGTACATGCACGGAGAAGTGTGTAGCCGGTGCGGTCAATACTGACTGCCCGGTGTGCGCCACCAATATGAGCAGCTGTACGGGCAAGGAGCCGGAACCGGAGACCCCGGAGCCGGAGGAACCGGAGCAAAAAGCCACGGGGCTGAATCCGGCTTTGCTTTTGGCGGTGCTGGCCTTGATGGGCGGCGGCGGTGCCTTTGCCTACTTCAAATTCATCAAGAATAAGCCCAAGACCAAGGGCAGCGACAATTTGGACGATTACGACTACGGTGAGGATGATACTGCCCCGGAGGACGAGGACCCCTGGGAGACCGATGAATCCGACGAGCTGGACGCTGACTGGGGCAGCGACGAGGAAAGTGGGGGCAAACCGATTTGACCCGGTTCACTGACAGCCCCTATGAACGCATGATGACACGCAGGCCGGAGAGCGGGAAGGAAACTTCCCGCTCTCCCTCTTTATCTCCCGGCCACCCCTGTTATGGCTGTGGAAACTATGGAAGGCCATGTGTAGGATTCTGCCACCGGCAACTAATTACACAGATGCAAGAAAGGAGGAATAAAAAGCATGAGATTGGTAATCGCTGAAAAACCGTCCGTCGCCCAAAGTCTGGCCGCCGTGATCGGGGCCACCACCCGCAAGGACGGCTATCTGGAGGGCGGCGGCTGGCGAGTGAGCTGGTGTGTGGGCCACCTGACTGGACTTGCCGACGCCGATGCTTATAACCCCGACTACGCCAAGTGGCGCTATGATGATCTGCCCATCCTGCCGGATCACTGGCAGATGGTAGTGGGCAAGGACAAGAAAAAGCAGTTTGATGTGCTGAAACGGCTGATAAACGCCCCGGATGTGACTGAGGTGGTGAACGCCTGCGACGCCGGACGCGAGGGTGAGCTGATCTTCCGTACCGTCTACGAGCTGGCGGGTTGCCAGAAGCCCATGAAGCGGCTCTGGATTTCCTCGATGGAGGATTCCGCCATCCGTGAGGGCTTTGCGAACCTGCGCCCCGGTACGGACTATGACGGCCTGCGGGATGCGGCCCTCTGCCGCGCCAAGGCGGACTGGCTGGTGGGTATCAATGCCACCCGGCTGTTTTCGGTGCTGTACCACCGGACCCTTAACATCGGGCGCGTCATGTCCCCGACATTGGCCCTCATTGTCCAGCGGGAGGCTGAGATCGACACCTTCAAGCCGGTGCCGTTTTACGCGGTCACGCTGGAGCTGCCCGGTTTCTCTGTTTCCGGGGAGCGCATGGAGGACAAGGCCGCCGCCCAGCAGCTGAAAACGGCCTGCCAGGGTGCGGCTGCCACGGTGAAAAAGGTGGAGCGCAAGGACAAATCTGAGAAGCCGCCCGCCCTCTATGACCTGACCACCCTCCAGCGGGACGCCAACCGGCTGCTGGGGTTCACAGCCCAGCAAACCCTGGACTATTTACAGAACCTCTATGAAAAGAAGCTCTGCACCTATCCCCGGACGGACAGCCGCTATTTGACGAGCGATATGGCTGAAAACCTACCTGTACTGGTTAATCTGGTTGCCAATGCCATGCCGTTTCGGAAAGGGATCGCCATTTCCTGCGATGCGGCCCAGGTCATCAACGACAAAAAAGTAACCGACCACCATGCGATAATCCCTACTCGCAACCTCCAGGGCGCGGACCTGTCCGGCCTGCCGCTGGGCGAAAAGGCGGTGCTGGAGCTGGTGGCCCTGCGGCTGCTGTGCGCCGTGGCCCAGCCCTATACCTTTGCGGAAACCGCCGCCACGGTGGAGTGCGCCGGAGCGGAGTTTACCGCCAAAGGCCGCACGGTGAAAAATCACGGCTGGCGGGCGCTGGACGCTGCATACCGTGCAGGGCTGAAAAATGTGGAACCGGACAAGGAAACCGAGGACAAGGCTTTGCCGGAGCTAATGGAGGGCCAGACGCTGCCTCTTTCCGGCGCTGCTGTCAAGGAGGGCAAAACCTCGCCGCCCAAGCATTACACGGAAGATATATGTTATAAAGGGCGGTTTAAGAAACTGCCCAAATACAATAACGCGGCGGCTCATTTGTGGTGAAAGCAGGTTCGCGGAGAAAGGAGATGTTTCGGCCTTAAGAGAAAAAATACCGTGGGACACAAAATATGGATGGCTTGTGTGCAGTATTCAATACTGCACACAGTCGCTTTATTTGGGAAGGGTACTTGTAATTTCAAAAATATTATTTTTGCATTTGCAAAATACCGTTTTAATTTCAATGATTATGTGCTATAATAAAAATAAGGAGGCGATAGTTATGAAGCACTATGAAAAACTGATAGAACTCGGTTGCTTTTCACGGTGTGATCTTGTAACTATAACAGGTTCGGATGCAGCCGCGAACTCTCTTATACATGATTATTTACAAAAAGGATATATTGAGCGTGTCCGCCGTGATTTATACACTGCAATCAGTATTGAAACAAAACAGCCGGTTCCGACACGCTATCAGATTGCCTCCCGGCTGTTTGAGGACGCCTGCGTCTCCCATCACAGCGCGTTTGAATACTACGGATATGCCAATCAGGTTTTTTATGAGGTCTACGTGACTACCCAAAACCGTTTTCAGAGTTTCGAGTATGACGGCGTTACTTACCATCGGATTGCGCCTCGGTATGAAGCGTCTGCCGAACTTTCAGGCGGCGTTCGCGCCGCCGGTTTGGAACGCACTGTCATTGACAGTATCAATGATTTTGAAAAGATTGGAGGCTTGGAAGAAACTTTGCGTTGCCTGATGCTGATACCCGCGCTTAAGCCGGACAAGCTTCTGCGTACACTGGCGGCATATAACAGTGGCTTCCTTTATCAAAAAAGCGGTTATTTGCTGGAAAGCCTGCGTGACAGCCTGGACTTGCCCGAAAGTTTTTTTGCTGAATGCCGGAAACATATATCAGGCAGCAAAAAGTACCTGATGAAAGAACACAACAACTTTGTTTGGCATGAAAAGTGGCGCTTGTATGCTCCCGCAGACATACGGGCAATAACGAACAAAGGAGTAACGGATGATGACGCAATATGACCGGATTACGCTTGGCAGGCAAGCACGGGAACTCGGTTTTGTCCGCGATACGTTTGAGAAAGTATGCCGCCTTGCAGATATTCTCTCATTTATTAAAAATGATCCTCTGTTGTCCAGTTGCCTTGCGCTGAAAGGCGGTACGGCAATCAACTTGACTATATTTAATCTGCCGCGTTTGTCCGTTGATATTGACCTCGATTTTATAGGTAATCTGCCAAGAGATGAAATGCTTTCCAATCGAGGCAAAGTAACGGACCACATTATAAAATATATGGAATCATCCGGCTACGCACCCAGCCTGAAATCAAAGAAATATCACGCGCTGGATTCGTTCGTATATGAGTACCAAAATTCAGGTGGCATGAAGGATAACCTGAAAATTGAGATAAACTATATGCTTCGCTGTCATGTGCTGCCGGAGTCCCTCAGACAGGTAAAACTTCCGTGGGCTAAATCAGAACTGACTGTCCTAAGTTTAGCACCGATTGAAATATTCGCTTCGAAAATCGTTGCACTGCTTAACAGGACGGCACCAAGAGATTTATACGACATACATAATATGTTGCAATATGGCTTATTTGACGAGAGCGAACAGGCCATGCTTCGAAAGTGCACGATGCTGTATAGCGCTATAGGTTCAGAAACTGTCCCAGAAAGTTTCCATTTTGACAGCATTGCCAAGATCCCTCAATACCGAATCAAGACTGATTTGCTCCCGGTATTGCGCCGTGGCGAACATTTTGATTTGAAGTCGACGCAGGACGAAACCATCCGGTATTTGTCGGAACTCCTTACTCCAAATGAAAACGAGTTGGCGTTTTGGGAGGCTTTCCGCAAGAATGAGTATCGTCCGGAGTTACTGTTTGATCAAGCCGATATTCTGGAACGTATTTCCCACCATCCAATGGCTATGTGGAAATGCAGCGGCAGAAATGCCAGGCATAGAGAACGGGAACGATAGAATAAAGGCTGTATCACCGATGGTGCTGATGTCAGAATTATCAGGCAGTGTGAATCATTGTGCCGCGCGTTCAAATCTGCGCAACTCAACATTTTTTGCAAGCACGGTTTTAAAAATACTTTCGACCAAAACGGCGGCGCTCCTCAGAACGCCGCCCTTCGGCCGTGCCGTTGTATCAAGTTGCTCGTATTGGCTCATGTCGTTCATTCCTTTATGCTGATATTATATTCCGCATTCGTGTAAAAGCAAACATTGACATGCGGCCTTTATTTATCCTTTTCCCGATTTTTGTATACGTTGTACCGGTTTTTACACTGTGGACTGCAAAAAACAGCGCTGGGGCGGCTCGCCATGAACGCCCTGCCGCAATGCTTACAGACACGCAGAGGCTTTGCCTCGTCCGTCAGCATGAAGCTGAACATCATCTGGATGCCAAGCAGCAGCGAATGAAAATCCCACAAGATGGTCGGCTTATCCAGCAGCGCAATATGATACGTCGGCGCAATACCGTCAAAAGCCGCCATGCCTTGTCGATACAGTTCGCGGGCGGTTTCATCGATTTTGTCGTATTCTTCATAGTAAAGAAGGCTGGAACAAAGGGTAAACGCCCAATCCTTGAATTGCTGTATCTGCCAATCGTAGCGTTCGGCATATTCCCGCTGAAAGCCCATGTTTACCGCCATCGGCTTATCGCTCATCGTCATCGCCAGCGCAATCATGGTGCGGCCGGTCACGTTCCATGTCGATGCTTTCCCGTCCTTCACAAAGTCCGGTTTCCCAAAAGGGAAAAACAGCGCGGTATACGCATTGACTTTCATGGACTCATCCTTGATAAAATGGTTTTTGGGCAAATATACAGCCTCATAATCCATGAAGCATGGCGTTGTCGGCAGAGCTGTCATCAGTCCCAACAGCCCATAACGGGAGGCAAAATTCATGACTCCCTGCCGTATCTTTTCTCCCCCGGCACGGTTCATGCACAACAGCCCCACGTTTAGCGCGTCGAGCACCATCGTCTCGGCGTTCTTTAACGGATCGTATACCTGCGGCGCGGCTTTCGCTGTCGGCGTGACATACAGTTTGCCGTTCCCACCCTGCTTAAACTCATATTCACTGTACCGCACCCAATGGGAGCTTGCATTTTGGAACAGGTTTTTCATCACACGCCTCCAAATTGTAATCTCAATCAATAACAATTATATTACTATCCTATCAGCCGTCCTTGTTGCCGTCAAGGGCGGATTTTTTGTGTCCATTCAGGAATACTCGCTCTGTAGTCGTTAAGGGCAGCCCTTTTTTCTCCCGAATGGCCAGCTTTACCAGTAGTTTTTTCCGAAGATCAAACAACAGCAGGGAACGCAGTTTGCGGATGTTGCGCTCAGTCTGGCCGCGTATTGCGGCGATTCTTGCAGTTTCGTACATTCGCACGGCATGGTAATACAAAACCTCTTTATGGTTTTCGGACAGTCTACGTATCAGTTCGGATATATCCTCGTCTTCCACTAGATGATGCATCTCATAAGGACAATCAAAAATCACATCAAGGAAATCGCCTTTCAATACCTGACGCCATGATGTATAGCCAGTCGGAACCGGGACGACAACATCCACAGGGGAACCCCATTCGAGAGGAATGCCTGAGCGACCTACTTCGTGGTTCCCTTGCCTGTGCTCCCGGTTCCTGTCAAGCCTGTCCCACCATTCCACGACCGCTTCAAAATCTTCGGTGGTTCTGGCGGCGTCCTCAAGGCGGGTCAGCGCTTCGCGTTCCAGTTCCCGTTTTAGTTTTTCGTGCACCACCGGATCACCACCTTTAAATCTTTTTCGCTTTTTTTGAAAAAAAGTTCCGTTTTACCCCCGATTTTTCTTCTATTAGTGAAGGGAGTAATCCGATTAGTGCCTGATTGGTTTACTCCCGTAAAGGCGGAAGGAGGAGTGAGACGGTTCAGATTACACCAGACGGAATCTTTTCATGAATATCATACTGTGAACGCGCACAAAACGCAAGAAAGGAGGCCCATTATTAGTACGATACAAAGGCCAAATGATAAAACTGCCGTCCTGTACAAACGGATCGGTTCCACAAATTACAAGATCAGGGTGCATTTCAGCGAAACCAGTAAAGAGACCATCAACGATAAAATTGTCCGCCTGATTCAAAATGAAGGGCTGTCAAGCGCGGCCGAGCGTGATATAATGGAAACACCACAAATGAGCCGGCCGCCCGAAGGGAGTTCATGAATATGAACACACGGCAGCCGGAGACGACAAGAATTACCGCTCTGTATGAGCGGCTTTCCCGCGACGACGAGCTTGCAGGAGACAGCAACAGCATTATTAACCAGAAAAAGATGCTGGAGGACTACGCAAGGCAAAACGGTTTTAAAAATCCCATCCACTTCACCGACGACGGATGGTCGGGTAGCGGCTTTGACCGTCCGGGTTGGAAACAGATGATTGTCGGAATCGAGGGCGGCAGCATTGGCACGGTCATTGTCAAGGATATGAGCCGTATTGGGCGCGACTATTTGCAAGTCGGTTTTTACACCGAAGTCATGTTCAGGCAGAAGGGCGTGCGCTTTATCGCTATCTCCAATGGCGTAGACAGCCAAAATCGGGAAACCAGCGAGTTCGCGCCGTTTTTGAACATCATGAACGAAATGTTTCCATAAAGAATGGTAAATCTCCAATAGTAAGCCTGTGACGGTATTATCATCATATTCAAAGATCAACTTGCAAGACAAAGGGACAAAGTGCTGGAATCCAGCACTTTGTCCCAATCTACCGAAAAAGTCTATCAAGAAGATGGAACGTCGTAAGGAAGGTTTTAGTTACAAAACTGGTAAGGGTCATTATTTAAACTAAAGGAAGTCTCGTAGCTCTTCATCTGAACTACAAGGGGCTTCCCTTTATTTTATAGAAAATTTAAGTAAAGCTGAGATATAATTATTCCTTGCTAAAGCAATTTGAATAAAATGTAACTGCATTATTCGGGTATAGATGTTATAATCAAAATAAGAAAGAAGGGAATGACTGGTGTTACTTTATATAATGGCAATTCAGAATGACAATGATCGCAACACAGTGGAACGGCTATACCGTGAAAATTATAGATGGATGCTGTACATAGCCAAATAAATTCTAAAGGATCAGAACAAAGCGGAAGATGCTGTTTCTCAGACTTTTGTGAAAATAATTGATAAGCTTCAAAAATTCTCTTTTGAAAACTGTAACAAAACAAGGGGCTTAATCGGTATACTAGTGAAGGATATTTGTTATGACATGCTAAAAGCTGAAAAACACCAAAGTTTTATTCCAATCGATGAATGCGATTTGCCTGGTAATTCGGATGATTTCCCTTTTGATCAACTCTTGTCTGAAGAAAATTATCAATCAATGCTGTCTGCTTTATCTTGCTTGAGTGAAAAATCGAATAATATTCTGAGGTTAAAGTATGTTTATGATTATTCAGATAGTGAAATTAGCCATTTCCTCAATATTTCGCAAGAGAATGTACGGGTGCGTCTTCACCGCGCCAAAGCCGCTTTACTGCAGGTATTGAAGGAAAGGAGTGCTAATAATGAATAAAAGTAAAATGAACGATCAGATTTTTGATGCCATGCTTCAAGCAGCGGTGGAAGAAAAGTTTCAAAAGGAAATGCAGGAATTGCCGCAGTCCAAAGACCTGGGGGACGAGTATGAACTTTCTCAGCCTGCGCAGTTAAGGATCAAGAAAATGATTCAGAAGGCATATCGACGTTCCATTTTGTTGAGAATAGAGAAAATATCAAAAAGAGTAGCGATCATTTTGGCCATTATTATACCGACCTCATTAGGGAATCTCCTCAGTGTGGAAGCGTCCCGGAATACTATTTTCAATACGCTTTTAAATTGGAAATCAGACCATGTAGACATCCATTATCAGGATAGGAATGCTTCTTCAAACATAGCTTCATCCACATCCATCAGCTCCGTCATAAAGCCCACATATCTTCCAGAAGGTTTTTTCGAGATACAAACGATTACAGTTGGCTCAAAAAGCGAGACGGAATACCGGAATAATCATGGAATAAAGATTCTTTTGGATCAGATTCCTTTAGCGAAGGAAGAAACCATTGCGGTAGATACGGAACACACCACTCGCAAAGA
The DNA here is from genome assembly GCF_054130445.1 of Caproiciproducens sp. LBM24188. Lineage (NCBI taxonomy): Bacteria > Bacillati > Bacillota > Clostridia > Eubacteriales > Acutalibacteraceae > Caproiciproducens > Caproiciproducens sp. LBM24188. Next base: position 274,541 of record NZ_CP196862.1, read on the forward strand.
GATTGGAATTCAGGGAGGAAAAGCATCCCTTTTTGTTGCAAATACTACGAAAGACAAGTCATATTTGGTTTAGAAAGATCATTCACACAGTTTTTTGTTAAGCTCTGAAATTTCTTCAGATCAGCTTGTCAAAATAGCTGAAAGCATAGAAAAATAAATTTTTTTTTGAAAAAGTTGTAACAAAACGGAAGTCTCAATCGGTATATAAGTAGGAGGAAAAATTTAGAAAACAAAGGAGCTAAATTATGAAAAAGAGAATTTTGGCAATGATGCTCACGGTTCTAATGATGTTTTCGGTAAGCGTTCCGGTTTTCGCGACGGCAAAGCCAACTGCACAGGGAGCAAGTTCAGAAATTCACGTTTCATGGGTAAATACGGATACTGCTACCGCGACCCTAAATTTTTCTGGCGATCGAGCCGACTGCTCTTCCATCATTCATGCAAAGGACGGTGCAACAAAAATCACTGCTACTGCCCTTTTAAAACGGGTAAACGACAATGGAACTACCACGGTGAAAGCATGGACGGGATTAAGTGCATCGGGAGATACTTTCTACTTTGACAGACAATATTATGTCTCTAGCGGAAATACATATGAATTGGAAATCAATGCCCAAGTTTACAGAAATGGAAAAGTAGAATATATTAGTGTCTCTGATAGGGACTATTGCGGTTAAGGGATCCAACACGCAGCGCGTAGCGTGTAGAAATAAAGGAAACAGGAAAAGAGGCAGGTCCAATGTGGCTAATGCGGGATGAAACATTCCTCTCTGGATGGCGTAGGTGTCAATCACGATAATTGAAGATCAAGGAGGTTTTCAGAATGTTGAGAAATATTAAAAAGCTTGTTAGTTTAGTACTGGTTTTTGTTCTTTCCGTGGTCGTCTCTTCTCCTGCGTTTGCGGAGGAAACTAATACCGATTATAAAGACAGCGGCACGGAGTTTATAACTGAACAGGAAGCAAAAAACTACGCTATCGACCTAATTAAAAATGGTGGAGCTAAAGATCTTATTGAGGATTGGAATTGGAATGATAGTACCCAAATAGACGATGAAGTCCCCCTGTTCGATTATGATGGAAATATTAATTCATATCTTTTTCGCTTAAAGACGAATGGAATTTCTCAAGGATATATTTTTGTTAATGCCATAAAATCAGTAGCAGGAGTTGAATCGTTTTCAGATGTCGGAGAACATCCAGTCGATATTATGGCGAAAAAGCAGCTAGGGCATACCATTAAAAAAACAGATAATATTATAAATGCAGGATTACTTAATTATGCTGTGGAAAAGGAAAGCAAATACATAAGACTTGACACGGGGGACCAACTGGATAGTGACTATAACGATTTAGAAAATTCATATGAGAACATGTTATCGACTACTATTAACGGTCGAAAATCTTCTGATCAATTCCGAATTGATGCCACCATCCCAACGGCTGATTCTTTGGATAATATTTCAGCATGGACTTCCCCCTATATCATGACTGATTTCGGAGACGATAACAACTGCACTCCGACGGCACTGACAAATTTTGTTTATTACTGGGGTAATCTGCATCCAAATAAAAAGCCTGGTCTCTGGACTGGCTCAGTATATCAAGATTTAAAAAACTATGTGTTCTGGACGCCATTTGGTACTCCGAACTTCATGATTATTCCGGCCTTGACCAATTTTGGAGAATCAAGGAATATACCAATAGTAAATTCTGATTCTCGTTCAAGTGGAAGCATTGATTGGAATTTTATTTCTAGCGCAATTTATAGTAATATCCCGGTAGTCCTGAACACACATGCCGATCCTCACTATGGTAACCATTCGATTTTGGCAATAGGCTTTAACCATTCATCACAGCCATACCTGCAAGTGATAGATGGTTGGGAAAGAACTATTCATACGGTATATACATATAATAATGCTGCCTCTTTGGCAGAGGCTTCTTATGTAAGGTGGGCTTAACTTGGGAAAAGTGCGTAGACACAAAAAAGTTCTTATAACTCTTGGGATTATAGTAGCCGTTTTTTTGGTGGGCGGAATTCTATGGATGTGCGGCCCCCCGGTATCCGCTTCCACAAATGGCCCTTTCATTTCGGCTGAACAGGCGAAAGTATTGGCAGAAAAGACAATAGCAGATTATGTCTCAAACCCGCCATCTTCTGATCTTGAATGGAATGAAAAATCCGAAGTAACCTATATGCAGCCTGAGTATGATTTGGTGGGCAACATTGTTGCCTACGATTGCCGGGTGGAAACAGACAACAAGCAGACTGGAGGCATTTTCGTTACGACCCAAGGAAAAGGAAATGTGCACAGCGTGTATCCTTCGGGTAAAGCAACGTGCGATATGAAAACGCAGACCGCCCTTGGCCGTGATGCAAAAGAAGGCGACTATATTATTAATGTAGCAGAATGTGGGTACGATGTTGCGCTGAAAAGCAAAAACAACACCTATATAGTTGCAGAAATGTCAAGAGAACCTAAGACTGTTTCAGAACGAACATTTTTGTGGCACGCATGGTGGTACAAACATAATCCACTACAAGGCTATATCGCTTCCTGATATGGAGCAAAATCGGGCCAACTTGGGGCCGTTGACAAACCCTCTGAAAAAATTTTCAAATCGAATTACAGGAATTCATTTTGACAAAGTCTCATTTCTGAACTTTCTACTGGCTACAGAAGGCTGAATTTTCGGATATTTATCAAATTATTACCCATATTCGATGAGTCTGTGACACTCAAGGACTTTGTCAACACTTCGAACTTGGCCCGATGTATCGGAAATTTCTAAAATGTGAAACATTAACGCATAGGTCGGCAGCTAAAGCTGCCGACCTCAGATTGTCGAAGAACCCATCCAACGCGGTTAAACGAAGGATGGGTTCTCTTGATAATATGCAGGATAGGAAAATAAGCAAAGTAAAATCAATAAAAACCCGGAGGGATGGCCATCCCTCCATTTCCACATTGCCAGCTTTTTGAGATTCATGGCAGCAAACTTAAGCTTAACCCAATTCGTCACTTGAGTTAAGCCCCGGTAGAGCGTGTACCGCATCCCATATTTCACTTTTGCATCGGCGAAGACACGCTCAATGGTTTCTTTTCGTTTTTTGTAAAGCTCTTTGTATTTCGGTGTGTGCCTGATATCTTCCGCAAGCTCCACATAATCCTGCCACACATGCCGCGTTACGGTTTTCGTACAGCTTTTACTCTCGGTGCAGCGAGAACGGAATGGACATTTTTCGCAGATGTAACTCCGGCTTTTGTATTCCCGGTATCCCTCACGGTTGGTTGTTGCATAATGCAGAACCTGATATTCCGGGCAGATCACACAGTCATAATATTCGTCGTATACATACTTCCACCATTCCAGATTTCCTGCTTTGGTCATTGGCCGCTTGTATGCTGTGGAAAGTACCCGCCCGTCGTCAAACACCCGTTTACAGATATGCGGCGTTTTGTATGCGGCGTCCGCCACCACCGTTTCAATTTCAGGAAACCGTTGAGTCACTTTGCCATAGACCGCGTCAAATGCTACACTGTCATGTACGTTTCCCGGAGTCACCTCAACGTCAAGGACAAAATTGTGTTTGTCGCAGGCCGTATGTGCTTCGTAGGCAAAGCACTTCTTGTGTTCTCCCTTTTGGAACAACCCGCTTTCCGGGTCTGTTTTGGACACCATGATTTCTTTTTCCTTCGGCGGTTTCGGAGTACTGTCGAATGGCTTCTTCCCATGATCTTCCCGGTCAGCGTTAACCTCTTCCATTAATTCTGAGGCATATCGCTTTGCCGCCTGAGGAACTGCCTTTTTGATCTTTTTGTTGATGTTGGCGTTTGCTTTGATATGCGTCCCATCCACAAATACTGCTTCCGGCTCCAAATATCCGGCGTAATTTGCCTCCTGCAAAATCCACGAAAACACCTGCTCCACGGTTTCCTCTGTGAACCGGTGCTTAAAATTGTAACTCACAGTGGAGAAATGCGGCAGCTCCTCGTTCAGTGTATATCCCAGAAACCACCGATACGCGATATTCATATTGATTTCCTGCATCGTCCGGCGTAAAGAGGGAATTCCGTACAGATGCTGGATCAGAACAATCTTAAACAGGACGACCGGGTCCACACTGGGACGACCGTTGCCCTCACAATACAAATCTTCTACAAAATCATAAATATGGCTAAAATCTACCGCGCTGTCAATCTTTCGCAGCAGATGATTTCCCGGCACCAATAGGTCTGTATTCACAAATTCCACTGCATCTCTGCGTAGTTTTTCCCGTTCCAGCATCTTTCATCACCTGTCTATATTTTACCATTTTACAACGAAAAAGCCCAGCTTTCACTGGACTTTTTCGACAGGCTGTTCTTATTTATTCCGCCTAAAAACGGATGGTTTACAGCAAGGGTTTATTTTGGTCGACTTAACTGAAAAGAGCCCATATGCGGAAGCCTATTGTTCAACAGGAAAGCATCCAGTAGACTACATGATGCTGAAACATTTTAACCATGAGATAACAGCTGAAAACAAAATTGTGCATGCCGGTATGTTTAAATACGCATTTGAAAAAGACAATACTTTTTACGATTTGGAATCAAATAATCCTTTGAATGCAACAAAAAACGACCTGCAAACTTCATACAAAAAGAGTTCACAATTGGCTTGCTCTAAGTCTTCTATTAGTTTGAAAAGCTATGCAAATTATCCGATTTCACATACTCTGCCAATTGATACTCTCAACACAACAAGCGATTTCAATGACGACAATAATTGTGGACCTACTGCATGCACAAACTTCGTTTACTATTGGAAGGACTACAGTCCCAACTTGTGGACCGGAGCAGTTTACCAGGATTTAAAGAGATATCTTAATTGGGACTCAAGTTCCGGCGTTCAAAGAAATGCCTATATACCTGGATTAAGGGCATACGGTAATAGCCGCAACGCACCTATTAAAGGTTCTGATGATAGAACACATGCTTCAATAGATTGGAATTTCATAGCCACCAATATTTACAACGGAATTCCTTTGATTTTATCTCTAGATTCATACCAAGACGTATCTGGGGGGCATGCTGTTGTATGCTTTGGTTATTCAAAATCCACATCGGTCCCCACATTAGTGCTTGCAGACGGCTGGAATAACTCACTGGTAAGCTACGACTATAGAAACGCAGCTGATATAGTAGAAGCTCGTTATACACGTTGGAAATAATATCGGTCTTTGAAGCCTTGTAGGAAGCTAAGTAAAAGTTCCTTCGTAATTTGTCATTTTTAGTTACGAAGGAACTTTTGACTAATTTACTATAGATAGGCAATTTAGTCACTAGCATAAGAGCGGGGATTCGGATATGAGTCCTCAATTATTTATAAGGGAGTGCATAGTAACGTGATAAAATGGAAGCGGGCAATTGGTGTAATGCTTTGTACCTTTATGATTATAAATGTATGTACAGTTCAAGCCATAGCTTATGGAAAAGTTGACAAACTGTACTCGGATACGACCTGGGATATGCAATTGGCAGTTGGGAGTCACTATCGCTTTTTAGTTACACCTGAGGATGCCAATGCACGAATTGGTTATACTGTTGGAAATGGGAAAGTGCTTAGTACCTATGTTCCAACACAATCTATCAAAAACAAAAACGGGACTCAGACCTATTGCTTTGCCTTTAAATGCCTTTCAGAAGGAGAAACAGGTATTTATATTACTGTGAATAACAAGCCAACACGACTCTTCAATGTAAAGGTAGATAATATGACCACAATGAAACAGTCAATTGGTTCTAATGCTGCGAAATTCTTGAAAATTCAAATATTTACCAAAGGAAAGTGTAAAACCATTACCGACCAATTAGTAATTGGAAATCTACTCAAAGATATATCGTCTATTCAGTTAAAAAAATTGCAGAATGATCCCCAAATGGATGGGAGCACATACACCATTAAGTTTTATCCTTCCAATAGTAATGGAACTTTTACTTTTAGTGATGGTGGAAGTGGCAATTTCTCTAAAGAAAAGAGCTGCACTTTTCCGATTTCTGTTGGATGGTATCAGATAAATAAAGGTTCGTCCTATGATACTTGGATGAAAGCAATGAATTACTATTTCAATTCAGCTTCAGGAATAGTAAGTAGTGTCAAATAACCTTCAGGAAATTATCCGTTTAAGGGCCGAGATACGAGGAGAAAGATTGAAATATTCTTTCTCTTCGCATCTTTTTTAATGTCTGTATACTAGGGTTAAATCCCTCGCCTTTCAGGCGAAACCTTTAGGTCAACCCCTTCTTGTAGAATACAAATCCATAAGAAATATCATAGTTTGTAAAAACAATAATTCACATTCAGTGAAATGTAGGACTACATTCCTTCGTGCTTTAGGCCGCTTCCAGCCGCCAATCGAACCTACCGTCTTTCAGGTGGTAGTGGTTTAGTTTTCCAACCACTCCATAAATTCGTCCAGCGTCATTTTCCCGTTTGCGCACTGCTCCCGCATCTTCCTCGCTTGTTCCGACCACTCATAAAAGGCTTCCTGCGTGATTTTTCCGTACTTGATCCATGCAAATCGCTTCTTGTAGGCTTTGCTGTACGCCTTGAATGCCGGATTTTCCGCCTTTTTCTTTTCCCAAACCCGCAGCGCGCCGATTTCCTTGCAGGTGCGCCCGACGCTGTCGAACGGCCTGTCGCAGTATTCCGTGTTACTATGCCCGGTCAACGGAAAGTATTTCCCGCAGTTTTTGCAGACGCGGAACGGAACTTCTCTCCGGATGCATTCTCGGATAAAATAGTCGCTTATCTCATAAATGTCATTGGGGTACAGCACTTCGGTAAAGGTTTTCCGATCGATCCGTTCAAAGCGAACGGCCAGCGGTTGGAACGGAAAAATCTCAAGACCGTTCGTGCTTTTCCCCTCATAATAATCCGCCATTTTCTTCTGAACCGGCTCTTTTGGAGATAGAACATCCAAAACGTTTTCCCATAGACTCTTCACCTGGTCCTGTATTGTAACGACTTCGGACGGGATGTGCGTCAGCTTTTTGTATGGTAGCAGATCAATCACGTTTTCAAAATTCTGCTGTTCCGCCTGTTCCAAACGATCTCGCCAGTCAAGGCGCAGAAGTTCAAAATAGATGTGCTTCTTTGCAATGGTGTCCAGCCCTTTGCGGACTTCATCGGCAAGCCGTGTGTCTTTCTCCGAATACAGTTGACGGAGATCGGTACCCATTTTTTCAAACAGATTGCTGTATGACATAATATCCAGATATAACAAATCCATCAGGCTTTGCGAAAACGCGAAGCCCTTTTTTATTGTTTTCTGTCCGTTCCCATATTCAAAATATTCCTTTTCCCCGGATATGTAAACCTTAAAGCTATACTCCATTTCTGTCACCTCAATATAGATTATCGACTTATTGTAAATATATTATACATAGGTATTGACAAGAAAGCAAGAGAGGGTTAAGATATCGATATAGACTACAGAATATGTTTATTGCAATAGTCCATTAATGGTCAAGAAAGGAGGCCCGCTGAAAATTGAATAGCATATCCGGCAAGAGATACGAAAGCCTTGCAAACAGTTACGCCATGACCGAACTGCGTTCGGCGGCAATTCGCGCACCGGGCAAATCAGGGATCAATTCTCGAATGCCCGCGCCCCCATTGCATCGAACCAATTTCAGAGCGAGCCGATCCAAAAGGGCCGATACCTGCAAGGCCAGGCAATATGCGGCGGCTTCCGCGGAGCGGGGCGTCAGGCGCAGGAACAGTAACCGGATATGCGCAAAAGAGGCCGCAAAACCACGGCAATGGCTTTGCGGCATGGGAAAAAGGAATTCACTTTATCACCAGTATAGCGGCGGAGCCACGGAAACGCAAGCCCTTCCCGTGCGGAAAGCGAAAGGGCCTTGCGGAAACCGAGAGCCGCGCGATACTACCCCGAAGGGGTAGGCCAGCATATTGTTTGTATTGACGGGGCGCTGCCCGCAATCCAAACATGCTGGCCGGGGGCAGCCCCCGGACGCCGCAGAGGTCTATACCCATGACCCCGGCTGCTGGAGAAGCTGCGTCGGCTGGCGGAGAAATACCCTGACCAGATCGTGAAAAAGGACCGGCAGACCTTTCTTGTCCCGAAACGCTGCGTGTCCGTCCGGGAGCCGTACAGCAACCAGCGCCGCAAGGCGGCCAGTGAACGGGCCAAGGCTGCCGGGTACAGGCCGCCCACCCCCAAGAAGGGCAGCGAGTAAGCATGGCCGAGAGCGTCTTTGAGGCTGTCAAGCAGTCCGTCACCGTCCGGGAAACGGCGCAGATGTACGGAATCGAGGTCAACCGGAGCGGCATGGCCTGTTGCCCGTTCCACGATGACAAGAATCCCAGTATGAAGCTGAACGAGGAATACTTCTACTGCTTCGGCTGTGGAGCCACCGGCGATGTAATCGACTTCACCGCTCGGCTATACAATCTGTCCCCCAAGGAGGCCGCTGAGAAGCTGGCCCAGGATTTTGGCCTGGCTTATGACAGTCAGGCTCCTCCCCGGAGGAGCTATATCCGGCAGAAAACCGAGGCACAGAAGTTCAAAGAGGATCGGGACCATGCCTTTCGTGTCCTGGCTGACTACTTTCATTTGCTCCGCAAGTGGGAAACGGACTACACACCCAAAACACCGGAGGAAAATCCCCATCCCCGATTCATGGAGGCAATCCAGAAAAAGGACTATGTGGGCTATCTGCTGGATTTTTTCCTGGAGGATACCCCTGATGAACAAAGACTGTGGATTGCCGAACATCAATCAGAAATCGCCAATTTGGAAAGGAGAGTGAAAATCATGGCTGATAAGCCCACCAACCGGGAGCGGTTGCAGGAAATCACGGCAGGCATTGAACAGGGTATCAAGGAGCTGTTCGAGAGTGAAAAGTATATGCGCTACCTGTCCGTCATGTCCAAGTTCCACCGTTACTCCGTCAACAACACCATGCTCATCTATATGCAGCGCCCGGACGCCACCCTGGTGGCCGGGTTCAACAAGTGGAAAAACCAGTTTGAACGCCATGTGAAAAAGGGTGAGCATGGCATTACCATCATCGCCCCTACGCCCTACAAAAAGAAGATCGAGGAAATGAAGCGCGACCCGGACACCCAGGCTCCTATTCTGGACGCGGATGGCAAGGCCGTCATGGAGGAAAAGGAAATCGAAATCCCCATGTTCCGCCCGGTTAAGGTGTTTGATGTTTCGCAGACGGACGGAAAGCCTCTGCCGGAGCTGGCCTCCAGCCTGTCCGGGACGGTGCCGCACTATGAGGCGTTCCTGGAGGCGGTGCGGCGCTCCGCTCCGGTCCCCATCGAGTTTGAGCCAATGACTGAGAACATGGACGGCTATTTTTCCTCCGAGCAGCAGCGGATCGCCCTCCGGGAAGGCATGAGCGAGGTACAGACCATTTCCGCCGCTGTCCATGAGACCGCACACAGCAAGCTCCACGACCCCAAAAAGTATGAGGCGGAGCCGACCTGGAAGATCGTGATGGTGAGTGAGGGCGGTGTCAAGCACGATTATCGCCTGGACTTCGCCACCGAAGCGGAGGCGGAACAGGCCGCCGCCGAGGAAGGCTGGCGCTATGTGGACGAGAATCAGTTTGAGTGGCGGTTGGAGGTGGAGGAAGATCTGACGGCGGTGAAACAGGCCGCCAAGAACCGCAACACCGAGGAAGTGGAGGCCGAGAGCATTTCCTATGCGGTCTGCCAGTATTTCGGTATCCAGACCGGGGAAAACAGCTTCGGCTACATCGCTTCCTGGTCCAAGGACAAGGAGCTGAAGGAGCTGCGGGCCAGCCTGGAGACCATCAACAAGACTTCCTGTGAGTTGATTAACGACATCGAGCGCAACTACAAGGAAATCTGCAAGGAGCGCGGCATTGACCTGACCGCCGCCCCGGAGCCGGAGCAGGCAACCCGGCAGGTTGCGGAAGAAGTATCTCAGCCCAGCGCCGAGTACCGGGAGGCCCTGGTGGTGCTGGACGATACCACCTATCTTCATATTCAGCCCTGTGACACCGGCTGGGACTACACGCTCTACGATATGGCAACTATGAAGCAACTGGACGGCGGCCAGCTGGATGGAACCGACATGGGCCGTTCCGCAGCGGTCAGCCATATCTGCGAGGACCTGGGGATGGGCGACAGGTCCATCAAGTATGCGCCGCTGTCCATGATCGAGACTTTGCAGGAGGCGGCTTACCAGCAGATGCAGGAACAGGTCAGCCAGCAGACCGCAGAAGCCGCAGCCGCCCAGCTGCCGGATGCCCAGGAGCAGGCGTTGGACGAGTATCCCATGCCCGACCCGGCGCTGACCCAGGACGATCTGGAGAAATGCGGCTGCCTGGACAGCGACCTTCTGCCCCTCTCCAAAGAGCGGGCCTATGAGCTGATGGCGCGCGACCTGACCGTTTACATCGTCCAGGAGGGCGAGAACCCGGAGATGGCCTTTGATACCGCCGACCTGGACGCCCATGACGGCATCTTCGCCGTGTCCCGCGAGGAATGGGAGAAAAGCCCGGAGTTTGATAAGCTGGTCAAGGACCGCATGGCCCACCAGGAGGAACGGGAGCAGGCGTTTCTCACCCACAAGGGGGACTGCTTCGCCATTTATCAGGTGAAACACACCGACGAGCTGCGGGACATCCGCTACGAGGGCCTGGAATGGCTCCAATCCATCGGGCAGACGGTGCAGCGGGACAACTATGAGCTGGTCTACACCGCTCCGTTGCTGCCCTCTGATCTGAAAGGCGATACCGCTGAACAGCTCTTTTACCGCTTCAACAATGAACATCCTGTCGATTATGGCCATCCGTCCATGAGCGTAAGCGACATCGTTGCCATCAAGCGGGATGGCAAGGTATCCTGTCATTACTGCGACAGCTTCGGCTTTGAGCAGGTTCCCGGATTCCTGCCGGACAATCCGTTGAAAAATGCGGAAATGGTCGTGGAGGATGACTATGGCATGATCGACGGTATCATCAACAACGGCCCCAAGGAGCCGACGGTGGCCCAGCTGGAACAGCAGGCCCGCAGCGGCCAGCCGATCTCTCTCATGGATTTGGCTGCCGTCGCCCACCGGGAGGACCGAGAAAAGAAAAAGTCCGTCATGGAGCAGCTGAAAAGCCAGCCCAAGGCGGAACACAAAAAGACAGCGCCAAAAAAGAGCGCGGAAAGGGAGATTTGATATGGGAAACTTCACTTTTGAGGAAACGAACCTGCTTTGTATCTACAACACCGGCAGCCGCACCGGGCTGATCGAGGCTCTGACCGAGATGCGCGGTGAACTTTCGCCGGAGGAAATCGAGCTTCGGGAACTGACGGACAGCGCCCTGGGGAAACTCCAGGCTATGAGCGACGCCGAGTTTGCCGAGCTGGAGCTGTACCCGGATTTCGACGAGTAAAAACCACACCAAGACCCAGCGGGGCGGCCTGATGTGCCGCCCCATTTCTATTTAACATGAAGGGAGGACAGAAAACCATGCCATCCAAAGCTGAATTTTACCGGCAGATGGCCGAGCAGGTATCGACCCGGCTTGTGGGCAGCTGGAAGGAATGGACGGCCTTTCTCACTACTGCCGCCCGCCTCTACAAATATCCGTTCCATGAGCAGATGATGATTTACGCCCAGCGCCCGGACGCCACCGCCTGCGCCGAGTACGACCTGTGGAATGAGAAAATGGGCCGGTATGTGCGTCGTGGCTCCAAGGGCATCGCCCTGGTGGACGATTCCGGCGACAGGCCCCGGCTGCGCTATGTGTTTGATATTTCCGACACCGGGACCCGTGAACATTCCCGCATCCCCTGGCTGTGGCAGCTGGAGGAGCAGCACATCGGGCCTGTGTCGGCCATGCTGGAGCGCAACTACGGCGTTGTCGGTGACGATCTTGCCCAGCAGCTCACCGATGTGGCCGGAAAACTGGCGAGTGAGTATTGGGACGAGCATCAACAGGACTTCCGCTACATCGTTGACGGTTCGTTCCTGGAGGAGTACGATGAACTCAACATCGAAGTCCAATTTAAGTCCGCCGCCACCGTCAGTATCGCCTACGCCCTGATGTCCCGCTGTGGGCTGGATACGGAACAATATTTCCAGCATGAGGACTTCATGCCGATTTTCGATTTCAATACCCCGGCCACGGTTGGGGCGTTGGGAGCGGCGGTCAGCCAGATGAACCAGCAGGTGCTGCGGCAGATCGGCGTCACCATCCAGAACTATGAGCGCGAATAACTCGCGGAAAGGAGCGTTACACATGGAGAACAACCTGACTTACACGAGGAACGGCGATTACCTGATTCCCGACCTGAAGCTGACCGAACAGCCGGAGAAGCCCCTGGGCAAGTACGGCAGGATGCGGAAAGCGTACCTGAAGGAACACCGGCCCCTGATCTACAATCAGCTGCTGCTGACCGAGAAGCTGTACCCGCACCTCATCGAGATCGACGAGACGGCGAACAGCCGTCTGGAGCAGATGATGCCCCAGCTGGCGGAGTCGGCGGGCGCGACGGAGGAGCTGAAAGCCCGCGATCCGATGCGCTGGGTGGGCCTGATGAACACCTGCAAGGCCCAGGCCGAGGAGATTCTGATGGCGGAGCTTATCAACAGCTGACCTTAAACCTGTTCCTCTCCGAAGCGGAACAAATCCAAAGAATAGATGAAGCAGAGAATGTGCAAACATCCTCTGCTTTTTCTTTTGCCCAGACCGACATCGACCATGTGCTGCGGATGGGCGGTAACACCTATCGCCAGAGAGAGTGCATTGTCGCGGCCTTTGAGGAACAGAAATCCATTTCCGAGATTGCGGCCTATCTGCAAACCCTCTATATCGGTGGCAACGGGGTTGGCAGCATCACTGCATGGTATGCCGAGGACGGCATCCACCTGTCTCACGGAAAGTCTGCCCGTTATGATAAGTCTGCCCAGGTCATTTCCTGGGAGAGTGCCGCCGAGCGTATCGGGCAGCTTTTGAAGGATGGCCAATTTGCCACCAATGTGGAGCTGACCGAAGCCGAGGGCTATGAACGCTTCCGTTTGGCTGAAAAAATCTGGCATCTGTACCATGATTTCAGCGATGAAGCCAGAGAATCCGGGTATCTGCCCAGCCTTGCCAACAATCCGGGGCGCGGTTTCCCGGAAGAATCCGCATGGCTTACCGAGCAGCTGAAAAGCCCGGAGTTCCGCCAGACCCTTGCAGAAGAATATGCAGCATTCTGGACAGCCTATCAGCAGGACCGGGATTTGCTGCGGTTCCACTACCACAAGCCCAAAGAGATTTGGGAAAACCTGCAAGATCTGTCCTTGCCCCGTACTACCTTTTCCTCTCAGCTGACAGAAGTACCTGCGGCCAAGCAGTTCATTTCCGATGACGAGATTGACGCCGCCATGACCAGAGGCAGCGGCGTGTCCGGTGGAAAAGGCCGCATTTTTGCCTTTTTCCAGGAAGTTCACACCGATAAGGAAAAGGTGGATTTTCTCCGGCATGAGTACGGGATCGGTGGGCGCTCCCATGCCCTGTCTGGCGCAATGGGCAGCCATGAAGATCACGACGGAAAAGGTCTGCGCTACAAAAAAGGCGGCTGCCCGGATGTGCATTTCACCTGGGAGAAAGTTGCCAAGCGGATTACCGGACTGATTCAGAAGGGCCGCTATCTTACCGAACAGGAACAGGCGGAGTACGATAAAATCCAGGCAGAAAAGGCCCTGGCCGAAGGAGAAACCGTGGAAACGCAGCAGCCGGACCCGGCTGTGTGGGAATACAACGACATCAAGGAGCGCCACCCGGATGATATGGTCCTGTATCAGATGGGCGATTTCTTCGAGCTGTATGGTGAGGACGCCAAAGAAGCCGCGCCGGAGCTGGGGCTGCAACTGGTCTCCCGTGCTATCCCTGGCGGTGGTCGTGTGGAGATGTGCGGGTTTCCGGCAAACCGGCTGGAGCAGTACCTGGAACAGCTTCGCACAAAGCATGATGTGACGGTTTCCGCCACCCTGGAGGGCAGCGCCCAGCGCCGGGAATATTCCGTCCTCTCCATCGACCACGAAGCAGAACAGGACATCAGCGCCCATGAAGCAGAGTACGGTGCTGACGGGTTCCGGGCATTCCGGGATGAAGAAGCCATCCAAGCTGCCACCCTCCGGGAGCTGCATGAGCGATACAAACCCATCGTGCTGGAGGCTGTTACCCAGGACATCAGATACCGGAACGCCTGCGGACACAGTGACCATGAAAGCGCCGTAATCGAAGGGAGATCGGCTATCCAGCGCGCTGTCTTGGCGTCCGGTAACAAAGAGCTGCTACATCTCTATTCTTATACCCCGGAGTTCCGGCAGCGCCTTCATCGGGAAGTCATCGACGAAACCTATCCCCAGCTCCATGAGCTGCTGCGTCCTCTCTCGGACAATGACATTGACCGGGCTATCCAGGACTGGAATGGCAAGATCGAGAGCAAACACGCCGTTGTCCGCTACATGAAAGACCATGCGCGGGAAAAAGACACCGCTGCGTGGCTGGCCCGTGAGTTTGACGGCGGCGATGGTAAAACCCCGTTTGCGGTCCGCCCGGAAAGCCCCAACGGAACGGTGCTGCCCTGGCCCAAGGTACAGCGCCGGATCGCCCAGCTCATCAAGGAGGAGCGTTTCTACACCCAAGTCGAGCAGGACAATCTGGACGATGTGGACCCCATCGCCATCCGGGAGGCCCTGGCCCAGCGCGGCATTGTGGACGGCCATGTGGTGGACCCGGAAAAGCTGGACAACGATCCCTTTGTTCAGCAGGTCATGCGGGATGTGGAGGCCATATCCAGAGAGACCGCCCAAGCAGACCAACAGGAACGCCCCGAACCGGCTGCCGAACCCCCGGCTTATCACGCCGAGACCGTGGCCGTCTATCCAGGTGACAAGAACCATCTGCCCTATGATGTGGTGGTTCAGACCCTGCGGACCAATGAGCCGGAGCCGCCAGCGCCTGCCGCCGAGCCGGAGAAAACCCTGGATGAAGTGCTGGACGAACACCCTGTATCCGTTCAGGTCAATGGCGAGTGGCAGACTTTCCCCAATGCCAGGGCCGCTGAAGAAGCTGTCTATGGGGAATACAAGGAGAACCTGCGCCGCACCGCCGAGAATTTCCGTATCACCGACGATCACCTGGGCGAAGGTGGCCCCAAGGCCAAGTTCCAAGCCAACATGGAGGCAATCAAACTGCTGAAATACCTGGAGGAAACCACCGGGCAGGCAACGCCGGAGCAGCAGCAAGTCCTCTCCCGGTATGTGGGCTGGGGCGGCCTTGCCGACGCATTTGACCCCGACAAGGAAAGCTGGAGCAAGGAATATGCCCAGCTGAAGGAGCTGCTGACCCCGGAGGAATACGCTGCCGCCAGAGGCTCTACCCTCAACGCCCATTACACCAGCCCCACGGTGATCCGGGCCATCTATGAGGCCGTGGGCCGCATGGGATTTGAGACCGGCAACATCCTGGAGCCGTCCTGCGGTGTGGGTAACTTCTTCGGTATGCTGCCGGAGAGTATGACCGGAAGCAAGCTGTATGGCGTGGAGCTGGATTCCATCAGTGGGCGAATTGCAAAGCAGCTCTATCCCAAGGCTGATATTATCGTGGCCGGATTTGAGACCACCGACAGGCGGGACTTCTATGACCTCGCCATCGGCAATGTGCCTTTCGGCCAGTATCAGGTTCGGGACAAAGCCTATGACAAGCTGAATTTCAACATACACAACTACTTTTTCGCCAAAGCTCTGGACCAGGTGCGTCCCGGCGGCGTGGTGGCCTTTGTTACCAGCCGCTATACGATGGATGCCAAGGATTCCACCGTGCGCCGGTATCTTGCCCAGCGCGCCGAGCTGCTGGGGGCAATCCGTCTGCCCAACAATGCGTTCAAGGCCAATGCGGGGACCGAGGTTGTGTCGGACATCATTTTCCTGCAAAAGCGGGATCGTCCGCTGGACATCGTGCCGGAGTGGACGCAGACCGGCCAGACCGAGGATGGCTTTACCATCAACCGCTATTTCCTGGACCACCCGGAAATGGTGCTGGGGCGTCCCACCGCTGAAAGCACCCAATACGGCAAGCAGGATTACACCGTGGCCCCCATCGAGGGGCTGGAGCTGGCCGATCAGCTGCATGATGCCGTGAAGTACATTCGCGGCACCTACCAGGAGGCCGAGCTGCCGGATTTGGGCGAAGGCGAAGCCATCGACACCTCCATCCCCGCCGACCCCAATGTGAAGAACTACTCTTACACCGTGGTGGATGGGGCTGTGTATTTTCGGGAGAACAGCCGCATGGTGCGGCCTGACCTCAACGCCACCGCCGAGGCTCGTGTCAAAGGCATGGTGAAGCTGCGGGATTGCGTTCAGGAACTGATCGACCTGCAAATGGACGCAGCCACGCCGGACAGCGACATCCGGGAGAAACAGGCGGAGCTGAACCGGCTCTATGACGATTTTTCCGCTAAGTACGGCCTTATCAATGACCGGGCGAACCGGCTGGCCTTTGCCGACGATTCCAGCTATTATCTGCTCTGCGCGCTGGAGATTGTGGACGAGGACGGCAGGCTGGAGCGCAAGGCGGATATGTTTACCAAGCGGACCATCAAGCCCCATGAGGCGGTGACTTCTGTGGACACCGCCAGCGAAGCTCTGGCCGTATCTATCGCGGAAAAGGCCCGTGTGGACATGGAGTACATGGAACAGCTCACCGGCAAGACCAGCGACGAGCTGGCCGCCGAGCTGCAAGGCGTGATCTTCCGTCTGCCTGGGCCGGTGCCGGAGGGAGAACGGCCCGCCTATGTGACCGCCGACGAATACCTGTCCGGCAATGTGCGGCGCAAGTTGCGACAGGCGCAGCGGGCCGCACAGCAGGACCCGGCCTTTGCCATCAATGTGGAGGCCCTGACCGCCGCGCAGCCCAAAGACCTGGACGCTTCGGAGATTGAGGTGCGCCTGGGCGCTACCTGGATCGACAAAGAGTACATCCAGCAGTTCATGTATGAGACCTTCAACACCCCGTACTATCTCCAGCGCGCCATCCAGGTCAATTACGCTTCTTACACCGCTGAATGGCAGGTCACGGGCAAAAGCTCTGTTTCTGATAACGATGTGGCGGCCTATACCACCTACGGAACCAGCCGCGCCAACGCCTACCGGCTGCTGGAGGATGCTTTGAATCTGCGGGATGTCCGCATTTACGACACCGTGGAGGACGCAGACGGCAGGGAGCGCCGGGTGCTGAACGCCAAGGAGACCACCCTGGCCGCCCAAAAGCAGCAGGCCATCCGGGACGCTTTCCGCGATTGGATTTGGAGAGACCCGGAGCGCCGCCAGGCCCTGGTGCGCCAGTACAATGAGGAAATGAACTCCACCCGGCCCCGTGAATACGACGGGTCTCACATCACCTTCGGCGGCATGAACCCGGCCATCACCTTGCGGGACCACCAGCTGGGCGCTATTGCCCATATCCTCTATGGCGGCAATACGCTGCTGGCACATGAGGTGGGCGCGGGCAAAACTTTTGAGATGGTGGCCGCCGCGATGGAATCCAAGCGCCTGGGGCTGTGCCAGAAATCCCTCTTTGTGGTGCCGAACCACCTGACCGAGCAATGGGCGTCGGAGTTTTTGCGGCTCTATCCCTCTGCAAAAATCCTGGTCACAACCAAGAAAGACTTTGAGACCCACAACCGGAAGAAGTTCTGCGCCAGGATCGCCACCGGTGACTACGACGCCGTTATCATCGGCCACTCGCAGTTTGAGCGTATCCCCATCAGCCGGGAGCGCCAGGAGCGGCTCCTTCAGGAGCAGATCGACGAGATCACCGAGGGCATTGCCGAGGTGAAGTACAGCGGCGGTGAGCGTTTCACGGTCAAGCAGCTGGAGCGCACCAAGAAATCCCTGGAGGCGCGGCTGGAAAAGCTCCAGGCCGAGGGTCGCAAGGACGATGTGGTGACTTTCGAGCAGCTGGGTGTGGACCGGCTATTTGTGGACGAGGCACACAACTACAAGAATCTGTTTTTATACACGAAAATGCGGAATGTGGCTGGCCTCTCCACCAGCGACGCCCAAAAGTCCAGCGATATGTTTGCGAAGTGTAGATATATGGACGAGATCACCGGCAGTCGTGGTGTTATTTTCGCCACCGGCACGCCGGTCAGCAACTCGATGACAGAGCTATACACCATGCAGCGGTATCTCCAGTATGACCGCTTGCAGGAACTGAGCATGACCCACTTTGACTGCTGGGCGTCGCGCTTTGGTGAAACGACGACGGCGCTGGAGCTGGCACCGGAAGGCACCGGCTACCGGGCGCGCACCCGCTTCTCCAAGTTTTTCAATCTCCCGGAGCTGATGAACCTGTTCAAAGAGGTGGCGGATATTAAAACCGCCGATCAGCTTCATCTGCCCACCCCGGAGGTAGAATACCACAACATCGTGGCCCAGCCCACCGAGCAGCAGCAGGAAATGGTGAAGGCGCTATCCGAGCGTGCTTCCCTGGTACACAGCGGCACGGTGGACCCCTCCCAGGACAATATGCTCAAGATCACCGGCGATGGCCGCAAGCTGGGCCTGGATCAGCGCATTATCAATCAGGCGCTGCCGGACGAACCCGGCACCAAGGTCAACCAATGTGTCGCAAACATCATGCAGATCTGGCGAGACGGCGAGGCTGACAAGCTGACCCAGCTGGTGTTCTGCGATATTTCCACGCCCCAGGCGGCCCCTTCCAAAAAGGCAGCCAAGGCGCTGGACAACCCCACGCTCCATGCGCTGGAACAGGCTGTGCCGCTGGAAGAGCCGGAGCCGGTCTTTACCATCTACGAGGACATCCGGCAAAAGCTCATCGCCCAGGGGATGCCCGCCGATCAGATCGCGTTCATCCATGAGGCCAACACCGAAGTGAGGAAAAAGGAGCTGTTCGCCAAGGTCCGTACCGGCCAGGTGCGCGTCTTGCTGGGCAGCACCGCCAAGATGGGCGCTGGCACCAATGTGCAGGACCGGCTTGTGGCGCTCCATGACCTGGACTGCCCGTGGCGACCGGGAGACCTTGCACAGCGCAAGGGCCGTATCGAGCGCCAGGGCAACCAGAATCCGCTGGTCCATGTGTACCGCTATGTGACTGAGGGAACCTTTGACGCCTATTTGTGGCAGACGGTGGAGAACAAACAGAAATTCATCAGCCAGATTATGACTTCCAAATCGCCGGTGAGAAGTTGCGACGATGTGGACGAAACGGCATTGTCCTTTGCCGAGATCAAGGCCCTGTGCGCCGGAGACCCCCGTATCAAGGAGCGCATGGACCTGGATGTGGAGGTCTCCAAGCTGAAGCTGATGAAAGCCGACCATCAGAGCAAGCAGTATCGCCTGGAGGATCAGCTGCTGAAATACTTCCCGGAGGAAATCGAAAAGCACAAGGGCTTTATCCAGGGGTTTGAGGCAGACCTGGAGACCCTGGCTGCCCACCCTCACCCGGAGGACGGCTTTGCCGGTATGGAAATCCGGGGCGATACCCTGACAGACAAGGAGAACGCCGGTGCCGCCCTGCTGGACGCCTGCAAGGAGGTCAAAGGCTCCGAGCCTGTGCAGATCGGCAGCTACCGGGGCTTCACTATGTCCGTGGAGTTTTCGGCCTGGAAACAGGAATATACGCTCCTGCTGAAAGGCCAGATGACCCACCGGGCGAGCCTCGGCACAGACCCACGCGGCAACCTGACCCGCATTGACAATGCGCTCTCTCAAATGCCCCAGCGCCTGGAGGCGACCAAGGCCCAGCTGGACAATCTGTACCAGCAGCAGGCTGCCGCCAAGGAGGAAGTGGGCAAGCCTTTTCCCTATAAGGATGATTTGCGGGTAAAATCCGCCCGTCTGGTGGAGCTGGATACGCTTCTGAACCTGGATGGCAGAGGCCGTTCCCAGCCGGAGTCCGTGATCGCCAAGAGCGCACGGCCCTCGGTGTTGGACAGCTTGAAGCGCCCGGTGCCGCCCCGCAGTCCCGAAAAGAAACCGAAACAGCATGAGGAGGTGCGATAACATGAAACCCAACGATCTGAATACGGCCCTCTATGAGAAGATGGCCGCCGAGCAGGACAAATACCGGGACTGGTTGAAAAGCCAGCCCCCGGCAGAGGTCCTGAACCACGCCTACGAATACACCATCCGGGAGGACATCGTGATGGCGATGGAGGAATTGGAACTGACCGACGCCCAGGCCCAGGCGCTGCTGGATTCGCCCACGCCGCTGGCTGATGTGTACCGTTACTTTGAGAAGCTGGAGACCGGCTACATGGATGTGATCCGGGACAGCATTGAAAACCGGGCCGATGACGCTTGCAAGGCCCAGGTGGAGCTGCGGAAAGCCGCCATCTATCCTCACTCGGCTGCCTATGCGAAAGAGCATGGGGAGCTGGAGCAGTACCGGGCCTCCAACCGGGCAAACCTCCAATGCAAAGAGGCCATTGAAGCGGCGGTGAGGGAACACTTCGACGGGATGTATCTCAGTCACGATGCCGCCAAGGGCGTGATTGAGACCTACGGTATGGACCGGGTCATGCTGGTCCTTGCCAACACCGTCCAGCTCCAGGACTGGGATGGGCGCTACTCGCCCCGCAACAAGGAATGGGCCAAGACCATCCCCAACTACAACTCCGATACCGTTCGGTGCGGCTATGCCGTAAACAGCCACCCCGCTGTCCTGAATGGGTTTATTGATCTGGTGCGCGAGGAACATCTGCGCCGCCAGCCCTTGACGGCAGAGGACATCCAAGCAGAGGCGGAACGGATTTTGCGGGAGCTGCGCGCACCGGATGTGCCGAACAGCCCCCACGGGACCCATTACATGGCCCGCATTTCCTCGGAGTTTCTGAATCGTGCCGGGAGCAAAGACCATGACCGGCTGATGAACCTCCTGCCGTTTCGCAGTCTGGCCTTTACCGGCATGAAAGGGTTGCCTGGGACCTATGCCACCATCCTGGCCAGCGAGGACCGTTCCAAGGAGCTGCGCCAGCTCCGGCCTTCTGTCCGAGAGCATTTGAAGCAGGAACCGAAACAGGCAGCCCCCAAAGCTCCGGGCCATAAGAAACGGGAGCCGGAACGGTGAGCGCCCCGAAGCGCAAGCGGGATGTCCAGGTGAATTTTCGGGTCTCCCCGGAGGAGCTGGCGCTGATTGAGCAGAAGATGTCCCAAGTTGGGACGAAGAACCGGGAAGCCTATCTGCGGAAGATGGCCCTGGACGGTTATGTGGTGCAGCTGGACCTGCCGGAGCTGAAGGAGCTGGTGTCCCTGCTGCGCCGGAGCAGCAACAATCTGAACCAGCTCACCCGCCGGGTGCATGAGACCGGGCGTGTCTACGACGCTGACATGGAGGATATTGCCCAGCGGCAGGAACAGCTATGGGAGGGCGTGAAGGAAATCCTGACCCAGCTCTCCAATCTTTCGTGACAGGGGTATATATCCCATCTGCGGAGGGAGGAACGGCGTTCTTTTCGCCGCGCCTCCCTCCGCTTTTTCTTTTTGTCTGTATCCTTGCCTTTTGATGGGGCTTGCCGGATAATAAAGGCAGATAGCAAAGTGTTCTCACATCTCACAAAGGAGTTGAGATACCGATGTTGACCTTTGAAAAGGTTTTAGAGATTTTCGAGGACTATCTGGCGCAGGATATGGAGCTGGAAGTCTACAAGAGCCGGTACGGATATGTCTGCGTGTCCTTCAACGGCTCGCCCCCGGACCCACCCTATTGCGAGGGTGATGTGTGCCGGACCCCGGAGGAACTGTTTGACCATCTGCTGGTCGAGTACGAATCCTTTGCCTCCATTCAGCTAACAAAAGGACGCCGGGAAGAAAACGAGGCCGACGAGGAGCAGGTCCGCCGTCTGTGCCAGAAGTATTTGGATCGTCGAGAGGAGGCCATGAAATGACCGTATTGAAACTGATTTTGAAGATTGTGATTGCGCCGGTGATTCTGCTGCTCACCCTGGCCATCTGGATTTGCGTGGGGCTGGTTTATGTGTCCGGCTTGGTGCTGGGCCTGCTCAGTACGGTGATCGCCCTGCTGGGCGTGGCCGTCCTGGTAACATACTCTCCGCAGAACGGCCTTATCCTGCTGGTGATCGCGTTTCTCATAAGCCCCTTTGGGCTGCCGAAGCTGGCCTTTTGGCTGCTGGGCAAGGTGCAGGATTTTCGGTATTTATTACAAGATTCAATTTATAGATGAACAAAACACCCCATTTGGTACGGTATCTAAACCGATCATATGGGGTGTTTTAATATAAACCTGTCACATTATCTATGATTAAATTATTTGATTAGACGCAATATGTTGAAGAAGACACCTTAAAGGTATATACTGTAAAAATAGGTTGAAATGTATCAGAATGCCTAGAACTATTGATGTATCTGAAAATAGCAACCTCATCTAAAGATAATATCAATACAAGAATTTTGTCCGAGTCAGCTTGGACAATAAATATTCTGTCAGGATCGTTGTTCAAGCTGCAAAAGAGGTGGATTAGTTGTTTTCAATGAGAGATATTTCCAAACAGGACAACCTGCTCCTAGCATATAATCGTCTATTAACCAATCCAGAGAGCACCTATAAAAATTTTTTTAGAGATACTTATTCTGCGTATGGAATGGCTATTAGTAAAAATATTGCTTTATTACATAAGAAGGTAAAATCTGGATATTTGCCAGTTGATACGGTTCGTGTGTTTATGCCCAAAGCAAATGGCTTAAGTAGAATGTATACTTTGATGTCCATCGAGGATCAAATTGTATATCAAGCATATGCGAATGTTTTAGCAGAAGCTTTAGTAACAAATCCAAAGGTAAAAAGGCGATACAAGAAAAGTGTATTTGGCAATTTATATTCCAATGCTGATAGTTTGTTCTTTTATCAGAAATGGCAAGATTCCTATAAAGCTTATACGAAAGCTATAATTAAGGCATATGAAAATGGAAACAAATATATTGCCTCATTTGACCTTACGGCTTGTTATGACAGTATAAATCATCATCTGTTACGAACTATATTAAAGGACAAATGCCACTTTAGTGATAATTGTGCTGATCTGTTTATTCAATTACTGGCTCGATGGGAGTCATCGGACGGTTTGGAACTTGCTACTGGAATACCTCAAGGCCCCCAAGCATCTGGGATAGTAGCAGAGGCAGTTTTACAAGAATATGATTTATATATTGAGGGACTACAAAAACAGATTCCCTTTCGCTATTTTCGATATGTAGATGATATTCGTATCCTTGCTGATAATGAGGAAACTGTTCGCTGGGTGTTATTTCTTTTAGACAAAAAGAGTAAAGAGCTAGGATTATTTCCTCAGTCATCTAAAATTGCTATTCATGAGATTTCAAATATTGATGATGAAATTAAACGCATCAGTAAACCATTATTCGAAGATGAACTTGATGATGAGAAAAAACCAGACATAGCTGTAAATGCAATAAAGTTATTGATGAAGGAAGAACCCGCTGATCTTACAACGATCAAACGCTATTTTCAATATGTAAAGCAAGACACAAAATCAAATAAACTAGCTATTGCTGCGGTTGAAAAATTCCCTAATATGATTCACTCGTTTGCATTCTATGTGCAAAGGTATCCTAGAAGAATACCTCAGCCTGTCGAAAAAGTCCAGTGAAAGCTGGGCTTTTTCGTTGTAAAATGGTAAAATATAGACAGGTGATGAAAGATGCTGGAACGGGAAAAACTACGCAGAGATGCAGTGGAATTTGTGAATACAGACCTATTGGTGCCGGGAAATCATCTGCTGCGAAAGATTGACAGCGCGGTAGATTTTAGCCATATTTATGATTTTGTAGAAGATTTGTATTGTGAGGGCAACGGTCGTCCCAGTGTGGACCCGGTCGTCCTGTTTAAGATTGTTCTGATCCAGCATCTGTACGGAATTCCCTCTTTACGCCGGACGATGCAGGAAATCAATA
The DNA here is from genome assembly GCF_054130445.1 of Caproiciproducens sp. LBM24188. Lineage (NCBI taxonomy): Bacteria > Bacillati > Bacillota > Clostridia > Eubacteriales > Acutalibacteraceae > Caproiciproducens > Caproiciproducens sp. LBM24188. Next base: position 298,532 of record NZ_CP196862.1, read on the forward strand.
TGAATATCGCGTATCGGTGGTTTCTGGGATATACACTGAACGAGGAGCTGCCGCATTTCTCCACTGTGAGTTACAATTTTAAGCACCGGTTCACAGAGGAAACCGTGGAGCAGGTGTTTTCGTGGATTTTGCAGGAGGCAAATTACGCCGGATATTTGGAGCCGGAAGCAGTATTTGTGGATGGGACGCATATCAAAGCAAACGCCAACATCAACAAAAAGATCAAAAAGGCAGTTCCTCAGGCGGCAAAGCGATATGCCTCAGAATTAATGGAAGAGGTTAACGCTGACCGGGAAGATCATGGGAAGAAGCCATTCGACAGTACTCCGAAACCGCCGAAGGAAAAAGAAATCATGGTGTCCAAAACAGACCCGGAAAGCGGGTTGTTCCAAAAGGGAGAACACAAGAAGTGCTTTGCCTACGAAGCACATACGGCCTGCGACAAACACAATTTTGTCCTTGACGTTGAGGTGACTCCGGGAAACGTACATGACAGTGTAGCATTTGACGCGGTCTATGGCAAAGTGACTCAACGGTTTCCTGAAATTGAAACGGTGGTGGCGGACGCCGCATACAAAACGCCGCATATCTGTAAACGGGTGTTTGACGACGGGCGGGTACTTTCCACAGCATACAAGCGGCCAATGACCAAAGCGGGAAATCTGGAATGGTGGAAGTATGTATACGACGAATATTATGACTGTGTGATCTGCCCTGAATATCAGGTTCTGCATTATGCAACAACCAACCGTGAGGGATACCGGGAATACAAAAGCCGGAGTTACATCTGCGAAAAATGTCCATTCCGTCCTCGCTGCACCGAGAGTAAAAGCTGTACGAAAACCGTAACGCGGCATGTGTGGCAGGATTATGTGGAGCTTGCGGAAGATATCAGGCACACACCGAAATACAAAGAGCTTTACAAAAAACGAAAAGAAACCATTGAGCGTGTCTTCGCCGATGCAAAAGTGAAATATGGGATGCGGTACACGCTCTACCGGGGCTTAACTCAAGTGACGAATTGGGTTAAGCTTAAGTTTGCTGCCATGAATCTCAAAAAGCTGGCAATGTGGAAATGGAGGGATGGCCATCCCTCCGGGTTTTTATTGATTTTACTTTGCTTATTTTCCTATCCTGCATATTATCAAGAGAACCCATCCTTCGTTTAACCGCGTTGGATGGGTTCTTCGACAATCTGAGGTATCCTAGAAGAATACCTCCGACCATTAGCAATTATATTTATAAATGTTGTCAAGATAAGACCCAACAATTCTCTTCAGGCATATTGTTGCAGGCTGTTATCGGTAATCTAAATGATAAAGATGCACACAGATTTACAGAACTTGCAAAACAGTTACTTAATGCAGATAAAAAGAGTAGCTTTATTATAGATAGTAGATATCGTTTACAACTAATCGCATTCATCCTTTTGTATGATTCCAAATTTGGAAGTAGGCAGAAAAACTACATTAAGAAAAGTAACTGGTGGGTTAGAAGCAATGTGGTTTATCAGGCACAAAAAAATGGTTCCTTAAATAAACTTGGACCGTCTTTTATTGAAGAATATATCAAGTCTCAAGAGTGCGAGTTAGCTACATCTGGTGCATACTGCTATTTACTGGCCCCGATGCCTAATAATTTGCCCCCAGTTAATACGCTTTCTCCATATGCTCAAAACATATTTAAACAAGCTGGAGTAATAAAACGAAATAGATATTCCAATAGTCAGATTCAACGATATTTGAAGGAGTTGGCAAACATTCAGCAAAAACTTCAATGGAAAAAGAAGTTAGGGAAAGATCATGATCAAATTGAGAGGACATTATTTACTGCAATAGGCTATTGGAAAACAGATCTCACTGCATTTGTAAACATTTGGGACACGATGGACGATAGGATTTGTAGTCTAATTACAAAGGATCATCCGGAACTGGGCGGCTACACACTTGGAAAGATTGGAGCGATAGTACAAAGTAGAGGATTTATCAGCAATATGCCTAAATTTCACAAAATGTGCATGGAGTTACATCAACTACGACTTCATTCACATTTATCACATTCTGAAATCAAGAGTACTCATCAGTATACGGGGCCAATCCCTCAAAACAAGAGAAGGTTGATTATTAAGCTCATAAAGGAAGGTGTTGAAGAACTAATTCAATATTGGTAACCCATTACAACATTTTTTATAATAATGATTCACACGGCGGTCTGCTTCGGCAGGCCGCTATTCTTTTTCAAGGGAGGTATCGTAGTAATGGCAACCACACGCATCATGCCGCTGCATATCGGCAAGGGCCGGACCGAGAGCCGAGCCATCAGCGCGATTATCGACTATGTGGCCAACCCGCAAAAAACCGACCACGGCAAGCTCATAACCGGCTACGAGTGCGACAGCCGTGTGGCCGACGCTGAGTTCATGCTGGCCAAGCGTCAGTATATTGCCGCCACCGGACGGGTCCGTGGAGCGGACGATGTGATCGCCTACCATGTCCGCCAGTCCTTCTGCCCTGGGGAGATCACCCCGGAGGAAGCCAACCGGCTGGGCGTGGAGTTTGCCAAGCGATTCACCAAGGGCAAACACGCTTTTATCGTCTGCACCCATATTGACAAGGCCCATGTCCATAATCATATCATTTGGAGTTCGGTCAACCTGGACTGTGACCGGAAGTTCCGCAATTTTTGGGGCAGCACGAAGGCTGTCCGGCGTTTGAGCGACACCATATGCATCGAGAACGGATTGTCCATTATCGAGAACCCAAAGCCCCACGGAAAAAGCTACGACCAATGGCTGGGGGACCAGGCGAAGCCCTCCCATCGGGGATCGCTCCGTGCTGCCATTGACAACGCCCTGGCACAAAAGCCCGCTGACCTGGACGAGCTGCTGAAGCTGCTCCGGGAATCCGGCTGCGAAGTATCCAAGCGCGGAAAATCCTACCGCTTGAAGCTCCCCGGCTGGGGAAAAGTGGCCCGGCTGGACAGCCTGGGCGAAGGCTACACCCAGGAGGACCTGCTGGCCGTTCTTGCCGGTCATAAGCAGCACATCCCACGCAAAAAAATCATCATACAGCCGGAGCCGCCCAAGGTCAATCTGCTCCTTGACATCCAGGCAAAGCTCCGGGCCGGAAAAGGTGCTGGGTATGTGCGGTGGGCCAAGGTTTTTAATCTGAAACAGATGGCGCAGACTGTGAACTATCTCACCGAGCATAATCTGCTGGAGTATGCGGTGCTGGAAGAAAAGGCTGCGGCAGCCACAGCCCACCATAATGAGCTATCTGCCAAAATCAAGGCAGCGGAGAAGCGCATGGCAGAGATCGCTGTTCTGCGGACCCATATCATCAACTACGCCAAGACCCGCGACACCTATGTGTCCTACCGGAAGGCCGGTTACTCCAAGAAATTCCGAGAGGAACATGATGAAGAAATCCTGCTCCATCAAGCGGCGAAAAACGCCTTTGACGATATGGGGATCAAGAAGCTGCCCAAGGTCAAGGAGTTGCAAGCCGAGTATGCCCGGCTCCTGGAGGAAAAGAAAAAGACCTATGCCGAATACCGGCGCTCTCGTGAAGAAATGCGGGAGCTGCTGGCGGCAAAGGCCAATGTGGACCGGCTCTTAAACATGGAGGCGGAACACGATACCGAAAGAGAAAAAGACCACGAGCAGCGGTAAGCTGATCGTGGTCCAAAGCGTTCGCAGAACGCGCAGCCGCAGAATGAAATTCTGCGTTCATGGGGGCTTGGGGGATACCCTCAACAAGCAGCGCCTGGAGTCGAATGGCTATCCAGGGGCATTGCTTGCCCCTTTTTACCCGGAAATGAAAGGAGCCAGTGAGGAAACAGTCAAATTTCACTCACCGGCTCAATTCGTTTCAAATTTCTCGGATAGTTCTGTTAGTTCTTTCGCAGTCTCCTGCGTATGGTGCAAGAGGGTTTCACGCATTTCTGACGGACAGCTGCAATAAAGCATCTTCATCTGATTGGCTCCCTCATCCTCTGAAGAAACATCTGGATTGATCAGAGTGTCCAGAGAGCGGAAGCACTTTTGCCAATGCCTTCAAAATCAAATAGGACGGATTTATTTGTCCCTTTTCAATGCTGGCGATCTGCTTGACAGATACATGGCTCAGATCCGCAAGCTCCTGTTGCGTCAGGTCTTTTTTCTTTCGGGCTTCCCGCATTTTTTGCCCCAAAGCGGTCAAATCATCAATCGGCATAATCACTCACCTCAAATATATTCTATCGTGCCGATTTGCACAAAGGAATAACCTTATTATGCCGGTTGATAGGAATGATTATACTGATTTTTGGTAGAACGAGAGCCAAAGACTATTTTTAATATTTGTTTTTCAAGTATAATTACAGTATAATAAATGACCCATCTGAATTTAGAGAGGATTTTCAAAATTCGCAATAATTATTAAAACAATCTTTTTTGATTTTGTTATTATGCTTGATGGAAAGGAGGGAACATAAATGGGCAATCAATCAGTCATCAGCATAGAGGCAGTCATTGACTATATCGAAAGTCATCTTGACGGCAAACTGGAATTAGAAACGGTTGCGGAGGCTGTTCACTATTCAAAATATCACTTGCACCGGCTATTTACCGGCACCGTAGGAATGACAATCCATGATTATGTGCAACGCCGACAGCTTACGGAAGCGGCGAAGCTCCTGGCCTTTTCGGATAAGCCTATTATCGAAATTGCGTTTATCTGCGGATATGAGAGCCAGCAGTCTTTTTCATTGGCTTTTAAGGCTATGTATAAGTCACCACCCGCAGAGTACCGCGAAAACCGGAGTTTTTACCCTTTGCAATTACGCTTTACATTACATCGGAAAATGGCGGCTATGGAATTTACAATGCAGGACATTCGTTTAGCCAAAAGGGAAGATATTTCCGATTGGATGAACTTAATGCGGCTTGTGATTGATGGCTATCCTGTGATGGATGAAGTTGATTACTTAGCTAAACTGGAAAAAAGTATTGACGAAAAACGGGCGCTTGTGTTAAGAGATGGAAATATTCTCATTGGAGCGATGGCATTTACCTATTCTCCAGGCAGTATCGAATTTCTTGGGGTGCATCCACAATATCGTAATCATGGACTTCAAAGGTTATTCCTGGATGCTTTGTTGGAAATATATCTGCCGGGGCAAGAAATAAGCACAACAACCTATCGAGAGCAAGACAAAGCAGATACAGGACATCGGGATATGTTATTACAACTTGGCTTTGCCGAAAAAGAATTGCTGACAGAGTTTGGCTACCCTACGCAACGCTTTGTGCTCCCTCCTAAAAAACAGGAGGATATGTAAAATGGATGACACACAGCGCACAGGCTGGCAGAAAAGAATACTTCTTTTCTTGACCAGTCAATGTATTACACTCTTTGGCTCTACGCTTGTCCAGATGGCGCTTGTCTGGTATGCGACCATGCAAACATCCAGCGGGGCGTGGGTTGCCGCATTTACAGTCTGTTCCTATCTGCCGCAATTTCTCATTTCGTTTGTAGGCGGCGTATGGGCAGACCGATACCATAGGAAAAAATTGATTATAGGCGCAGATATGCTGATTGCTTTTGCCACTTTCATAATGGTTTTGGCAATTCCGCATATTTCATCAGAGCCCGCTCTGCTTGGCGGTCTGCTTGTTATGTCGGTCATTCGATCTTTAGGGGCAGGAATACAAACTCCAGCGGTCAACGCTGTTATTCCACAGCTCGTCCCGGAAGATCAGCTTATGCGATACAACGGCATCAATGCAACCATGCAGTCTATTGTCAATTTCGCGGCTCCGGCGGCGGCAGGCGCAGTTTTTGCAATCAGCACATTGAGAACAACACTTATGATAGACATTGTAACGGCGATCACGGGAACGGGCCTATTGTCCTGCCTGGCGCTTCCGAAACAGAATACTTCCGCCCGGAAAGCAAGTGTTTTTTCTGACATGAAAATTGGCGTTAAGTATGCTTTTTCAGACAAGCTGATTGGAAAACTTTTAATCATTTATGGGCTATTCACTTTCTTTTGTGTTCCAGCAGGCTATCTTGCAGGACTTCTTGTTCGGCGAGTATTCGGTGATACTTACTGGTATCTTACCGCAGTGGAAGTAGTAGGGTTCGCAGGTATGATGGCAGGCGGAGTTATTATGAGTACATGGGGAGGTTTTAAGCACCGAGGAAAAACTTTGGCAGTTGGACTTTTTGCGTTTGGCTCTTTTGCAATCGGAATGGGCTTTTCAAAGAATTTTATTTTTTACCTTGGCCTAATGGTATGTTATGGAGTCGCATTAACAATGGTGCAAACAGCAATTACCACTATGTTACAAGAAAAAACGGACACCTCTATGCAGGGGCGTGTATTTGGATTACTTGGCACGATGTATGCTGGCTTTTTACCGATTGGTATGGCTATGTTTGGCCCTTTGGCTGATATTCTTCCCTTGCAGTGGATTATGATTGGATCAGGTATAGCCCTTATTGTAATTGCAGGTATAGCTTATTATAGTCGGGAACTCAAAACAATCTAAAAGAAAAAAGTCGCCCAACGGGAATAAAAAAAACCGTTGTTTCGGCGGCTGGGTATTTATGCGCCAAAACAAAATACAGTGGCCTTACGGCGGTTTTGAAATAACATATTTCAGAGCCGCCGTTTCTTTTGTAATACGAAAACTCCCGGCTATGCCGGGAGTTCCAAAAAAGCTTTAGCGATGAGTATAGTAAAAAGCCTCCTTTTGATATAATAAAGCTGCGGTCTGCCAACTGCAACAAGACATATCAAAAGGAGGAACATTCGACATGAAGACGAATGACATAGATAGTTTAAACCATACGAGCTGGAATTGCAAATACCACATAGTGTTTGCTCCCAAGTACCGTAGAAAAGTAGCATATGGAAATATGCGGGTTGAGATAGGGAAAATATTAAGAGAACTGTGTAACTGGAAACAGGTGGAAATTGTAGAGGCAGAGGTTTGCCCCGACCATATACACATGTTGGTAAAGATACCACCGAAGATGAGCGTATCCGGATTCGTAGGGTTTCTCAAAGGGAAAAGCACCTTGATAATTTTTGAGAGGCATGCAAATTTGAAATACAAATATGGAAATCGTACATTCTGGTGCAGGGGATATTTTGTAGACACGGCAGGAAAGAATGACAAAGCAATAGCCGAGTATATCAAAAATCAACTGGCAGAAGACCAGATTGAAGACCAGATGACGCTAAAGGAGTACGTCGACCCGTTTACGGGTAGCAAGTAACAAGCTTTTGCAATTGGCAGACCGTACCAGCGCCTTGAGGCGCCGCCAGAAAAACAGGGCTTTGCCCGCATATGAAGAACCCCCGGCTTTGCCGGGGGGTAACTATTCAACGATGCTCATGCGATCAGGAGGGCGGTATTATAGGAGGATACCGCCATGTCAATTTTCGTCATTCACAATAGCCATGAGTTACACCAGCTAAAAAAAGTCTTGCCCCTCCTCCGGGGAGATATGACTATCTATCGGCATTATCATTCTTACTAAAACAGAAGAATCATAGTCATTTTTGTTGCGCCAGTTTCCCATTGCGGGGAGCTGGCGCTTTTTATTGTCGATTTTTCGGGAAAGCTCCCGAAGTATGTCGCTGCCGATCTCCGCCTCCTTTCGATTCACTCGTCAATCGCCCGTGAATCGAAATGGAGGTACATAATGAAGAAAGTCAATCTTAGGGACTTATATCCCGATGTTTACAAAAATGATCACTTTGTAGAAGTAACGGAAGATGTGCTGGAGACGATCCGAGCCGCTGAGCGCGCAGAGGCTGCCTATGACCGGAGAATGTATCGCTATAAGGCGCATTACTCCCTGGACTGCGACAACGGCATTGAAAATGCGATCCTGATGAAGCCCCAGACACCGGAAATGCTTCTGGAGGAAAAGCAGCTGCGGGAGCAGCTTTATGCCGCAGTGATGGCTCTGCCGGAGAAGCAGGCCAAGCGGATCTATGCCCGGTATTACCTGGGTATGCGCGTGAGTGAGATCGCCGCAGAGGAGGGTGTAGACCCAAGCCGTGTTCGTGACAGTATCCGGCGCGGTCTGAAACAGCTGGCAAAGTATTTTTGAAAAAGTTTCGTTTGGTGCGCTCGTTTTTTGCTCTTTTTGTCAGAGTTAATAAGAAGGACAAGTTTTCTCCCTTCAACAGCACTTTGACAATTTCATAGACAGCATAACAGGTACATAACCCGTGTACGAGCGAGTGTGGAACGCCGCGAAGATGGAGCAGCCAGGAGGGAGGTGATGGACAAGCTGTTTCGGAGCGATCAACGGCCCTGTAACCCGGATGGTGGCACATCCGGCGCGATGACGGCGCGGGGGCTTAAAGATACTTCCTCACGGCCCGCCAAAGACTTGGGGGGAACCCTGCGGCGCACGTTATGAACGACGCTGCGGAGTTATGACAGCCGCGCCAGCGGAGACCTGTTCTGTCCCCGGCGTCAGGGATGCGTGGCAAATGTGACGAAAGCAACGGATATAATCTGAAAGGATGCGTCCATTTGCTGTTAGCAACAAGACAACATTTAGGTGCAGTCCTTTCTTTTCAAAGTCAGATACCATGCGCTGGCAGCTCCGGTTGCCAGCGCATTCATGTGATTTTGAAAGCCACAACCACATCCTTGACAGAAAGGGGGAACATTTATGGAAAAACTGATTTCTCGAAAAGAGGCGGCCAAAATCCTGGGTATCAGCATTGCAACTTTGGATGCAGCGCGCACCAGCGGGCTGATTTCCTATGTTCAGTATGTGCAGAACGGCTGTGTGTATTTTACAGATGCGGGCCTTCAGGAGTATATCGCAAAATGCACCCATCGTGCAAAGCCGGTGGAAAAAAGCACTACATACCGTAAGCCGCGAAGCGCCAGAGCTTGAGCTATTCCGTATCCTTGCTGGAACCTAAAATGTCTGATAAAACAAAGGTACAGCGCTGGAGATTATTCTTAGGAGGTGACGGAATTGGCCAAACGGCAAATAATAATTCCTCAATATGGCACCGTCATGAAAAAGGGTGTTCTGTATTATAGAACCAGAATCAAAGATGCGAATGGAAAGCTCATTGCTCTTTACGCAAAAACACCTGAAGAACTTTACAAAAGAGAAACGATTGCATTGGAGCAGATTGAGAATGCTACTTTCCATCGGAAAACGCCTACGGTGGCCGAGTATTGTGAAAAGTGGCTGCTGATGCAATCGGTCCATGTGCGAGCAACCACCTTGACGGACTATACCTCAAAGGTCAGGCGGCATATCATTGCGGAACTGGGAGATAAGCGGATGGGAGAGGTTAGCTTGGACGATATTCAGCTTGCTCTCGTTCCGGTTTCTAAGAAATCCGTATCGGTTTACAAGTCCGTGGTGATTCTTTATAAGTCTATCTTTCGTTCAGCAATGGAAAGCCGGATTATCGACCACAACCCGACAATTCATCTAATGACAAAAGGGGGCGGCGTTCCCCAAGAGGATCGGCAGGCTTTGACGGACGAACAGGTAGAACGCCTTTTAGACGCTATCCGAGGTTTGCCGCCTTATGTATTTGTTATGATCGGCTTGTATGCGGGCCTACGACGTGAAGAAATTCTTGCACTGCAATGGGATTCTGTATATCTGGATACGGACACTCCATACCTGACGGTAAGGCGGGCATGGCACACAGAGCATAACAGACCGGTCATCCTGGATGAATTGAAAACAAAGGCGGCGGAGAGAAATATCCCTCTCCCTGTTTGTCTGGCAGAGTGCTTAAAAGAGGCAAAAGCAACCTCAACTTCGGAGTATGTAGTTTCAAACCGGGATGGTGAACCGCTGTCTTACACACAGTTTAAGCGGCTCTGGCAGTATATTGTTACCAGAACCGTTAAGGAACGGTCGTATTATCGGTACGAAGATGGAAAGCGTGTAAAACATACGGTTACCCCTGTTCTTGGAGAAAAGGCAGCTCATAATGGCAAGGTGGTTTACAGCTTGGATTTTGAGGTTACTCCGCATCAGCTGCGGCATACCTACATCACCAACCTTATTCATGCCTCGGTAGATCCCAAAACGGTTCAATACCTGGCAGGCCATGAAAGCAGCAAGATTACCATGGACATCTATGCAAAGGTCAAATACAACCGGCCGGACGAGCTGGTGAGATCAATGAGCAGCGCATTTGCAGGCTGGGAAGCAGTATAAGAATAAAATAGGAAGTGAAACAGGAGCGAGGCAAGGATGTCTCGCTCTTTGTTTTGCATCAGCCGTATCTTTGATTAAATTGAGGCTTTCTGATAAAAAGGGAGTGTAGATACGGAAACTGCACATTATCAGGAAAGGAAGATCGAAGATGGCTAAAAAGAAACCGGAGGTCCCGAAGTATGGAACCATTACATTAAAAGGAATCCAGTATTACAGGACCCGGATTATGGACGCAGATGGTAAGCAGGTGAGTCTGTATGCCACCACTTGCGAGGAATTATATGAGAAGGAATTAGAGGCGCGACGGCAGGTGGAGGAGATCATCTTTCATCGGCAGCATCCAACGGTGGCAGAGTATTGCGAAAAGTGGCTGTTGATGCAGTCGGCAAAAGTTTCTGCCTCTACGCTCAGAGGCTATACGAGGGACATGAAAAACTATATCATCAAACCCTTGGGCGAGATGTATATGGAGGAAGTCACTTCTGATGATATTCGGTTGGCGCTTGTCCCGCTGTCGAAAAAGTCAGAGGGATTGTATAATAAGGTAAATATGCTCCTAAAATGTGTTTTTTACACGGCAGAGCGGAGCCAAATTCTCGAACACAATCCCTGTGAAGGAATATCGGGCAAAGGTGGAAAACCCGCAAAAAAGAGGGAAGCATTAACCGATCAGCAGGTAGCCGTGCTTCTGGATACAGTCAAAGGGCTTCCCCCCTACTTATTTATTATGCTTGGATTGTATTCCGGTTTGCGCCGGGAAGAAATCCTCGCGCTGCAATGGGACTGTGTATTTCTGGACGAGCCTACACCTTATCTATCGGTAAGGCGAGCATGGCGTACAGAGCATAACAGGCCCGTGGTTTCTACGGTGCTAAAGAGTAAAGCAGCCAAAAGGGATATTCCGATTCCCAAGTGCCTGGTGGATTGTCTGCGGGAAGCCAAGGCTGCCTCCAAATCGGAATATGTGATTGCCGACAGTGAGGGACAGCCCTTGTCATATTCGCAGTTCAAACGGGTCTGGCAGTACATCGTCGTTCGATCTGCCAAAGAGCGCACCTATTATAAGTATGTGAACGGACAGAGCATCAAGTACACGGTTCAGCCAAGCCTGGGAGGGCATCAGAAAAATAATCCCAACATTGTGTATAGCCTGGACTTCGAGGTAACTCCTCACTTGTTGCGCCATACCTACATTACCAATCTCTTGTATGCAGGCGTTGACCCCAAAACGGTTCAATACCTTGCCGGACATGAAAACAGTAAGATAACTATGGACATCTATGCAAGAGTGAAGTATAATAAGCCAGAACAGCTGGTTGATGTAGTAAATTCTGCATTTCACCAAGCGGTTCCCTCTTAAAAGCGGCCTATTTCTTGGGTTAAGGAATAGGACAACCGATAAGCCGACATCGAAAAAAGGCCGGAATATCAAGGAAAATGAGCGCATAGACGATAGAAGTACGGCTTGAAAGCAGCCCGTCGCGCTCCGCAGTTCAGCAAGAGATAAATTTTATCCAGAAGCTTTAAAGCCCCGGAAACTCAAGGTTTCCGGGGCTTCAGATTGTCGAAGAACCCATCCAACGCGGTTAAACGAAGGATGGGTTCTCTTGATAATATGCAGGATAGGAAAATAAGCAAAGTAAAATCAATAAAAACCCGGAGGGATGGCCATCCCTCCATTTCCACATTGCCAGCTTTTTGAGATTCATGGCAGCAAACTTAAGCTTAACCCAATTCGTCACTTGAGTTAAGCCCCGGTAGAGCGTGTACCGCATCCCATATTTCACTTTTGCATCGGCGAAGACACGCTCAATGGTTTCTTTTCGTTTTTTGTAAAGCTCTTTGTATTTCGGTGTGTGCCTGATATCTTCCGCAAGCTCCACATAATCCTGCCACACATGCCGCGTTACGGTTTTCGTACAGCTTTTACTTTCGGTGCAGCGAGAACGGAATGGACATTTTTCGCAGATGTAACTCCGGCTTTTGTATTCCCGGTATCCCTCACGGTTGGTTGTTGCATAATGCAGAACCTGATATTCAGGGCAGATCACACAGTCATAATATTCGTCGTATACATACTTCCACCATTCCAGATTTCCCGCTTTGGTCATTGGCCGCTTGTATGCTGTGGAAAGTACTCGCCCGTCGTCAAACACCCGTTTGCAGATATGCGGCGTTTTGTATGCGGCGTCCGCCACCACTGTTTCAATTTCAGGAAACCGTTCCGTCACTTTGTCATAGACCGCATCAAACGCCACGCTGTCGTGTACGTTTCCCGGAGTCACCTCAACGCCAAGGATAAAATTATGTTTGTCGCAGGCAGTATGCGCTTCGTAGGCAAAGCACTTCTTGTGTTCGCCCTTTTGAAACAGCCCGCTTTCCGGGTCTGTTTTGGACTCCGTGATTTCTTTTTCCTTCGGCGGTTTCGGAGTACTGTCGAATGGCTTCTTCCCATGATCTTCCCGATCAGCGTTAACCTCTTCCATTAATTCTGAGGCATATCGCTTTGCAGCCTGAGGGACTGCCTTTTTGATCTTCTTATTGATGTTGGCGTTTGCTTTGATATGTGTTCCATCTACAAATACTGCTTCCGGCTCCAAATATCCGGCGCAGTTTGCCTCCTGCAAAATCCACGAAAATACCTGTTCCACAGTTTCCTCTGTGAACCGGTGCTTAAAATTGTAACTCACAGTGGAGAAATGCGGCAGTTCCTCGTTCAGTGTATATCCTAGAAACCACCGGTAAGCGATATTCATATTGATTTCCTGCATTGTCCGGCGTAAAGAGGGAATTCCGTACAGATGCTGGATCAGAACAATCTTAAACAGGACAACCGGGTCCACACTGGGACGGCCGTTGCACTCACAATACAATGCTTCTACAAAGTCATAAATATGGTTAAAATCTACTGCTCCGTCAATCTTTCGCAGCAGATGATCCTGTGGCACCAATAGATCTGTATTCACAAATTCAACTGCATCTCTGCGCAGTTTTTCTCGTTCCAACATCTTTCATCACCTGCTTCTATTTTACCATTTTACAACCAAAAAGCCCAGCTTTCGCTGAACTTTTTCGACAGGCTGAAGCCCCGGAAACTCAAGGTTTCCGGGGCTTTTCTTTTTGTAATACGAAAACTCCCGGCTATGCCGGGAGTTCCAAAAAAGCTTTAGCGATGAGTATAGTAAAAAGCCTCCTTTTGATATAATAAAGCTGCGGTCTGCCAACTGCAACAAGACATATCAAAAGGAGGAACATTCGACATGAAGACGAATGACATAGATAGTTTAAACCATACGAGCTGGAATTGCAAATACCACATAGTGTTTGCTCCCAAGTACCGTAGAAAAGTAGCATATGGAAATATGCGGGTTGAGATAGGGAAAATATTAAGAGAACTGTGTAACTGGAAACAGGTGGAAATTGTAGAGGCAGAGGTTTGCCCCGACCATATACACATGTTGGTAAAGATACCACCGAAGATGAGCGTATCCGGATTCGTAGGGTTTCTCAAAGGGAAAAGCACCTTGATAATTTTTGAGAGGCATGCAAATTTGAAATACAAATATGGAAATCGTACATTCTGGTGCAGGGGATATTTTGTAGACACGGCAGGAAAGAATGACAAAGCAATAGCCGAGTATATCAAAAATCAACTGGCAGAAGACCAGATTGAAGACCAGATGACGCTAAAGGAGTACGTCGACCCGTTTACGGGTAGCAAGTAACAAGCTTTTGCAATTGGCAGACCGTACCAGCGCCTTGAGGCGCCGCCAGAAAAACAGGGCTTTGCCCGCATATGAAGAACCCCCGGCTTTGCCGGGGGGTAACTATTCCAAACAGAGACCATGGCTTTCTCTCTATATATAGAAGGAAGCGACAACAGATAAAATAGAAAATTTACTATTATATATAGAAAGAAAAAGAGCGATTATTTTTCAAACTTAAAACAAAAGTTATAGGTTATTATAGATTAAGTAAATTTTGATTTTTTATCCATAATTTATGACCGCATCATCTTATGGAAGAGGTCCAGAAAAACGCTACTATATATAGTAAGAAATTTCAGCCGAAAACGAGGGTAAAAGCAATGCAATTTTACACCCGGTTTGTTCAAAATAGAAAACAAGATAAATGGAAAAGGAATCCTAAATATTGACAAAAAGCGGCAATTATTATTCAAAATTAGAAAGAAAAAGAAAACTTTTGTGGAAGGAAAGGACACGGCGTAATTTTGCTAAATAATTGCAAAATATCCAAATTACGACAAACCAGATAAAATGCAGTAACAGAGCCATTTTTTAAAGAATTGCAAAGATATTACGTGCCGAAAAATGGCAGAAAAGTATCAAAATCGGCAAAAAAAACAGCACTGTAATATTTGTAACAAGTTTGTAACTTTCGAATTCTTGCAATTTGCACAGAAACGCTTCGGAGAAAATCCGCAGGAAAAGGGGAAAAGAACCTTACAAAGGCTAAAATAATTCTTTTTAAAAATAATTACAAATTTGTAATTGTACAAATTGCACAAATTCACATCTCTGTAACATTTGACAACTATGCATTCAGTGAATATAATTACTGCCATCGTGCATATCCTAAGAATTGATGGCTGGCAAATGTAGGGAAAAAATTTAACAAAAGACCCTGCCGGCACAAGGAAAAGGGTGAATTCATGCAATTTCTAAAGAGAATCAGTCCGCAAGTGCAAAATGTCATAAAAAGAGTCTCTGCTTTGGCGGTCATGATCGTAATTACGGTTAGTTCCGTCATTACCGTAGCGGCTTCTACGTGCAATGCCTTGGTAGAGTATAACGGCGAAAAGAAAAACGTGCAGCTCATGAGCAGCAGTACAGAGGATATTTTGAAGGCGGCCGGGGTTGAAACCCATCCTTCCGACCAGGTTACGCGGAAAGAAACTGGAACCGACGGCGAAATCACCATTGTGGTCCGTAGCGGTTACCGTGTAACAGTAAAGGCCGACGGCAAAACAGCCGCGGCGCAGGTTCATTACGGCGACACGGTGGCCAAAGCGCTGAGCACGGCGGGTATTACGCTGAAAGCAAACGATCAGGTAGAGCCTTCCGCAAGCGAACTGGTATCGGATGGATTGCAGATTGCCGTAAAGCGCCAGTATAACGTTGCGGTCACTGCCGATGGAAAGACCCAGTCTGTTCTGGTTCCGGAAGGTACTGTGGGGCAGGCACTGAGTCAGGCAAATGTTACCCTGGATGAGGATGACTTGGTTACGCCCGCAAAAGAAACTGCCGTGACGGAAAATATGAACATCAAGGTTTCCCGTGTGACGTTCCAAGAGGTTACTACCGTACAGCCGATTGCCTATTCCCATACGACTGTGAATGACGCTTCGCTTTATCAGGGCGAGAAAAAAATAAAAACACCCGGAAAGAACGGATCAAAAACCGTCGTAACCCGGCAGAAGCTGGTGGACGGCAAGCTGGTTTCCAGCGAAGTGGCCAGTACTTCCGTAACGGCGCAGCCAGTCGCCCAGGTGACCAGTGTGGGAACCAAAAAGCGCCCCGCCGCCGTTGCGAAGATTCGCGGCGACGGAACTGTGGTGGACCATTTGGGCAACACGATTCGTTATAAACAGTGTTTCACCGGAAAATGCACCGCGTATTCCGGCGGTGGACGCACCTCCACCGGCCGTGCGGTTTCCTTCGGTATGGTTGCGGTTAACCCAAACATCATTCCGTATGGCTCTCGGCTTTATATCTGCTCCACCGACGGCAAAACCGTTTACGGTTATGCCACTGCAGCAGATACTGGCACCGGTGTTATGAAGGGCCGCATTCTGGCAGATTTGTATTACCCAACGTCGAGCAAATGCAAGAGCTTCGGCGTACGCAATATGAATATTTACGTGTTGAGCTGAGTCCTGCCTGAAAACAGGAAAGGCTGGAGCTGCCTTGATTTCGATTTCCCCGTTGCGGCGGCGTTTCGACCGTGACGGAGCGTTCAAGAAGAAATGATTATTTTTCCCGACCGACGGGAACTTATTATACCAAAAAGAACGGGGCGCGCCCCGTTCTTTTTGCGTGTGGGATATCGGTGTACCGAAATAGTCTCAGGTGAAAAAATTCCCTTGCATTTAACAGAACATATGTGTTATTATAAGACAGGGTTAGAACATATGAGCGACGATCGATCGGAGGATTTTGATTATGGATACCATCATTGGTGTTTTGATGATAACACTTTCCGTTGGGATATTGGTCCTCTTTCGCCCGCGTTTTCAAAGCAGCCGCATCCTGAGCGGCATAGCTCTGGCCATGGGGCTGATGACGCTGGGAACCGCTTCGGGCGATATGGTGTACCAACTGTTTCAGCTTGCGATGCAGGCGACGGTCGCCGTTTGCTGTGTGTTGCAAATTCGCCGGGAGGCAGTGCTCCGCGCCCGCCGCGCCGCGCGGAAACGCAGCAGCGACTTGCACAGGGCCAGCCGGGAGGCCAGAAACTGCGCGTAATGCTTGACAAGTCGGGTTTTCCAAGCTATAGTGAAATTACAGAATGTTACAGCGGTTTGAATGGGGGATTCGTGTGGCTTATCTTTACGCTGCCATGTGGCTGGCGGCAGGTCTGATCCTGATTTTTCGAATGGGAAAGGAAAACCGGGTCTTTTACGCAGCCGGCGCTTTTTTTCTGCTGCTGGGCGGATGGTGGCTTGCCGACGCGCTCCTTCCGGGGGATCAGTTCGCGGGAACGGCCGGCTGGGTGCTGCGGGGCATCACGTTTGCGGCACTGCTGGTCATGTGTGTCGCGTTCTTTCGGGAGAACCGAAAGGAAAAACAAATGCAGAGCCCGGAACAAACCGATGGGGACAAGCCCGAGAAGTAACCTGGGCTGTTGAGGGAAAGGTGAAAAATCACTGCCAAAACGGGGCAGGGTGCATAAAATAGAGTGCGGGGCATACTTTGACCGCTTTATATAGATTGCCCGTCGGAGCTGGTTTCCGGCGGGCACCTATTTATTTTACGGGGCATGCGGCAGGGTTGAAAAGCGGCGCGTTTTAGGGTAGAATAATACAAAAGATTACCGGGGCCGCCGCAGGGCAGTTCCTCATGGAGGATTTAAAAATGTTGATTGCACCTTCCGTACTGGCATCCGATTTTTCACAGCTGGGAAACGAAGTAAAGCGGGTTGCCGCTGCAGGCGCCGACTGGATTCATCTGGATATTATGGACGGGCATTTTGTTCCGAATATTACGTTCGGTGCGCCGGTTGTTGCGTCCATCCGCAACCACACGGACAAGCTGTTTGATGTACACCTGATGTTGGACGAGCCGCTCCGCTATGTGCCGGACTTTTTAAAGGCGGGCGCGGACCTGATTACGTTTCATATCGAATCCCAGTCAGACCCGAAAAAGACGATTGCCGCCATTCGGGAAGGCGGCGCTAAGGCCGCACTTTCCGTCAAGCCCGGCACGCCGGTGGAGGCAGTTTATCCTTTTTTGGACGACCTGTATATGGTGCTGGTCATGACGGTGGAACCCGGGTTTGGCGGTCAGGCGTTTATGGAGGACATGATGCCGAAGGTCGAGGCGCTCAAAAAGAGGAAGCCGCAGCTGATGGTAGAAGTGGACGGCGGAATCGGCGTCCAGACAATCGGTGTGGCGGCGCGCGCGGGCGTGGATGTCTGTGTGGCGGGGACCAGTGTGTTCCGGTCGCCGGATGCACAACAAGCGATTGCAGAACTGAAGGCCGCGGCGCAAAACGCCCTGCGGTAAGAGCGAAGTACAAACAGAACGCATTGGGTGGGTTTAGTTTAAAGCGAACGGGGTGACAGGGCGTGATATTCAAACACGGCGTCATGTTGGAGCAGCACAGGGAAGAATCCCTGAAATATCCGATTCAGACGGTTCCGACGCCAGAGGGATTTCCCCGGCCGAAGTACTTTGCTCCGCCCAAGGGGAAACCCGGTACAGAGGCCATTCTTCAGGCCGCAGAGGCAGCGGGCATTGTGGATGAATTTGACGGTGTGCCCCTCAGCCAGAAGCTGAAGCGGATGCGGCGGCTGAAAATCAACACCGTTTTGGCCTGCTGCGCGGATGAGGACCCCTACATTTCCGGGGCTGCCGCCGTTTTGCGCGAAAACCCGGACGCGGTGATTTCCGGTTTGCTGCTTGCTGCGCGTGCCTGCGGCGCGAAGGAAAATAAGATCGTCGTGGAAACGAAGCGGGAAGCAAAGGAAATCCGCAGGAAAAATCCGAATGCGGAATTGATTGTGTCGGGGACGCGCTATCCTGCGCGTGCCCTGTTGAAACGAAAACTTCAAGCGGCGGGGAAAAAGACCGCATATGTGGGGGCCCAGGCCTGTATTGCGCTGGCTCAGGCGCTGGACGACGGAAAAATGCAGAGTGAAACCGTCATTACGGTAGCGGGCGATGCGGTGGAGACCCCCTCCAACCTGCGGGTGCGCATCGGCGTGCCGCTGCAGACCCTGTTTGATTTCTGCGGGGTGAGCGACCGGGCCCGCGCGGTTTATATTGGCTCTTCCATTGCGGGGAAAATGGTCACCGACCTGAGTACGCCGGTGACGGCGGATACCCGCTGCGTAATTGCAACCCTGCGCGTGCCGAAGCGGAAAGTCTATTCCTGTGTGGGCTGCGGCCGTTGCAGCCGCGCATGTCCCCGAGGCATTGTACCGTGGCGCATTTTGCGGGAAGTCGGGCGGGAAAAACCCGATCCGCTGCGCATGCTGAATGCGCAGAAATGCATTCGCTGTGCTTCCTGCTCATTGGTGTGCCCTTCCGGTATCGATTTGGCGGGCGCGGTTTCTAAGGCTGCGGCCATCCGAAAGAGCGGTGATTTTGATTGAACCTAAAAAGAACAAACGTGCCGCTTATCCGGAGCGAGTCCACGGTGGCCTCTATGATGCGCGACGCGCTGTTTGCGCTGGTGCTGCTGCTGGTGCTGCCGGTGGTCCGCTATGGGTTCCGTCCGGCGGTCATGGCCGTGGTGACGGCGGCCGTGTGCGCTGTTTCGGAAGTGCTGTTTAACCTGATTCGAAAGCTGAACCGGGGGCTGAGCGACTGTTCCCCTATGGTAACCGGATTTATCATTGCGTTGATGATGCCGGTTAACGCGCCGCTCTGGCTCCCCTGTACAGCGGGCCTGTTCGCGATTCTGGTTGCAAAGGGGCCGTTCGGCTCCACCGGGCGCAACCCATTCAATCCGGCCGCGGCGGGAATCGCTTTTGTAACGGTCTGCTGGCCAAGCCTGGTGTTTTCCTATTGCGACCCCGAGCTGGTACGAAACCTGCCTTTGTTTGCGGATTGTTCCGTGCCGACGGCTGTTTCGCCCGACGCAGTGCTAAAAAGTGGGCTGAAGCCGCAGATTTTGCCGTTCGATATGCTTTGGGGCGATTTCCCGGGTCCGGTCGGCACCACAGCGGTGCTGGTGGTGGCGGCATGCGGACTGTATTTGTTTTTGAAGCGCACCGCCCGGTGGGAAATTACAGCATTCTTTCTGGCTGCGGCAGCTTTCATCGCTGCATTTTTTCCGCGCATCGCGTGCAGTGCAATGACTTCTGTAAAATATGAGCTGCTTTCCGGTTCTTTACTGTTTTGCTCGGTATTTCTGGTAACAGATCCTGTCACCGCCCCGCATACTACGGCCGGGCGGTGCATGTACGGCGCATTTGCGGGCGCCATGGTTATGGTGTTTCGGCGGTACGGCGCATATCAGCAGGGCGCCGTTTTCGCGGTGCTGATTGCCAACGCGCTGGCGCCGCTGATGGATGACCTTGTGTTCCGGGCAAGAGGGTGGGGGAGTGAGCTTCGTGAAATATAAAGGCCTTTACCGGGGCACCACGAAAATATTTGTCAACGGATATTTTTATCGCAACCCCGTGCTGATTGCGGCGCTTGGGCTTTACCCAGTGGCGGCGGCGGGCTATAACCTGCGCAATGCGGTGGAGCTTTCTCTGCTGTTTTTGTTTCTTTCCCTGCCGGTGGGGTTAATTGCCTGCATGGTGGGCCAGATGATTCCCTACTGGGCGCGCCCCGGCGTTATTCTTGCCGCGGCGGGTGTGTGCTGGCTGCCAGCCGCCTGGCTGACGGAGCGAGTGCTGCCCGGTTCTATTACGGCGCTCGGGATGTTCGGCGGGTTAATGGTCTGTAATTCCGTGATTTTGTCCCGTGCGACAGAATATGATGTGACGCACATTGCGCCCGCGGTTGTTGCCGACGCAGTGGGAAGCTCGGTTGGGTTTGCGCTGGTGATCTGCTTCTGCGGCATCGTGCGCGAGCTGTGGCTTAAGGGGAGCCTTTGGGGCGTGAACACAGGAGTTTACGGCACCGGGGACGGAGGCATTTCGCTGCCGTTTTTCGGGTTTATCCTAGTGGGATTTTTGGCGGCATTCCTGCAGTGGATTAACCGCGTTCGGGGAGACAAGCAGAAGAAGGGGATGCGTGAATGAACGATTTCTTGCAGGTGCTGATGACCGCGCTGGCGGCGCTGACCGTGGAAAATGCTCTGTTTTCCGGGGGGATTGGATTCGGAAAAATGCTTCGCGCCGCCCGCCGCCCACGGCAAATTCGCATGCATTCGCTGCTGGTCGCCTGGTTTTCGCTGATTTCCATTCTGCTTGGCTCGGTGCTGAACCCGGTCATTCAGGAAAACGAGGTTTTGCAGTTTATGCGGCCCGCCCTGTACGCGCTCTTCACCGCGGCGGCATATCTGCTGTTTGCGTTTCTGGTGAAAGCGTTCTTGCCGAAATTCCATATCAAGTACGGGGAGTTGCTTGCCCCGGCGGCGATCAATACGGTGGTGCTTGCCATGCCGTATGTGCAGAAAGCCTTTAAACTTTCACCGTTTCAGGCGGTGGGGTACGCGCTGGGAACCGGTGCTGCGTTTTACCTTGGTTCGCTGATTTTAGCGGGGGCCGCCCTGCACTGCAAGGATGAGGAGTGCCCCAAAGCCTTTGCAGGCTTGCCGTCCCTGCTGATTTACATTGGAATTTTATCACTCGCATTTGCAGGTTTTACGGGCGCAAAGCTGTTTTAAAAACGAAAAAAGGGCGCCGCGAAATGAATTTCCATTCATTGCGCGGCACCCTTTTTGCTTTGATTCCATTTTAGGGAACGCCGATGGATCCGTAACACGAAATTCAAAGCCAAACGCATCGGCCGCCGATTTTCCTCTGTGGCGGCTTCGGAAGAAAAAAGTAGGCGCCCTTAGTGTTGCAAGGTGTTCCGAAGATATGTATCGATTAGCCGGCGCTTGTTCCAAATCCTCAACCGTTTCTTGGGGGCGTTGCTGCCGGGGACGGACGGTACCTCCCCTGGGAATTCCAATATATTTCCTTGGGAAAGGATTTCGTTCATAAACCAGTCCTCTGTTGCAAGAGCCAGCCAGGGCTCGGACGCGGCGTTGGTTTCCTCGTCCGCAGTTCGGAAGGGCTGGTCGATTTTCAGTGGATTGCAGGGCACAAGAGGCGGACTTTCCAAGTCCGTCATCAGCGACTGTTCCCTGACGTGGTAAAGAACCAGTCCGCTGCACGGGGTATCCCAGTATTCACCGGTGGGCAGATTCATTTTGTTCAGTAATTCGATGAGCTCGTCCTTTTTCATATGGTGGTGTTCTCCTGATTAAATTCCATGCGGATAACAGGGGAGGCCGCCGGAAAGACACGGCGGATTTCGTGTTAATATTTGGCAGCCTTTACAAAGTCATCCACTTGGTTTTGATGGCCGGAATTTGCTTTGCCGTAAAGAAGGGTGTCGTTCATACGGATAATGGTATAATTCAGTTCCCCATTGACCACGGTGAATTTGTTATAGGAGGAAGAGTCCAGCGTGGTGGTTTTTGCGCCGGTTCCCTGGGAAACGTTTGCTTTCACGGAGGTGTAGGCAGTCTGTGCGTCGGACTCAGTTTTAAAAGTGATAAAGATCAGCTGCGTCTGCGTTTTGGAGTCGTCAGCCTGCAGATACTTGACGACGGCAGTGTTCGTCGCGCTCTGTTCCGTTACGGTAAAACCCAGATCCTTTGCCTGCTTGGAAAACTCGTCTGCAGAAATCGGGGTGCGCGCGGAACAGCCCGCCAGGGAAAAGAACAGGACCATAGTCAGCAGAATAGAGAAAAACAGAATCCTTTTTTTCAACAATAAAACCTCCAGTAAAAACGGTCGAAAGATCGTACTTTGCGTTGTAAAAAATGTGTGACCGGACCGAAGCCCGGAATAAAAATATTATAGTACGCGAAGCCTTGGTTTACAAGAAAAAAGCGGTGCACAGTATAAAAAATTTGCTCGCCTTTTTGAATTGTTGGAAAATACCGATTTCTGGCGGCACAAGCCCCAGAAATGCAGAAAACAATTTCCAGAAACACCCTTGTAAAATCCTGCATAGCAAGGACTTTCTGGAGGATAATAAGTCATGACAACACCGCACACAGGAGGTAATAATTGTGAAAGCAACAGGTATAGTCAGAAGAATTGATGATTTAGGCAGAGTTGTCATTCCAAAGGAAATCCGCCGTACCCTCCGTATCCGCGAAGGTGACGCGCTTGAAATTTTTACAGATACACAGGGTGGTGTGATTTTTAAAAAATATTCGCCGGTCGGCGAACTTTCCTCATTTGCCGCTCAATACTGCGATGTGCTGGCCAAATCCGCCGGCCTGCCCACACTGGTCTGCGACCGTGACCACGTCGTCGCGGCGGCAGGCGTTTCCCGCAAGGAATACCTGGAACGCCGCGTAACCCCCGACCTGGAAGATTATATGCAGAATCGGCGCTCGTTTGTCAGCACCGGAAAATCTGAGCTGTTTCCGGTGGAAGGCATCGACCGTCCTGCCGCGGTAGTCTTCCCGATTATCGCGTCCAGTGATGTAACAGGTGCGGTTGTTCTGTTGGAAGGGGACACCGAAACCGTCCCCGGGGAATCCGAAACCAAGCTGGCACAGGTCGCGGCGGGTTTTCTTGGCAAACAAATGGAGGAATAACGGCAAATCGTGTCCGGGGCCGGACGCACTGCAAAAGCAAAGCGCCGGGCCCCGGCAGTTACAGTTTTTTCCCGATTTTCCCTTGCAATTATGCTTCGATTGTGTTATCATAATCAAAGTAATATTAAGTTAGGATGAAAGAGTGGGGCGACCCGCTCTTTTGTTTGTATTATGAGGTGAATCGATTTGGCTTATTCAAAAAAAGGCGGAAACACGGTAGAAGTGGTCCGTGCGCTCGCGGAGCCGATTGCGGCCGGTCTGGGGCTGAGCGTTTGGGATGTTCGTTTCCTGAAAGAGGGCGCCGATTGGTTCCTTCGCATTTTCATCGATAAGCCCGGAGGGGTCGGTATCGATGACTGCGAGGCCATGAGCCGTGCCATTGATAAACCATTGGATGAGCTGGATCCGATTGACCAGTCGTACTGCCTGGAGGTTTCTTCCCCCGGAATGAACCGGGAACTGGTTCGTCCGGAGCATTTTGCGGCGTTTTTGGACTCGCCGGTGCGTGTAAAGCTGATTCGCCCGCGTGAGGATGGCGCCCGCACACTGGACGGGACTTTGAAACGCTATGAAAACGGCGAAATCCAGCTTCAGGCGGACGATGGGGAGCTGCTTGTTTTGAACTTGAAGGACACCGCGTCCGTACGGGTTTTGGATGATGATTTTATTGGAGGGATTGAGGAATGAATAACGAGGTTTTCGAGGCGTTGAGCCTTTTGGAAAAGGAGCGCGGCATTCCAGTTGATTTTATGCTGGATCGGATTAAAAAGGCGATTGTGACCGCCTGCAAGAACAGCTATGGCAACGAGGATTGTGAGGTTGACATGGACCCCGCAAAAGGAACGTTCGATGTTTTCCTGCGCAAGACCGCCGTTGAGGACATAACCAATCAGGGCACGGAAATTCTTCTGGAAAAGGCCCGGGAGATCGATCCCTCCGCTGTGCCGGGCGACACGGTCGCGGTGCCGCTTAACACCAAGGAGTTCGGCCGCATTGCGGCGCAGACTGCGCGCAACATCATCCGTCAGGGCATCCGCGACGGTGAACGCGGGCAGATGCTGCAGGAGTTCCAGAGCAAGCATCAGGAGCTTGTAACCGCGCGCGTGGAGCGTATTGACCCCCGTACCGGCGCGGCAACGTTGATCATCGGCAAGGCCGAGGCGGTCCTGCCCAAAAGCGAGCAGGTTGCAGATGAGAAAATTACGGAGGGTGACCTCATTAAAGTTTATGTGGTAGATGTAAAGGAAACGGAAAAAGGCCCCCGCGCCATGATCAGCCGGGTGCATCCGGACCTGGTGAAACGCCTGTTTGAAACCGAGGTCCCCGAAATTTACGACGGAACCGTGGAAATTAAGGCGGTCGCCAGAGAAGCTGGTTCCCGCACGAAAATTGCCGTGCTGAGCCACAACGCCGACGTGGACGCAGTCGGCGCGTGCATTGGCGCGCGCGGTACGCGAGTTTCCAATATTGTGAATGAACTGGGCGGGGAGAAAATCGACATCGTGGAATACAACGAAGATCCGGTTAAGTTCATTGCCAGCGCGCTTTCCCCGGCGGACGTACTTTCGGTTGTTCCAGCGGAGGACGGCAGCCATTCCTGCCGTGTGACCGTTCCCGACAGCCAGCTTTCGCTTGCCATTGGCAACAAGGGCCAGAACGCGCGTCTTGCCGCCAAGCTGACTGGCTGGAAAATCGACATTAAGCCGGAAAGCGGATTCTTCGGCGAATAACACAGGTTCTGACTGGAATCAGGGAATAACCGGCGGACATTCGCAGTTTGTTTGTTTCAGCCGTTTTTATAGATATTTTCGAAATGAAAGGCGGTATGTGCAATGCATCCCAAGAAAGTGCCGATGCGTATGTGCACGGGCTGCGGCCAGATGAAACCGAAAAAGGAACTGGTAAGGGTGGTAAAGTCCCCCGAGGACGAAATCTCCTTAGACCTAACGGGCCGTAAACCGGGGCGCGGCGCTTATGTCTGCAAAAGCGCAGACTGCCTGAAAGCCGCCCGCAAAGCGAGAAAGTTTGAAAAAGCCTTCTCCTGTAAAATTCCGGACGAAGTATACGACCGTATGGAGGAGGAAATCAGCCAAAATGAGTGATGCGCTGCTGCACTTTTTGGGCTTGGCCCGCCGGGCCGGAAAACTTTCGCTTGGCAGCGACCCCGCACAGGAGTCCCTGCGGAAAGGCCGCGCACGGCTGGTCCTTTTGGCGAGCGACCTTTCTCCCCGCACGGCCGGTGGAGTGGAGCTTGCGGCGAAAGAAAAAGGCGTTGCCGTGGTGAAAATCGGGGCAACCATGGATGAAATCAGCACGGCTCTCGGCAAGCGGACCGGCGTGGTTGCGGTGAATGACCCGGGGTTTGCGAAAAAACTGATTGCGCTGTGCGCGGATGAACGAGGAGGAATCTGATATATGATGATAAAGTACAGGGTCCATGAAGTGGCAAAGGACCTGAATCTGTCCAACAAGGACGTCATCGACGTCCTGCAGAAATATACGGGTGAAACAAAAAAACATATGACCGCTTTAACGGAAGACGAACTGGATTTGGTGTTTGAAACCTTTACCCAGAGTCATCAACTGGCAAGTCTGGATTCCTACTTCGCGCAGGCGTCCCAGCGGGAAGTGGTGGTAGAGCAGGAGCGCACCGGCCTTACCGTGGAAGCGGCAAAGCCGCAGGAAAAAGCATCGGCCAAGGCGGCGCACACCCAGCCGTCGGCTTCTGCACAGAATAAGCAGGCGGCCGCGAAATCAACCCAGCAGTCGCCCCGCAAGGCGGTAAAACCCGGCAAGATTACGCCGGTCGGCCCCGCCCCAACGGCGAACCGTGCTGCTGCATCCAAGCAGCCTGCCAAGGCAGCGCAGAACAGCCAGCGTGCGGCTCAGAACCAGCCGAATGCTGCGGCGCACAAGCCCCAGCAGAGCGCAGCCCCCAAAGATACCTCCAACACCATTCGCCGGCCGGAGGGCCGTATTGTAGACACCCGCGCCGCACATGTGGAGCTGGACCGCTACAATGAAAAATACGACCGTCTTGCCTCCGAAAAGGTCCGTACAACGGACAATACCGTGCAGAAGCAGAAGCTGACACAGCGCAGCAGCCAGTATCGCGGCAAGCCGAAGAACTCCCGCAAGGAAACGGAAGCAGAGCGTCTGCGCCGCATTGCGCTGGAACGCAAGGCAAAGCCGATTACCGTTCAGATTCCGGATGAAATCACGGTCGGTGAGCTGGCGCTCCGGTTGAAGGCGACCGCGGCAGAAGTCATCAAGAAGCTGATGGGCCTGGGCGTGTTCGCCACGGTGAACGACGTCATTGATTTTGATACCGCATCGCTTGCCGCTATGGAATTCCATGCTAAGGTAGAAAAGGAAGTTGTCGTTACCATTGAGGAACGCATCATCGACGACAGCGAGGACGAGGACGACAATTTGGTTCCCCGCGCGCCGGTTGTGGTGGTTATGGGCCACGTTGACCACGGCAAAACCTCTTTGCTTGACGCCATTCGCCATGCCAACGTGACCGCGACCGAAGCGGGCGGCATTACGCAGCACATCGGCGCCTATCAGGTTGCGGTGGGTGACCGCAACGTAACATTCCTGGATACCCCGGGTCACGCGGCGTTTACCACCATGCGTGCCAGAGGCGCTCAGGTAACGGATATTGCCGTGCTGGTGGTTGCTGCGGATGACGGTATCATGCCGCAGACGGTTGAGGCCATCAACCATGCCAAGGCCGCAAATGTTTCGATTATTGTTGCGATTAATAAAATGGATAAGCCCGGCGCAAACCCACAGCACGTAATGGAACAGCTGACCGAATACGAGCTGGTTCCGGAAGAGTGGGGCGGCGACACCCCGTGTATCCCGGTTTCTGCTGTGACAAAGCAGGGCATTCAAGAGTTGCTGGAAATGATTCTTCTGGTAGCCGATATGAAAGAACTGAAAGCCAACCCGGACCGCGCCGCAAGGGGTACCGTGATTGAAGCGCGGCTGGATAAGGGCCGCGGCCCGATTGCTACTATGCTGGTTCAGAACGGCACCCTGCACACTGGCGACATCCTTGTTGCCGGCACCAGTGTGGGCCGTGTGCGCGCCATGACCAACGCTAATGGGCAGAGGATTAACGAGGCCGGCCCAAGCGTTCCGGTTGAAATCACCGGCCTGGACGATGTGCCGACTGGCGGCGACACTTTCAACGCCGTTTCGGATGAACGCCTTGCAAGGGAGCTGGTGGAACAGCGCCGCAACCAGCAGAAGGAAGAGATGTTCAACTCCCGCACCAAGGTTACGCTCGACAATCTGTTTGAGCAGATGAAGCAGGGCGATATGAAGGAACTGCAGATTATCGTGAAGGCGGACGTTCAGGGTTCGGTGGAAGCGGTTCGTCAGTCGCTGGAAAAACTGAGCAACGACGAGGTGCGTGTGAACGTGATTCACAGCGGCGTCGGCGCCATCAGCGAATCCGACGTGATGCTTGCCACCGCTTCCAACGCGATTATCGTGGGATTTAACGTACGCCCCGACCCGGTCGCAGAGGAAAACGCCAAGCGCGACGGCGTAGATATGCGCTTGTACCGCATTATTTACGACTGCATTGAAGAAATCGAGTCCGCCATGAAGGGTATGCTCGCGCCGAAGTACCGCGAGGTTATGCTCGGCAAGGCGGAATGCCGCGAGGTATATAAGATTACGAACGTCGGCACGATAGCCGGTGCCCATGTTACTACTGGCAAGGTGACCCGCGCCGCCCAGATCCGTGTGGTGCGCGACGGCATTGTCATTACCGAAGACAAGGTTGCCTCGCTCCGGCGCTTTAAGGATGACGTGAAGGAAGTCGCCGAAGGCTACGACTGCGGCATCGGGCTGGAACATTTCAGCGATATCAAGGTTGGCGATATTCTGGAAGCCTTTATGATGGAGGAATACCGCGATTAACCTGCCCTGCGCGGAATAACAGGAACTGGGGCAGCATCACGCGGTATTTTAGGATGCGGGTCGAATGGACCCAGGGATCACTTTTCTTGCCGTAATGCGGCGTGTTCAAGCAGCCAATCGTAAATAAAACGTGATTTTTTTATTACACTAGTCAATGCCGTGGCATTTGCCGCGGCATTGACTGAGTAATCGCTGATTCTGCCGCAAAGGGCCTTAATCAGTGGTTCTCTGGGCTCGATTAGAAACAATCGGCCAGTTTTATGGCTTTGTTTACTGTTATGAACAAGCCGGAAAAATTCTGAATAAAATTAAGGGGGATACCATTATGGCCAGCCACAAACTGGGACGCGTGACCGAGGATATACGACGCGAACTGACCGCGATTTTTCGGGAACTGAAAGACCCGCGCGTGCAGGGATTAATCAGCATAGTCCGCGTGGAGGTCACGAACGATCTCTCCTTCTGCACCGTGTATATCAGCGCCATGGAAGGAATGGAACGTGCCAAGCAGGCTGTGGCGGGGCTGAAATCCGCCTCCGGCTTCATTCGGCATGAACTGGGCAATCGGCTTCAGCTCCGCCATGTTCCGGAGCTGCTGTTTAAGCCGACCGATTCCATTGAATACGGCGCGAACATCAGCAAGCTGCTGAACGACCTGAGGAGTGATCAGAATGATCCGTCTGAATGAAGCGGCGGATTTCCTACTGGCAAAGGACCGATTTGTCATTCTGAGCCACAACTACCCCGACGGGGACACGCTGGGTTCTTCCACGGCCCTGTGCAGGGGACTGCAAAAGCTGGGCAAGCACGCCATGATTCGCTGCTCCGACGAAATTGGGGCGAAGTACCGGTATTTGTTCGAGGGGGTCACCCCGGAGGACTTTACGCCGGAAACCGTGGTCGCGGTTGATATTGCCGACACCGCCCTGTTCGGCGAACCGCTGCTCAGCCTGTATGGGGAGAAGGTCGATCTTTGCATCGACCATCATCCGTCCAACACCGGCTACGCCGCACGGAGCTATGTGGACCCGAAAGCGGCGGCGACTTGTGAAATTATCTTCGATCTGCTCCGCCTGCTCGGCGTGGAGCTGGATGTTTTTCTTGCCGCCAGCCTGTACACCGGCATTACGACGGACACGGGCGGCTTTAAATATACCAACGTCACCCCGCGCACCTACCGCATTGCTGCGGATTTGGTGGAAACAGGTTGCGATGCGCCCGGAATCAACCGGAGCATGTTCGACACGAAAAGCCGCGCCCATATGGAGCTGGAACGCCGCGTGATGGACACCATGGAGTATTCTCACAATGACCGCATTGCTGTTGTTTCCGTAACCCAGCAGATGATCCGGGAAACGGGTGCAACAGAAGACGATATGGACGGCATTTCCTCCATTCCGCGCCAGGTGGAAGGTGTACTGGTCGGTATTACCGTGCGCGAAAAAGCGGAGGGCGGCTATAAGATTTCTCTGCGCGCCCAGCGGCCGGTGAACGCTTCCGAAATCTGCGCCAAGTTCGGCGGCGGCGGGCACCCCGGTGCGGCGGGATGCACCCTGCAAACTACGTTGGAGGAAGCCAAGGCACAGGTTGTTGCGGCGGCCTCGGCGTATTTAAAGCAATTAAACTTATAGCCGTACGGGTTGTTCTGCTGCGATACGGCTTGATTTCATTTCACTCCATGGAACGTAAGGGTTCCTGGGGAAAGGCAGATTCAGGAGGGATTTTTTGGACGGCGTTATCATCGTGGACAAACCGCAGGACTTCACTTCGTTTGACGTGGTCGCAGTCATGCGGCGGCTGAGCGGAGAGCGTAAAATCGGGCACACCGGAACGCTCGACCCAATGGCCACGGGCGTGCTGCCCCTCCTTCTGGGAAAGGCAACGCGCGCCATCCCCTTTCTGGACGATACCGACAAGGAATATGCCGCGTCCTTTCGTTTTGGCGTTTCTACCGACACACAGGACAGCACTGGAAAAATTCTGGCAGAAAGCGACGTACCCGTGCCGCGCGCCCGACTGGAGGCGGTTTTGCCCGAATTTTGCGGGGACATTTTGCAGGTGCCGCCCATGTATTCCGCGGTGCGGAAAAATGGACAGCGGCTTTACGACCTTGCGCGGCAGGGCATCGAAGTGGAGCGGGAGCCCCGCCCCGTAACGATTGACCGGCTGGAGTTAAACGACTACGACGAAGCGGCCCGAACCGGCAGCCTGACCATCCGCTGCTCCAAGGGCACCTACATCCGCACCATCTGCGCGGACCTTGGGGAGCGGCTGGGTGCGCACGGCGTGATGACCGCCCTGCGGCGAACCGTGGCTTCCGGCTTTACGTTGGCGGACGCGGTCACGTTGGAGCAGGCAAAAGAGTTGGCCGTGCGTGGGGAACTGCAGGAACACGTGCTTCCGGTGGAGCGCCTATTTCTGCGGAACCCGGTCCTTACGGTGACCACCGCGCAGGCGTCACGTTTCTGCAACGGAGGCGCACTCAGCCTGAACCGCACCGCGCTGGCGTCGGAAAGCGAGCAGGACGGCGCCGTTTACCGCGTGCATTCCCCGCAGGGGGAATTCCTTGGGTTGGGAACGGTTTGCGCGGCCAGCGGCGAGCTCCGGGTGCTCCGGCTGTTTGCCGAAGCGCATTCGAACTAACTGCACGGCGGGTATTTTGTAATACAAATTTGGAGCGCATGGACCATGAAGATCTATTCGAAACTGGCACCGTCTTCCGGTGATTCGGCGGTTGCGCTGGGCAATTTTGACGGCCTGCACATCGGCCATCAACAGGTGATTTCCCGCGCAGTCGCGGAAAAGGAGCACGGACTGATTCCCACGGTTTTTACATTTGCAGCGAATCCTTTGAAGGACCTCGGCGGAAACCCCGGCGGGGAGCTGATTACCCAGGAGCGTAAAATCGCATTGCTGGAAGAAATGGGCGTGGAACAGCTTTATATTTTGTCTTTTTCGGAGATTAAGGATTTATCGCCGGAAGAGTTCGTTTCCGGTGTGCTAGAAGGCATCTGCCGGGCAAAGCGGGTCTGCTGTGGGTTTAACTTTACGTTCGGCCGCGGCGGGCATGGCAACAGC
This sequence comes from Caproiciproducens sp. LBM24188, assembly GCF_054130445.1. NCBI lineage: Bacteria > Bacillati > Bacillota > Clostridia > Eubacteriales > Acutalibacteraceae > Caproiciproducens > Caproiciproducens sp. LBM24188. Next base: position 329,722 of record NZ_CP196862.1, read on the forward strand.
ACCATGCTGACCGAGCTATGCGAAGCTCGGGGCATTGCGGTCAGCGTCATCGAGGCGGTGCTTTCCGGCGGCGAAACGGTCAGCTCCACGCGCATTCGGGGGTTGATTTCCTCCGGTGCTGTGGATGAAGCAGCCAAACTGCTGGGCAGGCCGTACGGTTATGTGACCCAAGTGGTGCACGGCCGTCGACTTGGGCGGGAGCTGGGCACCCCCACCCTGAATCAGGCGATTTCGGAACGGCTTGTCCTTCCGCGCTTCGGCGTGTATGTGTCCCGCGTGTTTCTGCGGGGGAAAGAGTACATTGGCGTAACCAACATCGGCGTAAAGCCCACCGTCGGCTCGCCCTGTGCGCTGGCGGAAACCTGGATGCCGGAATACACAGGGCCGGATTTTTACGGCGAAACCGTCCGAGTTGATTTAATAAAATTTCTTCGCCCTGAAATCTGTTTTTCTGGTTTAGAAGAGCTGAAAACGGCAATTCTAAAGGATGGGGAAGATGCAGTTCACTTTTTTTGTGAATCGAGCAAAACCGAGAGCTGACTGAATTTTCTTTTCTGCAAAGCAGTTTTTCGAGTTCCCATTCGGCCTGCAGACAAGCCCTTAGGAAAAAATGATTTACAAAAAGAAATGTTCATGTTATAATTTATCTGTATTATGCCCCTTTCCCGGATTACGGAGCAAGCCCCGAACGGGGATTTCACCGGCCGCATTCTGCGAATGAGGGTAAATTTTAAAAAGGTGGAAAGAACCATGTTAAAAGAAGAAAAGACAGCGATTATTAAAGAGTATGCCATGCACGAAGGCGACACCGGTTCTCCGGAGGTTCAGATTGCTGTTCTGACCAAGCGCATCGACGATTTGACCGAGCACCTGAGAACCCATAACAAGGATCACCATTCCCGCCGTGGTCTGCTCAAAATGGTTGGCCAGAGAAGAAATCTTCTCAACTACCTGATGAAGACCGACATCGAGCGTTACCGTACCCTGATTGCCAGACTTGGCATTCGTAAATAATCACAGTCTGTTTGGGCAGGCGGCATATGCCGCCTGCCTTTAGGCTATTTATTCTTATTTATCATTTTGAGTTTTTAACATTTACAAATCAAACGGGTGAAATGGATTTTAGCAGTGAAACGAACCCCCGTGCGCGGAGGCTGGTTTTATTGCTAAACCTGTTTCCCCGCTATGAAAAAGGAGGAACAGTATGTTCGAAAATTTCAAAGTGTTTTCTACCGATTTTGCAGGACGCCCGCTGGTTGTGGAAACCGGTAAAATGGCGCAGTTAGCCAACGGCGAATGCCTGGTGCGCTACGGCGAAACCGTGGTTCACGTTGCCGTAACCGCTTCTGCCAAACCGCGTGAGGGTGTGGATTTCTTCCCGCTTTCCGTTGACTTTGAGGAAAAGCTTTATTCCGTAGGCCGCATTCCGGGTTCTTACCTGAAGCGTGAGGGCCGCCCGAGCGATAAGGCCATTTTGGTTTCCCGTGTGATTGACCGCCCCATTCGCCCGCTTTTCCCGAAAGATATGCGCAACGATGTTTCCGTCGTTTGCACCGTGATGTCAGTTGACCACGATTGCCTGCCGGAAATCGCGGCTATGGTGGGTACCTCCATTGCCCTCAGCATTTCCGATATTCCGTGGAACGGGCCGATTTCCGGCGTTTCCGTCGGCTATGTGGACGGCGAATACGTGATTAACCCGACCTCCGCACAGCGTGCCGTTTCCCAAATGGCGGTCACCGTAGCTTCCACCGATTCCCGCATCGCCATGATTGAGGCGGGCGCGAACATCGTAAGCGACGAAGTGATGTACAACGGCATTATGGCGGGCCATGAAGCCAACCAGAAAATCATTGAGTTTATCAAAGGCATTCAGAAGGAAATCGGCAAGCCGAAGTTCGAGTACCCGAGCAACGAGCCGGACGAGGAAATGCTCAATGCCATCAAGGAATTTGCCATGGAGGACGTAAAGCTTGCGCTCGATACCGACGACAAGAACGTCCGCGACGAACGCCTGAAGCCGATTTACGAAAAAGTGCATGAAAAGTTCGACGAGATTTACCCCGAGCAGGAGGCAAAAATCGACGAATGCATGTATCGCACGCAGAAATATATTGTCCGCCGCTGGCTGCTGGATGAGCAGAAGCGCGTGGATGGCCGCGGTATGGATGAGATGCGTCCGCTAGCGGCGGAAGTGGATCTGCTGCCCCGCGTGCATGGTTCCGGTATGTTTACCCGGGGCCAGACGCAGGTGCTGACGGTGGCCACCCTTGGCCCGGTCAGCGACGAGCAGCTTCTCGACGGCATTGACGAAGAGGAAACGAAGCGCTATATTCACCAGTACAACTTCCCGTCCTATTCCGTGGGCGAAACCAAGCCGAGCCGCGGCCCGGGCCGCCGTGAAATTGGTCATGGCGCACTGGCGGAACGCGCGTTGGTCCCGGTGATTCCTTCGGTGGATGAATTCCCATATGCCTACCGTCTGGTTTCCGAAGTGCTGTCCTCCAACGGCTCCACTTCCCAGGCTTCCATCTGCGGTTCCACACTGGCCCTGATGGCTGCGGGCGTGCCGATTAAGGCGCCGGTCGCGGGTATTTCCTGCGGCCTGATTACCGAAGGCGACCGCTGGATGACCATGGTGGACATTCAGGGTCTGGAGGACTTCTTCGGCGATATGGACTTTAAGGTGGCCGGTACTAAGGAAGGCATCACCGCCATTCAGATGGACCTGAAAATCAGCGGCCTGACCCCGGAAATGGTGAAGGAAGCGCTGGAAAAGACCCATAAGGCCAGAAACTATATCATTGATGAAATCATTTTGAAAACTATTCCGGAGCCGCGCAAGGAACTTTCCAAGTACGCTCCGAAGATGCTTTCCATGACGATTCCGGTGGATAAAATCCGCGAAGTAATCGGCACAGGCGGAAAGGTGATTCAGAAGATCTGCGCAGAATGCGACGTTAAGGTGGACGTGGAGGAAGACGGCCACGTTTATGTTTCCGGCATCGATGCCGACAACTGCAAACGCGCATTGACGATTATTGATACGATTGTGAACGACCCCGAAGTGGGCGCGATTTACAAGGGCAAGGTAACCCGCCTGATGGATTTCGGCGCATTCGTTGAAATCGCACCAGGCAAAGAGGGCCTTGTGCATATTTCCCGTCTGGACGTGAAGCGCACCGAAAAAGTGACCGATGTGGTCAACGTAGGCGACGAGGTCATGGTTAAGGTGTTGGAAATCGACGACAAGGGCCGCTTGAACCTGTCCCGCCGTGATGCTTTGATTGAGGTGGAGGGTCTGGTTCCGGAAAACGAAATTTCCGATGCACCCCGCCGTCCGCGCCGCGATGACCGCCGCCGTGACGATCGTCCCCGCGCAAGCAACGGCTTTATCGCCAACACCAATAAACCAAGACAATAATTTTCATGATCCGCACTCATAATATACGTCACAGCCATCCGATTTTCGGGTGGCTGTCCGTTTATCTCCGGAAAAGGGGAGTATGGGTGGCGCCGAAGTCCCCATTTATAGATAGTTCTTCAATCCGCTTCTAAAATATGATATAATTTAGTTTACTAAACCGAAGGAGTAAAAGATATGTCCGCAGTCACTCAGGCGAAACGAATTGTAGTAAAGGTCGGCACTTCTACGCTGACTTATGAAAACGGAAAAATGAACCTCCGCCGCATGGAAACGCTGTGCAAGGTGCTGACCGACCTGCAGAATTCCGGCAAGGAGATTATTCTGGTTACCTCCGGTGCCATCGGGGTCGGGGTTGGAAAGCTGGGTCTGCGGGAGCGACCGCAGGAAACGGAAAAAAAACAGGCCGTCGCCGCCGTGGGGCAGTGCGAGCTGATGTTTACGTATGACAAGCTGTTCGGGGAGTACAACCGCACCGTGGCGCAGGTACTGCTTACCGCGGACGTAATTGCCAATGAAATCAATAAGAAAAACACACAGAATACCTTTAATGAACTGATTAAAATGGATATTATTCCCGTCGTGAACGAAAACGACTCCGTTGCCATCGACGAGCTGGTGGGAAACAACTTCGGCGATAACGACACGCTTTCCGCAACCGTCGCGATTTTGACCAATGCCGACCTGTTGGTTATCCTCACTGATATTGACGGGCTGTACGATGCCAATCCGCGTGTTAACCCGGACGCGAAGCGAATCCCCTATGTTGCGCAGGTTACGGACGATATCCGCGCGCTGGCAGGGGGTACAGGTTCCAACCGGGGCACCGGCGGCATGAGCACCAAGGTAAAGGCGGCGGCCATGGCAAACGAGGCAGGAATCTGTTGCTGCGTAATAAGCGGCGCCGACCCGAAGATACTGTACCGTCTTTTCGACGGGGAACAAATTGGGACAGTTTTCGGTGGACAAAGGAAGTAAAATAAGGAAAATGAACCGAGAACAAAGAACATGAGACCGGAAAGAGTAAATTGTTTTCACAAAACCCGTATCTACAAGCGGCAAATCGGTTTCAACGGTGATTCATTGTTCATTGATTAAAGGAGTGTTACGGTATGACTGCTCTGGAAACCATGGGAAAAAACGCAAAACTGGCAGCGCGCGTGCTGGCAACGGCGGGCGCAAAAAAAGATAAAGCCCTGCTTGCCATGGCCGACGCACTGGAAGCAGGAGAGGCAGAAATCCTTGCCGCAAATCAGGAGGATCTTAATGCTGCGCGTGCCGCCGGCATGAGCGATTCCCTGCTGGACCGTCTTGCGCTGAACCACGCGCGGATTCAGGGCATGGCACAGGGCGTGCGCGCGGTAGCGGCGCAGAGCGACCCGGTCGGTACCGTGGTGGGCGGAAGCGTCCGCCCGAACGGCTTAAAGATTGAGCAGGTGCGTGTGCCGCTCGGTGTCATCGGTATTATTTATGAAGCCCGTCCGAATGTGACCGCCGACGCCGCGGCGCTGTGCCTGAAAGCGGGCAACGCCGTGATTCTGCGCGGTGGAAAAGAAGCGTTCCGTTCCAATCAGGCAGTTGCACAGGCGATGCGCTCCGCCCTGGAGCAGGTCGGTCTGCCAAAGGACTGCGTGCAGCTGGTGCAGGACACCAGCCGTTCCTCCGCGGTAGAGATGATGCAGCTGACCGAATACCTTGACGTTCTGATTCCCCGTGGAGGCAAGGGGCTGATTCAGTCCGTCGTGCAAAATTCCCGTGTGCCGGTTATTGAAACCGGCGCTGGCAACTGCCACGTTTTTGTGGATGAATCCGCCGACCTGGAAATGGCGGCAGAGATTATCTTTAACGCCAAAACGTCACGCCCTTCCGTGTGCAACGCGATTGAAACCATCCTTGTCCACAAAAAGATTGCGGAAAGGGCGCTGCCGGTTATCAAAGCCCGGCTGGACGAAAAGCATGTGGAGCTGCGCGGCTGCGAGCGGACATGCGCCATTTTGGGGGATTCGGTGCTCCCCGCCACAGAAGAGGACTGGGCAACGGAGTACCTGGATTATGTCCTTGCGGTAAAGGTTGTGGATAGCCTGGAGGAAGCGATGGAGCATATTGCGCGGTATTCCAGCGGGCACAGCGAAGCGATTGTGACCGAAAGCTACCGCAATGCGCAGCGGTTTACCCAAGAGGTGGACAGCGCGGCGGTGTACGTGAATGCTTCCACACGCTTTACCGACGGCGGCGAGTTCGGGCTGGGCGCGGAAATCGGAATTTCCACCCAAAAGCTGCACGCGCGCGGGCCCATGGGTGTGAACGAACTGACCTCTACAAAATTTATTGTGACCGGCAGCGGTCAAATTCGATAGGAACGGGGCTGTTTGAATGAGCAAGAAAAAAGAAAAAAAACAGGTCAGCGGCTTTTCAGCCGACTACCGAGGCGCTTTCGATCAGTCGGCGGAAAAGGAGCCCGTTGACCCTGTCATCGCCGAGCAGGATGTCGACGATTTCCTGCCGGAAGACCATGAAGATCCCGACGAGGAGCTGCTGACCAAATGGTCCGAGGAACCGGAGCCGGCTGAGCAGCCAGCTCTGCCCGAGGAGCAGCCGGAGGAACTTCCCAAATCAAAACCCGCCGCCCGCCGGCGCGGCAGGCGGCGCTACGGCGTGGCGGTGGGTTCCCTGGTACTTCTTCTTGCCCTGACGGGCGTGGTGTTTATTGTCGGCACGCTGGGGAAGCAAATTTATTCCGCTGCGACCGACGACAGCAAACTTCGCGCTTACGACACCTTCCTTACGCCGGTGGTCATGCAGGACCCGCAGCCGTTCGCATCCCCGGACAAAGCTCCGGATGACCTGGTTCTGAACGCTTCGCTTTGGAAAGCGATTACGGCGAACAATGGAACGAATTACACGGAATATGACGACGCGGGCAAAGTACTGGTGCCGCTGGGCGACGTGGTGCAGGCTTGCCGTGACCTGTTTGGACCAAACTGTCAGCTTCAGCCGAAAACACCCGCGCAGGAAACCTTTTTTACGTATGACTCTGAGGAAAATAAATTTCACGTAGCACTTTATTCTTCCGACAGTACGTTTATGCCGTACACCGTGAAAGCCAGTAAACAGGGTGACAGTATCGTCCTGCGCGTTGGTTATGTTTCCCCGAGCGATACCTGGAGAACCCAGACATCCAGCACGGTGTCCGGCCCGAAGCCGACAAAATATATGAACTATGTATTGAAAACCGATACCGCGACCAACAAGGAGTATATCTACGCGGTGCAAGCCGCGTCCTGAATCGGTGCGTCCAGACTTTTTTTCTTCTGACCTTTCAGATTCATTCCTGTTGGGATGGTTTGCAAAAATACGCCCTGTTTTGCACACAGGTGCGGTCCTGCTGAAAAAGCGGGTTCCGCACGGTGCTTACAGGATCAGGTACATCAGAGCCAATATCACCCCCGTATCGGCCTTTTCTTCCATTAATATGACTAGAAGAACTAAAATCAGGGTTCGTTCACTGTCGGCCATCAAGCTGTCGAAAAGATCCCCTACCGGCCCGGGAAGATTCGGTTTAAAGCCGCTGGCAGGGGGATTGTGCGCGTGGGGAGGCGGCGGTTCAGCCGGGGCACGGGGCGGCTCCTGTGTATGCCGGACCGGAACGGAACCGGGCATGGGTGCTCTTCCCGTGGGGGGCCTTGCCGGCGCAGGGGGAGGAACAGGAGGTTTGGCCCGGGCCTGCATCTCCCTTGCCCTCCGAATAGCCTCTTGCTGGAGGTACTGCATATCGTAGCTGTTGTTTGTATCGGCCATGGCCTCTACCCCTTAGAATAAGTTGAACAGTCCGCTGCTTTTGAGCAGGGGCAGAACACGCATCAGCTGAAGCAGCTTGATGGCTTCATCCAGTTTTTTCTGGCGCTCAGGGCCCAGAAGTGGCCGCAGCGCGTGCAGCAGCCGTGTGTTGTCGTCTTCCTGACGGATGGCGGACAACAGTGGCGCCACTTTCATAATGGTGGTCACCGTGTCGCCATCCAACGGGGACGTGGATTTCGGTTGCTCCGGCTGCGGCGGCTGTGGTGCGGGCGCTGGCGGAATTGCCGGCGCACCGGCGGCCGACCCACCCAAAAGACCGGCAAGGTTCTTGATTTGTTCAAGACTGCCGGGGTTGTTCAGCAGCTCGCCGAGCTTCGAAGCAAGGTCATCCATTATTTTCCTCCCTTTATTTTTTTCATGAGCTGCTGTGCTTCCGGTGTGCTCAGAATTTTTTGCGTTGCGGTTTTGTCGGCCAGGATGCTTTCCAACGTCTTCTTGTCCTGATCGCTAAGCATGCTTAACAAACTGTTGATCATTTGCTTTTGATCTTCATTATTTGGCATACTATCACCCCATATCATTGTATGTTGAGGGTCTTGAATATATAACCCCCGCTGTGTGCTTTACGGCTTGTATTCTACGGGAACGGCATTCCATCGGCCGGAACGGTTTGCCCGTGTTTCGCTCCGGCAGCGGCGGGAATATTATAGATTGCTGTTCTAAATTATGTAATGCACGGAGAAACGGTGATAATGTTGACGGAAAAAATAACAGATCTTGAAACAAAGGAAGCGAACGATGCAATGCGGGTTTTAGTGGTGTCTGATACACACCGGGATGAATACGCCCTGCGCAGGGCGATTTTAAGCCAACCCCGGGCCGAAGTGGTAATTCATCTGGGCGATGGCGAAGAGGAAGCCATTTTGATGAAAGAAAGCTTCCCCGATAAAATGTTTGTGCTGGTGCGCGGGAACTGCGACTGGAATTCCATGCTGCCCGTGAAAGAGGAAATTACCCTGATGCAAAAGCGCCTGTTCTGTACGCACGGCTATACGTATCGGGTAAAAATGGGATTGTGGGACGCAAAAGCGGCCGCGCGTGACGCAAAGGCGGATATTCTGCTTTATGGCCACACCCACGTGGCACAAACCGATTATGAGGACGGCCTGTATATTATGAATCCCGGCAGTCTGCACGGTTCCCAAGGAACGTACGGAATTATCGACATTACCTCCGCCGGCATCGTAACCAATATTCTGAAACTTCATTGAATAAACAGAAAAGTAGGGAAAGATTTTTCTTAGAATACGATTGACAGCGGATTTTTGGAATGCTACCCTTTTATAGAGAACGAATTATTACGGGAAACGATGAGGGAATCGCGGATTCCATCGTAAGGCCGCAGTTCAAAGCCGCGGATCATCTGACTTGAGTGGCTTTTGAAGGGCTTTCAACAGCGGTTCCCAAGAACCAATTCAGCTTATTATTTTATTTAGAAGGGATTGAGACTGATATGACAGAATATGAGAGATGGCTCAATACAGAACTGGATGACCCTGATTTAACGGAGGAACTCCGCAGCATTCAGAATCAGTCGGAAGAAATCAACGACCGGTTTTACCGCAATTTGGAATTCGGAACCGGCGGACTGCGCGGCGTAATCGGCGCCGGGACGAACCGGATGAACGTATATACGGTGCGAAAGGCGACGCAGGGCCTTGCGAATTACCTGAAAAAGCATACGAAAAAAGCCTCTGTGGCCATTGCATATGACAGCCGCATTAAGTCGGAGCTGTTCGCCCGCCAGAGCGCCGCGGTACTTGCCGCCAACGGAATCACCGCGCATATTTACCCGTGGCTTTCGCCTACGCCGACCCTTTCCTATGCCGTTCGGTACCTGAAATGCGATGCGGGCATCTGTGTAACCGCAAGCCACAACCCGGCCAAATACAATGGTTACAAGGTTTACGGCAGTGACGGCTGCCAGATTACCCTGAAAATGGCAGACGAGGTACTTGCTGAAATCAATGCGCTGGATATTTTCAATGATGTAAAGCAGATGGACTTTGACGAGGGTCTGCGCCAGGGCTTAATCCAGTATATTGCCGATGACGTGATCGACTCCTTCCTCGACGAGGTGCAGGGACAAAGCGTCATCGAAGGCACCTGTGACGGGCTGAAGGTGGTTTACACCCCGCTGAACGGCACGGGCCGCGTTTGTGTAACCCGGATTTTGGACCGCATTGGGGTAAAGGACGTTACCGTAGTGCCGGAACAGGAATTCCCGGACGGCCATTTCCCGACCTGCCCGTTCCCGAACCCGGAAATCCGGGAAGCGCTGCAAAAGGGCTTGGAATTAAGCGAACGGGTCAAACCCGACCTGCTGCTGGCCACGGACCCGGACTGCGACCGCTGCGGCATCGCCGTAAACCAGAATGGGAAATTCGTGTTGATGACCGGAAACGAAGTAGGCGTACTGCTGCTGGACTTTATTGCCCGCAGCCGGATTCAAAACGGCAAAATGCCGAAAAATCCTGTGGCGGTTACCACCATTGTCAGCACCGATATGGCGGACCCGGTAGCGAAGGAATACGGTATTGGCATGGTTCGCGTGCTGACCGGATTTAAATACATCGGCGACCAAATTGCGCTGTTGGAAGAAAAGAACGAAGCCGAACGCTATATTTTCGGATTTGAGGAGAGCTACGGTTATCTTTCCGGCGGCTATGTGCGCGACAAAGACGCGGTAGACGCCAGCATGCTCATTTGCCAAATGGCGTACGACTACAAGAAAAAAGGCATGACTTTGGTGGATGCCATGGAAGCGCTCTACCGTAAGTACGGTTATTATAAGAATTCCTTGATGAATTTCGGCTTTGAGGGCGAAGACGGCATGATTCAAATGGGGAAGATTATGGACACCCTGCGCCAAAATCCACCGAAGGAAATTGCGGGCGTTCCCGTAGTGGGATGGAGCGATTACCAGGCCTCTGTGCGCCACGACGGTGGAACAGAAACGGAAATTACCCTGCCGAAGTCCAACGTGTTGGAATATCGTATGGAAAACGGCGGCAAGCTGATTGTCCGCCCAAGCGGAACCGAGCCGAAAATCAAGATTTATCTTTCTGCGAACGCTGCCAGTCATGAAGCGTCGCAGGCACTGGTAAAGGAAATGGAGGCCGCGGTGCCCGCACTGCTGGGCATTTAACGGCTCGCCCGGCAGGGCAAAACGGGCGGGTTCCCGGTGAAAAGAATCAGCGGCACTTTCGTGCCGCTGATTTTGTTATGGAAGACAGTGCCGCTGCGCAACAACCGCGCAGGGGACAGGTACGGCAATACCGTGCGGAAAAGAGGGACATAATGGCAAAACGGTTTATCGACTGCGGAGCTTCCGATTTTCGGAATATGAATAAATATGAAATCTTGAAATCTATTGCCCAGAGCGAAGGACGCGTGCTGGCGTGTGAAACCATCGGCGCAGTACAGCCCATGTTGGGCAACCTGACCAACGCGGAGCTTGCGGCGGCTATGGGGGCGGATTTCCTGATTCTGAATATGTTTGACGTGAACGACCCTTTCCTGTGGGGGATGCCGCCGGTGGAAAAGGGCGAAATCATCCGTGAGCTGAAACGCTTGACGGGACGCATCATCGGCATTGAGCTGGAACCGCAGGATGGCAGCTACCCGGGCGCAGAGGACGAGGATGGGGAACGCATGGCCGACGGACGGCTTGCCACGCTGCAAAACGCACAGAAAGCCTGCGCCATGGGTGCGGATTTGATTGTGCTGACCGGCAGCCCGGCCGCGCTGGCGCAGAACCCCGCCATTATCGACTCGCTCCGGGAAATTTCAAAGGAGCTGGGCGATCGTGTAATTTTGGCCGCCGGGAAGGTGCATCCTTCCGGCATGCTGAAAGAGTCAGGGCAAAAACTGATTACGAAAGACGATATCCGCCTGTTTGCGGATGCAGGGGCGGATCTTATCCTGTTGCCCGCACCGGGAACCGTGCCGGGCATTACGATGGAATATATCCGCTCGTTGGTGGAGTTTGCCCACAACGCGGGTGCGCTGACGATGACCACGGTGGGAACTTCGCAGGAGGGTGCCGATCCGGATACCATCCGGCAGATTGCCCTGATGTGCAAAATGACCGGTACGGATATTCATCACCTGGGCGACACAGGTTATGTGGGCATGGCGCTGCCGGAAAACATTATGGCCTATTCCATTGCGATTAAAGGGGTGCGGCATACCTACCGCCGAATGGCACGTTCTATTAATCGATAAGGCACAAAATAACTATTAATTATATAAGTTTAAAATTTTTTTTATAAAATACGTAGAAATTGTTGACATATTAACGGCTGCATGCTATTATAATTACAGTTATACGAGACAGAACAAACGTAGTTCGCGCGATATATTTGAATCAGCGCCATGCGTATGCATACTATCTTTTAAAGATAGGTCGGTCTGTATATTCACAGGAGGTTGAGGATTTTCCTCAACCTCCTTTTTCGTTGTATTTCGAAGAACAAGAAGAGCTTTGCCCGTATAGAAGGACCCCCCGGCTGTGCCGGGGGGTGGGGTAACTCTTCATATGAAAAGCAGGGGTCAGCCGTTTATTTCATGATCCCCGCCAGGCATGGAATTTTTCTTTTCTGAAGACGGAGAAGATTTGTGGGAAAGAATGTTTGTTTCCGATTTCCACAGCTGCTGTATCAGAAATTCTTCATCTAGTTCATAGAACGGCATGCAGGGTTCCGGTTTTTCGGGAAAGGATGCAAGCTGCTTTTCCATGACAATTAAATCATACCATTTTCCGAATTTATATCCGGTATTTTTATAAACACCCAGCGCATAATAGCCTTGACTGCGGTGAAACCCTTCGCTGGCGGGGTGTGGGTGCGTGATGAGCGCATACAGATTGATGTAGCCCTGCTCCCGAAGAATGGTTTCCATACAGGAGTACAATGCGGCGGCAATTCCCATGTGGTGGAATTCCGGTGCAAGGTAGATGCTGACCTCGGCGTCCCATTGGAACGCCGCACGGGGGCGGAAACGGGCCGCATAGGCGTAGCCGGCCGCCTGGCCGTCCACTTCACAAATCAACCACGGAAATTGGTTTGTGACGGTTTGAATCCGGTTTTTAAAATCCTTTAATCCAGGCACTTCATATTCAAAGGTAATTGCTGTGTCCCGCACATAGGGAGCATAGATTTCCAGCATGGTTTTTGCGTCGCCTATATTGGCGAAACGGACTTTTATTTGTTTCATTCAAATCGACCTTTATTAACAGTATTCCTAAACGGATTATAGCACGGAAACCGGGGGATTCCTAGAGAGTAAACGGATGTAATATATGGCATCTTAGTTTCCCATTTTTAAAACGCTAAAAATGTAAGAACCGCTTGACAAACCCGAGCGGTTCGTCTAAACTAACTATAGACACCCCACCGGGGTGTAGGGTTTTGCTTTTAAGGGGTGATAATATGAAGCAAAAATATAATATTACGGGAATGACCTGCTCCGCTTGTTCCGCTGCGGTGGAAAAGAGCGTGCGAAAGGTGGAGGGGGTTGCTTCTGTTCAGGTGAACCTTCTAACCAACAGTATGGCGGTGGATTACGATGAAGCGGTAACCGAAAGTGGCGCAATTATCCGTGCGGTGGAAGAAGCAGGCTATGGGGCCTCCGAACAGCGCGCGGGCAGCAAAGCGGAGCAACCAGTGAAGGTTGCGCCTTTGGAAGGGCAGCTCCGTGGGATGAAACGTCGGCTGATCGTTTCCTTTTCGTTTTTGATTCCTTTGCTCTACATTTCCATGGGGTATATGCTGGGACTTCCTCTGCCGGGGTGGCTCCACGGCACGCAAAACGCGGCGGTATTTTCGTTCCTGCAGTTTTTGCTTACGCTCCCGGTTGTTTTTGTAAACCGCAGTTATTATCAGGTGGGCTTTAAAACGCTGGCACACCGGTCGCCCAACATGGATTCGCTGATTGCCATCGGTTCCTCCGCCGCGCTGGTGTACGGCGTATTTGCCATTTTTAAAATCGGCTATGCACTAGGCCATGGCGACAGCATGACGGCGGAGCATTACAGCATGGACCTGTACTTTGAGTCTGCCGCAACTATTTTGACGCTGATTACGCTCGGCAAGTTTCTGGAAGCTCGTTCCAAGGGGAAAACATCGGAAGCGCTGGCAAAGCTGATGGACCTTGCGCCGAAAACTGCCGTGGTTCTGCGCAGCGGGCAGGAGCAGGAAATTCCGGTGGAACAGGTTGCCGTGGATGATATTGTTGTGGTCCGGCCGGGGCAAAGCATTCCGGTGGACGGCGTGGTGACAGAAGGCAGCTCGGCGGTGGACCAGTCCGCCCTGACGGGCGAAAGCATTCCGGTGGAAAAGCAGCCGGGTGACCCGGTGATGGCTGCCACCATCAACAAAACCGGATTTTTGAAATTTCGCGCGCAAAAAGTGGGCGAAAATACAACGCTAGCTCAGATTATCGCGCTGGTAGAGGATGCGAACGCGACCAAAGCCCCGATTGCCAAGCTGGCGGATCGGATCAGCGGCATTTTTGTGCCGGTGGTCATCGCCATCGCCGTGCTGTCCGCCGCCGTGTGGCTGCTATTGGGACAGTCGTTTGAATTTGCCCTTTCCACGGCGATTGCAGTTCTGGTGATTTCCTGCCCCTGTGCGCTGGGCCTTGCCACGCCGGTGGCTATTATGGTTGGCACGGGGCGCGGCGCTTCCAACGGCATTCTGATTAAATCAGCGGAAGCGTTGGAGGTAGCCCGCTCGGTCAAAACGGTGGTGCTCGACAAAACCGGTACCCTTACGGAGGGAAAACCCCGTGTGACGGATCTTTTTCCCGCGTTCGGTGTTTCGGAAGAGGAACTGCTCGGGGTTGCGGCTTCGCTGGAACAGCCCTCGGAACATCCGCTTGCCGGGGCGATCTTGGAATATGCTCAGGAAAGAAAAGTCAAAATCCGCCCGGTGGAGGCGTTTTCCGCCATTCCTGGGAAAGGGGTATCCGCCGTGCTGGACGGGACAACATATTTTGCGGGGAATCCCGCACTGATGGATCAGCAGGGAATTGATGCCTCATCCGTAGCGAAGCAGGCAGAGGCACTGGCGCAGGCTGGGAAAACGCCGCTTTATTTTGGCGGCGCGGGCCGGCTGCTCGGCGTAATCGCCGCGGCGGATGTCATTAAGCCAACCAGCCATGAAGCGGTTGCACAGTTTAAGGCAATGGGCATCGACGTAGTAATGCTGACCGGCGATAACCGCCGTACAGCGGAAGCCATCCGCGCGCAGCTTGGAATTGACCGCGCGGTTTCCGAGGTGCTCCCGCAGGACAAGGAAGCCGAAGTTCGCCGGATTCAGCAGCAGGGCGGCAAGGTGGCTATGATTGGTGACGGAATCAACGATGCCCCGGCGCTGGTACGTGCCGACGTAGGCATCGCCATCGGCGCGGGAACGGATATTGCGATTGATTCTGCGGACATAGTGTTGATGAAGAGTGACCTGATGGACGCAGTTACGGCCATTCAACTCAGCCGCGCGACGCTGCGCAATATCAAAGAAAACCTGTTCTGGGCGTTCTTTTACAACTGCATTGGCATTCCGCTTGCGGCGGGCGTTTTTTACGCCCTGTTCGGCTGGACGCTCAGCCCCATGTTTGCCGCAGCGGCCATGAGCCTGAGTTCCGTCTGTGTGGTGACCAATGCCCTGCGGCTTCGCTTTTTCCACCCCCGCAGGGAAACGATTTCTATCAACGGCGTAAAACAGACCTCCACGGAGCATTCCGTGATAAATATACAACAAAATACGGCATTGCCGGAAGGAGAAGATTTGACCATGAAAAAAGTAATTACCATTCAGGGAATGAGCTGCGAACACTGCCAGAAGCGCGTGGAAGACGCACTGAACGCCATTACGGGCGTAGAGGCCAAGGTGGACTTAAAAAAGGGAACTGCAACGGTATCCATGAAGGACCCGGTCGATGATGAAACGCTGAAAAAGGCAGTCAGCGACGCGGGGTACAAACCGGTCAAGGTGGAAGAGAAAAAGGGCCTGTTCGGCAAGTAAACAGATGGGGGATACACGGATGCAAGCGGACAAGGCGAAAGTGACCCGGCTGCTCAAGACCGCGCGCGGCCAGCTGGACGGTCTGCTGAAAATGGTGGAGGACGACCGTTACTGTACCGATATTTCCAACCAGCTGATGGCCACACAGGCGATTCTGCGCGCAGCCAATAAAGAAATTCTGCACGCGCATTTGAACTGTTGTGTGCGGGAAGCATTTGAGCAGGGCGATGAGCTGGAGAAAAATAAAAAAGTTGAAGAAATATTAGCAATGCTTGATCAACTGACCAAATAACAAACAAAACTCAAACAGGGCCGGAAGAAATTTCATTCTTCTTGGCCCTACTTTTATGGAATTAATCGGAATAAGTAGCTTTTGATTTAATTTATAAAAAGATTAATACATAAATTTATATAATTTTTGTATATTTAATTCAAATAGCGTAATATGGGATATTAATAAAATATTAAATTTGCCGATACTCTTATTGCGGGATGATGCATCAGCCAACGCTTAGCGGCACGCAAAGGCAAGGGAAATGCGCCCCGGGCGAATGATTCCGAGCAAAAGGATTAAGACGGTTTCAAAATATCGGATTCCCGCGAAAAACCTGTATTTTTCTTTCGCGTATAAGTCGAAATCCCTCCATAAAACGAAACGGCATACGCCTTTTGGCGTATGCCGTTTCGTTTTCACTCTTTCCGCAGGTCCGCTTGTACCGCTGCACCGGAAAGGGAACTTCCATTAGAGAGAAGCCTTGTAAATCGCCAAAACATCCTTTTCATCGAGCGGGTAATAGGCATTCTCCAATCCCATGGACGCTGCTTTCTTGGCCATGATTTCCAGATTTTCTTCGCCAATGCCGACTTCGCGGAGCGTGGAGGGAATGCCGATTTCCGTAAAGAAATCCCGCGTCTTCTGAATGGCCTGTTTCGCAATCTCCATCTTGTCCAAGTCCTCACGGATGCCCCATACGTTGATTCCGTATTCCGCAAACCGGTCCACCGTGCTCTTGTCGTGTTCCAACACATAGGTCATCCAGTTCGGGGTCAAAATGGCAAGCCCAACGCCATGGGTAATGTCATAAAACGCGCTGAGCTCGTGCTCCATGGGGTGTGCGCTCCACGCGACATCCGCGCCGTAGGATAGAATTCCGTTGATTGCGAGGCTGGACGCCCACATCAGGTTTGCGCGTGCTTCATAGTTATGGGGGTCATTTACGGCGATCTTTCCGTATTTGATGCAGGTCTTCAGCAGGCCTTCCGCAAAGCGGGCCTGAATGAATGTGCCCGGAACGCGGTTGAAGTACACTTCAAAAATATGGCTCATAATATCCGCCGTACCGGCTGCGGTTTGATTTTTCGGCACGGAATATGTGTATTCCGGGTCAAGAATGGAAACCTTCGGTTTTAGTGCAAGGCCGGCGGTGCCGAACTTGTCGTTCTTGCTCATGTCGGAAATTACCGCGTTTCCGTTCATTTCGGAACCGGTTGCGGCAAGGGTCAGCACTGTAACAAGAGGAAGCGCCCGCTTGATTTTTTCGGGGTGGATGACCAAATCCCAGGCATCGCCGTCATAGCAGGCGCCCGCTGCAACGACCTTTGCGCAGTCAATGGAGCTGCCGCCGCCGACCGCCAGAACGATATCCACATTGTTCTCTTTGCAAAGGCGGACTCCTTCCCGTACGGATTCAATCTTTGGATTCGGTTCCACGCCGGAAAGTTCAAAAACCGGAATGTTGTTTTCCTTCAGCTGGGCAAGGACCTTATCATACAGGCCAGTCCGCTTAATGCTGCCCCCGCCGTACACCAGCAGGGCGCGTGTCCCGTACAAGCTGACAGCCTCCCCAAGGCGGGCGATTTGGCCTTTGCCAAACAGAACCTTTGTCGGAATGTAATACTCAAAATTGTTCATGTGAACCATCCTTTCTTTTTTAGAATCCGCTTCTTCCAATTTATCACTATTGTAGCATATCATACCCCGCCATTCAATCAGGTCGGCCGTAAAATCAGGGCTTTTTTGGGGTTGGCCGAAGGCATGTCCGGGGGTGAAACCGGATGCCGTCGAGATCCTCCAAAATCGCAGTTCGTTTTTTCTATTGTGGACTGGCGGGTTGGTTACCAAACTCTTGCATTTTTATTTCCAATCGGCTATCATGGGAGCAAACAGTTATTCCTTTCGGTCGGTTCGAAAGGAGCCTAAAGGAGGCATTCGATGAAAGCGCTGATCACAGGTGCAAGCTCAGGAATTGGGCGCGATATGGCGCGAATTCTGAGCGATAAAGGATATGATGTGATACTGGTAGCCCGCAGGCGGGAACGGTTGGAACAGCTGGCCAGTACCCTCAAAACAAAAACAGAGATTATTACCGCCGACCTGTCCAAACCGGAGGAATGTTTCCGTGTGTTTGAGCAGGTGAAAAACGATGCGGTGGATGTGCTGATTAACAACGCAGGCTTCGGCCTTTTCGGTGCGTTCGACGAAACCGACCTGGACCGGGAGCTACAGATGCTGGATACGAATATCCGTGCGGTCCATATCCTGACCAAGCTGTTTTACCGCCAGATGAAGGAACGGGATTCGGGTTATATTCTCAACGTCGCGTCCTCTGCGGCGTTTTATCCAGGACCGCTGTTGTCGTCCTATTATGCGTCCAAGGCCTATGTGTTCCGACTGACGGAAGCCCTGTCGGAAGAACTCCGGCGTTCCGGCAGCCATGTGCATGTTTCCGTACTTTGCCCGGGGCCGGTGCACACGGAGTTCGATTCGGTCGCGCAGGTAAAATTCAGCGTAAAGGGGCTGGAAAGCCAAACGGTGGCTGCCTACGCCATTGACGGCATGTTCCGGGGCAAGCTTGTGCTGGTGCCGGGCGGAATCATGAAATGCGCCCACGTTTTGGGTCGCTTTGTTCCCGATAAGCAGCTTTTGAAAATCGCGTATCATATGCAGAAGCGGAAAACGCAGTAAAACAGAATCCTATGGGATGCCATGGAATCAGAATTCAATGGAATTTGAATTCCATGGCATCAATTTTATTTTACGTTCCCTCTCAGAAAAATTCGGTCGAATTTCGGAGGGCATATTTTTGTTTTGGGCAGCATACCATTCATTGATCTGCGGGTGACCATGAATGGGAGGGAAAGCAATGGCTGAGGTTGCGGCGAAAGAGTTCAATCAAGATTTTTTGGATATTTTGGAGCTTTGGGACCTAAATTATTCCATGGTAATGGACTGCCGCGCAAAAGCGTGCGAACTGTATGTAAAAGCGTTTTCCGACCAGGAAAGCGCTGTTTTTGGAAGCTATCAGCTCACGGTTCTATATAAGAAATCATATGTGGGCGATGATAAAAATTTTGCCACATATAACGTCCGAAAAAACATCTGTATAAAAATTCCCTATGCGGCGGCGCAGAATGCCCAAGCGGAGCTCCTTTTAGAGCCGGTGTGCCCATTCCGGTACGAAGGCAGCACGCAGAAAAACGCGGCGTGGAGGGTGCAAATCAAAGGGAAAATCCGAATTTTCCGCGCGGCCGAAGAGGAAGCGCCGAAGGAGGAAGAATGCCTGAAAGAGGAAGAACCATCTCCGTCTAGCGGGGAAAAGCCGAACGGCGCAGCGGAAATGCTGGTGGAATCCGACACCCTGCAGTTTGAGGAAAACGAGGATTTCCCCATGGAACAGCTGCTGGAGATGGATCTGGATTCACTGAAAAAGCTGAAGGAGCAGAAAAAACTATAAAAACACCGGCGGGGCCGCGTTATCAGCCCCGCCGGTGGATACTACGAAATTTGAGGGAAATCGTTTGGTTTAATATTCGGGCTGTACCTTGACTTCCTCAATGCGGATGATCTTAGCAGAGATTTTGACCAGGATTTTTTCGAGAAGCTTGTTATAGGTTACTGCCCAATCCGGAGCGCCTTTGCACGGGGGATTTGGGTCCAGCAAGTCTTCTTTTTCGCCTTCCACAACCGCACTTAAAATTTCTACCTTGTCACAGTCTTTCACTTTTTCCTTCGTCTTAATTTCAACGAAGGTAGAGAAATAGGCGCGCGTTGTAAAATGATACACAGGCCCGTTTACATCTTCGCAGGTGAAGTCCGTGATGGTCTTATAATTTACGTTTTTATCTACGTAACCGTTGATAATTACTTTATTCAGCCACCACTTCTGGTCATAGTCCTTGTCGTCGTAGCAGTCATCGTAGTTCACGGAGGGAACCAGTTTTGCTTGCGTGATGACCACGTATTTATCTACGTCTTTAATTCGGAAAATTGGGGGACTTGGCGGAGAAATCTTGGATTCCTTTACGACAAGGTGCTGCTTTTCCCCTTTACCAAGGATAACAGGAACCTGTATTGTCTTTTTGGGCGGCTTCGGAGGAGGGGGAGGAAGTGGTCCGAGATATTCTTTGGTATCTATTTCACTCATAAGAACGATTCACACTCTTTTCTAAATGTTAGAGGACCAGGACTGTTATATTATATGTGGGCAAGGCTCTATCCGATACAGTGCGGTGAATCCGGCGCGGCCAGGGTTTCATCCGGCCGTTTCGATGAAAAAAGTGGTGCCGCAAAAGGAAGATTTCTTCCTTTTGCGACATCACTTTCTCGGGATATGCAAATTCAATTGCTAAAATCGGCACTTTTTAAAACACGGGCGGTGAGGCCGGGGTTCCCGGTTCACGCGCCCGTGTTCTTTGATGTGCGGATAGTTATTTTCCTTGAAAAGGAGGAAAATTAGATTCTTGCTACGCCGGTCTTGCGGGCGGCTTCTGCAACCGCTTTTGCAACGGCAGCAGCAACATTCTTGTCGAGTGCGCTCGGAATGATGTAGTCCGGGGAAAGTTTGTCATCGGTAACAAAGGATGCAATCGCCCTTGCGGCGGCAATCTTCATTTCGTCGTTGATGTCGCTTGCGCGCACGTCAAGCGCACCGCGGAAGATGCCCGGGAATGCAAGCACGTTGTTGATCTGGTTCGGGAAGTCGCTGCGGCCGGTGCCCACAACGGCAGCACCTGCGGCTTTTGCAACGTCCGGCAAAATTTCCGGAACCGGGTTTGCCATTGGGAAGAGGATCGGGTCCTTGTTCATGCTCTTGACCATTTCTGCGGTGACGCAGTTCGGAGCGGAAACGCCGATGAACACGTCCGCGCCCTTGAGCATGTCGGCAAGGGTACCACTGCGCTTTTCTCTGTTGGTGATGCGCGCCATTTCTTTCTTTTCTTCATTCAAACCTTCGCGGCCCTCATAGATCGCGCCGGTGCGGTCGCACATGATCACGTTCTTAAGGCCGAGAGCGATGAGCAGCTTAATGATGGCGATACCGGCAGCGCCTGCGCCGCTGGTGACAACCTTAATTTCTTCAATCTTCTTGCCAGTCAGTTTCAATGCGTTGAACATAGCGGCAAGGGTAACAACGGCGGTGCCGTGCTGGTCGTCGTGGAAAATCGGAATATCGCAGCATTCCTTCAGCTTGCGTTCGATTTCGAAGCAGCGGGGAGCGGAAATATCCTCTAGGTTTACGCCGCCAAAGCTGCCGGCGAGCAGGCGAACCGTGTTGACAATGTCGTCCACGTTCTTGGAACGCACGCAGAGCGGGATTGCGTCCACATTGCCGAATGTCTTAAACAGGGCGCATTTGCCTTCCATAACCGGCATACCGGCTTCCGGGCCGATGTCGCCAAGGCCGAGCACTGCGGTGCCGTCGGTTACGACCGCAACCAAGTTGGAACGGCGGGTCAAATCGTAGCTTTTATTAACATCTTTCTGAATTTCCAGGCAGGGCTGTGCAACGCCGGGGGTATAGGCGAGGGAAAGATCGTCGCGGGTTTCCAGAGGAGCGCGGCAGATTACTTCGATTTTGCCTTTCCATTCGGCATGTTTTTTCAGTGATTCTTTTGCGTAATCCATTCTAAACATCCTTTCAAGGTCATTCATTCTGCAAATTTTACCGGAACCGCCGTCCGGCCCAAAAAACATTCTATTTCAGGCTTGAGCCGGGGAAAGCGGGGGGGCAAACTGACTTTTGTTATTATTATAACAATCTTTTATCGGAAAAGAAAGGGTTTTGGCGCGATTTGTACCGAAAAGTTGCGATGCCGTGAATTGAATTAGATGTTGACAGAGGAAATAACGGCCTTCAGGGCGTTGCAGCTTGCGACAAACTGTTCCTGTTCCTCGTTGGTCATCGGCGGAGCCATCAGGTTGGTCAGGCCATCGGAACCAAGCAGGGCCGGCAGGCTGACGCACACGTCGCTGACACCGTATTCGCCGTGCAGCATGGTGGACAGGGTCAAAACGGAATTGGTATTGCGCAGGATGCATTCGCAGATGCGGCAGGTGGAAAGTGCGATGGCATAGAAGGTAGCGCCCTTCAGCTTAATGACCTTTCCGCCGGACTTGTGCACGTCCTCCAGGATGGCAGCGTGGTCCAGTTCCTGATAATTCGGGTTCTTCACGCGCATGCTGGAAAGGTAGGTATCCATCGGGACGCCGCTGATGCTGGTCAGGGACCACGGAATCATGGAGCTGTCGCCGTGCTCACCGAACACATAGGCATGAACACTCTTCGGGCTGACGCCAACGTTCTGTGCGATTGCAGCGCGCAGACGGCTGGTGTCGAGCAGGGTACCGGAACCGAATACCTGAGACTCCGGCAGGCCGGTGGTTTTCAGAATGGTGTAGGTAATGATGTCAACCGGGTTGCTGACCACCACGTACTTTGCGTTTGGAGCATATTTCAAAGCCTGCGGCATAACGCTCTTGATGATGTTGATGTTGCCCTGGGCAAGATCAATTCTTGTCTGGCCGGGTTTACGAGCGCTGCCAAGGGTTACGATAACAATGTCGGAATCCTTAATATCCGGGTAGTCACCGTTAAAAATATCAACTGGCGGGCACAGAGCAGTTCCCTGATAAATGTCCATTGCTTCGCCTTCGGCCTTTTCCTTGTTGATGTCGACCAGAACAATTTCTGATGCAAGGCCCTGCACGGTCAGCGTGTAAGCAATGGTAGCGCCTACATTACCCGCGCCAAGAATACTGATTTTGTTTCCTTTTTCCATGATATCACTTCTCCTGTAAATACTGAAAATATATGAATTTTGCGCGTATCCCCAGCTTTTTCGCTTCCGGCTCGCGGTTTCAGGGAAAAGCCGCGCGGGGGGAGACGGAACATGTGAAAACACGCAAAGCAAAATTGTCTAAAAAAATGCCCAGCGGTTCAGTCTTCGTCCGGCATACGGTAGCCAACGCCCACTTCGGTCAAAATATATTTCGGCTCCGCCGGATTTTTTTCAATTTTTCGCCGGATATTTGCCATGTTTACCCTTAGAATCTGGCGGTCGTTCTGGGCGAACTGCCCCCAAACCTGATTCAATATATAGGAATATGTCAGCACCTGACCGACGTGCTTGCAAATCAGGGTGACAATTTTAAATTCGTTTTGCGTCAGGTGCACGTCCTTGCCGTCCACCGTGACAATCCGCTTTTTAAAGTCTACGGTTAAGTCACCCCGCGTGAACTTTCCGTCCGGAAGATCCTCACCCATTTCCATTTTGATTCCGTGGCGGATGGCGGCGCGGATACGCGCCATCAGTTCGGAGGAACCGAACGGTTTGGTAATGTAATCGTCCGCGCCAAGGTCGAGTGCTTCGACTTTTTGCTGTTCCTCACCGCGTGCAGAAACAACCAGAATCGGAATTCCCGACCATTCGCGCGTTTTGCGCAGAACCTCCAGCCCATCCATGTCTGGCAGGCCAAGGTCTAACAGAATCAAATCGGGGCAGTGAGAGGAAATGAGCGAAATCGCTTCCGCTCCGTTCGTCGCGTTAATGGTGCGGTATCCGTTGGCCGTCAGAACGGTGGAAATGAAGTGCGCAATGGCGTCCTCGTCTTCTACAATTAAAACAGTGGTTTTATTCGTCATGAGAGTTCGCCTCCTCCAGCGGGAGCGTAAACGTGAAAACGGCGCCTCCGTCCGGCCGGTTTGCGGCGGTAATCGTACCGCCGTGCGCGCGGACAATGGACTTGCAGATGGACAACCCGACTCCGCTTCCGCGGGTGGAGTCGCTGTTGTCGGAAGGATAGCCGTCAAAAATATGGGGGAGCAGCGTTTCGGAAAGACCCTTTCCGCGGTCGCGAACTTCAAAGACGGCGTTTTTCTGTTCTACCCCAACTTGAAGCTCGATGGGCTGGGTGGCGCCGGCGTGCCGCACCGCGTTTTCCAGCAGGTTAATCAGAACCTGTTCAATCAGCGTTGCGTCCATGGGGACCATTAGGAACTCTTCAGGAACCGAAACGTGGACGGCTGCGCCCGGAAAACGTTTTTTCAACCGGGTGACGGATTCCGCCGCGATTTCCTCAACGGCTTCCGGCTGCTTTTTCAGCCGTGCGGGTGCGCTGTGGATGCGTGTGACGGTCAGCAGGTTTTCCACCATGCGGATCAGCCACTGCGCCTCCTGGTGAATGTCGCTGATCAGGCGGTTTCGCGTTTGGGGGTCAATGCGCTCCGGGTTTTCCAGAATTGCGGAACTGGCGCCGATAATGCTGGTCAGCGGTGTGCGCAGGTCGTGGGAAACGGAGCGGAGCAGGTTGGTGCGCATTTTTTCCTTTTCTGCTTCCACCACAGCCGCCTGCTGCTTTTCGGAAAGCCTTTGACGTTCCAGCGCAAGGGCAGTTTGCGAAATTAGCATTTCCAAAAAGGTAAGAATATTTACAGCCGGTTCCCCATCCTGCGTAACAAGAAAACCCACTGCGCCAAGCATGCATCCGTGGGCAGCAACCGGAAAATAGCAGGCCGCGGCTTTCGGGCAGATTTTCGTGCCCGCCCCGGTTCTTACCCCGGTTACAAAGGCCTGATGTGCAGCTTCCTGTTCGTCCATGGAACAAAGCGTCAGCGCGTCGCGGTCGCAGGTGGTTTTCAGCGTGCCGCGGCCTCCGGCCGCAGGGTCCTCCGTATAAAATATGACGGAGCGCTTCAAAGTTCGGAATAAGTATTCCAGCGTAAGGGAAACAATGGAGTCAATTCCGCCGGCGGAAAGAAGCTTTTGGGAAAACTCATAAAGGTTGTCCGTGCGTTTTTCCCGCAGTAAGGCAAGGCGGGCGTGTTCCCTCAGGCGCACGGTGGCCGTGCTGGTCATTAAGGAAACGACCAGCATGCTGAAAAATGTAATGGAATAGCCGGAAGAAAACTCCAGCGTATGATAAGGAACGGTAAAGAAGTAATTGGTGCCGAATACGCCCAGAACCGAGGCGATGATTCCCCACAGGTAACCGGAGGTGAAACGGCTTACCAGCACTACGGCCAGAACGTAAATCACGCCGATGTTGTCGTTGCTCCCCGACCAGCGGGAAACAAGAAACGAAATTCCCGTGACGGCGGCTGGAATCACAAGGGTTACCGCAGCGTCACGAATGGGTGACGGCAGTCTGGAAAGTGCCGCGTATTTTTGATTTCGAGTAATTTTCAACCACTTCCTTCTTCGGATTCAGCCAGGGATGAAAAGCAGTTGATTCTTTACGAAAAAACGACCGAATGGCTTGAATCATTCATGCAAAAGCAACAAAAAAGCAGGGCGTTGCAACGCATATTTTTAATTGCAAGAACAAAGATTGATAAAAATTTAACACCAAAATCAAAATTTACGCCATTATAATAAATATCATAGCACAATTCGTCACAGGATAAAAGGGGAAAGCCGAAAATTTTTTTAGGGCCTGAAAAACGACCGTTTTTTACGCCCCGGCAAAAAATATGCTTCAAATGAGAGCGCATGAAAGGAAAACGGATAAAACGAGAGGAAAACGGAGAAATTTGGAATGATTCAAGGTACACTTTGAATTATTGCTGAAATATTAAATTATATAAATATTTAAAGCGAAAAACATTGACATTTATAGTGCTTTATCGTACTATTGATTTCAGTTTTAATACACCTTAAAAGTCCGGACTCAAACTCGCCTAAAGCGGGCAGGACCTCCGAGGCCTTCGACCGTTGGCAATTCACTTTTCACGGGAGAACATAAGGCGGAGGAACCGGCGAAACAGAAATTTAGGAAGGGGCGTGATGATAAGGTTGGAAAATAAGCTGAAATTATACGGCTTTAACAACCTCACAAAAACACTTAGCTTCAACATCTATGATGTGTGCTATGCAAAAAGTGAGCGGGAGCAGAAAGACTATATCGCTTACGTGGACGAGCAGTACAATTCCGAACGATTGACGAACATCCTTTGTGACGTAACGGAAATGATCGGTGCGCACGTGCTGAATGTAAGCAAGCAGGATTACGACCCGCAGGGGGCCAGCGTGACGATTTTAATTACCGAAGAGTCGCTGCCCGTAACCTGTATTGACCCGTCCTGCAATCAGGGCGAAATCGATATTCTGAAAACGCGGAATACCGTGGTCGGCCATCTGGATAAAAGCCACGTTACCGTTCATACCTATCCGGAGTACCATCCGGATAACGCTATCGCCACCTTCCGCGTGGACATTGATGTTTCCACCTGCGGCGAGGTTTCCCCGCTGAACGCGCTGAATTACCTAATCGGCAGCTTCGATTCGGATATTATCACCGCCGATTACCGCGTGCGCGGTTTTACTCGGGATGTTGACGGCAGAAAATTGTTTATTGATCACAACATTACTTCCATACAGGATTATATAGATGATGCGACGCTCCGGAAATACGATGCGATTGACGTGAACGTCTATCAGGCAAATCTTTTTCATACGAAAATGCTAATTAAGGAAATTAATCTGCAGAACTACCTGTTCAATACCGATGTGTACGAGTTGCCCCCAAAGGAAAGGCTGCGCATCACCAACAGCCTTCGCCGGGAAATGATTGAAATTTTCAGCGGCTCCAACATCTACGACGGGGAACGCTGAACCATGAATACAGCGAGAACAGGAAGAGAAATGGAGCGGTTCAATCAAAACAGGGCGCCGGTTTACGAGGCGCTGGAACAATACAAGGAAGCGCGCGTGGTGCCGTTTGACGTGCCGGGCCACAAGCGTGGAAAAGGCAATCCCGAACTAACCGCCTTTCTGGGGGAGCGCTGCCTGACGGTGGATGTGAACTCCATGAAGCCGCTGGACAACCTCTGCCATCCGGTCTCGGTCATTAAAGAGGCGGAGGAGCTTGCCGCCGCCGCGTTCGGCGCGCAGGACGCGTTTTTTATGGTGAACGGCACCACCTCCGCAGTGCAGAGCATGGTGATGAGCGCCTGCAAGCGCGGCGAAAAAATTATTATGCCGCGCAATGTGCACCGCAGCGCCATTAACGCGCTGATTCTGAGCGGTGCGGTTCCAGTTTATGTTAACCCGGGCATCGACCGGCGGCTGGGCATTCCGCTTGGCATGGCGCTGGAGGATGTGGAGCGTGCCATTCAGGAAAATCCGGACGCCAAGGCGGTGCTGGTCAACAACCCCACCTATTACGGCATTTGTTCCGACCTGCGCGCGATTGTAGAACTGGCGCACCGCCGCAATATGGCCGTGCTGGCGGATGAAGCGCACGGCACGCATTTCTATTTCGGCGAAGGTCTGCCCGTTTCCGCCATGGCCGCCGGTGCAGACATGGCGGCGGTCAGCATGCACAAAACCGGCGGTTCGCTGACCCAGAGCTCGCTGCTGCTGTCCAACGGACGGATTCCCGAGGGATATATCCGGCAGATTATCAACCTGACGCAGACGACCAGCGGGTCATACCTACTGATTTCGTCGCTGGATATTTCCCGCCGCAATTTGGCGCTGCGCGGGAAAGAAATTTTTGATAAGGTCACCCGGCTGGCGCAGTACGCGCGGGAGGAAATCAACCGCATCGGCGGATACTACGCGTTTTCGCGCGAACTGAACGGTTCCCCGGCGGTGTATGATTTCGATGTGACCAAACTCTCCGTGAATACGCTGGAAATCGGCCGCGCGGGCATCGAGGTGTACGATATTCTGCGGGACGATTACGGAATCCAGATTGAATTTGGTGACATCGGCAATATTCTGGCCATCATCTCCGTGGGCGACACCGAGCTTGCAGTGGAGCGGCTGGTTTCCGCACTGTATGAAATTAAGCGCCTCTATTCCAAGGACCGCGCGGGCATGCTGGACCACGAATATATTACCCCCGAGGTGGTGCTGCCGCCGCAGGCTGCGTTTTACGGCGAAAAACGCTCGGTTCCCCTGCGCGAAAGTGCAGGTGGGGTCTGCAGCGAATTTGTCATGTGCTATCCGCCGGGAATCCCGATTCTCGCCCCTGGCGAGCGCATTACACCGGAGATTCTGGACTATATTGAATACGCCAAGGCAAAGGGCAGCACGTTGACCGGCACCGAAGACAAAGAAATTAAACGGATTAATATCCTTGTTCGGTGAACCGTGAATAGTAACCAACGGAACCCGGTTCCAATTTGCAGTTCATGATTCATTCAGATGGAAAGGAGCAGTTTATGGAATTATGGTACACGGAGGAGCACTCCGACAACGTCCGCTTTTCCATTAAGGTTGACCGGCAGCTCTATTCCGCCGTCAGCCCGTTCCAGCGGATTGATATTATGGAAGCGTGGGAGTTCGGCCGGTTTTTAACACTGGACGGCTACATGATGGTGACGGAAAAAGATGAATTCATCTATCATGAAATGATTGTCCATGTGCCCATGGCAACGAACCCGAATATTAAGAATGTATTGGTCATCGGCGCGGGTGACGGCGGTTCGGTGCGCGAGCTGACCCGCTACGGCACGATAGAGCATATTGACATGGTAGAAATTGACCGAATGGTGGTAGAAGCCTGCCGGGAGTACCTACCCCAGACCGCCTGTAAGCTGGACGACCCGCGCGTGACCATCTATTATGAAGACGGGCTTCGTTTTGTGCGCACCAAAGAAAACGCTTACGACCTGATTATCGTGGATTCCACCGACCCGTTCGGCCCGGGCGAAGGGCTGTTCACCCGTGAATTTTACGGGAACTGCTATAAAGCGCTGAAGGACGACGGCATTTTGATTAACCAGCACGAAAGCCCGTATTACGCAAAATATGCGAAGTCTATGAAGCGCGCGCATACCCGGATTTCGGAATTTTTCCCGGTCTGCCGCGTGTATCAGGCGCACATTCCAACGTACCCCTCCGGGCACTGGCTGTTCGGCTTCGCTTCGAAAAAATACGACCCGCTGTCCTTTGACGCGGACGCGTGGAATCGGCTTGGCCTTACCACCCGGTATTACAATACGGAAATCCATCGCGGGAGCTTCGCGCTACCTACCTATGTGCGGGAACTGCTGGAACAGAGGGAGGACTAGGATGGAACGCAACGTAGACACTTTTCTTGCCTGTGACCGTACGTTTGAGGACGCAAAAATTGTTCTGTTCGGCGCGCCGTTCGATTCCACCACCTCGTTCCGTCCCGGCACGCGCTTTGCCAGCCGCGCCATCCGGGGGGATTCGTTCGGACTTGAAACCTACAGTCCGTATCAGGACAAGGACTTGACCGATACTGCGGCCTTCGATGGCGGCGACCTGGAGCTGCCGTTCGGCAATCCCGTTCCCGCGCTGGAAAAAATCGAGCAGTATACGGAAAGGATTTTGAGAGCGGGCAAGCTGCCCTGCATGGTCGGCGGGGAGCATTTGGTTACGCTGGGCGCGGCGCGCGCCGTAATCCGGCATTTCCCGGACCTGCACGTTCTGCATTTCGATGCCCACGCCGATCTGCGTGACGAATACTTGGGCGAGGCGCTTTCCCATGCTTCGGTCATGCGCCGGGTGTGGGAGCTGGTCGGGGACGGACGGATTTTCCAGTTTGGCATCCGTTCCGGCGATCGTTCGGAGTTTCTTTGGGCGAAGGAACATGTATTTACGAACCGCTTCAACTTCAACGGATTGGAAGAAACCGTCCGTAAATTAAGCGGAAAGCCGGTTTACCTTTCCATTGACTTGGACGTGCTCGACCCGTCGGTGTTCCCCGGCACGGGCACACCCGAGGCGGGCGGCGTAAGCTTTTTGGAGCTGCTGCGCGCAGTGCTCACCGTTTCAAACCTGAACATCGTCGCCTGCGACGTAAACGAGCTTTGCCCGGTCTACGACCAGAGCGGTGTTTCCACCGCCGTGGCCTGCAAGCTTTTACGGGAATTGCTGATTGCACTGAGCAAATCGTGAGTGATTATAGAAGCACCCCATTCGGAATTCAGTTCCAAATGGGGTGCTTTTTGAATGCCTAAATAAACAAACTTGTGTCGGACCGCTCTGCTGAGCCGAGGAAGGTGGCCACACCACCAATTTCCACACCGTCAATCAGTTCTTCGCGCCGGATGCCCATAATGTCCATGGACATTTGGCACGCCACCAGGCGGACACCGTTTGCCATGGCGGACTGGAGCAGTTCCTCCAGCGACGAAACGTTCTTCTTTTTCATAATCCCGCGAATCATCTTCGGCCCCATGCCGAGCATGTTCATGCGGGAAAGGCCGAGCTTTCCTGCGCCGCGCGGCATCATGATTCCGAACATTTTTTCCACCGCGCTTTTTGCCACGCGGACGCGGTTCGGTTTGCGCAGAACGTTCAACCCCCAAAAGGTGAAAAACAGCGTTACCTTGCGGCCCATGGCGGCTGCGCCATTTGCAATAATCAGCGCCGCGAGCGCGCGGTCCAGGTCACCGCTGAACACAACCATGCTTTTGTCGTTACCCGCCGAGGAGGAAACGGCCGGTGCCGCCAAACCTTTTCGGATGCGTACCGAATAGGCTCCGTTTTCGCGCTCTACAGAAAGCAGGTCGTTGCCCGTGCGTTCGCACCAAACATTGATGTCCGAAGCAAAGGCCGGGTCGGTAGCCCGGACCAGCAGGCATTCCCCGTCACGGATGGACTTGATTCCCTCCGCGACTTTCATAATGGGGCCGGGGCACTGCAGGCCGCAGGCGTCCACCTCAATGACATTTTTCGCTTCGCAGCGGATGGGAGAGGACGATTCTGCCGGCTTCGGGATGCCCACACAGTCCGTGAGGCAGGGCGGCTCCCGGTCCGCCTTGGCGGTGATATAGGTCTTGTAGCCGCCGCTCAGGTTGTAAGCCTCGTAGCCGTTCTGCATCAGGATGCGGGAGGCCACGTACCCACGTAAACCGACCTGGCAGAACAGATAAACCGGTTTGTCCTTCGGCAGCTCTTCCATGCGGGCGCGCAGGTCATCCAGCGGGAGATTGACCGCACCGGGGATGGTTCCCATAGCGTATTCATCCGGAGTGCGCACGTCCACCAAGGAAACTGCGCTTCGATCCAACGCATCCACTTGGTCGTAATGGAAGATTTTTGTTTCCCCACGCAGAACGTTTGCCGCGACAAATCCAATCATGTTGACTGGGTCCTTGGCGGAGGAATACGGCGGAGCGTAGCAAAGCTCCAGCTTTTCCAAGTCGAATACCGTGCCGCCCAGACGGAGTGCGGTGGCCAGCACGTCGATGCGCTTGTCGACGCCTTCAGTACCAATCGCCTGTGCGCCAAGCAGTTTGCCTTCCGGCGTGAAGAGCAGCTTCATGCTCAACTGGGAAGCACCGGGGTAATACGTTGCATGGCTGGCGGGGTGGGTGTAGACCTTTTGGTATGGGATGCTCTGTGCTTTCAACTGCTTTTCGTTTAATCCGGTGGAAGCGGCCGTAAGTTCAAATACTTTCAGAACAGCGCTGCCCTGCACGCCGCCGTCCGGCTCCACAGGCCGATTCAGGACACTGCCCGCCACCAAGCGTGCCTGCCGGTTTGCCGGACCCGCAAGGGGAACCAGCGTTTCGGTTCCGGTGCCGAACTGACGCACGCCGATGGCATCGCCCACGGCAAAAATATGGGGGTCGCTGGTCGCGTAGGTTCCATCCACTTTTATGCTTCCTCCCACGCCCAGCTCCAGCCCGGCGTCCCGGGCAAGGGTGCTGTCCGGCGAAACCCCAATGCTGAGGATCACCAGATCAGCAGGAATGGATTTTTCTATGGACTGATCGGCGGCCAGATGCACCATCAGGGCATTTTCCTGCCCGGAGGAGGAAAATCCCTTTACACCATTGCCAAACAACAGCCGGATGCCATGCTCGCGCATCGCGCGATGGAGAATCGCCGCCATTTCCGGGTCCAGCGAGGCGACCGCTTGATTCTGGAATTCCACAATGGTTACGTTTAGCCCGCGCTGACACAGGTTTTCCGCCATTTCCACGCCGATGAAGCCTGCGCCCACTACCACGGCGTTTTTCGGCTTGTTTTCCCGGATGTACTCGTCGATACGATAGGTATCCGGAACGGTGCGCAGGGTGAAAATGCCGTTCAGATCGATACCGGGCAGGTTGGGCCGCTTGGGCTGTGCACCGGGGGAGAGAATCAGCTTGTCATAGCTTTCTACATAGGTGCTTCCGTCCCGATGATTTATAACGTTAACAGTCTTTTGTTCCCGGTTGATTTGGACAACCTCCTGCATGGTGCGAACATCCACGCCAAAGCGCCTGCGAAGCAGTTCCGGCTGGGTGACGATGAGATTTTCTTTTTCGCGGATGGTTCCGCCAATATAATATGGAAGCCCGCAGTTTGCGTAGGAAATATATTCGCCCTTTTCAAACAGGATGATTTCCGCGTCCTCGCTCAGGCGGCGCAGCTTTGCCGCTGCACCTGCACCCCCTGCGACACCTCCAACAATCAGTACTTTCATAGAACAGCCGCCTTTCTGTTTATATCGAAATTTCTTCGAACAAGGCTCTTGTGAGATCCGAATCGGCGTGTGAGGTATGTTTCCTTGTATCCGGACCGGGGCTTTGCTCTGAAGAAAATGAATTTGCATCCACAATCGAGCAAATTTCTTTGCTTCTATTTTAAGAAATCCCGATTGCTTTTTCCGTGACTTTATCACGAAGGCGGTTCATTCGGATGGAGTGGTGCTGCCTATGTGGTACGGTTTATAAAAATGCCGCCGGTTTTACCGGCGGCATCGAAAAGAGGATGATATGGTCTTCAATCAGCGGGGTCAGCCAGCATCGGGGAAATTCCCGAAGTGGTTACGGCAGATAAAAAATCGAGCTGCAAATGCTTTTCTTGCTGCTTTTGATGACATTTTTATGGGAAGACAGGCAGAATTTGCGTGAAAAAATCTATTTCCGGAAATTATTACCCGGGAAATGAAAGCCAAAATAGAAGAGCCTGTCCAAACACTGCTGGTTCAGAGGCAGGTTGTCCGGCTAGTCCACAATACTTTCGTCGGTCCGTTTTAAAATATCGATCATCCGCTCTGGAAATTCCTCATCGTAGCCGGCACAGGCGTATGCCACGCAGGGCCCGGGGCGGACAATGAGAGTCAGCGGGTAAAGGCCCTGTTCCAGTCCGAAACGGTTGACAAGAAGCTGTGCGGTATCGTCAAAATCCGCACTGTAAATCTCGATAAACGGCAGTTCTCTGCAGGCGAAAGCTACCGTTGGGTCCTTTTGCAGGGGATAGTCCGGGAGGATGAGGAGCACCTTGCAGTTTAAGCTGCTGATTACGGACCGCAGCGAGATGAAATGCAAAAGAAGGCGGTCTGTGTCCGGTGTATTTTCCTGGAACCAGATTAGCACAGCGGGTTGATCTTTTACAATTTCATTCACCATTTCCGAACGGAAATGCATATCGTGCAGGCGGAACGGCGCCAGGGGCACACAGCCCGTTTCCTCCTCCGGACGGAGGTTGTGACACTTCAGTTCCAGCCGTTCGGATTCCCCGCTTTTCAGCTGAAACACCGTTTTTATGCAGTACAGGTTTTCGTTTACCCCGCGAACGGCGGTAATCAGCCGGTAGCACCCCGGCCGAAGCGAAAGTTCCAACTCTCCGTTTTCCGACCAAGATGCACCATCCAGATTTAACGTATGATAAGACCCGTCTTTCAACACAGCCAAGGTCCAGTGCCTGCGGTAAACGCGGAACCGGCTCCCGCCAGAAAGAATTAGATTTGCGTCGGGAACCCGTCGGGAGGGCTTTTCGTTCACGGAATGAAACGAGCCGTTGAAAAAGTATTCGGCCGAACGGTCCACCGGATTTAGACGTGCAGGATACCCGAATGTGCGGCAGATGGCCACAAACAAAATCCTGCGGCCGGTTTCATCCATTAGGCCGGTTTTCAGCATGCTAAGCGGGGACGCATTGTACAGGGACGGTTCAGTCAGGCAGGGAATTTCCCTGATGTATTTCCACAGCAGGCGGGGATCCTTCCGCAGAATGCCGGCGTGGGCGCCCAGCTGGGCAATGATTCCGGAACGGTAGGCGGTAATCGGTTCTTCCGCAATTCTGGGGTTCATTAGATTTTTGAGATACAGTTCGTAATCATACCGCTCACGAAACGGGAGGGACGTCTGAAAATGATCGTTCAGTACGGCGGCGTTGGTGTTGCACAGGTCGCAGTCTGAAAGGGTTTCCAGAAAATCAAGCTTCAGCGTGCGGGTATCCGCATTAAAAAAGGCAAGTAAAAACCGATTGATTTCATCAAAATTTCCCTTGGCGCGGCTCAGTAAATTCAGCGTGCGTGCGGGTTGGTTATAGCGGGCAACCAGAGCTTTGGCTTCTTCCTCTTTAAACTGGCGGGCAAGCACTTCCTTTCGGGCCTGTGCCGCCCATTCGTTTTCGCCCCTGGCGTTTGCTCGCTGTATGTCGGTCAGCGGGATGAAAAATTCCGCTGCATCTTTGGGGGGAATCATCACAAACTCTTTCTTATAGGAGGGTTCTTCCCGTGCCGCCTGCGAAAAATCGAGAGCCACATGATCGGATTCCCCGGTATGAACAAAGGCTTCCACGAAACGGTCGCCTTTCCGGGCGTGAATATGGATGCTTCCACAGCCGATGGTAAGCGAAGCACTGCCGGTTTCATCCGTTACTAACGACAGTGCCGGACGTAGTTCTGACCCGTTCAGGATTTCAAAATCAATAATGACCCCGGCAACCGGGCCGCCCTCGGTAACGGTTAGGGACAACCGCTTTCCGACGGCATAGCGGTTGAGTACATTGACCAAAATCGTGCGTTTTCCACAGAAAATGACTTCCTCCTCCGCCGGGGGCAGAAAGGCGGATGTGAAAAGGAACATAGCCCGGGCAGCGTTCCCGGCGAACCAGTTTTGGTTGATGAGGGGGCCGGGGCGGCAGGCCTCGATGAAGTGCCAGCTGCCCTGTGCCCAGAATTCCACCCAGCACAGACCGTGCTCTCGGTGTGCCCAGGCGGGCGTGAAGACCACCCGGGCGGGAATTCCCACACTGCGCAGCGCGGTGACTTCCAAGGTGGAGAGCTGCCGACTGTTGCCGCCGCCGGCTTTCAGAATGCCGATTGGGCTGAACCCTGTTGCCGGAAAGGGTTTGTATTCCACATGTTCCGCGCACCAGGCGTTCACCGCAAGGGCGGCCTGAAAAAGGTCCTTTCCACGAACCCGGTCCTGCAGTGCCTGATAAAAAAAGGCGCGGCTGTTTTCCACCCATTCCAGATCCGCTCTGTAATTCAGCACATAATTCAGGCGGATATCCTCCGGAATGGGTTCACCCCAGTCGGTTTTCTGCTCCAAAGAAAGACCAAATTCCGCGATTTTCCGGAGCAGTTCAAAATCGTATTCGCCCACGTCCTTCATCGGCATGGAGCCATAATAAAATTCCATGACCGTAAGAAGATCCCCCGTGCAGCGATCGATTTTTTCGCGGATTTCGTCTTCACAGAGCCCCAAATCACCGATCCCATCCAGAAAACGGCGGTGAATCATTAATTTTAACGGGTCGGTAAACAAATCCCGATACCTCCTGATGATATGACGTCCGGCTGAAACGGTTTCGGCGTGCCGCTCGAAAAGGGAGAGAGCCATTCGTACGGTCTGAATTAAAAATCGCTGATGAAGTCGTAAACACCAGTGGTTTCTGAATTAATTTTGTCACATAATTAGAAAAATATAATAGATAAAGTTGCAACATTATCCGAATCTAACCCTAATATCGTATATCGGTCGCTTTTCATAAAAACTTTAGAACAGAAAAGTGCACCATGGGGCTGCCATTGAAAAAGGAGGTGCACTCGTCTATAATGGGTATGAAATTGCAGAAACCAATCTTTCAGGTAAGGATTGTGCAATAGAAAGGTGTGATTTTATGTATGAAGACATCGCCGACCAGGCACGAAAGGCAACGGAAGAACTGCTGGAAGCCGCGAAGCTGAACCGCGGGGACCTGTTTGTGGTCGGTTGTTCTTCCAGCGAGATCGCGGGGCACCGGATTGGTACGGATTCCAGTGTGGAAATCGGGGAAACGGTGTTTCAGGCGATTTATTCGGTTTTGAAAGCACGGGGAATCTATCTTGCCGCGCAGTGCTGTGAGCATTTAAACCGCGCAATTATTCTGGAAGAAGAAGCCGCGCGCAAATACGGTTTGGAACCGGTCAACGTGGTTCCCCAGCCTAAGGCGGGCGGGTCGTTCGCCACTGCGGCATACCGGGGGATGGAGCACCCTGTTGCGGTGGAGGAGATTTCCGCGCGGGCCGGAATGGATATCGGTGGAACGCTGATCGGCATGCATTTGGCGCGCGTTGCCGTACCGGTGCGGCTGTCTATTGATAAAATTGGGGACGCTCCGATTCTGTGTGCGAGAACCCGTCCGAAATTTATTGGGGGCGAACGGGCGCATTATAATCCGGACCTGATGTAACGGCGAAAGGAAGAAAAAAGGTGCTGCAGAATGAACAGAAGTTCATTCTGCAGCACCTCTCTCATAACCGGGCAGGGTTCAGGCGGATTTCCCGGAGGGAATGGGCTCTGCCGAAGTCCCAGGTTTTGCTGGAAGCGGCTCCTGACCGACATCCTTTCGGATGCGGAACTTCGAAACATGGTCGAGAAGCATCTCAGCTTGTTTGGAAAGATCCTGGCTGGCGGCGGCATTTTCTTCCGCAGAGGCAGAATTGGTCTGTACCACGCCGGAAATTTGGTCGATGCCGCTGGTGATCTGCGCCACGGCGTCTGCCTGCCGGCTGGTCGCAACGGAAATTTCGGCGATCCGCTCGGAAGTTTGCTTTGTACCCTCACGGATTTCCTGGAAGGACTGCGCGGTGGCGTTCGCGTTTTTCACGCCGCTGTCCACCAAAGCAACCGTGGTTTGAATCAGTTCGGTCGTCTGTTTTGCTGCTTCCGCACTGCGGCTTGCCAGGCTGCGAACTTCATCAGCCACCACGGCGAAGCCCTTGCCTACCGAACCGGCGCGTGCGGCTTCTACCGCTGCGTTCAGTGCAAGAATATTTGTCTGGAATGCAATATCTTCAATGGTTTTTATAATATCTCCAATTTTTGTGGAGGCTTCGCTGATGTCATCCATCGATTTCATCATGGCTTCCACGTTATGGTTGCCGGCTTCCACCTGCTCAAAGGACTTCTGTGCGGTTTGATTGGCCACCAATGCGTTTTGGGCGGTCTTCTGCACTTGTTCGGAGATTTCCGCAACGGTGGCGGAAAGCTCTTCTGTGGTGCTGGCCTGCTCTGTAGCGCCCTGCGATATGGCCATGGCCGCGCTGGAGATTTGGTCCGCGCGGGACGACACAGCCTCCGATGCGCGGTTAATATCCAGAAATACGCCGTTGAGCGAACGAGTAATTTGATTGAGCGCGTTTTTAATCTCTGTAAAATCGCCACGGTAGTTTCCGCGGGCGGATACGGTTAAATCGCCGGCGGAAATGGCGCTGAGTACCTGACGGATTTCCCCTACATAGGATTGCAGGCTGTGTACGGTGTTCAGCAGGGCGGAAACAACCTGGCCGACCTCATTTTCCGACTGCACCGTTATGGCTACTGCGTCGGGGTCGGTAATCCCGATTTCCCCGCGCTCCATGTTGTTTGCCAGGCGGACGACCTCCATCAGCGGACGCTTGACTTTAGCGGTGACAAAAATGCGAAGGATGATAATGGCGGCGATAATCAGAAGAATGGTGATGGATACGCACAGCAGCACGTTGGTCCGGAAAGTCTGTTCCTGCGTGCTGATATTTATCCCTGCAAACAGGGCGCCGACGGCTTTTCCGTCCGGACCTTTTATCGGAATATAGTCCACCATATGGTTAATCCCAAGAATATCCGTCTTCCCCAGATATTCCTGATTCGATTTCAGAACGGTCTGCTTCACATTTTGGGGCATTTTGGTTCCGGTCTGGCGTTGGGAATCCTTTGTGATAGTCGTATTGACCCGCTCGTCCCCATAAAAGACCGTAAATTCACAACCGGTGTAGCTTTTCAACAGATCGAGCGTGTCGGTAACCAGGTACGAGCGCATGGTGGAAATAACGCCGATCAGGGTGCCGTTGTCCATCAGCGGCTGACCATAGCAGATGCACAGGTTTTTGTCCGTTACCACTTCGTTGGTAAGGGTGCCTTTTTGCTGTAAGGCGCTTTGAACATGTGCCATTTGGGCTAAGTTCTTCGGAACAAAATCCGTGGTGGAACTGCTGAGCAGATTTCCCTGCGCATCGGTGACGAACGCATAGCTCAGCCCGTAGGTGCGCACCGAATTTTGCAATAGCTCCGCCATGTTATAGCTATTTTTTTCTTTGACCGCGTTTACCAGGTCTTGACTGTTCGAAAGGCTGGTGGCGGCGCTTTCTGCCATTGTTTCATAGTTCTTCATTGTGCTGGAAAGGCCCTTCAATGCGGTGCGGCTTTCCTGCTCGTAGGAATTTTCAAACGCGTTATTGGAGGAAACCAGCACAACGGAGGCCACCACTGTCACAATAAGGGCCAGACAGACGGTGAAGAAAACGGATAAAACACTGCTTAGGCTTTTTAGTCTTCTTTTCAATACAATCACTTCCCAAAATAAATTCAGCTGGTTTTAGCCTAATTTTAAATTCCGCCCGAAAAAACCGAGGGGTGGGATAATCCGAACAATTTCGCGCTTTCGCGTGCAGATTATCGGATAGTGAAAAAAGAATCCTCATTTGCTTTATCGGTAGAAGTTTATTTAAATTAAGCCTATTAGGGCTAGAAAAGAATAATTTTTTGTGTGTTACTTATGAAGATTTTTAAGATACAATTAAGATTTATGTCATAAACATACAAGGAAGGTGCCGCATGAGAATTATAGAAATAACGGGGGAACGGGAGAAATACTGGGATTTATTTTTGCTGGCAGACCCGTCCAAAGACATGGTTCGCCGCTACCTTCACCAGGGCTTCCTGTTGGGTGCAGAAACGCAGGATGGGCGCATCGCCGGGGAAATTTTGACCGTCCCGGTGGGTACGAACGAATGGGAAATTAAGAACCTTGCCGTTTCCGAGGTGTTTCAGGGCAAGGGGCTCGGCAAAGCGCTGGTGGAAGCGGTTCAGTACCGCCTGCCGAAGGGCACAGTTTTGCTGGTGGGAACGGATGACGTTTCCGGCAACGTCGGATTCTATGAATCCTGCGGGTTCTCCCGTTTCCGTACGGAACCGGGCTTTTTTGTGAAAAACTATCCGGAACCGTTGTATGACCACGGTGCTCAGTGCATCAACATGATTTACCTGAAACAGATTCTTTAGGCGCCCGCAGGGAACTCTGTGCAGGCTCTTCGGCTTAACCGATTTTGGTAACCATACAGTGGGGTAAAAGCGCACGATAATCCCTGGGAAGAATATGTGCTGCTTCCAGTGTCATAGCATTTGCAGAAGCAAGTGCAATCGCGTTTCGAAGCATATCAGCGGGGGAAAGGTCCTGCTGGAGGGAAATGCAGAAAGAAGCGACCATGGTGTCCCCACAGCCGAGGGTGTTTTTGACCGGAATGTTCGGCGCTGCGCCGCGCCACACCCCGTCCCCGCAGAGGAGCGCGGCTCCCCGTGCCCCCATGGAAATCAACACGTACTCAATGCCGCTTTGCACTAGCTGTTCCGCAAAGGAAATCATCTCACCGTCGGAGGCTTCGTCCCGTTCCATCAGCTCCAGCATTTCGCTTCGGTTTGGCTTGATGAAGCGTGGGTGTTCTTCCAGCGCTGCTTTTAGCAGAGGCCCGGAGGCGTCCACTGCCAGCGAAGCTCCGCCTTGTTTGGCAGCGCGCAGAAGCTCCCGATAATAGGGCTTGTCCACCCCGCCGGGCGCGCTTCCGCAGACGGCAACCACGCTGCTTTGCGCGGAAAGCTGCGCCACCTCGTTCAATAGGGAGGTTCGCTCCTCGGCGGTGGTGTTGGGGCCTTGTTCCAGCAGTTCGGTGCGCCGGCCCTGCGCATCGTACAACTGAATGTTGATACGCGTACACTCCCGGATGGGGACCATCCGGTTTTCAATACCGTGCTCCTTCATTTTTTCTACGAAAATAGGGGCGACTTCGCCCCCCAAGAATCCGGTTGCGGTGACTTCCGTATCCAAGTCCCGCAGAACTTTGGCCACATTAATGCCCTTGCCCCCGACGGAGGTAAAAACGTTCTGGGTGCGGTTGGTCTCTCCGATTTGAATTTCCGCGACGGACAGCATTTTGTCGAATGCCGGGTTCAGTGTGACGGTTGTAATCATGTTTTATCCTCCGTATTTTCGGGTTCGCGCAGGTTCGGCGGTCGACCGTCGAATTTTTGCAGGGCTTTTCTACATATCGTTTTGCAAATAACGGCGTAAGTAACAATCTGCCTCCTTGTGGAGGACGGGTAGGTCAGGTTCGGAACTGCCGGAACACGAACCGGCCGGATTCGCTGATTTCCTCCTCGCGCCAGTTGCCGTTCGGGTTGGCACCGGGTTTCAGTGCAGCGGAGGTTTCATCGCGGTCGCCCAGCGACCAGTTGGCCCAGCTTAAGTTCCGTTCGTCCAGAAAGCGGAGCCACTCTTCCGACTCCCGAATGAACACGCCGCCGTTCCCGTCTGCGCGGCTTGTGCCCCACTCGCTGATAAAGATTGGGGTGCCAAGTTCTCGTGCGCGGTCAATTTTTTTCTGCAGTGGTTTGCCGTGGGTTCCAGCGTAAAAGTGGCAGGTGACCATAATGTTTGGGAAATCCAGCGGATGCTTCGCTGCGAGGTCTACATCCTGGCTCCAGGTGCTGCAGCCAACGAGAATGACTGCATTCGGTGAAAACTGCCGGATGACCGGAATGACTTCCTCTGCATAAGGGCGGACATCACGTTCCCAGGTGACGTCGCCGTTCGGCTCGTTGCAGATTTCGTACAGAAGGCCGGGTTGGCCGGCATACCGCTTAGCGGCTTCTGCAAAGAACTCCTTTGCCTCTTTTAAGTGTGTCATCGGATTGTTGTCGTACAGGATATGCCAATCCAGAATGGCATACATGTCCAGGGAAAGTGCGGTTTCCACCGCACGGAACGCGTCAGCCTTGACTTTTTCCGGGTGGGTCAGGTAACCGCCCTCATCCGTATACATAGCTACGCGCAGAAGGTTTGCACCGTAATCGCGGATGGTTGCGACGGAACCCTCCCCAGCGAACTGCGGTTGCCACTGAATTCCGTAGGTGCTCATACCGCGCAGGCGCACCGGCTGGCCGTGTTCGTTGGTCAGGTTCAGACCATCCACGTGCAACGCACCCCAGCGATGGATTCCATTTGGTATGATATTGTTCATAAACAGCCTCCTATGTACCTTGAATTTGAAAAGCAGATTTTTACAGAATGCCTTTTACCTCCTCCAAAAGCTCCTGCTTCACAAGGATGGAGTAAACGGGACTCCGGTTGGCATGGTAGCGCGACAGAAAGGGCACTCGCCCACTTGGGCTGCACGGACTGCCGCTTTGAATTTTGGTACGGTACGGAATTGACCGGCCTTCCAACAGGTGTACCGCGCGGTAAAAAGCATCCGGGCTTGTGGTAAGATATGCTTCCCGCCAGCCAAACATGAAAAAACCTCCTGCTTTTCCCAACTTTATTCCAATATCTAAATTATAGCATGAATTCAAAAGTTTTCCAGACGTTTCGGGATGTTTCGGAAACGAAAATAACGAAAATCGACATATGCTTTTTCACATTCCGATCTGCGGCGTTCATACCCACGAAAAGGTGATAGCGAGAAGTCTTTCTTTTTGGTATAATGAATAAAATGACTTTGACAGAGGTTCGAATTTTTAACAGGACTTGCTGAAAGGAGCATTGGGCGGATGAAAGTAGAAAGATGTATGAAACAGGCATTTGCTATCATCGGAAAGGAAAGTTCTACACAGGAAGGCGACGGTTTCATTCAAAGGCTTTGGAAAGAAGCGAATTCTCATTTTCATGAAGTAGCGGAGCTGGCCCAACGGGATTCGAACGGAATGATTGTGGGAATTTGGGGCGCCATGTCCGATTTTTCGCATTCCTTCCGTCCATGGGAGGATGGGTTTTCAAAAGGACTGTATCTTGCAGGGGTAGAGTGCCCGATGGATTCAAAAGCACCCGAAGGGTGGACCAAATGGGTGATTCCGGGGTATGAATATGTTTATACGGAAAATGACGGGCACGATACGTTCTCACGGATGATCGCGTATTTGAAAGAAAACCAGCTGAACCTTGCAGGAGCGGCACACGAGTTCACCTGCCCCAAAACAGGAAAAGAATATTTGTATTTTCCGATTAAAAGATTATGATCTTTCCAAAAGCCCGCATCCCATTCTGGCGACCGGTTGGCTTCACGGGGAAGGAACCCCGCTTCCCTCTGCGGGAAGTTTCGCGCTACGAACAGACAGGCTCCTCACAAGGAATCATGTTCCTTGTGAGGAGCCTGTCTTGCATGGCAAATTTAAAATGTTTATTTGTATCTATTTGTATCCTTTTTCGCGGGCGATGGCTTCTTCTCGGATTTCACGGCGCATGCCCTTCAGCGCTTCTTCACGGCGTTCGTTTTTCGCTTTGAGGTTTTCCCTCATGGTGTCGTCGGAGGTTTCTTCCATCATCTCATCTGCTTTGCGCATGTTGTTAATGGTGTGATTGATGGTGCCTTGAATCCGTTCAACGTTGTCGCTGCGGTCGTCCGGCTTTGCGTTCATTTTTCGCTCTCCTTTCGTGAAACGGTGCTGATTGTATTATGTTAACTGTCCTCGGAAATATGAATGGGAAATAATTCCTAAACCCGAAAAAGGATGCGAAAAATTTTGCACAGGAAGCACTTCGCTGTTGCTACCGCAAAACTGAAAAGAAAAACAGGCACCGGGCATGAATTCAGGATTTTGGCTTTCAAAATTTAAGAATGATTTTATAGAAAAAATAAAAAAGCTCTTTCCTTCTGCTGACCCGCACGATATAATGAAATGGAAGATTCTGCCGATAAAAGATTAGTTGAATTATGGTAACCAACGGAAACAAAGGAGGAACCGATTTGAAAAAGATTTTAGGAGCGGTGCTGTGCCTGGCCGTGCTTCTTTCCACGGTACCGATGACGGCATCTGCGGCGACGACGGAAGCCGGAATTATTGACATGCACGGAACGAAAACATATATTGGATCTGCTTCCGCGTGGAGCAAAACGTGGAACCCATCGAATTTTACCGACGTAACGAATAAAGACGCATCATGGAGCGGAAACCTTACCATTAAAAGCGGGACCGTACAGGACGTTTCGGTTTCGGGGGATAACACGAAGGTGACGGTCACCAGCGGAACCATCGGTTCCATTGACGCAGACGGCGACGTTACGCTGAACGGCGGTACGGTGAAAAACGATGTAGAGGCGGGCAAGTCCATCACCTTGAACGGTGCGGTTACGGTCAAAGGCTCCTGCATTGCGGATAATATTACCGCAACGGGCAGCACCACCGCAACGGTTGGGAAATTGGTTGGCTCAGACACCATCATCCTTGGCAATGTTGGCGTTAAGGCGAATAAAATCAGCGGGAACGGCTCTGCAACCCTGCAATTAAAAAGTTATAAGCTGAACCTGCCCACGATTGAAGAAATGGAAACCATTGAGGTAACGGACGATGCAACGGTCACCGGTACGATTGATACACGCACGCTTTCAATTCCGTCGAAAAAGCAGCTGACGGCGAAATCTACGGTAGAAGTCGGAACCCTGGAAGGACCCGGAACACTGGCGTTTGTTTCCGGAAAGCTGAGAATTGACGATGGAGTTTCCGGTTCCCCAATGATTACGTTTTTGAATTCGGTCCATAACGGTTCCTTAGCCTTTAAGGCAAGCTCCGGCAGGGTGGACCCGGACGATATTGTTCTGTACGATTATTCGCTGGAAAGCGATACCGACGGCGGAGAGGAACTTTTTTACCTGACTGATTCCATTAAAGACGGAGTTACGCTGAGCGAATCGTCCGTTTCGGTTTCTTCGAAAGGATCTGTGAGCGTTAAGGCGTATGTGCGTCCGTCACTTTCCAAGTATGCGACGGGCACGAAGCTCAAGTGGGAGCTGCATGGCGACACCTCTTCCTTCTCCATCAGCCCAGATAC
Source organism: Caproiciproducens sp. LBM24188 (assembly GCF_054130445.1). Classification (NCBI taxonomy): domain Bacteria; kingdom Bacillati; phylum Bacillota; class Clostridia; order Eubacteriales; family Acutalibacteraceae; genus Caproiciproducens; species Caproiciproducens sp. LBM24188. The sequence continues at coordinate 373,351 of NZ_CP196862.1, forward strand.
CTCCAATAATACGTGCAAGGTGTCATATTCCGGCACAAAGAACGAAACGCGCACTGCTACGCTGACCTGTTACCTGGTGGACAGCCGCGGCGACCGGCTGCCGGACTACAAGTCCGGTTCCTGCACCATTACCGGTTCGCAGGGTACGAGCAGCAACAACGGCAACACCACTACAACGGGATTAACGCTGGATACATCTGCGGTTACCATCCCGATCGGCAACACCTACTGGGTGCTGGCAATTACGAATTCCGCGACCGCTCCGGCGCAGATGTCCTACAATTCTGCTGTGGCAACGGTCGGGGCCCCAAAAGCGTATAACGCGGGCGGCAAAAAAGGCTGGCTGTACCCGGTGACCGGGGTCGCAAAAGGCGCGGTTACCATTGACATTGGCGGCCAGAAAATGATTGCTACAGTTTCGGGCGGAAGTGCCATTGTCGATACTTCCTCGTACACCATGGCGCCGGGCGGCCAGTACTGCATCGGCGTCCGCCTGTACGGAATCAATAAAAAGAGCTTGAACGTTCATTCTGCCAACAGCTGCACCACCGTGCAGTACGGCGGAAGCGTCAACGGACTGGAATTGTACCGTGTGCATGCGGAAAAGTCCGGAATCGGCGGCGTGATTTTTGAACTGCCGAACGGAAAATCCGTACGGACGCAAATCAACATCATCGCCGGGGAAACTCCCCATGGCGTCAGCGCGCGCCTAATCGTGGCAGAATAAATTGGCGGTAGGTGACCTGCCGAACCTAAAATTTCAATAAAAAACAGAGGAGCCTGCGCAAAATGCGCAGGCTCCCTTGCGTTTATTCCTGTCTGCTGGTCTTACATCGTCCTTGTTGGGAAGATCGCGTCCAGGATTCCGATCGCCAGTGCGCCGATCAGCGCTCCGATGATCGTTACGCTCATATTCGGGACGAGGAACTGTGTCAGCCATAGAATTAAGGCCGCCAGTACAAATCCTTTTAGCCCCTTACCGAACGGCGATGCGTCTACCTTCATAACCAGTTCTACCAGGTAGTCCAGCAAGCTGATGACCACAGCGGCCATCAGGTAAGACCAAAGACCATTGATTGAAAAACCGGGCGTCAGGAAGGAAACGACGAACAAAATGACCGCCATAATGACCATGCGGCCCAGCCAGCGAAGAAAAGTCGTACCCGCGGATTGATCGTGAAACTCTTCCGTATATCCCGTGTGCATATGACTTTCATGCGTTGCCATTACTTTTTCCCCCTATCGGTGTGAACTCAAGGCAAAATAATTACACCTGTTATTCCGCCCCTGACTATCGTGCACGGAAAATCATATTTTATGTTTGTGCAAACGCGTTTCCTCTTACTTCCGAAAAAAACAGACCGGTACTTTCCTGATGCAGAAGCAATTGCCGTTTTGCTTTGCAGGATTTGCCTGAATGAAATACGGGAAGGAACACATACTGTTTGAAAAGACGTTTTTAAATCAGGGAGGAAAGGGGATGGAAAGATGCAGCCGAACTGGATGCCAAAAAAAATTTATTACGAACCGGCGTCGCTGGATTATGAACTGGGCAGAACACTCTTTGAAAAATATAAAACTCTGCCATGGATACCCATTGAAAGCCACAATCGAATTGAAACGCTTCGCAAAAGCGAAAACAGTCAGTTCCCGGAACTAAAGCAGTACCTGATTATCGGGGTCCGGAAAACGCATCATTACACGCCTAATTATAAGTCTTCCGATTTTCTCGTGCCTTATACGTCTTCCGGCTGCAGCGCCATGTGCCTGTACTGCTATTTGGTGTGCAATTACAATAAATGCTCTTACTTGCGTCTTTTTGTGAACCGGGAACAGATGCTCGAAAAAATTGAGCGCACGGCGGAACGCGCCGAACGGGAGCTGACCTTTGAAATCGGCAGCAACAGCGACCTTGTGCTGGAAAATACCATTACCCACAACTTGGAATGGACGATTGAACAATTCGCAAAGTCCAAACGGGGCCGCCTGACGTTTCCGACGAAATTCGATTTTGTGGAGCCGCTGCTTACACTGGATCACCGAAGAAAAACCATCGCGCGCATGAGTGTAAACCCACCGGAAATCATCCGGCGCGTGGAATTTGGAACCGCCCCGCTCGACCGGCGCATCGCCGCCGTGAACCGCCTGTGCGAAGCCGGCTACCCGGTTGGACTGCTGATTGCGCCGGTAATTCTGACAGGAAACTGGAAGGAGCTGTATGCGGAGTTGTTCCAAACACTGGCGCAGTCCCTTTCCGAAAAGGTAAAAAAGGAAATGTTTGTAGAAATGATTTTGATGACGTACAGCTATGTGCACCGGGCCATCAACCGGGAAGCGTTCCCGAATGCCATTGACCTTTACGATGCGGAACAGATGACCGGACGCGGCAGAGGGAAATACTGCTACCGGCCGGGTGTGAGGACGCAGGCCGAGGAATTTTTGCGAAGTGAATTTGCAAAATATTTTGACCCTGCAAAGATTCTTTATATTTCTTGACGAAAAACTAGGAGCGGGTTGAAAAGGGATTTACTTTGACAAAGTTTCACATTGACAAACATTTGGAAATAAGGTATACTCACTCCATAGTGTCCAGCCGGAAGCCGGGCATATTTTAGAAAAATGAGGTATACCACTACATGTACGAGGACAAAACTTTAATTTGCAAAGAATGCGGCGCTGAATTCGAGTTCACCGCCAGCGAGCAGGAATTTTACGCTTCCAAAGGTTTTACCAATGAACCGCAGCGTTGCAAGTCCTGCCGCGATGCCCGTAAGGCCGCCAGAGGCGGTAACAATGGCGGCAGCCGTGAAATGTTCGACGCTGTCTGCGCAGAATGTGGAAAACCCTGCAAGGTTCCTTTCCAGCCCCGTGAAGATCGCCCGGTTTATTGCAGCGATTGCTTTGCAAATAGAGGTTAAGCGATACATTTTCACGAATTGAGTGCGTCCCGTTTCGGGACGCGCTTTTTTTGCATGCAGAAATATCGGTGGAAGGAGGAAACAGAGCATGAGTATTACTGTGGGGATTCTAGCGCATGTGGATGCAGGAAAAACCACCCTTTCGGAGCAGATTTTGTATCGGGCGGGCACGCTGCGTGCCCCCGGCCGCGTTGATCGAAAAAATACGTTTCTGGATTATAATGAGGTGGAGCGGGAGCGTGGAATTACCGTGTTTGCCGACCAAGCGGCGTTTCAAGCAGGCGGCCGCGCGTTTCAGCTGATTGACACCCCCGGCCACGTGGATTTTTCCGGGGAGATGGAGCGCAGCCTATGGGTGATGGACTGCGCAGTGTTGGTAATAAGCTGTGTGGAGGGCATTCAGAGTCATACAGAAACCATCTGGCGGTTGCTGCGCAGGAACCAGGTTCCAACCTTTCTATTCCTGAACAAGACCGACCGCGCGGGCGCTGACCCGGAGGGCGTACTGCGGGAGGCAGAGCGCTTGTGGGGAGCGGTCTGCCCGGATTTCACCGGGTACCAAGGGGAAGAGATGGAACCTCGCACAGTTGAACGGCTTGCGGAGCTGGACGAAACGCTGTTGGATACCTATTGTTCTTCGGGGTATGACCCGCAGCTCTGGCACAGCGCCGCGCGCCGCATGACCCGGGACTGCCGGATTTTTCCCGCGTTTCGCGGCTCTGCCCTGAACGGCCAAGGGGTCGAGGAGTTCCTTCGTGCCTTTTCCCTGCTTGCGCCAGAGGAAACAGGGGATGCATCTGCTCCGCTTGCAGCGCGGGTTTACAAGGTTCGGCACGAAAAACAGGGCGGCCGCGTGGCGTTCCTGAAAATTACAGCAGGTACACTGCACCCCAAAGAGGAAATTTGCTGCCCGGGTGATTCGGGGGAACCGATCACCGAAAAGTGCAACGAGCTGCGCGGATACAACGGTGCGAAATACACGCTGATTCCGCAGGCGGTTCCGGGGGACTTGTGTGCGGTGACCGGCCTTTCCACCCCTATGCCCGGGGATGTGGTAGGCGCTTCGCCACGCCGCATGCTGCCGTTTTCCACTCAGCCGCTGCTTGCCGCGAAGGTGCTGTTCGACACTTCCATTCCGCCCAAAACTATGCTGGAACATTTGCGGGAGCTGGAGGACGAGGAACCTCTACTCGGCGTTTCCTGGGAAGAGGAGTTGCAGGAAATCCGTGTGCACATTATGGGCGAAATCCAGCTTGAGGTGCTGGCGGAGCTGATGCGGGAACGCTTTGGGCTGGAAATTGGGTTCGGACCGTGTGAAATCCTGTACCGCGAAACGCTGGGCGCACCGGTTGTCGGCTGCGGCCACTTTGAGCCGCTGCGCCATTACGCAGAGGTGCACCTCCGGCTTTCCCCGGGGCCGCGCGGAAGCGGAATTGTGTTTGCTAGCGAGTGTTCCACGGATGTGCTTGCCGCGGGCTGGCAGAATCTGATTCGCACCCATGTGCTGGAAAAGGAGCACCGCGGCGTTCTGACCGGAGCGCCGCTGACGGATGTGAAGGTGACGCTGCTGGCAGGGCGTGCCCATCTAAAGCATACGGAGGGCGGCGACTTCCGGCAAGCGACCTACCGCGCCATACGGCAGGGGCTGATGCATGCGCAATCCGTTCTGCTGGAGCCGTACTACGCGTTTGAAATCGAAGTGGAGCTGTCCCTGACGGGACGAGTGTTTTCCGATATCCTGCGGAGAAACGGCACCTATGAAACGCCCCAGACCGAAGGGGACCGGGCGATAATCCGCGGGCGTGCGCCCGTTTCGGAGATGATGGATTACGCGAAGGAACTGACGGCATTCAGCAAGGGAAAGGGAAAACTGTCCTTGACGTTTGACGGTTATGAACCGTGCCATAATGCACAGGAGGTCATCCAATACAAGGCGTACGACCCGGAACGGGACATTGCAAATACCCCGGATTCCGTTTTCTGTTCTCACGGTGCAGGGTACCGTGTCAAATGGGATGAAGCACCCACGATGATGCACCTGAAGTTGGAAGAGGAAAAACAAGGGGATTCATTAACATAATCTTTAGCTAATCTTCACGAGTCATTCATAATTGACCGGTATACTATAACCATCGAATCAAGAAATTGATCTTACAAAATATATCTGCTGCCGTTTCCCTGCCGGGCCTGGACGGAATACCGAACCGGTGGGCGGGCAGACTAATTACAAGTGCCTCGCGAGAGGTTTTTCATACAACTCTTTTTCATATTTTCTCCTCTAAAAAGTCGCCGTTGGGCGGCTTTTTTTTGCATCGACATGCTTCTATGGAATGATTCGGCGGCATTTTGTCCAAAATATTGGTAAGGTGAAGGGGCGGCTGGCCGCCCTCATTCCTGCTGGGGTGTACAATGGGGTACGCTCCTTTCTTTTTGTACAAAAAACCGGAGGCAGTCTGCCCGATTGAGGGAAACTGCCTCCGATTTTAAGAGGACTTGATAAAATCCAAATATTCTTTCAGAAAGGCCTTGAACGCGGCCGGGATCGTGTAGGTTTGCAGCAGTTCGTCCGGCTGAGCGGGCAGCAGCCCGTTTAACGCCGGACGTTCGGGAACAGTGGCAAGCCACCCGGCCATATGCCATTCCACATGGCTGAACACGTGCTTTGCCTTGGGCAGGCGTTTCAGGCGCTCTGGGTGAAAGCCCCGGGTGTTTAGCCATTCCAGCGCCTGCGGTTTGGTCAGGCTGCCGTCTGCAGATGGGAATTCCCACAGCCCGGCCAATAGCCCCCGCTCCGGACGTTTCTGAATCAGCACGTGGTTCCCGTTCAGAATCAGGAACACGGTGCGCTGCTCGATTTTCCGCGCTTTTTTTGCTGCTTTAACGGGGAGCTCCTCCGTGCGGTTCTGTTCCTTTGCCAAGCATAGGGCGGCAAGCGGGCATTCCCCACATTTTGGTGCGCCGTTGGGAAGACAGACTAACGCCCCCAGTTCCATCAGCGCCTGGGTAAAGTCCCCTGCGCGGCCCTGCGGGTAAATCTGTTTTAAGTCCTGCTCCATCGCCCGTTTGGTGGCAGTTTCGCTAATATCTGCGCGGTTTGCCGTAACGCGGGCGAGCACCCGCAGCACGTTGCCGTCCACGGCGGGCGCGGGTTTTCCGTAAGCGATGGAAGCAATCGCGCCCGCGGTGTAAGAGCCGATTCCGGGCAGCTTAGCCAGTTTCTCCGGTTCATCCGGCAGCCTGCCGCCGTATTCGCTTATCACAAGCCGCGCCGCCTTTTGCAGGTTGCGCACACGGCTGTAATACCCAAGCCCTTCCCACAGCTTCATCAGCCGGGCTTCCTCTGCTTCGGCCAAATCCTGCAAAGTGGGCAGCTCCGCCAGAAATCGTTCAAAATAAGGGATAACGGCTTCTACCCGGGTTTGCTGCAGCATGATTTCCGAAACCCAGACCCGGTACGGTGTAGGTTCGTCGCGCCAGGGCAGAATGCGCGCGTGTGTTTCATACCAGCCGAGCAGCGGCTGTACTATTTGTAAAAGTTCCATTTATCGCTCCAAACTCTGCATTACGTCGATACCGCGTGGTTGAACCGGGGTGGAGAAAACAATCTGCGTGGAGGTGCTGCCGAATTTCTGAAGCTGACCGATGAAGGTGTCAAGCTCCATAGTGCTGTGAGACACCACTTTAATCAGCATGGAATAGCTCCCCGTAACGCAGTTGCATTCAATCACATTCGGGCAGGCTGCGATGAACGGATAAAACTCCGGTTTTTGGCTTGGCGTCATTTCTAGGTTAATAAAGGCCGAGATATGATACCCGAGTTTGATCGGGTCCACGGCGGCGTGGTATCCGCTGATGATTCCCTGATTTTCCAGCTTTTCAATCCGCGCAGAAATAGCGGGTGAGGATAAAAAGACCTTTTCGGTCAAAAGCTTGATTGGAATGCGGGCGTTTTTTTGCAGTTCAGAAAGTAGTATAGCGTCGATTTTATCCATTTCAATCACCTCGTTCTGTTACAAAAAGGGCACGGAGGAAAACTTTCCTCCGTGCCCCTTTGCACGTTACTATTATTATAATTAATTTTATAAATAAATCAAGTATTTTTCCAAAAGAAATTAACTGTACCAGAGGATAATGATGACTTAGGTGGAGTGAAGTTAATTTCATAATGAAACATAGAAACAGGGAATCGTTAATGAAATGCTTCACTCGCAGGTTCCCTGTTATCAGTTTCCTTTCAACTCACGCTGAACCCGTTTCGGCAGGCGGGAAATGGCGGCGTCGTAGGCGTAGTCGATCATGGTGCGCAGCTCCTCGTCCGGCACGACGCCGTTGAGGATGACCGTATTCCAGTACGGCTGCTGAACAGGTGGGCAGAAATACCCCCGCACCACAGTTCCCGGGTACTGTTGGCGGTAAAAATCCGCGAACATCGGGTCACATTTCAGCGTTACCTTAAAGTCGTGCGGGTCGGGGTAAAGCTGGGCGAAAATTTTCCCGCGCACCCGCACACAGATGGGCACTTCGCCAAAAGGATAATCCACATAGGCTTCCCTTTTGGTAAGGCAATAGGAAATCATTTCGTCGGCCGTCACCGGTACCCGCCTCCTTACTTTTCTTTAATGGCGCCGCTGCGGTATGCTTCCAGCAGGGCGGAAAGCTCCTCAATCTGGCGCGACAGTTCCGCGCCCGTGTCGGTATCCTTTACCGTTACGCGCTCCTTAATGGCCTCTACCACCATGACCTTCGGCGAATTTTCACAGGCGGTGCCGCCCGCTTTCAGCGGCATGTGCTGTGCCAAAGCTAGATAACGCGAATTTGCGATGAATGTATAGCCACCGATTCCGGTCTGCTTCTGGTATGACTTGGAGATACCGCCGTCGATCATGTATAGCAGGCCGCCGCCCTTGATGGGATTTTCCCCTTGTTTTACCGGCACGTGCCCGTTGATAATATGGCAAACCGCGGGGTCAAGCCCGAACTCGCGCAGAACCATTTCGCAGGTTTCGCGGTGTTCAATATAAGTATAATAGGGATTGAACTCCTCTGTGTGGGTTGTTTTATCCGCAATAAAATAGCGCTCAAATGTGGTCATTTTCGCTTTGCCGAACAGCGGGGACTTTGCACCGCACCAGAGGTACCACATAAAATCGCAGGCGGTTTCACGTTCCTTGCTGCCCTGCGGCGCAAAGTAGGCGCTGCGGGCCACACCATCTAGATATTCCAGATATTTGCGGCCGGAATGGGCTTCTCCACTGAACTGTACCGTGTCGAATTTGCCGTCCGGCGTCAGCGGAATGCATCCATGGTAAAGCAGATTGGAATTAACGCACAAATACATGCTGCCGTGGGAATAAAGAAACCGAATGTGCTTTTGTAACCGCTCGCTGTGCTGGAACGAGGCCGCAATGGTCTTCATCAGCTCCATTTCCTCATGCGACAGACGCAGGGGGTCCTTCGGGTCGACGGTCGGGAACCGGGTGTCCCGCAAGGGATAAACTTTCCCGCCGAGGCAGACCGTGCCTTTTTCAAAATTCACCTGTTCCAGAAGAATGCGGTCGTTCATTCCGTACTCGGGATGCTTTTTAATCAGCTGCCCCTCCAGCTTGAACTGAATAATCGCCATCGCCTTGTGCATTTTCGAAGCCAGCGGAATGTCTACCGGGTCGTACTGGTTTTGGTCCAGAATATGGGGAACAAATGCTTCGCAGGGATCGTCCCGGTAGGTCTGCGCTGCAAAAATGGACAGCGCGCGCAGATTGATGCCGTAGCCGTCCTCCAGAAGATCGAAGTTGTTGTAGCGGATGCCCAGACGGATTACATTGGCGATGCACGCCCAGTTCCCGGCGGCCGCACCCATCCAGGAGATGTCGTGGTTGCCCCACTGGATGTCCACATCGTGGCGCTGAATCAGTGCGTCCATAATCGCATCGGCGCGGGGGCCGCGGTCGAAAATATCGCCGATAATGTGTAGCTTATCTACCAGCAGTTGCTGAATGGTGTTGCACAGGGCGATAATAAAATCCTCACTCATCTTCGTTTCCACAATGGTGCGGATAATTTCGCAGTGATAATGGGGTTTGTTGCTGCCCCCGTTTGCATGGAGAAGCTCATCCATAATATAAGCGAAGTGCGGCGGCAGCTTTTTGCGCACCTTGGAACGGGTGTATTTCGAGGCCGCCTCACGAAAAACCTCTGTCAGGCGGTAAATCATAATCCGGTACCAGTCATCGGTTGCAATTCCACGCTGCCGTGCGCGGCTCAGCTCGCGTTCGGGGTAGTAAATCAGCGTGGCCAGCGCCCCGCGTTCTGCTTCGGAGATGGACTGTTCAAACAATTCGTCGATCTTTTTCCGTACGATGCCGCACGCGCTTTTCATTTGATAAAGGAATGCCTCGTGTTCACCGTGAAGGTCGCTGAAAAAATACTCCGTTCCCTTGGGCAGCCTTAGAATCGCTTTTAGGTTGATGATTTCAGACGCCGCAGCTCGGGCGTTCGGGTATTCCTTGGAGAGGAGCTTTAGGTAACGCTCGTCAATCATCCGGTTTCCTCCAGTCCATAATATGTTTGTGGAAATATTGCATATATATATGAATCATTTGAAGCTCATAATCTGATTATACAAGAGCAAAAAGGGTTTTTATTAAAAATTCGCATTATTTTTTTGAAAATGCTTTCCTCTGCAAAAAGGAAAAACGTGTGTTTTGGTAACAGAAATGGCTGCTAAAATAATTTTCGTGAAGAATATTCAAAAATATAATTTTGAATTGAAATTTTACTTAAAAATGATATAATAGAAATTAATTTACAGATATTTACAATCATAAAAAATTATGGATAGGAGAGAGTGTGGGTGAAGATACGCAATTATCTATCTATATTGCTGTTTGCCATATCCATAATTCCGGTGATTTTCATTATGTTGTTCAGCGTAGTCTGTTTTGGGAAGAGCGTTTGGCAGGATATGCAGGAAAGCGTGGAAGATAACGCACGGCTTACAGCCGACACGATTAACCAGTTTTTCACCTATAACCGGGCCGCACTTTCATCGGTTGCGGAAATGCCGGCAGTGCAGACTTTTTTAGCTCAGAACATCCATGCCGTCAATACCAAAGAGCAAACGAAGTCAAGCCGCGAGGTGAACGAGCTGCTTGCCTTGGTAACCACAAAACGTCCCCAGCAGGGGGACGGAACGTGTGACACCTATGTCAGAAATACTTCACTGGTCAATGCACAGGGAAGCATCATCGCATCGGACGATACGGAACTGGTAGGAACCCGTTCTTCCCTTGCTGGCAATGAGAGCAGGATAGAAAAGAACGGGTTCAGTGTTTCGAATACGTTGAGGACCCCCGGTTTCCTGGACGGAATCAAATATTTTATCATCGCGGTTCCTATTTATAAGGACGGCGTATTTGTGGGGTATATTCAAAGCGCGGTGGACATGGTGTACTTTGACCTGTCCAGTCACCGTACTTTTATGAAGACCGGCTGGACCATGGTGGTGGACGGTTCCGGAATGATTGCCGGGGAAAAGGCGTTGGATGACCGGGGATTAGCCCTTACCAGCCTGAAGGACCCCGCATTTGAATCGGGGTTTTACCAGGACGTATGGCAGCGAATTGATTTGGTACATAAGCCGAACGGATTTCTGAATTTTCAGGAAAACGGCGGGGAAAAGCTGGGATACTACACAGCGGTTCCCGGTACGGACTGGGTTATTTTCAGCGTGGTGCCGGACTGGGAGCTGAAACAGCCGATTTACCAGGTTATGTTCTTCTTTTTTACCGTTCTGCTTCTGGTCCTGATTGTGCTGATGGTTGTGATTCGCCGCTCCGCAAAGCGGTTCCTGAACCCGCTGCACGATATGTCGGAAGCGTTTCTGCGGCTGATGCAGCGGGATTATACCGTACGGCTTTCTACAAATTATAAAGGAGAGTTCGCCGATATTTCCGCGTCGTTCAATAAACTGGCGGAAAAAATCCGGGCGGATACGGAAGAGCTCAAGGTAAACGAGGCGCGCTACGCGTTGATTATGGAAGAAACCAATCAGGTTATTTTTGAGTGGGATATGCAGGAGAACCAGATTTTTCATACGGTTCACTGGACCAATAAGTTCGGGTTCAATCAGATGGTGAGAAATCCCGGTTCGGAGCTGCCCGGTTTTTCCATCGTCCACCCGGATGACCGAAAAATCATTAAGCAGTTCTTCTGGGAGGCGCGCGAGGGAAGGCCGCCGAAGCCGGTGGATGTGCGCATGAAGACGATTGACAGCAAGTACATTTGGTGTACCATCAGCATTAAAGTGATATTTGATGAAAACAAGCGGCCGTTCCGCGCTATTGGGCTGATTACCGACACTGACCACCAGAAAAAAATCATCCAGACGCTGGAAAGCAAATCTAGAATGGACCTGCTGACGCAGACCTACAACAAGGTTACGGCGGAAAAAATGATTGAGGACTTTTTAAGTACCGCTCCGCCGGAGGAAAATCATGGGTTTATTATTATTGATATCGACAATTTCAAGGGCATTAACGATACGCTGGGTCATATTTATGGCGACAGCGTGCTGAAGCAGATTTCCGCACGGCTGAAGGACCTGTTCCGCGCCACGGATATTGTGGGCCGAGCCGGCGGCGATGAATTTATTATTCTGGTGAAAAACTTAAGGGACGAACAGGTCCTGAAAAATAAACTCAGCGAGATTTGCAATATTTTCCGCAGTGTTTCCACCGGGGAAAACGAGCAGTACCGGGTTTCCGCCAGTGTAGGCGCGGCGGTTTTTCCCAATGACGGGACCACCTTCGCAGAGCTTTATCAGCACGCGGACAGTGCCCTTTACCGTGCAAAACGCATGGGAAAAGATGGGTTCAGCCTGTACTGCGAAGGCCAGCTGAAAAGTTCCAGCGAAATAGGTACGTAGCGTAACATCTGCATCGGGAATAGCACCCAGCCGGGGCTGCCAATGCCGATGCGAAGGAATCACTGAGAAAAAGAGAATAGAAAAAGGCTGCTTCCGGTGCTCTTCCGAAAACAGCCTTTTTTATTGACATTTGGAAAGCTCTGTTCCAGAGCAGGACGGATTCCCGTGTGCTAATTCCTTCGGGCTGCCGCAGCCCGTTCCTCTGTGGAACGGAGCGCCTTGAAACAGCTTAGGACTGGGGCTGCTGGTCCTGCGAATAGGGCGCGGGCACAACCAGACCAAGCTCTGCCGGGTTCAGCTGGCCGGTTTGGATGGCGCGGTCGCGCAGGAACACGTAAAGCTCCGACATGGTGGCATTGTAGTAGGGGATTACAAAGAGAATGCCAACGCCAAAGCAGATTGCACCCAGCAGGAACCAACCGAGGAACGAAAGTATCAAGACGAAGATCGCACCCTTTTCTCCGTTTGTCATCATCCGGCTGATTTCACGTGCGCGTGAACCGGGAATGGACGGATTGTCGGAGAGTATGTACGAAACCATGCTGTACTGCAGGGCTTTTACAATTCCGGGGATGATGAGTAAAAGCGACCACAGGCAAATGAAAAGGTTGGTTACAAACAGCGCGCCTACGCCGTTCCCGTAATTTTGGCGGAAGCCGCTGAACAGAGTGCCAAAGTCGGTTCTGCCAAAGCGGTTTTGCACGAAGAAACGGGCCAGCCCAATTTCAAGGGGCAACCCTACGAAAATACCAAGCAGCAGATTACCGACTGAAATCAGGTTCGTGACGCCGCTTTGAGCCATAATATCAGCTTGGTTTGCAAGGGGGTTGAACGCAAGAAACTGGTATTGGATCTGAATCGGCATGGTAAAAATATTCAGAGCTTCACTGATGAGCAATGCGACCAGGCATACGGCGAAGGCAGTCCAGTAGCGCCCCCTCAAGGCAAGTTTTGCGTTGGATTTTAGGATTCCTCTGTCCCACATAAGTTCTGTCCTCCTATCAATATATAATCAAGATTTTGCCGCCGGTGCGACGGATTTTTCCACAGCCCCGGCGGCGGACAGTATTAAGAATATGCTGTTCGTGCCATATCTTATGAGTGATATTTTGCTAAAATGTAAAATTAATCAATGGGGTCGTTGTTCCACGCATACATTTTGCGCAGCTCTTTGCCGACTTCCTCCAGCTGATGGCTGGCGGCAATCCGGCGGCATGCGTTGAAGTGCGCGCGGCCGTTTTTGTTTTCGGCGATCCATTTGCTGGCAAAGGTGCCATCCTGAATTTCGCTGAGAATTTTCTTCATTTCCTTCTTGGTTTCGTCGGTAATCAGGCGTTTGCCGGTTTCGTAATCACCGAATTCCGCCGTGTCGGAAATGGAGTAACGCATCAGCGAGAAGCCGCCGCGGTAAATCAGGTCGACAATCAGCTTCATTTCATGGATGCATTCAAAATAAGCATTTTCCGGTGCGTAGCCCGCTTCCACCAGAGTTTCAAAGCCGGCCTGCATCAGGGCGGTTACACCGCCGCAAAGAACAGCCTGTTCACCGAACAAGTCGGTTTCGGTTTCAATCTTAAAGGTGGTTTCCATAATAGCGGCTCTGGCTGCACCAAGTCCTGCGCCATAGGCGAGGGCGAGGTCAAGCGCGTGGCCGGTGTAGTCCTGCTCCACAGCAACCAGGCAGGGAACACCCTTGCCGGCGGTGTATTCGCTGCGCACGGTATGGCCCGGGCCCTTCGGAGCAATCATGAACACGTCGATGTTCTTCGGCGGTTTAATTTGGCCGTAGTGAATGTTGAAGCCGTGCGCGAAGGCGAGCGCTTTGCCTTCCGTCAGGTAAGGGGCAATGTCGGTCTTGTACATATCCGCCTGGCGCTCGTCGGGAATCAGAATCATAATAATGTCGGCTGCTTTCGTTGCTTCCGGGACGGTCATAACTTTCAGACCGGCTGCTTCTGCTTTCGCCTTGCTCGGGCTGCCTTCATACAGGCCGACTACAACGTTGACACCGCTGTCATGCAGATTCAATGCATGCGCGTGTCCCTGACTGCCGTAACCGATAATGGCAACGGTTTTACCTTTGAGCAGATTGATATCGCAATCCGCCTGATAATAGATTTTTGGCATTTTCTTTTCCTCCTTGCCTGATGGCAAATAATATAAACTAACGCTTGAGCCGAAAATCGGTTCAAGGGGTTGGTTACATGGATTCGCTTGTCTGCTTGCGCGCGGTAGAGGGACCCTTTTCAATGGCAAGGGTGCCCGCGCGGACAATTTCCTTAATGCCGTACGGTTTCAGAAGGCTGATGAGCGTTTGCGTGCGCTCGTCGTTGTCGGTAAACTGGAAGGTCAGGGATGTTGTGGAAACGTCCACAATATGCGCGTGCATCAGCTCGGCAATTTTCATCAGCTCTGCACGCTGCTTGGTGTTGCAGCCCACCTTAATGAGCGACAGCTCGCAGCTGATGAACCGGTTGGGCTCCAACACTTTTACCTTAATGACGGGAATCAGCTTGTTCAGCTGTTTTTCCACCTGTTCCACAATATAATCGTCACCGTCCACCACAATGGTAATGCGCGAAATGGTGGGGTCTTCGGCAATGCCGACGGCCAGACTGTCGATGTTAAAGCCCCTGCGGGCGAACAGGCCGGATACTTTGGAAAGAACGCCGGGCTGGTTTTCCACCAGTACGGAAAGCGTGTGTTTCATGGGGAAGGCCCCTCCTTTCTCTGCGGGACGGATCAGGATAAAACATGCGGGAAATGGGATTTATAAATCTGTCGATTATATGGTCGGCGCATCGGGATTGACGCGGCAAACCAGAATAAAGGCATGCTCTGAAGCAAGCATTTTTGCCGCCAGCCGCTCCGCTTCGTCGTTACAATCCGCATAGGCCGCCTCAATGCCGTAAGCCTGTGCAAGACGGACGAAGTCGGGGCTGCCCGAAAGCTGGGTGGCAATATGATGGCCTTTGTACTTTTTGGTCTGGATTTCCCACACCATACCCAAGCGGTCGTTCTGCATTACGATGATTTTAACGGGAATCCGGTTCTGGCACAGGGTGCCCAGTTCGCACATGGCCATTTGGAACGAACCATCGCCGCAGATACACAGTACCTGGCGCTTCGGTTTTGCCAGCTTTGCGCCCAGCGCAGCGGGGAGCGCGTACCCCATGGTACCCAGCCCGCCGGAAGTGAGGAAGCGCCCTTCCTTTACGTTAAAGTTGCGCGCCGCCCAAATCTGGTTTTGTCCCACATCGGAAACCAGAATGGCATTGTCCTCCATTTTTTGGGAGAGCGCCCGGATAAACGAGCGCGGCTCCACGAAACCGGTTCCGTTTTCCGGTATTCCGGCAGGAGTGTACTCCTCTTTATAACGGAGCACGCTGGTAATCCACTCCTCCGGCACAATGTTGGTAACCTTTTCTGCGAGTTCGCGGAGTACCAGCCGGATGTCGCCAACAATCGGGATGTGTGCAGTCATGTTCTTGCCGATTTCGGCGGGGTCAATGTCGATGTGGATGATGGTCGCCTTTTTGGCCATTTGCTGCGGTGCGCTGACTGCGCGGTCGCCCACGCGCGCGCCGCAGAGGATGACAAGGTCCGCCTCTTTCATGGCGCGGTTTGCGTTGGCATGCCCGTGCATGCCGATCATGCCCAGGTAAAGGCGGCTGTCCATTGGAATCACGCCGATGCCCATCATGGTGGAAACCACGGGAATGCCGCTGTTCTGTGCAAACGCAATCAGTTCATTACGCGCGCCGGCCAGCACCACACCGCCACCGCAGCAGATGATGGGGCGCTGCGCCTCGGTGATGGCGATAAGCGCCTTTTTGATTTGCATGGCATGCCCTTGTGTGCGGGGCTTGTATCCGATGATATTTGCTTTCTGCGGATAGACAAATTCTTGAATCTCGGCGGTCTGCATGTCCACCGGAACGTCAATCAAGACCGGGCCAGGGCGACCGGTAGAGGCAATATGGAATGCTTCCTTGAAAATGCGTGGAAGGTCGGCAGTGTTTTTCACCAAATACGAATGCTTGGTGAACGGTTCACAGGCGCCGGTAATGTCCGCCTCCTGGAACACGTCGCGGCCCAGCAATTCGGAGCTGACCTGCCCGGTAATGGCAATCAGGGGGATGGAGTCCATGTACGCCGTGGCGATGCCGGTAATCAGGTTGGTGGCACCGGGGCCGCTGGTGGCAATGCAGACGCCGGGTTTTCCGCTGGCGCGGGCGTATCCGCTGGCGGCGTGCGCCGCATTTTGTTCCTCGCGCACCAGAATATGCCGAATGGACGAGCGGCTTAGATAATCATAAAATGGGCAAATTGCCGCGCCCGGATAGCCGAAAACGAGATCCACGCCCTCGTTTTCCAAACATTTTACCATGATTTCCGCACCGCTGATCAATTCGGCACCTCCGTTCCAACATGACACGATCCAATCCGAAATCGCCGTTGATTTCGGACTTCTTTTTTAAAGAATACGCCGCTGTGTTCGGTGTTATGGCGATGTATTACCGTCTGAACGACGAAATCCAGAATTGCTTAATATTACTAATTATTATTTATTATAAGATTTTTCACATTGCCCGTCAACGATTTTTCACCTTTAAAGTGATAAAATTAAGAAGCGCAGGAAATTGTTTTGGAAATGGCCGGAGAGAAAGCCATTTGGCTGCAATTCTGGGCCGAAGTACGGTGCGCCACAGTTACTTTGTGAGCGCCTTATAGAGCAGCAGACCGCCCGCGCTGGCTCCGCCCAAAAGCAGAAAGAGTGCGGCGGCCTGACCGTAATTGCCGCTTTCCAGCGCATGGCCCCCGACCGAGGATGCCCAGAGGGAGGGAACGCGGGCCAGTGTAGTAATCAGCAGAAAACGGCTGAAGTTTTGGGGCAGCAGGCCAGCAGAAAATAAAAACAGGCGTTTCGGTGTGCCAGGAATCAGGAACAGCAGCCACAACAGCGCATCGCGTTTCTTTTCGCCGAGAAAAAACAGCACCTTTTCCTGTTGGGCGGAGGAAAAGAACAGATTTAAAAGCTTTCTGCCGCAGATTTTGGTAAAATAAAAAATCACCGTGGTTGATATCAGGACGGAGCAGATCGTCAGAAAAAAGCCCTGTGCCCGCCCGAACGCGTAGCCGCCCGCCGCGGCGGTCAGTTCCAGCGGGATGGGGAGAAACCCCTGCAGAATTTCCATGCCCAGAAACGAAATTTTTCCCAAAGCGCCCTGGCTGCGGATAAACCGGGCCAGTTCTTCAGAATTTGTAATCAGCATTAAAATCGGTCGGCAGAGCAGAACGGTCAGCCACAGGAACAAAGCCAGGCCCGCCGCCAGAATAGCCGTGCCCAAAATACGGTCGCGCAGGGGAGGCGGCTGGTTCTTTGCACGCGGAAAGGTTGCCCGTACGGGGAAGGTGTGTTTTCGGATCAATCTCTGAAATCCTTTATTCAGGGTCATCACCTTGATTCCCGGGTGTGCATCAGAATGCATCCCGGATGGAATGGAAAAGCGGGTTCTTCTGCATTGTATTCTGCATCCTTGCCGGATTATGAGAAAAGAATGCCTTTGTCACTCGGTTTTCGCCGCCGGTTTTTCCGCGAAAAAAGAAACAGCGCCGGCTGCTCAAGGGCAGCCGGCGCCGGGAAGGGTTCTCTGTTTATGCTTTTTTGGGGCTTCTGTGTTCCATGCGGTCCAGCACCTGAACCAGGATGACGGACACCACAGCGGTAATGATGGTTTCTACCAGCATATAGCTGCCGTTGTAAGTAAGGGAGTAGAGCCAAACCGGCGTTCCTTCCGGCGCGTAGCTGGCCCAAATGAGAATACCGGAAAGGAAGCTGCACACAAAGCGCAGCGCGCAGACGACCACAGAGCCCACCGCCACACTGACGGTGCGGGCTTTGAACGGTTTGCCGAAGAACGACGCCGTGCCGAGGACCGTAAACGCCAGCACGTAGTCCAGAAGAACGACGGCGATAAACGCCGCGATGGTGTTGGCCGGGGGTGCGTCGAACCGAAGCACCATTTGCAGCAGACTGTGCGTGAACGCAGTGGCAATGCCCCATTTCAGGCCGTGCCGGTACGAAACCAGCACCAACGGCACCATGCTGGCACAGGTAATGGAGCCGCCCTGCGGCAGTTCGAAGAGCTTAATCATGCTTAATACGGTGGACATGGCGATCATCAGCGCGCATTCCACAAGGGTCAAAGTCGTGTTCTTTTTCATGTGTGTTCCTCCAAAACATGATTTGAACCGAATAATCCCTGAAACCTATTCAAGAATCCAGCCCTTCGTTCGGTTTCCCCGCCGGCGATTGGTTCCGACGGTCAAACCGAAGGAATGGAAGCGTTTGGATGGAGTGTAAAAGCATTGCTGCATAAATGCAAAAAACGCTCTGTGAATGCACAGAGCGTCAAAAATACCGTTTCTTTCCTACGCTGGCATTATCCAGATCAGGTCGAGGGTTCGAAGCGTCCATCCGCTTCATCTCAGCCGAGTATACTCAGCACCCCTTTATACTTGTTCCGATGGGAAGCGTCGAATGAAATTAAGAACAAACGGAACCAATGCCGTCTTTCAACAATACCTCTCGTTCTGCCTCTTACGGAACTCGTATTATTCAGTTCGTTCCTATCATACAATAGGGAATTCGGTTTGTCAATTCCCTACTGGGAGGAACAGCCGGGTTCGGTTGTTTGAAAGCGGAAAGCAGTTCAAACCGGGAGTTTCGCTGCTTTGTACTGCTGCCCCGCTGCTACTGAAGCAGAAGTGCTTTCAAAGTGGGAATATCCTTTGCAAAAACGGACGCACCCTCGTGCTCCATTTCTTCCTGCGTGCCAAAACCGTACAGAACGCCGATGAACTGGGTGCCGGCTTCGCGCGCACCGGCGGCGTCAAAGCGAGTGTCGCCCACCATTACGGCCTGTTCAGCGGGAACGTGGCGGGCATTCAGCGCAGACCGGATCAGCTCATCTTTGTTGCTGCTGTGCTCGTTTTCATCCGGGGCGGAAATAAAGTCAAAGTAAGGGGTCAAATGAAAATAATCCAGCACGGGAAGGGCAATGTTTTCCGGCTTGGATGTGGCGACTGCCAGGGAGATTTTCTTTTGCTTCAGTTCTTCCAGCAGCTCTGGAATCCCGGGGTAGGGCGCGTTCTGAAATGCCCCGGTTACATTGTACGTTTCCCGGTAAAGGAGTACCGCCTGTTCGGCTTGTTCTTCCGTCAGGCCGCAGTAATTGACGAAACTGGACCACAGCGGCGGGCCAATGAATTTACGCAGGGTTTCCTGCGGCGGTACGGGAAATCCCATTTTTTTCAGTGCCAGCGCGGCGCAGCCGGTAATGCCCGGCTCAGAATTTGTTAAGGTTCCGTCCAAATCAAATAAAATCAGCGAATAGCTCATTTGGATTCCACCTGGTTTGCTTTTCTGGATTCGGCCTTGTTCAGGAAGCTTTCCTTTTTCACGCTGACGCGTTCGTGCGTGCCCTTTGCAATCAGCCCGGCTTCATCATATGCCTCCAGTGCAAAGCGGAAAAAACGTCCCTCGTTTTCCGTCAGTTCGGCGGTCACCGTCACCGTTGCCCCGAGCGGCGTGGGGTTCAGATGTTCCACTGTGATTTTGGAACCAACCGTGGTGTAAATATCTTCTAACCCTTCCTGCGCAAGCGCCGCGGCAGCTCCTTCAAACAAGGCCGCGACGGTCGGGGTGGCAAGCACGCGCAGGCTGCCGCTGCCCACGTTTACCGCTAACATGTCTTCTGTAACGGTGTATTCGCGGGTCAGCTTTGCGGATTTTATTTCTTTCATTGTCATTTCCTCCTTACACATGATATAATAATTCTTGCTGTTCTAACTGTTGAAATGGTAAAAGCGGTTAAAATTAATAAACGGTGCGGTGTGCTCCACGAAAGCCCAAAGAAATTGCGGCCGCCGAAGGCGGGAAGGCGCTGCGCGCCGCCCAGCAATTTCCGAAAGTCAAACCAGCGGCAGCGGGTTTGACTATTACACCGAGCTTGACGTGATCCAAAGAAATTGCGGCCGCCGAAGGCGGGAAGGCGCTGCGCGCCGCCCAGCAAATTCCGAAAGCCAAACCAGCGACAGCGGGTTTGACTATTACACCGAGCTTGACGTGATCCAAAGAAATTGCGGCCGCCGAAGGCGGGAAGGCGCTGCGCGCCGCCCAGCAATTTCCAAAAGTCAAATCAACCGCAGTTGATTTGACTATTATACCATAAAACCAACCCGGTTAAAAATAGTTTGTTCCAAACGCCAAGGCAGCCAAGAATTTGGGCGTGCCGTGCGCGTTTTGTGCCGTCGGCTGAATTCAAACGATCGGCGGCCGATATACATCACGTATGGAGGATGCGATTATGCCTGATTCACGGGAAGCCCCGGCACGCCGCCGGATTTATGCCATGGACGAGCTCCGTGGGTTTGCGGTGTTCTGCATGGTGTTTTACCACGGCTTCTATACGCTCGCCTACCTGTACAATCTTCAGGTCGGCATGGTGCTGCTGCGCTTTTTTATGCCCGCGGAACCGTGGTTTGCGGGGCTTTTCATTTTGATTTCCGGCATTTCGTCCGACCTGTCGCGCTCCAACCTGAAACGCGGGTTGAAGCTGCTGGCGGTTGCCCTGGGCGTGACGGCAGTCACCGCGTTGGTGGTGCCGGAGGAGCTGATTGTGTTTGGAATTCTACATTTTCTTTCCGTCTGCATGATTGGCTACGGCCTGCTGAAACCGTTCGCCGACCGACTCCAGTTTTCGTGGGCGGCTGTTGCCGTTTGTGCGCTGCTGTATGCGTGCACCATGCACATTTCCTTCGGGTATCTTGGCATTTCCCCACAGATGGGTGTTTTTCTGCCGGATTCCCTGTACCGGACAAACTGGCTTGCGCCGCTGGGAATTTTTAATCTGGAATTCCACAGTTCGGACTATTTTCCGCTTTTCCCATGGATGTTTGTGTTCGCCGCGGGCACCATTTTAGGAAAGCTGGCCGTGCAGGGCAAATTCCCCGCGTTTCTGTATCCCTCGCGCGTGCCGTTCTTTTCTTGGCTCGGCCGCCACGCTCTGCTGATTTATATTGTACATCAGCCGGTGATTTACGGCCTGTGCTGGGCGGGCTCCGCGGTGGTAAAACTGTTTACGCGGTGAACCATGGAACCAATGAATGAATCACGAACCATCCGCATGAAACATGCAAAATAGGAATTTTTCACGGAACAAAAGCAAGGAAAAGGCTTTCGATTTTGCTCGGTTCGTTGTTTCTTGCTTGCTGAATTAAATTAATGTTAGGATTGAAAATAAAATGGATTTTGTAAAAGAACTCTCCACTCAGTTTTCCCTGCAGGAATGGCAGGTGCAAAAGGTCATTGAACTGATCGACGAGGGCAACACGATTCCGTTTATTGCCCGTTACCGCAAGGAAGCCCACGGGTCGCTGGATGACCAGACGCTGCGTGAAATTGCGGAGCGGCTGGAATACCTGCGCTCGCTGGAAAAGCGCCGCACAGAAGTGGCGGAGCTGATTACTGCCGCCGGCAGTATGACGGAAGAACTTTCCGCTGCCCTGAATGCCGCTGCAACCCTTTCGGAAATCGACGACATTTACCGCCCGTTCCGCCCCAAGCGCAAGACGCGTGCTTCCGTGGCGAAGGAAAAGGGGCTTGACCCGCTTGCGCAGGCGATTTTCGCGCAGGAGCCGGACTCCCCGTATCCGATTGACCTGGCAGAACAATATGTAAATCCGGAACTCGGCGTAGAAACGCCGGAGGACGCGCTCGCGGGCGCATTGGACATTATTGCGGAGATGATTTCCGACGACGCGGGTATCCGCAAACGCCTGCGCGTAGTGGCCATGGCACAGGGAGAACTGGTTTCCAAAGCGGCGAAGCCGGATGAGGATTCGGTGTATGCGCAGTATTACGACTTCCGTCAGCCCGCTGCCAAACTGCCGGGGCACCGGATTTTGGCGATTGACCGCGGGGAACGTGAGGAGTTTCTGAAGGTCAGCCTGGAGCTGGACCGCACAAAGGGACTGAATATCCTGCTTTCCACCTGTGTGAAAGGGGATTCCCCTTGCGCCGAAGCGGTGCGGCAGGCCGCGGAGGACGCCTATGACCGGCTGATTTTCCCCTCCATTGAGCGGGAAATCCGCAATACTCTGACCGAACAGGCGGACGAAGCCGCCATTAAGGTATTTTCTGTCAACCTGCGCCAGCTGCTCATGCAGCCGCCGGTGAAGGGCCGCGTGACCATGGGTCTGGACCCGGGCTACCGCACAGGATGCAAGGTTGCGGTCGTGGACCCGACCGGCCGTGTGCTGGACACGGGAGTGATTTACCCCACCCATTCGCAGGCGAAGGTCGCAGAGGCCAAGGAAACCGTGAAGCGCTTGATTCAAAAGTATGGCGTAGAAGTGATTGCCATCGGCAACGGGTCGGCGTCCAAGGAAACCGAAATTTTTACCGCCGACGTGATTCACGAGCTGAACACCGGCGTTTCGTACATGGTAGTCAGCGAGGCGGGTGCTTCCGTGTATTCCGCCAGCAAGCTGGCCGCGCAGGAGTTCCCGGATTATGATGTCACCCTGCGCAGTGCGGTTTCCATCGCACGCCGTTTGCAGGACCCGTTGGCCGAACTGGTGAAAATCGACCCCAAGGCCATCGGCGTGGGACAGTACCAACACGATATGCCGAAAAAGCGCATGGATGAAGCGTTGGGAGGCGTAGTAGAAGACTGCGTGAATACTGTGGGCGTTGACCTGAATACAGCTTCCCCCAGCCTGTTGGAAAAGGTAGCCGGCATCACACCAACGATTTCCAAAAACATTGTGGCCTACCGGGAGGAGAACGGTGCGTTTTCCTCCCGTGCGGAGCTGAAAAAGGTGCCGAAGCTTGGTCCCAAGACATTCGAGCAGTGTGCGGGCTTCCTGCGCGTGAGCGAAAGCAAAAATATTCTGGACAACACCGCCGTGCACCCGGAATCTTATGACGCGGCGAAGGCGCTGCTTCAGCTGTGCGGCTACGATATTAAAAATATGAAACGGGAAGGCTTTTCCGACCTGCGGGACAAGGTAAACGCCATTGGGGAGGAACAGGCGGCGGCTCAGCTGGGTGTCGGCGTGCCGACGCTCCATGACATTGTGACCGAACTGCTGCGCCCGGGGCGCGACCCGCGCGATGAGCTGCCCAAGCCCATGCTGCGCACCGACGTGATGAGCATGGAGGACTTGAAGCCGGGCATGGAACTGACCGGAACCGTGCGCAATGTCATCGACTTCGGCGCGTTTGTCGATATTGGTGTGCATCAAGACGGCCTGGTGCATATTTCGCAGATCTGCGACCGCTACATCAAGCATCCAAGCGAGGTGCTTAAGGTGGGCGACATCGTGACCGTGCGCGTCCTTTCCGTGGATGTAAAGAAACAGCGCATTTCGCTGACCATGCGCACAGACAAAGCAGCACAAATCGTGCAGTAGTTTTCTCCCCGGCAATGGTTGTACGGGAACCGGAAAAGAGCTATAATAAATCTATGATATAGTATCCGCCCATTCCGGCAGGAATATGGCGGAAGTAAATGAGGGAAACAGGAATGAAGCTTGGTATTGTAGGATTGCCCAACGTGGGCAAAAGCACACTGTTCAACGCAATTACGAACGCGGGGGCGCAGTCCGCGAACTACCCGTTCTGCACAATAGAGCCCAACGTGGGCGTGGTGGCGGTGCCGGACAAGCGGCTGGACCGCCTGGCTGAAATGTACCACCCGGAAAAGTATACGCCGGCCACCATTGAGTTTGTGGATATTGCCGGGCTGGTGCGCGGCGCTTCCAAAGGCGAGGGGTTGGGCAACAAGTTCCTCGCGAATATCCGCGAGGTGGATGCCATTGTGCATGTGGTGCGCTGCTTTGTCAACGATGATATTATCCACGTGGAGGGCAGCATTGACCCGAAGCGCGACATTGAAACCATCAACACGGAGCTGATTCTATCCGATCTGGAAGTACTGGAGCGCCGGATGGAAAAAACACAGAAAATGATTAAGGCGGATAAAAAATATCAGGCCGACTACGACTTTTTCGCACGCGTTCGGGATGCACTGAACGAGGGAAAATCTGCCCGCAGTGTGGAATGCACGGAGGAGGAGGCTGAACTGCTTTCCTCAGTTTCCCTGCTGACCAACAAGCCGGTGATTTACGCCGCGAACATGAGCGAAGAGGATTTTAAGGGTGGCATTGAAAACAATCCGTATTTTGCCATGGTAAAGAAAATTGCGGACAGCGAACACGCAGGTGTGCTGCCAATCTGCGCGGAAATTGAAGCGGAAATCAGCGGAATGGACAAAGAGGAAAAGGAATTGTTCCTTGCCGACATGGGCCTGACCGAATCCGGTCTGGACCGCCTGATTAACGAATGCTACAGCCTTTTGGGCTTAATTTCCTACCTGACCGCCGGTCAGCCGGAGGTGCGTGCGTGGACGATTAAGAAGGGCACCAAGGCACCGCAGGCTGCGGGAAAAATCCATTCCGACTTCGAGCGCGGCTTTATTCGTGCGGAGGTTATCTCGTTCGACGACCTGATGGCCTGCGGAAGCATGACCGCCGCCAAGGAAAAGGGCCTTGTCCGTTCGGAGGGCAAGGAATACGTGATGCAGGACGGCGACGTGGTGCTGTTCCGGTTTAATGTGTAAATAAGAACGAAAAAACACGGGATTGTTTCTGAATCTGCCTCTTATTAACGGGAATACTGAATTCAAAGGAATTGTATTGAATCCATTGTTTCTGGGGGAAATTATTTTTACGTATATTTTCACAAAAACACTATTATGAATGCGATATTTGAAGTATAATATTACCAATCGATCACATCCTATAGTGATGATGTATGAAATTAAAGGAGGCTACCGACATGGAGTTAAAAGGAAGCAAGACCGAAGCAAATCTGCTGGCGGCGTTTGCGGGGGAATCGCAGGCGAGGAACAAGTACACCTTCTACGCGTCCAAAGCCAGAAAAGAGGGCTACGAGCAAATTGCGGCCATCTTCGAGGAGACCGCCAACAACGAAAAGGAACACGCGAAACTGTGGTTTAAATATTTGCACGGCGGCGATATTGGCAAAACTGCCGACAATTTGGTTGATGCGGCCGCAGGCGAGCGGTTCGAATGGACAGAAATGTACAAGGAGTACGCCGACGTGGCGGAGCAGGAAGGCTTTAAGGAGATTGCCAACACCATGCGCCTGATTGCCACCGTGGAAAAGGAACACGAGGAGCGTTACCGCAAGCTGATTCAGAATTTGGATCAGGATATTGTGTTCAAAGCAGACGAGGAGACCGTGTGGGTCTGCCGCAACTGCGGTTATGTCCATATCGGCAAAAATGCACCGGCTATTTGCCCGGCGTGCAAACATCCGCAGGCGTATTTCGAGCGCAAAGCCAAAAACTACTAATGAGTTCCTAAAGAGCGGGTCAAACGGCCCGCTCTATTTTTATGGATTTCGCTCTTTTCCCGAAAATCTGCCTTACAGCCACTTGGGAGGGTCTATCCCCTGATCTTCCAAAATCAGCTCTGGAAGATTAATCAGCATTTCCCGGTAATCCAAATGGTGCTTCACCCCGTGGGTAAGCAGCAAGGCACGAATGTAATTTTCGCGGTAACCGGCGCAGAAGCGGTTTTCCTTTAACAGCTGAGTCAGGTAGTTTTTGATGTAAAGAATTCCGGTTACGCTCATGTCGTCGCGGTACAGCGGGTAGTCGATCAGCCCGCCCGGCGTTTCGTGTGCAGCGTAGCGCGGGTCATATGGGGAAAGGGCGTTGCCAAACGCATGGTCAATGGTGTGGTTGTAGGCAATCAGTTCCGTGGGGACGCGGGTTGCTTTTACTTCATCCAGCAGGGTCTGGCAGTCTTTCACCGCTTGTTCCAGCAAAGATACCCCGGCTTCCCAAAGCGTTCTTACGCTCTGCGTTTTCAGCACCAAGGCAGGGTCGGGCACGGTCTGCAGATAAGCGGAAACGCCGTACAGCATGGATTCTAGCAGTGATTGGGCCTGTTCCACCCGGATAGAACTGCTTTTTTCGTGGTTAAAGCGCAGAATCTCCTCGCTGAGCAGCTGGGTCATATTCAGTTGGAATTCTGCTATTTCCTCCGCATTCAGGGATGCGGCTAGCATCGGATTATTCAAGTTCAAGTTCCTCCCATCGGTTGCGTTCCTGCTCTTCCTCTGCCTTTTCTTCCGCCTGCGCGGCGAGGTCCCCTTCAAATAGGATTTCGGCATCCATATTAAAGAAATCGGTTATGCCAAAGCGAAGGTTATCGGCCAGCTTTTCCAGTTCCCGCCCTGCGAGCAGTTCCAGTGAACCGCCGCAGCGGTTTTCAAAGCAGTCCTTTAGAAAGGCTATCAGGTCATCGTCGGAGATGCGGTCCTCCGTTTCATTTTTGACGGCGTAAAACAGCTCAGTCAACTCGCACAGCGTTGCAGCGTAGTTGTCCTGATTCAAAAAAGTAGAGCTGCCAAACGCATCCACTATCTTACCAATTGTGGCGCTGCCGATTTCAATACGCCCGGTTTCGTTCAGCGCACAGGCGCGGGTTTCCAACAGTTCTGCCGCGTCCTGCGGCGTAAGGATTAGCCCATATTGGGCGGTGGTTTCGTTTTTTTTCAACAACTCGTTGATGGCAAGCTGATTCGACAGGGCGTCCAGCGCAAACAGAGCGGACAGTGTATTTTCCAAGGTAATCTCCCCCAGATATTAAAATTTTCAAAAAAAACCTTGACAACACAGCAAAATTGTGATATAGTGTATTTGTAAAAATATATAACAAAATAAAATACAATCTAATAAATTCTAGTATACCATTGATTCCACAGAGAGTCAATGGATTTTTTATTTTGGGGAGAGCCCGAGAAATTCCCTCCGGCGGCTTACCAAAACGCTTAATCAGAACTTGAAAAGATACCAAAGACACGGCTCTGTAAAAGCAAACACCTCGGACAAGTTACGCTTGTCCGGGGTGTTTCTGTATTTTAGTGCATTATTTTTTGTATTCCTCAATTCGGTAACGGGGGCGGGCCTTCACTTCGCTGTACAGCTTGCCCACGTATCCGCCGACCACGCCCAGGCACAGCAGCTGAATTCCGCCCAGCAGCCAAATGGAACAGACAATAGCGGTCCAGCCTGCGACCGTTTTGCCCGTAAAGTGGGCGATTAGTGCGTACAGCAAACCGATAATACTGCACAGGGAAACCAGAATGCCCAGGTTCGAAATGATTTTCAGCGGCTTTACGCTGAATGAGGTAATGCCGTCCAGCGCAAAGGAAATCATCTTTTTCAGTGGGTACTTCGATTCACCCGCGAAGCGTTCGTGGCGGTCGTAGTAAACGTAGTCACTGCGGTAGCCGATGAGCGGCACAATGCCGCGCAGAAACAGGTTTGTTTCCCGGTATTCGCTCAGCGCGTCGAGCGCGCGGCGGCTCATCAGACGGTAATCTGCGTGGTTGTAAACAATGTCCACACCGAGCAGTTGCATGAATTTATAAAACCCCTGCGCTGTGGCACGCTTGAAAAAGGTATCGGTTTCGCGCTTGTTGCGCACGCCGTAGACCACGTCGCAGCCTTCCAGAAATTTTTCTACGAACTGGTCCAGCACCTCCACGTCGTCCTGCAGGTCGGCGTCCATACTGATGGCGCAGTCGCAGGATTCTTTGGCGGTCATCAGGCCGGCGAGCAGCGCATTTTGGTGGCCGCGGTTGTGCGCCAGCTTAATGCCGCTAACCAGCTCGTTTTCGTCGCAGAACCGGCTGATCAGCCCCCAGGTTCCGTCTTTGCTGCCGTCGTCCACCAACAGCATTCGGCTTTCGCGGTCTGCGTGGCCGGACTCGATCATCTGGTTCAGCTTTTTGGTCAGGCGGCTTACGGTTTCGGGCAGTACGGCTTCTTCGTTATAGCACGGAATGACTAAATATACGCAAGGCATGGGAATCTCCCTTTCCATTTTCACCGGAGCGCGGACTGCGGCTGCCGCCGCGGCGCTACCGGGTTTTCAAACGTCCTTTGCCGCGCAGTGCGGTATTTTTACAGTTTCGAACGGCCAAGGAACAACGGGGCTTATCTGTTTTTCAGACGGTATTTTTTCCGCTTCGGCGGCTCTGGGTCGATGTTCCGGGTCAGGTAGCCATACAGGAGGAACAGCACGATTCCGCCCGCGGTAATAAGCGCTCCCAGCTTCAGGCCGGGTGTCTGATAATCGAAACGGATCTGGGAGGTTCCCGCGGGAACCTTCACCGCCATGAAGCCGACGTTTACCTTTTGAATCGGGACGGTGCTGCCGTTGACCTGCGCGCTCCAGCCGCTTTCCCACGGAACGCTGAAAAACACCAGCCGCTCCTTGTCCGTGGTAATTTGCGCGGAAAATCCTCCATTGTCGTGGCTGAACTGGGAGCAGGCCATCGACCTGCGGTCCTCACAGTTCTGATAGTATTCTTCGTTGGTGTCGGAATAAGTGGAATAATTATAATGCTGCAGAATGCCGGAATATTTGGAAGCATCCTCGTCCGGGATGACAATGGCCTTCAACAGAAACTGGCTCCGGGTGTCCTGCGGCACCTTGTCGTATTCGCTGCGGGTGACGTAATAATCGTAGCTGAATCCCATCGGAATATAATAATCGTTCTGGTAAATGTCAAACCCGTTCTGTGTGGCGTAGTAGCTCCAGCCGGGCATGGAGGGGTCAGCGCCCCCTTCCCCGGCAAAGCTTTTTCCGGTTAGCACGGGGTCAAACAGCCAGCGGCAGCTGGTCAGCCCGCGCAGTCCGTAGTATTTGACATCCGGGCGGGAGGCTACGTCGCGCTGCACGCCGATGGTCGGATAAAATTCCATGACTGAGCCGGGCACAATGCTGTGGAACGCCTGAATGGTAGGCATCTGCCAGTACATGGGCTGATTGTCCATGCCGTCGTAAACGTCAATTCGGTAGTTCTGTGCGTTCTGGTCTGGCAGGTTTATATCTTTCCCCGCGTTGAGCGAATACGGGATAATCTCTTTGTGCGTGTCATCGCTCTGCGTTTTTCCCAGTGCGATAAAGTACCACGAGTAAACGACGGAAATTAGTGCCACACCGGCCAGGCTGTACCGCACGAATTTGGCCTTATCCCGTTTGTAAAATTTAAATATGATGGTCAGCAGGGTCAGGCCGAGCAGGGCGATGGCTACATAGGACCAGAACCGCGTGGGGTAATCCTCCAGACCAAAGGTAGTGGTTTTCACGCCGTCCTGGTTGGTGGTTTTCACCATCAGCCCGATGGGGAGCGCAATGCCCAGCGTGATGCCGGTTGTCCAAAGAATCGCGCGTTTCCAGTCGATGCAGTCATACTGGAGCGAAAGCACGGTGGCAAGGCTCATCATCAGCGTAAGCATATAGAACCAGCGGGCGTAATAAGAAGCATTAAACAGTTGGAACATGGAGTTCAGCACGGGAACAAATGCCATGAGGAACAGCAGGAACAGCAGCTTTTTCAGCCAGTGACGGTGGCGCATTTGCAGAAAGCCGATGACACCCGTCATGCTGAACAGCGGCAGCCACGCCCCAAGCGAAGCCCATTTTGCCTCGGAATTTGGGGTGAAGTTCGGCCTTGCCGGAATATCCGGCGGGAAGAAGAAGCATTCCAGAATGTGCACATAGCGCTGGTTCCAGTCGTAAAGCAGTGCGTTCCAGCCGTTCGGCGGATTGTTGACGCGTGGATTCTGCAAGACCGCCAGAATGGTAGGTACCAGCAGCACACCCGCGCAGAGCACGCCGATGACAGCCTCCGCAAACAGAAGCACAAAGTCGCGCAGGGTAATTTTCCAGCTACCGCAGAACAGACGCGTAAAGCCGTAAAGCAGTGCGAACACGACCTGTCCCACAAAGAAATAGTAATTCACAAAGCAGCAGGCGAACACCGTCAGCGCAAAAAGGCCCCTGCGCCGGTGGTCCATGTATTCATCCATAGCCCAGAGCATGAGCGGGAAAAATACGATTGCCTCATGAAAGTGATTGAAGAAAATATTATAAACAGAAAATCCGGAAAACGCGTAAAGCATTCCGCCCAGCACCGCATAATCGGGGTTGCGGACGTAGCGTTTCAAATAGGTAAATCCCGTCAGCGAGGCGCAGCCGAATTTCAAAATCAACAGCGGCCCCATCAGGTGGGGAACCATCCAGCTTGGGAACGGGATGGTCAGCCAGAAAAACGGGCTGCCCAGAAGATAAAAGGAGTAGGAGCCGATGAAATTCGCCCCAAGGTCGGTGGTCCAGTTCCAACCGAAGTTTCCGCTGCGTATGGCGTCGTGGCACATCTGGTAAAATGGCACCTGTTGTACATTATAGTCGCCGTAAAACAGAAAATATCCGTCGTCAAACAGAATAAACGGAATAAAGACCAGAAACGATATCGCCATACCGGCAAGCAGTGCTTTCCAATAATAGTAGTGTTTGCCGCTGCGGTTCATCCAATGCAATCTGTCCGTCAAAACGCCGCCTCCATTTCCCAGCGAACTGCTGATTCAGTCGTAAGAATCAACGGCTGCCTAGGGCTAAGTTTGTAAAATGATGAGAATGGTGCGCATTGCTCAAACCAAAAAGAAGAATCGAATAAACTCCATTGTGGTTGAGAAAAAGCGTTTTCTTCTTAGAAAAACAAATAAACCTAACGGTTATTATAGCATACAAATTTTGGACAAATAAAGGGAATTTTATAAATTCAGGCAGAACGGTTGCTTTTTTTTCGAATCCTGTTTATAGTAATACCATTCAATCATGATTACATGAAATTTATGTGACCAAAAACGGAAGAATTTGCGAGGAACGCTTTTCCTGGGAGGGGTTTGTATGGAGCATTTTTTTGCGATGCTTTCGCGTATGAAGTGGATTAACCGCTGGGGCCTGATGCGCAATACGAAAAGCGAAAATCTTTGTGAACACAGCTTTGAAACCGCGGTGATTGCCCATGCGCTCGCGGTGCTGCGCAACCGCCGGTTCGGCGGGCGGGTTAACCCGGAACGTGCGGCTTTGCTCGCGCTTTACCACGACGCAACTGAAATCATTACCGGCGACCTGCCCACCCCGGTAAAATACCACAATTCGAAAATCCGCTCCGCTTACCGGGAGGTAGAGAGCGAAGCACAGGGCCGGCTGCTCGGGATGCTGCCGCCTGACCTGAAGCCGGATTACGAAGCATTGTTTTGCGCGCGGGAACCGGGCGACGAAGAACTGCTGCCGCTGGTCAAGGCGGCAGATAAGCTTTCTGCCATTGCGAAGTGCGTGGAAGAACGGGAAATGGGAAACAACGAATTTACCCGCGCAGAGGCGACGCTGCGCAGCACGATTGCCGCGATGCATCTGCCCGAGGCGGATTGCTTTCTGGAGGAATTCATGCCTTCGTACAGCCTGACGCTGGACGAGCAGGACGGCCCTGCATGAACCGGTGTAAATTGGGAAACCTGAAACTATGTAGGCTTACGCCGGGGGAAGCCGGAAGCAGCGGGACGCCCCCGAAATTCAGACACGGAGGGGACTGGGGTTGTGAAAAAAAGACAGCATCTGGAACAGTCGGAAAGCCCGAACTATAATCCACAGGACAGCACCCGCGACAGGGCGAAAAAGGTTTTGTCGCTGGTATTCGGCATTCTTTTTCTTGTTTTTGGGGTGGGGTGCCTTTATGTGGACAACATGCTCAGCAAAATCAATTTTGTTCCGAACGAATCGGAAAGCTTCGGCTTGTCCTCTACTGCCGTATCTGCGCCGGTGTCCGTTCCGGAATCTGCGGCCAGCTCGGAACCAATCTCTGAACCGGGTATTGTCGGAGGGTTGTACCATGATGATGCCATTACCAATGTGCTGCTTCTCGGGGTGGACGATTATCAGGCGAATGACCCGGGCCGCAGCGACACCATGATGCTGGTTTCCGTGGATACCCGCCACCAAAAGCTGAAGCTTACTTCCTTTATGCGCGATTTGTACGTGGCGATTCCGGGGCACAGCAGCAACAAACTGAACACGGCGTATCACTTTGCCGGGGGCGGCGCGTCGGGCGCGGCGCAGACTGTGCTGACCATTGAAGCGAATTTCGGTGTGGACATTGACCGGTTTGTCATTATTTCGAACTCTGCGTTTGATAAAATTGTGGATCAGCTGGGCGGGGTCAGCGTAACCATTACAGCGAAAGAAGCAAAACTGATCAACCGTTATTCCGGGGATTCGCGGCGCAACCTGACCGCAGGCACATTTAACCTGAGCGGCAAGCAAGCGCACTATTATGCCAGAATCCGTGCCATCGGCGACGATTTTGAACGCACGGAGCGGCAGCGGAAAGTGTTTGTCAGCCTGGCAAACAAATTTAAAACGCAGAATATCGGCACCATTTACAATGCCCTTTCCAATACGCTCGGGCTGGTGACGACCAATATGACCAAAAATGAAATTCTGGGCATGGCCGCCAATTCCCTTACGTATCTGAACTACCCCATTAGCCAGTGCAGAATCCCTGCAGACGGCGAGTATTATTCGGATAATCTTACGGTCGGGAACGTACTGGTGCCCGATATGCCGGCCTGCCAGAAGCGCGTGGCGGAGTTCATTTTTGAAGACGATCTTCCGGGGAAAAAGGCGGAATAAAACCGGAAAAATAAAACTTAAATTTTAAATCCGAATCGTTGGGTTGAATTCATACACTATTCATATTATAATGTTATTATTGGAATTATGTTGAAAAACCAGCAGGGTATAATGAAAAAATCAGCTGCGGCTGATTTTTCCGCCCGAAAATTGTCGTTTTGGCACGCTGTGCGGCGCAGTTTTTGGCTGGGTGCCTGTTTTATGAAATTATAAAACGGTGGAATTTGGCCTTTAAGGATTGATGTTGTGAACAATATAAGAAAAAGCCCTGCCAGGGCAAGTTTTCAAGAGCATTTGGCAAGAAGAATTGTCTGTGTGGTTCTTGGCGTTCTTTTCCTGTTTTCCGGTGTGGTGTGCCTTTACGCGGACCGGATGTTGAGCCAGATTAACTACGCGGCGCAGGATACCCCCTCCCATGTGCAGACCGGCGAACTGTTCGGCGGGGTGAACGGAAAATCGAACGGAACCTCCAGTGCTAAGTCCGGGCTGGTGGGCGGCCTTTATCATGACGATGCGATTAATAATATTCTTTTGCTGGGTGTGGACGATTACCAGAAGAACGACATCGGCCGCAGCGACAGCATGATGATGGTTTCGGTGGACTCCCGCCACAGCAAACTAAAGCTGACCTCATTTATGCGCGACATGTACGTCGCCATACCGGGCTTTAAAAGCAACCGCATCAACACGGCTTATTCCGACGGCGGCGGCGGACCGGACGGCGCAAAACTGCTGGTTAGTACGCTGGAAGCGAACTTTGGAACGGACATCGACCGGTACGTGATTATCAGCAACTCCGCGTTTGATCAAATCATTGACAAGCTGGGCGGCGTAACCATTACGCTGACTGCGGGGGAAGCAAAGCTGATCAACCAGAATTCCGGCGATTCACGGCGGAACCTGACTGCCGGCACGTTTAACCTGAGCGGCAAGCAGGCGCATTATTATTCCCGCATCCGTGCCATCGGTGACGACTTTGCGCGTACCGAACGGCAGAGAAAGGTTTTTTCCAGCATTGTCAGCAAATTGAAGTCTTCCAATATTGCAACCATATACAGTACACTTTACGAAGTTCTGCCGTTGGTTACCACCAATATGACGAAGAACGAAATCCTTGGCATGGCGGCCAACGCCCTTACATACCTGAACTACCCCATCAGCCAGAACCGGGTGCCTGGGGATTCGGATTACCATTCCGAACGGGTCAGCATTGGGGGGAGTCCCGCAGATGTATTGGTACCGGATTTGCAGAAGTGCAGCCAGAACTTGGCAAGCTTTATCTATGAAAGTGATATTCCGGATAAACAGTACGAAGACTGACCAAAATACGATAGAAGCAGAATATTTTCAGCCGCGGCTTCTGCCGCGGTTTTTTTAAAAGGAGAATTCAACATGCCCGCACCGCTTTACCACGCACTGCAGAAACACAAACAGATGGAACGCGCTTCGTTCCATACCCCCGGCCATAAGGGAAACCCAAATGCGCTGCCTGCCGACCTGTTTCAACTGGATTTTACGGAACTGCCGGATACCGACAGCCTGTTTGAAGCAAGCGGGCCGATTCTGGAGGCGGAACGGCTGGCGGCTTCGCTGTTCGGTGCGAAGCGGACCTGTATTTCTGCGGGAGGGTGCACGCTTTGCATTCAGGCCATGTTCCGCCTTGCTGCACCGGAAGGCGGAGCCGTCATTTGTTCGCGTACGGTGCACCGTTCTGCAGTGAACACGATGGCACTGCTCGGCATTGAGCCAATTTGGGCGCTGCCCGGCGATTTGGAAGACGTGATTCGCAGCCACCCGGAAGCGAAGGCGGTTTATGTGACCAGCCCAAACTACTATGGGCAGCTGCTCAATATTCCGGCGCTTTCCGCCGCCTGCAAGGAGATGGGGATTCCACTGCTGGTGGACAATGCCCACGGAACCCATCTGATGTTTACCGATCCGGTTCTGCATCCGCTTGCACTGGGGGCAAGCATGACCGCCTGTTCTGCGCACAAAACGCTGAACGTGCTGACCGGCGGGGCGTGGCTGAACATTGCGGACGAACGCTACGCTGACGGTGCCAAGGACGCGATGGCGCTGTTCGGCTCCACCAGCCCGAATTATATGGTGATGGTTTCCCTTGACCTTGCGCGGGACTGGCTGGAAAGGCACCGCGGTGATTACCCGAAGCTGCAGGCGCGTGTGGCACAGATTCGGGAACAGGCAGCACAGAAAGGAATGCTGCCCCTGGGGGGGCTGATTGACCCCACACGGATTACGCTGAACACGGCTGCCATCGGAGTGAGCGGAACCAGCGCAGCGGAATTGTTCCGGGGTGCGGGTGTGGAGCCCGAATACGCGGACGGCGCGCATGTGGTGCTGATTGCCACACCGTTTAACACCGAAGCGGATTTCACGCGTCTTTCCGACGCGATTGACCTTCTGCCTGTGCGTGACCCGCTGCCTCCGGTTTCGTCGTTGCCGCCGCTGCCACCGGTGAAGGTGCCGTTGAGGGAAGCGGTTTTTGCCCGTGCCTGCGAAATTCCGCTGGAACAGGCAAAAGGCCGAATCGCCGCGCAGGCCGCGTGCCCATGCCCGCCCGGCGTGCCCGTGGTAATGCCCGGCGAGGAAATTACCGCGGAGGCCATTGAGTTTTTACGCGGGTATGGCTTTTTTTCCATAAAAGTGCTAGAATAAACAGAGAGAAATCGAATTATATTTATACAGAGTTTCTATGAGTGTAACCAGATTTAAAAAAGATTTTTCTTTGGACTTTTTTCAGCACCCCCCAGATTCCATCGGTTGAAAAGCTGTTTGCCTGGTTGTTCCGCGGCTGAAACGCGGGTGGAATCGGAGAATGTGCAGGTTGGCTGCAGTGGAAAGTGTAGCCCCCAGGCGGATTTACGATGAGTTTTAGCCCGGTAAGGTTTCCCGGACTTTTGGGGATGGCTTCAGCCCTAACCTTAAAGAGTCCATTGATATATGACCTGTAATGGAGGGATCATTATGAAACTGGTACTTGCAATTGTGAGCAACGACGACAGCGGAATGGTTTCTGCAGCACTCACAAAGGAAGGCTTTTCCGTCACGAAGCTCGCGACCACCGGAGGATTTTTAATGGCCGGCAATACGACGTTTATTGTCGGCACCGAGGACGACAAAGTGGATCAGGTGATCGATGTCATCTCCCGGCAGAGCCGCCGCCGTACTCAGCTGGTGCCCAGCACTACGACGATGGATGTCGGAATGTATTCCTCGTTCCCCGTGGAGGTCACGGTTGGCGGTTCCACCATTTTTGTTCTGAACGTGGACCGTTTTGAAAAGGTATGAGCGTCCTGAACCTGCATGAAATTCCGGATGCGGGCGCGGCGGGAAAGCAGCTTTCCCTTTTGTTTCAGGAGGGAAGGCTGCCCCATGCCTTGATTCTGGAAGGCGCGCCGGTGCGCAATGAAGTGGCGCGCCTTCTTGCCCGCGCGCTGGTTTGCGGGGGCGAGGGGGAACGGCCCTGCGGCCGCTGCCCCGCCTGTGTGAAGGTGCAGGCGGGTTCCCACCCCGATTTGACGGTGCTGGACGGCGACGCCGACCCGCGCGCATTTCCCATTGACGCAATCCGCGCCATTCGTTCGGATGCTTACGTTAAACCGAATGAAGCGCCGGGCAAGGTGTTTTTGCTGCTTGGCGTTCAGTCTATGACGGAGGTTTCCCAGAATGCGCTTTTGAAGGTGTTTGAGGAACCACCGGAAAATGTGACTTTTATTCTGACAACGGTCAGTGTTACCTCGCTTCTGCCGACCATCCGGTCGCGGGCCCAGGTGTTTTCATTCGAGGGTGAGGTCGCACCGGAGGAGGAAATCCAAAAAGATGCGGCGCAGCTCGCCCATGCGGTGCTGGCGAAAAACGAATCGGAGCTGCTGTTTCGGTTGGCCGGGCTGATTCGGGACAAGACCCGGCTTGCCTCCGTTCTGGAGCAGCTGGGGTTGATTTTCCGCGACGCAGCGGTGCTGCGTGCAGGGGGAAATGTGTGCCTTTCCGGTTCTGAGGAACCGGCGCGTGCGCTGGCCTCTGCGCTGACGCGTGACCGGCTGATGCTGCTATATGAAGAAGCGAAAAAAGCGGGGCGCGCTATGGAGCGCAATGCAAACGCCGCGCTTTTGGTCACTGCGCTGTGCTCCGGCCTGCGCGAGGCAGCAGATAGGTAACACACTGTTTTCCAAAGGCTCGACGGTGGATTATAAAAGTAATATTTAAATTTTTTACGATATATAATTATGATTTGGAGGGCTTTATGGCCGAAGTAATTGGCGTTCGTTTTAAAAATGTCGGAAAGGTATATTACTTTGACCCGGACGGAAATCAACTTTCCAAGGGAGATATGGTGATTGTAGAAACCGCACGCGGCGTGGAATGCGGTGAAATTGCCATGGAGAACCGCGAAATCAGCGACGAAGGGATTGTTCAGCCGCTGAAAAAGCTGATTCGCGTTGCGACCAAGGAGGACCTGAAGAAGGTTGCCGAAAACCGGGCAAAGGAAAAGACCGCGTTTGACATCTGCCTGAAAAAGATTGCCGCCCATAAGCTGGAAATGAAACTGGTGGACGTGGAGTACACGTTTGACAATTCCAAGATTCTGTTTTATTTTACGGCGGATGGTCGTGTGGACTTCCGCGAATTGGTCAAGGACCTTGCATCGGTGTTCCGCACCCGCATAGAGCTGCGCCAAATCGGCGTGCGCGACGAAGCGAAAATGCTGGGCGGGCTGGGTATTTGCGGCAGGCCGTTTTGCTGCTCCACATTTTTGGGTGGTTTTCAGCCGGTTTCCATTAAAATGGCAAAGGAGCAGGGGCTTTCTTTGAACCCTGTAAAGATTTCCGGCACCTGCGGCAGGCTGATGTGCTGCTTGAAATATGAGCAGGAGGCTTATCTGGATTTGCTCCGCACTACGCCGGTTGTCAATTCTATTGTCATGACGCCAAACGGAAAAGGAACGGTCGTGGATTCCAATGTTCTGACCGGCATTTTGCAGGTCCACCTGGATTCTTCCGCGCCGGACGCTGCCCCACAGTCGTTCAAGGTGGCGCAGGTAAAGCTGCTGAAAGGCGGCCGTATCAGCCTTGACCGGAAGGAACTGGAAGAACTAAAGGATTTGGAAAAGGACTGACCGACGAAACATCACGATAAGCGTTGATATCGGTCATAAAAAGGAATTATTTGTATGATTGGGCCCGCTTTGTCGCTTTTTCTCGAATTTCCTGTTGCAATTTCCACTTTATATGTTAAAATGGGGATGTAATACTTATTGGAGGTGTTTCCTATGGCATATGCAATCAGTGACGAGTGCATTTCCTGCGGCGCATGTGCAGCAGAGTGCCCTGTTAATGCGATTTCCGAAGGCGACGGCAAATATGAAATTAACGCGGATCTTTGCACCGAGTGCGGTTCCTGCGCAAGTGTTTGCCCGGTCGGCGCACCGGCACAGGCTTAATCAGCCACGACGAAAGGCGGAGCGTTTTAACGCCCCGCCTTTTTTCTTGTTCTAAGTTCTTCCATGCCGGTTGATTATGGGCGCATGGGGGTT
The DNA here is from genome assembly GCF_054130445.1 of Caproiciproducens sp. LBM24188. Taxonomy (NCBI): domain Bacteria; kingdom Bacillati; phylum Bacillota; class Clostridia; order Eubacteriales; family Acutalibacteraceae; genus Caproiciproducens; species Caproiciproducens sp. LBM24188. Next base: position 411,395 of record NZ_CP196862.1, read on the forward strand.
GCTATACTATCCATCGGGGTAATTACGGATTAGTTGCCGGCTCCCGGTTTGCCTCTGTTGGACCGGCGTGGGCTTATAAAGATTCAAAAAATTAAGGAAACATCGGTGAGGTTTTATGCTGCTGCCTGGGGAACATTTCGAACCACTTTCCCGCGAATGCTCTGTGATTGTGTCGGAGCACCATCGCTTTAATACAGATACCATTCTGCTGGCGCAGTTTTCCATGCCGCGTAAGGGGGAAATCTGCGCCGATTTCGGTACGGGCTGTGGTACCATTCCCCTGATTTGGTGCGCCCGTTCCAGTCCAAAGCGGGTGTATGCGGTGGAACTGCAGGAGGACGCCTGTGGTATGGCGCGCCGTTCCGTAGAACAAAACGGGTGGGAAGAACGCATTACCGTCGTGTGCGGTGACATCACGTCTTTGCCCAAAACAAAATCAGTGCCGCACGGCCTGGACCAAATTGCCTGCAATCCTCCTTACAAGCCGATGGGCACCGGTGTGCGCAATCCGCACGAGGGGAAAAGCATTGCCCGGCACGAGGTGGCCTGCAGCTTTGCGGAGATTGCGGCGTCTGCCGCCGCGTTGCTGCGGTGGGGCGGGCGGTTCTGCTTCTGCCTTCGCCCGGAACGATTGTGTGACGCCATGGTAACGCTTCGCAGCGCCGGGCTGGAGCCGAAGCGGCTGCGCTTTGTGCAGCAGCGGGCGGGCAAAGCCCCGTTCCTATTTTTAATGCAGGCTAACCGCGGCGGCAAGCCGGGCCTGCAAACGGAGCCGGTGCTGCTGGTGGAAAACAGCAACGGAGGATTTTCAAGCGAAATGATGGAAATTTACGGAGATTACGGGGAGGGACATAAATGACGGGGAAGCTGTATGTGGTCGGCACGCCGATCGGGAACCTGTCGGACTTGTCGCCGCGCGCGGTTCAGACCCTGCGGGAAGTGGATTTTATCGCCGCAGAGGACACGCGCGTCACGCTGAAGCTATTGAACCACTTCGAGATAAAAAAACCGATGGTCAGCTATTTTGAACATAATAAATATGAGCGGGGCGACATCATCTGTGACCGCATAGAGGCGGGGGAAACCTGCGCACTGGTGACGGACGCAGGGATGCCCGCCATTTCGGACCCGGGAGAGCTGTTGGTCAAACAGTGTGCCCAGCGGGGGATTCCCGTTTTGGCGGTGCCGGGGCCAAGTGCGGTAATTACGGCGCTTGCAGTATCCGGGCTGCCCACAGGCCGGTTTACGTTCGAAGGCTTTTTGAGCGTAAACAAAAAAAGCCGGCGCGAGCATCTGGAAGCGGTGCGGGAGGAGCGCCGCACGATGGTTTTTTACGAAGCGCCGCATAAGCTGGCCGACACACTGGCGGACATGCTTGCCGCCTGGGGTGACCGGAAAATTGCGTTGGTGCGCGAACTCACCAAGGTGCATGAAGAGGTGATTCGCACTACGCTGGCCGAAGCAGCAGCACGCTATGCGGACGGGGGAGCCAAAGGCGAATTCGTTTTGGTAATTGAGGGCGCATCCGCGCCGGAAAAAACGGAGTATTCCCTGGAAGAAGCGGTGGAGTTGGCGCGCGGGTTCGCGCGGGATGGCCTTTCGGCGTCGGAGGCAGCGAAACGGGCCGCGGCGGAAACTCGATTGAAAAAAGGGGAAATCTACCGCGCGCTCCAAAGCGAAGCCCTAGCATCCGATGAGAATTAAAACAGCCCGCGCACCCGTTTTCGGGTGCGCGGGCTGTTGCTGTTTTCTCCGCAGGCTTTAGCCCTGCTTGTTTTAAAAGAGGGGCGGCAGCAAACGCCGTGGGAGTGGCCGCATTGCCAAACAACCCCCTTCACTTTAGAAGAATGCGGGTTTCCCCGGGGTTTAGACTGACCAGTTTTGCAGAAATGCGCGGGTGTTTTAGGCTGAACCGAACCATATCCCGCAGGGTCTGACCGTTATGGTAACCGTGAATGACACGGATTTCCGTAATTTCCTTTCCTGCGCGGGACAACAGGCGTTCCAACGCCCGCTTTGCCTCTGCGGAGGTCATTCCATGAATATCCACCTCAATGACCGTACCGATTTTTGTTTCCAGCACAGCGCTCATCGTCCTTTCCTGACCGGAAGCTGTGTTTCGTTCTGCGGCAGTGCTACGTTCTTTGGTTTTATTATACATCAAATTGCGATCAAACTGTGAACAATCCGTAAAACGGGATGAAAAGTAGGTTCCGTTATGTTATAATAAGGAAGTTGGCATAGGCCGTTGTTCCGTTCGAAAATTGCTGTAACGTTTCGGACCGCACAGGTCATTCGGTGCATCGGCGGCTGATGTTCTATTCAAAAGTATAATTTGGCGCACAATGTCTTGCCCGCCCCGGCGGCGTGGTTTTACGGCATGGCGCTTCTTTTATCGGATTATAAAAGCCCCAGGGAGGGATTTTGATGAAGGTTGTGGATTTACGGAATATTTTTGCAAACTGCAATGATACGCTGATTGAGGTCAACGATCATTTTATTTATTATGCAGAAGAAAAGCAGGAGGAAGGGCACAACAATCTTTTTTTGCTGGAATACAATCGGGACACCCAGCGGGAGCGCATTTTATCCACCTATTTTTTAAATAACCCAACCTTTGTCCAACATTATTTCAGCTTTCCGGATGACATTATCATTTTGCTGGAATCCGGTGGAAGCGAGGCGTGGATTCTGCGGGTGGACAAGCACACTGGGGAAGAAAAAAATCTGGTGCGCCTGGGCCTGGTGGGGGAGTGCTCCGACTGCGCGGCACTGGACGAAAGCCACCTGATTCTTTATACAAGGGAAAACGAAAAGCATACACGCTTGTTCCGGGAATACAAGAAACGCACGGGCTGTTCCAAAATGGCCTACCTTTATGACCTGAACGACGAAACCTACTTTTTTATTCATGACCCCCGCGTCTGCATGGCAGACAGCAGCGGGCTGATTGGATATGAATCGGAGGGGGAAAAGCAACTTTTGATGCTTCAGCCCCACGGAACCGAGGCAGAAAAAGAGAAATACTACCATGACCGGCGCTGGGTGGGGGACAGCATCTGCGACCGCGTGTGGCTTTGCCCGCTGTTTGACTTTATTGTTTCGGTCAAATCGGGCGAGGAACGCGCACCGTTTGAACTTTTACTAAGCGCCGACACCGAAGGGCTGGTGCGGTATGCCGGCATGGATGAGGAAAACCTTTATTTCCGCGCCCGGTACTTTCCGGCAAACGACCAGCGGCTCTGCGCTGTACATAAGCAGTCCGGCAAAAAATGCGTGGTGGCTGAACTGAATTTGGGCCAGGGGGAGCGTCCGGCTTCGTTTTGCATTGACATGGAAACGGGCCACGCCTACCGCATCCGTGAAGCAGAGGATACCTGGGAGGTGGATGGCGTGCTGAATTCCGTTGTGCACGCCTCGTACAGCAAAGAGCTGGGTGAGTTTACCGCCTGTGTGGACGACCGCTTCATCATTGCCCGCTATGTGCTTGCCGACGACACGGATTCGTTTGAGTTCAACTCTATTTACGATGTGCAGACGGGCGAACAGAAAAGCTTTGAATGCCGCTGCATGGTAAAAGGGAGCACAGTCGTGCTCTATTGAATCCCACAGTAAAATCAGCTGCATATACTGTGGACTGAAAAATACAGAAAAAACACCTTCCGCCAATGGCGGGAGGTGTTTTGCTGTTTGGAATCATTTATTTGCTTGATGAGGTCGAAGAAGCAGCCACGGCGGAGGAAGAAGATGCACTGGAGGATGCTGCCGCAGAAGAGGCCGCTGGAGCCGCAGTGGAAGAGGTCGGGGTGACGAACATCGAAGGTTTATAGGAATCAATTGCAGACTGGTTAACCTTTGCCTTGTTGTACTCCTTTGCTTCCTTTTCGATGGCGTCCGTGAATTCCTTTATTTTCATGGAAGACAGTATGGAATTGCGGTTGTCGCCGGAAAGATACTCGGAAGTCTTCTTGGTAATATCGCCTTTTGAAACCAGAATGTATACGCCGGAGGAGGTCAATTCCGCCGCCTTGGTTTCTCCGTTTTTCAGGGAAGTAAGGACTGTTTTGAAATCTGCCGGGAAACTGCTGCTGTCATTGAGTATCATGGTGGCGGTGTGCAGCTGCTCATCTGTCTGTTTCGAACTGGTCTTGTAGGCGTCGGCCGCCTGCTGCATGGTCATTTTGCCGGAATTGATGTCGGAGGCGTAGCCTTCAAACTCCTTCTTCAGGGCGGCCTTTTCTGCGTCGGTCAACTCGGCATAGCCGCTGTTGGAATTCGCTTTGTACAGCGGAGCTACTACGTAGGAAAAGTCGGTGTAATTCGATTCAAAATAGGATTTCAGGTCGGCGTCCGAAACCTCTTTTTTGCCGCCCTTCCCATAAAGTGCGTAAAACACCTTTTCGAATTTGGCGTAAAATTCGGGGCCGGCGATGCGGTAGGAGTTTTTGGAAATTCCGTATTGTTCCAGCGTAGAGCTGTACTGGCTCCACTGGGATTCAGCAGAGTCGGAGACGTTTTTGGTTTCCGCATCCGTCAAGGTAAGGTTAAGTTCCTTCATCTTGTCGTTGATGACAAACAACTCTTTGATGTAGGTCAGTGCTTTGTCTTTAATCCAGGCTTCGGCGCTCTGGTTGTCGATGGTTTGCTCCAACACCGGCTTGGAGGTGTCCTTAACCGAGTAACTCGCGGTTTGATACGCGGTGTTCAGGTAGTAAATATAGGTGCCGATGGGGGCGGTAAACGAATCGGTTTTCATCGCCCAGCTTTTGTCGCCGGAGCAGCCCGCAGCACCGGCCAGCATAGCAACGGCAAGCAGAGATGCGACCGCTTTTTTCATAAATTTCATTGTTAAGGTCATCCTTTCACAGAGCGTTCAAACCCTGTTTTTTCAAACTTTGTACTCCAAAATATTTTGTTATGTGGAAATTATACTCTTTAAATATAATTTTGTCCATCGTTCCGGAATTTTCGTTTGGAATTTTTTAACCTTCGTCAATCTTTTTTGTTCGTGGTTTCTAGTCCAGCAGATCCCCCGGCTGTGCTGTGAATGATGTTCAGAACCTCGGTCAAGGTATCCAGCGGGGTTGCACCGGGATGAATTTTTACGCTGATGTACGGTTTGGCACCGGCGTTGACCATGACGCGCGAGCGCATGGCGCCAATCAACTCGCTGACCTGTTTCATGTCGATCTCGTTCTTATAAAGGAACAGGGTGTCGCCGTTCTGCTTGATTTCATAAATGCCAAGCGAGGAGGCAAGGTTGCGCAGCAGGGCGATTTCGATTAGGCCGTTTACGCTTTCGGGCGGCTCCCCGAAGCGGTCAATCAGTTCGTCCGTTACGTCGAGCGCGTCCTCGCGGGTGCGGATGTCCGCAATGCGGCGGTAAATTTCAAGCCGCTGATTGAGGTTGGAAATGTAGTTTTCCGGAATATGCGCCTGTACCTGCATGTCGACCAGGCATTCCGAATCGTATTGGGGTGGATTTTCGCCCTTTTCCCGGCTGATGGCCTCGCTGAGCAAGTGAAGGTACATATCGTAGCCGACGGCTTCCATGTGCCCGTGCTGCTCCCCGCCCAGAATATTGCCGGCGCCGCGGATTTCCAAGTCGCGCATTGCAATTTTAAAACCGGAGCCGAATTCTGTGAATTCGCGGATAGCGGAAAGGCGTTTCTGGGCCACTTCGGAAAGAACCTTGTCACGCGTAAAGGTTAGGTAGGCGTACGCACGCCGGTTGGAACGACCTACACGCCCACGAATCTGGTGCAGCTGGGAAAGACCCATGTGGTCCGCATTTTCAATAATGAGCGTGTTGGCGTTCGGCACGTCCACGCCGGTTTCAATAATGGTAGTGCAGACCAGAACGTCGATTTCATGCTCGATGAGGCGGCGCCACACTTCGGAAAGTTCCTGTTCGCTCATTTTGCCATGGCCGAAGCCTACGCGCGCTTCTGGAATGTCTGCCTGAATTCTGGAAGCGACGCGCTCAATGCTGGCCACATCGTTGTGCAGGTAATACACCTGCCCGCCTCGGCGCAGTTCGCGTCGGATGGCTTCGTTAATCAGCCCCTGGTCGTGTTCCAGCACATAGGTCTGCACTGGGTGGCGGTCATGCGGTGCTTCGTCGATGACGCTCATGTCGCGGATACCGGAAAGCGCCATATTCAGGGTGCGGGGAATCGGGGTAGCGGAAAGCGTAAGGATGTCCACATTTTTGCAAAGATCTTTCAGACGTTCCTTCTGGGCAACGCCGAAGCGCTGTTCCTCGTCGATGATGACAAGACCGAGGTCGCGGAATTTCACGTCCTTGGAAATCAGGCGGTGGGTACCGATAATCATGTCGATTTCCCCACGCTTTAAGCGGCGCAGAATTTCCTCCTGCTGCTTGGGCGTGCGGAAACGGGAAAGCAGTTCAATCCGCAGGGGAAAGCCCTCCATGCGTTTGGTGACAGTTTGGTAATGCTGCCAGGCCAGAATCGTGGTGGGCACCAGCATGGCACACTGCTTGCCGTCCGTCATGCATTTGAACGCGGCGCGCAGGGCGACCTCGGTCTTGCCGAAGCCAACGTCCCCACACAGCAGACGGTCCATGGGGGCCTGGCGTTCCATATCGCTCTTAATTTCCTCAATGCAGCGGAGCTGGTCTTCAGTTTCTTCAAATTCAAAATGGGATTCAAAATCACGCTGCCATTCGTTGTCAGGCGGGAAGGCATGGCCCACCGCCTGCATCCGTTCGGCGTACAGCTTGATGAGCTCCTTTGCCATGTCTTTGACGGCAGCGCGCACACGTGCTTTGGCCTTCTGCCATTCTGTTCCGCCAAGCCGGTTCAGCTTGACCGTGGAATCTTCGCGCGGGCCGATGTATTTGGACACCATGTCCAGCTGTGTAACGGGGACGTACAGGGTATCCTTTTTGGCGTAGCGCAGCTTGATGTAATCTTTGACGATGCCCTGCATTTCCAGCTTGTGAATTCCTTCGAACACGCCGATGCCGTGGGTGGCGTGTACCACGTAATCGCCAGGGGCAAGGTCCGCAAGGCTGTAAATTTCCTGGCTGTTCTTGCTGCGCTTGGCTTTTTTGGGCTTCATGCCGGCCAGCCGGCCATGGGTAATCAGGCCGAAAAACGCACCGGGATATTCCAGCCCAGCGGAAAGGGCGCCGGGCGCGACCACAACGGAACCGCGCTCTACGGTTTCCGGGTGTTCCACATAGGTTGCGGGAATGCCCTGTGCCCGCAGATCTGCGGCAACGGTCTGGGCGCTCCGCTCGGTGCCGGCCAGTACAACACAGCCCCATTTGTTGAACAGCATGGCCTGCAAATCTTCTGTAAGAAGCTGCATGCTTCCGCCCCACACGGAAAGCTGGCGCACGGTAAAGTTAATCAGCGTCTGCACCGGGGTGTCATAGCTGCCGCGCACAAACGTGTCCATAAAAATGGTGCGGGAATGCGCCATCCGGTCGACGGCAGCCGTCCAGTCCTCGCTGTATTGGTCCAACCCGCGGCAGAGCGTTCCGTCTGCCAAATAGTCTTTCAGGTCTTCGCTCCACTGCCAGAGCGTGCCGCGCATCCGTTCCTTGGATTTCGCTGGCTCGCTGACGAACAGGAGCGTGTCGGGATCCATATAGTCGAACAGCGTGGCGGTGCTGCTGTACAGCATGGTGATGTATTTGTCCGCACAGTCCAGATGCAGGCCGTTTTCCAGCTTTTCTGCCTGTGCCGCCAGCACAGCTTTCGCGGCGGGAGCGGTTTTACCGCGCAGGGTGGAGGCGTGTTTGGTGATTTTCTGCGCGAGCAGCGCGGGATTGTCAATCAGCACCTCAACCGAGGGGGTCAGGGTGATGTGGTCGATGGATTCGGTGCGGCGCTGAGTTTCCAAATCGAACAGGGAAATCGTGTCGATTTCATCGCCCCAGAATTCAATGCGGGCAGGGGAGGCGGCGTCCGGCGTGAAAATATCCAGAATGCCTCCGCGCTGGGAGTACTGGCCGGTGCCGTCAATCTGAACGGCGCGTTCGTAGCCGCAGGCGGTCAGCTCGTCCAGAACCTGCTGCATGGTGATGCTATCCCCGGTTTTCAGGGTAAACGTGCGGCGTTTCAGCTCGTCCGGCGGAATCGTATATTGCAGCGCGGCGTCCATACAGCACACAACGGCGTCGCACAGGCCGCTCTGAATGCGCTCCAGGACCTGAAGGCGCTGATGCTCGTATTCGTGGCTGCTAGAGGCCGTATCGCGGAAATTAAAATCACGTACGGGGTAAATCAGGGGATGCATCCCCATGGCAGAAAGGTCTTCGCACAGGCGGGAGGCTTCGCTTTCTTCCCCGGCAACGACAAAAGCCCTGCAGCCTCGTTTGGCGCAGAGCGAATAAATCAGATTGGCTTTGTGAATTCCGGACAGCCCGGTAACTCCGGCCGGAAGTGAGCCGCTTTCAACCGCCGCCTCCAGACTTTTAAATTCCGGAAGTCTGCTGACGGCGCTGGTGAGAAATTTCATGATGTACTCCATATCCAGTCAGTGGACAATGAACCGTGAAACCTAGGCGGGAAACCGCCGGAGCGGCGCTTCGCGCGCTAATTCAAACAGCCATCGACGTTCCCGAATGTGGTTCATTGCTTTATTATATGCGGAAAAATCAGGAATTATATTGGTTCATGGCTTCGGCGGCACGGCCCTGCACCATCAGCTCAACGGAAGCGCACGCATGCTCAATAGCTTCGTTCAGCAGCTTGAGTTCCTGCGGGGTGAACTTTGAAAGCACCCAGTCCGCCAGGTCCCATTCCGGGCTTGGCTTGGCGCCGGTGCCGAGCTTAATGCGGGGGAACTTATCCGAACCGCTCAGGTAGATGATGTTTTTCATACCATTTTGCCCGCCGTCGCTGCCTTTCAGGCGAATTCTCATACGGCCGGGCGGCAGAGAGATATCGTCGTACAGAATGATGGTTTTTTCAGGGGGGAGTTTGTAAAAGCTCATGGCTTCCGTAATGCTCTGCCCACTCAAGTTCATATAGGTAGAAGGTTTGAGCAGCAGCACCTTTTTTCCGCCGATGGAGGCGAACCCGCACAGCCCCTTGAACTTGATGCGATCAACGGACGCGCCCGCCTGTTCTGCAATGTAATCCAGCGCCATAAATCCGGCGTTGTGGCGGGTGCCTTCGTATTTGCTGCCGGGATTGCCCAAACCGGCAACGATATATTCCACCGGGCCGGACGGTTCGGTGGAAAAAGACTTTGCGGAAGATTTTGAAAATAGATTCTTTAACATAAAAGGACTCCAAACTCAGCGTTCTGTTAACAAGTCCGTAGTATCCTGCTGACAGGACCGGAAAAATTCGGCCTTCTGCGAAAAACACGGAAAGCCGGGTAAAGGAATAAGGCGGGACAGCAGCCTGCCCCACCCATTCCGATTAAATTAAACTGTGAATCAGACAAACATGGGGGAAACCGGTTTGTCTTCGTAAATGCGCTCAATCGCTTCTGCAAACACCGGAGCGACCGGCAGCACAGTGATGTTCGGAAGAGCCTTTTCTTCCGGCAGCGGAACGGTGTCGAGCAGCACCACTTCCTTGAGGGGGCTTGCTTTAATACGGTCGATGGCCGGGCCGGAAAGAACCGCGTGCGTTACGCAGGCGTTGACTTCCTGAGCGCCCTTTTCCATAATGGCCGCCGCGGCGTTGCACAGGGTGCCGGCGGTGTCGATCATATCGTCGACCAGAATAACTTTCTTATTCTTTACGTCGCCGATGATGTTCATCACTTCACACACGTTGGCTTTCTGGCGACGCTTGTCCACAATGGCAAGCGGGCAGCCGATGCGTGCGGCAAAGTTGCGTGCACGGGTAACAGAGCCGAGGTCGGGGGACACAACCACGTAATCGTCCGTTTGGCCGCCGACTTTTTCTTTCAGATAGGAGGAAAGAAGCGGTGCACCGAGCAAATGATCCACGGGAATGTTGAAGAAACCCTGAATCTGCGGAGCATGAAGGTCCATCGTTAGCACACGGTCCGCTCCGGCGGTGGTGATCAGGTCGGCAACCAGCTTTGCACTGATCGGGTCACGGGCCTTGGCCTTGCGGTCCTGCCGAGCGTAGCCGAAGTACGGCATAACAGCGGTGATGCGAGCCGCGGAAGCGCGCTTCATGGCATCGATCATAATCAGAAGTTCCATCAAATTGTTGTTGACCGGCGCGCAGGTGGACTGAACAATAAAGCAGTCTGAGCCGCGAACGGATTCGAAGAGTGAAACTGAGATTTCACCATCACTGAAGGTGCCAACCTCGCTTTTGCCCATAGGCAACCCCAAACACTCCGCAATCTGTTTTGCTACGCGCTGATTGGAATTGGCAGCAAAAATCTTAATGTCTTTGCCGTGGAAATTCATTTGCATATCCCCCTGTATTCTGTTTTCGGAATAATATAATCGAAATTGCGCGTACCGTTCCTCACTTTAAAACGGTAAACGGCGCAATGGATTGGCCTGGCTCGATAGTGCTGCCGTCACAGTGAACCGAGTTCAACGTGACGCAGTCGCCGATTTGGCTGTCGCGGACATAAGTGTTCGGGCCAAGGATACAGCCGCCGCCAACGGTGGTTTTGCCCTGCAGAATGGTGCCGGGCAAAATGCAGGTGCCGCTGCCGATGGTGACATCCGGGCCGATGATAATGCCGTCGCGGCATGGAATTTCGACTCCTTCCGCCATATGGGCGCAAAGAATCTGCTCGCGCGCAATGGAATTGAGCGCGTTTAATTGCAGGCAGTCGTTCGCACCCAGAACGGTACGGGCGTCTCCTGTAATATGTGCGTTTGCTTTTTTACCGGCTTCAATCAGCAACCGGACGGCATCGGTGAGGTAATACTCACCCTGCGCGTTATGATTATTGATACGGGACAAAATTTCGAGCAGATCGTCGGTTTTAAACCAGAACGCGCCCGAATTAATTTCCCGGATAGAAAGCGTTTCGGGGTCGGCGTCTTTCTGTTCCACAATGGCGCGGATAAAATGGGTTTCTGGGTCGCGCACAATGCGGCCATACCCGGTGGGGTCATCCAGCGCAGCAGAAATCACGGTGACGGAATTTCCGCTTTGCACGTGGTCATCCAGCGCTTCGCGAATTACGGCCGGCGTAACGAACGGAGCGTCGCCGTTTAAAATGAGGACATTCCCGCCGCGGTGGGAAGAGAGAAAGTCTGCAGCCATCATGACGGCATGACCGGTTCCCTTGCGCTCTTTCTGGAGCACGTGAAGCACGTTCGGACGGTCCGGGCAGGACGCATTAAGCCCTGCAAGGTACTCTTCCACCTTTTCGTGCATGTAACCGGCAACCACGCAAATGGACTCCACTCCGGCGCTCTGCGCCGAATCGATCACCCACTGGAGCATCGGTTTGAACAGAACCGGTGACAGCACCTTTGGTCGGTTGGACTTCATCCGCTTTCCTTCGCCGGCGGCAAGAATTACTGCACAGTTTTGATCTGGCATTGTATTTCCTCCGTGAAAGAATTTCTATATTGTTCGATTCAAAGTACGGAAAACTGTCATATAAGATAACAGTTTGAAAAGCTTTTCTAAAATTTTTAACCTGCATTTTTATAGCCAAAATAAAAACGCGGGAAATTGGTTACTATATCTATTATCTCATAAGAATTCGATTTTTCAAGCTAAAATTGTATTTTTAAAAGTGTTTTGTTCAAGATACTCTGTTTTATTCGGATTTCTTTGAAAATGTCAGTCGCTTTTATTCAAAAAAATATAGCATTTGCCATTTTTATTTGCTATAATATTCTCTGAGCGATTTGATGCATTATAAGAAATACGATGCTCGCGTAAAAAACTAAATATTTTTAGGAGGTATTTCCGAATGGGCCACAAATATGTTTACCTTTTCTCTGAAGGTAACAAGGACATGAGAGAGCTGCTCGGCGGCAAAGGCGCAAACCTTGCTGAAATGACGAGAGCGGGCATGCCGGTACCACAGGGCTTCACCATCACCACAGAAGCCTGCACACAGTATTACAAGGACGGCCGCCAGATTAACGATGAAATTCAGGCGCAAATCTACGAATATCTTGCCAAGATGGAAGAAATCTGCGGTAAGAAATTTGCCGATGTTAACAATCCTCTGCTTGTTTCCGTACGTTCCGGCGCACGTGCTTCCATGCCGGGCATGATGGACACAATTTTGAACCTTGGTTTGAACGACACGGTTGTCGAGGGCCTTGCGAAAAAGACCAACAACCCGCGTTTTGCATATGACTCTTACCGCCGCTTTATCCAGATGTTCTCTGACGTTGTTATGGAACTCTCCAAGAAGAGATTCGAAGAGATCATCGACGCCAAGAAAGCGGAAAAAGGCGTAAAGCTGGACACCGAGCTCGACACCGAAGACATGAAGGATTTGGTAAAGAGATTTAAGGCTTTCTATAAAGAAGAAAAAGGCGAAGACTTCCCGTCTGACCCGAAGGTTCAGCTGATGGAAGCCGTTAAGGCTGTTTTCCGTTCCTGGGATAACCCCCGTGCAAACGTTTACCGCCGCATGAACGAAATTCCTTACGACTGGGGCACTGCTGTTAACGTACAGTGCATGGTGTTCGGTAACTCCGGCAGCAAATCCGGTACAGGCGTTGCGTTTACCCGTAACCCGGCGACCGGCGAGAAGGCGCTATTCGGCGAATACCTCATCAATGCTCAGGGTGAAGACGTGGTTGCCGGTGTTCGTACACCGTCCCCGATTAGCCAGCTGAAGCAGGACATGCCTGAAGTTTATGAGCAGTTCGCACAGATTGCGAACCGCCTCGAAAATCATTATAAAGACATGCAGGACATGGAGTTCACCATTGAAGACGGCAAGCTCTACATGCTGCAGACCAGAAACGGCAAGAGAACCGCAGCCGCTGCTTTAAAAATTGCGGTTGACCTGGTTGCCGAGGGTATGATCGACAAGGAAGAAGCGGTTCTCCGCGTGGAACCGAAGCAGTTGGATGCTCTGCTGCACCCGCAGTTTGACGCAGCTGCTCTGAAGAAAGCACAAGAAATCGGCAAGGGCCTTGCCGCTTCCCCGGGCGCTGCCTGCGGCCGTGTGGTATTCTCTGCGGAAGACGCAAAAGAATGGCACGCAAGAGGCGAGAAGGTTGTCCTCGTCCGTTTGGAAACCTCTCCGGAAGACATTGAAGGTATGGCAGTCGCAGAAGGTATCCTCACCGTTCGCGGCGGCATGACCTCCCACGCAGCAGTTGTTGCGCGCGGCATGGGCACCTGCTGTGTATCCGGCTGCGGTGAAATCACCGTAAACTACGAGAAGAAGCAGTTCACCCTTGGTGGCAAGACCATTAAAGAGGGCGACTATATTTCCATCGACGGCATCACCGGCAAGATTTATGCGGAAGCGATTCCGACCGTTGACGCAAGCATTTCCGGCGACTTCGGCACCTTCATGGCTTGGGCCGACTCTGTCCGCAGACTGGAAGTTTACACCAACGCAGATACCCCGCGCGACGCAAAGCAGGGCCGTGAGTTCGGTGCACAGGGCATTGGTCTGTGCCGTACCGAGCACATGTTCTTCGAAGCAAACCGTATTAAGGCAATGCGCGAGATGATCGTTGCAAAGACCACCGAAGAGCGCGAAAAGGCACTGGCAAAGATTATGCCTTACCAGCAGGGTGACTTCGAAGGTCTGTACGAAGTAATGGAAGGCCGTCCGGTTATTATCCGCTACCTCGATCCGCCGCTCCATGAGTTCCTCCCGACCAAGGAAGAGGACATCAAGGAAATTGCAGGCGAGCTCAACATTACCGTGGAAGAGCTGAAAGATGTTATCTCCAGCCTGCACGAATTCAACCCGATGATGGGTCACCGCGGCTGCCGTCTGGCTGTTTCCTATCCGGAAATTGCAAAGATGCAGACCACTGCCGTCATCAACGCGGCTATCGCCGTCAACAAGAAGCATCCTGAGTTCAAGACCGAACCGCGCATCATGATTCCGCTGGTTGGCGAAGAAAAAGAACTCAAGTTTGTTAAGGATATTGTTACTTCCACTGCGGATGCCATCATCAAGGAAACCGGCGTGGATCTGAAGTATCAGGTAGGCACCATGATCGAAATCCCGCGTGCTGCCCTGACCGCTGATGAAATTGCAAAGCATGCGGAATTCTTTAGCTTCGGCACCAACGACCTGACCCAGATGACCTTTGGCTTCAGCCGTGACGATGCTGGCAAGTTCCTCGGCTACTACTATGACAACAAGATTTACGAGTCCGATCCGTTTGCTCACCTTGACCAGAACGGCGTTGGCAAGCTCGTAAAGATGGCGGTTGAGCTTGGCCGCAAGACCAGACCCGACATCCACCTCGGCATCTGTGGCGAACACGGCGGCGACCCGACTTCCGTTGAGTTCTGCCATTTCGCTGGCCTTGATTATGTATCCTGCTCGCCGTTCCGCGTGCCGATCGCACGTTTGGCTGCTGCACAGGCTGCTGTAAAGGAAAAAAGAGCAAAATAATTTTCCTTTCCGTTTAAACAGAAAGTGAATCTGGAGCCCGGAAGTTTGTATGGTTTTCCATGCAAATTCCGGGCTCTTGTTTTATTACCGGACTTTTCCGGCAACCGGCTTGAAAAGTTTACGCAGAAAGTAGTACAATAGAGTCATTCCAGATGGACGGTATTCGTTCCGGATGGAACGAGGAAAAGAAAACGGTACGGACATAAAATAAATTCCGGGACATTCCGTTTCGGTTGGGTATATTCTATCATGCGGTGTGACACAATGCTTCTTCAAAGAAAACCGGGTTGGGGTGAACCAATTTGAGCAAAAAACAGATTAAATGGGTCATTGTTGGCGTGGAGGTACTGCTGATTGCAGCACTGTTCTTACCGGCGGGAAGAACGCTGAATGGTTCCGGGCGCGAAGATAACAGCCTGAGCGTGTTCGGGATGATTGCCCGTTACGGCGGGCTGGGGTTTGGCACGGACGCGCTGTTTTACATGATTTTGGCCTGTGCGCTTCCCGTGGCCGTAGTTGGAACCGTTTTTCTGCTGCACGAGCGCTATAACTTCGGAGCTGCCACGCTTTTGAGCGCGCTGCAGACCGCGTCTTCCGCCTGCTTTTTCAGTGCGGTGTCGCGCAAACTGGTGGATTATACAGCGCTGACCATGCTGCCGTATTTGATTGTTTTGGTGCAGTTGGCATCTGTGCTGCTACTGATTTATGCATTCCTTCTTTCCGAGCCAGGCCAGCGGCGTGGGTCTAACGAGACGAATGAGGGGAAACGGGATTCCTAAGAGGAAAGTTTCGACCCGTGAGCTTTCTTGATTGACAAAGCCCGGGCAGTATTTTATAATAGGGGAGTTGCCTGACCCAAATGGAATACGTCTCCGTAGCTCAGTAGGATAGAGCGACTGCCTCCTAAGAATATGTTAATCACGGGCCAAATGATTTTTTGAAATCTGAAGTCCGGTTCGAATGGAGTCGCGATTTCGGCGTTTTTCTAACGCCGGGGAAGAGGAACATTTTTAAGCAAATTGCTTTCAAGGGGCAAAAATCCATTAGCAAAATGACCGTTTTTCTAATGGATTTTCTCTCTGAAATATAGATCGTCACCTTGGACGAAACGTGAAAAACCACGTAAAATCAAGGAAATTTCATAGATGTCTCTGTAGCTCAGTAGGATAGAGCGTCCGCCTCCTAAGCGGAAGGCCGCTGGTTCGAATCCAGTCAGGGACGCCAGCGCACTATCGCGGAAGATTTTTCATGAAATCTTCCGCGTTTCTTCTAATAAAAAAGAGGCTTCATTGATGAAATGCTAAAAAAACAGGGCTTTTATCTAATGAGGAAAAACACCCTGAAACGGTGATTCCGCTAAAAATGGCGCATGTTTCTGTGTTCACCGGTGTATCTGGGTGTAAATCTGTGATAAATCACCCCTATCGCTGCAGAAATCTGAAATACGATACCCGGAACTGTTATGACGGAAGAAGTGACTGGAGGGCAGATTTCTAAAGGCGTTAGAAAATCAAGTGGCGAAATATTAGATTTCTAAAATCAACCGCCCAAATTAGAGAAAGCATTAATTCAAAATTTATGGGGGTAACAATGAAAAACATATTAGTTGTACTTGGTGGTGGAAGAGCAAACGGGAATACAAAACAATTGGTCGATGCTTTTGCAAAAGGAGCTGAGGAAGCCGGTCACATTGTTGAAATCATTTCTTTGAACAAACTCACTGTTAATGGGTGTATTGGGTGTAATGCCTGCAGATACGGAAAACCTTGTATTCAAAAGGATGATTTTAACGACCTCGTTCCTAAAATTAAAGCAGCAGACTTAATCGTATTTGCTTCACCGCTACTTTTTTGGACAATATCGTCTAAACTGAAGGCATTTATAGAACGGTTTTATTGCATTGCGGAAGTGGACGAGAATCCGCCAATGGGACGTTATGAAAAATATCCGATAAAAGATGCTGCATTATTGATGACTTCAGCGGATAACTTTTTTTGGACATATGAACAGGTAGTATCATATTATAAGTTCGCAATCATAAATTATATAGGCTTTAATGACAAGGGAATGGTCTTAGCCGGAGGATGCGGAGATACAAATGGTAAGCCGCAAATAGCAAAGACAAATCATTTGGCAGAAGCTTATGAATTTGGAAAAGCCGTCTACAAAGAATAGTATAAATTCCGATTTTCCGTTCTCACGAACAACAAAATATCGATATCTTACATAGCCCCGTGGTGATGAAAATCACTGCGGGGCTTTTGTCGTCTCCGGACTTCCCCGGCGGCGGATCAAAACTATGGAGGATATCGTGATGAGAAAAAAAGCGAGACGCAAAACCATTCTGATCGACGGGATCAGATACTACGATGACAAGCCGGATACCTGCCGTAAGTGCTTCTTCTGGAAAAACCGCAAGGTCGGTTGTGTGCTTGGGGCGCAGAACTGCTACTACCTGGCTGAGGCGGTAAAAACCGAGCAGGAAAAGAAATGTGAGGGCTGCTGTTACGCCAAAGGCCATCCCTGTGTCAGCGCTGTCTGCTACAAGGAACTGGACGCATGGCTCAGAGCAAACCGGGCTAACCGTGCAAAGAAAGAAGGTGCGGCAAATGAGTAAGAAGGACGAGGTCTTCCGCAGATATGAAAAGCTGGCGAGGGCTGCGAAGAGAGAAAAGCCCGGGAGCGCATCGGAGCATAAACCCGGAAGCTGCGCTCACTGCCTCTACTATCGCCCGGATTTCAAGTATCGCCGGTGCCAGTTCACCAGATGTCCCTACGGTAAGGATAAGGATGTGTTTCGCAAGAAGCCTCTGAAGCGCGATAAATTCTCCTGAAAGCAGGTGGTGACTATGAGTGTTTGATTATTTCTACGGTGCCCAGGCAGAACAGTTTGCCTTCTACCGGGTTCCCAAGGTGCTTTTTACGAATGACCGATTCAAATATTTGTCGGCAGAGGCCAAGACTCTGTATGGCATCTTACTGGACCGCGTTCCCCTTTCCGCGAAAAACGGATGGATCGATGAACAGGGCCGCGTATATATCATCTGCACGATTGAAGAAATCATGGCGGACATGAACTGCGGAAACAAAAAAGCGATCCAGCTGTTATCGGATCTGGAGGAAAAGGTCGGTCTCATTGAGAGGAAGCGTCAGGGGCTGGGAAAACCAAACCTGATCTATGTAAAGAACTTCATCTCGGTGGATAACCCTGTGGAAAGACATTTCTTGAAATGTCAAAATGACACTTCTGGAAGTGTCGAAATCACATCTCTTGAAGTGTCAAAAGGACACGGAAATAAGACTGATATTATTAATACTGAGTATAGTGATACCGATTCCTTCTATTCCGACAGAAATGTCGGGAAAGGAAACGAAGCGATGCGGATCCGAGCTCAGTATGAGGATTATTTCAGAGAATCTCTCGAGCTGGATTATCTTTTCCGGGATAGGACACTTGATCAGGATGCGCTTCATGCCATGGTCGATCTCATGATTGATGTATGCTGCTCCACAAGAAAAAGCATTCGTATCAACCGGGAAGATATGCCGATCGAAGTCGTAAAAAGTCGATTTATGAAGCTGGATGCAGAGCATATCAAATATGCGCTGATGGCACTGGCAAACAACACAACTCGCGTTAAGGACATGAAGCAGTACATGCTGGCAGTCCTCTACAACGCACCAACTACCATCAGTTCTTACTATCAGAACTGGGTACAGCACGACATGGCCAATGGCTTGATCTAGGAGGTGATCATTATGTCGAGAGCCACAATCATGGCTGTTGTGAATCAGAAAGGCGGAACCGGAAAAACTACCACCTGCGAAAATCTGGGCATTGGCCTTGCCAATGAGGGAAAAAGAGTGCTGCTCGTGGACACGGATCCGCAGGCGTCCCTTACCATTGCCCTTGGACATCCCAGGCCGGATGATCTTCCGGTCACGCTGACCGACCTGATGGCGAAGGTCCTGCAGGATCAGCCCATCGCACCTAAGGAGGGTATCCTGTCACATGAAGAAGGCGTGGATCTTGTTCCTGCAAATATCACGTTGTCGGGTATGGAGGTGTCGCTGGTCAATGCCATGAGCCGCGAAACTGTTTTAAGGCAGGTTTTAGATGCTTTGAAATTTCAGTACGACTACATTCTACTGGACTGTATGCCCTCTCTGGGCATGCTGACCGTCAATGCGCTTGCCGCATCGGATCAGGTTCTCATTCCAGTCCAGGCAAACTATCTGTCAGCAAAGGGTCTGGAGCAGCTGCTTCAGACGGTGAACAAGGTCAAACGTCAGATCAATCCCAAGCTTCGAATCGAAGGAATTCTGCTGACCATGGTGGACCTTCGTACCAACTTTGCAAAGGAGGTCAGTACGCTGATCCGTGATACCTACGGCAGCAAGCTGAAGGTCTACGACGCAGACATCCCTCGCTCCGTCCGTGCAGCGGAAATCAGTGCGGAAGGCGTGAGTATTTTCAAACACGATCCGGGCGGCAAGGTCGCTGAGGCCTATCGGAGTCTGACAAAGGAGGTGCTTCAGAATGCCGAAAAGAGGCGGAAACATCAGCTTGACCAGCTACGATGATATCTTTGAAACGGACGAGAGCCGTGCAGAGAGTCAGCTGGAACGAGTGCAGAATATCAGCATCAGCGAGCTGGTGCCCTTTAAGGATCATCCCTTTAAGGTGGTCGATGATGAAGCCATGCTTCGAACAACGGAGAGCATCGCACAGTACGGTGTGCTGACACCTCTGATTGCCAGGCCGTTGGAGGACGGTGGGTATGAAATCATCTCCGGACATCGCCGTGCCCATGCTGCTGAGATGGCAGGGCTGACGGAGGTTCCGGTTCTGGTAAGGCAGATGGATGATGATGCCGCCACGGTGCTCATGGTGGATTCCAATCTTCAGAGAGAAAACATTCTGCCCAGTGAGAGGGCTTATGCGTACAAGATGAAGTTGGAGGCGATGAAACGAACAGCTGGCAGACCATCAAAAGAAAATGTGTCCCAACTTGGGACACAAAAAAGATCAGACCAAATTATGGCTGAGGAACTCGGCGAAAGCCGCAATCAGATACAACGCTACATCCGTCTCACCAACCTCATTCCCGAACTTCTGGAAATGGTCGATCAGAAGCAGATTTCCTTCAATCCGGCGGTTGAGCTTTCCTACCTTGCTCCGGAGGAACAGGAGATTTTCATGCAGGCTATGGATGAAGTGCAGGCCTCCCCTTCTCTTTCTCAGGCTCAGCGTTTGAAGAAGCTGGCACAGGAAGGCGATTTTACCATGGATGCTGCCAGAGAGATCATGAATGAAGTGAAAAAGGGCGATCTTGAGCGGGTCACCTTCCGAAATGAACAGCTGAGGAAGTATTTCCCCAGGTCCTACACCACACAGCAGATGCAGGACACCATTATCAAGCTTCTGGATCAGTGGCAGAAAAAGAAAACCCGCGACCAGGAACGCTAAATGAATACCCATACCCTGAGCACTGTCAGAAGGACAACTTTTGATAGTGCTTTCTTTTTACCCAAAACACGAAAAGGAGTATCAATCAATGACTGAAAAAGAAATGATGAATCAGATGCAGAACCTGCTTGGTATCGGGAAAAAGCCTTCCGAAAAAGAGGCTGCAGCGATTGCGCTTGCAGATTCGGTAGACGAGCTGGCAGAAATGTTCTGTGACAGTGCCATTGTCCTTTCCCGAATTGCCAGCCTGCTTCAGGGAAAGAAGAATCCCTGGGAAACGAAGAATTTCGAAGACATGGATGACTGGGATGAGGATGGCATGGCCTGTATGGACGCGACCGTCCTTTTTGCGGTTCCCGGCAAGCCGGTACAGCTGATGACAGAAGAAGATGCCCTGTCGAAGTTTCCGGGCTTTGATGATGAGCAGACGTTTTATTGTGTTGAGATCGGTGACCATCTGTTTCTTCACTATATGGAGCACACCTGGGAAGGCGAAGAGGATATCACCATTACGGCTCCGGTTTATATTGCCAGAGTCAATGACGATGAAACCGAATGTGAGGAGCTTACCGCTATGGACTTTCTTGCTGCAATGATCTTTTTGAATGACCATTTCGTGACTATTACCGGTGAAGACGGAAAGACCATCTGTGGTTATTGGCTACCGAAAGAGAAAAAGGAGGACTAACACATGGATTTTGATCAGTTTAAGATTCAGGTTGTCGATGAGATGCGTGAGCGCTTTCCTGATCTGGATATCGGCATTCAGGCCGTTTCGAAGCTGCAGGGCGAATCCTATACCGGTCTGGCGGTCAGCCCTGCAGGCAGTAACGTTGCTGCCACGATGAACCTGGACTATGTTTACAAACGTGTTGAGGATGGTATGCCTATGGAAACGGCCCTTCATAACATTGCAAAGCAGATTGCTGAGATTGCCGGAAGCATGCCTCAGTTCGATACCCGGGCGCTGATGGATTACGATCAGATGAAGGAAAAGCTGACCCTTCAGATGATTCCCATTGCCGGAAACGAGGAAAGGCTTTCCGAAATTCCTCACAGAGCTGTGGAGGACATGGCTCTTGTTTACCGCTTCGAGATGGAGAGTAATGAGCAGGGCTCTGCCAGCATTCTCGTAACCAACAACATGCTTCAAACCTATGACATTACTGCAGATCAGCTTCATTCGGATGCCCTGGAAGCTGCCGTGGAGAACCATCCGGCAACCCTTCGCAACATGAACGAGGTCTTGCGTGACATGATGGGCGATGCTGCCGGTATGTTTCTTCCGGAGGAGCCTTCCCCCATCTGGGTCGCTACGGTAGAGGGCGGTCAGAACGGTGCCTGCATCCTTCAGTATCCGGATTTTCTGGATCAGGTGGCTGAAACGCTGGGCGGCGATTTCTACGTTCTCCCTTCTTCGATCCATGAGGTTCTGTGCATTGCCGATGACGGAAGCATGGAGCTCAGTCATCTGGAGGAAATGGTGCGAACCATCAATGAGGCGGAGGTCGCGCCTGCGGACCGTCTCTCTGACAACGTATTCCACTATGACAGTGAGGAACACATCTTTGAAAATGCCCGTACCTTTGAGGCCCGCGAGGCTGCCAGAGTAGAAGCCATGCTTGCGGATGAGCCTGCCGGATTTATGGAGGCAGATACGATTACCATGCTTCTGGTTGAACCCAACGAGCACCCGAAGGTCATTGAAGCCAAGACCGGCCTTGAGGATCTTCAGCAGCTGGTAGGCGGTTTTATTGAGGTGGTGTATCCCTTCGAGGATCCTGTGGGCCTGATCGTCAATGAGGAAGGCAAAATCAACGGGCTTCCTCTCAACCGTGCTCTTCGTGATGAGGACAATGAGGTCTATGATGTGATTGCCGGTTCCTTTCTGGTAACCGGTCTTACGGAGGACAGCTTTGGTTCCCTCACTCCGGAGCAGATCGGCAAGTTTGAGGAGTTATTCCACCAGCCGGAGGCCTTCGTGAAAATGGGACGCAGCATCATGGCAATCCCTATTCCCGACGAGGCCCTCCAGTCACGCGAAGCGGTAAAAGCCGCCGAAGAGATCGGCGGTAAGCCGAAGCAAAAAAGGCCTGAGCATGACGGCCACTGATGATGTTGAAAGAAGGAGGTACACATGGTTAGACCACTGGCGTATATCACTGCAAACTGGAGTGATAACGAATTTGAAGCAAAAAGCACAGCCCTGCGTTATTGCCGAAAGGTGTATGATGCAGGGTTTTCTCCTATCTGTCCGAGACTCATGTATGAGGAGCTCTTACGGGATGAGATCCCCCAGGAGCACAAGGACAGGATCGAAATGGCATCGGAGCTTCTCCGAAGATCCCGCATTCTCGTGGTCTGCGGCGATTCGATGGATGGCCAGGTCAAAGACGATATCGGTCTGGCAAAGAGGCTCCGCATTGCCGCTACGACTCTTGACGGCATTATGAAGGTGGAGGGCTCCGCCGGGAAAAAGGCATGATGCCGGAAAAATGAACCAAAGGAGGTGGTGAGCATTGCAGGAGGAAGTAGAAAACAGGACCGTGAATTTGGCCATCAGTACGACCAAGCTTACGGCCCGCAGTATTGTCCGACTTGGCCTGAAGGGTATCGCATATATCAAGCGAAAATCTCAGGAAGCAGCAATGAAAAATGAGAAGCCCACCGGCAAGCAGACCATTCAGGAGCTGATCGGTCAGAATCAGGGCGTCACCAATATCGACATTTCCAAAACAGACCTGAAGGGCTTTGAAAAGTATGCCCGGAAATACGGTGTCGATTATGCAATCACCAAGGATAAATCCGTACTTCCACCGAAGTACCTGGTGTTCTTTAAGGCAAGGGATGCAGATGCCATGACAGCAGCATTCAACGCCTACTCTGCAGAGGTGCTGGCAAAGAACAAGCGCCCGAGCGTTCTGAAGACGCTGCATAAGCTGATCGATGCCGTGAGAGACATCCCCGCGAAGGTGGTAAGCAGGGATAAGCAAAGGGAGCAATCGCGATGAGCCCGGATACCGTTAAGCTGAAAAAACTTCTGATCCGGGCCCTCCCCTATATCCTGATCGGTCTGGTCTGTACCAATCTGGGAGAAGCCTGGCGAATGGCGGAGGGCGCGAATGCTTCTGAAAAGCTGCTGTCATTCTTCACGACGATGGGCATTGCTTTCGGAAATCCTCTTCCGAGCTTTCATCCCATTGACTTGATGGTGGGCCTGATCTGCGGTGCAGGTCTGAGAGCTGCCGTCTACATCCGGGGAAAGAACGCCAAAAATTTTAAGCATAACCTTGAGTATGGTTCTGCCCGGTGGGGTGGGCCGAAGGACATCGAGCCCTTCATCGATCCGGTCTTTGAGAATAATGTGATCCTCACAAAGACAGAGCGGCTGATGATGAGCAACCGTCCGAAGAATCCTGCCAATGCCAGAAACAAGAATGTACTGATCGTCGGCGGCTCCGGTTCCGGTAAAACCCGGTTCTGGATTAAGCCAAACCTGTTGCAGCTGCATTCTTCCTATGTTCTGACAGACCCGAAGGGCACGACCCTGCTCGAGGTTGGAAATGCATTTGTCCATGCGAATTACCGGATCAAAATCTTCAACACAATCAATTTTCACAAGTCCATGCACTATAATCCTTTCGCCTATATCCACAGCGAAAAGGACATCCTGAAGCTGACGACCACGCTCATGGCGAATACCAAGGGTGACGGAAAGGGCGGCGATCCGTTCTGGGACAAGGCCGAGACCCTTCTCTACTGTGCTCTCATCGGCTACATCCATTATGAGGCACCGAAGGAGGAGCAGAACTTTGCCACGCTCATCGAATTCATCAACGCCATGGAGGTACGTGAGGATGATGAGGATTTCCAGAATCCGGTGGATCTGATGTTTGAAGACCTGAAAAAGAAGAAGCCGGATCATTTTGCAGTCCGGCAATATGCCAAGTTCAAGCTGGCTGCGGGCAAGACCCTGAAAAGTATTCTGGTGTCTGCCGGTGCCCGTCTCGCTCCCTTTGACATTCAGGAGGTTCGTGAGATTACCATGTATGACGAGCTGGAGCTGGATACTCTGGGAGATGAAAAAACTGCCCTGTTCCTGATGATGTCAGATACAGACGGCAGCTTCAATTTCCTGATCAGTATGATCTACACGCAGCTGTTCAACCTGCTGTGTGAAAAAGCGGATGATGTTTACGGCGGCAGGCTTCCGGTCCATGTGCGATGCCTGATCGATGAGGCGGCAAACATTGGCCAGATCCCAAACCTGGAAAAGCTGGTCGCCACAATCCGTTCCCGTGAAATCAGCGCCTGTCTGGTGCTGCAGGCCAGGTCTCAGCTGAAGGCCATCTACAAGGACAATGCCGATACCATCATCGGCAACATGGACTGCCAGGTCTTCCTGGGCGGCTCTGAACCTACCACTCTGAAGGAACTCTCCGAAGTGCTCGGCAAGGAAACAATCGATACCTTCAATACATCGGATACACGAGGCAATAGTCCAAGCTACGGAACCAATTATCAGAAGCTGGGTAAGGAACTCATGAGCCGTGATGAACTGGCTGTTATGGACGGCAGCAAATGCATCCTGCAGCTGAGAGGCGTTCGTCCTTTTCTGTCGGATAAATATGATCTGACACAGCACCCGAACTACAAATACACCGCCGATTATGATAAGAAACTCACCTTTGATATCGAGAAGTACCTGAGTACCAGGGCAAAGCTTCACCCGAAGGATGAGTTTTTTGTTATGGAAGCAGAAAATTAAGGAGGTAAGCCGCAATGGCAGATGAAAGAAATCCGTTGCCGATGGATGTTCCTGACTTCGTAAGAGAAGCGGAAGAAGCTATAGCGCGTGGCGAAACCTTTGGCCAGCCGCTGGCTGAGGTAACGATCAAATTTGGTAAGGGGCTCGTGGGTGAGCCCTTTACTTCGAAAAGCGGTAAAGAGCTGGTGGAAGTCAGTATCCCGAATCCGGATAAGACCGATACCCGTCCTTGGGAATCCTTCGTGATCTCCCCGAAGATGATTCACGATAATCAGTTCGGGAAAGGCGTATGGATGAAGCTTCCCGAGGATGGTACGACCCGACTTTCCCGTTCGGTGAAGACCGGCATGGATGAAACCGGAAGATCCACCTGGGGTCGTGAGACCAGAGAAGTGAGCAACACGGAACTGAAGGCCCTGATGGAGTCCTATAAAGATAGATCCAGAGGCTCTGTCCTCTCGGACTTGTCTGACCGGAAGGAAGAAACAGCGGCAGCCAGCCCTTCCGGTAAGGCTGCCAGGAAGCAGGAAGCTGCCAGATAAGGAGGCAAAATGGCGACATTCGTTTTCACCGGCGAGGAGTATATCAATGCAGATCATATCATCAGCATTGATGCCAGCCCGGGTACAGCAACCATCTGGATCCGGTTGGATACCGGCGACAAATATGCCCGAAGCGCAAAGCATCTGAAAGAGATTCTGGAAACACTCGGCTGCAGGAAAGCGGAACAAAACGAGTAAATACTCGGGCAGCAAGCGGCAGCTTGCTGCCTGTTTACATATCCGGGACTGATTGATCATCGGCCCCGGATATTTTTATGCCCTTCTTTTCCTGCAGGTGCACATGCCGGGAGTCGCAAGGGCAATTTTCATTTCATTATCCCGACCACATAGGCGGGCAAATCAAGGAGGAAAACTTTATGGCATTTTTCAACAGCGCAGTCGGTGTTCTGCAGACTCTGGTAG
The DNA here is from genome assembly GCF_054130445.1 of Caproiciproducens sp. LBM24188. Lineage (NCBI taxonomy): Bacteria > Bacillati > Bacillota > Clostridia > Eubacteriales > Acutalibacteraceae > Caproiciproducens > Caproiciproducens sp. LBM24188. The sequence goes on from NZ_CP196862.1 coordinate 437,091, forward strand.
TAGCACTCGGTGCAGGTCTTGGTATCTGGGGTGCAATCAACCTTCTGGAAGGCTACGGCAACGATAACCCCGGTGCAAAGTCTCAGGGTATGAAGCAGCTGATGGCCGGTGGCGGTGTGGCCCTCATCGGTATCACACTGGTACCCCTGCTTTCCGGACTCTTCGGTTAATCCGAAGTCAGACTGCTTGCCGGAGCAGTAAATCCGGCCAGGCGGCGCAAGCTGCCTGTTTACATACCTATAGGTTATTTCAAAAAAGGGTATGTAACGAATAAGGCACCGGAAATATGGGAATACTATCCCTTACTCGTAGTTCTTTTCCCTTATTTACAGGATATTATAAAGGGTAAATCCGCACGAGGCGTTGACTATTCCCTTATAAATGAATATAATATAAGGGAAAGAGATGGAGGCTAAGGGAATGAGAACTTTTAATTACTCAGCTATCAAGAATCAGAAATGGGATTCTGAAATCCTTGGGCTTATTGCTGCAATCTATAAAGAGGCTGGTAAGCAGGAGCTTTACCTGAAGCAACGCCTGGACGAATTGGAGAAACTGGTTGAAATAGCAAAGATCCAGAGTACAGAGGCATCCAATGCGATTGAAGGTATTGTTACCACCAATACACGAATCAGACAGTTGGTAGAGGAGAAAACAACTCCAAGGAACAGAGACGAGCAGGAAATTGCAGGATATCGAGATGTGCTTTCCATTATCCACGAAAGCTACGATGCCATTCCTCTGTCAAGGAACTATATCCTGCAGCTTCATAAGATTATGTACAGCCATATGAATAACCCAATGGCCGGACAGACGAAAAATGTACAGAATTATATCAGCGCGACTTTCCCTGACGGTCATACCGAAATTCTTTTCACACCCCTGGCCCCGTTCGAGACGCCGGAAGCCCTGGATCGGATCTGTGAGGAGTACAACAAGGTGATCGGCAACATGGAATTGGAGCCCTTAATTGCGATTCCGATCTTCATCCACGATTTTCTGTGCATTCATCCGTTTAACGACGGCAATGGCAGAATGAGTCGTTTGCTGACTACGCTGCTCTTATATCGCAGCGGATTCTATGTTGGAAAATATATCTCCCTGGAGGCGAAGATCGCTAAAAATAAGGATTTGTATTATGACGCATTGAACCGTGCACAGCATGGTTGGCATGAAGGAACCGAGGATGCAGTTCCGTTCATAAAATATCTGCTAGGTACCATTCTGGCTGCGTATAAAGACTTCGGGGACAGATTTGCCATCGTGGAAGAGAAGCTTCCTGCCATTGATATGGTTCGCAAGGCTGCTCAGAATAAAATCGGTCGTTTCACGAAGCAGGATATCCGGGAGCAGTGTCCTTCGCTGAGCCTTAGTTCTGTAGAGAGTGCGCTGCGAAAAATGGTGGCATCCGGCGAACTGAAACGTGAAGGAGCCGGAAAATCGACCTGCTATATTCGCTTGAAATAGCGTATAAGAGTAATGAAAATCGGAAGTTGTGGAGGTAATTATCAATGAGAAATATTTACGATAATAGTGAATTTTTTGCCGCATATGCGGAAATGGGAAGAAGCAAAGATGGTCTGAAAGCTGCTGGAGAGTGGCATCAGTTGCAACCGTTATTCCCTAAATTACAGGGAAAAAAAGTTTTGGATTTAGGATGTGGTTACGGTTGGCATTGCAAATATGCCGCACAAATGGGAGCTACTGAAATTCTTGGTATTGATAGTAGTCAAAAAATGATTGCAAAAGCAGTAGCTGATAACTCTGATGACAAAATCAAGTATAAAGTTTGCGGTGTTGAAGAATACATTTATCCTGAAAATACTTATGACCTAGTTGTTTCTAACCTGGTACTGCACTATATCGAAAATTTAGCTAATGTTTATCAAAAGGTGTATTGCACATTAAAAGTAGGTGGGTATTTCCTATTCAATATTGAACATCCGACTTTCACCGCAGGTGTTAATGAGGATTGGATTTATGATGAAAATGGGAAACCTAAATATTGGCCAATCGACAATTACTATTACACAGGCGAAAGAGAAACCAATTTTCTTGGTCAACGAGTAATTAAACAGCACCACACATTAACGCAGATATTGAATCCACTTATAAAATGTGGTTTTCAAATTGAGGCTATTGAGGAAGCAATGCCTCCGGCAGATATGATGGGTTTGCCGGGAATGTGTAATGAAATGCGTAGACCTATGATGTTGTTGGTTAAGGTTAAAAAGGTTTAATAAACAACTTCCAATTTTTGAAACTGAGAAATCGGAATTTGTGGAGGTAAAATATAGATGAATCAAGGTAGAATTATTGTAATCACAGGTGCGCCGGGGACAGGAAAAACTACAACGGCATCTGTTGTTGCAAAAGAATCAGATTTGGAAAAGTCTGTGCATATGCACACAGATGACTTTTATCATTATTTGAGTAAAGGGGCAATACCACCGCATTTGCCAGAATCAAATGAGCAAAATTTGATTGTCATTGAAGCGTTTTTAGAAGCTGCGAAGCGATATGCTCGTGGTGGATATGATGTAATTGTAGATGGCATTGTAGGACCGTGGTTTTTAGAGCCGTGGCTCAACATTGTTCAAGAGCATTATGAAGTACACTATATCGTTTTAAGGGCAAGTAAAGAAGAAACTATGAAGCGAGCTATCGAACGCTCAAAGTTAGACAGAGAAACAAATATTGAATTAGTTGAAACAATGTGGAATCAATTTTCCAATTTAGGAATCTATGAATTAAATGTTATAGATACAACTACGCATTCAATCAAAGATACTGTTTCAGCAGTAAAAGAAAAAATAGTAAGCGGTACGGCCTTACTATTTTAGACAATTCCAGTTTGTTGAACCGAATACATTTACATAGCCAGGACTGACTGATCATCAGTTCTGGCTATTTTTCTGCCCTTCTCCGGCTGCAGGTGCACATGCAGCTTTGAGGAGGGCTTTGTTATATCCACATTTTTCATTACAGATGGCCCGGTTATCCACCAACTATACTTCGGATCCGGGCAAAGGAGGACAAACTTATGGCATTTTTCAACAGTGCAGTTGGCGTACTGCAGACTCTCGTAGTGGCACTCGGTGCAGGTCTTGGCATCTGGGGTGCAATCAACCTTCTGGAAGGCTACGGCAACGATAACCCCGGTGCAAAGTCTCAGGGTATGAAGCAGCTGATGGCCGGTGGCGGTGTAGCCCTCATTGGTATCACTCTGGTTCCCCTGCTTTCCGGGCTCTTCGGCTAAGAAAGGAGTGTTAATCGTTGGACAGCGTACTCGATCAGATTGGTGATTGGCTGAAGGAACTGCTTGTTTCCGGTATCATGAACCAGCTGACGGGACTGTTTGATTCGGTAAACACTCAGGTTGGCGATATTGCGACGCAGGTGGGGACGACTCCGGCGAACTTCTCGCCGGGCGTCTTCGCCATGATCCGGAATGTTTCCGAATCAGTGATTATCCCGGTCGCAGGCTTGATATTGACCTTCATTGCCTGCTACGAGCTGATTCAGATGATCATTGACCACAATAACCTTGCCAATTTTGAAACCTGGATCTTCTTCAAATGGGTTTTTAAGACCTTTGTAGCCGTGACACTCATCACCAACACCTTCAATATTGTGATGGCAGTCTTTGATGTGACGCAGCATGTGATCAATAACGCAGGCGGACTCATTGCCGGGAATACGGCGGTGGATGCTGCAGCTTTAGAGGCCATGCAGGATACGCTGGAGGCCATGGAAATCGGACCGCTGTTTGCGCTGTTCCTTCAGTGCATGGTCGTTCAGTTTACCATCAAGGCGCTGAGCGTTGTGATTTTCGTCATTGTCTATGGACGAATGATCGAAATCTACCTGATGACCAGTATGGCACCGATCCCGTTCTCGACCTTCGGAAACCGGGAACAGAGCATGGTGGGACAGAATTATCTCCGATCCCTGTTCGCGCTTGGCTTCCAGGGCTTTCTGATTATGATCTGTGTCGGCATCTATGCCGTGCTGATCCAGAGCGTCTCCGTCTCGGATGACATTATCGGATCCATCTGGGGCATCCTCGGATACACGGTGCTGCTGTGCTTCACATTATTCAAGACCGGTGCTCTTGCAAAAAGCGTCTTCTCGGCACACTAAGGAAGGAGGTCCAGTAAATAGTGGCAGCTTATATCCCTGTCCCTCGCGATCTTACGAGGGTCAAATCAAAAATCCTATTTAACCTGACAAAACGTCAGCTTCTCTGCTTTGGGGCGGGTGCACTTATCGGTGTCCCGTCTTTCTTTTTGCTCAAGGCGGGCGGCAATACCAGCATGGCGTCCATCTGCATGATCATCATCATGCTGCCGTTCTTCTTTCTCGGAATGTATGAACGGGACGGTCAGCCGCTGGAAAAGCTCGCAAAGCAGTTCATTCAGGCCAAGTTTGTAAGGCCGAAGGTTCGCCCCTATCAGACGAACAACTATTATGCCGTCCTGATCCGTCAGGCACAGGCAGAAATGGAGGTAAATCACATTGTTTACGGTGAAAAATCTGTTCCGAAAAACAGAAAAAAGAAACCTGAACATGCCGAAGAATCTGACTAAGGCTCAGGCAAGGCAGGTTCAGGAGATCATCGACCGCGCAAGGCGTGATGACGGCATTCCCCGCACCGCACAGCAGTCGATCCCGTTCCAGCGTATGTTCCCGGATGGCATCTGCCGTGTCAGCGACAAGTATTACACCAAGACCATCCAGTATCAGGACATCAACTATCAGCTGGCCCAGCAGGAGGACAAGACCGCGATCTTCGAAGAGTGGTGCTCCTTCCTGAACTTTTTCGACAGTTCCATTCATTTCGAGCTGTCTTTCATGAATATGGCGACGGATGCCGAAGTCTTTGAGAAGAACATCCGCATTCCGTACCGCAACGACAACTTCAACAATGTCCGCAGCGAGTACAGTCAGATGCTGAAAATGCAGCTCGCTCAGGGCAATAACGGTCTGACAAAGACCAAATATATCACTTTCGGTATTGAGGCTGAGTCTATGCGCGAGGCAAAGCCCCGCCTGGAGCATGTGCAGACCAACCTGATGAATAACTTCAAGCGCCTTGGCGTATCGGCAAGGGTCCTCAATGGGAAGGAACGTCTGCAACTGATGCATGCCATGTTCCACATGGGTGACAACGACCGTTTTTATTTCGACTGGAGCTGGCTGGCAGGCTCCGGACTTTCCGTGAAGGACTTCATTGCGCCCACATCCTTCTCCTTCCCGGGCGGAAAAACCTTTACCATGGGCAGCCTGTACGGAGCCATGAGTTATCTGCAGATCACAGCATCGGATCTTTCCGACCAGCTTCTGAAGGATTTTCTGGATATGGAGTCCAGCGAGATCGTCACCATGCACATCCAGTCGGTAGACCAGACCACTGCCATCAAGCAGATCAAGCACACCATTACCGAGCTTGACCGCAGCAAGATTGAGGAGCAGAAAAAGGCGGTCCGTTCCGGTTATGACATGGACATTATCCCTTCCGACCTGGCTACCTATGGTAAGGATGCGAAGGCCCTTCTGAAGGAACTGCAGTCCCAGAATGAGCGTATGTTCCTGATTACCTTCCTGATCATGAATACCGGCAAGACCCAGCAGGAACTGGAGAACAACGTATTCCAGGCATCCTCCATTGCCCAGAAGCACAACTGCAACCTGAGAAGACTGGATTTCCAGCAGGAGCAGGGGCTCATGAGCAGTCTCCCTCTTGCCAACAACCTGATCGAGATCCAGCGTGCCCTGACCACCAGCTCCACGGCGATCTTCATTCCTTTTACCACACAGGAGCTGTTCCAGAATGGCGATGAGGCCTTGTATTACGGTCTGAATGCCCTTTCCAACAACCTGATCATGGTGGATCGGAAGAAGCTGAAGAATCCGAACGGTCTGATCCTCGGTACGCCCGGTTCCGGTAAATCCTTCTCCGCAAAGCGAGAAATCACCAATGCCTTCCTGGTTACCAACGATGATATCATCATCTGCGATCCGGAGGCCGAGTACACGGCCTTGGTCAACTGCCTGGAGGGTCAGGTTATCAAAATCAGTCCGACCAGCACCCACTATATCAACCCCATGGATATCAACGAGTCCTACTCTGAGGATGATAATCCGCTGGCTCTGAAGGCAGACTTCATTCTTTCCCTCTGCGAGCTGATCGTTGGCGGTAAGGAAGGCCTGCAGCCCATTGAAAAGACAGTGATTGACCGTTGTGTGCACCAGATCTATCAGCACTACTTCGAGGATCCGAAGCCGGAGAACATGCCGCTTCTGGAGGATCTCTACAATGCACTCTTACAGCAGGAGGAAAAGGAAGCCCATCGTGTGGCAACGGCGCTCGAAATCTATGTCAAGGGCTCGCTGAACCTTTTCAACCACAGAACCAACGTCGATATCCGGAACCGTTTCGTCTGCTATGACATTAAGGAGCTGGGGAAACAGCTGAAAAAGCTCGGCATGCTGATCGTTCAGGATCAGGTCTGGGGCCGCGTCACGGCTAACCGTTCTGCCGGTAAGACGACCCGCTACTATATGGATGAGTTCCACCTTCTTCTGAAGGAGGAGCAGACCGCTTCCTATTCCGTTGAGATCTGGAAGCGCTTTCGTAAATGGGGCGGTATTCCCACCGGTATCACGCAGAACGTAAAGGATCTGCTTTCCAGCCGCGAGGTGGAGAACATCTTCGAAAACTCAGACTTCGTGTATATGCTGAACCAGGCTGCCGGTGACCGCCAGATTCTGGCACAGCAGCTGAACATTTCCCCCCATCAGCTTTCCTATGTGACCCATTCCGGAGAAGGGGAAGGCCTCCTGTTCTACGGCAATGTCATCCTGCCCTTCGTGGATCATTTCCCGACGGATCTGGAGCTCTACCGTATCATGACCACAAAGCTGTCCGAGGTGGCAGAAGCAAAGGCGGTGTGATATGGCAAAGAAAGCGACCAGGCTCCATTTCACAGAGGACGAGCTTACAAATCCCAAGGTCAAAAAGGCTGTGTCCAAAGCTGAACGGGCAGCGGACAAAGCGGACCGGGCGGCAGCGAAAACGCCGAAGAAGAGAAAGCTGAAGCTGGATGAAGATAAGGCAGCCGGGCGAAAGGCGCATCTCACCTTTGAAAAGCAGGAGATCCCTGTCGGTGAACTGACCGGCAGGGGCAACCGCTTCACCAGATCGGCGGTTCATTCCACGACTGCAGCCGTGTCCGGAACAATTCACGGACAGATTTCTGCCAATAACCAGGACGATAATACGGCAGTCCAGGCTGTCGATACCTCTGCAGAAGCAGCTGAGGTCAGTGCACATGCCATTGATCATGCGGTCTACAGTAAGAAGCTGAAGTCCTATGAAAAGGCGGAATATCTGCAGACCAAATCCGATGCCGCCAATGTGGAAGCCATCTATCAGCAGCGTATGGCGGAGCATCCGGAGGAATTCTCCAACCCGGTATCCCGCTGGCAGCAGAAAAAGGCGATTCGAAAGGAATATGCGGCAGCCAGACGAGCCGAAGAAGCAGCGGCAAATGCAAGTGCGGCAGCCAAGGAAGGCGCTGCTGGGGTAAAAACCCTTGGGCAGAGGCTTGTTGACTTCAAGGACAAGGCCTTTGAGTATGTGACCGAGCATCCGCAGGTGTTTCTGGCTATTGGAGCATTAGCGGTTCTGATTATGATCGTTTCGTCATCGCTGTCCTCCTGCTCCGCTTTCCTTCCGGGAGGCTCCAGCGCCATTGTGGCAACCACGTTTACAGCAGAGGATGAAGATATCATCGGTGCAAACAACGACTACAAGGCGCTGGAAGCAGAGCTGCAGCGGAAGGTCAATAACATCGAATCCACCTATCCCGGTTATGACGAATACAACTACTATCTGGATGAGATCGGCCATGACCCCTATCAGCTGGCAGCCTATCTGACGGTTCAATTCGAAGATTATACGAGAAGCGAGGTTCAGTCCACTTTGCGTTCCCTCTTTGATCGTCAGTATGAGCTGAAGCTTGAGGAAGAGATCGAGATCCGATACCGAACAGAAACCAGAACAGGCACCACCACTTCCACGGACCCGGAGACCGGCGAAGTAACGGAAGAGGAATATGAATATGAGGTTGAGGTCCCTTATGAGTACTACATCCTCAATGTCACACTGACCAATAAGAACCTGGGCCATGTGATTACAGAGTCCGGCGGCATGAATGAGGATCAGGCGGAGCGCTATGCTATCCTGCTTCGGACCAAGGGCAATAAGGAATATCTTTTCGCGGATGATCCTTACGTCACGACCAGCAGTGAGTATCTGAAATACGACATTCCGGGTGAAGCGCTGACGGATGAGCGATTTGCCAACATGATCCGTGAAGCGGAGAAATACCTGGGATATCCCTATGTCTGGGGAGGTTCTTCCCCTTCCACCAGCTTTGACTGCTCCGGCTTTGTTTCATGGGTAATCAATCACTGTGGAAATGGTTGGAACGTGGGCCGACTGACGGCAAGCGGTTTGATGAATCACTGTTCCATTATCCGGCCAAGTGAGGCAAAGCCCGGTGACCTGATTTTCTTCCAGGGAACCTACAACACATCGGGGGCCAGCCATGTCGGTATCTATGTCGGCAACGGCATGATGATTCACTGCGGAAACCCGATTTCCTATGCATCTATCAACACGTCCTACTGGCAGCAGCACTTCTATTGCTATGGACGAATTCCTGATTAAAGGAGGTAACGCAATTGACAAAGCTTGAAAAGATCGGCGCTGATCTGAAGCGTGCCCGCGTAAAGCAGGCCGAATGGAATCAGCGCGTGAAGGATCTGGAGAATCGCTATCGCGAGGAGGAAAACAGTGTGATTCATTCCATGGTTCACGCTGCCAATCTGACTCCGGAGCAGCTTGCCCAGATCATTGAACTGGCAGCCAAAGGAACTGTCGGTGTTTATCCGGAACAGGCCGATGTGCCTGAAATCAATAACGAGGAGGACAGAGAAAATGACGATTAAGAGAATGATGGCAGGACTCATGGCAGGCATCCTGATGATGGGAACCCTTTCCACGACCTGCTTTGCAGCTGCAGCGGATAGCGACAATACGGAAAAGATGTCTGAGGTGCTCGAAGAAAATGCGACGACCACCTCTGATGTGGCAGACACTGCGGAAACGGAGGAGGAAAAGTTCCCTTACGATGTGAGCGTTGATGAGGACGGCAATTACACCTTCTCCTTCGGTGACTGGGAATGGTCTACTGAAGACATGGAAACGGATGGAACCGACGCAGCGGTCAATAACAAGGTCAGAAGTTATCTGAACCTTCGCTCCGGTTCCGGCATGGAATATGAGATCATCGGCCATTTGCTTCCCGGCGAAAAGGTCCAGGTGATCAGCGAGGATGGCGACTGGTATCAGGTTGTGATTCCCGAGAGAACCGGCTATGTGTACAAGGACTATGTGGACATGCTGAAAAAGGAAGAGGAAAGCGGAACCATTGATGAAGAGTTCCTGGCGATGCTGCTCTATCTCATGATGAGCAGCATGAATCAGACGGACACTTCTCTTCCTCTTACCCCTGATGGCAACCTGACTCTGGTTGATGATATCGGGCCCTCCACCGGGGCCGGTCAGCAGTTTATTACCATGGTGACCAAATCCGGCAACTACTTCTATCTGATCATCGACCGCAATGACAAGGGTGAAGAGAACGTACATCTCCTGAACATGGTGGACGAAGCGGATCTTTTTGCACTTATGGACGAGGAGCAGGTAAAGGCGTTCCAGACGGCACAGGATGCCGCCAATGCCGAGGAAGAAGAACCTGCGGTTAATCCGCCTGCACCTGATGAAGATGCAGAGTCTGATAATCAGGAGCCTCAGGTGACGGAAAAGAAGCCTGTGAACATGCTTCCTATCGTTGGTGTGATCGCCGTCCTGATTGCCTGCGGAGGCGGCTACTTTATGATGCAGACGAAAAAGAAAAAGGCCTCTGAACAGAGACCCGATCCGGATGCGGATTATACCGAGGATGACGACGATGAGTACGAGATTCCGGAAGATGACAATGACGAAGATGAAATTGAGTATCTGGACAAGGACGATTCTGAAGAGGTTGAGGACTCTCAGGAATAATGAATAAGGGCGTGGCTCGGGGTGGCGAAAGCTGCCCTGTTACATAAGTTTTGCATTCATATCACAAAAACGCAAAAAAGTCAAGAAAAAGGTAGAAGAACAGATGGGTATGAGGTATAATAACATAGATATCATTTATGCAGCAAGGAGGTGGGGATATGAAGATGAAGAAATGCAAGCTCTTTTGGAAACTTGGAGATTCAGATAAGCATATCATCAGTCAACCATTTGATGATGATGAAGAGTATTATTCATTTTTAAAGAGACAATTCGATGATGGATATCGTCAGATTATCGTTTCCTCCGAGACAATGATAGAATTGATTAAAGATAGTGTAATAAATCAAGGTCTAAAGGTTTATAAAATCGAGTTTGCTGAAGAGGATTCTTCTTTATCCGAAGATGTTGCAAGTCTATTAGATGCCATAACAGTACGTCCAGTATTGTTTAATACACTAATAGAGAAATTGCTTTTTTTGGCAGAGACATCATCGATTGACATTAATCGTATTTATATTTCCGGCCGATTAGACAGTGGAGTTGCTGTAGATTTTTATATTCAATCCAATGGTATTGTAGCTATTAGCGATAGCGCAGATGGTAATCTGTTGGATAGAATAAGCACCTTAATTGAGAGGTGTTTATTCGGATGAAGAAAAAGGTAATAAGTGCACTCTCAATCTTATGGAAAATCGCAATTCCTTTGCTTAGTGCAGTGATTGGGTTAAAAATAGTTGAAAAGTTCAATGTGTTTCAAATTCTTCACATAATTGACGATGCTGATAAAGCGTTTGACGTTTGTACGACTGTTTATTTTGCAATAGTTGATGTTGCTTTGCTTTCTTTTGCAGAATGGATTAAAAACACCTTTTTTACTCCTCAAATAATTCAGGTAACACTGAGTAAACCTGGAGATATGGTGCAGAAAAGTTCTGTCCCAGATTTACTTCTTTATGAGAATAGACCTTGTGAAGCAAGATTAACGGTAAAAATCAGTGCAAAGAAAAAGACCTGCAAAGATTTGAAACTCACGATAGAAGGCATTAACTTTGCAACTATGCAATTGCCTGCAGCAAGTGCTGAAGCAAGTGTTGATGCGAATGGAAATTTTGTTATTGATTTGGAAAAGATGTTTGGTAATCAGGAATTGGCTAATACAATCCAAACATTCAGAATTCTTTTTTCAAAGGAACCAGTCAATGGTATTTGTCAGAGTGAGTTGTACCCAAAATTGAGTAAGGAACCATTGTTCCTTACTTTTGATACCAATAAGCTAATCATAAGAACGGAGGGATAAAGTGGCTACTACGAGATGGAAAGATAGTTCAACAGCGGAAATTAGTAAGGCCATAGCCCTATTAGTTGATTCCGTAGAGAATGATGACAGATCATCTGGGATTAGTCGCGAAAATTGGGTAATTAAGAAAATATTTGATGACGATAAGACTATTACGTTATTTGGAAATGACCTTACATACAATGTTATTCGATTTTCATATGACAAAATTACACTATATGGTAGTGAAGTGAATGTAATTCCTCAAAATGGAATTATTATTGTGTACTCTAATAATCAGACCATAAATTATATAATTGATAAAAATTCGGATGCAAAGCTGGTTCTTAGGAAGCTTCTTTCGTATACAGGGAGAAATGAAATTGATGACAACGGATTCCGTTTTGATAGTGACTTTTTTCTATGGCTTATAAATAGAGTTTACTACACGAATAATGCTATTGAAATTGCCGAAGAAAACGGTTTTGAGTTGGAATTGCAATCGATAAAGGGATTCAGTGGTGATACTGAAGATTCTCAGACAAAGGTATCGGCATCTGGTGAATCAGTTATGAATATCATCAGTACGCTGTCGTTCTTTCTTGAAAGTCGCAAATTAAAGCAGATAAAGCTAGACTTGAAGTATAAAACACATGAAAGAATAGAACTGATACTTAAAAATGGTACTCTGGAAGTTGATCTTAAATCGTATTTAGGAAGTTATGATGAGGATCAAACTGATGAACGAATTGCTAAGCTTTACTTGATGGCATATATTGAAATAGTACCGATACTTATTCAAGAATACAGAACAGATATTGAAAATGACCTTTGGAATAAAGAATGCTATGTAAAGTTTATGAACAATGTAGCGGATACTTTGAAAGAAAAAATTGAAGAAAAAACAAAAGCTATAAATGCGGGGCTTCCAGATATTGATTAATACTTAACTTACATACCCCTCCCTTCCATACCGGATCGGAGGGGCAATTCTATGTAAGGAGGTACCCCACAATGAAACTCGTACTTGCCGAGAAACCCTCGGTTGCCCAGTCCCTGGCTAAGGTTCTGGGTGCAAACAAACGATGCGACGGTTATCTGGAAGGCAATGGCTATATCGTCAGCTGGTGCGTTGGGCATCTGGTAGAGCTCTCTCCGCCGGAGGCCTACGATGAGACCTATGCCAAATGGCGGCTCTCAGACCTTCCTATTCTGCCAGCTGTCTGGAAGTATCAGGTCTCAGCTTCCACCAGAAAGCAGTTCGGTATCCTGAAAAAGCTGATGAAGCGCGATGATGTTGAAAGCCTTGTCTGCGCAACGGATGCCGGGCGCGAAGGTGAACTTATTTTCCGTCTGGTCTATCACCAGGCTGGATGTAAGAAACCCTTCGAAAGGCTCTGGATCTCCAGTATGGAGGATCAGGCCATCAAGGATGGATTTGCCCACCTGGAACCGTCAAGCAAATATGATGCTTTGTATGAAGCAGCCCTTTGCCGGGAGCGTGCCGACTGGATCGTCGGAATGAACGCCACCCGGCTTTTTTCATGCCTGTATCACCAGACACTGAACATTGGCCGCGTAATGACACCGACTCTGGCAATGGTCGTTATGCGTGATGCTGAGATCGCCGCCTTCAAACCAAAGCCCTTCTACACCGTGCAGCTTGGAATGAACGGTATCACCGCAGCCAGCAGGCGTTTTGATGAAAAAGGCGATGCACAGCAGCTGCTTGCCAAATGTAAGGAGACCATGAAAGCCGTGATCAAGTCCATGGACCGAAAGGAGAAAACGGAGCGAGCCCCACTTCTCTATGATCTGACCAGCTTGCAGCGCGATGCCAACCGTATCCTCGGCTTTACCGCACAGCAGACGCTGGACTACACCCAGACGCTCTATGAAAAGAAGTTGGTGACCTATCCCCGTACCGACAGCAGGTATCTGACTGAAGACATGAAGCCAATGCTTCCTCCCCTCATTTCTCAGGTGGCGGAGAAAATTGGTGTTGATGCATCCGCATTGAAATCTGACGGCAAAACGGAAATCTCTGTAGATGTCATGTGTGATAGCCGGAAGGTAAGCGATCACCACGCTATTATTCCGACAAAAACCATGTGCGCTGCCAATCTTACCGAGCTTCCCTCCGGTGAGAAGGCTATCCTTCAGCTGATTGCGGTCAGGCTGCTTTGTGCCGCAGCTCCCGACTATCGCTATGCGGAGGATACCATTGTCCTGACCTGCGGCGGCGAAGAGTTTTCGAAAAAGATCAAGACGGTTCTCTTTGGGGGCTGGAAAGATATCTGGCAGCGGTTCTATCCGGTGAAGGATAAGGAAAAGGAAGCCTATACCGGTCCAACCCTTTCGCCGGATGCCATTGTTTCTTTATCCCAGGCAGAAATCAAGGAAGGAAAAACAACTGCGCCGAAGAGATTCACTGAGGACACCCTCCTCTCTGCCATGGAGACCGCCGGTGCCGAGGATATTCCGGAGAATGCCGAACGAAAAGGCCTTGGTACCCCTGCCACTCGAGCTGGCACGATTGAAAAGCTGGTTCAGAAATGCTTCATGGAGCGTAAAGGTGATAAGAAAACACGCTATCTTGTTTCCACCGATAAGGGCAATTCTCTGATTACGGTCATGCCGGAGCAGATTCAGTCTGCTTCTATGACGGCAGACTGGGAGCAAAAGCTTCTCCGGATGGAGCATGGCGATTATGAGGCCCGGGACTTCATGCGGGAGATCACCGACATGATTTCCGGGCTGGTTCAAAACTACGAAGCTGTGAAAGGAGCAGACAAGGTGAATTTGTTCGGAGAACAAAGAGAAGGCGGCCTGGGCCGAACACTTATGTCAGATCACAAACGAGTCGGAGCCTGCCCCTGCTGTCAGGCAGACGTGCTGGAAAAACAGAAGGGCTGGTTCTGCAGCAACAAGGAATGTCGCTTTGTTCTCTGGAAGGACAATGCCTTTTTCAAGAGCATTGGGAAGCATTTATCCTCCGGCATGATTGAGAAGCTGCTTTCGGATGGCCGCATTCGCCTGAAGGACTGCAAGAGTCAGAAATCCGGAAAGAACTACAATGCCACTTTGCTTCTCTCCACGGAAGAGAACGGAAGGGCCAGCTTCCATCTGGAATTTGAGAATAGCCGCAGCGGCACCAAGGGAGGTGGAGCGAAATGATTTCCGATAAAAAGGAAGCACTGTATCTGATAGACAACGAGTCCTATCTGCACTTGAAGGAAATGGAGATGGGATTTGCCTATGAATCCTTTGATAAGGTTACCGGCGCTGCCCGGTACACCGGCCTGATCACCTATGAGGATATGCTGGAGAATCCGATTCGAAATCCTCTTGCCTGTGCCAGAGTGATGGCCATTCAGGAGATCGGCTTCAAGGGTGAAGTGGTTTCCGGAGTTGCTCTTCGCACCTTGGATCAGATCAAGGACGCCAGACGAGCCTATCGAAAGGCGCATCGGGAGGATCCTCATGACCACAGCATCCGATTTATCACCAGCAGCTACGATGAATTGTTCCGCATCCCTGACGGTGGAAAGGTAAAGATCGATTATCCGGACCGAAGCTTCATCGTGCCCTGTGAGTATATCGACGATTACCACACCCGGATCGGCGGCGAGGTTTACCACATTTGTCAGTTTGCTGAGATTCTGGAGCGAGGCGATGGAAAAGTCAGTCCGGAACCGGAAATGCTGAATGATCAGGCCGCATGGCAGGTTGGCCACAAGGAGTATCTCACCATCCACGCCACTGATGGCGGGTGGGACTACTCCATCTACGACAAAAGCTTTGCTGAAGTAGATGGCGGTCGGATCGATCTGGCAAGCATCACGATTCAGGAATGCAGAGATATGATTTTGCAGGACCTCGGCTGGCAGAATCGAAACTTTGCTGAGATGGATTATGACATGGTTGAAGATCGAGCTTCTGATGTTGCGGAGGAAAAACTGAGCTCGGTACTGGAGCAGCTCCATGAAAAACGCATGGCGAATGGTGACAGGGCGTCGGATGCGGATGCCCGCCCCAAGCCCATTGCCGAAAAGAAGAAGTCGGAGGAATGCTTATGAGCGTAGAACAGAAACCCTACCCTTCGCAATTCGAGAAGGTTAAGGCAATCACGGATCAGCTGGAGGCCGGAATACAGGCACTTTTTGAAAGCGACAAATTCAAACAGTATCTGAAAACGCTTTCTAAGTTCCATGATTATTCCCTGAACAATACGATCCTGATTGCCATGCAGAAGCCGGATGCCACGCTGGTGGCCGGATATACCGCCTGGCAGAAGCAGTTCGGGCGTCAGGTGCAGAAAGGCGAAAACGGCATCCGTATTCTCGCCCCTACTCCCTACAAAAAGAAAATGGAGGTTGAGAAAACCGATCCTGTCACCGGTGAGATCCTCACAAATCCGGATGGGACCAGTGTAAAGGAAACAAAGGAAGTCCTGATGCCTGCGTTCAAGGTGGTCAATGTTTTCGATGTCAGTCAGACTGACGGAAAGCCTTTACCCACTCTCGGTGTAAATGAGCTGACCGGCGATGTGGCACAGTATGAAATGATCTTCGAAGCATTGAAAAAAGCCTGTCCCGTACCGATGGATTTTGAGCAGATCACGGGCGGCGCAAAGGGATATTTTCACACCGTCGAGAACCGCATCGCCATTCAGGAAGGCATGAGCCAGGTGCAGACTGTGAAAACAGCGATCCACGAAATGACCCACCAGAAGCTTCACTCCATTGACCCCACAATCAAGGTGGACCCTCTGGAGCCGAAGCTTACCAGAAATCACAAGGAGGTGGAGGCGGAATCTGTGGCCTTCACCGTATGTCAGCATTACGGAATTGATACCGGGGATTACAGCTTTGCCTATGTGGCAGGCTGGTCCCATGGGAAAGATACTCCGGAGCTGAAGGCCTCCCTGGATAAGATCCGTAAGACTGCTTCGGAGATGATCACGGAAATCGATGAACATTTGGCGGCGCTGCAGAAGGAATATGCCTGGGCTCACCTGACAGCGGATGATGTGAAGAACATCGAATGTATCGGTTCAGAGTATATGCCGCATTCCCGTATGGCAGAGCACACTTTTTCCTGTGAAATCGTTGGTGAACCGATGACGCTGAAGCTTACGGTATCCCAGCACGATGACGGCGAAGGCTTTACCATTCATACCGAGGGAAAAGATATCTGGGATGCTATGCCGGAGAGTGAACTCCGGAAGTTGGAACCGGTTCTGACATCGACGGTTGAACTTCACTACTGGACATCTCAAGTTGAAAAAGCAGAGACTGCGGAAGCTGTGAAAGAAGTTACTTTCGGATTTATGGAGACGGAAAACCGTGGTCTTTCACAAGAACAATGCCAGAAATTCTGGGAGGCTGTGGAGCAAAAAGAAGCAGCACTATCCCCTCCCTCTGCCCTTGCGGATCTGCAGGCAAAGAAAGAAAAATCTGAAAAGGAGAAGTCTTCAAAACCGAAAACAAAGACCTCTCGGAAGAAAACACAGAAACGGAAAAAGGAGGAATCGCGATGATGTTTACCGTAGAAGAAATAAATCTGATTCAGGCGATGAATCACACTTGTCGAAGGATGGCGATTTTCGACATAAAAACCAGTATCCCGAATATCGAGGACCATGAACTGAAGGAACTCTGTGAGAAGACCCTGAAGAAAATATCGGCCATGACCGATGCGGATTTTGCCGCTATTGACTTTACCGTGTATGAGGAGGATGAGGAAAATGAGTGATTGGCATGATGAATTTACTGAGCCCATACATGATACTCCGGCAGAAAAGGATCCGCTGATTGCAGCGATGGAAGCAGCCGGTTATACCTATGACGGCCTTGAAAGCACCAATGATAATCTCCGCTTCTTTGGCGAAGGCGGTCAGGTTATTACCATGGGCGGCTGGCATGAATGCGAGGAATGGCTGAATAGTGTTGTCTTCGATGATCCGCAGGTGATGAACCGCGTGGAGATCATTCTTCATCCGGAACGGTTTCCGGAAAAAGATCCCGGAAGAGCTGCCCTTCGCGCTGTGGAAGACGCGGTGGAGCAGAACGATAACAACTTTGACGGCATCATCAATAACCTTCCGGAACCGGATCCGACGCTTCAGGCATGCAAATGTGCCGATGAGGAGGCAAAGCAGTCTGTGCTTGCAAAGCTGAAGAAGCAGCAGCTGCATGAACCGCCTCACAGACCGGAGCGTCCTTTCATTTTATGTGGTTCGGAGGAAAGAGTTCGTGAGTGAAAATAAACATCAGGAGGTGTCTCATGCAGGCAAGAGATAAATGGGTCCACTTCGTAATGTCTCAGGAAGAACTGGAGCGCATGCAGCAAAAGATGGATGAACTGGGTATCCGCAACAAGAGCTCCTACCTTCGAAAAATGGCGCTGGACGGCTACTGCGTCAACCTGGAACTGGATGATGTGAAGGAAATGGTCTCTCTCCTTCGCTATTGCAGCAACAATCTGAATCAGTATGCCAAGCGGGCCAACGAGACCGGCTCTATCTATGCGGAAGACATCCAGGATTTGCAGAACAGGCAGAATGAAATCTGGGAAATTGCGAAAGAGATTCTGGCAAGACTGGCGACGATCCAGTAAAGAAACGGTGTGGCAGATTGCTGTCACACCGGATACATACGAAGCTCCGGTGCGCGACGTTGACATCCTTGACTTCGGAAAAATCACTTTATAGACTATACTCAAAAAGCCAAAGGAGGACTCATTTATGTGGCTGATCAAACTCCCATTTCGAATACTCGCGCTGCCGATCATGGCAGTTGTTGCCGTACTCTCTATCTTTTACTCCCTCGCCTTGAACCTTTCAGCTATGGTCACCGGACTTGTATATCTGGTATTGGGCGTCTGCATTGTGATGCTTCTTTTTCAGCATGCCTGGATCTATGCGGCGCTCCTATTTGGATTTGCCGTTCTGGTTTTCCTGGCAATCATGTTTGCTGAGGCAGTCTCTCTTGGGCTGGAAGCATTGACCGGGAAGCTGTCGAAATTTATCTTTTCATAACGAATCATAACTTAACGGGCCTGAGGAATTGATACGCCTCAGGTCTTTTCTTTTGCACAAATTTGAGAAAGGAGCGGATGCCCATGGCAGCAACCAGACTGATTCCCATGCATGTGAATAAGGGAAAAACCATTGCCCAGAGTCTGGGTGACAGAACGGATTATGCAAAGAATCCGGAGAAGACGGACAAGGGTGAACTGGTCACCGGTTATCAGTGCGATCCTATGACCGTGGATGAAGAATTCCTGTTGTCCAAGCGTCAGTATGAGCAGATCACCGGTCGCCGCCAGAGGCATGAAGTGATTGCTTATCAGATCCGTCAATCCTTCAAACCAGGCGAAATCACACCGGAGGAAGCGAACCGATTGGGACAGGAGCTGGCTCTCCGTTTTACAAAAGGCAAGTATGCATTCATTGTGGCAACTCATACCGATCGGGCTCATGTTCATAACCACATCGTATTCAATTCCACTTCCATTGACGGAACCAGAAAGTTTAAGAACTTCTGGCTATCCAGCATTGCCCTGCAGAGAGTCAGTGATCTGGTCTGCTTGGAAAACGGCCTATCCGTTATTACTCCGAAGCCATACAGGGAGCGAGCAAAACGAACGGACTACCCTCGCAGAGTGAAAAACAGAGATGTTCTCTGTGAGGATATCGATGCTGTTCTGCAGAAGAAGCCGAAGTCCTTTGAAGCATTTCTGCAGGAGCTGCGGGCACTGGATTATGAGATAAAATGCGGAAAGCATATTTCCGTCAAAGGGAAAAATCAGACCCGCTTCATCCGCCTGTCCTCTCTGGAGGAAGGCTATAGTGAGGCGGATCTGCGAGCTCATTTCCTCGGACAGCAGGAACGCAAGCCGAGAGAAAAACGTAACCGCCACACAGATGTCCGTCCCTTCAATCTTGTCATTGATATCCAGAGCAAGCTGCAGAACAAAGGGGCTGGATATCAGCGCTGGGCATCGGTTTATAACCTGAAGCAGATGTCGAAGACGCTGCTGTTTCTGCGGGATCATAAGATTGAAAACATGGAGCAGCTGGACCAGCTTGTGCAGAAGCAGACTGCCAAAAGAGATGCCCTGATCTCCTCTATTCAGCAATCGGAAAAGCGATTGGCGGAGATCGGCACTCTGAAAAAGCATATCATCAACTATTCCAAAACGCGGGCCACTTATGAGGAGTACCGCAAAGCCGGTTACAGCAAAAAGTTTCTGGAGGCGCATCGGGAAGAAATTACGATTCATAAAGCGGCAAAGGCGGCCTTTGATGAATTGGAGGTAAAGAAACTTCCGAGGATAAAGGATCTAAGTGTTGAATATGCGGAGGTGCTGGCAGCAAAAAAGCAGGCCTATGCCGAATACAGACTGGCGAAAAATGATGCTCAGGAGCTTCTGATTGCTCAGCAGAATATTGCTTCTCTCTACGATGCAGAGCGCAAGGAAGAAGATCAGAAACGTCGGAAGGATGAACAAAGTCATTAAGGCTGGCAAATCAAAAGGTCTGAGTAACAGTCATGGTACTGCTGCTCAGACCTTGCTTTTTTAGTATTTCGAAGAAACGCGCAGCCATCACGAAGTGATGATCGATAAGGGCTTGGGAATATCCCAACAAGCAAGTTGTCCCGTTTCGGGATAACGCAGTTTTCGCAGGACTTGGCCAAGGAAACATTGCTTGCAAATTAGTGAGGTGCGTAAAATTTTGAGCATAAGATGGTGCAAGATAGATTGATTTTATTCGTTTAACGGATTATAATAAACAATGGATTGATGTGATTTTTTGTTTGATGGACGAGGAGCAAATATGGGGTTTTTATCAACAACACAAGCATCTAAAAAATGGGGAATATCTCCAAGAAGAATTCAGGTATTATGTGCGGAAGGACGTATTCCGGGTGTGTTTAGAGTCGGAAACACATGGGCTATTCCAGAGGAAGCCCAAAAGCCAAAAGATGCACGTATTCGCAGCGGACGATATATTAAGGGCGCTTCCATTAGTTAAATGTGCGTAGACTGGGAGGAAGATAATGAATAGTAATAGAGTAGAGTTAGCACCAGACGCTCATCTGTTAATGGCATCACTGCGCTCAGTTGGATATAAAACAGAGACGGCTATTTCTGATATCTTAGATAATTGTATAGCTGCTCACGCTACAGAGGTTCATGTTGACTTTTCTTGGAATAAAGAGGACTCAACCATTGCTATATATGATAATGGCGATGGCATGGAGAAGTGTTCATTAATTGCTTCTATGAAAATTGGATCTGCAGACCCATCAGAAAAAAGAATGTCTGACGATTTGGGTCGTTTTGGGATGGGGATGAAAACGGCAGCTTTTTCAATGGGAAAACGTTTAAGAGTTATAACAAAAAAAGAAAACAAGATTTCAACAGCTTGTTGGGATTTGGATTATATTGAAAACCAGCAGGATGGAAAATGGAGCTTGTTAGTTGATGACATCCCCATCGAAACAGTGCTCGAAGAATACCCCGTATTTCAGCATTTTGATAACGGAACGTTAATAGTCATAGACTTGTTGGATCGATTTGTTGATAGCGCATCACTAAAGAAATCAAAGATGAATTTCTATAAAACAGTTGAACGTGTTAAGGCTCATGTAGGGATGATATTCCATCGCTTTATAGAAGAAGATGATTTAAAAATTTTCTTTAAAGATGATTTGGTACCAGCATGGAATCCCTTCATTCTTTCAAATAATGCAACTCAAGAACTGAGTGAAGAAGAATATTTTGATGGAGAAAAATACGTTTTGGTTCAACCATATGTGCTTCCGCATAAAACGAAATTTGCAACTTCAGAAGATTTTGAAGCTGCAGCTGGACCCAAAGGTTGGACTGCTCAGCAAGGGATATATGTATATCGCAATAGACGATTGTTGGTATTTGGTACGTGGTTTGACTTTATTAAGAAAGAACCCGCTTTTAATCTAGCACGTATCCGCTTAGATATGAATGCTGATCAGGACTATGATTGGAAAATTGATATCAAGAAGTCTGTAGCTACGCCCCCATTATATATGAGGGATATCATTGATCGAGCAATTACTGTTTGTACGGCGCAATCTGCAAAGGTTTATAACTCAAGAGGTGCTTATTCAAAAAAACCAGGATCTCAACAGTTGAGTTACGTATGGGAACAAAGAAAGAATAGACTTGGTTCATATATGTTCTACCTTAACAAAAAGCATCCGATGCTAAATAAGATACTTCAACAGCTAGATGAAGATGGCAGAGCTGATTTGAAAGCATATCTAGCGCTAATTGAGGGATATGCTCCTTCTGCGCAATCTGGCCTGACATCGTATATGTCGGAACAGGTGAAAGAGGCTGTGTCAAATGATGACCCGGGCAAAATGGCAGATATTGCTGAAGCCAAGGGCTATATAAAAAAATTTATACAGAATGGTTTTGCTAAGGAAGAAGTTGAAGGTATCATTTTAGGAATGCCAAATTACAAGTACATAGAAGAAGAAATTAAAAAAATATTTGAGGACGAGAATTATGATTAATTATCCGGAAGGTTTGAAGGAAAGTGAACTTCAGCTATATATTGCAGCGTTCAAAAGATGTCGTGAGCTGATAGAAGAAAAGGAGAATCATACCACTGTAGCTGAAACGGTTGATGCCATTGTTGCTCAGTGGGGGCCTGTTGTGAATGATGCAGAACAATTACGGGCTTTTTTACTTGCTGAGGTTAAGGTTCCTATTGATCCAGTAACAGTTATTGCTGATGTAACTGTTAAGGACAAGAAATGGTTTTCAAAAATAAAAAAAGAAAAAGGTTACTTATTAGAGTATTGGAGACGATATGCTGATTATTTGAACCACAAGCCTTCATGGTCACTCGATGCAGTTGCAGATATTGACGAGTCAACAGATGCTGTACTTAATTTCATGGCAGACCCTTCACTCGGCATAAAGCAAAATGTCTACGGCTTAGCTTTTGGTTATGTACAGTCGGGAAAAACAGCGCACTATTTAGGTGTTCTCAACAAAGCTGCAGATGCTGGCTATAAAATCATTATCGTTCTAGCGGGTATTCATAACAATTTGCGCAGCCAGACTCAAATCCGATTAGAAGAGGAATTTCTCGGATACGATGTGCGCGGAGCTGCTGACGATAGTCAAAATGCAATAGGTGTCGGAGTGGGACAAAGTGTAAGTTACCATCTCCAGGCACTTACTTCTCGTGAAGAAAAAGGTGATTTCAACAAAATCAAGGCAGGCACATCGATGAATCCTCCGTTTGTGGTGGTCACCAAGAAGAATGCATCGGTATTAGCTCAACTAATTAAATATCTGGGAAATCTTCCAGTTGCTACAACGGATGTATCCGGAAAGAAACATTTTTCAGCGGAATATCCTCTGTTGGTTATCGATGATGAAGCGGATCAAGCGTCGCTTAACACGAAAGATTGTTACAATGCTGATGGCTCACTAAAAGACGATTTTAATCCTACGACTATCAACAAACATATCAGAAGATTATTGGGACTTTTTGATTGCTATTCATATGTTGGCTATACTGCCACACCATTTGCCAACATTTTCATTCCACCTAAGAGTGAAAATCCAAAGTATGGGAAAGATCTCTTTCCAAAGGACTTTATCGTGAACATTCCAAGGCCAAAGAACTACATAGGTGCGTTGGAATACTTTGGTTTAACTGATGGTGATGAAACTGTCAAAGCGATGCCGTTGTTTAGGGAAATTCAAAAGGGAAAAGATTATCTGGGAAAAGGGACAAAAAAAGATGATCCTGTAGGAGCTATACCTGATGAGCTCAAACTGGCGTTAAAATCTTTTGTGATATCAGTTGCTGTTAGAAACCTGAGAGGACAATTTGCAAAGCCTAATTCAATGTTGATTCATATTGTCCGTTTCAAAGGGCAGCAAAATATCATCAAGAGAAAGGTTGAAAAGTATTTTTTAGAGGAAATATATAACTTCATTAAGAACGATGATTCAGAAATCGAAAATGAGCTCAAGGAGATTTGGGAAAAGGATTATGTTACTACCACAGCTCTCATGAGAAGTGACTTTTCTCAATACATGAATGGAGTTGCCGAGCACAGTTGGAATGTTGTTTATCAAGAAATTATTCGTTTCATAAAAGCTAAGGAATTCACTATTTACAGCATTAATGGTGATAGTTCAGACACGTTAATTTATGAGAACCATAAAGGTGAACCGTTTAATGTAATTGTAATCGGCGGAGATAAGTTGGCGCGTGGATTGACCTTAGAGGGATTGATTGTTAGTTACTTTACAAGAAGTTCTAATACATATGATACCCTGATGCAGATGGGACGTTGGTTTGGATATCGGCCAGGTTATCTGGATCTTTGCCGACTTTACACAACAAAAGTGCTGCATGGTTACTTCGTTGATATCTCAAGAGCTACAGAAGATCTGGTTCGGCAAATTGATTATATGGGAAATGTTGTGAAGCAAACTCCTATGGAGTTCGGTCTGGGCGTAGAATCTAATCCAGATCTTCTTATAACAAGCAGAAATAAGATGAGAACTGGAAAGGATATGAAGCGAGACTTTAGTGCTCACCTAAGTCAGACTCGTATTCTTGATGTTGACAGCGATCAGTTCAACGAGAATTTTGCCGCCGTTGAAAACTTGATTTATACAATGGGAAAACCTGCTTCTGATAATGAAATAATTGCTAGACTGAATCGAAAAGTTGGCTCACATTATTACTGGTTTGATGTATCAGGTTATGACGTGTCACAATTTCTTGAACAGTACAAAACATCTTCATCCGCTACAAGAGCAAATAGTAAGTACATGGCTGATTACATAAGAAATCAGACGACGGTTGGAGGGTTGACTAATTGGACTGTTTGCTTAATTAATTACGAAGCAACAGGAAGAAAGCCATTCCCAATTGCTTCTATAGATGCAGTTGGTGCAGGCTTGACAAGAGCAAATCCTCAGATTACTGACGGAGAAGCAACGTGTGATATCCATACCCTTTTATCAAAAGATCAGGAATACTTGGATTATGATCAAAAGCAATTTGAAAAAGTAAAGCAAATGCAAGAAGACGGTGATTCAGCCGAAAAAATTCGAAAGAATACTCGTTCAAGAGAACATGGATTTTTAATGCTGTATCCAATCGGTAATGTTGGTCCCATTACGGAAGAAATGGATCGCAATAACAGTAAAACACCATTTGCGGTAGCCGTTGTATT
Organism: Caproiciproducens sp. LBM24188; assembly: GCF_054130445.1. Classification (NCBI taxonomy): domain Bacteria; kingdom Bacillati; phylum Bacillota; class Clostridia; order Eubacteriales; family Acutalibacteraceae; genus Caproiciproducens; species Caproiciproducens sp. LBM24188. The sequence goes on from NZ_CP196862.1 coordinate 461,773, forward strand.
TCCGGATAGAAAGGGAAAAGGAAATATTAAGTCCTATCATGTAAATGATATTGCTGTGGAGAACAAGAGCTATGACTTTGACGCATAAAATCTACAATGATTTGAGTGTATCCTTAAGTGCCGGGAAGCACCAAACATTATCAAAAGTATATACAACACCTAACGGAATATCACTTATCTACGCAATGAATCGTGATACAGAAAAAAGAGCCTTGTATTTCGTTGCGGAAGAAAAATCAGTGGATAGTATGCCGCGATGTAAAGGGCTTGATATCGGAAAGGTACACTTGTATGAATACAGTCCTGTAGATTTCTTTTGCGAAATTGCGCAAAACTCTGGCGATGAAAGTTATATGTTTGAAATCATCATCGAGGACATACGTAAAAATGCTGATGAATTAAATGATAAGCAACAACTGGTTGCACGAGTGTCGAAGTTGCTTATTAAATGGAAGAGTTTTTTTGCACAGGAAAAGACCTTGATGCTATCGCCAGAACGCCAGCAAGGCTTATATGGTGAACTCTTATTTTTGAAGCAACTGATTGGCATGTTTGGGACTAGCGCTGTATCATTTTGGACTGGATGTGATTATGAAACACATGATTTTTACATAAGAGGAAATGCTGTGGAAATAAAAACAACATCTTCGAAAGCTCTATACAAGATGCACATTAGCAGTGAATATCAGCTTGACGATTCAGAGATATCAGGGGAGCTGCTTGTCGATTTTTTTGCACTAAGAAAAAGTTCTGCAGATGGTGAAACGCTTCCGCAGCTTATTGATGATATTAGATTCAAATTGGACGATAATCCATTGATGCGTAAAAAGTTTGACACAAACTTGGAGACATATGGGTATTTTGATGGTCTCGAGGATAAATACACGACTGGCTATCATATCCGAGAGGAGCACTCTTATCGTGTCGCAGATAGATTCCCTAGAATTGTTAAGAGAGACATTTCAAATGGCATTTCAGGGTGTACATACGATGTGCTGGTAAATAGTTGTGCATCTTTCGAGATTACTGCTTCGGAAAAGGAGCATAAAATGAAAGGAAGTGAGGAAATTGTCTGATAAACTGGCGGAATTTAATCAGGATATTTTGGAAGAAGTTGTATCCTATCGCACGAATAACATCGTTTCCACTTCGGTTGCGTTTAAGACAATTTTCTTATCCTATCTTGCAGATATAGGAGAATCTAGTATTTCGGACTGTCAGATTATTGATTTTAAAAAAAGCAGCAATAAGATGCGTCTTGATGGATACGTCTTTAACGAGTATTTTAATACGCTCACGCTTATCGTTAGTGATTTTAGTCCTTCACCGCAGATTGTAAAGACCGGAAAGGTTGAAATAGAGAAGACAATTAAACAGGCTCATCGATTTCTAAAGAACTGTTTTACCGGATACTTTGAAGAAGTCGAGGAATCAAGTGATGGATATCAAGCGTATGAATATATTCAAGCGTGTAAAGATGATATCGAAACCGCAAATATTATATTGCTTACAAATAAAAAAGCTGTTTTATACGTGCCAGAGGATTCTAAGATTGGGAAAATTACTGTTCGATATGATGTTTGGGATATAGAACGGCTGTATCAGCATGTGTTCCTGAATGCTCAAACGGATGTAATAGAGATAAAGCTTGGAAAAAAATATGGGGTAACACTGCCATTTATTAAAGTGTCCGGAAGCAGTCAGCAACCATATGACTGTTATGTAGGAGCAATCTCTGGTGAACTTTTGGCAAAAATCTATAGTGATGAAGGTCAAAAGTTGATTGAAAAGAATGTCCGTTCATTTCTTCAGGCTGCCGGGAAAATTAATAAGGGAATACGCGACTCTCTTAAGAATGAGCCAGATATGTTTATGGCTTACAATAACGGCATTTCAACAATTGCAGAGTCGATTGAGATCGATGAAGATGCTTCTTCAGACCGTTTTGTTGTAATCAAGTCTATTACAGGATGGCAAATAGTAAATGGTGGTCAAACAACCGCTTCGATCTATAATGCCTATAAGGGCAAAGTAGACTTATCTTCAGTTAGCGTTCAGATGAAACTAGCTGTAATAAAAGCTGAAGATAGAGTGAGTGAAATCGTTGGTAATATTTCAAAATATGCCAACAGCCAAAATCCCATTAAAATGTCGGATTTTAGCGCAAATGATGATTATCATATACGGATGGAGCGGCTATCGCGAATTGTATATATACCAGTTACCAAAGGAAAATCTGTGGATAGATGGTTTTATGAAAGAGCAAGAGGTCAATATTTAGTTGAAGTGAATCGTCAGCTTACCCCTGCATTAAAAAAAGAATTCAAGGCTCATAACCCGAAGAAACGGTGCGTGTCTAAAGCTGTTGCTGCCAAGTGTATGATGTGTTGGATGGGGTACCCGGATGTCGTCAGTAAGGGCCTTGAAACAAATTTTGTTTTCTTTACAGGACTTATAAATGACGGAAAGATTCCAGAGGCAACAGAAACAAACTACAAACACATGATAGCCGAAGTGATTCTTTTTAATGAGTGTGATCATATTGTGGCAAATCAAAAATTTGGCGGATTCAAAGCTCAGATTGATTATTACACAGTTGCATTATTAGGAACATACTATAAAGATCAAATCGATCTGGATATAATATGGGAAATTCAAACGATAGAGCCTAATGTTACATTACTTATAGAAGAATTGGTTTATAAGGTTTGGCGGCACTTTCAGAACCCCACTACTCCAGGTGTAAACATCGGTCAGTGGTGCAAAAAAGCTGAATGCTGGGAATTGTTGAAAAAACGATTTGAAAATGATGAGCTTCAGTGAGAGGTAAAAAATGTATAGAACAATAGACTTATTTGCTGGAGCTGGAGGACTAAGCCTTGGCTTTTTGCAAACAGGAAAATTTGATATTAAAGTTGCATTTGAAAATAACCCTAACATGCAAGAAACATATCGACGAAATCATCCTGGTGTTGATGTAAGAGGTGATGTATGTGCGGCTGATTATGAAGAAATCCAAAAGCAATATGGGAAAATCGATGTTGTGATTGGAGGCCCGCCTTGTCAGGGGTTTTCAAACGCTAATCGCCAGAAAAACCATGCGATAAGCCAGAATAATATGTTGGTAAAACAGTATATCCGTGCAATTCGCGAACTGCAGCCGCTGGCTTTTGTTATGGAAAACGTGAGTATGCTGCGCTCAGATGTTCATAGGTTTTATTTGGACAAAACGGATCACGACTTAATTATCCAAAATAGCTATGATATCCCAATGCAGGAAACAAAGCTGGTGTTGCTTGAAAAGGAGTATCTTTTTAATGGTGCCATGGAGATTGTGCAATCTTTAGATGCTATCTCCGAAAATATTTGGCCAGAGGACTGCTATGTAGCCCTCAATGTAATTTACAAAGCCACTAAAAATCCCAAAAAGGTCGTTAGTGCACTATCAAAGCACAAGAAGAAACTGTTGAAATATGCTGACAAAGTAACAAGTAATATTTCGGAGTCGTATATTGCCATTCAGTCCAGAACGGCTTTCAATGCCATTCAGCAGTTCTTTGATGGGACACTCGAAGTCTGCAAGCTGAAGCAAGCAATTGAACCAGCTATTATGATTCAGCGGATGCTTAGTAAGGCAAAGGAAATCTTTGACAATCAGATTGTTGTTGATTCATACAGTGATGAAAATGACTTGGTTGCAGTAATTAGGTCCTATGCAGTATTTGACTATTTGAAAGCAATTCTCGGTACGGAACCAAATAGCTATGCGATAAATGCAGATATTCTTTGTGCAGCAAACTATGGGGCACCTCAAAAGAGAAACCGTTTTATTGTAATGGGTATAAAGAAATCGTTGGCTGACGAAGTCAAATTACCGGTCGGTACTTTTTCAGAGGAAACATACCGGACCGTCCGGGATGCGATTAGTGACTTGCAAGAGGTGAAGACTGTAACTGAGGTGGCAGATGATACTGGTACATCTATAAAAGCTATGAGCAATATCAGTGAACTTGGACGTGCCCTTCGTGACACAGACACGCTGTTTAATCATATCATTACAAATACAAGAGAAACTGCAATGGAACGTTTTAAGGCACTTAAACAGGGTCAAAATTTCCATTCTCTTGATGATGATCTGAAGACTAATACTTATACAGATGTAAGTCGAACTCAAAACACGATATACCTTCGCCTTGATTATGATCAGCCGAGCGGTACGGTTGTAAATGTTCGAAAATCTATGTGGGTTCATCCTGTATTAGATCGCGCCGTGAGTGTACGTGAAGCAGCCCGCCTGCAGACATTCCCTGATAGTTTCGTATTTTGCGGAACAAAGGACAAGCAGTACCAGCAGGTTGGTAATGCTGTGCCACCAATTATGGCAAAGGCAATTGCTAAAAAACTGGCGCAACAGTTAAAGAAAATAGAGAATGGTTCGGAGCAATAGATAATGGCTGATAATCATACCAAAGAGGTACGAAGTCGAAATATGTCTCACATCCGAAGCAAAAACACGAAGCCCGAGGAGAAAGTGAGAAAGTATCTCTTTTCCAAAGGATTTCGATATAGGAAAAATGTTCACACTCTTCCGGGATGCCCAGACATTGTGCTTCCAAAGTACAAAACCGTTATTTTTGTAAATGGGTGTTTTTGGCACAAACATGACTGTCCAAGATTTGTTTGGCCCTCTTCCAATGAGGAATACTGGATTCCAAAGATTCAGAGAAATGTGGAAAGGGATGAAATGAATACTCGCCATCTTATGTCTCTGGGGTGGAATGTACTCGTGGTATGGGAGTGTCAGCTGAAGAAAAAAGCCTTTGAACATACTATGAGCCAGTTAGAGTCTGATATTAGGAAAGGAACGGAGAAACATGAATAGATATACTTTTTCAACACAATCAGGAAAGGCATACTATTGTAACTCCATTCCTGGATTTATTGCTGATCAGTCAACCGATATTGTGGGCCGACTGGTCAGACATGCATTTGATATTAACAAAGAACAGGCTAATGCTTGGGAAAATCAAATCACTGAGTTGCAACGCCGCCTGGAAGAATGCGGTATGGAGGGAGATATCATATTTGAGTATGATATTGTTCGCCTTGGCAAGCGTATTGATGTTATTCTGCTTATTCGACACATGGTATTTTCTCTCGAATTCAAAAACGGAAAAAATGTTTTTACCGCACAGGATGCGCAGCAGGCTGAGGATTATGCCATTGATATAAAGAACTTCCACAAAGAATCTGAAGATCTGTATGTTTGTCCTATTTTGATTGCTACCGATGCCGCACGATATCCGAAACCCCAATCTTGCGATTGTTATCCGGACAAGCAAGTTCATCTGCAGAGAGAGAATATTGAAACGCTTATTCCAAAGATTACAGAAATCTCCTCCTTGTACGGTGATGATGGAGAGATTGATTTTGATAAATGGTTTAATTCTCCTTACTACCCTACCCCTACTATTATTGCAGCGGCTGTGGAGGCATATAGTTCTCATAATTTAAGTCAGATTGCTCAATCAGAAGCTGGTCAAGAGAATATCAATCTTTGCGAAGCAAAAATCTATGAGATAATTGAATACGCAAAGGTACAAAAGAAGAAATGCATTTGTTTTGTTACAGGTGTGCCCGGTGCCGGAAAAACCTTGGTTGGCTTGGATGTTGTGGCTAAAAGCCTAGATGATGCAAACGGTTTAAGTGTTTATCTTTCGGGAAACGGTCCTCTGGTTGAAGTACTGCGCGAAGCATTAAAGAAGAGTGTCGAATCCAATGACAGAGAGCGTGAAGATCTTTGGAAGAGAGCAAAGAAGTCTGCAGGAAAAACATTTGATGTTCCTAAACCTGAGAAGCTGTTTAACAAACATACCCAAGCTGCAATCAACACACTGATCCAGAGTAGTTATGCATTCAAAAAAGACAATGCATCGCATAGTAACCCAACTCCGGAGAACATTCTGATATTTGATGAGGCTCAACGTGTATGGAATCAGGAAAAGATGGCTCGTAAACATGATGACCCCATAATGGCAGTAAGTGAGCCTAAGCTGCTGTTCAGTATTATGGATCGTCATCAGGACTGGGCAGTTATGATTTGCTTGGTTGGTCTTGGACAAGATATCTATGATGGCGAAGTGGGAATCAATGAATGGTTTCGCTGTGGTATTGAAGAGTTCAAAGAATGGGAATTGTTTTATTCTCCTTTGATTTTCAGTCAAGTTGAAGATAAGAATATTGACCAAGAAAAGATTCTCTCATGTGAAAGATGTCACCAGATCGATGAACTTCATTTGAAGACCTCTATTCGTTCGTTTAGAGCTGATAAACAGTGCCAGTTTGTTGATGCACTTCTTGATAATGATCCGAAACAAGCATCGGAAGTATATCAACAAATTGCCTCGAAGTATCCTATATACATAACAAGAGATTATTCTTTGGCTAAGAAATGGGTACGTGCGCATGTACGTGGTTCTCAGCGTTCTGGCGTTTTGGCATGCAGCAGTGCGCAAAGGCTGAAGCCAGAAGGCATCTATGTTCCCACTGAGATAGATGTCAAAAATTGGTTCCTGGCACCAAGTGATGATTTGCGTTCGTCCAACATGCTGGAGGTAGTCGCAAGTGAATTTAAGGTACAGGGGCTTGAGATTGACTGGGCAATTGTTTGCTGGGATGCGGATCTTCGACGCAGTAAGAATGGAGCAGATTGGGATCACTATTCATTTAGGGGAACGAAATGGAACAAAAGAAATAAGCCGGAACAAAAGCGTTATTTGGTAAATTCATATCGTGTTCTTCTTACAAGAGCACGCCAAGGAATGGTGCTGTTTGTGCCGAAGGGAGTTGATCCCGAGGAAGATCCGACAAGAGATACTGAGTATTATGATGGTATCTATAAGTATCTTGTTTCTTGCGGGATTCAAGAATTGTAGTAGATTTTTACTTTTTCCCAAATGATTACATAGACACTATCTTAACGAGGTTTCATATGGAAAACGGAGCAAAACTCAGAATCTTATATTTATATCAACATCTTGTTCAACATACCGATGCCGAACACACTTTATCAACCGCCGAGCTGATGAAGATCCTCAAAGAAGATTATTCGGTGAAGGTTTCCCGAAATACCATCAGCGATGATCTTGCCATGCTTCACGACTGCGGCCTACATATTGAGCACTATGAGTCTACCCAGAACAAGTATTATTATGACGGCCACATTTATGAGCTTCCAGAGCTCAAGGTTCTTGTTGATGCTATTTCTTCTTCCAAATTCATCACGCAGCGAAAGAGCGATGAATTGATAGCGAAGCTTCTTACCTTGACCAATTCGCAGAATGCGGCAAAGCTCCGCCGTCATATTTACGTTGCCGGTCGTGCAAAATCGGACAATGAAAACGGATATTATATCGTCGATGCCATCAATGATGCGATCGATACCAAGAGAAAGATATCATTCCGCTACACGGATTTTGATGTGACAAAGCAGCGTTATATCGCAAATGATGGCGAACCCTACACGGTAAGTCCGTATACATTGATCTGGGACGGAGATTACTATTACATGCGCGGCTTCTGCGATGAGCGTCAGGAAATGCGGAATTTCCGCCTGGATCGCATCGCGGAGCAGCCGAAGATCCTTAACCAGATTGCGGTAATGCCCCCAGAAGATTATACTCCGGCAGACTACAGCAAACATGTCTTCCGTATGTATGATACCGATGAGCCGGTTTCCGTGCAGCTGTATTGCCATGTGTCGGTGATGAAGTATCTCATCGATAAGTTTGGCAGCGATTTCGAAACCATGGTTGTGGATGACGAACATTTCAAAGCAACGGTCAGTGTATGCCCCAGCACCACTTTCTACAGCTGGGTGTTCGGATTCAACGGAAAAATCAAAGTTGAAGGACCGCAGAATGTTGCTGAGACATACAAGGAAATGCTCGTCAATGCATTGAACGAGATGTAATTCGCACTACTGCACAAAATTCTGCGCACCTGCGTTCCATTAAACAAATCACCCCTTGCTTCCCGGAGCAAGGGGTATTATAATACATTCAATGGAACGATTCGTTCCGTTATCGAGAGAAAGGAATTAAAACCATGAGAGCTATGAGCACAGAAACGATGCAAAACATCATTTCCTATGTTGATCAATACTTCTGCGACAAACATACCACACCCTCTGTAAATGAAATTGCTTTGGGTGTAGGTATTCCTAAAACGACTGCTTTTCGCTACCTGGTCGAAATGGACAACCGTGGAATGCTCGAATACGATGGTAAGTCTCGTACCATTCGTACTCCTATGATCAAGAAATTTGCTCCCGATTCTGCCCCCTGTCCTCTTGTTGGATCCATTCCCTGTGGTTCCGCGCAGACAGAGGAAGAAAACATTCTTGAATATGTCAGCCTTCCTGTTTCCCTTTTCGGGAATGGCCGGTACTATATTCTGGAGGCTTCCGGTGATTCCATGGTTGATGCGGGTATCGATAGCGGAGATCTGGTCGTTATCAGGACAGATTGCAATGCTGAGATTGGTGATATCGTTGTTGCCCTTACCGGCTACAGCGAAAGCACATTGAAGGTTTACGCCGGAATCGATGAAGATACTCAGGAAGCCATTCTTGAGTATCGGAATCAGGCAAAATATCCGGACGAAGAGATCCGCGTGAAGCAGCTGATCGTCCAGGGCGTAGCCAAGCATGTAATCAAAGCATTATAAATGATATTGTTGTCACCGGAGGTGAAGTACGAGATTATGAATACATATGACGTGAAATGCCCGGTATGCGGCGTAGTCAATCACAGCCTGTTTCTTGAAGAGACGGATGGCTGGATGGAATGCGAGCACTGCGGCCATACGGCAAAATACTGCTGGGAACCGCAGACAAAAAAACAGATTCCGGTATTTGTAATCCGAAATCTGCAGGCGCAGGTCGGACCTGCCGATTGCGTACACACATGTAGATAAGAAGGGAGTTAAATAAGTGCCACATGAAAACTTTGTATGGCGCTCAAGAAAGATATACTGCCCCAACTGCCGCCAGTTAGTGATTGGCTATGAAGGCAAAGATGGCATAACCCGAATGACCTGCGACAGATGCGGGACCGTGATGGTCAGCAAATCGATGGGACGCAGGCATGACCGCATTGACATATACGCCCCACGGGGTCAGGAGCGCATTTAACAATTGAATCAACTTGGCATAACGACGGAATGGTTGAGATGAAACAGGCTGCGTAAATCCATCTCCAGGTCATATGCTGTAATGATCGGTCAGTTAAACCAGACATACATGAGAGGCTGCCGACAAGACGGGATTCCTATATCCATAGGATCCCTGCCTTGCCGGTGGTCTTTTTCTTTTTTCGGCAAGGCTTTCAAAACCAAAACATCATATCGAAAGCCTGACATGCATTAAGGGCTGAGGATACAAATATTGCTCAATTTCTGATTTTCAGAAAAGCAGTATCGGTACCCTTTCTTTAGTGCACCTCTTTTTCGGGGACATGGTCAGGAACGTACTGTGAGCAATGGTATCCTTTGCTCTTCCGCAGCAGGCGGAAAGGAAAACAGTATGTATTTTGACGCAACCGAATTCGCAGCTCGCCTGAGCACTCTTCGAAAGGCACAAGGAATGACCCAGGAGGAAATGGCCGAAGCACTCAATATCAGTTTGGAGCATCTCAGCAAGATGGAACGTGGTAAGAGAAAACCGTCTATCGATCTGATCATTGCTATGGCCTGCTACTTCCATGTGAGCACCGACTATCTGCTCATGGGGAAAGATCATGACATGGTGGACAGTCGCACGAAGCTTCTGGATGTGGTGACTCAGTTGACAGAAATCGCAAAAAGCCTGTAACTCTAACAGCAATGCACGAAAAAGCAAGTTCAGAAGCGCCGAATTTGCACGAAAAAGCAAGTTCAAGGCATCACTCGCAAAAAAATATGCAAATCCGTACAACCAGGGCGGGCAACCCGTACAGTCGGTACCTAAAAACATCCATCCGTATGGGCTAAACTTGTACATGTAAGGAGCCAAACGACTCCTCTACAGGAACCTTGAAAATTACATACCATTCTTCAGGCACAACCCTGTGATGGGGAGCCACATCAGCGGATGAACGCAACGATCGCCATTAGGGGGCGGGAGCGTGAACTGGCCTGTAAGTATCGGATTGCTTCCGATATACAGCATTGATCCATCACAGCACAATGATACTTCTGTACGCAGCTCGGTGAGAACCACGGAGGGGTTAGATTCCCATGGATCTGGTAGCAGCCAGACGCCTGAATGTATTCCCGGCAGGTCAGAGCACCTGCCAGTTCCCAGGGGCGTCGAGGACAAATGTGGGGATAACATATTTTGCAACTATGCAGAGCCATGCAGCGATGCAAAACCAGGTGCTTGCACATGGGTTTTGTCATCGATATATGGCGAGCTAACCACATGAGCAAAAAAGCAGCATAGCTGCGGTTTTGCGAATGGGGTGCTGCATAGTTGCTGGGAGAAAAAGCCCTTAGCGGCTTTCTTGGGTGGGAAGCGATATCCCGCCCTTTTACATAGAACCTACATGAGGAGGAGAAAACATGCTTAAAAAAGATTGGAATTATAGACGCGGTGATATCTATCTGGCAGACCTGGGCGAGCATCGCGGTAATATTCAAGGCGGTGTTCGTCCGGTTATCAATATCCAGAACAACAGCGGCAATTTCTTCGGACCGACGTTGATCGTCGTGCCGCTTACCACGGAGCTGAAGAAACTGGGCCAGCCTACACACTGCGTTCTCAAAAAGCAGCGCGGTCTGAGTGAAACCTCCATGAGTGAGGCGGAACAGATTGTAACCATCAATAAGTGCCAGGTAATCAAGTATCTGGGGCGCACGAGCAAGAATCATATGGAGCGCATTGACGACAGCATCCGCGTAAGCCTTCATCTGGATCCGGACGATACCTTGCCCATTCCGGAGTGCGTGGAATTCCCCTGATTTTGAATTTGCGGCAAGGATGAAAACGGAAAGCGAGGAATGACATATGGAAGCAATTGAGACTTTTGAATTACCGGCAGAAAATGCAATACCCATCACAGAGAAACGCTGCTATACCGTTGAGGATCTGCAGATCATCCTCGGCATCAGCCGCGGCACGGTATATAAGCTGTTGGAACAGCAGGAATTTCGCTGGTTTAAGATCGGAACCGCCTATCGAATTTCAAAGAAGAGCTTTGATGAGTGGTTGGACAACAAGCTGTAAGCTGTCAAGGATGTCGAGCTGTTCCGCGACATCCTAACAATCCGAACGGATAACCGCTACGATGTAGCCAGGTCTTAAGACCTGGCTATCACTATATAAGGAGGACCCGATATGGATGAAAAGAAAAGGACTACAATGTCCGTTCCGGAGATGCGGCGGATGTTGGGGCTTGGAAAAACTGATTCTTACTGGCTGGTACATAGGCAGTGCTTTGAAACGATCATTGTTGCAGGCAAGATGCGAGTTGTGATCGACAGCTTTGAGCACTGGTATGCAAATCAGATCAAGTACAAAAAGGTTGATGGATCGCCGCCCGGTACGGAGCTCAGAGCATATTCTTACTCGGTTCAGGAAATGGCGGAGCTGCTCGGTGTGTCCGACGATACGGTTTATACCTTGATCAAGCGGGATCACATTGAGACCTTTGAGGTGGATACCTGGATGCGTATTCGAAAGGATGTTTTTGAGGCATGGTACAAGACGCAGACCAAATATCGAACCCAAGCGGATCGGGAACGAGATGCAGAGCTTGAAGCTGCATCCATGACGATGCCGGAAATGGCCAGACTGCTTTTGATCACCCGGAAGGAAGTCTACAATATCCTTCTTACCGGCAGAGATAAAGATCAGTTTGAGTTTGTCTATATTGCAGACCGACGGCACGTAACAAAGGACAGCTTTGAGCGCTGGTATGCCGGTCAGAGCAAGTATCGCAAACTTTGCGACAGATCACCGGAGGAGATCATGGCGATTGAGAGAAAGCAGCAGGAAGCCGTGAAGCCTCGTCTCAAGGTGGATGAAACAAAGGCAGCATTTACCCTGCAGGAAGCAGCCGTACTTCTTGATCTTACATACAATGAGGTGCGCAGGCTGATCCAGACCGGAGAAATTGAAGCCAAAAAATACGGACTCAAGTATCTGATCCCCCGGGATGATATTAAATGGTTCCTGTTTCAGCAGAAACTCGAACGTGAGAACTAGGAAAGGAGTGAAAGACAATGGCATCCATTGTGCAGAGAAATAACCGTTACAATGTCGTTTACCTCTACGACGATGAGGCAACCGGCAAGCGAAAGCAGAAATGGGAAAGCTTCAAGACCATGGCCGATGCAAAGCGCCGGAAAGCTGAGATTGAATATCGGCAGGAAATAGGAACTATGGTAATCCACCAGTGCAAGACGGTGGATGAGCTGCTGAAAGAGTATGTTGCTCTCTATGGCAAGACCACATGGTCCATGTCCGTCTACGGAAGCAATACGGCTCTGATCGAGCATTACATCTCACCAATCATCGGCAGTATGAAGCTCAGTGACGTGACAGCACGGGTTCTGGAGAAGTATTACATGCAGCTTCTGAAGACCCCTTCCGTACACAGAATCACTCAGAAAGCAAATTCAAAAAATGTGATTTATGTGGCTCCGCCGACCGTAAGAAAAATACATAACATTCTTCGCAGCGCTTTTCATCAGGCTGTGAAATGGGAGCTGATGGAGAAGAACCCTGCCATGTATGCAACGGTTCCAAAATCCGAAGCAAAGAAGCGCGAGATCTGGGATGCTCCTACTCTGTTCCGTGCCCTCGAGGTATGTGAGGATGAGCGCCTGAAGCTGGCCATCAACCTGGCATTCGCCTGTTCCCTTCGAATTGGTGAACTGCTTGGCCTGACCTGGGATTGCGTAGACATCTCTCCGGAAAGCATCGCTGCCGGAAAGGCCTATGTCTATGTGAATAAAGAGCTGCAGCGCGTCGATAAGAGTGTTATGAAGGTTTTGGGAAAGAAGGACGTGCTTCGCGTCTTTCCGGAGTTGCGGGAAAGCAATAAAACAGTCCTGGTATTGAAGAAACCAAAGACGGCAACCAGTACCCGCAAGATCTTCCTTCCGAAGACTGTCGCTGAGATGCTGGTAGACTGGAAGCGAGAGCAGGATTTTACGAAAGAAGCCCTTGGCAGTGAATACGCAGATTTCGATCTGGTCATGGCCAATGGCTTGGGCATGCCGACAGAGCAATCCCGTATCACGGCCCTCTTTGCAGAACTGATTGAGAAGAATGATCTGCCCAAGGTCGTCTTTCACAGTCTTCGTCATTCCAGCATCACTTACAAGCTGAAGCTGAACGGCGGCGATATCAAATCTGTTCAGGGCGATTCCGGCCATGCACAGGCGCAGATGGTTACGGATCAGTATTCCCACATTCTCGATGATGACCGCAAAAACAACGCAGCACTGTTTGAGAAGGCCTTTTACAGCGGGAAGGGCTCAGACAGTATTGAGGCACCGGCTGAAACCGGATCCGAAGCAAAAGCTGCCCCTTCAGGTGTGAATCCTGACCTTCTGGCAAAGATACTCAGTAATCCGGAAATGGCAGCGCTGCTGACAACTCTGGCGAAGAGTCTGAACTAAAATAAGGGCCGGATCACCGGCCAACACTTACATAGAGAGTATTGTAAACTCGGATTTCACTCGAACCGAGGATGCAATACTCTCTTTTTTATCATCTTCCCCAGCGAGTACTTTTCAGGGAGATGTGAGATATTCTGTTTAGACTCGCGGTTCGACTGCAGATGGATTTTTGCTCAAAATTGTGCTAAAATTGGCGGTAGATGAAAAATGTTCTTGTTCCCCTTTTTAGAAAAATCCAAAAAACTGCTAAAATGAACCGGTGAACATCTAACGACACCGGTGAACTTGGACGAACACGGAGCAATTCGGAACATGAAAAAAGCCTGACGGATAGCAACTTTCCTGTACATAGGTGAACACAGATGACAAATGTTCAATGGTTCTCCTAAGCAGTAGGCCGGGCGTTCGAGTCGCCCCGGGGACGCCAGAAAAAACGCCGAAAGCCTTGATTTTAGGGCTTTCGGCGTTTCGTTTTATTTCGGTTGGCTTTTTTGCTTCTGAGTGGTTGTGGTTCCCTACGTCTTATTATTTACGTTCCTCAGAAAACCTTTGTGCAGGAATTCTTGCCTGCGCGGAAGGAATTTCAGCTTCCCTTTTATAGGTTATTTTATTCCCAATATATTGATATTTGCCATTCCCTAAAGTTCTTATGGTTACCTCATGGGCAAATAGGCGGTCGGCGTGGTAATCGAGGCACATGACGTTTACGGTTAACTTTATGGTGTTTTTATCAATTGCTGTATAGCTGGTGACTTCCGGTATTAAGGAAGGGTAGTATAAAATGTTTTCGCAGCCGATATCCTGCCAAGGGTATGTCTTGCTGCTAGCATCATACAAGGCTCTTTTCCGGAATTCATTGATGGGAATATCAAAATACGGAAGTATGGTCTTTTCAAATAATTCCGCAGGGATAGCCATATGAGGATATGGATCGTTATAGTAGGGATAATCACTGGCAGAGAGATAGTTGTGGTTCTCTACTCTATACAAATATTCAAACAGGTCATTAAAACACAAATTTCCATAATTATTGGCACTCCAGTTCAGCAAAAACAGATTTACATTTTGATAGCCAATCGGTAGGATATATTTCCTATTCAAATCATAAAGGACTTTATCGACCGGATGCAGCCGGAGCAGCACCGAGGCACCCCAATGCCGATCGGTATAGAGGTCCTGGTAATACAAATCCTGATGATAGGTCATATTCCAATGGAGGATTTTCCTTTTCTCAATGCAGTTCATTTCGAGTTCTCCGTTTTTATTCCAACTGGCTGTTGCATAAATGCAGTAAGGCGTTTTGTTCCGGAATTGAAGCCGTCGATACGATAAGGCGCCAGATGCCAAGACACTCCAGATTTCGGTTTCTGCATCCGTTCCCTGCTGCACCTTTTTCCAAAAAGAATACACTCCGTCCGAATTTTGCAGGTAGTCCGGGTAAACACGGTCACTGTTCATGACAGGATAACCCGCAGAAGATAAAATATTTTCAATTTCATCTATGGTTTCCTGCTTCATTTCATCATCCGCTCCCCAATATTGGGATGGAGCCTTTTCTGCATTTTGGTATATTTTCTGATACAATCTAGAAACTTCAATACACTTTGATTGAATGGTTTCTTTTTCTTTATCGGTTACGGTTGCTGTCTGCGCGAACTCACTTGTACTTTTAGACCCGGATCCATCAGAGCTTGAAGTATTTGTCTGTATAGGACGGTTACGGTCATTTGAATATTTAGAATTCTGCATGAGGAGCAGGAGACTGCCACCCGCCAATACCAAAAACAACACAGCGATGACGATGGATTTCTTCACTTCCCGACACCCCCTTTCTTTAGGATATTACAAATGTAAGATTATTGAGCGGAACCTTTTCTTTCGTTAAACTGCACATAGGATTATTTTATTTCAACCATTTCTACTCCTTCTTGTTTAAACCGAGCGATGGCTTTTTGCGTAAGCGGAATGACGCAAAGATTTGCTGTCCCGGCTCCGTAATATCCATAAAGACCAACTGTGTCATATTGATATATCTTGTTTATCGCTGGCCGTTCGGTTCCATCATCGGAGGGATAATCCCCCCAGAAGTTTTCCTCTGTTTGTATATATAGCTTCTCATACAAATCGCGAATATCGGCATTACTTTGTTCCGGAAGAATGGTTTTAAGCGAGCAAAAGCACATTTTTTCAAATTGTGTGTACAGCGGTTCCTGATCCCCATGCTCATCAAAAGTTAGCTTTATCTCGTAGATGCCATCTTCATTTTTAGAAGTATAGATTGATATGGTCGGCATAGACCAAGTTTGTTCATCTGCGGAAAAACGATAATGAACGGAATCATATTCGAAGCAAGGAGATTGCTCCAGCAGACGGGTCCAGCTTGATATGGGAGGAAGATAGTCTTCTGCATACATCTGTTGATAAATGCGATTAAAGCTCGATATAAAATCGTTTATAAAAGCGGTAAATACCGTTTCACCTTTTTTGTTTTCGGCTGTCTGCGTTGAAAAATGGAATTTATCCGTATGAATCGGCGTGATATCCCACAATTTTTGGATTTCTTGGACTGAATTTTTTTTACCAATTCTTTCGGATGTCACCGTTCCATCGAAATACAGTGTATCGATTTCGTCCTCCTGCTCTTCTCCGGAAATTATAATCTGAACACAGTTGCCCTGCCAGATTACATGCCAGTTATCCGGCTGAAGCATTCCTCCATCGTTTGCAATCTTAATTTTAGATTGTGAAATGATTCCGTTTTTATCTTTTAATACAAGCCGGGCATGAGAAGCTCCAAACGGCCAATCCGGTTCGCCGATTGCCTGAAAACTAACTTGATAGTTGCCATCGATGGACCGAGCGGAATCGATATCCGATATTTTGTACTTTGTGGTATATAGAAAACGACCCAATAGGAGCGCGAAACCAACCCCAATACCAAGGAGCGCCAATGGGATCTTTTTCAATACCTTCATTGTAACTCTTCGCCTTTTATTTCACGTTTTATCTGCGCCATTACTTTTTCAAAATCTTTTTCCGTAAAACCGTCGCGCCGGACAACACAACTTGTTAAATGCGGAAAAGAAAGAATGATAAGGTTCTCTGTTAAAGCAATCTTCTGAATGTCATGATAGGAGAGCCGTGCGATGATTTCATTCCCTGCTTTCAGTTCCAAGTGGTCTTGATAAAAGGCTGTGGTTCCACAACATCCATTTCTGCATAAACGGTATTGTTTGTAACGCAGCCTTCCGAGCAATCTGCTTATGGCATAGCGGAAAAACAGCGCAATTACCAAGCAAACCGACACTAAAATAATATAAACAGAAGACACTGCCTTCCTGTTCAAAAGAAACGACGCCAGAACCACTGCATAAAACAGTGCGCAAAGGCTTACGGTAGCAACAAATGGCACCTTTGTTCTTATGCTTATAATTTCATCCATCCATTCGATGAAATCTCTTTCGCGCAAAGGCAAATTGTTGGCTGCGAGCAGGTCGTTGGTTGGAACAGAGCGATCCGGATTCATCATTTATTTTCCCTCACTTTTTTTATTAAAGATTACAAATGTAAGATATGAAGCAATAGGGGAAAGCTGCTCGGATTGCCGTCGCCTTCAGAGCAGCTTTGCATTTTTCGCAATTACTGAAACTCTTTCGCCAAAACAGATGTTGCAGTTCGATACGCAGCCATACCGTCGGCGCCATCGTTGGAGTTCAGGTAAAACGCGAAGAAGTAAGCGTTATTTTGCGTTTCTGCAAATCCTATAAACCAACCGGCAACATTTTGGTCATTGGCACAACCGGTCCCGGTCTTTCCATACAGGTGAAAGGTTCCATTTGACGCAAGTTCCATGGAATTCTTGACAGCATCAATATTTTTTTCCTGCAAATCAAAACCATTGCGGTACAGTTTTACAAGTGCTTCTACTTGTTCCAATGCGGAGATTTTGATTCCAGTCCCATTCCATAGGCTGTTTGGATCATCGGTTGGATTACCGCTGCCAAACCCAATCTTTTTAAAAAACGCTTTGGTTTGCTCATAATCTGCTATGCGGTCCAATTCATGAAAATACCAGTTCACCGAGGACTTCATAGCAGAATTTAGATCTTGGTCTTTATTCCATGCTGCATAATCATAGGCAGTTCCGTCCCATGCAAGGGTGTTTGATTCGGTGGTAATCACACCTTGCTCCAAAGCATTGAGCGCACTATAGATTTTATAGGTGGAACACGGCGGCATTCTATGGGTAATTTCCGCTTGGTTATAAACGGTATATTGATTTGCGTTCAAGTCAAAAAGTACCCCGCACCCATCGGCACCTTGAAACTCATTGGACCAGTCTGCCTGCGAAATGGATAGCGAGTCCGGCAGCTTGCAATAATCTTCTGAATCATCCGTGCAATACGCTAACACAGGTATTTGACACATGGTTGCGACTGCCAACAGGCAGGCAAAACAGCAACCAAACCTCTTTCTCCGCTTTGTCTCATGACGAAATCCAACAATTTGCTCCAAGCGGTATTTTATTTGGCGCCTACTCTGGCACAGGCCGTTTGCTGTATCAAACCGGGTGTTGCACAGCACGGCAAAATGCAGAACCGTCTGCCCATAGTTGATGCGGGCGGCTTCATTCTCCAAGCCATTCAGCACCGCCCAGTCACAATAGGTTTCTCGGTCACGGCGCATTTGCCGAAAGGCTACCCACACAAAGGGGTTGAACCAAAAAATTGCCTGCACAAAGCAAATAAAGTAATTTGAAACAAGATCTCTATGCTTAATATGTGTCAGTTCGTGGAGTAGAATATGCTCCAACTGCGTTTCAGAGAGCGAATTTAATTTATCTGACGGCAATACAACGAAAGCGGTTTTTACCCCGAAGCTGATTGGTGCCGTGATGAAGCGCGATTGCCTGAGTGCAATGTGTTTCTTTAATTGTAATTTGACACAGCATTTATCAAATAGCGACTGAATTTTTGAGGAGGGGGACAAAGCATACCGGCGAATCATCCGAAGCCGATGGCTGCCGCACCAATATACGCTAAGCAGAACCAATACACCAATCAACCAAATTGTGAGGACAGCAAATACGGCCTGACTGCTTTCCGGTTGGTACATCAGTTCCGCTGTATCTTGAATCCATTCGTGGCTAAGTGGGACATTCTTTGCAGCTGCCGCCTTCGCGCCGGCGATGGCAAATGTCTGCTGCGAAATGGGTTTACTATGGGTGGGTAATTCCAATATTCCTGTTGGCAGGAAGGAAAGCAGCATGGAGAAAAACAGAAGATACCAGCTTATATATTGAAAGCGAAGAGAAAGCCGGTTTCTTAGCAGGTATTTTAATCCAAGCATCAAGCAGATTAGAACAGTGCTCCACAAATTGCAAAAAAGAAATCGTTCTAAAAACATACCTTTTTCCTCTTAACTACGCCGCTTTTTATCTAAAACTTCTTGTAACTCCTCTAAGTCCTTGGGTGAAAGTTCCCTTTGATTTAAAAAGCTAACCACCATTTGATCCATTGCGCCGTCAAAAAAGCGGCTTGCCAGTCTGCGGCTTTCTGCTTCCAGGTAATCTTCTTTTTTTACGCAAGGCGTATAGATAAACACGCGGCTTTCTTTTTCATGGCGAATTGCACTTTTTTTCTCTAAGCGCGAGAGCATCGTATAAATTGTCTTTGGACTCCATTCCTTTTTTTGTGCCAGTCTTTCTGTGATTTCATTTGTGCTAATGGGAGCATATTTCCAAATGATGTCCATCACTTCAAACTCAGCGTCTGAAATCTGCGGTAAAGTTTTCATATTATCGCTCCAAGTCTTACAACTGTAAGATGAATTATAGTCCCGCCTGATTGGTTTGTCAACCCTTCTGATTGCCCACCGTGCAGATGGTTGAGAAAATCGAAAAAAATGCAGGGTGGGAATGCCCCAATGCCCCGCCGCGCGGGCGCGCTCTCTTTACAAAATTAGGGAACTGATGTATGATTAATATCATTATTGGAATGCCGCTTTGCCGGATGGGACCGGCGTGCGGTCAGCCGTGGATTTGCTTTTTGGACCGCGGTTTCACTCGGAACTTGTGCGTGAACGACGGTTCAACGAATATATTACATCCCCTAAAACGCGATCGGTCAGATGGCTGATACCGTTCTTTCGCCTGATTTTTGCGGGGCATGAGCGGGAAACGGCTTTTATCCAAGGAGGAACTATGAGTTATCCGCCCTATATACCATATCAGAATTTCGGAATGTACCAGGTAACACAGGCCGCCAAACACGACCTGCGCAGAACGGCCAATCGGCTTTGCTGGACGCTGATTATTGCCATGTTTGGAATGAGTTTTCTGACGATTGGCTGTCAGTCCCTACTGCATGCATTTGGAATTACGGGGGACTTTTCCAATCCCGATTTTAACGGGATGCCTCCGGTTTTATATTATCTTTCAGATGGAATGGGCTATGTGGTCGGTCTGGCCGTGCCTGTACTCCTTTTTTTTGCCATCTGGAAGATTCCGCTGGACGACGCGCTCGCGTTCCACAAGGCGGGATTTGCAAAAACCGCGGCCTGTGTGTTTTTTGGCACCGCCGTATGCATGCTGGCTAACATTCCGGCGAATATTGTGGTGAATCTTGAAAAGGCGATGGGGTTCAGCGGGAAAATGCCGGAAATGCCGCTGACAGACGACCCGTCGGTGCTGGTTCTGTATTTTATCACCATTGCGGTGATTCCTCCGGTTGTAGAGGAGCTGATGTTCCGCGGGATGATTCTGCATGGGCTGCGGCGTTTTGGCGACGGATTTGCCATTGTTGCTTCCGCTCTTCTATTTGGCTTGTACCACGGCAATTTTGTTCAGTTTGTTTTTGCTTTTCTGGCTGGGCTGGCAATGGCACTGGTGGTTGTGCGCACCGGCTCGCTGTGGACTTCCATTCTGATTCATTTTGTTAACAATTCCATTTCCGTTGGACTGGAGATGGTGCAGCGGTACTACGGGGAGGGACTTGCCAATCAGGTCAATTATGCCGTTATGGCTGCGATGCTTGCACTTGGCTTGTTCGCCCTGATTTGGCTGATGATTAAAGAAAAACGCTTTTTCCGGTTGGGACCCCCGGACCCGCTGCTGCGGATGTCCGCCAAACTCGGTGCAGTTTTTTCCAACCCGGGTGGGGTGGCATTGCTCCTGATTTTCTGCTTCTCCTCCATTATAATCCTGACAAGGTATTGAGCGTAAGATGGACGAAAACGAGAAATGGATGCGCGAGGCGCTTGCGCTCGCGCAGGAAGCTGCCCGGGAGGGCGAAGTGCCGGTTGGTGCTGTGGTGGTGCTGAACGGGCGGGTCGTTGGTTCCGGCCGGAACCGGCGGGAACGGGGAAAAAACGCCCTGTGTCACGCGGAACTGGAGGCCATTGATGAGGCGTGCAAAACGTTGGGTGGCTGGCGGCTCTGGCAGTGCGACCTTTATGTTACACTGGAACCCTGCCCCATGTGCGCCGGGGCGATGATTAATGCGCGGATTCCCCGCGTGTTTTACGGCGCGAAAGACCCAAAAGCCGGTTCGTGCGGTTCGGTTGTGAACCTGTTTGAACTTCCGTACAACCATAAGCCGGAGCTGACCGGGGGCGTGTTGGAGCAGGAATGTGCGGATTTGCTGAAAGAGTTTTTCCGCAATCTTCGGAAGAATCGCCGGGACAGTTCCGGTGAAAATCAATAAAGAAATGAAAAGCAGTAATTTATCAGACGGAGAGGGCAAAACCCTAGAATCAAAATGAAATCAAATGAAAAAGCCTGACGGGATAACACGGCACATGCCGGTTCCGTCAGGCTTTTCTTTTCTCCTGCAAGGGAGATACGGTTCTGTTTTTCATCGATTCTGTATTTGTTTTGCATTTCGCCCGGAAAAGCAGCCATTGGCCAAGTTCCCCAATGGAGGAAGAACCCCACCGGTTAGGCCGTTTTATTTTTTGCGGGTAAACTGGTTTTTGTCCAGGTAGAGTGTGTTGCCATCCAGCTTCAGCTGATACGTGTTTTTGATGTCTTTCATCAGGATGCGGTACTGAATTGTAATGCGATCGTCTTCAATCTGATAGGTGCCCTTAAACGAGCCAAGATTGAGGGCTTGTATTTTCATTTTCCCATCTGGCTGAAACTGATATTTTGTCAGCCCATAAGCGTCGCTCCATTCCCCAACAATGGTGTCCGGGTTGGTGCTTGCTTTTACGGTGGTGCATCCCGTAAAGGAAAAAATCATGATTACTGTCAGAAGAACCGTCAAAATTCTTTGTTTCATCCGTGTCCTCCTTTGCGATATTCAAATACAATTCAGGATTGCATGGAATCTTCGCGCACAGACATTCTAGCACTATTTTCAGCTTTTGCCAAGGTGGGGAAAATTGGAGAAAAGGGAATCTGCACTTCAGGAAAAGGGGAACAGTGTCCCAAAATAGTCCCATTGAAGGTGAAATTAGAACATTTGTTCTAAAAACTATTGAAATGCTTCTTTTTTTCTACTAGTATGGAATTATAACATCAATTCTAGTCCAGCGGAACGTACTGCTGAAGAATGGGACAAACGGAGGATGAAAGGAGCATTATGGATTATTACGAATGGGGGATGCAGTACCTGGGGGAGGCGCAAAGCTTGAAAGAACGTCTTTTGCTGCTGCGCCGTAAAGTAAGGGAGTGCGACAACGAAACGGCGCTGAAGCTGTGCCGGCGCATTTCCATGCTGAACGAAATGTACCTGGAGTGCCTGCATACGGGCAAATACCTGATTGAATACGGAGGAAGTCATGAGGAGAAAATCAAATCTCAGTCTTGATTTGTTTGGGGACAGGCTAAACCTTACCCCGCCCACGGACGAGGAGGACGGGGAATACCGCCGAATGCTGTGGGCCTTAAAACGCGCGATGGACGGGGAACTGACCGCGCGGCAGAAGGAGTGCATCCGGCTGAGGTATTTAGAGGGAAAGGGCGTTTATGAATCCGCCGCCCAGCTGGGGATCAGCGCGCCGACCGTTTCCAAGCATTTAAAAAAAGCGCGGGGTCGTCTGGAAAAAGTGATGCGGTATTCTTTTCCCAGATTGAACTGAAGTACGGTGGTAGTTCCGCTTCCATAGTCCCGCTTATTATTATTCAAAAAAGGAGGAAAACGATGCATCGTTTTCCTCCTTTTTTATTCTGTTTCAGCGATTACTGCGCCGCCTGTATGGTTCCGCCGCCAAGGACCAGATCATCATCGTAAAAGACGACGGCCTGTCCGGGTGTGATGGCGCGCTGGGGCGTTTCAAATTCCACGCGGATGGTTCCATCCGAAAGGGGAACCAGCTTCGCAGGGGCAGGCTGAGCCTGATAGCGCACCTTGACCTGTGCGGGAATTTCATGGTCGAGCGTGTCGAACGGAATGAAATTTAAATCCGCCGCGATGAGGGAAGAAGAATACTGGCTGCCTTCCTCGCCAAGCGTAACTTCATTGCGTTCGGTGTCAATTTTCGTCACATACATCGGCTGCCCAAACGCGACGCCAAGGCCTTTGCGCTGGCCAATGGTGTAGTGTGTAATGCCGCGGTGGCGGCCGATTACCCTGCCGTTTTTGTCGACAAAATTGCCCTGTGGGGCCTTTTGACCGGTGTACTTTTCGATAAAACCGGCGTAATCCTTGTTTTCGACAAAGCAGATTTCCTGGCTGTCCGGTTTATGTGCAACGGGAAGTCCCGCTTCTTCCGCCAGCGCCCGCGCCTGCGGCTTAGTATAACTGCCAAGCGGCATCAGCGTATGGGCAAGCTGATCCTGTGTAAAGGAATACAACACATAGCTTTGATCCTTACTGTTGTTTGCCCGCCGCAGCAGCCACCGCCCGGCTTCGTTCTGCTCAATCCGTGCGTAGTGTCCGGTTGCAACATAGTCAAAATCCAGCTCCCGCGCACGGCGGAGCATGGCGTCGAATTTTACATACCGGTTGCACGCAATGCAGGGATTGGGCGTCCGTCCGGCCGCGTATTGCGCAGCAAAGTAATCAATGACCTGCTTTTCAAAAATATCCTGAAAATTGAGCACCAGGTGCTCAATGCCGAGTTTGTAGGCGACCCGGCGCGCATCGTCAATATCATCCAGCGAGCAGCAGCCGCCCGCGGAGCACTGCTGCATGTATTCATCGGGGCGCAGGCGCATGGTAACACCCGTTACATCATATCCTGCGCGCAGCAGCAGCAGTGCGGCCACGGAACTGTCCACACCGCCGCTCATGCCAAGCATAACCTTTTTCTTCATTCGCGTTACAGCTCCGGCGGAATGGGTTCGTCGTCATCCGCTGCCTCTTCCGGAACTTCATCCGCGAACGCAAAAGAGGGCACAGCGATGTCTTCAGGGGATTCCTTGGCGGGAGCGGAGGGTTCCTCCATTGGTCCTTCCGCGGGGACGTCCACGTCGTCCAAGGAATCGGTGTCGCCGCAGTACGGGCAGAAATCGCAGTCGTCGACGCAGTCGGCTGCGGAATCCTCTTCACAGCCTTTGGGCGAGGCAATTTCGTCCAGCTTGGCGAAGGCTTTTTTCATGCGGCGGTCGGAAAAGTCCACAGCACGGCACAAGTGCTCGGTTTCTTCGTTTTCCGGGTCGCGAAGATGCTGATAATAGTATTTGCCCAAAGCGGCGAAAGCACGCGCCTCGTTGTCCCGCTCGTTTTTAATGACGATGCGGAGGCGGTTCATGACGGCCGCTTTACGGTTTTTTTCGACGAGATAGTCCACGGCTTTTGTTACATTGCCGGTTACGGATTCGATAAAGTTCATAAGCGCTCCTCCGGCCGCATAGGCGGCAAATAAAAAATAAATCTTCTTGCATTATTATAGCGCAAAAGTGCCAAAAATAACAGTACGGAATTGGTATTGTAAAAAATATCGGCAGAACCCCTAAGTTTATTAGGGCTTGTCTGCAAAATGCTGAAAAGGTTGCCGATAGGCGCGGCTGCCTTGGAACGGGAGACTGCAGCCGGTGGGTTCGCTTTGGAAAGGAAAAGCGGAAAAAACTTGCATTTTAGTTCCGATTGGGGTCTTTTTCTTTTTTAGAATAGGACTTGGTGCCCGGCGACAGAATTTTACAGAAACCTCATACCGTTCTACGCTAAAATGAACCAGAACTTCTGCGTTTTCGAATCCGTATTCCTTTTTTCCCCTTTGTGTGATATAATTACAAAATATGCAAAGGCAAAGGGAGGCAAACCGGAATGTCAACGCAGATGAACAGGGATGTGAGCTGCCCGCACTGTGGCGCCGCAGTAAAAACCAGAATGTATCCCGGCATTGGGGCCGACGAATCTCCCGAATTAAGGGAGCACGTGCTGGATGAAACGCTTTTTGACTGGAAGTGCCCGGCGTGCGGCTATGAAGCGGAGCTGGTATATCCCTGTCTTTATCATGATAAAGAACATAATTTTATGGTTTATGTGGTGCCCAACGGAAACGAATGTGAAATTGCGTCGGTGGATGTATCCAAAGAATTTCCACAGCTTTCCGGAATGCGGAAGCGCGTGGTGATTTCCTTGGCGGGGCTAAAAGAAAAAATACTGATTTTTGAAGCTGGCCTGGACGATACTGCGGTGGAACTGACCAAGCTGGCGTTGACGGATGTTGCGGCGCAGAAGCACGGCGCAGTGGTGGATTCCTGCTATTTCTGTTCGGCGGATGAAGAGGCCGAACGGATTACTTTTTCCTTTTTCCTGCATGGGGAAAGCAAGCCCGTGGTGCAGGGTACGCGGATGGATGTGTACCGCAAATCGCTGGAAATTGTAGAAAGCATTGGCCGGCCCGGCGAAGAATTCTGTGCGGTGGATGCCGGCGCCGCGCAACAGATTCTGCGGGCATACCGCGGAGAGGACTAGGCCCTGCGATGGGGTTTTGAAAGTGAAAGGAAGGTCATAAACAGATGTGTGGACTTTGCGGATTTACAGGAGAAGTGATTGACCGCGACGCGGTGATTCAGCGCATGACGGACCGGATTACCCACCGCGGACCGGATTCCAGCGGCGTTTACCAGGACGATTCCATTTCAATGGGATTCCGCAGATTAAGCATTATTGATATTGCTTCTACGGGGGATCAGCCGATTTACAACGAGGACAAAACGCTGGTGCTTACGTTTAACGGGGAGATTTACAACTATCAGGAGCTGCGCAAAATCCTGATGGAGAAGGGCCACCGGTTTTACACCAACACGGATTCCGAAGTGCTGGTCCACGGGTTTGAGGAATGGAAGGAAGACCTTCTGAACCGGCTGCGCGGCATGTTTGCGTTTGCCATCTGGAACACAAAGGACCACAGTTTGTTTATTGCCCGCGACTTTTTCGGCATTAAGCCCATGCATTACACGCAGGTTGGGGAACATTTCGTTTATGGCTCTGAAATCAAGAGCATTCTGGAATTCCCCGGGTTCGAGAAAAAGTTTAACCTCAACGCACTGAACAATTACATTTCCTTTGAATATTCCGTGCCGCCGGAAACGTTTTTTGAAAACGTATTCTGCCTGATGCCTGCCCATTACCTGTGGTACCGCGACGGCAAGGTGGAAACTCACCGTTACTGGGAACCGAAATTCTGCCCGGACGAGGAAATGACAGAGGAACAGGCGGTTGCCGAAATCGAGAAGGTGTTCGAGGACTCGGTCGCCGCGCACAAAATCAGCGACGTGGAGGTCGGTTGCTTCCTTTCCAGCGGCGTGGACTCCAGCTATGTTTCCACCTATTTTGCGGGGCAGAAAACCTTTACCGTCGGCTTTGACAACGGCGAAAAGTACAACGAAATCAGCTGGGCGAAGAACCTTTCCGAAAAGGTCGGGGTGGAGCATCACTGCAAGGTAATTTCCGCCGACGAGTACTGGGGCAATATCCGCAAGGTACAGTACCATATGGACCAGCCTTTAGCGGATGCCTCCTGCATTGCGCTGTATTTTGTTTCCAAAATGGCGAGCGAATATGTGAAGGTAGTACTTTCTGGCGAAGGCGCGGACGAACTGTTCGGCGGTTACAACATTTACCACGAACCAGATGATTTTGCAGCCTATAAAAAGCTTCCGTTAGGGCTGCGCAAGGTACTGGCGAAAATCGCAAAATCACTACCGTTTTCCTTTAAGGGCAAGAATTTCCTCATTCGCGGCGCTCAGCCGATTGAAGAAATGTTCTATGGCAACTGCAGCATGTTTACCATGGAAGAAAAGCGCAGCCTGCTGAAAGACACCATTCCGGTTACACGCCCGCAGGAATTGACGAAAAAGTACTACGACCGCGTAAAGGACCAGGACGACGTGACCAAGATGCAGTATCTGGACATCAACGTGTG
Source organism: Caproiciproducens sp. LBM24188 (assembly GCF_054130445.1). Taxonomy (NCBI): domain Bacteria; kingdom Bacillati; phylum Bacillota; class Clostridia; order Eubacteriales; family Acutalibacteraceae; genus Caproiciproducens; species Caproiciproducens sp. LBM24188. The sequence goes on from NZ_CP196862.1 coordinate 488,755, forward strand.
GTTGGTGGGCGATATTCTGCTGAAGGCCGACCGCATGAGCATGGCGAACTCCTTGGAGCTGCGCGTGCCGTTCCTGGACAAAGAAGTGTTCGGCGTGGCGTCCCGCATTCCGCGCAAACTGCGTGTGAATCCGCAAAACACCAAGTACGCCATGCGCAAGGCTGCTATGAAGCATCTGCCTGAAGCGACTGCGCAGAAGAAAAAGCTGGGCTTCCCCGTACCGACCAGAGTATGGCTCCGCGAGGAGAAATACTACAATATCGTGAAAAAGGCGTTTACGAGCGACACTGCGAAGCAGTTCTTCAATACCGACGTGCTGATGCGCTTCTTGGATGACCATTACAACGGGAAATGCGACAACAACCGAAAGATCTGGACGATTTTCGTCTTTTTGATTTGGTATGACATTTACTTTAACAATGGTTCGCATGAACCGGGCGACATGCCGAATCTGCAATAATACGAATCCGTAATAATATAAATAAGATAAGGGCGGCGGATTGTAATCCGCCGCCCTTTGTTTTATTCCGCAATCAATCCCAAATGCTCCAACGCATGGTAGATGCCGTCCTCAAACACGGAACTAGTCACGTACCCGGCGCGCTGCTTGACTTCTTCCACGGCGTTCCCCATGGCGACCCCGAAGCCTACCGTCTCCATCATGGAAATATCGTTGTAGCCGTCGCCGAACGCGATGGTGTCGCTCCGGTCGATTCCGGAGTATTCCAGCAGGGCACGGATGCCGCCGGCTTTGTCTTCCCCGCGGAAGCTCAGGTCGGCTGCGCGGTTGCCCGGATGGTAGTTCAGCACCATGGTGTCGTCAAATGCGGGGCGGCAGCGGTGGTATTCCTCCTCATCCCGGAACAGGAAATCCATCATGCTCGCGTGCACGTTCTCCGGTCTCCAATCCATCACCAAGTAATCCGGAATGCCGTAAGCCTCATTCAGCCATTTTGGATACCGTTCGGAAATATTCCTTCCCCAGGCGTGGTCTTTTCCGACGAACGTATAGCGGCAGCCATAAGAATCGAAGTGCCGCATGAGCGTTTTGACCCGTTCGGTCGAGAATTCCCGCGTTAGCACCGTGGTGCCGTCAAACACTACGTGGGCACCGTTCAGTGCGACATACGTTTGAAACAGGCCGGGGAAATACCGGTGAATAAAGACTTCCGGTCGGCCGGAACAGATTGCAATGCGGTGCCCGTTTTGGCGCAGCTTCTCCAGCGCCTGAAGTGCGCTTGGCGGAATGCAGAACGGGCGGCCGTCTTTTGTGGAAAGAAGCGTACCGTCCACATCGAAAAAGATTAATTTTTTCTTCATTGGAAACTCCTTTCATGCGCCGTATGGATTCGATATTTAGGATAGCCGGCTTTCTTCCAGGTAAAAATACAGTGCTGCACAAACACGGGACAGATCGGGCTTTGAACTTCTGCAAAAGCGGAGGAGATTAATCTTTTGCCGAAGAAATTCTTCGATGTTTTGAATTGGAATTCAGTATAAGTTTTCCAAAAAAGGCGAAACTAAATCCGAGGTGATAATGTGGAATATGTATGGGCATTTTTAATCGGCGGAGCCATCTGCGCGGTTGGGCAGGTGTTGATTGACTTTACCAAAATGACCCCTGCACGGATTCTGGTTTTGTTCGTCACACTGGGCGTTTTGCTGACTGCACTGGGCGTATATGAGCCCCTGGTGAAATTAGCCGGGGCAGGCGCGACCGTTCCGCTGACCGGGTTCGGGTACCTAATGGCGAAAGGAACCATGGAAGCCGTGCAGCAGAAAGGGGTGCTCGGCGCGTTATCCGGCGGAGTGACCGCCAGCGCAGCAGGGGTTGCGGCGGCGGTCTTTTTCGGATACTTTGCGTCGCTGGTCGCCCGGTCGGGCGATAAAAGCTAAATGCCCCGCGAAGCGGTACCGCCGAAACGAGCCAATCGAATACTAGAAAACGGGCAGGTGTTCACCTGCCCGTAGCATTATGCGAATTTAAAATGATTCGTTACTGAATGGAATTGTTCAAATATTGCTCTAGTTCTTCTTCGTCTTTGCGCTTTTTTTCGAAGTATAGGGTGACAGCAACAACGGCGGTAGCGATCGCGGCTACTGCGGAAATTACTGACAACAGTATGCTGAATGTACTGTTCTTTTTCAACAAGAGCACCTCCGTCTCAAATCTGCAGCTCTGTTTGTAGGTTCTTTTTCTATATGATAACGAATAAATGAACAAATGTCAATTGCAATCATTCGTGGCTTTTAGGAACCTGCGGGTATAAAAAAAGCAGGGCGCGAGGCTCTGCTTTTGCTTTTAAACCGCGTACAAGGTTATGCGTTGGCTGCGTTCAGTTTACGGGCAAGAGCCGACTTCTTTCTCGCGGCGGTATTCTTGTGCAGAATGCCCTTCGCAGCGGCCTGGTCAATCGCTTTGACGGCGACTTTCACGGCTTCCACCTTGTCGGACGCTCCGCTCTCGATGGCAAGGTTAGCCTTCTTTATATTGGTCTTTAAACCGGAATTGATTTGTTTATTAAACTGAGTCTTAGTGGCAATAACCTTTACGCGCTTTTTCGCTGATTTGATGTTTGGCATGATCACACCTCCTTTGGCATCGTCACATAGTAATAATATTATCATTTACAAGCCTAAATTGCAAGGGTTTTTCGAAAAAATATACTGGGAGCTGATAAAGTGATTTTACGAACTGATTTGGCACTGGAAAATACCGAACCGCAGAAACAGGTCCGGCGCGAAGAAGACGGCTGCGTGGTTACGCACATTGATGAGGACGGCAAGTCTTACATCACAGTGGAAGTGCCAGCCATTTCCGACCATTTGGACGCCGACCGGGGCGTGCTGAAACTGGTAGTGGAAGAGCTAAATACCCTGCTGCCGAAAGAAGGCATGGCACTGGTCGCCGGCCTTGGTAACCGGGCTATTACGCCGGACGCGATTGGGCCCATGACGGCGGAAAATGTGATGGCAACCCGCCATATTACGGGCGAGGTTGCACGCCTGACCGGGCTGGAGGACTTGCGCCCGGTAGCGGTGATTGCGCCCGGGGTCCTGGGCAACACCGGAATTGAAGCGATGGAACTGTTGAAGGCACTGGTCCACAAGCTGAAGCCTTCGGTTGTGATTGCGGTGGACGCACTGGCCGCCCGCAGCCCTGCCCGGCTGGGCTGCACGGTTCAGCTCAGTTCGGCTGGTATTTCCCCGGGGGCCGGCGTGGGCAATGCCCGGCCGCGCATTGATGAAAGCACCCTGGGAGTCCCGGTTATCGGGATGGGTATTCCCACTATGGTGGACGCGACTACGCTTGCCTATGACCTGCTGGGGGAGGAGTACCGCGATGCTATGGACAAGGTGGAGCCCCGAGGAGCCCCAATGATGGTTACGCCCCGGGAAATCGACTTAATCATCGGGCGGGGCGCACGGCTGTTGGGCATGGGAGTGAATCTGGCGCTGAACCCGAGCCTTTCGGTGGAGGAATTTGAGGAGCTGATCTAAGTGCCTGTTTGTTTTCCGCGCGATTTAGGACGAGCCTCGTAGTCGGAACCTTCGCCGGATTTTATGCTTTGTCCCGTAGAAAATCACGCCGCACGGCCGGTCACCATTTCGGAAGAAGTCCTTAACATGAAACCGGGTCAATCCGCATAGAATGGTAACGGGCGTGGCGAATCATGTGCCAGGCCGATTGTTAAAATTGTTTGGCAAGGTTTGAAAAATCCTTTTCAAACCGGAAGTAAATTTTTCCCGCGGAAAAGACAGCGGGAATCCGGCTGCAGTAAGGCAGCCGGAACTTCCCGCCTGCGGCGAAAGGATGGTCGTAAATATGAAAGGCTGGACGCAGAAAGCAGCAGGATTCGGTTCCATTGTTCTAGTGATGATCGCCGTATTGTGCGTAGCGAACCGGATTCCCCAGGTGGTTACCCAGAACACCGCGCTGGCTGCGGCCGGATTTATTATGCCCGGCGGCGCTGCCGAAGCGTTTGAGTCCGATTTTCTGGAAGAAGAGGAAGAGGACGGCGGAACCGGTTCTCAGGCATTTTCTTCCGTGCCGCAGGAGATGAGCAGCATGCCTGCTTCCTCCGTACCGGAGAGCAGTTCCCAGGTATCTTCTCAAGCGTCCTCCGAAACATCCTCCACACCTGCATCTTCCGTGCCGTCTTCTTCTTTAGGCGCGAAGATACAAGAAATCAGCATTGCAAACTCCGGAGTTCAGTACCAGAACATCTGGGTCCGCAATTCTAATAAAAATCACGGAATCGATATTGCGTCGGAACTGGCGAAGGCACCCGCAGTGAAAATCAAGAAGAATTCCACGCCGCAGGTGCTGATTTACCATACCCACACCACCGAGGCATTTTTGGGGGACACGCGCAGCCAGGACCTTTCCCGCTCGGTTGTAGCGGTTGGGGATCAGATTGAGGCACAGCTGAAGGCGGCGGGGATTAATGTGGTGCACGACAAAACGGTGCACGATTATCCGACTTACAACGGTTCGTACGACCGTTCCAAAGTTACTATGCAGAAGAATCTGAAACAATATCCTGGCATTCAGGTGACGCTGGATATTCACCGCGATGCCATGGCGGCTTCGAATGGAACGCGCATTAAGCCGACGGCGGTCATCAATGGCAAAAAGGCTGCTCAGGTGATGATTATTTCCGGCTGCGACGATGACGGTACATATGGATTCCCCAACTGGGAGTACAATCTGCGGCTGGCAGTGCGTCTGCAGCAGTCGGTTGCCACCATGTATCCGGGCCTGGCAAGGCCGCTGAACTTTTGCCCGCGTAAATACAACGAAAACCTGACCAAGGGTTCCCTTTTGGTGGAAATCGGCACGGAGGTCAATACGCTGGATGAGGCGAAATACACGGGGGAACTGTTCGGAAAGGCACTGGTCGACACCTTGAATAAACTGACCTGACGGAAAAACCGCTGATTTACAGCCCATGAGCCGGGGCATACTAGAATTATAAAGATTACCGGCTCTGGGGGAAGTGAATTCAAGCGATGAAAAAGTATGACCGGAATGAAAAGCGAATTTTCTTCACGTCCCTGTTCAGCACACTCTGTGTTTTTCTCCTGATTGCTGGGATTCTGGAGGTGGATGCAAATTCCCGCAGAATCGGGTTTGGGGACGACCAGACACTTTACCGCCAAATTACGGGACAAACTTGGCAGGAAACTTGCAATGACATAAAAATATGGTATAATCATTTTATATTATTGATAATAGAGAATGATCCGGAGGAATTGCAATGAGGAAACAAGTGAAAGTATGGCTGTGCTGTCTTACCTTCGTATTTGCAGTTTCGTTTTATACGGTTTTGGCATACGCTTCTTCCACCTCTTCTGCACAGGATTTGACCGGGACCGGGGGCAATGTGAACGGACTAACCGCGTCGGAGGTTCAGAGAATTCTGGATGAGCAGTCCAAAGCAGCCATGGCGGCCTCCTCAAAAGCATCGTCCGCACCGAGTTCCAGAATTGCATCGTCCAGCCGAAGGGCTTCTTCCTTCAGCAGCAGTGGAAACGGCGATTCCTCCTCGGTTTCCTCCGGGGATACTTCCGGCGGCGTTTCCAGCGGACTTGCCTCCGACCCGGCGGAAAGCAACTGGGGATCCTCCAATGAAATCAGCCTGCCAAGCGTGGGCAGTGTGGAGGAAGAAAATCCGCTGAGTTCCGTGATCGTGAATCCGCAGCAGAATCAGCAGATGAGCCTGATCGGAATTATTTCCTGGATTTGCATTCTTTTGGGTGTAGTAGTTGTGCTGGCTGTAGTTTTCAGCAACCGCAGGCCGCCGCGGGGCGGCTCCGGACGCAAGCGGTACCGCCGGCAGAACCGCTCGAACAAGAAACATCTTCTGAACGATAAATATTACCGCCATATGCGGTATTGAAAAAGGCGGTGCGAAATGAACTGGATTCATTTTGCACCGCTCTTTTTGGCAGTACGCCGAATCATCGCGCGGCAGCTCCTTTTTTAATGAGGTGATTTTGTGGAAGAACGGAAACGTTCCTTCGATAAGGTAGTGCAGGCTTATGACCGAAGGCGCCCCCGCTATGTGCCGGAGCTGTTCGATGCTATTTCTCAATTTGCCCGGCTTACACCTGACAGCCGCCTGTTGGAAGTCGGCTGTGGAACCGGACAGGCAACGGAGCCGTTTTTAAATCGGGGCTGTTCGGTTACAGCGGTGGAACTGGGGAAGAATATGGCGGCGTATGTGAAAGAAAAGTTCCGAAACTTTCCCAATTTCCACGTATTCAACCAACCGTTTGAAGAGTTTGAGGGGGAGGAAGGCGAATACGACTTGTTGTATTCGGCGACGGCGTTCCACTGGATTGCGCCCGAAACCGGGTATCCGAAGGCGCTCCGGCTTTTAAAGCCGGGCGGAACGCTGGCCCTGTTCTGGACCCGGCCAACCCTTGCCCCAAACCAGCCGCTGACCCGGGAGATAAACGCGCTGTACGCGGGAAAATACGCGCGGTATTTTCCGCCGGACGAAGCGAAAAAGCCGGAAAGCCGCGGCCGGCTGTTTGAAAAAATTCAGCGCGAAATCGAGTGCTTCGGTTTTACAGAACTGTCGTTTCAGCTGTTCCACGGGACCAGGGTGATGACGGGCCGGGAGTATGCGGAACTGCTGGACACTTATTCCGATCACCGGACGCTGGAGGAACCGGTGAAACGGGAGTTTTACCATGCGGTTCAGTCGGCGATTGAGTCCCACGGAGACCGGCTGGAACTTTTGGACACCATGGATTTGTATCTGGCGCGAAAGCCTTGAACCCTCTGTTTTTTGCGAAAGCGGTATGGTATAATAGTCCAATCAGCAGGGCTGATTGGACTTTCGGAAATTGCTGTTCGGCACGCGGTGCCTCCGCGCCAAAGGCGCCGCAATTTCTGCAGCCTGGGACTTCTGCGGTCAGGGAATGATTGGACTATGGAGGCTCCTTTTCAACTACGGGTGAATTATTTTGCCTGTTTTCTCATTTGCTGTTTATTTTAACAAGATAAGGATTAGGTGATCAATTTGTCGGTATCACGCGATAAACTGCGCAATTTCAGCATTATTGCGCACATTGACCACGGAAAAAGCACGCTGGCGGACCGGATTCTGGAGCAGACCCAGGCGGTTGCGCTGCGCGATATGGAAAATCAGATTCTGGACGATATGGATTTGGAACGCGAGCGCGGCATTACCATTAAGGCGCACGCGGTTACGTTGGTGTACCACGCGAAGGACGGAAACGATTATGTGTTCAACCTGATTGACACGCCCGGCCACGTGGACTTTAACTACGAGGTTTCCCGCTCGCTCGCCGCGTGTGAGGGTGCAGTGCTGGTTGTGGACGCAACGCAGGGCATTGAGGCGCAGACGCTGGCCAACACGTACCTTGCCGTGGACGCGGGGCTGGAAATTGTTCCGGTTATTAATAAAATTGATCTGCCCAGTGCGCAGCCGGACAAGGTTCGCGCGGAAATCGAGGACGTCATCGGGATTCCGGCGGATGAAGCACCGTGTATTTCGGCAAAAATGGGCATTAATATCGACCAGGTGATGGAGCAGATCGTGAAAAACGTACCGCCGCCGGAAGGTGACGAAAACGCTCCGCTGAAGGCGCTGATTTTCGATTCCTATTATGATATGTATAAGGGTGTCATTATCCATGTCCGTCTGCGCGACGGGCAGGTTCACCCGGGTGACGTAATCCGGATGATGGCGACGGGCGCGGAGTTTACCGTGGTAGAGTGCGGCTATGGCCGCGCAACCCGGTTGGAGCCAAGCGACGGCCTGAGCGCCGGGGAGGTCGGCTATATTGCGGCTTCCATCAAGACGGTTCGTGACGCGCGCGTGGGCGACACGGTCACGCTGGCGGAAAATCCGGCCAAGGAGCCCCTGCCCGGCTACCGCTCTGTGCAGCCAATGGTGTTCTGCGGTATTTACCCCGCGGACGGGGCGAATTATCCCGACCTGCGCGACGCTCTGGAAAAGCTGCAGCTGAACGACGCTGCGCTATCCTATGAGCCGGAAACTTCGGTTGCGCTGGGCTTCGGCTTCCGCTGCGGCTTTTTGGGGCTGCTGCATATGGAGGTGATTCAGGAACGCCTGGAACGGGAGTACAACCTGGACCTGGTCACCACCGCGCCAAGCGTTATTTACCGAATTACTAAAACCACCGGGGAAGTCCTGATGATTGATAACCCCTCCAACTACCCCGATCCGTCGCAGATTGCACAGGCGGAGGAACCGATGGCGAGCGCACACATCTATTCGCCAAGCGAATACGTCGGCAATATCATGGAGCTTTGTCAGGATCGCCGCGGCGTATTCCGTGATATGAAATACATTGATACCGACCGCGTAGACATCCATTACGAACTTCCGCTGAACGAAATCATCTATGACTTTTTCGATGCACTGAAGTCCCGCACGCGCGGCTACGCCTCGTTTGACTACGAACTGAGTGGATACCAGAAGAGCCGTTTGGTGAAGCTGGACATTATGCTCAACGGCGATGTGGTGGACGCGCTCTCGTTTATTATTCACGAGGACAAGGCCTATTCACGCGCGCGCAAGATGGCGGAGAAGCTGGCAGAAAAGATTCCGCGCCAGCTGTTCGAGGTGCCGATTCAGGCGTGCATTGGCGGACGCATTATTGCCCGCGAAACGGTGAAAGCGCTGCGCAAGGACGTTTTGGCCAAGTGTTATGGCGGCGACATTACGCGAAAGAAGAAGCTGCTCGAAAAGCAGAAGGAAGGCAAGAAGCGCATGCGCCAGCTTGGCACTGTAGAAGTGCCGCAGGAGGCGTTTATGAGCGTGCTGAAGCTGGACGAGTAACTTTCGGAAAAGTCACTCGTCCATGAACAGAGAACAATGAACCGTGAACAAGTTGCAGCCGCGCGCTTACGCACGCGGCTGTGAAATTTAGTCCCTGAGGTTTTTCTATGAGTCGAATGTGTACAACAAACGGTTTGCTTTTTCACTGTTCACGGATTCGGGGGGTTCTATGGAAAAAGAAAAAAAGATAGGCCTTTACATTCATGTTCCGTTCTGCGACGGAAAATGCCCGTACTGCGATTTTTACTCCATGCGTGGAACCGAAGAACGTATGGAACAATATACAAATAGTATAATTTCCTCCATATTATCCTATGGAAAGCAGCTGAATCGTAGGGCGGACACCCTTTATTTCGGCGGCGGTACGCCCAGCCTGTTGGGTGCGGCGCGAATCCGTTCCATTGTGCGGACCGCACAGGAGTGCTTTGGGCTGGAAGATGCCGAAATTACGCTGGAGGCCAATCCAGCGGCGGATTTGAGCGAATTTTTCAGGGCGGTTCACGATGCCGGAGTGAACCGCCTTTCCATTGGTATGCAGTCTGCGGTGGAGGAGGAATTGCACCTGCTGGGGCGCAGGCACACTGCGCGGCAGGCGGAACAGGCGGTGCGGGACGCGCAGAAAGCGGGCTTCACCAATATTTCGCTTGATTTGATGATTGCCACACCGAACCAGACGATGGAAAGCCTGAAGCGTTCCATTCAATTTTGTGCGGACACCGGGGTTCAGCATATTTCTGCATATTTGCTGAAAATTGAACCGCATACCGCCTACGCAAAACAGCGGGAACAACTCGCCTTGCCCGACGACGATACCGCCGGGGAACTGTACCTTTGCGCATGCGAAGAATTGGAACGGCTTGGATTTTTACAGTATGAAATTTCTAATTTTGCGGTGCCGGGGTTTGAAAGCAGACACAACCTAAAATATTGGCACTGCGAAGAATACCTTGGAATCGGTCCGGCCGCGCATTCGTTCCTGAATGGGAACCGGTTTTATTACGAACGCAGCCTGCTCGACTTTCTAAACGGAGGAAAACCGAAAACGGACGGGGAAGGCGGCGGCTTTGAAGAATACGCCATGCTGGCTCTGCGTCTTTCGGAAGGGCTGACCGAGCGCGGCTGCCGGGAACGGTTTGGTTCCGGAATTCCCGTATCCATGCGGAAAACCGCGAAAAAATATGAGCGCGCCGGACTGACCGCCCCAACCCCGGACGGGTTCCGCCTGACCAGGAACGGCTTTTTGGTGTCCAACACCCTGATTGCGGAGTTGCTGTTTGGGAACTGACTCTTGACGCAAAACTTCTATACTTTTTATTCTTTCGCCCTTTATAAAGTAGATGATGGCTACGGATTTTTAAAATTATAGAAACAAAATTTGGCGAACAGCGGACGGTTCTAAAACGCAAAAACGAACGTGCCGCGCTTCGCATAATCGCTTTTCAATCACATACCATAAAACACGGAGCGCCAAATATGACATATATGGCGCGCTTTTATTGCGATTTCACAATTAGTTTACAAATATTATATTGACATTAGCGCTTGGGAATGGTAAATTAGTATCAAGAGTTAGCACTCACATATAAAGAGTGCTAAAGCTGAAACGAGGTGAGAAGATTGCAGCTAAGCACAAGAAAGCAGAAAATATTGGCGGCTGTGATTGACCTCTATGTTTCTACAGGGGAACCGGTGGGTTCCAAGGCAATCTGCGATATTCTTGATTTTTCCGTTTCTTCCGCGACGGTGCGAAATGAACTGAGCGAACTTTCCGAAATGGGGCTGCTCGACCAGCCACACACTTCGGCGGGACGCGTGCCGTCCCACAAAGGCTATCGCCTTTATATCGACACGCTGATGAAACGCCGGCCGCTTTCCAGCGAGGAACAGAGGTATATCGACAGTCTGCTGCTTCCGAGCGCCTATGACCCGCAAAAGCTGCTGGATGGGGTCGCGCGGGCGCTTGCCGGGATGACCCGGTTTGCTGCGGTTTCCATTACGCCAAGCAGCGGTGAGGCCGAAATTCGCGCCATTCAGTTTGTGCAGACCAGCCGGCGCACCGCGATGGTGATTTTAATGACCTCCGCGGGAACCATGAAAAGCCGTGTGTTTCACTGTGACTTTGATTTAACCCCGGATATTCTCCGTGTGTTTTACCGCGTGCTGAACGAAAGGCTGGTGGGACTTCCTGTTTCCACGGTTACCCCGGCGTACATTCAGTCTTTGGCCGTGTCCCTTGGGGACATGTCCATGCTGATGAGTTCCCCGCTGATGGCGCTGCTGGATGTGGCGCAGGATGCCATGCAGGCCGAGGTGCTGACGGACGGTGAAATGAATCTTCTGTTTTACCGTGAGTTCAGTCAGGATGAGCTTCGCCGCATTATGGATTTTCTTTCCCGCCCGCAGGAGCTTTCGCGGATGCTGATGAAACCGGCAAACAACGTCCGGGTGCTGATTGGGGAAGAAACCGACCAACCAGAGCTGAGCGGTTCCAGCGTGGTGGTTTCCCGTTATGCCGTAGGCGGAAAAGACGCCGGTGCGCTGGCCATCATTGGGCCGACGCGTATGAATTACAGCAGAATCATTTCCAATATAGAATACCTTTCCAACTCCGTGGGAAGAATGCTGACGGAGCTTATGGATTCGGAATAAAGGAGGCTGTTTATCTTGAGCGATCAGGAAAACAAGCAGAGAAACGAACAGACCAACGAGCCGACTAACGAGCAGGAAAACGAAACAACCAACGAACAGAAGAACGAAACACAGCAGCCGGAAACGGATGAAGCGGCTCAGAACCAGGACGCCGCCCCGCAGGAAGCGCCGGAACCGGATGACGCACAGACGCTTCTGGCAAAGGCCCAGGAGGAATTAAAGCAGCAGAAAGACCGCTTTTTGCGCACGGCTGCGGAATATGACAATTACCGCAAGCGTACCGAGCGCGAGAAATCCATGCTGTACCTGGATGCAACCGCCGCAACGGTAGCGGAGTTCCTTCCGGTGGCGGATAATCTAGAGCGCGCGCTTGCTCAGCCTGACTGTTCCGTCGAAGACTTGCGAAAGGGCGTGGAAATGGTTCTTACCCAGATGCAAAATGCGCTGAAAAAACTCGGTGTGGCGGAAATGGGGGCGGAAGGCGAACCCTTTAATCCCGACCTGCACAATGCGGTTTCCCACATAGAGGATGAGAACGTTGGGGAAAACACCATTACGCAGGTGTTCCAAAAAGGATATAAAATTGAGGACAGGGTCATTCGGCACGCAATGGTGCAGGTGGCAAACTAACTCAGAAGCTGAATCTTAAAATTCGTAGCGATTGTAATGTAAATGAATTTTGCTGGAGGTAATCATTATGTCAAAGACAATAGGCATTGACTTAGGCACTACCAATTCTTGTGTGGCTGTTATTGAAGGCGGCGAACCGGTCGTTATTCCTAATGCGGAAGGTGCGAGAACCACCCCATCTGTTGTGGCTTTTTCCAAAACCGGCGAGCGCATGGTCGGCCAGGTTGCAAAGCGCCAGGCAATTACGAACCCGGAGCGCACAGTCATTTCCATTAAGAGAGAGATGGGCTCCAATTACAAGGTAAAGATTGACGATAAGAACTATACTCCTCAAGAGATTTCTGCTATGATTCTGCAGAAGCTGAAGACCGACGCGGAAGCATACCTTGGCGAACCGGTAACTTCCGCCGTTATTACGGTTCCGGCTTACTTCACCGACGCACAGCGCCAGGCAACTAAGGATGCTGGTAAGATTGCCGGACTGGACGTCAAGCGTATCATCAACGAACCGACGGCAGCGGCCCTTTCCTACGGTATCGACAAGGGTGAAGAGCAGAAAATTATGGTGTACGACCTTGGCGGCGGCACCTTCGATGTGTCCATCATTGAAATGGGCGACGGAGTGCAGGAAGTGCTTGCCACAGCGGGCAACAACCGCTTGGGCGGCGATGACTTCGACAAGCGTATTATGGACTGGATGATTTCCTCCTTTAAGCAGGAAACCGGCATTGACCTGAGCGGCGATAAAATGGCCATGCAGCGCTTGAAGGAAGCTGCTGAAAAAGCGAAGATTGAGCTTTCCGGCATGACTTCCAGCGCAATCAACCTGCCGTTCATTACGGCGGACGCGACCGGACCGAAGCATCTTGACCTGACCCTCACCCGGGCGAAGTTCAACGAACTGACTGCCGACCTGGTGGAAATGACCATGGGCCCGGTTCGTCAGGCACTTTCCGACTCCGGCCTGAAGATTGATGAAATCAACAAGGTGCTGCTGGTTGGCGGCTCCTCCAGAATTCCGGCGGTTCAGGAAGCCGTGAAAAAGTTTACTGGGAAAGAACCGTTCAAGGGTATTAACCCGGATGAATGTGTTGCCATCGGTGCTGCGCTGCAGGCCGGCGTGCTCGGCGGCGAAGTGGAAGGGCTGCTGCTGCTCGACGTTACTCCGCTTTCCCTCGGTGTGGAAACCATGGGCGGCGTAATGACCAAGATTATTGAGCGCAACACCACCATTCCGACCAAGAAGAGCCAGATTTTCTCTACGGCGGCGGACGGCCAGACCCAGGTTGAGGTTAACGTTCTGCAGGGCGAACGCGAATTTGCACGCGACAACAAGCAGCTCGGTTTGTTCCGTTTGGACGGCATTGCCCCGGCACCGCGCGGCATTCCCCAGATTGAGGTTACGTTTGATATTGATGCCAACGGCATTGTTAACGTGTCTGCAAAAGACCTTGGCACGGGCAAGGAACAGAAGATTACCATTACCTCCAGCTCTAACATGAGCAAGGAAGATATTGATAAGGCCGTGAAGGACGCGGAGCGTTATGCCGCAGAGGATAAGAAGCGCCGTGAGGAAGTTGAAAAGAAGAACGAAGCAGAAAACCTTTGCTATGCGGTGGAAAAGCTGATTAATGAAAACGGCGACAAGATTTCGGAATCCGAAAAGACGGACCTGAACGCGAAGGTTGCCTCCCTGAAGGAAGCAATTTCCGCAAACAACATCAGCGATGTAACCGCAAAAACTGAGGAACTCCAGAAGGCAATGTACGCGGTCAGCGAGAAGCTGTATCAGGCGGCCGCACCGCAGGGCGCCGCTCCTCAGCAGGGACCGGCAGCGGGACCGGCTCAAGACGCGAACGGCAACCCGGTGTACAACGCGGAATATAAAGAAGTGGACGACGATAAGAAATAATCCTTATCGGTGAATAAGGGCATGGGGACGGAATCCGGATACGGCGATTGCTTTATTTGCCCATCGCTGTTATAATGGATTCCGTTCCCGGCCCGTTCTTCATTATGGGTATGGATCGTTCATTGTTATTAGGAGTGATTTGGTTTGGCTGATAAAAGGGATTATTACGAGGTCATGGGTGTGCCGAGAAACGCCACCGACGATGAAATAAAAAAGGCGTACCGGAAGCTGGCCAAAAAGTATCACCCCGACCTGAACCCGGGGGATAAGGAAGCCGAAGCGAAGTTTAAAGAAATCAACGAGGCCTATGAGGTGCTTTCCGATAAGGACAAGAAAGCGCGTTATGACCAGTTCGGTCATGCCGGTGTTGACCCGAACTTCGGCGGCGGGGCCGGGGGTAGTCCATTTACAGGCGATATTGACCTCGGTGATATTTTCAATAGCTTTTTCGGCGGCTTTGGCGGCGGCCGGACAGTCAATCCGAACGCTCCGCGCCGCGGCGGTGACACCGAAACGACAGTTAACATCAGTTTTGAGGAAGCGGCAAAAGGCTGCAGCAAGACGATTTCCTTTGACCGGATTGACGATTGTTCGGATTGCGGCGGCAGCGGCGCGCAGCGCGGAACCTCCGCCAAAACGTGCCCGCAGTGCGGCGGCACCGGCCAGGTGCGCATCAGTCAGCGGACACCGTTCGGCGTGGTGCAGACCGCGCGGACCTGTAACCGCTGCGGCGGCTCCGGCCGTGTCATCGACACCCCCTGCCATACATGCGGGGGATCCGGCAAGGTGCGCAAGAAAAAGACGATTGAAATCAACATACCGGCAGGCATTGACAACGACCAGGTTCTGAACGTTGGCGGACAGGGCAATGCCGGTACCAACGGTGGCCCCAGCGGCGATTTGCACGTTTATATCAACGTTCGGCCGCACCCGATTTTTGAACGCCGCGGCGTTGACGTGTGGTGCGAAATGCCGATTACGTTCAGCCAGGCGGCGCTTGGCGCAGAGGTTGTGGTGCCTACGATTGACGGCAAGGTCAGCTATGCAATCCACGAGGGTACGCAGCCGGGCGATGTGTTCAAGCTGAAGGGCAAAGGAATCCCGCGCCTGAGCGGGCGCGGCCGCGGTGACCAATATGTGCGCATTACCATTGAAGTGCCGAAGAATTTGACCGACCGACAGAAGGAAATTCTGAAGGAGTTCGACAGCGCAACCGGGGAGAAAAACTACCAGAAGCGCAAGGGCTTTTTTGACAAGCTGAAAAACATGTTTGGTGAGTAAACCGTATCGGTTTCGAAAAATAGAATAAGGGCTGCTGCAAACGGGATTCGTCAGCACAGCCCAAACGGAACGAGATCCCTGCTAAGTGGAAACATCCATTTTGCAGGGGTCTCTTTTTCTTTGTTAGCCTGCAAAGGGAAAAAAATCACCTTCTTTTTCTCTATGTTGAAAGCATATTCAATATAGGAGGAACAAGATGGGCATTCACAAAGGAATGGATATTTCCCGTTATCAGGGGACGGTTGATTTTGAGAAGGTGAAAAAATCCGGCATTGAATTCGTGATGATCCGCGCCGGATACGGATGGGAAAACCGGAACGTGCAGACCGACCCGAATTTCCGCCGCAATTACACCGGCGCGGTAAAAGCCGGCCTTCCATGCGGAGCGTATCATTATAGTTACGCGAAAACTCCGCACGACGCGGAACTGGAAGCGGATTTTTTCCTGAGCATCGTCAAAGGGTGCAAGTTTGCCTACCCGGTGGCGTTTGACCTGGAGGACACGTCACAGGCAAATTTGGGCCGGAAAACCCTGACGGAAATTGCGGCTGCCTTTTGCGGTAAGGTCGAGCGCGCCGGTTATTATGTGTGCCTGTACACGAACCCGGACTGGCTGAAAAATCGACTGGATCGAAAGCAGCTGAACCGGTTCGACCTTTGGTTGGCGCACTATGCGCAGAAACCCGGCGTGGACGGAATCGGCATGTGGCAGTATTCCAGCACGGGCAGGGTGAACGGCGTCAGCGGAAGAGTAGACCTGGACATTGCCTACCGGGATTATCCGGCCATCATGGCCTCTAAGGGGCTGAACGGATTTCCCCGGAAAGGCAGTTCCAAAACGTGAACCGGAAACTTTGGAGCCCGGGAAAGGAGGTTCTATGAACGAAGTGGAGAATGAGCGCCAAAAGCGCCTGGACGAACGGTTTCAGCGTGACCGCAGGGACATTGAAAAGCTGGAGCTGCGGCAGGAGGAAGAAGAGGAGCGCAGCCGCAGGCTGGCGGAGCTCAATATTAAAATGGGCGAAATCCTGAAAAATCATGAGGAAAAACTCACCAGCCACGACCGCCGCATCGGTGCGCTGGAAAGCGTGGCCGGTTCCCGGTGGAACCAGCTGGTGAATTACCTGTTGGCGGGGGTGACCGGTGCAGTGACCGCTACCGCGATGAAGCTGATTTTGGGGACCTGAACCTCGATGGTTGGGCTGAGGCAAACTGGGTAACACCAATGCATGAAGCGAAAGGACGGTTGATTTTATGGATTACTTCGGGCTGATTTTTCTGGCGATTATTCTGGAAGGAATCATTACCTATGTAAAGGAATTCTTTGTGAAGGGCCATATTAAGTGGGAAATGGTGATTTCCATTGTCATCGGCGTGCTGACCACCTGTGCTTATGGGGTGGATGTGATGGCTATGGCCGGTCTAAAAACTAACATCCCATTCCTGGGTTGCATCCTTACGGGAATTCTGGTCAGCCGGGGCAGCAACTATGTGTTTGATCTGATTAAAGCAGTCGGTGCAGCCAAAGAGAAAGCGGCATAAAAACAAGCCGTCGGAACATTTCCGACGGCTTATTTTTATGTGAGAGGTGCTGGAGGAATGAAAGACTTAGTCATCCCTGCCGCAGCACTTCTTGTATTTTTTACCGCTTCCGCAGGGGCACGGGTCGTTGCGGCCCGGCTTCTTGCCCTTGTGGACTGTCCGAGGAGTGTCGGTTCCGTCCGCACTGGTGGCGGTCGGGGTGGCAACCTGCTCACGCTTTGGCTCTTCCTGTGTGCGGATTTGTACGGTGAGCATCATACGCGCGGTGTTTTCGCGGATGGTGGCAATCATTTGATCAAACATGTCGAAGCCTTCCAGACGGTATTCCACAACCGGGTCATGCTGACCGTAGGCGCGCAGGTTGATGCCGCGTTTGAGCTCTTCCATAGCGTCGATGTGATCCATCCATTCAGTGTCCACGTTTTTCAGCAGAACCACGCGCTCCAGTTCGCGCATGATTTCTTCGCCGAACATCTTCTCACGCGCTTCATAGAGTGCGGTCGCCTTTTCGACCAGCTCATTCTTTACAAATTCCGGTTCCAGTCGTTCCAGCTCGTCGGCAGAATAAACCAAATCATCCTGTGTAATCAGCCATCCCATGTAGTGGTCGCGCAGGCCGTTCATGTTCCAGTCGTCATGCAGGGTGTTTTCCGGCAGATACTGCTTAACCTGGGCGTCTACCGCCTGTTCAATCATTTTCAGAATCTGCTCTTTGATATTTTCTCCGTTCAGAACCTGGTCGCGCTGGCTGTAAATGATTTCACGCTGGCGGTTCATGACGTCGTCGTACTGCAGAACGTTTTTACGGATGCCGAAGTTGCGGCCTTCAATCTTGCGCTGGGCGCTTTCAATGGTGTTGGTCAGCATCTTGTTTTCAATCGGCGTGTTCTCATCCACGTTGAGGCGTTCCATCAGCGCATTGATGCGGTCGCCGCCGAACAGGCGCATTAGGTCGTCTTCCAAGGAGATGTAGAAGCGGCTCATGCCTGGGTCGCCCTGACGGCCGGCACGGCCGCGCAGCTGATTGTCGATTCGGCGGGATTCATGGCGTTCGGTGCCAATGATGTAAAGTCCGCCGGCCGCTTTGACTTCTTCCGCTTCCTCTTTAATCTGTTCCCGATATTTTTGGTCTAGTTCCGCAAAAACCTTGCGGGCGTTTAAAATTTCCTCATCCGTTGTTTCAGAATAGGCGGTTGCCTCGCTGATCAGTTCTTCAGAGAACTGCATGCGGCGCATTTCCGTTTTCGCCATGTATTCGCTGTTGCCGCCCAGCATGATGTCGGTACCACGGCCGGCCATGTTCGTCGCAATGGTGACCGCACCTTTACGGCCCGCCTGTGCGATGATTTCCGCTTCCTTTTCGTGATACTTGGCGTTCAGAACCTCGTGCTTGATGCCGCGGCGGCGCAGCAGGGCGCTGAGTTCCTCGGATTTTTCAATGGAAATGGTGCCCACCAGAACCGGCTGGCCCTTTTCGTGGTGTTCCAGAATATCGTCGATTACAGCATTGAATTTTGCTTTTTCGGTTTTATAGACCACATCCGGCAAATCCTTGCGGATCATCGGCTTGTTGGTCGGAATCTCGATGATGTCGAGCTTATAGATTTCGTTGAATTCGGCCTCTTCCGTTTTTGCGGTACCGGTCATACCGGAAAGCTTGGAGTAGAGGCGGAAGTAGTTCTGGAAGGTAATGGTGGCGAGCGTTTTGCTTTCGTGCGCGACCTTTACGCCTTCCTTGGCTTCGATAGCCTGATGCAGGCCTTCGTTGTAACGGCGGCCGTACATCAGACGGCCGGTAAACTCATCCACAATGATGACTTCGCCGTCCTTGACCACATAGTCAATATCGTTGCGCATGACACCATTTGCCTTGATGGCCTGGTTGATGTGGTGCTGGATGGTCAGGTTATCCGCGTCCATCAGGTTTTCCAGGTGGAAGTATTCCTCCGCCTTTTTTACGCCTGACGGGGTCAGTGTGGCTGTTTTCGCCTTTTCATCTACGATATAGTCGGCGTCCTTGTACAGTTCGTCGTTGTCTTCCTTTTCGTTCAGTTCAGCAACGCGGACCATGCGGAGCGACTTTGCAAAATGGTCGGCAATGGTGTAAAGCTCGGTGGATTTGTCACCCTGCCCGGAAATAATGAGCGGGGTTCGAGCTTCATCGATGAGGATGGAGTCCACTTCGTCCACGATGGCATAATTGTGGCCACGCTGCACCTTGTCCTCTTTATAGATCACCATGTTGTCGCGCAGGTAGTCAAAGCCGAACTCGTTGTTGGTGCCGTAGGTAATATCGGCCGCATAGGCCTTTTTGCGGTCCTCATTTTCCAGGTCATGTACAATCAGACCGACGTTCAGACCCAGAAAACGGAAGATTTTACCCATCCATTCGGAGTCGCGGCGGGCAAGGTAATCATTGACGGTAACCACATGCACGCCGTTGCCGGAAAGCGCGTTCAAATAAGCAGGCAGCGTAGCAACCAGCGTTTTACCTTCACCGGTTTTCATTTCGGCGATGCGCCCCTGATGGAGCACGATGCCGCCGATGACCTGAACCGGGAAATGACGCATGCCCAGCACACGGGCGGATGCCTCGCGGCAGACTGCGAACGCTTCGGGAAGGATGTCGTCCAATGTTGCCCCGTCGGCAAGGCGTTCCTTCAGCGCGGGGGTCTGAGCTTTCAGCTCTTCGTCGCTCATGCTTTTATACTGATCTTCCAGTGCAAGCACCGCGTCGCAGATGGGCTGAATGCGTTTCAGCTCCCGTTTACTGTAGTTGCCGAAAAACGCGGAGAGTATATTTTTAGCCATGAAAGTCACCTCAGAATTTCAATCTTATTCATTTTCAAGTTTTCGGCAGCGACAGAGGAATCCGGCGGTTGCCGAACGTTTTCATACGGAATCCGGTATGAAAAGGTTTATTTCTTTTAGGAATTTAGTATTACAATCAATACAAATTATATCATAGCAAGACTTAAAAAAAAAGAAATATTTCATGAACAATGCGCTTTTCTAAAAAAGAAGGGCGGCGGATTGTCCTCCGCCGCCCAATGATGAGATATTACGAAGATTAACGACCTGCGGCCGCGATGGAGCCGAGCGCCGCCATGATGCTGGCACTAAAGATGATGCTGAGAACAATGCCGATTGCCATCATAATCAACATAGCACGCGCATAGTTTTTACGGTTTGTGTTGGAGTTGCCGCTGAAGCCCCACACGAACATCATGATCAGACCGACCAACGGGATTGCACCGACAATCATCATGACAATGTACTCGCCGATGCTGAGCGGGCGGTCATTCGCCATTGGCTGGGGATACTGGACCTGGTTGGGGGTTTGATTGTTTTCCATGTTCTTTTCCTCATTAAGGATAATTTAAGGTTGTTACACATTATACTATATTTTTCCATTTTCGACAATATAAAAAATTAAATATTCTTCCATAAAATATTATTATTATACTGTTTACTATACTGTGGAGGTGGGAAACCGGAATTCACGAACATTCCTGCCACCGATTGCGTACTTTTCCGGGTGCTGCGAAACGCTTTTTAAGCATGGTTCCGGTATTTACGAAGGAAACACGGATTCCGGGTAAAATCCGGTGGAAGCAGCATGGAAATTTCTGCATCTTTATGGGGAATTTCCGGACTTGTTAATTTTTTAATTATGTTTTTCAGACCTATTGCGAAGAATGTCAAAATGCACTATAATAAACCGAGTATGTTTGGTTGGTGGAAAAGCCAAAGGACATTGAAACCGAAAGGAGTACCGATATGAACTATTCCGCTGAAGTGGAAAAAATGTGTACTGTAACCAAGGGACCAAAGCACGGCCCCGCACCGATCCCGGAAGAGGGAAAATGGGTAAAAGCCTATGACATCAAAGACATTTCCGGCCTGACACATGGCGTAGGCTGGTGTGCACCCCAGCAGGGCGCATGCAAGCTGACCCTGAATGTAAAAGAAGGCATTGTGCAGGAAGCACTGGTAGAAACCATCGGCTGCTCCGGCATGACCCATTCAGCTGCTATGGCTGCTGAAATTCTGCCGGGCAAAACCCTTCTGGAATGCCTGAATACCGACCTGGTGTGCGACGCCATCAACGTTGCGATGCGCGAACTGTTTAAGCAGATCGTTTACGGCCGCAGCCAGACCGCGTTTTCCGAAGACGGCCTGCCGATCGGTGCAGGACTGGAAGACCTGGGTAAGGGCCTGCGTTCCCAGGTTGGCACCATGTACAGCACCGCTGCAAAAGGCGTTCGTTACATGGAAATGGCAGAAGGCTATGTACTTAAGATTGCTCTGGACGAGAACAACGAAGTCATCGGCTATCAGTTTGTAAAGCTGGGCAAAATGCTCGAAGACATTCGTCACGGCATGAGCCCGGACGAAGCGTATAAAAAGAATATCGGTCAGTATGGCCGGTTCGACAACGCGGCGAAGTACATCGACCCGCGTGAAGAATAATCAAGACCATAAAAGGAGGACTACACTCAATGGCTAACGATGTAATGTTTGAAGGAAAAGAAAGAAGAATGGCCAAAATCGAGAAGTGTCTTGCCGAGTATGGCCTTGGCAGTCTCGAAGAAGCGCGCGACCTTTGCCTTTCCAAGGGAATTGATGTGGACAAAATCGTGAAGGGTGTACAGCCCATCGCGTTTGAAAACGCTTCCTGGGCTTATACGGTCGGCTGCGCAATCGGCCTGAAAACCGGTGTGAAATCCGCTGCTGAAGCGGCTGAAAAAATCGGTATCGGTCTGGAATCATTCTGCATTCCCGGTTCCGTTGCGGAACAGAGAAAAGTTGGCCTCGGCCACGGCAACCTCGGTGCGATGTTGCTGCGTGATGAGACCAAGTGCTTTGCGTTCCTCGCAGGCCACGAATCCTTTGCTGCTGCGGAAGGTGCAATTGGTATTGCCCGTACGGCAAACCGCGCCCGCAAAGAGCCGCTCCGCATTATCCTGAACGGCCTTGGCAAGGACGCTGCTTATATTATCTCCCGTGTAAACGGCTTTACTTATGTACAGACTGAATTCGATTTCTTCAACGACGAGCTGAAGATTGTGGGCGAGAAGAAATTCTCCGACGGCGAACGTGCAGCGGTTAAGTGCTACGGCGCGAACGACGTGCGCGAAGGCGTTGCAATCATGCAGCACGAAAGCGTTGACGTGTCCATTACGGGCAACTCCACCAACCCGGTTCGTTTCCAGCATCTTGTTGCCGGAACCTACAAGAAATGGGCCAACGAAAACGGCAAGAAGTATTTCTCCGTTGCAAGCGGCGGCGGCACCGGCCGTACCCTGCATCCGGATAACATGGGCGCAGGCCCGGCTTCTTACGGCCTGACGGACTCCCTGGGCCGCGTACATGGCGACGCACAGTTTGCCGGCTCCTCTTCCGTTCCTGCTCACGTGGAAATGATGGGCCTCATCGGCATGGGCAACAACCCGATGGTTGGCGCCACCGTTGCCTGCGCGGTTGCGGTTTACGAAGCCTGCAAATAAGTTTTCGCAATAACCCTTTCGGCAAAGCTGCCCCGATTTTCCGGGCAGCTTTGTTTTTTTGTTTGGGTTGATTCGGCAGCATCTATGCGGGCAAAATGGATTTTGAAACTGGAAGAACACGATTTAGGCGGTGTGCCTGTATTCCTACGGGTTATTGTCGATTCGAATGTACTTCATAAAGAAAAAACAGGGGCTGCCATTTGGCAGCCCCTGAATTGTGTTTGGGGTAATGATTAAGCTTTGCCTGCGCAGCCGAGGACGGTGTTGATCTTGTGTGCGACCATTTCCTTAATGGCAGTACGGGCAGGAGCGAGGTACTGGCGGGGATCGAAGTGGCTCGGATTTTCCGCCAGATACTTACGGATGGAAGCGGTCATGGCAAGACGCAGGTCGGAGTCAACGTTAATCTTGCAGACGGCCATCTTTGCGGCTTCGCGGAGCATTTCTTCCGGAATGCCAATGGCGTCAGGCATCTGGCCGCCGTATTTGTTAATCAGTTCGACGAACTCCGGAATAACGGAGGAAGCGCCGTGCAGAACAATCGGGAAGCCCGGCAGACGGTCGGAAACTTCTTTCAGAATATCGAAACGGAGCTGCGGCTTCTGGCCGGGTTTGAACTTGTATGCGCCGTGGCTGGTGCCGATGGCGATTGCCAGGGAGTCCACGCCGGTACGGGTGACAAAGTCCTGAACCTGAGCCGGGTCGGTGTAGTTAGCCTTGTCGGCTTCGACGGAAACTTCGTCTTCCACGCCGGCAAGCTGGCCGAGTTCTGCTTCTACGGTTACATTATATTTGTGAGCATATTGTACAACCTTGCGGGCCTCTTCCACGTTTTCCTCGTAAGGCTTGGAAGAACCGTCGAACATAACGGAGGTGAAGCCGCCGTCGATGCAGTCCTTGCAGAGCTCATAGGATGCGCCGTGGTCAAGGTGCAGGGCGATTGGAATGTCGGGGTGTTCAATAACAGCCGCTTCCACCAGTTTAGTGAGGAATGTGTGGTTGGCGTATTTACGCGCACCGGCTGAAACCTGAAGAATAACAGGAGCCTTCAGCTCGTCGCAGGCCTCTGTAATTCCCTGAACAATTTCCATGTTGTTCACGTTAAAAGCGCCGATTGCATAGCCGCCAGCATATGCTTTTTTAAACATTTCAGTGGTATTTACTAATGGCATGATGGTGTCCCCTTCCTGTCTTTTCTATTTCTGGCTTCATTATAACTCATTTTCCGAAGAATGAAAAGAGATTTCCCCAAATTATGATAAATAATTAACGAATTTCTCACAGAAGAGATCTTCTCTGAGAAGCGGTCTTCTCTGGGAAGCCGCCGGAGAGGGAAGGTTCGGGTTATGAGGCTGCTTCATCCTCCGCAAACAGCTGCGGATTCATTCGGCTGTAGTGAAAAATGTACTGCTGTGCAATTCCGGCGTACGGCCCGAAGAAGTCCGGTGTGCGGCCGGGGAACAGAACGCGCATGGCGCGCTTCATCCACACATCCATGGGGAACGCGTCCAGCCGGTGCAGACCGTACAGCAGCGCGCAGTCCGCTACCTTGGGTCCCACTCCCACAATAGTCATCAGCTTTGCTCTAGCTTCGTCCAACGGAAGGCGGCGCACCTGTTCCAGGTCGATTTCCCCGCTTGCCACCTTTTTTGCCGCATCAATCAGGTAGCGGGCGCGAAAGCCGCAGCGCACCGGTGCCAGATCCGCTTCCGTCAGCTCGGCGAGCGTTTCGGGCGTGGGGAACGCATGCCCGCCCTGCTCCAGCGTCTCGCCGAATTCCCCGCACAGCCGGGCGACAAGGCCCCGGATGCGGGGAATATTGTTGTTCTGGGAAAGGATAAATGAACAGAGCGCTTCCCATGGTTCCTGATTTAAAATACGCATACCGGGTGCGTATTCAGCTGCGCGCGCCAGAACCGGATCTTTTTTCGCAAGTTCCGCGCGGATATTCGTATAATTTAAATCAAAATCAAAATAATGATTCCAGAAAGGGTCTTTGATTATGTCTGGTAAATTTTCCTCGGAGACCCGAAGCGTCCTTCCGGAAGCAATCCCCGTGTAAGAACCGTCCGGCTGGTGGTCCCAGCGGAAGCACTGGCCGCATTCCAGTGTTTGGGCCAAATCGATGTAATCCATGGCATCCTCATATCTTTGCAGCGGCTGGACCGGATGGATCGGCCGTTCCCGCTGTTGAAAATCGGTTTATTTCCGTGGAAATCTTTGGAGCAAGCTCGATTGTACCACGGATGTTCCATTATTATAGCATAAAAAGGGGGCTTAGAAATACGGAAAGTTTTGAAAATTTTCTCGATACCGGTTGACATAAATTAATATTCATCTGTGATGTATAAGAATCAAATTGCGCTGTTTACGGGACTTATTAACATTTTCCACAGGGTTTTCCACCGTTATAAAACAGTTATTCCACGGTTTTATGTTAACCTTTGCAAATACAGGGGGTATAAACCCAGTCGTGGCGGGAAAAAATCGCATGTATATTCTGTTTTGGAATGAATGATTCCACAGAAATTCAACATTTTACATTTGAAGGGAAAATGCTCTTAATTTTCCCAAAATTGTGCTATAATAAAAAAGAATATCAAGAAACAACCGGCGTCCGCCGGGAATAGGAGTTGCACTTTATGAATACGGAAAATACCCGGCGCGGGGAAGATGTGATAGCGGGCAGAAACGCGGTTGCCGAGGCGCTGAAAAGCGGGCGTACCATCGACAGCCTTTATGTTGCACGCGGCGAGCATATGGGTTCGCTGAGCGCGCTGATTGCCCGCGCCAAAAAAGCCGGAATCAATATTAAGGAAGCTGACCCGAAAAAGCTGGACTTTCTGTGCGGCGGGGCGGTGCATCAGGGCGTGGTCGCGGTTGCGGCGGTAAAAGAATTTTCCACCGTGGAGGACATGTTCCGCCTGGCGGAGGAGCGGGGCGAAGCGCCGTTCCTGATTCTTGCGGACGAGCTGGAGGACCCGCATAACCTGGGGGCCATTTTAAGAGTCGCGGAGTGCGCGGGCGCGCACGGGGTTATTATCCCAAAACGGCGTTCTGTGGGCCTGACTTACGCGGTGGGCAAAGCGAGCGCAGGCGCAGTGGAATATGTGCCGGTTGCCCGGGTGACCAATATGGCTGCGACGATAGACGACCTGAAAAAACGCGGCGTGTGGATTTACGCGGCGGATATGGACGGCGAACCCTGGTGCAGTCAGGATTATGCAGGCCCTGCGGCGGTTGTTATTGGTTCCGAGGGCTTCGGCGTAAGCCGTCTGGTAAAAGAAAAATGCGATTTTGTGATATCTTTGCCGATGAAGGGAAAAATAAGCTCGCTGAATGCATCTGTGGCGTGCGGCGTTCTCTGCTATGAGATTGCGCGCCAGCGCGCCGGACTGAAAGCAAAGAATTAAAAAATAGGAGCGGATATTTTATGGCCGATAAAAACAGAGCTCCGCAAAATGATTTTTCGATTGATGAAATACTGGCGGAGGCACATACGCTGAAAGAGAAAGAACAGCCGGAAGCTGCATCCGCAAAGGAATCCGCACAGCCGGAGAAGGACACTGAAGGGAATCGGCCCGCCTGTTCCTCCCCGGAGGCAATTGCCCGGGAGGCGAGCCGCGCGCTGAATCAGAATATGGGCGGGCAGCCCTTTACACGCCCGGATTCCTCCTTTTTGGAACAGGAGCCGGAAAAGAAGCGCCGTTCCCTGTTCCGAAGACGGAAAAAGGCGATTCCTGAATTTCGGGAAGAAGAGGATATTTATTACGGCTTGCAGCTGAAATCCCTTGAGGAATACCGTGAGGATTATGAGAGAACCATCCGCATCGATTCCCAAAAAATCCGTGCGGCGGAAGGTGCATCCAAGTTTGCCTATCTGTTCGAAAAGGACGATGAATCGGAACCGGAAGGGCCCGCTCCGGAACAGTTTGAGCAAATTCACCGGGAGCGCCAGGAACGCTTAGAGCGCGTGATGCGCGAAGCGGGACTGGATCAGAACGAGATTGAACCGCTCATTGATTTTGCACCGCCGGAGGAGGAATTTTCCGCGGGAATCGCGTCTTCCGTGAAAATTGCATCTTCCGCGGAACCGGAACAGTCTGCGGCTGAAGAAGCAGCGGCTCCGGAGCATCCCGAGCCCGGCATTCCGCAGCCAGCGCCGTCGCCCGTTCCACAGCCTGCCCCGGCACCAGCACCTAAACCGGAAATCCCGCCGGAACCGGTGCAGCCGGAAATTCCACAGCCGCTGACTGAGCCGACGTTTACACCGCAGCCTGGTTCCCCGCAGCCGGCTACCAGCCCGGTGATCCGCTGCGAGGAAACGCCGGATGTACAGGAACATCCCCCGGTAAAGGAACCGGTTACGGTTCCTGTGGTGCAGGAAGAAATTACCCCTCCGCCCGCAGTACGGGAGCCGCCGCTCCGGCAGGAGCCGCGTTCGAAGGCACCCGAGCGAAGACCAAATCAAATTCCAACCGGTTTCCGGTCTTTGACCGGCAGACCGGTACATATGATTGAATCCAGCAGTTTTCCCG
This sequence comes from Caproiciproducens sp. LBM24188, assembly GCF_054130445.1. Taxonomy (NCBI): domain Bacteria; kingdom Bacillati; phylum Bacillota; class Clostridia; order Eubacteriales; family Acutalibacteraceae; genus Caproiciproducens; species Caproiciproducens sp. LBM24188. The sequence continues at coordinate 515,660 of NZ_CP196862.1, forward strand.
ATCTTCTGAAAAGTGAAATTCAAAATAACCCAAACTATGCAGAACCAGAGCCTACCGCTCCGATTTCTCTTCCACAGCCGCCTGTCACCGGGGAGGAAACGCGCCTGCGGCCTCCTGTGCTGCAGCAGGAGGAAGTCCCTGAGCCGGAGGAAGAAGCGCAGGAAGAGGAACTTTCCGCGGAGCCGGCCAAACCGGAAGAGGAGCCGATTCCGTTCCCGATTCCCACCGCACCACCCGTGGCGGATGAATTTTCATCGGAGGAACCAAGGAAGGAAGAAACCCCGGCTAAACCGGAAAAGAAAAGACGCTTCCATGTGTTTGGAACTGAGGAAGAGGACAACGATGCGACGGAGGAACTGCAGGACGAACCGGAGGAACTGGACGATTACACCAGCGCTTCGGATGCACCGGCGGTTGCCAACGACATTGCGGCGAATCTCAGCCGGTTTTACCTGCGCTTTGCTGTAACCGGCCTGTGTACGCTTTTGCTGTTTTTCTTCGGCCTTTTAGGGGAGTATGCCGGAATTTTGCCGTCTTTCCTGCAGGTCAGCCTGGATACCAAAACTTATCTGATTTTGAATATGATCTTTTTGGTGATTGCGGGCGCGTTCAGCGCCGCACCCGTTGCCGGCGGACTGAAGGGCCTGTTTACGTTTCAGGCGAATGCTGACAGCGCGGTGGCGGTTGCCCTGATTGCTTCGATTGCCCAGAGTGCGGTGCTGTTTTCTGCGCAGGAGCGGCTGAACAGCGGTACGCTGCACTTATATTCCTCCCTGACGGCGCTGGCTCTGTTTTTGAACGCCGCCGGCAAACTGAGCATGATGCGGCGCATCCGGAGCAATTTCCGCTTTGTGTCTTCACCCGACCAGAAAAAGGCGGTTCTTCTGTATGACGATTACAATACCTCCCTGCTGATGACGAAGGGCGTGGTACTGGATTCACCTGTGGTCGCCTATCAGGTGAAGGCCGATTTTCTGAAGCATTTTCTCAAACTTTCCTATGAACCCGACCCGAGTGAACAAAGCTCCCAGATGATGGGGCCGATCGGGTTTGTGTGTTCGCTGGTTCTTGGAATCGTCGCGTTTGTGCTGTCCCGCGACTGGCAGCAGGCGGTGACTGCTTTTTCGGCGGCAGCTTGTATCAGCGTACCGTTCATGAACATGCTCAGCGTAAATCTTCCGCTGAAGCGGCTGGTCAAAATTGCTTCCCGCTGCGGCGCGATGGTGGTTGGATTCCCAGCGGTGGATGCGTTCAGCGGGGTCAACGCCGTCATGGTCGATGCCAAGGACCTGTTCCCGAAGGGCACCGTGGTGCTGAACGGCATTAAAACCTTTGCAGGGCAGCGTATTGACGAGGCCATTGTAGACGCGACCGCGCTGATGTGTTCTGTCGGCGGGCCGCTGAGCGATGTGTTCGACCAAATCATTCAAAATCGGCGTGAAATGCTGCCAAAGGTTGAAAATGTGACCTATGAGGACGAAAAGGGCGTGTCCGGCTGGGTGTCGGGCAGAAGAATCCTGATCGGCAACCGCGCCCTGCTGGAAACGCACGGAATTGAACCGCCTTCCGCCGATTACGAAGAAAAGTACATTCAGGGCGGAAAAAATACGGTGTATCTTGGGGTGGGCGGCGATTTGGTGGCGGTTTTCGTCGTTTCCTATAACTCCGACCTGCGGCGCTCTATGGAACTGCGCCGCATGGAAAACAACGGAATCAGCTTGGTGGTTCGCACCCGCGACCCCAACATTACGCCGCAGATGCTGGCGGATTGTTTCCATCTGGACGAGCACTGCATCCGTGTGCTGCCTGAACGGCTTGGCGAAGTGTATGAGGAGCTGACGCAAACGTCGCGGGAACGTGCCCCGGCTATGCTGGCCACGAAGGGCCGCCCGACGACCATGATGCGGATGCTTTCCGCCTGTGTGCGCCAGCGAAGCAATATTACCGTGGCGGTCGCACTGCAGAACATTTCCGTAATCCTCGGGCTTTTGCTGGTGGGTCTGCTTACCTGCTACTCCGGCCTGAAACTGCTGGGCACGGTGCCGCTTCTGCTGTACGAGCTGTTCTGGGTAGCGGCCGTCTGGCTGATTCCCCGTCTTAGAAAGCCATAAAAGAATTGTGAGTGAAAATATGCATTCGATTCAATGGAATCAATCGCTTTTTCGGCGTGTGCGCATGGTATGCGTCGGTGTATTCCTAATGGGATTTTTTATCGCTGTTTTTGTTTATGCGAACCTTGGCAGTGACCCTTGCACTGTAATGAACCTGGGTGTTTCCGGGAAATTGGGCATTCCATTTGGTGTATGGCAGTTGATTGTGAACTGTGTCATTTTAATTTTTACCTTTTCCCTTTCCCGGAACCTGATTGGAATCGGCACGGTAGTCAATATGGTGAGCATCGGTTTTTTGGTGGACTTCTTCCGAATGATCTTTGCTCGGATTCTGCCGGCGGCCCCGGCACTGTGGCTCCGAATTTTGCTGATGGCCGTTGCGGTTGTGGGGCTTTCGCTGACCGCCGCGCTTTACATGTACCCGCAGCTTGGCATTTCCCCGTATGACAGCGTGCCGGTGGTGTTGGCTCAAAAGACTGGAATCCAGTTCCGCTGGTGCCGCGTTTTCTGGGATTTGCTGGCCATGCTGATCGGTTGGCTTTGCGGCAGCGTGGTGGGGGTTGGAACCGTCATTACCGCATTCTTTCTGGGGCCGCTGATTAAATATTTTACAAACCAGGTGGCCCGCAAGGCAAAGTTCCAGGTAGAAGCAATGATATAGAACATACAATAGAGCGAAAATAGCCCAAATATCAGGCGTGATGCCCCGGCATACCAATTTGGTCTGCCGGGGCATCATTTTTTAGTACGGAATCCGCACGGAGTGGGAGCAACGGGAAGCCGCGACGCAGCCGAATTTGTTCAGCGAAAAGGGGAAGGGTGCCTATAAATTACATAAACTTGGAATTTGATTCATAAGATGAATTATTCGGGTCCCTGCGTCGGAACCGGCCATGCTTCGTTTCGACCTTTTTCAACCGGAAGGCGTGTTCTGGGGGGAGCTACACGGAAAAAAGCTTGGGCAAATTTCATAAAAAACCAGTTTAAGTCTTGGAACGAAAATGCTAAAATTTACTGATTCGGCATTGTATTTTTTGTGGCAATACGCTATAATTATGCTTAAATTGGGTAAACAATTGTACTTATGTACCAATGGACCCACGAAAGGAGATTCCAGAATGAAACAGTATCCAGCGAAAAATATATTGAATATCGCAATTGCAGGTCATAGTGGTGCCGGAAAAACCAGCATTGCAGAGGCGATGCTGTACCTTTCGGGCGCAACCGACCGTTTTGGCAAGGTCGGGGAGGGAAATACGGTTTGTGATTTTGACCCGGAAGAGGTCCGGCGCAAAGCTTCCGTATCCACGGCAGTGGCTCCATTGGAGTGGAAGAACCATAAGATTAATCTAATCGACGCCCCCGGCCTGTTCGACTTTGCGGGAGGCATGGAAGAGGCGGTTCGCGCCGCAGATACCGTGCTGATTGCGGTTTCCGGCAAAAACGGCGTGGCGGTCGGTACGGAAAAGGCGGTGGAGGCGGCCAATAAACGCGGCCTGGCAAAGATTTTCTTTGTCAACGGCCTGTGCGACGAAAGCGCCCGTTTTTACCGTGTGTTCGAGGATTTGAAAGCGAAGTTTGGCCCATCCGTCTGCCCGGTTGTAGTACCGTATATTGTGGACGGGAAAGCGAACATCTACATTAATATTTTGGAGTATAAGGCATACGATTATCAGAACGGGGCGCCGGTTGAGGTGAAAATGCCGGACATGGGCACCCGTTTAGACGGCCTGCGCACCGCAATTTATGAAGCTGTAGCTGAAACCAGCGATGAAATGTTTGAAAAGTATTTCTCCGGCGAACAGTTTACCCCGGAGGAAGTGATTGTGGGCGTAAGCAAAGGCGTGAAATCCGGCACCATCTGCCCGGTGTTCTGCGGTGACGCGCTGCTCATGCGCGGTATGGAGCAGTTCCTGGACGGCCTGGTATGGCTGGCCCCGTCCGCGGAGGAAAAGAGCAGCGAAATTGCGGCGGATGTGGACGGCAACCCGGTAGAGCTTTCGGTGAGCGACGATGCCGCAACGGCTGCCATTGTGTTTAAAACCATTGCCGACCCGTTTATCGGCAAGCTTTCCTATTTGAAGGTGGTGTCTGGCAAGGTCTCCCCCGATTCTCAGCTGATTAACATGCGTACAGGCAATATCGAGCGTATTGGCAAGACCGTTTTCATGCACGGAAAGAAGCAGGAGGATGTTGCTTATATTGGTGCGGGGGATATTGGCGCCGTGCTGAAACTGCAGGGTACAGCTACCGGCGATACACTGTGCGCCCCCGCACGCAAGGTGACGCTGGACGGGATCGTTTACCCGAATCCGACGCTGTCGCTTGCGGTGCAGCCGAAAAAGAAAGGGGAAGAGGACAAAGTGGCGCAGGGAATTCTCCGCCTGGCGGAGGAGGACCCAAGCATCCGCTTTACCACCAATACGGAAACCCATCAGATGATTCTTTCCGGTCAGGGCGAACAGCATTTGGATGTGATTGTTTCCAAGCTGAAGACCAAATTCGGCGTGGAGGTGGTCCTTACAAAACCGCGTGTCCCGTACCGCGAAACCATCCGCAAAAAGGTGCAGGTGCAGGGCCGCTACAAAAAGCAGACCGGCGGCCATGGCCAGTATGGCGACGTGTGGATTGAGTTTGAACCCTGCGAAAGCGAAGGGCTGGAATTCGGCGAGCGCGTGGTCGGCGGTTCAGTGCCGAAAAACTTTTTCCCTGCCGTGGAAAAGGGCCTGCGCGAAAGCATCTTGAAAGGCCCCTTAGCGGGATACCCCATGGTCGGGCTGCGCGCCACGCTGTACGACGGCTCCTACCACCCGGTGGATTCCTCAGAAATGTCGTTTAAAATGGCGGCCAGCTTGGCGTACAAAAACGGGATGCCGCAAGCGAATCCGGTGCTGTTGGAACCGGTTGGCACCCTAAAATGCGTGGTTCCCGATGCAAACATGGGCGACATTATGGGCGAGGTGAACAAGCGCCGGGGCCGCGTACTTGGAATGAATCCGGCGGGCGACGGAAAGCAGACTGTGGAAGCGGAAGTCCCCATGGCGGAAATGCACGATTTCAGCACGTTCGTGCGCCAGAATACGCAGGGGCGCGGAAGCTTTACGTTTGACTTCTGCCGCTATGAAGAAGCACCGCCGCAGGTGGCGCAGAAGGTGATTGAGGAAGCAAAGGCTGCGGGCGAAACGGAAGATTAATCAAGCGGGAGGCGGAGGCCTCCCGCTTTTTTTGTACCCAGGGCGCGAAATTCGCCGTGCCGGCAGGCTTTCCGTGGCATTTTTTGCCGATTCCCCGCATATTAATCTTCTGCAAGGGGGCGGTGAAATGTTTGTATGGTCTTTTAAAGCGGACCGAAGAAAAATCTGTATTATACTGGCAATTGTGCTGCTGGTGGTAACGGGGGTCATTATTCTGTTCCGAATCCGCAATGCCGAGCCGAGCGCAGCACCTGTGGGAAAAAAATACTCGCTTTCCGCCGCCACCAATGAGGAGCGCGTCGCGTTCCTCAGCCAGTTCGGCTGGAAGGTGAATGCGGACCCGCTGGAAACAAAAGACGTGATAATTCCTCAGACCTTTAACGCAGTGTATGAAAACTACAATAAAATTCAAAAGGAACAGGGGCTGGACCTTAAGCCGTACGCCGGAAAAACCTGCAAGCAATGGGTTTATGCGGTGACAAATTACCCGAACAACCCGGATGTCCGTGCAACGCTGATTGTTTATAACAACCAGGTGGTGGGCGGCGATTTAAGCACCACCGCGCTTGACGGTTTTATGACCGGATTTTTCGGAGAACAGCCATCCCACGATACGCTGACCCGTTCTTCCTCGGCGGCTTCGAGCAAAGCCTCGTCCGCTCCGGCATCATCGAAAGGTACTTCCTCCGGTGCGGCCGTGTCCTCAGCACCCGCAGCTTCCAAGCCTGCTGCTTCTTCCAAGGCTTCGAAGTCTGACCAAAGCGCCGTGGAAGAGGCAAAACCGAAGGCTTCTTCCACCATTCCAGCCAATGCGTGGCCGATTGACTGATTGACCCTGCGCGTGAAATTGGGTACAATAGAGGACGAAAAAACACAAGGACATTCCCGTGCCCAAGCAGGTTCGGGACCAAAAGATTGGAATGGTGAAACCATGGGCAAAGAACGGCTGGATAAAATCCTCGCTTCCCAGAATATCGCCAGCCGGCGGGAAGCCGGGCTGCTGATTCGGCGTGGCGCGGTTCTGGTAAACGGGGCGCCGGTTGCCAAAGCGGATTTCAAGGTCGACCCGGAGTTGGATGAAATTACCGTGAACGGCCGTATCCTGAACGCAAAAAAATACGTTTATTATATGATGAACAAGCCGGCGGGCGTTCTTTCCGCCGCGCGGGATTCCCGAGCAAAGACCGTGGTTGACCTGATTCCGCCTGGAATGCAGCGCCGCGGCCTGTTCCCTGCCGGCCGGTTGGACAAGGATACCGAGGGGCTGCTGCTGATTACCGACGACGGCGCGTTTGCACACCGGATGCTCGCGCCGAAAAGCCATGTGTTCAAGCGGTATGAAGCCGTACTGGAGTCCCCGGTTTCCGAAGGGGACGCAGAGCGCTTTGAAAAAGGGCTGGAACTGGGGGACATGACCTGTCTTCCGGCCCAGCTGCGCGTTCTGCAGGAAGGCCCGAACCCGCTGGTGCTTGTGCGGATCCGGGAAGGAAAGTTCCATCAGGTTAAGCGCATGTTCCTTGCCGTGGGGAACCGTGTGCAGCGGCTGAAGCGCGTGCAGATTGGGGCGCTCTGCCTGGACAAAGCGCTGGCCCCGGGGGAAGTGCGCGAACTTTCGCCGAAGGAAGCGGAATTGGTTTTTGAGCCGGATGGCAATCTATACGAAATTCACTAAATTTACAAAATAGTTTTGGAACCTCCTGATGGCAAAAATATACGAAATTATAAAGACCTTTTTGTGTTTTATAAATTATGGCTAAACACCGACTTTTATCTTTAGGCAAAAAAAGGCTGTTCAATTTCTCCCCGTTTTGATATGATTGTGTCATGAAAGAGAAGGGTGACCGCAAGGCATCCAGGTACGAGCAAATCTGTGTATTATCAGGAGGAATATTATGGCAAGTGTAGTCTTAAAGAATGTCTACAAGATTTATGACGGAGGCGTTACCGCCGTTTCTGATTTTAATCTTGAAATTCAGGACAAAGAATTTATTATTTTGGTCGGTCCTTCCGGCTGCGGCAAATCCACAACACTCCGTATGATTGCTGGTTTGGAGGAAATCTCCAAGGGTGAACTTTACATTGGCGAAACCCTTGCAAACGATGTTGCGCCGAAGGACCGCGATATCGCAATGGTGTTCCAGAACTACGCCCTGTATCCGCATATGACCGTGTTTGACAACATGGCGTTCGGCTTGAAGCTCCGCAAGGTTCCGAAGGATGAAATCAAACGCCGCGTGGAAGAAGCCGCCAGAATCCTGGACATTTCCCACTTACTCGACCGTAAACCGAAGGCTCTGTCCGGCGGCCAGCGCCAGCGTGTTGCTCTGGGCCGTGCCATCGTACGTGACCCGAAGGTCTTCCTGCTTGACGAACCGCTCTCCAACTTGGACGCAAAGCTGCGTGCACAGATGAGAACCGAGATTGCAAAGCTTCATAAGAGATTGGGCACCACCTTCATTTACGTTACCCATGACCAGACCGAAGCTATGACCATGGGCGACCGCATCGTGGTTATGAAAGATGGATTTATTCAGCAGGTTGACACACCGCAAAACCTGTATGATTACCCGGTGAACCAGTTCGTTGCCGGATTTATGGGTTCTCCGCAAATGAACTTTATCAACACCACCGTTGACAAGAAGGGCGACCAGTATGTGCTGAAATTCGGTAAGTACGATATTGCTGTTCCGGCTGCAAAGAATAAGGACGACGCACTGAAGAACTATGTGGGCAAAGAAGTTGTGTTCGGTATTCGTCCGGAAAATGTTCACGATGAACCGGAGTTCATTGCAAAGGCAACCGAAGGCATTGTGGAAGCGGATGTTGAAGTAACCGAATTGATGGGTGCAGAAACTTACCTGTACCTCAACTGCGAAGGTGCTTCCATTACCGCTAGAGTTGAGCCAACTTCCACTGCGAAGACCGGCGACAAGATCAAGATTGCATTTGATCTGAACAAACTCCACCTCTTTGACAAAGAAACCGAAAAGGTCATCCTTAACTAATTAATAAAACGATGAGAAGCGGCCGCGCCGGAAGGCGCGGCTACTTTTATAGTAATGCAATGTATGACTCACTCTTAGTTCGTTATAGGAAATATGTATGCTTTTTTTCATTGATTTTTCTTAAAAATTGAAATAAAATTTTTCGATATGGTTGAAAAATTAACTGAGTTTATGTAAAATGTATGTAGCATGTAATTGTCGGTCGAAAAGATTAGACATATTTGATAAAGTGAGGGAAAGCCATGTCAAACAGATTGTTTCAAGGGGTTATTCACCAGATGCGTGACGCGATTGACCGTACAATCGGCGTTATCGATGAAACCTCGGTGATTATAGCTTGCAGTGAACTCGGCAGAATCGGAGAAGTAAACGACAGCATCACTGCGGAGACGCTGGCAGCCCCGACTGCTTTTGTTGTGAACGGATATACGTACAAGTCTTTTGGCAGCCGTCCGCGGCCCGAATACGCAGTATTCGTTTCCGGAAACGATGCGGAAGCCAACCGTTATGCCACTTTGCTGGCTGTTTCGCTGAGCAGCATTAAGCAGTATTATGATGAAAAATACGACCGCAGCAACTTTATTAAGAACGTAATTCTTGATAATATTCTTCCAGGTGACATTTACCTGAAGGCGCGCGAGCTTCATTTCAATTCCGACGTGAGCCGCGTGTGCATGCTGATTAAGATTACCAATAAGTCCGATGTTTCCGCTTACGACGTGGTTCAAAATCTTTTCCCGGACAAGAACAAGGACTTTATCATTAATATTAACGAAACCGATATTGCGCTGGTGAAGGAAATCCGCACCGGCATTGAGCCTAAGGATTTGGAAAAACTGGCCGGTTCAATTGTGGACACGCTCTCCAGTGAATTTTATACCCACTGCGTCGTGGGCATCGGCACCGTGGTTACCGGCATTAAGGATTTGGCGCGTTCCTTTAAGGAAGCGCAGGTTGCCTTGGAAGTCGGCAAGGTGTTCGATACAGAGAAATCCATTGTCAGCTATGATCATCTCGGCATTGCCCGCCTGATTTACCAGCTGCCTACTACGCTGTGTGAAATGTTCCTGAAAGAAGTGTTCAAACGCGGTTCCATTGAATCCCTGGATCACGAAACCCTGTTTACCATTCAGCGCTTCTTTGAAAACAACCTGAATGTTTCGGAAACATCCCGTAAACTGTTCGTGCACCGCAACACGCTGGTTTACCGTCTGGAAAAAATTAAGAAGATTACCGGTTTGGACCTGCGTGAATTTGAAGACGCAATTGTATTTAAAGTTGCGCTCATGGTTAAAAAGTATCTTTCTTCCAATCCAACCAAGTTTTAACCAAATTTCATCAATGTCATAAAAAGATTACACAATTATTACAAATAAATTCTAATTGGGAATAATAAATCATAAGCCCATTGGTATTATGTAAACATGCCAATGGGCTTTGGTTTAGTTCAATGTCTCTGTATAAAAATGTCATCATTTATTGTGAAAATTACATAACACTTAAACTGGGAAATAACGTGACCGCACATCTAATACGACAGAACAAAACGGAAGCTTGCGTTTTCGAAATTGGTGGAAACGGGCTGCAGTCGGGCGGCTGGAGCATGTACGGAACGAGAATGAATAGAATGGGAAATATGGAGCGATTTCATGATTGAATTTCAGAATGTAAGCAAGATATATTCCAACGGGACACAGGCCCTGCGGAATGTTAGTCTAAAAGTGGACGACGGTGAGTTCGTTTTTATTGTCGGTTCTTCCGGCGCAGGAAAAAGTACGTTTTTAAAGCTGATTATGTGTGAGGAGCGGCCAAGCGAGGGCCAGATTATCGTGAATAATTTGGCGCTGGGCGACCTGAAACGACACGATGTGCCGTATTACCGTCGTAATATGGGAATTGTGTTTCAGGATTTCCGCCTGATTGACAATATGACCGTTTTTGAGAATGTTGCGTTTGCCATGCATGTAGTCGGCGCTTCTTCCAAAGAAATTAAAAAGCGTGTGCCGTATATTCTTGGGCTGGTGAACCTGCAGGATAAGCAAAAGTGCCACCCGAAGGAGCTTTCCGGCGGCGAACAGCAGCGTGTGGGTTTGGCACGTGCGCTCGTCAATAATCCGAAATTGATCATTGCGGACGAGCCTACCGGCAACGTGGACCCGGCGCTTTCTTTTGAAATCGTGGATCTGCTCAGCGAAATTAACCGGCGCGGCACCACGATTCTGATGGTAACACATGAACATACTCTGGTAAAACATTTTCATAAGCGTGTTGTTGAAATCCATGATGGTCAGATTGTGGCGGACACCGCTTCTCAGGAGGTGCCCCATGAAGATTAGAAATCTGAAATATCTTGGAATTGAAGGCATTAAAAATATCTGGATTAACCGCACCATGTCATTTGCCTCTATCGGGGTGCTGGTTTCCTGCCTGCTGCTGACGGGCGCGGCGGTGCTCTTTTCCCTGAACATCGACACCGCCATGAAAACGATTGAAGGCACAAATTCTATCCGCGTTTATATGAAGCAGGGCCTGCCAACTTTGACTGCGGTAAAGGCGGGCGAAGAAATTAAAAAACTGGATAATATCTCGAGCTGCGAGTTTATTCCCAAGGACGAGGCGATTCAGAAGTACATGGATATTTTGGGCGACGAGGATGGGACCATGCTCAGCGGAATGACCGGGAAGGACAACCCCCTGCCCGATGCGTTCAAGGTTTCGTTCAAGGATTTGTCCCAGTATAAACAGACGGCGGAGCAGATTAAGAAGATCTCAGGCGTGGATACCATTAACGATTATTCCGATGTGGCGCAGAAGCTGACGAATCTGGACCGCATGGTTACCACGGCCGGTTCTTGGGTTATTGTGCTGCTCAGTCTGGTCTCCCTGTTTATTATTTCGAATACCATCCGTGTAACCATGTTTTCGCGCCGGCTGGAAATCAGCATTATGAAATCCGTGGGCGCTACCAACTGGTTTGTGCGGGTGCCGTTTATTGTGGAAGGCATGATTATTGGTTTGATTTCGGGCGGCGTTGCAAGTCTTTTGCTGCACTTGATTTATCAAAAGCTGATGTCCTCCATTACTTCCATTCTACTTTTCTCACCGATTGATATCAGTTTGCTGTCGTGGAGACTTACGCTGATCTTTTTGCTGGCCGGAACCTTGTTTGGTGCGTTCGGCGGTATGATTTCGATTGGGAAATACCTGAAAAAAGAAGGGGGAGAAATCGTTGGCTGGTAAAGGACACGGGAAACGCGGAGTTGCACTGCTCCTTGCATTAACGCTGATTTTTTCTATTCCCGCAGCCACCACCGCATCGGCTGTTACCTATTCGCAGCTGCAGCAGCTGCAGAAGAAGCAGGAGGCTTTGAAGAAGGAGCAGAGCGCGAACGCGCAGAAGTTGAAAAATTTGAAAGCCGACAAGGCCAAACAGCAGGAATATCTGGAGACGCTCAATGCACAGACGAAAACCGTTCAGAGCCAGATTGATGTTTTGAACGAACAGATTTCCACGTTGGATCAGGACATTCTGCAAAAGGAAAAACAGATTTCCGAAAAACAGGCTTCTATTGATCAGAATATTATAAAGCTGAAACAACGGCTTCACGCCATGTATCTGACGGGTGAAGCCTCCAACCTGGAAATTTTATTAAATGCGAAAAACGTAGTGGACCTTGCCGACAAAACGCAGGCAATCGAAGCGATTACCAAGCATGATACCAATTTAATCAATACACTGAAGTCCGACATGCAGAGCATTAAGGACCAGAAGGCGGAAATAGAAGCGAACCGCGCCACAGTTGCGCAAGCTAAGGTTGCGCAGGACGCGAAACGGAAAGAGCTGAAGGAACTTTCCAGCGAAACGCAGAGCACGATTCAGAAGATCAACCAAGATGAAGCCAGTACGCAGGAACAGCAGAAAAAGATTGCCCAACAGAACGCCGAAGTGCAGAAGGCGATGGACGAGTGGTTCCGCAAGTACGCTGAGGAGCACAAGGGCTCTTCCGGAAGCGGCGGTTATGTCAGCAAAGGCAACTTTATGTGGCCGGTTCCGGGCGTGAATACCGTGACCAGCGGATTTGGTCCGCGCTGGGGCACCGTTCACAAGGGAATTGATATTTCTGCCGCTGGTGTTTACGGAAAACCGATTGTCGCAGCGGATTCCGGCAGGGTGATTATGGCCGGCTGGGGAAATTACGGCACAGGTTATGGTGGATACGGAAACGTAGTGGCGATTGACCACGGCGGCGGGTACACTACACTGTACGGCCACTGCAGCAGGGTGGCGGTAAGCACGGGTCAGCAGGTCACAAAAGGCCAGGTGATTGCCTATGTTGGCAGCACCGGCAATTCCACCGGACCGCACTGCCACTTTGAAATCCGCGTAAATGGTGTGGCGAAAAACCCGCTGAACTGGTTTGGAAAATAAGTTGCATACAGGATACATACCCCCTGCAGGGGCAGAGGGTTGTAAAATCAGGCTGCGGCGGAACGCCGGTGAATTCTGATTTTATTCTTGCTTTTCCTGCGTTTTCCATAATCCCCGATAGAGAAGGAATGATCAACCGATATGAGCAGAAAGCTTTCGTTGGGCGCCGCCGTCGCTCTTGTTGCCGTTACCGCGGCAATTACGGTTTCCATCACATACGACTATGCCATGAAAAATTTCAATGCGAAAATGGCGGACGTCAACGAACGGCAGGCCATGTATACCAAACTGAGCGAAATCGATCAGAAAGCCAGGCAGGAGTATATCGGCAGCATCGATGAAACCACCCTCAACGACGGTATCTGCGCGGGGTATCTTGCCGGCTTGGGCGATTCTCACGCCAAATATCTTTCCGCGGAAAAATACAAAGCCTATCTGAACAGCAATAATTCCAGAAGTGCCGGCGTAGGGGTGAAAACCGTACGCGACGCGGATGGGAACATGGAAGTCATTCAAGTGCTTCCGAACTCCCCGGCGGAAAAAAGCGGAATTAAAAAGGGCGACACCATTATCAGCGTGGATGATAAGGAAGTGGTACGCCTTACCTACGGCGATGCGCTGAACAAGCTGGATGGTATTACGGGATCTAAGGTAAAGCTGGGAATTCTGCGTGGAACCTCCAATTCCGCTGCTGCTTCTTCGGCCGCATCGGGTTCTTCGTCATCTTCGGCGCCGAAAGGGCAGAACCTGATGATTACGGTGACTCGCGGGGAATATGCGGAGCAGACAGTCACATCCTCCGTGGTAAATGGAAATGTTGCTTATTTTAAAATTTCGGCGTTCACGGACAGCAATGCGCAGCAGTTCAACACGGCGCTTGCCGAACGTATGAAAGCCGGCGCTGCGGGTATTATAATAGATCTGCGGAACAATTCAGGCGGCAGCATGAAGGGCATGGCAGCCATGCTTGACACGCTGCTTCCGGCGGGCACAACGGTTAGTTCGCGCGACAAGTCCGGAAAAGTGACCGTGGAATACCGGTCGGATTCCAACGCAATCAGTTTGCCGGTCAGCGTGATTGTGGACCACAACACGCTGGGGGCAGGCGAAGTGTTCGCCGCGAATATCAAGGATTATAAAAAGGGACTGCTGGTTGGTGAGAAAACGGCCGGCTACGGTGCAAAGGAAGAAGTTGTTCCGCTTTCGGACGGTTCCGCCATGGTGCTTTCGGTTGCGGAATACCTCACGTTGAACGGCACTTCGTTCAACGGCAAAGGGATTGATGTGGATGTCGGCAAAACACTGACGCAGCAGCAGCAGAATCTTTTGATGAAAGACTCCCTGCCGGGCGAACAGGACCCGCAGCTGCAGGCCGCGGTTTCGGCATTGATTCGTCAAGGAGCCGCCGTGGACCAGGCTCCGGGTGCTTCCGCCGGAACCGACAAAACGGAAGGCACGGACTAAATTTCGAGAATTTAAATTTTTATTATATTGAAACGCTAATTGTTGACAGCGGCCAAACGGTTCACTATAATGTATTTATTGTTTTGATAACCCGACTGTGCTTTGTTCTGCGGAACAGGCCCGGCACGGGCATTTGCATGGAGAAGGTGGGATTCTGTATGGTGAAACAGGTAGTACTGACCAAAGAAGGCCTTGAAAAGCTTGAAAATGAGCTTGAAGAATTAAAAAGTGTTAAACGTAAAGAAGTTGCGGAAAAAATAAAAGTTGCGCTTTCCTTCGGCGACCTTTCGGAAAACAGCGAATATGACGAGGCAAAAAACGAACAGGCCATTATGGAGGCAAGAATTGCGGATATTGAAGTGATGCTGAAAAACGTTCGCGTGATTGACGAGGACGAACTCAGCAATGAGAATATCCACATTGGCTCCAAGGTGGAAGTGAGGGTCACCAATACCAAAACGGGAAGCAGCACGGTGGCCAATTATAAAATCGTCGGCTCCAACGAGGCCGACCCGCTTTCAGGAAACATTTCGGATGAATCCGTAGTCGGAAAATCCCTTTTGAATCATGGCATCGGCGATAAGATTTCGATTGAAGTACCGGCCGGTGTTATGGAATACGAGGTTCTTGCCATATCGAAATAATCCGACGGGCGGGCTGACGGTGTCATCCTGCCCTTTTTTGCTGTCCGGAGGCAGAACCAAACGGAACAAAGGAACAGAAAAGAACGATAAAGATCATAATAGGAGAGTTTAACATGAGCGAAGAGAATACCCGGCAGGGCGGCGCGCAGCCCGAAGAAACAGAGCAGGATTTAAACGAACTGCTTCGCATTCGCCGCGAAAAGCTGGCGGCCCTGCAGAAGGCGGGCAAGGACCCGTTCTTTGTGACCACCTGCCCGCGCGACACCAGCATGCAGGAAATCCGCGACCGCTTTGAGGAGCTGGAAAACCAGGACGTTTGCATTGCGGGACGCATTATGAGCTGGCGTGATATGGGCAAAGCCAGTTTTATGGATTTGTATGACCGCACCGGCAGAATGCAGGTTTACCTGAAAATTGACCAGGTGGGCGAAGAGTCGTACACCGAAATGAAGAACTGCTGGGATTTGGGCGATATCATCAGCGTAAAGGGCTATGTATTCCGCACCCGCAGGGGCGAAATCTCCGTGCATGCAAAAGAGATTCAGCTGCTTTCCAAGTCGCTGCTTCCCTTGCCGGAAAAATACCACGGTCTGAAGGACACTGACCTGCGCTACCGCCAGCGTTACATTGACCTGATTGTGAATCCGGAAGTGAAGGACACTTTCGTAAAGCGCAGCCAGATTATTAAGACCCTCCGCGATTTTCTGGATGACAGAGGGTACATTGAGGTGGAAACCCCGGTATTGAACACCATTCCGGGCGGCGCGGCGGCAAGACCGTTTATTACCCACCATAATACACTGAACATTGAAATGTATTTGCGCATTGCGACTGAACTGCACCTGAAGCGCCTGATTGTGGGCGGGATGGAGCGCGTTTACGAAGTGGGCCGCATTTTCCGCAACGAAGGCATGGATGTAAAGCATAATCCGGAATTTACAACCGTAGAACTGTATGAAGCGTATACGGATTACCACGGCATGATGGAGATTACGGAAAATCTGATTCATGCGTGCGCGATGAAGGCATGCGGAACCGACCAGATTACGTATCAGGGAGAGCAGGTTGACCTTTCTGTGCCGTTCCGCCGCCTGTCTATGAATGACGCGATTAAGGAATACACCGGCATCGACTTCCTTTCCTTCAAGGGCGACACGGAAAAGGCGCTCGCCGTTGCGAAGGAATTGGGCCTGCCCACTAAGAAGACCGACCGCTGGGGCGACATTATGTCTTTGGTCTTCGAAGAAAAAGTAGAGGAGCAGCTGCTTCAACCGACCTTTATTTACGATTACCCGGTTGAAGTATCCCCTTTGACTAAGCGCAAGCAAGACTGCCCCGAGCTGGTGGAACGCTTTGAGCTGTTTATTACCCGGCGCGAACTGGCAAACGCATATTCCGAACTGAATGACCCGATTGACCAGCGAGAACGCTTTATGCGGCAAATGGAGCTTCGCGCGGCGGGCGATGAGGAAGCGAATATGATTGACGAGGATTTCCTGACGGCGCTGGAGTACGGCATGCCCCCGACCGGCGGCATGGGCATGGGAATCGACCGCCTTGTTATGCTGTTAACGGACAGTGCCTCCATTCGCGATGTGCTTTTGTTCCCAACAATGAAACCAAAGGAGTGACCTGGATTGGCACGGGAAAGGTATCTGCTTCATGAGGAGGAGGAGACGATCAACAAACCCGGTGCGGAAATCAAGCTGACCACGCCGAAATCTAAGTGGGATAACTTTTGGTTTTACCACAAGTGGCATGTGGTGATTGGTGCGGCTGTGGTGCTTTTGGTGGCGTTTTTTATCCGTGATATGCTGAACCAGGAGCATCCAGATTACCAAATCGGCGTGATTACACAGAACTCCTACACGGATACCGTCGTGGAAGCGCTGGAAAAGAAGTTTGAACAGGTGGGCGAGGATTTGAACCAAGATGGTAAAGTGCAGGTTCAGGTTAACGTCTACACCATTTCCGATTCTGACAAAGCAGACCCCAATGTGCAAATGGCTTCGGTTACAAAGTTTACTGCCGACCTGACCGAAGGAATGAGCATGATTTTCCTGACGGACGACCAGTCGTTCCAAAAACAGCAGAAGGCCAATCAGATGTTTGCGTACCTGGACGGTGCTACGCCGCCAAAGGACGAAACGGATTACACCAAAATGCGTGTTGCTTTAAAGGACTGCAAACTGTTCCAGAAGTTTGACACCGAGGCACCTACTGTGGAAGGAAAAGATTTTTTGGAAAATTTCAGCATTTCCATGCGTGTGATAAAAGGAAGCGCTGTGGAAGGCAAGGCAGACAAGGAAGCATATTATGCCTCCTGCAAAAAGATGTTTGATAAAATTATTAAAAGCGAAGGCTAATACATTACATAAAAAAGAAGGCATGATGGAAAGCGGCTTTACTCCGTCATGCCTTCTTTTTTGTTTTTCTCCGTAAACCTGTTTAACCCAGTACCCTGTATGACAACGGTGCCATAGCCTGCCAAAATCCATCCCTTTTCGGCAAACCGGCCTAGAATTCGGCTGACAGTAACACGCGAAACGCCCGCCAGCCCCGCAAGGTCTTCGTGCGTGGCCTGAACCATTCCGTTTGCGTCCGCCAGCTTTAGCAGCAGGCGGGCAAGGCGCTGATCGGCCTGAAGAAAGGTCATGGTATCCACCTGAGCCGACAGCATGCGGATGGTCTGCGAAAGAAACGTAAGAAGATTCATGGCAAGCTGTGGTTCCCTACGGAAACAGTCCAGTAGATTTTCTTTGGTAATGGGAATAATTTCGGAATCCACCAACGTTTTTGCGCAGGATACGCGGGGCATCCCGTCAAAGAAGGCGGCCTCCCCGAAAATGTTGCCGTGTTCCAGTACGGTAAGCGTTTTTTCCGTGCCGTTTTCTGAACTGAGAAAAATGCGGACGCGGCCGCTTTTCAGGTAATAAAATTCCTCTGCGTGGGATTCCTGCCAATAAACCATGGCGTTTTTCGGGTAATGCCGGGCAGGGTAATTTTTTTCCAGCACGCTCCAATCCAGACGTTTCTCCGCTCCGGTCATTGTATTCACGTCCTTCCCTTGCATTGCTGAGAAAAGTATTTCTGTTCCGAATTGTAACATATGATACATTCTTTTGGCAAGATTCCTGACATAATAAATAAGAAATAAAAAATCCTTTTCCGGGGCAGCGACAAAATATCTATGAAACAAGGAGGCATACCAATGGGAATGACGATGACTCAGAAAATTTTGGCCGCGCATGCCGGTTTAACGGAAGTGAAACCGGGCCAGCTGATTGAGGCGAAGCTGGACCTGGTGCTTGGCAACGATATTACTTCCCCCGTTGCCATTAATGAATTTGAGAAATGCGGGGCGTCCTCCGTCTTTGACAAAGACCGGATTGCGCTGGTGCTGGACCACTTTACCCCCAATAAGGATATTAAGGCCGCGGAGCAGTGCCGTCAGGTTCGCAACTTTGCCAATCGATTCCATATCACAAACTTTTTTGATGTGGGACGCATGGGCATTGAACATGCCCTGCTGCCGGAGCAGGGGCTGGTTGGCCCGGGTGACTGTGTCATCGGCGCAGATTCCCACACTTGCACCTACGGCGCGTTGGGTGCGTTTTCCACAGGGGTCGGCTCCACCGATATGGCCGCCGGAATGATTACCGGAAAGGCATGGTTTAAGGTCCCGTCCGCTATTCGGGTGGTGCTGAAGAACCAGCCTGCCAAATGGGTGAGCGGAAAAGATGTGATTCTGCATTTGATCGGGCGTATCGGCGTGGATGGTGCGCTGTATCGCTCACTGGAGTTTACCGGCGACGGGGTGAAACACCTTTCCATGGATGACAGGCTCTGCATTGCCAACATGGCCATTGAGGCAGGCGCGAAAAACGGAATTTTCCCGGTGGACGAGGTGACGCTTGCCTACACGACGGGGCGATTTCAGCGTGAAGCAGTGGTTTATGAGACCGACCCGGACGCGGTTTACGACGAAACCGTAGAAATCGACCTTTCCCAGCTGCGCCCGACCGTTGCGTTTCCGCATCTGCCGGAAAACACGAAGACAATCGACGAGGTTGGAACCGTAAAAATCGATCAGAGCGTAATCGGTTCCTGCACCAACGGGCGCATTGAGGACCTGCGGGTTGCCGCGTCGATTCTGAAAGGCCGTAAGGTCGCGAAAGACGTGCGGTGCATCATTCTTCCTGGTACGCAGGAAATTTACCTGCAGGCGCTGCGCGAGGGTCTTGCCGAAATTTTTGTGGAAGCCGGTGCGGTCTTCAGCACGCCTACCTGCGGCCCATGCCTGGGCGGGCACATGGGAATTTTGGGAAAAGGCGAGCGGGCGGTTTCTACCACAAACCGCAACTTTGTCGGGCGAATGGGGCACATTGAGTCGGAAGTTTACCTGGCAAGTCCCGCCGTTGCGGCGGCCAGCGCTGTAATGGGCTGCCTTGCCGACCCCGATCGGATCATGAAGGAGGAGGAAGAAAGATGAAGGCTCATGGGATGGTTCATAAATACGGGGATAACGTCGACACAGATGTCATCATCCCCGCACGGTATTTGAATACCGCATCGCACGCGGAGCTGGCCGCCCACTGCATGGAGGACATCGACCGGGATTTTGTGAAAAAGGTAAAGCCGGGCGACATTCTTGTGGCGGAGAAAAACTTCGGCTGTGGCTCTTCCCGCGAACATGCCCCGATAGCGATTCAGGCCAGCGGGATTTCCTGCGTTATTGCCGAAACGTTTGCGCGCATTTTTTACCGGAACGCCATTAACATCGGTCTGCCGATTCTGGAATGCGGCGAGGCGGCGCACGATTTGCAGAATGGCGACGAGGTGGAGGTGGACTTCAACACCGGCGTCATCCGGAACTTGACGAAAGGGAAAAGCTATCAGGCACAGCCGTTCCCGCCTTTTATTCAAAATATTATTCAAAAGGGCGGTTTGCTGAATAGCATTATGAAATAAAGAAATACCGCGGAGGGAGAAACTTCCCTTCGCGGTATTTTTATATTCTTTCTTCTTGCTTTGGAAAATGAAAACGAAGGTGCTGCTTTGTGCAGCGAGGGGAAAGAGAAACAAAAGCTCGGTATTCCTGAATATTCATAGGCATTCTGCAAAACTTTTATAAAAAATTCATGACTTTTCATAAATCTTATTTTATAATCAAAATAGATAATATCATCAGGCCCTGCTCCCGTTTGAAAGATTCGAACATTTGGTCTTTGTATACGGGCTCAGGCTAAAAAAGAGGGATGTAAAATGGCGGGAGGAAAAATATTAGTTGTCGATGACGATCAAAATATTTGTGAACTGCTCCGGCTCTATATAGAAAAAGAGGGCTATGAGGTGGTGATTGCCAACGACGGTCACAAGGCACTCGAGATTTTCGACACGGAAAACCCCGATCTGATTCTGCTGGATATTATGCTGCCGGAACTGGATGGCTGGCAGGTCTGCCGGGAAATTCGGAAAAAGTCCCAATGCCCGATTATTATGCTGACGGCAAAGGGCGAAGTGTTCGACAAGGTGCTCGGGCTGGAACTGGGCGCGGACGATTATGTGGTAAAGCCATTTGAGGCAAAGGAAGTTATGGCGCGTATTAAGGCTGTTTTGCGCCGGTTCGGCAAAAATGAGGACGAAACGGTGAAAGAGGTTAAGTACGACAAGCTTTCCATTAACCTGACCAACTACGAACTGCGCGTGAACGGACAGCAGATTGATACGCCGCCAAAGGAAATGGAACTGATTTATCATTTGGCCAGCAACCCAAACCGCGTGTTTACGCGGGATCAGCTTCTGGACGAAGTGTGGGGGTTCGATTATTACGGCGACAGCCGTACCGTGGATGTTCATGTAAAACGACTGCGGGAGAAACTGGAGGGCGTTTCCGACCAGTGGGCTTTAAAAACGGTTTGGGGCGTCGGGTACAAATTTGAAGTGAAAAATTAGGACCATGAGAGGTTCAGAAGGCAGGAGCAGACAAAACGATGCAGAAAACGCTATTTAAAAAATACCTGAGAATCACTTCGCTGATTATCGCAGTTAGTTTCTTGATTTTAAGCGTTGTCATGCTGGCGTTTGTCTCCGGCTACTGGAAGTCCGAAAAACGGGCGCTTTTACAGAAAAATTCACAGAGTGTCGCGGACATTGCAGCGGCGAGCGTAACCGCGGTTGATTCCAACGTTTTTATTCATAAGGGGCAGATGCAGGTCTTTGTCGATGCGTTTTCCGACAACACCGACGCGGATATTTTTGTGACGAATACCGACGGGGAGATGATCATTGCCTCCTACACGGATAAAACCAACGTGGACCTGACCAAACGGGTCAAATCCGATATTATGAAGCAGGTGCTGGCCGGGCGCTACACTGCCCAGGGGGATATGGGCGGCATTTACACACAGCCGTATTATACTGTTGGAGTTCCGATTCTGGCTTATGTCAATGGGCAGAAAACCATTATTGGGGCGGTGTTTACCTCCTATAATGTTCGTTCCTTTAACTCGTTCCGAATGGATATTCTTCGCGTATTCCTGTTTTCCGCGATTGCGGCGTTCATTGTTGCGTTCTGCGCGGTATGGCTGTTCTCCTACAATCTGGTTCGTCCGCTGCGCAACATGGCGGCGGCGGCGCGGGCGTTTGGTGAAGGAAACTTTTCCATCCGTGTACCGGTAACCGGCCAGGATGAAATCGGCGAGCTCGCTGTTGCGTTCAACAACATGGCCAGATCCCTTGCTTCCGGCGAAAGCGTAAGGCGCAACTTCATTGCCAACGTTTCCCACGAGTTGAAAACCCCGATGACAACGATTGCAGGTTTTATCGACGGCATTCTGGATGGCACCATTCCACCGGAAAAGCAAAACCAGTACCTGAAGATTGTATCCCAAGAGGTCAAGCGCCTTTCCCGCTTGGTACGCACCATGCTGGACCTTTCCCGGATTGACAGCGGGGAGCTTCGGCTTCGCCCGGCACGCTTCGACCTGACCAATACGATTCTTGTTTCACTTTTGTCTTTTGAAAAACCGATTGAGGACAAAAAAATTGAAATCCGCGGTCTTGAAAATGCCGAAAGCCTTTTTGTTGACGGCGACCCGGATATGATTCATCAGGTTGTATATAATTTAATAGAAAACGCGGTCAAATTCACAAATGAGGGCGGGTACATTGAAATTACCATTTCGGATTATTCCAACCGTACGGTGGTTGCCGTTCAAAACAGCGGGCAGGGTATTGCGCCCGATGAACTTCCGTTGATTTTTGACCGTTTTTATAAAACCGACAAGTCCCGCAGCCAGGACAAAAACGGGATGGGCTTGGGACTTTATATTGTAAAAACCATTATCAGGCTTCATGGTGGGGAAATCTCCGTAAGCAGCGTTCAGAATGAGTTCTGCCGCTTTGAATTTTGGCTGCCGAAGAAAATTGAGGCAGTTTCTGCGGAGGAAACCACCCTTCCGGCCGAAAGAATAGAGAGAAAGGGAAAATGATATGCTTGACAACGATTATGGCAACCATTCTGGCGATCCCAAAGAACCATGGGAAAATGAGGATTCCAGCCTGAACGGGGAAGAAGAAACCACTAACGCGAAGGAATCTTTTGAGGAAGATGAAGAAGCGGAGAAAGACGCTGCGGCAGATGACACGCAGCCAATAGAGGAACCGCCCACCGCCGGAGAAGGGGATTCCCGGCAGGACAGCCAAAACCAGCAGAATCCGTATTACCCATATGGTTCCAATGGGAACAATCCATACTGGGGCAATACCTATGGAAATAACTCCTATGGAAGCGGCTCGTATGGGAACAACCCTTATGGGCAGTACCCCAACCAGTCTTATGGAAGCTACAATCCTTACGGCGGGTACCAGAACAACCAGTACAATCCGTATCCATACGGGCAGAACCAGTACCAGCAGCCGAACCGTCAGGGGCAGCAGTACTGGACCTATCAGCAGTACGGCGGGCAGTATTCCCAGCAGAACCCTCAGCCGAATCCACCTAGAAAGAGCAATACCGGTCTGAAGGTGTTCCTCTGGATTTTGGGCGTTCTAATTGCCGGTTCCGTATTGGGATTTAGTGTTTACAGCGTTTACACCTCCATTGAGCAGAAGAATGCAGCGCCATATTACAGCGGTGCCTCCTCACAGGCCGAGCCGAATCAGGATGGTTCCACGTCCGGCAGCGCCGCCGGGAATGCTTCTTCCGGCAGTGGTTCCGTGGAAAGCGCGGCGCCTGGGAACGGCACCAACCCGAACGGTTCCGGAATTGTGATTAGCCCCAAGCCGAGCGGAGACCCGCTTCCCGCCAAAGAAGTGTACCGCAGGGTGGTTCAGAGCGTGGTCGGCGTGGAAACGGAAGTTAACAATGCGGCAACAGGCGAAACCGGTACCGGACAGGGCACCGGAATTATCGCCACCTCCAATGGATATATCCTAACGAATGCGCACGTGGTGAATTATTCCCGTTCCAATAAAGTAACGGTGATTCTTTATAACAAGAAGGAATACGCGGCTACGGTCGTGGGCTATGATAAAACTTCGGACATCGCCGTTCTGAAAATTAACGCGAATGGTCTTAGCCCGGCAACGTTTGGCAATGCGGATCAGCTGGAAGTCGGCGATTCGGTTGTTGCCATCGGCAACCCAGGCGGCCTGAACTATGCCAGTTCGCTGACCGGCGGTTTGGTATCCGCCTTGGACCGTACCATTGAAAACCACAGCGACAACGGCATGACTTATATCCAGACCGACGCAGCGATTAACCCCGGAAATTCCGGCGGCCCGTTGGTGAACATGTACGGCCAGGTGGTAGGCATCAACTCGAACAAGATTGTCGCCACCGGTTTTGAGGGGATGGGTTTTGCCATTCCGATTAGCAAAGCGAAAACCATTATCGACGACCTGGTGGCGCGCGGCTATGTCAGCGGAAGAAGCCGACTGGGCATTACTGCAACTGAAATTACGTCGATTCAGGCGCAGCTGAGCGGCCTTCCGACCGGCGTTATGATTCGTGACATCAGCGCCGAAAGCGACCTGAGAAAATCGAACGTGCAGAAGGGCGACATCATCACCAAGGCGGACGGCCAAAAGATTTCCAGCTTGGATGACCTTTACGCCGTGCTGAGCAAGCACAAAGCGGGCGATGTGATTACCCTGACAATTTACAGCCAGACGACGGGCGATAACGGGAGCATCCGTGACGTGAAGACCAAGTTGCTGGAAGATAAGGGCGAAACACAGACTAAGTAAAGTTCCATTCAGAATGAATCAGGGTGCTGTAAAACGAATTTTCATTCGTTTTGCAGCACCCTGTATTTTGTGGAAGTTGTATTTCGATTTTTTAGATTTTGCTAAGCATCACTTTTTGGTGGATTTTAACTGGAAACCTGTTTTTGGCGGGTCTATTTTGCAGCACCGGACCAAACGGCGTTATCGGTTCGTGCCCAGATAAAACAAGGCGATGGTTCCGGGGCCGGAATGCGCTCCAATGACTGGGCCGACGTAGTTAATTAGAATGTTTTTTACACCAAACCGGCGCCGAACTTCTTCTGCAACAAATTCGGCGTCCTCCTGTGCATCCCCATGGCTGATAAACACGGTTTGCGAAGCGGGGTCCGTCGCCGTTTCCTCCATATGGTCCACCAGCGCGGAAAGGGACGCGCGGCGGCCTCGGACCTTGCCCATATTGATGAGGTGCCCTTCATTGTCCACATGAAGCACCGGCTTGATATTCAGCATGGTGCCGATGAGCGCCGTTGCGCCGGAAATGCGGCCACCGCGTTT
The DNA here is from genome assembly GCF_054130445.1 of Caproiciproducens sp. LBM24188. NCBI lineage: Bacteria > Bacillati > Bacillota > Clostridia > Eubacteriales > Acutalibacteraceae > Caproiciproducens > Caproiciproducens sp. LBM24188. The sequence continues at coordinate 540,293 of NZ_CP196862.1, forward strand.
CAGATGGTTCAGGTCATCCACGGTAAACCAGTGGCAGAGATGAAGTTTGGTTTCCTCCGCCCAGTCGCGGACTTCCTCAATGCTTTTGCCTTTCCGCTTTTCCTGTGCGGCAAGATACACCAAAAGGCCTTCCCCCAACGACGCACAAAGGGTGTCGACCGCAAAAACTTTGCGCTCCGGGTAAAGGGCGGCCATCTCTTCGCAGGCAAGCTTCGCCGCGTTATAAGTGTTGCTTAGGCCGCTGGAAAACGCCAGGCAGAGCACGTCCCGTCCGGATTCCAGAATCGGACGCATCGCGGAGGAAAAGGCTTCGATATTCACCGCGGATGTGGTACAGCTTTCCCCGCTGCGGATTTTGGAATAAAACTCGGCAAAAGACAGGTCCCGCCCATCCAGATAATTATAATATTGTTTTCCCGAGAGGTTGAACGCAAGCGGAAGTACGGTCAGCTCCAGTTCCCGTGCCATTTCCTCGGGCAGGTCACAGGAAGAGTCGGTAATAATTACATAGTCGTTCATAAACGGGCTCCTTTTATAGAGTGACATTATATTGTTTTATAATCATATGATTTTTATACTAGTTACAGTGTATCATGATCTGGATGGATAGAGTACAATAAAGTTCGCAATTTCGAGAAGGTATAGAAAAGCCATTGGGACTCCTTTAAAATGAATGGTGTCAAGACATTCAAAGAAGGAGTTGGCCCCAATGACTCAAGGAAAGAATAACACAGATCTTACGGAATTGCTACTGAAATGTATGGCGGAGCCCGACCCGATGCTCAGTATGCTGGAATGGCTCTGCGCTCAACTGATGGAGGCGGAGGTTTCCGGCCTTGTGGGAGCGGAAAAGAATGCGCATAATCCGTCTCGAAGCGACTACCGCTGCGGATATCGTCCCCGGAGGCTGGATACTCGCGTAGGGACGATGTATCTCATGGTGCCAAAGCTGCGCAGCCATGGATATATCCCGTTCTTTGTCACGGAACGCAAACGCAGCGAGGCGGCGCTGGTACAGGTTATTCAGGAGGCATTCGTGCAGGGCGTGTCCACACGGAAGATGGAAAAGTTGGCTCACAGTCTGGGGATAGAGAACCTCTCCCGCAGTCAGGTCAGTGAGATGACAAAAGGGCTCAATGAACAGGTACAGGAATTTCGCAACCGTTCTCTGACGGATACTCGTTATCCTGTCATTTGGACGGATGCCCTGTACGAAAAAGTCCGTATGGATGGCCGTGTCGTCAGCATGGCGGTGATGGTTGTCTGCGGCGTCAACGAGCAAGGGCACAGGGACATTCTCGCCGTGGAGCCGATGCTGGACGAATCCAAAGAGAGCTATTCCCAGTTGTTTCAAAGTCTTTTGGATCGCGGCTTGAAAACACCGCTGCTGGTGGTTTCCGATGCGAACAAAGGGCTGATTGCCGCCATCCGAGAAAGTTTTCCCGGCGCATCCTGGCAACGCTGCAAAGTGCATTTCATGCGAAATATTCTGGCCCATATACCGCAGAAAGAAAAAGAATCCTTTGCGGTCCAACTGAAAGAAATCTGGCTGGCGCCTTCCGTCCAATTAGCGCGACAGCGCGCAAAACAGTTGTCGGAGCAATATGGGAAGCGGTTTCCCAAAGCAATCGAGCTTCTGGAAGACGGGCTGGAGGACTCACTGGCTTTCTATGCATTCCCCGAGCTTGATGCCCGTAAAATCTCATCGACCAATATGCTGGAACGGCTGAACAAGGAAATCCGGCGCAGAACCAACGTCGTCGGGATATTCCCAAACAAAGATTCCTATCTGCGGTTGGTTACAACATATCTCATGGAATACGCTGAAGACTGGTCCGTTTCCAGAGCATATTTGAATCCCAAATCGATTCAGACACTTCTGCTAAGCGCAGCTTAATTCATTTCGTGGAGTCCCCAAATTGCGAACTTCTCTTGACATAGCCTCTGGATGTGAATGCAATGTATTATCATTCGATTTTATTGAAATATTATTTTTGATACCGTGAAATATCGTTACGAAAACAATTAAAAGAAAATTCTATTTTGATGTACCTGCAAAAAGAACCGCCGGGACGGAAACAGACTTGTTTCCGTCCCGGCGGTTCCCTTTTATCAGGAAGATAAAAATTTTTGCCCGGGGTTAAGATGGGCATATGACGGCAGAATTTTGTAAGGAGGCCTATTACAGCTCTTTGTTTTGCATAATGGCATATGAAATAAAGTAGGAAATCACGAGAAGCAGAAGTGCGGCCGGAAGGGAAAACCAAAGGGCGGTTTCGATTGCTGCGTCGCTCAAAGACACGCTTTGGAATGATAACCTGGATTTATTGAAGGCAAATATCAGCACCGTCGGGACCATACAGATGACAAAAATCCAGATACGCGCTTTCTGCGTGCCAAATTTGAACAGAAGGGGCAGAAGGATAGCCATTAGTGCCAGTGCGACAGAAGACACGCAATAAACCGTCATTACAAATTCCATACTCATGTGGTTTCGGAATAACCCGGGCAGGAATGCAAGCAAAAAACCACTGAGATTCATGATTAAGGTTAGCACATAGCGGGACAGAACCAGCTGCCTTTTGGTAATGGGAAGGGACAAAGCATAGTAATTCCATTTGGAAATCTCATCGTAGGCAAACGCGTTCATCACCAGCATGGCGGAAAGTAAGACAACCATTGCCGAAAGGAAAGAAGCGCCGTCCTCCGATATTGCGAAAATAACCAAATAAATCGCAAAGACAAAAACAACGCGGGTCATGGATTTTTTGATGCTCAGCAAGTCTTTATAAAGCAGACCGATCATGGTTTTTCTCCTTTCACAAAGAAAAGCATAATGTCGTCAATGGAGGCATTGTCAACAACCAGATTGGGGTAGGCACGGCAGGCAGCCGCACGGTTGCTGACCAGTGCTTCGTATCCAAACTCATTTTTGCGCCATCGAATCAGGTCTTTCCGGTTTACCCGTTGAAAGTCCGCAGAACCGCATTTTAATATGCCGCAGCGGTAAATTAAATCGTCTTTCGAACGGTGGAACACGATTTTGCCCTCGTGAATAAAGGTGATGTAATCGGCGACTTTCTCCAAATCACTTGTAATATGGGAGGAAAAAAGAATTCCATGGGTTTCATCCTGTATGAAATCCAACAGCAGGTCGAGAATGTCGCTTCGAATGATGGGGTCCAGCCCACTGGTCGCCTCATCCAGAATAAGAAGGCGCGGCTTGTGCGCTAATGCGCTGGCAATAGACAGCTTCATCTTCATGCCCTTGGAATATTCCCGGATCATTTTGTCCTTTGGCAGTTTGAATTGCGCCAGACAGCGGGAAAACAGCGCATCGTCCCAAGTGCGGTACACCTTTTTCAGGATGGAGGCAATATCCTGCGCGCGAAATTCCCCATAGAAATAGCTTTCGTCGAATACCACGCCGATTAGTTCTTTAATTTTGCGTTCCTCCCGGATGTTATCCATCCCGAAGACCCGAATGTTTCCACTGTCGCGGCGGATTTCGTTCAAAATTAATTTAATCGTGGTGGTTTTGCCCGCCCCGTTTTCGCCGACTAACCCCACAATGCTGCCGCAGGGCACGGAAAACGAAATGTTCTGTAAGTCAAAGGTCGGGTAATGCTTGCTTAAGTTTGAAATTTCCAGAATATTGTCCATAAATACCTCCGTTCACTATTCGTCACGGTAAAGCAGGGTGAGCAGCTCGGTAAGCTCGCTCAGCCCGATGCCCGCCTGTTTTGCCGTGTCCACGGCGTTTTGCAGGTGGCTTTCCACTTTGCGCAGCTGCTCTTCCCGGATAAACTCCATGTTTTTGCGCGCGACGAAGCTGCCTTTTCCGGAAACGGTTTCAATGAATCCGTCCCGTTCCAAATCTTCATAGGCGCGTTTGGTAGTAATGACGCTGATGTGCAGTTCTTTTGCCAGAAGGCGTATGGAGGGCAGGGCGTCCCCAGCCTGAAGTACGCCAGTAATAATTAGGTTTTTAATTTGGTCGGTGATTTGTTCATAAATCGGCCGGCCGCTTGAGTTGCTGATAATAATGTCCACGGGTGCACCTCGTAACAGTGATAGTGGTGATACTGTATATATCGTATATATACAGTATCACCACTATTTCGATTTGTCAATAAAATTTTAATTTTTTTAGTTGCCCTGTTGGGGGCAAAAAATGGGCGAAAGGTACGGTGAGTTGAAAGGAGGTTTGCTCTTGGAAAAACAATCGCAGCAGCAGGAGAAAGCGCGGCGCAAACTCTACCGAGGCTACGAGAAGCTGGCGTTCGGCGGCATTGCCGACGCAGTGCGGCTGTTGTTTGTGGAAGAGCCGGACCTTGCGGCGCTGGGAAAGATGGACCTTTACAACATTGCGGAGATTAAGCGCCCCAAAGGAGGCGGGATGGAAATCAAATTTTTTGACCGAATCAAGGCGATGCAGTGTCTGGAGGAAATGAACGGTGAAAACGGAAAAAAGGCGGAAGCGCTTCCGTTGTACCGCGCGCTTCAGGAGTGTGTGCGTTCCTTTGGGGAGGAAACGCATGACAAAGCAAACGTTTCGGCGGACTGATTCCTCCGGCGGCACAAACTGCGTTGGAAGAAAGCCTGCAGGCAGGGGGAGGCGGCATCATGGAGTATAGCACGTTTTCCCAAAAACAGATGCAGGCGCTGAGCTGGTGGTGCCCGGGCAGCCCGTTTGAAGCGCGGGATGCAGTAATCTGCGACGGCGCGGTGCGCAGCGGAAAAACGCTCTGCCTTGGAATCTCGTTTGCTGCCTGGGCACTTTGGCGCTTTCAGGACCGTTCGTTTGCTTTCTGCGGCAAAACCATCCGTTCGCTGAAGCGCAACTTAATTACCACGTTGCTGCCCGCATTGGAGGACGCCGGGTTTTCCTGCAAAATGACGGAGAGCGAAAACCGGATGGAGCTTTCCTTCGGTGGGCGCACCAACCGGTTTTATCTGTTCGGCGGGCGGGACGAGGGTTCGGCCGCCCTGATTCAGGGCATTACGTTGGCCGGGGTGCTGTTTGACGAAGTGGCACTGATGCCGCGCTCTTTTGTAGAGCAGGCGCTGGCACGCTGTTCGGTGAAGGGTTCGAAGTTTTGGTTTAACTGTAACCCGGAAAATCCGCAGCACTGGTTTTACCGGGAGTGGATTTTAAATGCAGAGGGGAAAAACGCACTGTACCTGCACTTTACCATGGAGGATAATCCATCGCTCAGCCCGGAAATTCGGGCGCGTTACCGGGGACTTTATTCCGGAACGTTTTATGAGCGCTTTATCCTTGGAAAGTGGGTGGCGGCACAGGGACTGGTGTACCCGTTTATGACGGACAGCATGTTCTGTGATGTGCCCGCGCATTTTGAACGGTTTGCCGTTTCCTGTGACTACGGTACGGTCAACCCTGCCTCGTTCGGCCTGTGGGGGCTTTGTGACGGGGTATGGTACCGGGTGGACGAGTATTATTTCGATTCACGCCGGGCCGGGAGCCAGCGCACCGATGAGGAGCATTACGAGGCGCTGGAAAAGCTGATTGGTACCCGGGCGGTAGAGCAGATTGTGGTGGACCCTTCCGCCGCCAGCTTTATGGAAGTCATCCGCAGGCACGAAAAATACGCGGTGATTCCCGCGCAGAACGATGTGCTGGACGGAATCCGGCGCGTGGGTGTTGCGCTGAAGCAGGGGAAAATCAAAATCTGCCGATGCTGCGCCGACACGGTGCGGGAATTCGGGCTGTACCGCTGGAGCGATGATTCCGTGCGGGACGCGCCGCGGAAAGAAAATGACCACGCGATGGATGACATCCGGTACTTTGTCACCACGATTCTGCACCGGGAGGATCCGTTTTTTGCAATCGCCGCACCGCGTGAGGAAGGAGAGGAGAACCGATTATACTGAGAAAACGAAAGGAAAAACAGGCTGCCCCGGCACAGACGGTGCAGGCCGCGCCGCATGACCAGCCATTTGCCGACCTGAACGGGTATGTTCCGCTCGCCTGCGGCGAGCGCAGGCTTTACGCGGCCCTGCGGGAAGCAGTTCCGGTGATTGACGCGGCCATTGATAAGATTTTGCGGCTTGTGGGGAGTTTTACCGTGCGCTGTGCGGACCGGGAAACGGAACGGAAACTGAATGCTTTTTTACGCACGGTCAAGGTAAATTCCACCCAAATCGGTGTGCAGAGCTTTTTAAACGGGTATTTATCCCAGCTGCTGACATACGGCAACGCGGTGGGGGAAATGGTTCTGGGCGGCGGCACGATTGCTGCGCTTTACAATGCTTCGCTGGACGATGTGGAGCTGAAAGCCATTTCCCCGCTGCAAATCGACGTGTACCGCCGCGAGGCCGGGGGAAGCGTGAAGGTGCGCTACCCGGAATTGGTGTTCTGCTCTGCGCTGAATCCGCTGCCGGGCAGCGCGCAGGGACGTTCACTTTTGCATGGGCTGCCGTTTGTAAGCGGAATTCTGGTTCAGATTTACCATACCATCGGGGTGAACTGGGAACGGCTGGGCAACGTGCGGTTTGCCGTTACCTATAAGCCTTCCGGTGACCCGGGCGACCGCGCCTACGCCAGGGAGCGCGCACAGCAGATTGCCGGGGAATGGAGCCGCGCCATGCGCAAGGACAGCGTCAGCGATTTTGTGGCCGTGGGCGATGTGAGCATTAAGGCCATCGGCGCGGACAATCAAATTTTGGACAGCGAGGTACCGGTGCGCCAAATGCTGGAGCAGATTGTGGCCAAGCTGGGGATTCCGCCGTTTCTACTGGGACTGAGCTGGTCCTCAACCGAGCGCATGTCCGCCCAACAGGCAGATATTCTGACTAGCGAGCTGGAATCCTACCGCCGCCTGCTGAATCCGGTAATCGATAAAATCTGCGGGATGTGGCTGCGCCTGAACGGCTGCAGCGGCCTCTGCGAGATTTTGTGGGACAACATCACCCTGCAGGATGAAACGGAGCTCGCCAGCGCACGGCTGCAGAACGCGAAGGCGGCAAAGATTGAAGAAACGCTGAAACAGGGAAAGGAAGGAATTGCTTGAAAGAAGGAATGGTGCTGAAAACCGGACGGGCAGCCAATTCGGATGATATGGAAAAGATCAACCGGTATACCCGCCGCGAGTTTCAGCCGGAGGAGGTCTACACATTTTCCGTTGTGCTGTGCGACAACGAAATTGACCGGGACGGGGAACGGTTTACCGTTGAGGCGTTAAAAGCGCTGGCGGGATTGTTTTTAGGAAAAACCGGAATCTTTAATCACAGCATGCAGGCGCAGAACCAGACAGCGCGGATTTACGACTGCGCAGTGGAGCGGGACGAAACGCGCCGGACCAAATGTGGGGAAGCGTACTGCCGCCTGGTGGCGAAAGCGTATTTGCCGAACAGTGAAAAGAACCGCGATTTTATTCTGGAACTGGAAAGCGGAATTAAAAAGGAAGTCAGCGTGGGCTGCTCCGTTTCCAGCGTGACCTGCAGCATTTGCGGGGCCGACCTTCGGCACGGCGGCTGCTCACACGTGAAGGGAAAAACCTATAACGGTCAGGTTTGCTGTGCCGTGTTGGACGAGCCGACTGACGCATATGAATGGTCTTTTGTGGCGGTTCCGGCACAGCGGGAAGCCGGGGTGATTAAGAGCTTTTCGGGAATGGAAGAAGTGGAGAAGGCGCTTTCCGGAGGGGAAACCGTTACCCTAACCGGCGAACAGAGCCGCGCGCTGCGGGAAACGATGAAACAGCTGGAAAGAGAGGCTTCCTATGGCCGGGCATACCGCACGGAACTGGAGAACGACTTTGTGAAGTACGCATCCGTGGCACAGCCGGAAATCCCAGCCCAAACACTGCGCCGCGTAGCGGCCGGTATGGATCTGGACGACCTGAAATGCTTTGAAAAGGCATACCGTGCCAGGGCAAACGAGGCGCTGCCGCTGACCCCGCAGCTGTTTCGTGCGGAGAAAACGGAGCCAGCGGGCGGAAACGCCCCGTTCAAAATATAACTTATGGGAGGAATTGCAATGGAACTTTCATACAACGGATTTGGGGAGAGTACGGCGACCTTCGCCGTGACGGACGGAGTCACAGCGGAAATGCCGGTCAAGATGACGGCCAACGGTACCGTGGGTGCCTGTGCAGCGGGGGATAAATTCTGCGGTGTGGCGTTGAACACGCGTGGCGGATACGCGGCAGTACAGCTTTCTGGTTATGTGCGCCTGCCTTATACGGGAACTGCCCCCGCAATTGGCTATGGGAACTTCAGTGCAGCAGGGGAAAACGCCATCCAAATAGACGCGGCGGGCCGGGAACTGCTGGTGCTGGATGTGGACGAAACCGGGAAAACTTGCGGCGTAATCCTGTGAGGATCGGAAATTCAGGCGTAAGGCTAGCTTACCAAAATAAAACAGGGAGGAAATTAAATGGCGTTATATGAATCGATTAAATTGGAAAAGGGAATGTACGGCACGCCCGGAAAAAGCTTTACCGAGGTGCTGGAGGAGCTGGACCCGTCCGAAAATTACACCGGCACAGGGTTGGAAGGGCTGGACGCGTACCAGCGTCAGCTGAAACGCTTCGATATCCGGGTGGGCGGAGCGGATTCCGATCGGATTGAGAAGTTTTTTCAGACGGCGGATTCCGCTGCGCTGTTTCCGGAGTATGTTTCCCGTGCCGTGCGGCAGGGAATGGAGCAGGCGAATCTGCTTCCAGGCATTGTTGCAACGACCACAAGTATTAATTCTATGGATTACCGCACGATTACCTCGAACCCCGGCACGGACGACAAGTCCCTGAAGCCGGTTGCGGAGGGGGCAGCCATTCCCCAGACCGTGGTGAAGACGCAGGATCACCTGGTAAAGCTGCACAAGCGCGGCAGAATGCTGGTGGCCAGTTATGAGGCACTGCGCTTCCAGCGGCTCGATCTTTTTACCGTGACCCTGCGCCAGATTGGTGCCTATATTGCGCGGGCACAGCTGGGCGACGCGGTGGAAGTTCTTCTGAACGGTGACGACGGCAAAAGCCCTGCACAAACCATTGTTACGGCGGAAAGCAAACCATCCTATGCCGATTTGGTGAATCTGTGGGGCGCGTTGACCCCGTATACGCTGAACACCATGCTGGTTTCCACGGCAACCATGAAGGATTTGCTGGATATTCAGGAGTTTAAGGATGCAAATGCCGGGTTGAATTTCCAGGGTACCGGAAAACTGGCTACGCCGCTTGGGGCAAACCTGCTCCATGTACCGGAGCTTGCGGACGGAAAAATCATCGGGCTGGACAAAACCTGCGCGCTGGAAATGGTGCAGGCGGGCGGCGTGACCACCGACTATGACCGGTTAATTGACCGCCAGCTGGAACGTGCCTCCATCACGACTATCGCCGGATTTACCAAAATTTTTGACAGCGCCGTCAAGGTGCTGAATTACAAAGCGTAGGGTGATGGCGTGACGGAAGACGAAGTATTGGAACGGTTTGCGCTGATGGCCGACCTAAGCGCAGAGCGGGCGGAGAAATTCCGCCCGCTCTGCGGGGAAGCCATGACGGAAATTAGCCGGCGCGCAAGAAGTGATGACACAAACGCGCATAAGGCACTGTGCGCCGCCGCCGCGGCGCTGGCGTTTTACCGCTGGGCGCTTGCCGGCGAGGCAAACGGTCCCGCGGGGTTTGCTTTGGGAGAAGTGAAAGTCAGCAAAAACGGAACGGCTGCGGCTCTTGCAAAGGAAGCATGGAAAGAGGCAGAGGCCGCCGCGGCGCCGTATTTGGAAGACGACCAATTTTTATTCCGGAGGACTATGTTATGACGCAGCGAACCGTACTGGAACTCATACTCGAACGTTACGGGGAAGAGGTCACCTGCAATGGAGCCACGGTGCGCGCGGTGATTCAGCCGCTGCGAAAAACCTCGCCCCTTGCGGGCAGTTTACCGGAGGAATACTGCGACCAGACGCATTTCCTTTATACCGGACCGGCAGGAAAAAGCCCAAAAGCCGGCGACGTACTGAACACCGCGCGGCGCAATTACACCGTGCAGCGTGCGGACACATACCTGCTGAATGGGGAAGAAATCTACGCCTGGGCGGTGCTAAAGCCGCTTGCCCTGGATGCCGGTACAGCGGTAACGATAGCAGCGCAGGGGGTGACAATTGCAACTGCCCTGAGTTGTGAGGAAAAAGCCTTGCAGGAAAGCGAACCTGTATCCGCGTGGGGCGAGCCGGTTCCCGCGGCGGTGGCAGCGGGAACCATCCGGTACGAATTAATACTGCGCAATATCCGTCCGGTAAAGGATTCGGATTTGTACGCGGCAGCGGATTTTACCGTAACAGTTGCCCGGGAGGGGAGGAAAGTCATCTATTCCGGATGCCGGTGGAAAACGCTGTGCTCCTCCGGGCAAGCCGGGGAACGCACGGTGCGGACCATGGAACTGTATGCCGCCGCGCGTACGGAGCAAAAGGAGGAAGATTCCCATGAATGATGAAGCACAGGAGCTTTCGGAACGGATTCAGCAGGACTACCTGCGGTATCCACGACCACTAACAACGGAGGAGACGTGACCGCCTTCTTCGGTACGCCGGCAAAATTCAGCCGAAAGAGAAAGGATGGTCGCAATATGAAGCTGCAGCCCATGAGCTATAAAAGCTATGTCTGGCCCGTTAACCCGGAAACGGTGCGGATGGAGGCAGCGCGCAATCTGAAGGAAGTGGCCCTTCCCTTTTCCGGCAGCGTGGTGCAGGATTTGGGAGCCGGCAGGCGAATGGTTTCAGGGGCGGGGCGGTTTACGGGGAGCACCTGTCTGGACGATTACGCCCAGCTGGAATCGGTCTTTGCGGCGGGTGGGAGCGGCGTGCTCCGCCTTCCGGGGGGACAGGTGCTTTCCGCTGTGTTTTCCTGCCTAAAAATGACGGGAAAGGCAGGCCCCGACTGCATAACCTATGAGTTTACCTTTCTGGAGGACGCTGCCGGTGCAGAGAAAGCTGCCACACAGTGCGGCGGTGTTTATGTCTGCACCGGGGGTGAAAACCTGTGGGCGCTGGCGAACCGGTATGGAACGACGGTGGACCGCCTGCGCGCGATAAACCCCATGATTCAGTGGCCAAACCATCTGAAAGCAGGATTAAAGGTGGTGCTGCCTTGAATTATATTGGGATTTTGCCGGACGGCACGGAGGTTCGCCTGCCACAGCCTGTTCGTGTGAGGCTGAGCCGGGAAGAGGACGCGCCGGCGGACGGCTTTTCCGGGGTGTTTCCGCTGCAGGCGCCGGTTGGTAATATTACGTCGCTGCGCATATATGGTCGGGATGGAAGCCTCTGTTTCGACGGTATTACAGATGACTGGAAAGTTACCCGCGCGGACGGGAATTTTTTAACTCTGACGGCGCGAAGCCGTGCTGCGCTGCTGCTGGACAATGAGGCGATTCCCCAAACCTACTGTATGCCCTCACTCTCCACCATTTTTCAGCGCCATATTCAGCCCTATGGTTTTACCGGATTTCGCGGCAGCAAAAAGATCTTTTGCGGCGCGTTGTCTGTAACAAAAGGAATGAGTGAATGGCAGGTCGCAGAACAGTTCTGCCGCCAGTTTTTGCATGTAACCCCCAGAATTCAGGACGGAGTTTTCGACGCTTCCGGAGAGATCCCTTCGGGGCAGATTTCGTTTGGCACGGGCGGCGTTCCGTATTCCGCATTGGTCATACACAACCGGTATGCGGAGAAAATTACCGAATTGCTGGCCCAGGGTGGAACGGACGGCACGTATTTTTGCGTTGCTCGGGATACGGAGGCCGGATTATTGGGGATCCGACGCAGAAGGTGCCTTACATTGGGGCAGAATGCGAAAAATGTGCTGCGCACCGCTCAGAAAAAATCATTTTCCATTTTGTTGACCTGCCCCGGGGAGATCACTGCCCGGCTTCTCCAAAGCGCTCAGTTCACAGAAGTAAACCCGGAACTGCCTAGGGAGCTTTATGTGGCTGGAATTGAGTATGTGCTGGGCACATCGGGCGAGTTTACGCAGTTTGCATTAAGGAGGCGCGGGTAATGTGGCTTTCGCGGCATTTCATTGAGAAGGAAAGGACCCAACCGGCGGCGGAAACGGCACAGGTCACGGGATATGCCTCTATGCTGGGAAACGGGGATTACCGCGGTGTGCCGACCACCGCACCGTGGGGAATTGCGTTTGCCCCGCCCGCCGGGGCGCGGGCGGTTTTGGTAAAGACGGAATCCGGAACAGCCTGTATCGGCGTGGTTGGCGACCACAGGGAGATTCAGCCCGGCGAGCTGCTGCTTTATTCCTCGGGCGGCGCGGAAATTTACCTGAAAAACAGCGGGGAAGTAGTAATAAACGGGCAGACATTTGCCGCGAAAAAGGGGGAATAAGATGGATACACTGCTGCAAAATGGTGATTTTGCCCCCGGTTCAACCGGAAAACCAATACCGGTGACCGGCACGCGGGAACTGTTTCAGCGCGCGATGCTTCGCCTGACCGTACCGCTTGGCTCCTTTCCCTATGACGCCACCCTGGGCAGCCGCCTGTATACGCTGCATGCGGAGGAACCGGATTTGGAAAGCCGGGCTCTTGCCGCCGCGCAGGAAGCGCTGCGTCCGCTTGGTACCGTTGTGGTGGAAAGTGTGCGGCGTGTGGATGGGGAAACTCCGGCACTGGCCATTCGGTGCAGGTGCGGCGAAGAGGAAACGGAAATTGAGGTGAAGCTTTGATGGACAGTTATGAAACCATCCTTTCCAGAATGCAAAATAAATTTACATCCCTTGCGGGGTATTCCCCCGACGAGGCGTCGGACATCGGCATACGTATGAAGGTGCTTGCGGGGGAGGTTTACTCGCTGCACAGCGCGCTGGAATGGTTAAAGCAGCAGACCTTTGCCCAGACGGCGCAGGGGGAGCAGCTTGACCTGCGTGCACAGGAGCGCGGAATTACCCGAAAGGCGCCGGTAGCGGCGAAAGGAACGCTGGTCTTTTCCCGTGCCACGCCGCTTTGGTACAGTGCGGTGGTGCCTGCCGGTACAGTGTGTTCCACGGCCGGGGAGAACCCGGTTCGTTACGTTACGCTGGAGGATGCTGTTCTTCCGCAGGGCCAGCTCACGGTGGCCGTACCCGCAAAGGCGGAAAAAGGGGGACGGGAGGGAAACGCGCAGCCCGGCACCATTACGGTTATGGTAACGCCGCCCGCTTCCATGGAAAATGTGACCAACCCGCAGGCGTTTACCGGCGGGGAGGACAGTGAAAGCGACGGTGAACTGCGCACCCGCCTGCTGCAGAGTTATTCCGGCAGGAGCAACGGAACAAACGCGGCGTTTTACCGGGAATTTGCACTGCAGTACGACGGGGTGTATTCCGTCGGCGTGATCCCGCGTGAAAACGGGCCGGGAACGGTCGGCGTCTACCTTGGCGGCCGTGGCACCGCCCCGGCGGACGAGGTGGTGGCACAGGTTCAAAAGGATTTGGACAAAGCGCGTGAAATCAACGTGGCGGTTCATGTGGCAGCCGCGAAAACCATTTCGGTTGATGTGCAGATTGCTGTGCTGCCGGCTAGCGGATATTCATCCGAAGAAAGCATTGCGGCTGCGCAGAATGCAATCAAGGCGTATTTCAGGGAGCTTTCGGTGGGGGAACCGGTGCTGGCGGCGGCTATGGGGGCATCAGTTCTAGCTACCGGAGCAGTAAAAAACTATGCGTTCACCTTTTGCGACCGCAGTGTGGCCGCCAATGAATTGGCCGTGAGCGGAGTACTGACCGTTTTGCCCTTAGGAGGTGTCGCATGAACGCGTTGGAATCCATGACCGCCGCGCTTCGCACAACCGGAATTTATGCATTGACGGGAAAAACAGTCGTGGACATTGAATTGCAGTCATACGCGGAAGAATTAAATTTGCTTTACGACGCAATTTCTTTGCTTGAAAAGGAAAGTTTTGCCCCAACCGCATGTGACTATGGCCTTTGCAGCCGCATGCGGCAATACGGACTGCCGCAGCTGGATGATCCGGAACAGAACCGCGCTGCGGTGCTGGCGATGGGTGCGGTAACGCCGGAACGCTGTTCAAAGGACGACCTTGCCGACGCGTTGCGCGCAGCGGGACTTCCCTGCGATATTGTGGAAAATCCCGCGGGTCAGGCGCTGTACCTCAACTGCCCGCAGGAAATGGCCGATGAGGATACGCGAAATGCAGCGGTGCGAACCGCCAAATTATTCCTTCCGGCTCATCTAAATGCGGAACTGGATTTCCGCAGCATTTCATGGGATACTATTGACCGGGCGGATGCGTCCTTCGATGAGGACGATGCGCTTGACCTCACCTGGGATGCGGTTGACAGCTACCAAAATGCCGTTGTGCGGATTTAAGTTCCAATTGAAAATTGGATGATAAGCTGGTCGGGAAAATAGAAATGTATCACGTTTCAACCAAAGGGGAGGAAGTTATGCCGACAAATCATAAAACCAGCCTTGGGCTGAACAGCTGGCTGGGCACGGATAAACCAAAACGCATCGATTTTGTGGAGGACAATACCTTGCTGGACAGCCTACTGACCGCGCATTTTAATGATACTGAAAAACATTTAAGCGCGGACGACCGCACCATGCTGTCACAGGCCTTTGTAATGGGGAATTATCTCGGTGATGGACAGGCCCAACAGACGATTACCATGCCGTTTGAGCCGCGCATGGTGCTTGTGTTTTTTATGAACCGACCCGCGCTTTATTACCGTTCCAGCGGCGGATATTACGAAAATAACTTCGCTATTGCCCTGAAGGGAAGTGCCATGGGCGGGGCGCGTCTGAACGGAGCCACCTTGACGGTAAGCGAGGACCAGACGGCTCCTGCCGCAGGGGGAATCCGCATGAATCTGAATAGCCAGGACAGTGCCTATGCTTATGTGGCATTTCGGTAAGAGTCTTAGAATTGCTTTTTTACAGAAAGTACGATAAGATATAAACAATGTTAGAAATTGTCGAACTTTGTCTGGAGATGAATGGATGGACTGGTACGAAAATGAGGAAAAGCCAGAACGTGCGCTGCTGGTGGAACTGGATACCGGGGAATTTGATGCGGAGGCGTCGCTGGCCGAGCTGTATGAACTAACGCGCAGTGCGGGAGCCGAGCCGTGTGGAGCAATTCTACAGAAGCGGCCCTCTCCGGATACAGCGACATGCGTCGGTTCCGGCATGATGGAAGAAATCGCGGAATTCTGCCGGAATCATGAAATTGATCTGCTGATTTTTGACCGTGAACTGACCCCAACACAGCTGCGTAATATTGAAGCTGTAAGTAAAGTTCGCGTGGTGGACCGCACCATGCTGATTCTAGATATTTTCGCCCAGCGTGCCAGAAGCAGTGAGGGCAAGCTCCAGGTGGAGCTTGCCCAACTGAAATATATGCTCCCGCGGCTGACGGGTAAGGGAACCGGGCTGTCCCGACTGGGCGGCGGAATCGGCACGCGCGGACCAGGCGAGAGCAAGCTGGAATCCGACCGTCGGCATATCCGCCGCCGGATTGACACCCTGAATGCACAGCTGGCCGAAGTAGAGAAACATCGGGAACAGATTAACCGCCGCCGCAGGAAGGACGGCATTGTTACCGTGGCGCTGGTAGGGTATACCAACGCGGGAAAATCCACGCTGATGAATACGCTGACGCAGGCAGGCGTTCTGGCGAAAAATATGCTGTTTGCAACACTCGACCCAACCGCCCGGGCGCTGAAGCTTCCCAGCGGAAGAACCGTGATGCTGATCGATACGGTTGGCTTGGTGCGCCGGCTTCCGCACCAGCTGGTGCAGGCGTTTCACTCCACACTGGAACAGGCGGCTACTGCGGATATTATTTTGAATGTCTGCGATGCGTCCAGCCCGGAAGCGCCGGTGCACCTGGAGGTTACCGAGAAGCTGTTGGCGGAACTCGGCTGCGAGGGCCGGCCGATTATTCCTGTGTTGAACAAATGCGACGCGATGCCGCAAAACACGGTGATTCCGTTTATTGGCAATGCGGTGCGTATCAGCGCACTAAGCGGGATGGGCATCGATCGTCTGTTGGAGGCGATTGAAAACGCCCTGCCCGAGAAAAGCCGGAGGGTTACGCTGCAGCTGCCGTTTTCCAGAAGCGGTGTGGCTGCGCAGATTCGCCGCAAGGGAATCGTGGAAAATGAGGAGTACAACGCTTCGGGGCTGATGCTGACGGCGCAGATTCCCCCGGATTTATACGAATCGGTAAAAGAATATATTGTGGAGTAAACAATTCCGCGCAGGGCTTTTCGACAGAGAAGCTGCGCGGTTTTTACGTTTTATCACCTATGGTGGAAAGAACCAGTACGGTAAACTACGCAAATTTTGTGTACCACAATGAAGATTCAATCGAAAGAATTAAGAATTTGCTTGTTTTTCTAGTAAAACCGCGCAGAATATGATATCATTTAATAAATACTGAATCAGGATAAGGAATTGATATGCGCGAGTTTTATACAAAAGAAGAAACGGTGGCTTTCTGCAAGGCACTCAGTTCTGAACTGCGTGTCGATATGCTGCAGTACATTTATAAAAACCGCGGCGTCAGCCTGAATGATTTGGCGGATACCATGGGAGTCAGCCGTGCGGCAATTACACAGAATATGAAAATTCTGCTGGATGCCAACCTGGTAGAGCTGAAGCAGGTGAACGGCCAGCGGGACGCCCGGAAAGCTTGCTATTTAAAAGAGAACCGCTTTACCATTTCGCTTGGAAAGCGCTTTGATTCCGGAAATATGTATATGGCGGAAATACCGATCGGCCAGTATACCGATTATCAGGTACACCCTACTTGCGGAATCGCCACAACGGAAACGCTCATTGGGTCCGTGGATGATCCGCGTTACTTTGATGATCCGCAGCGTGTCAACGCCAGCATTCTCTGGTTCAGTTCGGGTTATGTGGAGTATCGGCTTCCGAATTACCTGAAAGAGGGTCAAATCCCGGAGGAAATTCAAATTTCAATGGAGATTTCTTCCGAAGCTCCCGGCGTCGCGGAAAACTGGCCCAGCGACATTTTCTTTTATTTCAATGATATTTTGCTCGGCTCCTGGACCAGCCCCGGGGATTACGGAGCAATGCGCGGTTTGTACACCCCGGATTGGTGGTTCGAAAACTGGAACCAGTACGGCCTCCTTAAATTATTGTCCGTCAATGCGCAGGGGACCTTTATTGACGGAAAAAT
Organism: Caproiciproducens sp. LBM24188; assembly: GCF_054130445.1. Lineage (NCBI taxonomy): Bacteria > Bacillati > Bacillota > Clostridia > Eubacteriales > Acutalibacteraceae > Caproiciproducens > Caproiciproducens sp. LBM24188. The sequence continues at coordinate 557,466 of NZ_CP196862.1, forward strand.
GATTTCCCCCGTCACCATACAGAACCTTAACCTAAACCGGAACAGTGATTTCCGGTTCCGCATGGCGGCACCGAGCGACGCCGCAAATGCGGGCGGGTTTACGTTATTCGGCCACGGGTTCGGAAATTATAATCAGGATATTCGCCTGCATGTGATTTACGATACATCGGCAGAAACAAAGGCGTAATACCAAACAAAAGAGACGGAAATGAAAAACAGGCTGCTCAGATGCTTTGCATCCGGGCAGCCTGTTTTTGCACGTAGTCTAAAAATCTTTTCGGTATAACATGACTGTGGCAGAGGTGACCAGGCACCTCGACGGCGGGGAAAACTGAATCCGAATACAAATGGAGCGCCCTGCCTAACTGACAGAGCGCTCCATGGTGATATGGGCCATTTCGTTTTTCAACTGTCTTGCTATATAAAGAATCGGAGTCACTGACATAGTATCGCTATTTTAAAAAGGTATAATTATCGCCGCTTTGCTGATAGCGACCTTCGATATAGGAGAGGATTAAACGAGCTGCCACTTCCGATGTATTTTTCTCAAATACAAACTTTTTCGCATTTTCAGGAAGAATTTCAGGGGATCCGCAGGAACATATGGTGACAAGATTTTCTGGATTGAGATATCGAGCCGCAAATAGGCTGACAAATTCATTGATTACAATTCCTTTTGCGTTGGATTTACCTTTCGAAAATTCAACCAATTCTTTTTCGCTGTGGGCAAAGAGCAGATCCATTCCCTTTTCCTTTGCATAGCTGCTGATAAGATTGGAAAGTCCTTGGTTATTGCTCTTATATGAAATGATAAATTCAGGATTGCTGTTCAGCAATTGTTCCGATTTTCTAAATGCAGCATGATAATCCAATATAATTTTATGGAACAAGCTGTCGTCCAAGTAGCCATCGATAATTAAAACCGGAACATGAAAAATGTTTGAAATTTTATAAAAGATATCTTCACAAACATCCAGCAGAATCACGCCATCCAATTTTCTCTGTAAAACAACATTGAGTTCCGGAGAGTGAAGATCGACTTTTGTGAAAAGCACATGGTAGCCAAAACGATTTAAGATACGTTCGATTTGATTAATAAATTTGCAATAAATAAAATCTTGCCATGGGTTCTCAATGGTAAAGTCACAAACGTGTAAAATTCCAATTAGGCCGGATTTTTTGCCTGCAAGCGTGCGTGCGGTTAAATTGGGGATATACCCCATTTCCTTGCTGATCCTTAATACACGTTTTTTCGTTTCATCACTGATTTTTTGTCCCTTTACATGATTTAAGATATAAGAAACTGTTGCAATGGAAACGTTTGATTTTTCTGCGATATCCTTCATCGTTATATTTCCCAAATCCCGTTCCCCACCTTTTCCATGCCTTATTACGGAAGTGCTCAAACTACTTTAGCACGGTAAGCCGTGCCCTGTCAATAAAGGGGGTCTGGCAAGATTGGACCGCTGCAAAAACGGATGGGGCTTGCCGCTTTTCATACCATTACCAGAAAATATGCAGGCATAGGGGACTGAGCCAACATCCGTCAAAATCAGAAGCAGGTGATGATTTAAAATACATTCTTTCGATCTTTTTCATCTAACTGCTTTGTTTCCGGCATACATAATATTTGAATCACGTCAAATTTCGGGTTTTGTTTGCCGTTTGATCTCAGAACCAATGCGGTGTCAGAACCAAAACCCGTGCCGCCGATGGCGATGATTCGGCTTGTATCGGAAAGAAGGTTATTTTCCATGGCAGTTTCGGCAATTTCGAATGTGACTTTTGTACCTTGGGAAAAACTCCGTAATGCATTGGCAGTGTCCTGTTCGAAATAATGAACGCATGGTACCGCTAGAATCTGTTTCTTCCTCAATTCGTTTTTGATTTCCTCACTTTGACACCAGCCAAATGTATCGACTCCTACCGCAATGATTTTGATTCCCAAATCATGAAAAAAATTTGCGGCAAGGAGCGCGGTTTGACCGGTTGTTGAGGCCAATACAATTTCATTCATATGATGTGCCAGCACGTATTTTTTAACGATCTGAAAGACCTCTTCTGTATTGGATTTACCTGGCTTTTCAAAATAACAGACTGGCTCATTCATAACAGAAACCTCCTATATTTCTGATTGCATTATATGATTCGACCACTTCCTGTTTTTTACATACATTCCCTTTTCAAAGTTTCATTTCACCTTTGCAGCATGCGATTCAGAAAGGCCTTTTATTTTGCTGGTGCCATCCATACAGTGCGTGTATTTAGGCTCCTTTTATGGAAATTGCTTAAACGCTTAAGTGATTTTTAGAATATAGCATACGGCCTTATTTGTCAATATCAATTTAAAAATTTAGGAGAATCCGTGGGGCGAAACGCCAAATCAAATTAAAATTTTAAAAATGATTAATTTTCTGAAATTGCTTAACCTTTTTTGCGATGGGATAAAACTTTTACGAAAATAGCCGACTCCTAACATTGCTTGGCAACTTAACAATATGATGTTAAGTTATATATTGATACATAATTCATAATAAATTTTAATATATTCAGTAAAATATTGACAAATATAAATAATCGTGCTATATTATTGCTTGCAAAGCATTATATTCTAGATTTTATGTCAGAGGGAGGCTTTCCCGATAAAAACAGTATCCATTAGTTGGCAGCACTGGGCACGATCATTCATTTTAGAACATCCGGCCCATAGGCCAAACGTCTGATTTATTGAAGCGTATCATACAAAAAGCCGAAAATGCTGCGGCAGTTACCAACAACATTTCCGGCGTTTCCCTTAATGGTTCCGATTAATCCAGTTCGCACGAAACTAATATTCTGTTTTCTTCTCCAGCTTTGCCATAGTCTAGTGAAAACATTTTTTGCAAGGTTTGAACGGCAATATCAGCAACTTTTCTATTTGGAAAGTAAATTCTTTTTGTGTCGGGCAGCAACAGATTGGTTTCATCCAAATTTGACACGACAACAAGATCTTGCCGATTAATATACAGTTCTGTTTCCAGTCCAAGGATATCGCCCAGCACAATTGCCTTTTTTTGACGATGGTTCTGAAGAAACAGCCTTAAACTGGAACTCGAGGTATTAATAAAAACGTCATGGGGAGGGAATCCTCCGATAATTTGATTTTTTAAATCTTCGTTACAGATATCTTCCATTACAAGAATCGGTGAGTTTGTGCTTAGCATAGCTTTTGCCTTACGAATCGCATCTTTATAATCTGGATAAATCTTGCAGAATAAACTGTCATGAATGTTACAGTTTAAAAAAAGAATGGGTACATAGTAGTGTTGCGTGATTTTATTAGCAACTTTGTTATCAATATCAATCAAAAAAAACGCGTTAAAATTGTGCCTTGAAATGGCAGCCATGTCTTTTTCCGGGTCTTTCGTTTCTATGACAAGCGTTTCAAAGCCAAGTTCTTTCATTCGGACGCTTATCTTTGAAGCAAGATCATAATAGCACATTCTTTTTCCGGCGGAATCGTTATCTTTGAAATTGATAACAACCCCAACCTGATTGCTTTTGCGCTTTTTTACCGAATCGCGCGGCTTATAATGCAACCGTGTTGCAGCTTCCGTTATTTTCAAACAGGTGTCATGCCCGATTTTTTCATTTTCAGAGTGGTTCAAAACATAGGAAACAGTGGCCACCGAAACATTGCATTCTTTCGCAATATCCCGCATGGATACTTTATGTTTTGCCATATTAACCGTTCCCCCCGAAATTTCTTTGGGTATCATTCTATCATGCTTAGACAATCTATGCAAGAATGAAGGCTGTGTTGATATTTTATAATTGAATTTATATAAAAGATTGGGAATGTTGAGAAGCACAATCTTAGCAAGTGATTTTATTTGCTGATTCAACAAGATGGAATAAGGGGAGGTCTATGCATTGACGAAAAAAACAAGTTCAACCATTTTATCCTGCCTTTTTTGGGGCAGCGGTCAGTTTTTTATTGGCAAACAAAAGTTAAAAGGAATTCTGTTTTTTGTCGCCCAGGTTTTACTTTTTGGAATCGAGCTGATATCCGGTTATTGGTTTAATTTTTTTGCCGGGCAAATTCCGGATTTTCAAATACGCTTATACGGCGGCTATTTTACACAGGGAATCTGGGGACTTCTCACGTTAGGCACAGTTCCTGGGGAGGATCATTCGACCTATTTAATGATCCATGGAATTATGTCGTTAATGTTCCTAATGACTTTTTTAGGAATTTATATTTGGAATATTGTAGATGCTTATTGCACGGGAAAAGCAATTGAAGACACACACACTTACCTAAGTTCACGTGCCTATGGAAAAAAATTATATCAAAAAATGTTCCCTTATCTTGTGCTGACGCCGATTCTCTTTGTTGTTTTATATATTGTTGTTATGCCAATTATTTTTTCTATTCTCACGGCTTTTACGAATTATAACGTGAATCATCTTCCTCCTGCCAATTTAGTGCAATGGGTTGGTTTGGACAATTTTAAAAAATTAATCAGCATACCAATATGGTCCCAAACCTTCGTTATCGTTTTGGTTTGGACCGTTATATGGGCTTTTCTTGCCACTTTTTCCACTTATTTTCTGGGCCTTTTTCAGGCGCTGCTCATCAACAGCAAATATGTTAAGCACAAATCGCTTTTTCGCTCCATTTACATACTGCCATGGGCGATTCCGGGAATGATTTCGCTTTTAATGTTCCGAAATTTATTTAACGGGCAGTTCAGCCCTTTGAACCAATTCTTACTGGACTGTGGACTTATTCATAGCAGAATACCGTTTTTGTCCGATGCTTTCACCGCGAAAATTACGATTGTTGCAGTGAATCTGTGGATCGGATTTCCGATGTTTATGGTTATGCTGCTCGGCGTTTTAGCTAATCAAGATGTAACACTTTATGAGGCGGCCGAAATTGACGGGGCTAATAAATTTCAGGTTTTTCGGCGGATTAAGCTGCCACTCTTGATGAAAGCGACTGCACCTTTGGTGGTGATGAATTTTGTTGGCAATTTCAACGGATTCGGATTCATCTACTTTCTTACCAATGGCGGACCCAATAATTCCGCGCTGCAATTCGCGGGTGACACCGATATTTTGATTTCATGGATTTACAAATTGACTCTGGATCAAAACATGTACAATATGGCGGCTGTTTTAAATATCCTAATTTTCATTTTAGTCGGTGTGGCATCATATTGGAATTTGAAGAATACCACCGCAATTAAGGAGATGTAAATACATGAAAGAAAGAATAAGCTCCTTTTTGGTGCATTTCGAATTAATTGTTGTATCGCTTTTTGTTTTAATTCCAATTGTTTGGATTATTCTGTCATCGTTTAATCCCGGGGACAGTCTGGCTTCCTCATCACTAATCCCCAAAAAACTTACTCTCTACAATTACATCAGGCTTTTTCAAGAAACCAATTACTTGGTCTGGTTTAAAAATTCTTTCTTGATTGCGACCTTTACTGCGGTGGTTTCCGTTGTTCTTATTATGATAACCGCATGGGTCGTTTCACGTTTTCGTTTTAAGGGCAGAAGATTAGGCTTGATTGGGTTACTGCTTCTTTCTATGTTCCCAAACTTTTTATCCATGACCGCGCTCTATACTCTGTATTTGACGATGGGTCTGCTAAATCATCCGCTTGCACTGGTCATTATTTATGCAGCGGGCGCAATCCCGTATAATGTCTGGCTGGTCAAAGGTTATTTGGACGGCATTTCAAAAGAGATTGATGAGGCGGCCTATATTGATGGCTGTTCCTATTTTTCAACCTTTTTCAAAATCATTTTGCCAATGTCCAAACCAATTATAACTTATTGCGCAGTGTCCCAGTTCATGTTTCCGTGGATGGATTTCATTATGCCCAGCATGCTTTTGTCAACGGATAACGACAACACAACCGTTGCCATTGGTCTTTATAATATGATCGCCGGAAAGGAAAATGATAAATTCACCATGTTTGCAGCAGGGTCTATTCTGATTGCGATTCCAATCACCATTTTATTTATCGTGTTTCAGAAATACCTGGTTCAGGGCGTTGCTGCCGGTGCAAATAAGGGTTGAGTGGTGGATTGGTTTCTTACGTGATGGAACAATCCATTTTTTAAAATTTATATATTCTGTGCCATGCACGCAATGAAAGGAGAACAAGTATGCAGTTAAAAAAAATTTTGGCATTCACTTTGTGTCTTTCGCTCGCATCCCCTTTGACCGCCTGTAAATCCAATATACCGGTGGACACCACGAAATCAGCGGTATCGGAAAACGCCGGTTCAGCAAGTGCGGAGGCACTGACTCCGGAAAAGGGCGCAACATTAATGTTTCGTACGGGCGGCAACGACAGTGATTTGGCGTGGGGCAAAGCGGTTGCCGAAAAGTTTAAAGAAAAGTATGGGGTCTCGGTAACCGTACAAAAAGGAACGATGGACAATCTAAAAAAAGCAAAGCTGGAAGCGGTGGCAAAAACAGGTGTGGATGTGTTTATGCTGGCACACGACCAGTCCTATCAGGCTATTGTACAGGGAATACTCCTTCCTTTCGACAACAGCATTGTACAGGACATGAAAAATGATGTCAGTCCTGTAGCATTGCAAACCGTGACAAAGGACGGCAAAACTTATGGCGCACCTGTCTCAGTCGAAACTTCGGTCCTATTTTACAATAAAAAGCTGGTAAAAACCCCAGCTACAACATTTGAACAGATCTTTAAGGAAGCAGAAACTTACAATGATATTAAACAGAATAAATTCTGGTTCTTATTTAACGCAAACGAAGGGGCATCCCTTTACCCCATGCTGAGTACCTACGGATATAATTTATTCGGCGCCGATGGTACGGATGAAAGTAAACCTAACTTCGATACTCCAGAATTTTTAAAAGGGCTGCAGGTCGTTCAAAAATTCCACGACCTAATGCCAATGAAAGCAATCGATTCCAACAACACGGATTTTCTTAACAAGCAATTTACCGATGGCAAAACAGGTTATATCATGAGCGGCCCTTGGGATGTGAAAACTTATCAAAATGCTAACGTCGATTTTGGAGTTATTCCGGTTCCAACCTATGATGGAAAACAGATGAAGGTGTTTTCCTACATTCAAAATGCCCATGTAGCGTCCTATACGAAATACCCCAAAGCGGCACAGCTTTTTGCGCAATACCTCGTTTCCATTGAAAGCGCGGAGCTCCTTTACTCCAAAGCATCAAAGATTACGGCCAGAAACGATATTTCCAAGGTCAGCGGGCTTTCAACCGACCCGATTTCCGGCGCTATTTTAAAGGCATTTGAAAAATCGGTTCCTATGCCAAGCGCAAAGAGGATTTCTTATTTTTGGTCGATCATCGGTGAAATTGGGCCGGAAGTATTCGATGGAAAATTAACGCCTGAAAATGCACAGAAAAAAGCGGTATCAGAATGGGACAGTTTGGTACAGACTGAATCTTAAGGCTTTTTCAAAAGACTGTTTTCTTCGTGGATTTTTAAGACACAATCAGGAGGATCATCTTGAACTTACAAGCACTTTATCATAACCCCAAAAGTAACTATGCGTTTGCTTATAATACTCATGAATTACATATCCGGTTACGTACAGCAAAAGATGACTGCAAATCCGCAGTACTGGTCATCGCAAAAAAACATGCATGGATGGAAAAGCAAAAGTTCCAAATGAAAAAGGTCGCCACCGACCGCTACTTTGATTATTACCAGTATAACTATGTAACAAATGATCCGCGGCTGGGCTATTATTTTCTCATATCAGATGGAAAAACCACTCATGTTTATTCCGAATCCGGGGTAACCAAAGCATTCGATGATGAATATGCTTATTTTCATTATTTCCAGTATCCGTTCATTAATCCGATTGACGTTCATACCATTCCTCAGTGGGTCCACGAAGCGGTCTTTTATCAGATTTTTGTGGAACGCTTTTGTAATGGCGACCGCAGCAATGACCCCCAGAATGTCTCCCCGTGGAAGGAACTTCCCAAGCCCAAAAGCTTTTCCGGCGGCGATTTACAAGGCATCCTTAAAAAGCTTGATTATTTAAAAGAGCTTGGAATCAATGGATTATATCTTACTCCAATCTTTGAATCGCCCAGCAACCATAAATACGACACAACCGATTACCGCAAGATTGACCCTTCCTTCGGGGAGAAAGACCTGCTGTGCCAGCTGGTAAAGCAGGCGCATAAAAAAGGAATACGGATTATTCTGGATGGAGTATTCAATCACAGCGGTTACTTTTTCGCCCCGTTTCAGGACGTTTTGAAAAACGGCGCCCGGTCCCAATATGCAGACTGGTTCCATTTCTTAGAGTTTCCTGAAAATGGCCACAAACCGAAATACCGGTGCTTTGGGACGAGTCCAAATATGCCGAAGCTCAACACATCCAATCCACAGTTAAAACAATATCTTTTTGATACGGTCGCCTACTGGATGAAAGAAACAGGAATTGATGGCTGGCGCCTTGATGTTTCCGATGAAATTGACCACCAGTTCTGGCGGGACTTCCGCAAACTGGTTAAGGATATTAACCCGGAAGCTGTCATTATTGGAGAAAATTGGCACAACTCCTACCCGTGGCTGATGGGCGATCAATTCGATGGCGTGATGAACTACCCGGTAACGAAATCGTGTATTCAGTTTTTTGCATCACAGGAAATCAGTGCGGAAGAATTTGCAGAGGATCTGTATGCCTACCTAATGAGGAACTCAGACCAGGCCAATTTCTCCATGCTGAATCTTTTGGATAGCCATGATACCATGCGCTTCCTAACATGGTGCCAAGGGGATATAAAGAAACTGATGCTGGCCATTCTGTTTTTGTTCAGCTATGTGGGCATACCCTGCACCTATTATGGAACGGAAATCGGTATGGAAGGCAATGGTGACCCGGACAGCAGGCGTACCTTTGACTGGGAGGAAAGCCATTGGGACAAAGAGCTGCTTGCCTTTTATAAGCGAGTCATCGCTTTTCGAAAAAAGTGTAAACCACTTCAATATGGTACCATACAAATGTGGGCCAACGACGGGGTGTTCTATCTGAAGCGGGAGTATGGTCATGAAAAAGTTCTAACCGTATTAAACAGAACAAAAGAGGGCAAAAACATTGTTTTGCCGGCTGGCAAAGCAATGGAATGGGTCACCACTGAAAAAACAGCAGACATACACACGGGATTTTTAAAACCATTTGAAGGACTCTCTTGTTACTACTCCGTTTGAATTGACAGGGCCGCTATTTCCGGTAGAGATTGGCACGCAAACTTGCAGAGTTTCCAGTTTCGCATAAGATTGTTTGTGTTTGTTCCACGCCGATTTTTCAGCGTATGCCGGTTGGCGATGAGAAACATCACAAGGCAGACTGCTGTGACCGCACAAGGACGATCAGCAGAAGCCGTGAAAGGGGAAACAGGTAAGAAATCAGCAGATTCAACCCAATGCAGACGGCGGAAATACCAGCAGGAAGATTTTTAGTTTTGGCTTTTTCAAAGGCATGGTGATTTCTCCTTGCACTGAATTTTGAGAAGAAGGATGATTACACAATAACGTTTATCCTATCTTATCATGCATTTTATAATTATCAATAGGAAATAAAATAACCGGCATGAAAATGCCGGTTATTTTGCTATACTGCAGTGGCATCCTTCAAAGCGTCTGCAAAAAGCCTTTCAGCCGCGCGGCAATCCGCTTGTGTCCCTCGTCGTTAGGATGCAACCCGTCCGGGCAGAAGCGTTCCTGCAAAACGGGCACGCAGGGCTGAATCCCGCTGACGGCGTACAAATCCAGCACCGGAACGGCGTAATACTGTGCGACCTCTTTTAGAATGCCGACATAAACGGAAAGGGGCGCCGTGCCGACGGCTTTGCTGCCGTCGCCTTTTGGGTCTTCCTCCCCAAGCCGGTGCAGGGGCGTCATGACCACAATGGTGCCGGACGGGTATTTCTGAATCAGTTTTTCCAGCAACACATGGCAGGCGCCGTAAAAGGTATAGGGCGTACGGTCGGAAAAATCGCCCAAGGGTGCATCACCGTGGCCGTAATCGTTGGTCCCGCCGAATACCACAACCGCATCCGCGTCATCTTCCATCGTTTCCACCCGTGAAATGAAATCCTGATCCCAGTCCGGGTGTTCCGGGTGAAGCTGAGCCGCGATTCTGGTTCCGCTGATGCCGTAATTCCGCGCTTCGGCAAGCCCGGCTTCCTTTTTCAGAATATTTAAATAGATGTGTTCTTCACAGGAAACGCCCACGCCCTCTGTAATGCTGTCGCCTAAAAAGTTAATCTTCTTATTTTTCAGTTCCAATTTGAACCATCTCCCGTTCCCTATTATAACAGACAGGGAGGCTACATCAAGAAGAAATTCCCAGCACAGCGTTTGACAGAAGAACCCGATCTGCTTATAATAACGAGCAGACAAACCGCTTAGGATTTTGCGAGAGCAGGGGAGGGGAAAACAATGAAACCAATGGAAGAGCTGGATGCTGCCGGGGCAGCCAAACTGAAATACGTGCTTTGCGATATTGACGATACAATTACGACGAACGGGAAGCTGACCAAAGAATCGTATGCGGCGCTGTGGGATCTGCACAAAAGCGGATTCGAAGTGATTCCGGTGACGGGCAGGCCCGCCGGATGGTGTGACCTGATTATCCGGGAGTGGCCGGTGCGGGCGGTCATCGGGGAAAACGGAGCGTTTGTTTATTATTGGGAAGGCTCAAAAATCCGGACGCTCGTTCACCCGTCCGTTGCAGGGCCGGAAGTCCGCGCGAAGCTGGAGGCAGTCCGGCAGGCCTGCCTAGCCGGTGTGCCCGGGTGCCGCGTGGCGCGCGATCAGTTTGCACGCATTTACGATCTAGCCATAGATTTTAATGAGGACGAACCGAAACTTGGGCTGGAAGCCGCTGAAAAAATCCGTCAAATCTGCGTTTCACTGGGTGCGCAGGCGAAAATCAGCTCCATCCACGTGAATACATGGTTCGGGGATTATAATAAGCGCGCCATGGCGAAGTTGTTTTTTCAAAGCGTACTGCGGGAGGAGAATATGAAAGAACGCTGTATCTTTTTCGGCGATTCTCCAAACGACGAGCCGATGTTTGAAGCGTTTCCCAACAGCTGTGCGGTGGCGAACATTCTTCCGTTTATCGGGCAGCTGCGCCACCTGCCGACCTACGTGACCAGGCAAAAAGGCGCAGACGGCTTTGCGGAGGCGGTGCGGCATATTTTAACACTGGTAAATGCATGATGATCCTGATTTTTATTTCCGTGTTCGTACTTTTTTGATCTGTCCGCGCCATTTCCCGCCCAATATTCCTCTGTTTGCGCGAAGCACTACCGATTTCTTATTGATTGCGTTAAATTGATCAATAATTGCCGTGATAGGAAAAACACATTGTTTTGCTGTGCCATTTTGCTATAATAGCCTTAAAATATAATGGGTGTATTTTGCAGAGTCGGTGATAGGTGGTAAGGCCCCGTGCTATTCACGGAATTTTTACAGACCCAGCGCCGCCGGCTCCAAATGCAGCCCCAGAAATGGATCGGTATGATGGAATGGGGAGAAATAAAATGGTACAAAACGAGGGGATTTACAAGCCGCTGACACTTCACGCCATGGTCAGCGACGGCATGGTTTTACAGCGGAACGCGGAAGCCAGAGTATGGGGATGGAGCGAACCGCACGAAAAAATCCGGGTTCGCTTTTTAAACCGCAGTTACCAGACCGCCGCAGATGCAGCCGGAAAATGGACTGTTACTTTGGAGAAGCACTCCGCGGGCGGGCCGTACGAAATGGAGATTGAGGGCCGGGAAAAAATTGTCGTGCATGATATTCTCATCGGCGACGTGTGGATCTGCTCCGGGCAGTCCAATATGCAGCTGCCGATGGAGCGCGTGAAAGACAAGTATCCGGACGTGGTTGCCCATGCGGAAAACCCTTTTATCCGGCAGTTTACCGTGCCGGAGCAATATGATTTTTGCACGCCGCGGGAAAACCCCGAGGGAGGCGCGTGGGAACCTGTAAACAAGGACACCATACTGAATTTTACGGCAGCGGGATACTTCTTTGCCGAGGAACTGTATCGGACTTATTCTGTGCCGATCGGACTCATTAAAATGGCAATCGGCGGCTCCCATGTGGAAGCGTGGATGAACCGGGAATCCCTGCAGGGGTATCCGGATAAAATCCAGACAGTCGAACGTTTTAGTGACAGCGAGTATGTTGATTCGCTCATTCAGCGGGAAGCAGACCGGGAAAAGGAATGGTATGAACGGCTCGACCGGAACGACCAAGGGCTGCAAAGCGGGCAGCTGCCGTGGTATGACGAAGATTGCGATGACTCCGATTGGCCGCAAATGCCCATTCCGTCGTATTGGGCGGAGCATGGCCTTGGCGCAGTGAACGGTTCGTTCTGGTTCCGCCGGGAGGTGGACCTGCCCGCTTCCCTGGCGGGACGACCGGCAAGAATTTTTATGGGCCGCATTGTGGACGCAGACTATGTCTATATCAACGGCGTTCTGGTGGGGACGACTGCCTACCAGTATCCCCCGCGGAAGTACGATGTCCCCGCCGGTCTGCTGAAGGAGGGGCGCAATACAATTGCCGTCCGGGTAATCAGCAACCGCGGCAAGGGCGGGTTCATTACCGAAAAGCCGTATGAGCTGATTTTTTCGGATCAAACGGTGGATCTGTCCGGCCCGTGGAAGTACCGGGTCGGCACGATTATGGAGGAGCTTCCCGACAAAACCTTTTTGCACCAAATTCCGCTCGGGCTGTTCAACGGAATGCTTTCGCCGGTCGCCGATTATACGGTAAAAGGCGTCATCTGGTATCAAGGAGAATCCAATACGCCGTGGCCGGAACAATACGCGGACCTTTTTACCCGCATGATTCTGGAATGGCGCAAGAAGCTGAACCGGCAGGACCTGCCGTTCCTTTATGTCCAACTGCCGAATTACTTAGAACGCGAAAACATGCTGGCAGTGAACCAATGGGCGCCGCTGCGGGAAGCTCAGCAGCAGGCACTGCGGCTTCCGCATACGGCGATGGCTGTGGCCATTGACGTTGGTGAATGGAACGACCTGCATCCGCTGAATAAGCGGGACGTCGGCAAGCGGCTGGCGCTTGCCGCGCGGAAAGTCGCGTATGGCGAAGAACAAATTACGGCGGCAGGGCCGATCTTTGAAAAAATGGAAGTCCAGGGGAACAAGGCTATGCTGAGCTTTTCCAATACGGGCTCCGGACTGGTGTCCAAAGACGGCGAACCGCTCCGCAACTTCGAAATTGCCGGTAAAGACGGGATTTTTTATCCCGCCGAGGCCCACATTGAAAACAATCGGGTGGTTGTGTCCGCGCAACCGGTCACGGAACCGGTTGCCGTGCGGTATGCATGGAGCGACAGTCCGCAAAATATTAATTTTTACAATCGGGAGGGATTGCCCGCAGCGCCGTTTCGCACCGGACAATAATACTATGGGGATGAGTTGAAATGCGAAAGAAAATCGATGCCAACTGGAAGTTTTATCCCGGAGGAGAATCTCCCTTCTGGGGGGTGAACAGCTCGGGGGTAACCGTTCATCTACCACATGATTTCAGCCTTTTGCAGAAGCGCGACCCAAACGCCAAAACTGGCGCGTCCAACGCTTTTTTTCCGGGAGGGCTGGGCTGCTATAAAAAAGAACTGCAAATTCCGGAAGAGTGGTGGGGCCAGGAAATCCTCCTGGAATTTGAGGGCGTGTATATGAACGCGGAAATCCGCGTAAACGGGCAGCTTATCATGCGGCATATTTACGGCTACACCAGCTTTTTCTGCGATATTACGCCGTATGTCCGCTATGGCGAAGCGAATTTTATCAGCGTAAACGTCAACAACGATGCCGTTCCAAATTCCAGGTGGTACAGCGGCTCCGGCATCTACCGTCATGTTTGGCTGGAAGTGCGTGATCCGCTGCATATTGCCTCATGGGGCGTTTCTGTCACAACACCGGCGGTTTCCACGGAACGGTCTGTGGTGCAGGTAAGGACAACGCTCGAAAACCATCGCCATGGCGGGGAGACGGTAACGCTCCGTTCGCGGCTGGTGGATCAAAACGGAGCGGAGGTTGCTGCCGCGGAGAACGAACTCCGGATTTCCGCCGGGGATAACATGGAAGTAACACAAACGCTAAATGTGATTCCTGCACGCCTTTGGTCGGTGGAAGACCCATATCTATATACGCTGATTAGTGAAGTCCTGCGGAACGGGACAGTAATTCAGGAACAAAAGACGCCGGTCGGCATCCGCTCGCTTTCTTTTGATGCAAAACAGGGTTTCCGACTAAACGGAAGGGAAATTAAGCTGAAAGGCGGCTGCGTCCACCATGACTGCGGTCCGCTGGGTTCGGCTGCCTATGACCGCGCGGAAGAGCGGAAAGTGGAGCTCCATAAAAAGAACGGGTTCAACGCGATTCGCTGTGCACATAACCCACCTTCGCCCGCATTTTTGGATGCCTGCGACCGTTTGGGCATTCTGGTAATTGACGAAGCGTTTGACTGCTGGCATGAACCCAAAAATCCCAACGATTACGGCGTGTATTTCGACCTGCTGTGGAAGAGCGACATGCGGGCCATGATTCTGCGGGACCGCAACCACCCCTGCGTGGTCATGTGGTCAACCGGAAACGAGATTCTGGAACGGGACGGCCGTTCCAACGGATACGCACTAGCGCGGGAGCTGGCCGACTATGTCCGTTCCCTAGACCCCACACGGGCAGTGACAAATGCTTTGTGTACGATTCCCAGCATCAACGATAAGGTGGATGAGCAGAGCCTTGCGGAGCTGGGGGACCAATGGGGGCCGCTGACGGAAAAGTTTACAGAGCCGCTGGATGTTGTGGGTTACAATTATCTGCGTCACCGCTATGAATACGACGGCAAAAAGTACCCCAGCCGCGTCATCTGTGGGACCGAAACCTATCCCGCTCAGGCGTTTGAGTATTGGGAACAGGTCACAAACAACCCACATGTAATCGGCGATTTTGTATGGACGAGTATGGATTATCTGGGCGAAGCCGGGCTTGGGCGCGTCTGGTATGGCGAGAAAAAGGGCTTTCTGGGCGATTACCCGTGGCATATGGCATTCTGCGGCGACTTTGACCTTTGCGGAAACAAGCGCCCGCAGTCTTATTATCGCGACTGTGTCTGGGGCATCTCGAAGGCGCCGTACATTGCAGTTTACAAACCGCAGTATTATGGGCAGACGGCCGGGCTTACTCCGTGGAGCTGGCCGGATGTGGTGTCATCATGGGATTGGCCGGGTTTTGAGGGCAAACCGGTTCAGCTGGAAATCTATTGCACCGACCACGAGGTCGAACTTCTGCTGAACGGAAAATCCCTGGGCCGGAAACCGGCGGGGAAGGAAAACAAATATAAAGCCTTTTTTGAAACGGAATATGAACCAGGCGAGCTTGCCACGGTTGGTTATGATGAAAACGGGTGGGAAACGTCGAAAACGGTGCTCCGCACCCCGAAGGAACCGGCGCAAATCCGCCTGACGCCGGACCGGACTGTGCTGGGAAACGGGGTGGGCGACCTGTGCTATATTACGGCGGAACTTGTGGACCGGGACGGCAATGTGGTATTCCACGCGGAAAATGACCTTTTCTTTTCGGCCTGCGGTGCCGGCACGCTGATTGCCGTGGCAAACAGCAATCCAGTGTCGGAGGAAATGTACGTCGGAAACCAAAGAAAGGCGTACGAAGGCCGGGCGCTGGCGGTTGTGCGTGCAGATGCCGCTTCCGGTGAAATTGTGCTTACCGCCATGGCCGACGGATTGCCCGCCGCCAGCGTGCACATTCAAGCTGCGGGAGGTAAATAACCCCTCCATTTGTGGTTTTTCCCTAGAATTTATGCGGCAAAGCCGCTCCACCGGTCGAACCCGGCGGAAGAAGAACGAAAAGATATAAAACAGAGCATATTTGAGGAATAAAACGGAGGGCTGGGCTTGGCAAGCTTGTCCTGTTTCGTCCCGTAATATGCTCTGCTGTTTTTCTGCCCGAAACCGTTTGAATTCTGGAAAACAAAGCTGCCAAGCCATTTTTTAGTCCTGTCCTGCGTCTTGATTGATAAGCATATTAAATAATACTTCGGTTTCTAGCCAAACTCTTTTGTATATTTATCAAGTAAAGACGGTAATCAAATCTTGCTGCGTTATACTCAATTGTTGCGCTGTTATCCAAAAAATATTGAAATCAAAGGGATAAAAAGTATAATTAGTTATGTTGGTGATATTACATAACATGACCAAAATGAAAAGGATTGTTTTATGCATTGCGTACAAAACAGCTGCCGCGAGATTGATTCGGATGGGATCACTATCAAAAGGATTTCATCGTTCCATAGATTGATTGTTCCACGGTCCCGGTAGATGACATTCTGCAAATAAAATGATATGGAGGAAATGTGTATGCAAAAGAAGAGCTTTACCAGAAACGTAAAGCGAATCGCTAAAGATTGGCAGCTTTACAGCTTATTGATTCTTCCGGTCCTTTACTACGTGATTTTCAAGTACGGACCGATGATCGGAAACGTGATTGCGTTCCGCAAATATGTGCCGGGCGGCCCCTGGCTTGGAACCAAATGGGTAGGGCTGAAATACTTCAAAATGTTTGTTACGGATCCGGCTTTTTGGAACGTGTTCCGCAATACGCTGGTCATCAGCGTGTCGTCCTTGGTTTTCAGCTTTCCGATTCCGATTATTTTTGCACTACTGCTGAATGAAGTTAAAAATGTCTTTTTCAAAAGAACCATTCAAACGATTTCGTATCTGCCGCATTTCCTCTCCATCGTTGTGGTCGCGGGCATGATCATTGACTTCCTGTCCCCGTCCGTTGGATTTGTAAATCAGGTTTTGAAGCAGCTGACCGGGCATACGATTCAGTTTATGCAGATTTCCTCCTATTTTGTACCGATTTATGTCATTTCGGGCATCTGGCAGGAAATGGGCTGGGGCGCCATCCTGTACCTTGCCGCGCTGACCAACATCAACACCGAGCTGTATGAGGCTGCGGAAATTGACGGCGCCGGAAGATGGAAGCAGACACTTCACGTTACCATTCCCGGCATCATGCCGACAGTCGCTATCCTGTTCATCCTGAACCTGGGCAACCTGCTGAACGTGGGCTTTGAAAAAGTCCTGCTGCTGTATAACCCAGCTATTTATGATACGTCCGACGTAATTTCCACCTATCTGTACCGAATCGCATTTACGACCAACAGCTTCAGCTATGCGACGGCAATCGGGCTGTTTGAATCAGTGATCGGTTTGGCGCTCGTTATTGGTTCCAACAAACTGACGAAAAAGTTTGCAGAAACCAGCCTGTGGTAAAAATCAGATAAGGAGGAACCACCATGATCATAAAATCGAAGGGCTACAAAACGTTTCGCGTCATCAATGTGTTTATCATGCTGTTGGTGATTGTGATTACGCTGTTTCCCGTGCTCAACATACTTGCAAAATCCTTCAGCGACCTGAAAAACCTGACGCAGAATACGGTAAGTATTATTCCGAAGGGGTTTAATGTAGATACATACAAAACCATTATGGGCGACATGGACTTTTGGAACGACTATAAAAATACAGTGATTTACACCGTGTTGGGTACCATCATCAGCTTAGTGATGACCACGATGTTTGCCTATGCACTTTCCGTTCCGCGCCTGATGGGTAAAAAGTTTTTGACCGCGTTTGTCGTGTTCACCATGTTCTTCAACGGCGGCATTATTCCGAACTACATGATTGTGAATGGATTGCATATGCGCAATACCGTCTGGGCTATCGTTGTCCCCGGTGCAATCAGCACGTTTAATTTGATTGTCATGCGCACCTTTTTTGAAGGAATCCCGAAAGAACTGGAGGAAGCGGCCTCCATTGACGGGATGAACACCTACGGCATTTTAATGCGGATTATTATTCCGCTTTCCAAGCCGATTATTGCTACCATGGTTCTGTTCTACGCGGTAGGCATGTGGAACAGCTGGTTCTCCGCATTCCTTTATCTGGATCATACCGAACTGCTCCCCGTAACCATTTATCTGAGGAACTTGATTGCCGGCGCGATGTCGGCCACAGGGGCGGACGCGGATTCGCTTGGAACCGTTTCGGTCAACATTAAATATGTGACCATTGTTCTGACCTCCGTTCCGATTCTGTGTGTCTATCCGTTTCTTCAGAAGTATTTCGTACAGGGTGTTATGATTGGCTCGGTAAAGGGATAATTCATTTTGGGCGCGCTATTTTTCATATAAATCATTCGTGGGAGGATTACGAAATGAGAAAAAAGTTATCCAAAGTAATTGCGATGATTCTTGCGATCGCCACCGCGGCAAGTGTTACAGCTGGCTGCAGTAAGAGCGACACAGGCAATGCCCCGGCCGCGTCTGAGGCAACCACCAGTGAGGACAGCAATATTACGACCAAAGACGGCTTCTTTTATTCCAAAGAACCCGTAACCTTTTCCATGCTGTTCAGCGACAACTCGGCGTATCCTTATAAGGATAGCTGGGAGTTCTTCAAAATACTCCAGGAAAAAACGAATGTAAAATTAGACCTGACCATCGTTCCAATGAGCGACTACAACAGCAAGAGAAGCGTTCTGATTGCTTCCGGCCAGGCACCGGAAATTATTCCAAAGACCTATCCTGGTTCGGAGGATCAGTACGTTACCTCCGGTCAAATTCTGCCGATCAGCGATTATGTGAATGAAATGCCGAACTATTCGAAGGAAGTCAAGGAATGGAACCTTGCGGATGACCTGAAGACCATTATGCAGGCAGACGGCAAGTACTACGTGCTTCCGGAACTGCATGAATCCTTTGTGCAGGACTATTCTCTCTGCGTCAGAACGGATATCCTCAAGAAAAATAACATTAAGATGCCGGAGACCTGGGATGAGTTCGAAAGCATGCTGAAACAGCTGAAAACATTGTATCCCGACGTTACTCCGTTCTCCGACCGCTGGCAGTTTGGCGCTACCATGCAGATTGCGGGCCCTGCATTCGTAAAGACACCGACCGGCCTGAAAGGAACGGATGCCGACTGGTCCGGTTCTCCGCTGTACTACAACAAGGACAAGGACAACTTTGATTTCTACCCCACCATGCAGGAGTATAAGACGGAGCTGGCGTATTTTAACAAGCTGGTTAAGGAAGGCCTGATGGACAAGGAAAGCGCTACCCAGACATCTGACCAGGCAATCAACAAATTTGTAACCGGAAAGTCCTTTGTTATTAGCTGCAATGCCCAGCAGTTGAAGGACTACCGCAAGAAGATGGCGGCCAACCTTGGCGAGGGCAACTTTGAAGTTGAAAAGCTGAACATTCTTTCCGGACCGGCCGGTAAAAATATTAGCGGCAATCGTCTGGAAAATGGCATTCTGATTACCCAGAAAGCGAAGGAAGACAAAAACTTTAAGACTCTGCTGAAGTTTGTTGACTGGCTGTATTACAGCTATGAGGGTCAGGAATTCTGCAAGTGGGGTGTGGAAGGCACTCACTTTACAAAGGATGGCAACAACTACAAGCTGAACGACAGCTACACTCTGCCGGATTACGGCCTGAATCCGGATGCTAAGAACGCCAAAGACTTCCGTAAGGATCTGGGCTTCGCCAGCGGTGTATTCATCCTTTCTTATGGCGGCCCGAATACGCTTGCTTATTCCTATATGGCGGACGAAGACAAGAAGTTTTCGGAAAACGTAAGCAAGACCTGCACGCTGCTCCCCAATGCACCGAAGATTGCATATGACGAGGATACCAAGGAATCCCAGAATATGCTGGAATCCACGCTGAAGGACTACATGAACCAGATGTCCTACAAGTTCATTCTTGGTCAAGCGGATCTTGACAAGGACTGGGACAGCTATGTAAAGACCTTCGACAGCAAGGGTGCTACGAAATACCTTGAAACGGCTAATGCCGCCTATCAGGAGCAGAAGAATAAATAATCCAGTTGCGGAATTGGTACTGTTTATGACGAAAAGTAGATTACTTTTGAAATTGGCTTGCGTAAAATCATTATATTAACTTAAGGGAATAGTCTAAGGCTGTCTGAAGACCATGTCTGCAATATGCATCCAGATAGCCTTAGACTCCTTTCGTTTCCGCTGATTGCGCGTGTTCGATGGAATGCAGGAGGATGATGACAAATGAAAGAAAGAAACGGGATTACCCAGCACCCGGCGTATCCTTGCTGGCTGAATTATAAGCAGTATCGAAAGGCTGCGGACCCGTGCTTTGAAAAATACGGTCGTGCGGTTCGGGTTGCAGAACCATCCCGGGTGCTGAATACGGCGGCCCAGGAGCTGTGCAGGGCGATGGAGGGTATTTTCGGTCTTACGCCGGCTGTGATTCGGGAGGACGACCGTCAGCCGTACATTCAGCTGTGTGTTACACCGGGAACCGCGGCAGCAGCCTCCGGATTTTGCATCCGCGCGGTGCAGGAAAACGGGCAGGATAAAATTGTGATTTCGGGCACCGATGAGGCGGAGGTGCTTTACGGTGTGTTCCGGTTCCTGTTCCTCATCGGCTCCGGGAAAACCATTGGGGAAATTGAAACGCAGGAAACAACCTGCAACCGGCTTCGTATTATGGAGCAGTGGGACAATCTGTCCGGAGAAATCGAACGCGGCTATTCCGGAAATTCCATCTTCTATGAACACGGAAAAATCACAAAGAATCTTGAGCGAATCCGCGATTATGCGCGGCTTCTTTCCTCGGTGGGAATCAATTATATTTCCATCAACAATGTGAATGTTTTTGAGGAAGAAACGAAATTTATTTCGGATGTTTACCTGCCGGAAATCGCGTCAATTGCATCGGTTTTTTCGGATTACGGAATCCGGTTGCTTTTAAGCATCAATTTCGCGTCGCCGATTGCGCTTGGCGGGCTGGAAACCGCTGACCCGCTGGACAGCGGCGTGCAAAACTGGTGGAAAGAAACGGCTGATCGGATTTACGCCCACATTCCGGATTTCGGCGGCTTTCTGGTGAAAGCGGACTCCGAATCGCGGCCGGGGCCATACACGTACGGACGGGACCATGCGCAGGGGGCCAATATGCTTGCCGACGCACTTCAGCCGCATGGGGGATTGGTTGTGTGGCGCTGCTTTGTTTACAACTGCCACACCGACTGGCGCGACCGCAAGCTGGACCGCGCAAGAGCCGCGTACGACAACTTTGTTCCGCTGGACGGAAAGTTCCGGGACAATGTTATTCTCCAAATTAAAAACGGGCCGATGGACTTTCAGATTCGCGAACCGGTTACTCCGTTGTTTGGCGCGATGGAAAAAACGAACCAGATCATCGAGTTCCAAATTGCGCAGGAATATACCGGCCACCAGATTGACCTTTGCTTCCTGGTGCCCCTGTGGAAGGAAGCATTGGACTTTGATACCGACGCGAAGGGCAAAGGCTCTTTTGTACGGGAGATTGTCAGCGGGAAGCTGTTCCATACACAAACCGGCGGTGTGGCGGGCGTGTCCAACATTGGGGACAGCCCGGCCTGGACCGGCAACCCGTTGGCGCAGGCAAATCTGTTCGGGTTTGGCAGGCTGGCGCGCAACCCCTCCCTTACAAGTCGGGAAATTGCAGAGGAATGGGTAAGACTAACGTTTGGCGGCGAAGCGGTGGTAGTGGAAAAAATCACGGACATGCTGCTCCGTTCCAGAGAAATTTATGAAAAGTATACCTGCCCGCTTGGCATCGGGTGGTTTGTAAACCCGGGGATTCACTATGGCCCGAGTGTGGATGGCTACGAATATTCCCGGTGGGGCACATACCACTATGCGGACTGGAAGGGAATCGGTGTGGACCGCACGGTGGCGACCGGAACCGGTTACGCGGGGCAGTATAAAGGCAGAAATGCGGAAATGTACGAGCACATGGAAACCTGTCCCGAAAACCTGCTCCTGTTTTTCCACCATGTTCCCTACAACTATGTTTTGAAATCGGGGCTGACCCTGCTTCAACACATTTACAACAGCCACTTCCAGGGCGTGGAGGAAGCTGCAGAGCTTCAGAAAACCTGGGATTCTCTGCGAGGCCTTGTGGATGAAACCATTTTTGAGGAGGTACAGCGCCGATTTGAACTGCAAATGAAGAATGCGGTGGAATGGCGGGACGTTGTCAATACGTATTTCTTCCGCAGAACGGGCATCCCCGACGAAAAGGGACGGCACATCTATCCGTAATTCTGCCGCGGAGGAAAAGAAAGAGATATCTCAAAGACAGCAGCGTAAGGCTTGCCGCCTTTGAGATATTTTTCTATATAAGCATGTAGGGAAGCGGCTTACAGGAAGATTACGTCCAGCAAAGTTCGGTGAAATTTTACATACTTGAAGGTTTATTCCTGCATAAGGCATTCTATTTACAAGAATCAATGGATATGTTATATTAAAATTGTAATATATACATAAAAAGAGGCACGAGAATGAAAATTGATGGGATCCATGAAAAGGAACTCTTTGAAAACAGTTTTCCCTTCCGGATTATTATTAATAATGACATTGACTTTCAGTATCCGCCGCATTGGCATAATGCCGTTGAAATTCTGTATATTGTAAAAAATGAATTCACCTTATTCGTAAATTCCAAAAAAATTGTCCTACAGGAAAAGGATATTCTTTTCATCCCAAGCGGTGACATTCATGAATTTAAAAGTGAAACGCCGACGGGAACCAGAATTTTTCTGAACTTTGAAACAACAAGCCTGGGCTGCTCCTATGGTTTTATGCAAGATATCCGCGGAATGCTGAGCCATGTTAGGCGGGTTCAGCCGGATGAAACGGAGCTTTATCAGGCGATTAAGACGGAAATTGATAAAATCCTGAAAGAATATGAAACCAACGGGTCCATCAGCCAGCTGTATTATATTGCAAGGATTATTGATATTCTGGTGCTGTTCTGCAAGAGCATGCCGATTCAAATGCGTACCGACACACTTGCAAACGGCCAACGCAAGGTTCTGGGTCTGGAAAAAATCAACAAGACGTTTGAATACATTGAAAAGAATTACCGGGAAGACATCAACCTGGATGATATTGCAAACGCGGTCGGTTTCAGTAAGTACTATTTTTCCAGAATTTTTAAGGATATTACAGAAAAAAGCTTTCATCAATACCTGAATGAGTTCCGTATTAAAAAGGCCGAAGAATTGCTGGAAAACGCCGATATTTCCATTTCACAGGCGGCGTTTGAATCCGGTTTTAGCAGCATTGCGACCTTTGACCGTTTATTTAAGCAGATTAAGGGATATACGCCGCAGGAATACCGTAAGCTGCGTGTGTGAATGCCCTCCTGTGGGATGGGATAAAATACTATTGAATTTTCGATTTTTTCCACAAAAAAGTGCTGCAAAATGAGTTTTTGCTCATATTGCAGCACTTTTCTTATACAAATTTTACGGCTGAATTTTCAGACAGCTCAATTAGCGATTCAAGCGTGCGCTGCCGCCCTTGCGCATCGCAGCGCGGACTTCCTCTTCGGTTACCAGATTCAGGTCGCCGCTGATCATCAGCTTAAGCACGCTTGCGGCCATCGCAAACTCGATGGCTTCCTGTGGGGAGGCTTGATGCAGAAGACTGTGCACCAGGCCGGCGCCGAAGGCGTCACCGGCGGCGACTCCCTCCATAACGTGAACCTGATGAACCGGGCTTTCATAAAAGACTCCGTTTTGCAGAAGAATGCCCTTCCACTCGCTTTCCTCCACGGAATGCACGTTGCGCAGAACGCTGGCAACGGTTTTTACATTGGGGTACCGTTTCGTTACCTCCATCATTCCTTCCCGGAAGCTTTCAGTCTGCTCAATTCCGCGCGACATGTCGCCGTCAAAGGCACGGATGCCAAGCGCCGCTTCGAAGTCCTCGTCGTGCGCGAGGCAAATGTCGATAAACGGCATCAGTCGACCCATAACGGACTGCGCCTTTTCGGGGGACCACATTTTACCCCGGTAGTTCAGGTCGGAAACGACCGTAATACCGTGTGCTTTGCAGTAGTTCAGTGCGTCTTCCAGCGCGCCTGCAAGCTCCTCTGAAATGGCCGGAGTGATGCCGGAGAAGTAGAACATGTCAATGCCGTCCAGCAAAGCGGGCCAGTCGAATTCGGAACGTTTGGCGGTGGCGATGGAGCTGCCCGCACGGTCATATACCACACTGGTCGGGCGGATGCTGGTTCCCTTTTCAAAATAATAGGTGCCCAGCCGCGGGCCGCCGCGCAGAACCCGGGAAGTATCCACCCCAAAGCGCCGCAGGGTGCTCAGGGCAGCTTCGCCCAGCGGATTTTCCGGGAATTTGGTCAGGTAGGCCGCGTCGTCATGAAAAATCGCAAGCGAAACGGCAACGTTTGCTTCCGCGCCGCCGTAGCTCGCCTCAAAGGTGTCGGTTTGTAAAATACGGGAGAAAGCCGGCGGTTTCAGCCGAAGCATCATTTCTCCGAATGTCAGGACTTTCAATCTGTTAACCTCCTTGCGCGTGCCGTGCACGCTTCTTTATAAAAGAAAACTTTTCGCTGACAAGAAAAGCACCGAGCGCTGTAACGCCCGGTGCTGCCCGGTCCCAATCCGCAGAAAAAAAGCAGACTGCGAACGGAAAAACAATTTCCGCAGCATTTCTTTCAGTATAAATTCAAAACCAGGTTCTGTCAATACAAGGCTCGTGCTGTGGAAAAAGTATCCTATCTGCCAACTTCACCGTAGGAACCGACGGGGGGATTCCTACGGCAGTCTGTCCCCAAAGTTAGAACGATACGGTGCACCATTATACGGCAGTATAACCGCCGTCGACGGGCAGAATGGCACCGGTTACATACGAAGCCTCGTCGCTGCCAAGGAAAACGGCGGCAGCATTCAGTTCGCCCTCCTTGCCATACCGGCCCATTGGAACAGTGGCTTTCATATAATTTGTGAACGCTTCCGTTTTCAAAGTGTCAATCGTCAGTTCGGTTGCAAAATAACCGGGGCAAATCGAATTGCACGTGATGTTGTATTTTGCCAGCTCCGCGGCCACCGCTCTTGTGAAGTTAATGACGCCGCCCTTGGAGGAATGATACGCTACCGTGTCCAGCGCTGTGTTTCCAACCATACCGTACATGGACGCAATGTTAATGATTCTTCCGTATTTTTTCTCAATCATATATTTGGAAAACGCTCTGGTCACTTTAAATACACTGGTCAGGTCCGTATCAATTGTAAAGTTCCATTCTTCGTCGGTCATGTTGGTGACGCCGGCATTTTTGGCCGACCCGGCGCAGTTCACAAGAATATCAACTTTTCCGAATTCTTTTATCACCGTTTCCGCCGCGGCGTTAACGGATTCGGTATCGGTTACATCGCAGCGAACAGGAATGCATTTCACGCCGAGTGCCCGCACTTCTTCGGCTACTTTCTCCAGCTTTTCCATTCTTCTGGCCATTATGACTACGTCTGCGCCATTGCTCCGCGAATCCTTTTGCCATTTGAGCGCCAAGCCCGGAGGAAGCGCCTGAAATTACGCAAACACGTCCTTTTAATTGAAACACGAAAACCCACTCCTTATTAAAAATTTACAATAATATTAATTATAAAATGCCAGAAATTATTTATAATATTCCATCCGTCAAATATCCGAATATATTTATCGCTATCGCCCGCCGGCCAAAAATGACCAGCAGGCGGCTAACGGCCGGATTATGAATTTGTACCGGTTACCATCTGCAGGGTTCTTCCCACCAGCCAAATGCAATGCGGCCCAGTACTTTTTCGTTGCTGGTTTCCGGGGGCAGACAGTTGATTAGGAAATTTCCACCCGGAGGGCAGATGAATTTTCCGTTTTCTTCCGATACGATGGTGGTTTCTGCAGGGCAGCGCCGCCCGAATATCAGCGTTCCCTCTGTGGGCTCCGCGTCCACGTTTTCTGCATATAAGAACTGAACCTTTGGTTTTGGAAGCGGCCGAATCGCCGTGTTTGCGGGACTTTGCATTTCGGTGATCTTCCCGGTTCCGGTGACTGCCGCATTTAGCCAAACCTGAAACGAAAAGGGATTTTCACTAACATTGCCCACCGTAAATACGTTGACAAAAAGCGATGTCCCCGAATCCTTCGGATTAAAGAGGCCGGCCCATGCGTATTTGCCGGCTCCGAATTCTTCACGGCTTAGTCCGGCAAAATACTTGCCCTGAAGGGATTTAAACAGAGAAATTGGAACCTGCTCTGCAGCATTCTGATAGAACGGCTGACAATAGAAATTATGATACATGAGAACATACTCCCCAACTGTAATTCAATTTGTACTGCATTATATTACGGCTATTTTGGAGTTGTTCACTGGTGTGGATTGATAGTTCCTACCCTTTCCGACGCTTTGCAGGATTCCCTGCAAAGCGTTTTTTCTGTGTGCTCTATAAATCAATTTATACGTGTTTCGACTTGTTTTTTCCACCTCGACTTCAAGCGGCCCTGCCGGCGACGATAATACCGTGCTGACAATTGCCAAAGACGGGGACTTCTGGCGGATCATTCAGATTTCTGCGGATCAGGGTTTGTATCCTTATATGGGTCTGCCGGGAAATTAATTGGTGGGTTTTAAAAGCCAAAAGAGATACATATGATATGGTGCGGCTCCATAGAACGTAACGGCAGGGATTGGTCCAATGAAATCAATTGGTACAAAGGCATTATTAACAAGCAAAGCATGGGGAAATTTGATTGTTTTTGCATTTTTGCTTGTGCTGATTTATTCGCTGATTTCCGTCTACTTTTGTTATCACTTCTTTTTTAATACAGAAATCAACGGGGTGAATGTTTCATTACAATCACACAGCGCTGCGGAGCAAAGGATAAAAGACTCGGTGAAGCGCTTTCAACTGCTGTTAACGGAAAGAAACGGTAGAACAGAGGCAATCACGGGGCAGGAAATCGATTTGCAATATAATGAAGCTGTGGATACCCAAGTTGATCACTTGCAAAATTCGTTTCAATGGATTGGCTCCTTGTTTGCTGGCCAAAGACATTGCCGAAATGGCTTATACCGCTATAACCAAGACCTTTTAAAGAATAAAATTGACCAGTTGAATTGTTTGCATGAACCTGCCGTTGAGCCGGAAAATGTGAGTTTTAAATATGAAAATGGCGCCTATGAGGTCATTCGAGAAGTAGATGGAAACATCATTTTGAAAGAAAAATTAATCGAAGCGATTAAAACGAGCATTGAAAAGGGAGATACCAGTTTAAATTTAGAGAACAGCCACTGTTATAAAAATCCGAAGTATACATTCAATTCTTCCAAAACCAATCAAACCAAAAATCTGCTGGATCGGTATGTATCAACCAGAATTGTCTATGAATTTGGCCGTCAAACGGAAAAATTGGATGGAAGCAGCATTCATAAATGGCTTGACGTTGATAAAAATTTGGATGTTGTCCTCAATAAAGCCGCAATCAAAAACTATATTAAAGCATTGAGCAGAAAATATGATACGGTCGGAATCACACGGGAATTTAAAACATCGATAGGGAAAACCATCCCGGTCAAAGGGGGCATTTATGGCTGGAAAATCGACAAAGATGCAGAATACGAAGCGCTGCTTCAAAATATTACCCATGGGGAAGACACAAAAAGGGAACCCGTTTACGCGCAAAAGGCATTGACCAGGGATGGAAATGAGATCGGTAATACTTACGTAGAGATTAACATTACCAGGCAGCACATCTGGTTTTATGTGGACGGAAGTCTCATTACAGCGGGGGCCGTTGTGACTGGCAACCCAAACCGGGGGTGGGCTACGGCAACCGGGGCATACATGCTCAATTACAAGCAAAAAGGCGCGACGCTAAGCGGCCCCGGTTATATGACGACCGTCACTTACTGGATGCCCTTTTACGGGAATATCGGAATCCATGATGCCAGTTGGAGATCTTCTTTTGGGGGAGAAATCTATAAACGAAATGGAAGCCATGGATGCGTTAATACGCCACTCTATTTGGCGAAAGCCATTTTTGAACAGATTGAGGAAGGAACCCCGATTATTTGTTATGAAGAGTAGTTCGGGGATTTTATACGGAAAAGCAGGGCACAGCAATGACTGCCTATGCCCTGCTTCCGCCTATTTGGAAAAGAATCCTGTTGCTTCAGCTTCTTTGTGCAAAGTGCTAATGAAAAAAGTTAACCGCATGGTTTCTGACAGCCGTGAAACTTAGGAGAAAAGAATGAAAACCGGAAGGAAAATGTCATTTTAGAATCCCTCTGTAATTCGTATGTTTCGCCGGTATTATGCATAGATGCAGCAAAAATATAGATAGACTAAAGATGGATTTATGTAATATTATCTAAATTTATTTCATAATATTTATTAATATTGTAGGTTTATTTCATAAAATGAGTGTGATATATTATAAGTGAATTAAATACTTTTAATATTATGCAATCGGTTGCACAATTAAGTGACTTCCATGTCAAAGCAGTTTGGGCAACCGATTTCTTTTAAAAATTTGTGCAACCGGTTGCATAATGTTGCACAAATTTGGGGGAAGCAAAACGATGGAAAAGAAATTAACAATCAGAGATATTGCGAAATTATCCGGAGTATCAGCTTCTACTGTTTCAAGGGTTCTTGATGACAGTGACCGAATCAGTGCAGAAACAAAAAAGAGTGTACTTGAGGTTGTGAACCAATACGGCTATAAACCTCAGGCCGCGGCAAGAAATCTGGCACGGCAAAAAACTTCGGCAATTGGGATTATTATTCCTCAAAATGATATGAACATCTATTCCTCCAGCTTTTTTCAGGAAGCATTGCACGGCGTTTCCAACAGCCTTTCGCAAAACGGGTATGACGTTTTGATTTCCTCCGGGAATCCTACGGAACTGGATGCCATCAAAAGACTGATCAGCACTTCACGCATCGACGGAATTATCCTATTAAGGTCCGTGGTGAATGATGCGAGCATTCAGTATCTTACCGAAAGCAAGTTTCCCTTTGTCTTGATTGGTACCTGTCTTGAAAATCCGGACGTGTATTCAGTGGATAACGATAACCAGCGTGCTGCCTATGACATTGCCTACCACATGTATATGACCGGCAAACGCAAAATGGCTATTATAGGCGGTACCAAAAGCTCCGTCTTTATCCAAAAACGATTAGAGGGATACGAAAAGCTGCTGGTGGAAAAAGGCTTGCCCATCAACCAGGACTATATCAAACTGGAAAATGCCTCGGAGGATTATGGCTACCAATCCATGCTGGAGCTATTGAAAAGCCCCTCCAGACCGGATTCGGTTTTGGTCATGGACGACAGCATCTGTGTTGGCGTAATGAAAGCAATCAATGAGTCCGGGGTGAAAATTCCAGAAGAAATCGCGGTGGCCTGCTTCAATGAAAGTTCCTTTACTAAGTATTCCAGACCGGCGCTTACCACCATCTCATTGAATTTTTATGACCTTGGGTACTGCGCCGCGAAAACATTATTATCGGTTCTGAACAATGAACCAATCCAAAAGGGATGCCGATATGTCGATCATCTTTTAACCATTCGCGAATCAACCGTGTCCAATTAAACTGAAACAATTTATATTGTATTTTCTGTAATATGCTGTGAACTGCAATTTCGCCGGCAATCATTGCAAATTCAGCGTATTACATAAAATAATGGGATTCCTGATGAGTCTGCGCAATTCATCGGGATTCACAAAATTCAGGTCCTGAAGCACAACAGGTCAAAAGTGGTTTGGCCTCATTTTCCCAATCAGGTGGAGTCGTTATTCCCAAAAAGTTCTATTATACATTAAGGAGGATTATAATGAAAAAGGTAAAATCAGTGTTCGTTTCAGCCCTGGCAATGCTCATGGCAATCTCTGCTTTTACGGGCTGCACAAGCTCAAGTACAAATGCAAGCTCCGCGGCCAGTTCGGCGGCGGCTTCGCAGGAATCTTCGGCGGCATCGTCTGCAAAAGAAATCTATTTTCTGAACTTTAAACCGGAAATCGCAGACAAGTATACCGCCATTGCCGATGAATACAAACAAAAAACTGGTGTTACCGTTAAGGTTGTAACCGCCGCTAGTGGAACATACGAGCAGACCCTGAAATCGGAAATTGCAAAAGCAGATGCTCCTACTATTTTCCAGATTAACGGGCCGGTTGGCTATTCCAACTGGAAAGATTACTGTGCCGATTTGTCAAACACCAAGCTGTACAGCTATCTTTCTGCGAAAAATCTGGCCATCAAAGATGGCGACGGGGTATATGGCATTCCTTACGCAATTGAAGGCTATGGCATCATCTACAACGATGCAATCATGAAAAAGTATTTTGCCCTTTCCGATAAAAAAGCAACCGTTTCTTCTGCGGAAGAGATTAAAAACTTCGACACCTTAAAGACCGTCGTGGAAGACATGCAGGCAAAGAAAGATAAGCTGGGAATCAAGGGCGTGTTTGCGGCCACCTCTTTGAAGAAAGGCGAGGATTGGAGATGGCAGACCCATCTGGCCAATATTCCGTTCTATTATGAATTCAAAGAGAAAGACGCCAATGCAAACACCATTTCAACCGGCCTTGCGCAGTCTGAAGTAGAATTCAAATATGCGCCAAACTTCAAGAATATCTTTGACCTTTATCTGAATAACTCCAGTACCGACAAAAAGCTCCTTGGCAGTAAATCGGTGAACGATTCCATGGCAGAATTCGCACTTGGCCAGGTCGCAATGGTTCAAAACGGTGACTGGGCTTGGGCGACCGTCAGCAGCCAAAAGGGCAATGTGGTAAAGAGTGAAGATGTTAAGTTTATGCCGATTTACACCGGTATGAGCGGGGAAGAAAAGCAGGGTATCTGCATTGGTACCGAAAACTATTTTGCTATCAACAGCAAAGTTTCCAAGGAGAAGCAGGATGCTTCCGCAGATTTCCTGGATTGGCTGTTCTCCAGCACCGAAGGCAAAAAGCATATTGCTGAACTGGGCTTTATCGCTCCGTTTAATACCTTCTCCGATTCTGAAATGCCGACCGATCCTCTTTGCAAGGCGGTACTGACATGGCAGAACAAGACCGATGTGACCAATGTGGAATGGACCTTTGGCTCCTTCCCGAGCCAAAACTTTAAAGACACCTTTGGCGCGGATCTTCTTCAGTACGCTCAGGGCAACGAAACTTGGGAAGATGTAGTAAAGTCTGTAAAGGATACTTGGAAGAGTGAAAAAGCGAATTCCAACTCATAAGGCACAATAACGGACGTTATGCTGCTCCATTCGCCAGAGTGGAGCAGCATAATGCCTTAGTAACTGCGGTTTGTCGCAAGGCGGCAATTCCAAGCCGCGAATGTTCTGGATGCAGCAGCTTCAAACAGTTGTCCTCTGTGGTTTCTAACGGCGCGGGAAAATGATGTCCTGTTCATTCGATAAGGAGGGACAATAATGGAAAAATCATTGAAAAAGTACTTTCCGGTATTTGTTTTACCAACGTTGATTGCATTTGTAATTGCATTTGTAATCCCGTTTATCATGGGCATTTATTTGTCATTTACCAAATTTACTACGGTTACCGATTCCAAGTGGGTTGGAATTAAAAACTACGTAACAGCTTTTTCTAACAAGGACTTTCTTCATGCACTGATATTCACCACGTATTTTGCTGTGATTTCCGTTGTTTCCATCAATATTTTGGCTTTTTTAGTTGCCTATTTTCTAACACGTGGTATTAAGGGTTCCTATTTCTTTCGAACCTTGTTTTTTATGCCGAATTTGATTGGCGGCATTGTTTTAGGCTACATATGGCAGGTAATCTTTAATGGTGTTCTATACCGTTTCGGCATGACCCTGACCTCAAACGCACAAAACGGTTTTTGGGGTCTGGTTATCCTTATGAATTGGCAAATGATTGGTTATATGATGGTCATTTATATTGCCGGGTTCCAAAATATTCCCCGTGATTTAATTGATGCGGCAAAAGTGGATGGAGTCACCCCGCTGACTGCCATGCGTCATGTTACACTGCCGCTTATGATGCCATCGATAACCATTAATCTTTTTTTGACCTTAACGAATTCCTTTAAACTGTTCGACCAAAACCTGGCACTGACTGCAGGTGCACCGGCAAAACAAACGCAAATGCTTGCCCTTGATATTTATAATACCTTCTATAGCCGTATGGGTTGGGAAGGCGTTGGGCAGGCAAAAGCAGTCATATTCTTTATTATCGTTGCAGCCATTTCACTGACACAACTGTACTTAACCAGGAGAAAAGAGGTTGACGCCTGATGAATGGAGAGAATGTAATCCGCAGACATACCACGGTGAAAAACAGCGTCATCTTTGGGATTCTTACGGTATTTTCCCTGATTTTTGTCGCGCCGATCCTCATCGTGTTTATGAACTCCTTTAAAGATAAACTGCACATCAGTGATACGCCGTTTACCTTTCCAACTCCTGAAACCTTTGTTCGTCTGGATAATTACATTACAGGCATTGTCAATATCGGCTTTATTAATGCATTCGGCTGGTCCCTGTTCATTACCCTAAGCTCGGTTGCGGTAATCCTTTTGTGTACTTCTATGACAGCATGGTACATTACCCGTGTAAAGAACAAGTTCAACAGTTTACTCTATTACATATTGGTATTTTCCATGGTCGTGCCGTTTCAAATGGTGATGTTTACCTTATCAAAATTTGCGAATATCCTCCATTTGGACAATCCGCTGGGAATCATCGTTATCTATCTTGGCTTTGGAGCCGGAATGTCCACCTTTCTGTTCTGTGGATTTATAAGAAGCATCCCGATTGAAATTGAAGAGGCCGCCATGATAGATGGCTGCAATGCGATTCAGCTTTATTTTAGAGTGATTTTCGCAATGCTGAAACCCATTACGATTACGGTAGCGATTTTGAATGCCATGTGGATTTGGAACGATTATCTGCTTCCTTACCTGCTGATTGGTTCAGATTATAAAACGATTCCCATCGCCATCCAGTACTTGCAGGGCGGGTATGGCTCGATTGATATGGGAGCGATGATGGCAATGCTCGTACTAGCGGTGATTCCGATTATCGTATTCTATGCGATTTGCCAAAAATATATCATTGAGGGCGTTGTCGCTGGTGCGGTCAAGGGATAAATAATAGAACATTATAGCTTTCTTGCCTTTATGCAAAAAGAAATGGGGAGCATCTTGGCTTTTTTGGCTTTGTCACTGATTACCCCGGTTGCTTCCATGGTTTCTTTATCGGTCTGCTCCACCATTTGTTCAACCACAAATCCCGCTTGTGCCAAAGCGTTGATATAGGTTGATATTTTTCGATTGCATAATATGATTTCGCTGCCATCCACCGGCATGCGGAAGTACGATTCATCAAAATAGCTTCGATTAAATATCAAGTTGTCATTTTCGATGATATCTTTGCGCTGGCTGCATGACCAGGCCACGCAGTAATTCAATGGGTGATGCCAGCTGAATATAAAGATACCGTCCTTTTTTAGGTAAGATGCGATTTTTTGGAATGTACCCTGTAAGTCTGTTGTCCAACCAATTCCGTATATGGAATAAACGTAGTCAAAGTAATTTTTCGGGATATCCAGTTCTGCTTCCATAGGGGAGCAAATCAATTTTGCGGTATATCCTTGCTTTTTTAAATAAGCATCCGCATTTTCTAACTGCTTGTGGGAAATATCTACACCCCACAATTCAGCAGCATGGCGGTCAGCGTGGTACTTTAAGGAATGTCCGCTGCCACAGCAGATGTCCAGCAATTTTTTACCGGAAACGTCGCCAAACAAATGCAGATCGTTTTCCGTCAGAAAATGCACTCCGTAGGTTGGAAGTGCTGTCGTCCCAAACCATAAATCTGCATTTGCATTCCAATATGCTTTGTTGGTTTTTAGTATTTCATCCGGTTCCATAAAAGGTATGTCCTCCCATTTTTTCAACTTTCTTCGCTTAGTGTATCATAAAGTTTTTTCACAGAAAAGAATAAAGACAGAAAAATCCATGAGCAGATTTAAGACCTGCTCATGGATTTTTTTCGTTGAAGCGAGATGATAGGACTCTGAGTGCTGTGCCACACGGGCAAATATTTTAGCAACCGTAATACGGATGGTGTTACAGAGAAAAACTTCAAAAGAAAAAATAGCCTCAGTTTAGTAAAATAAACGTAAATATTCGAAAGATTATGTTAGCTGATAAGTGGCAAAAATCTAAAATTTGTAATTCGAAGATTCTATATAATGCGAGTTTATCATTATATTTTTGACGAAATACTGGATATATATTATAATATACTTTATAAAAATAAAAGAATTCAGTAGAAAGAACCAAAA
This sequence comes from Caproiciproducens sp. LBM24188, assembly GCF_054130445.1. Taxonomy (NCBI): domain Bacteria; kingdom Bacillati; phylum Bacillota; class Clostridia; order Eubacteriales; family Acutalibacteraceae; genus Caproiciproducens; species Caproiciproducens sp. LBM24188. The sequence goes on from NZ_CP196862.1 coordinate 591,782, forward strand.
AAGAATGGAAATTACGAAATGTTATATTTTTATAAATACTAGTTGACTTTTGAAAGATTATAATATAAAATAATAACACAACGAAAGGACGAAAGCGAATGCTGACTGTTGAAAAAAAGAATTTGATTCTTTCAATGTTGGAGAAAAAGCCTGTTGTAACGGTTCCGGAACTGAGCGAGGCACTAGAAACCTCCGAGGTAACGGTTCGAAAGATTCTGAATGAGATGGACGAGCAGGGACTTTTGCGGCGTACCCGTGGTGGGGCGGTCAATATTTCCACGATTCGCGAGTTTGAGGAAAAGGAAAAAGAGAAAAAGAATCCGCTCGAAAAACGCGCGATTGCAAAGAAAGCTTATGAGTACATCAATAACTTCGACACGGTTTTTATTGACGCCGGATCCACAACGCTAGAGCTTGTGAAAGAAATCAAGAACGGCAATAAACGTGATATTGTCGTGATTACCAATGCACTGAATATCGCGTTTGAACTTCTGGAAGCGGATGATATTGAGTTGGTGTTTATTGGCGGAAGTGTGCGCCACAAAATCATGTCTTGTGTCGGCGGCTTTGCGGAAAATACAATTAAGAGCCTCTGCATAGATAAAGCATTTATTGGATGCAACAGCATCACGGTAGAAACGGGGATTACGACCCCGAACCTTTATGAGGCTCAAGTGAAACAGTGTGTGCTAAAAGCCTCGAGGGAAACGATATTAATATCGGACTATTCCAAATTTGGGCATACTTCCATGGCGCGGATTAGCCCGCTTAAGGATATTACTCGGCTGATTACAGACAACCGGATTCCCCAGCAACTTCGGAATCAGATTGAAAGCACCGGGGTGGACTTGATCGTGGTAGAACCCGAGAAAAACGGTTAAGGAGGCATTGATTTTGAATAAGATCATAAATCAGCCGGAACAGATGATTAAAGAGATGATCGAAGGCTATATCGAAACCTGCCCCGATCTTCTGGAACCACTTCCAGATTATAAAGGAATCCTGATGAAGCAGAAAAAGAACAAGGTGTCCATTGTAACGGGGGGCGGCTCCGGAAACGAACCTTGGATTCTTGGTTATGTAGGGGAAGGGTTAGCGGATGGTGCGGCTTTGGGAAATGTGTATATCGCACCGCCCGCGCGTGCGATTCTGAATGTGACCAAGGCGGTTAACCACGAAAAGGGCGTTATTTATATTTGTACGAACCATGCGGGCGATGTGCTGAATTTTGAACTGGTCGGAGAGCTTGCCCAATTGGACGGCATCGACACACGCTGTGTGTTTGTTGCAGATGATATTACGAGCGCACCAATAGAGAAGCAGGAAGAACGCCGTGGGGTGGCAGGCGTTGCGCTTGTGATGAAGGTTGCGGGCGCTGCGTGCGACGCGGGGCTTTCGCTGGATGAAGCGGTACGGGTGATTCAGAAGGCCAACCGAAATACATTTACGTTCAGCGTTACTACCTCCCCAGGATACCTTCCGAGCGGTAAGGCTATGTGTGAACTGCCCGAGGGCTTCATCGAATACGGGATGGGCTTTAACGGCGAGCCGGGTGTGCTGCGCACAGAGCTGAAACCGGCAGATGAAATCGCTGATACCATGATGGATTACCTTCTGAAGGACTGTGGTGCAACCGCCGGAGACGAAGTTGCCGTTATGGTGAACGGATTCGGGTTTACCAGCTTGCTGGAACTTTGCATTGTAAATCGCAGAGTAGCGGAAATTTTGAAAGGGAAGGGCATCAAAGTGCATGACCTCTTTATTGATTCCCTGTTTTGCCCACAGGGTACGGGCGGTTTTTCCCTTTCGATCCTGAAACTGGACGAAGAACTGAAACGCTATTATGACGCGCCGGCTTATTCGCCATTCTTTAAAAAATACAATTAAACGCGTGGATGAGCGCCGGTTCGGCCGGGTTAGGAGTGCTTATTATGAATACGTTGAATATGCGGCAGCTTAGGGACATGTTCCTCTTTGTGGCACGCAGGGTGATTGAAAGTGAAGACTTTTTAACGGAAATCGATTTGAAACTTGGTGACGGTGACCACGGCTTTGGCATGGCGCTTGGCTTCAAAGCGGTTAAAGAGGCTTTAGAAGGCAAAGAATTCGAAACAGTAGAAAATTTATTTCAAGAAGTTGGCATGACGCTTCTGGATACGATGGGCGGTGCCTCGGGCGTTCTGTTTGGCACAATGTTTATCAGCGGGATTGTTGGGATTGAACCGCATCAGAAAGCTGATCTTCCGCTTTTGGCCGGTATTTACCGCCGTTCGCTGGAAGCGCTCAAACGAAGAGGAAAAGCGCAGGTCGGCGATAAGACTATGGTGGATGCTTTCGAGCCGGCAGTTATTGGGCTGGAGCAAGCAGTCGCAAACAGCGAGGACCTTCCAAAAGGGCTTGCAATGGCGGCTGAATGCGCGAAAAAAGGAATGATGCACACACGGGACTGCGTGGCAAAGTTTGGCCGCGCAAAATCTTACGGAACCAAAGCTCTTGGACTGCAAGATGCCGGAGCAACCTCCGTATGGATTATTTTTCAGGCGATGTCGGATTGGGCCTCAGAAAGCAAAGAATCCGAATAAATACATAGATAAGGTGGGTACGAAAGATGATAACCACACTAACACTGAACCCGTGTATTGACAGAACCGTAACGGTTGACGGATTTGCCTATGGGGGAACCAATCATGTGGAGAACTTTCGATGCGATATTTCCGGAAAAGGAATTAATGTAAGCATAGCATTAAACAATATAGGAGAAGAAACTCGCTGCCTAGGATTCAATTATATGGGCGGCGGATCCGTACTGACGGATTTTTTGGAACAGGAGCATATTCCAAACGAATTTTTAGATGTAGAGGGTCTGCTTCGTACAAATATCAAAATTTTTGATAAAAAGACAAGCGTTATGAGTGAGCTTAACGAAAGCGGCCATTGTGTGACCGAAGACTGTGTTTCAAAGCTCGTTCGGCTGGTTGAAAAATATCTCCCGAAGACCTCACTGCTTGTTCTGGACGGAAGTGTACCGCCAGGAGTTCCAAAGGACATATACAGAATCCTGACGGAAAAGGCTCATAGCCTCGGCGTGAAAACGGTAATCGATGCCTACGGCGAACTGCTTTTGGAGGGCATTAAGGCCCGTCCTTATTTGATTAAGCCAAACAAGGATGAGTTGGAAGAGGCGTTTGGAGAAAAAATTATATCAAAAGCCGACGTAATTCGAATCTCTCGGAAAATTATTAACCAAGGTGTCACGATCGTGTGTGTTTCCCTTGGAAAAAGCGGCGCAATGTTGGTAACAAAAGAGAAAGCGTATTTTTCCGCAGGCGCGGATATTACGGTTCGAGGTGTGCAGGGCGCTGGGGATTCTCTCGTGGCTGGTATTTGCTACGCGATTGTGCACGGTATGTCCCATAAGGACATGCTCCGTTATGGTGTGGCCATGGCGCACGGTTCCCTGGTTTTGGAGGGGACACAAATGTGCACGAAGGAAAGTTTTGAGGATATGATTCCTCTGATTCATGCGGAAGAAATACAGGAAAATGACGATAGATAAAACTTTAAGAATGGAGTCTTTTAAATGCCATTAGTTACCACAAGGGACATTTTGCTTAATGCAAAACGCGGCGGTTACGCAGTGACCGCATTCAACATTGAAAACATGGAAATGGCACAGATTGTCATCCGTACAGCGGCAGAGCTAAGAAGCCCTGTCATTATCCAGACAACCCCGGGAACGGTGCAATACGCCGGGATGGACATGCTCCGCGCAATGGTCGCGGTGGAAGCTGCGAAGGTTGACATCCCCGTTGCCATGCATCTGGATCACGGCGACAGCTATGACCGCTGCATGGAAGCCCTTCGGGAAAAGTATACGTCTGTTATGATTGATGGCAGCAAGCTTCCCTATGAAGAAAACATCGCGCTTACTAAGTCCGTTGTGCAAGAGGCGGAAAAGCTTGGCATTGACGTGGAAGGTGAGCTTGGCACGGTTTCCGGTAAGGAAGATACCCATGAGGTGAAAGCAAACGAACAGATTTATACCGACCCCGACCAGGCAAAAGATTTTGCTGAAAAAACCGGCGTTCGGTCTCTTGCAGTGGCGATTGGCACCGCGCACGGGTTTTACAAGGGCGAGCCGAAGCTGGATTTTGACCGCCTGAAAAAAATAATTGGGCTGGTCAGCGTTCCGGTTGTACTTCATGGCGCTTCCGGTGTTCCAGACGAAGCTATCCGTCGTACGGTCCAGCTTGGTATCTGCAAGGTCAATTTTGCAACTGAGCTGCGCGCCGCTTTAACAAAAGGAGTGCGTGAGGCACTCAGGGACGAAAGTGTTTACGATCCCAAGGTATTTATGAATGCAGGTAAAAAGTATGTTGCCGAAACCGTCAGACATAAAATTGAAGTCTGCGGATGCGGTGGGAAGGCGTAATGTATAGAATTTGGAGCAAGCTCCATTTTCATAAATAAATTAATTAGGAGGATCAGCAATTATGAAAAGGTTTGGCAAGTTAATTGGAATTGTATTGTCTGCAACAATGGTTGCAGCACTGGCAGCATGTTCCGGACCCGGAACCGGCAACAGCAGCGCGGCAAGCGCAGAAGCCAACACCCCAGCAGCAAGCACTCAGGAAGCAAGCAAAGACACATCGAAGAAGGAAATCACTGTTGGTGTCAGCCTTCTGACAAGACAGCACGTATTCTACAACAATATTGAAACCGCATTAAACAAAAAGGCTCAGGAACTCGGGGTAAAACTCATTGTTCAGGACGCCAATCAGGATGCCAGCAAACAGCTCAGCCAAGTTCAGGATTTCATTACACAAAAAGTTGACGCGATTATTCTCTGCCCAACAAACTCAGCAGGCAGCAAATCTATGGTGGAACTTGCAGACAAAGCAAACATTCCGGTACTTACCATGGACGTTCCTTCCGATGGCAACACCGTCTGCCACGTATCCACCGATAACTACAAAGGCGGAGAGATTGCTGCTGAATATCTGATTAAGAATGTTCTGACTAGCAAAAAGGGTAAGGTAGCCGTTATTACATACTCTGAAATTGAAGGCTGCGTAAACCGTGAAAAAGGCTTTACCGAGTGGCTTGGAAAGAATGCTCCCGATGTTAAGGTTGCAGACGTTCAGAACTACTCCGGCGATCAGGCAAAAGCTGCTGACGTTATGCAGAACATGCTCCAGAAGAACGCGGACCTCGACGCTGTTTTCTGCGTAGGCGACCCGGCTGCAATGGGCGCTCTTTCCTCGATTAAATCCGCAAACAAAAAAGTAAAGATCATCGGTTTTGATGGCAACGCAGAAGGTATTGCCGAAATTAAAAAGCCCGATAGCCTCTGGATTGCAGACGTTGCACAGAACCCCTCTGCAATTGGTGAAACCGCCCTTAAGGCTGCTGTTGACAAAATAAATGGAAACACCGTAGAAAAGATGATCGCAATTCCTCCATTTATGATCGATAAGTCAAACGCAGACTAATTTTCGGCTACGGCTGTGGGGATGGGTCAACCATAACCCGTCCCCATCCTTTTGCCGGAACATCGGTTCACCCTTTCTCTCCGTGTTAACCGTTTTCACGGGAGGCGCCGGGGCGGGCATCCATGAAGAACCGAAATGTTGAATCAGTATTGAAAGGAAGTATACAAATGGGGAAGGAACCGATTATTAAGTTGTCCGGTATCAATAAATCCTTTCCCGGTGTGAAAGCGTTGTCTGATATATCAGTCGAATTTTATCCGGGTGAAGTCCATGCGCTTTTAGGTGAAAACGGGGCAGGAAAATCCACTTTGATAAAAATTATTGCCGGCGTATATCAGGCTGACACCGGAAGTTTGGAAGTTAATGGGAAACAAGTCAGTTTTAAAAATCCACGGGAAGGCATTGCAAACGGAATCAGCGTCATTCATCAGGAATTAAGTGTTATTCCTGACCTGACAGTTGCCGAAAATATTTTTCTTGGCCGCGAACCGAAATTAAGCTCCGGTCTGCTTGACCGCAAGAAAATGAATACCGAAGCGCAAAAAATCCTCGATTCTCTCGGCGTACATATTAAAGCAAAATCCGTAATACGGGATTTAAACAACGCAGACAAGCAAATGGTGGAAATCGCGCGCGCTGTGTCACAGGACAGTTCCGTTGTGATTATGGACGAGCCGACCTCTTCTTTGTCTCAGCACGAAGTTGATGCACTTTTCACCGTCATTCATAAATTGAAAAAAAATAATGTTTCCATTATTTATATATCTCATAGACTCAAGGAAATTACGACTGTATGTGACCGCATCACCATTCTCCGCGATGGCACACTGATTAAAACCGCGCCGCTTTCCGAAGTGAGCGAGGATGACATGATTACGCTGATGGTTGGGCGTCAGATGACACAGTTCTACTACCGTCCTGACAGTGACAGTATTAAGGATAATGTTGTGCTGAAGGTCGAAAACTTGACTCGCGAAGGCGTATTCAAGAATGTTTCTTTCGAACTGCACCAAGGCGAGATTTTGGGTGTTGCCGGGTTGATCGGCGCGGGCCGTACCGAAGTAATGCGTGCTGTTTTTGGCGTCGACGAATATAACAGCGGCAAGGTTACTGTTTTTGGCAAAGAGGTTCACTTTCACTCTCCACGCCAGGCAATTCGCGCAGGGATAGGATTGATTCCGGAAGATCGCCGTGGGCAGGGGCTTTTACTTGCAAAGTCGGTAAAGCAGAATACATCCCTTGCCAGCATTTATGAAAACTCCAATCACGGTGTAATTGATGAAAAATGGGAAACCAATGTTGCGAAAGAGTACATAAAGATTCTTCACACAAAAACACCGAGTGAAATGGCACTGGTGCAAAATCTGTCCGGCGGAAATCAGCAAAAGGTTGTTATTGCAAAATGGCTGGTTGCAAAATCGAAAATCCTGATTATGGACGAGCCGACAAGAGGAATCGATGTAAACGCGAAAGCTGAAATCTACTTGCTGATGAAGAACTTTGTTGAAAGCGGTGGAAGCATTATCATGGTGTCGTCCGAAATGCCAGAGGTGCTCGGCGTATCGAATCGGATTATGGTGATGAGCGAAGGCCGCGTTTCCGGATTCCTCGACAATAAAGAGATTACGGAAAAAGATATTATGAGACTGGCCAGCATAAACGCTGGTTGAGCTGGGGGATTTTAAAATGAAAGAACAATTAACTATAAAGCGCATTGTGCACGATTATACTATGCCGCTTTTTCTTCTCTGTTTGTTTATTGTTTCTGTTATTTTTGTGCCGCGTTTCGGTGAAGTAGAAAACCTGATTAACGTACTGATGCAGATTACCATTAATGCACTGATTGCAACCGGAATGACGTTTGTTATTCTAACCGGCGGCATCGACCTTTCGGTCGGTTCAGTCGCGGCTTTGACGGGCATTATTGCCTCTACCATGATCAATACCATGCCGAACAGCGGTATCCCGATGAGTATTCTTGTTATTTTCGGCACATCCATTGTCATTGGCGGCATTTGCGGCGCGTTTAACGCCTTTAACGTTTCCCAATTAAAGGTTCCGCCGTTTGTTGCAACACTCGCTATGATGAGTATTGCTAGAGGTCTTGCGTATGTGTTTACGAACGCCAAACCGGTTTTTGGAATGCCCGAAGCGTACAGCTGGATCGGCCTTGGTTATATTGGCATGATTCCGGTTATGGTTATTATCATGATTATTATTCTGGGCATTGCCTATCTGGTGTTGAACCGCACCTGCTTCGGTCGTTATGTTTTTGCCGTTGGCAGCAGTGAAGATGTTTCTCAGTTAAGCGGAATCAACGTCAAAAAAATTAAGGCATGGGTCTATATCATCTGCGGTATCCTTTCTGCACTGGCGGGCGCCGTACTTTCTTCCCGCTTACAGGCCGGCCAGCCGGCGGCGGCAAACGGTTATGAGCTGAACGCGATTGCAGCAGTTGCCATGGGCGGTACAAGCATGTCCGGTGGACGCGGCGGTATTGGCCAGACTATCATCGGGTTGTGTGTTATCGGTATTATCAATAACGCCCTGAGCCTGCTTGGCGTTTCTTCCTACTGGCAGACCATCGCAATGGGCGCGATTATTCTGGTTGCCGTCATTTTTGACCAAAACAAGAAAGACTGATAAAAGCTACGTTATTCTTTAACAGAAAAATATATTCCGGATTATAAAGTATGCTCCCTTTATGTAGGACAGTGAAAAAACACGGTTCCTCATAAAGGGAGCATTGTTATATCAAAGAAAAAATAGCCTACGGGTTTCTCAATTCAGGCTATCCATGATGTTTTTTGCATTGTAGTTTTAACCCAATCTCTCTGCTCTATTTTCAAGTTTTCCACGTTGTTCATTCAATCTGAATACTTTAATCCATATCCCACTGGGCTGTGTCAAGAGAAGTTCGCAATTTAGGGGCTCCACGAAATAAATTAAGCTGCGTTTAGCAGAAGTGTCTGAATCGATTTAGGATTCAAATATGCTCTGGAAACAGACCAATCTTCAGCGTATTCCATGAGATATGTTGTTACCAGCCGCAAGTAGGAATCGTTGTTTGGAAATATCCCAACGACGTTGGTTCTGCGCCGGATTTCCTTGTTCAGCCGTTCCAGCATATTGGTCGATGAAATTTTACGGGCATCAAGCTCGGGGAATGCATAGAAAGCCAGTGAGTCCTCCAGCCCATCTTCCAGAAGCTCGATTGCCTTGGGAAACCGCTTCCCATATTGCTCCGACAACTGCTTTGCGCGCTGTTGGGCTAATTGGAGAGAAGGCGCCAGCCAGATTTCTTTCAGTTGGACCGCAAAGGATTCTTTTTCTTTCTGCGGTATATGGGCCAGAATATTTCGCATGAAATGCACTTTGCAGCGTTGCCAGGATGCGCCGGGAAAACTTTCTCGGATGGCGGCAATCAGCCCTTTGTTCGTATCGGAAACCACCAGCAGCGGTGTTTTCAAGCCGCGATCCAAAAGACTTTGAAACAACTGGGAATAGCTCTCTTTGGATTCGTCCAGCATCGGCTCCACGGCGAGAATGTCCCTGTGCCCTTGCTCGTTGACGCCGCAGACAACCATCACCGCCATGCTGACGACACGGCCATCCATACGGACTTTTTCGTACAGGGCATCCGTCCAAATGACAGGATAACGAGTATCCGTCAGAGAACGGTTGCGAAATTCCTGTACCTGTTCATTGAGCCCTTTTGTCATCTCACTGACCTGACTGCGGGAGAGGTTCTCTATCCCCAGACTGTGAGCCAACTTTTCCATCTTCCGTGTGGACACGCCCTGCACGAATGCCTCCTGAATAACCTGTACCAGCGCCGCCTCGCTGCGTTTGCGTTCCGTGACAAAGAACGGGATATATCCATGGCTGCGCAGCTTTGGCACCATGAGATACATCGTCCCTACGCGAGTATCCAGCCTCCGGGGACGATATCCGCAGCGGTAGTCACTTCGAGACGGATTGTGCGCATTCTTTTCCGCCCCCACAAGGCCGGAAACCTCCGCCTCCATCAGTTGAGCGCAGAGCCATTCCAGCATACTGAGCATCGGGTCGGGCTCCGCCATACATTTCAGTAGCAATTCCGTAAGATCTGTGTTATTCTTTCCTTGAGTCATTGGGGCCAACTCCTTCTTTGAATGTCTCGATACCATTCATTTTATCGGAGTCCCAATGGCTTTTCTATACCTTCGCGAAATTGCGAACTTTATTGTACTCTATCCAAACCCGCAGTAAACATTCCTGCGGGCTTAATATCTCTCTGGAAAAGCAAACATTATTTACGGATGAGATCATACTCACTTTCGATTTCACTGATTTGAGTATCGTTAAAATTTTTACTGGATAAATATCTTCCTTTATCAGATGAAACCGTGTAATATCCGAAAGAAAATGAAGAAACACAAGTCCCCTTAGAATACAAAGAAGCAGAAAGTATTGTTCCACTCATTTGACGCTGATCTAAACTCTTTATAATAAAAGCGCCATGAAACATCTTTAAAAATTCATTAATTTCCTTTTGTTCCGTTATAACATGACTTGTTCCGTAAGTACCATCAAAAATCCTGATTTGATCTACTGCCTCTGGATAAATTCCAAACTCTTTTTGAATTGGTCTTGGAATAATGAATTGGTTAAAAACAACGATTATGATTACAATAGCACTAATAATCATAGCAAGAATTACTCTTCGACGTTTTTTTCTGTTAATATGAATCACCACCTATAATACCAGAAATCATTTATGTTTGTCCATGTATATGTAAAGAAATGCGAGAGGCTTGTATCCCACCCTGTTGCTATTCTAAGATACGTTGTCCCTGATTGTTCTTGATAGCCTACGACGAATGCCGTATGGTTTCCATCAGCTCCCCCATTGGGATAATAATGGGTCGGAGCATCCATAATAAAAGGAATATCATGATTAATATTTGTTTTTATCCAATCCCAATTAAAATTTCCATTCGCTCTAAAATCACTACCAGCTTCATCAGTTATATCATGATTTGCTGTATAGTTTCCCATCCCATTATAGGCATCTATTGGATATGTACCAAATATATTACTATGCAACATTAAAGTTTTCAACCAATCAAAGGAACTCATATAAACATTAGGAATTGAAAGTGTTTCAGGCATATAAAGATTATTAATGAGTCGTCTTTCGCGCCAATATTTTAATAGACCCATTCCCGCGGTTGGTGAACAATGATTGGTGACTGTCCCTAACCCATGAGTAGAATAATATGTAGAAAACTCATTAGTTGTTGCAGGAACAAAATCACTAGTCGAGGGACTTCCAGATTCACTAGCCCACAAGTATTTTACATTAGCCCATCCTGCCCCTGAGGTATTTGGTGTAATTGTTGATGATATTGCTTCTCTATAAGCATAGGTATTCTTTTTGTTCTGTTGATATATTTTATTTATTTCGGCTTTGGTCAGTGTTAATTTTAAATTATCATTTAAATAATAGTACGCATTATCTTTTGGTGTTAAAAAATCTGCATTACCAGTATAAATTAATTTTTGTTTACCAAGTGTAGATTGATTTGTAACTGGTTGACCTGAAATACTATAAACACCATCAAATCCAAATTCATCTATATAGTAAGTGTCATCATAACTTACTAAAATATAACCAGTCGGCTTTCCTTCTGTACTGAGGTTTATAATATAACCATTTACATATTCATTTAAGTCATATGTAGGAATAATTTCTGAAATCGATGTAGATTTTTTCCATGTAATGCCCGGTATATTGGTTTGAATTTCTTGATTAATAAAATCATTAGTAAAAGTCGAGATTTCAATTTTAGAAGTTTGATTTGTGCTTGAACTAGCATCTGCTGCGAAAGCAGAAACAGAACTTGTCAAACATATCATTACAATAATAACTAAGCTAAAAAGTTTTTTTATGGCATATCTCATAAATTAGCTCCTTCGTTTTACTATTTCCGAATATAAATTTGTAATGTCTTACAGTATCTTATGGTCTTTCCTCCTTCATTTAAAGAATAAAACAGGAACTATTTATTGTCAATATATACAATTCAAATTTATTTAGGTAAATATTACCAAGCAATATAACGAAGTATTTATAGAAAAATATTATAGATATATTTCATTATAGTCATTACTTAATCAATTATGGCAGCAAAGGAATAGGTTTAAGATAACCACAAAGTGCTCTCTAAAGCTCCGTAAACCCCAAATAAACCCCATTTGGGCTAATATGCAAAAAAAAGAAACCCGAAAAGCTAGCATTCATGCCGCTTTCCGGGCTTTTTAGTTGGTGCGGGTGACAGGACTTGAACCTGCATGCTTGCCGCACCAGAACCTAAATCTGGCGTGTCTGCCAATTCCACCACACCCGCATGGGAAAAGCAGGCTAGGAGCCTGCTCTATTTTTTCTGTTGCATCGATTCTGATTTTGAACCGATGCAACAGTAATTATATCGTACAAACGGACTTTATGCAAGCCCTATTTGTTTTGAAAGTGCTGTTTTTGCTGAAGAGGGAAACTCGGACGGCAAGGCTTTCGTTGTGCGGCTGCTGCTTTGTTTTCCTTAACGGCTGCCCAGTACGCCCTGTTCCAGCATGGACTGGGCGGCCAGCATGGCGCCAAGGCGGCCGCTGTGGTAATTTAAGCCGCCCTGCATCCAGGCAGCGTAAGGCTCACGCAGCGGAGCGTCCGCAGAAAGCTCTATGGAAGCGCCCAGCGTAAACGCACCTGCCGCCATAATTACTTTGGAGTCGTAGCCGGGCATGTCCCACGGTTCCGGAACGACGAAAGAATCAACCGGCGCACCTTTTTGCACCCCGCGGCAGAACGCGATCAGTGCTTCCTCGCGGCGAAGCAGGACGGCCTGGATGATGTCCGCACGCGGTTCGTCAAAACGGGGCGTAACGTCGTAGCCGAACTGCGTAAACAGCGCGGCGGTAAAAATGGCGGTTTTCAGCGCCTCGCCGGTCACGTGCGGCGCGTGGAACGCACCCATGAACAACTCCCGGTTGTTGCCGAGCGTTGCGCCGATTTCACGGCCCGTACCCGGCGTAGTCAGGCGGTAGGAGCAGCTTTCCACCAGGTCGGCCCGGCCTGCAATGTAGCCGCCGGTGGGGGCTACGCCGCCGCCGGGGTTTTTAATCAGGGAACCGGCCATCAGGTCGGCGCCGCGGGAAACGGGTTCCTCGCGCTGGACAAACTCGCCGTAGCAGTTATCCACCATCACGATGCAGTCCGGCGCTTTTTCCTTTGCAATCTGCGCGATTTTTTCAATATCCTCCACAAACAGGGAGGGACGCAGGCTGTATCCGCGGGAACGCTGGATGTAGACCATCCGGATACCGGGATGCACGCGTGCGGCGATTTCCTCATAATCCGGCGTGCCGTCCGGCTTTAAGTCCACCTGTTCGTAGCGGATGCCGAACTCTTTCAGCGAGCCGTTGCCGTTGCCGGTCAGGCCGATGACGCCGCGCAGGGTATCGTAGGGAATGCCGGTTACGCTGAGCATGGTGTCGCCGGGGCGCAGTACACCGAACAGGGCGACGGTCAGCGCATGGGTTCCGCTGACGAAATTATGGCGGACCAGCGCGTCCTGCGCGCCAAGGGCCTTGGCATAAACTTCATCCAGCGCGTCGCGCCCGCGATCGCCGTAGCCGTAGCCCGTGGAGGCGGCAAAGTGGCTTTCGCTTACGCCTGCCTGGGAGAAGGCGGCCATCATTTTCTGCTGGTTGTATTCCGTGGTTTCATCAATTTTATCACGGTAGGGTTTGGTCCGTTCGGAAGCCCGTTCGGCGGCTTCCAGTATTTTTGAGTCAATTTTAAAATATGGATACATTTGATCTCCTTGCGGTTAGCAGGTTCTGTTTATTAGCAACCATTAAGATTAGAAAGTCCGGTGCGATGCCGTTTTTAAAACTGCCCACTCTGGCAGAACGGCTGACCGGTTCTACGATTCCATTATGCAATGGTTTGTTCTACAAACGTTCCGTGGGACAGGAACCCGCAGGAACGGTAGAATTCCTCATTGACACCCCGGGCGCGGAAAATGTAAAGTTCCCGCTGCTCCAGATTCGAAATGAGCGCCGCGAGTGCCGCACGCCCGTATCCGTGCCGCTGCAGCACGGGTTTGCACGCAACGGCCGAGAGGATCGCTTTACTCTGCGTTTTCGCACTGCAAATTGCGCAGGAAACCAGCGCTTCGCCCTGACGAATCCCCACGGCAAGGGCCGTGCCGTGGCGGATGCGATGGGATAAATCAAGGTAAAACGGCTCGAAATCAGGAGGGGTAAAGGTGGGTGTTTCGCATTCGCACAGCAGCCCGTGAAGATCCCGAAGGCTGGGGTTCAGTTCATAGCTGGCGGGCGTTTTCAGTGGCTTTAGATTCAGGTAGCCCATAATTTCGCCGCTTTGGGCGGTTTGAAACCCGGTATGCTCTTCATACTTCCCGGAGCAAATCAGGATTTTTGCACCGGTCATACGGATAAAGCTGTGCAGTTCTTCAAAGTCGGCGCCGGGTTTGACGGAAAGGATCATTACGTCGTCCAGTTTGCAGAGGGCGGCCTTGTCCTCCTGCACCCAGATTTGCGCGAACGGTTCCGAAAAGCCATACGCGTCCGCGGTCGCAATAATCCGGCACCCGAACGCGGAATCCGCGAAGGGGGAAAGGGTTTCGGGCAATTCTACTTTACTGATCATAACTTACTCCGCCTGCAATATCCCCGGCAAGTGCAGAAATCAGTTTTCCTGCCGCCTCGTAGTCATCCTGTGAAATTAAGCCGACCGCAGAATGCAGGTAGCGGCAGGGAAGCGAAACCGCAATGGTGCGCACGCCGCTGCGGGAAACGTGAATGGCGCCCGCGTCATTTCCGCCTGCAACCGCCTGTTTGGCCTGACATTTTACGCCGATCCGCTTTGCCGCGGAGAACGCCATTCTATAATATTCCTTATCGTAAATTGTGTGCCTGTCCATGAAAGAAAGAACCGGGCCTTCGCCTACGCGGCAGACCTGTCGGTCTTTTTTCACGCCGGCCACATCGGCTGCCGTAGTGGACTCCACCACAATCGCAGCGTCCGGCTGAACGACGTATGCGGCGGTTTTTGCACCGCGCAGGCCGATTTCCTCCTGCACCACGAAGGTGAAGAACATGTCGTACGGCAGGTCGCTTTGAATCATGGAAATCAAGATGGCACAGCCGGCGCGGTCGTCCAGCGCACGGCTTTTCACCATGCCGTGGGAGGTATCGAAGATGGAGTCGAAGCAGACCGGGTCACCCGGCAGAACATACTGTTCCGCTTCTACCCGGTCGGCGGCGCCGATATCAATATATAAATCCTCAAGCGGAACGGATTTTCCTTTTTCTTCTTCCTTCAGCAGATGAATCGGTTTTGCGCCGATAACGCCAGGAATTTTGTCGTTCACGGTAACAGCCCTTCCGCAGAGGACCCGGCGGTCGATGCCGCCGACGGTATCGAATTTCAGAAGGCCCTCGTCGGTAATATGGGTGACAATCAGCCCGACTTCATCCATGTGGGCGCTGACCATCAGCCGGTTTTGCGGGCGTTTTGCCCCTTTCTTAAAGACAATGATATTGCCGAGCGGGGTAATTTCCACGCTGTCGGCATACGGCCGGATTTCCTCCAGAATAAGACTGCGCACCGCATCTTCACTGCCGGAAATTCCGCGCGCCGTGCACAGGCGCTTCAATAAGGATAAATCGCTCATGCCTGCACCTCCTTGATATAATCTGCCATTAATTTCGCTACATTTTCCACGTCGTTCAGGTCGATGACCTCTACCTGAGTGTGCATGTAACGCAGCGGAATGGAAATCAGTGCAGACGGAACCCCTTTGCGGGTAACAGAGATTTCATCGCAGTTCGTGCCGGTGGAGCCGCCCATAACATCCAGCTTGTACGGCATTCCGGCAGCCTTGGCCAGTTCCACAAACCGGTCGCTCATGATGCGGTCCAATGCGGGGGCAATGCCGATCATTGGTCCGCCGCCAAGTTTCCCACACTTTTCAGGGGGCACGTCCGGTTGTGCGGCAAAGCTCACGTCCACCGCGATGGCGCGTGTGGGATTTACGGAATAGGTTCCGGTCATGGCGCCCTGTCCGCCGACTTCTTCCCGGCTGCTGCAGACCACGGTCAGTTCGCAGTTCAGGTCGGTGTCCGCCAAAAGCTGAACGCAGCGGATCAGTGCAGCAACCCCGGCGCGGTCATCCAGCGCGGCGGCGCTTACGCGGCTGCCGAGCAGAGCCTTCGGTTCCGCGTAAAGCAGAATCCGGTCGCCCGGCTGAATCAGGTGTTCAGCCTCCTCTTTGCTCAGGCCGACGTCAACAGAAAGCTTGTCGATGGGTTCCACCTTGTCCTCGCTGCCGTCGGAAAGGTGCGGCGGCGTGCAGCAGACGATTCCGTGCAGCACCTCGCGCCCGTAAACCAGCACGGGGCTGCCGGGAAGCACACGACGGTCCACACCGCCGCTGCGGTCGATATGTAAGAATCCGGCATCGTCAATTCCCGTTACAATCAATCCGATTTGGTCGATGTGCGCGTCCAGCATGATATGCTCTTTTGCGCCCTTTTTTCCCAGCTTTGCGATGACGTTGCCCATCGGGTCAATCGAGGCTTCGCCATACCGGGAGAGTTCCTTCGCGGCAATCTGTGCCGCCGCGTGTTCGTCGCCCGGGGTACCCGGTGCCGCGCAGAGGCGGAACAGAAGTTCTTTCAATTCGTTCAAATTTGTCACTCCATATATTAAAGTTTCGCAAACAATCCTACTTGCTTTTACGATTCATGGTCATTTACGGCTGCGATTTCCTGTTATAGCAGGTTTACCAGCTTCTTGAATTCTTCCCCGCGTGTTTCGTAGTTCGGGAACATGTCAAAGCTGGCGCAGGCAGGGGAGAGCGCTACAATATCCCCCTCAACAGCCGCTTTCCGGCAGGCATTTACCGCTTCTTCCAACGAATGAACGCGGATGATTTCCGGGCTGCCTTCCCGGTATTGCGGAGCCGCCTTTACGCTGGCCTCAATTTTATCGGCGGTGGCACCCATCAGAACCAGTACCTTCACGCGGTCCACAACAACCGGGCCAAAGCTGTCAAACGGAATCTTTTTATCATATCCGCCGGCGATGAGAATGATTTTCTGGTCAAACAGGGAAAGCATTCCCATTGCGGTGCGGCTCGGTGTCGTGCCGATGGAATCGTTGTAGTAACGCACGCCGTCCAGCTCCCGCACAAATTCGCTGCGGTGTTCCACGCCGCTGAATTCAGCGGCAATTTTGGCCATGGTTTCCGGTTCCACCCAGCCCCACAGGGCACAGATGGCCGCCATGTAATTTTCAATGTTGTGCCCGCCCGGTATTTTGATTTCGGACACGTTCATCACCGGGGTATCCACGCCGTTGCTAGTAAATACGATTTCTCCGTCTTCACTCAGCCACGCACCGCGCGCGCAGCGCTGTTTGCGGCTGAACATCAGCACATCCCCGCGTGCTTCCTCTGCAAACCCAAGGGTAATAGCGTTGTCGCAGTTCAGCACGGCGCGCCCAAACGCATTTTGGTGCAGCAGAATGTTCTTTTTCGCATCGATGTATTCCTGCATATCCTTGTGCACGTCCAAATGGTTTGGGGATACGTTTGTGACCACCGCCACATCCGGGCTGCGGCGCATGGAGATCAGCTGAAAGCTGGAAAGTTCCACCACAGCGATATCGTCCGGCTGGATTTTTTCCACCTCCGGAAGAAGAGGATTCCCGATATTTCCGCCCAAATGCACCGTTTTTCCCGAAGCTTTCAGCATTTCGGAAATAATGGTGGTGGTGGTGGTTTTTCCGTCGCTGCCGGTTACGGCAACGATTTTACAGGGGCACAGGTCGAAGAAAAGCTCCATTTCGGAAGTAACCGCGCTGCCGCGGCGCCGGGCCTGTTCCAGTTCGGGCAGGGTGTAGCGCATGCCCGGGGTGCGGAAGATGATTTCTTCCTCCAGATTTTTCAGATAATCTTCTCCAAGCTGAAGGCGGACACCCATGCGCTCCAGCTCATCCGCTGTTTTTCCCAGCGCTTCTCGGTCACGGCGGTCACGTGCGGTAACCAACGCGCCTTTTTGAGCGAAAATTTTCACCAGCGGCAGGTTGCTTCCGCCGATTCCGCAGAAAGCGACGGTTTTTCCCTTTATATTTTCATAGAATGCGGTTATATCCATTCGATTTTCATACCTCCGGATTGTGTATTTGAACTGCCGTGAAACCGTTTCCGGCAGTCGGAACGACGCGGCCCGTTTTCCGGGATCTTCGGGGCCGGCCATGAATATTATACGTTTCCTAATATGAAATAGCAAGTAAAAACGAGAGCGCCGCGCGATGAATCCGATTCGTTGCGCAGCGCCCTCGTTTTAAAATTTATCAGAGGGCTTTTATTTGGTTTTCTTTCCACGGCGATTTATCAATGGTTTTCAAGCAGGGTGAACGTCCATCTGGTGGGAAGCCGCATCGAAAGAGGATATTTTGCCCAAATCAGTCAGCTCCGTTCTGCTTCGGCCAAGGTATTTTTCCGCTTCTTCACCGGGCAGAGGGCGGGCGTACCGGAACCCTTGAATCCGGCTGCATCCGCAAATTCTTGCAAAGCGGTCGTGGTCTGCCGTTTCCACGCCTTCGGCGGTTACGGTCAGATTCATACTCCGGAAGATTTTTGACATGTCCCGCACCATTATATAGCATTTCGAATTGTTCATGGAATCCCAGATTAGACTTTTATCGATTTTTACCATTTGAAAAGGCAGGTCGATTACGTGCGACAGGTTGGAATAACCGGTACCGAAATCATCCAGCGCGAAACGGATTCCAACATCGCTGAGCTGCCGGATCTTTTCCGAAATCATTTCGTAGTTGCTAACCAAGAGGCTTTCGGTGATTTCAAAAATAATACGGCTGGGGGAAACGCCGCTGGCACGGATGATCTGCAGCGCACGCGGGACAAAATCCGGCCGCATCATTTGGGAAATCGATAGGTTAACCGATACGGTTTCCAACGGAAAGCCACGCTGTAGCAGTTTGCGGATATATTCGCAGACCTGTTTTAGAACCTCATAGCCGATTTCAACCACCAGCCCGGTTTCTTCCGCCAACGGGACAAATTCTTCCGGGGAAAGGAAGTTCCCGTTGTCGTCTCGGATTCGGACCAATGCTTCCACTTCGGTAAAGCTGTCGCGGGAAATGGAGTACAGTGGCTGGTAGTACACTTCCAGACGATTGCTTGCCAGCGCAGAACGCAGGATTTCATAAAGTGTGTGCTTGCGGCGAATCTGCCCGATAATCTCCCGGTCGCAGAAAATCGGCTGCGCGCTGCCCAGATATTTCGCGCGTTCCACAGCAGATTCCAGCATGCTTACCAGCTCGCCGCTGCTCGAGGCGGAAGCCGGGTACTGCGCTGCACCAATGGCCGCGCTGATGTGGCAGACATTGCCGGGAATTTCCCACACATGGTTAAACCGTTCCGCAATGCGGCTAATATCGGTCAGGCAGGTGTTGATGCGGTTTTCGTCAAAAATCACCGCAAATTTATCCCCTCCGAACCGGTAAACGTCTTTGGGGGAAACGACGGATTTCAGGTAGGAGGAAATTGACTTCAGAAGAAAATCGCCGTTGGCTTGTCCAAATTTATCGTTGATAAATTTGTAGTCATTCAGGGATACCACCATAACAGTCATCGGCCGTTTCTGACGGATCCTCCAGTTTAGGGTTTGCAGGTAGGCCACCCGGTTGGGCAGGCCGGTCAGCTGGTCCTCCCAGATTCTATTATTCTGAAGATAAAGATAGGCAACGAGAAGAACGCACACGCTGGCGTAACCGCTGAGGATGATGTGCGGGAAAAGATATTGGAGTACCGCAACCACGGTGATCGTGAAAGGGAAAAACAGAAGCGTTTTCGGCGCCCCTGCCGGGAGGTTGCGCAAGTGGCTGAAAATGGTGATTACCATGATTAGCGCGTATAGGTAATGAATGCCGTAAACCAAGAAATAAAGCGGTCCGTGCATGGCTAAGCCGTCCCCGTTCAGCCGGAGCAAGGAGCCGGTCACCGGGTTCAGGCAGATTAGAACAAGAAAGCCTGCGTACGGCAAAAGCGACAGCAGAAAATTCCAAAGGAATTTTCCGGTGGTGTTTTCATACACGTAAGCCAGCACATACAGCTGGCAGACAGTGGAACAAAGTGCTGTTGCAAGCTGGTGAACCGTCCATACCGCTAAAAGCTGCCATGTAACGAAATGTGAATGATACGTAAACATGATTAGATAAAGCACATTGACGGTCATAGAGAAAAAAAGCGTATAGTAACAACTTTGGAAAATACGATTCCGAATGGAAAATCCCATTTTATATCCATGAGAGTAAATCCAAATTATTACAAGCAGGACAAGGGAAACCAATTCTGTTTCATAATGCCAATCCACATCATCACCGTCCCCGTCCATTCTAAATTTTATATAAAAATATATTCAAAATAAGACAATTATAGGCAAAATCCTATATTACATCTTATAATAGCATATCCACCTTGTTTCGTATAGTACAAATTTTAAGTTTTGGATGCGTCGACAAACCGATTGATAATTTTTTGTTGAACCTGATACTCTTTCCACAGGTATTCTGGATGCCACTGGACCGCCAGAAAAAAGGGATGACCCGGTAGGTAGACGCATTCTACCAAACCGTCTTTCGAGCGGGCGGCGCAGCGCAGGGAGGGCGCCAGTTCACGAATGGCCTGGTGGTGCATGCTGTTAACCAAGAGTTCCCCCGGCCCGGCTATTTCCGCAAGCGGCGTGTCAGGTTCCACGGTTACCGTGTGAATCGGTACGGTGTAGGGGCGCTGCTGGCTGTGCGCCACTGGCAGCCCTTCCACCTGGGCTGCAATATCCTGATACAGGGTTCCCCCCAGGCCGACGTTAATCAGCTGAATGCCGCGGCAGATGCCGAGCACCGGCTTTTGAAGCGTTAGCACCTCGTTTAGGAGGGCAAGTTCTAATTTGTCCCGCTGCTCGTTGATGGCGCCGCAGAAGCGGAGCGTTTCCTCGCCAAACCGCGCGGGGTGCACATCCGGGCCGCCGGTGAATAGGAACCCGTCGCACAAACGGGCCAGCGCGGCAATGTCCGCCGGGTCTTTCGAAAGCGGAAGCACCAGCGGAATTCCACCGGCCGCCTCCACGGCTTCCATATAGTTCGGGCGCATCCATAATTTTTCCTGTTCTGTATCGTACAGAGGAGTAAGGCCGATCAGCGGCTTTTTCATGGCGTTACCATCCTTTCGCTGGCTGCAGATTCATCTATTTTGATTGGAAAACCGAGTATTCAAACTTTTCCAGTTCCGCTCCTTTTAGTGTATAAACTGTGCGGTAGAGTGAAAAATATCCGCATGGGGTGATTTGGAATGAACAAAAAGAAAATTTTCGGGATTGTGTTTGTCTGCGCGCTGATTGTAACGTTGGGCTGCACCACCGTTTCGGGATATATGACGGCAAACCGTTATAAAATGCAGCTGAATCAGAATTATCAGCGTGCGCTCAACGACCTGAACGGCAGCGTGGACAACATTGGAACTACGATCGACAAGGCGGCATATGCCAATACCGCCACACAGCAAAATGGGCTGGCGGCTAAGCTGATGCGCGAAAGCAGCATGGCGAAGGCGGCCATTTCCACACTGCCGATTACCGACACATCCATGGACAAGGTCAGCAAATTTATTACCCAGGTGGGTGATTTTGCCATGACGCTTTCCAACAAGGTTTCCGCCCATCAGAAAATTACCGATGAGGAATACGGCACCATGCTAAATTTGGAAAAGTACGCCAAAGCCCTGCAGTCGGACCTGATGAATATCAACACGAATGTGGAACCAACGGAACTGACCGGCTCACTGGAGAAAACCGCCAACGATTTTACCGATTTTCCCACGCTGATTTACGACGGGCCGTTTTCCGACCATGTTATGCAGCGAAAGCCGAAGATGACGCAGGGGAAGAGCGAACTGCTTCAGGGCAACGCGCAGAATACCGCGGCAGAGTTTTTGGGACTGAAGCAGGAACAGTTGAAGCATACGCAGGACACGGCCGGGAATATGCCCACATATAATTTTACAACGAACGACGGCACGGTGACCATTTCCGTTACCAAAAACGGGGGCTATATTTCGGAAATGCAGAATTCCCGCGACATTACGTCGGAAAAGCTGACTTATGAGGACGCTTCTAAAATTGCGCAAGCCTTTCTGAAATCCCGCGGAATCACGGACATGCGGGAAAGTTATTATGTGATTACGGACGGCCGGTGCGTTATCAATTACGCTTATCGGCTTGACAACATTGTTTGTTACCCCGATTTGATTAAAGTAAAGGTTGCGCTGGACAACGGCGAAATTGTTGGGTTTGATTCGGTTGGGTACTTGATGAACCATACCACGCGGAAGCTGACCCCCAAGCTGACGGCGGACGAGGCGCAGAAGAATGTCAGCCCGCGCCTGAAAGTAGAAAGCCGAGAGCTGGCGCTAATCCCAACCCCCGGCTTGCATGAAGTGCTTTGTTATGAATTCCGGTGCAAAGGGAGCAATGGCGACCGTGTTTTGGTCTATATCAATGCCAACACCGGTTATGAGGAGCAAATTTTGATTCTTCAGATTTCGGACAACGGCGTGCTGACGCAATAGAACACTTTTTGGAGAATCAGGAGCAGGGAACCGTGTGAAACCGGGAACAAATCAAATTTACTCCGAAAAAAATCCTTACGGGCTGTGTGCGCGTTTTGCGCACCGGCCCTTATTTTTTGCCCAGCAGCTTTACCAGAACAGCCTTTTGTGCGTGCAGGCGGTTTTCCGCCTCGTCAAAAATCTGCGCTGCGTGCTGTTCAAAGACCTCGGTGGTAATTTCTTCTCCGCGGTGTGCGGGCAGGCAGTGCTGCACTATGGCGTCCGGTTTGGCGGCCGCCATAACCGCGTCGTTAATCTGGAAACCCTGGAAGGCTTCGCGGCGTTTCTGCGCCTCCTGCTCCTGCCCCATAGAGGCCCATACGTCGGTGATGACCACATCTGCGCCCTTTGCTGCCTCCAGCGGGTCGGTGGTGATGCTGAATGCTGGGTGCGCCACGGCAAAGTCCAGCACGGCGGCGTTCGGCTTGTAGCCAGAGGGGCACGCCACGGCAACCTCCATTTTCATTTTCAGGCAGCCGACAATCAGCGAGTTCATCATGTTGTTGCCGTCACCGATAAAGCACATTTTCAGTCCGTCCAAGCTGCCCTTGTATTCCCGGATAGTCATTAAGTCCGCCAGCACCTGGCAGGGATGCGCAAAATCGGTCAGCCCGTTAATAATGGGGATGCTGCCGTTTTCGGCAAGGCTTTCCACTTCCGACTGTTTAAAGGTACGAATCATAATGCCGTCCAAATAACGGGAGAGTACGCGGGCGGTGTCCTGAACCGGTTCGCCGCGGCCAATTTGAAGGTCATTGGCAGAAAGAAAAATCGGCAGGCCGCCAAGCTGATACATCCCTACCTCAAAGGAAACGCGCGTGCGGGTGGATGCCTTCTCAAAAATCATACCCAGTGTTTTGCCTTCCAAAACACGGTGGCTGATGCCGTGTTTTTGCTCATACTTGAGCTGATCGGCAAGATTCAGAATGTCGGTGATGTCCTGACTGGTAAGGTCAAGCATTTTCAGCAGATGTTTCATAGTACCCTCCTATATATTTGATATTTTATGAATCGATAGTGGAATACTGGGGGCTTCATTTTTCCCCAGCAAGAACCTGTTCCAGAACGGCAAGGCCTTTGTCAAGTTCCTCCTTGGTAATGGTGAGCGGGGGGAGGAAACGGAGAACGTCCTTTGCGGTCAGAATCAGCAGGCCGTTTTTTACGCATGCGGCGGCAATCTCTTTGGCGGAGCCCTGCTTCGGTTTTGCGCCGAGCATCAGGCCCATGCCGCGTACCAGTTCAATTCCATCCATGGCATTCAGGCGGGCGGCAAGGTAACTGCCCTTTTGTGCGACTTCCCGCAGGAACGCTTCGTTTCCTACGCGTTCCAATACGGCCAGTGCGCCCGCGCAGGCTACCGGATTCCCGCCGAAGGTGGAACCGTGCATCCCCGCGCCGAGCACGTCTTTCAGGCGTGCCGTACACAGGCACACGCCCATGGGCAGACCGCCGGCAATTCCTTTTGCCGAGGTGATTACATCCGGCTGAATCCCGTAATTCTGGTAGCAGTACAGCCTGCCGGTCCGGCCTGCGCCGGTTTGTACCTCGTCGACCATCAGCAGGATGTCGCGTTCCGCGCAAAGCTTGCTCAGCGCGGTTACGAATTTCGGTTCCAGCGGCAGAACGCCGCCCTCACCTTGAATTAGCTCGATCAGGACCGCGCAGGTTTGGTCGGTCAGGTTCGCCTTCACGCTTTCCAGATTGGGTTCCGCATAGGCAAATCCCGGCGTAAACGGGGTGAAGTGGCGATGAAAAACCTCTTGGCCGGTCGCGGCCAGCGTGGTGACGGTGCGCCCGTGAAACGAATTGTTCAGCGTTAGAATCTGGTTACACGTTGCGCCCCGGGTTTCGGTGCCGTATTTGCGCGCCAGCTTAATGGCGCATTCGTTGGCCTCCGCGCCGGAATTCCCGAAAAAGACTCTGGAAAAGCCGGTAAGTTCACAGAGCCTTTGGGCCAGCTTGCCCTGCACCGGACTGTAATACAGGTTGGAGGTGTGCTGGAGCGTTGCGGCCTGCTCCGCCACGGCGCGTGCCCAGATCGGGTCGCTGTACCCCAGCGAATTAACGCCGATGCCGCTGGTAAAGTCGATGTATTCCTTTCCGTCACAGTCGACGGCGGTTGCGCCGTGTCCCGCAACCAGGGCAACGTCGAAGCGCCCGTAGGTCTGCATAAGATAGCGATGATCCTGTTCCTTGATTTCTTCCAGGGTGTTCATAAAGCGGACCTCCCATCCTTCATTAATACAGCATGGTTCCAATGCCTTCGTCGGTAAACAACTCAATTAGAATAGAGTGCGGAATGCGGCCGTCAATAATATGCGCCCGGCCCACGCCGCGCCGCACCGCCTCTACGCAGCAGTCGATTTTGGGAATCATGCCGCCGCAGATGATGCCGTCATGCTGCAGCTTCGGCACCTCGCTTACATTTACTACGGGAATGACGGTGTTTTCATCGTCCTTATCCTGCAGCAGACCGCGCACATCCGTCATCAGAATGAGCTTCAGCGCGCCCAGCTGTGCCGCAATGCGTGCCGCGGCGATGTCGGCGTTCACGTTATACACCTCGCCGTTTGCTCCGCCCGCCACCGTGGAGACAATCGGAATGTACCCGTTTTTTGTCGCGTCAGAAATGATTTGTGTGTCAACTTCGGTGATTTTCCCAACATAACCAAGGTCGCCGCTGCCGGAAATCAGTTTTTCTGCTTTCAGCAGCCCACCGTCCAGTCCGCAGAAGCCGACAGCACGCCCGTTGTGGCGTTCCAGCAGCTGCACAAGGTCTTTGTTGACCTTTCCGGCAAGCACCATTTGAACAATCTCCATGGTTTCTGCGTCGGTCACGCGCAGGCCGTTGACAAACCGGCTTTCTTTTCCGATTTTTTTCAGCATGGCGCTGATTTCCGGCCCGCCGCCGTGCACCAGAACGACATTGATGCCCACCAGCTGCATCAGGACAATGTCGCTCATGACGGCATCCTTTAAACCCTCGTTAATCATGGCGTTGCCGCCGTATTTCACAACGACGGTTTTTCCGGCGTATTTTTGTATATACGGCAGGGCCTGCACCAGAACTTTGGCCCGGTCGGTATTGCTGATCTCCATCCTGTACCCCCAAAAACAATGAAGCATGAACAGTGAACAAGGGACAAAAGAAACAGAATGGTATGGTCACTTGTTTCTTCTTAAAAACCGGAAGCCTTTGCCTGTGCCTTGTTCATTGTAAACTGTTCTCTGTTCACGGAATTATGTTCTGTAATCTCCGTTGATTTTTACATAGTCATAAGTAAGGTCGCACCCGAACGCTTCGGCGGAAAAGGTTCCGTCGTGTAGGGTGATCTCCACGTTGATTTCCTCCTGGGACAGAATTTGTTTGGCGGTGTCCTCGTCAAAATCGAGGCCAGCGCCGTTTTTGCAGACGTCGATTCGGCCTGCGGAGGATGCAAACGAAACGTCTACTTTGGTAATGTCGGTGTCTGCTCCGCTGTACCCGATGGCGCAGAGCACGCGGCCCCAGTTTGCGTCCGCACCGAACATGGCGGCCTTGAACAGGCTGGAGCAGATTACACCTTTTGCGGTCAGCCGTGCGTCGGTGTCGCTTTTTGCCCCTGTAACCCTGCAGACCAGCAGCTTGGTGGCGCCTTCCCCGTCTTTGGCGATTTTACGCGCCAGCGCGGTGCAAAGCTCTTTCAGCGCGGCCGTAAACGCGGCGTACTCCGGGGTTCCTTCTTTTATTTCGGGGTTCCCTGCCAGACCGGAGGCCAGGATGCAGGTCATGTCGTTGGTGGAAGTGTCGCCGTCCACGCTGATCATATTGAAGCTGTCCCGCACCGCTTCGTGCAGCGCACAGTTCAACACAGCGGGGGAAACGGCCGCGTCCGTTGTTAAAAAGCAGAGCATGGTCGCCATGTTGGGGTGAATCATGCCCGAACCCTTCGCAATGCCGCCAATGCGCACCGGCTTGCCGCCGATTTCCAGCTCGACGGAAAGATTTTTCAGTTCGGTATCGGTTGTCATAATGGCTTTCGCCGCATCGGCGGAGCCGGTGGGGGAAAGCGCCTTTACCAGCGCGGGGAGCGCGTTTTGAATCGGCTCCAGGGGCAGCACCTGCCCGATGACTCCGGTGGAGGCCACTATTACGTTCTGGGGTGCAATGCCAAGCTCCTTCGCAGTCAGCTGGCACATAGCCCACGCCTTTTGCTCGCCGTCGGCGTTGCAGGTGTTCGCGTTGCCGCTGTTGCAGATGACCGCCTTCGCCGTGCCGTTTTCCAAATTCCGTTTTGTGACCAGAATCGGTGCGCCCTTAACCAGATTCTGCGTGTAAACCGCCGCCGCGGAGCAGACCACGTCGGAATAAATCAGCGCAAGGTCCGGCTTCGATTTGTTTTTGCGGATGCCGCAGTAAATACCAGATGCGGAGAAGCCCTTTGCTGCGGTTACACCGCCTTCAATGTATTTCATGGGGATGCCTCCAAACTCTGAATAGGATTCATTCCTGCACGGAATGTACTTCGAATCAAAACGCCGGCGGGAACAGCTTCAGTCCGGTGGTTTCCTCCAGACCAAATGCGAGGTTCATATTTTGGATGGCCTGACCGGCCGCGCCCTTGACCATGTTGTCAATGGCGGAAATGGCGATGAATGTATTGGTGCGTAAATCCACGTGGAGCGAAATATCGCAGAAGTTGGAATAGCGCACGTTTTTAATGTCGGCCTCCTTCCCTTTCGGCAGGAGCCGCATGAAATATTCGTTTTCGTACTGCGCCTGATACGCCTGTTCCAACTGTTCCAGCGTAATGCCCGGCTTGAGTCTGGCGTAGCAGGTGGCAAGAATGCCGCGGTTGACCGGGAGCAGGTGGGGGACAAAGGTCAGCTTGACCGGCTGGCCCGCCACGTGGGAAAGGCTCTGCTCCATTTCCGGCGTATGCCGATGGCTTGCCACCTTATAGGCGCTCAGGCCCTCGTTCAGTTCCGGGTAATGCGTGTTCTGCGTCAGCTTGCGGCCTGCACCGGTCACGCCGCTTTTGCAGTCGGCAATGATGCCCTCATTTTCAATATACCCGTTTTTCAACGCCGGGGCCAGCGCCAGCGGAACCGCCGTGGTGTAGCAGCCTGGGTTGGCGATGATCTTTCGCCCGCGGATTTGCTCCCGGAACAGCTCCGGCAGAGCGTAAACTGCCAAATCATGCAGTTCCGGGTACCGAAAGCTTCCGCCGTACCATTGCTGATAATCGGCTTCATTTTCCAGCCGAAAGTCCGCGCCAAGGTCGATGAAGACCTTTCCGGCCGCATAGCACTGCGCTGCCAATTCCTGTGAAAGTCCATGCGGAAGCGCTGCGAACACAACGTCCGACTGCTCCACTACTTCTTCCTGCGTGCCGCAGACCCTGTCGCAGCAATGAAAGTACGCAGGGTAAATGTCGGAAAGCGGCTGCCCCTCAAAACTGACCGAGCTGATTGCCGCAACCTGTGCCTGCGGGTGCCCGCTCAGCAGCCGGACCAGTTCTGCCCCGGCGTAGCCCGTTGCACCTACAATTCCTGCTTTTATCATTCCCGTCACCCCTCATCTGTTTATTCCCAGTTTTGCCCGGAAAGACCGATGCTTCTGTCGGTTATCCGATTTTGTCCGAAGATTTCTCTGCGGGGCCGGCCCCCATGACCTGCAGAATTTTCTTGGCATGTGCCTCCACGTTCTGCTTTGCCGGGCCGCCCAGTACCTTCCGGCCGTTCACACAGGTGTCCAGCGAAATGGCTTCATAAATCCCCTCGTCAAAATGTGGGTCATATTTCCGGTAGGTTTCCAGCGGAAGCGTTTCCAAGGTCAGCCCATGTTCCATGCATTCTGCGACCAGGTCACCCGTAATCCGGTACGCGTCGCGGAACGGTAGCCCCTTGCCCACCAGATAGTCTGCACAGTCCGTCGCGTTGATAAACCCATTTGCGGCGGCTTTCCGCATGTTTTGCGGCAGGACCTTCATGGTGTCCACCATGGGGATAAAGGCGGTCAGGCACATGCGAAGGGTATCCACTGCATCGAAAATGGCCTCTTTGTCCTCCTGCATGTCTTTGTTGTAGGCCAGCGGAAGACCTTTCATCATGGTCAACAGAGCCGTCAGGTCGCCGACCACCCGCCCGGTTTTGCCGCGAACCAATTCCGCAATATCGGGGTTCTTTTTCTGCGGCATAATGCTGGAACCGGTGGAAAACGCGTCGTCCAGTTCAATGAATTTAAACTCCCACGAACACCAGAGGATGATTTCCTCCGAAAAGCGGGAAAGGTGCACCATGGCAATGGCGATGTCGGATGCAAGCTCCAAGCAGAAATCACGGTCGGAAACGCCGTCCAGGCTGTTTTGGGAAGCATCGGAAAAGCCGAGCAGGGAAGCGGTCAGTTCCCGGTCCAGCGGATAAGTTGTTCCGGCCAGTGCGCCCGAGCCCAGCGGGCAGACGTCCATGCGCTTTTTGGTGTCCGCAAGGCGGGAAAGGTCGCGCTGGAACATTTCGGCATACGCCAGCAGATGGTGCCCAAACGTGACGGGCTGCGCCCGCTGCATGTGCGTGTAGCCCGGCATGACGGTGTCCGAATGGGCAAGCGCCTTGCGGCAGAGAACAACCACCAACTCTTTCAGCTGGTCATACAAGGCGTCGCACTGCTTTTTCAGGTAAAGCCGTAAATCCACCGCAACCTGGTCATTCCGGCTGCGGGCAGTGTGCAGACGCTTGCCCGTGCTGCCCAGCCGGGCGGTCAGCTCACCCTCTACAAAGGTGTGAATGTCCTCTGCGGTTTGGTCAATGGGCAGTTCGCCGCTTTCTACCTGTGCAAGAATGTGCTTTAGTTCAGTGCAGATGGCTTCGGCTTCCTGTGCTTCCAACACACCGCAGGAGGCCAGCATGGTTGCGTGGGCGATACTGCCCTCAATGTCCTCCCGCACCATACGCTGGTCAAAGGAAATGGAAGAATTGAAATCGTCGGTTTTCGGGTCCAGTGCTTTATGCAAGCGGCCTTCCCAAAGTTTCATGCCGCATACTCCTTCCGGTTTGGAATCGTCAAAATTATCTATTTATCTATACGTTTGTATAAATCGTTCCGGGCGAACGGAGTACCGCGCACCCGGAACGGAAAAGAATCGGTTTCAGTTTATTTCTTCAGCTTTTTCATAGCCTGAACCTGAATCGGAAGGCCAAACAGGTTGATAAATCCGGAGGCGTCCGCCTGATTGTAGACTTCGTCCTCGCTGAAGGTCGCAATCTCCTCATCATAGAGGGAATACGGGGAGGTAACGCCCGCGTCGATGATGTTGCCCTTGTAAAGCTTGAGCTTAACCTCGCCGGTTACGGTTTGCTGGGTGCTTTCCACAAATGCGGAGAGCGCTTCGCGCAGGGGGGTAAACCACTGGCCGAAATACACCAGTTCCGCGAACTTAATACCCACGCCCTGCTTGTAGTGGTACGTGTCGCGGTCCAGGCAGAGTTCTTCCAGCTTGTTGTGGGCATGGTACAGAATGGCGCCGCCGGGGGTTTCGTACACACCGCGGGACTTCATGCCGACCAAGCGATTTTCTACAATATCCGCAATGCCAATGCCGTTGGCGCCGCCGATTTCGTTCAGCTTTGCGATCATGTCAACACCGCACAGTTTCTGGCCGTCCAGCGCGACGGGAACACCCTTTTCAAAGGTAAGGGTAATGTAGGTCGGTTGGTCGGGTGCCTGTTCCGGAGAAACGCCCAGCTCCAAAAAGCCAGGCTTGTTGTACTGCGGCTCGTTTGCCGGATTTTCCAGGTCCATGCCCTCGTGGGAAAGGTGCCACAGGTTTTTGTCCTTGGAATAGTTGGTTTCCCGCGTGATGTTCAGCGGGATTTTATGCGCTTCCGCATAATCAATTTCTTCGTCGCGGGATTTGATGTTCCATTCCCGCCAGGGGGCAATGATCTTCATTTTCGGAGCAAACGCCTTGATGGCCAGTTCGAAACGAACCTGGTCGTTGCCTTTTCCGGTGCAGCCGTGCACAATGGCGTCGGCACCTTCTGCCTGGGCGATTTCTACCAGACGTTTTGCAATGAGCGGCCTTGCAAAGGAAGTTCCGAGCAGATATTTGTTTTCATACACCGCCCCGGCTTTCAGGGTCGGCCAAATATAATCTTCTACAAACGCCTTTTTCAGGTCGGCGATATACAGCTTGGAAGCGCCGGTTTTTTTTGCTTTTTCTTCCAATCCGTTCAGTTCGGCACCCTGTCCTACGTCCGCGGCAACGGCAACGACCTCGCAGTTGTCATAATTTTCCTTCAGCCAGGGAATAATGATCGAAGTATCCAGTCCGCCCGAATAGGCGAGAACAACTTTTTTAATTTTCGGTTCCATTTGACAAGCCCCCATTTCGTTTCTTATGGTTTAATTATACACCGATTATACAGAAAATCAAGGATAAAATGCATAAATATTCATTATATCCGTATTTCATAAAAACGAGAGGGATTCCATTCCTGCACGTTGTTGGAAGTACCCAAACGCAGGGTTGGAAAAATCCATCCCGCCTTCCGGTTTTCCTTCAAGTACTTTTATTATGGCCGATTTTACATTGGAAAGTTGGTTTATTTATGATAAAATAATTGATAAAATAGTCCAAATAGGAATACAATTCACCGGGGCCCGTTTGCAGACCGAAAAAGAAGCTGTTCCAGCGGGAACGGCAGACTTTTTCTGTGCAGACCGGTCCCGCCAATCAAATAACCGAATGGAGGCAGTCATATGTTTCATGAAACGGAAATTCAGAAGCTGAGCTTCAATCCGTTTACAAAGATCGATAAGGAATGGATGCTTGTCACGGCGGGCAACGCCGAAAAGTGCAATACCATGACGGCCAGCTGGGGCGGCCTGGGCGTGCTGTGGAACAAATACGTTTCGTTTCTCTTTATTCGTCCCCAGCGCTATACCATGGAGTTCCTGGAACGGGAGGACTACTATTCCCTGAGCTTTTTCGGCAGCAGCTGCCGGGAAGCGTTGAGTTACTGCGGAAGCCACTCCGGCCGCGACGGCGACAAAATTAAAGCCGCGGGTCTGACTACGGTTTACTCGGAAGCCGCACCGTATTTTGAAGAGGCAAAAACCGTGCTGATCTGCCGTAAGCTGCACGGCCAGCAGATTGACCCGGCGGGTTTTATTGACCCAACCATTGACGCCAAAAATTATCCGGCAAAGGATTACCATAAAGTCTTTATTGGTGAAATTGTAAAGGTGCTGGAAAAGGACTAGTTTGCCGCTCGTCCGGAGTGACGCGGCGAAATGCGGCACCGGAAAGAAGAAGGAAAAGCGTATGTTGAAAATTGGCTGCCACCTGTCGGCATCCAAAGGATTCCTGGCAATGGGAAAGGAAGCGCTGAAGCTGGGGGCGAATACATTCCAGTTTTTTACCCGCAACCCTCGCGGCAGCCGGGCGAAAGAGGTGGACCCACAAGATGCCGCCGCGCTCCTGCAGCTTGCGCAGGAGCACAATTTTGCGGTGCTGCTGGCGCACGCACCCTATACGCTGAACGCGTGTTCCGCCGAGGAAAGAACACGGGAATTTGCGCGCACCACTATGGAGGACGACCTGCACCGCATGGAATACCTGCCGGGGAACTATTACAACTTTCATCCGGGTAGCCACACGGGGCAGGGGGCGGAAACCGGAATCCGGCAGATTACCGAACTGCTGAATGCCATTTTGAAGCCGGAGCAGACCACCACCGTTTTGCTGGAAACCATGGCGGGCAAGGGCACCGAGGTGGGGCGCACGTTTGAAGAACTGAAGGCGATTCTGGACGGCGTAACCCTTTCTGAAAAAATGGGCGTCTGCCTTGACACCTGCCATGTATTCGACGCCGGCTACGACATTGTAAATCACTTGGACGAAGTGCTGGCGGAATTTGACCGCGTCATCGGCTTAAACCGCCTGCGTGCGGTCCACCTGAATGACAGCATGAACCCGATGGGCAGCCATAAGGACCGCCACCAGAAAATTGGGCAGGGCACCATTGGTCTGGAGGCCATGGTGCGCATCATCAACCATCCGGCGTTGTGCGCGCTGCCGTTTTACCTGGAAACGCCGAATGACATAGCGGGTTACGCGCGGGAAATCGCCCTGCTGCGCGAAGCGTCCCAACAGCTTTAAGCACGTATTTTTCCCAGCGGACGGGGTGCCTGAATTTTCCCCATAACCAGAAAATGGAGCGCTGAAATTCATACTTTCGACATAAGTGTCTTGTATGATAAAAACAGTGATTTTAATGCCGTCTTTGAGGCATCAAAAGTTGCCGCTCCGCGAAACGGGGAATGATCAGGACGAAAGTTTTTGACCACTTCGGATAAGAGGAGTTTTCCCATCATTTTAGGAGGTTTTCAGCCGATGGTAATGAACGTTGTACTCGGAGTGGCCGGATGGCTTGGCCTGTTGCTGGGAATTTTATTGCTGGCTGTGCTGATGGTTTCCATCGCCGGAATCCAGCCGAAACGGCAGACGGTTCGCTATCTGGATGAAACAGAACGGGAGCTTCAGCTGCTGGAAGCTGCCTGGGAAGCCGGAAGAATCAGCACGGTGGAATACCGTGCGCGCCGGGCAGCACTTATGGCACGATACCGTTGACCGGCTGATACAATCGGCAGGCAAATCGAGTTTAAACCCCGTCGGCGTATGCCGACGGGGTTTTTTGCTGCTCTTTTTACGGGAGGTTCCAAGGAAAATAGATGCCAACTTGCTTGGGAATGGATTCTGACGATGCCTGGCAAAATTGGCACAAATAGCCAAATAAAATTCTTGTATTTCATTCTTTTTTGCCGTCGAATTTGGATTTTTGTCTATTCAAAGTTACCAAAAAATGCATTATAATTATACCTGCGGCTTCTTGACGGGCCGCCGTTTCATTTCAGAATTTATTCACCGGTTTTGATGATACGTGGTATGTGCGGAGTAAGTCCGTACCTTCCTTTTCGGCGCAGTCGGTGAGGTATTGTTCTACGGCAGGGTTAAAAAAGGGGAAAGCATGAAATTCCGTAATCTCTTAAAAGTGTATCGGCGGGACTTGAAAAGCATTATGAAAAATCCGGTCGCCCTTCTCATTATGGCCGGTCTATGCGTGATTCCATCCCTGTACGCATGGGTCAATATCCACGCCTGTTGGAATGTGTACGAAAACACCGGGGATATCCCGGTTGCTGTGGTGAACAACGACAAAGCCGTTTTGTTTCAGGGAAAGTCCATCAACATTGGCGCCAGCGTGGAGGAGCAGCTGAAAAAGAATAAAAAAATCAAGTGGATTTTTGTCAGCTCCCGACAGGCGGACCTTGGCCTGGCAGACAGTACCTACTATGCCGCGATTGAGATTCCGCAGGATTTTTCCTCCAAATTCTTGACGGTTTTGTCGGACCACCCACAGAAGCCCCAGATTATTTATAAAGCGGACACCAAAGTGAACCCCGTGGCAGGGAAAATTGCGGAAACGGCAAAGAATACGCTCGTGCAGCAGATTCAGTCCAATTTCGTGTCAACCGTGAATCAGACGATTTTCTCCGAATTGAATTCGGTCGGCAAGGATGTGGACAGCAACCGCGAAAGCATTTTAAAGCTCAAGGATTCCATTATTAAGCTGAACAGCGGCATGGGAACCATCACAGATTCGCTGCAGACCATTCATACCCAGTCGGATAATGTCAACGCTCTTCTGGACAGCATCAGCGCGGCGCTTCCCTCCATTCAAAGCGGGCTGCAGCTGGCGGAAAAGAGCAATTCCGACGAGCTTAGCGCGGTTCAGTCCGCCAAAACGGCGCTGAACAATTCCATCGAAAACGTCAATACAAATTTAAACTATCTGCAGACCTCCAATACCCGGATTCAGGAGTTGTTTGACGATTTAAATGCGGCAGTTTCCGAACGAAACACAACAAAGGTGAATGCCGTTCTGCCGGGGATTAACGCGGAACTGGACAGTATGGACAGCGCGTTGGACGCAACCATCGACTACTTAAAGGCCTGCGAGTCCGTCGATTTGAACGAAGACATTGGGAAGATGGTCACCTCCCTGCAGAACCTGAAAACCTCCCTTACCAGTTTTAAAGCGCAGCTGGACTCTACACGCAGGCAGATTACGAGGCTGAACAACAGTCTGGATACCTTGTATGATTATTTGAATCAGCAGATTCCCCGACTGGAACAGCAGGTTGACGAACTAGATTCCCAGCTTAGCACCACGATTTCGCAGATGGAGACGCTGAATGAAACCTGGAATAATCCCGATTTGGCACAGCTGATCAACATTTTGAAGGGAATCCAGTCTTCGGGGCTGAAAGATGCCCTGGTTTCCGCGCTTGAATCCATACGCAATTCCCGTGACAGTGTACAGGCTGCGTTGAAGGCTTTGGACGAGGCGTTGGCTTCCACCATGCAGACGATTGATACCGCATGCACCCGGATTGACAAGGCGGTTTCATTCCTAAAAACCGTGGAGGCCACCAATGATGACAAATCCGATGAGCTGGATGCAATCATCAAATCCCTCAAGAATATCCAGCCTTATTTACAGGACGAAAAAATACAGTTCAGCAATATTCAGCAGCAGCTGAACAATGCCGGCAGCATTGCCAAGGGCATTGCGGATGCGGTGAATGCCGATGCCGCAAAAATCGGCACGCAGCTGAACGCTGCGCTGCTCGCTTACAATTCCGGCGCAAAGGAAGAGTTAAACGCGATTGCCGACCATCTGGAAGCGTCAGCAAAGGACTCCGCGGAACTGATTCAGTTGGCACAGGAGCTCAGTACGCAGCTGAGCAATATGGTTCAGACCGCGCAGAACGGAAGCAGCCTGGCTTCCACCCTTTCCGACGACCTGAACAAGCGGCTGATCGAGTTCAAGAATGTGATTGCGCTGCTCGGCAGTAAGCTGGAAATGACGGGCAACGATGACATTGCGCAGATTATTACCATTCTGCAAAGCAACCCGGAGTTTATGGGCAGCTTTCTGTCCGACCCGTTTGACCTGAAGTCGGAGTCCATCAACGCGATTCCCAATTACGGCTCCAGCATGGCGCCCCTTTATTCCACGCTGGCCCTGTGGGTGGGTTGCCTGGTGTTGAACTCCATTTTAAAGCCCGAGGTGGGGTCGTTTCAGGGAAGAGAAACCCTCAACCGCAGGGAAAAACATTTTGGCAAAATGATGATTTTTCTGACCCTTTCCATGATTCAGGGGCTGATTGTGGCACTGGGCGATATTTTTATTTTAAAGATTTATACAGTAAATGCCTTTTTGTTTGTGGTGTTCTGTGTGTATTCGTCCTTCGTTTTCTGCGTGATTACCTTTACCCTGATGAGTACGCTAGGGAACATTGGAAAGGCGTTGTCCATAATTTATATGATTTTGCAGCTGGCGGGCAGCGGAGGAAGCTACCCCATTCAGGTTGACCCCCCGATTTTCAAGGTTCTTCAGCCGCTGTTTCCGTTTACCTATACGGTTGGGGGCCTGCGGGAGGCGGTGGCCGGCCCACTTGTAACCAGCGTGGTGCAGGACTTTGTCGCGCTTACGCTGTTTGGTGTGGTGTTCCTGTTGTTCGGCTTCTTTGCCATTGAACCGCTTTACGCGAAAATACACCGTTTTGAACGGCGCTTCAAAGAATCCGGAATCGGGGAATAAAGGGGGGTGCTTCCGTTGCGTATTATACGTTCGTTTTTCCATAAAATTGCTGATTGGGTGCATCGCATCTGGTTCTATGGCATACGACCGGTTTTTCTAATCTTTTTTCAGGACGTTCATACCATTACGCACAATCTGGCAGCCTTCATCATTATCGTTGGGCTGTGCCTTCTGCCGTCGCTTTACGCGTGGATTAATATTTATGCGTGCTGGGACCCGTATTCCAACACGGGCAACCTGCCTGTCGCCATTGTAAACAACGATGAGGGCACGGCGTTCAACGGAAAGACCATCAACGTGGGGGACAGCGTGGTGGAACAGCTGAAGAAGAATAAGTCGATTGGCTGGAATTTTGTGGACGAATGGCAGGCCAACTACGGCCTGAACGAGGGCCGGTATTACGCCATGATTGAAATCCCACGCAATTTTTCTTCCGGGTTGGTCAGCATGACCACGGCAACCCCGCACAAGCCGGCCGTAGTATACCGTGTGAATGAAAAGCTGAATGCTATCGCCGCAAAAATTACTAATGTAGCGAAAGATAAGCTGGTCAGCAATATCCAGAGCAATTTTATTAAAACCGTAAACGAGCAGGCCATGCAGATGATACAGGCTGGGGCGGAAAAGAGCAACTTCAGCGCGTCGCAGGTGTCCGAACTGAAAAGCACCTTGGCCGAAGCCAGCGGAAATATTTCCAAGTTGAAACAAAATATCAGCCAGGCAAACGAAAATTCGGAAAATTTTCAAAAATATCTGCGAAAAACGGTTGATATGCTTCCTACGGTAACGGATCAGATCAGCCACCTGGAGCAGGTGGCGCAGGCAGGGAAAACGCTTACGCTTCGCACCCAGCAGACCGTACAGACCATTTCCTCCGACCTGAACAGCGACCTTTCGCAGCTGCAGGTGCTGGATGATAAAAATCAGGCGCTGCTCGCCGCGCTGAGAAACATCAACGGCAACACCATCGACTCCGACACGGTGAAAATTGCCCAGCAGTGCGCGGAGATCTGCACCTCCGTCCATCACATGCTCAAAGCCGACATGAAAAACATCCAGACACTGAACAAGTCGGAGAACCTGAGTTCCCTTACGTTCCTGTACGACAGCATAAAATATATGGATCAGCTTGTTCTGGCGGAAAAGTCTGCACTGGACAAACTTGCCGCCGCGGTGCACAGCGGCTCCACGAAGTCAGAAATCAAGACGGAACTCAGTGACTTATCAAAACTCAGCGCCGAAGTGACCAACCAGATTCAGACCGTATCCAGCTCGTTTTATACCAAGGGCTCCCCTTTGCTGAATACCATGGTGACTTCCCTGACGACGCAGATGGACAACACAAACAGTGTGCTGGAGCTTTCCAAATCAATTCTTCCACAGCTGAAGGCGTTGGCTGCCTTTGGCGAAGCGAGCAGCCAGTTGTCTGTTCAACAAGCCGATCAGCTGAACGAAAAACTGAGCACGTTGCAAGACAATTTGAATAAGCTTTCCGAAAAAATGGGTACCGTCAGCGACGAAACAATTCATAATCTGATGGATATTATTGAGAATCATCCGTCCGAAGTGGCGGACTTCCTGTCTTCCCCATTGGAGGTCAAGGAGATTGACGTTTATGAAGGCGGCGTGTTCGGCGTGGGGCTGACTCCCTTTTATACGGTTCTGGCCATCTGGGTGGGGGCACTGCTGGCGTGCGCGCTGCTGTCTGTGGAGTGCCGGGACACCATCGAAGGGGTAAAGCTGAACCTGAAACAGAAGCATTTCGGGAAAATGCTCCTGTTCCTGTCGATTTCCTTGATTCAGTCCACGATTATTTCGCTGGGGGATGTTTTGATTCTGGGGGTGAAACCGGTGAATTTCGGCCTGATGATGGGCTTCAGTGCGCTGTGTTCGCTCACGTTCACCATTATGATTTTCACCTTAGTTTCCATTTTCGGAAACGTCGGCAAGGCGATTGCCGTTGTGGTGATGGTACTTCAAATTGCCGGCGCCGGCGGCATTTACCCCATACAGACCAACCCGAAAATTTTTGGCGTGCTGGAACCGCTCTGGCCGTTTACCTATGCCATCAACGGATTCCGCGAGGCGATTGCCGGGCCGGAGTGGGGCGGCGTGCGAAGCAGTGTGCTTGCCCTGCTTGGCTTCTGCGGCGTATACCTGCTGATGGCTTTGCTGAAAAAACCGTTCCATCGACTGAATATGGCAATGGAACATAAATATAAGGAAGCGGAATTATAAGAGCTGTCTTGTGCTCTGGACTGCCCACATTGGCGTTCCTTCTGTAAGGAGGAACGCCAATGTGGGCTTTTTCACCGGGTGCACATGCTGCGCAGGCGGGTTTCCTTTTGCAACTGTTTTGTTTTGCAGAAATCAGTGTCAAATATTTCTGCATGGCAATACAATAGAATAAAATTTGCAAAAGGAAAATAATCGGCGATAAAGCCGGAGAATGAGGCGACAGTATGAGAACGCTGAGAGTGGGAATGTCGGGGAGCGACGTCATGGAACTGCAGGCGCTGCTCCAAAAGCTTGGGTACGATGTGGGCGCGGTGGACGGCGTGTTTGGCCCGCGCACGGAAAATGCCGTGATTGCGTTTCAGCGCCGGTTCGGGCTTACGCCCGATGGGATTGTGGGGCCGAACACCTACCGTGTTTTAGAACCGTTCCTGCGTGGGTATGACCTTTATGTCATCCGTCCGGGCGACACGTTTGGGTCCATTGCGCAAAGGTATGGGGTGAGGCCCGAAACCATCGCAATAGCGAACCCGGACCAGGACCCGAATCGGCTGATGATCGGGCAGCGCATCGTTGTGCCCTATGAAATGAACCTTGTAGACACGAACATCAATTATACGTACGAAGTGCTGGCAAGGGACATTGACGGCCTGAAAGCGCGTTACCCGTTTTTGGAAACGGGCAGCATCGGGAACAGCGTGCTGGGGCGGAATCTTTTTTACATCCGGCTCGGAACCGGACCGAACGAGGTGTCGTACAACGCAGCGCATCATGCGCTGGAATGGATTACCTCTCCGCTCCTGATGAAATTTACGGAAGAGTATTTACGGGCGTACACGTCCGGGCAGATGCTGCCAGGCGGATATGACCCGAGAGTACTGTGGAACCAGAGCAGTATTTATATTGTTCCAATGGTCAACCCGGACGGGGTCGATTTGGTGCTGAACGGCCTGTCCCCGTCGAATCCGTATTACACCGACCTGATTCAATGGAATAAGGGCAGCACGGACTTTTCCAGGGACTGGGAGGCGAACAACCGTGGTGTGGATCTGAACCACAACTACGACGCGGCGTGGGATCTTTCCAAGGCGGCAGAGGCAGAGTATGGCGTAACCGGGCCCGGACCGACGCGCTATTCGGGGCCGTACCCGGTATCGGAACCGGAAACACAGGCAATGGTGGCGTTTACCAATCGCCATAACTTCCGTCTGGTCATGGCGTACCACAGCCAGGGAGAAGTGATTTACTGGAATTTTATGAATATGGCTCCGCCGGAAGGGCGAACCATTGGGGAGCAGCTGTCCCAAATCAGCGGTTACCGGCTGGACGAAACCACCGGCATCGCGTCTTTTGCCGGATATAAGGACTGGTTTATCCAGCAGACGCGCCGCCCGGGCTACACCATTGAGGTTGGCCGCGGGGTAAATCCGCTGCCCATTTCCCAGTTCGACGAAATCTATCGGGACAACATCGGCATGCTGATTTTTGCGGCAACTGTATAAAATTTCTAAAAGCAGCAAACATTTTTGGTCACAAAACTGTCGTATTATATAATTTTGAGATTCGATGTGAAAAAACTCTATTTTTGTGCTATAATGACGATATATAAAATATGAACGCGGAAAATGGGGAAAGTGGGATATCCCCCCGCGTAGGAGCACCGGAAACAGCACAATGCCATGGTGCAGTATGTGGCCGAAACTGCCGCCC
Organism: Caproiciproducens sp. LBM24188; assembly: GCF_054130445.1. Classification (NCBI taxonomy): domain Bacteria; kingdom Bacillati; phylum Bacillota; class Clostridia; order Eubacteriales; family Acutalibacteraceae; genus Caproiciproducens; species Caproiciproducens sp. LBM24188. Next base: position 631,629 of record NZ_CP196862.1, read on the forward strand.
GGTTTGAACAGGACCCGGAAAATGAGACGCTGGCACAGCAAGTTTGCCGGGGAACTGCTTGCGTGGCTGATTAACCACGCAGCGGCCGCCGACCATAGAATTGAGGAAGATGTTAAAAGCAAGGGAGGGAATAACCATGAATGACGGTATTTTCATCCCCTTTTCGAAAGCGACCGGCGAAGCGTTTAAAATGATGCTGAATCTGGAAGCCAGCACGGAAGAGCCTGAAGTACGCGATGTTGTCCCGAATACCGGGAGCGACCTGAATATAGCGATTGACGTGACGGGCGATTTGACCGGAGAAGTTTTATACCGTTTTCCAAAGAAGACCGCACTGGAAATGGTGAAAATCATGTGCGGCATGGAATTTGAAGAAATTGATGAATTTGTAACGTCCGCTATGGGCGAGATTGCCAATATCATCAGCGGTAACGCCATGACCGGGCTGTCGGAACAGAATATCATCTGCGATATTCAGCCTCCGAAGGTTCTGGTCGGGGAATACGAAATGGCGCAGGTTCTGCCAGTGCTTTGCGCGAATGTGCGCACCGGGGTCGGCGACGTGGAGCTGGACGTTCAGTTAAGCTAGTCTTTTTCATATATAGCCTGTGCGGCGGCTCGGGGGTATCCCTTTCGAGCCGCCGCTGTTTCGAATTACAGAATGCAGCGGAAATGTGTGAAGGTTATTTACTTTCCATAATTTTACATTTAATCGCGTCACAACACGCATGAATCCTATTGCGTAAAGGGGTTCTGCTATACAGTATTACCGCTGCGGAAAGGCCAAAATATTTTGCACGGCCGCTGCTGCAAACAAATTCACTTTTAAGCAAGGCGGCGAACGTTTTGGTCACACATTTTTAAAGGCACCTATATTTGCGACAATTAATTCCTAAAATCTACTTTTTATTTGTCCGATATTATTGTATAATGTTAAAAATGGAATTAATATGCTTTATGCATTCTATTTCTGTCAGGATAAAGAGGTTTGAATTATGGAAACGATACCATCGCCTAATCCTTTACCTAAGCCAATCCCAAAAACCGAACCAAAGCCGAAATTGGCATCGAAGGCCAAAGCTGAGCCAAAGTCGAAACTCGAGCCTAAGTCCAAATCGGAGTTAAAGTCGAAATCGGACCCCAAACTCGAGCCGAAGCTGAATCTGTTTTGGCCCAGTGTGATTGTTTCTGCCGTTTTTGTTCTATCACTGGTCCCGCTGATTTGGATTGCCCTGTACGACCACCCCAGTACGGGTGATTTTATCTATGGGCTGGAAGCTTCGAAGGCCATTGCAAAGTCCGGCTCCCTTTTCAGCGTGTTCCCCGCGGCAGCTCAATCGGTTCATACTGCCTTTGCGGGCGGGCAGGGCAATTTCGCCGCAGTCTTTTTCATGTCCCTAACGCCGTCTGCTGTTTCGGAACAAGCCTATTGGATTACGCCGCTGCTCGCGATTGCGGGCTTCCTGCTTGCAAACCTGCTGCTGTTTAAGCAGGTTCTAATGAATACCCTGAAAGCCAACCTTTGGGCTTATTTTCTGTTCAGCGCTGTTTCTATTGGAATGTCGCTCAACTTTTTGCCATCCCCCGCACAGGGCCTTTATTGGTACAGCGGGACGGTGCTTTACACGGGATGCTACTCCCTATTTCTGATTGTAGTCAGCCTGGTGCTGCTGTTCTACCGTGCAAAAAAGCTGCCCATGAAAATACTCTGCGGTGTGATTGTGGTGGTTGCTTCTGTCCTGTTAGGGGGCGGAAACGGCTCCACAGCGCTGCTGACCATAGTGGTTCTGGCTGCTCTGGCGGTTTTGGGGTTCCTGAAGAGAACGATTCGCGCAGTTCTGCCTGCGGTGTCGGTTTTTCTTGCTACCGAGGCACTTCTGTTCAGCGTGTTCGCTACCATGCAGACTCCCATCCATCATGGGGCTCTGATTGAATTTTCTGCCCTGCCCGGTGCCTTCCTCAATTCCTTGAAAGCGGCGCTGGTTTACCCGTATCAGTGGACAACCCCGCTGGTTGTACTTGCGGCTCTTTTCCTCATTTTGCCGATTAGCAGCATTGTGCGGACCTCCAAGTTTTCCTTCCGGCTTCCGCTTCTTGTTCCGGCGGCGAGCTTTGTGGTGCTGTTTTTGCAGTTCCTGCCTTCCTACTACACCTGGGGAACCGTGGAGGCGCCCGGACTTTTGAATATCGTTTATTTCAGCTATGTTTTTCTTGTGTTGGTGAATCTGTTCTACTTTACCGGTTGGCTGTTCCGGCAGTTTGCAAAGCCGGAATCGAAGGATGCCGAACAAATGGTGTTCCAGCGCTGGGTCAGCCTGAGCCAGAAGTATGTGTTCCCGGTGCTGATCGTGTTCGGCGTGCTGTTTTCCCTCAGCTGTGTTGGTTCCAACAATGTGAGAAAGATTACCAGCGCGAGCGCGGTCATTTCCATCTTGGACGGGGAAGCCGCGCAGTACCATGGCGAGCTTTCTCAGAGACGGACCGTTTACCAAAAGTCACAACAAAAGGACGTAACGGTCAAACCACTTTCCGCAAAACCCTATGTTTTATATGTTGGCGACCTACAGGCCGATCCAAACGCTCCGGAAAATGTGGCGGTTTCGAAGTATTACGACTTAAAATCAGTAACCCAAAAGCCGTAAAAGCGTAAAAAAATGCCGTCCCGCACAAGCGGGGCGGCATTTTATTTACAGTTTTGATACTGTTTTTTTAACTGCTATATGCTATAATAAATAATCATGCCGGGGGGCTGCCGCTCCCGTAAACCCGTGGCGGCCCTGTGAATTTCAGAAGGAAGAACGGCCAATCATTTTTAATAAAGTTCAGGATTTATGATTTTGCCTTGGAATGGAAAGGGAGAAATGCCTTGAAGCTGAAACTGACCGCTGTTGTTCTTGCGCTTTCGCTGCTCCTTTCCGGGTGCTCGTTTGCGGGCCTGGACGCGGAAACCTTGATGCGCCCGCCCAAGCCCACCGGGGAAAAGGCAGGCATCCATGCGCTGCTGGAAAGCAAGGCCGGCGAAAAGATTACGCTGAAATATCCCAGCAGCGGCGACTACCGCTCCGCCATTATTACCCACGATATCTGCGGGGATAAAAAAGACGAAGCCATGGCGATTTACCAGAAAGGCGACGAGTCCACCGGAACCAACCTGATGTTCATGATGAAGCAGGACGGCCAGTGGACGGGAGTCGGCTTTTTCAACAACCCTGCGGCACAGGTGGATAAGGTCTGCTTCGGTGACCTGAACGGCGACGGAAAAGACGACGTGGTGGTCGGCTGGGGCAGCAGCCTGAACAGCACCAGCACGATCTGTGTATATTATTATAAAAATGGAAAAATGAACGAGCTGAAGCTGAATCAGCCCTATACGGAGATGACCGTGATGGATTTCGACGGGGATGGCTGCGATGAAATCTTTACCGCCAATGTCAGCTCCGGGGACGACCCTGCCCTTGCACGGCTGTATTCCGTCCGGAAAAATACGGCGGAGATTATCGGTTCCTGCCGGATGGACAGCGGGGTAAGCAAATATGCCTCTATGCAGTCGGGCCTGATTAACGAAAAGCAGAACGGCGTTGTGTTGGACGGCTTTAAAAATGCCACGACCCTGGTTACAGAGCTTTTGTACTGGGACAAAACGTCAAAAACGCTGTGCTCCCCGTTTTATGATGGAAAGACGAAAAGCGCCAATACGGCGCAGCGCAGCACTTCGGTAGTGTCCAAAGATATTAACGGGGATAAAATTATTGAAGTGCCCCTGGTTAGCCTGATGCCCGGTTATACCGGATCTTCAGCGGACGATGCGGCTTATATGACCAACTGGAACCGCTACGACACCAAGACCAACACGTTTGTGCGCGTTATGAGCATGGTGGTGAATTATTCCGACGGCTATTGGTTCCTAATCCCCGACGTGTGGCAGGGGAAAATTACGACGAAAACCGACACCGCAACCCGGACGATCACATTTTATGAATGGTCGCCCGCAAAGAAGAACCCGGTCGGGGTAACCGGCGCGCCGCTGCTGAAAATTCAGGTTTTCTCTCAGGCGGAATGGGAGAAAGGTATGGGCACATCCGGCTTTTTCAAGCTTCTTGACAACAACAATCTTGTTTTTGCGGCAAGCTGCCCGTCCCCGGGCCGGCCGCTTTCGTTGAGTACGGAGGACGTAAAGGCCAGCTTTCAACTGATTAATTCGGATTAGGCGCTGCGCCAAGACCGGAACGGAGGAATAAATCGATGAAAAGAATACTGGTGGCGGAGGATGAACAGGCAATCCGCGAATTTGTAGTCATCAATCTAAAACGAGCCGGATACGACTGTCTTGAGGCGGCCAACGGCGACGAGGCCATGCAGATTTATAATCGGGAGCAGGGCAATATTGACGTTGCCGTGCTGGATATTATGATGCCCGGGCAGATGGACGGTCTGGCGGTATGCAAGGAGCTGCGTGCCAAAAGCGGTTCCATCGGCATTATTCTTCTTACGGCTAAAACGCAGGAGATGGATAAGGTAAGCGGGCTGATGATGGGCGCAGACGACTATGTGACAAAACCGTTCAGCCCCAGCGAATTGGTGGCCCGCGTAGATGCTGTTTACCGGCGCGTTGCGCTGGAACAGATGCGCAATGAAAACAATTTCAAGGAAGAGATTGTATCCGGCGACTTTTCGCTGAACCTGCGCAACCGTACGCTGATGAAGAAGGGCGTTCCGGTGGAACTGACGCAGGTGGAATTTCAGATTATGGAGTATTTCTTTTCCAACCCGAAAACGGCGTTGGACCGCACCGATATTTTAAAGCATGTGTGGGGCGACGCGTATTTCGGGGAAGAAAAAATTGTGGACGTCAATATCCGCAGACTGCGGATGAAAATTGAGGAAGAGCCTTCCAACCCACAGCACATCATTACGGTCTGGGGGCTGGGCTATAAATGGGAGGCATAAAGCGGGCAAGGCATTGACCGCTGCTTAAGCCGGCAATCTTTTTGGAGGGGTGAGCAGATGAAGGCAACAGGAATTATCAAGCGATGGCTGCTGAACAGCCTCGGCGTCATCCTGCTGATTTTAGTGATGCTTGTCCTGACGCTTTCGCTGGTCATTCAAAGCTATGTGTATAACGGCATTCAGCAGGCCATTAACGGCCGCTCGGGCGAGCTGACCAATGTGTTTGCTGATTACGGCAGAAAATCCGCCAAGGAATTCAGCACGGCCGCGCGAAACTATGTGGAAAACTTTCCGAATAAGGAAAGTATGGAGCTGATGGTTTACAATTCCAACGGGAAAATCATTATTACATCGGTCGGGTTTGACCCGGACCAGACGCAGCCAATGCCGGACTACAAAGCCGCGCTCAAAAGCGCGGACGGTTATGGCACCTGGACGGGCAAGCTGACCAGCGGGGAAAAGGTGATGGCGGTTACCCGTGTGATGCGCAACGATTACGGCAGTTTTGTCGGGGCCATCCGCTATGTGGTTTCGCTGGAGGAAGCCGACCGCCAGGTGTTTCTGATTGTCGGTATGCTGATTCTGGCCGGGCTTCTGGTTATCCTTTTTGTCATCATTTCCAGTTATTACTTTATGAATTCCATTATTTCGCCGATTAAGGAAATCGGCGCGACCGCTAAGCGCATTGCGCAGGGTGACTTTAATGTGCGCATTCGCAAGCAGAACGACGACGAAATTGGCCGCCTGTGCGACACGATTAATGAAATGGCGGACGAACTGGGCATGGCGGAAAAAATGAAGAACGATTTTATCTCCTCCGTTTCGCACGAACTGCGCACACCGCTTACAGCAATTAAGGGCTGGGCAGAAACCATGCAGGGCGGCGACATTGACCGCCAGACGCAGGAGCGGGGCATGTCCATCATCATTCATGAATCGGAGCGCCTTTCCGGCATTGTGGAGGAACTGCTCGACTTTTCCCGCATGCAGAGCGGCCGCATGACGCTTACCATGGATAAAATCGATATCCTCGCCGAACTGGGCGAGGCGGTTTACATGTTCAGTGAGCGGGCGAAAAACGAACATAAATTTCTGCTTTACGAAGAACCGGAAATTTTGTCGCCGGTTCTGGGCGATATCAATCGGTTAAGGCAGGTTTTTATTAATATTATTGACAACGCCCTAAAATATACCAGCGAGGGCGGCACCATCAGTGTGACCGCATCCGAATCGGACGGCATGATCCGCGTGGTCATCAGCGACAACGGCTGCGGAATCCCGGCGGAGCACCTGCCGAATGTAAAAAAGAAGTTCTACAAGGCAAATCAGACTATCCGCGGTTCCGGCATTGGGCTTGCCCTTGCGGATGAAATCATGGCGCTTCATTCCGGCAGTCTGGAAATTGAAAGCCACGAGGGTGTGGGCACCGCGGTGACGATTGCCATTCCGACCCTGAAACAGCTCGAAACCAAATTTACCGAAAACGAGGAAATGAAAGAAGAAAGGAATACCGAATTCAATGGCTAGAGAACAAACTAAATGCATCACCTCCATCGGCGGGCAGGCTCTTGTGGAGGGCATTATGATGCGCGGCCCGAAAAAAACCGAGGTCGCTGTGCGCCAGAGCGACGGAACAATTTCCCTGCAGCAAATGGAAACCCAGCCGCTCGGCGCAAAATATCCGTTTTTGAAATGGCCGTTTTTGCGCGGCATTGCGGCTCTGGTGGATTCGCTGGGGGCCGGGTATAAGGCGCTTGCCTACTCCGTGGAAAAATCCGGTTTGGAGGAGGACGAAGAGCCTTCGAAATTTGACCGGTGGGTCCAGGAGAAGTTCGGCGATAAAATGATGGGCGCAATTATGACGGCCTCCACTATACTGGGGGTTCTGCTGGCCATTGTACTGTTTTTCGCACTGCCAACCGTTCTTTTTAACCTGGTACGCGACTATATTTCCGGGCCGGCGATCAACGTGTGGCGTTCACCGGTGGAAGGAATTATGCGGATTCTGATTTTCCTGATTTACATCATTCTGGTATCCCGTATGCCGGAAATCCACCGTTTGTTTGAATACCACGGCGCGGAACATAAGACTATTTTCTGCTATGAAAACAATGAGGAGCTTACGGTGGAGAATGTGCGCCGCCACAGCCGCTTTCATCCCCGCTGCGGCACCAGTTTTATCGTTATTATGCTGATTTTGGGCATTTTGATCGGCTTTTTTATCCCGTTTTCCAACCCGGTTCTGCGCACGGTGGTGAAGCTGCTGTGCATTCCGATCGTTGTTGGGCTTGGCTACGAGATGATTCGGTTCTGCGGCCGGAACGACAACTGGCTGACGCACATTGTTTCCGCCCCCGGCATGTGGGTGCAGCATATTACAACCAAAGAACCGGACGACAGCATGATTGAAGTCGCCATTGCGGCGATGCAGGAGGTCATTCCGGAAAACGGAGAGGATAAGATTGTTCTGTGAGTGTTTGTAAAACGGAGTCCGGCGCAGCAACGCTGGGGCAGGTTTACCGGAAGGGCCGCCGCGCGCTTTCCCAGGCGGGAGTCGACAGCCCCGGGTTTGACGCGGACTGCCTGTTCCAAAAGGCGTTCGGTCTGGACCGCCAGAACCGCATCCTTCGGGATGACCAGCCCGCCGAACCGGAAAAAACGGAACAGTATTTGTGCGATATCCACGCGCGGGCAGAGGGCACCCCGCTGCAGTACCTGCTGGGGAAATGGCCGTTTCTGGATCTGGAACTTCGTGTGGGCGAAGGTGTGCTGATTCCCCGCGAGGAAACCGAGCTTTTGGTTCGCACCGCAGCGGAACTGCTTCAGCGCGTTGCTGCTCCCCGCATCATCGACCTCTGTTCCGGAACGGGGGCGGTGGCGCTCGGCCTTTCTACGCTTTTGCCCAGTGCGAAAATTACCGCCGCGGAGCTTTATTCCGGGGCGTATTCTTATTTGACGCGCAACGTGGCGGAAACCGGCCTTTCCCATGTGGAGCCCGTGCAGCTTGATGTGCTGGCTCCGGAAAGCGCGCAGTGTTATTCTGAATGGGACGGCATCGTTTCCAACCCGCCTTATGTGCGCACGGACGAGCTCCCAATCCTTCAGCGCGAGGTGCGCAGGGAGCCGGTCACAGCGCTGGAGGGTGGGGCGGACGGCCTGCTGTTTTACCGTGCCATTGCGCAAAACTGGCTGCCCCGGCTGAAACCGGGCGGCGTCGTTGCGGTGGAAATCGGAGAGCAGCAGGCGCAGGAGGTATCTGCCCTGTTCCGCACACAGGGCATTACACAGATTCGCGTGCACCGGGATTTCAACGGGCTGGAGCGGGTTGTCTGTGGAATCAAAGGAGAGAAATGTTAAACATTTGTTCGAAATTCTTGCCGGATTCTATTGATTTTATCCCCAAAATCGGATATAATTTTGAAATGAAATCAATTTGACACGCCTGCGGCAACGGGAGAAAACCGGAAGGGCGCTTCGGCAACGAAGGGCTCAAAACCGGGATCTGTGAAAGGATGGTTATCGATATGGCGACGACGGAGAAAACGGATAAGAGAGCAGCTCTGGAAACGGCGCTTGCACAAATAGAAAAGCAGTTCGGCAAGGGCGCGGTGATGCGCCTGGGCCAGAACGAGGCAATGCACGTGGAAGCGATTCCGACCGGTTCGCTTTCGCTGGATCTGGCGCTGGGTATCGGCGGGCTTCCCCGCGGCCGTATCGTGGAAATTTACGGGCCGGAAAGTTCCGGTAAAACAACACTGGCGCTGCATTGCATTGCGCAGGGGCAGAAAAACGGCGGCAACGCGGCGTTCATCGACGTCGAACACGCGCTGGACCCGGTGTATGCCCGCGCACTTGGCGTAGATGTGGATTCCCTGTTGGTTTCCCAGCCGGACACTGGTGAACAGGCGCTTGAAATTACGGAGGCACTCGTGCGTTCCGGTGCAATCGACGTCATCGTCATCGACTCCGTTGCGGCGCTGGTTCCCCGCGCGGAAATTGAAGGCGAAATGGGCGACAGCCATGTGGGCCTTCAGGCACGCCTAATGAGCCAGGCGCTCCGCAAACTGGCGGGTGCCATTTCCAAATCCAACTGTGTTGCCATTTTTATCAACCAGCTGCGTGAAAAAGTGGGCGTTATGTACGGCAGCCCCGAAGTAACCCCCGGCGGGCGTGCACTGAAGTTTTACGCTTCCGTCCGCATTGACATTCGAAAGATTGAAACCCTGAAGAACGGGACGGAACAAATCGGTTCGCGTACCCGTGCAAAAGTGGTAAAGAATAAAATTGCCCCGCCGTTCCGTGAAGCCGAATTTGACGTAATGTACGGCAGGGGAATTTCCCGTACGGGCGAGCTGTTGGACCTTGCCGTTAAGCTGGACATTATTCAGAAGAGCGGCGCGTGGTTCTCGTACAAGGAAAACCGCCTTGGGCAGGGCCGCGACAACGTGAAAACTTTCCTCGAGGAAAACACAGAAATAGCGAATGAGATTGAGCAGCAGGTCCGGGATAATATTGCGAAGCTTTACGCCAAGAACACGCCTGCTCCGGCCTCGGTGGCCAAACCAGTAGCGGTGGAAGCGCCCGCGGCGGCAAAGCCGGCTTCTTCCCGCGCGAAAAATGTCAACATCGACGTTGACGCGGATGACTGAGCATGCTCGTTACAGCGATTGAACCCCGCAGAAAAGGGCTTTCCGCGCTGTTTCTGGACGGCGAGTTTGCTATGAATCTGGATACGGAAACCCTGCTGAAAGCCGGGATGAAGCCCGGCGTGGAACTGGATGACGAGCAGCTTCACACGCTGATTCAGTCCAGTGACCGCCGCCGCGCGGAGGAAAAGGCACTTTTTTTGCTGGAACACCGCAGCCATTCCCAAAAGGAGCTGGCAGACAAAATCAGCCGCGTTGCCTCCCGGGAAGCCGCGGAGGCTGCTGCCGCGCGCATGGCGGAGCTTGGCCTGGTGGATGATGAAGCCTACGCGAAATCCCTTGCCGCCGAACTGTTGAACCGCAAGGGATATTCCGCCGCGCGTGCGCGGCAGGAGCTGCAGCGCAGGGGCATTGACCGGGAACTGGCCCAACAGGTGGTGGAGGAATCCGCACCCGACCCAGTCGAGAAACTGATGGAGCTGATTCAACGGCGCTATGCCGGGAATTTGGCGGAGGAAAAGGGCCGCCGCCGCTGCATAGCCGCTTTGCAGCGGCTTGGCTATCATTGGGATGATATCCGCACGGCGCTGCGTCGTGTGGGCGGCGAAGTGGAGTAGCTTTCCCGCCTTTGGGCGGATAAAATTATCGGAATGATCCAATATAAAATGATTCATAATTAACAGACAGGGGAAGTTTGAAATATCTTTCAAACATAAAGTTTTGTCTTTCCCGCAAAAAAGCAGGGCGGGAATTTGGTATACGGCGCAACGCCGTACATGCCTGCACCGTCAAAACCTCCGGTCGACCGTGAAAGGATGGTCACAACAAACATGGCATATCGAATCGGAATGGTGAGCCTCGGCTGCGCCAAAAATCAGGTGGACGCAGAAATGATGATGGCGTCGCTGAAAAAATCCGGTTATCTTCTGGCAAACGACCCCGCAATGGCGGATGTCGCCATCGTCAATACCTGCGGCTTTATCGACGCCGCCAAACAGGAGTCCATCGATGAGATTCTGGAGTTGGCCAAGCTGAAGGCCGAAGGGAAAATTAAGGCGATTGTGGTCACTGGCTGCATGGCGGAACGCTACCGCGAGGAAATCCGCAAAGAGCTTCCGGAAGTGGATGCAGTCGTCGGCATCGGCGCAGACAGCGGAATTGCCGAAGTAATCCAGCAGGTGCTGGATGGCAAAAAAACAGAAACGTTCCCGGAAAAGACGCTGCTGCCGCTGGAAGGGGAACGCGCCCTTTCCACCCCTAGCTATTTCGCTTACCTGAAAATTGCGGAGGGCTGCGACAACCGCTGCGCTTACTGTGCCATTCCGTTTATCCGCGGGGCGTACCGTTCCCGCACCATGGAAAATATTCTGGAGGAAGCGCGCGGGCTTGCTCGGAACGGTGTGAAGGAATTGGTGCTGATCGCGCAGGATACGACTAAATACGGCCGCGACTTGACCGGTAAGCTGATGCTTCCGCAGCTGCTGCGCGAGCTTTGCAAAATCGAAGGAATCGAATGGATTCGTATTCTGTATTGTTACCCGGATGCCATTACGGACGAATTGATTGACACCATCGCTTCGGAGCCGAAAATTGTCAAATATATCGACCTTCCGCTCCAGCACTGCAGTGCGCGGCTTTTAAAGGCGATGCGCCGTTCCGGCAGCCGTGAGGAGCTGACGGCGCTGATTCAGAAAATGCGCGCACGCATTCCGAATTTGATTCTGCGCACCACTTTGATTACCGGTTTCCCCGGGGAAACCGAGGAAGACTTTACCGAACTTGCAGAATTTGTGCGCGAAATTAAATTCGAACGCCTTGGCTGCTTTGCCTATTCCAGGGAGGAAGGCACCGCGGCCGCCGAAATGCCTGACCAAATTGACGACGAAGTCAAGCAGCACCGCATGGAGCTGATTATGGAAGAGCAGATGGGGCTGATGCAGGAATGGGGCGAAAGCTTCATCGGAAAGACCCAGCGCATTCTGGTAGAGGGCTTCGACCGTTACGCGGAGTGCTGGTTCGGCCGTTCTTACGCGGATGCGCCGGACATTGACGGCAAGGTTTTCTTTACGGTATCGGGCAAAAAGCCGAAGCCAGGCGATTTTATACAGGTCAAAATCACGGATTGCGTGGATGGCGACCTGACCGGCGAACAACTGAACTGAAGGAGGCGCCGTAATTGAATCTTCCCAATAAACTAACCCTTTTTCGAATGATACTGGTTCCGTTTTTTGTGGCGGCCGTTTTGGTGCCCGCCCTGCCGAACCACTATTTGTGGGCGCTTTTGCTGTTCCTTATTGCATCGTACACCGATCATTTGGATGGCAAGCTGGCGCGCAAATATAATCAGGTCACCAATTTCGGCAAATTCCTTGACCCGGTTGCAGATAAAATACTGGTGATTTCCGCGCTGGTTTGTTTTGTTCAGCTCGGGTTTGCGCAGACCTGGTGTGTTCTTCTCATCATCGCACGGGAGTTTATTGTGACCTCTATCCGTTTGGTCGCGGTGGACGGGGGAAAGGTGATTGCCGCCAACAAGTGGGGCAAAACCAAAACCGTCAGCCAGCTGATTTCTATCTCCGTCATCCTGCTGCTGCAGTATCTGCTTGAGCTTTCCATCGGCAGTGCACTGCTTTTCCAGATGATCGGCGATATTACGATTTATATTGCCACGCTGCTGACCGTAATTTCCGGCGTTACCTATGTTCAGCAGAATTTCGCATTGATCCGCACTGCGAAATAATGGTTTGGAAAATATGTCTTATTGATTCATACGCTTCTTGTCCACCCTTTCGAAGCATGGTGGAGGCACATAGATTTTCTTGTGAAAAATGTGCAAGAAAACAGCCTTATAAATAGTAAACATATCATATAAGTATATAAAATTGAATATAAACGACAGCGAAACCTTCCGCCGAAGGGTTTACATTGCCGAGTGTTTGGTATATACTATTGTCACATTCTTTACGATTGTTAATATACTGTGTTATAGTATTGAATCGAAAAATGCGTTGAACGGAAGAAGTACCCGCAGAGGAAGCACCAGAGAGAAGGCGTCACCGGCTGAAAGCGCCTTTTGCAGAGCATGCGGCAAAATGCATCCGTGAGCAGGCGGAGGGAACCGGGAGCATTCCCCTAGTATCCCCGCACGGCAGGCACCGTTACCGGCCCCAAAGCGATAAAACGGAGTGGAACCGCGGCAAAATTGGCCGCCTCCGTCCCTTTTGGGGCGAAGGCGGCTTTTTGTGCGGGCGGATGATTTCTCGCTCCGTGGAGATCATACTGGAGGGTATTATGTTTCGTCAGCTAAAAGAAGAACTCGATTCCATTATTGACCGCGACCCCGCCGCAAGGTCAAGGCTGGAAGTGTATTTTCTGTACTCCGGGTTCAAAGCGGTTCGCGCTTACCGCCGGGCGCACTGGTTTTATCAGCACAACATGAAGTTTATTGCCCGGTATATTTCCCAGCGTGCCCGCCACAAAACGGGAATTGAAATCCACCCCGGCGCAAAAATCGGGAAGGGCCTTTTCATTGACCACGGCATGGGCGTGGTCATTGGGGAGACCACCGAAATCGGCGACAACTGCACCCTGTATCAGGGGGTAACTCTTGGCGGAACCGGCAAGGATCACGGCAAACGCCATCCGACTCTGGGGAACAATGTGATGGTGGGTTCGGGGGCAAAAATTCTGGGGCCGTTCCGTGTGGGCGACAACGCCCGCGTGGCAGCGGGCGCCGTCGTGCTGGACGAAGTGCCGGACAACGCTACCGCCGTGGGTGTACCGGCGCGGGTGGTCCGCCTGAACGGCCAGCGCATTGGTGACCTGGACCAGATTCACGTTTCGGACCCGGTTTCACAGGAACTTTGCCGTATGAGTTTTGAATTAGAGAAAATGCAGAAGCGTTTAAATGATATTAACTGCCTGAGAGAGACAAAATAGGGGGAAAGAATTTTTTCACCCGGACTTGGCTGATTGGCCAGATTTGGGTAAGAATGCCAACCTTTTTGAAAGGGCTTGCATCTTTGCTTAGAACAGGAAACCCGGAAAGGATATGAAATAAAATGGAAATTTACAACACGCTGACGCGCCAAAAAGAAGAGTTTGTTCCCATTACTGCCGGTGAGGTGAAAATTTACGCGTGCGGGCCGACCGTTTACAACTACATCCATATTGGAAACGCCCGGCCAATCTGCGTATTCGATGTGCTTCGGCGCTACCTGGAATACCGCGGCATGAAGGTGACCTATGTTCAGAACTTCACCGACATCGATGACAAAATCATTCGAAAGGCGAATGAAGAGGGCACGGATTACCTGACGGTTTCCCGGCGGTTCATCGACGAATACCGCACGGACGCGAAGGGCCTGAATGTCCGCCCAGCCACCATTCACCCGTTGGCCACCGAAAATATTGATGAAATTATTCAGATGGTTTCCGACCTGATTGACAAGGGATATGCGTATCCTGCGGAAAATGGCGACGTTTACTTCCGCACTCTGAAAGACCCGAATTACGGAAAACTGTCGCATCAGCCGCTGGAGGATCTTCAGACCGGCGCGCGTATTGCAACCGGAGAAATTAAGGAAGACGCCATGGACTTTGCCCTTTGGAAGGGCGCAAAGCCAGGCGAGCCGAGTTGGACCTCCCCGTGGGGCGAAGGCCGCCCGGGTTGGCACATTGAGTGCTCTTCCATGGTGCGCCGCTATTTGGGCAAAACCATCGACATTCACTGCGGCGGACAGGACCTGATTTTCCCGCACCATGAAAACGAGATTGCGCAGAGCGAATGCTGCAACGGCGCGCCGTTTGCCAACTACTGGATGCATAACGGCTATATCAATGTGGACAACCGCAAAATGAGCAAGAGCCTGAACAACTTCTTTACGGTCCGCGATGTGGCGCAGCAGTATGGTTACGAGCCCATCCGCTATCTGATGGTTTCTTCCCACTACCGCACGCCCATCAACTACAGCGCGGAAATTATTGAACAGTGCAAATCTGCGCTGGAACGCCTGTATAACTGCCGCGACAACCTGGAATTCCTGATGAAGAACGTCCCCTCCGGGCAGAAAGAGGGCGAACGCGAAGTGATGCGCCGCCTGGAAGGATATCAGGACCACTTTATCGAAGCGATGGAAGACGACCTGAACACTGCGGACGCCGTTTCCGCACTGTTTGACCTTGCGCGCGACATCAATACCAATATCAACGCTTCCACTAATCCGTCCAAAGAGCTTTGCTCTTTCGCACTGAAGCTCTTTACCGAACTCGCGGATGTGCTCGGTCTGCTGTATCAGAAGAAGGAAGAAACCCACGACGAGGAAATCGAAGCGCTGATCGCACAGCGCGCGGAAGCAAGGAAGAATAAAGACTGGGCCACGGCCGACCGTATCCGCGACGAACTCAAGGCGCGCCATGTCATTTTGGAGGATACCCCGCAAGGCATCAAGTGGAAATTTGAATCGTAATCCGTGCGTTTCAGTTCAGTGAAGAAGGGAATCGGTTTGGCAAAGGACAACAATAAAACGAATGTGATGCGGATTTTGGATAAAGCCAAAATCCCCTATCGATTTTATTTTTACGACCACGAGGACGGAAAAATCGACGGCGTTTCGGTTGCACACAAGCTGGGGCAGAACGAAGAGCAGGTGTTTAAAACCCTGGTGACCCGCGGCGCAAGCCGAGAGTTTTACGTGTTCGTGGTGCCAGTGGCAAAGGAATTGGACTTGAAAGCGTGCGCCAGAAGCGTTGGTGAAAAATCGGTCGAAATGATTCGTGTGGATGAGATTAACAAGGTGACCGGTTATATCCGCGGGGGCTGTTCCCCCATTGGAATGAAGAAACAATTCAAAACCGTGATTGACCAAAGCTGCGAAAAAGTCCCCACCATGATTGTCAGTGCCGGGAAAATCGGCGCGCAGGTGGAACTGGAACCCAAAGCGCTGCTGGAGCTGATTGGCGGCTCCGTGGCGGCGATTGCGGAGGAATAACAGACTTACCGGCTGGTTTTATAAAATGAGTCTGGGATTTCCAAAAGCGTGCTGCGGAATGAATTTTTATTCATTCAACAGCACGCTTTTTTCGCCCCGCGAAGTGGCTGCTCGGTGTTGCGGTTTCGTTTCCGACTCCTCTTTTTGACAGATACCGATTTTGTCTATTCCTTTTTTTCGTACGGCTGTTATACTGAAACTGTAAGATCGTTGTTTGATATTGTTTGAGGAGTAAGGTATGGAATACAGGCATAAATTTATGAGGGGAACCGTCCGGTCTATCATCAACAAAGCAATCAACGACATCCGAACGGACCCGCGCCGCGGAATCCGGAATTTGGCGGATTTGGGCGAGTTATTTTCCACTTCACCGGTACAAAGGAAATTTATTGCGCTTGTCCGGAGTGTGTTAAAGCATCCGTGCAATCCGTACAATGAATTGATAGTAAAGATGATTCGCAACGTGGAAACGGAATCTTTGCAGACGCTTAGTTTGAATTTCGGGTATACTGCGCTCAGCTACGGAGCGAAAACACTACGGAAGCGCCAAACAGAGCTCGGATGCCGGATTCCGTGGCTGCTGATTTACCGGTTCGACCAAGCGGAAAGCCAAATGGATGCCCGCGAACAGCTGCTTTCTCTGGTAGCCCAGGGGGCGGAACTCGGTATCTTTTCGTTTCTGCTTCAGCCGTCGAACGTACAAGACCTGGCAACAGCGGGCGAAATCTGCCGTGCCTGCCCGGAATGCCTGTTCTGCATTGCCGCTCCGGCGGCGCTTCTGGCACAGGGGCAGGAAGATTCGCTTCTGCAGATTCCCAATCTGCTGCTGATGGTGGAAATGACGGGTGCCCGCGATTGGCCCGTTTCCCAGTGGGAAGCGGTCGAGCACGTGTTTCACCGCCTGCGGGAGGCTGAGCGCTGCTTCGGCTATTACGCCTATTACAGCGAAGAGGACGTGAAATTTTTCACGTCGCCTGGATTTACACGCCGCATGATCCAGAACGACTGCCTGATTGGGTCTTATATAAACCGCACCCCCGGCTTGGAAGCACTGGAAGACCGCGTTTACAGCTATGTGTGCAGTGAGCGAGGTAGAAACGGAAAACCGCTGTTTGTCATGGACTTTTACCGGGATATTGACTATGTGGCAAAATCCGTTTCCGGCGGGGACTATCTTGTCATTTCTGGGGGCGACGGCACGCCTCAGGTGGAAATCTCCCTTTTGGAAAAAATACGTGGCAATCATCGCCTGCAATCCGCGCAGTAAACCCAAGGATGAAAAGAAAGATACAATTTGTTCATGGTTCTTTCAGGAATCCGAAAAAAGCTTGCTTTATAATAAGTGTATTGTGAATTACGAAAGGACAGCTGAAGAATGGATCGATTCAGACAATGGATGATGGGACGCTATGGCCCCGATCAGCTTACGTACGCCCTTCTGATTGGATATCTGGTGTTGTATTTGGTTGCCCAGATTGCCCGTTTTGGGATTCTGGCCCTGATTGCCATGATTCTGCTTGTACTGGCAGTTGTGCGCATGTTTTCCCGCAACACAACCCAGCGGTACCGTGAAAATCAGGCGTTCCTTCGATTTTGGAATCCGATTTCCGGGTGGTTCCGCCGGATGAAGTATAACCTCCAGGATCGGCAGGCAAACCGGATTTTTAAATGCCCGAACTGCTCCAGCCGGTTGCGGGTGCCCAGAGGCCGGGGAAAAGTAGAGGTAACCTGCCCGGTGTGCAGAACGCGGTTTATTAAAAAAACCTGATTTTGGCCTGCGAAAGAAAGCTTTCATAAACTAGATAAAATCCGCATTCCTTCAAAAAGGGGTGCGGATTTTTTTACCTGCCTGTAAAAAAACGGTGCTGCCGAAACTTCGAAAATTGCGGGATAAATGCAGGACAAAGAACTTCGTTTTAAAAGGCAAATGCTAATTCTTGTATATTTAAACATTAATTTCGTATTTTCGTTTCTTTATTTTTCTAAAAAAGATTGAAAAACAAAGGGTAATTTTATATAATCATTTATATTCCGGAATAATTTCCTGCTCTTAAAGGCTCGCCGGAAAATGCTTCGTCTTAGGGGGGCGTTCGCAAATGGCGGACAGTAATCAAAATGAGATGGTAAAACAGTATGATGAACTGATTTGCAAGCTTCCGGGTGTACTGAATTCAAGCGTTGTATTTTCGGACAGGGGTCTTTCGGAAATTCATGTTCTGGCGGACGACAGCAGGGCGCCAAAGCAGATTGCACGGGATATTCAGTCTGCCATCAGCGCGCAGTACGGGACGAATATCGACCATAAGCTGATCAGCATTGCGCAGATCCCGGCCCAAAACCCGTCTTGTTCACGAACTCGCCTAATTTTTGAAGAAATCAATATTTCCAAAAACAAGGAGCGCTCCTGCGCTACGGTTACGCTGACCGACGGGGAACATTCCTTTTCCGGAACGGCTTCCGCCCTGAATGACCGGCTTGAAGTCAACAAAATGATCTGTCAGGCCACATTGGGCGCCGTTGAAAATTATATGAAGGAGGCCGTTCAGCTTT
The DNA here is from genome assembly GCF_054130445.1 of Caproiciproducens sp. LBM24188. Taxonomy (NCBI): domain Bacteria; kingdom Bacillati; phylum Bacillota; class Clostridia; order Eubacteriales; family Acutalibacteraceae; genus Caproiciproducens; species Caproiciproducens sp. LBM24188. Next base: position 649,762 of record NZ_CP196862.1, read on the forward strand.
CCGTCGCCGACGTCAAGATGTTTGACCTAAGCGGGGAAAAGGCAATTGCGGTCTGTGTTGCGGTAAAAAGCCGCGGCCAAGTGGAACGCCTGATTGGCAGTTCTTTTCAGGGTGACGATGCCGGAATGGCCGTAGTAAAGGCGACCCTGGATGCGCTGAACCGCAGGATTGCGACGGCGTAAGGCCCCTTACGGATTGTTTTTTTTATGTTGTTAAAAATCGGGTTTGCAGCAATCAGCACGGTACTGATTTTATAAGCGAAGCGGATATAGCCTGTTCTGCTAGCGTATGAACAGAGTCCAATACAATGGAGGGCTATATCGATGAAAGCAAAAATTATGACAGCCGCTATGGCAATTCTGTCTGTACTGGCTACCGCCGGCGCATTCTTCTCTTGGCAGTAATTTGAATTTTTGCAAACCCGATTTTTTATATTAAAGGGGGAAAGTATGAGTCAATCTTCTAAAATTTATGCCTGCTTTATTTCTACCATTGGACTTATTCTTGGCTCATATTGTACCTACTCGTATGTTCTATCGGTCATGGGAACCTCCGGCACAAAGGGGATAAAGGAAGAATTACTCTCCACTGCGGTCCTTTTTTTGCTTTATATTGTGTGCCGGTGCTTCCCCATTTATATACGCAGCGATTATGCGGTGGACATGTCGTTTATTTGCAGTCTGGCCATGCTGTTGTATCGGGGGCCGGCTGCTGCAGCGGCAATGGCGTTTGTCAGCACACCGTTTGTTGCGGTGCAGACCAGCATGGACCCGAAAAAATGGCACCACATCTTTAATGTTCCGTTTATCAAAACAGCATTTAACGCGGGAAATTATACAATATCGATTTATTTGGCCGGTTCCGTTTATCAAGCCTTGGGCGGAAGCATAGGAAAGATTCAGCTTCCCAGAATGCTGCTCCCCATGATTGTGGCGGCTTTTATGTTCTTTCTCTCAAACGGTGTAATTCTTTTGCTCTTGTTTTCGATTATGAACAAGGTTCCCTTTTTCCCACAGCTCATCAAGATTTTAATCGATTTTTTGCCGAATCTGGCGGCCGCTACTCCGTTGGGCTTTTTCATTGCATGGTGCATGACGCTGGACGGTGGAGCATACCTGGTGGTTCTTTTTATGCTGCCGCTCATGCTGGCCCGCTACAGCTTTGTTTTGTACCTGGATGTAAAAAATAATTATTATAACATGGTCAAAACGCTTTCCGCCGCGCTGGAAGCGAAGGACTGCTACACGGAGGGGCATTCCCACCGTGTGGAAATCTATTCGGAAAAAATCGCCCGGAAAATGCGGCTGTCGAATCGCTCCATCGAGGATATCCGGGTCGCCGCCCTGCTGCACGATATCGGAAAAATCGGGATTGACGACAGTATTCTGAACAAACCGGGCTACCTTACCCCGGAGGAGCGCAGTGTGATTATCCTGCATCCTCAGATTGGGGATAATATTCTGAAAAATGTAAAACTGAGCCATTTAACCCGTGAAATTATCCTGCACCACCACGAGCGTTATGACGGAATGGGGTATCCGGGTCATACCAAGGGAGACGAAATCCCTTTGGAAGCCTATATTGTTTCCGCCGCAGACGCTTATGATGCGATGACCAGTGACCGCCCTTACTGCAACAGCCGGCCTGTGGAACAGGCCATGCAGATTCTGAATGAGGAAAGCGGCAGGCAGTTTCATCCCAAGGTGGTAGAGGCGTTTTTACAGGTGCTGCAGGAAGAAAAAATAACGGCGGAGGAGCGAAAAGCGGTATGATTCTGCTGATATTTGCCCTTGTGGGAGGATTGGCTGCGGTCGTAGAAAATCTGCGCCGCGGCACAAAACCGACGTTGGAGGGCCTGGTCTGCATCCGGGCGTTGTGGCTGCCGATCGTCGGATTCCTGCTTCATGGGCTGATCAGCTGGGCCCCAGCATTCGCGCTAAGGTTTGCGGGACCGCTGATGTCGGCGTACTATTTTTGCATCCTGCTATTTCTGTTTCTCAACCGGTGGGAGAAAATTCCTATGCTTTTTATGGCGCTGGGCTCTCTCTGCAATTTCAGCGTCATCGCGGCAAATGGGTTCCGCATGCCGATTTCCCCCCTAGCGCTTACCGTGTATCCGGGCATGACGCCTGAAGCAGTCTATGCGGAAAAGGTAAATTACTTTGTTGCGGTGAACGGGGCGAACCTTTATCCGCTTGGGGATATTATTCCCGTGCCGCTTGGCCGGCTGGGCGGCTTTGCAAGCGTGGGTGACCTTCTACTGGGGGTTGGGCTGATGTTGTTTTTATGGAAGGTTTTGGCGCCGCCGCGGCGGGAACAACCAAATTCTGCCGAAGCGGGGCAATAAACGGGCACTGCTGCAAAACGGATTAACAGAAAGAGGATACCGCGGGATGATGCAGATTCATTTTGCGGTACCCTTTTCTGTTTCCTCCACATACCGGTTCCCTTTTTGAAACGCATATGATACAATAAATGAATAGTTCCCATTTATTACGGATTGATAGGAAGAAAGAAGGAAAGCGAATGGACGCTGCGCAAAGACGGCAGCAGATTTTAGAACTGCTGAAACAAAGTACCACACCGGTAAGCGCAGGAAAACTGGCTGCTGAGTTCCATGTGAGCCGGCAGATTATTGTAGGGGATATCGCACTGCTCCGTGCGGCAAACGAGGAAATTTCCGCTACCCCAAGGGGTTATATCATGAACCGCAGTACGCCCACGGAGGGAATGATTCATACCATTGCATGCCGGCACAGCCGCGAGAACCTCGGGGAAGAGCTGTATACCATTGTAGACAGCGGCTGCGGGGTGATCGATGTGATTGTGGAGCACCCTGTTTATGGTCAGTTGTCCGGCCAGCTGCAGATTTATTCCCGCTTCGACGTCGACAACTTTTTGGACCGGCTGTCGAAAAACCATGCTGCCCCGCTCAGCAACCTGACGGATGGAATCCATCTGCATACGGTGCTGTGCCGTTCGGAACAGGCATACGAAATCATGCTGGATCAGTTGAGAAAAAAGAATATTTTATTTCAAAAATAGACTTGACATTCCGGACACGTTTCTTTAAAATAGTCATTACAGGTGTAAAGACACATGTAATGACTATTTTTATAAGAGAAAGGAACGGAATTATGAAACGTGATTCAAAACTGCAGACCATTACCATTGCCGCCCTGCTGAGCGCGATCGGCATTGTTATTCCTATGTTTTGCCCAAAAATCGTTTTGGAACCGGCTTCCTTTACCTTGGCAAGCCATGTTCCGGTCTTTATTGCGGTATTTATTTCTCCGGTTGTGGCGATTGCCGTATCACTGGTAAGCGCCGTCGGATTTTTATTTGCAGGCTTCCCGTTGGTTGTGGTATTGCGTGCACTGAGTCACCTGGTGTTTGCGACGATAGGTGCACTGATCCTGAAAAAATCCCCCAATGCCCTGCAAACTATGGGCAAATCCGCCCTGTTTGGCTTCTTCCTGTCCATCATCCACGCGGCCTGCGAGGTGGTTGTGGTCACGCTGTTCTATTTTGGCAATGGAATGTCAAAGGCTTATTACGCGCAGGGCTATGTCGTTTCGGTGCTGCTTCTGGTTGGGGTCGGTTCGGTGATTCACAGTATGGTCGATTATTCCATTTCCATGGTGGTTTGGAAACCGCTGGTGAATGTCATCACGATTCCGGTCAGTGCAAAGGTTTTGCCGAGCCGCCGCAAGCCGGTTTCCGACCAGTAATCACAGCAGATATTAAAAATAATAAAGAACACGATTCGATAAATAAAACATAAAAATATGAAAAGCTGTCTGGCACTTCATTGACAGACAGCTTTTCTATATTACTCTAAAAACATTAATAAAATCGTAAAAATATCCAAAATTTTTATAAAAAAGATAGTACAAAAGGTAAATAATGTGACATAAAATGCAGTTTTGCTAAAAAGTTTTTCGAATGACAGATAATGTTGTGGCAGTATGACGGTGATTTTATCGAGCCAATTGTTACAAGAATCACAAGAAAGTAGTATAATAGACATACTTGTGAATGTGAGCAGATTTTTGTGAAAAAAATGAGGGGGTATCTAATTGCAAGTTGCAGCATTCCTGATTTGTTTTCCGTTTATTGCAGCAGTTGTTCTTGCACTGATGAAGAAACACGGGAAACCAAGAAAATATGTCGTTTTTGGCAGCAGCGCCCTGATTGTGGCCGCCATGCTGTACTTTGTCATCGGGCTGTTAAGCTCGGGCAAAGCGGTGGAGTATCTCGAAAACACGCATACCATCGATCTCATAATGTTGATTGGTGAAATCTTTCTTATGTGTTTGGTGGTTTTCCTGTCGTTCCGTCATAAAAAATATTATGCGGCCCTTTTGTCTGTGGTGCAGACCGGCCTGATTGCCTGGCTGGATCTTTCCGGTGCGGACGAAACGGAAAAGTTTCACATTTATGCAGATAAACTCACAGTTGTTATGTGCCTCATTATCGGAATCGTCGGCACCATGATTTGTGTGTACGCGGTTGGTTATATGAAGGATTACCACTCACATCACACGGAATTTAAGGACCGTCGTTCCTTTTTCTTTGCTATGCTTTTTGTGTTCCTGGGCGCCATGTTCGGTCTGGTGCTTTCCAGCAATTTGACCTGGATCTATTTCTTCTGGGAAATTACCAGCGTCTGCTCGTTCCTACTGATTGGCTACAATCAGTCCGAACAGGCAATCAACAATTCCTTTAAGGCTTTGTGGATGAACCTGTTGGGCGGCTTGGGCTTTGCACTCGCAATTGCCTACTGCTCGCTGGTGCTGCATGTATCGAACCTAGAGGAACTTGTCACAGCCAAACCGGCTGCGGGGGCTGTGCTAATTCCTGTGATTTTGCTTGCTTTTGCAGGGTTGACCAAAAGCGCGCAGATGCCGTTTTCCGGCTGGCTGCTGGGCGCCATGGTCGCTCCAACGCCGACTTCCGCATTGCTGCATTCCGCAACAATGGTAAAGGCCGGTGTGTACTTACTGATCCGTCTGGCTCCTGCCATGTGCGGAAACGCTGCCGGGTTCATGGTAACCACGGTGGGTGGATTTACATTCTTTGTTGCTTCTTTGCTCGCTATTTCGCAGAGCGACGGCAAAAAGGTTTTGGCGTATTCCACGATTTCCAATCTTGGTTTAATTGCCGCGTGCGCTGGGATCGGAATGCACGAAGCGGTCTGGGCGGCTATGCTGCTCATGATGTTCCATGCGGTGTCTAAGTCCATGCTGTTCCTGTCTGTTGGTGCGGTGGAAAACCGGACTGGCAGCCGCAATATTGAAGATATGCACGGACTCATTGTCCGTCTTCCTGGCTTGGCGTTCATCATGATCATCGGTATTGCCGGCATGTTCCTTGCACCGTTCGGCATGCTGATTTCCAAATGGGCGGCTTTGAAGGCGTTCATTGATTCCAACAATATTCTGCTGGTTGTTTTCCTGGTATTCGGCAGCGCCTCCACGCTGTTCTACTGGACGAAATGGTTGGGCAAGCTGATTGCTGTGCCGCACCAGTCGGGTCACCTGACCAATACCACCAAAGTCAGCCAGTGGTTCGCCCTGATTACCCACGCAGTCATTATGATTGCGCTGGTCATTACGTTCCCACTGGTATCGCATAGTTTGGTGGAGCCTTTCCTTGCGGATATGTTCCACAACACCGTGCCGGATATTATCAGCACCGGCAACATCAATATCATGTTGATGATGCTGTGCCTGATCGTGATTCTGCCGGTTGCCGCACGAATCCTTACGTTCGGTAAGAAAGACACGCGCGTGTTGTCCTACATGAGCGGTGCAAACGCCGGGGACGACCGTTCCTTTGTGGATTCGTTCGGGAACAAAAAGGATCTGTACCTTGCCAACTGGTATATGGAGGACTATTTCGGCGAGAATAAGCTGCTGAAGCCTTCACTGATTCTTTCTTCCGCGGCAATCGTTATTGTTATGGTTATTGCGATTGGGGGTGCAATCGGATGAACATCTCCGTGGTGTCATTGTTGCTATACTTAATTCTCGGCCCGTTTGCGGGCGGCCTTTTAGCCGGTATCGACCGCAAAATCACGGCTCGGATGCAGGGCAGAAAGGGCCCTTCGGTGCTCCAGCCCTTCTACGACCTTTACAAGCTGTTCAACAAACAGTCCGTTGTGGTAAACGATCTTCAAGATTTTCTGGTTGCCGGATTTTTGGTGTTCATTATTTTTACCGGCTGCCTGTTCTTCTCCGGCGGCGACCTGCTGCTGGTGTTCTTTGCGCTGACTTTGGCAGGCATCTTCTTTGTGATGTCGGCCTGCTCGGCAAGTTCTCCGTATGGTTCCATGGCTTCCCAAAGGGAACTGATGCAGATGATGGCTTACGAGCCGATGGTGCTTTTGGTGGCAATCGGATTCTATATTGTAACCGGTAGCTTTGCCGTCAAGGACATCATCCATTTCAGCAATATTCCGGCGGTTGCCTATATGCCCGGCATTTACCTTGGATTTTTATGGGTGCTGGTCATTAAGTTCCGCAAGTCCCCGTTTGACCTCAGCACAACGCATCATGCACATCAAGAAATGGTCAAGGGGCTTACCACGGAGCTTTCCGGCAATATTCTTGCTCTGGTGGAAGTTTCCCACTGGTATGAAAACGTGTTCCTGCTGGGCGTAGTTGGCTTGTTCTTTGCCACTTCCGACTGGTGGAGCGCGATCGTGGTGATAGTAACCGTGGCAATTTCTTATTTCCTTGAAATTTTGGTTGATAACGTATTTCCCCGCGTCAAATGGGATTTCATGCTGAAAAGCACATGGATTGTTACCCTGGTCGCCGGGGTGATCAATCTGATGGTCATCAGCTTGATCAAGTTGAGATAAGGGGGCAGAAAATCCATGTTAAAAGTATCTAAGTCACCGTGGCTTCTGCACTACGATGGTTCCAGCTGCAACGGCTGCGATATTGAGGTGTTGGCTTGCCTTACGCCTCTTTATGATGTGGAGCGTTTCGGCATCATCAATACCGGAAACCCGAAACACGCCGATATCTTCCTGATTACGGGCGGCATTAACAAGCAGAACGAATCCGTTGTAAAGCAGATTTATTCCCAGATGCCGAATCCAAAAGTTGTGGTGGCAGTCGGCATTTGCGCCTGCAACGGCGGGGTTTTCAAAGATTGTTACAATATTATGGGCGGCGTTGATAAAGTTATTCCGGTTGACATTTATGTGCCGGGCTGCGCCGCAAGGCCGGAATCCATTATGGACGGTGTGGTGAAAGCCATCGCCCTGTTGGACGAAAAGCGTAAATCAGTTGGAAAGGAAGCGGCAGAATGACAGACGGGGAATTGATTACCATTACACTGAGCGACCTGGTGCCGAAAGTACTGCAGATGAAACACGACGGTTACCGTCTGGCCCAAATCTGCGCGGTCCGTACCAAAGAAGGATATGAACTGAGCTATTCCTTTGCCAAGGAATATGACATGGTGAACCTTCGCCTTGCAATCGGGGAAGACGATGAGGTAACCAGCATCAGCGATATTTATGAGCCGGCATTCCTTTACGAAAATGAAATGGTGGACCTGTTCGGCGTGAAAATCAAGCTGATTTCACTCGATTACCAGGGCAAGCTGTACCGCATTGCTAAGGAAACGCCCTTTAAATAAAGGAGGAATATACCATGTCTACCCGAAGCGTTGTACCGTTTGGGCCGCAGCATCCGGTTCTGCCGGAGCCAATCCACCTTGACCTTGTGCTTGAAGACGAAAAGGTGGTCGAGGCGGTTCCTTCCATCGGTTTTATTCACCGCGGGCTGGAAAGCCTTGTGGGTAAAAAGGATTTTAACGATTACACTTATATAGCGGAACGTATTTGTGGAATTTGCAGCTTTATGCACGGTATGAGTTACTGCGAAGCTGTGGAACACATTATGAACATTGAAATTCCGGAACGCGCCAAGTACCTGCGCACCATCTGGTGCGAACTGTCACGTCTGCACAGCCACCTGCTGTGGTTGGGCCTTCTGGCCGACGGGTTCGGCTTTGAAAGCCTGTTTATGCAGAGCTGGCGTCTGCGCGAAAATATTCTGGATATGGTCGAAGCTTCCACCGGCGGTCGTCTGATTTCCTCCGTCAATAAGATTGGCGGTCAGCTTAAGGATGTTCCGAACGACATGATTCGCGGATTTGTGGCCAAGCTGAAGGATATGGAAAAGGATATCCGCGAGATGACCGATACGTTCCTGAACGATTACACAGTCAATTCCCGTCTGCGCGGCGTTGGCATACTGACCAAGCAGCAGGCGCTGGATCTTGGCGCAGTGGGCCCGTTCATGCGTGCAAGCGGCATTGCCCTGGACACCCGCAAACGCGGCTACGCAGCGTATTCCAACATTGAACTGGAACCCATTACCAGCGATATCGGGGACTGCTATGCCCGCACCTATGTGCGTATTCAGGAAATTTTCCAGTCCATCGACATCATCCGTCAGGCCGCGGAAAAAATTCCGGACGGCGAGGTGGCAGTGCCGGTTAAGGGCTTCCCGAGCGGGGAATACTTTATGCGCGTGGAGCAGCCCCGCGGCGAGGCTATTTATTACGTGAAGGCCAACGGAACCAAGTTCCTCGACCGTTTCCGTGTGCGCACCCCAACCTTCGCCAACCTGCCTGGCATGCTGGAAACATTGAAGGGTTGTCAGCTGGCTGACGTTCCGATGATGATTCTGACGATTGACCCGTGCATCAGCTGCACCGAAAGGTAAGGGGGGTTCGTAATGAATATTTTTTCTTTTGCGAAAACAGAGCTGAAAAACCTGTTCTCCACGCCTGCAACCCGGGCCTATCCGCTGGAACCGCGGAACTACCCGGAGCGCACGAGAGGGCATGTTGTAATTGATATTAACACCTGCGTCCTGTGCGGCATGTGCTCCAGAAAATGCCCTGCAGATGCGATTAAGGTTGACCGCGCGGCGGGCACCTGGTCGATTGAACGCTTTGGCTGCGTACAGTGCGGCAACTGCGTGGTAAGCTGCCCGAAAAAGTGCCTGAGCATGGGCCAAGCTTATACGGAACCGGACGCACAGAAGCGTACGGATACCTTTACCAAACCGGCAGATCAGATGAAGCCCCCGGTGGCACCCGCGGCAAAGCCTGCAGCGGCTGCAGCTGCCAAACCGCAAAAGCCGGCGGAATCGGCTGCCTCTGCGGCGGAAGAGAAAAAGAATGCCTAAGGGGATCCACTGATTTCAGCTATTTTAAAGCCGAAAAGATTCGTAGCTTTGAATGGGCTGTTTGATGATGGAATCAGCGGTTTTCTAGGGATTTTTTCCGGTTTCGGTTATCGGTGCGGATTTTCATGGCCGCCCGTGATCGAATCGGGGATTGCCGGAGGCAGTGCCATAAGGCAATAGAAAGTAAAGTATAGGAATACCATGACGCTATCAATTTTTGTTCTTGGCGTGGTGCAGGGAGTCGGTTACCGTCCCTTTGTGGCGCGCCTTGCCGAGGAGCTCGGCGTAAAAGGTACGGTTCGAAATAACAGCGGCGTCGTTGAAATTACCGCCGCCGCCGACAAACAGGCGATGGAGAATTTTCTCCATCGCCTTAAATCGCAACAGCCGTCCGGTGCACAGGTGGCGCGCGTTGTCACCCGGCCGGTGCCGGAGCAGCAATTTGCGGACTTTCGGATTATCGAAAGCTCCCGCAGTAATGCAGAAACGCCGCTGTTCCCGCCTGACCTGCCGATTTGTGAGGACTGCCTGAATGAGATGAGGAACCCCGCCGACCGGCGTTACCGTTACCCGTTTATCAGTTGTGTGGCCTGCGGCCCGCGGTACAGCATTTTGGAAAGCCTTCCTTATGACCGGGAAGGCATTACCATGCGGGACTTTCCTATGTGCGGCGACTGTGAAACGGAGTATACCACACAGACGCGCCGCCGTCATGCACAGACCATTTCCTGCCTGGAATGCGGTCCGCAGCTTTTGTTTTCCCACGGCGAGGAAACGCGGAGCAAAGAAGACGCCCTGCAGAAAGGGATTTCCCTGCTTCAGAGTGGGGCGGTGCTGGCGCTGAAAGGAATCGGTGGGTACCAGTTTGCCTGTCTGCCCACGAATCCGGAAGCAGTGGAGCGTCTGCGTCAAATCAAGCGGCGCGATAAAAAGCCGTTTGCGGTCATGTTCCCAAACATGGAATCCATCCGTGCGGTGTGTTCCGTCAGCGAAGAAGAAGAAACGCTGCTCCGCTCCCCTGCAAGGCCGATTGTTCTGCTTGGGAAAAAGGCGGAACCGTTTTGCGACGGGGTGAGTGGCGAAAGCCGCTTTTTGGGGGCTTTTCTGCCCTACACGGGGCTGCATCAGCTTCTTACAGACGCGTGCGGCCCGTTGGTCATGACCAGCGGCAACCTTTCGGGCGAACCAATTCTCATCCGGGATGAGGACGTGCTGAATTTGGAGCCGGACCTGCTGGGCGGTGTGCTTTACCATACGCGGCGGATCGTAACCCCGCTGGATGATTCCGTTGCGCGGGTCATCTGCGGAACGCCGCAGTTAATCCGGCGAAGCCGGGGCTATGTTCCTGCACCGCTGTTTTTGGAGCAGCAGGCGGAAAAGCCGATTCTCGCCATGGGCGGCGACCTAAAAGCCTGTTTCTGTCTGATGCAGGGCGGGCGCGCCTACTTGAGCCAGTATTTCGGCGATTTGGAGGAGTACGCTTCGGAGCAGGTTTACCGGCAGAACTTAACCCGTATGGAACGGATTTTCGGCATTTCGCCCGCGGCGGCGGTGTGTGACTTGCACCCGGGTTACCGGACGGGCAAAATTGCAGAACAAACCGGCTTGCCGTTGCTGAAAATCCAGCACCATCACGCGCACGTTGCTTCAGTGATGGCAGAGTATGGGCTGAGCCATTGCCTGGGTGCGGCGTTTGACGGCACCGGGTACGGGACGGACGGCTGCGTCTGGGGCGGCGAGTTCCTGTACTGCCGGGGCACTTCGTTTGAACGGGTTGCCCAGCTCAGCTATGTCACGCTCTGTGGCGGCGATGCTGCGTCGAAGGATGCGGCGTTAACCGCGCTTTGTTACCGGCTTGCGGCGGGGGAGGAAACGGACGACCCGCGCGCCCCCATGGTGCGCGCCGCGCTGAACCATCGCATCAACACGGCGGAAAGCTCCAGCATGGGGCGTCTGTTTGATGCCGTAAGCGCACTGCTGGGCATCCGAAGCTATAACACCTACGAAGGGGAATGTGCCATTGCGCTGGAAAACGCAGCGGCTCAGGCGAAAACACAGGAAATAATCCCCTACCCGTTGGACTTTGAGATCAAAGAGGATCGTGGTATAATGAAACTGGACCAGGTTGCTCTGGTACAGTCCATTGCAAAAGCCGTTCGTCAAGGCGTAGAAGTGCCCGCGATTACACTGGGCTTCCATCTTGCGCTGGCCCGTGCCGTGCAGGAGGTTTTCCGTACGGTGCGGCGAAAAAACGGCGAAACGGTCGCTGCCCTCAGCGGCGGTGTGTTTTCCAACCGCCTGCTAACGGAGGAATGTGTGCGTCTTCTGACGGAGGACGGATTTACGGTTTATCTAAATTCCGATGTTCCCTGCGGCGACGGCGGAATTAGTTTGGGACAAGCATGGCTGGCGGCGCAGATGGTACCGGAAACAGACGGTTCTCAGTGGTCCCGAAAGGATGGTTGAATAAAATGTGTGTTGCATTGCCGGGAAAAGTAGTCCGTGTGGACGGAACTAAGGCACAGGTGGATTTTAGTGGAAATCTGGTTACCGCGGAAGCGGGTCTGGTAAAAATTAAGCCGGGCGATTATGTGCTGGTTCATGCGGGCTGTATTCTGCAGGTGCTTTCCGAAGAAGAGGGAAACAGCATCAGCGCATTATTTAAGGAAATCGAAAGCTTATGACAAAATATCAGGAATATCTGCAAAACTATGATGGTGAACCCATGCGTATCATGGAGGTATGTGGTACGCATACGGCGGCGATTTCGCACTGCGGGATTCACAGCATTCTTTCTCCGAAAATCAAACTGATTTCCGGGCCGGGCTGCCCGGTGTGCGTAACGGTAACCGCATATATCGACCGGCTGGTGGAACTGGCGCTGACCCCCGGCTGTGTTGTGGTGTCGTTTGGCGATTTGCTGCGGGTCCGTGGAAGCAGCCGGAGCCTGAACGACGCAAAGGCGTTGGGCGGGCAGGTGCGCATGGTGTACACACCGATGGATACCTTAAAGCTTGCGGCGGCGGAACCGGATAAAACCTTTATTTTTGCTGCGGTCGGCTTTGAAACAACCGCCCCGGTTTATGCGATGCTGCTGGAAGAGGCACTTCGTGCCGGAATCCAGAACATTCGTCTGTTGACTTCGCTGAAAACAATGCCGCCGGTTATTGACTGGGTCTGCGCTAATCAGGGCGGCATCGATGGTTTTCTGGCACCCGGTCACGTGAGCGTTATAACCGGGAGTGAGATTTTCCGCCCTCTGGCAGAACGGTACTCCATTCCGTTCGTGGTTTCCGGCTTTGAACCGGAACAGATTCTGCTTTCGCTTTACGCTTTGGTGAAATGCAGGGGAATGGGCAAGGCCCTGAATCTGTATCCGTCCGTGGTCACCCCTGGTGGGAACCATACGGCACAGCAGTCGGTGGAAAAATACTTTATGCCGTGCGATGCTTCCTGGCGTGGAATGGGGTTGATTCCCGGTTCCGGACTATGTCTGCGCCCGGAATACCAGCAGTTTGATTCCGGCAGCGTGGCGCTGACGGAAGACCATGACGCTAACCCCGCCTGCTGCTGCGCAAAGGTGTTGACCGGCGCAATCGGGCCGCGGCAGTGCCCGTTGTTTGGCAAAGTCTGCACACCGCAGTCCCCGCAGGGCGCTTGCATGGTGTCCACGGAAGGCAGCTGCTATCAATATTATGTAAACAAAAGAGAATAAAGGGCAAATAGATGGAAAGGGAAATCGCTTTCTATATATTTCCAATTATACTTGGTATGGTAAAATATGGAAAGTGCTATTGCTTTACATAACTCTGCATCTGTAAAGCGTTACTCCTTTTCACACTTTATTTTGGGGCGGTTTTTCGCCTCATTCGTCAATTCCTTTTCCATTTTGTCGAACGAGTTTGGTGTTGAAATTTTATTCCGGATGCTCAGACCGGTATCTGCGAGAGGATGGTCATCAATATGAAAATTACATTGGCGCATGGAAGCGGAGGAAAAGCAACTTCAGAGCTGATTCATGAAATCTTTGCAAACCGGTTCAATAATCCGGTTTTGGCAAAGATGGAGGATTCCGCCGTGGTGCCTGGTGCGGAAACCATTGCCATGACAACGGACAGCTTTGTGGTGACCCCCGTGTTTTTTCCGGGCGGCAATATTGGGCGGCTGTCCGTATGCGGAACCGTTAACGATCTTCTGATGAACGGCGCCGAGCCGAAATATCTGACCTGCGGGTTTATTATTGAAGAGGGTGCCGACAGCGAGGATTTGGCCCGCATTGCCGATTCCATGGCGGAAACGGCCCGCGAAGCCGGCGTTTCCCTTGTGGCCGGCGACACGAAAGTAATCGACGGCAAAGGCGGGGTGTATATCAATACAGCGGGCGTTGGTTTTGTTCCGCGCGGCCGGGTAGTGAGCGCTTCCCAATGTGAAACCGGCGATGTGGTGCTGCTTTCCGGTTATTTGGGGGAACACCACGCGGCGATATTAAGCTCCCGTATGGGCATTGAAAATCAGATTCAAAGCGACTGCGCGCCGTTGAACGAAATTGTAAACGCGTTGTTCCGTGCAGGGGTGCGGGTTAAAGCGATGCGCGATGTGACGCGCGGAGGGCTTGCCACCGTGCTGAACGAATTTGCGCAGTCCTCTGGCTGCTGCATAGAGCTTGAAGAAGACCGGCTTCCGGTTTCTCAGGCGGTAAAAGGCTTTTGCGGAATTCTTGGGCTGGACCCGCTTTACATGGGAAACGAAGGAAAGCTGGTGGCGGTCGTGGAACGGGAAGACGCCGAAAAAGCGCTGCAGGCCATGCGCTCCGCCCAATACGGAGCCAATGCCGCCCAAATCGGAAGTGTCATTTCCGGGCAGACCGGAACGGTTTTGGTGAAAACCGGAATCGGCGGAACCCGAATTGTCACGGAACTGTATGGCGAGGGTTTGCCGCGTATTTGCTGATGGATAGACGATAAAAGCAGGAAAAAGCGAGGATGCTTTTTCCTGCTTTTATGTTTTTTCCGGGGAATTATTGGTGCTGGTTTTGCTGCTTTTCGTGCCTGAACTTATTCGGGCACGGATTTCCGCGCCAATCCACGTGGCGATCGGCAAAATGATTTCATAAGGAACGGAAGAGATGGCACCATATGGAACAAAATTGAAAAACTGCTCCAAGTCCTTGTACAGCAACTGCATTAATGTGATGATGAGGATTGCGCATGATGCGGTAAAGGCTTTGTAATTCGGTAGTTTGAAAATGTGACTGAGTCCTAACGACGAAGCATACAGGCATACGCAAAACTTAATAGAGCCGTTCAGCATTAGATTAATACCGATTAATACTTCAAAACGGGAAAAGAATTCTTTTAGCGATATAATGCTGACCGCTTCATAGGATGGAAAGTAATACATGTTGGTGGAAAGGCCTAATATGGCTACGTCTCGGACCGCTACAATAATATAAATAATGGTGTTGAAAACGAGAGCTTTCAGAAAAATTTTTTTAATATTTTCTTCTGGCTGCATATTGGAAATAAGAGAGAGGCACAGGACTGATTCTCCAAGCGGCAGAATCAGTCTAATGGCTGATACTTTAAGGATCGCAGGAAAATCGGAATTCATTACGGGAAGCATGTTGCTGAATTCCATATTTTTGAATCCTGCGAAAAAAGTGAATAAAATAAAAGTAACAATCACGAGCCAAGTGAATTTTGCAAGGCGTGCGATATTTTCAGGGCCGCGTGTCACGACCAGAGCGCCAACCAGAACCATAAACGCAGCGGTGATCAGTTCTGGTGTTTCAGCCAAATTGACCACACGGATAAAAACAGCTAAAATCTTGGTCAGCTGGCTGGCAAGCAGAATGGCGTACATGGTATAAATGGCCGTAATAATACGTCCAACTATTTTACCGAAAACTGCGTCATTGATTTCAAACAGATTTTTTCCAGGATATAGCTTTATTAGTCGGTCATAGATGCAAATTATTGGAAGAAATAAAAGCGCAGAAATCAGAATACAGATCCAGAAATCCTGTTTCACTTCTTTGTTGCTGGCGGTGACCACCAGACTGCCGGTCCAGAACATAAACAGGATGCTCTGCATTTGTTTTCTTGTAATTTTTTGGTTACTCATAATACTACCTCATGGTATCTTCAACATGGATTGAATCGCGTGCTGTATCACTGTGGTAATGGCAGGAAACTGAACCCCCATCACAATCATAATGTTTACAATGAGAGTGATGAGATAAACCGGGATAGAGAAAAACAGCCCTTTGGTTTTCTTTTCTCGAATCGCTGGGATCAGATCTGTGAAGATTAACACGGCATAAAAAGCGCCGATTATCAAATAATTATCCATTTTCACTCACCTTAATTTTGTCTTTTGCAACGCCGGTGTTGTCAATTTTTACCCTGGCAGTAACTTTGCATTTTGCTTTTATAAATTCCTGATCCCACTTATCTTTTACTTTATTCCAATAATCCGGATGGTACTGACTTATCGTTTTTCCAAAGCAGAAAATATCGCATCCAAAGTTTTTCTGGGTTTTTTCAACAAGCTGTTGAATCCCACTCTCCACGTATTTTTGGGCGGAAGCTTCCAATTTTTCAATCCCGTCCTGTGTAACATAATTTTTTACGGTTGTGTCATCTGCAAGCGAGGCTTGCACTTCTACATTGATATTCATCGTAACCTGGTCGCCTTGAATCTCGGGGGTTATTTTGGTTTTACTGCCGAAAATCTCGAGCGTAATATTTTGGCCGTCGTTTTCGGGGCTGAATACTAACAGGCCGCCCTGCACTTTATTTCGGACAAATAAAAAGAATTTCGTATCTTCTCGTTTGATATATCCGACCAGCTTGTCTTTTTTAAAAATGGCGGATCCATCCAGTTCGGCGGTTTCAAGTTCGCCCTGCTGTATGGGCTTAATGGTCGCAAGAACCAAAGCACAGCCGTCGCCGTCCAGAAGATTAGCTGCTTCGTATAGCTGAACGTTTGGGGATTCTGAGAGGTTTTCTTTGCTTTCTGAAATTGCTTTCCAAATGTCCAGTGAAATCAGAGTACTGGAGACTCCTTGCCTCTGAAGCATTTCGCCCGCAGTGGGTGCGGTGGATACGACCGGAATCATGGTAATGCGCAGCTCCTGGTCACGGAGCACAAAGTCAAAGATAGGCGCCACACCGCTTGCAGCAAGATCCTTACTGATTACCAAAATTTTTGCATCCGGGAAATACAGCCTTCGTTCGCTGTCTGCGACGGCGTTTCGAATCGCCTCAAAGATTGTTTTTCCTTGGGTGATTAAATATCTCGGCTTGGGCTGCTGCTCTTTCGGGTCTAAAAATTCAAAGGTCACTTCATACGGATATCCGTCTTTCCCTTTATCCACTGCAAAACCGGTTACTATAGCGATCTCTTCCAGTTCACGGTAGTTCCAGCAGCCGGTCATGCACAGCATGGAAACGGTCAGCAAGGCCACCAGAAATACTTTCAATGTTTTCATTGGGAATCTCCTTTGCTGGCATTGCGTATTCTGTTCGGGGAAAGATACTTCGGCCTTGTAATCATATTCTTCCATGAAGTACGGTGAAGAATATCCTTTCGATCTTGTTGGTCATTCGAATAGGCACTGGTCAAAATCGGTACACCAAACGAAGTAACACTGAAAATGTAAGCCAAAAAGGCCAGCATTCCAAACATGTACCCATATAGCCCTATAAATCCGCTAAGGAACAATAAAATGAAGCGCAGTGGAACGCCAATGCCCTTAATTAAAGGAACCATTAATCCGGCAATTCCGGTGACAGCTACAATAATAATCAGCGGCGCGCTCACAATTTTTGCCTGCACAGCGGCTTGTCCAATAACCAGAGCGCCGACGATGCTTAGCGCTGTTCCCATATTGCCCGGCATTCTGGAGCCGGACTCCCGCAGCATTTCAAATATGACGAGCATAAAGGTGCCCTCCACTATGGTCGGGAAAGGGACGCCCTGACGGGCAGCGGCGATACTCATAATCAGGGAAGTTGGAAGCATTTCCTGATGGAAGGTAGCGAGGGAAAGGTACAAAGCGGGCATGCTGATAGAAAAAATAAAGGCGAGAATACGCAGTATACGGTTGATAGAGGCAAACATGTAATTGATAAAATAATCCTCATCACTCTGAAAATATTCAATAAAGAGATGGGGAACGGTTAAAACCACGGGGGTTCCGTCTACTACCAGCGCAACGCGGCCCTCCAGCAGTTTGGCGGCGATAACATCGGCCCGTTCCGAACTGCCAATCGTTTCAATGGGAGAATTCGGTTTATCCTTAATAATTTCACTGATATAGTTCACGTCTAAAATGCCGTCAATATTAATTTTTTGCAGCCGGGATTTTAACTCTTTCAATACTTCCGGCGCTGCAATTCCGTCAATGTAGCAGATGCAGGCGTGCGTTTTCGTGCGCACACCCAGGTTTAGATATTCCATTTTGAAATCCGGAGTGCGAATGCGCCGCCGTAGCAGGGAAAGATTCACCATAAGCGATTCGGTAAAGCCCTCCCGTGGTCCTTTTAGAACTCTTTCATTTTCCGGTTCCTCAATGGAGCGGCTCTGCCATCCCTTTGTGTTCAGCACCAGAGCCTCCATAAATCCGTCTGCTAGAAGGACGGTGTCGCCGTAAACAATGGCTTGTACGATTTTTTCCATGTCGGTGGTTTTTTCTACGCTATCGGAAAGCGTAATATTCTTTGCAATCAAATCGATTAAATCCGGTTCTTTTTTATCCGGGCGATATTCTAAAAGCGGACGGATGATATCCTGATTGATTAGCCGGTTATTTACCATACCGTCACTAAAAAACAGACAGAATTTTATTGCCGGGTCGGTCGGTGTTTCCAACTGGCGCATCGTCAGCGTATCATTATTTTTAAAAATGGTGCGGATTAGCACAATATTGTCTGTCAGGCTGGTTGTTAGCTTTGACTCTTCCACAATTTGACTGCTAAGTTTGCCGGATTCCAAAAAAATCGCCTTCTTTTCGTCAGTGTGATTTCTTCATGAAATGATTGCTGCTGAAATAATAATATTTACGAGAAAAAGAAAATTATTCATAAGGCAGTGTCAGGCGGCGGGCATTTAATCATTCCGAAGCAAGGCGGCGACGGCATATTTGCATAAAAAGGCACAGCCGAAAACGGTGCTTTTACGCCATTCGGGCTGTGCTCTTTGTATTTTGAACGAAGAAAGGCTACTTTAGACTTGTTTGCAACATGGCGTAAATTCTGAAAAGAAAGAAAACCACCCATAAAACAGGGCAGGAAAACCGTTCCCATCGTTTTTTCAAAGAAACACCGGAATCAAGACTGGTGTTTCTTGGTTCCTCCCAACGTTTTTTACAAACGGGGCCTAAGTATCGTTATGTTTTTTATATTTCATCTTGGTTGCCATGCCACCCCGGATATGCCGCTGTGCTTTATTGATTTCAAGTATCTGTTTTACTTGCCGGTACAGCTGGGGGTCCACATATTTTAATCGCTGTGAGACGTCTTTATGTACGGTGGATTTGCTGACCCCGAACTTTTTCGCCGCGCCGCGAACGGTGGTCTTGTTTTCAATTATGTATTCGCCGAGCTCCACGGCGCGCTCCTCAACAACACCTTTCACTGTTACACCCTCCAAACAAATCCGATTGCTAAATAGGTATGCTTGGAAGGGGAAAAATAGTACAACAGATGCCTGCCGAAAACAGCATGTTTTAGGCAGGAAGAACGGGCACTGGTGTCGGCACCCATGGAAACAGTGTAGGCCGGAGCGAATTTTGGGGAATTCTTGGATATAGGAAGGAAAGTTTGTCATGGCAGAGCTTTGAAAAGTTTATCGAGTACAGGTTGGAAGTGAAGCTAGAAGCATGTCGAATGAGAAGCAGCAGCCTTCTGGAGGAACAAATTTATCAAATGAATATTTATACAATGCGTGCTCTCTTTTAAGGAGGTACAAGAAAAATTTTGCAGAAATTGAGGTAATATTTTCTAAATTGATGCAGTTTTAATTTCAATATGTAATTATCTTTCTTGATTTATTTTGTATAATTGTTATCAAAAATGTAATGAGGACGGAGACAATGTGAGTACAGCCTAAAAATAAAATGGAAGCTGAATGAATCCTGGAATGAAAACGATTTGAATTAACAGTAGCATGTCGATTAAGGCAATTTGCTATTTCCCATGAGAGTAATGTATATCGTAATGATCGCCGACGCTGTGGATGCGATTACATCTGGCCGACCTTATAAGCAGCCTACTCAAGAAATGAAGGATGCAATCACAATACTAAGAAATGACGAAGGAAAATACCATCCAGAGTACCTTACTTGGTTGGAGAACATACTGCAATAGAGTTTGCAATATTGCATTACTGTCCGCTGCCAGATGCAGTACAGAATATAAGGTATCCTCAGTCTTTCTATGAAATAGACCTACTGATGCGAACGATAATGGTTCGAGAAAGCAACACTACATAGGTACAATCGAAAAAAGGAAGCATCGCTATTTTTCAGCGATGCTTCCTTTTGCTTTTAGTCCACTGTTGCCACTAGTTCGATTTCAGCCAAAACGTTTTTTGGTAGTGTTTTGACCGCAACACACGAACGAGCCGGTTTTGAAATAAAGTACTTGCCATAAATCTCATTAAAAGCAGAAAAATCATCCATGTTTGCGATAAAGCAAGTTGTTTTGATTACATTTTCAAAACTGCTTCCAGCTTCCTGAAGTAATGCGGCAAGGTTTTTTATAATTTGCGTGGTTTGTGCTTGAATTCCATCGGGCACTTCTCCTGTTTCAGGGTTAATCGGAATTTGCCCCGATGTATAGAATATTCCGTTGACAATAACCCCCTGAGAATATGGGCCAATGGCACTTGGAGCTTTTTCTGTGTTAATTACCGTTTTCATTCTCATTCTCCCTTAATTTCCTTTTTGAATTTTTGATATATCGATAGATGCTCTGTTCAGAGACATTTAATGCCTCCGCTGCAACCATTACCGCTCCCTTCATTAAAAAGAGTCCTTTTGCCTGCATTTCTGCAACAATATCCTGCTTTTCCTGAATGGATAGCTGATCCACAGAATTGGATTTTGTATGCTCCTGAATGATGTTATTAGTCATATCCTCTAAGGAGAGGTTGAAATTTTCCCGAATGTATTCATCCTGTGGAATGGTCAAAAACTCACTAATCAGGTCTTTTGCTTTTAGCAGTCCGCTGATATCAATATTCACGCAAAACAGGCCAATCAATTTACCTTCATTTGTTATAAAGTATGTTGAAGAACGAAATGTCTTTCCATTATTCCCTTTGCCAATGTAATTGCATACATATGGCTCATTATGATAATCATGATTGCTGACCAGTTCCAGCGCGTAATCTGTAATGGGCCCGCCAACTTTACGGCCGGTGAGACTGGGTTCCGTAATATATAGGATGGATTGTTCTGCGTTGGACAAGTCTGAAATTACCACCTCACAATAGCTTCCAACTGTTTTCGAAATGAATTCAGCCATAGGAATGTACTGCATCAGTATTTTCTTACTATCCATAACAATGTCCTCTCACTTTACCAATATGATAATTTATTTTTATTAATACGACTTTACAAGCCATATTATAACAGAATAATCTTGAAAAATCAAAGTAAAAATAATAAATTTTTATTATTTGTTTTTAGGAAAAGACTTAATATTATAAGAATTATTCTTATTTTTATCGAATCCATTGTTGAATTTAATATTTTTAACATTAATATTGCAATAATTTTATTGCTAATTTTTGTTGAGATAAACAAACTTAAAAAAATAATTTATCATCCGTTGACCAGATAAAAAATATTATTATACTTAAGTCGCAAATTTCGGACAAATAATTGTATGTTGTGAAAAGAGGCTATTTTTTATGACGCAATCCAATTCTGAGTATAAAAAAGATTCCAAACTGATTACTGCTCATTATGCGGAAAACTATGAGCATTATTACAACGCAATCGTGCCGCCTATTTTTATGAACTCATTAAATGTTTTTGAGCACATTGATGCGTATTACGATTGTGATACCAAGGATATCAATACATACGTTTATGGCAGAGTGCAAAATCCAACGGTTCGTATTGTGGAAGAAAAAATCGCCGCATTGGAGCATGGCGCGAAAGCTGCACTGTTTGCTTCCGGTATGGCCGCCACAACTACAGCGATTCTTTCTACATGCAAAATGGGAAGCAACGTTGTTTGTTTAAGAAACGCATATGGGCCGGTAAAAACATTTCTAGATAACTACTGTGTAAAACACATGGGAATGACCGTTACTTATGTGAAAGGTGATTCGCTTGAAGAATACGAACAAGCGGTTACTGATAAAACAGATTTGATTATGTTGGAAAGCCCGTCCTCCGTTGTCTTTTCTTTGCAGGATATTCGCGGCGTGGTAAAAATCGCTCACCAGCATGGTGCCAAGACGATTATCGATAATACATTCTGCACACCGATTTATCAGCAGCCTTTGGACATGGGTGTCGATCTGGTCATGCATACGCTTTCCAAATACATGGGAGGCCACAGCGATCTTATCGGCGGAGTTCTGGCTTCAAAAGATGAGGACTTAATGAATTACATGCTGGATCAAAGAGAGCTGATCGGCGGTATCATCGGGCCTGTGGAAGCCTGGTTGGTATTGCGCGGACTGCGCAGCTTGGAAGTGCGGATCGCACAGCATAATCAAACAGCGCTGAAAGTTGCAAAATACCTTGAAAATCACCCCAAGGTGAAACGGGTCTATTATCCCGGTTTGAAATCACACCCGCAATATGAACTTATGAAAACTCAACAAACTGGAAACACCGGTTTACTAAGCTTCGAGATAAATGGTACGGTAGAACAGGCAAAAGCCGTTGTTAACAACTTGTCGATTTTTAAAATAGGAGTGTCATGGGGCGGTTTTGAAAGCCTTGCATGCATGCCGCAGCTTCGCCTCGATGAGAAAACCTGCAACTGGTTGGGAGCTGGTCAGGGTATTATCCGTTTACACTGTGGCTTGGAAGGGGCTGAAAATCTAATCGCGGATCTTGCTTCAGCCCTTGAAAAGATATAAATGTGGATTTGAGTTGAATCTGAACGTAGGAGGGGGAAAAGGTAACCGTGGATAAGAAAAAAACTTTTAGGAGGAAATGTATGAAAACCAGAAAAGTCGCAGCTTTCTTGGCCACTATTATGGCAGTTTCATCAACTTTTGTAGGTTGTAGTAATGGGACGAATTCTAGCAGCAATAATGCGCAAGACAATTCAGGGAACGTCACGATTACAATGGTTGAATCTTTAACCAGTCCTGAACGTACGGCAGTGCTCCGCGAAATTGCCGATAAATATCAGGAGTCGCATAAAGGGGTTACTGTTAACATCATTTCTCCTCCACTCGAAAACGCAGATACAAAAATCACTCAAATGCTTCAGGAACAGCAGGATGTTGATATTGTCGAAGTACGTGACAGTACCTTAACTCAGTTTGCAACAAACAAGTGGATTGCAGCGCTCGAAAAATACGTGGATCAGTGGGATGAAAAAGATACGCTCACGACTTCCGCCAAAGAGGCAATGAAAACATTCCAGAACACAGATTATCTCATTCCTTATGGATTCTATCACAGAGCAATCTTTTATCGGAAAGACTGGTTCCAGAAAGCCGGTCTGGAAGCACCGAAAACCTGGCAGGATATCTATGATGCGGGCAAGAAGCTGACGGATGCTTCCAACTCGAAGTACGGATACTCCTTCCGTGGAGGCTCAAGCGGCTATCAGTATGCCGACACATTGTACTGGAGCTACATAGGTGTGGAAGAGCTGGCAAATCCAAATGCAGGCTACTATACCAAGGAAGGCAACGGTAAGACCATTTTTACACTGCCTAAAGTAAAGGAAGCATTACACTTCTACAAATCCTTGTTCAAAGACGTTTCCCCGAAAGATTCCGTTGCATGGGGATTCTCTGAAATGGTTCAGGGCTTTGTCGGCGGTACCACCGCGATGCTGATACAAGATCCTGAGGTTATTGCCACATGCTCCTCCAGCATGAAAGACGACGAATGGGATATGGTTGCGTTCCCCGCAGGACCTTCCGGAGAAGCTGTGTCGCCGAATGGCTTTGCCGGATGGGGGTTAACTTCCTTCAGTAAGCACCCCGATCAGGCCGCTGATTTCCTGCTCTTCCTGTCGAATTCGGAGAACAACACATATTTCGCGAAGAAGTATTCCACGATCCCGATTCATTCGGATGCAGCAGAAAAAGACAGCTATTTCTCAACTGGCAAATTCGCACTTTATTTGAAAACAGAAGAACAGCCGGACGTATATAAATATGCAATTCAGCCACAAATGTACGAAGCATTTGCACAGTGCAAAACAGAAGTCGATAAGAAATATCAGCAGTATTTGAATGACACAATTACCGACGATCAGCTGCTGAAATGGCTGGATGAGTTCTGGACAGAGGCATACAAAGCCGAAGGCAAGAAATGGTAAACTAGCAGAGCTCTCTATAAAAGCCACAGAGTGGTCATATCGACCACTCTGTCTTTTTCATAGAAGAGAAGCGGGGGGTTACAATGAACAAAAAAATTACGCTGAAACGAAAAAATGGTCTATTTATTTTTCTAATGTTATTACCTGCTGTTGCCTTGCCCTTAATCTTTACCTACTATCCTATGATAAAAGGAGGATTAATGGCGTTCCAAAGCTATAATCTGGTAAACATTAATAATATAAAATGGATTGGGTTCGATAACTTTACAAATTTGTTTTCTGGTTCGGAACAGGATGACTTTAAATTAGCGCTGTGGAATACTGTTAAGTGGGTGTTTATTTCACTTGCCTTTCAGTTTTTAATTGGTTTTGCCTTAGCACTGTTGCTTAAAAAGACGTTCCATGGATCAGCAGTTTACCAGGGCCTGATTTTTTTTCCGTGGGCCGTCTCGGGATTTTTAATTGGAATTATGTGGCGCTGGATGTTTAACGGTACGTCAGGCGTCATTAACGATATTTTGATTCGTATGGGCATCCTTGATCAGCCGTTTGGATTTTTAGCCAACACATCTACTTCTTTGGCGTCCGTAATCGTCGCAAATATTTGGTACGGAATTCCGTTCTTTACCATTATGATTACTGCTGCGTTGCGTGGGGTTGCTCCGGAATTGTATGAGGCAGCTGACGTTGACGGTGCAAATGTTTTTATTAAATTCTTCAAAATTACAGTTCCTTCTATTAAATCCGTTTTAATGTTGACGGTCTTATTGCGCGTCATTTGGATTTTCAACTTCCCAGATTTAATTTATTCTATGACAAACGGAGGTCCGGGCGGATCCTCCAACATCATCACCTCGTTAATGATGCAAAAGGTACAGAGCCTGGATTACGGTGCTGCATCGGCAATTGGACTTTTATGTATTCTGTTTTTGAGCGTCTATACCATCATTTATCTGCTGTTTACAAAGTTTACAGGCTTTGTAAAGTAAACATGAAAGATTAAGAAGGGAAATCAGCCAATTGCTTCAAGCGACGAGGAAAAGCTTGCGTTTGCTTCTGGCAGAAAGGTTTAGGCCCGCAACTTGTGCCGGGGTCAGACCGTCAAGAGCGGAATGAGGGCGGACAAAATTGTAAAAGAAGAGAAAAACCGCGATAAGATTGTTGGCGGAATCGAACGAGGCAAATCCCTGTTTGGTTTTGTACCACGCCTTGAATTGCTTGTTAAAGCATTCGATCAGGTTGTTGGTAATATCATCGCTGAAGCTCTGGACCCGGATATGTTTCACGCCAAGCACTGCTTTTACAGGAACTTTGTAAGCACTGTAGCGGTCGGTGACGATGGCTCCGGGTTTACCGAGATGTTTAACGGAATTTAGTAAGGAAAACGCCTGAGGGCTGTCCCTGTGCCTGGAAAGGTGGAAGCTGAGAACAAAGCGGGTTTCGCTGTCCACAATTAACCAGAGGTAATACTTCATGCCTCGGATTTTTACTACAGTTTCGTCCGCGTGCCATTCGTCGGAGTTGAAATTGAGCGTTGGCATCAGTTCAAGCGCGATGTTTTGAAACAAAGGCGCGAATTTCGTACACCAGTTACTGATAGTAGTGTGGGAAACCTGAATATTCATGACAGTACGCAGAATCAAAGCAATATTACGGAAAGAGTTTTTTCCCAGATAAAACATCGACAGTGCCGTCAGGATAACATGCACTGGATAACGCATCCGCTTGAAATCTGTTTTCCCCGACAGCTTCGACATGGAAGGTGCCGTAACGGCAGCCGGTTTCGGCACAAAAATGGAATGGCCGCACTTCTTGTCGCAGCATTGGTAGTTTGAGTAGTATTTGTGGTCATGGTGAAGGAACATGGCTTTTCCGCAGACAGGGCAAGTCGGATAAGGACGCACGCGCGGCCTTCCGGGTTTGTCAGCCGCATGGGCATCCGGCGCAAATTGATGCCCGCATACACGGCAAAGATATTTCTGGTTTCCATATTTATCTTTGCCATAACGATAAAAGTTTTGATGGTTGTTGCATTTCGGACAGCAAATCTGGTATGATTTTGTCATGAGGACTCGTCTCCTTTCGGGAGTACATTGTTTTGTGTCAAAACCATTGTACCAGAAGGGCTGACGAGTCCTCAACTTTCATTTAACTTTACAATACGAGTTTACAGATTCGGAGGAATAAGGAATGAAAGGACATCAGGCAAGTAAAGCAATTGGAAAAACAATTAAATACTTATTCTTATCATTATATCTGATCATTGTTATTTTTCCGTTTCTTTGGATGCTGCTGACATCATTAAAATCCTCTCAGGGTGAAATTTATGCATTTCCTGTGAGATATTTACCGCAGGCTCCTTCCTTTGTGAATTACAGTTCTATGTTATGGAAAGGCAATTTCTCACGTTATATGCTCAATTCCTTTATTGTTTCGGGCATTGCTGGAGTCGGGTCTGTATTTATCGGAATTTTAGCGGCATATGTCATTTCCCGCTATCGGTTCAAAGGCCAGGGAGCCATTCTGTTCTTCTTTTTATTTACACAGATGATTCCTATGTTCATTATGCTGGCACCTCTTTATCAGATGCTTTCCAAGATGAACATGCTGAATAATATCTGGACCCTCGCCCTTCTCTATGTTAATATGATGATACCATTTTCGGTTGTTACACTTCGAGGATTTTTTTCAGGGATTTCTTCTACGATAGAAGAGGCTGCCCAAATTGACGGCTGTGGAAGATTGCGTGCGCTATTTAATGTTATTGTACCTATTATGCTGCCGGGTATTGCCGCTACATTCATTTTCGCTTTTATCAATTCCTGGAACGAACTTTTTATGGCCATTATGTTTATCGATGTAGACCAGTTCAAAACCATTCCTGTTGGATTGAATGCACTCATTTTAAAGTACGATATTAAATGGGGTGAAATGTCCGCTGGAGCGATTATGGCACTAGTCCCAACGATTATCTTATTCTCATTTGCACAGAAATATATGGTTGAAGGTCTATCCGCAGGAGCGGTTAAGGGTTAAGCTAAAATAAAATCATATAAAACAGGCTGTTACAAAGTAAAAATTTGCAGCAGCCTGTTTTCACATTTAAGACTCCCCTTCATATGCGAATGCTTGAATAACTTATTTGCTCTGCTGCCGAAATTGATTGGGATGGTTTAATGAAATACTGGTTGGTAGATTTGGCACAGGATGGATTCTATGCAGAAAATCTCAAGAATCCGCAGAGCTACCGCATTCGCTATCGGACTTATCCGGATGTGTAGGAGTGAGAATAATATGTCCGGCATAACAGTTTCAGGGATTCTCAAATTAGACGGTTAATGGAAATTCAAATTAAAAATTGGATGGTTATGGAACAACCAAGAGCAACAGAAAATCCTCCACGGAAATGGCCTGTTTCATAGGTACTTGGGGGTTTACCAATTTCGATATTTTTTATTAGAAATTATATGGTAATATTCTTGCCATTTATATAAAATTGAGATAAAATGAAAAATATGTAAAGTGAGTGGTGTGCTTGAAAAAAGTTCTTTACTGTGCTTCTACTATTGAACATATCAAAAATTTTCATATTCCGTACTTAAAAGCCTTTCATGATAACGGATATGAAGTATGGGTTCTTTCAAATAAAACCGAAATCCTACCATATACAGAATATGTAGTGGCATGCCCACTTCAAAAGAACTTTATCAGTGTTACAAATATTAAAACGATTTTTACCATTAGAGAGTTAATAAGAAAACAAAATTTCGATATTATAAGTACACATACCACCCTAGCAAGTGTAGTTGTTCGGGCAGGTATTATGCTATTAAAAAGAAGACCGAGGGTCTTTAATACATGCCATGGCTATCTTTTCAATGAAAAGGATGGTTTAAAAAAATGGCTGTATCTCCTGCCAGAAAAAATTTGCGCTTCCGTTACAAATAATGTAATGGTTATGAATCATGAAGATTATGAGATTGCAAAAAGACATAAGCTTTATAAAAACAACCTAT
The DNA here is from genome assembly GCF_054130445.1 of Caproiciproducens sp. LBM24188. NCBI lineage: Bacteria > Bacillati > Bacillota > Clostridia > Eubacteriales > Acutalibacteraceae > Caproiciproducens > Caproiciproducens sp. LBM24188. Next base: position 677,527 of record NZ_CP196862.1, read on the forward strand.
ATTTTATTAAAGGAATGGGTATCGATTTATCTCAGTTTTATCAAGCATCACAACATGAAAAAATGGTACAGCGCATAGCACATGGTTATTCTGAAAATGATTTCTTATTTGTTTATGCAGCCGAGTTTTCAAAACGTAAAAATCAAAAGTTGCTCATAAAGGCTTTTGCTAATGTATGCGGAAAGATGCCTAATGCTAAGCTCTTATTAGCCGGAAGCGGGGCACTTTTAGAGAATTGTAAAAAACTTGCTGAACAATTACATATAAACGGACAGATACGCTTTTTAGGATATGTAGAAGATATGCGGGGCTTATATATTATGTGTGATGTTTCTGTAACAACTTCAAGAATTGAAGGGTTACCTTTCAATGTTATGGAGTCGATGGCCTGTGGACTGCCCGTAATAGCAAGTGATATCAAAGGACATAGGGAGCTTGTGGAGGATGGAAAAACAGGCGTTTTATTTAAAAGCGAGGATAAAAATATAACCCAATTAGAAAATGCGCTTTTAATGTTGTATTCATGTCCAGATAAGCGCAAAACATTTTGTAATGCAGGAATTGAAAAAGTTAAAGAATATGCATTGCAAAAAGTAAAAGGTCAAATTGAACAAATTTATGCAATAAATGATCGAGGGAATCTATGATAAATTTTCTAAATAGGGAAGAAAATACTTCGTTTTCAGATGGTGAACAAGCTGTTTCAGACCAAATCAATCTAAAAAAAGTTTGTGCTTTTATTTTATCAGGATATATCATTTTAGCGCTCCTTTTCTACATTTTAGCCGGGGAGCAGCTGCATTTTCGCAGTTCCAGAGGAAATGTTAAAATGCCAGTGCCAAATTTCGGCACTGTGGAAATGGTAGCAGGAGCTAAGGTTGAACAGACTTTTACGCCGAACATACAGCGCTTTAAACAGGTTTCTGTTACATGGGGTACTTATGGCCGTCGCAATAAAGGGACAGTTTTGATTGAATTGTACAATTTGAAGGATAACAATAAAATTCTATCGCAAACGGTTGATGTTTCTAAGTTGACAGAGGGAGCCGTTACTACGGTGGCTTCTGAAAAATATTTAGAAAACCTATACGGAGTTCCGCTGCTTCTTCGGATTACTTCCCCGGATTCTGTTACTGGCAGTGCCGTTTCTCCAATGATGAAGACAGATGCGGAGCCCAAAGCGGGGCAACAGTTGTATTTGAACGGCAAGGCAGTCAATGGGGTACTGGCCTTTTCTGCAGAAGGGCAGGATTACATCTGGCTTGGGTTACACTACTGGAAATTTATAGCTTCTGGTGGTATTTTGTTGGCGGCCTATCTGATTTATATCCTGATGCGGGCAAAGAGAAAGCAAAAAAGTGTTCTTCTGAACGCTCTTGTTGCTATGAAAAAGTACCGGTTTCTGATTCATCAACTGGTCTCTAGAGATTTCAAAACAAAATATAAACGTTCTATTCTCGGCGTATTCTGGAGCTTCTTGAACCCGTTGCTGATGATGGCTGTACAGTATTATGTTTTTTCAACGATTTTCAAAACAGATATTGTTTTTTACCAAGTGTACCTGCTTACAGGTATTATTATGTTTAACTTTTTTTCTGAAGCGTGTGGTATGGCCCTTACTTCTATCCTAGGAAATTCCAGTCTAATCACCAAAGTTTATGTACCAAAATACATTTATCCATTGACGCGTACCCTGTCTTCTTTGGTCAATCTGGCAATTTCACTGATTCCACTGTTTGCGGTAGTGTTCTTTTCTGGTGTGCCATTTACACAATCCTTCTTACTGTTTCCATTTTTTTTACTATGCTTGGCTGTTTTTTGTTTGGGGTTGGGAATGATGCTGGCGGCCGGCATGGTGTTTTTCAGAGATGTACAGTTCCTGTGGGGTGTTTTCAGTATGATGTGGATGTATGCTACGCCTATTTTCTACCCTGAAAGCATTTTGCCGGACCAGTTCAAGTTTGTGTTGCAGATTAATCCACTTTACTATTTTATAACCTTTGCCCGTACCTGCATTATCAACGGTATTTCACCGGAACCGATTGCATATGTTCAGTCGTTTCTGCTTGCGCTGGGAATGTTACTTGTGGGAGCTTTTGTTTTTAAGAAAACGCAGGATAAGTTTATCCTGTATATTTGATTAGGAGCAGTGCCATGTCTGAAAATATGATTGAAATACAGAATGTATCCATGCGGTTTCGGTTTGCCAATGACAAGATTATGTCCCTAAAAGAGTTTGTGACTGCAAAACTACGCGGAAAGCTAGCTTACAAAGACTTTTGGGCACTGAAAAATGTTTCCTTTGATGTTAAAAAAGGAGAAGTAGTGGGAATAATTGGCCGAAATGGAGCAGGGAAAAGTACATTGCTGAAAATCATTTCTAGCATTTTGAAGCCAACAGAGGGAACTGCGATTTGCCATGGGAATGTCGTCCCTATGTTGGAACTGGGCTCTGGATTTGACGCCGATTTAACAGGTCGTGAAAATATTTTTTTAAATGGTGCCATTCTAGGATATACAAAGGAATTTTTGGAAAGCAAATATCAGGAAATTCTGGATTTTTCAGAATTAGGACAGTTTATTGATATGCCGATCCGCAATTATTCTTCTGGGATGATGATGCGTCTAGCATTTTCTATTGCCACGTTAGTTAATCCGGAAATCTTAATTGTGGATGAAATTCTTTCTGTTGGAGACGAGGCATTTCAGAAAAAAAGTTATGCCCGTATGATGGAACTAATGAGTGGCGGCACAACAGTCCTTTTGGTATCTCATGATTTAGAGCAAATTCGCAACATGTGTAGTCGTGTTGTTTGGTTAGAACACGGTAGTGTACATATGTTTGGAAATGCGCAGGAGGTCTGTAATGCCTACTCGCTTTAATGACTTTTCGGATGTCCGGCTGTATGTAATATATCATAAAAACATGATTATGCCGGAGATCCCTGCACTAACTTTTTTACGTTCTGATTTACATGAGAAGGACAATATTGCAGACAAAAAAGATTACTGTGAACTGCGAGCTCAATATTATGTCTGGAAAAATCAAAAATCCGACTATGCCGGATTTTTTCATTATCGCAGGTATCTGGAATTCACAGAGGAAAAACTTGTTCATTTGCCGGCCGGGAAAAGGCCTGTTCCTTATAGAATTCAGCGCTTTCCTCAGAGAAATCAGTATAAAGAGAGGGTGTTTGGATCCATTATACCTAAATTTGATGTGATTGCACCGGTATGGGAATATACAGGAATATCTGTATGGGAACGCTATGCGACTGCTTCCGGACAACGAGGAAATGACCTGAAGCTAGTATATGATATTATCCGTGAAAAATATCCAGCTTATTTATCTGCCGCAAATGAATATCTGGATGGAAAAGGCGAATATTACGGTAATATTTTTATTATGAAATGGCAATGTTTTGATGATTACTGCCGGTGGCTTTTTGGCATTTTAGAAGAATTTGATAAAAAAGTGCAGAACCCCTTGCCCAGAACAGATGGATATTTGGGGGAGAGGCTTTTTGGAATCTATTTCACCTGGCTGTACCATCAGCCTGGAATACGGTGTGCGGAACTGCCGAGGATTCATTTTTATGAATATGATGATAGAAATCATGCGTTTTTGTGTGCGAAATTTGTCAATTTCTTTCTACCACCTGGCAGTAAAAGGCGTGCAACGCTGCGGCGTTTTGCTGTAAATTAAAATGATTTTGGAGGATTAACATGAGCGATATTAAAATTTTCGTATCACACCGGATTGATCAGGATAGTGTTACGATTGACAATCCGCTTTACGTGAATGTACGCTGTGGCGCAGTTTATGATAAACGTTCTCCTGAAGAAATCGGCGGCATGCTAGGGGATGATACGGGGGATAATATTTCGGAAAAAAGAGATTCTTTCTGTGAATTAACGGTTCAGTATTGGGCTTGGAAAAATATTCAGGCCGATTATTATGGATTGTGTCATTATAGAAGATATTTATCTTTTAGTAGTAAAATATTTAAAACTAATACTTACGGCGTGATTCCAAAGGCTTTTTTAGATACACAAGTAATTAAAACATTTTCTCTTGTAGAAGATGTAATGAGAGAATGTATTGAACAATATGATATTATTACAGCTGTTCCAGTAGATGTCAGGATGCTCTCTCCTGAAATTAAAAATATATATGATTATTGCCACTTAAGCAATAATGATTTTAATTTAGATGATATAGAACTTCTGTTAGATGTAATCAAAGAATTATATCCTAATTTTTATGAAATTGCAGTTAACTACTATAAACAACCATATTCTCGATGGTATAACTGCTTTATTATGAAAAAGGAGATTTTTCATAATTTTTGTAAATGGCAATTCAATATTCTTTTTACACTTGAGACTCGACTTAAAATGGATAGATATTCAGCTCAAATGAAACGTGAACTTGGTTTCTTTGGAGAACATCTATACGGAATTTATTTTAATTACTTGAAGAGTAATTTTAATTATAATATTTTGGAGAAACAGATACTTTTTATCGAGAATACAGAAAAAGAAATTCAATTAAGACCTTTTTGTGAAGAAAACAATATTCCTATAGTGCTTATGTCAAGCAATTTCTATGTTCCTTACTTGAGTGTTGTCATACAATCTATCATTCAACATGCAAATGAAAAAAACAATTATGATATTATAGTATTAAACAAAGAGATTACTTCTGATAATAAAGACATTTTGTTAGGTATGTGTTCAAAGTACAATAATATATCACTACGATTTTATGATCCCTCTAGTAAAACCAATAATAGAAACTTTTATGTTGCAGCATCAACTTATTCTGAAGAAGCATATTATCGCCTTTTGGTACCTTGGATTTTAAAAGATTTTGAGAAAGCTATTGTTCTTGATTGTGACTTAATTGTCAAACGGGATTTAGCTGATTTGTTAAACGTTCCAATGACATCTGATCAATGTATTGCTGCTGTAAAAGATGTAGTATATCAAGGAATGCTTAACGGAATCGAACCAGATTTGAAAATATATTGCAAAAATGAGATGAAGCTTAAAAATCCATATAATTATGTAAATACTGGTGTTATGGTTTACAATTTAGTTGCTATTCGAAATATAATGACTGAAGAAAAAATTCTTAATTTTGCTTCATCACATAAATTTCGGATTCAAGAGCAAGATATTTTAAATGTTATATATGAAGATCATATTTATTTGTTGGATTTGCGTTGGAACTATTATGTTAAGGTAAATGAAATAATCAAAACTTGTATCACCTATGCACCTGCGGAATCTGCTATGATATATGATGAATGTCGTAAGACACCGTATATTATCCATTATGCTAATAATCCAAAGCCATGGAATGCACCTTCTGTTGATTTGGGCTATGAATGGTGGCAATATGCCAGACTATCGCCGTATTATGAAGAGATTATTTTACGCATGACAGCTTCAAATGAGACTCGTCTGGCTGTATGCGATTTGCAAAGTAGATTAGGCTTATTTGATCACCGAACAGGTGCTCGCAAACTAGCCGACAAGCTTTTACCCAAAGGAAGTCGACGTAGGGAATTTGCAAAAAAGCTATTACCAAAAGGTTCTCGCCGCTGGAACTTCTGTAAGCAAATCTATTTTATCATTCGTCCAAAGTACAGACCGAAAAAGCAGGAGGATGACGAATTGGAAGACATCGCGTAAAGATGGTGCTCTGAAAGATGATTAACATTCGAATTTTTGTATCGCGCCGATTGGATATCGACAGTTTGAATATTTCTAATCCTTTGTACATTCCAGTGCATTGCGGAGCTTTTCGTCAATCAATTACTTCCCCTTATCTCGGGGATAATACCGGCGACAATATTTCTGAAAAGCAGCCATATTATTCTGAACTGACCGTGCAGTATTGGGCATGGAAAAATCAACAGGCAGATTATTACGGCTTGTGCCATTACCGCCGGTATTTATCTTTTTCGGACAAACGATACCGTACAAATGAGCAAAACATGGTTGTAGAGCCTATATTATCACCGGGAGCAATTCGGCGGCACAAATTGATGGATAGTAGTAAAATGCAAAGCGTTATTAGTAAATATGATGCTATCGTATCAGAAAGCGCTGATGTTACGAAGATTCCCATTCCAAGTGGTGGATTTCCAAAAACAGTCCGGGAACTTTGGGAAGGACATAACGGAGTCTTTATTTACAAAAAGGATTTAAATGTTCTTTTGCAGGTTATACACGATTTACATCCGGAATATATGGATTCTGCGTTGAAATATCTGTCTGGTTCGGCGCATAGAGGTTATAATTGCTATATTCTACGGCGCGATTTGTTTTTTACAATGTGCCAGTTCCAATTTGATGTTTTAGATGAATTAGAGCGCCGTATAGATATAAGTACATATCAGGGAAATCTGAAACGGGTTTTCGGATATATGGGCGAGATCATGTATGGTATTTATATTTATGATTTGCAGCAGAAGGGTATTTATAAAGTGCAGGAACTTCAGTTGGTTTATTTTGAGGAAACACGACAGCTAAAGAATTTTATGCATAGGGTTTGGTTGATCGCATTAGCTTACCTAACATTTGCATTAAGACACAGTTCCGAAATTATTTTACCCAAGGGTTCAGTAAGACGAGAGAAGGTAAAGAAATTTATAAAGCGTTTACGCGGTATTTAAAATGAAAGTGAGTGGATTTTGATGAAGGCAGTCATTCTAGCAGGCGGATTTGGTACGCGTATCAGTGAGGAAAGTCATTTAAAACCAAAGCCGATGATTGAAGTTGGCGATCAGCCGATTCTCTGGCATATAATGAAATATTATTCCTATTACGGAGTAAACGAGTTTATTATTTGCGCGGGCTATAAGCAGCATGTGATCAAGGAATACTTTGCAAATTATTATCTTCACCGGTCTGATATTACTTTTGACTTTACGAATCATAACCATATTACCGTACATAACAATGTTGCTGAGCCATGGAAAGTAACCGTTGTAGATACCGGCTTAAACACGATGACTGGCGGACGAATCAAACGTATTAAAAATTATATCGATGACGAGCCATTTATGATGACTTACGGAGATGGCGTTTGTGACGTGGATTTGGACAAGTTATTGGCTTTTCATAAGAAGCATGGAAAGTTGGCAACGATGACAGCGATTCAGCCTGGTGGGCGTTTCGGGACGCTGGAAATAAAGGATGATTTTACTATTTCAAGGTTTGCGGAAAAACGGAAAGAAGACGGTGGCTGGATTAACGGTGGATTTATGGTACTTGAGCCAAAGGTAATCGATTATATTGAAGATGACAGTACTACCTTCGAGAGAGAGCCACTCGAAAAACTTTCAGAAGAGGGACAATTGGTTGCTTATCAACATGACGGATTCTGGCAATGCATGGATACTCTTCGTGACAAAGAAAAATTAGAGTCTTTATGGATGTCTGGAAAAGCGCCCTGGATGAAGTGGTAAGGAGAATACAATGACAAATTTAGAATTTTTTCGTGGAAAAAGAGTGTTTGTAACCGGCCATACTGGCTTTAAAGGGTCTTGGCTTTGTCGTATTCTTTTAAATGCTGGCGCTGAAGTTACTGGATACTCTTTACCTGCACCTACTGAGCCAAACTTGTTTTCTATGGCGGATTTAGAAAACAATATGAATTCTATCATTGGAGACATTCGTGATGAAGCAAGTTTAAAGAAATCCTTTGACATGGCGCAACCGGAAATTGTTTTACATCTGGCTGCACAACCTATTGTTCGAGAAAGCTATCAATCACCTGCCTATACATACGAAACAAATGTGATGGGTACGGTTAATATTCTGGAATGTATCCGGCAAAACACCTGTGTGAAAAGTTTTTTAAATGTAACCACAGATAAAGTATATCAAAACAATGAATGGCATTGGGGATATCGTGAAAATGAGCCTTTGGACGGATATGATCCGTATTCCAATTCAAAAAGTTGCTCTGAACTGGTAACCCACAGCTATAAAAACAGTTTTTTTTCGGATGGTTCGGTAGCAATCAGTACCGCACGCGCAGGAAATGTTATTGGCGGCGGGGATTTTGCTAAGGACCGTATTATTCCGGACTGTGTGCGCGCTGTGCAAAAAAAAGAAACGATTATCGTAAGAAATCCTCACTCTACCAGACCATATCAGCATGTACTTGAACCGTTGTTTGCGTATCTAATGATTGTGCAAAAGCAGTACCAAGATAGGAAATATGCAGATTGGTATAATGTTGGTCCCGATGAATGTGATTGTGTTACAACAGGAGAATTGGTTGATTTGTTCTGCAAAACATGGGGCGAAGGAGCATCATGGGAGGATCGATGGACAGGTGGCCCACACGAAGCAAATTTTTTAAAACTGGATTGTTCTAAGATTAAAGCAACTTTTGACTGGAAGCCTACTTGGCATATCACGGATGCTATTGAGAATACCTGTAATTGGACAAAAGTATGGCTTTCTGGGCAGGATATTCCATCTGAAATGGATCGGCAAATTAAAGAATATAGGGAGAAAATGCAATGAAAAAAGTTGTTATATCTGGGGCAAATGGTTTTGTCGGTGGAGCCGTAACCCGCGAATTAATTTCGCACAACATAGAAGTCATAGCATTGGATATGGAGGGTTGCAGCGGAAATCTGCCCAAGTCTCCTTTAGTTACTTTTATCCCGATGTCTCTGGATAATCTAACTTTGCTAAAGGATAAAATACAGGTCGGTTGTTGTGATACATTTTTTCACTTTGCTTGGGCCGGTTCCGCTGGCTCCGCCCGTGCGGATACAGCTCTTCAATTAAAAAATGCTCAATGGACAATAGACTGCTTGCGTTTCGCTAAGGAACTTGGATGCAGAAGGTTTATATGTGCAGGCAGCATAATGGAACATGAGACCATTGCTGCTGCGTTTTCAGCAGGCAATAAACCTGGTCTGGGATATATTTATGGAAGTGGTAAATTGGTAGCACATACCATGTGCAAATCGGTAGCTGCCGACATTGGTATGGATTTAGTATGGGCACAGATTACAAATGCCTACGGCGCTGGGGAACGTTCTCCTCGCTTCGTGAATACTACTTTGCGCAAAATCATTCATGGGGAACCGTTGCAATTTACTGCCGGTACACAGAACTATGACTTTGTTTATATCGATGATGTGGCACGTGCATTTCGTTTAATTGGAGAAAATGGGAAACCGTTTTGTGAATACATTATAGGTAGTTCGAATGCTAAACCTCTTAGAGAATTTGTATTGGAAATGAAATCAGCGGTAGCACCGGAAAAAGAGTTTATTTTCGGAGATATACCATTTACCGGAATTAACTTACCGCTTTCTGCTTTTGATTGTTCCAAAACAGAAGAAGATACTGGATTTAAATCTCAAATAAGCTTTGCAGAAGGCTGTAAGCGTACTTTGGACTGGTTGAAAGAGGTGGAAAAATGATGCAAAAGTTTTCTTTTCAACAAACTGATATTAACGGCTTGATTTTAGTTAAGCCTTTTGTGGCAGAAGACGTTCGCGGTTATTTCATCAAAGACTACTCTCAGGAAGTGTTTGAGCAAAATGGAGTAACACATGACTTAAAAGAAGTATTTTATACGAATTCACATAGAGGAGTGATTCGTGCATTGCATTTTCAGCGCGAAAAGCAACAGCCTAAATTGGTTCGTTGCGTATGGGGACACGTCTATGATGTAGTAGTCGATTTGCGCAAAAATTCGCCTACCTTTAAAAAATGGCTTGGTTTTGAACTTTCAGAAGAAAACAAAGATGAGTTGTTGGTTCCTGCTGGCTGTGCTCATGGATATTTAGTATTGGAGCATTCTGTGGTTTCATATAAATGCGCGGAAAAGTTTTATGGAGAGTACGATGATGGTATCAAGTGGAACGACCCGGAAATCGGTGTGAAATGGCCGCTTGAACGTGTAGATAATCAGATTATTTTAGCAGATAAAGATAAGAATCTTCAAACATTTTCAGAGTTTATGGAAAAGTACGGTGGCTTTTAAATGGATTATTTAGTAGTAGGCTGTGGTCTATCTGGTTGCGTGGTAGCGCGGAATCTAGCCGAACGGGGTCATAAAGTTACCATATGGGAACGAAGGGATCATGTTGCGGGGAATATGTATGATTATGTGGATTCATATGGTATTTTAGTACACAAATATGGTCCACATACCTTTCACACCAAGAAAAAAGATTTGTACGATTATATATGTCGCTTTGCTAGCTGGGAAGATTATAAACTTACCTGCATGGCTGAAATCGATGGTATCGTAACGCCGACTCCGTTCAATTTTCAAACGATTGATGATTTTTATGACCCTGAGCAAGCAATGACACTGAAAGCGCATATCAAAGCAGCTTTCGGGGATAGGCAGACAGCGACTGTGGTGGAAGTGATACAGCATGAAGACCCATTAATTCGAGCATATGGCCAGTTCTTGTTTAACAAGGATTACAGCCTGTATACCGCAAAACAGTGGGGTGTATCGCCTGACAAAATTGATGTCAGCATTTTGCAGCGTGTTCCGTTACGTTTTTCTTATGATGTAGGCTATTTTGATGATGAGTATCAGGTTATGCCTCGGTCAAGTTATACGGATTTTTTCAAGAGCCTGATAGACCATCCTAATATTACAGTCGAATTCAATATTGATGCGGCTACGCGCCTTTCAATCAAAGATTCTCAACTGTTTCTTGATGATCAGGCCTGTCCATGTCCGGTTGTTTATACGGGAGCTCTTGATGAACTATTTGACTGTGTAGTAGGACCACTGCCCTACCGTTCTTTACACTTTGAATGGATGCACGAGGACATTGAAAGTAAGCAGAAAGCACCTGTGGTTGCTTATCCGCAGGCGGAAGGATATACCCGCATTACTGAATATAAAAAATTGCCAGTACAAAAGGTAAGAGGTACTACTTATGCGGTAGAGTATCCCCTACCTTATCATAGTGGCAGTCAATCAGAACCGTACTATCCAGTTTTAACTGAAGAAAGCAAACGGCAGTATGCCAGCTACAAGAAATTAGCCAATAAGGTTGATAACCTTTATTATTGCGGACGTTTGGCAGACTTCAAATACTATAATATGGATCAGGCGCTAGAACGGGCTTTGGAATTATGTAATATATTATAAGATTGTAAGTATGATAAGAATGAAGAAAAATGTAGCCAGGTTCTGTCACCTCCATGGCTTTCTCTTTCTTCCGCCGCAATATAAACCGTTAATTTATGAGTCATGCTCACTTATACCAAACTTTCTCCACACCTTTATATAACTTAGCCGGGCGCCACGGCACGCTTTTCTAGAAATCCGATTGTTAAAAAAGTATGCTTGGGGAAAATCGTGTAACAGAGACTGCACCGAAAGAAATGCTTTGAAAATTTGATAAAGCATAACCCGATCCAAATTTCCTTCTTGGTTCCTTTAAATCCAGAGGAAGAAATAGAAAGAGGCTTGACGGCAATCCAGCAGCCTGATATTATAAAATTAAGTTGCGCGGCTGTTGCGCAAATAGTTGTAGATTTTATTTGGAATATGAGGCGTCAAGCAGTATGAGCCAAAATGGACAGCGGTCATACACGATCGGTGATATCGCAAAAGAGTTGGGGGTTAGTAAAACCACCATATCCCGTGCCATTTCCGGAAAAGGTAGAATCAGCAAGGAAACTCAGGAACGCGTTCGACAATTTATTATCGAACACAATTATCAGCCGAATATCATGGCCAAAGGACTTGCACAGAATAAAACCTTTAACATTGGACTTGCTATGCCGGAGGAGTTCGGAATTGGGGACCTTCCTTTTTTTCAGCATAGCGTAAATGGAATCTGCCAGACAGCAGCGCAAAACGACTATGATGTCATCTTGTTTCGCATTACCAGCGACAATCTGTCGCAGATGAAGCGAATTATTAAAAATCATAAAGTCGATGGAATCATTCTCACCAGAACACAATGTGACGATTATCCGGTACGGTTGCTCAAGGAAAATGGGATTCCTTTTGTGGTTATCGGTTCTTCCTTGGATACCGAAGTGACGCATGCGGACAATGACCATATCAGCGCGTGCAAAATGCTCACCGAATTGCTGCTGAACCGTGGATTGAAGCATTTTGCGTTGATTGGCGGCAACATGGAGTACTTTGTCAATAAAAGTCGGCTCCGTGGCTACCAGATGGCCTTCGAAGAGCATCCTGGAGAAGAAGTTACCAGTGTCACCTATTTGAACGTAATCAAGGAGTTTCAAATTGTGAAAGCAGTCGATGACGCGTTATCGGTCGGTACAGACTGCATTGTCTGTATGGATGATTTTATCTGTTCCCGTGTTGTTGCGCAGTTAAGCGAGCGATCTGTCCGAATTCCGGACGATGTATCGGTTGCTACGTTCTACAGCAGCATGCTGTTGGAACATAATAATCCGCTGATTACCGGCTTGGAATTTGACGCGGCAAAAATCGGCGGAATTGCGTGTCAAATGTTGATCGATATATTGGATGGAAAGCATGTGAGCGACTATGTAAGCCCCGATTACCGTCTTTTTATGGGCAATTCCGTCAAATAGAGAATAGAGAGGCAACAAAAAAGTGCTGCAGAAAATGCGGCACTTTTTTGTTGCGCTAGTTGCGCAAATGAATTCAATGGCAGTTGTATATATTTCATAAAATAGTATTAAATTGGTTGTGTAATATAGAATGTTGACACATTATTGATCGGCTGTGTCAAGAGAAGTTCGCAATTTAGGGGCTCCACGAAATAAATTAAGCTGCGTTTAGCAGAAGTGTCTGAATCGATTTAGGATTCAAATATGCTCTGGAAACGGACCAATCTTCAGCGTATTCCATGAGATATGTTGTTACCAGCCGCAAGTAGGAATCGTTGTTTGGAAATATCCCAACGACGTTGGTTCTGCGCCGGATTTCCTTGTTCAGCCGTTCCAGCATATTGGTCGATGAAATTTTACGGGCATCAAGCTCGGGGAATGCATAGAAAGCCAGTGAGTCCTCCAGCCCATCTTCCAGAAGCTCGATTGCCTTGGGAAACCGCTTCCCATATTGCTCCGACAACTGCTTTGCGCGCTGTTGGGCTAATTGGAGAGAAGGTGCCAGCCAGATTTCTTTTAGTTGGGCTGCAAAGGATTCTTTTTCTTTCTGCGGTATATGAGCCAGAATATTTCGCATGAAATGCACTTTGCAGCGCTGCCAGGATGCGCCGGGAAAACTTTCTCGGATGGCGGCAATCAGCCCTTTGTTCGCATCGGAAACCACCAGCAGCGGCGTTTTCAAACCGCGATCCAAAAGACTTTGAAACAACTGGGAATAGCTCTCTTTGGATTCATCCAGCATCGGTTCTACGGCGAGAATGTCCCTGTGTCCTTGCTCGTTGACGCCGCAGACAACCATCACCGCCATGCTGACGACACGGCCATCCATACGGACTTTTTCGTACAGGGCATCCGTCCAAATGACAGGATAACGAGTATCCGTCAGAGAATGGTTGCGAAATTCCTGTACCTGTTCATTGAGTCCTTTTGTCATCTCACTGACCTGACTGCGGGAGAGGTTCTCTATCCCCAGACTGTGAGCCAGCTTTTCCATCTTCCGTGTAGACACGCCCTGCACGAACGCCTCCTGAATAACCTGTATCAGCGCCGCCTCGCTGCGTTTGCGTTCCGTGACAAAGAAAGGGATGTATCCCTGACTGCGCAGCTTTGGCACCATGAGATACATCGTCCCTACGCGAGCATCCAGCCGCCGGGGGCGATATCCGCAGCGGTAGTCGCTTCGAGACGGATTATGCGCATTCTTTTCCGCTCCCACAAGGCCGGAAACCTCCGCCTCCATCAGTTGAGCGCAGAGCCATTCCAGCATACTGAGCATCGGGTCGGGCTCCGCCATACATTTCAGTAGCAATTCCGTAAGATCTGTGTTATTCTTTCCTTGAGTCATTGGGGCCAACTCCTTCTTTGAATGTCTCGATACCATTCATTTTATCGGAGTCCCAATGGCTTTTCTATACCTTCGCGAAATTGCGAACTTTATTGTACTCTATCAAGGACAACCGGTTGCGCTATAGGCAATCGAATGGACCGAATTATTTATGAAGGAGACAGTGAGTATGAAAAAGGTCATCGCGATGTTGCTTACTCTCGCTCTGACTGCCGGGTTACTTTCTGGGTGCGGCCAGGCTAACAGCAACTCATCCGCTGCTAGTGCAGCCACAAGCGCACCCTCATCTACAGCCGACACAGCAAGCCATAAACTAACCGTTTGGTGCTGGGATATGAATTTCAATGGTGCTGCCATGAATAAAGCCGCTGAAATTTACAAGAAGACCGACCCGAATTTTGAACTGGAAGTGGTCGACCAAGGGGACTGGGATACCGTTCAGACAAAATTATCCACGATTGCTTCTTCGAAAGATTACTCTCAGCTGCCGGATATTATCCTGATTCAGGATAACGCATTCCAGAAAAACTATAAGGGCTACCCCGATGTTTTTGTGGACCTGACCAACAAAATTGATTACAGCAAGTTTGCGGAAGGAAAAACCAAGTATTCGGTGGTAGACGGCAAAAACTACGGTGTGCCGTTTGACAACGGCGCTGTCATTTACGGTTATCGAACCGATATTTTGGAACAAGCTGGTTATACCATTGATCAGTTCACGAACATCACATGGTCAACCTGGTTAAAGCAGGCGAAGGATGTTCTCCAAAAGACCGGAAAACCACTTCTTTCCTGCCAGGCGGGTTCTTCCGATATTATCAATATGATGCTGCAGTCCGCCGGTGCCTCTTTGTTTGATGCGCAGGGCAATGTCAATATTGTGAATAATGACGTTCTTTACAAAGTAGCAGATACATATATGCAGATGCTGAAGGACGGAACCTGCATCGAGTGCACCGACTGGTCCGGCTACACGGACTCTTTCACAAGCGGTTCTGTTGCAGGCACCATGACCGGCTGCTGGATTGCGGCCACCATACAGAAAGCCGAGGATCAGAAAGGAAAATGGAAGATTACTAATATTCCTTCCTTGGATGGCGTGAAAGGCGCAACCAACTACTCGAATAACGGCGGGTCCACCTGGGCGGTTACTTCTAATTGCAAGAATGTAGATCTTGCGGCAGACTTCTTCGCAAAGACATTCGCAGGTTCCACCGACCTGTATGATGGTGTTGCGAATGCAGGCGTTCTGGCAACTTATCTGCCGGCGGCGAAATCCTCCGTTTACAGCCAGCCAAACGAATTCTTCGGTGGTCAGCCGATTATGCAGATCATTACCGAATATGCAAGCCATGTTCCGGCAATCAATGGCGGTGCGTACTATTACGATGCCCGCGATGCGGTCTGCAACGCAATCGTTAAAATTCAGTCCGGTACCGATGCCAAAACAGCATTCCAGGAAGCAGAGGATACTGTGAATTTCAGCATGGGCAAAAATTAACTTTTCCGGAATAATCATTTCATGATTGTTGTACGGCGGAGAATACCGCGCGGTATTTTCCGCCGTATATTCACATTATTTATGAAAAGGGGATCTTCCCGTGAAGATAATGCGAAAAAATTACGATGCAAATAGCGATACGGGGAGCAGCAAGGCGGCCGTTTTACCTTCCACGCAGGATTCTGGCCATCGGCTTACGCTCAAAAGACGCCAGTCATTGGCTGGCTGGATCTATATCTTCCCGGCTGCGCTCCTAATCGTTGTAATGAGCTTTTATCCTATGATTCAGGCGCTGATCCTGTCATTCAAGACGGGTGTCAGCAACAATATGAAGTGGGCGGGGGTCTATAACTATACCCGTTTGGTTCAGGATAAAGTTTTTATTCAAGCGCTTTTGAATACCTTCATTTACCTGTTGATTCAGGTTCCTATCATGCTGATTCTGGCATTGATTTTGGCATCCATCCTGAACAAACCGTCGCTCAAATGCAAAGGGCTTTTCCGCACCCTGATTTTCCTGCCCTGCGCAACTTCGCTCGTATCGTACTCCATCATTTTCCGCACCTTGTTTGCCATCAACGGTTATATTAATACGGTCCTGATTCATTTGGGAATCCTCTCGACCGCGTACAACTTCCTCGGGCATCCGAACAGCGCACGCATTGTGATTATTATCGCATTAATCTGGCGCTGGACCGGATACAACATGGTTTTCTATCTGTCCGGTTTGCAAAACATCGATTCATCGGTTTACGAAGCGGCAAAGCTGGATGGTGCGTCCAAATCGCAGACCTTCTGGAAGATTACGGTACCGCTTTTAAAGCCTATGATTTTGTTGACCGCAATCATGTCTACCAACGGAACGCTTCAGCTGTTCGATGAATCTGTCAACATTACCAGCGGCGGACCGGCAAACGCCTCCATTACCTTGTCCCATTACATCTATAACCTGTCGTTTAAGTACATGCCGAACTTTGGATATGCAGCGGCGATTTCCTATGTGATTCTGGTCATTGTGGCTGTTTTGGCGTTCCTGCAAATGAAAGTGGGTGATACGCGTGACTAATCAAACCAGAAAACATAAAAATCCCAAAGATGTCAGTGTTGGAAACTATATCTTTCTGATTATCGTTTGTATTATTTCCGTATTCCCACTGTTTTGGATGTTTGTTGCATCTACAAACAAAAGCGTTGATGTCGTTTCGGGCACGCTGATTCCCGGCACCTATATTGCGGAAAACTATAAAAAACTGATTGCGGGCACCAACCTTTGGACGGCTATGTGGAATTCGTTCAAATATTCCGTTACCTTAACGTTCTTCTGTCTGGTGGTTTGCTCGTTGGCAGGCTATGGCTTCGAAGTGTATCACAATAAGGCGAAGGACCGGTTGTTTTCGGTGATTTTGCTGGCGATGATGGTCCCCTTTGCGGCCACCATGATTCCGCTTTATCAAATGTGTTCCGAGATGGGGCTGCTCAATACAACAGCTGGCTTTATTTTACCAACCATTTCTACGCCGTTTATGATTATGCTGTTCCGTCAAAATTCCCGCTCTTTCCCGCACGATATTATTGAAGCGTCCAGAATTGATGGTTTGGGTGAATTACAGATTTTTTTGAGGATGTATATCCCGACGCAGAAATCCACATTTGCGGCTGCTATGACCATTACCTTTATGAACGCATGGAACAGCTACCTGTGGCCGAAGGTGATTATGCTGAAGAACGACAGCATTACTATACCGATGTTGATTGCCGGCTTGAAATCTGGTTATGTTACGGACTACGGTGTGTTAATGCTTGCAGTTTTGTTCTGCACGCTGCCTACGGTTCTAATTTTCTTTGTTCTTCAAAAACAGTTTGCACAGGGCATTACAGGCTCCGTGAAATAAGAGCAAGGTATCAATCGAAATAAACACCATAGACGTGTAAAAAATCATGTTTTACGAATGAGCAGCATTCTTTTCGGCTTAAGGAATTGAAGAACCGGGTTGTTGTAACCGGGGAAGTCCTGGTTTCCGGCCAAATTCGATGCAGGGCACTGGGTACCCACGGTCATGTAGGATTCGATTCCGTGGGATACCGGATAGCGAAGTCCGTGCTCGTAAGCTCTTTACGTTCCACATGAAAGGGATTTATATATGGACAAAATGATTTTAAACTTGATTCACCGGCCCGAAATGGTGCCGGAGTATGCTGAAAAAATAACCGGCCGCGGTAAGGCGGAAGATATCGGGCGAAAGTCCCTCCTTACAGAGAGCCTGGATATTTTCAAAACCCAGCAGCGCCTGGCCCATGAAAATGGGCTGAAGACCACGATTCAAATGACCTATTCAAGCCTTTTCAATGAGGAAGCGGTTCGTCTTGCCAAGGAACATCACAAACAATATGGGGACGAAATTGCATTGACCCTTCTGGGTTTGCCCTGCAAGGAATTCCGCGAAAAGTACAAAACCAAGGACTTTTGCATTTGGATGTTTTCCTTGGAAGATAAAAAGACGATTGTGCGCGATGTTTTTGAAAAGTTCCATGAATGCTTTGGCTTTTACCCAGAATCGACCGGTTCCTATTTTATGGATGCGGAACTGATTAACTACATCAAAGAAACTTATCCGACCGTCAAATGTGCCGTGGCCACTTGCTGGGAAGAGGGTCCGAAGGCGTACCATACCTGCAACAACAGTTGGTATACTTTTCTGGACGGAGGCCCGTGGGCCCCGTGGATTCCGTCGAAGGCGAACTCGCATGCACCGGCTGCCAACGCGGCGGAAGACAGCGGTATTGTCGCCATTCCGCATTTAAGCCGTGATTTGATTGCGTGCTATGACGGCAATGGTTCCAACTTCGGCACGCACCCGCAAAATGTTCTGCGTGGTATGATTTACCGGGATGGGGAGTATCCGTATCTGTATAATCTGATTGATCAATTCCGTTATCAGGCGAAGTTTAACAATGGTTATTCTTATAACATGATGTTTGTCGGCCCGGGCTGGATGAATAAAATGGGCCGGTGGGAAGCCCCCTATGAGTTGCTGTACAAAGCGTATAGCGATGGATGTGCCTATTATGGCCAATTAAAGAAGGAAGGCAAACTTGCCGATATGACCATGAGCGAGTTCGCCGACTACTACCGGATGAAAAAAAATTATACAGAGCCGGAGTGTGCGCTTTGGCGGGATATCCTCTATGGCAGCAAAAAACAGGTGTTTTGGTACTGTGACCCCTATATGCGCGCCTGCGTCAATATGGATGAGGGCGGAGCAGTGGTTGACTTAAGACCCTATGTCGCAAAAATTGACTGGCCGGTCGGAATCGGGACAAAGCATGTGCAGAACGCCAGTTATCCGTTCCTAATTCAGGAAAAATACCGCGCAGGCTATTTTACGCATTACGCCGGCGAAGGAACCGTGCGCAGTGCGAAGATGGTACATAACGGAGAACAGGTTGACCTTTGCCTGTGCCGCACGAAGGCACATTTTACACAGGAAGGCAAGTGCCGGATCCTCACTTTAGACCCTGTGGAGATTGAATTTTCGGACTTGACCATAAAATTACAGACAGTCATTACATTTGAAGAGGGCAGCAGCCGGATTCGCTTTGACCGCAAAATTATAGAGATGAGCGACCCAAATGCCGAGGTATCCATTGATGAATACATGGTTGCATGCTATGGTACCACCGAGTATCCGGAGGACATGACACCACTGACCCTGGAACTCGCGAAAGATGATGTAAAAACGAAGCTGGCGTTTGCATACAAATGCCGCGAGCAGTCAATGGATGGCGCCGATTATACGGCCTGCATTCTTCCACCGATTGATACTCGCGTTTCTCTGACCTGCCAGGGAAGAGAGAAAACGGGATATTTTAAAGAGGGTTACGCATTCAGCCCCATGTTTACGCTTGGCTACACCGGGAAATTGAAAAATGGGGAGGTCTTCACAACATGGCTCAATCTGGAAAAGGCCGATTAAACTATCGCTGCCCATCCTGCTTTATGCGTGATTTGGACATCGATATGTTTTACGATAAGGAAAAGGACGAATTCTATTGCATACGCTGCCAGTATACCGGTAACGAGAAAGATGTTCTGGAAAAAAACGAAATGGCTCGCTTTCGTTACCGCGATATGTGCAAGCGGTACGAACTCGATGATTTTGAGAAGTTTGACGATTAGAATAATTGCAGCCAATCTGCACCGATTGGCTGCAATTACTGTTATATAGCAGGAGTGTGTGGAATGAAACAATGGTATGTTGGAATGGACTGTTCCTCGTTGGAAGAGGTGGAGCAGTGCGGAGGCCGGTTCTTTGACCGTGGGAAGGAAGAAGACGTGATACAGATTCTGAAACACTACGGCGCAAATCTGATCCGTCTTCGTCTTTGGAACAATCCTTATTCCGAGTCCGGGGAACCGTATGGTGGCGGTACGAACGATTTTCCCCGTACGGTGCGCCTTGCCAGGCGGGCGGCAGAGTTGGGGATGGACTGGTTGCTGGACTTTCACTACTCAGATTTTTGGACGGACCCGCAAAAGCAGTATTTGCCCAAAGCCTGGCGCGGCATGTGCGGTGCAGAACTGGAGCAGGCCGTATATTGTTACACAAAGGAAACGCTGCAAAGTTTAGAGAATCAAAAACTGCTGCCGCATATTGTTTCTGTCGGGAATGAAATTACAAATGGTTTGCTTTGGTCAAAGGAAAAGAAACCGGGACCCGCGGAAATTGCCAGGCTGGTCAGTGCCGGTATACATGCAGTAAAAGAAGTTTCGGAAACAATACTGGTTATGATACATTTGGACAACGGCGGCCGAAACGACCTTTACCGCGCATGGTTCGACCGCTATTTTGAGTATGACGGTTCAGATTTTGACTTGATTGGCTTAAGCTATTATCCCTTCTGGCATGGGTCGCTGGAAGATCTTCAGAATAACATGAATGACCTGGCGCAGCGCTATGGCAAAGCGATGATTGTTGCAGAAACCAGCATGGCGTTTACACTGGAAGATTATTTAAGTAAGTCGGAGCGCGCGGCCGCCGTCGGGCGTGGTTTAGCCGTAACGCCGGAACTTGCGAAACGGGTGCCGTTCCCGGCAACACCCCAAGGGCAGGCCGACTTTCTTCGTGCACTGATGAAGAAAATTCATGATGTCCCCGGCCAGTTGGGGCGTGGGTTTATCTACTGGGAACCGGCGTGGCTTCCGGTAGAAGGTTCCGCTTGGGCGCTTGAACCAGGCTGCAAATATATCGGCGAAACGGGCAGCGGCGGGAACGAATGGGCGAATCAGGCGCTGTTTGATTATCGGGGGAACCGCCTTCCTGCATTGGAAACCATACGGGATTTCTACCGTAATCTCCAAAAAGAATCATTTTGATTTTATAGGCCCCTGTGATTGGATTTCCTCAAAATCATAAACGCAGGGGCCGGTCTGTCACACCCGACAAACCGGCCCCGTGAATTTATATGTGGATTACTCCTCACGTACCAACAGCACATCATATGGACTCAAGTGTTCCGCTGCGCTTAAAAGATTGCCGGACAAAAGATCCGTTTTCCCCTCGAATTCTTTCGGAAGGGGAAGGGTCCGGTCCGTTAGGTTGATGATGAAATAATAGCGTCTTTGACCGATGGTGCGGCAGGTTACTTCCAATTCTGTGGCTTCGTCTATAACCGGAGAAACGAGGGCAGCATTCACAACCTGGTCCAACACTTTCGCCAATGCTTCCTCAGGAAGCTGCGTTCCAACATAGAATGTATTCCCCCGGCCGAATTCATGTTTGGTCACAGCCGGCGAGTCTGCATAAAAATTGCTGGTGTAATCGGCCAAACTGGTCGCACCTTCCAGATGAATGATGTCGCACAGCAGATTACAGGTTGACGTGGTTCCGTCGGTAAATTTCAAGGTGTTGGTTTGCTCCGGCGCAAGTGCATCAATTTCTTCCACCCAGATTCCGGCCATCTTGCGCAGGGGACCGGGATACCCGCCAAGGTGGATATTGTCCGATTGATCCACAAGGCCGCTCATGAAACCCGTCACCAAAGTTCCGCCGTTTTTCACATATGTTTCCAGTGCTTCCTGCATGCCGTCTTTTACCATATACAAGACCGGGGCAACAACAGCTTTGTACCGGGAGAAATCTGCGTCTACCGGAATTATATCCACAGGAATGTTTCTCTTATAAAAATAGCTGTAATATTGGTGGATTTGATCCACATACTTCAAATCCTGGCTGGGGCCACTGGTATATTCCAGTGCCCAGTAATTATCCCAATCGAAAATAATGCCAACCTGAGCAGGGTTCTCCGCACCCAAAAACTGATCGCCTAATGCCGCGAGTTCTTTGCCCAGCTGAGCCACTTCGCGGAAGACCCGGGTGTTCTTTGTACCCACATGCTCAATGACCGCGCCATGGAATTTTTCACAGCCGCCGACGGAACGGCGAAGCTGGAAAAACTGGATGGTGTCCGCGCCGTGGGCCAGTGTTTGGTAACTTTGCGCCCGCATTTGGCCGGGCTTTTTCAGGGAGTTGTACGGCTGCCAGTTTTGCTGGCTTGGCGTTTGTTCCATCAGCATGAACGGTCTGCCTTTTAACCCCCGCATTAAGTCGTGGCTCATCGCCACCAGGCTCCACGGCGTGTTGTAAGCAGGGTAGTTGTCCCACGACACAATATCCATTTCTTTTGCCCATTTAAAATAATCTAGATTTTTGTAGGTGCCCATCAGATTGGTTGTAATTGGCGTGTTCGCATCAAAGCGGCGGATGGCGTCGCGCTCCATTTTGAAGTTTTCAAGTATGCTGTCGGAGTTAAAGCGGCGGTAATCGATGGAGATGCCCGCGAAGGCTGTTTTGTTGGGGCCAAGTTCCTCGCTCAGGGCGTTGGGAAGCACGATTTCATCCCAGTCGTAAATTGTGTGTCCCCAGAATTCCAGATTCCATGCTTGATTCAGTGCCTCAAGGGTCTTGTACTTTTGTTTCAGCCAGACCCGAAACGCCTTTTCACAGTTTTCACAAAAACATTCTCCGCCGTATTCATTGTTGACATGCCAGCAAACCACATGCTTGTTGCTGCCGTAACGTTCCGCCAGCTTTTCCGCCATGCGGCGTGCGAATTTTTGATAGACCAAACTGTTCGGGCAGGCGTTGTGGCGCTGCCCAAATTTGTGGTGGCGTCCCTCGTAGTCGGTCCGCATGACCTCCGGATACTTTTTCACCATCCACGCGGGCACAGCGGCGGTGGAAGTAGCCAGAACAATGTTGTAATTTTCCCTGCTGAGCATCTCGATGATCTCATCCAGCTCGTCAAAATTGTAGGTATCCTCTGCGGGTTGAATTTTTGCCCACGAGAATACATTGATGGTTACGCTGTTTATATGCGCATCGCGGAAGAAGTGCATATCCTCGGTCCAGATTTCTTTCGGCCATTGGTTAGGATTGTAGTCCCCGCCGTATAAAATTTGCTGAAATACTTTTTCCATCCATTTGCCTCCAGTTTGGCATTATTTTAAATCGAATGATTTTATTATAGGGGAAACAATCAAAACAAGGTATAATAGGTTAAGCTAAATAATATAACATTTCGAAACAAGGTGGATGTAACATGCCGATCTATTTTAGCTTATCCCCACACAACCTTCCACTTACGGTTGACAGTATTGGCAACCAATGGAATCAGGAGCATGTGCGGCGTGCCAGGGGCTATCCCCATTATCACTGGCTGCAAACAAATCGTGGCGTTGGAGAAATTGACTTGAGCGGAAAACGGCTGGTCCTGCCGCAGGGGTGCGGCATTTTGATTGCGCCGTTTGTTCCCCACGTGTATTATTCGAAAGAAGGGGAGTGGACCACCTCGTTTGTAACCTTTGCGGGGGAACTTGCTTCCGGCATTAATAAAATTGTTGGGTATGAACCGTACATTCTGGCGCAGGATACCGCGGAATTTTCGTTTCAAAATTGGATTGACCAAACAATCGCCTGCTATGAATCGCATCAAATTGACCCGGTGCGGCTTTCAATCGGCTGCTATTCTTTTTTAATCAATATTCAGCGCCTGCGGAAGTATCGGGATTTTACACATCATCCGCTTTATCAACAATATGTTGCGCCGGTAATAAAAGAAATTGAAACATCTTATTCCGAAGACTTAACGGTCTGTAGGCTGGCCGGTACCGTTTATGTTACGCCGCAGTATTTGTCCCGGTTATTTCATCGCTTTCTCGGAATGTCAACAGGGATGTTCCTCCGAAATTTTCGCATGAACAAGGCGAAAGAACTGCTCATCACTCATCCCGAACTTGAAATTCAGCAAGTTGGTTACCGGGTTGGCTACCCCGATGCAAGCCATTTTATCGCGGTATTCCGAAATACCATTGGCAACACGCCTTTAGAGTTCCGCCAAATGCATATCAGCAAAAATTAATCATTTCGAGTCGTAAATCGGTTTCTGTTTCTCCCTTTCAATTTTTGGAGGAGGAGAGGAATAAAAGCTAAGGGTTACACATTCTTCGCTGGAGCGTGTATGAATCCTTAGTTTTATTTATTGCGAGCATATCTAATTAATTTTCCACTGCTCTGGTTTATCACTGCAAAACCTGATATGATAGAAACGATAACGTTACCATAGGAGGCAGGAGTAATGGCTACTTTAAAAGAAGTTGCGGCCGCTGCAGGCGTTGCGCCCATTACCGTGTCCAGAGTAATCAATGCCCCGGAAACGGTAAAAACCGAAACGCGTGAAAAAGTGAAAAAGATTATGGCGGCAATGCACTATATTCCTAATGTGGCGGCAAGAAATCTGGTGACCAACCACACCGGAATTATCGATATCTTTATACCCGAGTGCCTGGATTTGAGCAATCCGTTTGTCATGTATTTGATCGCAGGAATCAGTGAAGTGCTGAGCGAACACATGTATTCGTTTTTGATTTTAAGAAATCGAAACCAGGAGCATTTATGTGATGGTTATATTGTGACTGGGCTGCTGAAAAACGAAATATTGGATTTTTATCATTATGCGAGGGAGAGAAACCGACCGCTTGTATTGTTTGGGCATACGGCATTATCGGATGTAGACTGTATTGATGTAGATAATGTGTCCGGTGGTAAAATGGCAGCGGAATACCTGCTTCGTAACGGGCATAGAAAAATCGCCATGATCAACACGGATGAGAAAAAGGATTACACGACAGACCGGCTTTGCGGCTATAAACAGGCACTGGACGAGTTTAAAGCTGAGTTTTGCGAAGAAAATGTGATTTCTGCCCCGAACCATATTCAGGGAGGAATGGAAGCGGCGGCAAAATTGCTTTTGCATGGAAAATTTTCAGCGATTTTCTGCGCAACCGATATTCTCGCAATAGGAGCGGCTGCCGCCATAAGGAAAGCAGGCTTGGAAGTTGGCCGCGATATCTCGCTGATTGGGTATGACGGACTTGGGTATCATCTTTTGAATCTACCCCATATCACAACCATACGTCAGCCTATTTTCCAGGTTGGTAAAATGCTGGCTGCCGATTTGCTGGACCGGCTGAATGGGAAAACAGAAAAAACCAGCAGGCTGATACAGCCGACTTTGCTGGTGGGGCAGTCGGTCAGGCAGTAACTTCCTGACCGCATAAAAATGATAACATTACCATAGTCAAGGATACAAAAATTCACAAAATGGATCATCTTAATTGAACTTGTTGTACATATTGCTTATAATGATAACGCTATCATTATTTGGAGGAATCTGTAATATGGGTTTTAAGAAGGATTTTATATGGGGTGCAGCAACCGCTTCCTACCAGATAGAGGGAGCCTACCAAGAGGATGGGAAGGGGCTTTCGGTATGGGACACTTTCTGCAGAGTGCCCGGCGCGGTTTTTCAGGGGCAAACAGGTGATGTTGCCTGTGACCATTACCATCGATTCCGCGAAGACATTGCACTTATGAAGAAAATTGGAATCAAGGCTTACCGGTTTTCCATTTCTTGGCCCCGTATTCTGCCGGACGGAACGGGAAGGGAGAACGTGCAGGGGCTGAAATTTTACGATGCATTAGTGGATGAACTATTAGCAAACGGGATTGAACCGTATGTTACGTTGTTTCATTGGGACTATCCGCTCGCATTGTATCACCGCGGCGGGTGGATGAATCCGGACAGTCCTTTGTGGTTCGAAGAGTACACCGAAAAAATCGCGAAACATTTTAAAGGCCGTGTCCGAAATTATTTTACCATAAACGAGCCGCAATGCTTTATCGGCCTTGGCCACTGCCAGGGAGTGCATGCGCCGGGATTAAGGCTTTCGGAGAAAGACTGCCTGATTTGCCTCAAAAACGTATTGCTTGCTCACGGGAGGGCAGTGAGGAAACTGCGCGAGTTTGGCGGGGAAGTAAAAATAGGGATGGCTGCCTGTGGAGGAATTAAAATTCCAACTTCCCCCAGCGAAGCCGATGTTCAGGCTGCCCGGCAAGCAACTTTCCATATTTCAGATGACCCGGAAGAAGTCCTGTCCAGTGTTTCGCTGTGGGGCGACCCTGTATTTTTCGGCGATTATCCCGAAGCTTTTCAAAGGCAGTACCACGGGAAATACGTCCCTTTCACTGAAGAAGAAAAAAGCCTGATTTCTCAGCCGATTGATTTTTTCGGTCAGAACATTTACCACGGCACGCCGGTCAGCGCGGCGGAAGACGGCGGCTGGAAACCGGCCCTTTTTGGCGCCGGCCATGCGAGAACAGCCATTGGCTGGCCCGTAACGCCGGACTGCCTTTACTGGTGTGTTAAATTCCTTTATGAGCGGTACGGCAAACCGGTTGTGATTACGGAAAACGGGATGTCTGCACATGACGTGGTTTCCTTGGACGGAAAGGTGCACGATCCCAACCGGATTGATTTCCTCCATCGTTATCTGTTGGAACTGAAACGCGCCGCAGAGGAAGGATATGAGGTGGACGGGTATTTTCAATGGTCGTTATTGGATAATTTTGAATGGGCCAGAGGATATGATGAACGGTTCGGCCTGATTTATGTGGATTTCCAGACGCAGAAACGCATTTTAAAAGACAGCGCGCTATGGTACCGTGAAGTTATACGGTCAAACGGAAATCACTTATTCCCGGAGGGCAACAATGTACAGTAAAATCTTTACAACAGCCTATCAAAACGGGAAGGCGGTTTCCTCACAACGGATTATTCCTTTCCGGGCTGACCCAGGGGTCGAAAACCATGTTGTTAACCTGTATCCGGATGTAAATTATCAGGTGTGGGATGGTTTTGGCGGCGCAATCACGGAAGCATCGGGATACCTGTATTCCCAAATGGATGAGGTCCGTAAAAAAGAGCTGGTGAACGCCTATTTTGGTGCGGGCAGCAACCATTACCGGATGGTGCGCATCCCGATTGACAGCTGCGATTTTTCACTGGGAAGCTATAGCGCCATGAATGATCCGGAGGACATAGAATTAAAAAACTTTTCTCTGTCCAGAGCAGAGCAGTATATCTTCCCTTTGCTGGAAGCGGCACAGCGGGCGGCCGGAACATCGCTGGAGATAATGCTTACCCCATGGAGCCCGCCTCCTTTTATGAAAACCAATGGCCAAAAGACAAGTGGAGGTTCTCTCAAAACAGAGTACCGGGATTTATGGGCAAGTTACATCTGCCGTTATCTTTTGGAATATAAAAGACGCGGCTTTTCCGTCCGGTATCTTACGGTGCAGAACGAGCCGAAGGCAGCTCAAAAGTGGGATTCCTGCCAATATACGGCGCAGGAGGAGAAAGAATTTCTCCGGGATCATCTTTACCCTGCCATGCGAAAGAATAACATCAACGATGTGAGCATCTGCATTTGGGATCATAACAAAGAGCGGGCGTTTGAACGCGCCCGTGATATTATCGATGAAAAAACGTCCTCTATGGTAGGGGGAGTCGCTTTCCACTGGTATTCCGGTGACCATTTTGACGTGGTTTCACTATTAAGGGAAACGTTCCCAGAAAAGAAACTGATTTTTTCAGAGGGCTGCGTGGAATACAGTCATTATAATAAAAATGATGAACTCCGCAATGCCCAGATTTACGCGCACGATATCATTGGAAATTTAAACGCGGGAATGAATGCTTTTTATGATTGGAACCTTGTGCTCGACCAGAATGGCGGCCCGAATTATGTGGGGAATTTTTGTGACGCGCCGGTGATGTATCATACGGAGCAATCCATGCTGTATAGAAAACTCTCTTATACATATATTGGGCATTTTAGCCGGTACATCATGCCCGGCGCCAGAAGAATTGCTTCCAGCAAATATACGGATGAATTGGAAGCAACGTGTTTCCGGAACCCGGACGGTACCCTGGCTGCTGTTTTATTGAACCGAACCCCAAAAGTTCTGCCGGTTGTGCTGCGGCTGTGGGGACAAATATGTGAGATGGCGCTTCCGGAGACCTCAATTTGTACTGTAAACGTCGGCAACATCCAGTAAAATGAATGAAAACCCAGACGGGATGAAAGAAAAGCTCATAGTAATATGAGCTTTCTTTCATGAAATTTAATTTAGGGGCTGAAGAGTAATGAGGACGATGAACGGACGATTGAAAAAGCGGACACCTCAAAAGCTTCAAACTCGGATCATCATTTACTTTACCGCGGTTTTGCTGTTGATTTTGCTGCTGATTGTTTTGCCGTGGGGCATTTATATTCAGAAAAGCGTACAGGAGGATAACCGAAAGCTGGTCACGCAGCAGCTGGAGGGTGCGGATGGTATCTTAAGCTCCAACATTGAAAAGTGGAATAATATTATTGACATTCTTATGCTGAATCGGCAGTTTGAAAGCCAGGTTCGCGATCCTAATAAGTTTAACAGACAAATTGCAATTAACAATACTCTGACCAGAATTCTGATTAATGACCTTGACCTGATTTCGGTTGTCTATATAGACAATGAGCAAAACTACTACCTAATGTCCAATTCATGGCATTTGTATCATGTATACCCGGCCATGCTCGCCAAAGATCTTGCCCAGGTGCATCAGGATTTCAGTAAGTGTGAAATGACATATTTTTATAACGGCGGGGATGTTGTGGAAATGACCAAAGACAAGGAGCCGTTTGTGTCTTTTGTACGCCCGGTATACAGCATTGCAGACTTTCAGCAGATTGGGACGATAATCTTTAATATCACATCCAGTCGTTTGGGGGAAATTATCGGGAACCAAATGGGACAAAACGCGCAGGTTTATCTTTATTCTGAAAATGGAACGGTCATCGCCCGGACCCCGAACGCCAAAGAGGAATCCACCGACCTGCCGAACTACATACTTAGCCGGAAGGAATTCAATCTTGTTCATACAAAGGATCAAAGCAAGATACTATGCAAAAAGAAGTCAGCACTGTCAGATTTATACCTTTTAAGCGTTACCCCGGTGGAAGGCAGCTTGAATTTTAAAAACACTTCGGTGCTGGTGATTCCAGTGATCCTTTTGACCTGTGTTTTGATTTATATGAGCCAGATTTATATTACGAAACGAGTGGGCAAACCCCTTGCGGATATGTGCGCTCATATGCGGTTGGCGGAAGAGGGCAAGTTTGTACCGATCAAAACGAGGAAGAAAAAATCCCGGGATGAAATCACGCAGCTGCAGCTCTTTTTTAACCGCATGATCGAGGCCATTGACGCTTTAATGGACGACATCGTAGAGAAAGAAAAAATGAAGCGAAAGCACGAGGTTGCCCTGCTTCAGGAGCAGATTAAGCCGCATTTTCTGTATAACGCACTGGATGCCGTGAGCGCCCTTTTGCTGATTGAGGACACGGAAAAAGCCTACACGTTAACACAGTCCCTCAGTTCGTTTTACCGGACCAGCCTGAGCGGTGGGTACGAAATTGTATCATTGCAGAGCGAGCTTGAATGCATTCGAAATTATATGACCGTTTTAAATATCCGGTTTGATAATAAAATTGCTGTGCACTATGAAATTGAAGAAGGCTTAAGGCAGGAATCGGTTTTAAAGCTGGTTTTGCAGCCTCTGGTCGAAAACGCGGTATATCATGGCATTCGCCCGCGGGATGGTATGGGCAGCATCTGGATTACGGCGAAACGGCAGGAACCTGGTATGGTTCTCAGCGTGAAGGACGACGGAGTTGGAATGTCCCAGGAACGAATTCAGGAAGTCCTGAGCAAACAGTCCCATGAGAAGCAGAACGGTTTTGGGCTTTACAGTTTAATCGAAAAAATCAACCTTTTTTACAACGAGAAGGGTCTTCTGAAAATAGAGAGTCAGCCCGGAGCTGGAACCGCAATTTATCTTTACCTGCCGCTGCTGAACGTACCTGATCGAAAAAACGGGGAGGGGAACACGCATTGATTTCCGTGATGATTGTGGACGATGAACGCCTGGAACGCATTTTGATTGCAAAAAGCTACGAGTGGCAGACAAACGGGTTTGAAATTGTGGCAGAGGCTTCCAACGGAGAGGAAGGGCTTGCCCTGTTTCAGGAAAAACGCCCGCAGCTGGTTATAACCGACATCAATATGCCGCGGATGAACGGGCTGGATTTTGCCAAAAGCATCCGCGAAATCGAGCCAAGAACACAGGTGATGATTTTAACGGGATTCCACGAGTTTTCCTATGCACAAAGTGCGGTCAATATCGGGGTGTATTCCTTTTTGCTCAAACCCTTAAACCGGAACGAGCTGGCAGCAATGGCGAAAAAAGCAAAAACGGCCATTTTAGCCGATCAGCGGGAGGAAAAGGAGAAGCTGAAAGTACAAAGCGAACTGCACCACATGGTGCGGGATGGCTTCCTGCAAAGATTGGTGAACGGGCGGGTCAGTCAGCTGGAATTTGAAGAACTGGTACAGGATGCCGAGCTTCGCATCCTGAAAAAGAAACTATTTTGCATTTATGCAAAATCCTCTTTCACTGCCCCAGAAGAATGGCACTGCATCCGGTTTGAATATTTTCTAGGTGGGACGGTGGTACTGGTTTCGCCTGAACAAGGAGAAACCGAAGAGTCCTTAGCGGACGAAATCAATGCAAATGATTTGGGTGCGGATAATTACATTGGAGTGAGCTGTTCCTTCTTTGGGCCAGACGAGATTAAGGGTGCTTTCCGACAGGCTTGCGAAGCAGCGGATGCCCTTCAAATGGTGGATACCTGTGGATGCAGCACATACAGCCGCCTTTTTTCAGAGGGGTCGGTCTTATCGGCGCACAAAGAATCGGATGCCATACTCCAAGATTATATTGAATTGCTGACGACCGGCAGGTGGCGGGACGCACTGAGGCTGGGCAGTGATTACCTGCAGATGGCAGAGTCCAACTATGCTTCCTGTTCCCTCCGCTTATCCCTCCGGCATCTTTTGACCATCAGCTTTGAATGTTTGGGTGACACGGGAGTGGTCATACCGGAGGACATCTGGAATAATGTAATAGATTCTGCCAATTCCGTGTCAAATCTTTTCCATGCCAGAAGATGTTTTGCAAACGGAATGCGAATGATTCGAAAGTGCATGAATGGCCTGGAAAGCGGCAGGCGGCACAGCAAGATTGTGGAGCAGGCGTTGAACTACATTCAAACAAATTACAGCGACGCGCAGCTTTCCCTAAAGACACTGGCCCGGTCGCTTTATATCAACGACAGCTACCTCAGCAGAGTTTTCAAAAAGGAAGTCGGCAAAGGGATTGCCGAATATATTGTCGATACACGGATTGCCCGGGCGCAGGAATATTTAAAGGATCCGTCCCTCAAAATTTACCAAGTAGCCGAACGAGTCGGCTTTAATGACCCTCATTACTTTGGGCAGTGCTTTAAAAAAGTAATGGGATTGACAGTCCGGGAATACTGCAATCTTCCATAAGTAAGAAGTAAATATATTGACCAATAAAGTAAAAATTTTTATCTGGAAATTTTTACTTTTGTGGTATGGTATTTATGGTTCTAAATTCATGGGTGTTTTCCCAAAAACATCATGATTTTGAAGGAGGAGTTTTTGTGAAAAGTATTCTCAAACCGTCACTCTGCACGGTATTAGCATGCGCCTTGTTATTGGGAACCGTAGCATGCAGCAGTACCGGCGCGGCAGGTTCGCAGAGTGCGCAGTCCGGTCAGGCAGGCGCGTCGTCATCCACGGAAAAAATCAAATTGAATCTTTGGCACCAATGGACGACCGATACGGATGCCATGCGCATTGCAACCGATCAGGCAGTCAAAGACTACATGGCGGAGCACCCGAATATCGAGATTGAAACGCATATGTTGGAAAACGAAGCCTATAAAACAAAAATCAGCACAGAGTTCGCCGGCAGCGCTTCGGGAATTGACTTGTTCTTCTATTGGGGCGGCGGCCGTGGCGGAAAACTGCAGCAGGCCGGAAAGCTGCTTCCGGTTGGCGATTACTTGACTAAGGAGCAGCTTGCCACCATTAAACCCGGCGCGGAGAAACAATTTACATACGACGGAAAACTTTACGCAACTCCGATTTATTCCTGGTATCTTCCCCTGTACTGCAATACGGAGCTGTTTGATAAGGCGGGGGCGAAAATCCCGACAACCTACGAAGAACTGGTGGACGCCTGCAAGAAGCTGTCCGCTTCCGGTGTAAAAACACCTCTGGCAATGGGCGTGAAAGAATCCTGGCAGGCAGCCTTTGTCTTTGAGTCGATCGCGATGCGTGAAGTCGGCGCCGAAAATATTCTGAAGCTGTTGGGCAATGAAATTCAGTTTGACGACCCGGGCTATTTGGAAGCGGCAAAGAAGACGCAGGAGCTCTATAAATTAGGCGCTTTCGGCCAAAACCCGACCGAGGTTTCCTCGGCGGATGCGGACCAGATGTTCCTGACTGGAAAAGCCGCCATGCGTTTGCAGGGCAACTGGTTTACGGAAAGCATTTATGTGGATAAGAATACCAAGGTAAAGGATAAGGTCAAGGCAGTTGCGTTCCCAATGTTCTCCAAAGGGAAGGACAGCGACTATGTGGGTGGCTTTATTGATTCCATCTTTATCAATAAGAACACGGCCCATCCGCAGGAAGCAGTCGATTTTGACATTTTCCTTTGCAAGCGTCTGGCTAAGGCACGCGACGAGAGCGGCCAGGGTTCTTCCGGATTTACGGACCCAGTAGACGAAAGCAAACTTCAGCCTGTCGCGAAACAGGTGGCCGACCTTGCAAACAAAGGCGTGAACGGCGTGATTGCATGGGACACCGCATTGGATGAAAATACTGCCACAACGCACTTGGAACAAGTGCAGTCCCTCTTTACAGATGCCGGAGATCCACAGGCTGTGTATAATGCGCATGTGGAGGCAATGAATAACCGATAACCGGATTTCCGGTTGGCCCCCTGTGTACTACCCACACAGGGGGTTTTATTCAAACATTGGAGAGGGAGGGCTCTTTTTTGAACAGGTATCTGGGAGACAAAAAATTCATTCTGCTGTTTGTTTTACCGGCATTGCTGGTGTTTGTTTTATTTGCCATCGTGCCGCTGTTTATTACGGCCTATTACAGCTTGTTTCTCTATAACGGCGTTAGTAAAATGAGTTTTACATTTATGAACAACTATGTAAAACTGATAAATGATAAAAATTTTCAGCACGCTGCCTGGAACGCTGTTGTGCTGATGTTGGCATCCCTACTGATTCAGCTTCCAATTTCTTTTATCCTGGCAAATATTTTGGCAAGGGGAACCCGCGGGGAAAAAACCTTCCGAACCATCTACTTTGTTCCTGTTTTAATCTCTAGTACCGTAATTGGCCAGTTGTTCCTGAACGTTTTTAATAGCGAGCATGGACTGCTCAACGCACTAATCAAGCTGTTTTCTCCCAATTTTCAGTTTTCGTGGCTGACGAATTCCCATACGGCTTTTCTTACCACGGTAGTTCCTGCCGTTTGGCAGTACATCGGTTACCATATGCTTATTTTATATGCCGGTATGAAATCCATCCCGTCTGATTATTACGAAGCGGCGCAAATTGACGGCGCAACCGGGTGGACAGCCACCTTCCGCGTGACGATTCCGCTTTTGGCACCGGTTATAAAAACGTGTGCGATTTTTGCAATTGTCGGTTCCATTAAGGCCTTCGACCTGATTTATGTGATGACCAACGGTGGTCCGAACAATGTGAGCCATGTGCCCGCAACCTTAATGTATAACAACCTGTTCAAACGCGGTCTGTTTGGTTACGGCAGTGCGCAGGCATTCAGCATCGTCGTAGCCTGCCTTTTACTTAGCTGGCTGGTTACCATGCTGTTTCGAAGAGCGGAAGAGAACGCTACCATGTAACATAGGGAAGGGATTTTATGAGCAAAACAAAACAGTTGAAAAAGACTGTGAAACTGATTCTTTTGATCCTGATTGCAGCAGTACAGCTATTCCCACTGTACTGGCTGTTAACTTACTCCTTGAAAACAAACGCCGAAATCTTGGGGGACAACATCTTGGGGCTCCCATGGAACTGGCAATGGGGGAACTATTACCGGATTTTTGCAAGCGGCGAAATCATCCGATATTTCCTGAATTCGGTCTTTTTTACCGGCGTTACCATTGTGGTGGTAGGGGTGTTTACCGCAATGGCCGCCTATGCGATTACCCGCATGAAATGGAAGATGAGCGCCGCCGTACTGATGCTGTTTACCGTTGGAATCATGATTCCGACCCATGCCGCCTTACTACCGCTCTTTCAGTTTTTGGATAAGATGGGGATTAAGGGCGGGTATCTTGGTCTGCTGCTGCCGTATATTGCTTTCGGAATCCCGATGAGCGTTATGATATTGTGTGGATTTTACCGCTCCATTCCAAAGGAAATGGAGGAAGCGTCTTTTATAGACGGCTGCGGTATCATGCAAATGTTTTTTCGAATCATATTGCCGATTATAAAACCCGCTCTTGCCACCGCATCCATTTTTACCTTTATGGGAACATGGAACGAGCTGCTGTTTGCAACGACTTTTCTGGACGATGACGCATTTCGTACGCTGCCGGTCGGAATTATGGCGTTTTCGGGCGTTTACAACACGGATTTGGGATTGATTGGTGCAGGACTTGTCGTGGCTACCATCCCGACGATGATTATATATGCGCTGTTTAGCAATAAGGTCCAGGAAAGCCTGGTAGCCGGTGCGGTGAAAGGATAACTGGAGCGCTTCGCGGTGTGATATAAGTTTTAATATAAAATAAAACAAAGGCGGGAAACGTGTGTTTCCCGCCTTGTAATATGTTTACTCTTGGAATCGTTCACAGGATGGGATTTTAGCGGTTCACCGACCGGACCATGCGGCGGTAGGTGTGGCGCACCCCTTTTATGGCAATGGAATATGCCATAATGTTTTCCGGAAGCGCCATGCCAATATACCCCGAGTCCCCAATATGATGAATGTCGGTGCCGGTCATTTTGCACAGCAGGGCAATCTGGCGAATGGTTTCCTGGTCGGCCCCTTCCTGTGAGGTTCCAATTGCCGTCAGCGTCAGCGCCCCCAGGCTGTGGGCATACCTAACTAGGCTGCGGATGTATTCCATGGTAATTCCGGGTACGGTTGCTGGGGCCGGAAGCAAAATAATATCTGCGCCGGCGTTTACAAATTCGTGGATGTCCTGTTGCGTAATCAGATTTTCTCCCGATTCGGAGAGAATGCCAGAAGCATGCATTTTGCCTGCGGCAAGAATGATGCGGTCGCCCAATTCCTGAGAGATTGCTTTTAACGATTCCGTAATCGCGCGGTTTTGAACGCCGATTCCGGGGTTCCCAGTCAGCAAAATCATGTCCGCGCCCATGTCGCACAGGGTACGGGCGTTCGAAACGGTTGCCCGGCGCCCCTCGGTCAAAGCCCATACCTGATTTTCAGAGCCCGCTGCACTTTCGGGATCGGCCGGTTCCAGGTTGACGGCGATGACCCTTCCGGTCAAGCGCTTTAGTTCCCGGATTGTTTCAGCCTTTTCCACGGGAGGCAAAGCGTAAATGAGGGGATTGTTTACGTCAAACAAATTCAAAATTAACATATCCGCCCCCATGCCAGCGGCGAACTCTGCATTCGTAACCGTTTCAAGATAAGGGGGCACCGCACCGATCGTTTCACAGGCCATAACGCGCCCTTCACTGAGCGCAATGGACTTCAAAAGATCGGCTTTCCCCATCTGAGCAATATCTCCGCTATTGCAGTCAATTAGACGTTTTACCATCATTCTTCACCTTTCTTCTATCGGCGTTCGATTTTCTTAATGGCAGTGATTGCAATCATTGTCATCCATTTCCATCATTATAGAATTGTCCCCGCAAACTGACAAGAGCGGTTTCTAAATTTTATTATGCTCAGGTAGAAAATAGTTCTCTTAAGCGGTGAAGAGTGCGGGTTAGCTGCATGAAAAAACATTTTTCATAGAATTGCTTAACATATGAAATGTTTTATATCATAATTTTATAAATTTATAATTGACTTTTGAATCTGCTCTCGCTATAATTAAGGAGAAGAAAGAATTAATACACTGGTGTCACAAAATTACATATTGGGCTGTCACTGGTAATGCAGGCAAAACCAAAGTTTTACAGGTCGTATTTATGCGCCCTGTGAAAGTTTGGTTTTTTTGTTTTTAACCAGAAAGAGTGGATATTATGAAAATTTTCAAGTCCATTAATAATAATATTGTTACGGCCCTGGACAGCGATGGCGTGGAAGTCATCGTCGTCGGAAAAGGGATTGGTTTTCGTGCGAAAGAGGGAACAGAACTGAAGCCTGCTTCCATACAAAAAATCTACCGCATGGAAAATCAAAAGGATACCGACCGGCTGAAGGCCCTGTTTTCTTCTTTACCGCCCTTGTATATTGAGGTGACGGATGAAATTTACAGTTACGCCAAACGCGTCTTAAATAAGCGTCTGAATGAACGCGCTTATATTTCGCTTGCGGATCACATCCATTTTGCCGCGCAGAGGCACCGGGACGGACTGGATTTTTCCAATGCTCTTTTAAATGAAATCCGCCGGTTTTACTCTGTGGAATACCAGATCGGCCTGTACGCTCTGGAAATTATCTGGAAGCGCCTTGGTATCACTTTTCCCTGCGATGAGGCCGCCTCTATCGCCATCCATATTCTGGACGCCGAATATGACATCTCAGTAAAGGGAACATTTGACGCGGCAAAGCTGATGAATGGAATCCTGGATATTGTAGAAAATAAGGAGCATTTCCAAATACGCGACGGCGATTACTACCATGAAAGATTTTTGACCCATCTGAAATTTCTGACCCGGCGGATTGTGAAGAACGAGCCCTTCACGGGTTCCGACAACGGGCTATATACGTTACTTTGTGAAAAGTTTCCGAAGGAAACGCATTGTGGGAAAGCCATTGCGGAATATGTTCATCAAACATGCGGGGTGGAACTTCCGCAGCAGGAAATCGCCTGCATCGCGATTCACCTGTGTTTCATGCAGCAAAATGCATAAACACTGTTTTACCCTTAATTTTGCAGCAGAGAGGTTTTATTATGTTTTTTGGAATAGGAAAGAAAAAGGAAACGATTGTATATGCTCCCATTTCGGGCAGGGTAAGGCCACTGTCTTCTCTGAAAGACGAAACGTTCCGCTCGGGCGTTTTGGGACCGGGAATCGCGATTGTGCCGGACAACGGCCGCGTTGTAGCCCCCGCCGACGGCACGCTGAGTCAGATGTTCGACACGGGCCATGCGTTCAGCATGCTTACATCTTCCGGAGCGGAGCTGCTGGTTCATGTCGGATTGGATACCGTTCGCTTGAAGGGGAAACATTTTACACGGATTGGGAAAACCGGCGATGCTATCAAAACCGGAGAGCATATGATTGACTTTGAAGAGGAAGCCGTTCGCGGTGAAGGATATGATACCTCGATTGTAGTTGTAGTTCTAAATCAAGATGACTTTAAGAAAATCCGTTTTACAGAGGAAGAATCCGTGCAGGCGGGCAGCCCTCTGATTTGGCTGGAATCAAAGTGATACAGGGAACAGAAGGGAAACTGGAGAAAATGGATATTTTCACAGGAAAAGGCGTTTCGCACGGAATTGCATTCGGAATTGTCTCCGTGCTGCAAAGCGCCAGTGCTTTGGTGGATGAAA
Source organism: Caproiciproducens sp. LBM24188 (assembly GCF_054130445.1). NCBI lineage: Bacteria > Bacillati > Bacillota > Clostridia > Eubacteriales > Acutalibacteraceae > Caproiciproducens > Caproiciproducens sp. LBM24188. Next base: position 715,062 of record NZ_CP196862.1, read on the forward strand.
GTCCGGCCGAAAACCCGGAAGACGAATGGGCTTTCTTTACAAATGCGAAAAAACAGGCAGATGAAGAACTGGCAGCGCTTTTTGAAACCACGCGCCGTGAAATTGGCGAAAAGGAAGCCATGATCATCGACGTGCAGCGCATGATGCTGGACGATGGGGATTTCAATGACGCGGTGGCGGACTTGATTCATAACAGCCGGAAACACGCGGCGGCGGCCGCGGCCCAAGCCGGAAAACAGTTTTCAGAATTCTTTGCCGGTTTGGATGACCCCTATATGCGTGCCCGCTCTGCAGATGTGGCTGATGTTTCCAAAAGGCTTGTGCGTCTTTTAACCGGTGGGCAATCAGTTCAACAGGAACTGCACCAACCGTATGTGCTGCTCGCGGAGGACCTCAGTCCCAGCGAAACACTTCAACTTGACAAGACGTTTTTGAAGGCCATTGTTACCAGGGGCGGAACCGAAAATTCCCATGCTGTCATTCTTGCTCGGGCCTTGAATCTGCCCTGCGTGATACAGGCCAATCTGCCGGATCTGAATTCCTGCGGGAACCGGACTGCTGCGGTCGATGGGAATGAAGGAAGACTTTACCTGGAACCGGATGAAGATACCACAAAACGGCTGCGTGCGCTGCAGGAAAAACACCACAGTGCCGCACTTCAGCTGGAAGCCCTGCGCGAACTCCCCACCGTCACAAAGGACGGCAGAAGCATTCGCCTTTTCGCCAATATTGCCGGGCCGGACGACCTTGAAAAAGCGGCGCAAAACGGCGCCGAAGGAATCGGCCTTTTCCGCAGCGAATTTCTGTATCTTGGAAGAGATTCCTACCCGGACGAGGAAGAGCAGTTTGAAGCTTACCGCAAAGCGGCCGAAGCGATGCAGGGCCGAACGGTTATCATCCGCACAGCGGACATTGGCGCGGATAAGACAGCGCCGTATCTTCAGCTTCTGCATGAAGAAAATCCTGCCCTCGGGTTGCGGGGAATCCGGCTCTGCTTTGCACGGCCGGAGGTTTTTAAAACACAGCTGCGTGCTATTTACCGCGCGGCGGCTTATGGTTCGGTTGCCGTTATGTTCCCGATGATTATATCCCGCGCGGAACTCCGGCGCTGCCGTGAGCTGGCGGAGAAAGTCCGCAGCGAACTAGAGCGGGAAGGAAAAACGGTTGGCCAGCTTTCCTTCGGCGCAATGATTGAGACACCGGCCGCTGCGCTGGCAGCCGGAGATTTGGCACAGGAAGTGGACTTTTTCAGCGTCGGCACAAACGACCTTACACAGTATACACTTGCCGTTGACCGCCAAAATTCCGAAGTCGGGCAATATTGTGACCCCCACCATCCGGCTTTGCTGAAGCTGCTGCAATTTGTGGTCGAAGCGGCTCACCAGGCCGGCATCTGGGCCGGCATCTGCGGCGAGCTGGCCGCAGACCCGGACTTGACCAAAACATTCTTGCAAATGGGATATGATGAGCTGTCGGTTTCACCCGGTTCTCTTTTAAAACTGCGGCAAAACATCAGGAACCTCAATCTTTCCGAAGAATGAATCACAGCGCTTAGGAGGTAACTTCAAAATGAAAGAATTCCGTTATCGAATCACCGACGAACTTGGGCTCCACGCAAGGCCTGCGGGTCAGTTAGTAAAGGTGGCCACTGGGTTCGAATGTGAAATTAAAATCGGGACCCCCGAAAAGATGGTAGACGCAAAGCGCATTATGGGTGTTATGGGGCTTGCGCTGAAACAGGGCGACGAGGTGACGCTCACCTTTAACGGCCCGGATGAAGCAGAGGCGTTAAACGCCCTGGAAACATTCCTGAAAGGCAATCTGTAAAGCACAAACCGGTACACTGGGCGGGCGAAACAGGTGCCTATGCCTGCAACGCCTGTCATAGCATAAAATTTACAGGAGGAATGGAATTATGATGAAGACATTGCAAAGACTCGGCAAGTCCCTGATGCTACCGGTGGCATGTCTGCCGGTTGCGGCACTTTTCCTTGGCATCGGCTACAGTATTGACTCGGCCGGATGGGGCGCGAACAACGCCGTTGCGGCATTTCTGATCACAGCGGGCGGCGCTCTGATCAACAACATCGCGATCCTGTTTGCCATTGGTATTTCCATCGGCATGTCCAAAGACAACGACGGCACCGCGGCGCTTGCCGGACTTGTTTCCTGGCTGATGACACAGGCTTTGTTGGCACCGGATTCCGTGGCTATGCTGAAGCACATTAAGGTGGAAGAGGTAGACGCGGCATTCAGCAAAACCAACAATGTGCTGATCGGCATCATCTGCGGATTAATCGGCGCTTATTGCTACAACAAGTTCCGTGATTCTAAGCTGCCGGATGCATTCGCGTTCTTCAGCGGAAAGCGGAGCGTCGCGATTGTTACGGGCGGAATCTCCATCCTTTCATCCGCAGTTTTGTTCTTCGTATGGCCTCTCGTTTACGAAGCATTGGTTCTATTTGGCAAAGGAATCCTGAGCCTGGGTGCTTTGGGTTCTGCTCTGTACGGCTTCTTCAACCGTCTGCTCATTCCGTTCGGTCTGCACCACGCGCTGAACGCCGTGTTCTGGTTTGATACCGCAGGGGTGAACGACCTGGGCAACTTCTGGGCTGGCAAGGGCACCTACGGTGTAACGGGACAGTACATGACCGGCTTCTTCCCGGTTATGATGTTTGGTCTGCCTGGCGCAGCTCTGGCAATGTACACAACTGCTAAAACAGAGAAGAAGAAAATCGCAGGCGGCCTTCTTTTCTCTGCAGCAATCGCTTCTTTCATCACCGGTGTAACGGAACCCATCGAATTTTCTTTCATGTTCCTTGCACCTGGACTGTACTTGGTCCATGCGGCTCTGACCGCTGTCTCCATGGGTATTATGACCCTGCTGCCGATTCGCGCGGGCTTCAACTTCAGCGGTGGTCTGATTGACCTGATTTTGAGTTCGGGTACCCCGATGGCAGAAAATCCGTGGATGATTCTTCCGATTGGTGTCGTTTTCTTCTTTATTTACTTCTTCTTGTTCCGTTTCATTATTCTCAAGTACGATCTACATACGCCCGGACGTGAAGATGACGATTATGAAGAGCAGGACAAAGACGTTACGCTTGGCAGCAGCGATTTTGCCGGCGTAGCAGCTAAGGTTTTGGAAGGTCTCGGCGGAAAAGAAAACATTAAAGAGCTTGACAACTGCATTACCCGTCTGCGTGTGGAGGTGAAAGACTACACTGCTGTCAATGAAAAAACAATTAAATCGGCCGGTGTTGCAGGTGTGATTCGTCCCAGCAAGACGAGTGTTCAGGTCATTGTGGGAACACAAGTGCAGCATGTTGCCGATGAAATGAAGAAACTGCTATAAAACAGCGCGGCATACCAAGAAGACTAAGGTAGGCAGGCTGCATTTTAGCAGCCTGCCTCCTTTTTGCAAAAGGAGGGATGACAGGTTCGGGTTGGAGATATCATTTTTGGATATCTTTCATAAAAGTTGATACAATCTTTTAGCATAATCAAGCACATTAACATGCTTCAACAATGTCATTTGTTGATCAAATGATTTAATAAAGAAAGAAGGATGGGTTTGATATGATGTTAACCAGGAAAAAAATGAGGACAATTTCCACTTCGCTTCTTTTAAGTTGTTGCCTAGTCTCAAGCATGATGATTATGCCCACATCCGCTCACGCGGCAACCGTTGAAAAATCAGCGGATGAGATTGTGAGCGCAATGTCGGAAGAGGAAAAGATTGAACAGCTATTGATGCCGGATTTCCGCCAATGGAAAGACAGCGGGCAAACGGCTGTGTCGGACATGACTGTTTTAAGCGATGAAGTAAAACAGATTTTGCAGAAGTATAAATTTGGCGGAATTATCCTTTTTGCAAACAATGTGAAACAAACCGAACAAACCGTAAGGCTTACGGATGATTTGCAGAAAGCAAATGCCGAAGGCGGAAACATTCCTTTGCTGATTGCAACGGATCAGGAAGGCGGCAGCGTCGTTCGTTTAGGTTCCGGCTGCCGTATGACCGGAAATATGGCATTAGGTGCCACACGTGACGAACAGGCAGCATTTGATACCGGCGATATTATGGGCAGTGAGCTGCGTGCGCTGGGAATTAATGTGGATTATGCGCCTGTTATGGATACGAACGACAATCCCAAAAACCCGGTGATTGGCCTGCGTTCTTTTTCAGACGATCCTCAGTTGGTAGCAAAACTTGGCATACAAGTCATGAAAGGGCTTCAAAGCAATAACATTGCCACAGCCTTAAAACATTTTCCGGGTCATGGAAATACCGCTACCGATTCACATACCGGTATGCCCGTTGTAAATAAGACAATGGAGCAGCTCGAAAAAGTAGAATTAGCTCCATTCCAAGCGGCTATTGATGCGGGCGCGGATATCATCATGACAACGCACATCCAGTATCCGAATATTATTACAGAAGAACTTCCCACTAAGAATGGCGGAACCATAAAGCCCCCTGCAACCCTCTCCAAACAAATCCTTACCGGCCTTCTGCGTGATAAAATGGGCTTTGACGGCGTTGTTGTTACCGATGCGATGAACATGCAGGGAATAACGGATAATTTTAATGAACCGGAAGCTACCTTATATGCCATTAAGGCCGGCGCGGATATGGTTGTTATGCCGACGATTCTTCGCAGCAAGGCAGATGTTCCTAACAAGCTTGATCCAATTATTGAAAAGATCAAAACAGAGGCAAAAGCAGACGAGGAACTTCAAAACCGGATTGAGGAATCTGCAAAACGGATTGTACAGTTGAAGATTGACCGTGACATTATGACGCTTGACGAAACTCCGATTGATGAAAAAATAGCAAATGCAGAAGCAGTTGTAGGTTCCGATGAGCATCACGACCGGGAGCGCGAAATTGCTGATGAAGCAGTTACCGTAATTAAAAACGACTACCATGTTCTTCCGATTAAGCCTAAGGAAAATCAGAAATTCCTCTTAATCGGCCAATACTCCAACGAATTGCCCGCTCTGCAATTTGGTTTGGAGCAACTTATCAACGAGGGCAAAATCAATACGGTACAATTCAAAACAATGCACTATTATCCTGGCAATTATACCGATGAACAATTTGAAGAAGCCATTAAAGATGCGGATTATGTCATTGCGATTACCGAAACCACCAGCGAAGCGAAATTGGACCCCTCGAATTGGGTAACCAGTACGCCCACCAAGATTGTTAACTGGTCTAAACAATGGAATAAGCCGTGTGTCCTTGTCAGCATCGACAAGCCATATGACGTAGCAAACTATCCAAATGCGGATACGATGCTTGCGGTTTATGGGAGCAGCGGCATGGATCCGACCGAAGGCGGAAAGCGGCCTACCACAAACTATGGCCCCAATATTCCTGCCGCACTCGACATTATCTTTGGCGCGTTTGATCCGGTCGGAACACTTCCTGTAAACATTCCTGTTATTACAAACGGCGTTATGAGCGATACGGAAATACAATATCCACGTGGTTATGGACTGACCGGCCCCTTAACGCTCGATAAGACGGAACTCTTGAATGCCGTTACGAACGCCGAGAATTTGTATCCGAACAATGATAATGGAAAGTTTACAAGCGAGAGCTGGGCAGCCTTTACTACCGCGCTTGCAAACGCGAAATCTGTTCTGGAAAACAACGCCGCAACGCAAGCCGATATTGACACAGCCAAGAATGCTTTGAATACGGCGATACAGAACTTGCAGACGCATCATAAATCTCGTTCGGATGATTCCTCCAGAGGTACTTCTGTAATATCCTCTACCGCCACTTTCCAGAGTGATACGAATGCAGACTTCTTCGTTAACGACGTTAACGGCTCATATGTATTCAAGATCACAAGTCTAAACGGCCAGATTCCGAACTTTGTAATCGGCACCGCCGGTGTGTTCACCACACAGCTTATCAAGGTGGACGGCAATGATTACTACTTTAAGATTACTGCCAGTGGAACCGCGGGCGCCCAGGCAGGCATTTATGTGAACGGTGTCAAGATTGCGACTGTCACCGTCGGGAATCCGGCAGGGAATGTAAAGAGCGATACCACTCTTCCGTTCCATGTCAAAGTAGGTGCATCCTATGTTTTCAAACTCACGGCTGACACGAAACCTACTTTTGTAACCGGAACCGCTTCCGTGTTTAAGGTTGAGTTTGTCAAAGCAGTAGGAAATGACTATTATTACAGGGTAATAGCGATCGGCAAGGCTGGTCAGGCGGCTGGGTTCTATATCAATTCCAGCAAAACATCCGTTACGGTTGCAACCATCGCTTAATTCCAAAAATCACCCAAAGAGGTCGGGGGCAGTATACCATGTGGTATGCTGCCCCTGACTTTTTCAGGTAACAAGCAGCAAAATCTGGGTGTGAGAACCTCTCACCGTGCGAAACAACAATGGACAGCTCAAGTTAATTCGTGCCTAATACGGAAACGCTTCTTTGTTTAAAACGGAAAAAGGCGCATGGTGTGCAGCCAAACGGTTCGCACCATGCGCCCTTTTCATGTGGGCAAGGCAATGCTCATTTTTGTGTTAAAAAGGTGACATACGGATACAAATTAATTCGGTTCTGCAGCAGAATCCACACGTTATAAAGGAATCCGATCAGCACCACCGCTGCGGTGGCATAGTAATAAATGTATTTATGCATATTCAGCTTGCTTTTTACCTGACGGCGTTCCTGCAGGGCTTTTTTCTTTTGCTCTTTGCTTTTGTAGGCTTTTAAAGATTCCGCATTGGTTCCAACCTCTGCCAGCACACTTTCTGTGCCGACACTGGCCAAAAGTTCCGGAATAATCAAAATGGCAGAGGTGAAGAACATCATGCCGAAACGCTGGAACAGGAAATGCTGGCAGGTCATGATGTACAGAAGACCGGAATAAACGGAAAAATTAATCAGCACCACATTCTTGGGGTCGCGCTTCAAAATAAAGTCCTTCACAATCAGAATGGTAACCATGGTAATGACAGGAATTGCGGCGGTCTGCCAGTCGCGCCCCATCATGTAATAAAGCCCCTGCTTCGTCGCGTAGTATTGATAAACGTATTTGGTGATAAAGTGAAACAGCGGCCAGGAAAATATCATAATCAGCGCCGTCAACCCCGCATAGGTCGTCAGCGATTTCCAGTTTACCTTTATGTGTGCTATAAAGTAAACCGGAATCATAATGATCATCGATTTGTGGAAGGTGCAGGCCAATAATATAATCAGCAAATACGGGAGAAATTTTTTGTTTTTTAAGTAGTGAACCGAAAACAGGAAAATCGAGATGGCAATCGACTGCCGCAGAAAGCTGAGCGTATTGCCAAAGAATCCGAAGCTTGCAAAAATAAACATTCCAATCCACGGAATGGGGGAGTATTTGTAGAGCAGAATCGCGGTCAGACCAACGGAAAGAATGGAAACGAAAAGCATGAAAACATGTACGTCACCGGTAAACAGAGAAACAAAATAATTCAGCAGACTGTATCCGGGTTCAATCCGGTAGCCGTTCGCGCTGCTGATTAAAAATGACCAGCCGCCGTTCCTTACCTGTGTAAAATAGTCGGCGTACTGCTTGTAGTCGATTCCAACCGTATTCGCGCGCAGATACGACATCGCAATCATGACCACGGATACGATGACTAGAAAAATGGCATTGTTGGTTTTGCTCTTTTTGATTTCGCAAAGGCAAATTCCCAGAATAATGATTAGCAGCAGAAGTAAATTATATGCTAACATAGTCAACCTGCTTCCTTATCGTATATGGAAATATCAGACAAATTTTAGCCTATTATATCATTTTGGAAGAAATTGCACAAGACTACGACTGCCAAAATAGGGCAAAAATTACCAAATAATTCTTGCCTTAGGGGTGGAAATCCTTTACAATATAGAATATTCCAGAATATACGAGGCAAGTGGATTATGATTAAAGAAAATCAAAAGATACTGAATGCGGCTCTGGCAATTATCGATGCCGGAATCTGTTTTTTATCCATGGTTTTGGCTTTTCTACTGCACTTTATCAATTATCAGGGCTCGTTTTATATCGGCATCAACTATTATCTTCGTTTATTGATTTTCGTCATCCCCGCTTACTTTTTTATTTTTAATTATTTTGAACTGCATGATTCTTTCCGCCACAAATCCCTCCATGCTGAAATTTCCAAGGTGATTCAGTCTAATTTTGTCGGGATTATTTTCATTTTTGTCTTGGTGTTTTTCCTGAAGGAAGTCCATGTTTCCAGAATGGTCATCTTTCTGTACGGAGTGATTGATTCCTTCCTTACCTCCTTATGCCGTTTCTTTCTGCGGAAGCTGCTCCGGCACATGCGGGCAAAGGGATACAATTTAAAGCACCTTCTTCTGGTTGGGTGGAACGAAGTATCGGCTGAATTTTACGACAAGGTCATGGCAAACCGCAGCCTGGGGTATGATTTCATCGGATATGTGAGCCACGCCAGAGTAAACACAGCTGGCCGCAAAATCGCCTATGTTGGAGGGTTTGGCACGTTGCCCAGGCTCCTGGAGCAAAAAGGAATTGATGAAGTCATTATTTCGCTCGATTACAATGAATTTTCGGAACTGGAAGCCATTATAGAGGTTTGTGAAAAAGCAGGGGTCAAATCCAATTTACTTCCGTTCTATACCAAATATCTGCCGACCAAGCCGTATATTGACGAAGTGGAAGGAATGCCGCTGATAAATATCCGCAAGGTTCCGCTGGATAATATGATTAACAGCTTCTGCAAACGTCTTTTCGACATTGTTGTTTCCCTGATTGCGCTGATTGTATTTTCTCCTGTGATGCTTCTGACTGCCGCCGGAGTGAAAATGACTTCCCCGGGGCCGGTGATTTACAAACAGGAGCGGATTGGCAGAAATAAGCGCCCCTTTCAAATGTATAAATTCCGTTCCATGAAAATGGATGATGGAACATCGGATATGACGACATGGGGCACGAAAAACGATGACCGGCGTACGAAATTCGGCTCTTTCATCCGAAAGTGCAGCATTGACGAGCTGCCGCAGCTTATCAATGTTTTGAAAGGCGATATGAGTTTGGTTGGTCCCCGGCCGGAACGTCCGTTTTTTGTGGACAAGTTCAAGGAGGAAATCCCCCTTTATATGCTCAAACACCTGGTTCGCCCGGGAATGACCGGATGGGCGCAGGTGAATGGATGGCGTGGGGATACTTCTATCGAAGAGCGGATTAAATGCGATATCTATTATATTGAAAACTGGACACTCCCGCTGGATATTAAGATTTTATTCCTTACGGTGTTCAAGGGTTTTGTCAATCACAGTGAGGAATTGTAGTCGTTTCCCACAGTATGGTTTTTAAGCACAAAGATCCGTTCGGGCGTTCTGCCAAGTTGAATCGAGTGGATACATAACCGAATCAATAAGAAAAAAGTTCCAATCGGCCACAGACCGGTTAGAACTTTTTCTATGGGTGCAAACGCCGCAACCGAATCTATAAGGTTACGCAGACTGCTCTTCCTTTTCCGGCTCGGATTTCAGGGTGAACTGGTTGACCAAATTCTTTAACGACTGGGCCTGTGCGGACAGTTCTTCACTTTCCGCGGCGCTTTCCTGCGCGGTTGCGGAGTTCGTCTGTACCACGTTCGAAATTTGCTCCACACCCAAAGTTACCTGTTCAATTCCCTTGGATTGCTGGTTGGTGGCGGCTGAAATTTGTTCGATTGTACTGGTGATTTTTTCTGCACTTTCCACCACCCGAAGCAGGGATTTTGCGGTTTCATCCGCAATTTTCGTACCGTTTTTCACCTGCTCCATGCAGTTTTCAATGAGAACGGTGGTGTCCTTTACGGCCTGGGCGCTTTTACCTGCCAAATTTCTCACCTCGTCGGCTACGACGGAAAAGCCCTTGCCGGCCGCTCCGGCCCTTGCGGCCTCGACCGCCGCGTTCAGGGCAAGAATATTGGTTTGGAAGGCAATGTCATCAATTGTTTTAATGATTTTGCCAATTTCACCGGAGGACTCGTCAATCTGACGCATGGAGACGACCATTTTCTCCATGTATTGGTTGCTCAGCTCGATTTCGGAACGAACGGTGCTTACGTTCTTGCTGGCCCCTGCAGCCTGCGCTGCGTTTAAACGGACATTTTCAGAGATTTCCTCAATGGTTGCCATGAGCTCTTCCACAGAGCTTGCCTGTGCGGCCGCCCCCTGTGCCAATGCCTGAGCGCCCAGTGAAACATGTCCCGCTTCTCCGGAAACTTGTTCTGCCGACTGATTGATCTGCCCCAGCGTGTCATTTAACGAAATCAGTATGCTCTGAAACGACTTTTTGATTTCAACATAGTCCCCTATGTACTCCAGGTTGGTGTCAACGGTTAGGTTGCCGTGCTCCATTTCACTGAGAATCCGTTTGATGTCGGCAATATAGGCACGGATTGTTTCAGCGGAACGTTGAAAAGCGGCGCCAAGCTGACCAATCTCATCGTTCGTTGTTGTCTGAATCGTAAGGTTTAAATCGCCCTTTGCCATTCTTTCTGCGTTCTCTGCCATTTCCTTGAGCGGTTCCTTGATGTTTCGGGACATTTTCAGCGCGATGATGAGCGACAGCAGAACCGCAAGCAAAATCACCGCCAGGGTGACTCCTTTCGCTGCGGCAGAATGTGTGGCAAGGTCGGCCGATACCTTACGGCCGCTTTTCGTTTTTTCATTGACCAGAGCGTTGGTGTCGGTGAAAATTTTATTGGCGAGCGGCGTCGCCTGTTTGCTTAGAATATCCTGTGCCTGGTCAATTTCTTTGCTTTTCACAAGGTCGGTAATTTGTGACAGATACTCCGTGTATTTCTTTAGATTGTCCTCAATATCGTTGTACAGGCTCAATTCCTGGCTGCTGGTCAGACTCTTTTTTATATTTTGAAAATAGGCGTTCATTTGATCACTTGATTTTTCCAGTTGGGTCGCATAAGCATTTCGTTCCTTGATATCTGTTGTATAAAGCAAATCACGAAGCGTAGCGCTGCTGCCTTTGAATTCCGTGTTGAACAGGCCGATGTCACCCTGTGCAAATCCATAATTCTCTAAAGCGTCGTTATACTTTTCCTCTATATTGGAAACTGCAAGGAATCCAACAATGCCACCAATGCTGCAAACTATTGTTACAAAAATAAAAGAAAGTGCCAATCTTCTGCCGATTTTTTTGTTTCTCAACATCCGCATATACCCCTTTTAATCTTGTTCCTGTAATTTCACCATTCCGGTGGAGCAAAACGCCCAAATTTTTTTTGCTTCTTCTTCTCTTTTCTTTTACAAGAGTCCCCAAGGCGATTCCTGGGCTGTTTTAAAGACCCAGGAAGTCACGGAATACGCGGCTCACCTGTGCTGCTTCGGCTGCATTTTCCATTTCACTGAAAATACGCAGAACCGGTTCCGTTCCCGAAAAGCGGCAGATGATCCATCCTCCATTTTTAAAATAGACCTTGCATCCATCTATGTAGGAAATTTTTTCTATTTCTTGGTCAAAATGTGGTATTTTCTTCTCTTCGAAGAGAAGGTGCTGCAATTCTTTCTTTCGCTCGCTGGTCATGCGGCAATCAAACTCGTCCATGAAGAAGTTACCGAATTTCTGGTGGATTTCATCAAGAATATCATGCAGCGGACGGCCGATTACGCTAATCATTTCCACCAGCAGCGAACCGGCGTAAACACCGTCTTTGCCGCGAATATGGCCGCGCACGGTCAGTCCGCCGGAAGACTCACCGCCGATCAGAGCATTGGTTTCTTCCATTTTGGACGAGATGTGCTTGAACCCGACCGGTACCTCATAGCACACTTCCCCAAAGCTTTCCGCCATCCGGTCCAGGCAGTGGGTTGTGGCAATATTGCGCACCGCGGGGCCTTTCCATCCCTTGTACTCATGCAGGTAATAGTACAGCAGAACCAGAATGTCGTTGGGGTGGATAAAGTTTCCCTTGGAATCGATCAGGCCGATTCGGTCGGCGTCGCCGTCGGTGGCAATGCCCAAATCATAGCCGTTCTGAACCACCATCTGCGCCAGGTGCGACAGCGTTGAGCTGTTCGGAGCGGGAAGCCGCCCGCCGAACAGGGTGTCGTGCCGGTCATGGATGACTTCTACATTACAGCGGCAGGTCAGCAGAATCGTCTGCAGGGTTGTTTTGCTTACGCCAAACATGGGGTCCAGCAGAATTTTCATATTTTTTTTCTTAATGGCCTGCGTATCAATAACATTCAAAATACTGTCGATATAATTGTTCTGTGGGTCAATCTCTAGAATCAACCCGTCTGCGGTTGCTTTCTCATATTCCATCGTATGGATTTCCGACGGATCGATTTTGGCAATCTCTTCTTCAATCCGGTTAGTTACTTCTTCCGTCGCATCCCTTCCCCCGGAGGTGAAAATTTTAACCCCATTGTATTCCGCTGGATTATGGCTTGCCGTAACCGCCATGCCATAAGCGGCGTTTTCCTGCAGCACCTGAAACATAATCAAAGGCGTCGGCACATCATGATTAATTAAGTGTACCGGAATGCCCCCGGCCGCGAGGGAGCAGGCAATCCATTTTGCTCCAAGGTCGGACAGGAACCTGCGGTCATACCCAATCACGACCGGACGGTCCTCTACGTGGTCTTTTTGCATCATTTTTGTTAATGCAGCAGAGAGCAGCTCCAAATTACTCCGTGTGAAATCTTCCCCGATGATGGCGCGAAATCCACCGGTGCCAAACTTGATCATATTGAATTCCTCCCGTAGAATTTGGGGCTATTCTATCATTAAAAATTCTTATTTTCAAGATTATGACCATACGTATTGCACAGTTTTGATGTTAAAAATGATTAATTTTAGTAAATGTGACAAAATACTCAACAAAAGTATAGGATCGTCACATTGTATTTGCTCGGCTGGAATGTAATAATTAAGACACGATAACGCGGGGGATGGAACCCCGGAATTCGAAAATTTTATTAACAGAGGGGACAGAGTGTATGAAAAAGTTTGTCAGCGCACTTTTGGCAGTAACCATGCTTGCCGGCGTGCTTTCCGGATGCGGCAGCTCCGAAAGTGCATCATCGCAGGGACAAAGCCAAGCGGCGTCTGAAGCGCAATCGGCACAGACATCCAATTCCAAGCATGTTACGGTTTATTCTCCACATCCTGCGGATCCGCTGAATGCAGGCATTAAGGAATTTCAGGAAAAGACCGGTATTACGGTGGACCTGGTTGCCGCAGGAACCGGCGAGCTGTTGAAGCGCATCGAGGCCGAAAGCGAAAGCCCGCAATGCGATGTGTTCTGGGGCGGCGGAGCGGACTCCCTTGCAGCGTACAGCAAGTATTTTGAAAAGTTTACACCCGAAGATATCGACAACATTGATAAGCAATATGTCAGCGATGACGGCCTTTGGACCGGCGAATCCCCGCTACCGATGGTCATTATGTACAACAAAAAGCTGGTCGGCGAGAACGACGTGCCGAAGGGCTGGGGCGATTTGATTAATGAGAAGTTCAAAGGAAAAATCGCTTATGCGGACCCGGCGAAATCCGGTTCTTCCTACACCATTATGTGCACCATGCTGACCGCGTTCGGCAAGGACGATGGCAAGGGCTGGGATTTTATGAAGAAGTTTGTTGCGAACCTGGACGGAAAGATCCTCGGCTCCTCCGGCGATGTTTATAAGAAGGTTTCCGACGGCGAATACAGTGTTGGTTTGACTTTGGAAAAAGAAGCGATTAAATATGTTCAGGCCGGCGCAGACGTTGGCATTGTCTATCCGTCAGAAGGTACCTCCGCTGTTCCGGATGGCATTGCACTTGTTAAGGGCTGCAAGAACAAGGAAAACGCCGAAACCTTCATGAACTTCGTGTTAAGCAAGGAATGCCAGACCATGATGGCAACCGACTTTGCTAGAAGAGGCGTAAGACTGGACAGCCAGGTTCCGGAAGGACTTCCGCCGATGAAGGATGTGAAACTGGTAAACTACGATTTCAAATGGGCTTCCTCTCAGAAAACAGAGCTTATGGAAAAGTGGAAAGAGATCGTTGTCGGCTGATTAATGTGTTGAAACGGTCCCGATAAGTTTCGTGCGATCCGTTCGCGTGCAGGCGTTAAAAGCATATGGGCGCCTGCACGCTTTCTATCATACGGCAAAACCGGGCAGCGCCTATGCTCGCCGCCGAACGCGTGTGCAACAGTGTATGTTAAAAGGGGTTGAACAGATTGAGCCATAGTGTAAAAATTTGTAACGTAGTGAAACGGTACGACGATTTTGTTGCGGTAAACGATATTTCATGTGAGATTAAACAAGGTGAATTTTTTACTCTTCTGGGTCCTTCGGGCTGCGGAAAAACCACACTGCTTCGAATGATTGCAGGATTTAATACAATTGACGGTGGAAAAATTTATTTTGACGACAAAGTAATTAATAATATAGAAGCCTATAAGCGCGATATTGGAATGGTGTTCCAGAACTACGCCATTTTCCCACACATGACGGTTTTTGACAACGTTGCTTATGGACTGAAAGCACGCAAAGTACCGAAAAGTGAAATCGAGCCAAGGGTATTGAAAGCCCTAGACCTAGTGCAGATTATGAATCTGAAGGACAGAAAACCGTCCGAACTTTCAGGCGGCCAGCAGCAGCGCGTTGCCCTTGCCAGAGCAATCGTCATTAAACCTGGTGTTCTGCTGATGGACGAACCGCTTTCCAATTTGGACGCTAAGCTGAGAGTCCAGATGCGTACCATTATCCGTAAGCTGCAAAGGGATTTGAATATCACTACCATCTATGTTACGCATGATCAGGAAGAAGCGCTTGCTATTTCCGACCGGATTGCAATCATCAACTCCGGCCGCATTATGCAGGTCGACACGCCGGCAACCATTTACAAAAAGCCGCAGAATACTTTTGTTGCAGGGTTCATCGGCACTTCCAATTTCATGGATGGCAAAATCGAGCAGATTGGCCCCGACGGAGTTGCCCGCATTAAGCTGGATGCCGGGTTTGAGTTTTCGATCAAGCTGAAGAAAAAATATGAGGGCCGCGTGAAGATTTCGGTTCGCCCGGAACAGTTTATTATGAACGACAGCGGGGAATCCGGGCTGCCCGGTGAAATTCAGATGTACACCTTCCTTGGTGACTTTGCCAACTATGAAGTAAAACTGAAAAACGGGCAGATCATTCAGGCCAACGAATACACAAAGGATATTGATTTTGTCCGGGAAATTGGCCATAAAGTGAACCTGGGCTTTAATCCGGAAAAAGTCAGCATATTTAACGAAGAGGGAACGGAGGTGCTTTCATGAACGCTGAAAGTGCCCCCCGCAGAAACCTTACAAAATATTTTAATTTCTGGAACTTTGTAAAGTACGGTTCCCTCCTGTTGCTGCTTGTATTTTTGGTTTATCCATTTTTCTCCGTTATCATTCACAGCTTTCTTGACAGCGACGGCGGATTTACTCTGGCATCTTATAAAACCTTTTTTACGAAGCCGTATTACTACCGCACCCTGTGGAACAGCCTTGCAACTTCCGGCCTTTCTACCATTTTTGCGGTTTTGCTCGGTGTTCCCCTTGCCTACATAACTACCCGTTTTAACGTGTACTGGAAAAAGTGCATCAACATGCTGATCATCATGTCGCTGATGTCGCCTCCGTTTATCGGTGCCTATTCCTGGATTATGCTGCTTGGCAGAAACGGCCTCATTACAAATCTGTTTGCCAAAATGGGCATTACCACCCCGCCGATTTACGGCTTTGGCGGAATTGTTCTGGTGTTTACGTTAAAATTTTTCCCGTATGTTTACCTGTATGTTTCGGGAGCAATGTCGAGCATCGATCGTTCCTTGGAAGAAGCCGCTGAAAACCTCGGCTCCAGCAAACTGAAACGAGTTCTGACCATTACCATGCCGGTTATTATGCCGACCCTCGCCGCCGGTGCGATTATGGTATTTATGTCGTCCCTGGCAGACTTCGGCACCCCGATGCTGATTGGCGAAGGCTACAAGGTACTTCCCGTTCTTGTTTATGAGGAGTACATGAGCGAAATGGGCGGCAACGCCAACATGGCCGGCGCGCTCAGTGTGGTCATTATCTGCTGCTCCACGGCCGTCCTTCTGATTCAAAAATATGTGGTAGCGCGCAAGAATTACGTTATGACGGCGCTTCGTCCCCCGATTGTGGAACAACTGACCAAGGGCAAACGGATTTTGCTGACCGCACTCTGCATGCTGGTTGCTGTGATCGCGTTTTTGCCGCAGATTGTTGTTATTGTAACGTCCTTCATCAAGACCAACGGACCTATTTTCGTGCAGGGCTTCGGTTTGGAAAGCTATGAAAAAATCTTCTACAAGCTTTCCAAAAATATTACGAATACGTTCCTGTTTGCCATCATTGCGATTGTCATTATTATTGTGTTTGGTATGCTTCTTTCTTACCTTGTGGTAAAGAAGAAGAGCAAAATCAGCAGTGCGCTGGATCTGCTTTTGATGTTCCCTTATGTTATTCCTGGCGCTGTTCTTGGTATCAGCATGCTGGTTGCCTTTAACAAGAAGCCGCTCATGCTTTCCGGCACCGCCATTATCATGATCATCGCTTATGTCATTCGCAAGATGCCTTATACCATTCGTTCCAGCAGTGCGTTGCTGTATCAGATTGACCCAAGCATTGAGGAGGCTTCCATTAACCTTGGGGTATCCCCAATGAAGACTTTCTTCAAAATTACAGCCAGAATGATGGCGCCCGGCGTTTTGTCCGGCGCAATCTTAAGCTGGATTACCACCATCAACGAGTTGAGCTCCAGCATTATGCTGTACAGCGGAAAAACGGCAACCATCTCGGTTGCAATTTATACCGAAGTGGTTCGTTCTAGTTTCGGAACCGCTGCAGCGCTGGCGTCAATTCTGACGGTCACCACAATTTTGTCACTGCTGCTCTTCAACTGGGTCAGCAAAGGAAAGGTTTCCGTAATTTAATTTCATTCGAGCAGGGGAGCGAACAGCAAGTCGCCCCCCTTGCTTCTGTTGAGGAATCCTGAAATTCACGGACTCGTTGTATAATGGAGCTGATGAATTTTAAGTGGGTGAAGATATGCGCTCGGAAAGAAAGGGAAAAATCAGTTTTTTCTCTCGGCTTTTTATTTGCTTTGCGGTCATCAGCATTGTTCCCGTTGTGGTGTTGGGTACGCTTACTTACACCATTTCGTCGAATGTTTCCATGCGGAACGTGGAGGATCAGTCGTATAAAACCGTTCATAATGCAACAGTGAGTCTGGATCGGGTCATTGGGGAGTACCGGTCCGCGCTTTCTTATTTCTGTACGGATGATGACATGATCAATCAAGTAAGCAGCTCGACCATTACCCAGGCAAACCGAACGAGTATCTACCAGAAGATGTACATTCTGCTGGCGGGCAAGTCGACCAAAGTGGCGATGCATCTGATTAAGGCGGATGGGTCATTTCAGCTGTCCACCTCCGACATACCGGATGTTTATAATATTCGGAACCACAGCGATTGGGGTGTGTTCCGCAAACTGAATGCATCCCCCGGCACGGTCACTTATTCGAATCATTATATTTCGAAAAGCGGAAAAAGCTATTGCATGGCAGTGGCAAACAGTATTATGAAGGACGGTAAGGTGATTGCGTACGCTATTATCGATATTCCGTCGGATGTATTCCAAACCGCGCTGGATACGGTGAATGTATCGCTTCCGGTCCGCTATGCGGTGGTGGATGAAAACAACTACTTTTTATACGATGAAATATTCAGCAGCCAGAACGTAAGCTTTCTGAATACGGATTTGCGCAACCAAATGCTTCAGGCAGGGGAAAATAGACACATTTATTTGGAAAAACCGAAACAGATTCTCTCGTGGGACGTAACGGCGGGTGACTATCCGATTCGGGTTATCTCCTCGGTTCCGGTTGAGCTGGTGGTCATCAACAGCAACTACATTATGGAAACCGCCATTGCGGTTGCGCTGGGTTCCATTATCTTGTGTGTGCTGATTTCCCCTATGCTTGTGCGCCGCCTGACCAAACCCTTGAACACGATTGTCCACACGATGAACAAGGTTCAGAACGGCGACACCGATGCGCGTGTTGATGTACATAACGACGATGAGTTCGGCTATATTGGACGGAGCTTAAATGCCATGCTCGACCGCCTGAACGAACTGTTTACCACGAATCTGGAAAAGCAGAACCGGCTGCGCCTGGCAGAACTGAAATCGCTGTATTCCCAAATTAATCCTCATTTTCTTTACAATACACTGGATTCCATCAAGTGGCTTGCCAAACTGAACGGCGTGGACGACATTGTGCTGATTGTTTCCCAGCTTGGAAAGCTTTTAAAATACAGCATCCGAAATCAGAAAGAATCCGTCCAGATTTCGGAGGAAATCGGACTGGTTGGAAGCTACCTGTCCATTCAAAAGATACGATATGACGACAAGTTCGACGTTTCCATTCAGGTCCATGACGACATTATGGACTGTTATGTCCCGAAGTTCATTATTCAGCCGATTGTGGAAAATGCGATTATCCACGGAATTGAGGACAAAATTGGGAAGGCGCATTTGGCCATTCGCGGCTGGCACGAGGAAAACCGAATTATTTTCGAGGTAGAAGACAACGGCGTGGGAATCAGCGAAGAAAAGCTGAACCAGATTATGCAGTCCGCTCACGCAAAATCGCTCGACAGTGACAGCATTGGCATTGCAAACGTAGATAAGCGGATCAAGCTGTACTACGGCGAAGATTACGGACTGGATATTCAAAGCCAGGAGAATGTTGGCACCATCACACGGATTACAATGCCTTTTTCAACTTTACCACTTGGAAATGAAACTGTAGGGGGTTCCGAAAATGATTCGAGTAGTAGTCGTTGAAGATGAGATTCTGGTTAAGAAAGGCTTAATTTTGACCACGGATTGGCAGAAGTATGGCTGTGAAGTTGTGGGGGAAGCTTCTAACGGCATGGAAGGGATCCGCGAAATCAGCCGCATCCGGCCCGATATTGTTATTACCGACGTTCGTATGCCGGGCCTGGACGGAATTCGTATGATTGAGCAGGTTAAGTCGAACGGTATTAAGCCGGAGTTCGTGATTATCTCCGGTTACAGCGAATTTGAGTACGCCCGACAGGCGGTGAAACTTGGGGTCCGTGATTATTTGATTAAACCAATAGATGACGACGATCTGGATGCGGCGCTGAAAAACACGTGCCAAGCGGTGCGTGATAAGCAGCGTATCGACAAAATAGAGAATAAAATGAACGATATGTCGGACAGCCGCATTATGTTATTTAAAGAGTACCTGCTGGACGGAAAGAAAGACAACAACTATGTTGCGCTTGCGGTAAAGCATATCAGCTTAAACTACCAGAAGGATATCAGCGTGAAAAGCGTGGCGGACAGTCTTTTCATCAGCGAAAGTTATTTAAGCCGCCTGTTTAAAAACGAGGTCGGGCAGACGTTCGGCGATTATTTGACCTATTATCGGATTAAGAAAGCTTGCGAACTTCTGAAAAGACCAAAGGAGAAAATTTACGAGGTAGCCAATCAGGTGGGATATAAGGATCAGCGTTACTTCAGTTTGATTTTCAAAAAGCTGGTAGGCGTTACACCAAAAGAATTCCGGGAGAAACTGGATTAGAAAGGCTGTTGGAATTATGATAAAAAATATAGTATTCGATATGGGAAACGTTTTGCTGGCATACACTCCGCAGGAGTACATGAAGACGATTACATCGGATGAGGCGGCTGCGGCCGCCGTTCTGAAGGAACTGTTCCAGGGGGAAGAGTGGCGGCAGCTCGACGAGGGCACCATCACGGAGGAGGACGCCGTACGGCAGGTAAGCGCCAGAATTCCCCAATATGCCGCATCTGTGCAAAAGGCGATGGACAACTGGCATTCTGATTTGACGCCGATGTGCGGGATGCCGGAAATCATCAAAGCCCTAAAGCAGAACGGCTACGCCATCTATTTGCTGTCTAATACCAGCCTGCGTTTTTTCCAATATCAGAACAAGGTCGAAATGTTCCGGTACTTTGACGGGTTCCTTGTTTCGGCAAAGGAAAAGCTTCTCAAGCCGGACCCTGCCATTTTCCAATGCCTGTGCGAACGGTACCACCTGGTTCCGGACGAGTGCCTGTTTATTGATGACCTGCAGACGAATATTGATGGTTCGGAAAAAGCAGGGTTTCATGGCCACCGGTTTCAGGGGGCGGAGGAATTGCTCAAGTACCTTCAGGCAAACCACATCCTCTAATGGACTTGGAAAAGTTCCGCGCGGCATGAAAACGCCGGCGCCGAGGTGCAGTTTAAGGATAAAAAGGATAGAAAGCCGGGGATTCCCGCCTCTCTTTCTAGAGAGAGCAGGGGAATCCCCGGCTTTCTATGTTTTGGGGTTTTCCCGGTTCCACTGATTCCGCCGCCGTACGGAAAACCAAATCGCGGCTGCCCTAGGGAACCACGGATAAAACAATTCATAAGCCGTGAAGACCGGTCATTTTACGACTTTGAATTGTTCCCTGTGATTCCAAGGAACCGATGATCCCATGGAACAATGATTCCTTGGTATCTATGGATTTCTTGGAATAATGAGTTCCTTAGTAAATCTGTTGGCATCCGTGGATGGCGCTATCAAGATGCTCGTCCGTGCAGCGCCGGGCAGCTTCCCGGTCGCGCGCAAAGACGCAGTCCGCGAGGGAACGCGTGTTGTCGGAAAGGGCGTCCGTTCCAAAGCGCCGGCAAAACCGCAGCCAGAGCTGGGTGACAACGGGTTTAAATGAGACGTAGATGAGTGGCAGAATGCTGTTGTTACCCACAACGGCTAGTTCATGGTGGAAAGCAAAAGCGGCCTCGATGGTTTCATCCACCGAGCCGGCCGTTTCCACATTTGCCACAAGTTGCTGAAGACGGTCCATGTCCTCGTCGGTAGCCGCTTCTATGGCGGCATCCGTGGCCAAGTGTTCGAGTGCCCTGCGAACCTCTAAAATGGAGCGGATTTCATCGCGGCCAAGCGTTTCACTGTGATATTCCATAATGGCATTCAGCGTGCTGATGTTGCCGTTACGACCATAATCAGCCACAAAAACGCCTTGCCGCGGGCGTATTTCAAGAAAGCCCTGCCGTTCCAGTTCCGTAAGGCCGCTGTTAACCACGGTGCGGCTTACCTGCATTTGCTGTGCAATTTCCCGTTCCGTCGGAAGCTGTGTGCCAATCGAAAGCTGCCCGGACAGAATGTTTTCACGAATCTGGCGAACAAACAGTTCCTTTAAGCTGGGAGCACTAAGCTTTTTGAATTCCATGGAAACGTCCCCTTTGGCTGTGGTATGACCAAAACCAGACATATTTTACCATACAGCTTTACTGAAATCAAGAGTTGGTTTTTGTGTATAAGCATAATTTTTAGCTGAGATTATTGCGATATTATGTGTACTTGTTATAATGTTGTCAACAAATGTAAAGCAATAAAAATTATTTGGCCTGTCCACAGTTCCGGGCATACCAAAACGAATTCTTCACAAGATGGGAGCGTGAACAAGAAACTATGAACGGATTTAAAGTGCTTCAGGTCCGGCAGAGCGTTTTCGCGGACAATGACCGACGAGCGGAGCAGCTCAGGCAGGAACTGAAAACACAAGGGGTCTTTCTGCTGAACCTGATGTCCAGCCCGGGCGCAGGAAAAACGACGCTGCTTTCCCGCACCATTGAATCCCTGAACGGAAAGCTGAAAATTGGCATAATGGAAGCGGATATTGATTCGGACGTAGATGCGAGAACGATTGAAGGCTTTGGCGCGAAGGTCATTCAGCTGCATACAGGCGGCATGTGCCACCTTGACGCGGAAATGACCCGGCAGGGGCTGGAGGCGCTTGGAACCAATGACGTGGAGCTGGCCATTCTGGAAAACGTCGGCAATCTTGTGTGCCCGGCGGAATTCGATACCGGCGCGGTCAAAAAGGCGATGATACTCTCCGTACCGGAGGGCGACGACAAGCCGCTCAAATACCCGCTGATTTTTTCCGTGTGTGACGTGGTCCTGATTAATAAAATCGATGTTCTTCCGTATTTTGATTTCGACATGGAACGCTGCGCCGCCAACATCCGGATGCGCAATCCCGCGGCGAAAATCATCCCGGTCTGTGCGCGCACGGGTGAGGGAATCGATGCGTGGACCGACTGGCTTTGCAATGAGGTAACCGCATGGCAAAAACCGTAAACCGGTTTTGAAAACTATTGGAGGGAAGGAAAGCGATAACATGGCAGAACTAAGGCCGAAAATTGTGAAACTGGCGAAAATGGTGGGCGGCGTTGCCGGCATGATGAATAAGATTGACGAGAACGCTCCCGAGTATTATGCCCTGAACGCCGTTGTTACGGACGACATGGCCGATGTTGCGCTCGCAATCGGGCTGCGGCAGCCGCGTACGCTCGAATATATCGTGGAGAAGTGCGGCAAATCCCGAGAGGAAACCCTTGCACTGCTTGCAAAGCTGACGGAAACCGGCGTTTGTAAGGTCTGGACGGACAAAGAAGACGGCAGGGACCGCTACTTTGTGAATATTTTTGCGCCCGGTATGCTTGAAATGATGGTGAATAACCGCGAGCAGCTGGCGGCTCATCCTGAAATCGGCAAAGCATTTGAGGAATACACCCGCAGGCGGCTTGCCCCAATGGCGGCCCTTTTCCCAGAAGGACTTGCCATGATGCGCGTTATCCCGGTGGAAAGCGCAGTGAAAGATCTCCCGGAAACCCAACCTTGGGAACGCCTTTCCTACTATCTTGACAAATATGACACCTTCAGCGTGTCGGACTGCTCCTGCCGCCAGTCCCGCCGGGTGCTGAATGAGGGCTGCGGTCATCTGGAAAAGGAGATCTGCATTCAAATGGGAACCGGAGCGGAGTATTACATACGTACCGGCCGCGGGCGGCAGGTCAGCCGCGAGGAAGTTGAGCAGATTTTAAAATTTGCCGAGGACAATGGCCTAATGCATGAAATGCCCCACACAGACGGTCTGGGAGAATCTGCGGCAATCTGCAACTGCTGCGGCTGCGCCTGCTTTTCCATGCGAATCGCAACGCTTTTTAAAACCCCGGATGCCATCCGTTCCAACTTCAGTGCTGTGGTGGATGCGGAAAAGTGCGTGGCCTGCGGCCAATGCGTTGAAAACTGCCCGACGAATGCGCTGAAACTGGGGCGGCGGCTTTGCGCCAGGGAACCTCTCCCGGTGCGCGCAGAACGTACCGCGCGGGACCATGTGTGGCGCGAAAAGGACTGGAACAAAGACTACCGTGAGAACCGGGAGGATGTCGCTGAAGAGGGTACGTCTCCTTGCGAGACCGCCTGTCCAGCGCACATTGCCGTTCAGGGATACATCAAGCTGGCGGCGCAGGGCCGCTATCGCGAAGCGCTGGAGCTGATTAAAAAGGAGAACCCGTTTCCTGCTGTCTGCGGCCGCATTTGCCCGCACGGCTGCGAAAGTGAGTGCACCAGAGGCGATATTGACGAGCCGATTGCCATCGACGAAATTAAAAAGTTTATCGCAGACCGGGAATTAGACAGCGCCGTACGGTATATTCCGCCCATGCGTTACCATCTGGGCAACAAGGTCGCGATTGTAGGAGCCGGCCCGGCTGGGCTTTCCTGTGCCTACTACCTTGCGATTGACGGGTATCATGTGACGGTATTTGAAAAACAGAAAAAATTAGGCGGAATGCTCGCGCTGGGCATTCCTTCTTTCCGGCTTGAAAAGGATGTGTTAAACGCCGAGATTGATGTGCTGCGCCAAATGGGCGTTGAGTTTAAAACCGGACTTGAAGTTGGCCGGGACGTTACCCTGGACGAACTGCGCCGTCAAGGCTACGAAGCGTTCTATCTTGCCATCGGTGCGCAGGGCGGACGCAGACTTGGAATCGACGGGGAGGACGCGCAGGGCGTTATTTCCGGTGTTGATTTTCTGCGTGAAGTCAACCTTGGGCACGCCGTAAAGCTTTCGGGAAAAGTCGTCGTCATCGGCGGCGGCAACGTAGCCATCGACGTTGCGCGCACTGCGGTGCGGGAAGACGCAGAGTCCGTTGCTCTGTACTGCCTGGAAAGCCGGGAGGAAATGCCTGCGCTTGATGAAGAGATTGAAGAAGCGGAGCGGGACTCCGTTGCATTCCACAACGGCTGGGGGCCAAAACGGATTCTTACGGAGAACGGAAAAGTCACCGGTGTAGAGTTTAAGCGCTGCGTTTCCGTGTTTGACGGAGAGCATCGCTTTGCTCCGAAATACGATGAGCAGGACACCAAGATTGTTCCGGCGGACACCGTGCTGCTGTCCATCGGGCAGTCCATTCAATGGGGAAGCTTACTGGAAGGAAGCCGGGTGCAGCTGAATCGGGGCGGCACAGCAAAGGCCGACAGCCTGACCCTCCAGACGGACGAACCGGATGTTTTTGTGGGCGGCGACTGCTTAACCGGACCTAAATTTGCCATCCACGCCATTGCCGCTGGAAAAGAGGGCGCGATTTCGATTCACCGCTTTGTACAGCCCGGCCAGACGCTGACCCTGGGCCGTGACCGGCGGAATTATCACGCTTTTGACAAGTCTAATCTTGCCGTACCGCTCCTCAGCTTTGACAACACGCCCCGTCAGAAAGCCAGCCATTCCTCAGCGAAAAAAGACCGCTTTGCGGATGATCGGCTTACCTTTACGGAAGAACAGCTGAAAAAGGAAACCGAGCGCTGCCTTGGCTGCGGCGCGGTTCAGGTAGATAGCTACATGT
This sequence comes from Caproiciproducens sp. LBM24188, assembly GCF_054130445.1. Taxonomy (NCBI): domain Bacteria; kingdom Bacillati; phylum Bacillota; class Clostridia; order Eubacteriales; family Acutalibacteraceae; genus Caproiciproducens; species Caproiciproducens sp. LBM24188. Next base: position 739,834 of record NZ_CP196862.1, read on the forward strand.
GCGTGGGGTGCGGAATGTGTACGACGAAGTGCCGGTTTGATGCAATCCGCTTGGAACGCCGCTATCATTCCGTTCCCGATACATATGAAAAACTTCCCTTTAAAATTGCGGCCAACGCCATCCAGCGCAGCGGAAAAATTGTGGTCACCTCGGTGAAAGAACGGCTTGGGAAGGGATGATTCCATGCATGAATTGGGCATTCTCAGCTCGTTGGTTCATACCATAGAAAAAATCGTAACCGAGGAAGGACTTACCGAGGTCGAAAAAATCGTCATCGAGGTCGGGGAGCTTTCCGGAATAGTCCCACGCTATATTGAGCAGTGCTATCCTGCCGCCGTTTATAAAACTTTTATGGAAAAGACTGCGCTTGAGCTGGTCACGGTACCGGGAATTGTGAAATGCCGGGATTGCGGGCTGGTGTTCAATGCCGCGGCAAATGACCTTCGCTGCCCGGACTGCAGCGGGCAGAATCTGGAAATCCTCGAGGGCAACGATATGATTGTCAAGGAACTCGTCTGCCGGTAAACCGGCAGCGCATATAATAAGGAGGAATCTTCTATGTTTGTATTTTATGAAGGCATTCCCACCGTATTGGTACTCCTTGTCTGGCTTTGTGTGTTCGTCAGCCTCTTTGTGCTCAACGAGGTGGGCCGCCGCTTTAAATGGGTTGGGTTCAGCTTCTTTGTCATTCTGCCCGTTGTACTGACAGTACTGTGGCTGACCGCTTTTCGCGGCAGTGCTTACATGGACTGGTTCCACTTGGCAAAGGTTTATTCCTCAACGGCGGGCTGCATCGGTTTCTGGTGTATCCGTCATGTAAAGGGGCTGTCTAAAAATAAGATTGCCTTATGTTTTCCTCCACTCATCCTCGCCATTAATATCTGCGAGGCGGTTGTACGCGACTTTCAGGTTGGCCAGTACACCACCCCGGTGGTTGAATATGCCAATAACCAAATCCAGTACTACATTGGCGGCTCATGGAACTATATGAACGGAATTGCCGGCATCCTTAACATTCTTACCATTACCGGCTGGTTCGGTATCTGCATCCGTACCGTGACCGAAAAGGATAAAAGCCGCGACATGCTGTGGCCGGATATGCTTTGGTTCTGGATTATTGCGTATGACCTTTGGAATTTTGCGTATACCTACAACTGCCTGCCGACCCATGCGTGGTACTGTGGCCTGGCGCTGCTTTTGGCACCAACTCTGTGTGCGTTCACCGTGGGGAAGGGTGCATGGCTGCAGCACCGTGCGCAAACCCTGGCTTTGTGGTGCATGTTTGCGCAAACGTTCCCTTCTTTCCAGGACGCGAGCCACTGGATGGTGCAGTCCGCGGCCAGCCATTCCATCGCGCAGGAGGCGGTAATACAGGGGCTACTTGCTCCGGACGGATACACCATGAACGCCGCCCCTGGCATCTACACAGTTGCCTCAGCTTCGCCGGATACCACGGCGCTTTTTGTGGTAAGCCTTTTGGCGCTGCTTGCGAATGCAGCGGTCTTTGTTTATATGATTGTTCATATTGCGAAGACAGGGCGCAACCCCTATGCTTCTGAACTTTATACCGACCTTACGGCGCACGCCAGAGTCAAAAAGCTTGCGGCATAAGGCGAAATTTTTCCGCGTTGCTTGCGGTAAAATGTGAATTAAAAAAGAGGTACCGCGAAATGAATCTAAATTCATTTCGCGGTACCCTTATTTTGATGAGACAAGATGATTGCTTTTTACTGCTTCGCCTTGTGAAATTTAAACTGGCGTGAAGTCTTCTGTTGTATAAATTTATCGGAAGCACCCGGCCTACGGCTCCGGGAAAGCCGTTACCCGTTTGCACACACTCGCTGGACAGAACTTCCTACTGTGGTGGTTTCTCCGGAATGAAAAAGCAAAGTTCCTGTCGCTAACTGTTTTCCATCAGACGGAAAATCCGAAATAGCGGATCGCATTATTATAGGAAATATCCTGAACCATTTGCCCAAGCGCTTTCATGTCGCAGGGGTATTCGCCGTTTTCCACCCAAGTGCCGATCAGGTTGCAGAGGATGCGGCGGAAATACTCATGACGGGTATAGGAAAGGAAGCTGCGGGAATCGGTCAGCATACCCACGAAATTGCCAAGTACGGAAAGGCTGGCAAGGCTGGTGAGCTGATCGATCATGCCGTTCTTGGTGTCATTGAACCACCAGGCAGCGCCGTGCTGGATCTTGCCCGCTGCCTCGGTGCCCTGGAAGCATCCGATCACGGTATCAAGGTAAGCGTTGTCATTCGGATTCAGGGAATAGAGAATGGTCTTCGGAAGGCTGTTTTCCTGATTCAGCACGTCGAGCAGCTTGTAAAGTCCTTTGCCGCCCATTTCCGGAGAAATGCAGTCAAAGCCGGTGTCCGGGCCGAGCTTGTTGAACATTAAGGTGTTGGTGTCGCGTGCGGTGCCGTAATGGAACTGCATGACCCAGCCGCGTTTGGCATACTCGTGTGCAAGGAAAATCAGTACCGCATATTTGTATTCGTCCACTTCCTGCGCGGAAAGCGCTTTTCCGGCAAGACCGGCTTCCAGAATTTGATTCAGTTTTTCTTTGGAAGCGGGGGCGTAAATAACCTCGTTCAGGCCGTGGTCGGAAGCTTTGCAGCCCATTTTTTCAAAATAATCCAGCCGATTGCTCAGCGCTTTGCAAACATCGTCAAATTTCGAAATGGTGACGCCGGAAACCTCCGCCAGCTTGTCCATATAAGCGGCAAAGGTGTCCTTTTCAATATTCATGGCTTTGTCGGGGCGCCATGCGGGAACTACCTTCACTTTGCAGGACGAGTCGGACTGAATCTGCTTGTGGTATTCCAGTGTGTCCACCGGGTCGTCTGTGGTGCAGATCAGGGTGACCTTGGACTGATCAATAATGCCGCGTACACTCAGGGCATCCGATTTTAGCTTTTCATTGCAAAGGTTCCAGACCTCTTCTGCGGTATCCCCGTTCAGAACGCCATTGTAACCGAAATACTTTTTCAGTTCCAGGTGAGTCCAGTGGTACAGCGGGTTGCCGATTGCCTTTGTCAGGGATTCGGCGTAAGCCTGGAATTTTTCGCGGTCGCTTCCGTCGCCGGTAATATATTTCTCATCGACGCCGTTGGAGCGCATCATTCTCCATTTGTAATGGTCGCCGCCGAGCCAGACTTGTGTAATGTTTTCAAATTTGCGGTTTTGCGCAATTTCCGCCGGGTTTATGTGGCAGTGATAATCGACAATCGGCATTTGTTCCGCATATTCGTGGAACAGTTTTTTTGCAGTTTCGTTGGAGAGCAGGAAATCCTTATCCATAAATTCCTTCATTGTGAGTGTCCTCCTTAATAATGTATCGGTAAATCATTATCGGGTAGAATAATGATTATCGTATCAGTTTCCAGCGCGATTATACATGGGGAGTAGAGTCCATACGAAATGTTTCCCGCTCTGTAAGCTGTGCGGAAAGAAGAATTTTGTGCGGCGCCGGTTTGCCATCCAGAAGATCCATCAGCAGATTGACCGCGGTGGGACAGAGTGTGTCTAACATATTATCCACGCTGGACAGGGAGGGGGAAGCACATTGTGCCAAAACAGAGTTGTTGAAGCCAATAATCGGCAGAGTCAGTCCCCTGCCCGCGAGCGCCTTTTGTGCGCCCACTGCCAGCAGATCTTCGGAAGCGAGCACAGCATCGAATGATTCTCCGTTTTCCAGCAGGGACTTCACCTTGCTGCGTACTTCCTCTAGATTTTTGTTCACCTGAACAGCCAGAAGATCTTCTTCGGGAAGCCCACAGCTGCGCCAGCCTTCCCGGTAGCCGGCAAGCTTTTGGCAGCCGCTGTAAGTCAGTGTATCATATAAATACAGAATCCGGCGGCTTCCCTGCCGGTAAAGTAGTTCCACATTGCGGGTGAGCGCCTCCTTTTCGTCGCAGAGAACGCAGTAGACATTCGGCAGTTCCACAAGACCGTTGATGATAACCACGGGAACCTGTTTGGATGCTGCGCCAATGTGAGAGTTATCCGTATTTTCCTGAAAGGCAGAGCCGATTAGAACGACGGCGTCCACGCGCTTTTGCAGCAGTAGTTCCAGATACTTTTTTTTGTCCTCCAGCCGGCTGCCCGTACAGCAGAGCAACACGTCAAACCCGTGGCGGCGCAGGTTGCCCTCCACCAGGGAAACGGCTTTGGCATAAAAGGTGTCGGAAACGTCCGTACAAAGGATACCGACCATTTTCATTGTATTCAGGCCCAATCCCCGCGCAAATGCATTTGGGGTGTATGCTTCCTCCTGCATAACGGAGAGCACTTTTTCGCGGGTTTTCTGACTTACGTTTTTGCCGCCATTCAACACGCGCGATACGGTGGCAATCGAAACTCCGCTGCGCTGGGCAATGTCATAAATGTTCATAATCAGGGTGATCCTTTCGGACCGGCCAAACGTTTTGACCGGCGCTGGCTTGCGGAATTCTGCGGTGTGCCAAACCGCCCGTCGAAAAATATGATTTTCAATTAATATCTAATATTGATTTTATATACGGATATCTTCATATTTTTCACATACAATAATGTAAGCACTTTCATCCAAAATTATAACATTATGCACCAATAAAATCAATACTAACTAAATTTTTTTATTTATTGGATAGTCTATTGACTTTTAAAAGCGACGTGATAGAATACGTAATTGTAAGCACTTACAATTTTACAGGAGGAGACACCATGAAAAAAATTAATGAGCTCTATACTCGTATAGAAAGACCGATTAAAGTGGTTCAGTTCGGCGAGGGAAACTTCCTGCGCGCCTTTGTGGATTATATGATTGACGTTGCAAACGAAAAGGGCGTTTTTAACGGTGATGTTGCGATTGTAAAACCGATTCCATTCGGTAGCCTGAATCGGTTTCATGAACAGAATAATCTTTACACCGTATCCATGCGCGGAAAGATGAATGGCAAAAAGTACGAGGAAAACCGTGTGGTTACTTCTGTGCAGAAAGTGGTCGACAGCGGCGAGGAGTACGGCGATTTCATGGCTTTGTCTCACCTGGATTCCCTCCGCTTTGTGGTTTCCAACACTACGGAGGCTGGCATTGTGTACGACCCGGAGGATCGATTTGAAGCGGAGCCGCCGAAATCTTACCCGGGCAAGCTGACCAAGTTTCTGTATGAGCGTTTCCGTCATTTCAACGGCGCTGCGGACAAGGGCCTGATTCTTCTGCCGGTGGAGCTGATTGAAAACAACGGCGGCAAGCTGAAGGAATGCGTGCTGAAGCTGGCCGACCAGTGGAAGCTCGGTGCGGAATTTACCGCCTGGGTGAAAGAAAATAATATTTTCTGCAGTACATTGGTAGACCGCATTGTAACCGGCTACCCGAAAGCAGAAGCTGAAAAGCTTTGGGAACAGCTCGGCTATGAGGATGATTTGCTGGATACCTGCGAGCCGTTTGCCCTTTGGGTGATTGAAAGCGAAAAGGATATTTCTGCGGAATTCCCGCTGGATAAGGCAGGGATGCACGTGGTGTTCACCAAGGACCAGCGCCCGTTCCGTGAGCGTAAGGTCCGCATTCTGAACGGCGCCCATACGGCAACGGTGCTTGCTTCGTACCTGATGGGCAAGAATATTGTTCTGGACTGCATGGAAGACAGCCTCATCCGCAGCTATATGGACACCATTGTGATGAAGGAAATCGTTCCAACTGTAAAACTGCCGCGGGAAGAGGCGGTTGCTTTCGCAAATTCCGTATTCGAGCGGTATGAAAATCCGTTTGTGAAGCACGAACTGCTCTCCATTGCTCTGAACTCTGTTTCCAAGTGGAAAGCCAGAATTCTGCCGACTTTCCGTGATGTTTACCAGGCAACCGGCAAGATCCCGCGTCTGCTTACTTTCTCATTTGCGGCGCTGGCAGCGTTTTATACCTCTGATAATCTGAAGGATGGAATGCTGGAGGGCACCCGCGACGGCCAGCCTTATCCGATCCGCGATGACAAGGCGGTTCTGGACTTCTTTGCCGCGAACAGCAAGTCCCTGCCAACCCGTGAATTCGCCCAGCTGCTGGCGGGTAAGAAGGAATTCTGGGGCGAGGACCTGAACCAGTACAAGGACTTTACCGATACCGTTGCCAAAGATCTGGAACGTTTGAAGAAGGACCCGATTTCTGCCATGGCGTCTGTCATGGATGAAATCAAAGAGTAAGAGGTATTCCATGATTAGTAAAATTTATCGAATTCATACATCCGATAATGTTGCAGTGGCAATCGAACCGATTTCCAAAGGGGAGACGGTTGGGGAACAACTGACCGCGGCGGAGTACATTCCGGCCGGTCATAAGATTGCGCTGAAAAAAATCCCCGCCGGGGCGGATATTGTAAAATACGGGTTCCCCATTGGCACCGCGGTCCGGGATATCCTGCCCGGGCAATGGGTGCACACCCATTGTGTGGCAACAAAGCTGGGCGGCCTGCTGAAATATGAATATCATCCGAACGGCAAACCGCTTAAGCCGATTGCTCCGAAAACCTTCATGGGTTACCGCAGGGCGGACGGCAGCGTTGGCATCCGTAACGAGGTCTGGATTATTCCAACCGTTGGGTGCGTGAGCGCGATTGCCAAGAAGATTGAGGAAGAATCGCAGCAGTTCAAGACGGACGCGCTGGACGGAATTACGGCGTACAGCCATCCGTACGGCTGCTCCCAGCTGGGCGACGACCAGCTGAATACGCAGAAAGCGCTCTGCGGCCTGATTCGCCACCCGAACGCCGGCGCAGTGCTGGTGCTCGGCCTTGGCTGCGAAAACAATAACCTGGACGAATTGAAAAAGGTTTTGGGCAGCTGGAATCCTGACCGAGTCAAGTTTATGAACTGCCAGGACCACGAAGATGAGGTGAAAGCTGCGCTTGTACTGATGCGCGAGCTGTGCGCCTATGCTTCCTCCTTTACTCGGGAGGAATGCAGTGCTTCCGAACTGATTGTAGGCCTGAAATGCGGTGGTTCCGACGGCTTTTCCGGCATCACGGCGAATCCGCTGGTGGGTTCCTTCTCCGACCGCCTGATTGCACAGGGCGGCAGCACCATTTTGACGGAGGTTCCCGAAATGTTCGGCGCGGAAACCATCCTGATGAACCGGTGCGAAAACGAGGAAGTTTTCCACAAGACCGTGGATTTGATTAATAACTTTAAATCTTATTTTATGCGCTACGGACAAGAGATTGACTCCAATCCGTCACCCGGCAACAAGGCGGGCGGCATCACTACGCTGGAGGACAAGTCACTCGGCTGTGTGCAAAAAGGTGGTACCGCTTTGGTGCGGGACGTTCTCCGCTATGGCGATCCACTGCAAAAGAAAGGGCTTAACCTTCTGCAGGGCCCCGGCAACGATCTGGTGGCGGCGACGGCGACTGCAGTTTCCGGCGCGCATATGGTTTTGTTCACCACTGGGCGGGGCACACCGTTCGGGTGCCCGGTTCCGACTCTGAAAATTTCCAGCAATACCGCGCTGAAAGAGAAGAAGAGCAAGTGGATTGATCTGGATGCGGGTCGGCTGCTTTCCGGCGCTTCGATGGAGGAGGTTACCGACGAACTGTTTGATTTGGTTCTGCGTGTGGCTTCCGGCGAAGCACAGGCAAAATCCGAAGCGCTTGACAAGCGCGACGTGGCAATTTTCAAGGATGGCGTAACGCTGTAATGGGTGGCAGCCGCAAGATGTAGGGATTCCTTTCATTTTACGGCTGCCATTTTTTCTATCGATTTGGTTTTGAGCAGGACCGCGAAGTCTGGATGAGAGCAAGTCATAGCCTGCTGTTTTTAGGCAGAATTTGCAGAAACAGTCTTTGTACCGGAATACCCCGGAACTGGAATGGGATGCTAAGAAAAAGCAAGCTGAAGACTCCGTTTTAAAAATATACAAAATGGCAGCGTGAAATTCTTGCTTGTATCCAAATTGCATTTTTGAATACAACGTGGTAATCTGGATACATAGGAAAGAAATCACACCACAAGATATAAGGGGTATGCTAATTGGAAAATATTCCGGTAAACAGCAGCGAATATATTTATCGGTGCTTGAAGGAAGAAATTCTCCATTTAAAATTGAAGCCGGGGCAATCCATCAGTGAAAACGAACTATGCAAACGCTTTTCGGTGTCACGCACGCCGATTCGTTCGGTTATGCAGCGCTTGAGCGGCGAAGGGCTTATGAATATCGTTCCTTATAAAGGTTCGTTTGTGGCACTGCTGAATTTTAACGACATCGAACAGATCATCTACATGCGCATTGCTGTGGAGAGCGCCGTCCTGCGTGATTTTATTCCTCTCTGCACGCCTCTGCTGGAAGAAAAACTGCGCTATATCATCCGGAAGCAAATGGTGCTGATGGAAGAGAAAGACCTTGATATGAGCCGATTTTATGAGTTGGATTCGCAGTTTCACGAGGTATGGTTCAAAACGGCAGGGCACAATATGCTTTGGGAACTGATTCAGAAATCCGAGGTCGATTACACTCGGTTCCGCATGCTGGACATTGTGGCGGTGCAGAACCTGCCCGCTATAATTGAAGAGCACAAGGAACTGTTTCAGCTGATTCACGAGCGCCGTCCCGAAGGAGTACAGCCCCTGATTGAAAAGCATCTCAACGGCGGAATCCACCGCCTGCAGACCCGTATTCACACCGAACTCCGGGATTACTTCCAGCCGGAATCCGGTACAGACGAATAAATTAAACCGAAAAGGAGAGTTTAAAATGGACATTCGCTATTCTGCCAATCAAAAGGATTTTCAGCGTTACACCACTGAGGAAATCCGCAAGGAATTTTTGATTGAAAACCTTTATCAACCTGACCAGGTGGTTGCTGTCTACTCCCATGTGGACCGCATGGTAACCCTGGGGTGCATGCCGGTAAAGGAAACCGTCTCCATTGAAAAAGGAATTGACTGCTGGAAAAACTTTGGGACAAACTATTTCCTGGAACGCCGTGAAATCGGTATTTTCAATATCGGCGGCGACGGCGTGATTCAGGCGGACGGGGTTTCCTACGACATGGGCTTCGAAGACTGCCTGTATGTAACCAAGGGCACCAAGCAGGTTCTGTTTTCCAGCAAAGACCCGAACAAACCGGCTAAATTCTACATGGTTTCCGCACCGGCACACAAAGCCTGCAAAACCACATTTATTTCCATTAAGGACGCAAACAAACGCCCGCTGGGTTCCACAGAAACCGCGAACAAGCGCGTCATCAACCAATTTATTCACCCTGATGTGCTGGAAACCTGCCAGCTTTCCATGGGAATGACCTGCCTGGAACCGGGCAGTGTTTGGAACACTATGCCCTGCCATACGCATGAACGCCGTATGGAAATCTACACGTACTTCAATATTCCGGAAGGAAACGTGGTATTCCACATGATGGGCGAAGGCAATCAGACCCGCCACATTGTGATGCAGAATGAGCAGGCGGTCATCAATCCTTCTTGGAGCATTCATGCTGGCTGCGGCACCTCCAACTATACGTTCATTTGGGCCATGGGCGGCGAAAATCAGGCCTTCGATGATATGGACGACATTGCCAACACAGATTTACGGTGATCTTTTTTAGTATAATTTAGATAGAAGAAGGAGAGAACAATTATGATTTCAAATGAAAGCTTTCGCCTGGACGGAAAAGTCGCGCTGGTAACCGGCGCTTCCTATGGCATTGGTTTTGCCATCGCCTCCGCTTATGCCAATATGGGTGCAACCATTGTGTTTAACGACATTAAGCAGGAATTGGTGGACAAAGGGCTTGCCTCTTACAAAGAAGCAGGGATCAATGCACACGGCTATGTCTGCGACGTAACGGACGAAGCCGCGGTTCAGGCTCTTGTCAAAAAGATTGAGGAAGAGGTTGGCACCATTGATATTCTGGTGAACAATGCCGGTATCATCAAGCGTATCCCAATGCTGGAAATGGAAGCAAAGGACTTCCGTCAGGTGATCGATGTTGACCTGAACGCGCCGTTTATTGTTTCCAAGGCGGTCATTCCGGGTATGATCAAAAAAGGCCATGGCAAGATCATCAACATCTGCTCCATGATGAGCGAACTTGGCCGTGAAACGGTCAGTGCTTATGCAGCTGCAAAAGGCGGCCTGAAAATGCTAACCCGGAACATTGCTTCCGAATACGGCGAGTATAATATTCAGTGTAACGGTATTGGACCTGGATACATTGAGACTCCGCAAACCGCTCCGCTGCGTACTCCGGACCATCCGTTCAATAAATTCATTATTTCCAAAACTCCGGCAGCGCGCTGGGGCAAGACGGATGACCTGATGGGACCTGCCGTTTTCCTTGCTTCGGACGCATCTAATTTTGTAAACGGACACATTCTGTATGTGGATGGCGGTATCCTCGCATACATTGGCAAACAACCCTGATCTTATCCTGATCCGGGGGTAAGATGGTAAAATGGTTCGGACCGGGCCGGGTATTTCCCTGCCCGGCCCGAACCATCTAAGCAGCCGTTGATTCAAGCAGTTCCCCAACGCCGCTCCATCTGTGTTTTCGCGGCTTTTGACTGCCGTCTTCGACGGAATCACCGGTTACTAACAGGAGGGAAATCTTTTGGGTAAAAAACTTCTTTTGGTCGGCGAACCGATGGGCCTCTTTATCGCGCAGGAGGAAGCATCGCTGGAGGATGTAGCGCATTATTCCGCCGCCGTAGCCGGTGCGGAATTCAACGTTGCCGTCGGCCTTTCGCGCCTTGGCCATTCGGTGGGTTACATGACCAAATTGGGCAATGACCCATTTGGTCACCGGATTGTCAAGACGATGAAGCAAAACGGAATCGGGACCTCCCTGATTACTTACAGCGACGACCGTTCCACCGGATTTATGCTGAAAGGTAAAACCAGCCACGGCGATCCGGAAACCTTTTATTTCCGCAAAAATTCCGCTGTTTCCACCATTTCCGTGGAAGATGTGGAAAAAGTGGATCTTTCTGAATACGGGTACCTTCATATGACGGGAATTTTACCCTCACTGTCAAAAACAACGCAGGAAGCGGCACACCACCTGATGAAGCGCGCGAAAGAAGCTGGTCTGACGATTTTTTTTGACCCGAACTTGCGCCCAAGCCTTTGGCCGGACACGTCCACCATGGTGCGGGAACTGAACCGCCTGGCGGAGCTGGCGGATTATGTTCTGCCCGGCTGCAAGGAAGGAAAAATCCTTTGCGGAACGGACGACCCGAAAGCGATTACCGAATTTTACCTGGCGCGCGGCGCAAAGGCGGTCATAGTAAAAACCGGACCGAAAGGTGCCTATGCTGCAACCAAAGAAGGTGGGTTCCAGTCCCCCGCGTATCCGGCGGAAAAGATTGTGGATACCGTGGGTGCGGGCGACGGTTTCGCCGCTGGAGTGATCAGCGCGGTGATGGAAAACCTTCCTCTGGAGGAAGCGGTTCGCCGCGGCAACGCCATTGGTACGATTCAGGTTATGAGTGTGGGCGACAATGAAGGACTGCCCACACGGGAAAAGTTGGAACGTTTTATGCGGGAAAACAAACAGGAATCCGTCGATTAAGAGGGCGGAGGTTCAAACGGTTGATTACGGATGCGGATTCAAAGCAAAATCCGTATCATACGAAAGGGTGGCTTATCAATGAGTGATTTTTTTACAGAACTGCATGAGGTTGGCATTGTCCCCGTTATTAAAATGGATACTGCGGAAAACGCAGTACCGCTGGCTAAGGCGCTGCAGGCGGGCGGTCTGCCCGCTGCGGAAATTACCTTCCGCAGCGAAGCGGCGGAAGCATCCATCCGCGCCATTGCGGAAAGTGTGCCCGGCATGTGCGTGTGTGCCGGAACGGTGCTGAATGTGGAAAACGCACGCCGTGCGGTGGAAGCGGGCGCAAAAGCAGTAATCAGCCCCGGTACCAATCTGGAAGTGGTGCGCTGGTGCGTGGAACATCATGTTCCGGTTATTCCGGGCTGCGCTACCCCGACCGAGGTGGAAGCCTGCATGCGGGAAGGCCTGAAGACCGTAAAGCTGTTCCCGGCGGAAGTTGTGGGCGGCGTAAAAATGCTGAAAGCACTTGCCGGCCCTTACGCAGGCATGAAATTTATGCCGACCGGCGGCATCAGCCTTGCCAATGCGAAGGATTACCTTCTGCTGAAAAACGTCGTCGCGTGCGGCGGCAGCTGGATTGTCCCCGGAAATCTGCTTGCGGAAAAACGTTTTGACGCGATTGAAAAGCTCGCGGCGGAAGCTGCTCAGTTAAGGGACAGCGTCCGCAGCTGATTCCTTGTACTAGTAAGAAAACAGCCGTGGCCCATTGGCAAATGGGTCACGGCTGTTTTTGTTGTGTGGGAACTCCTAGTTGCGTTACCGGCTATGCAGTGCAGATGGTTCGCGCAAGGGGAAACGGGTCAGTGGATATTCCCCGGTGACGGGGTTTTGGTCGCGGTATTCCGCGCGCACCACGCAATGTTCCGTGTAAAGAATCGCGTATCCGCGGCGGACACCGTCCGGAGAACGGGTCAGGTCTTCCTGTTCCAGCCGCTTCACGGCACGAAGCAGTTCCGGGTCGTTCCGGCGAAGAACGGGTGGTAGTTTGCCGGAAGCGTTCGTGGCCAGACGGTCGCATACCATACAGTCACGCAGCACAAAGGGGTCCACCCCGTTCTGCCCGCTGAAATAACGGAAAACAAGTTCCGTGTAATCGTCCAGCGAAATTTTCTGGGTTCCTTTTGCTGGGCTATGTCAAGAGAAGTTCGCAATTTGGGGACTCCACGAAATGAATTAAGCTGCGCTTAGCAGAAGTGTCTGAATCGATTTGGGATTCAAATATGCTCTGGAAACGGACCAGTCTTCAGCGTATTCCATGAGATATGTTGTAACCAACCGCAGATAGGAATCTTTGTTTGGGAATATCCCGACGACGTTGGTTCTGCGCCGGATTTCCTTGTTCAGCCGTTCCAGCATATTGGTCGATGAGATTTTACGGGCATCAAGCTCGGGGAATGCATAGAAAGCCAGTGAGTCCTCCAGCCCGTCTTCCAGAAGCTCGATTGCTTTGGGAAACCGCTTCCCATATTGCTCCGACAACTGTTTTGCGCGCTGTCGCGCTAATTGGACGGAAGGCGCCAGCCAGATTTCTTTCAGTTGGACCGCAAAGGATTCTTTTTCTTTCTGCGGTATATGGGCCAGAATATTTCGCATGAAATGCACTTTGCAGCGTTGCCAGGATGCGCCGGGAAAACTTTCTCGGATGGCGGCAATCAGCCCTTTGTTCGCATCGGAAACCACCAGCAGCGGTGTTTTCAAGCCGCGATCCAAAAGACTTTGAAACAACTGGGAATAGCTCTCTTTGGATTCGTCCAGCATCGGCTCCACGGCGAGAATGTCCCTGTGCCCTTGCTCGTTGACGCCGCAGACAACCATCACCGCCATGCTGACGACACGGCCATCCATACGGACTTTTTCGTACAGGGCATCCGTCCAAATGACAGGATAACGAGTATCCGTCAGAGAACGGTTGCGAAATTCCTGTACCTGTTCATTGAGCCCTTTTGTCATCTCACTGACCTGACTGCGGGAGAGGTTCTCTATCCCCAGACTGTGAGCCAACTTTTCCATCTTCCGTGTGGACACGCCCTGCACGAATGCCTCCTGAATAACCTGTACCAGCGCCGCCTCGCTGCGTTTGCGTTCCGTGACAAAGAACGGGATATATCCATGGCTGCGCAGCTTTGGCACCATGAGATACATCGTCCCTACGCGAGTATCCAGCCTCCGGGGACGATATCCGCAGCGGTAGTCGCTTCGAGACGGATTATGCGCATTCTTTTCCGCTCCCACAAGGCCGGAAACCTCCGCCTCCATCAGTTGAGCGCAGAGCCATTCCAGCATACTGAGCATCGGGTCGGGCTCCGCCATACATTTCAGTAGCAATTCCGTAAGATCTGTGTTATTCTTTCCTTGAGTCATTGGGGCCAACTCCTTCTTTGAATGTCTTGACACCATTCATTTTAAAGGAGTCCCAATGGCTTTTCTATACCTTCTCGAAATTGCGAACTTTATTGTACTCTATCTTTTGCTGCGGCATATTCCCCGAATTTTGTAAACAACTCAAACGGAGTCCACCCGGTTTGCCGGAACAGGTAGTCCAGTGTGCGCGGGAATCGGCCGCTGTTGGAAAGGCGCTCCAGCGCGTCCTCCGTCCGGTGCAGGCAGAGCAGCTCCGCCGCCGAAAGCCAGGGCGTTTCCAGTACCTCATAGGGTGGCTCAGGCGCGTAGCGGCAGGGGTATTCCTCCGGCTGCTCGCGCATGGGTGCTCCGTATAAAAGTTTCAAAAATCCAAGCTGCAGCATATTGGGGTGCAGGGCATAGGCGGTGTTAAAGCTTTCTGTGAAACAGGTCCAGTCTTCGTATGGCAATCCGGCAATAAGGTCAATGTGAATGTGCATATTGGCGTTATTCGTCAGGCGTTTAATATTGGCTTTCAATTTTTCCACGTTTGTTTTCCGGTGGATGGTTTCCAGCGTTTTTGCATGGAAACTTTGCAGCCCGATTTCCAGCTGCATGGAGCCCACGGGAGCCGAAGCGAGAATCTCCAGCGTTTCCTCATCCAGCAAATCGCCTGCAATTTCAAAATGGAAGCAGACGCCTTTCGGGATATCGGTTCCGTAATGCCGGATAATAAAGCGGAAAATTTCGTTTGCACGCTCCCGGTTGGCGTTGAATGTGCGGTCCACCAGCTTCACGGTTTGTGTGCCGCTGTTTGCCAGCAGAAGCAGTTCCCGCTTGGTGCGTTCCAGGTTGAAAAACCGTGCACCGCCGCACCGGCCGGAAAGGCAGAATGCGCAGGAAAATGGGCATCCGCGGCTGCTCTCTAGGTATGCGATGCGCCCGTTCAGCGCCTGAAAATACTCCGGCGAGTAAGGGCTTGGAGGGTCCTCCTTCGGCGTATAGGGTTCCGTGGTCCAAATGCGTTCTCCATCCCGGCAGCATACGCCGGGAATGCCCTTGCCGCTTTCGCCTGTGCGGATTGCGTCGAGCAGCAGGGCAAACGGCTTTTCCCCTTCGCCGGAAATGATATACTGCACCAGTGGTTCTTCTTTCAGCAGGGCCTCCGCCCGGTAGGAAACTTCCGGCCCGCCCAAAATGACAACTGTTTCCGGCAGACTTCTTTTGATTCTGCGCACGAGCGCGAGGGTTGTCTGAATGTTCCAGATGTAGCAGCAAAAACCGACCGCCTGCGGCTTGCAGGCCAGAATGCGTTCAGCTATCGGTTCTGTTTTTTCATTGATGGTGCCCTCCACTACATGGGCGGTGATTTCTTCGCCGCAGTACGTCTTGACTCCGGCCAGAAGGCACCAAGGCGCGAGGGAAGAATGAATGTATTGGGAATTTAATGCACAAATTACAGCGGATAATGTTTTCTGCATGATGTAAACTGCCTTTACTTAAATTTGTTTTGGATTCTATTATACCATAAACATGAATCAACGACCCAAGAAACCATAACCGCAGCAGGCGGGAAGTCACGGTGTGCCTGCGGCAGAAGCGGGGCAACGGTCGGGATATCATGAAACTGATGCCCGGTGCACCCGCGCTACGGGGGAAATGCTGGTCTGAATTCGCTGCACGGACTAGGCTTTGTCAATAAAAATGTAAGATGGCACAATAACAGATTTTCCCGGTATGACGGCAGCATTTTTCTGTTTTAAGTTCTTTGCTGTAGCTTTTGTCTGAATTAGAGCAAAAAATGATCAGGAAAGCGCAAGGAATGATGGGACTTCTTTCCGCGGAACAGTTATCATAGTGTAAGACCGGTAACTATAGGAACGCGGAGGATTTGTAATAATGCCACAAGAGCCGATATATAGAAACGAAGAATACAGTTTTGAAGAACGGGCGCGCGATTTGGTGTCGCGTATGACCTTGGAGGAGAAAATCGGGCAAATGCAGCACAGTGCGCCGGAAATCACGCGGCTGGGTGTTCCAAGCTACAACTGGTGGAGTGAAGCACTGCACGGTGTTGCGCGCGCGGGCGTTGCCACCATGTTCCCGCAGGCAATTGGTATGGCAGCAACGTTCGATCCGGATTTACTGGAAAAAACCGCAGATATTATTTCCACGGAAGGACGTGCAAAATATCATGAATTTCAGCGGAAAGGCGACCATGATATTTACAAGGGACTTACATTCTGGTCACCCACCATTAACATTGACCGTGACCCACGCTGGGGGCGCGGCCAGGAATCCTATGGGGAAGACCCGTACCTGACTTCCCGGCTTGCGGTTTCCTTTATCCGCGGTATTCAGGGCAACAATAAAAAATATCTGAAAGCTGCCGCCTGTGCCAAGCATTTTGCGGGTCACAGCGGGCCGGAAGGGGAACGCCACCGCTTTAATGCAGAAATTTCGCAGAAAGATCTTTGGGAAACTTACCTGCCGGCGTTTGAGGTCGCCGTCCGCGAAGCGGGAGTAGTGGGTGTGATGGGCGCCTATAACCGTGTGAACGGGGAGCCCTGCTGCGGCAGTAAAACGCTTTTAAAAGATATTCTGCGCGGCGAGTGGGAATTTGACGGCTATGTCACTTCCGACTGCTGGGCAATTAAGGATTTTAATGAAGCACATAAAGTGACGAAGAGCATTGAAGAGTCCTCCGCTCTGGCGGTAAACAATGGATGTGACCTAAACTGCGGCTGCGCATATGCCAGCCTGACCAAGGCGGTGCGCAGCGGGCTGATCAGCGAATCCGCTATTGACGAAGCGGTTTACCACCTGATGCTGATTCGCATGCGCCTGGGAATGTTTGATAAGCCGGAGCATGTGCCCTACACCACGATTCCTTATGAAAGGGTGGACTGCGAGGAACACCGCCGCGCCGCGCTGGAAGTAGCCAAAAAATCACTCGTTTTGCTGCGGAACCGGAATCAACTCCTTCCGCTGAATAAAAATCAGCTGAAATCCATTGCGGTCATCGGGCCGAACGCCGACAGCCGCGCCGCGCTGGAAGGAAACTACAATGGAACCGCCTCCGAGTATGTTACGGTATTAAACGGAATCCGTGAGGCGGTCGGACCGGATACCCGTGTGTATTTCGCGGAAGGCTGCCATCTTTATAAGAACAGCATGAGCGGCCTTTCGGAAAAATACGACCGAATTGCGGAGGCGGTTTCCGCAGCGGAGCGCGCCGATGTAGCGGTACTTTGCCTTGGACTGGATGCCGGTCTGGAAGGTGAGGAGGGCGATACTTCCAATGAGTTTGCCTCCGGCGATAAAGTCAACCTGAAGCTGCCCGGCACCCAGCAGCAACTGCTGGAAGCGGTTCAGAAAACCGGCACCCCGGTTGTTTTGGTCCTTCTTTCCGGAAGTGCGCTCGCGGTAAATTGGGCGGATGAACATGTAAATGCTATTGTGCAGGCGTGGTATCCGGGCGGGCAGGGCGGCCGAGCTGTTGCGTCCCTGCTGTTTGGGGAGTATTCCCCAAGCGGAAGGCTGCCGATTACCTTTTACCGTTCGGAAGAGGATCTGCCGGATTTCCACGACTATTCCATGGAAAACCGTACCTACCGCTACTTCAAAAAGGCGCCGCTCTATCCGTTTGGATACGGCTTGAGTTACACCAGCTTCCGTTACAGCAACCTGGTTCTCAGTGCGTCGCAGCTTCCGGCGGGAAGCGGGCTGGAGGCGCGTGTTACCGTGGAAAACACCGGAACGCGTGCTTCCGATGAAATTGTTCAGCTTTATTTGCAGGATATGGAAGCCAGCGTGCGGGTTCCACGGTGGCAGCTGAATGGCATTCGCCGCATTACCTTGAATCCGGGCGAAAAAACGGAGGTTTCCTTCCCAATTACCGCCCGTCAGATGGCACTGATTGACAATGACGGAAACTGTGTGCTGGAACCCGGCAAGTTCCGTGTTTACATTGGCGGAAGCCAGCCGGATGAACGCAGCAGGGAACTGACCGGCTGCGAGGTACCCTGTGCGGAATTTACCGTAACCGGCGAACCGCTGCGCATGCACAGATGACACGCTAAAAAAGAGAAATTTGGGGCAAGCCGCTAAAACGGCTTGTCCCAAATTTTTTGCTGTCGTCTAAACAAAATTGCAAAGTTACCAGTCGCAAATTTAAATGGTTGGCTGAACACTGAATCAGCAATTATTTCGACCTCCAATAAGTCGGAATTCCATATAATTATGGAAAGAGGCATTCCTTGCCGTTTCGCTGCATTTTATTAAGTAACATCTTCCTTCGTAATCAGAATTTCTTTTTGCATCCAAAGCGTATGGAGAAAGCACAGCGGGGCGGCTTGCTGCGCTGCCGCAGAAAGTTACATTTTTGTTCATTGTTTTATTTCTCGCAATAGTATATTATTAGCTTAAAATAATGTTAAATATTGCCACATCTCTAAAATTTTTTAGGATTGTTGTCAGCACTGCAAGAAAGGGGAATTGGAATCGCTTTTTAAGGAACCTGCCGTTTTGGATGGATTGCCCCCCGTTCTGCACGATGGCGGATGGGTTGGGTTACAGGCAGGGCGCGATGCGCAAAGTTTCAGTTACGGAAGGAGAATGAAATGAGCTTGATTTCCGTGAAAGATATCCGCAAGACTTACCGGGTCGACCGTGAAAGGGTGGTCGCCCTGGAACGGATTAATTTAGAGATTCAGCCGGAAGAAGTGTGTTGTATCCTTGGCACCTCCGGTTCGGGAAAGTCCACCCTGCTGAATATCCTTGCGGGACTGGAAAAACCGACAAAAGGAACCGTAAAAATCGGAGGGCAGACGGTTTCGAATTTTTCAGAGAAACAGTGGGCGCTGTTCCGGCAGAAAAATATTGGGTTTATCTTTCAGTCGTACAATTTGCTGCCCACCCTTACGGCGGTCGAAAATGTTGCTATACCGTTGGTGTTTAAGGGCGTTGACAAGACCGAACGCACCAAACGGGCCATACATATGTTAAAGCTGGTGAACCTGGGGGACCGGCTGTTCCACAAACCCACGCAGATGAGCGGCGGCCAGCAGCAGAGGGTTGGCATTGCGCGGGCGTTTGTTTCCCGCCCTCAGATTATTTTTGCCGATGAACCGACCGGGAACCTGGACAGCAAAACCAGCCGGGAGGTCATGGAAATTATGGTTTCGCTGGCCAAACGGTACCGAGAAACGCTGATTGTGGTAACGCACGACAACGAAATCGCAAAGTATGCTGACCGGATTATAACGATTCACGACGGAAATGTCAAAAGCGATGAGCCGAATCTTTCAATTTTACAAACGATCCACAGCGAAAAACAGGAGGAAAACGCATGATGAAAAACAGAATACGAAGGATGGTTTCTCTGGCAATGGTATTTTGCCTGATTACCACGGTTGTTGCTTTCAGCCGCACGGCAAGTGCGGCGGGGACTGACGACGATATTACGCCGCGGTTGTCATACCATATCATTTCGAATGCGGATAAGCCTTCTATCAGCCGGGGCAGCAGCTTTGAGGCGGATTTTGTATTTTTCGACCAGAATAGTCATGACCCTGATAACGTTCAAATATCGGTAACCAGCCCAAACGGTTCCATTTCCGGTCTGCCGAGTGGTAAAATGACTCCGAAGAAGTGGGAACCGGATGATGACAGCAGTTCTACCCCTTCTAAAGGGAATGCGTACTATATTCATATTGGGGAAAAAAATATGAAGTATGTCGGCATGGGGCCGGCCATCCTCAAATTTACCATTGTTTTTGTATCAGAAAAGAAATCGTGTACTATTCAGAAGACCATTACCGAGTGTCAGCCGACCACGACTTCCTCCGGCACAGAAAAGTCCGACCTGTCGCTTGCCAGCTACACGGTCAGCCAAAGCGGGATTAAGGAAGGGGAAAAATTTGACCTGAACCTGACCCTGAAAAACAGCGGCAGCCTTGCAAACCACCATGTGACCGTGGTGCTGGACGGGTTGAATGCCGACGAAATCACCGTAAACGGGCAGACGGATACCAAAACTGTAGATTCACTGGATGCCGGAAAGACCACGGTGGTCACCTTTCCCATGGTCTGCAATCCGAAGATGGTGTCCAAAAATTATATGATAAAAGTCCAGATTTCATCGGATGAATGTCCAACGACAGTGGCCACTAATGTGTTTGTGCCGGTCACTGGTACCAAAACGGACACGGAAAGCGGAAGCAGTGGAACCAACGCGAGCAAGCCAACCATTATTATTGAAAGCTATGATTACGGCGGGAAGGCTGTTCTGGGCGGCAAGGAGTTCAACCTCGCGATGCGTTTCCGTAATACAAACCCCACCACGCAGATTGAAAACCTGAAAATTACGGTTTCTTCTGTGGCGGGAAACGACGATAAATCCGTAGCGGGTGCATTTACCCCTGCAAAATCTTCCAACACCTTTTTTATCGATAAAGTTGCCCCCGGCGCGTTATTCAGCAGAGAAATCGCGCTGCTGCCGAAGTCGGACGCAACCCCGAACTCATACGGTGTGAATGTGGCCTTTCATTATGAAGCGGTTCTGGACGGAAAGCGGGAAACGATTGAGTCTACCGAAGTCATTTCCATTCCATTAACTCAGCCGGACCGGTTTGAAGTGGGTGGGGTGGAACTTCCGTCCCCCATGTTTGTTGGGGAATCCGGGCAGCTGAGCATTAGTTACGTGAATAAAGGAAAAAGTAAAATATTTAATCTGTCCGTCAAGCTTAGCGGCAACTTTACCTCCAGTGAAATGGACTCCTACATCGGCAATGTGGAGTCTGGCGTGGGGGATACGTTTCAGGCTTCTTTAACCCCAAACGAGGAGGGGACGTTAAAAGGAACCGCTGTGTTCAGCTATGAGGACGCAACCGGCGTAAACCGAAGCGTGACCAAAGAATTTTCCTGCGAGGTGTCGCAAATGGAGGATGAACCTGGTGAGGGTGGTTCCGAACCAGCTAACGCTCCGGTGGAAAACAACGGGCTTCCGTGGTACCTTTGGGCCGGTGTGGGCGTTGGCGTCATCGCAATTCTAGTCGTTTTGCGCATCTTTCTGAAAAAGCGGAAGGCAAAAAAACTCCGCCAATTGGAGGAAGAGGACGACTATGACGCTCCCGAGCCGTCTTCACAGGAGAAACGGTTATGAAGTGGAAAGATATGATTTCCATGGCGCTCGGGAACCTTTTCAAACGAAAGGTGCGCACGGTTCTGACCGTGGCCGGCGTGGTAATTGGCACCTGTGCCATTGTGGTTATGCTTTCGTTTGGATTCGGAATTCGGGAAAGTATGGAAGCTATGATGCGGGATATGGGCGATTTGACTGTAATTCAGATTCATGCCGATTCGGGGTCATCCAAGTCCACTCCGCTGGACGACAAAGCGCTGGAAAAAATCAAAATGATGGAGCATGTTGTCGCGCTGACACCGGTTTGCATGCTGGACCCATCACAGGTAACGGTCAAAAGCGGAAAATACCGCTATGACAGCATGATTTACGGCGTAGATATGGGGGCGCTGGAAGCGTTCGGCTATAAGCCAACGCAGGGAACGCTTCCGAAAAAAGAAGAGGAAAACCGTACCACGATTCTGATGGGGAAAGACGGGGCCTATGACTTTATTGATACCCGGAAAACCAACAATAACATGGTGTATGCGGAACCGGACAAAAACGGGAAGCTGCCGGAACCGTTTTTGGACCCGATGAAGGCAAAGCTTCAGGCGGAGCCGACGCCGCCGGAAAATTCCACCGCAAAGGTCAAACCCGTTAAACTGAACTGCATTGGTATTCTGGAGGAGGATTACGGCAAAAGCCCTACTCCGAGTCATTGCATTTTTATGGACATCAGCCTTGCGAAGGAACTGCAAGCGAAATACGAAAAGCTGAACAATGTGAAGAAGGATAAAAATGCTTCGGAGGGATACAGCGAAGCGAGTGTGAAGGTGGACGCGGTGGAACATGTCTCTGACGTAGAGGAAGTGATTAAAAAGTCCGGCTACAGCACTTACAGCATGAACAGCATCCGCAAGCCGATTGAAGAGCAGATGCGGACGATTCAGATGATACTGGGCGGCCTGGGGGCCATTTCCCTTTTGGTCGCCGCGCTTGGAATCGCCAATACCATGACCATGTCCATTTATGAACGCACGCGTGAAATTGGAATTATGAAGGTTCTAGGCTGTGTAGTGGGAAATATACGGTCCATGTTTTTAATGGAAGCCGGTGCCATTGGTTTTTTGGGCGGCATCGTGGGTGTTGGAATCAGCTATCTGATTTCTACCGTAATCAATACGCTGGCCGCGCAACAAAAGGGGGGCGACGCCATGGTGGGGCTGGTTTCAGCCGGTTCGCAGATTTCCATTATACCGCCCTGGCTGGCGCTGAGTGCCTTGGCTTTCGCCACGCTGGTTGGGCTGGTTTCCGGTTTTGGCCCGGCGAACCGCGCGGTTAAAATTAGTGCGCTTACCGCGATTAAGCAGGAGTAAAGGAATAACGCTCCGTTACCGGGTTTCAAACCTGTTTTAAGCCGGGAAAACAACGGTTTTCCCGGCTTAAATTTGTTGTTTTTCCATATTTTATTTTATAAAAAAAATGATATAATATAAAGGTAATTATAAAATATAAATGCATACATAAAATTGGACAAAAATTCTTATGCTGCACGGTTTCAGCAGCGGCTGATGCGGAATCCCGGTGTCAAAGGGGTCGCAAATCCGAATCCGGCGGCAAAGCAGCAAAGAGCGAATTTCAGTTATTTACTGGAGGAATGGAAATGGGAAAACTAATTGTCAACACCAAAGTGAAAAAAAGTAAAATCAACCGCAACATCTATGGCCATTTTTCGGAACACTTGGGCCGCTGTATTTACAACGGCATTTATGTGGGTGAAAATTCGGAGATCCCCAATGTGAACGGGATGCGCACCGATGTGGTGGAGGCCCTAAAGCACATCCGCGTTCCTGTACTGCGCTGGCCGGGCGGCTGCTTTGCTGACGAGTATCATTGGAAAGATGGGGTTGGACCCAAAAGCAGCCGCAAAAAAATGATTAACACCAACTGGGGCGGCGTCGTGGAGGACAATTCGTTCGGTACGCACGAATTTCTGGAGTTTTGCCGCCAGGTCGGCTGTGAGCCGTACATCAACGGAAACTGCGGTTCCGGCACCGTTCAGGAAATGAGCGAGTGGGTGGAGTACATGACCTTCGACGGGCAGTCCCCCATGACGGAATGGCGCAAACAGAACGGCAGGGAAGAGCCCTGGAAGGTAAAGTACTTCGGGGTAGGAAACGAAACTTGGGGCTGTGGCGGCAACATGCGGCCGGAGCATTATCTCGACCTGTACCGCCAGTATCAGTCCTTTCTTAAGAATTACGGGGAAAACAAGATTTTCCGGATTGCCAGCGGCCCCAGCGTGGGCGACTATCATTGGATGAAAACCATGATGGAGTACGCGGGCAAATTGATGGACGGCATTACCCTGCACTATTACACCGTTCCCGGCGAGTGGAAAAACAAAGGCTCTGCAACTAAGTTTACCGAGCAAGAGTATTACATAACGCTGAAAAAAGCGCTCTACATGCAAGAACTGGTGGAAAATCACTCCCGAATTATGAACTATTATGACCCGGACCATAGGGTAGGGCTGATTGTAGATGAATGGGGAACCTGGTATGATGTGGAACCGGGGACGAATCCAGGATTTTTATATCAGCAGAATACCATGCGCGACGCCATAGTGGCGGCCCTAAGCCTGAATATTTTCAACCAGCACAGCGACCGTGTGGTAATGGCCAACATTGCCCAGATGGTGAACGTTCTGCAGTCCGTGATTTTGACTGAGGGCGAAAAGATGGTGCTGACCCCGACTTATCATGTATTTGATCTATACCGTGCGCATCAGGACGCCACACTGGTGGAAAGCTTTGCCACGGGGGAGATGATCGGAACAGAAGACGCTCAGGTTCCGAATCTCAACGTATCGGCATCTGTGGATGACCATAATGTTCTTCATATTACCGCGGCAAACTTGTCGGCCGATGCGGCTGAGCCGATTGAGTGCGACCTGCTCGGGATGAAGCCGAATCAGGTCAGCGCGCGAGTTCTGACCGGCGGCGCAATGGATGCGTACAATGATTTCGACCACCCGGACACCGTTAAAATTCAGAACTTCCAGTCGATTGAAACCATGGAAAACCGCCTGAAATTCACCATGCCAGCCTGCAGTGTGATGGAAATTACCGTAGCGGAATAATCCGCAGGCCCGGCGGCACCGGAAAGCCGCCCCGCGAACGGGGCGCGCACAACGTTCCGGCCAATGCCCGTGAAAGGATGAGCGGAAAATGGACATCGTTTGCAGGCGCTGCTTGTTAAAAGATATGACCGACAGCGAGTATTACCGGAGCATTTCCGAGTATGTGGAAAGTCTGGACGAAACAATGCGGACACCTGCGCCGGATTATGAAGCCCGCCTGGCGTATTGCAGGCAGTGCAGCCATCTAATCAACGGAATGTGTGAACTGTGCGGCTGTTTTGTAGAGGTTCGCGCTGCCAAAAGACAGAATCACTGCGCAAAGGACAGTCGTATCTGGTAACGCGTACTGATTTTATAAAAAAAGACTTTCTTCCTCAACCCATTCGGCCGGGGAAGAAAGTCTTTTTTATGAAATGAAACATCAGGAAAGTTCAAACATACCTGTGTAAAGCTGATAATATTTGCCCTTTTGCGCAATCAGCTCTTCATGGTTGCCGCGCTCAATAATATTGCCGTTTTCCAGCACCATAATTGCATTGGAGTTGCGCACGGTGGACAGCCGGTGGGCAATGACGAATACCGTACGGCCCTGCATCAGGCGGTCCATGCCTTTTTCAATCAGTATCTCCGTGTGGGTATCGATGGAGGAAGTCGCTTCGTCCAGAATCAGCACGGGCGGATTCGCCACCGCGGCACGAGCAATGGCCAGCAGTTGGCGCTGTCCCTGAGAAAGGTTGGAGCCGTCGGAGTAAAGCATCGTATTGTATCCTTTTGGCAGATGGCGGATGAAGTGGTCGGCATTGGCCAGCTTTGCCGCCTCAATGCATTCCTCGTCGGTTGCGTTTAAGTTGCCGTAGCGGATGTTTTCCATCACGGTTCCGGTAAACAGATGGGTGTCCTGCAGCACCATGGAAAGCGAACGGCGCAGGTCCGCCTTTTTAATCTTATTGATGTTAATGCCGTCGTAACGGATTTTTCCATCCGGCACGTCGTAAAACCGGTTAATCAGGTTGGTGATGGTTGTTTTCCCAGCGCCGGTGGAACCGACAAAGGCGATTTTCTGGCCCGGTTTGGCGTAAAGGGAAATGCCGTTCAGTACGGTTTTGTTCGGCTCGTAGCCGAAGACCACGTTGTCAAATTCCACACGGCCTTCCAGCTTGGTGTAAGTTACGCTTCCGTCTGCGCTGTGGGGATGCTTCCAAGCCCATACGCCGGTGTAGTGATCTGTTTCAGTAATGCTGCCGTCCGGCTCTACTTGGGCGTTTACCAGTGTAACGTAGCCGTCGTCCACCTCGGGTTCCGAATCAATCACCTCAAAAATCCGTTCTGCACCGGCCAGTGCCGTCAGCACGGTGTTCATCTGCTGGGAGATTTGGGTAATCGGCATGGAGAAGTTTTTGGTCAGCTGCAAAAACGCTACCACTGTGCCCGTTGTCAGGCTTCCAGCCAGAACCAGTAACCCGCCGCACGCGGTGGTCAGCGCGTAAAGGATGTTGGAAATGTTGCCCATAATCGGCATTAAGATATTGGCGAATGTATTGGCGCTGGTCGACGCGTCGCACAGTTCCTCATCCAACTGGTGGAACTCTTCCTTGGTCCTGTCTTCGTGGCAGAATACCTTTACGACCTTCTGTCCTTCAATCATTTCCTCAATATAACCGTTGACCTTGCCAATGGCCTGTTGCTGCTTGCGGAAATACAGTTCACTTTTTCCGCCGATTTTTTTTACCACGTTAATCATGACAAACAGCATCAGAATCACAACGATGGTAAGCTGCCAGCTGTAATAAAGCATCATGACAAACGCGCTGACAACCGAAAGGGCGGAGGAAATAAAGTTTGCCACGCTGTTGGAAAGCATCTCACGGATGGTGTCCGTATCGTTGGTGTAGCGGCTCATCAGTTCACCATGGGTGTGGGTGTCGAAATAACGGATGGGAAGCTTCTCCATTTTGGTAAACAAGTCGGTACGGATGCGATACAGGGTTTTGGTGGAAATCACCAGCATAATACGGCTGTACGCATAAGTGCAGAGCGCACCCATCAAATAAACCACGCCCATAATCAGCAGCATGCGCACAAAGCTAGCCATCAGGGTGGAGGAAATGCCGTTTTGCAACATGGGCATCAGTGCATTATCAATGATGCGCTGCAGCAGGGTGGTGCCGACAATCTGAGCGCTTGTACTGATGACGATTGCCACCAGAACAAGGCAGAACCGGAATTTGAAATTCCCCAGATAGCCGAAAATGCGCTTCAGCGTTTTTCCGGTGTTCTGTGGTTTTGCGCCTGGTTTTTGTTTATGCATTGGTCCTGGCATATTCGTCCACTCCTTTCTGCTGGGATTCATAAACTTCCCGATAAATTTCGTTTGTTTTCATCAGTTCTTCGTGGGTACCAAAGCCGTTGATTTTTCCTTCGTCCAGCACAATGATTTTATCCGCATCACAGACAGAGCTGATGCGCTGCGCGATAATCAGCGTGGTGGTACCTTTCAGCTTTTTGCGGAACGCCGCGCGGATTTTGCTGTCCGTTGCGGTATCCACCGCGCTGGTGGAATCATCCAGAATAATGATTTTTGGCTTTTTCAGCAGGGCACGGGCAATGCAAAGGCGCTGCTTCTGCCCGCCGGAAACGTTCACGCCGCCCTGCCCCAAATCGGTGTTGTAGCCGTCGGGGAAAGACTGCACGAAGTCGTGTGCCTGAGCGGATTCGCACGCCGCTTGAATTTCTTCATCAGTTGCGTTTTCGTCGCCCCATTTCAGGTTGTCGCGGATGGTGCCGGAAAACAGCACGTTTTTCTGCAGAACCATGGCGACTTCCTCGCGCAGGTCGCGCAGCTTATAGTCGCGCACGTCATGGCCGCCCACGATCAGCTGCCCGTCCAGGACATCATAAAGCCGTGGAATCAGCTGCACCAGCGACGTCTTTGCTGAACCGGTTCCGCCGATGATGCCGATAGTCTGTCCGGAGGCGATGGAAAGATTGATGTGCGACAGCGTCAGGTTTTCCGGGTCGTTTGCGTAGCTGAAAGATACATCGCGGAATTCAATGGAGCCGTCTTCCAGGTGAAGCTCTGTTTCCCCTGCGGCATCCTGAATGTTCGGGGTTTCGTCTAGGACCTCCATAATTCTCTGAACGGAGGCGTAGGAAATGATCGAGATGATAAAGATCATCGAAAGCATCATCAGCGACATTAAAATCTGGGCAATATAGCTGAGGAAGCTGGACAGCTCGCCGATTTCAAACGAACGGTTCAGCACCATATTGCCGCCGAACCAAAGCACTGCCAGAATGGAACCGTACATGCACAGCTGCATAACCGGCACGTTCATAATGACGAGCTTTTCCGCGAAGAACTGGGCTTTGCGCACCGAGTCTGCATGGTCGCGGAACTTTTTATCTTCGTGGTCCTCGCGCACAAACGCTTTTACCACGCGAATTCCAATCAGGTTTTCCTGCACCACGGTGTTCATCGTGTCGTAGCGCTTCAGCATTTCCAGAAAACGCGGGTGCGCCTTGCTGATAATGAAATACAGTGCGCCGCCCAAAATCGGAATCGCCACAAGGAATACCAGGGAAAGCCGCGCATTGACACGCACCGCCATAATGGTTGCGCCGATTAGCATGGTCGGCGCGCGGAAGCCGACGCGCAGGATCATCATAAAGGCGTTCTGTGTATTGGTCACGTCCGTGGTCAGCCGGGTGACAAGCGAGCCGGTGGAGAATTTGTCGATGTTGGAAAAGGAAAAATCCTGTACTTTGTCAAACAGGCTGTTGCGCAGGTTTTTGGCGAATCCCATCGCCGCCACGGCGCCGGCCCGGCCGCCTGCTGCGCCAAAAAAGAGGGAAATAAACGCGAGCATCACCATAATCGCACCCATTTTCAGGGTGTAGTTCATGCCGCCGGTTCCCTGAATGCCGTTGTCAATAATTTGAGCCATGACCAGGGGAATCAGGACTTCCATCACGACTTCGCCAATCATAAAGAGCGGCGTCAAAATCGCGTATTTCCTGTATTCGCCAACATAGCTGAGCAGTCTTTTAATCATATATTGTGACCATCCTTTCTCTGCCAGTCGGAGGTTTCAAACGGGCTGTCCGTAAGTTGGATTTCCGTTTTGTTTTTCAAGGAAAGTGGCAGAACCTTCTGCTTGAAAGATAGGTTTATCAAGAATTACCATCCCTTGCTTCTATGATGTTGTTGATCACTCGATGAAGAAAGTCGTGCAGCTGAACCTGCTCTGCGGAAGAAAAACCCTGGATGATTAGTTTTTCCTCCATCTTTCTTTCGTTCAGAATCACTTCGAAAAGGTTGTGGGCCTTCTGTGTTTCGGTAACGATTTTGGCCCTTGCATCCGTTTTGCTGGTGGTTCTTAAAATAAATCCGCCTGCTTCCAGGTAGTTTAGCGCACTATTGATGGTGGATGGGCGAAGGTTGAATTCCTCCTCAATATCGTGCTGTGTGATTTCTTTCCCTTTGTTGAAGCACAAGAAAGTGAGAATGGCAGCCTGTTTTCCCGTGATTCCATGCGGTTCGTACAGCCGGTTCCGGTATAGTGCCAGGTGGTGGGCAATTCCCGCCAGAAGGAACGAGTTGCTGTCTTTAAAGGAAGTCAAATCTTCGCTTTTGTTTTTCACAAACGGGACACCGCCTTTCCGTGAAAA
Organism: Caproiciproducens sp. LBM24188; assembly: GCF_054130445.1. Classification (NCBI taxonomy): domain Bacteria; kingdom Bacillati; phylum Bacillota; class Clostridia; order Eubacteriales; family Acutalibacteraceae; genus Caproiciproducens; species Caproiciproducens sp. LBM24188. The sequence goes on from NZ_CP196862.1 coordinate 768,701, forward strand.
TTGAAAATACTTAGATATAGAAAAGTTAGAATTCTAAACAAATATAGCACGATTGCATTTTATTGTCAACGAGAACTTTTATGACTCCATACTTTCGCGCATTACATTGACAGATTGCTCTCAGTCAGTTATCATATGGTTACCACAATGGCATTTCTTATCAATCTATCCCGCCGTCCTGTGTTCGTCCGTGGACGACCGGAAACAAAGGAGCATCCACAGCATGAAACTGGGGTTTATCGGATGCGGCAACATGGCGTGCGCCATGATGGGCGGCATCATAAAAAATCAGGTTCTTAGCGCGGAGAAAATTATTGCATCCAATTTGGGTCGTGCCCCGCTGGAACGCGCACAGCGGGAGCTTGGCATAAAGACTGCGCAGGATAACCGGGAAGTGGTTCGGCAGGCGGAAATTGTAGTTCTTGCCGTAAAGCCGCAGGTTTATGAAACCGTTATTCGCGAAGTGGCGGAAACGGTGCGGCCGGAGCAGGTCATCGTTACCATTGCGCCAGGCAAAACGCTGAACTGGCTTGCGGAAACGTTTGGCAAACCGGTCAAACTGGTGCGCACCATGCCGAACACCCCAGCCTTGGTGGGGGAAGGCATTACCGCGGTTTGCGCTAACGAATCCGTTACCGCTAAGGAACTGGAGGAAGTCTGCCGGCTTCTGCGCGGGTTTGGCCGCACCGAGGTGATTCCGGAGCACCTGATGGATGTGGTGGTTTCGGTAAGCGGCAGTTCCCCGGCGTATGTTTTCTTATTCATCGAAGCCATGGCCGATGCCGCTGTGGCGGACGGAATGCCCCGGAAGCAGGCATATGAGTTCGCGGCGCAGGCCGTGCTGGGAAGCGCGAAGATGGTGTTGGAATCCGGAAAACATCCGGGTGAGCTGAAGGATATGGTCTGTTCCCCCGGGGGTACCACGATTGAGGCAGTGCGCGTACTGGAAGCGAAAGGCTTCCGCAGCAGCGTGATCGAAGCGATGAAAGCCTGCACACAGAAGGCAAAATCCATGTGAGCCCATATGGGGTACAGAAAAACAGCCCGTGAATCTTCACGGGTTGTTTTTCTGCAAAGGGACTTTTGGGGCGGAATATGTTATAATACATCATACATAAAACCGGCAACTCTTTTTCTCCGTTGGAACCGCTTGCCAAGAAATTTCAACCGCTGCGGTTTCTTGTTTCGAAAGGAGAAAGCGATTGTAATTGGTAGTCATTATTAATAGAAACATGGAGGACGCATTTTGGACAAACTCGGCGCGCTGAAGCAGTATTTCGGCTATGACTCTTTTCGAAACGGACAGGAAACGCTGGTGGATGGACTTCTTTCCGGCCGGGATGTATTTGGGGTGATGCCGACGGGCGCGGGAAAATCGCTGTGCTTTCAGCTTCCGGCGCTGATGCTGGAGGGCATTACGCTGGTGATTTCCCCGCTGATTTCCTTAATGAAAGATCAGGTGTATTCGCTGAACCAGGCGGGAATACGGGCAGCTTATCTGAACAGCTCCCTTACACAAGGGCAGTACCGGCTGGCGCTGGAGCGTGCGCGGGAATACACCTACAAAATTATTTATGTTGCGCCGGAACGTTTGCTGACGGAAGAATTTCAGGAGTTTGCCCGGCATGTGAAGCTGGCCATGATTGCTGTGGACGAGGCGCACTGCGTTTCCCAGTGGGGGCAGGATTTCCGCCCGAGTTATTTGAAAATACGTGAGTTTACGGACGGGCTTCCCGTGCGCCCGGTGATGGGCGCGTTCACCGCCACTGCGACCGAGCAAGTGCGCAGCGATGTGGTGCGTCTGTTGAATTTGCGCGACCCGGTTCAGGTTTCTACCGGATTTGACCGCAGCAACCTGTATTTTGAGGTGCAGAAGCCACGGGATAAGTTTTCGGCGCTGCTGAAATTACTGAATGAAGCGCGGGAGCAGTGCGGAATTGTGTACTGTTCCACGCGCAAAACGGTGGAAGAAGTGTGCGACCGCCTGAACGCGGAGGGCATCCCCGCTGCCCGTTATCACGCCGGGCTGAGCGACCGGGAGCGCCGTGAAAGCCAGGAGGACTTCCTTTTTGACCGCGTTTCCGTCATGGTGGTGACCAACGCGTTCGGAATGGGCATTGACAAATCTAACGTGTCTTTTGTCATCCATTACAATATGCCGAAGGATATGGAAAGCTATTATCAAGAGGCGGGGCGCGCTGGACGTGACGGTGAGCCCGCACGATGCACTCTGTTTTACAGCGGGCAGGATGTGCGAATCAACCAATTTATGCTGCAAAACGGTCGGGATAACGAAGAGCTGGACGAAGCGACCCGTGCGCTGATTTTGCAGCGCGACGAGGAACGGCTGAAAAAAATGACGTTTTACTGCTTTACCGACGACTGCCTGCGCGCTTACATCCTGCGGTACTTCGGGGAATCCGCGCCGGGGTACTGCGGCAACTGCGGCAGCTGCTGCGCAGACACGGAGGAAACGGATATTACGGAGGATGCGCGGAAAATTCTGGCTTGCATTCAGCAGTCGGGTGAACGGTTTGGCGCGGCGATGCTTACGGAAATTCTGCGCGGCGGGGGAAACGACCGCATTTACCGGTATGGGCTGGACGCCCTGCCCGTTTACGGCAGCCTGAGCCGCCGTACGGAACAGCAAATCCGTGCCGAGCTCCGTTATTTGGAGGGGAATGAATATGTGTCTACTTCTCAGGATGAGTACCGGGTGCTGGGCTTGACCGGAAAGGCGGAAGAAATTCTGCGCCGCGGCGAAACGCTGCGGATGCGTCTGCCAAAAGAAACACAGCCTGCGCTGAAAAAGAGCAAGGCAGCAGCCCCGCAGGGGCCGGTGGACACCCGCCTGTTCGAGCGGCTGAAAAAACTGCGTGCCAAAATCGCGGGGGCGCAGGGCGTTCCCGCTTACGTGGTGTTTTCGGACGCGACGCTGCGCGGCATGTGCGCACGCCTGCCGCGCACCCGGCAGGAATTGATGGAGGTCAGCGGCGTTGGCGCGGAAAAGGCGGCGCGCTATGGGGAGCGTTTTCTTGCCGCGATAGCAGAGGAAGAGGCTCCCAATCCGGCACCGGCCGCAATTCCAGAGGAAGAGAAGTTCCAGCTGAGCGAAGAACAGAAAGAACAGCTCATTTTCCTCGACGAACCGGTTCCGGTCAGCTTTCTAACGAAAAAAATCGCTTCCGTAACGGGCGGCGCGTACAAAGTTTCCGCCGTTCGGGTGACCAACTGGCTGCTGCGGCAGGGTTATCTAATGGAGCAGCACACAGCGGGCGGCAAAATGCGCGTGGCCTCCGATTCCGGCCGGAAAATCGGGATTCTTACCGAGGAGCGGGAAAGCGAATCCGGGGAAGTGTACCGCATCAATTTGTACGACAGTACGGCACAGCGTTTCCTTCTGGATCATCTGGGGGAGATTCTTTCCTAACGGCCGTAACTTGACTTTTTGGATGAGAATGGTAAAATCGAAACAAATATCTCCTGTCATACAACAGGACAGGGAAGGGACGGTTACAAGGAATGGATGATTTTTCAGTAACACCGGAAGAGGAAGAGAAAATTTTGAAGAACTGCTTCAGCTCGCTTGACCCGCTGAAATTGAAGGTATTTTCTTCCAAGGCCAAGAAAAAAGCGATCATTATCAAAAAAATCGCTGGTCAGTTTGAGGCGGGGAAAACCTATACGGAGATGGAGGTCAACGGAATCCTCAAGCAGATTTATCCGGAGGATTTTTCCACCCTGCGCCGCGGCCTGATTGAAGCGGGTTATCTGGACCGCAAGCCCGACGGAAGCGCCTATTGGGTAAAAGAAGCATAAAATATAAATTTTATTTAATGCTTGACAACGCTAAAGAAATTGAATATTCTATATATTAATAGGATAAGTGAAATGCGCAGATGGGGACGGAATGCGGATGTCCCGTTTTCAGAGAGCCGCCGGCAGGTGCGAGGCGGTACGGAGTTTGCAGGAGATCACCCCGGAGCAGGCGGCTGAACGGTAACTAGTAGGCTCGCTCGGGTTCTTCCCGTTATCAAAGAGTGCATTGTTGGATGCATACAGAGATGCCGCTGCGGCGGTGAATTAGAGTGGTACCGCGAAGCTGATAGCCTTCGCCTCTATGTTTAGAGGCGAAGGCTTTTTTGTTTTCGATGCATCGGCTGTTTGGCCGGAAATTTTAAATAGAATTAGGAGGATAAGGAAATGCTTTTGACAGGAGCGCAGATTGTCATGGAATGTCTGCTCGAACAGGGCGTGGATACGGTGTTCGGCTACCCGGGCGGTGCCGTGCTGAATATTTACGATGCCCTTTATGAGTACCGGGACAAAATCCGCCACATCCGTACCGCGCATGAGCAGGGCGCGGCACATGCCGCCGACGGGTACGCCCGCTCCAGTGGGAAAACGGGCGTCTGCATCGCAACCAGCGGACCCGGCGCAACGAATCTGGTAACGGGCATTGCCACCGCTTACATGGATTCCGTTCCGATGGTGGCGATTACCGGAAACGTAAGCAGCGATCTTTTGGGGCTGGACAGTTTCCAGGAAGTTGATATTACCGGAATTACCATGCCGGTAACCAAACATAACTTTTTGGTCAAAGACGTGGATAACCTTGCCGATACCATCCGCCGGGCATTCCGCATTGCCAATACCGGGCGCAAGGGCCCGGTACTGGTGGATATCCCCAAGGACCTGACGGCGAAACGGTGCGAATACACCCGTTCTGAACCGCTTGCACTGCCGAAAACTGCCCTGCCCAAACCGGAGCGGCTGGAGCAGGCATTGGAAATGATTCGGAAAAGCGAGCGGCCGTTCCTCTATGCGGGCGGCGGCGTGGTGGCGTCCGGGGCAAATGACGCACTGAAAGACTTTGCCGAGCGCATCGACGCCCCGGTTTCCTGCTCGCTGATGTGCCAGGGCGGCTACGACCAGACGGATGCCCGCTATATCGGCATGCTGGGCATGCACGGAACCAATACGTCCGCCTTGGCCATTAAAAACTGCGACTTGCTGATTGCCGTCGGCACGCGCTTTTCCGACCGCGTGTTGTGCAATGCCGGTTTGTTCGCGCAGCATTGCCCAATTCTGCAAATCGACATTGACGCAGCGGAATTCAATAAAAATATCGACGTGGATTTAAGGCTGCATGGGGATGCAAAGGAAGTCCTTACCTGCCTGAACGAGCAGCTGACCCCAGTCCGCCATAGCGAATGGATGGGCATGATTCAGGGCTGGAAAGCACTTTATCCGTTGGAGCAAAAGGCGCCTTCCGACGAGGCGGTGACCCCGAAGGAATTGATGGAAACGCTGGACCGCCTGACCGGTTCCGAAGCGATTATTGCGACGGAGGTCGGCCAACACCAGATGTGGGCCGCCCAGTTTTACCGCTTCCGCCATCCGCGCCAGTTTATTAGTTCCGGGGGACTCGGCACCATGGGCTTCGGCCTTGGCGCGGCGCTGGGTGCGCAGGTGGCCAACCCTGATAAACGGGTGGTGAATATCGCGGGGGACGGCAGCTTCCACATGAACTGCAACGAGCTTTCAACTGCGGCGCAGTACCGGATTCCCGTTATTGAGCTGGTGGTCAACAATACCGTGCTCGGCATGGTGCGCCAGTGGCAAAAGCTGTTTTATGAAAGCCGTTTTTCCCAGACGGACTTGGACCGCGCTACCGACTACGAAATGCTTGCCCGGGCTTTTGGCGTAAAGGCGCTCACTATTCGTACCAAGAGCGACATTGAACCGGTGCTGAAACAGGCACTCGCCCTGAACGAACCGGTGCTGATTAACTGCTATATCGACCCCGACCTGAACGTGCTGCCCATGGTTCCCGCGGGCGGCTGCGTTGAAAAACCGATTCTGGAAATGTGAGGAGGTTCCGTGATGAGCAACCAAACTGGAGAAAAAGAATATATCCTGTCCGTGCTGGCTCGCAACAATCCGGGCGTGCTGCTGCGCATTTCGGGGCTATTCAGCCGCCGCTGCTACAATATTCTGAGCATTGTTGCCGCGCAGACGGAAAATGCCGAATATTCCCGAATTTTGATTGTGGTTCTGGGGGATGACCGCATTGTGCGTCAGGTGGATAAACAGCTTAGCAAGCTGGAGGACGTGGAAGACGTAAGCGTTTTGGACCGTGACCGAGCCGTTGTGCGGGAGCATCTTTTGATGAAGGTGGAACGCACCCTGCAGAACAGTGAAAAGCTGGTAGAAATCGCTAACGTGTTTCATGCAAATATTCTGAACGTGGAACCGGATTCCATGATATTGGAGTTGACCGGCGACGCGGCATCCATCAACTCGTTTATTGAGCTGTATAATCCGTACCATGTGGTGAAAATTTTGCGAACCGGAACCATGGCAATGATGAAATAGAACCGACCATTTCAACCGCTGAGCTCCGCCCCTTGCCGGAAAACACCCGGCAGCCTTCGCGCCGAATCAGTGGGGAGCAAATCAAACTGACTGATGGGGGAATAAAAAATGCTGACACTGGATAAAGTGTATCACGCCGCTTTTGTTTTGAAGAATGTCATTCGCACTACGGATTTAATCAGCGCACCGCTGATCAACCCGGAAAGCCAGATTTACCTAAAAACAGAAAACCTGCAGATTACCGGTTCCTTTAAGGTGCGCGGTGCGTACTATAAAATTTCACAGCTTTCCGATGAAGAAAAGAAAAAAGGCGTCATCGCCTGTTCCGCCGGCAACCACGCGCAGGGGGTGGCGCTGGCGGCAGCAAAAAACAAAATCCGTTCGCTTATCTGTATTCCTGACAGCGCACCAATTTCAAAGGTAGAGGCCACCAAAAGCTACGGGGCGGAGGTGTGCCTGGTTCAGGGCGTTTACGACGACGCGTTCCAGAAGGCGTGCGAACTTCAAAAGGAAAGCGGCGCAACCTTTATTCACCCCTTCAATGACCCGGATGTCATTGCGGGTCAGGGTACAATCGGGTTGGAAATTCTCAATCAGCTCCCGGAAGTAGACGCGGTGATTGTCCCCGTGGGCGGCGGCGGACTGATTGCTGGCGTGGCCTTTGCGGTAAAGTCGCTGAACCCGAACTGCAAGGTGTACGGCGTTCAGGCCTGTGGCGCGCCGAGCATGGCGCAGGCGCTGGAAAAGCACAAGGTGGAAGCGCTGCAGAATGTTTCTACCTTTGCGGACGGCATTGCCGTTAAGTGCCCCGGCGACCTGACCTACGAGCTTTGCAGCAAATATGTGGATAAAATCGTAACGGTAACGGACGATGAAATTTCCACTGCCATTCTTACGCTGATTGAAAAACATAAGATGATCGCAGAGGGCGCGGGCGCAGTATCCGTGGCGGCGGCCATGTTCAACAAGGTGGATGTAAAGGGCAAAAAGGTGGTCTGTCTGCTTTCCGGCGGCAACATCGACGTGACTATCCTTTCCAAGGTAATTAACCGCGGCCTGCTGAAGGCTGGGCGTTCCAGCGACTTGACCATTGAAATGATCGATAAACCCGGTCAGCTAAAGGAAGTTTCCGCACTGATTGCCGACCTTGGCGCGAACGTGGTAAGCGTGCACCACGAACGCGGGGGCGAAAACACGGGCATTAACGCCTGCACGCTGCGCATTCGCATGGAAACCAGGGATTGGCAGCATGTGCAGCAGATTCGGGAGGCTATCACTGGCGCGGGATACACGATTTTAAATCCATAAAATTTATTTTTATGATAAAGGAAGGGTTTGTTATGTTTCAGGTGATTTCCACGAAGGATGCGCCCGCCGCAATCGGGCCGTATTCTCAGGCAATTGTTGCAAACGGTATGGTTTTTGCTAGCGGACAGATTCCGATTATCCCGGCAACGGGCGAAATCGCCGAAGGGGATATTACGGCTCAGGCGGAGCAGGTGATGAAGAACGTTGGGGCGATTCTGTCGGCGGCGGGAACGGATTACAGCCATGTGGTAAAAACGACCTGTTTCTTGGCAGAAATAGCTGATTTTGCGGCGTTCAACGCCGTATATGAGAAGTATTTTACCGGAAAGCCAGCCCGTTCCTGTGTGGCTGTAAAACAGCTGCCGAAAAATGCGCTGGTTGAAGTCGAGGTAACTGCGGTTCTTTAAAACGGCCGGCGCTTTCCCTGTGCTGCCGCTCGAAAAGTCCGTGGAGAATGCCGCTGCCAGTGGGGCCACAACGGACAATGAAACAGAAAGGCGCTGCAAAATGAACCTGGATTCATTTTGCAGCGCCTTTCCTGATTCCTCTTTTTATGTTTGCAGGATTCAAGATTTACCGGCGCGTGATTCGCTGTGCCCGTTCGGTAATTGATCGTTTTAAACGCTGTAAGGACTCGTTGTTCTGAATGGAGGTCATCGTCGGGAATGCATCAAGCAGGCGGCGCTGAATCCGCTTGCTGGTGCTCTCCAGTTTATCCATCTGTTCAAATAGGGCCGTAAAGCGGGACTTTGCGTCTTCATCCAACAGCCCGGAAAACGCAAGGCGAATGCTTTCCACGGTTTCCTCTTTCGCCAAAGAAGCGCGCTGGCGCAGTTCGTTCAGGGAGGCGCGCTGCTTGATTTCGTTTAGAATCTGCTGCAGCTCGTCCAACTTTCCGTTCAGCTGATATACCGCGTTGACGGTAATCGCGGTGTCAAACAGGAAATAGACCGCCAGAACGGCATCAATTGTCATCAGCCCATTTTGCGGGATGTAGTCCAGCAGACTCACCAGCGCAGGGTACACGCACCGAACACCGACCACGCACATGACCCCGAACGCAAGTGAATTCCCCAGACAGATGCGCCCATGAAGATTGCATCTGCGGTGGCTGTAGTCCCAGTATTTCGTGTGGAAAAGCTTTTCCAGAATGGCACCCGTCAGGTATTCCACCAGTGTGGTAATGAATACGCTGGCTGTATAAAGCAGAATCAAATGATTTTGGAACGGCATCAGCGTGACGGTAACAAGAATACCGCCTGCTCCATAAATCGGGCAGAATGGGCCGTTCAGAAATCCGCGATTGATAAATTTATGTTCTGGAATCGAACAGACAATGCTTTCCGTCAGCCAACCGATAAAGCTGTAAACGGAAAACAGAAAAAACAGAACCCAAATATTCTCCATTCAACCCCTCCGTTCGTTAAGGTAGAAATCAGCTTGATCCGACAGAAAGCAATGGTAGAATGGTTATAGTTTAATCGGTTTAAAACGGTTTGTCAAACCCCCGAAAATAAAATCCGGCGCGCCAGAATCAGTACGTAATAAAGCAGTGCCGCGGCGACCGCAGGGGTGAGAATCCAGCCGGTAATATCCACTTCCAGCGAGGTAACTTTCAGCAGGCGGTTGATGCTGAGCGATGCGTTGAAAATCTCGCTTAAAAACAGAATGGCAATGTACGCTTTCATACCGGCGGCAGGAATGGTGGTTGCAACCAGCAGCACGCGCATAATAGAATCGGTAAAGTTATAGGTCATGGAATAGAACTGCTGGTCCAGCCCTTTCAGCATGCCGTCCACCACACTGTCAAGGTACATCAGCGGAACAATGGGGGCCATTACCCGCAGAAGCGTGCCCGCCTGCGTGTTGTGGTAAAACGCCATGCCAAGGTCGTCGGCAAATACAATCAGCAGCGTTGTTACAAAGAAGGAAAATGCCAGCGTAAAACGGATGGAGCGGGCGGCGGCCCGCTGAATGGTTTTCTGGTTTCCAGCGGCGTTTGCCTCGGCCATTTCCGGTACCAACAGCACGGCCAGCGAGCTGAGGAAAGCCGAGGGGAAAAGCAGAATGGGCATGACCATGCCCTGCATTACACCGTACTGTGCGAGGGAGGATTGGGCGTCGGAACCATTTTTCCGCAGCCCCCTCGGAATTAAAATATTTTCCACACTTCCGAACAGTCCCCGCAGGAAAGTTCCGCCCAGTACGGGTGCCGCAATGTGGATAATGCGCCCAAAGACCGGTTCGGCCTTTCGCTTCGGGAAATTCTTTCTGCGGATGAAGATGCGGTACAGCAGGACCATATAAAGGAAAGAGATTACTTCCCCAAGCGTGGAACCGAGCATGAGCGCTTCCATCGGGCTGACCAGCTTCAGCAGAATCAGGGTTGCACCGATGGTTGCGGATTGCTCCAGAAAATCGCCGCAAACCGGTACCACCGTATTGCGGATGGCGATAAAATACCCGCGCAGGCAGGCGCATACGGAAATAAACGGCAGACCCGGCATCAGCAGGCGGATGGGGTAGGCTGCCGGCGGGCTGTTTATCCATTTTGCGGCGATGAAATCTGCGCCGAAAAAAAGAACCGCACTTGCCGCAAGACTGAGGGAAAGCGCGCATCCAAGGCATAGCCGCACGGCGTGGCGGGTTCCATGCCCCTCCGCGACCAGCCGTGTGACCGCAAACCCAATGCCGGAGGTGCACAAAATAATGCCGAGCGCAAAAATGGAAAAAATGAGCTGGTACAGCCCCATGCCGCTCGCACCGATCAGGCCGCTGATCAGGGTGCGGAACCAGATGTTGAACAGGCGAATGATAACCGAACTGACGGTAAGGATAACAGCGTTGTAAAAAAATACGCGATTTTTCATTTGACATACACCTTTAAACCTTTATAGTCAAATGTATTCGCGTAAGGGTTGAAATAAGTCTATAAATTTGAAAGGATTTGCATTATAATAGAGTTCGCATCAAAAAACCGGGCGGAACGTTCCGGTCAGCGACGAAAGGATGGACAATTAATGGATTGGACGGAAGTAACCGTAACGGTGGACGCCGCAGAAATCGACCGCGCGAGCGATATTGCACAGATGGTGGTACCGTACGGGATTTATATTGAGGACTATTCCCACTTGGAGGAAGAAGCGAAGGAAATCGCACACATTGACCTGATTGACGAAGAGCTTCTGAAAAAGGACCGCACCAAGGCGATGGTGCATGTCTACATCAGCCCGGAGGAAAGCCCGGCAGAGGCCATTGCGTTTTTGAGCGAACGGTATAACGCAGAAGGAATCCGCCACACCATTACCACCGCAAACTGCGTGGAAGAGGACTGGATTAACAACTGGAAAAAGTACTTTAAGCCGATTCCGGTGGGGGAAAAGCTGCTCATCCGCCCCACTTGGGAAGAGGAGTATGAGGCCGACGACCGCGTGGTGCTGAATCTGGAACCTGGCCTTGCGTTCGGCACAGGCACGCACGAAACAACCCGGCTTTGCATGGAACTGCTGGAAAAAACCATTCAGCCCGGCATGGATGTGCTGGATGTGGGCTGCGGAAGCGGCATCCTTTCCGTAGCCGCCCTGCTGCTGGGGGCGCACAACGCCGTTGGGGTGGACATTGACCCGCTCGCGGTAAAGACCGCCGTACAGAATGCGGAGCGCAACCAGGTTCAGGAACGCTTTACCGGAATTTGCGGGGACCTGACCGAAAAGGTCAACGGCAGGTTCCACGTAGTGGTTGCGAACATTGTGGCGGATGTGATTGTGAAACTCACGGAAGACATCGAGCAGTTCCTGTTCCCGGATTCCGTGTACCTGATGAGCGGAATTATTGACACCCGTGAAGCAGACGTACTGCGCGCACTGGAAGGCAAATTCGAGGTTTTTGACCGCAAAACCGAACGCGGCTGGGTGGCCCTTGCCGCAAAGCTGAAAAAATAGCGATAAATAAGATAAAACGTTGTCCTGTTTCTTGTGCGATCATATGTATACGGTTGTATATTGTTAGGAGATGCGGGAATCTCATCATTTCACCGTCGTTCGCAATGGAGAGCATATTGATCGGCGTTGCGAAAGCTGTGAATTTAAAGGGTGGTATTTTATGGATTATCAAATTTCCATTCATTCGCTCTATATCTGTGTTAAGGACATGGAGCGTGCTGTCCGCTTTTACGAGGAATTTTTGGGGCAGAAGGCAGATACACACGACCCTGTGTTTTCGGTTTTTTCCATTGGGGGATTCCGGTACTGCCTGTTTCAGCCGGATTTGATGGGCGAAACCGCCGTATGGGGCGACAACTGCCTGCCCAGCTTTGAAACGAACAATATCGAAGCTGTCCGGAAAAAGGTCATCGAAATGGGAAGACCGATAGTTTTTCCGCTGAAACAGATCGGTGATAACCTTGTATTTGAATTTACGGATTCCGAAGGCAACGACATTGAGGTTTACAGCCCGCAGGCACAAGAGCCCCTCCTGCTCGAAAGCGGAACTACACAATGCCCTTGTAAGCGTGTGAAATGCCCGCGTCATGGAAAGTGCACCGAATGCATGGAACACCACAGTACGAAGAAAAGACCGCCTTACTGCAAACGAAAATAAAAAAGCACCAGCCTGCGGACATTTGTTTTCCGCAAGCCGGTGCTTTTCAGCCGGTGTTATAAGTTGGATTCATATTCCACATAATTCCCCAGAAAAGAAAAGCGCGGCAGTTCATCGTAAAGCGATAAAATCAGGTTTTGTGTGGGCTCTTCCCGAATATTACCAGTAAAGTCCAGATAAAAGTCGTATTCAAAGGTCCGGTTGGCGATCGGGCGGCTTTCAATTTTGGTCAGGTTCAGGCCCGCCACCGCAAAGCGGGAAAGAATCTTGTAGAGCGAGCCGGTCTGATGCGGCAGGGAAAAGCACAGGCTGATTTTCCCCGCGGATTTCGGAATCACCATCCTGCGGCTGATGACGATGAAGCGGGTGCAGTTGTTGGCGCTGTTCTGAATATCCCGCTCCAGAACCCGCAGGCCGTATTGGGCTGCCGCTTGTTCGGAGCAGACGGCGGCAATACCGGGTTCGTTCCATTGGGCAACCATCTGAGCGGCGCGCGCGGTGCTGCTGAATTTTACCGGGTTTAAGTGATGCATCTCAATATATTGGGAGCACTGTGCCAGCGCTTGCGGATGTGAATACACAGTTTTAATCTCTTCGGGGTTGCTTCCCTGTGTGCAGGCAAGGCAGTCATGCACCCGGAGCGTGATGGCCGCGGCAATGTAAAAACGGTATTTTAGAATCAGGTCATAAACTTCGCTGACCGAACCGGCGGAAGAGTTTTCCACGGGGACAATGCCAATGTCGGCGTCGCCGCTTTCTACCGCGGCGAATATTCCGCTGAAATGTTCAAAGAAAAGAGGGTTTGCGTCGGGATAAAGTTCCATGGCCGCTTCGTGAGAAAACGAACCAATTTCACCCAGGCAGGCAATTGTGTCACACTTCTCTAGTGCGGGGTCTGCCGCTGCAATCTGGCTGCGAAGCACATTTCCGGTGCCAAGCAGCGCGTGCTGGCGCGCCCTGCTCAAATCCATCAGTGTGGAGTAAAGAATGCGCGCTTCGTTCCCGTATTTTCCGGCGTCTTTTTCCGTGCGGTTCAGTATTTCTTGTTCACGTTCCGGGTCGTAAACGGGAAGGCCGCCCTGCCGTTTGATTTCGGCAACCTGTTCCGCACACTTCATGCGCTTAATCAGGAGAGGCAGCAACTGCTCGTCAATGGAATCAATTTCCGTTCGAATTTCATCCAGCGTCATTTTATGCATCCCTCAGTTTTAAATTATTTATATTCAGATTATTATGGATTCGTTTGCCAACGGGGTTCCGGCGGGACGAAAATCAGTCCCGCCTTTTTGACAATGGGAACACTTTTATTGGAAAGCAACCCTATAGTACCATATCTAGCAGCGCTATCGCAGCGGCGGCTTCCACCACTGGAACGGCGCGCGGAACAATGCAGGGGTCGTGGCGGCCATGTACATTCAGCTTGGTGTTTTTGCCTGTCTGCAAATTCACGCTGTCCTGTTCGCGGCCGATGGATGAGGTCGGCTTGAACGCGGCGCGGAACACGACCGGCATACCGGTGGAAATTCCGCCCAGAATTCCACCCGCGTGGTTTGTCTTAGTGTGGATCTCGCCATATTCCGTGATTTCATACGGGTCATTGTTTTCGCTGCCGTGCAGCTGCGCCGCGCCGAACCCGGCGCCGAACTCCACGCCCTTGCACGCCGGAATACCGAACAGCATGGAGGCAAGCATCGGCTCGATTCCGCCGAACAGCGGCCCGCCGATTCCGGCGGGCAGGCCGATGACGGCACATTCCACCACGCCGCCCACGCTGTCGAGCGCAAGGCGCGCCTGCTCTATGACTTGCCGCATTTCAGCTTCTGCCCCGGCACGCAGGACGGGAAAGTAAACCGAAGACAAACGGCGAATCAGCTCTTCCGGAATCTGCACCGGGTCAAAGGCGTCGTCCTGAACCGTAGAAATGGAAGCAACGTGCGCGCCGATGAGAATGCCCCGCCGTTCCAAAATCTGGCGGCATACGGCGCCGGCAAACACAAGCGGGGCGGTCAGCCGTCCGGAAAAATGCCCCCCACCGCGGACATCGTTGTACCCTTCATAGCGGACAAACGCGGGGTAGTCGGAGTGACCGGGCCTTGGCACAATATCGAGGTTTCCATAGTCGCCGGACTTGGTGCTGGTATTTTCGATGATGGCGCAGAGCGGCGCCCCGGTAGTTTTTCCGTTTAGCATACCGCTTAAAACGGTGGGAAGGTCGGCTTCCCTGCGCGGCGTGCTGGAGCGGTCCCGGCCCGGGGCGCGCCGAGCCATTTGCAGTGCGACGGCGTCAAAATCAATGGGTTCCCCTGCAGGCAGGCCGTCCAGCACTACGCCAATCGCTTTTCCATGGCTTTCCCCGAAAATCGATATTTTAATCTTATTCCCCCATGTGGATGACATTGGCTTTCCCTCCTAATGCTTGAAAATCCTGAAAAAATGACGGGTAACTTTTTCGAATGCTCTGCGCGTCGGTAATCGTCACGGGCGCGTCAGCGTTCAATGCCGCTATGGAGAGTGCCATTACCACGCGGTGGTCGTTATACCCCAGTGCCGAACCGCCGCGCAGACGCGGCACGCCCTCAATCAGCAGGCCGTCCGGCAGTTCCGTAACCCTGCCGCCCAGCCGGTTCAGTCCGTCCGCCATGGCGGCGAGCCGGTCGCTTTCCTTGATGCGCAGGCGCCGCGCGTTGTAAATGCGGGTTGTTCCCCCGCACAACGCTGCGGTGGCTGCCAGCGCGGGAACTAAGTCCGGAATCTGCGCCGCGTCGATTTCGACGCCGTGCAGATTCCCCGGGGAAACGGAAAGAAGCGTTCCCTCCCAGTGTACATTTGCCCCGAACGCATGGAAAAGCGTTTCCGCCGCGCGATCTCCTTGTGCGGAAGCAGGGTTCAGTCCCTCCAGCGTGATAGAGCCGCCCAGCGCGCCCGCTGCGAGGAAAAACGCGGCCTGGGACCAATCACGCTCCACACGGTATTCCCGTGTGCGGAAGGTTTGGTTCCCCGCAACGTGCCAGCCGTTTTCCGTTCGCTCCACGGCAATGCCGAAGTCGTGCAGAATTTCCAACGTCATGTCCACATATCCCGCGCTTTCCAGCGGAGAAGTTAAAAGCAGCTCGCTGTCGCCGTTCAGCAGCGGAAGGGCGAGCAGCAGTCCGGTAATAAACTGGGAACTGATGTTGCCCGGAACGGGAAACGTTCCGGGGCGCAGCTGCCCATGAATGGTCAGTGGAAGTCCCCCGGCGGTCGTGCACGAAACGCCGTGCGCTGGAAGGCACTCGGCATACACGCCGATCGGGCGTTCCGGCAGCCTGCCCCGGCCGGTGAATTCCGCCGGGATGCCGAGCGCCGCCGCGACCGGAATCAGGAAGCGGAGGGTGGACCCGGATTCCCCGCAGTCAATTTGCAGTGTGCCGCCGCGGTAAGCGCGGATCTCCTGCATGGCGCGCAAGGTGGTTAAAATGTCCTCGCTCAGCGGTTCTTCCTGGGAAAACGGTGCGGCTGCGCCCGCAAGAGCGGAACAAATGATTGCGCGGTGCGCGGCGCTTTTGGAGGGCGGGGGAAGAATCCTGCCGTTCAGAACGCCGGGCTGTATGGTGACCGTTTGGTTTTCATTCATGCCACATACCGTCCTTTAGCCCGCAGAACTTGGAAAATTCTTCTCTGCTGTAGGTTTGAATCAGGCTGCTGCCGATTTCTTTCAGCAGGATTACGCGGAGGGAATGCCCGTTGCTTTTCTTATCGACCGCGGTCGCTTCAAAAATCTTTTCCAGCCCCATTTCATCACAAACCGGCAGTTGGTACTTTTGCAGAACCTCGGCAATCTCATCCGCAGTGCCCGGTTTGGTCAGGCCCGCTTTTTCGCTCAGCCGGGTCATCATCACCATTCCGATGCCGACGGCTTCCCCGTGGGACAGCTTCCGGAAGTCATACAGCTTTTCCAGCGCGTGGCCGAACGTGTGGCCGAAGTTCAAAAGCATACGCTCGCCGGTGTCCAGTTCGTCGTGTTCCACGACTTCTCGTTTGATATCGACGCAGTCGGTAATCATTTTTTCCAGAAATTCCGGGTCGGAACCCACGTTTTCCCCGGCAGTGCGGAGCAGGTCGAACAGCGCGCGGCTTTTAATACAGCCGTATTTCACCGCTTCCCCCATCCCGTCAGAAAAATAGCGCGGGGGCAGTGTGGCAAGCGTCTGTGGGTCGATCAGCACCAGGCTTGGCTGGTGGAACGCGCCGACCAGATTTTTGCCCTGCGGCAGGTCCACACCGGTTTTTCCGCCCACGGAGGAGTCAATCTGCGCTAGCAGGGAAGTGGGAATTTGAAGAAACCGGATGCCGCGCAGAAACGTAGCGGCGGCAAAGCCCGCCATGTCGCCGGTAACGCCGCCGCCCAGCGCCACAATAAAGTCGCTCCGGGTGAACCGGCTGTCCGCCAGCGCGCAGTAAATCTGTTCCACCACCGACAGCCGCTTGGATTGCTCCCCGGCTGGGAAGGTGAACCGGAAGCACGAAAATCCGTTTTGTGTCAGCGCGTGTTCCACCGCATCGCCGTAAATCGGCAAAACATTCGTATCGCCAACGATCATGGCTTTTGCGCCAGCGGGGAACAGCTGCCCCGCGTGCATGCCAACTTGATTTAGACAGCCGCTTTCAATCCTTATTTTATAAGGATGGGAGGTTTTTACCGTCAGTTCCATTATTCACCAAGCCTTTCTTTTACCAGTCTGCCCTGCCGCAGGAGGGAACGCAGCGTTTCCGCATCGCTGCGCGCCACCGCGTCCTTAATTTCTGTAATATGGCCGATTAGGGTATCCAGCTCTTCCGTCAGGTGTGTTTTGTTATCGATAAACAGCTCGGTCCAGAGCGTTTCATTAATATTTGCTACCCGGGAAACGTCGCGGTAACTGCCGGCGGAGTACCCGTTGTGCTCCGGGCAACGCGGGCTCATCACATAAGCGCATGCGAGCACATGGGGGAGCTGGCTGGTAAACGCAATCATGCTGTCGTGGTGTTCCGGCGTGGTCACCACCGTGCCGCCGAACCCAAGTTCCACGGCAATCGCTTTCAGCAGGTCCACGGCCTGTGCCGGGGCACCGCAGGGGACAATCAGGTAGCTTGCGCCCAAAAACAGGTCCGCGTCGCTTGCCGAAAAGCCGTTTTGCTCTTTTCCCGCCATGGGGTGCCCGCCCACAAAGGAAAATCCGTTTTCTGCCGCGATTTGGGGCAGCTTGGAACAGATTGCCGACTTGATGCCGCAGGTGTCCGTAACCAGGCATCCGGGACGGATCAGGGAAAGATGCGCGGTGACAAAATCGATATCCGCCTGTGGGTAGAGACACAAATACAGCACATCTGCGCTGCGGATGTCATCATCCGTTCCGATTTTATCGATGGCACCGATTTCCAGGGCGGCTTTCAGCACCGATTTGTCCCGGTCGATTCCTACCACCGAGCATTCACTATACTTTTGGAACGCTTTCGCGAGCGATCCTCCAATCAGTCCCAGCCCCACAATGACGATATTTTTTTTCACGCGGCATTCCCCCAATCTGATATTTTGTAAATTCTCTTCGGTTTTTCGGCACGTTGCCGATATATCTGAATGTTGTGAACCATTATATCAGATTTTAACGCTTTAATCTACTACTCTTCCAAAGCTTTTTGCCACCGCCTTAACCCGCTGTGCCACTCGGTCAAACTGATCCGGTGTCAGGGACTGTGCGCCGTCCGAAAGGGCCTTGGAAGGGTTGTTGTGTACTTCAATAATCAAACCGTCGGCACCTGCCGCAACGGCCGCGAGGGCCAGCGGTTCCACCAGCCAGGAGATGCCGGAAGCATGGCTTGGGTCGACCACAACCGGAAGGTGGGAAAGCTTTTTCAGAATCGGTACCGCCGAAATGTCGAGCGTATTCCGGGTGTAGGTTTCATATGTGCGGATTCCACGTTCACACAGGATGACCTTGTCGTTTCCGCCCGCCATAATGTATTCTGCGCTCATCAGCAGTTCCTCAATGGTGTTGGAAAGACCGCGCTTCAGCAGAATTGGACGGTCGATTTTTCCCAGTTCCTTCAGCAGTTCAAAGTTCTGCATGTTCCGTGCGCCCACTTGGATGATGTCAACCCCGTCTTTTAAAAACAGTTCGATGTGGCGCACGTCCATCAGTTCTGTAACAATCGGAAGCCCGGTTTGCTTTTTGGCCTCCATCAGCAGTTCCAGTCCTTCCGCTTTCAGCCCCTGGAACGCATAGGGCGAGGTTCTCGGTTTAAAGGCTCCGCCGCGCAAAAACTGTGCGCCCGCCGCCTTGACCCGCTGCGCCACACCGCAGATCTGTTCTTCGCTTTCTACCGAGCACGGCCCGGCAATCAGGGCAAGACCGTTCCCGCCGATGCTCTGCCCGTTGGGAAGTGTAATAATGGTATTGTCCGGGTGAAACTTCCGATTCGCTTTTTTGTAAGGCTCCTGAACCCGCTTTACGCTTTCCACAATTTCCTGTGCAGCGACGGAATCAATATCAATCACGGAAGTATCCCCAATCAGTCCTAGTACGGTGCTCTGGGTTCCTACCCAGGTGTTTACTTTAATGTGGTATTCGTTTTCCAGTGATTGGGCAAACTCCTCGGTCTGTTCTGTGGTACACCCCGGTTTCAGTACGATAATCATGTTTCATTCCTCCAAAAATTTTTCGGTTGTGCTGTGGGTAGGTTCCCCAGAACCGCGTCAGCGGTTCGACATGAAAGTGTAAAAAAATAGCGGAGCTGACATCAGCTCCGCTAAAAATATCAACCGTTTTTCAGTGCCCAAAAGGTGGGCGTATCCGGCTTGATTTTTTCACACGTAAAAGCTTGCAGTCAGTTTCATTGCATGCACGAAAAGCCCACGCCAAAAATAGCGGGGGTAACCATAACCTGTAAATCGTGCAGTAGCGGCAATGAAGCTCATCGCAATACTCCTTTAATAATCTTGTTTAAAATGGTAATACAGAATGACTTCTCTGTCAATATTGAACGGGGATAATTTTAATAATTATTTTATAATTAACAAATTACACCAAAATGGTGATAAAACTCAAGTAATAATTGATTATATTATCAAATTTTGTTAGAATAATACTAGAGAATGAGTACAGGATATCTTATGCCGTATTTCACAAAATGTAAAGGAGCCAAAGTATGCACGACGCCTCGTCACCTCCGGTCCGCTTGGAAACCATATCGGATTTCCTCGCGAGCGGAATCCTATGCTGCCGGCACGACGCAAATTTGACAATTACATATGCCAATCGAAGTTTTTACCGCATGCTGCAATATCAGCCCGGGGAAATTCAGTCGCTGTTGGGCGGCGAAACGGGCGGTGTTCTGCGCGATACTTCTGCTGCCGACTGGGACGCACTGGGGGATGAGCTCCGCCAGGGCGGCTTTGCTGACCACACTTTGAAGCTGTACCCAAAAGACGGACACCATATTTGGGTGTCTGCACGCATTGGGCTGATGCGGCCCGAGGAGGCGCGCGGGGAGGAATATTTCTGCATGGTGTTAAACGACATTACGCAGGAACGGCGCAGCCAAAAGCTCCAGCAGGAGCAGCTTGAGGCAATCCGGCGTGCGGAATCGGAGCTGGCCGAAAGCGAGCAGCGTTACCGCATTATTATGGAACAGGCGGCGGATCCCATTTTCGATTACGACCTCAAAACAAAACGAGTTTACTGCTCGCCATCTTTCCGGCAGCGATTTGATTTTGAAATTAATGGCGGAAATTATTTTGAAAAATTGCGAAATACGGATTTTATTTATGAGGAGGACCGCCCGCGTGCCCTTGCCAATCTAAGCGCGGCGCTGCACGATGGCCGGGACACCCACATTGGGGAATATCGTCTCAAAACAAAATGCGGCCGTTACTGCTGGCACCGGGTGCGCGGCACGATTGTTCGGAGCGACGGTAACGGGTCCGTGCGCCTCATCGTCTTTTTCACCGATACCGACAAACAGAAGCGCGAAACGCTTCGTCTGCGGGAGCAGGCGGAACGCGATCTTTTGACCGGACTTTACAATCACGTGACCACCACCGAGCTGATCGACAAGGCGATTTTAGAGAGCAGCCCGGAACAGCGTCATGCACTTTTTGTCATCGATATTGATAACTTCAAAACCGTAAATGACAAGCTGGGCCACCTTTACGGGGATGAAGTGCTGGAAGAAATCGCGCTTAAGCTGAAAGAGCAGTTCCGGGAAGAGGATGTGGTAGGAAGAATCGGGGGCGACGAATTTGTGGTATTCCTGAAAAACATACCATCCCAGAAAATTCTGTCTTTGAAATCCCGAATTCTGAACGACCTGTTCCGTGGAACCCAGTCGGACGGCAAAGTTGTCTGCCCGTTTTCCTGCAGCGTTGGGGTGGCGCTTTACCCCAGGGACGGCAGGAATTACCACGAGCTGTTCCACAAGGCAGATATCGCTATGTACGCAGCGAAACGAAGCGGCAAGGATCGGTTCCGTTTCTATTCGGAAGACCTTGAAACTATAGAAGAATAAGGATTCGGGCGGCGTGAATGGCCGCCCGAATCCAATAAATAAATCGGAAACCAACGCATTTTTACAAAAGCCCGCGGCTGTAAAACCGCGGGCTTTTGCTGTTATGTTTTTATTCCTGCTCTTTCTGGAAGAGTGCTTTGACTGCTGCGGCGGTCTCCTCCGGGCTTTGGTCCGCCGGAATGGTGAAGTCTGCCGCCGCGCGGTAAAGTTCCGTGCGTTCTGTATACAGCCGCTTCATGGCTTCTTCCCGGTCTGGTCCGGCGAGGAGGGGGCGTGTTTTGTCCCCCTGAAGCCGCGCGCGCACGGCATTCAAAGATGCATCTAGAAAGACGATGATGCCGTTTTCCCGTAATGCGGCAGCGTTGCTGGGGTTCGTCAGCGTGCCGCCGCCAGCCGCAATGACCAGACGGCTTTTCTGCCCGAGTGTTTCAGCGGCCTGCCGCTCCAGACGGCGGAATTCCGGCTCCCCGCGCCGCTCAAAAATTTCGGCTACCGTCATGCCCTCGTTTTTCTCAATCCACTGGTCCAAATCGATAAACTCCCGGTTGAGTTCCCGAGCCAGCAGTTTTCCAACGGTGGTCTTGCCGCTGCCCATAAAACCGCATAAAATCACATTGCCGAACTCCCGTTTCCTTTCGATGACCGCGTCACTGCAAATCTGCGCGATCCCCTCCGGGTCAAATTCGGCCCCGTACCAGATTCTATGCGCTTCGGCCGCCTGCCAGACCAGCATGCTCATGCCGCCGACGGCTTTTTTTCCGCTTTGCCGCGCCAGTTTCAGAAAGGCGGTTTCGTTTGGGTTGTAAACCGCGTCGAACACGCAGGATGCCTGCGAGATGATTTCCCGCGGGACGGGGCTTACTCCGGTGTTCGGGTACATGCCGACCGGCGTCGCGTTTGCCAGAAGGTCGATCGGCCCGCGGAGCTGATCCATTTTTCGCGCGTCTGCGTGCACCCCGGGAATTTTTTTTTCCAGGTCACAGCAGAGCCGCCGTGCCGCTTCCAGGCTGTGTTCACGGGCGGCAACGGTAACTGTGCCGCCCTGGAGCGCCGCTTCAAATGCAAGCGCCCGCGCGGCGCCGCCTGCACCCAGAATGACAGTGTGCCCGTTCAGCGGAATGCCCGCCGCCTCAAGCGCCTTGCAGAACCCGGTTCCGTCGGTGTTAAAGCCGGTCAATCGGCCGCCTTCCTGCTTCACCGTGTTGACGGAATGAAAAAAAGACGCGGTTTGATCCAGCGCGTCCAAATATGGAATAATCGTCTGCTTATGGGGAATTGTTATGTTGAATCCATCCAGCTGCTTCAGCTCACTCAGGCAGTCCGCCGGCGATGGCAGGTCCAGTACGCAGTACTGCGCTTTTTTGCCGCTTAGAGAGAATAGACGCGAATGGATAAACGGAGACATAGTGTGGGCAATCGGATGCCCGATTACCGCAAACCGATTCTGCTTTTGGGTATTCATAACAGATTACCTCACAGGAAAGAAAATAAAAAATGATGGAAAAGATATTGACAAAGTCGGGGTTTGCTAATAATATGTGGTTAGGCAAAAAAGGGCGGAGCGATTTATCTCGTTTTTACTGTGGCAATTGTATCATAATTTGGTTTCTTTTGTCCACATAAACAATAACGTTTCCCGTACGCCGATATCTTAATTAGTAAGGAGGGTGAAACATGGTTTTTGAAAAAGTGAAGGCAATCCTCAGCGAGCAATTCGATGTAGAAGAGGATTCCATTACCCCCGATACCAACATCTCGGAAGATTTGGGTGCGGATTCTTTGGATGTGGTAGACCTTTTAATGTCGATCGAAGATGAATTCGAAATCGAAATTCCCGATGAGGAAATTGACAATATCAGGACGGTCGGTGAACTGGTTAAGTACATTGAGGCAAATGTATAAAGTGGTTATTCCGCTAACCGCCGTGCGTTGCACGGCGGATTTTTTATGTTTTCCCCCAGCAGCGGACCAGAAAAACCGTTTTTTTACAGGGAAATGAAACAAGCCCTTGAAAAGGGAATCGCGTTCCGATATAATATTACGTAGTTTATCCGCAAAAATTTTGGCAGATTAAACAAAGGAGTTGTGAGTCGTTGGAGGGTTTGAGTTTTTTAACCGCCGGATTAACCGCAATTACCTGGCAAATGGTTTTAATGTGGCTGATTGGTGCGGTGCTGATCTGGCTTGCGGTCAAGAAGGATTTTGAACCTGCTTTGCTTTTGCCGATGGGTTTCGGTGCGATTCTAGTCAACCTGCCCCTGAGCGGCGTCATTGGGGACAACGGAATTATCCGCTGGCTGTTTGAAAAAGGAATCTCTGTTTCCGAAGCGTTCCCGCTGCTGCTGTTCATTGGCATTGGCGCAATGATCGATTTCGGCCCCCTGCTCAGCAATCCGCGCATGCTGCTGTTCGGCGGCGCGGCGCAGTTCGGTATTTTCTTTACCGTGTGCATGGCTGTGCTGCTTGGCTTCCCGCTGAAAGACGCCATGGCGACCGGAGTAATCGGCGCGGCGGACGGCCCAACCTCGATTCTGGTCTCTCAGGTGCTGAAAAGCAATTACATCGGCCCGATTGCAGTTGCCGCGTACTCCTATATGGCACTGGTGCCGATTATCCAGCCGGCGGCAATTCGACTGGTTACCACAAAGCACGAGCGCATGATTCGTATGCCCTATAACCCACAGTCGGTTTCCAAAACAACGAAGATCCTTTTCCCGATTATCGTCACGATGATTGCCGGACTGGTGGCGCCGGATTCCGTCGCTCTGGTCGGATTTTTGATGTTTGGCAACCTGATCCGCGAGTGCGGCAAGCTGGAATCCCTTTCGCAGACAGCACAGGGTCCGCTTGCGAACCTCATTACGATTCTGCTTGGCATCACCATTGCGTTCCAAATGCGTGCCGATGTGTTTGTAAAACCCGGCACACTGGTGGTTATGGTGCTTGGTTTGGTCGCCTTTATCTTTGATACCATTGGCGGCGTGCTGTTTGCTAAAGTTCTGAATTTGTTCCTGCCGCACAATAAAAAGGTCAATCCAATGGTTGGCGGCGCAGGAATTTCCGCGTTCCCAATGTCCGCACGCGTCATTCAGAAAATGGCGCTCAAGGAAGACAACCAGAACCATATCCTGATGCACGCGGTCGGCGCGAATGTGGCCGGCCAGATCGGTTCGGTGGTTGCAGGCGGCATTATTTTGAATCTTGCCAGAATGTGGGGGATGATGTAAATGGGGAACCTGTTGAATTGGAACTTTCTGACCGCGTTTACCAGCGTGGTGGGAGAAGTCAAAAATGCGGATATTACCAAGTCCTTTGAACTGATGGGCAAGGGAATGCTCGGCATTTTTGTCGTAATGCTCCTGATTTATCTTGTCATTGTGCTTCTGAACCGGTTTACTGGCAGCAATAAAGAAAAATAATTATCTTCGCCATTTTGGCGGTTTTTGTACGGTACAGCTCACATATGGGGAGAATATAAACAGACGTGTTCTTATAAATAGAACAGCACATATTGAATGAAATGAACCCCGCCGCCCTTTCTCGGATTGGGCTGCGGGGTGGCTGTACCTTTTTTGCTTTTTAGATCATTGCAATAATTCGGGGCGGTTTGAAAACTCCTGCTCGGGTGGAACCGTATACCGCATTTCCTGCGGCGGGTTCGGCAGAGCTTTTGTTTTCAGAAATGTCCCTAGAAATCAAGGAGAAATTTACATGGCAGAACAGAAGAAGATGGTGGAAGCCATCACCTCCATGGAGGAAGACTTTGCACAGTGGTACACCGATATTGTGAAGAAAGCGGAGCTGATGGACTACACCAGCGTACGCGGCTGCATGGTGATTGAGCCGTATGGTTGGGCCATCTGGGAAAATATCCAGAAGATCCTGGATGCGGAGTTCAAGGAGCTGGGGCACGAAAATGTGTCCATGCCGCTTTTTATTCCAGAAAGCCTGCTGAATAAAGAAAAGGATCATGTGCAGGGCTTTGCGCCAGAAGTTGCTTGGGTTACGCACGGCGGCAGCGAAAAGTTGACGGAAAGACTGTGTGTTCGCCCAACCTCGGAAACCCTGTTCTGCGAGCATTACGCCAAGGTGATTCAGTCCTGGCGTGATCTGCCAAAGCTGTACAATCAATGGTGCTCCGTGGTGCGCTGGGAAAAGACGACCCGTCCGTTCCTGCGTTCCGTCGAGTTCCACTGGCAGGAAGGCCATACCATGCATGAAACAGCGGAAGAGGCGAAAGCCGAAACTGAGCGCATGCTGAACGTGTACGCCGACTTCTGCGAAAAGCAGCTGGCGATTCCGGTTGTTAAGGGCCGGAAAACCGATAAGGAAAAATTTGCGGGAGCGGAAGCCACCTATACGATTGAAGCCATGATGCACGACGGCAAAGCTCTGCAGTCCGGAACCAGCCATTATTTCGGCGACGGCTTTGCCCGGGCGTTCAACGTGACTTTCCAGGGCAGGGACAATTCGCTCTGCCATCCATTCCAGACTTCCTGGGGCATGAGCACCCGTATCATCGGCGGCATCATCATGACGCACGGAGACAACAACGGACTGGTTCTTCCGCCTGCTGTTGCACCGATTCAGGTTGTGATTGTTCCGGTTGCTCAGCATAAGCCCGGTGTATTGGAAAAGGCGAAGGAGCTGCAGGCACAGCTGAAAAAGCAGTTCCGCGTAAAGCTGGACGATTCCGACCAGACCCCCGGCTGGAAGTTTGCGCAATATGAGATGAAGGGTGTTCCGCTTCGTCTGGAAATCGGCCCGAAAGATATTGAAAAGGGCCAGTGTGTGCTGGTGCGCCGCAATGACCGCGAAAAGATTTTTGTCCCGCTGGAAAACCTGGAAAGCGCTATTGCGGAGCAGCTTGAGCTGGTTTGCAAGGGAATGTACGAATCCGCGCTTGCACGCCGTGAAAATATGACCTATACGGTTAAAACGCTGGATGAGATGAAGGAAACCGCCGATAACAAGCCTGGCCTGATTAAGGCTATGTGGTGCGGCGACGTAGCCTGCGAGGAAAAGCTGAAAGAGGTCGCTGGCGTGTCTTCCCGCTGCATCCCGTTTGAGCAGGAACACATTTCCGACACCTGTGTTTGCTGCGGAAAACCGGCCAAGTCCATGGTGTACTGGGGCAAAGCGTATTAATCCCGGCCAATCTGCTGAAAAATATTATGAATCCAAAGCGTCGTTACGGCTTCAGCTGGCGGCGCTTTTTTGTTGCTAGAAAATTTATCCCGAAAATGAGAAGGCAGCACCTTACGGTCCGGAAGAAGAAAGGTTGCACCAGAATGCCCGGAATAATTTTTTTCATAACGTTTTTTTACCAAAAAACGGGTATACTATCTTTAAAATTGCAGTCAGGCGAGCAGACAGACAACTTTTGAAAGGAGCGCTTCACATGAAGAAGATGATTGCAGTACTTACATTGATTGCGGGCGGCGCTGCGGTTACGGGCACGGTTCTGCAGCGGATGGGGAAATTGCAGAATGTACGCCCGCGCAAGCTTTACCGGGTTCGAACATTTCAGGGGAAAAACGGATGTGTCGCGGTGGCTGCGGCGGGTAAAGTTCCCCCGGACAGCATACCGGAACGCCTGCGCAACAGGGGCAGCAAGGTATGGGAAAGAGGGACAAGGTATTTATCCAGGACGCGTATCGGAGCGTAACCGGACAGACGGCAGGTCAATAATTCCATTATGTTACTCAGGAGGTGTGCCGCGTTGAATAACAGGAGGTGGCTGCCTGTTCTTGTACTCTGCATGGCTATTTCTTTTTCGGGCTGTGCAAAGGGCGTTGGCGGGCAGGGTATGGACTCGGTTGGAAGCATGCCGGTGCCGAGCCAAGTGGAGGTAGGATTGGATTCGGCATTGCAGTCGCAGGATAGCTCCTCCTCGGAGGAGGAATCCGGAGGATCTTCATCGGAAGAATCGGCAGCCAGCACGGCGGCAAAGGCATATTCCACAAAAGCCGAGGCCAATCTGAATTCCGGGATTTATCGGATTAAAACCGAAACGTATTCCTACCAAAAGGACAATTTAAACTATTCCGCAGAATATCCTCAGTTGGTCAGCGATACAATTCGTTCCAATCAGGTTAACCAGCTGCTAAAAAACTGTGCAATGCAGACTATCCGCACACTTGGAACGGCAAAGCGGCCGGAAACAATTCTGGTACGGTGCACCGGGGACGTCACCTACGAGGGAAAAAATTTCATCAGTGTTGGGTTTAACGAGTATGAAAAGCTTTCTCCGAAGGCCGAAACCACTCATACCATGCGCACGCTTAATTTTGACCTAAAAACCGGGAAGACAGTCGGATTTTCCGATTTGATACAAAAGGGGGATGCGTTTTACGCGGCGCTTTTGGATGCCGGAAAAAGCCAGCTGGATGCAGATCAGGCGGCTGTACTGGATGTTTCCACGATCCGGCAAGGGCTTGACTCCAACGTCATCTATTTTACAGATGAAAGTGTTGGCTTCTGTGTGCGGGTTGTTCGGCCCGAGGTGAAGCTGGTGCGCATTACGCTTGCTTTTTCCAAGGTAAAGCCGTTTCTTATCGCAAATTCGGTTTGGGATAACTTTATATAAGGATAATATGATACGATAAAATACGGCAAGTTCATGCACCGTACCGGTCCAGTTGGATCCCTTTTTTCAACTATGGCAGGTTGAACAAATTTTGGAATAAAAATTTTTACAAAAAAGAGAAAATAGGACTTGCGTGAATGAGGATAATATGGTATTATAATCAAGCATGACTGCGACAGATATGCGTTGAAGCGGGAGGTTGCGGCCAATATGGCCGGTTTTTCCGTGGAGTATGTCCGATTTTAAACCGGGCGACAGATAATTTGAGTCCGCAGTGGGAAGATGATGGAGCGAGCTGCTCTACCGCCGTGTCCTTTCTGCGCTCAGACGTTTTTTTGCCTACACCCGGATTTCACTTGCAGAAGTGAATCCGGTTTTTCAATGTGTTAACAGGGAACACCCGGCACAGTGTTAGGATTTAAAAAACGCCGCCCGCCAACTACAATAAGGAGGCGATTACAGTGGCAGTCAAAGAGAAAATCAGGATAAGAATCAAGGGTTACGATCATCAGTTGGTGGATCAATCCGCCGAAAAGATCGTGCAGACGGCCAAGCGTACGGGTGCAAGAGTTTCCGGCCCGGTTCCGCTGCCGACCGAAAAGCAGATCATTACGATCCTGCGCGCGGTTCACAAGTACAAAGACAGCCGTGAGCAGTTCGAAATGAGAACCCACAAGAGACTTATCGACATTCTCAGACCTTCCAACAAAACCGTTGAGGCTTTGATGGGTCTGGAACTCCCCGCCGGTGTTGAAATCGAAATCAAGCTTTAATCGCTTGAATGGATTTGAACCGACCAGCGGCCGAGGTCAAGTTGGCAGTGCCAACCAATAACCTGCATAGGAGGTAAAAAAATGCAAAAAGGAATTATCGGCAAGAAGATCGGCATGACCCAGATCTTCGACGAAAAGGGAAATGTCGTTCCCGTAACCGTTGTGGAAGCCGGTCCCTGCGTGGTATCGCAGAAAAAAACGGTTGAAAACGATGGCTACGCAGCCGTTCAGATGGGCTACGGCGACCTGAAACCCGTAAAGGTCAACAAGCCTTTAAAGGGGCATTTCGCAAAAGCGGACGTTGCGCCGAAGAAAACGCTTCGTGAATTCCGCGTGGAAAACACAGACTCCTACAACGTAGGGGACATCGTGAAGGTCGACACGTTTGCGGCAGGCGACAAGGTAGACGTTGTTGCTACCAGCAAAGGTAAAGGCTACGCCGGCGTTATTAAGCGCTGGAACCACAGCAGACTGAAGGAATCGCATGGTACTGGCCCGGTTGCCCGTCACGCCGGTTCCAACGGCCCGAACTCCAGCCCGTCCCGAGTGTTCAAAGGCATGAAGATGGCCGGTCACCTGGGTGCGGAAAGAGTTACTGTTCAGAACCTGACCGTTGTGAAAGTGGATGCGGAAAACAACCTCATCGCCATTAAGGGCGCGATTCCCGGACCCAACGGCGGTATCGTAGTAATTCATGACAGCGTGAAGGTGTAAGGGAAGGAGGAATTGGAATGCCTACAGTAGCAGTACTTGATATGGCCGGCAAAGAAGTTGGTAAAATCGACCTTTCCGACGCCATATTCGGAATAGAACCCAATGTTAAGGTTCTGCACGACGCGGTGGTCAATTACCTTGCAAACCAGCGTCAGGGCACACAGTCAGCGCTGACCCGTGCGGAAGTTTCCGGCGGCGGCAAAAAACCTTGGAAACAGAAAGGCACCGGCCACGCAAGACAGGGTTCCACCCGTGCTCCCCAGTGGACTCACGGCGGAATTGTGTTTGCTCCCAAACCGCGTGATTACAGTTATTCTTTAAACAAAAAGGTTAAACGTCTTGCACTGAAATCCGCTTTGTCCAGCAAGGTAAACGACAACGCTCTTGTCGTGTTGGATAAGATTTCTCTTGACGAATACAAGACGAAAGCCATTGCGGCAATGCTCAAGGCGATTGGTTCCGGAAAGAGAACCTTGATTGTTCTGCCCGAAGTGAACGAGAAGGTTATTGCTTCCGCTTCCAACATCCCCGGAGTGAAGACAGCGATGGTCAACACCTTGAATGTCTACGACATCATCAATGCCGATCGGTTCATCGTATTGAAAGATGCCGTGGCTCAGATTGAGGAGGTGTATGCATAATGGCAGCACAGGATATTGTTATCCGCCCCATTATCACAGAACGCAGCATGGCCGGTATTGGCATGAAGAAGTACACCTTCGAAGTTGCCGAGAGCGCCACTAAGATTGATATTGCAAGAGCGGTTGAAGCCCTGTTCGGCGTAAAGGTCAGCAAGGTGAACACCCTCCACGTAAGAGGCAGAATGCGCCGCCAGGGCAGAAGCGAAGGATACACCCGCTCCTGGAAAAAGGCTGTTGTTACTCTTACGGAGGACAGCAAAACGATCGAATTTTTTGAAGGCATGATGTAAACTCTGCCTGAGATTACGCAGAGAAGCAAGGATGGGGAAACGGCATTTCCCCGCAAAGCCATCATGAGGAGTGTGAAACCGAATGCCGATTATTAACTTTAAGCCGACTACGGCTTCAAGACGCAATATGTCCGTTACGGACTATTCCGTTCTTTCGAAAGTCGATCCGGAAAAGAGCCTTCTTCAGTCATTGAAGAACAAATCCGGTCGCAACAGCTACGGCAGAATTACCGTCCGTCACCGCGGCGGCAGCAACCGTAAAAAGTATCGTTTGATTGACTTCAAGCGCCAGAAGTTCGACGTTCCGGGCACGGTCCAGACTCTGGAATACGACCCGAACCGTTCCGCTTTTATTGCACTTGTTCAGTATGAAGACGGAGAAAAGAGATACATCATCGCGCCAAACGGCCTGAAGGTCGGCGACGTTGTGGTTTCCGGCACCGGAGCGGATATTAAGCCCGGCAATGCACTGCCGCTCGAAAACATCCCCGTTGGTACCTTTATTCACAACGTTGAGCTTTACC
Source organism: Caproiciproducens sp. LBM24188 (assembly GCF_054130445.1). Lineage (NCBI taxonomy): Bacteria > Bacillati > Bacillota > Clostridia > Eubacteriales > Acutalibacteraceae > Caproiciproducens > Caproiciproducens sp. LBM24188. Next base: position 799,040 of record NZ_CP196862.1, read on the forward strand.
CTGGCAAGGGCGCACAGCTTGCCCGTGCAGCCGGCAACATGGCTCAGCTCATGGCGAAGGAAAACGGCATGGCTCTGTTAAGACTGCCTTCCGGCGAACTTCGCAATGTGCCGATGAGCTGCATGGCCACCATCGGCCAGGTCAGCAACATCGACCATGAAAACGTCAAAATTGGTAAGGCCGGCCGTAAGCGCCATATGGGCTGGAGACCGACTGTCCGTGGTTCCGTTATGAACCCGAACGACCACCCGCACGGCGGCGGCGAAGGCAAAGCACCTGTTGGCCGTCCGGGCCCTGTTACCCCGTGGGGCAAACCGGCCCTGGGTTACAAGACCCGCAAACATCACAACCGCTCCGATAAGTTTATCGTGAAGCGCAGAAACGGCAAATAAGGCGTACAGAAAGGAGCTTATGAACTATGGGCAGAAGCATCAAAAAGGGTCCTTATGTTCAGCCTGTGCTGCTTAAAAGGATTCAGGAAATGAACGCGGCCGGCGAGAAGAAAATCGTGAAAACATGGAGCAGAGCCTCTATGATTTTCCCGGATTTTGTCGGTCACACCATTGCGGTTCACGACGGCCGCAAGCATGTTCCGGTTTATATTACGGAAGACATGGTTGGTCACAAGCTCGGCGAGTTTGCGCCGACCAGAACCTTTAAGGGACATTCCGGTTCCAAAACAACAGCGCCGTCGAAATAACGGCCGAAAGGAGTGTATGACATGGAAGCAAGGGCTTATTTAAGATATGCCCGTATTTCTCCCCGCAAAGTCTCGATCGTGCTTGACCTGATTCGGAACAAGCCGGCGGACGTTGCCATGGCTATCCTCAAGAATACACCAAAGGCCGCCAGCGAGTCTCTCGTGAAACTGTTGAAGTCGGCTATGGCGAACGCTGAGAATAACCATAATATGGATGTTTCCAGACTTTACGTTGCGGAGTGCTTCGTAAGTCCGGGCCCGATCCTCAAGCGCATTCGTCCAAGAGCGCAGGGTCGCGCGTTCAGAATTGAGAAAAGAACCTCGCACGTTACCCTCGTGCTTAAGGAAAAAGAATAAGGCGGAAGAGGAGGTAAATTATGGGCCAAAAAGTAAATCCCCACGGTTTTCGTGTGGGCGTAATTAAAGACTGGGATTCCCGCTGGTTTGCAAGGGATGATGTCTTCGGCGATACGCTCGTAGAAGACTACAAACTGCGCAAGATGCTGAAAAAACAGCTCGCGGCGGCGGGTGTGCCGAAAATTGAAATTGAGCGTGACGCTTCCAAAGTCCGCGTTCATATTCATTGTGCAAAACCCGGCATGGTCATCGGCAAGGGCGGCGCTGAAATCGAAAAGCTCCGTCTCCAGTGCGAAAGCATGCTGAAGAAGCCGGTTTCCATTAATATTGTTGAAATTAAATCCCCTGATTTGAACGCTCAGCTTGTTGCGGAAAACATTGCTCAGCAGCTCGAAAAGAGAATCTCTTTCCGCCGCGCCATGAAGCAGTGCATCGGCCGTGCCATGAAGCTTGGTGCCAAGGGTATTAAAACCCAGGTTTCCGGCCGTTTGGGCGGTGCTGAAATCGCAAGAAGCGAGCAGTATCATGACGGTACCATTCCGCTTCAGACCCTTCGCGCTGACATTGACTACGGCTTTGCAGAGGCTGCAACCACTTACGGCCGTATTGGCGTAAAGGTCTGGATTTACAGAGGCGAGGTCCTTCAGGACAACCGTAAGCCTCGTAAGGAAGGAGGCAGTAAATAATGCTGTTGCCAAAGCGTGTTAAATACCGCAGAGTGCACCGTGGCCGTTTAACCGGCAAGGCGTACCGCGGCAACAAAGTGACATACGGCGATTTCGGCCTTCAGGCTTTGGAGCCGGCATGGATCACTTCCAACCAGATTGAAGCAGCTCGTGTTGCTATGACACGTTACTGCAAAAGATTTGGTAAGGTATGGATTAAGATTTTCCCGGATAAGCCGATTACCCAGAAACCGGCTGAAACCCGAATGGGTTCCGGTAAAGGTTCGCCAGAATATTGGGTTGCCGTTGTAAAACCGGGCAGAGTCATGTTCGAAATCGGCGGCATTCCAGAAGAAACCGCAAGGGAAGCTTTACGCCTTGCGTCCAACAAACTGCCGATTAAGTGTAAGTTTGTGAAAAAGGAAGAAACGGGTGGTGAGCAGTAATGAAGGCCTCAGAAGTCAGAGAATTAACAACCGAAGAGCTTGAAAGCAAGCTGAAAGACCTCAAGGCCGAGCTTTTCAACCTGCGTTTCCAGCTTGCCATTAATCAGCTCGACAATCCGATGCGGATCTCTGCTGTCAAAAAAGACATTGCACGCATTAAAACCATTATGCGCGAGAATGAGCTTAAAGACAGCGCGAATGCGTAACGGAAGGGAGGATTAATCTGTGAGCGAAAGAAACATGAGGAAAACAGAGGTTGGCAAGGTCGTCAGCAACAAGATGGACAAAACCATCGTGGTTGCCATTGAGGACAGCGTAAAGCACCCGCTGTATAAAAAGATTATTAAACGTACCGTGAAGCTGAAGGCACATGATGAGAACAATGAATGCTCAATCGGTGACCGCGTGCGTGTGATGGAGACCCGTCCCCTTTCCAAAGACAAAAGATGGCGTCTCGTCGAGATTATAGAAAAAGCCAAATAATTTCGGCTTTATGCAAAGGAGGAACGCACTGTGATTCAACAACAGACTTACCTCAACGTTGCCGACAATACCGGGGCAAAGCAGCTCATGTGCATCCGTGTCCTTGGCGGTACGGGCAGAAGGTATGGCAATATCGGTGACGTTGTTGTCGCTTCCGTGAAAAAAGCGGCTCCGGGCGGAACCGTGAAGAAGGGCGAAGTCGTGAAGGCGGTCATTGTCCGCACAGCTTCCGGCGTTCGCCGTGATGATGGATCTTACATCCGCTTTGACGAAAACGCGGCTGTACTCATCAAAGATGATAAAAATCCGAGGGGAACACGTATTTTCGGGCCTGTCGCCAGAGAACTGCGTGACAAAGACTATTTGAAAATTTTAAGTCTTGCCCCTGAAGTGCTGTGATGGAGGTGTTCACAATGAATAATAAAGTTCATGTAAAAACCGGCGACACCGTCATCATTTTAAGCGGAAAAGAGCGCGGCAAGAAGGGCAAAATTCTGGCCGTTAGCCCGAAAGAGGGCAAGGTCATCATCGAAGGCCGCAACATGGTTTCCAAGCATGTAAAGCCCCGCAAGATGGGTGACCAAGGCGGTATCGTCAAGGCTGAAGGCGCTATGTATGCCTGCAAGGTTCAGGTCGTTTGCCCCCGCTGCGGCAAGCCTACACGTGTCGGACACAAGGTTTATGAGGACGGCACTAAGGAACGCATTTGCAAAAAGTGCGGCGAAGCGCTGTAAGGAGGATAAAACTACATGGCCAGACTGAAGGATTATTATAAATCGGAAGTCGCACCTGCACTGATGAAGAAGTTTTCCTACAAGAGCGTAATGCAGATCCCGAAGCTCGAGAAAATTGTCATCAATGTCGGCGCTGGCGAAGCGAAAGACAATTCCAAGGTGATTGACGCCGTTACAAACGATCTTGCAGCGATTACCGGTCAGAAGCCGGCTGTCTGCAAGGCAAAGAAGTCAGTCGCTAACTTTAAGATCCGTGAAGGCATGAACATTGGCGTAAAGGTTACGCTCCGCGGGGATAGAATGTATGAATTCCTGGACCGGCTTTTCAACATTGCTCTTCCGCGCGTAAGAGATTTCAGAGGTATTGACGCAAACTCGTTCGACGGCCGCGGTAACTACAACATGGGCCTGAAAGAGCAGTTGATTTTCCCCGAAATCGACTATGATAAAATCGACAAGGTTCGCGGAATGGACATTTGTTTCGTAACCACCGCAAAAACCGACGAGGAATCCAGGGAGCTTCTGACTCTATTGGGCGCCCCGTTTGCGAAATAAGGAGGGAAAACTGTGGCCAAGACTTCAATGAAAATTAAGCAGCAGAGACCGGCGAAGTTCTCTTCGCGCGAATACAACAGATGCAAAATCTGTGGCAGGCCGCATGCCTACCTTCGCAAATTCGGTGTTTGCCGTATATGCTTTAGGGAACTTGCTCACAAAGGCGAAATCCCGGGCGTGAAAAAGGCCAGCTGGTAAAGCTTAGCAAAGGAGGTAACGGTATGCAAATTACTGATACAATTGCTGATTTGCTCACCCGTATTCGCAATGCGAATTCCGCAAAGCATGATTCTGTGGAAATCCCCGCTTCCAACATGAAGAAAGCCATTGTGCAGATCCTTGTGGACGAGGGTTATGTTAAGAATTATACGGTTGTCGAAGACGGCAAACAGGGCATCATTAAAGTGAATCTGAAGTACGGCGAAGGAAAGACCCCGGTTATCAACGGACTTCGCAGGGTTTCAAAGCCCGGTCTTCGCATTTATTCCAACGCAGAAGAACTGCCAAAGGTAATGAAAGGCCTTGGCGTCGCAATCATTTCTACTTCCAAGGGCATTATGACCGACCGTCAGGCCCGCAAAGAGAATGTCGGCGGTGAAGTTCTCGCGTTTATTTGGTAATAAGGGGGTGCAGTAATGTCACGAATTGGAAGAAAACCCGTAAATATTCCCGCTGGCGTCAATGTAACTGTTGACGGCAACGTTGTAACGGTGAAGGGGCCGAAAGGCACCTTGACCCAGAAGTTTCATCCGAACATGACAATTTCCGTCGAGGGCAACGAAGTGCATGTCACCCGCCCCAACGATGAGAAGGAAAACAGATCCCTGCACGGCCTGACCCGCACGCTCATTCACAACATGGTGATCGGCGTAACGGAAGGCTTCAAAAAGGAACTCGACGTCAACGGCGTCGGCTACCGTGTGCAGAAGCAGGGTAAGAACCTTGTCATGAACCTGGGCTATTCCCATCAGGTCATCGTACCTGAGGTTGATGGAATTTCCATTGAATGCCCGACGGCAAACAAAATTGTCATTTTAGGTCCCGACAAGCAGAAGGTTGGCCAGTTTGCCGCGGAAGTCCGTGAGAAACGTCCGCCGGAGCCGTATAAGGGCAAGGGCATTAAGTATGTTGATGAAGTCATCCGCCGCAAGGAAGGTAAAGCGGGCAAGGGTGCCAAGAAGTAATGAAGGAGTGAATCACAAATGGTGAATAAGGCTGACAAAAACAAAGCCAGACTGAGACGCCACCGCAGAGTGCGCGGCAAGATTTCGGGCACGGCCGAGTGCCCGCGCCTGAATGTATTTCGCTCTACCAACAACATCTATGCCCAGATCATTGATGACATTAAGGGAGTTACTCTCGTAGCAGCTTCCTCGCTGGACAAAGAGTTCGAAGGTAATGGCGGAAACAAAGACGCCGCACGAAAAGTTGGCGAGCTGATTGCCAAACGTGCCGCTGAGAAGGGCATCACCGAGGTTGTTTTCGACCGCGGTGGATATATATTCCACGGCCGCGTCAAAGAGCTGGCCGAAGGCGCCCGTGAGGGCGGCCTCAAGTTCTAAGAAGGAGGAATACTTTTGGCTAGAATTGACGCATCATCCATGGAATTGAAAGAACATGTTGTTGCGATTAACCGTGTATCCAAAACCGTAAAAGGCGGCCGTATTTTCAAATTCGCCGCTCTCGTCGTAGTCGGTGACGGCAACGGCACGGTCGGATTCGGCATCGGCAAGGCGGGCGAAGTTCCCGACGCAATCCGCAAGGGAATTGAAGACGCCAAAAAGAACCTGATTAAGGTTTCCCTGCGCGGCTCTACCATTCCGCACGAAATTATCGGTGCGTACGGAGCCGGCAGAGTTCTGATGAAACCTGCTGCACCTGGTACCGGTGTTATTGCCGGCGGCCCGGTTCGTGCGGTTGTGGAAGCAGTCGGTATTAAAGATATCAGAACAAAGGCGCTTCGTTCCAACAATCCGTGCAATGTTGTGCGCGCTACTTTGGACGGTATGTCCAAACTGCGTTCAGCCGATGAAGTTGCGGCAATCCGCGGCAAGTCGGTAAAAGAGATTCTTTAAAAGGGGGTAGCAAGATGGCACAGATTAAAGTAACGCTGGTAAAAAGTCTTATCGGCGGTAAGAAAGACCAGATTGCAACCGCCCAGGCTCTAGGTCTTTTCAAAGTGGGCGATAGTTCCATCCAGCCTGATAACGAACAGACAAAGGGCAAGGTGGCTAAGATCACCCACCTCATCGAGGTTAGCAAAGCGTAAACAAGGAGGTGCGAATAAATGAAGTTGCACGATCTGACTGCGGTGCCCGGTTCCACAAAAGAGCCGAAGCGTATCGGCAGAGGACATGGTTCCGGTCAAGGAAAAACCGCAGGCAAAGGCCATAAAGGCCAGAAAGCCAGAGCGGGCAGAGGAATGCGACCCGGCTTTGAAGGCGGTCAAATGCCTATGCAGAGACGCATCCCGAAAAGAGGATTTAATAACATTTTTGCTAAAACCATCGTGGCAGTCAATGTCGGTACCCTCAATCAGTTTGAGGATGGTGCCGTAGTTGATACTCAAGCTCTGATTGACGCAGGTATTGTAAAAACATGCTGCGACGGAGTAAAAGTTCTTGGAAACGGTAAGCTTGAAAAGAAGCTGACGGTGAAAGTGAACGCTTTCTCCGAATCCGCCAAGAGCAAAATAGAATCTGCAGGTGGGAAGGCAGAGGTGATCTAAGTTGTTTAAAACACTTAAGAATGCCTGGTCTATTCCCGATCTTCGCAGGAAGATCCTGTTTACCCTTATGATTATCATTGTTTTCCGTTTCGGTTCCGTCATCCCGGTTCCGTTCCTGAACACCACTGCGTTAAAGGGACTGATGAGTACGGTAAACGAAACGGGTTCGGCATTGAGCTATTTGGATATGCTGTCCGGCGGCGCTTTTGCAAATGCTACTTTGTTTGCAATGAGCGTTACGCCATACATCAACAGCTCCATTATCATGCAGCTGCTTACGGTTGCCATCCCGCCACTGGAGCGTTTGGCGAAAGAGGGCGAGGAAGGCCGTAAGAAAATCGCTACCATGACTCGCTACGTTGCTGTCGCACTTGGCCTGATTCAGGGACTTGCGTATTACTTCTATCTGCGCAACAGCTCCTATCAGGGCACTCCGATTGCAAAGTACACAAGCGGTTGGGAGCAGGTCTTCTCTGCTGTCATCATTGTTATGGTGTTTACCGCCGGCACGGCGCTGATGATGTGGCTTGGCGAGCAAATCAACCAGTTTGGCATTGGCAACGGTATTTCCATCCTGTTGTTTGCCGGCATTGTCGCAAGACTGCCCTCTACAGCTAACCAGCTTGGAAGATATCTGCAGGCTGCCAATCAGGATCCTGCCAGCTACGGCCAGTACTATTTCCTGGTCCCGCTGTTTGTTGTGATTTTCCTGGGCGTCATCTGGGTGATTGTATTTATGAATGACGCCGAGCACCGTATTCCGATTCAGTACGCGAAACGCGTAGTCGGTCGGAAAATGTACGGCGGACAAAGCAGCCATATCCCGATTAAGGTTTCAATGTCCGGCGTTATGCCGATTATTTTCGCAAGTTCGATTCTTTCCATCCCCAGCACGATTCAGCTGTTCCTGGGCAACCGGGTGACAACTGGATTCTGGAAGAGCTTTTTCGATGCTTTCTCCACGACTGGCTGGATTTATTCCATACTTTATTTCCTCCTGATTATCATGTTTGCATATTTCTATCTGCAAATTCAGTATAATCCGCTGGAGATGGCCAATAATCTTCGTCAGAACAACGGTACGATCCCTGGCATTCGTCCTGGAAAACCGACCGCCGATTACATTGCGAAGATTCTTGCCAAGGTCACCCTGATTGGAGCGCTCTTCCTGGCGTTCATTGCTCTGCTTCCGATTGTTTTCGGCGCTGCGGCCAACATGCACAATCTTTCCATGGGCGGTACGTCCATCCTGATTGTCGTCGGCGTTGCTCTGGAAACCGTAAAGCAACTGGAATCCCAGATGATGATGCGTCATTATAAGGGCTTCCTTGATTGATGGGAGGAACCTATGAACCTGATTCTTCTTGGCGCCCCCGGCGCCGGAAAAGGGACTCAAGCAGAGGTAATCTGCTCACATCTCAATATTCCTGCAATTTCCACGGGTAATATAATCCGTGAAGCGCTGAAGAGCGGCACTGAAATGGGATTGCGCGCAAAATCCTTTATGGATGCGGGCCAGCTGGTTCCCGATGAAGTCGTGATTGGCATCATTCGCGAGCGCCTTGCTCAGGATGACTGCAAAAAGGGTTTTATTCTGGACGGCTTCCCGCGTACCATCCCTCAGGCCGAGGCTCTGGATAAGATGGGCGTAACAATTGATAAGGTAATTGATATTGAAGTGCCCGACGAAAAAATTGTGCTCAGAATGTCCGGACGCCGTGTCTGCGAAAACTGTGGCGCCAGCTATCACATCCTGTACAAAAAACCGGAAGTGGAAGGCGTTTGCGGAAAGTGCGGCGGCACCCTCGTTCAGCGCAAGGATGACCACCCCGATACAGTGAAAGAACGCCTGAAAGTATACCACCAGCAAACTGAGCCGCTGAAGGATTATTACTCCAAGCAAGGTAAGCTGCGTGTTGTGGAAGGCCAGGAGGAAGTAGCGGATACCACAAAACTTACTCTTGCAGCATTAGAGGCGTAATTATGATCGTGCTTAAAACCGCTCGTGAACTCAAATTTATGAGGGAAGCGGGCAGGGTATCATCAAGAGCATTAAAGCTGGCCGGCACCATGGTAGAGCCCGGTGTTTCCACACTGGAAATCGACCATGCCGTCCGCCGTTTCATTGAGGAACAGGGCGCAAAGCCTACGTTCCTCGGCTACGGCGGTTTCCCGGCGAGCGCATGTATTTCTGTAAACGACGTGGTGATCCATGGCATACCACATAAGGGTATCATCCTAAAGCAGGGGGATATCGTCAGCATCGACATTGGTGCGACGTACGAAGGCTTTGTAGGCGACAATGCCTGGACCTTTCCATGCGGTCAGGTGAGCCCGGAAGCACAGGCCCTTATGGATACAACGCGCGAATGCCTGTACGAAGGCATTAAGGCCGCAAAAGCCGGTTCCCGAATCGGCGATATCGGCAGCGCGGTACAGAAGTATGCCGAAGCTCGCGGCTACTCGGTGGTACGGGATTTTGTCGGCCACGGAGTAGGTGCGAAGATGCATGAAGACCCAAGTGTTCCAAATTACGGCACGCCCGGCAGGGGCGTGCGCCTGTTGCCCGGCATGACTATTGCCATTGAGCCGATGATCAATCAGGGCGTAAAGGAAGTGAAAACGCTGGCGGACGGTTGGACGACCGTAACCGCTGACGGCAAGCTTTCCGCCCATTTTGAACATTCCATCGCGATCACCCCGGAAGGACCCGTCATTTTGACGCTTCCGGACTGAAGGGGGAAAACCATGGACTTTGTCAGGGGCCTGATTGTTCGGTCGGGCGCCGGCCGTGACAAGGGCGGCTTTTTCGTAGTGCTTGAGGCGGATGATCGATACGCTGTGATCTGCGATGGAAAGCGGCGCAGTCTAGACCACCCCAAGCGGAAAAAGCAGAGGCACCTGTCCGTAACCAAAACCGTGCTGCCCGAAAGTTCTTTGCAAACCAACCGTGAAATTCGAGGTGCTCTCAGGGCGTTTCAAGCCGGGAGCCGTTTTCCACAAGAGGAGGCTTAATATATGTCGAAACAGGACGTAATTGAAACTGAAGGCATAGTAACCGAAGCGCTGCCGAATGCAATGTTTATGGTAGAGCTTCCGAACCACCATACAATACTCGCGCATATTTCCGGTAAGCTGCGGATGAACTTCATCCGGATTCTTCCGGGCGACAAGGTCACGATTGAATTGTCGCCGTATGATCTGACGCGCGGCCGTATTACATGGCGATCCAAGTAAATCGATGACTCGCTAAGGAGGGCACACCAATGAAAGTAAGACCTTCTGTAAAGAAAATATGTGAAAAGTGCAAAATCATCAAACGCAAGGGTAAAGTCATGGTTATCTGTGAAAACCCGAAGCATAAGCAGCGCCAGGGCTGATATTGGCGCGATAACAATGGAGGTGCAACCATCATGGCTCGTATAGCAGGTATTGATCTGCCCAGAGACAAACGCATCGAGATTGCTCTCACCTATGTCTATGGAATCGGCCGCAAAACCGCTTCCGACATCTGCGCTGCAACAGGCGTTGATCCGGACATCCGCGTAAGAGATTTATCCGAAGATGATGCAGCAAAGCTCAGAGAATATATTGACCACAACTGCCGCGTAGAAGGCGACCTTCGCCGCGATGTGGCTTTCGACATTAAAAGACTGATTGAAATCGGCTGCTACCGCGGGATTCGTCACCGCAAGGGCCTGCCGGTAAGAGGCCAGCGCACAAAGACCAATGCGCGTACGCGCAAAGGCCCGAGAAAGACCATGGCCAACAAGAAGAAGTAAGCAGGGAGGGGATTTTAGAAAATGGCAGCAGCAACAAAAGGCGCAGCTAAGAAAGGCGCTGTTACACGCAGACGCCGCGAGCGTAAAAACATTGACCGCGGAGCCGCTCATATCCAGTCTACTTTTAACAATACGATTGTGACGATTACCGATATGCAGGGCAATGCGGTTTCCTGGGCCAGCTCTGGCGAGCTGGGCTTCCGGGGTTCCAGAAAGTCCACTCCTTTTGCCGCTCAGACTGCGGCAGAAACCGCTGCAAAAGCAGCGATGGAGCACGGCATGAAAACGGTTGAGGTTTACGTTAAAGGACCGGGTGCAGGCCGTGAAGCCGCAATCCGCGCTCTTCAGGGTGCTGGGCTCGAAGTCAGCATGATTAAAGACGTTACTCCGATTCCGCACAACGGATGCCGTCCGCCGAAAAGAAGACGCGTCTAATTTTGAAACAACAGGAGGTGCAACCCAAATATGGCAAGATATACCGATTCTGTGTGCAAGCAATGCCGTCGTGAAGGCCAGAAGCTTTTCCTGAAAGGGCAGAGATGCTACACGGACAAATGCGCCGTTGTGCGCAGACAATACGCCCCGGGCCAGCATGGCCAGGGCCGCAAAAAGACTTCTGAATACGGCTTGCAGCTGCGTGCAAAGCAGATGACCAAGCATTATTACGGCGTGCTCGAATCCCAGTTCAGGGGTTATTACGAGCTTGCTACTCATAAAGAAGGCAAAACCGGTGACGAGCTGCTCACCATTCTGGAGAGCCGCCTCGACAACGTGATTTATCGCCTTGGCTGGGCAACTTCCAGACCGGAAGCCCGCCAGCTGGTTGTTCACGGCCACTTCACCGTGAACGGTAAAAGAGTTGACATTCCGTCCTACCTTACAAAAGTGGGCGACGTGATTTCCATTCAGGACAAGAGCCGTTCGAGCGAAAAGATTAAGGCTGTTCTGGAAGCGACTTCGGCTCATCCGGTCGTAAAGTGGCTGGATCTGAACCGCAATACCCTTGAGGGTAAAGTGATTGCCATGCCAACCCGTGATGAAATTGACCTTGCAGTCGACGAAACTCTCATCGTTGAGTTGTACTCCAAGTAATGCCGTTGCGTAACAGCATAAAAGCATCATGGCAGATATCATACATCCGCTATATGTCAAGGAGGGTCGCTAATGATCGAGATTGAGAAGCCAAAAATAGAAACCGAAGTTTTATCGAATGACGGAACTTATGGTAAATTTGTTGTGGAACCGCTTGAAAGAGGGTTCGGCACTACGTTGGGCAACAGCCTTCGCCGTGTGCTTCTTTCTTCCCTGCCGGGCGTCGCGGTCACTTGCATAAAGATTGACGGCGTTCTTCATGAATTTTCCACCGTTCCCGGAGTGAAAGAGGATGTCACCGAGATAGTACTGAATATCAAGGGATTGACCGCAAAGCTCCACTGTGATGGACCCAAAACCGTAGAAATTAACGCGGAGGGTCCTTGCGAAGTAACGGCCGACTCTATCAAGTGCGACAGTGAGGTTGAAATTCTGAACCCCGAGATGCATATTGCAACTTTGGGAGACGGTGCAAAACTGTATATGGAATTGACCCTGGACAAGGGTCGCGGATATGTTCCGGCTGAAAGAAACAAGCAGAACATGGCTACGAACATCATTGGCGATATCCCCGTTGATTCCATTTATACTCCGGTTCACAAGGTGAACTTCAATGTTGAGCCAACCCGTGTAGGCCAAAATATCGATTATGACAAGCTTACACTGGAAGTTTGGACCAACGGAGTGATCGGTGCCCAGGAAGCGGTTTCGCTCGCCGCAAAGGTGCTTACAGAGCATCTGAATCTTTTTGTTGACTTGTCCGATAAGGGCAGCAGCACCGAGATTATGGTTGAAAAAGACGATAAAGGCAAGGAAAAATTGCTCGATATGACGATTGAAGAGCTTGATCTTTCAGTCCGCTCTTTCAACTGCCTGAAGCGCGCCGGAATCAATACGGTTGAAGACCTGATCAACAAGTCCGAAGAGGACATGATGAAGGTTCGCAACCTTGGACGTAAATCCCTGGAGGAAGTTGTCTGGAAGATGGCTTCCCTCGGTTTCAATCTGCGTAAGGATGATGAATAATTGTATCTCCTGCGCTAACCCCAACCTAAGGTAAAGGAGTGATATTTCGATGCCCGGAACCAGAAAGCTCGGAAGAGACACTGACCATAGAACCGCCATGCTCAGGGCAATGGTAACCTTCCTTTTAGAGAACGGAAAAATCGAAACAACGGTTACCCGCGCCAAGGAGGTTCGCTCTTTGACCGAGAAAATGATCACGATCGCAAAAGAGAACAACCTTCACAACAAACGCCTTGTGCTTGCTTTTGTAACTAAGGAAGATGTTGTTAATAAATTGTTCAATGAAATCGCACCGAAGTATGCCGACCGCAATGGCGGCTATACTCGTATCAGCAAGCTTGGTCCTCGCCGCGGCGACGCCGCCGAGATGGCTTTGATCGAACTGATGTAATCTGTAAACAATCTGTAATAAAGAGGGGCAGCCGGTTCCGGTTGCCTCTCTTTGTATTAATACGCCGATGAACCATTAAATGAAATGCTTTTCATATCTGTTTATGAAATACGTTCCCGTGAGGAGAAAGCAGGTTATACCAGAATTGCTTTTGCCACTCCGAATAGAACGGAAAGAGCAAGATTGACGGGGAAATTAAATTCTGGAAGAGTTAGGTAAAAAATAGAAGTAATTACCTTAATGTTTTCATAAATATGGTTAAAAATTTTACATAATTCTCCAAAATAATTAAATTTAAGAAATTTTCTTATGCAGGATATTCCTTCTTAAAGAACTGTTTAAAATGTATTGGATGTCTTTGGTATGGAATCTAGACATATTATTACAAAAACGGAAGGATATAGCACATGAGAAAAAGTACACGCATTCTAAGCCTGCTGTTTTCGCTCACGTTGATTGTCGGTTTATTTTCCGGCACGATGGCGTTTGCAGAGGAAACGGCCCCGTCCTCCATCCTGTTTACCGACGGCTTCGATTCCGTAAAACAGGTGGAACTGAATTCTATTGGTCATTACAACCTGGAATTAAGCCAGCCGGATTTGACACTGACTGCGGAATCAAGCAATGACGCCATACTGTCCGTTCACCTGTTTCAGGATGAGGAATACCCGGACGAGTACGAGCTGCAGATGGTCGCTTGGAAAGAAGGAGAAGCAACCATCACATTGAAAGCATCCGATAATTCGGTCTTTACGCAGAACATTACTGTTGCCAATACGGGGGCGGAACGCACCTACACTATGACCTCTGATGTGACCGGTGATTTTTCACTGCCGCAGGGTTCCAGCAAAATTATCAAAGTCAATTATAACGATGTGGATCATTATTCTTACCCTGTGTTAACGACGGATGATCAGGAAAACAGCCTGAAAACCAGTTTATTGGCAGTGGATTACAAGAACGGGGATTATTATTACCGTGTAGACGCGGTCGGAAGCGTCGGCCAAACCGGAATGCTTTATCTGGGCAGCTGCGACTATATTCCGGATAAACTCGGAACCGTAACCATTACGCAGAATAAAAACCTTCGGCTGGATACGTCATCTTATACCTGTAACCTGTATGATACATATCGGTTTGTCGTTTACACAAATTCCACCACTCCGCCGGTTGTGTCCTCCTTTATGGACAAGCTGTCCGTGGAGTATCTTGGGAAAGTGTCTGGCGGCTATGAATATCGGCTGTCCGCTGACGAAGAGGGGGATTCCCTGATTCAGGTCACCGCAAACGGAGAAACCGCAACCTTCCCGGTAACGGTAAACTACAATGACCCGCCAATGGTGACATCGGATACGCCGAAAGCAATTACCATTAATCAAAATGCTTCGTACACCTACAAGTTTACCATTCAGGGCGGCGGCGAACCCCTTGTTGTTACCGGAGACAGCAGCGTGGCAACCGCCCAGATTGTTCAAAAAGACGGTATTAATTATTACTGCAAGGTGACTGCACTGGGGCAGCCCGACAGCACAACGCCGATTACCGTTACCTTCCCGGACACTGGCGACGAAAGCTTTAATATGGAAGTTGGCACTGTTACAGTGGGGAAGTCCGCCATGACCTCCGATACGAATTATGATTTTTCGCTGAAGAAGGGTGCAAGCTATACGTTTAAAATTACCGGAGCCACCAGCTTTAATCCTGGAAGCAACGGGGTTTTTAAAACGGAACTGGTTAGCAAAACGTCCCAGTACTCTCTGTATAAAATTACGGCGATTGGTAACCCGGGCCAGCAGGCAGGTTTCTATATGTCCGCTCCGGGACTGGCTGCGCAGAAGGTCTGCGTAGTAACCATCGCGCAACCCGCACCGGTTGTTATGACCTCGGATACAAACTCTAATTTCTCACTGAAAAAGGGTGCAAGCTATACGTTTAAAATTACCGGAGCTACCAGCTTTAATCCTGGAAGCAACGGGGTTTTCAAAACAGAACTGGTCAGCAAAACGTCTCAATACTCTCTGTATAAAATCACGGCAATTGGCAACCCGGGCCAGCAGGCAGGTTTCTATATGTCCGCTCCGGGACTGGCTACGCAGAAGGTCTGCGTAGTAACCATCGCGCAACCCGCACCAGTTGTTATGACCTCGGATACCAACTCTAATTTCTCACTGAAAAAGGGTGCAAGCTATACGTTTAAAATTACCGGAGCTACCAGCTTTAATCCTGGAAGCAGCGGGGTTTTCAAAACGGAACTAGTCAGCAAAACGTCCCAGTACTCTCTGTATAAAATCACGGCGATTGGTAACCCGGGCCAGCAGGCAGGCTTCTATATGTCCGCACCGGGAGTAGCCGCACAAAAGGTTTGTGTGGTTACGGTCGCGTAAGAAATTTAATCGTCATTTTGGCCCCCTATGGATTTAAATTCCATAGGGGATTTTTTATGATGAAAGATAACGGAAAACAAAATAATTTTGGTTCAGGAAACCCCGTCGGTTTTTCAGAAAATATATCATCAGGTCATTCAAGTAATATGATATCGTGCTACAGTATTCCATAGAAAGATTACTATTTCTGAACGGTATTTACATTCCATAACCAGGACCATAATTATTTATTGAGAAAGACTTGAAAAAATTATCTTTCAGTTTATAATGAAATTATGGATAATATTTTCAGAATTGAGGTCTGACTTATGATATTAAAAAATGCTTCTGTTATGGATGACAGCTTTAACCGGGTTTCCACAGATGTTGCGATTACGGGCGAGCGGATTTCTGAAATGGCTCCCGGCCTGTCCGGGAACGATACAGTGGATTTGTCAGGCTATACGCTGGTGCCTGGATTTGTGGATATCCATATTCATGGCTGTGTTGGTTCGGATACCTGCGATGCAGATGCTGCCGGTTTGGCCAAAATGTGCGCGCACCTGGTAACCAAGGGCGTGACTTCTTTCTGTCCGACCACCATGACCATTTCGCGCGACGGTATTCTGGAGTCCCTTCAAACAGTGCGCAAGTGCATGGAACAGCCGCCGGAGGGAGCACGCATTGTCGGAGTGAATATGGAAGGCCCATACATCAATATCCATAAAAAGGGAGCTCAGGCGGGCGAACATGTGAAGGCACCGAGTTTTCAGGAGTTCCGGGAGTATTACGAGCAGAGCGGAAGGATTATTAAGCTGGTTGACGTTGCGCCGGAGTGCGAGGGCGGCGATGAGATGATTCGGAACGCCTCCAAATTATGCACGGTTTCCATCGCACATACCGAGGCGAACTACGAGACGGCAAAGCACGCATTTGACCTTGGCGCTACCCATGTGACGCACCTTTACAACGCGATGCCAGGAATGTCGCACCGCGCGCCCGGAACCGTCGGTGCGGTTCTGGATGACGAGCGTGTGCGCGCAGAGGTTATCTGCGATGGATTCCATATTCATCCGGCGGTGGTGCGCGTTACCTTTGCGGCGCTGGGGGAAAACCGGAGCGTCGTGGTCAGCGATTCTATGCGGGCGGCCGGTCAGCCGGACGGTACCTATACGCTGGGCGGTCAGGAAGTGTTTGTAAAGGACGGTCAGGCAAGACTGGCGGACGGTACCATTGCCGGTTCCACAACCAATCTTCATCAGGAATTGAAAAACTTGCTGAGCTGGGGGGTTCCTTTCCGTCAGGCAATTAAGTCCGTCACAATCAACCCGGCGAAAGAAATCCATATGGAAGATCAAATTGGCAGCATCCGCGTAGGAAAGTACGCTGATTTGGTCGTATTGGATTCCGACTGGAATATCAAAATGGTGTTTGTGCACGGAAAACTTGCTGTGGATAACCGCTGATGAAGCATCGAAATCGAACATAAATCAAGAGAGAGCTGCAAATGAGTTTCAACTCATTTGCAGCTCTCTCTTTTGCAATAAGGGGGGTATCAAAATATTTTACTTAATAATTCTTACCTTAATGATTTCCGGCAGCTTTTCTATGTTGGCTGCCGTGGAATCTTGCAGCTCTCCGGTTACGTCCAATATGGTGTAGGCATAATCCTTTTTCGACTTGCTCTGCATGTTTTCAATGTTGATTCCCTTCTCTGCCAGCGCACCGGACAGGCGGCTGATGGTGTTGGGCACGTTGCGGTGTATGATGCAGATTCGCGCGCAGGAGCAGTCGCGCGGCATGGAAATGGAGGGCAGGTTTACGGAATTGCGAATGTTGCCGTTTTCCAGATAATCAATCAGTTCAGAAGCAGCCATGCTGGCACAGTTGTCTTCCGATTCCGGCGTGGAAGCGCCCAGATGCGGGATGGCGATGACTCCTTCTACACCTATCACGTCATCGTTCGGGAAATCGGTCGCATAGGCGGAAACCTTTCCGGAAGCGAGTGCAGCCAGAATATCGGCGGAGTTTACGAGTTCGCCGCGTGCAAAGTTCAGCACACGCACGCCGTCCTTCATCTTCGCGATGGATTCGGCATTAATCATGTATTTGGTATCCGGGGTAAGCGGAACATGAACGGTAACATAGTCGCTCACGGCAAAAATTTCATCGAGCGTACGGGCGTGGTGAACGGAGCGGGAAAGTCCCCATGCGGCTTCTACGGAAAGGTACGGGTCATAGCCGTAAACCTCCATGCCAAGGCTCTTCGCCGCGTTGGCAACCAGAATTCCGATTGCGCCAAGGCCAATAACGCCAAGTGTTTTTCCGGCAATTTCGGGGCCAACAAATGCGCTCTTTCCTTTTTCTACTAACTTGCCGACTTCGTCGCCCTTGCCCTTCAGCGTTTTTGCCCATTCAATGGCGGGCACAACTTTTCGGGAGGTGAGGAACAGTCCGGCAAGGACCAGCTCTTTCACAGCGTTTGCGTTGGCGCCCGGGGTGTTGAAAACAACAATCCCTTGTTCGGAGCATTTGTCGATCGGAATATTATTGACACCTGCACCGGCACGCGCAATGGCGAGCAGATTTTTTGGCAGCTCCATTTCATGCATGGAAGCGGAACGAACCATAATGGCGTCGGGGTTATTCACGTCTTCCCCGCAGTGGTAGTTGTCGTTAAAACGGCTTGTGCCGACGGGGGAAATTTTATTTAAATAACGAATCTGATACATTTTCATACCACCTTTCCCAAAAGCCCGTTTTGTTATCCATTCTTCTTTTCAAAATCTTCCATGAAGGCAGCCAGTTTTTCCACGCCTTCCACCGGCATTGCGTTGTAAATGGAAGCACGCATTCCACCAACGGTGCGGTGGCCCTTTAGGTTGACAAAACCATTTTCCGCAGCTTCCTTTACAAATTTTGCGTTTAGTTCTTCGCTTTCAGTAACAAACGTAACATTCATCAAAGAGCGGTCCTTGGCCACAACGGTTCCGTGGAACAGTTTGGAGTGATCCAAAAAGTCATATAGGATGCCGGCCTTCTTTTCATTGATTTTTTTCATTTCTTCCAGCCCGCCGATGGTGTTTTTCAACCAATCCAGCACAAGCATGCATATGTAAATCGTGTAGCAGGGCGGGGTGTTGAACATGGAGCCGTTGTCCGCGTGTGTCTGGTAGTTCAGCATAGTGGGGGTAATATCCATGGCATGGCCAATCAGGTCTTCCCGGATAATTACGACGGTCAGGCCGGCCGGCGCCATGTTTTTCTGTGCACCCGCGTACAGAACGCCGAATTTGCTCACGTCAATCGGTTCGCTCAAAATGTAGGAGGAAACGTCCGCCACCAGCGGAACGTCGCCTGTTTCCGGCAGCTTCGTAAAGCGGGTGCCGTAGATGGTGTTGTTCATGCAGATATGGAAATAGTCCGCATCTTTCGAAAAGGTGGACGGGTCCAGTTCCGGAATGTAGGTGAACGTTTTATCTTTTGAGGAGGCGACTACGTTGGCAGTGCCGTAACGCGCCGCTTCCTTGTAAGCTTTGGTGGCCCATTGGCCGGTCAGAACGAAGTCCGCCTTGTTGTTTTTTGTCATGAGGTTCAGCGGAACCATGGCAAATTGAGAGGAAGCGCCTCCCTGTAAAAACAACACTTTGTAATTGTCAGGGATGTTCATAACTTCACGGAGAAGACTTTCCGCAGAACTGATAATTCCCTCATAAATTTTAGATCGATGGGACATTTCCATTACGGACTGTCCACTGCCCTGGTAATCCAGCATTTCATCCGCTGCGCGGCGAAGAACCGGTTCAGGCAGCATTGAAGGACCTGCGGAAAAGTTATAAACGCGTTTCATTCGGTGCAACCTCCACAATAATATTAATAAATTAATTATATTGCTTTAGCTTATTAAAGTCAACAAATTTCAAAGCTTTCGATTTGTTGTTTTATCCATAAAAAGCCGGATGGATACGGAATTTTCTGCTGTGAAAAAATCGTTTTTCCACCGAAAGGGAACTGATTTGCAAAACAGCTTCCGAATGACTCTTCAACGGCTGTTTTGTGCTATAATGAAAAATAAGATTCTTTAGCGTTTGTACACAACGAGTAAACCGGGAGGCTGCCATGAAAAGTCGTCTGATTCGTTTGGTTTTGGGGATGCTTGCCGTTGCCGGCATCATCTGGTTTTGCATTCCGTTTGGCTGGGGGGTGCGCAACATCGGCAGTTTTTTCGGGTTGGCGGTATGCGGGGTACTTTTGCTAGGATGCCTGTTCTGGCCCGCCATCCGAAAAGCGTGTGACAGTTCGCGCGGATGGCGCATGTTCTGCCGAACCGTCGGAATTCTGTTCAGCGCGGGCATGGTCTGGTGCGCAGTGCTGACGGGACTGATATTTTTCGGTGCTTCCGCTGTCCCTCCGCAGGATGCCACGGTGGTGGTGCTGGGCAGTAAAGTCAGTGGGCATGTTCCCAGCGCAGATCTGATGGCGCGTATTCAAGCCGCGAAGGACTGGATGACCGCACACCCCGGCACTGCCTGCATCGTCAGCGGCGGGCAGGGTGCCGGAGAACTGGAAACGGAAGCCGTCGTCATGAAACGGACGCTGGTGAATATGGGGATTGAATCCTCCCGCATTCTAATGGAGGACCGCTCCACCACCACACAGGAAAATTTACAGAATGCGCTGGCTCTAATAGACCAAAAGGGTATGAGCCGGAATCTTGCGATTGTAACGGATGAATACCACCAGTACCGCGCCGGCTGCATTGCTCGAAAGCTCGGCGCACAGCCTTATTCCGTGCAAGCGCATACGCCGTGGTACATTTTTTCTGCCTGTTATGCGCGCGAACTGCTTGCGCTGACGAAGTATCTTATTTTTTCCTAACTTTTTTCATTCGACTGTGAAACCTGCCGAAAACCGCTAGATACAGGAATTTCTTATGGACAAGCTCTTCCCGCGCGGTTATAATAGAAAAAATGCCCGAAAAATAGTTTCTTGATTAGAATTATAATTTGTTAACCTATTGAGAAAAGGGAGGCGCACGATGGAAACTCTTTTGCTGAAAGGAGCCCGGTATCTTGACCCTTCCAACAGCTGCGATGAGATTGGTGATATCCTTATTCAGGAGGGGAAGATTGCCCGAATCGGCGGGAAAATTGCCTGTGAATCTGCACAACTGGTGCCGGCACAAGGCTTGGTTGCCGCTCCCGGACTGGTAGATGCCCATGTGCATCTTCGCGACCCGGGGTTTACGGAAAAGGAAGATATTTTGACCGGGTGCCGCGCGGCGGCGGCGGGCGGGGTGACCAGTCTGCTGTGCATGCCGAATACGAATCCGGCGGTGGATACCCCGGAAACGGTTCATTATATTCTAAAAAAGGCCGAACAAGCCGATGCCCGTGTTTATGTGGCCGCTGCCATTACAAAAGGCCTGAAAAGCGAAGAGCCGGCTGATTACCGTGCACTGAAGGAAGCGGGAGCCATCGCGCTGAGCGACGACGGCAGGCCGGTTGAAAATACGGCGTTCATGGCGAACGCTATGCGTCAGGCCGCCGAATTGGGGCTGCACGTGATGTCCCATTGTGAAGATTTGTTTTTATCTCAAGGTGGAAAGCTGAACGAGGGGCAAGTGTCCGCTCAGCTCGGCGTGCGGGGGGTTCCCGCTGCGGCGGAAGACTGCGGCACAGCGCGTGAAATTGCCCTTGCAGCGGCTTATAGTGTTCCAGTTCATATTTGTCATGTCAGTACCAAAACTTCGGTGGAACTGATTCGTGACGCAAAACGGCGGGGCGTTCCGGTTACGGCCGAAACAGCGCCGCATTATTTTGCCCTGACGGAGCAGGAACTGAGAAAGCGGGACGCGGATTACCGCATGAGCCCGCCCCTTCGCACAGAGGAAGACCGGTTGGCAGTTATTCAGGGAATTCGGGACGGAACGATTGACCTGATTGCGACCGACCACGCACCCCACACGCCCGAAGAAAAGGCGGATTTTCTGTCCGCGCCCAACGGAAGCATCGGCATGGAAACCAGCCTTGCCGCCGGCATTACGTTTCTGGTTCAGCCGGGGTTCTTGACCCTGGGCGAGTTGATTCAAAAAATGAGCACCACGCCCGCCCAGCTGCTCGGCATTCCGGCGGGGACTCTGTCGCAGGGGGCTCCTGCCGACTTGGTTTTGTTTGCCCCGGAGGAACGTTGGACGGTCGATACTGCCCGCCTGCACGGGAAGAGCCGAAACGCGGCGCTGAAGAATCGGATGCTGACCGGAAAGGTGAAGCTGACGATATGCCAGGGAAAAATCGTTTACCGGGATGAACCGCAGGACAAGCAGGTAAAATAGTTTTAGTTCCACAGTAAAAACTGTTTTATAAAGATTATAAAAATTGGAGGAATGACGATGTCGCTGGACAGACTGATTGAAAAAATTGCGGAGCTGCAAAACCCCACCGTGGCGGGGCTTGACCCCAAGCTGGATTATATTCCCGCTTTCATCAAAAGCGCCGCATTTCAGCAGTACGGGGAAACGCTGAAAGGTGCCGCCGCCGCCCTGCTGGAGTTCAACAAGGGCTTAATCGATGAACTCTGCGGGATTGTTCCGGCGGTAAAGCCCCAGTGTGCTTATTATGAGATGTACGGCTGGCCGGGTGTAAAAGCCCTGCACGATACGATTGCGTATGCGCACAAAAAGGGCATGTTCGTTATTACCGACGGCAAGCGCAACGACATTGGCACCACCATGGAGGCTTACGCAGCGGCCCATTTGGGCAGTGTTGCGGTTGGGCAAACAAACTGCGTTCCGTTCGGAGGAGACGCGCTGACGGTAAACGCGTATCTTGGTTCCGACGGCGTCAATCCATTGCTGAAAACCTGTGAGCAGGAGGATAAAGGCATCTTCGTATTGGTCAAAACCTCGAATCCGTCTTCCGGGGAGCTGCAGGACCGGATGCTGGAGCAGGGCGGCTCGCTGTACGCGGCCATGGGCGAGCTCTGCGAACATTGGGGCCAAGCCCTGCCGGGCCGCCATGGGTATTCCGGCGTGGGGGCCGTAGTGGGCGCCACCTATCCGCAGCAGCTCGGGGAGCTGCGCGTAAAGCTGCCGCACACGTTCTTTCTGGTGCCGGGTTACGGTGCGCAGGGCGGCGCGGCAAAAGATGTTGCCCCGGCGTTTGACGCCAACGGCTGCGGCGCGGTGGTGAACGCGTCCCGCTCCATTCTCTGCGCCTGGCAGAAAACCGGTGCGGCTCAGCAGGATTACGCCAAAGCGGCGGCGCGCGAAGCCGTGCGCATGCGGGATGAAATCAGGGCGGAAATCGGCTCAATTCGGGTCTGACGGCGGCGAAAGGATGGAGAAGCACATGAAATACGATACCGGGTCGTGCCGCATTCTGGAAAAGCAGCAGCTGACAGTGGATATTTATGATGTTACGGTTGACGCGGGGAAACTGGCGCTGCTTGCCAAACCGGGGCAATTTGTCCATGTTTTGGTGCCGGGTCACACCCTGCGCCGCCCGATTTCCATCTGCGGAATCGACCGCGCGGCGAATACACTGCGTCTAGTGTTTCAGGTCCGCGGCGAAGGCACGGCGCAGCTTGCCGCGCTGAACTGCGGTGATTCCATAGATTTGCTGGCTCCGCTTGGCAGGGGCTTTTCCCTCGGAAATACCGGGCGAAAGGTGCTGTTTGTCGGCGGGGGCATTGGGGTGCCGCCGCTGCTGGAAGCGGCAAAGCCGTTTGGAGAAAACGCGGCGGTTGTGCTCGGCTTTCGCAGCCGGGAAGCCGTCATTTTGAAAGAAGATTTTGAGCGAAACGGCAATCGGGTGCAGATTGCAACGGACGACGGTTCGCTGGGGCACCACGGCCTGGTGACGGACTGCATGGAAGCACTTGCAGCGGAACACTTCGCTTTTGAAGAGGTGTTTGCCTGCGGCCCCGCCCCAATGCTGAAAGCGGTCAGCCGTGCGGCGGAGCGCCTGGGCGTTCCGTGCCAGGTTTCCATGGAACAGCGCATGGCGTGCGGCGTGGGTGCCTGCCTCGGCTGCGCGGTAAAGCTCCGCCGGGAAGACGGCGGGGAATATTACGGCCATGTCTGCAAAGACGGGCCGGTATTTCGCGCGCACGATATTGTGTGGGAGGACTGAGCACATGGCAGATTTAAAAGTAACCATCGCCGGGGTCCCATTTCAAAATCCTCTGATTGCGGCGTCGGGGACTTTTGGGTTCGGGCGTGAGTATGCCGAATTTTATCCCCTCAGCACTTTGGGCGGAATTTCCTGCAAGGGCATTACGCTGGCGGAACGCCCCGGCAATCCGCCGCCGCGCGTGACGGAAACACCCGGCGGAATGCTGAACGCCGTGGGGCTGCAGAACCCCGGTGTGGATCATTTTATAAAAGAAGACCTTCCCTGGCTTCAAAAGCAGGGGACGGTCGTTATCGCGAATATTGCGGGTAATACGCCGGAGGATTACTGCCGTATGGCGGAAAAGCTTTCGGACACCGCGGTGGATATGGTGGAACTGAATATTTCCTGCCCTAATGTGAAACAGGGCGGGGTTCAGTTCGGTACCAGCTGCGCCGGGGTGGAGGATATCACCGCGCAGGTGCGCCGTTTCTGCAAAAAGCCCCTGATGGTGAAACTTTCCCCGAATGTCAGCGATATCGGGGAGATTGCCGCCGCGGCGGAAAGCGCTGGGGCGGACGCAATCTCTATGATTAATACGCTGACCGGGATGCGCATCGACATCCGCACTCGCCGGCCGGTGCTGCGCAACAACACCGGCGGGCTTTCCGGCCCAGCGCTGCTGCCCATTGCCGTGCGCATGGTTTGGCAGGCGGCACAGCGGGTAAAAATCCCGATTGTCGGCATGGGCGGAATCTCAAAATGGGAAGATGCGGTGGAGCTTTTGCTCGCGGGGGCTTCCGCCTTGCAAATTGGCACTGTGTTTTTTACGGACCCGTACGCGCCGGTAAAAATACTGGACGGCCTAAACCAATATCTGGATTACAACGGGATTTCTTCCGTATCGGATTTGACCGGAAGAGTATGCCCGTGGTAAAATAAAAAAACAGAGTCCGAAGAGAAGCGTGAATGGAGGTTTGACAATGACACGAATTCTGTTGGTGCGTCACTGTGAGGCACAAGGAAATACAGACAGCATTTTTCAGGGACATACCGATTGTGAAATCAGCGGAAACGGGGCAACGCAGCTGGAGCTTTTGTCCATACGCTGCCGCAATATGCCAATTGAGGCGATTTATTCCAGTCCACTGAAACGTGCACGCCTTACGGCAGAAGCCATAAACCGATATCATCGGCTTCCCATTCGGATTGACAACCGCCTGATTGAAATTAACGGCGGCGTGTGGGAGGGAAAGTCATGGTCGGAGCTCCCCGTGCTGGACGCGGAGCAGGCGGATGCGTGGTACCATCGTCCGTATGAATTTGCGCCGAAAGACGGGGAATCCATGCGCGAGGTGTACGACCGCATCTGGGACGGCGTAACGGATATTGTGCGCGCTAATCGGGACAAGATGGTTTGCATTGCCTCGCACGGGTGTGCCATCCGGAACTTCCTGTGCCGTGCGCAGGGCTGGCCGGTGGAACGCCTGAACGATGTGGACTGGTGTGACAACACTGCCATCAGCATCATCGATTTTGATGAGGATATGAACAGCAAGGTAGTCCTGATGAACGACGCTTCCCATCTGACGCCAGAAACCTCGATTTTCATGCATCAAACCTGGTGGAAGCGCGAGGATGCATAAGAACGCTTTTTAGAAATGTTTCAGCGGTCTGCCGCGAAAGGGTGAAATACGAATGAAGATACTGGCAGTGGATTTAGGTCTGGTGCGCACGGGCTTGGCTTTGTGCGACGAGGCGGAAACACTGGCATACCCGGCCGGGGTTCTTCAGGAACGCAGCCGGGAACGCCTGGCTGGGCAGATTGCGGAACAGGCGCGGCAGCACGAGGTTGGCGGCATTGTGGTGGGTCTGCCGCGCAATATGGACGGCAGCGAAGGGCCAAGCGCGCAGGCGGCCCGTGCTTTTGCGCAGCAGCTGCAGGAGTTGGTCTCGGTTCCAGTAGAAATGCGGGACGAACGCGGCACCACCATTACCGCGCACGGTTTTCTGAACGAAACCAATGTGCGTGGGAAAAAGCGGAAGGCCGCGGTGGATGCGGTTGCCGCAACTGTTATCCTGCAGGATTACCTCGATTACCGCAGAAATCACCGATAAAAAACCATAAAAAACGCGTGTGTGAATCAAATTTTCCTTTTCACACACGTATTTTTTCTGTTCATTTTTATAAGAAGCTTTTTAGTCTTTACTTTTTCCAAGGTAAAACAAAGCCACCGTGCCGGGACCGGAGTGAGCGCCGATGACTGGGCCAATCGGATTAATTTCAATACCCTTGACAGGAAATTTGCGTTTGACCTGTTCTGCCACGTATTGTGCATCTTCCAAGCTGTCCCCATGGCTGATAAAGATAATCTGCTCTTCCGGATGCTCTACCGCAAGCTCCATGTGTTTTACCAGCGTGTCCAAAGACTGACGGCGCCCGCGTATTTTTTCCATCGGAATCAGGTGCCCTTCGTTGTCCACATGCAGCACGGGTTTAATTCCCAACATGGTACCCACCAGCGCAGCTGTGCCGGAAACCCGTCCGCCGCGCTTCAGGTGATTTAAGTCGTCCACGGTAAACCAGTGCGCAAGGCGGTTGCGGTTTGCTTCCACCCAGCGGCATAATTCGTCGATGCTCAGTCCTTCGTCGCGCTTTTTCGCGGCGTGGTACACCAACAGTCCCTGCCCCATGGAAGCCCCAAGGGAATCCACCACGTGCAGCTTATGTTCGTATTTTTCATTCAGCTCGTTTGCAGTTAGAACCGCATTGCTGTAGGTTCCGCTCAGGCCGGAGGAGAAGGCAATATACAGAACGTCTTCGCCGTTTTTCAGAATGGGTTCGAAACACTCAGCAAACGTAATGGGAGCGAGCTGGTTGGTTGTAGAATCCTCGCCGGCGCGCAGACGTTCGTAAAATTCATGGGATGACATTTCCCGTTCGTCCGGATAGTTGTTGTAGGTCTTTCCGCCAATGGAAAAGTTCATGGGGATTACTTCAATATCCAGTTCCTCCACCAATTTTGGAGGAAGGTCACAGGTGGAATCGGTAAAAATTTTATATGGTTTCGTGCTGCTCATGAAAACCGCTCCTTTTCAGAATGACTGGCGGCAGCTGCCCCCCTCAGTTCGGCTGCTGCCGCCCGGAAATGCCGAAAAGCCCTTTCCGGCCGTCGGCATAGTATTTTCTTTTTTATGGCTTCATTATAAATAAATTATAAAGGAAAAAGAAGGATTTGTCTATGGCATCGGTATGCACAAGACCGGCGTGTTTATTCTAGATGGAACGCTTCTTCCAAACTGCGTATTTTCTGGTCGTCGATGGTTACGATATCGCCCAGCTGTCTGGAGGAAATTACCGCCTTTGCGCTGTATTCTGCCACTTCAAGCCGGTCGAACGCATTAAGCAGGTTGTTTCCGGTTACAATGACGCAGTCGTTTTTAACCATGACAATCGGCGTGGAGGGAACAAACTGTTCCGCCACCTGTTCGGGATTCATAAAGACAGAGCCGTAGGGCAGCTTGGGAATGTTGCGCAGCAGAATGTAGCTTTCCGGAATGGTTTTGGAATCAAAATTCTGGTCAGTTACGCAGAACGCCATGATGTTCGGCGCATGGGCGATGAGGACGGAGTTGATGTGGGGATGCTTTTCGTAAATCGCTTTGTGCAGCATTACCGAGCGGCTTGGAATTTTACCGGCTTCCTTGCGGCCGTTCTCAATGCGGACCAAATCCTCCGGATCCAAATATTTGCGGTCTTTTTCGTAAGGGGTGATGAGGAAAGAACCGTCCTCCAGCCTGCAGGAAAAAGTACCCTCTGTACTGGTAAAAAGATTTTGGTCATACGCGCGGTGGATCAGATTGCACATAACCCGACGTGCATCGCGCTCCGCGCTGCTGTATCCGTTCGGCGTAAACTCCGGCATATCTGCATTGCGTTCGTTTTTGCTCAGTTCCATGTCGGCATCCGTCAGGGAAATGGTTTTGCCAATGCTTCTAGCCTGAATATCCAGGCGGGCGCAGAAGTCCAGCGTTTCAAACGATTTGAAAGCGTCCAGCAGGCTTGCTCCGCCGACTACAACACCATGGTTTTCCAGTACAACGGAGCGAAACCCTTTGCGGAAGACCGCCGCAATTTTTTCTCCCAACTCGGTACTGCCTGGCAGGCCGTACTCTGCCATGCCGATTTTACCGCATACCAGCTCTACGTTGGGGAACAGGCGGGTATTTGGCAGCTTGCGAACAATGCTGAATGCAACCAGAGCGGGCGGGTGGGCGTGCAGAACGGCTTTAATGTCCGGTCGGGTTTGGTAAATCAATTTATGGAACGGGAATTCGCTGGAAGGATTATACTTTCCGATGATTGTTCCGTCCGGCTTAACCTGAATGATGTCGTTCCGGGTCAGGGAACCCTTGTCCACGCCGCCGGGCGTAATCCAAATGTCACCGTTGTCATCGAGAATGGACAGATTTCCGCCGGAGGTGGTGGTCATGCCGTAGTTATAAATGCGCTCCATAATCAAAATAAGCTGATCGGCTGGATGGAGTAAATTGAAATTCATTTTTTTACCTCGTTTCGTTGCTGAAATTTCGGCTGCCGCAGCGCCCTGAGCGGTATCCGAAATAAGAAGTATTTTTCTTTATTTGCTTATCATTATATCATTCCTGCCGTGAGATTCAACCGATTCTCCCAAAAATGAAGACGGTCCTCTAGAAAGAAATGCGGGGTAGACCGGTTTTAAAAATCGGGTGAAAAACAGTTGGTATAATTATGTGCACAGGCGGATAAAATAATTCCCAAAAGGAGGGCATGTCTATGATGGATAAAATTGCTTTAATACTATCAATTATTGGAGGCTTGAACTGGGGCTGTATCGGAATCTTCAATTTTGATGTTGTGGCATGGATTTTCGGAGGACAGACCGCAATCGGCAGCCGAATTGTTTATATTCTTGTGGCGCTGGCCTCGATTTGGTGCATCACATTACTGTTTCGTGACACAGAAGCCGCAAACGATTGACGTGGGCCCTTCCATACGGAGGGGCCTCTTTCTTTCTTTCTTTCTTGTTTTGTCCCATTTTGGCTTAAGAAATTTATAAATTCTATTTACAAAAGAGGAATCTGGCAATATACTTGAGATGACGATATCTTGGGAAAAAACAGATGGAAAGAACGTGATCAATGTGGAGATTGTATTGAAAAATTATATGGAAAATTTGGTCCTGGAGAAACTGGATGAACTGATCGATCAGCTGGATTGCTGCAAATGTGAAAAATGCCGGATGGATCTGGTGTCTTACGCGCTGAACCGGCTTCCACCGAAATATGTGGCGTCCTACAAAGGGCAGGTCTATTCTAAGCTGGACACGCTTTCCATTCAATATGAAACCGACTTAATCAATGCGATCTACCAGGCTGCGAAAATTGTTTCGGAAAATCCACGCCATAATCAGGAAAGCGAAGACCAATAGGGTACATAGCACGCTTGACGGTATGCGGCGGCATATTTTAGAAAGGACGGTTGCGACAATGGACTTTATCGAACAGCCCAATCGAATTTATGCAGTGAACGGGAGCGGAACCCCGGTTGCCTCCATCTCGTTTCCAAACCGTTCCAACACGGAAAGTCCGGTGCAGTTGGTAGAAATCAACCACACGTTTGTGGATGATTCCCTGCGCGGTCAGGGGGTCGCCTCAAAGCTGGTCGAAGCTGCGGTCGCAAAGCTGCGCAGAGAACATAAGAAAGCTTATGTGACCTGCTCCTATGCGCAAAAATGGTTTCAAAACCACCCGGAAGCTGCGGATGTTCTGGCCGAGCCCACCGAACTCATACCCGAATCGCCGCGTGTACTCTAATATGCGGTAAAAATTTACTTCAAACAAGAATTCTTTGCAAAAAACAACTTGAATAATCCTGAATGATATATTAAACTTATAATAAAATTCGGGTGGTGAGCAAGAAAAATGCTTTACAAAGTCTGGTCGAAAGACGGGGAGTCCCGCAAATGGTGTTATGACTTTTTTCTGGCGTCGGTGGACGGCGCGGTTTATTCTTATGACATGGAAGGCCAGACAGTGCGTTCTGCCATCTTTATTGTGAAAAAGCCCATTCCACAGGATTTGTTTGACCACTTTTTCTTTGACTATGAGCTTCTTTCCAGCGATTAAACGAGAATGACACAGAATGAAAGTATGAGTTAAGGGGCGTCCCGGCTGAAAATAGCCGGGGCGCCCTTTTTGCCGAATCTGCGTAATCAGTGTGCTCAGTCAATCAGATGATGCTGATACCACTTTTTACCTTTGTATCTCAGCAGGAAAATGGTGGCGCGCACGCCCCATTCGCAGTCCATAGCCACCCATACCCCCACTATTCCGAACGGGAGCAGGATTCCTAAAATGTACCCAAGCACCACACGGAACAACCACATGGAAAGCATGGAAACCATGGAGGTAAATTTGGAATCCCCCGCGGCACGCAGCGCAGAAGGGGTGATAAAGCTTGCGGACCACAGCGGAATTTGTGCAATCGCGTTAATGATCAGAATAATAAAAATTGTGGGAATGATTTCTTCCGGTGGGTGGAACAAGGAAACCAAAGGCCGATAAAACGGCATAATTAGCGCGAACATAACCATAAAGGAAAAGCTGGAAAGAAAAATAAATGATTTGATAAATTTGCGCGCGTCTTTAATGTTTCGCTTGCCCATGCATTGGCCGACCACGGTAACGACGGAGAGCGAAAGCGCGTTCGCCGGGATTTGAAACAGCTGGGCGATAGAGTTGCAGATTGCGTTCGTTGCCATGGCGTAAGTGCCAAGGCTGACAATAAAGGTCTGCGTCAAAATTTTCCCGCCGTTAAAAAACATTTGCTCCGCAGCAAACGGAATCCCGATAAACATAATGCGCTTGAGCATGGAAAGGTCAAACGTCAGAAGATTGCGTAAATGAAAATCCAGGGAGGTATTTCGTTTTATCAGATAAATGATTGCACAGACGGCGGCAAAATAACGCGAGATATTCATGGAAGTAATCATGCCGTAAACGCCCATGTGCAGGGTGTTGATGAACAGAAAGTTCAAAAGCACATAGATGCCGTTCATAATGAGGGATAAGGTGAGGGAAGACTTTGTTTCACCCACACCGCGCAGTGCGCCGCACACAGCTTCTTCCACGGCAATGCCGCAGTAGGAGGAGGCGCTTCCGATTATGTAGATTCTGGCGTTAGTTAGCACGGCCGCCTCCGCTTTGCCGAACAGCAGATCCAATACATTGTTGTGCAGGCCGATAATCGTAAGGCTGATGGCAAGGGCCAGAAGAAAGACGGATGTAATTGAACCGGCCGCCGCCTTCGACACCATCGGGCCGTTCCCGCTGCCTTTGTATTGTGCAACCACAACCGTTCCGCCGGTTGAAACGGCAATAAACACATTGACCAGAAAAATATTCAGGGAGTCCACCATGTTCACCGCGCTGACCGCGGAGACCCCGGAGGAACTGATCATCGCCGTGTTCAGCAGATTCATGCATACCACGAAAGACTGGTCCACGAGAATCGGAATGATAATACTGATGACCGTTTTGTAATTCATGGACTCGCCGGAAAAATGTTTATTGAAAAAAACGTTCAGGTTTGATTTTACATTTGCGAGTGTCACATTATCACATCTTTATTTATTTCTATTAATTGCTATTAACATTGTCGTAAAATTACGGATCATTGATTCCATTCAATTTGACTTGATGAGATTCGTAACGATTTCTGAATCTTATTCTAGCACAATTTTCAATGGTGGGCGTAAGAAAAATAAGCAAACAAAAGGAATTGGCAGAATAGCCAACTCCTTTCACTACAAATAATTATTTTTTATAAGAGCTTAAAACTTTCGCCGGAAGAGAGAATATTATGCTTCGGCAAGACCGCTTAAATATTTTTCAGCCATGGTAGCCGCCACCGCTCCATCCGAAACGGCGGTTACAATTTGGCGAAGCGCTTTTTCACGCACATCGCCCGCCGCAAAAACGCCGGGGATATTGGTTTTGGTTGTTTCATCGGCCAGAATGTAACCGGCTCCGCTCAGGACCAGCGTTCCCTGGAATAGAGAGGTGTTCGGTGTGTGACCGACCGCCACAAATATGCCGTCGCAGTCGATGGTGCGGTCGGCGCCGGTCTTTTTATTATGCACGGTAATACCGCTGACTTTGTTTTCTCCAAGAATTTCCTGAACGGCGGAATCCCAGACAAATTCCACATTTCCGGCACTTTCCAACGGCTTTAAATAGGCTTTTGAGGCACGCAGGCTGTCCCGCCGATGCACCAAATAAACTTTTTTGCATATTTTAGATAAGAGGACGGCATCGGATGCAGCGGTATCGCCCCCACCGACCACAACCACAGTTTTTCCGCGGTAAAAGGCCCCGTCGCAGGTTGCGCAGTAGGAAACCCCCTTCCCGCGGAGCTCTTTTTCGCGGGCAAGGCCCAATTCCCTCGGCGAAGCGCCGGTAGCCGCGATGACAACACCCGCTTCATACTGTGTGCCGTCTTCTGTAGTTATCTTTTTGGGATTGGATTCCAAATCAATTTCTGTTACTTTCTGAAACATGCTTTGAGCCCCAAAACGCTCCGCCTGTTTGCGCATTTCGGTCGCCAGGTCAAAGCCGCCCACTCCTTGGGGGAAGCCAGGGTAGTTATCTACCATATCGGTGGTCCCCATTTGCCCACCCGGAGCGTATGATTCCAGCAACAATGTTTTTAAAGCCGCGCGGCCGCAGTAAAGAGCTGCTGTGTACCCCGCGGGGCCGCCTCCGATAATAATTACATCAAAGCTTTGGCTCATCCTTTAATCCTCCTAAATTGATTGCGATAAATTATATTGTATAAAACTAAATTGATTATAACAGTTTTCAAAAATATGATACCCCAAATTGATGAATTTTACAACTGATTTTTTATTGCCGGTTTGGTTTCGGTCCCTGACAAAAACAGGGCTTCGGCAAATGCCGAAGCCCATTCTTATCAATCATGTATTTCATTGTGGATTTTCAATTAAAACATTGGAATCACCAATTATTTTATAATTTTCGGAGTATGTGGACGAAACTTTGGACCCACCCCTTTCCGAAATCCTTTTCACAAGGAAAAACCGGGATGCTTCAGATCGACACACATGCTGTCTGCTTTGGACTCAATCCTTTCTATTTATTAATGTTTTCAAAGTTATAAAAAGCACTTCACTTTTCGCAGCTGCGCCCAACAGGGAACAACTGCTGGCTTGACGCCTCGTCTGACTGGCCCATTGGACTCATTCCTTTCTGCTGAAACATTAATCAAGGGGAACTTTGGAGGGAATTTTTTGGCGCCCTACTCAGCGTTGCTTTGCTTGGTTTGGTAGCAACTTATCGGTCACACAACCTCTGGCGCCTTTTTGATTTCCTTTTTTCTCTCTTTCTGTCTATATTATAAGAAATAATATGTAACTTGTCAACATTTTCTTCTTATATTTTTTAAAAATTTTTATATAATATTTTCTAGAGCGATTTTCCTGTTGACTTAAAGGCCGCGAAAGGTTACAATGAGAACACGGAAAACAAAGTGAATTTAATCGTGAGGAGCTGATCCCAATGAACGATGATTACGGCGCCGATTTACTGACCCTCGTGGATGAGGAAGGAAAAGAGCACGAATTCGAAATTCTGGACGTTATAGAGAATGAAGACGGTTGCTTCTATGCATTGCTTCCGACTTTTGAAACTCCCGAGGAGAAGGTTCAATCCCAAGGTACTTATTATATTTTTGAAGCGATCGAAGAAGACGGCGAACAGCAGCTTGCTGAAATTGAGGATGAAGCTCTTCTAGATAAACTTGCCGCACAGTTCGAAAGCCGTTTTGAAGAACTGTACGACGATGATTACGATGAGGACGACATCGATTCGGACGACGAGGATTAAACTGAATCGGAGTTTTGTCTGCACCCTGCCTGGTGCGCGGACCGTGCATGAATAACCCTACAGATAATAATAGGGAGCTTAGCTCCGGTGGCGGACTTCAGACCTCCCGGCTTTTGCCGGACGAAGGGAGTATGAAACCATTGGGCGGCACCCACCTGCTTTGAAAGGCAGGGTATATCAGCACATTACGGCCAGGCGGGATCTATTAACAAAACATGCGGGAGGCGTTTCGCCTCCCTTTTTTCATATACATAATTAATCAATAATATATACAATCAGTCGGCGGGTTTAAACACACACGCCTAACCGAAAAAAATTGTCTGGGGGTCTCATCATAACCTGCAGGCATTTTTGCTTTTTTGGGAGTGCTGTAAAAGGAATGAGCATTTATATTGCAGTGCTTCCACAATGCACAATGCACGGAAATTTTCCGCTAATTTTTATCCACTTTCACTAGAATCCGGGAAGCTTATTTATCAGAAATTGAGAAATGGAAACAGAAGATTGACTTCCGCTAAAATCAGAATATACTTAATATCAGAAAGAATGTGCCCGGGCACGAAATTTCAAATTCAGACGATAAAGACAATATTTTTATATGGAATATTGCTTTTTTATCTATATTAAACAATAAAGAAACGGCTCAAAAGTTTGGAAGTGAACCATGTCAATTACCATTCGGGAAATCGCTAAAATGGCCAATGTTTCTAGAGGAACCGTTGACCGCGTGCTGAACTGCCGCGGCGGGGTCAACCGAGAAGTGGAATTGCGCGTGCGGAAAATTGCCGAAGATTTCGGCTATAAGCCCAACCGTGCAGGAAAAGCACTGGCGGCCAGAAAAAAACCATACCACATCGGGTGTCTTCTCCCGGGAATCGATAATCCGTTTTTTGACGACGTCATTTCCGGAATGCGCGCCGCGGAGCGGGAATATTCTGATTACGGCCTTTCGCTGGAAATACAGATGATAAAAGGCTACGATGCCCAAACACATCTGGAGGCAATGGAGAACCTGGCGGGGAAAGGTGTGGACGCGCTCTGCCTGACCACGGTTGACGTGCCTTCGGTTTCTGCCAAAATCAATGAATTTGGAAAGGCGGGCTTGCCGGTTGTAACGGTCAACTCCGACGTAAGGGGAACCACACGCCTGTTTTATGTGGGATGCAATTACCTGAAAAGCGGCCAAACTGCTGCCGGAATGCTGTCGCTGATGCTCGGTGAAACGGGGAATACCCTGATTGTAACCGGTTCGCTGAAAATGCAGGGCCACAACCAACGCATTCAGGGCTTCAGCAGCGCCATCAAAGAAAAGAACCTTAGAATTTCCGTTGCGGATATTGTGGAAAGCCAGGATGACGACGACACGGCATACCGCTATACCAAAGAAATCCTGCAGGCAAACCTTACTATTAACAGCATATACATTACCGCGGCCGGCGTCGCAGGTGTCTGCCGGGCGGTGGAGGAGCTGGACCTCGCGAAAAAACTGCGGTTGATCGCCGTGGACGACGTTCCCGCTACACGGGAGGCAATTCAAAGCGGGACCATCGACGCCACGATTTGTCAGGAGCCGTACCAGCAGGGGTACCGCGCCGTAAAGCTTTTGTTCAATTATTTTATCGAAGGGGTAATTCCTAAAGACGGCACCGTATTTACCGACAATGTCATTAAGATTCAGGAAAACCTGTTTTAATTGGGTACCAATCAGTTTTCATATAAAATTTATTAATGAGGGTGAGAGATTTGAAAATTTGGAATGTCGATGACCCGGAATTCAGAAAATACGGAAGGGTGGTTAAGGGGTACGACTGCTCCCAACTGATGGAGGCAATAGGGAAGACTCCGCTGACCGCCGAAGTAGCCTATGTTCCGGCAGAGCCAACGCTGGAAGCACTCCCGATTTTTCAGGAGCTGCAAAACCGTGCGTACGGAGGACTGCCGATTCAGATTGGCTACTGCAACGGCAGCAACACCAAATTGAACGCAGTGGAATATCATCGTTCTTCGGAACTGGATATTGCCGCTACGGATTTGATTCTGCTGTTGGGCTGGCAGCAGGATATTGACCCGGAAAATTATACCTATGATACGTCGCGGATTGAGGCATTCTTCGTACCGAAGGGCACGATTGTGGAACTGTATGCCACCACACTGCACTATGCACCATGCAATGCAGAAAAGGGCGGTTTCCGCTGCGCAGTTGTTCTTCCGCGCGACACAAACCTTCCGCTGGAAACGGAACAGCATGAACATGAGGATCGCCTGCTGTTTGCCAGGAACAAATGGCTGATTGCTCATCCGGAAACGGACCTTGGGGAGCAGGGCGCCTTTGTCGGCCTGACCGGGGCAAATGTATCGGTGGAGGGATAATATGACGACAAGATGCATTTTAGGACTGGATATCGGCACCTCCGGCTGCAAGGTGCTTGCGCTGGATGAATCCGGCACGATCCTTGGCTCTGTGGTGGAGGAATATCCTCTTTATACGCCGAAGCCGGGTTGGTCGGAACAGGACCCGGAGGACTGGTGGCAGGGTGTTGTGACCGGAATCCGTAAGGTCTTGCAGAAAATCGGTGACTGTCAGGTCTGTGGCATCGGCCTTTCCGGCCAGATGCACGGCATGGTGCCGCTGGACAACGAACACCGGGTTGTGCGCAAGGCGATTCTCTGGAACGACCAGCGTACCGGCCGCCAGTGTGAGGAAATCACTGAGCTTGCGGGCGGTTTGGAATCTTTGCTTGGCTACACCAATAACCGGATGTTGACCGGCTTTACCGGCGGAAAGATTTTATGGATGAAAGAGAATGAGCCGGAAAATTATGAACGTACGGTTATCATTTTAAATCCGAAGGATTACATCCGGTTCCGCCTTTCCGGCGCATTTTTCACCGAAGTTTCGGACGCTTCCGGAACGGGCCTGTTCAATGTGAAGGAACGCACCTGGGCTGTCGAGCTGATTAAAAAAATCGGTTTGAAGCCGTCGCTCTTTCCACAGGTGGTGGAATCCACACAGGAAGCCGGCCGCGTAAGCCGTGAAGCGGCGGAACTGACCGGAATTCCGGAGGGCACCGTCATTTCCGGCGGCGGCGGGGACGCGGTTATTTCTACAACCGGGCTTGGGTTGATTCGCCCGGGCCGCGTGGGCATCACGCTCGGCACAAGCGGCGTGGTTGCCATGGGTTTGCCCGCTTACATGGAAAATCCGAACGGGCTGCTGCAGGTTTCGTGCAATAACGCGCCGGGTACCTACCATGCCATGGGCGTAACGCTTTCCGCAGCGGGTTCTTACCAGTGGTTCCGAAACGCATTGGGAGATTATGAAACCGAGAAGGGCAAAGCGACTGGAAAAGACCCGTTTTACCTGCTGGATCAGGAGGCAGCGGCCACCAACCCCGGTGCGGACGGCCTGGTGTTTCTGCCTTATCTGATGGGCGAGCGCGCGCCGATTAACGATCCCGAGGCCACCGGTGCCTTTTTGGGCCTAACCATCCGCCACGGCAAGGGCCATTTCTCCCGTGCGGTGATGGAGGGCGTAGCATTTTCTCTGAAACAGGTTTACGACCTGATTTTGAGCGTGAATCCCGATACCCATCCGGATGAAGTCGTTCTGGCGGGTGGCGGAGCAAAAAGCCCCATTTGGCGCCAGATTTTCGCCGATATTTTCAACCTTCCGGTGCGTACAGTATTTGGCAGCGCAGAAGGCGGCTCCTTCGGTGCGGCGCTGGTTGCCGGCGTAACGGCGGGCATCTGGAACAGCCTGGCCGATACTGTGGCGCTGATTAAGCCGGAAAGCGAAACGCTTCCGATTGCGGAAAATGTGCCGGTGTACGCCGCGCAGTATGCGAAATACATTCGCTATTATGACGCGCTCAAATGGAGCTATCGTTCCTAAAAAGCAGCAAATTGTTTTCGTACCTTTTTGCAGATTATTTTTAAATACATAAAGTATGGAGGATTTTGAAATGACAAACATTCCTGAGGTTAAGCTTGGCATTATCTCCGTCAGCCGCGACTGCTTCGTGATTTCCCTTTCCGAGAAACGCAGAAGAGCGATTGTGGAAAGCTACGAGAAAAAGGGCGGCTCCATCTACGAGTGCAAAACCACCGTGGAAAATGAAACCGATATGCTCAAAGCAGTCGCAGAAGTGAAAGAAGCCGGCTGCAATGCACTGGTTGTGTTCTTGGGCAACTTCGGTCCGGAAACACCGGAAACCCTGATTGCACAGGAATTCAGCGGCCCGGTAATGTACGCGGCTGCCGCCGAAGAATCCGGTGACGACCTGATCAACGGGCGCGGCGACGCATACTGCGGCATGCTGAACTGCTCCTACAACCTCGGCCTGCGCAAGCTTAAGGCCGTCATTCCGGAGTACCCGGTCGGTACAGCGGACGACATCGCCGATATGATTGTGGACTTTGTCCCGGTTGCCCGCGCTCTCATCGGCCTGAGCTCCCTGAAAATCATCACCTTTGGTCCGCGCCCGCAGGACTTTTTTGCCTGCAACGCGCCGATTAAAGCGCTTTATGACATCGGCGTTGAAGTTCAGGAAAATTCCGAGCTCGACCTGCTCGTTTCTTACAAAGAGCATGCAAATGACCCGCGCATTGCCGAAGTGGCCGCCGACATGGCTAAAGAACTGGGTGCCGGCAACCAGTACCCGGACTTCCTGCCCCGTATGGCACAGTTTGAGCTGACTCTGCTCGATTGGGCGGAAAAGAACAAGGGCAGCCGCAAGTATGTGGTGTTTGCCGACAAATGCTGGCCGGCATTCCCGAAGGAATTTGGCTTTGAACCCTGCTATGTGAACAGCCGCCTTGCTTCCAGGGGCATTCCGGTGGCCTGTGAAGTTGATATTTACGGCGCGCTCAGCGAGTACATCGGCGCCTGCATTACTGGTGATGCCGTTACCCTGCTGGACATCAACAACTCCGTTCCGGCTGATCTGTTTGAAAAAGAGATTAAGGGCAAATACAACTATACGCTTCAGGATACCTTCATGGGCTTCCACTGCGGCAACACTCCGCTGTGCAAGCTGTCCAAGGGCGCAATCAAATATCAGCTTATCCAGAACCGTCTGCTGGAAAACGGCGGCGAGCCGGACTTCACCCGCGGTACCCTGGAAGGCGACATTGCTCCCGGCCAGATTACCTTCTTCCGTCTGCAGAGCGCCGCAGATACTACGCTGCACGCTTATGTGGCGCAGGGCGAGGTTCTTCCGGTGGCGACCCGTTCCTTCGGCGGCATCGGCATCTTTGCAATTCCCGGCATGAAGCGTTTCTATCGCCATGTTTTAGTGGCGAAGCACTATCCGCACCACGGCGCGGTTGCGTTTGGCCATGTGGGCAAAGCCCTTTATACGCTGTTTAATTATCTGGGTGTGGAAGACATTGAGTTCAACCACCCGGATGGCATGCTCTACAAGGGCGAAAATCCGTTTGCAGAATAAGTCTGGGAACGATAACCAAAATCCCATTCATACAAAAACAGGCGCCGCTGAAAACAGCGGCGCCTGTTTGTCTTATTTTATGTGGTGCTTTCCTTTGTACCACGCGATTTTACAGTCGATTTTGGCCAGATTTTTCTGCAGGGTTTCAATCTGTTTTAAAATGTGAAGACGCTGCTGGTTGAAAATTTCCAGGCGTTCCTCTACGGTAGAATCTCCCTGCGCACAAAGGTCAAAATACCTCCGAATGTCCTTAATTGACATACCCGTCGCTTTTAGGCAGCACACCATTTCCAACTGATCCATATCCTCTTCCGAGTAGATGCGGATGCCGGTTTCCGTTTTACGGGGGGAAAGAATCCCTTCTTTTTCGTAGTAGCGCAGGGTGGGCGGCTCCAGCCCGAATTTTTCTGCAGCCTGGCGGATGGTATAATTCATGAACGTTCCCTCCGTTTGTGATGATGCTGCGGCGTTTTCAATCCAGTACCCGTTTATGTTCTGCGCGTTCTAATCGCAAAATAACAGGCACTGCATTACGCCGGTTTTCAATGGATAAGCATACTTCTGAAAATCGTTTTTGTCAATCCTGCGGAGCTTGTAAAACATTTATGAAAATTTTTAAAAAACTATTGACTTAAAGTTAACTTTAAGAGTTAGTATTATTCGTATGGAATTAAATTGGAGCCGCTCAGGGTATGGTTCCATTTGGCCTGCGGGGGAGTCCGCGTGCGGTACCGGCAAGGCCGAAACCGCTTTTTTGTGGAACAATTTAGGCTGAGCAGCAGAGTTCAGATTTGCAGAATGTAAGGAGGAATTGGAATGATTTATCGTAATTATCGGAACGAAAAACGTTCCCTTTTAGGATTTGGGTGCATGCGGCTTCCAAAGCTGCAGGAAGACAAACAGGAAATCGATTATGAAAAGGCTCAGGAACTGATTGATTATGCGTACTCTCACGGCGTAAACTATTTTGATACCGCGTATCCGTACCATGAAGGTCAGTCGGAGCTTTTCATTGGCCAGGCGCTGAAAAAGTATCCCCGGGAATCCTTTTATCTGGCCGACAAAATGCCAAGCTGGCAGTTAAACAGCCTGGAAGACGGCAAACGGATTTTTGCCGAGCAGCTGAAAAAATGCCAGGTTGACTATTTCGACCACTATCTGTGCCATTCTGTCGGAAAGTCGCTGGAAGAATTCATCAAGCGGTATGAAACTACCGGGGTGCTGGATTACCTGCGGGAAGAAAAAAAGAACGGCAGGATCCGCTTCCTGGGATTTTCCTTCCACGGAACTCCGGATGTTTTGGAACAGATTGCGAGCCGGCACGAATGGGATTTTGCGCAGATTCAGCTCAATTATCTGGACTGGAACATGCAGAACGCGAAAAAGCAGTATGACATTCTGGCTTCGTGTGGGATTCCCTGCATTGTCATGGAGCCGGTGCGCGGCGGCAGCCTGTGCAATCTGTGTGATGAGGCGGCGGGGCTTTTAAAGGCTGCCCGGCCGAATGACAGCTTTGCTTCCTGGGCCATTCGATTTGCCGCTTCCCAGCCGAACGTCATAACCGTTTTGAGTGGAATGTCCGCTATGGATCAAGTGGAAGACAACGTAAAAACCGCTGCGGATTTCACCCCCATTACCGAGGAGGAACGCGCGGTTTTGGAACGGGTGGTTGCCGCAATCCTGAAAACCGGAACCATTCCCTGTACCGGGTGCCGGTATTGCATGGACTGCCCTGCCGGAGTGGATATTCCAAAGGTGTTTTCGGTTTACAACCGGTGTGCTTCTACCAATTGTCTGCCGATTTCCCTGGGAAAGCAGTCTGATTTTGAAAAGAACCGGAAGGATTTCCTGCAGGCGTTTGAAGTGGTGCCGGAAAAGAATCTTCCTAACCACTGCGTCCGGTGTGGTCAATGTATGAAACATTGTCCGCAAAGCATTGAAATTCCGGACCGTATGCATGAAATTGCAGCTTTGCTGGCCACGGTTTAAGGGCAGGCGCAATGATTTTTAGAACAGCAGGTGAACAAAATTTGACAGAACGGATGAAACAGGCCGAACAGATTTTACAGCAAACGCAGGCAGCGTGTGTTGTGATTCAAAAGGATGGCACCGTGGTTCAATCGGAACTGCCCGGCATTCGGCCGCTGATGGGCTGGCTGGAGCAATCCCCTGAAATTTTGAAAGGCGCGTGTGTCGCCGATAAAGTTGTGGGCAAGGCCGCCGCCCTGCTTATGCTTTACGGAGGTGTCGCCGAGGTTTGCGGCGAACTCGTCAGCCAAGCGGCGATTGAGTGCTTGAAAGAGGCCCATGTGCCGCTGACTTACGGAAAAGCGGTGCCGTATATCTTGAATCGGGATCACACAGGAATGTGCCCGATGGAACAGTGCTGCCGTGAAATTGATTCCCCTAAGGAAGCGTACGAGGCGTTAAAACGTATGATTCAGAATCGAAGAGCGAAAAGCGGGACATAATTTTCAATCCGTTGAAAGGATGGTTCATTATGGTAGTCATTGATTCGCAAAGCTGCATTGGGTGCGGTGCCTGCGTGCAAGACTGCCCGCAGGCGAATCTCAGCGTGGAGGAGGGCACGGCGAAGGTTCTTGGGAACTGTATGCAGTGCGGGCACTGCGTGGCAATATGCCCCGCCAATGCGGTGCGGATCCCGGAGTATGACATGGAAGATGTGACGGAGTATGACCCGGAAACGTTCCGTTTGGCTCCGGAGCAGGTACTTAATGCAATCAAATTCCGCAGAAGTATCCGGCACTTTAAAAACACGGCGGTGCCGCCGGAAACGCTGCGAAAAATCATAGAAGCCGGACGCTACACGGAAACCGCCGTCAATCGACAGGATAACCGGTTTATTGTGGTGCAGGAAAAGCTGCCGGAATTCCGGAAACTGATTTGGGAAGGCTGGAGGAAAACCGCGGAGATTCTTCGGGAGCAGAGCGACCCGCAGGCGCAATGGTATCGCTCTGTATATGAAAAATATGAGAATCACCCGGAACGCGATCCGCTGTTTTTCGGTGCTCCGGTCTTACTGGCCGTTGCCTCCGGGCGTGCGCTGAACGGCGGCATGGCCAGTGCGAATATGGAAACGATGGCAGTGTCACTCGGTTTGGGTGTGCTGGTCAGCGGCATGATTGAGCGGGCGATAAAAGCAAACCCGCAGGCGCAGGAATGGCTCGAACTGGGGGAGAAACAGCTGGTGTCGTGTATGCTGGTCGGTTACCCGCAACTCCAGTATCGCCGTACGGCGCCAAGACTCCGCGCAGATATTACATGGAAATAGGGAGGTATAA
This sequence comes from Caproiciproducens sp. LBM24188, assembly GCF_054130445.1. Taxonomy (NCBI): domain Bacteria; kingdom Bacillati; phylum Bacillota; class Clostridia; order Eubacteriales; family Acutalibacteraceae; genus Caproiciproducens; species Caproiciproducens sp. LBM24188. The sequence goes on from NZ_CP196862.1 coordinate 841,167, forward strand.
ACATGAATGTCTTATTGATTAACGGCAGCCCACATAAAAATGGTTGTACCTATACTGCACTTTCCGAGGTGGCGGGCCAGCTGAATCAGGAAGGGATTGAAACCACCTTTGTCCATTTAGGCAGCGGGCCCATCCGGGACTGCAACGGATGCGGCGGCTGTGCGCAAACGGGACACTGTGTATTCCATGACGGCCCAGTCAACGAATGCATTGACCTTGCGAAACAGGCGGATGGAATCATCGTGGGTTCTCCGGTTTATTATGCCGGCCCGAGCGGTGCGCTTTGTTCCCTGCTGAACCGCATGTTTTATGGAAAATCCGAGTTGTACGCCTACAAGCCCGCAGCTGCTGTGGTAAGCTGCCGGCGCGGGGGTGCAAGCGCAGCTTTTGACCGTTTAAACAAGTATTTCACCATTGCCAATATGCCGGTGGTGTCTTCCCAGTATTGGAACGCGGTGCACGGAAATACGCCGGACGAGGTGCGCCAGGATTTGGAAGGCCTGCAGATTATGAGGACGCTGGGACGGAACATGGCTTGGCTTTTAAAAAACATGGAGGCCGCAAAGGATACGGTTTCTCTTCCAAAGAGGGAGCCTCCCGCCAAAACAAATTTTATCCGGTAACAGAATCGAAAAAACAGGCTTCTGAGCATTTCACTCAGAAGCCTGTTTTTATTTCTTGTAAGAGGAGTAACCCTCTACGCCACTTCCTTTTCCGCTGGTCGCTGCACCGGAAACATCGCTCATAGACTTTTTCCCGCTCATGCCTGCGACGTTGCCGCCGCTCATACCCGCGACGTTACCACCACTCATGCCTGCAACGTTGCCACCGCTCATGGTTGCGGTTTTACCGCCACTCATGCCTGCAACGTTGCCACCGCTCATGGTTGCGGCTTTGCCGCCACTCATGCCTGCGACATTGCCGCCGCTCATGGTTGCGGTTTTGCCGCCGCTCATGCCTGCAACGTTACCGCCGCTCATGCCCGCGACATTGCCACCGCTCATGGTTGCGGTTTTGCCGCCGCTCATGCCTGCAACATTGCCGCCGCTCATGGTTGCGACGTTGCCACCGCTCATGGTTGCGGTTTTGCCGCCGCTCATGCCTGCAACATTGCCGCCGCTCGTACCTGCGACGTTCATATTTGGCATTTTATTTTTACTTGTGCCCTTTACATTACGGTTCATCATTTTGTCAAAAGCCGGGTTAAAGGCATAGAAGTTCCTGGAATCCAGCTGATCCGTTATAATACGCAGACCTTCGCCAAAGCGCTGGAAGTGCACAACTTCACGCTGGCGCAGGAATTTAATCGGGTCGCGTACATCGGGATCATCCGCAAAGCGGAGAATATTATCGTACGTGGTGCGCGCCTTTTGCTCTGCCGCCAAGTCCTCGTGAATGTCCGTGATCGGGTCGCCCTTTACCTGCATGCTTGCTGCGTTGTAGGGAACTCCGGTTGCGTCGGCGGGGTAGATGCCGGTGGTGTGGTTGATAAAGTACGCGTCAAATCCGCCTGTTTTGATTTCCTCTTCGGTTAGGTTGCGGGTCAACTGATGCACAATGGTTGCAACCATTTCAAAATGTGCAAGTTCGTATGTACCAAATGCTTATCGGTGTCAGCATATCTCTGGACTTCTGGTCAAATTCCATTTTAGCGGAAATACCCTAGACTCTAGGGAGTTTTCATATAGGTTTCAGACCTTCTTGGGCGGAAGCTTTGGATACAGAATCAGTTCAAACTCATCCGCACGGTTATTCCATCGGCCGTTTACCGTTTTGGTATAAACCGCTTTTTCTATTACTGTTTTCAGCAGATTGTTTTTTTCTTCCGCGGTTCGCGCTTCCTCATATTGCTTCCATATGGATTCATTCGTGCATATGGGATGTGCCCCGGGCGGACTGCACGGCGCGGCCTGCGCTTCAAGCATTGGAAGACGGGCTTGAACTTCTTCCATCTTCTGCTGGATTGTTCGGGATCGCTGCAGAAAAACTTCATCGGAATAGATCCCTTTTTCCAAAAGCTCATAAATGGAATCTTGCTGTTTTTTCAGTGCGAGCAGCTCTTTTTTGGCCCTTTTGAGTGCCTCCTCGCGCATGTCGGGCAGGAAAGGGGAGCGTCTTTCCACATCACCCGGATTTATCGGGTACGCGCCAAGCCAATCCTGAAGAACGGTCAAAATCAGCTGTTCGACATAGTCCAGCCGGGAACTTACATTTTTACAGGAGGGCGCCGCGCACAAAAGAAAATCCGGCTCGTTTGCCTTTCGATATGGCCTGCGAACCATCCGGTGCCCGCAGACCCCACATACGACCAGCCCGGCGAGCGGATTTTGAACCGGATACTGATTAGGGCAGGGGCGGCCTGGATTTTGGCGGAAACGCTGCTGCACCAGCTCCCATGTTTTGTTATCGACCAAGGGCTCGTGGAGCCCGTCGGCAAGAATCACATCCTTTTCGTTTGCGCGCGGACGTTCTTTTACCAGCCGGCCGTTGCTGATTCTTTTCTTCAGGGGGCGCGAACTCCAACGGATTTTTCCGATGTAAACCGGATTTTGAAGCATATCGCGGATGCTTGCGTAGACCCATTCCTTTTTCTTTCCGGCCGGGATGGAAAGCTGATTTAGCTTTCGAGCGATTTTAGGGATGCTCATAAGCTCTGTGGTACCATCCGGCTGCTGCTCCCCGTAAGCAAAAAGGGAAAAGATAATTTTTACAATGGGCGCTTGTTCGGGGTTGGGCTTCAGCGTAAATCCCCGATCGTGGTCCAGTTTTACGCGCGTATAGCCAAAAGGCGGCACGCTGCCCACAAATTTTCCTTCCCGAACCGAAGCAATTCGCCCGCGCTGCAGACGGCGGTTAATGGTTTTGTATTCGCGCCGGCTCATAAACAGGCCGAATTCAAAATATTCTTCATCAAATTCATTATTCGGGTCGTAGGTTTTCAGGGGCGTTATGATTTTGGTGCCGCTGAACCGGAAGGTTTGTGCGACAATTCCCTGGTCAATGGTGTCGCCGCGGGCCAAGCGTTCCACTTCCATGACCAGAACGCCTTCCCACATTCCCTGCTCAACTTCGGAGAGAAGCTGCTGCATAACCGGTCTTGCCGCAATGGTTTCTCCCGATACGATTTCTCGGTAAATCCGATCAATTTTTAGGTTCTGCCGCTTTCCCAGTTCCAGCAGCGCTTTTTCGTGGCGTGCAAGTGTTTCCCCTTCGCCGCGGGCTTCAGCATCAAGGTCGGCACGGGATTTGCGCAGGTAGAGACAGTAGGACATGAAACTCCCTCCCTAAGTAAAACACCCCCACGCCAATACGCGCGGAGGTGTTTTTTACATCAAATTGATTTTTTCAGTCGCTGGGAGAGAATTTCATAGTCGCTCCCGTAATTTTTAAGGTCTGTCCTTTTTGGAATGTGACATTTTTAAATCTTCTTTGATTTGCATCGCTGGTGTCGGATCCCACGGAAATACTGAATTTTCCATCGGTTGTGGCAACCGTTCCGCTGCCATCTTCCGTGTAAAGATCGTAGGTTCCGGCTTCCATATCGTTTCCAACGGTATAGCTGCCCGGCTTCAATTTATAGGTCTTGGTTGCCGTATTTGTGCGTTCCTTTAATTTGGATAGATCCACTTTTTCTTTGCATACAATTTTTACCGTTACTCCGGTTACGGATACCGTTGTTCCATCGTGAATCGCGACGTTTTTAATTACCTGCTGGTGGGTGGCATCGGCTACTTTGCTCAGCTTTGCATTTACGCTGTTGTCGCTGGTTGCAAAGGTGCCGGTTCCTTTATGTGCAGTAATCTTATAAGTACCCGCTGGAAGATCAACGCCCACGGTATAATATCCGCTGAGAAGGGTCGTGCTGAACGACTTTAGGTTGGAAGGCGTGGCCTTTATAATAACAGCAGATGATGGAGACGAGGAAGACGCATTCGAAGGCGTTGAAGCGGCTGGGGATGAGGTTGCGGAGGAGGAAGAAGATATGGACGAAGAAGAATCGGGCGAAGATGGATTTGCTGTTGCATCGGAGGAGGAACCGGACGTGGGCGAACCGGATGCGGAGGCCGGCACAGGGGACTGTGCCCCGCTATAAAAGCTTGAGAAGAAAATTGCCGCGAATAGAACCACCGGAATAAGATATAAACAGGCTGTCTTTTTTGTTTTCTGATCGCTCCAGAAAACCATCCATTGTGGTTTCAGCATACCGACAAGAAAGGCAAGCAATGCAATAATCGATAATACTCCAAAGAAAATACTCAAGTAAACGACTCCTTTTGCTTTATAATAATGCTTCCGGAAAGGGAATCCCTATTAAAATATTTTACCAACCCTTAGCCGAATTGTATACCCTATATTACCTGTTTAATATGTCCAAATTATTACGTAAGGTCAATAAACGATTACAAAATTTTAAAATTTTAATGACAAATTTAATATTATTTTCAGGTGTGTGGGGGTTAGAAAAGTTTCCTCCAGTTTTCCAATTGTGAAAACCGGTGCCCCAAGGCCCGGAACATATATATGCCCGAAGGGTACCAAGCTATTTCTATTTAGGAATGTCGAATGCTTTCAAGAGTTTTGGCAGGAATCTTTCTTTGTATACAATGAGGGCTCGCACTGAAAAGTACGAGCCCTCATTCATTACGGGAAGTTTATATTATGATAAAATTATGACCTGATTTTTTCCGCCAGGCTGGCAAGCGAGCGCAGATTCGACAGCGCGTCTTCCAGAAAATTATCCGGAAGATCTCGCATGATTTCAAGCGCTTCGGTAATTCTTGGGTCTGTGTTTTCCGTGTCAACCGGTGTTTTGTTTCTTAGTTCCGTTCCAAGCAGAGAGTCGGCTGATTCCTGATAAAGGTCGGATAGTTCCACCAGCATTGCAACATCCGGCATGCTTTTTCCTGTTTCCCACATGGAAACCTCGTTAATGTCTATTTTCAGGTGCTTTGCCACTTCTATTTGGGTAAAACCCTTCAATTTTCGAATCGTTTTTAAGCGTTCTCCTAAAACAATCGGTTCCATGATAAAGCTCCTCTAATCCAATCGTTTATTTTTCAATATCAAATTCTTTATTTTTATTTTAACACAGAATTTTACTTAAATCGAGCGCGAAGTAGAAATTTGCTTATAAAATAATAATTTTACTAATAAATCAATCATCATGAGATTAATACATAGAATCAAGAAAATAAATTTTGTGTCATAAGACATGCCGGGAAAGCAATACAATGAAGCAGGGTGATGATGATGTGTAATCTTCCTGTGGAAGGAACCATTGTAAAGGAATTCTACATCGGGCACACCCATATTCTCATCAGCGACGCGGCGTATTCCAATAAAACACCGGAAGAACTCAAACGGATTGAAGAAGAGTTTCGTCAACAAGGGTTGAACCTTTATCTGCGAAATTCAACCAAAGAAAGCACTCCGGTTGAAACCGACCGATAAATTGCTGGTTTGTGGAATGGATGCCGAAGAACCGCTGATGACCGCAATTCAGGGGCCTGCCATGCGGTGTTTTCCGGCCCGGAACTGCGGCCTGACCAATGAAATCAACAAGTGCCTGAAAATGAACGCTGGAGGGATCAGAAAACATGATGTTTTCACAGTCACCTTGTCTGGACTGCTCAAAACGGCACGTGGGGTGCCATGCAAATTGCGCGACCTACTGCCAATGGAAGAGGGAAGAGGCAGAAAAAAACGAGATGATTCAAAAATCACTGCAGTTGGAACGCGCCTTCGATGAAGTGCGGGCAAAGCGCAATATCCGCATCCAACGGATGCTGCACAATGAGCCAAGGGGAAATTATCGTTTTCGATAAGCCTTGTTTGTGCTTGTCAGGGGACTGGAAGGATACCGTTTACAAAACCGGGGAAAAGTCGGTATTTACCCCTTCCATGTTGGACAAGCCTTTTTGATCTGTTATTTCGGAGTATCCATTCGGAACAAGGCGTCGGATACGGGGAAAGCGGAAACACATTGATAACCGTGTGGAACCGATTCTTCTGTACCAATATCAGTTAGTATCGCTTTCAATTCCGGGTAGGGCATGCTGTAGCGCTGGCTCAAATAGCGAAGGGAAGCGCCAAGTTCGCCGTCCGGTCCACCGTATTCCAAATCGTGACGCTTTACAGTGCGGAATAGTAAAGTTCAATCCGGTTGTTTTTCCGGTCAAAGACTATTTTATCCAGAAGACAGCGGAGCAGAGCATTTTTTACATCGGGCCCAACCGTCGGGCTGCGCAGCAGGGAAACAGCGTCCGTATACATCGGGGGCATAGGGGAGAGTGCCTGTGTGTTTACAGTTTCGGCGGCTGATTTTTCCGCGGCCAGCTGTTCCATTCGCGCGTTGATTTTTTTCTTTGCCTCCTTGTATTCTTCCAGGGAGTCGATTCCGTTTTCATATGCTTCCCGGATTCGGGCAAGTTTTTGCTCTTCCCGCTGAATCTGGCGGTCAATCCACTGGATTTCCTCCTGCCTCGGCCAGCTTTCCGCACCGGGTATTTCAAGGCTGCGGCAGCGCAGGGTTTCCTGAATGGCGGACAAAATCATTGCTTCCAATTTATCGGCTGAAATGCTGTGGGAAACGTGGCATTTTCCGTGCGCGTATGCCTGGCATTGCATATAGGTTCCGTTCGAGCGCGTCAGCGTGGCGCCGCAGCTTTCGCACCGAACCAACCCCTGCAGCGGGTATTCTGCCGGCTTTTTTCCCCCGCCAGTTTTTCCGTACTTTCTCTTGTTTCGTTGGAACTGATTTTGCGCCTGCTGCCAGGTTTCGTCGTCAATCAGGTGTTCATGGGCTCCATCCGTTATCTTTAAATTGGGGTCCTGAAAGTTGCGTCGGGTTTTTCCTTTGGGATTCCAGCGGATTTTCCCAATGTAGACCGGGTTGCGCAGAATGTACTCTACGGTGCGGTTTTCCCACAGGCCTCCGCGTTTTGTCCGTATGCCCATAGCGTTTAATTTGTCTGCGATGGCCCGGCACCCCATGCCGCCGATGAAATCATGGAATATCATGCGCACCACAGGTGCCGTATCCGGGTCGACAACATAGCCTTTTTTCTCAATCCGGTATCCGAACGCGGGGGCGGTAACCGGCTCCCCACGGCTCACCTTCTCATTCATGCCGCGGCGCACCTCTTCTGCCAGATTAATACTGTAATATTCGTCCATTGCTTCAATCATCGCTTCCACAAGAATGGACATTTTGTCATCGCCAAGCTGTTCGGTAACCGAAACAACCTCGATGCCGCACTGTTTGCGCAGCATGGATTTATAAACGATACTGTCCTGCCGATTGCGCGCGAAGCGGGAAAACTTCCAGACGATGATTCCGTCAAAAGGCTTGGGCTTCTGTTTGGCAATCCCAATCATGCGCATGAATTCGGGGCGCTTTTCCGCCTTTTTTCCGCTGATTCCCTCGTCTTCCCGAAAAATATACTCTGCGGGCAGTATCCAACCATTTTTGTCCGCATATTCACGGATTTTTTCCAGTTGGCTGTCCGGACTGTATTCCAGCTGATCGTCTGTAGAAACCCTGATATAAGCCGCCGCAATTTTCATAGACTGTATCGCCTCCTGTGAAAAATCCCCGCGCCGAAAATACGCGGGGATTTATATATATGAAAGCAAAAGCCGTAAATGACACCGGAAAGGGCATAGGACAATCCGAACAGCGAGTAGATATTTTTGAGGTGGTTGTCATGTCTGAAAAAAAACCGTTTACGTTTACAGCGGTCAGCTATGTTACGGACAAAGCCAGTGATGCCGCACGGTGCAGGGAAGAGCTTGTGTTGGAACAGGTTCGCCCCGGCCGGGGAACCGATGCGTTTCGGCTGGTTCGCCGAACGGTTTTTCTGCCGGAGGAGGAGCAAAAGAAAATGGATGAGAAACGAATGAAACAGGTGGGAAAAGCTTTGTCCAAATTTCGGAACCGTTTGAAAACATTGTAAAATTTAATTGCTGAAAATTCTGAAAAGATAAAATGCCGTATAACCTCGGACAAAAATCGGACGATATAATTAGTAATTAGAATTTGTGATTGGGAATTATGCGGAGAATACCGTTCCCCATTGCGGTTCCGCGCATAGACACAGACAGGAGGTTAAGCAAAACATGAACGAAAACCGGGCCACTGTTATCTTAAACAAGACGATAGAGGGGCTGAGCGTGATAGGGATTGATCTTTATGTAGCAAGCAGAAGACTACACACGGAACCCTCGCGAAGGTTTATAGATGATTTGAATAAGACTCCTTTGCTGGACCGGGAAATGATTAAAAATATGATTACGAAAACATTCGGAATACCAGGTAAGAATATATATTTTTCGGATTGATGGAAGGGTCCCTGTGCGCTTTTTTACCGGTTGTTCAGTCTGACCGCAGAAAAGTGTTCCATGCAAAGGGTGGAGCCTCTTTCTGAAAAATCCGTTGAATGCGAACCGGCTGAAGTGCTCAAAAAGCATCCGGTATCATTGTAAATTTCAAAAAATATGCTATACTGTATTCCAGAGGGAGAAAGCTCCCTTTTGGAAATATTCGAATCGCTGGAAAACAGCTGACGGCTTCTACAGGACCGTGTAGGGGCTGTTGACTGTTTTTTATTTTTAGGTTTCTGTCCGGCGCCCCATACTTTGCAGCATTTTTTATTTTCCGAACATCATCGGCAGGGAGAGAACACTATGAGTCAGGATATGGTTTGGCATGAAGTGTATGAAGCGCTTGGCCATGAGGAATGCCCGGTTTGCAAACTGGTGAAAAAAGCAGTGAACAGCTATATTGACGGGTTTCTGTATGAGAATGTCAATGACCCGATGTTTCAGGAGCGGCTTCGAAAAGAGAAAGGCTTCTGCAACGCGCACTCCTGGCTGATGCACAGCTTCGGGGAGCCGCTTGCCCATGCGATTCTTTACGATGCGTTTCTGCGGGACGCGCTGGCTGAGTTCAACAGCGCACTCCCGGCAAATGCCAAACGCAAATTAAGATTTCGTCCTAATGTGGGCAGCCAAAGTAAGGAAAACAAAGCGGAATGCAAGCTGTGCAAGTTGGAAAGCGATTATGAAAAATCGTATTTAAGGGTAATCGATGAAAATGTAAGCAGTCAGATCGATTTTAAAAATAAATTTGTGGAGCAGGGGATTTTATGTGTTCCCCATATGAAGCAGTACATCAGCCTGAGCCGAAACAGCGAAAGCCTTGATCTGGTTCAGGAGGTCGTTTATGCAAAATACCAGGGTCTTTTGCACTGCCTGGCTGAAATCCGCCGCAAAAATGATTACCGGTTTACCGGGGAAGCATGGACGGATGCAGAGCGAAACGCGTGGACGAAAGCGGTTGAAATTATGGTCGGGCGCAAGATGTATGAGAAGTAATATTCGAGGTTAATAAAAAAGGGAGGCGTTTTCTGCGCTCCCTGAGGAAAAGAAGTTCACATGGCCCCGGTGTTCCGCACAATCAGCCCGCAGGCGATTTTTGTACCCGAGTTTCCAGCCGGCTGGGTTGTAAAATCGTCCGGCGAAGCGTGCACTATGACGGTGCGGCCAATGATGTTGTTGACAGTAAAGCGATCGGTCAAAAAAGCGGTAAATGCATATCCGTGATTGCCGAACAAGGGCGGCAGGTCGCCCGCGTGAGCGGGGTGGGGACAACCGGTTGGATTATAGTGCGGGCCAGAGCTTACAAAAGGATATTCCGCGGTTCCACTGCAGGAACGGCCCTCGTGGATATGGAATCCAAATATGGAGGATGGGCAGGCTCCCTCGCCTTTTGGAAGACCGCTTACGCGCGCGATGACCATCACGCTGTCCGAAAGCTGATAAAAGAAAATCGTTCCTTCCAAATCGGGGTAGTCGTCACTTCCTTTTACATTGGCGTAAGCATCCGGGCGGCTTTTTAGCAACTCAATAAACTGACTGAACTGTGTTTCGGTAGACAAAGGTAACACCTCCTGGTCCATTTTATGCTTCCTGTTCCAATTCGGCTGTATCTTAAGGTGTATTTGAAAGAAAAATTATCACGGAACGCTTTTGCTGGCATCTATTGAGTTTTATGGGAATCGTGATATGATAAAGGATACGGCACCTGCGTCGTCAATGATCCGAAACCGGATGCCGGACTCAAAACGCGGAAGATGCACAGGCAATCTTTTCAAACGTTATGACTTAACAGGAAAGGACGAACATAATATGAATTCTTTAGATGAAATTATAAAGCAGCTCAAAAATCTGACGGCAATTGACAGCCCAAGCGGTTTTACCGCGGAAGTCACCGAATATACGACGAATGAGCTGAAAAAGCTTGGCTACTCGCCGTATCTGACGAAAAAAGGCTGTGTGGTGTGCGACTTGGGCGGGGAGGGCGACCCGCTGATTCTTTCGGCACATATTGACACTCTTGGCGGCATGGTAGCCGAAATTAAAAAGAACGGCAGACTTCGGATTACAAACATCGGCGGGTTGAATGCCAACAACTGTGAAACGGAAAATTGCCGAATCCGCACCCGTTCCGGACGGGTTTTTGAAGGTACCCTTCAAATGAACGACCCCTCGGTCCATGTGAACGACGATTATTCCAAACAAAGCCGGACGTTCGATGAGATGGAGATTGTTCTGGATGAAGCCGTGACAGAGAAAAAGGATACGGAGGCATTGGGAATTCGGAACGGAGATTTTGTCTGTTTTGATCCCCGCACAACGATTACAGAGAGCGGGTACATTAAAAGCCGTTTTTTGGATGATAAGCTTTCCGTTGCAATTCTTCTTGGCTTGGCAAAGGAAATTCACGAAAAAAAGATTGCATTAAAACGGAAGGTTTACGTGTTTATCACGGTCTATGAGGAAGTCGGTCACGGTGCCTGCGGCGCCCTGCCGGAGGATGCGTCGGAAATCATCAGCGTAGATATGGGATGTGTAGGGGAAGGCCTTACCTGCACCGAGCGGATGGTTAGTATTTGTGCCAAAGATTCCCGCGGGCCCTATAATTATGAGGTGACCACGAACCTGATTCGCTGCGCAGAAAAGGGACAACTTGATTTTGCCGTGGACGTGTATCCATATTATGGTTCGGATGCGGATGCTGCACTTGCCGCCGGGTATGACCTGAAGCACGGGTTGATCGGAGCCGGGGTCTATGCCTCCCACGGGTACGAACGTTCCCATGTGGACGGCGTTCGAAATACGCTGCGCCTGTTGGAGCTTTACATAGGACAGGAATAATAGTTACCACCCCCGAAATTCTGAGGAACAATCGGTTTCGGGGGTAATTTTTATTTACAAAATGTATAATTTTTAAATAAAGCAACAATCTGTTATGATACTTTACAGGAATTGGTTGCGCAGAAGCGATAAATTGGATTGATTTTCGGAATCGCTTGCAAAGGATGTTCGAAACTGATATAATCGGTCTGCTTTTGTTTTTTGAATCGTGTTCCAAAATTTTAAAAAAGGCGGCTTTGAAAATTAATACTCAAAAAATGACGTTTCAGTTGACGGCGAAATATTCGTTGATACACTGCTGCTATTGGTCGATTATGTGCAGCAGTTTGAATTTTGCCTCTGTATTTTTGCTTTCCAAACACTTCAGCAACAGTCAGATCGGCCTGATTCTGGCCCTGGCCAATATTTTTGCAGTGGTCCCGCAGCCCGCGGTGGCATCGTTCGCGGATCATACCAGCAAGATATCCATTCAAAGCCTGTCGGCGCTACTTGCTTTTTTTGCCGGTCTGCTTGCCGCGGGCCGTATTCTTTTATCCAATTGCTTTGCGGCGCTTGGGGTACTCCTTGTTTTGGAGCTGACGGTCCTTTTTACCCTGCAGCCGCTGCTCAACTCGCTGGGAATGCAGCTGATTAACCAGGGGGTTCCGTTTAATTTCGGATTTGCCCGTGGAATGGGTTCTATGGCGTTTGCTGTTTTTTCCGTCATACTTGGTTCCCTGGTTCAATCCTTGGGAACGGATTTCCTTTCTGTTTTTTCTACTGTGCTGTCTGTCTTGCTTGGAATATCCATTTTAATGCTTACTAAGCGGCAGAAACTGCCAAAGGGGGCAGAACAGCACCTTCCCTCTGCGAAGGCCGACCCGGTTCCTGCCCCGGATTTGAATCAGAATTCTTCGGGCCTGATTGCGTTTATTTCGCAAAATCTAAGATTCTTTCTGCTGATGGTCGCTGTTTCCCTGACGTTCTGCTCCCATACCATGATTAATAACTTCCCGATTCAGATTACCAAGAATGTCGGGGGTACGGAACGGGAAATGGGGATTGCAATCGGTCTGGCTGCAGCGATTGAATTGCCTGCCATGTCCGTTTTTGATTTTCTGATGAAGAAATTCCGGTGTAGTTCGATTCTGAAATTTTCGCTTCTTTTCTTTATGGTGAAAGCGGCGGTTACCCTGTTCGCCACAAACGTATGGACCTGGTATGCGGCACAGCTGATTCAATGCGGCGCATACGCACTGTTTATCCCGGCATCGGTTTATTATGTCAATACGATTATTCAGCAGAAAGACCACGCAAAGGGACAGGCCTTTGTCACAACAGCCATTACGGTAGGCGGAGTGGTTGCCAGCCTTTTCGGAGGATGGCTTTTGGATGGTCCGGGCGTGGGCGGAATGCTTTTGGCCGGTTTGATTTTTTCTGCTTTGGGGCTGGCAATCGGTCTCTTCGCCACCCAGAAAACGGATCAAAAAGGGGAAGCGGATCTGGATTCGCTCCCTGCTGAACCTCCCACAAATTAATACGCTTTAAGAGGATTCTACTTTTCGGGGATAACATAATATCAATATTGTTGATGAAACGAATACTAAATGTATTCTGTGAAATCATCATACATGAAACTGATAGCTAAAAACAATCATTTGTGAATATTTTATGATATCATTTTATAAAGTTTTTTATTTATATCATTGACAGAACGGGAGTAAAAAAGTATATTATTAATAAAAAATGAGTTCCAATTTATCGAGATTCTTGATAAAATAAAAATGATTTAGGTGGTACCATACCTTTTCTACTTTATTCCTGCGGCTTGTTTCGGGTTTTTGCGAAGAAATTTGCATCCCGAAGCGGTGCAGGAATTTTCTTGTGAGGTTTTTCGTTTATGAGTCTTTCCCGGCTGTCGCGCAACATGAACTGCCATTTAAAACCGCTATACAAGACAGAGCTGACCTTGGAGCAGAGGTTGGGAACGTTCTCAAAATGAAAAAGAGAGGAATTTGTTATGGCTACCATTATTGATGTCGCCAGAGAAGCTGGCGTTTCAAAGTCAACCGTATCGCGGGTGCTCAATCGAACCGGACCAGTGAAGGCCGAAACCAAGGCAGCAATTGACGCCGCTATGAAAAAACTGGAGTATTCCCCCAGCTATTTCGCCCAGGGAATCCGAACCGGCAGAACCCATACCATCGCCATGCTTGTACCGGAATACAGCAATATTTTTTACAGTGAAATGTTTCAGGGTGCGGAAGATGTTGCACTGAAAAACGGGTACATGGTTCTGGTCTGCAACACCGAAAGAAGTTCAACGTCTGAACTGGAATATACCAGGGCACTAATCCGCCGCAGAGTGGACGGAATTATTTACAATACATACGAGAACAATCCGAAGATGGTTGAGTTTTTAAAGGATATTTCCAGAAACATCCCGGTCGTTTTCATGAACCGGGTATTCAGCGACCCAAAGGATTTTTCCTATGTCTGTACCGATGGCTTCAACAGCACCAGAAAAGCGGTACAATACCTCTATCAGCGCGGGAAAAGAAAAATCGGTTATATTCGGAATGTAAAGCAGATTGACGTTGTAAACGAGCGGTACGAGGGATATTTAATGGGACTCAAGGAATGCGGACTGCCTTATAATGAAAAATGGATTCACCAGGAAGAATGCCGCAACCACACTTCGGATTATATTAAATTAGGCTTCATGGCCGGCAGCTATTTTGCCGGGCTGGATGACCGCCCGGATGCGGTTTTGGCTTCAGTCGACCTGATTGCCTTGGGGTGTGTAAAGCAGCTGAAAGAATGCCAAGTACAGGTCCCAAGGGATATTAACGTAGTCGGTTTTGACAATCTGTTTCTAGATGAAATCTATGAACCGGCCCTTACCACAATCGGCCAGCCAATTCGGGAATTGGGGCGGCACGCGGCGCAGATTATCATTAGCAAAATCAACGGAAATCCGGTAAACAGCCAGGTTTTGTTTGACGGGGAACTGATTCTTCGCGGTACCACCGATTAACTACATAGACAGAACAGGAAAGCGGAACTGCCCTGCACGGGCAGTTCCGCTTTTGCCATTTGGCCGAAAAGAACTGGATTTTTCGAAAAAGCAAATTTTGTTCACAAACAGGGTGACGGAACCGCAATAGAATGCAATTATTGAATTTTAAGAATAATATCATTATTGTCAAAAACCTACGAAGTTCGACCGAAATATTAGTAATAAATGATAAGTCAACTAGATTTTTGAATATATTATATTTGAGTTTAGAACTACACCAGCGAATATTGACGGTTTTTAATAAAAAATAGAACGCTGTTCTAAAACTGAAAAATATATGTGTTGCATATCAAAATAAGACGTGTTATAATTAAGTCGACAAAAAAATTCAAAATACAAACAAACTTTTGAACACATTTCAGAACTTTCAGAATGTTTGATAGGAGGTGAGGATCGTATTGTAGCTGGTCTGACGTCTGACAGGTATAATGCTAGCGCTTAGTTTTTGCACATGATATTTGACTTTTTATAAAAATGAGTCATAATTAAAGACGTCTGATGTCATACATCAGACGAATATCTACTAAGCCTTGTGTTATCCGGGGCGTTTTTGGGAGAGATTCAAAAATGAGTCAAATTTTAACGGTACCGAAGGAACTTTCTGTCATAGCGGCGAAACGGCTGCGTGAAATGATTGTGGATAAAAAGATGCAGCCGGGCGACAGACTTCCAAGCGAAAGCGAATTAGGAAAGATGTTTGGAGTGAGCCGTTCCACCGTGCGTGAGGCCGTCAAGCTTCTGATTGCGGAAAATGTTGTAGAAATACAGCGTGGTAAGGGTACATTTATTACCATGCAGCCCGGCCTGGGAAAAGATCCTTTGGGGTTGGAATTCACGAATCAAAAAAAGCTGCTGACCAATCTGCTGGAAACCAGAATGATGATTGAGCCACAGATCGCTTATCTGGCGGCGCAAAGGGCAACTCAAGCCAATATAGACCAGCTTGCCCAAATTATCCATAAAATTGAACTTGCAGGAAGCGACAGGAGCAACCACACTCCGTATGACGTTGCCTTTCATAAAACGGTAGCGGAGTGTACCCAAAACGATGTTTTGTATCGGATTCTGCCGATTATCTGCGAATCCATTCAGGAAGGTTATCTGGAAACAGCAAACGTACCGGGAAGTTATGAACGAGCCATTCAAAGTCATTTAAATATTTTCCATGCAATTGAGAACCATAATGCTGATGCTGCCAAATTTGAAACAGAAAAGCATTTAAGGCAGACCATGGAGGATATGAATATTACAGGAGGATAAGTATGAAAAGATTCTTATCGATTACTCTTGCGTTGACAATGTCGATGACAATGTTGACTGCGTGCGCACAGAAACCCGCCGAATCACAGCCTGCGTCCAGCGCAGCGGAGACTTCGTCCGCAGCAAGCAAGCCGGTTACCATCACACATTGGTATTGGGCGGACAACTCGGACTATTCCGCTAAGATGCAGGAAATGGTAAAAGATTTTAACGCTACCAATAAATCCAACATCACAGTCGTCGCTCAGGAATATCCTTGGGACGGCGGCGCTTACAGCGAAAACCTGTTTACAGCAGCCATGGGCGGCGGCGGCCCGGATACAGCGGCCTGGAAGCTTACTTCTACTCCGCTTTTCACTTCAAACAAACTTTTGGCAAACCTAGATAATTATATTGCAAACTGGAAGGACAAAGACGATATTGATCCCAGCCTGTACAATACGATGAAGCAGGCCGGCGGTTCCGACAGCATTTATGTAATGCCATGGAACGCACAGGTTCTTTACGTGTACTATCGTCCGTCCATGTTCAAGGCGGCGGGCGTAAGCGTGCCGAAAACGTACGATGAATTCCTTGAGGCTTGCAAAAAGCTGACCAGAGATACCGACGGCGATGGAAAAATCGATGTTTACGGCTTTGGCATGAGAGGCGCAAAGGGCGGCCAGGAACCGTGGGGCAGCTTTGTCTGGGCGCGCGGCGGCGACTTTGAGAACCTCACCACCCCCGAAGCGATTGCCGGTATGCAGGACTTCATCGATCTTTATAAAAACGGCTACGCGCCGAAAACCGCTCCAACCGACGGCTTTAATGAAATTATTGCGAACTTCAAGTCCGGCAAGACAGCAATGACCATTCACCACATTGGCTCTTCCAAGGACATGGTGAAAACCTTCGGCGACGATGTCGCGGCATTCCCCTTCCCAGCAGGCAAAAAGCAGTGGACTTCCATGGGTGACACGGAAAACGTCATCTTTGAAAAGTGCCAGAATAAGGACGCGGCCTTCGAGTGGCTGGCTTACCTTGCTACCGGCAAAGGACAGGAAACCTGGTGCGTGACCACAGGCAACGTTCCGGTCAGCAAACGCGTACAGCAAATGGATGAATTCCAGAATAATGAATTTATGAAGGTTTCTATTGAAGGACAGTTCAGCGCCGGTATCTTCCCGATTCTTGATACTACGACCGAATGGATTAACACAACTTGGCCGAATACGGTTGCGTCGGCTCTTTCCGGGAAAACTTCGGCAGCAGATGCCATGAAAACTTTGCAGGAAGGTCTTTACGGAAAAAAATAACTAATTTGGTTCAATCGGTAGATTTAGGATGTCTTTGTGGGGTCGCAATTGAAAAACATTGCGGCCCCGGATTTTAAAGAGGTGATTGGTTTGCTGCACAAGAAGACGACGATTTGGCCGTATTTGCTGATAGCGCCGGCGCTGATTGTAATTTTAGCAGTGGTTTTTGTCCCTGCTGTAAACGCAATTTTAATGAGCTTTCAGAGTTATGACCTTAGAAGACCGTCTCAAATCGGTTTTATCGGTTTGGAAAATTACATGGAGGTTTTTCAGGATTCCTTGTTTTGGTCCTCTCTAGTTCGGACCGCATTATGGGTAATATTTGGTGTAGGGTTCCAGTTCATATTTGGTTTTATTTTGGCGTTGCTTTTGAATAGAAAATTTAAAGGCAGAGGAATTGCCCGTTCCATTAGCTTAATCCCGTGGGTCACACCGGGCGTGCTGATTGGCCTGATGTGGCGATGGATTTACGACGGCAGTTACGGTGTCTTAAACGATATTTTATTGCGGCTTCATCTGATTCAGGATAAAATACCATACCTTGCACAGGAAAGTACTTCGTTCCCGTCCGTGGTTGTCACCATTATCTGGCAGGGCATTCCGTTCTTTGCCCTCATGTTGATGGCTGGCCTTCAGGGGGTTCCGAACGAATTGTACGAGGCGGCCGATATTGATGGCGCCAACAAATTGCAGCAGCTGTTCCGGGTTACAATTCCTTCTATAAAAAATACGATTTACGTAACGACGTTGCTCCGTATTATCTGGGTGGCAAATTCCGTAGACGTTATTTTCAATATGACAGGCGGCGGCCCGGCCTACTCTTCCCAGACGCTGAGCGTTTATATCTTTAACAAGGCGAACTCGCTGAATCTGGGCTACTCTTCGGCTATGTCCATTTTGCTGACCCTGCTTCTTTTACTGGTGGCCGTCCCTTATTTGAAGAATATGTTTAAGAATCAGGAGGCGTAAAATGAGAGAGAGCAAAAATAAGACTTTAAAAATTTTCACCCTGTACCTCCCGCTTCTGGTACTCCTTGTTTTTCTGCTTTTCCCGTTTTACTGGACTTTGGTCACGTCCCTGAAACCGGAACAGGAACTGTATGGCAGTACCGTCACGTACTGGCCGATGCATACGACCTTCGATTCCTACCATAAGCTTTTTGTCGACTTTAACTTTTTAAAACCAATGTCCAACAGCTTTGTGGTCGCTATCATTACCACTATACTTTCACTTGCGGTTTCCGTGCTTGCCGCTTACGCGTTCTCCCGCTACCGCTTTAAGGGAAGAAAAGCGTTTATGATGCTGTTTTTGACCAACAACATGTTCCCAACGGTATTGCTTTTGATTCCCCTGTATTCCATTATGAGGAACATTGGAATCCTTTATACCCCCATGTCGCTGGTCCTTTCCTACACAACGTTCACCATCCCGTTTTCCGTCTGGCTGCTCAACGGCTATTTGAACGATCTTCCTATGTCTTTGGAGGAAGCCGCGCTGGTTGACGGCTGCAATCGCGCGAAGGCCTTTCTCCGGATTATTCTTCCGATTCTGATTCCGTGCCTAGTTGCAACGGGGGTCTATATCTTCATGACTTCATGGAACGAGTATACGTTCGCTGTTATGTTTACGAATGAGGCAAACCGGACCATACCGGTTGCGCTGAAAAACCTGATCGGTCAGCTTGGCGTACAGTGGGATTTGCTGACCGCAGGTGGAATTATTACCATTATCCCGGTCTGCATTATGTTCTTCTTTGCACAGAAAAGACTGGTGGAAGGCCTGACTGCCGGTGCTGTAAAGGGTTGAGAAATCGAATTTTAAGGTTAAAATCCCCGCGGGCAAAAGCCATAAATATAAAGGAGATAAAAAGATGAGTGAAGAAAATTTAGAACAGAAAGCGAAGCAAATCCGAGCGGATATTCTGAAAATGCTTTATACCTGTCAGTCCGGTCATCCGGGTGGATCGCTTTCCTGTGTGGAAATGCTGATGGCACTTTATTATAAAGTGGCGAACATCGACCCTTCCAATCCGAAGATGGAAAACCGTGACCGCATTGTATTAAGCAAAGGGCACGCCTGCCCCGCGTTGTACGCCATTCTTGCGGACAAGGGTTATTTCCCCAGAGAGGACCTTTGGACCCTGCGCCAGCTCAACAGCCATTTGCAGGGGCACCCGGATATGATGAAAACTCCCGGCGTAGACGCCAATACCGGTTCCCTTGGGCAGGGTGTTTCCATTGCCATGGGCATGGCGATTGCCGCGAAATATAAGAAGGAAGATTATAAGATTTATGCCATTGTCGGCGACGGCGAACTGCAGGAAGGTCTTGTATGGGAATCCGCTATGGCGGCTGCCCATTATAAACTGGATAATTTCGTGGTCATGCTGGACCACAACGGGCTTCAGATTGACGGCTCCAACGACCAGGTGATGAGCCTCGGCGACATTATGGCGAAATTCCAGGCGTTTGGGTTTGAGTGCATACAGGTGGACGGCCATGATCTTGATGCCATTGTAAAGGCGCTGCAGGCGCCGGTCAGCGGAAAACCAAAATTTATCTGCTGTGAAACCGTGAAGGGGAAAGGCGTTTCCTTCATGGAGAATAATTTTGGCTGGCACGGAAAAGCACCGAGTGAAGATCAATATAATGCGGCAATCAAAGAATTGGGGGTAGCGGTCAATGGCTGAGAGTAAATCGTTAAGAGTAGCATACGGAGAGGCTCTGGTAGAGCTGGGAGAGAAAAACAAAAATGTAGTTGTTATGGATGCGGACCTTGCCCATGCCACAATGACCAATTCTTTTGCTGCGGCATATCCGGACCGCTTTTTCAACTTCGGCATTGCGGAAGCAAACATGATGTGCGCGGCGGCCGGTTTTGCACATTCGGGGCTGATTCCGTTTGCCAGTACCTTTGCACTGTTCGGTACGGGAAGAGCGTATGAGCAGATTCGCAATTCCATCAGCTATGTAAACGCAAACGTTAAATTCGGGCTTTCCCATTCCGGCCTGAGCGTGGGCGAAGACGGAGGCAGCCACCAGAGCATTGAGGATATTGCGCTGATGAGAGGCCTTCCCGGAATGACCATTTTTGTTCCGTGCGACCCGCTGGAAACGAAAAAGGCTGTTTTTGCAGCTGCGGAAATTAACGGCCCGGTTTATATCCGTGTGGCACGTCCGGTGGTGGATACCATCACTACTCCCAATACGCCCTTTGTCCCCGGCAAAGCCAATGTTATGCGCGACGGCTCCGACGTCTGCATCATGGCGACCGGACTGATGCTGCCGGTTGCTTTGAACGCCGCCAGACTGCTGGAAGAGGACGGCATTCACGCAGCTGTGGTGAACTTCCATACCATTAAACCGATTGATTCGGATTGCATCCTTGCTATGGCGGATCGGTGCGGTGCAGTTGTTACCGCAGAAGAACATTCCGTCATCGGCGGCCTTGGCTCTGCAGTGGCGGAAGTGCTGGCCGGCCATTCCTCCGCGAAATTTGCCCGCGTGGGAATTCAGGACAAGTTCGGCAAATCCGGAAAACCGGCCGACCTTTTTGCAGCCTACGGCCTGACTGCGGAAAATATTGCCGCACAGTGTAAAAGCCTGAAACAGTGAGAGGAGAGTCAATCACAATGAAAATCGAACAGTACGAATTCGAAGGCGAGGGCATGACCCGCGTATTTGAAAATGAAAAATGGATGGTTGGCATAAAAAACTGGAAGCCGGCAAATGATATTTCCAACCTTAACTGTCTGGAGCGCCACAATAAGACCGATGAATTATTCATTTTGCTTTCTGGCAAATGCGTTCTGCTCTATGCGAACGAAGTAAACGGTGAATTGGTGATAGAAGCGGTTGACATGCAGCCGAAGAAGGTTTATAACATTCCTAGTACCCTTTGGCACAACACGGTAACCAATCATGAAACCAAACTGATCCTAGTGGAGGATTCTTCCACCGGTATGGATAATAGTGATATTTTGGAGCTGAACGAAGCGCAAATTGCGAAAGTCAAAGAGCTTGCAGCCGGAATGTAATCGCAGAAATCTAATCGTCATGATTTGTCGGCCGATCGCCTTTGGTGGTCGGCCGACTCTTTTTGTAATTTTAGGGGGATATTGAATATGGTGAATATGACAGAGGGCAACATTTCCAAGCATCTGCTGAAATATTCAATTCCCCTGATTTTAGGGAATCTTTTTCAGCTTACTTACAACGCGGTGGATTCGATTATTGCCGGGCGGTTTGCCGGGAAAGACAGTCTGGCTGCCATTGGAACCGCCAATCCGGTGATGAGCATCGTGATTTTGGGTGTTTCGGGCATCTGCCTGGGCGCGTCGGTGCTGATGAGCGAGTTTTTCGGCGCGGGTGACGATGCCCAGCTGAAAAAGGAAGTAGCCACTACCATTGTGGCCGGCGGCATTTTTTCGCTGGCCGTTGCATTGCTGGGCCTGTTTTTGTCACGCCCGCTGCTTGTGCTGATGAGCGTTCCAAATGAGATTTTGGACCTGGCGACCCTTTATTTAAAGGTGATCCTTTTAGGGTTCCCTTTTACCTATCTTTACAACGCGGTTTCCGCCGCAATGCGAAGCATCGGGGACTCTCGAACGCCAATCTATTTTCTGGCGTTGTCATCTGTCATCAATGCTTCTCTGGATATGCTGTTTATAGCAGGATTTCACTGGAATGTGGTTGGCGCCGGATTGGCGACGGATCTAGCGGAAGGCGTTTCCGCGCTGCTATGCGTCTATTATGTCTACCGAAAAATCCCGATTCTCAGCCTAAAGCCGAAACAGCTTCGCATTGACCGGCCTCTTCTGAAAAAAACGCTGGATTACGGTGCTTTTACAGCCTTTCAGCAGTCCAGCCTGCAAATCGGGAAGCTGTTGATTCAAGGTGTTGTCAACCCGTTGGGCGTGGATGTGATTGCGGCGTTCAACGCGGTGAACCGGGTGGATGATTTCGCTTTTACGCCGGAACAGAGCATTGCGGGTGGAATGACCACGTTTATCGCCCAGAACCGGGGCGCGAAAAAGACGGAGCGGATTCAAAAGGGATTTCACAGCGGAATGTTTTGGGAAGTGATTTATTGGCTTTTAATCGGCTCTGTCATCCTGTTTTTGAAAGAACCGATTATGAACCTGTTTGTAACGGGCAGTGACCATAAAATTATTACGCTGGGTACGAATTACCTGCACATGATGGCATTTTTTTATCTGTTACCCGCCATGACGAACGGCTTGCAGGGCTATTTCCGCGGAATGGGAAATATGAAGATTACTTTTTTGTCCACGCTGACGCAGATGATTTTCCGTGTTCTGTTTTCCTATTTATTGGTTCCTTCCATGGGTATGGAGGGCATTGCTTTTGCCTGCCTGCTGGGTTGGGTGGCCATGCTGCTCGTGGAAGTCCCATATTATGCCGTTTACCAAAAGCACAAAGAGGATTTCGTGCAATAAACTTTTGCCAAAATCTTTTTCCTGCTTTCGGACTTTTCTTGACTTTAGACATCATACAAGTTATAATGACATCATACAACTAAGGCGGGCGAAAACCACGTCTGAACCATTCAGATGATCGAAAAAACTGTGAAGGGTGGCAGGAAAATGAACAGTGAAGCAATTAAGAAAACTGCTCCGCACCGCGCGCTGCTCCACGCGTTGGGGCTGACCAACGAAGAAATCGAACGGCCTCTTATCGGAATCGTGAGCTCGAAAAACGATATTGTTCCGGGACACATGAATCTGGATAAAATTGTGGATGCGGTCAAGCAGGGCGTTTCCATGGCCGGCGGCACGCCGCTTGTGTTTCCGGCTATCGCGGTATGCGACGGCTTAGCTATGGGTCATCAGGGAATGAAATATTCCCTTGTAACCCGCGAACTGATTGCCGATTCCACCGAAGCAATGACGCTTGCGCACGCGTTGGACGCATTGGTTATGGTGCCGAACTGCGACAAAAACGTGCCCGGACTGCTCATGGCGGCGGCACGCATCAATATTCCGACCATTTTTGTCAGCGGCGGGCCGATGCTTGCCGGTAAGGTGGACGGCCAGAAAACCAGTTTTTCTAGTGTTTCCGAAGCAATGGGCGCATTTTATTCCGGTAAAATTACGAAAGAAAAGCTGCTGGAATTTGAAACCAAAGCCTGCCCAACCTGCGGTTCTTGCTCCGGCATGTATACCGCAAACAGCATGAACTGCCTGACCGAGGTGCTGGGCATGGGGCTGCGCGGCAACGGCACCATTCCGGCCGTTTACTCGGAGCGCATCCAGCTGGCCAAACACGCCGGCATGCAGGTTATGGAACTGCTGAAGAAGAATATCCGCCCGCGCGATATTATGACGGAAGGCGCATTCCGCAACGCGTTGACTATTGATATGGCGCTTGGCTGCAGCACCAACAGTATGCTGCATCTGCCTGCTATCGCCCATGAATGCGGAATTGAGCTGAATCTGGACATTGCAAACGAAATCAGCGACCGCACGCCGAACCTCTGCCACCTTGCGCCGGTCGGCCATACCTACATAGAAGACCTGAACGAGGCCGGGGGCGTGTACGCGGTCATGAACGAAATCAGCAAGCTGGGGCTGCTGGATACGAGCCTGATGACATGCACGGGCAAGACCGTAGGCGAGAACATTGCCGGCTGCGAAAACAAGAATCCGGAAGTGATTCGCCCGGTGGAAAACCCGTACAGCAAAACCGGCGGCATTGCGGTGCTACGGGGCAACCTTGCGCCGGATTCCTGCGTGGTGAAACGCTCCGCCGTTGCTCCGGAAATGTTGGTGCACGAAGGCCCCGCCCGTGTGTTTGACTGCGAAGAGGACGCGCTGCAGGCGATTTATTCCGGAAAAATTGTGCCAGGCGACGTTGTGGTTATTCGTTATGAAGGGCCGAAGGGTGGTCCCGGTATGCGTGAAATGCTGAACCCGACTTCTGCCATCATGGGCTGTGGGCTGGGCGACAGTGTTGCGCTGATTACGGACGGCCGGTTCAGCGGTGCGACCAGAGGAGCGGCCATCGGCCACGTTTCCCCGGAAGCGGCCGTGGGCGGCAACATTGCTCTGGTAGAGGAAGGCGATCTGATTCAGATTGACATCATGAAGAATCAGATTAACTTCAAGGTCAGCGACGAAGAATTGGAACGGCGCAGAAAAGCCTGGAAGCCGAGAACGCCGAAAATCACCACGGGGTACCTTGCACGTTACGCCGCGCTGGTTACATCCGGCAGCAAGGGCGCCATATTGCAGGGCTGAAAATATTCAGAAATTTGAATCAATCAGAAAAAGACTGCCGCAGAAGAAACTTTGCTTTCCTCTGCGGCAGTCTTTCTTTCTGAAAAGAATACTCTATTCGTTCCCGATTTTACACGGTTTATAACTCAATGTTCGTGGTTTGCTGCATGTTCGCCTTCTACGGCATTTTCCAGCGTATGCCACGCCAGCACCGCGCATTTCACACGGGCAGGCATGTGGGAAATATCTTTCAGGGCAATAGCCTCGTCCAATGGTTCCAGTTGGTCTTCATCGGTGATTTCGTTTTTAATCATGCCGAAGAACAGCTTGGAAAGCTCGATGGCTTCTTCTTTGGTTTTTCCCTTGATTAGGTCGATCATAATGGAGGTGGAAGCCTGCGAAATTGCGCAGCCGATGCCGGTAAAGGCCGCGTCCTCAATGACGCCGTCGCGTTCACGGAGCTCCAACTCAATTTCATCGCCGCAGCTGGGGTTTACGCCCTTCAGCACGGTGGTCGGATTGTCGATATGATGTTTGTTTCGTTTCGAATTATTATGTTCCGATAAAATTTCCGAGTAAATCTGCTCAAGCCCCATAGCCGAGCCACCCCCTGACTTTTTTCAGACTGGCAAGGAAAATGTCAATGTCTTCTTTGGTATTGTAGAAATAAAGGCTTGCGCGGCAGGTAGCGTTAACCTTCAGGTAACGCATCAACGGCTGCGCGCAGTGGTGCCCAGCACGGATTGCCACACCGTCTGCGTCCAGAATGGAGGACACATCGTGCGGATGAACGTCCTCTACATTAAAGGACACGACCCCGCAGCGTTCCGTCGCACCGGTGGTATCGCCGTAAACAGTAATATGAGGAATCTGCGCCATGCCGTCCAGCATGTAGCGCAGCAGTTCGGATTCGGTCTTCATGATGGTATCGTAGCCGACCTGCTTTAAATAGTCGATTGCGGCTGCAAGTCCCAGCGCGCCGCCAACGTTCTGCGTACCAGCTTCAAATTTCTGGGGAAGGGGGGCAAACGTAGCTTCCTGTTCATACACGTATTCAATCATTTCTCCGCCGGACAGGAACGGGGGCATTTTATCCAGCAGTTCCTGCTTGCCGTACAGCACACCGATCCCCATGGGTGCCAGCATTTTATGGCCGGAAAACGCGACGAAATCCGCATCCAGCTCCTTTACGTTTACCGGGTAGTGGGGGATACTCTGCGCACAGTCTACTACAACCACCGCTCCAACAGCATGTGCCTTTTCCGCGATTTCACGGACCGGGTTTACGGTGCCCAGCACGTTGGAAACGTGCGCGACCGCGACAATTCGGGTTTTCGGCGTGATTTTGGAGTTGATTTCCTCTTCTGTCAGGTGGCCGGTCGCGTCCGGATACAGGTAAACCAGCTTTGCACCCTTTGCTTTTGCCACCATCTGCCATGGCACCAAATTGCTGTGGTGCTCGGAAACGGGCAGAACAATTTCGTCGCCTTCGTTCAAAAAGTTCAAACCGTAGCTGTACGCGACCAGATTTAAAGACTCCGAAGCGTTGCGCGTAAAGATGATTTCTTCGTCCTTGTCTGCACCAATGAATTCTTTGACCTGATGGCGCGCGTTTTCATACGCCTCCGTTGCCCGGACGCTCAGCTCGTACAGGCCGCGATGCGGGTTCGCGTTAAAGGCGCGGTAATAGTCCTCTACCGCGCGGAGTACGGAAAGCGGCTTCTGCGTGGTTGCGGCATTGTCCAGGTATACCAAGCGCTTGCCGTTCATCGGTTCCTTCAGAACCGGAAAATCGTCAAGATACGGGTTCAATGGTATTCAGCCTCTCTTTCACATACTCGGAGATCGCGTTTTGCAGGCTTTCTACCGGTATTTTGTCGGTTGCCGGCTGGAACTGCGCTTCAATGATCAGCTTTTTCGCCGCCAGTTCGTCCAACCCGCGGGACATTAGGTAAAACAGCTTGGTATCGTCGATTTTTCCAGAGGAAGCGGCGTGCTGTCCTTCCACGTCCTCTTCCGCGCACAGAATCAGCGGAACGGTACGGTTGCGTACCTTCGGGCTGAACATCAGGTTGTATTCGCTTTCATGCCCGACCGCCTGCTTGGCTCCGCGGACAAAATCGATGGTGCCGCGGAAGGTCTTGCGGCTTTCGTCCAACAGAGCGCCGTTTACATGAATTTCACTGGCGGTTTTCTTGCCGATGTGCTCCGCTACATAGTTGATATCAATGGAACGCTTCCGGTCGCCAAAATAAATCGTTTCCAGATTCAGACTGCTGCAGCGGCCTTCCAGCTTTGCGCGGCAGCCCGCGAACGCCTGACTTCCGCCAAGCTCTGCCTGCATAATGTCAATGATTCCGTTTTCTTCGGCAATCGCTCCAACATCATCAAAATGCAGGCAGCTGTCGTTCAAAAGCTGAACTTGTACCAAATGGATGGTTGCGTTTTTCCCGGCAATCAGTCTGGTACACCCGCCGTGAAAGCCCGCCGTCGCTTCGTCCGAAGCGTAGCTCATCACCACGGTCACTTCGCTGTTTTCCTCTGCAATAACGGTGTTTACATCCACAACCGCGGGGTTTTTCGAATCCAGACGATACGTGAGGACAATCGGTTC
This sequence comes from Caproiciproducens sp. LBM24188, assembly GCF_054130445.1. Taxonomy (NCBI): domain Bacteria; kingdom Bacillati; phylum Bacillota; class Clostridia; order Eubacteriales; family Acutalibacteraceae; genus Caproiciproducens; species Caproiciproducens sp. LBM24188. The sequence continues at coordinate 867,849 of NZ_CP196862.1, forward strand.
CGCGGCCTTTACCCCGGCGGGTACCCGTACAGAAACGCCGCAGCTGCGGTTTGCCTCGACAAAGGCGGCGGCTTCCGCGCCCATGCCGGTTTCCGGCATATTTCCGGGAAGCGGCTGACTGCTTACGGTCACACCTTCCGGTAGCTTTTCATTCAGCGGCGTGCCGTTGTAGGATTTGATTTCCGGAAGCTCCGCCGCAAGACTGGTTTGGTTTACACCCAGCCGGTTCCAAGTCAGGAACGGCAGAGCGTTAATTTGTTTGAAAGAAAGATTCATAATTCTTAACTGCTCCTTTCCGCCGTTCAGCCAATGGAGCCCTCCATTTCCAGTTTAATCAGATTGTTCATTTCAACGGCGTATTCCACCGGCAGCTCCTTGGCGATCGGTTCCGCAAATCCGGTTACGATCATGGCTTTCGCGTCATCTTCGGAAATGCCGCGGCTCATCAGGTAGAAAATTGCCTCGTCGCTGATGCGGCCGATTTTTGCTTCGTGGCCGATGTCCACATTATCGTTCTGAATGTCCATCGCGGGGATGGTGTCGGAACGGGAACGGTCGTCCAGCATCAAGGATTCGCACGAAACGGAAGATTTGCAGTCGTGCGCATTCGGCAAGACCGTAACGGAGCTGCGGTAGGTGCAGTTTCCGCCGTCCTTGGAAATCGACTTGGTGTTGATGTTGGAATAGGTGTGCGGCGCAGCGTGAACCACCTTAGCGCCGGTGTCCAGCGACTGGCCGTTGCCGGCGAACGTAATGCCGGTAAACTCCATGCGGGAGTTTTCCCCTTTTAAGATGCTCATGGGGTACAAATAGGAAACATGCGAACCGAATGAACCCGAAACCCATTCAATGGTGCCGCCCTTTTCTACAACGGCGCGCTTGGTGTTCAGGTTATACATGTTTTTGGACCAGTTTTCAATGGTAGAATAGCGTAGACGCGCGTTTTCAGCCACATAAAGCTCCACGCAGCCGGCGTGGAGGTTTGCAACGTTGTATTTTGGTGCGGAGCAGCCTTCAATAAAGTGGAGGCTCGCGCCTTTTTCTACAATGATAAGCGTGTGCTCAAACTGCCCGGCACCCGGCGCATTCAGCCGGAAATAGGACTGCAGGGGAATTTCCACCTGCACACCCTCCGGCACATAAACGAACGAGCCGCCCGACCAGACCGCGCCGTGCAGCGCGACAAACTTGTGGTCTTCCGGCGGAACCAGCTTCATAAAGTGCTCTTTTACCATGGGACCGTAAACCGGGTCGTGCAGCGCACTTTCCATATCGGTGTAAATCACACCCTGGCGGCGCACTTCCTCGCGCACGTTGTGGTAAACCACTTCCGAGTCATACTGCGCACCCACGCCGGCCAGCGATTTGCGTTCCGCTTCCGGAATGCCGAGCCGTTCAAATGTATTTTTAATGTCGTCCGGAACTTCCTTCCAGTTGCCGCGCATGGCAGTGTTTGGGCGAATGTAGGTAACAATGTTATCCATATTCAGACCCTCCAGCGACGGTCCCCAGTTCGGCAGGCTCAGGCGGTTGTAAATTTCCAACGACTTCAGCCGGAATTCACGCATCCATTCCGGGTCGTTTTTCGCCTCGGAAATTTCACGGACAATTTCCGGGGTTAAACCCTGCGCCACCTGATAAGCGGCGTCGACTTTATCTTTGATGTCGTAAACGCTGCGGTCAATGTCTTCCACATACGTTTTATTGCCGGTTGTTTTCAAGTTCATCCCCTCCCATTAAACCGCAGGGGCGGCGGAAAGATGCTGGAAGCCGGATTCGTTAATTTGATCGATCAGCGTACGGTCGCCGGTTTTCGCGATTTTGCCGTCCATCAGTACATGCACGGCGTCCACCTGCAGATATTCCAATATTTTCGTATTGTGCGTAATAATCAGGAGCGAATTGTCGGAGTTTTTATACTTTTCAACGCCCTGTGAAACGATGCGGACCGCGTCCACGTCCAAGCCAGAATCGGTTTCATCCAGAATGGCAAGTTTCGGGTTCAGCATCAACATTTGCAAAATTTCGGACTTTTTCTTTTCTCCGCCGGAAAAACCGACGTTTAAGTAGCGGGAAGCATACTCTTCGCTCATATTCAGCTCGTCCATTTTCTGGCGCAGTTCCTTTTTAAAAGCGAACAGTTTGACCGGCTGGCCGGTTACGGTATTGCGCGAAGTGCGGATAAAGCTTTCCAGTGAAATGCCCGGCACTTCCTCCGGGTTTTGGAACGAAAGGAACAAGCCGGCTTTCGCGCGTTCGTTCACCGGCGCGTGTGTAATATCTTTTCCTTCAAAATATATCGAACCACTTTCAACATGATACTGGGGGTGCCCCATTATGGTGTTGACCAGTGTGGATTTTCCGGCGCCATTCGGGCCCAACAAAACATGAACCTCTCCTTTTCCAATGGATAGATTCAGGCCATCTAAAATTACATTGTCGTCAACGCTTACTTTCAGATTTTTAATCTCCAACAGTTGCACGACTTTTCACTCCTTATTCTTGCAAAATCACATTAATATATACCAATTTTGTAGACATTCATATTATAGTATACCCTATCTAACATTTCAAGTTGCCTGCATGACAAATTGTCGGTAAATATTGCATAGTTCTGTATGGAATACGGAAAACATTCCTGTTGAAAAAACAGAGAACGCTTTCCAGCGCGGTCTTTTGCATACAGCTTCCTTATTATAATCCCTTATAACAGAAAAAAATACACACAAACAAAAATGGATCGGAAGCCTTCGCACTGCTTCTCAACTGGCAGTCCCGACCAGTCATAGTACCCTGGATTTTGGACAACCTATGACCGGGGCGGAGTTGAAAAGAAAACTTTTCAAAAGCCGCAACGAAAGGATGGTGATACGCATGAAGGTAAAAGAAATTATGTCGAAAAACATTGCAAGCGTAAAATCGGACGATACCGTTGAAAAAGCAGCGCAAATGATGAAACAGTACGATGTCGGCTCCATTCCGGTCTGCCGTGAAAACTCGGTGGTCGGAATTGTTACAGACCGCGATATTACCCTGCGCTCCGCGGCGGAAGGCTGTGATACCAAGCAGCAGAAGGTCAGCGAAATTATGAGCGCAAATCCTGTGGTTGGCGACCCCGAAATGGATGTGGACGATGCTGCCAGAATCATGAGTGAAAAACAGATTCGCCGGCTGCCGATTGTTCAGAACAACAGTCTGGTCGGTTATGTGGCGCTGGGCGATATTTCGGTAGAACCGGCTTTAAAAGAAGATGCCGCGGAAGCCTTGTCCGATATTTCGCAGCCTGGTCACAACCAATTCTCATAATAAACAGAAAGTGTTTTCAATCAGTAGGATGCAACAGGGGGAACGGAGCAATTCGTTCCCTTTCTTCATAAAATGCGCCGTTACTCTTCTAGAAGCGGTAATCCAATCCGTTCAATGGCTTTCAGACCCCCAGATTTTTCTCACAAAACGGGATATGGTCCGCCGTACTGCGCAATAATAAGCTGCGCAAGCTTTGGGTTGGGGTTTTTAATATTAATCGGATATTGCAGACGCTTTTCGTAAGTCCACATTATTTCTCCGCCTCCTCACTTGGATCCCACGGCCATGGGTCGGAAATCCATGCCCAACGGCTGGCCGTTTTGGGCGATTCGTTCATCGGGCCGTAAGCGGCCTCATATTGCGCGATCAGTTCGTTGACCGTCTTCTGGTATTCTGCATGCTTTTGTGCCGCCTGGCAGTCGCCCGGGTGGGTGTCAAGGTAAATGTGAAGTTCCCACAGTGCGAATCGATAGGCATTAATGCGGCGCATTAAGCGTTCCTGTTCACTCACTTTGAGCCACCTCCCAGAAACGGCTTATCCAGATCTGGAAAAATGGTTCCCATTTCAAGACCTTTTTCGGGCGTGTAAGTTGAGCTAAATTGCTGAAATGGTACGTAAGCCATTGCGACTACTGGCATCGCTGGCAGCGGTGTCGGATTGAGCGTGCAGGCCTGGCCGTCCATATTAGCCATAACATCCATAATAGATCTCCTTTCTTGTGCTTTGAGCATATCTCAATCACATATTATGCGGAAAGAAGATGAAAGTGTTATCGCATATCTGGAAATTCGCAAAACCGCCTATCAACGAAAAACCGTGCAGAGCAAAATCCGGTTTTCCTGCTGCACGGTTTGATTAGTTTGCCTTATGCCCGTTTTGGTTTAGCCGGTCCTCCACACATCTGCGCAGCGCATCAAACCCATGAATTCCGGTAGCGTGCTGCTGAACGGTCTGCTTCATAGCGTATGGCAGGGAGTTGTAATATCGTTTGGCTTCCCCGTTTTGTTCCACCAGACTGTTTAGGTTTTGATAGAAATCTTCCATGGGGTTCACCTCCTGGATTAGTGTTTGCAGCATGACCGTAAATACTATTGCCTTTTTGAATTTTCCCCGTTTTCCGGCCGGCAGTATTTTACCGGCCATCATCTTACGGAAGCATCTTCGCTTTTTATTCGAATGTGGATAAAAGGATCCTGTATTATTTTTCGATTTATGAAAAAGAGAGAATCCTGTTTATGCTACAATAACAATGTTTCTGCATGAATGGATGTCAACTGACAGAGCAAATGAGGGGACTGCGAATGATACGACTGATTGCTTCTGATATGGACGGAAGCCTGTTAAATGATGAGAAAAAAATTCCTCCGGAATTTTTTGAAGTGCTGCCGAGGCTGCACGAAAAGGGGATCCGGTTTTTCGTGGCAAGCGGGCGTTCTTACTGTACGCTGAAAGATAATTTTGCCGCCGTTGCTGACCAAATCGGCTATATTTGCGACAATGGTGCAAATGTTTATTATCAGGATGTTTGCCGGGTGAAACTGCTGCCCGGGGAACTTTTAAAACCGCTGCTGCTTGCCTGTGAGGAACTGCCAGGGATTCAGATTTTACTCTGCGGTGTAAACGGTACTTACGTCAAAAGTTATTCCAAGGAATTTGATTTTGAAATCGGAAATTACTATCATAACCGCCGCTTTGTGGAGCGCCTGACCGATGTGAACGACGATATTTTCAAGGTGGCTATCTGCGATATGAAAAATCCGATGAACCGTACCTATCCCTTTTTAAAGGAACGCTTCGGGGATAAGCTGAATCTTCAGGTTTCCGGCATGTATTGGATGGACGTCATGAACCGAGAAGTGAACAAAGGCACCGCGCTGGAAACCATTCAGAATGAACTTGGCATTTCTCCGGAGGAAACGATGGCGTTCGGGGATTTTTACAACGATATCCAGCTTTTGCAGCATGCGAAATACAGTTTTGTTATGGCCAATTCCAACGAAGACATGCGCCAGTATGGGAATTATATGGCGGAAAGCAATAATGATAACGGTGTGATGAAGGCTATTCGAAAGTATGCTTTACAAGAGGAATGATCTTTCTGCCTTTTCCGTTAAGCCTTGTATAATTTCTTAAAATAGTATAAAATATAACAACACTGTTTTACTGTTTTAATACTATTTTTGTGTATCTGGCATCCGGCCGGTCGGAAAGGCAGGCCGGATGTTCCGCGCCACTGGAACAGAAACGGTTTTCCAACCCGAGAAAACAGAAATCAAGTTGGGATATTTTATGAAAATAAAGATTAAGAAAAAAAATATTTTCACGATCGTTACCCTGGTGCTGACCGTCAGCGTTTTACTATACTGCATGATTACAACCGACAGCATCAGCACGCTTTGGCACTTGCTGCATCAGCTGAAGCCGCAATGGGTGTTTGGGGCGGTCGTTGCTGTTATTGCCACCTGGTTATTAGAGGGCTACTGCCTGCATCTACTCTGTGCGCATCTTTACCCGGAATGGACGTATGGGCGCTCTGTTTCCGTTGGAATGATCGGGCTGCTTTACAGCGCGCTGACCCCTTTTTCTACGGGTGGCCAGCCCATGCAGATTTACTCCATGCACCGCATGGGAATGGACACGGGCAGGGCCGGTTCCATTATTGCGGTAAAAACTCTGACGTATCAGGTTGTTATGGTGCTGTATTCGCTGGTGGCCGTTGTAGCAAAGCTCCATTTTTTCCAGACCAGCGTCAGCAATTTTTCCTTTGTTACCATTATCGGACTGATTTCCAACAGCGTTTTCATCGCGCTGGTTTTTTTATTTACGCTCAGTGAAACCTTGACGGACCGTCTTGTGACCGGTTGTATTCAGTTCCTGCACCGCATTAAGCTGGTTCGCCACCCGGACGAACGCTACCGGAAAATTCACGATCAGCTTCAGACGTTCCATGACGCGGCCAAACTGATGGGAAATTCTGCAAAGCTTTACCTTACGGTCATGGGGCTGTCTGTCGTTCAGATTACTTTGGGCAGTCTGATGCCGTATTTTATTTACCGCAGTTTCGGTTTTCACACGGCGCCGGTTACCACCATGGTTGCCGCGCAGGTTTTTGTGTCCATGGTTTCCGCGTTTGTTCCGCTGCCAGGCGCTTCCGGCGGCGCAGAAGGCAGCTTTTACGTTTTCTTCGGAATGTTTTTCCAGTCGACGATTTTGCCCGCGGTTTTGCTCTGGCGTTTTCTTACGTACTATTCCAATATTCTGGTGGGGGGAATTGTGTCTTCCGTTGCGGGAAGAATCTTTTACCAAAATAAGCCGCAGGAACAGGAATTGCCCGGGGAACCGTCCATTTCAGGGAATTTGGAGGATTCGGTTCCACAACCACCGGCTCCGGAAGAGCCACACAAGGAATAAATCGATATGGATCAAAAGCGCATCCGTTTTCTTCGGTGTAAAGCCGGAAAGATGGATGCGCTTTTTTTAAAACCTTGTGGGAATGCGGTTTGCGCATTCCTCGTTCGCAGATTGACAAGCCGTGACACTTCTACATATGATATAGCAGTCGGTTGCCGGGAGGTGATGATATGAGCTTGTACCGTTATTCGAATGAGCACGATTATCCGAGCTTCAAGGGATACCGAGAAGAAAAAAAGGAAGAGGATAACTTCCGTGGCTGCCATTACGGGGAAGACAAAAAAGACGATTGGGAGTATAAAAAAGAGAAGAAAGATGACTGTTATAAAGATTGCGGCGGTGACAGTGCCAGAACATTAAAGAAGATTTTGTATCTGTTGGAAGAATTAAATATTCATGACCTGCACATCCTGGACCAGATCATTGAGCGAGCACTTTGCATCCGCTCGAAAAAAGTATATTAACTCAGTATAATCCGTAAAAAAGAATCTCCTTTCCAGTGCGAAGCGGCGCCCCGTCAAATTATGACGGGGCGCCGCACGGCATATGGAGCTTTTTCTACCATCAGCGGTATCGGGAAGACAAAATCGCTTTTTCCAATTCCACCACAGCCAGTGGAACCAGGGACAGAAGCACGACAATCAGCCACTGAAAACCTGTCAGAACCGCGGTCTTAAAAATAACGGCAAGCGGCTGGAATAGAATGACGGAAGCCTGCAGGAAAATGCAGACGGCGGCAGCGAGCACCAGCCTGGGGTTGGCAAACAGGCCGGCCTGAAAAACAGAGCTTGATGAACGCATGTTGAATGTGTGGACAATCTGTGAAAGGCTTAAAATGGCAAATGCCATCGTCCGACCAATCAGCGGCGACGCAGGGTCCACATCGAACCACAAACGCCCGATGCTGTAGCCCAGAAGGGACAGCGACCCGATTAGGCAGCCTTCCACAATGATATTGTACCCCATGCCGCCGCTGAAGATGCTCTCGCTGGGTTTGACGGGTTTGCGGTTCATAATATCGCCCGGAATAGGTTCCACCCCCAGCGCAAGCGCTGGAAGCGAATCGGTGACAAGGTTTACCCACAAGAGCTGAATGGCCAGAAGCGGGGAGGGAAGACGCAGCAAAAATCCAACGAAGATGGTCAGAATTTCCCCTATGTTGCAGCTGAGCAGGAAATGTACGGTCTTACGGATATTTTCATAAATCCCGCGTCCTTCGCGAACTGCCGTAACAATGGTGGCAAAGTTATCGTCAGTTAAAATCATGTCGGAAGCCGCTTTGGCCACGTCCGTTCCGGCGATTCCCATAGCGCAGCCGATGTCCGCCGTTCTCAGCGCCGGGGCATCGTTCACGCCGTCGCCCGTCATGGCGACAATTTCTCCGTGGGCTTGGAACGCTTTCACAATCCGCACTTTATGTTCGGGCGATACACGGGCGAATACCGAGTAGCGATAGATGTTTTTTTCCAGATCTGCCTGACTGGTGCGGTTCAGTTCGGCGCCGGTCATAACACTGCTTCCCTTTTCCAGAATGCCCAGCTGCTTGGCGATTGCAGAGGCGGTGGCGGCATGGTCCCCGGTAATCATAATGGGACGGATGCCGGCACTTTTGCAGAGCTTGACGGCCGCCTGAACCTGCGGCCGCGGTGGGTCAATCATTCCAATTAAACCGCAGAAGGTTAGGCCGCTTTCAATCGAACGGTCATCGGACGGAATCGTGTCCACATCGCGAAACGCTACGCCGATTACGCGCAGGGCACGCGAAGCCATCTCTTCGTTTTGAGAGGCGGCTCCGCCGTTTATGCAGTGGGTGAAAAGAACATCCGGCGCACCTTTTGAAATAATGCGGAAGCGGTTTTTGTCTAGCCGGTGCACGGTTGTCATCATTTTTCGTTCGGAAGAAAAGGGGATTTCCCGAATTCGAGGGTATTTGGCGTCCAAGTCGATTTTACTTATCGGACAGGCAGTGACAATGGCAGCTTCCGTCGGGTCCCCGTAAACCTTGCCCCCATTTACCGTGCAGTTGCTGCACAGGGAAGCAAGGCTGAGAATCTTCTGGGCTTCGTCGGAGTGCAGGCCGATTTTGCCGGAGTTGTTCTGTACTTCCACCACCGTCATACGGTTTTGCGTAAGCGTTCCCGTTTTGTCGGAGCAGATGACGCTGGCGCTGCCCAGGGTTTCCACTGCCGGCATCCGCCGCACTATTCCCCGCTTTGCCGCCATTCTGCGCATTCCAATGGCAAGCACAATGGTGACAACGGCGGGCAGTCCCTCCGGTATGGCCGCGACGGCAAGACTGATGGAAATTAAGAACATTTCCAGGGGCTCTACGTGCTGAAACAGGCCCATAATAAAAATGATCAGGCAGATAATCAGCGCCCCAATGCCGAGGATCCGCCCGGTTCTCGCAAGCTTTTTCTGCAGCGGTGTCTGGGGTGCTTCCTGGCTGGTGATCATATGAGCGATTCTGCCAACCTGGGTATCCATTCCGGTGGCTATGGCGATTCCTTCCCCATGGCCCGAGGTGATGGAACAGGTGGAAAACAGCATGTTGTGCCGGTCACCGAGAGGCGTGTCAGAAGAGCAGACAAATTCAGCACTCTTCTCAGATGGAAGGCTTTCACCGGTCAGCGCGCTTTCTTCGGATTTCAGGTTGAATGCCTTGGTCAGCCGGATATCGGCGGGAACCAGGTCACCGGTTTCCAGCAGTACCAGGTCGCCGGGAACTACATCTGCCGCGTCGATTTCGAGCTCCTTTCCACTGCGGATGACCCGCGCCTTGGGGCTGGAAAGCTTTTGCAGCGCTTCAATGGCCTTTTCCGCGCGGCTTTCCTGAATCAGCCCGATGACGGCGTTCAGCACTACAATGACAAGAATGATAATGGAGTCAATATAATCGTTGTTATGCTGGATATAAGACGTTGCAAAAGAAATCCCAGCGGCGATTAACAAAACAATAATCATAAAATCGGAAAACTGGGCAAGAAAACGCAGAATCAGGCTTTTCTTTTTCGGGGGTTCCAGTTCGTTTGCACCGAATTGTGCCCGGCGCTTTTCCGCTTCTTGAACCGACAGTCCTGCATGCAGATCGGTGTCCAGCTTCCTTGCACAGTCTTCTCTGGTTAGATTTTGGCAATCCACTCATATCGACCTCCTGTTGCTTAAGTATATTCCCGGTAGAGGCCGAATATGGCATTTGTTTATTTTTCCGATGGCAATTCCATAAATAACAAGAAAAATCTATATATTTTTCTATAAAGCAAATAATTTTTTCTTTCGTTACTAGATATGCAATAATTCTAAAAAAAATCCAAATATATTGCGCAAAAATGAAATTTCTGCAAATTGTGGGAATTCCCACCTTGAAAATTTTCCCATGTTGCATTATGATAATATTACTTTGGGTGGTAATATTTCACATCAAGGAGGGAATTTAAGAAATGAAAAAGTGTGTGGGGCAAGTCAGGCTGCATGGGAAACGCCTGTCCTACTATGTCATTGGGGATCGGAATACGGGTTATGGAGTGAGGATTACAAAAACCTGTATGGAAAAAGCGGACCAGTTGGTGTCCGGAAACTTTGCGGAGGCTTTGAACCTAGCACACCAATTGAGACGTGGAGTCGTATTTCCATCAAACTTGACGGAAATAATCGATGACTATCGAATCGATGACAATGAATTTAATTGACAAAAGATGGCTGCTCATCTATACTTAGCTTAATCCAATTTAACTAAGTTAGGAGTGTTTGTTATGAAAAAATATATCTGTGATGCATGCGGTTATGTTTATGACCCGGAAAAGGGAGATCCGGACAATGGCATTGCCCCTGGTACCGCGTTTGAAGATCTTCCGGACGATTGGACATGCCCCGTCTGCGGTGTTGGCAAAGATATGTTTTCTCCGGAATGAGCTTTGTTGTTTTACCGCGAGAAAAGGCGTTTGCTAGAAATCGTTTTGCAGTAAAACAGCCGGCTTGATTTTCTATGTAATCAATATGCTCATACGCAGGAGTGCCCGCCCCGATGTTCCGGGGCGGGCGCTCCTGCGTATTTCATGTGTGTTGTATTGCAGGGCTGGCGCCTAGTTGAGCCAGCCCATTTTTTGCATCAGTTGGTAGGTGGCGGTATCTTTACGGATAATATTATAGTTGCCGCCGTTCAGGGAGATTTTTCCCTGGTAGCTGCCAACCTGGTTTTTCACAAAGTCATCCCTTACTGGAATGGCGTCTTTAAAGTTGACACAAATCGAAATGTTGCTTTCTTCTTTTTGCCGCGTGTTGGACATATCCAGTTTTCGATTCAAAATATCTTGCTGAAGGGCGTCCAGTAATTGTTGTTTGGCGGCTTCATCCGGTACAAAGGAATTTTGTCCAGATGAATTCGTCACGTCCACGCTTTTTACGTCTGACGCAGATACATGGAAAATCATGTCGGTTCCCTTAATGTATTCTGGTATGCTGGTAATCGTTTTAAGCTGTTGATTGTATGCTTCCCAGGATACGGGTTCCCCGGAGTTTCCGTTGTAGTAGTACTGATAATCCCGGTGGATGGAACGGCCGTTTTTCATATGATAGGTAACGGTCAAAAGCCTGCTTGCAGTATTTCTCAGCTGGTACGGATAAGAGTCGGAGCGGTAATGTTCAATGACCTTTTTCTGCGTATCAATGACTGCCTGAATATTTTTTTGATCCGTTAGTAAGGGAGTAATGGTGCTGTTCAGTATGCGGTGTTTTTCCGAAAAGATCGTGCGGCATCCGCCTCCGGCGATGATATCTGTATCGCCGGCATTGACCGTCACGCTGGCAACATCCTGAGCGTTCGGCACTTTCGTGTCATACCCAAACAGTCCTGTGGCCAGCACTCCGTAAAAGGCCACGAAGACGGCGGCGAAAACGCCGTACCACTTCATGCTTTTTTTCAAGTGGCTGAAGCCGCGGGAATAAACCGCTTCCACTGCAATGTGGGTAATGACGGAGCCGGTAACAATGCCAATCAAGAAGCCGTTCGCGATGCTGCGGAGAACGAGACCGAAGCCGATTCCACCCACCGCGGTCAGAAGAAATCGGATGATGATTTTGGGGATTGGAAACGCAAAATTGTTTTCTGCTGATTCACTTTTCCGTTTTTGGTACAGAATGGTAGAAGCGGACAGAAGAAGGAGCGTCAGAACTACCCACCAAATGGGAAAGACAGCGGACACTTCGGTAATAACGGGGACAAGGATTGCGCTGAACGGCGCCAGAGCGGTGATGATGAGCAGGTGGCTTCTGTAATCAAAGGAAAGTCCCGGTACAATCATGGTCGCAATGGTCATTCCCAGCAAAATGAGAACGGGATACCCGGCGTTTACGCCAAGGATGGAAAGAATGGTGTCCAGGGTGGTGCCACTGCAGACTGCCATAAACAGGCAGAACGTAAAGGAAGCCATGGTAATTAACAGTGCCCACAGCATTTGCAGCAGCGGGGGCGCGGATACCGCTTCCAGCGTAATTCCGTAGGAGAGGCGCACAATTTCCGCAATTCCCGTGTTTACAATCATGGGGACAAACAGCACGGTCAGTCCTGCGCACCAACGCCCCAACAACATGGGAGTGCGGCCGACCGGCAGGGAGTGGAATAAATCGACGCTTCGTTTGTTGTGCATGTAAGAAAACAGCTGGATGCACAAAATCAGCGTGAAAAGCAGCAGAAGAGAAGTAGAAAATGGGATAGCAACTTTTAAAAATGAATTGTAATAGCTGGAGATGATTTGCTGCAATGACAATGCAGCAGTTTGCAGCCCGGATTCCGTAAAGGAATTGAACTCCTCCGCTGCGTCTTTCAGCCAGCCGGGAGCGGAGAGCAGCAGAATCATCGGGTCTGCCATAAAGGTCAGAAGAAATAGCAGGGCGGCCATACCGCGACTTTTTTTCAGCGCCCAGCAATACGTCTGAGTAAACTCCTTCCAAGTGTTATTTGAGGATGTTTTCAAGGTCATAACCAGCCGCCTCCATTTCACTGATAAATACTTCCTCAAGGGTCAGGGGAAGAATTTCCGCAAAAACCGGATTGAGAGAATTAATTTTTGCCATAATTTCTTCCTTGCCGCCGCGCACCACCAGATTGATTAATGAACCGCGTATTTCAGTTTTTACAATATCCAGCGGCGCGAATGCGCTTAGTTCCGGCATGGGCTTTAGCACGGCCTGAACTTTGTTAATTCCAAGCTTCAGTTCGTCCAGTTCGCGCTCGAAAATTACACCGCCCCGGTGGAGTAGTCCGATGTGGTCGCAGAAGTCTTCCAGTTCGCGCAGATTGTGTGATGCAATCAGTACCGTCATACCGCGTTCCGAAACGTCGCTTGAAACGACGCGCTTTAACAGCTGGCGCATGACCGGGTCCAGACCGTCGAAAATTTCATCCATCAGCAGGTAATCTGGCTGTGCGGCAAAGGCGCAGATCAAAGCGGCCTGCCGCTGCATTCCCTTTGACATATTACTGATTTTTTCTTTTACGCCGATCGGAAATACAGAGCAAAGCTCCTCATAGCGCTTCCGGCTCCAGTTCGGGTAAACCCTCGAGTAAAAATCGGCCATCTCCGCCAGTGTGGCCTGGGGAATAAAGTAAGGAAAATCAGAAATAAAGAACAGCCTTGATTTTACCGTGGAATTTTCAAAAGGTTCCGCGCCGTCTACCAGAATTTGGCCGCCGTCCGGCGAATAAATACCGGCCAGTGTGCGGAGAAAGGTGGATTTTCCAGCTCCGTTCGATCCAACCAATCCAAACAGGGAACCGGAGGGAATATGGAATGAGATTTTGTCCAGCGCTGTTTTATCCTCGAAGTGTTTTGTCAGATTTTTCACTTCAATCATGATGCTCAGCTCCTTCCGCGGAATAATATTGATGAATGTGTTCTTTTAGTTCTGCCTCGTTGATGCCGCACTCCACGGCGATGCGCACGGTTTCCTTCAGCTTTTGGAAAACGAGTTCACGCTGCCGGTTAATGGCGGAATTGCTTTCGGAAATAAAAGAACCTTTTCCCGGTACGGTATGAATGATTCCGTCCCGCTCCAACATTTGGTAGGCTTTTTGAACGGTATTGGGGTTTACGCCAAGCTCCTGCGCCACAGACCGGACGCTGGGAAGGGGCTCCCCAGGGTCGAACGCGCCTACGGCGGTCATTTTTATAATGGATTGATATAACTGTTCATAAATTGGAAGCCTGCTTTTGTAATCTAGGGTAAACAATTTGCTCACCTCTCTGTCCGAACTGTATTATTGTGATTAATACAGTTATAACTGAAACCGTGCGGAAAGTCAATAGGGCACACAAATAATTTTCTAAAATAAAAAATCCGCCCGTTTGGGCGGATTGGAAGTTTCTGATATTATGCCTGCTTGGAGGAATCTTGAGCCGGAGGGCCCTGCTTTTCCTCGTCCGGATTTTCCGGGAAAAGTTTGGGCAGCATGCCGGAATGCGTAAGTACCTGATACAGAATTGCCAGCAGGGAAAAGTAAATCAGTACCCAGAAATTTGCGGAAACCAGCGCAAAATAAATGGCGGCAAGCATGTACAGAGGATGAATGTTGATGGAGGAGGATACCAGCTTCGGCTCAATCACCTGACGAATGGCTGTAATCAGCAGCCAGCAGACCAGCAGGGCAACCGCATTGAAAATTTTGCCCGTGCACAAATAGATGACTGCGAGCGGAATGTAAATGGTGCCCGGACCAAAAACGGGGAGGATATCGGCAATCCCGGTAACCAAACTTAGAACAAGGGGATACGGTACGCCGAGTACGAAAAATACAATCAGTGTTTCGATAAACGTGATAAAGTAAACCAGCAGATAGGACATGACAAAGCGCCCACTGATATTGGCGCCGTGTTTCGATGCGTTTTTCAGGCCGGTGGCGGTTTTCGAAGGCATCAGCACGATAAAATGACGTTTAATGGAATCCAGGTCCTTGGAAAAAAAGTAAGTCGAAAAGATCATAACAATCAGCATGGTAAAAATAGCCGGGAGTGAAGTGAGAAACTTCAACGTGGTGCTTAGTACGGCGGTAATGACTCCCGCGCCCGATTTGGTAATTTCCAGCAGTTGGTTCTGGTTTTGCTGGATAAATTTCATGTCGACTTTATTCAGGTACGTGCCGATTTGCGTAAGTACGGCGTTGATCGGCGCCGAAAGATCCCCAAAATTATTTTTGGAAAGTTCCGTCACGTAATTCAGTAAATTGCTGATTTCCGTAACCAGCCAGAAACCCAGAAGAAACAAAAGTCCGAATAAAATGGCAAATACCAGAAGCGTGGCCAAAGCGGAAGCTAGTCCCTTTTTCCAATGGAAGCGGCTGCTCAGCATGCGGATTAGCGGTTGAACAATCATGGCCAGCAGAAGCCCGGCTAAAAATGGAAAGGAATATTTCAGTGTGACGGCGAAAATGTAAAAGCATATTGTAAAAACAGCCAAAAAAACCGCCAGTGGCTTCAGCCGAAGGAACGGTTGTTCAATCAATTTCGTATGCCCCCTTGTCTTTCCTTGAAAACAATAGTATTATTATAAACTGAATTCAGGCAAAAAGAAAGAAAAAAAGAACGCTTCGCATAGAGCGAAGCGCCTGTTCGGATTTTCATTATTTTTCCCTGCCGAGTAACCAGTCGACAGAAACATTCAGAATATTGGCTAATGCCGCAAGTTCAAAATCGGTGACGTAACGGATTTGACCTTCCAGTTTGGACAGACCGGAAGCATTCATATCAACTCCGTTCACCTGCAGCTGTGCCAAAAGTTCCTTTTGCTTCATTCCCTGATTTTTTCGCGCCATTTCAACGCGGGCGCCGACTAAGTTACGGGTGCCTAGTGCCTGCTTGCGTAATCTCATTAAATTCATCTCCCACCTAAACTGATTTGGTTACATACTTCCTGCCAATCATCTCTTCCATCAAATACCAAAATTTTTCATCATTATGGGATTTTACGGAATTTCTTGTCTCATCATGATATAGTATAATATCTTTTTGTGAAAAATACAATAAAATTGTGAAAATTTTTCATTTGATTATTGAATTAAATTTGAGAAGTTTATATTTTCACTAATAGATAATTTATTTTATTTGTTATTTTCTCATAAATTTGTTATAATATTCCTGTTATTTATTTTAACTTGAGTTGTGACAAATTTTATTCATTTTAAGCATGTTAAGCATCGTAAGGTTTCTGTTTCAGGAATCGGTGCCGTTCTATAATATGACAGTCAATGAGGTAGTAGTGACTGCGAATTTCAAACATTTCTAGGAGTGGAGAAAATGGAAAATCTAAGCACGGAAAAAACAAATCTGACGATGCTGACCGACTTTTATGAGATCACCATGGCCAATGGTTATTTTTCAAGCGGTTTTCGCGATAAAATCGTATATTTCGATATGTTTTTCCGTCAGGTTCCGGACAATGGCGGTTATGCGATTATGGCCGGTGTGCAGCAGTTGGTGGACTACCTGAAAAATCTGAAATTTACTAAGGAGGACATTCAGTATCTTCGCGACTGCAAAATCTTCCGTGAGGAATTTATTCAGTATTTGGAGAATTTTCGGTTTTCCTGCGATGTTTGGGCGGTGCCGGAAGGAACGCCGATATTTCCAGGCGAACCAATTGTTACAGTGCGCGGCCCGGTGATTCAGGCACAGTTTATTGAAACCATGGTGCTGTTGTCCATCAACCATCAAAGCCTGATCGCAACGAAAGCCAACCGGATTGTACGCGCGGCTGCCGGCAGGGCTGTCATGGAATTCGGCTCCCGGCGCGCACAGGGCGCGGACGGCGCGATTTTGGGCGCGCGCGCGGCTTATATTGGCGGATGCGTGGGAACGGCATGTACCATTTGCGACCGCGATTTCGGGGTGCCGGCGCTTGGCACCATGGCACACAGCTGGGTTCAGCTGTTTGACAGCGAGCTCGAAGCGTTCCGGGCTTATGCTAGGGAATACCCACAAAGCTGCACGCTTCTGGTCGATACTTATAATGTCCTGAAATCCGGGGTCCCGAATGCAATTCGGGTATTTAACGAAGAACTCCTTCCGCGCGGCTACCGCCCCGCGGGAATCCGCATCGACAGCGGCGATATTACCTACCTTTCCCGGAAGGCCCGGAAAATGCTCGACGACGCCGGCTTCCCGGACTGCAAAATCTGCGCCTCCAATTCTCTGGACGAGTATATCATCCGGGATATGCTGATTCAGGGAGCCTGTGTGGACAGCTTCGGCGTGGGGGAGCGGATGATCACATCCTCCAGCGAGCCGGTGTTTGGGGGCGTGTACAAGCTCAGCGCGGTGGAAGGGCCGGATGGGGAAATTATTCCAAAAATTAAAATTAGCGAAAATGTTGCGAAAATTACCACGCCGTGCTTCAAAAAACTGTGGCGTCTGTTTGACCGTGAAAGCGGAAAAGCAATCGCCGACGTGATTACGATGCACGATGAAACGATTGATGATGCAAAACCATATGAAATCTTTGACCCGGAGCATATCTGGAAACGCAAGAAGCTGGTGAACTTCCGCGCGGTCCCGCTGCGTGAAAAAATCTTTGAAAACGGCGTGTATGTCGGGCGGGAGAGAGAGTTGAACGAAATCCGCGAATACTGCCTGAATCAAGTGGATACACTTTGGGATGAGGTAAAGCGATTTGAAAATCCGCATCAATATTACGTGGATTTATCACACCGGCTGTGGTCGAAGAAAAACCGCTTGCTTTCGGAATACACTTATAATTGATGAAGTGATAAAGAAATCTTTTTACATGGATAAATTATCCAAAAACAGTTGACAGGTTTCGCTTTTCTCGTTAAAATAAGAATCGGCGAGCAGACTGAACAGCTGCGGACACAGTTCGAAAGGGCGTGCCCGAGGAAAGTCCGAGCTCCACAGGGCAGAATAGCGGCTAACGGCCGCCGGGGGCGACCCCAGGGAAAGTGCAACAGAGATATACCGCCGGAAACGGTAAGGGTGGAAAGGCGAGGTAAGAGCTCACCAGCGTGCGGGGAACCGCACGGCTCTGCAAACCCTATTCGGAGCAACACCGCAGAGGAACATAGAGCGCCTGCCCGGCGCGTTCCGAGAAGGTGGCGTCGAGCCTGGATGGCAACATCAGGCCAAGATAGATGGCTGTTCACGACAGAACTCGGCTTATAGGTCTGGTCGCATATACGAATAAAATCCGCTGATTAGGCGGGTTTTGTTATACCCAATTAAGGCTCGTCCGAATCGAAATATCCGTTCTTTCCCTAACCGGAAAAATCAATGGATTGAAAGAAGTGTACTGATTGAAATAATTCGACCGGATGTCCTGGAAATCATATAATAGTTTTCACGAATTATATCGTGGGTGGAGATGTTTAGAAAAAAGTTCATACCGTGTTGCTTGGAGGGTAGTATATTTGAACTTTTCAATTTTGTTACGGATGCAGCTTCAGGAAGGAAAATGGGTGACAATGGGCGACACGCATATCATTCCATGGGAAAACCGTGATTTGATCACTGCCAGCAGTGACTGGTCGGTGATGAACCAAGAGGTGGTTCGGCCGGCTTCTGTCCTGATACCAAAGCTGGAAAAAGGAATTTGGGAACTTTCCAACTGCCCGGATTGCTATCAGGAGTATGAAGTAAAACACGGCATAGGGACGATTGTCGATATGCTGAAATTTTACAGGGATTTGCTTCAGGATTGTTTGGAACACCCGTTTGCAGAACTTTACGGATCGCTTGTTGTTTAAAGGAATTCAGCTGCGGCCGGACTGCCAAAAAAGCAGTCCGGCCGTTTTTTTCTACCTGTTGCTTGGGACATGCGAAAAACGACCCGCGCCCCGGTTCCATCTGGATGGAACCGGGGCGCGGGTATTTCTATAACTTTTTACGCTTTCCAGCTTTTGTACAAGGCGGCGATGACTTCTTCAATCGGCGCTTTGCGGATTTCTACATTGCGCACGCCTTCCGCTGCTGAAATTTCAGCCAAAACCGAGCGAATGGGTGTTTTTCCGCCGTCGAAGGCATATTCGTGTTCATTTCCTTCCGAGGAAACGTATGTCAGCTGCTCAAATTTACAGGGAGTGGAGGATGTGGTGGTCACGCGAATCCTTCCAAGGTTTCCCTGCGTCAGACGAAGCTGGTCAAAATCACCGTCGAAAGCGATTTTTCCATGGGAAAGCAGGATGATGCGGTTTGCCATTTCCTCCAGATCGTCCATGTCGTGGCTGGTTACCACAATGGTGGTGCCACGTTCCTGGTTCAACCGTTTCAGAAACGCAATCATCTGCTGCTTAGCCAAAACGTCCAGACCAAGAGTCGGTTCATCCAAAAAAATCAGCTCCGGGTTGTGCAGCAGCATCATGCCCAGGTCGGCGCGCATCCGTTGACCAAGGCTCAGTTCCCGAGAGAAGGTGTGCAGCAGTTCGCCAAGGTCGAGCAATTCGGTGACCATGCGCAGGTTTTTCTCGTAAACATCGGCCGGAATATGCCAGACCGCGCGTTTCCATTCGTAGCTTGTAATAACGGGATGGTCCCACCAAAGTTCGGTACGCTGACCGAACACAATGCCAATCCGGCTCATCAACTCCCGTCGCTGCTTGGCTGGGTCAAGCCCTAGCACGGAAACGGTGCCGGAGGAGGGCTGGAGAATACCGCACAAAATCTTGATGGTTGTGCTTTTTCCAGCGCCGTTAGCCCCGGCGTAGGCGACGAATTCTCCCCTATCCACACGAAGGGAGAGGTGGTCAAGCGCTGTCACAGCGCGCTGTTCCGGCTTTACCAGATTTTTTATTATATCTTTTACTTTTCCACTTCTTTGCCATTGACGGTACTCTTTTGTGACATTATCGATGACCAAAACCGGTGTATCGGTTTGAACTGTATTTTCCATAATGAATTAACCCCTTTCGAAATAAAAGAACGGCTGCCGCACACCAAAGTGCCGCGGCAAGGTAGAACGTTATGCCGGGAAGTCCGGCCGGTGTTTTTCCAAGCATCATTTCCGCCGGAAACCATGCAGCAAGCCCGACCGGAAGAATGGAGCAGAAAACCGTTGCCCCGCGTTTGGTTAAGCCGGCCAGCGGATAGGTTTTCGTATCGCTGAATAAATCGTGGATTACCATCGCAATTTCTTCCGCCGCGACCGGCGCGTAGAATGCGCAGCACGAAAAAACATAAACAAAGGATAAAATAATGGCGGCGGAGCACAGTATGTTCAGAATCAGCCAAAGCACCCACAGCGGCGTTACGGTAAAGGCGAGCCGCCGCAGGGAAATGACCGTGAGAACGATGCCGCAGAGCAGCTTGCTGCTGCCGGAAAATGGCATAAATGCCCCCGTCAGCAGTTGAATCCACAACGGAACCGGCTGAATCAGCATGTGGTCCAGCTGGCCGCGCCCGATAATGCGGCTAATGTAAGCTATATTGTTTCCGTCGAAAAACAGCAGAATAAAGCCGTCGATCAGAACGGCAAAGCCGCATAGAAAGAGCATTTCCTCAAAGGACATCCCTGCGATCCCACCGAATTTTCGGCTGATGAGTAGCACTGCGCTGACCGAGGCCAGCGCGGTCACTGCATCCGAAAAAATTTGAATCAGGCAGTAGCGCGTGTCGCGCAGAAGCCAGAGCAAATCCATTTTCGCGTACTGATGCCAAAGCCGGAATATAGTTTTAATATTTGATAATATGGATGACATAAGTCTTATGAAACCTCCTGAATTAGAATGGAGCGAATCGTGTTTCTCAGCCTCCGAAAGAGACCATTTTTTCCTGCGACCTGCGGAAATACAGAATGCAAACCGGCCACAGAGTTAGGTTCCAGAAAACGGAAAGCATAATTAACTGCGGGGCGCTGCCGGAACCGACGAAAATGCTCAACGGGGCTCCGGCCAGCGATCCGAACGGTAGAAGCTGGAACACCGCGGCCACTCCTTTCGGCAGAAGCGCAAAGGGAATCAGGGAGCCGGAAAGCAGTGTGGTAACGGCGTCGCGAATGGCGAGCGCCGCCCAGCATCCGTTTTTCATCCGCATGGAAAACGCGGCGAAAATAAAATCAACGGCAAAGCTGAGCGAAATGCCCAGCAATAGGCTGACGAGGAAAAGAACCCCGTTCCAGGCGCTTGCGGGCAAAATGCGTACGCCAAACAGCGGAGCCGCAAGACAGACCGGGAGCGTGTAAAACAGCAGGGACGGCACCCATTTTCCTATGGTTTCCGCAACAAATGTTCCAATGACGGGAACCGGCCGTGTAAAGCGGTTGATGATGGAACCTTCCCACAACGCGGTGGTAGCCGGTGTGTAAAGGAAAAGCTGCTCGCTTAAAACAGAGGAAAGCAGCGCGTAAGTCAGCATCTGGGAAAGCGACAGGTCCGCCGTGTCTGGAATCGAGCGGAAAACTGCCGTCATAACCAGCAGGCGAACCATGCGCACAGCGTATCCGGCGAACACGAACAGAAAATTGCCGTCAAACGCCTGTGTGGCGCACAGCCAGGCGGTTGCGGTATATTCCGAAAGCGAAAGGAATCGTTTCTTTTTCAGCATATAGCTGGTAACCTCCTAAAAATGGGCATAAAAATACCCGGGATGCGGCCTAAGCCACCTTCCGGGTTTCAAACGTATGATTCTGAACGGACTAAAACAGACCGAACCGAACTATTTGAAAAGGGAAAGATGAACACGCGACCGCGCAGTGAATTTCTGCAAAAGGGCAGACTGATACACGGAACGGTCGATTTTACCTAAAATAACGGCAACTTCCCCGATGTTATTCCAGATTAAGCCTTGCTTAAATACGGTGCGGTTCATTGCTTTCACCTCCATAATCCTAGATTTTTCCTTATCATACTGAATTTTGAAGATTTTGTCAAGCCCCGTGTCCCGGGGGAAAGCGCAGTTCTTATGGAGTAGTAACAGGCTGTCCAACAGAACTTTATTACCAGTGATTTGTTTATAAAACTGCCGAGTCTATTTATGATTTCTTCCATGAATGTATAATTTATGTATAGCTATTTAAATGTTATTTAAAATTTACTAAATACGTTTTATAATGATCCACTCATCATTTATTACCATTTGCATATATAGTCCTTTTAAACTATTTCTGAGATCTAGTTTGACTACTTTGACCGCAAGAATTCCATCTTGTGTTAATAATGAATATGCTTTATTAATAATACGAACAGGATTTTTTTGCTTTTCAATGCTACCTTCTATGATAATATACTTAAAGTGAATATTATCATAAAGAGTTTTTATCATTTCAATGTTTTTAACATACTGAAATTTGTCTGATACTCCCCTTAAATCGTCACTAAAGTTGGAATTATTTGTTATATTGTATACTATGACATTTATATTGTGGTAAGTCTCTTTTAATATTTCCTTGATTTTGAGTGGATCACTTCCTATACCACAGTTAATTCCTAAAATATTAGTTGGCTCTGTTGGTTCCACATTAGAAAAAGAAAGCGATGATACTAACTTTAAATCGTAGCAGAGACCCTCCCCCCAAGGGTCAATTCCAAAAGTATCATAAAATCTTTTGCGCCCGATTTGATAAAAATTTTGCTTTTTCGAACTATAATCTTTTAACGCGTTATCTCCAAAATGATATACATATGTATCTTTGGCCAGAATTAATTTGTATCCATTGCGCCTCATTAACAAAGACATCAAATCATCGGAAAATCCAAAAACCCGATCAGGAGTATATGGATAAGTGTAACAAAATAAAGCATAGAAAAAATAATTATTACTTCTGGCTAGAGCAACCGGAGGAGTAAGTCTAGCCCGCTGTTCCCAACGATATGGATTACTAATATTATTTTTTATCGAGAAGTCTATCATCTCTTTTATAGAAGAATATTCTGCTGGTATTTCCTGAAGATTCGAAACATTAGGACAAGTAGGCGCTACGCACCCTATTGTTTCATCTGATTTAATGCATGTTAAAAGATTACTGATTGCATTGGGGGTTAAAATAACATCATTTGATAAAAAGAGAGTATATTTGCCTTCTATAATTCTACTTACAACAGAGAAACTTTTTGTATTTTCAATAATATCTATTTGCTTATTGGGGTGAATACTTTCAAAGAAAAGTTTTGTTTCGTCGTTAGAACCATTATTTATGCAAATTAATTCATAACTCAAATTATCAGGTAAATACTTAAAAAGATACTTAACGCACTCTTTTGTAAAATTCAATTTATTATAAGCAGGCAAAACAATAGAAAGATCGTATTTATAGGAGTTTATTTTTTCAGATTCTTTAATATATGGCAATGGACATAAATCATTCATTTCATTACGATAAAAATTCCACATTTTATTATTATCTGGATAACAAAATCCCCAAAAATAAAAATCTGTGTAAAGCTCTTGCGCTAAAGGCAGTAACTCATATTCAATTTTTTGACAGGCCAAATTGCTGCTATCTTGCAAGAGATACATTATGTTAGCTAAGGAATATTCTACATTTTTACATAATTTACCGGACATTAGAGCAGATTCTTCCTTGGCCAATTTTTCAAAAACAGGGTACATGGCAGTCAGCATTGCTTGCATTTCTTTTGAAAATTTATAAATTTTACGATCTTTGTTTGTTGCTAATTCATATAATTCTACAATAGCCTGTTCTAACGTGTCAATCATTTCAAGAATTTGCTCTCCGAGAGAAATACTTTTTATCATTTTTTCACCATTCCAATTAATCCAAGAGTTACTAAAACTTTATCGACACTATCTTAATAATATTTACCCCTCTATTAACGATCAATCAAGAATTCAAACTATAAACTCAAACATGTTCAAATTGAATGGGAAACTCGTGTATATGGTATATCTATTAAGGGTTAACAATTCCCATATTATCTCCGCCTTCTATGAGTAGATAGTGATGCTTAATTTATCCATTCAACCGATGGTTCCCCGATTGACCTTCGATAGAAGGGATTTATCTGAAGTTATCCGAATGATTGTGTGGTGTTCATAAAAGTTCACAATTGTCCCGGGGGAAAGCGCAGTTCCATCCATGCCTTGACAGCCGGTGTGATTAAGCCTATACTTCATTTAATGTATGATTCTGGCTGTACGGGCAATCTTACGTATTCTCCGTACGGTTCAATTGATTTCACGGAATTTTCGTAAAAATACTTTGTCTGTGCCTGATGGCGCGGTCTTAATAGAAGGAGTAGTGAATCATGGTCAGTGTGAATGAAAGAATTGCCGCCCTGCGCGGCAAAATGAAGGAATACGGTGTGCAGGCCTGCATTATCCCGTCTTCCGACCCGCACATGAGCGAATATCTGCCCGCCCACTGGGAAGCGAGAAGCTATTTTTCCGGTTTCGACGGTTCTGCCGGTACGCTGGTGGTGACGGAAAAGGAAAGCGGCCTTTGGACGGACGGCCGGTATTTTATTCAGGCGGCGCATCAGCTGGAAGGCAGTGAAATCGTCCTTTACCGCATCGCGGTCAAGGGCGTTCCGACCTATATTGAATTTTTAAACGATAAGCTGAACGAAGGGGAAACCGTCTGCTTTGACGGCAAACTGCTTTCTGCCGCGACCGTCCGTGAAATGAAGGAAGCTTTTGCAAAGAAGGGCCTGAAAGTTAAGACAGCCGACCTGATTGCTGATATCTGGCCCGACCGTCCGCCGGTTCCGGCCTCCAAAGTATTTGTACATGACGTAAAGTATGCCGGATACACCTGCAAAGAAAAGCTGGAGCAGGTGCGCGCCGAGTTGAAAAAGCAGGGCGCCGACGCAGAGCTGTTTACCCAGCTGGACTGCGTGGCTTGGCTGATGAATATCCGCGCGGATGATATCGCTTACAATCCGTTCGCTATTTCTTATGCCATGGTTTACCCCGATTCGGCGGTGCTTTTCATCAACACGAAACGCGTTCTGCCGGAAACCATGCAGTACCTGAAGGAAAACGGCGTGACCGTGAAAGAGTATGAGGACATTGACGCGGAGCTTCACAGCATCCGCGAAAAGATGACTGTTCTGGTGGATGCGTCCGGCACGAACTATGATTTGTATACGATCCTGAAAGAAAATGCCGCCGTTACCCTGAAAGAGGGCGAAGATACGGTGACCTACCTGAAGGGCGTTAAGAATGAAACCGAACTGAAAAACATTGAGGAAGCGCATATTCAGGACGGCTGCGCCATGGTGGAATTCTGCGTCTGGCTGGAAGAACGCATGGCCGCGGGCGATACCATTACCGAATGCGACGTTTGCGATAAGCTGAAGGAATGCCGCCTGAAACAGCCGGGCAGCATGGGCGAGAGCTTCGGCACCATTGCGGCTTACGGAGCAAACGCCGCCATGATGCATTACCACCCGGAACCGGACGCGTGCAGCAAGCTGGAAAAGAAAAGCTACCTGCTGATTGATTCCGGCGGACAGTATCAGGAGGGCACAACCGACATTACCCGGACGTTTGCACTTGGCGAGCTGACACAGGAAGAAATGGAACATTACACCTATGTGCTGAAAGCGCATATCGGCCTTGCTACCGCGGTATTCATGGAAGGCCTTTCCGGTCAGAACATCGACATTCTCAGCCGTGTGCAGGTGTGGAAGCACGGAATCGATTACCGCTGCGGCACGGGCCACGGTGTGGGCATGTACGGCGGCGTGCACGAAGGCCCGCAGAACATGAGCATGCGCGGCCGTGCACCGCTGAAAAAAGGCATGACCATTACGGACGAACCCGGTATTTATGAGGAAGGCAAACATGGAATCCGTACGGAAAACATCCTTCGCGTCACCGAGTTTGTCAACAACGAATATGGCCAGTTCCTGAAGTTTGAACCCGTTACTTATTTCCCAATTGACACAGCGGGAATCCTTCCGGAGCTTCTGACGGAAGAGGAACTGGAATGGCTGAACAACTACCACCGCTTGGTTTACGAAAAACTTTCTCCAAGGCTTTCCGGCAAAGAACTGGAATGGCTGAAAAAGAATACCCAGCCGATTTCAAAATAATAGGCAAACAAAAAGAACCACCAAAAGGCGGTTCTTTTTGTTTGCCTGTGAGTTATAAGCGGTTGACGTATTCTTTCAAGCTCTGTAATTCGCCGATCAGGGGAGCACCGATTACTTTAGACAGAGCCTGGTTCAGTTCTTCATACTGATTTCCCGTCACAATGATTTCAGCGCCCTGATGCTCCTTCAAAAGATGAATTCGGCGGTCAATTTCCCGAGAAATTTCCTCTTTAATATTTTTACTCATCGTAAAGCCATCTCCTGCAATAAATCAGGGACGCGGCACGGTTGCCGCCTGATTTCGGTTGTTCCCTGCAGGTCATAGTGTTTCCGAATTTTGTCCAAATATTTTGGCCCGCCGAAAAAGCGGTGTATCAGAGAAGAAATTTCGGTCAAAGATAAAAGAAAGACAGGAAACCCGCTTTTTACAGCTTGAATTCCTGTGCGTCGTGCGGGCGCATGGGAGGAAAGGTTTTGGGTGAGCGCTTCAGCGGGTCATAGACAAAGCGACCGCAGGCACCGTCCGGCTGTGGAGAAAGGCCAAACCGGCATACGCCAGATTCCGTCTGTTCCCGCCAGTTTTTGCAGTATTCGCAGCTGACCTCAACATGATCCCCGAAAAACGTGTTTTTCTTTTTCCTGAACATGTCAATCCCGCCTTTTCATATCCTGTTTTCTGTCGCTTATTATAACATTATCGGCGGTAAAGTTCCACTTTTTCAGATGGAATATATAGGATAAACGCGGCGCACAGAATAATCAGCGCCGCCGCCGCGGGGCTGGAGCCGGAAAACGCGGGCACCAGTGTGGCGGAGGTGTTGCTAAATGTTTCCTCGCTGAGGGGAAAAAGCTTTTCCAGTCCGAAGGTAATCGCTGCCGCAAACAGCCCGTGAAGCACGCGGAACAGGAAAAAGCGTGGCAGTTTAACCGGGATTTGTTCTATCATAGAAAGAATCTGGAAATGAACGCAGAGCCCGCCCCAGCCAATGATGAGCGATACTGCCCAAAGCGGCAGGTGGAGCTGCGCAAAGTCGGAGCATCCTCCCGTCACCTCCAAAAATCCGGAAAGCGCGGCGGAACTGCCGGGTTCCCGCACCCAGATACGAAGCAGGTTCAGCACCGATGCGAACAGAATCACAAAACAGCACATGTTCATCATGGCGCGCGCGGCGTCTGCGGCGGATGAAATCAGCGCTGTTAATGCCTTTTGGGGTGCGCGCCGCCTGGTTGGGCTAATATCGGCACCGCGTTTTGCCGTTGCCCCGCAAATCAGGCCCAGCAGAACAGAGGCGATGATCTGTGAAACGAACAGGTAATAGCCTGCCTGCCGGTTTCCAAGAAACCCGGCGCCCACCGCGCTGATGACAAACGCCGGCCCCGAATTCACACAGAAGCAAAGCATCCGCGATGCTTGTTCCCCATTGATGGAGCCCGCTTCGTAAAGTGCTGCAACGCTTCGTCCTCCGGTGGGATACCCGCCAATCATACTCATGAAAACCGCCGTTGCGGCGCTTCCGGGCAGTTTCAGCAGGACACGTGACGGGGCTTCAAAGACATGACCGATTTTATCGGATAGGCTGCTTTTTACCAAAAACACAGCCAGTACCATAAACGGATACAGGGATGGAATCAAAATTTGAAGGCAGTACCCAAGTCCCTTCCGGGCACCTTCCGCCGCCTCCGAGGGGAAAATCAGCAGTGCGCAGGCAATTAGAAAGGTTGTGATTAAGAGCAGATTCTGTTTCCATTTCATTCAATCACCCCGCTTATATATATGTTTCCATGCGGATATTTACGACTTGACGCGCATAGGCTTTATGTGACTGACACTGATTGACCGAGTATATTTTCGCGCATGTTTCTTTCCTTTGAAAAAGGAAAGGTGGGGGAAAACGGCCGGCTTTTTTCGGCAGGAACGAGCGTGGCCGGAAGTCCTTTTCTCAAACGAAAGGACTTCGAAAGGGCAATCAGGTGATTTCGTATCAAACTGATTAGGGCAGGGATGCATTTTGAGCAGGAAAAGGATTATCGGATTCCCAGCCACACCGGCGACAATGCAGTCCCACATGGAGCTGAACGGCAACCGCGAGGCGGTTGTGGAAGGCTGCGGCGGCGTTTTGGAATACGATCCCGGCGTCGTTCGTGTGAAGGCGGGGAAAATGGTGCTGCGCTTTACCGGACGCGGCCTGGTAATCAAGTGCCTTACGGTGGACTCCCTTGTGGTGTCGGGATTTATAACGGGAATAGAGTTTTTGACGTGAGGTGATTTGATGTTTTCCTTGGCGCTCACGCGATGGTTCATGGGCTATGTGCGTTTTGCCGTTTGCGGCGGCAGCCTGGAGCGCTTTCTGAACCAGTGCGCACGCTCCGGCATCTATTTGTGGGATATTCAAACGGGGCAGAACCGGGCGGCCAGCGTGGCTGCCGGAAGATACCGCGCCCTGCGCCGATGTGCGCGCAAAGCCGGATGCCGGCTGAAAATCATAAGGCGCAGTGGGTTCCCGTTTGCCACTGTCCGCATCCGGAAACGAAAAGGCCTTATGGCGGGGAGCATTCTGTTTTTGGTGATTGTAATGGTGCTTTCCAATCGGATGTGGTCCTTCGAAGTAGTGGGCAACACCTCCATTCCGGCAACGGCAATTACTGCAGAGCTGGCCGCGCTTGGAATTGGGCCCGGAACCCCGAAAAAATATTTACAGCCGCAGCTTCTTCAGCAGGCGCTTATGCTGAAATTCCCCCAAATCAGCTGGATCAGCGTCAATACGCACGGCTGCAAGGCGGAAATCCGGCTGCAGGAGAAAACGGAAAAACCACCGATTGCGGTGAAGGATGTACGCCCCTGCGACATTAAGGCAGCTGCCACCGGGCAGATTGTTTCTCTGGAAGTTTACGCCGGAACGCCGCAGGTAAAGGAGGGCGACGCCGTGGTAGAGGGTCAGCTTCTGATTAGCGGCGAGGTAAAGGATGAGGCGGGCGAAACCTCACTGAAGCATGCAGCCGGAAAAATTATGGCCGAAACCACACGGACTGTGTCGGTTGAAATTCCGCTGAAACGCACGGTGGTTCAGGACACGGGCAGTGTGGTCACCCGCCGCTGCCTGCACTTTATGGGCGCGCGCATTCCGCTGACTATGACGGTGAAGCCGGATGGAAATTACCGGCAGGAAACGTACTTTACAAAAATCCGACTGATGAACACCTCCCTGCCGATCGGCGTTTATGAGGAGGATTGGATTGAGCAGAGCTCCGCCGCCGTAACCCTTACAAGGGAGCAGGCACTCTTCGAGGCAAAACAGGAAATTCAGGAAAAGATTAAAAATGAACTGAAGGACGTTCAGATTCTCTCTTCCAGTGCAAGCGACAAAATGACAGGTTCCAGCTTGATTTACACCACGGTGCTGAAATGCCGTGAAAATATCGGCCGTGAAGCGGAAATACTGATAAATTAGCACCAATTTTTGTCACTAATTCTGATGACGAAAATGAAAGTATATGATATAATTATACTAATTTATCGTGAGTCAGTGTGCCTTGCTTACGGTAAAAGAATCAAAGGTGATAGGATGTTTGAACAAAGGATCAATATCGACCGGATGGAGCAAGCAGTTGCGCTTTTCGGCAGTTTTGACGAAAATATCAAATTGATTGAAAAAGAGTATCAAGTTGCCGTTTTGGGGCGCGGCAGTGAACTGAAAGTTTCGGGCGAACCGGAAAACGTTGCGCGCGCGGTACGGGTGATTGAGAGCCTTCTGACTCTCATCAACCGCGGCGAGGTACTCAGTGAGCAGAATGTGCGTTACTGCATCTCCCTTGTAAACGAGGGCAGCGAGGATAAAGTCGAGGCTCTGGCGGGCGACTGCATCTGTATCACTTCCAAAGGAAAACCGGTGAAAGCGAAAACACTGGGGCAGAAAAAATACTGTACCGCTATTAAGGAACATACCATTACGTTCGGGGTGGGTCCCGCCGGAACCGGCAAAACTTATTTGGCGGTTGCGCTGGCGGTGACCGCGTTCCGCGCGCAGGAGGTCAACCGGATTATCCTGACGCGCCCCGCGGTGGAAGCGGGTGAAAAGCTGGGGTTTCTGCCTGGTGATTTGCAGCAGAAGGTCGACCCTTACCTGCGCCCCCTTTACGACGCATTGTTCGATATGCTGGGCGCGGAAACGTACCAGCGTTATGTGGAACGCGGCAACATAGAGGTTGCTCCGCTCGCTTATATGCGCGGGCGCACGCTGGATGACAGCTTCATCATTTTGGATGAGGCTCAGAATACCACGCCGGAACAGATGAAGATGTTTCTCACCAGACTGGGGTTCAATTCCAAAATGGTGATTACCGGCGATATTACGCAGATTGATCTTCCCGATGGGCGGCGTTCCGGTTTAAAGGACGTGCTGCGAATTCTGCGCGGAATTGACGATATTGCGCAGATCCGATTTTCTGAAAAAGACGTTGTGCGCCATAGACTGGTGCAGGATATTATTAAAGCATATGAAAAAAATGAGGAGGCCGGGCGCTAAAAATGGAAAAAGTAAGAGTCGTTATCGACAACAAACAGAAAGAAGTAAAAATCCCGACGGGGCTGCGGATGCTGGTACGCCGCTGCTGCAACGCAGTGTTGCGTATGGAAGAATTCCCGGATCCTGCGGAAATCAGCGTTACCTTTGTCAACAATCAGCAGATTCAGGAGCTGAACAAGCAGTATCGCCAGAAAGATATTCCGACGGACGTGCTTTCTTTCCCAATGGGAGAAAACGGCGTGTACGACGAGAACCATTCTACCGGGGCGAAAATTCTGGGCGACATTGTCATCTCTATGGAAAAAGCGGTGGAGCAGGCGGAACGTTATGGGCACAGCCTGGAACGGGAAGTCGGTTACCTGACCGCTCATTCTATGCTTCACCTGCTGGGCTACGACCATGAACAGGGCGGCATAGAGCGCGTGCATATGAGGGAAAAAGAAGAGCAGGTCATGACTCAGCTTGGTCTGCCCAGCACCAGCAGTTATGTGCTTGACGAGGACGAGGAATAAAGCTTGCGTTTTTTGAAAAGTTTTCGTTACGCTATCCGCGGAATCGTTTACTGCATTAATAACGAGCGCAATATGAGGTTCCATACGGTTGCCGCAGTGTATGTGCTCGCCTTTTCGCCGTTTTTTTCCCTTTCGCGGGAAGATTACGCGATTTTGTTTCTGACCATCGCGGCGGTTATGACGGCGGAAATGTTTAACACTGTGGCGGAAGAGCTTTGCGACCTGGACGCTGCAAGCTTTCATCCGGTGGTCCGCATAGTGAAGGACATGGCCGCGGGCGCGGTGCTGATTACGGCGGCGTTTTCCGTGGCGGTCGGGATTGCACTTTTCTGGAAGCCAGCGGTATTGGCTGAAATTGTACATTATTTCTTTGTCCGCCCGCCGATGATTTTGCTGCTTTTGGCGACCATAGCGGCGAGCGTCCTGTATATTGCTGTGGGCCCAACCAGCCTGCGCGATTTTATCCGCGGAAAAATTGCCGGTCTAAACGGCAGAACGCACGGAAAGTAAAAATGAAAACGGTTAAAGGAGAATGAATTTGCTGGAAAACACCAAAACTATGGAATCCAGTTACGAAGAAAAGTCGGCGTTTATCGCCATTGTTGGAAGGCCGAATGTTGGAAAATCATCGCTGCTGAACGCAATGATCGGCCAGAAGGTCGCTATTGTTTCCGACAAGCCCCAAACGACGCGCACCCGCATTATGGGTGTATTAACACGGGGGGAAAACCAACTTGTGTTCATTGACACCCCCGGGCTTTTAAAACCGCGCAACCGCTTGGGTGAATACATGGTGCGGTCAGTAACGGAATCCGTTGCGGGTGTGGATGCCTGCCTGCTGGTAGTGGAAGCCGGCGGCCGTACTTCCCCCGCTGATTTGGAACTGATTGAAAAATTCAAATCCATGAAGCTTCCGGTTGTTCTTGCCATTAATAAGATTGACCTGCTGGCGGACAAAAGCGTTATGATGACACAGATTGCAGAGCTTTCGGCGCGGTATCCGTTCGAGGCCGTCGTTCCGGTTTCGGCGCTGGACGGCAACGGAATTGAGGATCTGACAAAGGAACTGGAACGCCTTGCCATGCCGGGCGGTCATTTCTTTGACGAGGATACACTGACTGACCAGCCGGAGCGGGTTTTGGCCGGCGAAATTGTGCGTGAAAAAATTCTTCGCCTTTGCAGCAAAGAGGTTCCCCATGGTGTGGCCGTGGTGGTGGAACGCATGCGCGAGCGCGAATCCGGCGGTTCCAGCCCGGTGACTGATGTGGACGCAACCATTTACTGCGAAAAAGCTTCCCATAAGGGAATCATTATTGGAAAGAACGGCGCCATGCTGAAGCGGATTGGCACGTATGCGCGGTCGGACATGGAGCGCTTTTTTGACTGCAGAATCAACCTGCAGCTTTGGGTCAAGGTGAAAGAGGATTGGCGCAATCGGCCGGAACTTCTTCATACCTTTGGCTTTGATAAAACGGATTTTAATCTTTAATTTCGGAACAGCGCGCCCGCAGCAAAGCAGTTGAAAGCACATTTTCCTTGAATATTTTGTCACATTATGGGTTTAAATCATATATTTACCGCTCATAGAACCCCTTTCCACGGCAAATACTTAAATTAGCCAATGAAAAAGGGGAGTGGAAAATATGGATGAAAAGACAGCATGGAACTGCTTTGAACATACGGGAAACGTGATGGATTACCTGATTTACAGTCAGTGTAAACATCGGCAAGAAGAAATGCAGACACGGGAGGTTCCCGATGCAGATAGAAACCGAGGGCCTGGTAATTACGGAGAAGTCAGTGGGTGAAAGCGACCGGCTGATAACGGTTTTAACAAGGCAGGAGGGCGTTTTGCGCGCTTTTGCCCAGCAGGCCAAAAAACTGAAAAGCAGCAAGCTTTCGGCTACGCAGCTGTTCAGCTATTCCCGCTTCACGATTTTCAAGGGGCGGGAAAAGTACATAATTGACGACGCTCAGCCGATTGAGGTTTTCTTTGACCTTCGGCGGGATATGGAGCGACTTTCCCTTGCCCAGTATTTTTGCGAGCTGGCTTCGGCGCTTGCTCCGCGGGAAGCCGAGGCAGGGGATTTTTTGCGTTTAATGCTGAACGCGTTCCATTTTCTATGCAAAGGCAGCCGCCCGGCACCCCTGCTGAAGGCGGTTGTGGAAATGCGAATGCTTTCTCTTGCAGGGTATATGCCGAACTTAATTTGCTGCGCGGGCTGTTCCTGCTACGAAGCGGACGTGATGTATTTTTTGCCGAACAGCGGCCAAATTTACTGTGGGGACTGTCCCCGCCCTGTAGGGGAGCCCGCCCTGCCGCTTAGCAGGGGTGCGCTGACTGGATTAAGGCATACGGTTTATGCGGATTTTGAAAAGTTGTTTTCGTTCCGCCTTTCTCCGCGCGGAATGGACGAATTGGCCCGCGCCAGCGAGCAATATGTACTTGGCACACTCCAACGGGGCTTCAATACGTTGGATTTTTATCACCAGATGGTACCGATGAAGCCGGTGGAGAAAACAGAGTGATTTTTTCGAAAGATGGGTTCGAGATTTCGATGAAAGAGGGCTTATGAAGCAAAAATCTAAAATCAAGCGATTCACTGCCCGCACGGCACGAGCGCTGTTTCAGCTGTTTCCCGAAAACCACATGCTTTCCGTGTCGGAATATCAGATTGAATCGGCGAAAATACCGAAATCCTTTGACGGCTTTCGAATTTGCCACCTGTCCGACCTGCACAGCCATCGTTTTGGAAAGGATAATGTCCGGCTGCTGCGCCGCGTTGCGGATTCCAAACCGGATTTGGTTGTATTGACCGGTGACATGGTGAGCCGCACGGATTCTGACTATTCGGTTTTTCTGTCCTTTGCCCAGGTGCTTGCCAAGCAATATCCCGTTTTTTACGTTATCGGTAATCATGAACAGACGATGGGACGCGCGGCGCTGAAAGCGTTCCTGAACCGGCTGAGAAAGCTGGGAATCCGTGTGCTGAACAATGAAAAGACGGAGCTCTGCCGCGGCGGCGAAAGCCTGCCGGTGTACGGAATGTGGTATCCGCTGAAATATTATAAAGAGGCCAGGCATATTGGAAAACATGAACGGTTCCGGCTGCGGGATATGCACCGCGCGATGGGTGGCGTCGACCCGGACCGGTTTTGTATTCTGCTTACGCACAACCCGCTTTCATTCCCGGTTTACGC
Organism: Caproiciproducens sp. LBM24188; assembly: GCF_054130445.1. Taxonomy (NCBI): domain Bacteria; kingdom Bacillati; phylum Bacillota; class Clostridia; order Eubacteriales; family Acutalibacteraceae; genus Caproiciproducens; species Caproiciproducens sp. LBM24188. The sequence continues at coordinate 901,791 of NZ_CP196862.1, forward strand.
CCGGTGGGGCGCAGACCTCACGCTTTGCGGCCATGTGCATGGCGGAATGATTCGTCTGCCGTTTGTGGGAGGGCTGCTTTCGCCGGAACGCAGGTTCTTTCCCCAATACAGCGAAGGCGTTTATACAATGGAAGAAAAAAAGATGGTAGTCAGCCGCGGGCTTGGCAGCGGGGTGTTCGGCCCGCGCATCCATAACGTGCCGGAAGTGGTGAACCTTACGCTGCGTTCGGTTCCCGGCGGCGGAAACAATCGGTTTGAAAAAGGCGTTTTCAAACGGGAAGGATGATTTCATGTTGGAACAGGAATACCAAAGACATTGGCGGGCGCTTGAGCTCGATAAAATTTTAAAACTGCTTGCGGAGCAAACCGCGTGCGACGATGCCGCGGAGCTTGCGCTGCATTTAACCCCGTCTACCTCGCTTTCCGAAGTGCAGCGGCTGCTGGGCGAAACGGATGAGGCACATACTCTGATGGCGCGCTTCGGCTCACCCTCTTTCGGTGGACTGAGCAATGTGAGTAATTCCCTGCGCCGTGCGGAGGCGGGCGGCACCCTGACGATGGGGGAACTGCTGCGTGTGGCGGGCGTTCTGCGTACCCTGCGCGGAATTGTAGAATGGCGTTCCAAAAGCGAAGGAGTAAAAAGCATACTGGACTGGCGTTTTGAATCGCTGGTTCCGAATAAATATCTGGAAGACCGCATTACCAGCGCGGTTCTTTCCGAGGAGGAGATGGCGGATAACGCCTCCCCGCGCCTTTCAGACATCCGTCGGAAAATCCGCGCCGCATCGACCCGCGCGCGCGAACAGCTGGATAAAATGATCCATTCCCCCGTGTATCAGAAGTATCTGCAGGATCCGATTGTCACCCTGCGCGGGGGGCGCTTTGTGGTTCCTGTTAAGGCGGAGCACCGTGCGGAAGTTCCGGGCCTGGTACACGACACTTCGGCCAGCGGGGCGACCATTTTTGTGGAGCCCATGAGCGTGGTGGAAGCGAACAACCAGGTTAAAGTGCTGCTTTCTGAAGAGCAGAAGGAAATGGAGCGCATCCTGGCGGAGCTTTCTGCAGAAACGGGCAATTTTGCGGGAGGCATCATCAGCAGCTATGAGGCGGCGGTGGAGCTGAACCTCATTTTTGCTAAGGCGAATCTCGGCTATAAAATGAAGGCCAGTTTGCCGCAGGTGAACGACCGGGGCGAAATATTATTAAAAAAAGCACGTCATCCGCTGATTCCGGCGGATAAAGTTGTCCCGACGGACATAGAATTGGGTGTCGGGTTTGATACACTGGTCATTACCGGACCGAACACGGGCGGTAAAACTGTAACGCTGAAAACGATCGGCCTGTTTACGCTGATGGCGGAATGCGGCCTGCTTCTTCCGGTGGCGGACAACAGTCGGATTTCCGTTTTTGATCGGGTTCTGGCCGATATTGGCGACGAACAGAGCATTGAACAATCCCTTTCCACTTTTTCCGCGCATATGACGAACATCATCCATGTGCTCGATCAAGCAGGCAGCGCCAGCCTGGTGCTGTTGGATGAACTTGGCGCGGGTACCGACCCAGTGGAAGGCGCGGCGCTTGCTATGGCTATTCTGGAAGCGCTCCGGCAGAAGGGTGCAAAAATCGCCGCCACCACGCATTACGCGGAGCTTAAGGTATATGCACTGCAAACGACGGGTGTGGAAAACGCCTGCTGCGAATTCGACGTAACCACGCTGCGCCCCACCTATCGTCTGCTCATTGGTGTGCCGGGCCGTTCCAACGCATTTGCCATTTCCCGGCGGCTTGGCATGAGCGAGGAAATTGTTGACCGCGCGAAGGAATTGGTTTCCGGGGAAGATGCCCGGTTTGAAGACGTGGTGCAGCGGCTGGAAACCAGCCGCCAAAGCCTGGAATCTGAACGCGCAAAAGCGGAGGAAGCAAGGCTGGAAGCCGCTCGTGCGAAGCGCGAGGCGCAGAAAATCCGGGATGAGATTCAGGCAAAGGCGGAACGGGAAATGGAAGAAGCACGCCGCCGCGCCGCCGAACTGGTGGCTCGCACACGCAGCCAGATCGACGCAATGCTGAATGAGATGGAAGAACTGAAAAAGCAGCAGAACAAGGCGCTTTCCAGTGAACAGAAGGCTAAGCTGAAAGCCGACCTGCGTGCTTTGGAGGATGCCGCCGACCCGGTTCATGCGAAAGAACAGGGGACTTATGTTTTGCCTCGCCCGCTTAAGGTGGGGGATACGGTCCTGATTTTCGACATTGATAAAAAAGCGACCGTGCTGAAGCTGCCGGAAGGCAATTCTAACACGGTGCTGGTGCAGGCGGGTATTATCCAGACCCGCGTACCGCTTTCCAACCTTCGTCTGGTGCAGGAAAAGCCGAAGCAGCAGCCGCGGCGCACCATCACCCGCAATGTCACCGGCAGGGCACAGGCCAAAGTGATGACCGAACTGGACCTGCGCGGGCAGAACACGGAGGAAGCCCTGATGAATGTGGATCGCTTTATTGATTCCGCGTTGCTGACCGGAGTCAATATGCTTACCATTATTCACGGCAAAGGCACCGGAACACTCCGCGCGGCGGTGCAGCAGCACCTGAAGCGCCACCCCAGTGTGGCAAGCTATCGGCTTGGAACATTCGGGGAGGGTGAGTCCGGCGTAACCATTGTGGAGCTGAAATAAAAAGTTTTGGTTTCATCAGAAAATCAATACGGATAATACCATCAAAACGGGCATATCATTTTTTATGGATACGCGGATCGGTCCGCCACGGGCGCCCCACGGCATGGAATGGCTGCCTGGCAGGCGGAATCCGTCGTCCCCTAAGCATTCCAAAATCTTTTTGAACGGGAGCACGCTCCCGTAACATATGGGAGGCGGCTTCATGCTTCGTATGGTGGAAGAGCCACGGAAGAAGAAACGTCCGTGGCTGATTGTGCTTTCGGTTCTTGTCGGTCTGTTTGCCTTGCTGGGTATTTTTGCGCTGCTGGCGCTGAACGACCCCGGCCGTGATTCCGTTCCGGCCAATCCGGATTCGGGAACTGTGCTGACCAAGCTGGGCGCGGCCGCGCTGAATAAGGAACCCGCTCAAATCAGCGAACAGGAGCTGAACGGCTTTCTTTCCGCAAGCTACAAAACTATGCCGCCGCAGTGCAAAATTCAGCCGGACAACACGCTGGAACTCTATATGCCCGTAAATTACAAAGGAATTCGCGTTGGCGTAACCGCGCATGGGAGCGCTGCGTTTGACCTTTCCCGGCAGCAGCTGGCTTTGAAATTCAGTTCGGTTCGCATCGGCAGGCTTCCTGTACCCACGGCCTTTGCGCTGAATTTGGCAAAGGATTATCTTCCCGATGGCTTTTTCGTGGAAGACGATTTGGTGTATCTGGATACTTCCGCGGCAATGGGTGGGGATTACAGCAGCTTTACGGGAATTCAGATTACCGGTATGGAAATTTTTGACCAAAAACTGATAGTCAGTGTAGCGGGGGACCCGAATAAATTCAAGGAATTTATTGTGCAGTCGCTTCCCGACCTGCTGAAGTTATTTCAATAAGCTGTAAATTTCCATGAAAAATTTTATGGAGAGGCCGTTGCCTCTTGACAAACGGCCTTTTTTATTGTATAATTCATAGCTGTAAAGCAAATCACTTTACACTCTTTCAGCGGGGGTGTGCACGTGGCAAAGAATCTTGAGATCTCTTTTCTGCTCGATTTTTACGGCGACATGCTGACTGAAAAGCAGCGTGAAGTGATTGAGTATTATTACAATGATGACCTTTCCCTTTCGGAAATTGCGGACAACGAGGGAATAACCCGCCAGGGTGTGCGCGACTCCATTAAGCGTGCGGAAACGCAGCTGCTGGAAATGGAAGCACGCCTCGGCCTTGTGAAGCGCTTCCGTGAAATGCGGAACGGTCTGGAAGAGATTATGGACGCCGCAAACCAGATTCGGCAGATTAATCAGCACTCTGTCAATTCACGCGACCTGGAGCTTCAGTCCGGGCGGATCCTTGAAATTGCAGAGAAGCTTTGTGAATAAACCCATTAATTCAAATCAAAGGAGGAACCGCATTGGCGTTTGAAGGCCTTGCCGACAAGCTGAACGCCGCGTTTAAGCGGCTGAAATCCAAGGGAAAATTAACGGAAGCCGACGTCAAGGAGGCAATGCGGGAAGTCCGCCTTGCTCTTCTGGAAGCGGATGTAAACTATAAAGTCGCGAAAGATTTCACCAACCGAGTGAGCGAGCGTGCCGTGGGTTCCGAGGTTATGGAAAGCTTGACCCCTGCCCAAATGGTGGTTAAAATCGTCAACGAAGAGCTGACCTCTTTAATGGGCGGCAGCAACGCGCGGCTGAACAGCCCTTCTTCCCCGCCAACAATTATCATGCTGTGCGGCCTGCAGGGCGCCGGTAAAACGACCCACGCTGGCAAACTGGCGCTCATGCTGAAAAAGCAGGGGCACCGTCCTCTGTTGGTGGCGGGCGATATTTACCGCCCGGCGGCTATTAAACAGCTGCAGGTTGTAGGCTCTAAAGCCGGGGTTCCGGTTTTTGAAATGGGCAAGGAAGACCCGGTGAAGATCGCAAAGGCTGCGGTTGCCCATGCAAAAGATTACGGAAACGACATGGTGCTGATCGATACGGCAGGTCGTCTGCAGATCGACGAAGTGCTCATGGATGAGTTAAAGAATATCAAAAATACGGTGCACCCGCATGAAATTCTGCTGGTGGTTGACGCGATGACCGGTCAGGAAGCCGTCAATGTGGCCAAGTCCTTTGACGAACTGCTGGATATCACCGGCGTGATTCTCACCAAGCTGGATGGCGACACCCGCGGCGGCGCGGCGCTTTCCGTCCGCGCGGTAACGGGCAAGCCGATTAAGTTTGCCGGTACGGGCGAAAAGCTGGAAGACCTGGAAGTGTTCCACCCGGACCGCATGGCGTCCCGTATCCTTGGCATGGGTGATGTTCTGACCCTGATTGAGGAAGCGCAGAACAAAATCGACCGCAAGGCGGCCGAACAAACCGCCCGCAAGATGTTGGAAAACAAGCTGGATTTCAACGATATGCTGGACCAGTTTGAACAAATCAAGAAAATGGGGCCGCTGAAAAAGGTTCTTTCCAAGTTCCCAGGAATGGATAAACAGCTCCAGGATGTTGACATCGACGATCGTATTATGGACCGCACCGAAGCCATGATCCTTTCCATGACGCCGGAGGAGCGGGAAAAGCCTTCGCTGATTAACCCGTCGCGCAAGCGCCGGATTGCCGCGGGAAGCGGAATGAAAGTGGAGGATGTAAACCGTCTGCTGAAGCAGCTGGAACAGACCCAGAAAATGATGAAACAGCTGAAAGGCATGGGCAAGCGTCGTTTCCGTGGAATGGGAATGCCGCCATTCTAAGTGGTAAAAAGCAATACAAATGGTATATTTTAAGTGAATTCATCCAATAAGGATACTCCTTTTGGTGAAGATAGGGGAAATTCCCCGATTAATTCGTGGAGGTGAACATTAATTATGGCAGTAAAGATCAGATTGCGCAGAATGGGCGCCAAGAAGGCTCCTTTCTATCGTATAGTTGTCGCCGATTCCCGTTTTCCGCGTGACGGCCGTTTCATTGAAGAAATCGGCTATTACAACCCGCTGGAAGAGCCTTCTGTTGTGAAGGTAGACGCCGAAAAGGCAAAGAAATGGATTGCGAACGGAGCACAGCCGACCGATACCGTGAAGGCTTTGTTGAAGAAACAAGGCGTTCTGTAAAGCGGAGGATGCACCATGAAAGAACTGCTCATAGCGATTGCTCAGGGTCTTGTGGAAGAACCGTCCGCCGTTTCGGTGGACGTGGATGAGCCCGATGAAACTGGAACGGTCGTGTATCACCTCCATGTGGCAGAAAACGACATGGGTCGTGTGATTGGCAAGCAGGGCCGCATTGCGAGAGCGATTCGTATCGTTATGCGTGCGGCGGCAACTCGTGCCGACCAAAAAATTTCAGTGGAAATTGACTGATCGCGAAACCGGAAGGTGCTGTGAAATGAATGATGATTCATTTTGCAGCACCTTTTTCAAAATGCTTGTGGGCCAATTGGAAAGGCCCACATTTTTCATTCTTTGTTAGCAACCACCGGCGGGCGTTTTGAAAATTGCTTTTGCCGGTTGTTCGTCAGGCTATTTTGCAACCACCCGTAAAAACGGGATTATGCCGCCGCGGCGGCGAAAATCAGGAGGACGGTATGCTGAATCAATATTTGGAAGCGGGAAAAATCGTTGGCACCCACGGCGTCAAGGGGGAAATCCGCGTGCAGCCATGGTGCGATTCCGCGGAATTTTTACTTCCGCTGAAAACAATGTATTTTGACCGGGGCGCTCAAAAGCTGGAGGTCGTTTCTTCCCGTGTTCACAAATCGCTTCTGCTGCTCCGGCTGAAAGGCATTGACTCAGTGGAACAGGCGGATACTCTGCGCGGAAAAATCCTGTACCTGAACCGTTCAGACGTGCAACTGGAGGAAGGCCGCTATTTTATGCAGGATTTGATCGGGATGGATGTTTATAATGCCGATAATTTTATTTATTACGGTAAGCTGACAGAAATTATGAGAACCGGCGCAAATGACGTTTATCAGATTACTTCGGAAAGCAGTAAAAATTATCTGATTCCCGCCATACCGAGCGTTATCATAAATGTTAATCTTGAGGACAATAAAATGTTGATTCGGCCAATTCGGGGGATTTTTGACGATGAGGATTGATTTTGTCACGCTTTTCCCGGAAATGTGCGAAGCCGTTATGGCGGAAAGCATTATTGGACGAGCCCGTAAAAAAGGTGTTCTGCAGGTATATTGCCATCAAATTCGCGACTTTGCAAACAACAAGCATAACCGTGTGGATGACAGCCCGTTCGGCGGCGGCATGGGGATGCTGCTGATGGCGGAGCCGATTGCGCTGTGCCTGGAGGATGTCATCCGTCAGGTCGGTAAAAAGCCGCATATTGTTTATCTTTCCCCGCAGGGTAAAACTTTGACCCAGAAGCATGTGAAAGAACTTGCCGGGTATGAAAATTTGACGCTCCTCTGTGGCCATTACGAGGGAATCGACGAACGCGTTTTAGAAGAATTTGTGGACGAAGAAATTTCGATTGGGGACTATGTGGTGACCGGCGGTGAACTGCCCGCGCTGGTGCTGGCGGATTCGGTTAGCCGCATGATCGACGGGGTGTTGTCCGCCCCGGAGTGCTTTGAGGAAGAGAGCCATTTTAACGGTCTGCTGGAATACCCGCAGTACACCCGTCCTGCGGACTGGCGGGGAAAGCAGGTGCCCGAAGTGCTGGTTTCGGGGCATCATGAAAACGTCCGCAAGTGGCGCCGCGAACAGTCACTGCTTCGTACGGCGCAAAAAAGGCCGGAACTTCTGAAATGCGCTGATTTGACACAGCAGGACCGCGAATTTCTCGAAAAACTGGAAAAATCCAGGGAAAATGCCGAAGATGAATGCTGAAAAAAGCCTTGTCTCCGTCAATTCATATGGCAGACAAAACAAAAGTTTTCAACAATAATAGCATGTTGCACAAATAACGGCATAACATAAAACCGTGTCTTCGGTTATCAATCCAAAGTTTTTCAATTTAGTTGACGGCTTTTCAGGATGTGTTATAATTATTTTAAACTATTACAGTATCGATCTTAAGTTTGCTTGTACTTGTATATGATCTTGTAAGTTATCTTTTTGCATAGGAGGGAATCGAAATGTGTGTGAAGGAAGTCCTTGTTCAGAATCAGGTTGGGCTCCATGCTCGTCCAGCTACATTTTTTATCCAGAAAGCGAACGAGTTTAAATCTTCCATCTGGGTGGAAAAAGAAGAAAGACGTGTCAACGCAAAAAGCTTGCTGGGTGTTTTGTCACTTGGAATTGTCGGCGGGACGACCATCCGTATTATTGCGGACGGTACCGATGAAGAAGAAGCTGTAAACAGTCTTGTGGAACTGGTTCAGTCCGGTTTTGCTGAATAATCTGTTTCAAGAAAAAGCACCGCTCAATCGGCGGTGCTTTTTGTATTCCCTGGAAAACGGTGAAATCCAAACCTGCGCTACTCCACAATTTCCACGCGGTTTCCGTCCGGGTCCGCCACACAGCTTTCGTAATACCCGTCGCCGGTGACGCGTGGGGCGCTTAAAATTTGGTATCCGTCGCAGGCGAGCTGTTCGGTCAGCTCATTCACTTTTTCTTTGCTTCCCACTTGAAAGGCCAGATGTGCCCATCCGGTATGCGGAGCGGACTGCCGCTCTTCCTGCAGCAGGGGCTGCGTCATAATTTCAAGACGGGTATTGTCACCGAAACTTAGAAAATATGTTTCCAGCCCAGTTTTTATATTTTGATATTTTGGACCGGCGACCGCGCCAAAGTACGTTTCATAAAAATTCCGGATTATTTCTAGGTCTGTGGTAAAAAGCGCGACGTGACTAATTTTCATGCAGTTTCCTCCCAAATAAAAGCTTTGCTATAATATATGGTGTTTTTGCGAAAATTCAGCCTGATATACTTTATGTTATTTTCTCTTGCCCCCATTGTGGACGGAAAGTCCAGTTTCCCGGCGAAACGGCCTGTTTATGAAGTCTGCCCCGGGTAATGAAATATGAATTTTACTCTTTTCTATTTTATCATATCATATATGGAAATTACTGTCTAAATTCGTATAATTTTTGATAAAGGAAAGACCTAGGAAGAACGTTCCGAAGGGATTCCTTCAAAAGTATTTTGCAATCAAGGAGGTTCCCATGACTGACCACGAGAAGCATATTAAGGAACTGCGCCGTCAGGCCATGCGTCTTCCGTTGAATCCCGGTGTTTACATGATGCATGACAAATCGGGAAAGATAATCTATATTGGCAAGGCAAAAGCGCTGAAAAACCGTGTCAGCCAGTACTTTGGCTCGGAAAAGAACCATGATGAGAAAGTACGGCGCATGGTTGCCAATGTGGAATATTTCGAATATATCATTACGGACAGCGAGTTTGAAGCGTTGGTGCTGGAATGCAGCCTGATTAAGCAGCATACGCCCAAATATAACATTCTGCTGAAGGACGATAAGGGGTACCATTATATCAAGGTGACGTCCGGTCCGTGGCCGCGCATTTCCCAGGCAAAACAGATTTTGGACGACGGCGCCAACTACATCGGGCCTTATATCAGCTCTTGGGCTACGAAGGAATCCGTGGAAGGTGCGCTGAAGATTTTCAAGCTGCCCTCCTGCAATCGGCGGTTTCCGCAGGATATTGGCAAGGAGCGTCCCTGCCTATATTACTATATCAACCAGTGCTGTGCTCCCTGTACGGGGAAGGTAAGTGAAAAGGAATACAACGAAGCGGTAACGGAAGCCGTTGAATTTCTGCGCGGCGGAAGCGCAGAAAGTGTGCGGGAACTGACCAAGCGCATGGAAGAGGCGGCAGAGGCGTTGGAATTTGAGCGTGCCGCCAGAATCCGCGACCGCCTGACCGCGATTAAACGGATGGCGGACAAACAAAAGGTGGTTGCGGCCAAAGTGCCGGAGCAGGATGTGATTGCCTTGGCACAGGGGCCGGAATCCAGCTGCTTTGAAGTGTTCCGCTTTCAAAACGGCCGCCTTTGTGACCGAGAAACTTTCCTGATGGGGGAAACCGGCAATCCATCTGCTGCGCGCGGGGAATTTCTCGAACAGTACTACTCGATGCGCGACCGGATTCCGCCCCGTGTTTGTCTGGATGGCCGGGTGGAAAATGCCGATCTGCTGGGGGAATGGCTCACGCAGAAGGCCGGAAGAAAGGTGTCGCTTTCCGTGCCGCAGAAAGGGGAACAGGCGCAGATTGTGGAAATGTGCCGCAACAACGCCGCCGAGCAGTTGGCGCAGGCGACAAACCGCACCGGGCGCGAGGCGTCCGCTCTGGATGAACTGGGCCGCCTGCTGGGCATGGAACAGCCGCCAAACTATATTGAATCCTATGATATTTCAAACCTTGCAGGCGGGGAAAATGTGGCCGGCATGGTGGTCTTTGAAAATGGCAGGCCGCTGAAATCCGCCTACCGCAAGTTTAAAATTAAAACCGTAATTGGTCAGGATGACTATGCTTCCATGCGTGAAGTTATAGAACGCAGGCTGCAGGAATACGAAGCCCACAAGGACGAAGGAGAAGGGTTCGGGCATTTGCCCGACTTGATTCTTCTGGACGGCGGAAAGGGCCATGTGGCGGCGGTGCGCCCGGTTTTGGAGGCTGCCGGGTTGAATATTCCCTTGTTTGGCATGGTGAAGGACGATAAGCACCGTACCCGCGCCATTGCCCGGGACGGCGGAGAAATCGCGATTAATTCCAACCGCAAGGCGTTTACACTGGTTTCGTCCATTCAGGATGAGGTGCACCGCTTTGCCATTGGATATCATCGTCAACTGCGCAAAAAAACGACGATTTCCTCTACCTTGACCTCCATTGAAGGGGTGGGGCCGACCCGCGCCCGCGCGCTGCTTAAGCACTTTAAAACGGTCGCCGCAGTCAGCAACGCCGATTTGGAGGAGCTTGCCGCGATTCCCGGTATGAACCAGCCGGCAGCACAGCGGGTGTACGATTATTTTCACGGCGGCGAAGAAACTGCGGAATAGGCACAAAGCATTTGACATCAGGGCTCTTCCATGGGATAATGTCAGTTAAAGGAATTCTTTCCCGCTTTTTGAAAAGAACCCCCATAATTTGTAATTTTAAGGAGATTTCCATATGAGAGTAATCACCGGGTCAGCGCGCGGAAAGCGGCTGACCACGCTGGAAGGGGAAAGCGTGCGTCCTACGCCAGAACGGGTGAAGGAAGCGCTTTTCAGCATCATCCAGTTCCAAATAGAAGGAAGACGGGTGCTGGACCTATTCGCCGGTTCCGGGCAGCTGGGAATTGAAGCGCTCAGCCGAGGAGCAAGACAAGCGGTGTTTGTGGATGCATCGAAAAGCTCGATTGAAATTGTGCAGAAAAATCTGGAAACCACCGGTCTGTCGGAATTCGCGGTGGTGAAGAATCTGGATTTTGCGTCTTACCTGATGCAGAACCGCGAGCCGTTTGACATTGCGCTCTTGGATCCACCTTACCGCACCGGGCTGCTGCAGCGTGCGCTTCCAATGGTGGCGGCAACGATGAACCGGGGCGGAATCATTCTCTGTGAGCATCCTGCCGACGAAGAGCTTGCACCGGAAGCCGGCGATTTTGTGCGGGCACGTTCTTATCGGTACGGTAAGATTATTTTGACGTTATACAAACATAAGGATGTGACCGAAGAATGAAAACGGCGATTTGTCCGGGAAGCTTTGACCCGGTTACTTTAGGGCATTTGGATATTATCAACCGCTCGCGTGTCATGTTTGACAAAACCATCGTGGCAGTAATGGTAAACCCCGCAAAGCGCACCATGTTTACCGTGGAGGAACGGATCAAGCTTCTCAAACGCTGCACAGAAGGAATGGACAATGTCGAAATCGTGGGATTTGACGGCCTGCTTGCGGATTACGCCAGGCAGCGCGACGTTAAGATTATTGTCAAAGGCCTTCGGGCGCTGTCTGATTTTGAGTATGAATTTCAGCAGGCGCTTGCCAATAAAAAACTGAATCCGGAACTGGAAACCGTGTTTCTAACCACCAGCGCCGAAAACATGTTTCTCAGTTCCAGTGTGGTAAAACAGATTGCAAGCTTCGGTGGGGATGTTTCCAATTTCGTTCCAGAATGTATTTTGGAAGATATTAATGCCAGAATTCGGGAAGAAGGAGGGAAATTTTCATGAGTGAACAGTTGAATGTGGAGGATTTGCTGGACGAGCTGTACGATATGGTGGAAAAGGCCTGGAGCCTTCCGCTCAGCCGGGGACGCGCCGTTTTGGATGGAGAAGAGGTCAAGCAGATTCTGGATGAAATCCGCGACTGCCTTCCGCAGGAAATCCGCCAGGCAAAAGCAATCTGCGCCGACCGCGCCCAGATTATTAACGACGCGAAGCATGAGGCCGAAACCATTATAAGAGTGGCGGAAGAACGGGCAAGAACCATGGTCAATCAGGATGAAATCGTCCGCCAGGCTCAGCAAAAGGCCAATGAACTGCTTGCACAGGCGCAGGCAAAACACCGTGAAATGCGCAAAGCGTCCAATGATTACATAGACGACCTGATGAAACGTACGGACGACGCTTTGTCTGCGAACCTCGCGGAGCTCCGGAAGGCACGGCAGAACATCAAAGCGTCACAGCGTTCCGGTCAAACCTAATCTTAAAGCAAAAATAAAAACACGCTGCATGTGCAGCGTGTTTTTATTTTTGCTTTAAGCCGAAGGTTACAATAATTTAACTGTCATTTTATATTGGAATGTATATAATAGAAGTGAAAATAGAAATTGTCAATTTTCATCGAAAGCTGTGTCATTATGAAGTATCAATATGCAAAACATGCAACGAATTCCAGAGCAAGGCATAGCCGCCGAAAAAGAGTTTGGCACACGATGATTTTGGCGGGGCTTTTTTTGCTGGTGCTGTCAGTCGGAGCAGTTACTTTTGATGTGTTAAATACCGTCAGTTCCTACCCGCTGTCCAAATCTGGAACAGGATATCCCCAAGCCGAAAGCGGAACGGTTTCTATTCTGGAAGTACATAGCAGCTCACTGCCGGTTTCCTCGCGCGTTCCAAGCTCCGCGCGGCAGAGCAGCAGTTCTTCCACCGTATCTGCGTCGTCCTCAGTACGGACTTCTTCCGTGCCTGCTTCCTCGGTTCCTGTATCCTCGGCCCCTACTTCCTCCGCTCCGGCTTCCTCCCATCCGATGGACCCGGCAGTGTATCAGGCCATGTATCCTAATTTGAATGTGCAGAAACCCGCTGCCGCTGCCGCGGATCATGTAAAAACGGTTTATCTGACGTTTGATGACGGGCCGTCCAACCTGACAAAACCCCTTTTGGAGGTTCTAGACCGTTATCAAGTAAAGGCCACATTCTTTCTGGTCGGCAAAACGGGCCGGCAGGACCTGCAGGATATGAAAGATATTGTGCAGCGCGGCCACGCAATCGGCGTACATTCTTACACCCATCAGTTCCGGCAGATTTATAAGGATCCGGCTGCATTTCTGGATGATTTTGCAAAAATGCATGACCTGATTTTAAAAACCACCGGCGTCGATACCCATATCTATCGGTTTGCCGGCGGAAGTGTGAACGGCTATAACCGCAGCACGGCAAAAGCGATAATTACGGAAATGAACCGCAGGGGATACACCTATTACGATTGGAATGTCAGTTCGGAAGATGCCGAAGTGGGAACCACCGCGCAGCAGATTTACAATAATGTAATCCGAGGCGTCCACTCCCACACCCATTCCGTTGTGCTGTGCCATAACACCGGGGCAAAGAAAAAAACGCTTGAGCAAATGCCGAAGATTCTTGAAACCCTATTAAAGGAAGGCTATACGTTTAAAACGCTGGACGATACGGTGAATAATGCGCCGTACATATTCCCGGTTCCAAAATCTTAAGGAATAGAAATAAATACTTAAAACAACCCGAAACGCTGTCCGGAGGAACCTCCGGACAGCGTTTTGACTATTTATTGGTGATATAAGAAATGTTGACGTTCCAGCAGTTGGCTGCGGGCTAGAAGAAAGAAAAATATTGAAGTTTGTGTCACAGCCGGACCAACAGCTTCGGACGGTGTTGACTCTTAAAGCGCCGCCAAAGCGGGAACATCCGGTGAGGTATCTGCGGTCGCGTAAGACCCCATGAACAATCGGCGCCCTCTTTCTAAAAGAGGGCGCCGAGCCGTATTATATCAAACCCATTTTACCAGAAGCCACAGCAGCGGCGGTTCCAGTTGCAGCAGCCCCTTCTACGGCAGCAGCCGCGCCGGCATCCCCGTCTGCATCCCCGACAGCCGAAGCACGAACTCCAAAATCCACACATACTGACAATCCCTCCTTCCAAGGATGGTACTACATAATATGAAAAAGTGAAAGGGCCTGTCAATATGCGAATTTTGTGGTTATTCCTCCGGAACGGCTGGATTTTTCACCGTTACAGTACAGAAGTGGCCGGACTGCTGGAGATGAGGCTCGATTGCGTTCCGCCGGAGCCTGGCACACTGGAAGCTGGTTCACTCGAAAGAACTCCGCTCGGTGTTTCGGAGGATACTACGGCTGACGAGGAGTTCCCCTGGGTATTTTTGCAGCCTGCGAATGCACAGACGATCGCGGCAGAGAGAATGAGCAAAATTGCCTGTTTTGCTTTCAAACTGAGCACACTCCTTTCTTTTCTTATTTTTGCCGGCTTTGGCAGGAATTATGAGCCGAAGCAGTCCGGTGTCGAAGGCCCCTTTTTGTGCGCCGTTTCGTCATCTGGTAACAGAGCGAGTAAAAAACCACCATCGCCATGCCGGCAATCAGGCCGGATTCCTGCCCCGGAACAAACGGCATGCTTAAAATGGCAAGAACCAAAAGAATCAGTACAACCAGCGAAGTATAAGGAAATCCCCATAGCTGGCATTTGCCATCCGGCGGGCAGCCGTTTTGCTTGCGAAAGCGAATATGCGTTGCCATAATAGAGGCGTAAATAAAGAGGAGGGCAAAACCGCCGGAACTGACCAAAAACAGATAGACCCGCGGGAACATCAGTCCCAGAGCAAGCCCTACCATCATGCCGAATCCGGAAAATAGAATCCCACGCCGGGGAACATCCTGTTCCTCTTTCAACCAGCCGGGTGCCTGTCCTTCGTCGGCAAGGGAGCGAATCATGCGTCCAAGCCCGAACATGGCTGCCAGCATGGTGGAAAGGATTGCGGTAATCAGCACAATGTTCAGAACGGTACCTGCCCAGCCGATGCCCTGGCGGTCGAGCGCCGCCACCATTGGACTGGTGTTTTCGTTGATGTCTGCGGTTGGTATGAGAGGAAGAAGCACAGCCTCGGATAAAATATACAATCCCACCAGCCACAGCACGGTGCGGTTAATCGCTTTTGGTACGGTGTTTTTGGGGTCTTCCGCTTCCGAAGCCGCAAGGCCGATAATTTCAAATCCGGAATAGGAGCTCACTACAATCAGCATGCTTCCCGCTACTCCCTTGATACCGGATGGCATCAGGGGTTCTTTTGCAAGTTCCCCCGTGCCGATTGCTCGGTGCTCCGGGAGCCAACCGGCAATTAGACAAACAGCAGCCAGAATGAAGGAGCCGATTGCCAGCAGTTTAATGGCGGCAAGGCCGCTTTCCAGTTTACTCAGCTTATCCGCGCCCAAAAGATTGAGCAGGGTGACGCCGATGATGATGAGACTTCCGAGCAGGGCGGTTGGAACGTTTGGAATCCATTCCCGCAGTAGAATGGATACCGCGGTGGCCTCGCTCGACATGGCAAGCACCATTCCGGTCCAGTAAACCCACCCGACCACAAACCCGGTTCCTTGTCCGAATGCTCTGGCCGCAAATGTGCGGAAAGAGCCTGCGTCCGGGTTTGCCACCGTCATTTCCGACAGGGCGTATAGTATAAAATAGACCAGCACACCGCCCAGAATAAACGAAAACAGCACAGCCGGACCGGCCGCGTGGATGGATACCGCAGAGCCGAGGAAAAACGAGCCGCCGATTACCGTACCGAGCGCCATCATGGTGAGCTGCCAGGCAGATAAACCCTTTTCTTTTTTCTGCATAGAATTCCCCCTTTCTTAATGCGTGTATGCAAACCGAAAAACAGCGGATCGTTCGATGAAGGGGAAGATGCGCCCGAATGGATGTGGTCGGTTCGCAGAATCAACGTCTAGTATTCCTCCCAGCCGAAAAAACATTCTGCGGAATGGTGACATACTTTAGTTGGGAGCAGAAAATAAAAAATATAAAATATTTTGGTTTTAAATGTTGACAAGTTCCCTCTTTTTCAGTATAATAAATCACGTTGTCAGTTCATTTGGCTCGGTAGTTCAGATGGTTAGAACGCTAGCCTGTCACGCTAGAGGTCGTCGGTTCGATCCCGATCCGAGTCGCCATTTGCTGCTATGGCTCAGTTGGCAGAGCACATCCTTGGTAAGGATGAGGTCACGCGTTCGAATCGCGTTAGCAGCTCCATAAAAAACCCGCTTAGCTGTAAAGTTAAGCGGGTTTTTTGGCAATCGGTATTTCTTTTTATGGTTTGCCTAATCAATAAAACTTATATGCTATTGACGAATAGTCACTTAAAATGATATAAAATAATTATAGCATAGCGGAGCGTAACCCGTACCCGTTACCACCCAGGGCATGGGGACAAACAGCCTGCCGGGAGTTTCTTCCCGGCGGGCTGTTTTATGCCTTGGTTCATGTTTGTGGCATTTGATTTCGAGAAATATTCAAACATGGTAAGCAAAATCTGCAAGTTATAATTTCACATTGATTTTTTCGGTTTTTCGATGTTTGCTTCGTAATCGAAGCGAACGGTTAAAAACTTTTGGTATATTAAAACAATTAAAGTACAAATTGTATACATACTATTTATAATTAAGCATATTTATTGGACCATTGATATCGTGGCAAAATTGATGCAGGCGATATAACTCAGCAGAACGTGACTGCACGCCCGCAACGTTCGCTTGCCTTACAGATACCGGCAAGAATTAGTGAAGCATCTGTTTCAGCTCTTGCAGACTGGTTACCGGCGCGGCACAGGCTCCGTTTTTGCAAAGGTAATAGGCGGTTCCCTCTAGGGGAATCGGGTAGCTTTCGGTAAATGGCGCGGCTTGGGCAAGTGCTTGCTGATTTGCTTTCGTCTTAATCAGTACAAACGGAAGCTGCTGCGAAGATTCCCATAAAAAATCAGTTAACTCCGGCGGAATCCGGTGCTCTGAGGTTGCGCACACCAGTTCCTGGGAAGGATACGTCATCTTCGCGATAGCTAGCAGGGATGCGGAATACCCTGCGGGGAAGTCGTGAACATAGCTGGACAGAAAATCAAACTGTTTTTGGCTGAGCTGCTGCCATTCTGTTTCGCCAGTAAGCTTGAAAAGCTCTGTCAGGACGATTGCGGCAACGGAATTCCCCGAAGGCATGGCTCCGTCGTAGACCTCCTTGGGGCGGCTGATCAGCTGCTCGCCGTCCTTTGCATACAAATAAAAGCCGCCTTTCTCCGGATCAAAGAAAAGCTCAACCATCTGTCTGGAATATGCGACGGCCTCGTTTAAATAGGAAACATCAAAGGTAGCCTGATAAAGCCTGAGCAGCGAAAGGGAATAAAACGCATAGTCGTCCAGCTGACCATCGATTCCGCTCTCGCCGTTCCGCCAGCGGTGCAACAGGCGTTCGCTCCGGTCTGTAAGGGATTTCGAAAGGAACTGCTGCGCCTCTTGCGCCGATTTTAAATAGGCCGCATTCCGTATGGTCATCCAGGCATCCGCCAGTGCGGTAATCATCAGAGCGCTCCATGCGGTCAGAACTTTATCATCCTTATGAAGCGGCGTCCGTTTCAGACGATAAGAATAGAGAATCTTGCAGAAATCCTCCATTTGTGGATTTTCTTCTTTAAATCTTGGATTTGCAATCAGGTTTGGAATATTTTTGCCTTCAAAATTGCCAGCGTCGGTTATCCCGAACCAACTGCAGAATAGGTTACCGTCTGTTTGCCCCAGAACGGTACGAATTTCGTCGGGTGTAAAGGTGTAGTATTTCCCTTCAACGCCATCGCTGTCCGCATCCTGCCCGCAGTAAAAGCCGGACTGTTTGTCGGTTAGCTCACGCAGTACATAATTCAGCGTGGCTTCGGCTACCCGGCGGTAGAACAAATGGTGGGTTGTTCGGTATGCCGCAAGATAAGCCTGAGCAAGCAGCGCATTATCGTAAAGTGTCTTTTCAAAATGCGGCACCAGCCACTTTTCATCGGTGGAATACCGTGAAAATCCACCGCCAATATGGTCGTAGATTCCGCCCCGGTACATCTGGAATAGCGTATGCTCCACCATTTCCAGCGCCGTTTTCTCCTGCTCCGCCGCGGAATACTGCAGCAGGAACAGCAGATTGCATGGGGTTGGGAACTTGGGAGCACGGCCGAATCCACCCCATTCGGCATCGTAGGCCCCGCGAAACCATTTAAAAGCGCTGGAAAGTACATTATGGTCCAGCTTGCGAGCCGGCTGTTCTTTCTGTTCCAGTAGCTGCAGCTGTTCCACTACGTTTTCGCCCGCCTCCGTCAGCCTTTTCTTATCGGTATGCCATAATGACGATATGGCGTTCAGAACCTCCAACAGTCCCATATGGCCGTATTGCGAAGTTTTAGGCAAATAAGTTCCCGCCCAAAACGGTTTTTGCTCCGGTGTCATAAGAATCGTCAGGGGCCAGCCACCGTTCCCGTTAAAGGCTTGGCAAACAGCCATATAAACCGCGTCCACGTCGGGGCGTTCCTCGCGGTCCACTTTAATACAGACATAGTTCCGATTAAGCACTTCGGCGACCTGCAGATCCTCAAAGGATTCATGTGCCATTACATGGCACCAGTGGCAGGTGGAATAACCGATGCTCAAAAAAATCGGTTTGTCCTCCGCTTTTGCTTTTGCAAATGCTTCCTCGCTCCACGGAAACCAGTTAACGGGATTATACGCGTGTTGAAGAAGATACGGCGATTTTTCATGAATCAGTTTGTTGGGGACTTTCTTTGTGTTCATGGCATAACCACCAATCAAATTCAAGATTCATTGAATTTACTTCCATGGTGGTATTGTTATCCGTTCTTATCCGCATGATACGTTTTCTTATTTTTTTAATGTCCCTTTTACATAGGCGACAAAATCTTCTACGGTCAAAAATGTTTGTTGATATCCTAGTCGATTGCACAGTTGGGTAACGTGCGGCGGTTCAAGATAGGCCTGCGTTAATTTTTCCTTCTGTGCAAAAACTTCTGCTGTTGGACCATCCAACAGCACATTTCCCTTTGCAAAGACGATGGTTCGTTCAAAACATTCGGCTACGAAATCCATATCATGAATAATCGTTAATACCATTTTGCCGTCCGATTTCAACTGGCGGATAATTTGTTTGATTTTTTCTTTTGCCCTATAATCCTGCGCAATGGTCGGTTCATCAAAAATGACCACATCCGTATCCATGGCAAGAATCGAAGCAATGGCAATCATCTTGCGGTCTGAAAGCCCCATGTCATATGGGTTTTCGTCTTCCGTACCGGCTAATCCGACAATGGAGAGTGCTTTTCTGGCATGGTCCAGTGCGTCTTCCTGACTCATTCCAATATTGATGGGCCCGAACATCACTTCATCGATGACTTTGCCTTTGAAAATTTGGTCATTCGGGTTTTGAAAGACAAGGCCAATATATTTGGCAAGCTGGGCAACCGTCATTTGGGAAATATCTTTTCCATCCCAAAAAATTTGACCGTGCGTAGGTTTTAAAAGACCCTTTAAAAGCTTAACAAAGGTTGTTTTCCCAGCACCATTTTGCCCGATAATAGCTGTTGTTCGCGAATCCAAAGTCAGGTTAATTCCATTCAGAACAGGCTCGTTTTCCGTGTAACTGAAGTACATGTCCTTTATTTCTATGTTACTCATCCGCAATCCCCCCGTTTTTAAGAAGGTTTATCGCACCTTCGGCTTCTTCCAATGTTACCGGGTAACAGCCGTTTTTTTGATTTTTGATTCCCAGTTTTTTGCAGATGCGCGTGAAAGCGGGGGCATTCACCCCGTATTGTTCTAAATTTTCCAAAGAAAAAACTTTTTGAGGAGTATCAAAAGCGACCATTTTTCCATCCTTCAGCAGCATAACATGGTCGCTGTATGCTGCAATCTTTTCCATTTTATGTTCCACCATAAGAATGCTGATGCCTTCCTGGCTTAAACTTTGCACCGCCCGGAACACTTCTTCGCTCCCTTGTGGGTCAAGCTGAGAGGTGGGTTCATCCAAGATGATGACTTCCGGCCGCATCGCGATGATGCTTGCAATCGCCATCCTTTGCATTTGTCCGCCGGAAAGGTCAAAGGGATTCCTGTCCTTATATTGATAAATATCAAGCAATTTCAGCGAATAATCAATGCGTTCCATCATTTCTGTTCTGGAAAGTCCCATGTTTTCCAGACCAAACGCAATCTCCTCATATACTGTGAGTTTCGACCCGGTTACCTGATTGAATGGATTTTGAAATACAATGCCTACTTTTCTGCAAACCTCACTAATGCTGTGTTTTGCCACTTCTAGGTCATCTATGAATACTTTTCCGCCGTAAGCGCCTTTATAGAAATTGGGGATAATACCTACTAAGGCTTGGCACAAGGTACTTTTCCCTGCATTGTTTTCGCCAATAATTCCGATGAATTCTCCTGGTTCAATCGTAAAGGAGATGTCTTTTAAGGCTAATTCATCGGTAAGCGGATACCTATATTTTAAATGCTCAACCACTATCTTAGCCATATCAGCACCCTCCCGACCAATGATAAAATAAGAACCGCAGCAAGTACAATTTTAATGACTTTTTCAGAGCGAGTTTTCTTTACTTCGGTCAAAAAAGTCTTTTTCTGTTTGGAGTCAAAACCGCGCACTTCCAACGCAATTGCTCTTTCTTTCGTGGTAATTAACGAATTCATGACCACCGGCGAAATCAACGGAAAGAAAGCTTTGACTCGTGTTGTCAGATTGCCTTCGGTTTCCATGCCTCTGGAGCGCTGGGCATCCGTAATTGTTGCCATTGTTTCGGTCATTTGCGGAATAATCTGAAAGACGGAGCTGAGCACATAACCTAATTTCGGGGAGAGTCCCATGCGTACAAAGGTTTCTACCATGTCGGACGGCTTTGTTGTGAGAACTAAAATGGAAAAACTCATTAAAATGTTGATGACATTTAGTGAAATTCCAAGTGCGAACAGCAGCCCTTCTTTATAAAATACAACGCTTCCTAATACCAAAGCCGGTGTTACATTATCCGGCCTGAAAATTCCCTGTATAATTACGACCGTAATAAGGATTAAACCCGAAAAACCCAGCATAGGCACGGTTCTTTTCAGTGACTTTCCCATCAAAAGAATGATGATGCTGACTAAGATAAAAGCGGCCGAGGCAATTTGGCTTGCCAGCAGAAACGGAACGATGATTGCTACAAGTATATATAAAATTTTGCTCAAAGGGTCAATTCTGTGAATCACGGTGTTTTTGTCTTGATATAAACTGATACTTTTCAAACGTCACTGCCTTCTTCCTGACTGTAGTCCAAAGTGGATGAAACGCGAAATGAATCTCCCGCAATAAGCGGCGGAATAGGGAAGATACCACCCTCAGGCGGGGTGTAGAGCAAAAAATCGCCGCAAGCAACTTGATGCTGCATCATCAGGTTCATAATAAAATTTGGGACGGCTTTTGTCACCGTCCCAAATCGGGAACCTGTTTTGGATTGATTAATCTAAGCTCTCAATGGCCTGATCATTTTTATACAAAATGGTCAGTTTCTTCGGCAATGCTTTATAAATGCCAAAGGCGATCAGCGTAACGGCCACTTTATCCGGAATATCTACTACCAGCTCGTCAAGTCCCGATGCCAGCCATGTTGGGAACTGGTTTGCCGTGCACCATGTAAATAATGCGTCGCCCCAAATATTCCCCGTTTGACCGCCATACATGGCAATGTTGATTGGGGTTGATACTACCGTAGCGACGCAGGCGATGATAAGACCGGTTATGATTGAGCCGACCAGTCCTTTCATCTTGCCTTTATAAGCGAGAACACCGGCTACGATGCCAATTCCCACTTGAGAGAGGGCGTAAATGAAAGAAACAGGGTCCAACGTAAAACCATAAATAATGTTATTGATTGCGCCGCACAGCGCGCCCACGATCGGCCCTGCCAAGCATGCAGCCAAAATTGTTCCGATGGAGTCCAGCCACAAAGGCAATTTCAATGCGCCTGCAAAAAGCTTGCCTATGTAATTGATGCCGACTGCCGCAGGAATAAGTACCAATGATGCCGTGTTTAACTTAAGCGACCACATACTGTTCTTTTTCATGTTATACCACCTTTTTATTATTAATTTTAATAATTGCTTCCAGTGCCGTAAGAATCTCGTGCTCTTCGCCCAGTCGCGTGAGATGTTCGCCTTCTACATAATTACTGATCCCGTCCTCAAGTCCGCCGTTACTTTCGACCACTGTGTTCAGAATGGATGCTGTCCTCACTCCTCTCAGTGCACCAACCACAAATAACGCCGCCGTTTCCATATCGGATCCCAAAATTCCGTTTGAGGCCCAATACCCGTCAATTTGTTCTTCTCGATCGGTGTAAAAACTATCGTGACTTCGGGCTCTGCCTACATGATAAGCATACTTCTGTTCTTTTGCCGCCTCAATGGTGCAAAAGAGCAGCTCCGTATCCGGTATGGCCGGATAAATCGCATCAATATAGGTCTTTGATGCGCCGTCGTCACGGACTGCCCCATTAATCAGGATAAGGTCACCCAGTTTGATTTCCGGCTGCAATGCGCCGCAGCTTCCAATTCGAATCATGGTTTGAACACCAATGTTATGTAGCTCTTCCACTGCAATTCCTATGGAAGCTCCGCCGATGCCAGTTGATACTGCTATAATCGGAACACCTTTATAGCAGCCGCGAATGCTTTTATATTCACGGTTAAAAGCAATTTCTGTTACATTCGTCAAATATTCTTTGATTCGATCAACGCGTTTCGGATCACCGGGTAAGATTGCATACGGTGCACCGTCTTCCACGCCGCATCTGATATGTGGCTGTAAATTTGTTTTTGTCATTATATTCCTCATTCCTTTAAGAATATGGATTTTGAATTGAAGTTATTTCTTACTTTCTTCCAGTTCTTTTTGCAGCTGATCCGTATTTTTAATCACAAGAAACCCATTTTCCACTTCGAGAATTCCTTTTTCTTTCAGTTCTTTGGTTATGCGGTTTATACTGCGGTTTGTCACCGCAAGGTAGCTGCTTAACGCTTCTTTATTAATCATCAGCCTTTGCTCGTTGTCCATAAAGGCATGCTGCTTGGCACATTGCAGCAAAAACTCGCAAAGTCGGTATTTCAAACTATAAAAGGTATCTTCAGCCGCCTTTACGGACAGCGTATAAAATTTAGAGCAGACATTGCGTAACAGCACATTTTCAATATTACGATCAATTTCCATCCACCGCAGAAAATCAGGACGCGAAATTTTTAAGAGCCGAACATCGGTCAATGCAGTTGCGCTGCAGCAATATTCCATCTGGTCAAAGATTTCAAGTTCGCCAAGGTAGTTGCCCTCTTTATAAATCGCATGGGAATATTGCTTGCCGTCCTCGGAAACGGTATTTACATCAACCAGGCCGCTTTCCATAATGAAAAATGCGTCGCAGATTTCTCCCTGTGTAATGATTTTCTGCTTTTTATGGAAGCTGACAATGGACCAACATTTCAATATTTGATACGGACAGTTTTTTAAGTACTCATAAATCTCAGGATTGCTTTCAATAATTGAAATAAGATTGTTTATACTATCCATAATTTTCTCCTATATATTAGAATATTTTATATAAAATTATAAGGACATTCGTCCTTGTTTCAATTCATTTCTTAACATTTTATTTACAAAATCCAGTGCTTTTAGGAAATGTGTCCTTGTTTTTCAATTTTAAATATAATTAGGAAACATTTTCCATAATCTAATTGAATTATACGTCAATAGAATCCATACATCAATGGCAAAGCGAATGTTTTTCCACTTACTGCTTTTTGCGTTGTAAAAGCACAAAGAAGATGCCAAAACCCGAACTTGGCTTTCAAAATTCGGCATCCATTCTTTCTCGGATTCTAATAAACAAGGTTAATTCATTCAGAATCCATTCCTTTTTATCATTTCGTGTTATAATGACATAATATTATAAAAATAAATGAGGAAAAAAAAGAATGCAATTTAGCGAACTGAATTTAATCCCTGAAATTGTACGTGCAACCGAAGAAATTGGGTATCAAGAAGCAACCGACATACAGGTTGGCGCAATTCCCGTATTGTTGGAAGGAAAAGATTTAATTGGGCGCTCCAGTACGGGTACAGGGAAAACCGCAGCTTTTGGGCTTCCCATTGTTCAAATGGTGAACCAGAACGGCCAAGCCAGAGGACAAGTGCTGATTTTAAGCCCCACGCGGGAACTCGCAATACAAACCAGTGAAGAAGTACGCAAATTTTCCAAGTATTTGCAGAACATAAAGATTGCCGTTGTTTGCGGCGGGCAGTCAATGCCGATGCAGATTCGCCAGCTTCGTACGGCACAAATGATTATTGGAACCCCGGGCCGTATTATGGACCACATGCGCCGCCAAACCTTGTCTTTGGAAAATCTGAAAACAGTGATCCTTGATGAAGCAGATGAAATGCTGAACATGGGCTTTTTAGAGGACATTCAAACCATCTTAAAGCAGGCGCCGGAAACAAGGCAGACGGTTTTATTCAGTGCGACCATGCCGCCCGCCATCATGAAGATTACGAAGGAGTTTCAGACTAACCCAAAAATCATAGCGGTGGACCAGGGACGAAAAACGGTGGATAACATATCGCAGTTTTACTACCATATCCATCAGGCGGATAAAATCAATGCGTTAAAGCTGCTACTGGAGTATCATCATCCGAAGCGTGCAGTGATTTTCTGCAACACGAAAAAAATGGTGAATGAGCTGTGTGAAGAGTTAAACGACAGCGGATTTCAAACGGCCGGCATACACGGCGATTTAAAGCAAAACCAGCGGAATCAGGTTATGAGCGATTTTAAAACCGGCCGAAACAGCATCCTTGTTGCAACGGATGTTGCCGCACGCGGAATCGATGTCGAAGATGTTGACGCCGTGTTCAATTATGATATTCCCGATGAGGATGAGTACTACATTCACCGCATCGGCCGTACCGGCCGGGCGGGGAAAACGGGCGCGTCCTATACCCTGGCTACAAGCCGGAGCCAGCTTCAGCGGTTGTATTCCCTGGAGAAGTTTATGAATTTGAAGATTCAGGAAGCCCCGATACCCGATCTTGCGGAGATTCAGGAGCGGCGCCTGAAAAAGTTCCGGGGGAAAATTAAACAGCTTGTTGCGGAAAACAATGGTTCACAATGGCTCACATTTGTTGAGGCACTGGAGCAGGATGGCTATGAAGCAAAAAATATCGCAGCGGCGCTGTGTGAGGAAATGAGTGGAAAGGGCCGGAAACTTAGCGCGCTGAAAAACGTCCGAAAGATGCAACCGGATTCCGCGAAATCAGCGGTTATGGAACCGGGAAAAGCCAAATTAAGCCTTAATATTGGGACAAACAGCAAAATCAAGCCAGATTTCCTGCTTGGTACTATTGTAGAAGCAACCGGCCTGCCTATTGGTGCGGTTGGCAAAATCGAAATGCACAGCGAGCATACCACCATTGAAATGGCTCCGGCTGACGCGGCATTTGCAGTGCAGAAGATGAACGGATACCGAATCAAACAACGCACGGTACATGCCGCCTTATCCGGAAACAAGAAGGCTGGCCATAATCCCGGGAGCAAGAACGGAATGTCCCAGCCCAAGAACCGCCGTTTGGGCGGCAAACCCCGCGCTCCGTTCTATTCCGGGCATCTGCATTCTGCCGGTCGGAATAAACGGAAAGCAAAATAACTTTTCCGCCGTCGTGCTCCGTTAACCATCACTGTATTGGAGCAGGAAATTTGGTTAGAAAAGCAGGCCCTTGGATTCGTGCGATTTGTGGAAAAAATCAGCTGGGCCATTCATTCGGCCCCGGCTTTGAAATTTACAAACAGAGAAGGAGAATCAAGATGCTTTCATACAAATTTGACACGCAGTTACTAATTGAAGGGAAAAATCTTTCAGAGGATGAAATAAACGAGTATATTACGAAAAATATAGAAGGCGATTGCCTGCTTGCGGTGGGGGACGAAGAGCTGATTAAAATTCACTTCCACACAAATACTCCGTGGAAAGTTCTGGAGTACTGTGCCTCTTTGGGCGAGATTCATGACATTGTGATTGAAAATATGGAACTGCAGGCGAATGGCCTGCATGGCTAGGCCATTTTGCCGCTCATATGCATGAGAAAGAGTTTTGATACTTTTTGCGCTTCCGGTTCGCACGATATTGTAAAATTCGATTTATTGACATATGCCCAAAACCGGGATATTATATGATTAGAAACCGATAAAGGATGAGGCATATGGCTTTGCTCAATATTATAAATTATAAAACCGATCCGGTTCTGCGCAAACCGTCGAAACCGGTAGAAAAAATAGACAAGAAAATTTTAACGCTGCTTAACGATATGGCAGAAACAATGTACCACGCAAACGGGGCGGGTCTGGCAGCCCCACAGGTGGGAGTTTTAAAGCAGCTGGTCGTGATTGATGCCGGCTCGGGATTAATCAAGCTGATTAATCCGGTAATTACGGCTTTTTCCGGGGAGCAGGTGGATTTTGAAGGATGCCTCAGTGTTCCCGAGATTTACGGAAAAGTAAAACGGCCGCAATCCGTAACGGTGAAGGCATTGAATGAAAAAGGGGAGACCGTTGAGTTTAAGGGCACGGATCTGCTGGCGCGTGCCTTTTGTCACGAGATCGATCATCTTCATGGGGTTTTATTTTTAGATAAAGTCATACCGGACACACTGATTCGTATTAAACCGGAGAAACCCAAAAATATGTAAAGCGAAAGGAATGCTTTTTTGTCCGGACGGGAAAATGGAACCGTGCTAAAATAAACGGGATGTTTAAGATGAAACCTATGGCCGGAAAATGGAGCTGATTAATTTGGCGAGACCGACGAAATGGAGAAAAATCGAGCATATTCCATCCGTTCCTTTCTTTGTTCCATCCGAATCGGATGTTGCCGAAGTACCGGAAAATATCCTAAAGTTGGAGGAACTGGAAGCAATACGGTTAAAGGATTTGGAAGGGCTAGAGCAGGAGGCTTGCGCTCAAAAAATGGAGGTTTCCCGCCCTACCTTTCAACGTATTCTGCTTTCCGCGCGGGAGAAAATAGCCGACAGTTTGGTAAACGGAAAAATGATTCATGTGGAGGGCGGCAACTTTACGCGCAACATTTGCCCGGTAAGGTGTCTGGACTGCGGCAGGGAGTGGACGGAGCGCTTTGAACATCTGGAAGCCGCGAAAAACGGAAATTTGGTCTGCCCCGCCTGCGGTTCCGGCAGGGTGGCATGTGAACGCGGCCGCAAGGGGAAGTTCTGCCGAAGCAACTGCCGGCGGTATGGTAGAAATCCAAAACCTTAACCGCACAGGGACTTCCTTACTTTCAAGGATGTCTTTTCCACTAGAGCAATTTGAACGGCTTATCACAGGAAATCCGGCACAGCGAAAAAGCATCGCTGCGCCGGATTTTTATGCGCGATTCAAGAATCAGATTTCCGTGGAATATTTTGTTGGGCGCCGTTTTTTATGGTATAATAATCCAATCAGCTTACGGCTGGGTGGGACTTTCGGAAATTGCTGTACGGTACACAGTACCCTCCCGACTTTGTCGGCCGCAATTTCTAAATTATAATCAATCGGCTGTCCTGCACAAATTTTCGGATTACGCTAATCCCCTGAATTTATCATATTTGAAGGCCTGCCCAATGGGGCGGCTTATAGACGGTATTATAAAAATCCGGTAATCCAGCCAGATATGGGGCAGGAAGAAGCCGTGCAGCGCTTCTCTCTGTTTTACATAAACCAGTGGAAATCTTTTCAGCACAAATGCAGCAATTCAATTCTCGGCGAAAGGATGGTTAATCACATGAAAACATTACTGAAAACAAGCGGAAAATGGTTTAAAGGCAATCTGCACATGCACACGCTTCGTTCTGACGGCCGCATAGAGCCGGAGGAAGCGATTCGTTTGTATTGCGAAGCCGGCTATGATTTTATCGCGCTGACGGACCATTGGGTTCAGTCTGAAACAGAGCAGCGGGACGATTTCCTGCTTTTAAGCGGCTGCGAATGGGATACGGGCGATATGGTGAATACCCCAGTGTTCCATATTATCGGCGCTGGAATGGAGCGCCCCGTTTCGCTGGAGGTCTGCCATTCGCACCCCGTGCAGAAAATTATCGATGCTATCCGCGATGCCAACGGCATTGCGATTTTAGCACATCCCGCGTGGTCGGTGACGAATCCGGATGATGTCTTGGGGCTGCGCGGACTGAGCGGCGTGGAAATTTACAATACGGTTTCCGGACTGCCGTGGAACGGCCAGCGGGCAGATTCCAGCCTGTATTTTGACCTTTGGGCAACTAAGGGAAAACTGTTCCGCAGCATGGCGGCGGATGATTCCCATTTTTACGATGGGGAGCATACGCGTTCCTACATCTTGGTAAATGCCGAAGAGCTGACCGCTGCATCCATTAAGAAGGCGATTGCCGACGGGAATTTTTACGCCTCGCAGGGGCCGCGCTTTGAATCACTGGAAACGGACGGCAAGGTGATTCAGGTTCGCTCCAGCAAAGTGGAAAGCATCGTGTTCTACAGCAATAGCGTTTGGTGCCGCGACCGCGTGTTTACCGGCGGCGTGGATAGAGCCACCTATCATATCGAGCCGACGGACCGCTACGTCCGTGTGGAACTGATTGACTTTGAGGGGAACCGGGCGTGGAGCTCTCCGTTTGCCGTTCATTCGGACGCCGCGCAATAAAGAAAGGAAGAATTTTATGGATCTCATGCGGTTAGGGCGCACCAATCTTTTCGCTTCCAGAAGCGGGTTTGGTGCGCTGCCAATTCAGCGCATTCCGCGGGAAGACGCGGCGGCCATTCTGAAAAAAGCTTACCAGGGCGGCGTGAACTTTTTTGATACTGCCAGAGCTTATACGGACAGTGAAGAAAAAATCGGCTTTGCATTGTCCGAAGTAAGAAATCATATTATCCTTGCCACAAAAACCATGGCAAAGGATAAGAAAACGCTGTTTCGCGACCTGGAAACCAGCCTAAAGAATTTAAAAACGGATTACATTGATATTTACCAGCTGCACAATCCCACGGAGCTTCCCGATTACGACGACCCGGACGGACTGTACCAGGGGCTTGTGGAGGCCAAAAAGAAAGGAATGATCCGCTTTTTCGGGCTGACGAATCATCGCTTGAAGCTTGCGCTGCAGGCTGCTGAAGAGCAAAAATACGACACCATTCAGTTCCCGCTCAGTTCCCTGTCGTCGGATGAGGATTTGAAGCTGGTGGAACTTTGCAAGAAGAATGACATTGGCTTTATTGCCATGAAGGCCATGTCGGGCGGGTTGATTACCAATGCGGCAAGCACATTTGCATTCTTAAGGCAGTTTGACAACGTTCTCCCGATTTGGGGTATTCAGCGTATGAGCGAACTGGACGAATTCCTTTCCTACGAAAAGGATCCGCCGGTGCTGGATGAAGCTTTGCAGCAGGTCATCCGGCAGGACCGGCAGCAGCTGGCTGGCAGCTTCTGCCGCGGCTGCGGTTACTGCCAGCCCTGCCCCGCACACATTCCGATTGAAACGGCGGCGCGCATTTCGCTTCTTCTGACCAGAGCGCCATACCGGAGCTATATGACAGATGAATTCAAAAGCCAGATGGAGCGGATTCAGGGCTGCACACACTGCAACCACTGCAAGAATCATTGCCCCTACGGCCTGGATACGCCCAATCTGCTGAAATATATGTTGGGTGAATATCAGAAATTTTACGCCGTTCATCATGCGGATTGACCATGGCTGCAGCCTAGCTTGTGTTGGTTTGAAATGAAACGCCATCAGGATGAAAAGGACTGTTTCGAATGGAAATACAGCCGGCCGGAGTAAAAATGATACCAGAAACAGATATGACCGGTCCTAGGGAGCGGTTTCGTCTGGCGTGCGATAAAGTGCTTTCTTCTCAGGGGAAAAGAGGAAGTATCGGCACATTGAGCGAAAAAACGCTGCACGCGGTTTTGAAATATTATTACGAACCCCGGGAAAGTAATCATGAAATCCGGTTTGGCCGCTATGTTACAGATATTGCCGGGGAAAACGGCGTAATTGAAATTCAGACGCGCCAGTTTAACAAGCTGAGAAACAAGCTGGAATTTTTGTTGCCTCAAACCCAGGTGACCGTGGTTTATCCGGTTGCTGCCAGCAAGTGGATTATCTGGATTGATGAACAGACCGGGGAAATGACCAAAAAGCGAAAATCCCCCAAAAGGGGAAAGCCCTGGGAAGTTTTCTTTGAACTGTATAAAATTAAAAATTTTCTTACCCATACGAATTTCCGGTTGTGCATTGTTTTGCTGGATATGGAGGAATACCGGTCACTGAACGGTTGGAGCGAGGATAAAAAGAAAGGCTCCAGCCGTTACGACCGGATTCCTGTTTCGCTTTTGGAGGAAATTACCGTGCACAGTCCCGCGGAATACGAAAAGCTGATTCCGGAGGGATTGGAAGGCGCGTTTACCTCAAAGGAATTCAAAAAAGCGAGCGGCCTTTCTCTGGCCGCATCCCAGACTGCCCTCAATGTTTTGTATTCTACCGGCGCCGTGACAAGGATTGGAAAACAGGGCAATCGATACGTTTATGAGAAAACAGCGCTCTGCCCTTTTGAGGACTTGCCGGCAAAATGAAAATCCCCATTGCACCATATTCTACGGTTCGATGGGGATTTTTATATGACTTAAAAAAACGATTTTAGCCTTAGGTTTACCACTCCGATTATTCCGGCCGATTTGGTGGGAAAGGGGCTTTGCTTTATGAATTGCTGCAGACAAAGATCCATTCTACCGTATCGCCGCTCTTCAGCTTATAATCATTGCAGGCAACGGGCGCAAGCTTTCCGTTAACCAAATATGTCCATCCGCTGTTATTTCCGTACTGCTTTTGCGCAATGCCGCCGATGCTCTGCACGTATTCCGTTCCCAAAGCCGAGGAAACGTGGGTGACGGCAAGGTTGGCCGATTTTGCCACACGCAAGAGGATAGCAAACACCGTTTCCCCCTCCGTAATCTGCACCTGGTTTGCGGGATATAAAACGCCGTCTTTGGGGACGATACTCAGCTGAGCTTCCGTAAACTGGTCTTTGTTTTTCAAAATCTCCGCGGCGGAGATGGAGAAGGTGCAGGCGGCCTGTTTGGCCTGCGGCACCGAAGCAGTCTTGGATGCCGAAGATTTGGGTTTGGCGGCGGAAGAGGAAGCCGTGGCAGCTTTGGAAGAAGTTGCGGAAGACACGCTGTTATGCTGGGCGGGCAGTTCTACCTTACAACCGGAAAAAAGGCAAGCAAGTATTACGGCGGCGCACACAAGCGCCGAAATTTTTTGTTTCATGAAAGTCCTCCTGATTTTACGCAAATGGTTTTCGGGATTTTTTCAAAAAGAGTGCTGCACATGAATCAAACTTCATGCGGCAACACTCTCTTCTTATATGAAATCGGCTTACGCGGTCTGACGGATTCGTTTCACAAGAATTAGAATCACGACACCGCTGACCAACAGAATGCCGACCCCATAAACCGCTGGGATTTCTCCGGTTTTCGGGGAAGCAAGCGGGGCATTCTTTCCGATTGCATACATGGTTCCGCTGTCATTAAAATAGAACAGCATGCCATCCTGCGAAGGAGTCAGGCTCTGGGAAGAAGACTGGCTGACGGAAGGGGTAAACAGCGTTTGGTAGGAGCCCTTCGTCTGGCCGGGTTTGTCTTCAATGACATACACGCTGGAAGCACCCTTTTCGAAGGTTCCGTCCTGATTCGCGGTACCGTAATCCGTGACATAAATCAGGACTTTTCCATCGTCTTTGCTGTAGGCGGTGGAAACCAGCGGGGTGGACTGGGAATGAATTTTAATTTGGTAAATGGTTTTCAGCGTGGAAGCATCCAGTACGGTAAACGGCGTGGTAGAGCCGTAGCCGCTGCCTGCTACATAAAGTCTGTCGTTATATACGACCGGGCTGGAAGTGATGCTGTTGCCCAGCATTTGGGACTTGACCGCGGTGCCGGCATCTATTTTGCCGGAAGCGTCCGCTTTCACCGCGTAAATATAGCCGCTGTTGACGGCAGCGTAAAGGCGGCCCTGCGCATAGCAGAGGGTGGAGCTGACCGGGCCGCCGGCGGAAACCGTACTCATTACGTTTCCATCCGTCAGGCCATAGGAAACAATGTTGCCGTTTGTGTCGGACACCGCGATTGCAGAACCGAGCACCGCGCTGCCGTTCCAGTAATAGCCGGCCTTATCGTTTGCCTGCTGCCAGGTGATTTGCCCGGTTTTTGTATCCACGCAGGCAAAGACGCCGGAGGTGTAGGCATAAGTTGCCGAATCCTGCGTGTAAGTTCCAAAATAAATATGATTGTTATAATAGGTGATTGGGGATGAAATCTGCTGCGGAACGTCGCCGTGTGCAATTTCCGGGCTCTGCCAGGAAAGGGAGAGCGTGTCCGAGTTAAACGCAGAAATTTTTACACCGGTTTTGGTTTGCTGGGGAACGAAGATTTTTCCATCGCCGTAAGCAATTTCTGAAAAATAGGGTGGAACGCCGGCCACCTCCGCAGAGGCGGCGGTTTTACCGGTTTTCGCGTCAACTTTCAGCAGTTTCCCGGTGGATACGGTAAAATAAACGAATTTGCCAACCGTAATGGGAGTACCGCACGCGTTGTTTTCATATTTCGAACCGTTAAATTCGCTGGTAACCGTGTACCGGGCGGTCCATTCCTGTTTGGCTTCCGCGGCCGAAACCGGGGTTTTGGCCGACGTGATGCCGGGTGATGCGGGGGAACCCATAAACTGGGGCCAATCCGCGTTTTCCACGGCGAAAGTGCCTGCCGCGGTACTGCAGACAAGCGCAAGGGTACAAAGCCATGCTGTGAGTTTCTTTGCTTTCATTCTAATCCCTCCGATTAAAGATAAAACAACAGGATTTACGGCAGGTTTCCTGACTTGAAATCATCCCACGCCGCGCGGCCTTCCCAGGGGACCCAGTGACCATATTGTGCGCAGCGCAGTCCTTCTTACAGTAGCGGGGGCTGTTGCGGCTTAACCGCATTCCCTACACCGTAAATCGATTTTGTTTTCAGCAGCCGCTGATGATATCGCCGAACGGCAATTCTAAACCGCAAATCTTTTGACTCATCGGTTTTAAAATGGTTTCCATCAATGGCTACTCAACTATTATTGACGGAATCTCTCCCAGTGTCAAGCAATTTGTCGGATTCGTGTAAAAATCGCCGATGGAGTGAACGATGCCTGTCTGCTGTTTTGCTCGATGACAAGCTGTCTGGCCATACGATTCTACAGAAAAAAGCAGCCGGCCAAAACGGCGGACTGCCTCTTTCCTATAGGAAGATATGTAAAGATCTTATAATCAAATAGAAATAAAATGAGCGAAAACGGCGTGTATTCTGCAGGGGGGCATGCGGAACCCACGCCGTTGTGTTTGCGAAACGCTTAAACCACGCTGAACAGAAGCGCGCCGTAGGTGGGGTACGGCCAGTATTTTTCGCCAACCAGGCTTTCAATTTCGTCTGCAGTGGTACGGGTGTCTTCCATGGAAGCAAATACCGTATTGCGGTAGTATTTTGCTTCTTCCAGCAGATCCCCAAAAGCGGGCTGTTCGGTAATGGCCTTTTCCAAGACTTCCATCTTGCGGTAGAGCTCCGCAGAAAGAGCGGAAAGCTTTTTCAGCAAAATTTCTTCCAGCTCGCAGCAAATTTCAGCGTTTAGCTGTTTCTTGTTTAGGGCTTCTTTGCTGATGTCCTTCATGTAAGAGCAGACAGCTGGAAGAATATCCTTCTTGATCATGTCAATCATGGTCAATGCCTCAATATGAAGCTGCTTGCAGTAATTTTCAAGCTGAATTTCATAGCGGGCATGAATTTCAGTTTTGGAAAGCACCCCGAACTTTTCAAAAAGAGCGACGTTTTTCTCGGAAATGTAGTAAGGCAATGCTTCCGGGGTGGAATGCAGGTTCAGTAGGCCGCGCTTTTCCGCTTCCGCAACCCATTCTTCCGAATAGTTGTTGCCGTTAAAAATAATGCGCTTGTGCTCTTTAATGGTTTTGCGGATGAGCTGATTCAAAGCATCGGTGAAATCGTCTGCCCTTTCCAATTCGTCTGCGAATTCACACAGGGATTCCGCAACAATGGTGTTCAGAATCTGATTCGGGCAGGCAATGGAAAGGGAAGAACCAAGCATACGGAACTCGAATTTATTGCCCGTGAAAGCAAACGGGGAAGTGCGGTTGCGGTCGGTGGTGTCTTTCGGAATGGCCGGAAGAACATCGACGCCGATTTTCATGAAGGTTTTGCCCTTCTGATCGTAATCGCTTCCGTTTTCAATGGATTCCAGAACCTTTTCCAATTCTTCACCGACAAACATGGAGACGATTGCCGGAGGCGCCTCGTTTGCACCCAGACGGTGGTCATTGCCAGCGCTGGCGACGGAAATGCGCATCAGGTCCTGATGTTCGTCGACCGCTTTGATGACGGCGGCAAGGAAGAGCAGGAACTGCGCGTTTTCGTGCGGGGAGTCGCCGGGCTCCAAAAGGTTGATTCCGGTATCGGTGCAAATGCTCCAGTTATTGTGCTTGCCGCTGCCGTTGACACCCGCAAACGGTTTTTCATGCAGCAGGCAGGCCAGGCCGTGCTTTGCAGCTACCTTTTTCATCATTTCCATGGTTAACTGGTTGTGGTCGGTGGCAATGTTGCTGGAAGTGAAAATCGGGGCGAGTTCATGCTGAGCCGGAGCAACCTCGTTGTGCTTGGTCTTTGCCAGGATGCCGAGCTTCCAGAGTTCTTCGTCCAGCTCTTTCATATAAGCGGAAACGCGGGGTTTAATTACACCGAAATAATGGTCTTCCAGTTCCTGACCTTTTGGGGGTTTTGCGCCGAACAGCGTTCTGCCGGTGTAAATCAAATCTTTCCGCTTTTCGTACTGTGCTTTGTCAATGAGGAAGTATTCCTGTTCCGGACCAACTGTGGTGATGACACGGTGGGCGGTGGTGTTGCCGAACAGCCGGAGCACACGCAAAGCCTGTTTGTTAATTGCTTCCATGGAGCGGAGAAGGGGAGTCTTTTTATCGAGTGCTTCGCCGCCGTAGGAGCAAAACGCGGTTGGAATGCACAGGGAGCCGTCTTTTACAAACGCATCGCTGGTTGGGTCCCACGCGGTGTAACCTCTGGCTTCGAACGTAGCCCTCAGTCCGCCGGATGGAAAGCTGGAAGCGTCAGGTTCACCCTTAATAAGTTCCTTGCCGGAAAATTCCATGATGACTTTCCCACTTTCCACAGGGGAAATGAAGCTGTCGTGCTTTTCTGCCGTAATACCGGTCATCGGCTGGAACCAGTGGGTAAAATGGGTTGCTCCTTTTTCAATCGCCCATGCTTTCATGGCATTGGCCACCACGTTGGCAACTGCCAGGTCCAGGGGTTTGCCTTCTTCCCTAGTTTTCATCAAAGCCTTATAGGTGGCTTTGGGCAGCCTCTCTTTCATCACGGTTTCATTGAATACAAGGCTTCCAAAAATTTCAGGAACGTTGCTCATGGAAATCCACTCCCTATACAAATTATGCAAAAATACAATAAAAAGGCGCTGTAGGGGTAACCCCTACAGCGCCTTTGCTGTAATGCTGTTATTATATGACAACTTCGGACAAAAGTCAATACCGAAATTTGTTTTTGCAGGATTTGATAATATTTTATGCAAAAAACTTTAAAAAGTTAACCGTTTATAGTAAAATTTCTGGACTGTGCAAGTTAATTACATTAATTATGCAAAATTTTAATTTAAAACTATTGACAGAGAACTTTAAAAAATATACTATAAGGAAGCACAAACTTACTTTTGTAAGTTATGCTGACTCCCAGAGTTAAAAAACAGGTTGACCGCACATGGGGGAAAAGCATGTGCATCTTTCCATATTATTGCAGGGAGGTCCGTCTAATTATGCAAAAAGAGGGAGCAATTCGGATTCCTTCGGGCTGTGCGATATCCGGTATTTTTTCGCGCAGCGGAAAGAGGATGAACGGGGAGCCCATCATCCAATCCATTTCCACCATGCATGACCGAAGCAATGGCCTTGGCGGCGGTTTTGCAGCTTACGGGATTTATCCCCGCAGCAGGGATCTTTATGCGTTCCATGTATTTTATGACAGTGTTCGGGCCAAGGAAGAATGCGAAAAAGTGATTATGGCGAATTTCGACGTGACCATAGCGGAAAAAATTCCAACCAGGGAAATGCCCGAGATTACTGACGAACCCTTAATTTGGCGTTACTTTGGCCTTCCCTTTGAAAAGCTTTTAAAAGACACCCGATTGGACGAGAAAGAATTTGTCGCACGGTTTGTTACCAAGGTGAATACAGAGATTAAGGGCGCTTATGTTTTTTCCAGCGGCAAAAACATGGGTGTGTTTAAGGCTGTCGGCTTTCCGGAGGATGTCGGTCGCTATTACCGTCTGGAAGACTACGAAGGCTACTGCTGGACGGCGCACGGCCGCTACCCGACCAATACACCCGGTTGGTGGGGCGGGGCGCATCCGTTTTCTATGCTGGATTATTCCATTGTACATAACGGGGAAATTTCCTCTTATGACGCGAACCGCCGTTTTATTGAAATGTTCGGGTACAAATGCACACTGCTGACCGATACGGAAGTCATTACCTATATTATTGATTTTCTCAACCGCAAGCAGCACCTCAGCCTAAAGGAGGCGGCGCAGGTCATTGCCGCACCGTTTTGGAGCGAAATCGACCGCCTGCCCCCAGAGCAGCAGAAAAAGCTGACCTATCTGCGCAATGTTTTTTCTAGTCTGTTGATTACCGGGCCGTTTTCCATTCTGCTTGGGTTTACCGGCGGATTAATGGCATTGAACGACCGCCTGAAGCTGCGTTCCATGGTTATTGGGGAAAAGGGCGACATGTTCTATGTGGCCAGCGAAGAATGCGCCATTCAGACGATAGAACCGAATATTGAGCATTTCCGGGCGCCGCAGGGCGGGGAACCGGTCATAGTGACTCTGAACGAGGGGGTGGATGCATAATGGGCATCGACTATTTATCTCCGGATTACGAAGTGGTCCGCAATCCGCAGCGGTGCATCGCCTGCCGTGTATGTGAACGCCAGTGCGCGAACGAGGTGCATTCCTATGACTCGGAATGGAAGGTCATGAAGAGCGATGACAGCAAATGCGTCAACTGCCACCGCTGCGTCGCGCTCTGCCCGACCCACGCACTGAAAATTGTAAAAACGGATGATACTTTTAAAATCAATGCCAACTGGACCAACGAGGCTATCGGCGAGGTGTTCCGTCAAGCGGGAACGGGCGGCATGCTCCTTTCCTCCATGGGAAATCCACAGCCGTATCCGATTTATTGGGATAAAATCCTCATCAACGCCTCCCAGGTGACAAACCCGTCCATCGACCCGCTGCGTGAACCAATGGAAACCCGCACATTTCTGGGCAAGCGCCCGGAAAAGCTGGAGCGCGACGCAGACGGCAGCCTGGTGACCGACAACCTGCCCCCGAACCTGGAGCTTTCCGTTCCGGTTCTGTTTTCGGCCATGAGCTACGGCTCCATCAGCTACAACGCCCATGAAAGCCTTGCCCGCGCCGCGCGGGAACTGGGAACCTATTATAACACCGGAGAGGGCGGCCTGCACGAAGATTTTTACCAGTACGGCCCCCACACCATTGTTCAGGTTGCGTCTGGACGTTTCGGCGTTCATAAGGATTATTTGGAAGCCGGGGCGGCGATCGAAATTAAAATCGGTCAGGGCGCAAAACCGGGCATCGGCGGCCACCTTCCGGGGGAGAAAATCGTTGGCGACGTTTCCCGCACCAGAATGATTCCCGAGGGTTCGGACGCGATTTCACCCGCCCCGCATCACGATATTTATTCGATTGAAGACCTTCGCCAGCTGGTTTATTCCTTGAAAGAGGCGACCAATTATAAAAAGCCGATTATTGTAAAAATTGCAGCGGTGCATAATGTGGCGGCCATTGCCAGCGGCATTGCCCGCAGCGGTGCAGATATCATCGCCATCGACGGTTACCGCGGCGGCACCGGCGCGGCGCCGACCCGTATCCGCGACAATGTCGGTATTCCCATTGAACTTGCGCTCGCGGCGGTGGACGAACGCCTTCGTCAGGAGCGCATCCGCAACAATGTTTCCATTGTGGTTGGCGGCAGTATCCGCAATTCGGCAGATATTGTCAAGGCCATCGCGCTCGGAGCGGACGCGGTTTACATCGGTACCGCGGCACTGCTGGCGCTCGGCTGCCACCTGTGCCGCACCTGCCAAAGCGGCAAGTGCAACTGGGGCATCGCGACCCAGCGCCCGGACCTTGTGAAGCGGCTCAATCCGGATATCGGCTCTAAACGCCTGGTCAACCTTGTTTCTGCATGGCAGCATGAAATTATGGAAATGATGGGAGGCATGGGAATCAACTCGATTGAAGCGCTCCGGGGTAACCGCCTGATGCTGCGCGGAGTCGGGCTGAACGAGAAAGAGCTTG
The DNA here is from genome assembly GCF_054130445.1 of Caproiciproducens sp. LBM24188. NCBI lineage: Bacteria > Bacillati > Bacillota > Clostridia > Eubacteriales > Acutalibacteraceae > Caproiciproducens > Caproiciproducens sp. LBM24188. The sequence goes on from NZ_CP196862.1 coordinate 940,204, forward strand.
AGATTTTGGGCATTAAGCATGCGGGGGAATAAGCGATGAAACGTGTTTATGTAAATGAAAAATGGTGCCTTGGGTGCCATCTTTGCGAATACAACTGTGCTTTTGCAAATTCCGGCTGCGACGATATGGTGAAAGCGTTAAAGGATGTGCAGATTTATCCCCGGATTCAGATTGAACAAGGCAATGGCATCAACTTTGCCGTGAACTGCCGACACTGCGAGGAACCCCTCTGTGTAAAAAGCTGCATTACCGGTGCGCTCAGCGTGCAGGATGGCGTGATTCACGTCGATCAGGACAAATGCGTGGGGTGCTACACCTGCATTCTGGTTTGCCCGTACGGTGCGGTCATGCCGGGGCCGACCGGCGGCGTGGTGCAGAAATGTGAACTGTGTACGAACAATTCCTCCGGGGAACCGGCCTGCGTGAAGGGATGCCCGAACCGCGCGATTGTATTTGAGGAGAGGTGAACGAAATGAACTACGTGATTATCGGCAATTCCGCGGCGGCGGTTGGCTGTGTGGAGGGCATCCGCTCCATTGACAAAACGGGCAGCATTACGATAATTTCCGACGAGCCGCACCATGTTTATTCCCGTCCGCTGATTTCCTATCTGCTTTACGGCAAAACGGACCGAGAGAAAATGAAATACCGTCCGGATGATTTTTACGAGAAGAATTCGGTAACCGCCCTCCTTGGGGTGACCGCCGAAAAGGTGGATTACGAAGCGAAAAAAGTGGTGCTGAACAACGGAAGCAGTGTTGCCTTCGATAAATTGCTTTTCGCCACGGGCTCCTCACCGTTTGTACCGCCGATGGAAGGGTTGGACACCGTTCCAAAGAAGTTCAGCTTTATGAAACTGGACGATGCGATGGCGCTGGAAGAGGCCATCGGACCGCAAAGCCGGGTATTAATCGTAGGCGCCGGCTTAATCGGTCTGAAATGCGCGGAAGGCATCCGCGGAAAAGTACGGGAGCTTACGGTGGTGGACCTTGCGCCCCGCATCCTGCCCAGCATTCTGGACGAAGAAGGCTCCGACATGGTGCAAAAGCACATTGAAAAGCAGGGAATCACCTTTCATTTGGGCACCAGCGTGGCAAGGTTTGACGCGGAGAAAGCGGAACTGAAAAACGGCGAAACCGTAGAGTTCGACGTTCTTGTCCTTGCGGTTGGGGTTCGCCCGAACACCGCGCTTGCGGCAGAAATCGGCTGCAAGGTGAACCGCGGAATCGTTTCCGACGAACATTGCAGAACCAATCTGGACGGCATATACGCAGCTGGCGACTGCAGCGAAAGCTATGACATTACGGAGGACCAGTACCGCGTGCTGGCGCTCTGGCCGAACGCTTACATGCAGGGTGAAACCGCTGGAATTGACATGGCGGGTGGCAATCAGCTTTACGACAAGGCGATTCCCATGAATGCCATCGGTTTTTTTGACCTTCATGTTATTACCGCAGGCAGCTATGCGGGCGAGGCTTATGTGACCCGGACCGAAGATACCTATAAAAAATTGATAACCAAAGACAATTTACTGAAGGGCTTTATTTTAATCGGGGAAATTGCCCGGGCGGGAATTTACACCTCGCTGATTCGGGAAAAAACGCCACTCGACACCGTGGACTTTGAACTGATTCGGGAGCGCCCGCAGTTAATGGCGTTTGCCGCTCCGGAACGGGCAGTGAAACTGGGAGGTGCCAAGGCATGAGGATCAACGCAGCCGGAAAATATTTTAAAGACCTGAATGACGAAGTGCGTGCCGCCGGGGAGCAGGAGATTATCATCGACAACTGCGTCGGTCAGCGCTACATCGGCGCGGGTATGCGTGGCAAAAACGTAACCATCAACGGCGTGCCGGGAAACGACCTCGGCTGTTATCTGTATGGCGGTTCTATTACCGTAAACGGCAACGCACAGGATGCGACGGGCGACACCATGAACGACGGTACTATTGTTATTCACGGTTCCAGCGGGGATGCAACCGGGTACGCCATGCGCGGCGGAAAGATTTTTGTAAAGGGCAACGCTGGGTACCGTGCCGGTATTCATATGAAAGCGTACAAAGCACAGCAGCCGCTGATTGTCATCGGAGGTGAGGCGGGCAGCTTCCTCGGCGAATATCAGGCAGGCGGCACGATTATCGTATTGGGGCTGAATTCCGGCAAGAAAGTTCCGGTCGGCAACATGTGCGGAACCGGAATGCACGGCGGCAGAATGTACCTGCGCGCAGTGGCACTGCCGGAAGACCTGCCAAAGCAGGTGGAGGCAAAACCAGCCACACAAGAAGAGATGGCGGCGATTGATGGTTTTCTAGAAGAGTTCTGTGGTCACTTTGCCGTAAGCAAAGAGGAGGTCCTTTCCAAACCGTTTTTCCTCCTGACGCCAAACTCCAAAAATCCGTATAAATCTTTATATACCTTTTATTGATGATAAGAGATTAAAAATCAAAACATAAGAGCAGCCAATCGGCTGCTCTTATGTTTTAGGAAGTGGCAAGGATAGGTGATGTAAAGCTAGAAACAATTCGACCTAAGCGGTTTTCCACTCATTTTTATCCGAGGCCTAGTTTCTGCGTACCCGTCTCAAAGCATCAGAAGGATTTCAGCATTCCAGAGCAGTAGGCAGAAATGACCTTGTCACACCAGGTGTCGAATTCCGGGTCGGGGACCTGGTATTCCGGGTGGCTTAGCAGGAAGTCGACGGTATGCCGGATACCCTGGTCAAAACGCACCTGCGCGCAGAAGCCGGGAACCAGCGTTTTGATTTTTGTATTGTCAAATACGACGGAATTGGACTTGTCCCCCAGCAGCCCGCCAAGAAACTCCGGATTGTATGCTGCCAAAAACTCCGACGGGATGTGCACCAGATTCGGTTCCACGTCGAGTGCCTTTCCAATCGTGCGGTAAATCGCATTCCACGTGAGAACCTCATCACTGGTGATATGCACAGCTTCCCCAATGGCATGGGGGTTGTCCATTAAACCGACAAACCCTTTTGCAAAATCGGTGTTGTGGGTTAAAACCCAAAGGGAAAGGCCGTCCCCATGCACAATAATCGGCTTGCCCGCGCGCATGCGTTCCAACACCTGCCAGCTGCCTTTACTTCCGCTAATGGCCACGGGCACTTTGGTGTCGCCATAAGTGTGACTGGGGCGTATAATGGTTACCGGGAAATTGTCGCTGCGGTACGCAAGCATCAAAATTTCCTCACAGGCAATCTTATTGCGGGAATACTGCCAGTAGGGGTTGCACAGCGGCGTGCTTTCCGTGATGAGAAAATTGGAAGCAGGTTTTTGATAAGCAGAGGCTGAACTGATAAAAATATATTGATTTGTTTTGCCGGAAAACAGCCGGATATCCCGTTCCACATGAGCAGGAAGATACGCGATGAAGTCTGCAACCACGTCGAACTTCCGGCCCTGAAGCAGTTTGTACACGGAATCTTCGTCGTTGATATCGGCCTGCAAAAGTTCCGCTCCCTGCGGTACCAGTTCCGGATGGCTGCCGCGGTTTAAAAGGGTTAGTTCCACTCCGTTTTTTACCGCGAGGGCGGCCGCTGCGGAGCTGATTGTGCCGGTTCCGCCTATGAATAAAGCTTTCATCTTGAACACTCCCATGAATTGTATTATAATATTAACATTCTGGAAAACATATTTATCAAGTGATAACGATATATTTTTCGCAAGGAGGGGTCGATATGCTGAAGAATGAATCGTTCATCAGTATGCTTGGATGGAATCTGCTTATCATCGGACTATGGCATATTGTAATCTTTTTAGCATGCGTCAAAATGCCAAATGCGAAATTTGATCCTGCAAAAGAACGTTTTGCACCTAGGGAATGGGAGCATGGCGGCCGTTGGTATCGGGAAAAGCTGAAAATTCAGGAATGGAAGGATCGCGTCCCCCAGTACATTGGTAAGGAAGGCTTTTCCAAAGCACATTTTACGGATCTTTCCGTGGAATATATTGACGCATTTATTGTGGAAACCTGCCGGGGGGAGTGGATGCACATGAAAAACTGCATCTGCGCCGTGGTGGTTCTAATCATCAATCCCCTTTTGGTGGGTGTGATTTTTTCCCTGTTCATTTTGCTGGGCAATATGCCCTTTGCTGTGATACAGCGGTATAACCGGTTCCGTCTGCAGGTTCTCCGCAAAAAGAGGCTTCGTGACCTGCGCGGCAGCGAGGTCGGACAGACGGTTACCGCCTGACGAAAATATGCCGCGTTTGCGTCTCAAATCAATACGAATACCCGAAATCAGCTTTGTCATCCGGCAAAGCTGATTTTTGTAAAAATCGGTTATTCCAGCCAACCGCGGGACGAAAACGGATTTGTCGGCTTGCGGAGAAGGGGTGCCAGTGAATGAGAAAAAGAAGAAGGGCGAGTATTTATTCCCTTGTGCTGTTGCCAGTTATATTGTTCTGTTTCATATTTTCCCAACCCGCACACGCGGAAACCGTTCCGTATTTTACCTTTCATCTGGACAAGGACAACGTTCCGCCGGACGGCCTGGTTAAAGTGTACGTCAGCGCAAACCCGGTGCCGGATACCGCCGCCGCGTTCCGCATGAGAATGGATTACGATTCTTCTGTGCTTAGTTTTGTTGGAACGGAAACTTCTTCCCAAATTAAAACGGGAACCTTAATGACAAACAGTGACAGCAACCCAATCTGCAGTGTGTATGTCTGCAATGTTGGCCAAAAGGCTGCCCCAGTTCTTTCTGGCAACATTATTTCCTTTGTTTTTAAGGTGTGCGATACGGCAGACTTAGGTAAAACGGTCATCGGTGCGCACATCGACCAAATCTGTAATTATCAGGCACAGCAGTTAAATCTCAGCTATGACGAAAATCTGACATTGAAAATCAATCCCGAAACGGATTTGTCCGGCAACGCCTATTTGACAGCGTTAAAACCGTTAACGGGTTCCCTAGTGCCGGAATTCTCTCCCGATGAGTTTCAGTACCGGATGACGGTCGGAGCGGAGGTGCAATCTGTTGAATTTCAGGCATCGGCGGGCGACGGCGGAACCGTTTCCATTAACCGCAGAACGCTGGGCAAAGCTGGGAGCGATACGGTCATTCTTGCAACCGTTACCTCCAAAAATAAAAAGGCTAAGGTGCAATACGCGGTCACGGTGCATCGAAACGCCGCGGTGGACAACGAAACGGAAAAATCACCCGTGGCTACAGCTACGCAAGAGGAGAAACGGTCACAGAACAAAAACGGCGGGAACAACAGCAAAAGTTCTTTTTCCCGGTCGGGAACGGGCGGTGTGAAAGGTACCACCGGAAGTACCAAAGCGGAAGAAACGCAAAGCCCGGTTCAAATTGCAACCAGCGGGTCAAACAGCACACAGCTGCTTGCCGCAAACGGGGCTGGCACGCGCAACATATATATTATTGGAAACCAAATGCCCTTTTATTTAATGGTGCTTTTGGTTGTGATTCTTTTAATTCAGCTGGGCATTATGCTTGCCCCGTGGCTCAGCAGCACACGTGCCATGAAAAAAGAAGCTCCGCGGAATGAGGATAAGAAGTAAAGAAGAGCGTGCTCTCGGAGCATGTTCTTATAAAAAACGCCTCACGGTTTGTGAGGCGTTTTTTATTCATCATTTTTGAAGAATCCGTTTTTGAATGGGGGTCTGCAACCGTGCACTTGATGTTCCGCGCTGGAATCTCCACCCCCATTTGTGAAAGTTATATTCGGCGAAACCGAAGACCCTGGGTTTCGAACGATAAGGAAAACCGCCAGAACCGAATGCTGCGCGTTCCCGGGTTTGGATTTCTTAGTACCTTGAAGATGACAACGGCACTAATGAGGATGACCGCCAGTTTGATGCAGAAAAGCGGTTCGAACAGCACTGCGGCAATCACCGCGGTGCAAAACCCGACAATTACCCCGGTGGAGTCCGGACTGACCACAACCACAAACTTATAAAATGCCAGAATAAGCGCAAGAACAAGCACAAACTGGCTTAATGGGAATGCAGCAAGCAGGGAACCAAAGGCGGTGGAAATCGCTTTGCCGCCGTTCCATTTTAAGAAAGGCGAAAAGGCATGCCCGAATACCGGAGCCGCCATAACCGGGACCAAAGAAAGGTCGCTGATTCCAACATAGTGGATGGAGAAAAAGACCGGCAGAAACGCCTTCAAAACATCCAGTGCCATGCAAAGAAAGCCGATTTTTGCGCCGGCCGCCTGAATGGCATTGGCGCTGCCAGGATTTCCATCGCTGCCGACAAACTTCGTTACATCAACATTCTTGACAAGTTTCGGAATGTAATAGGAATTCATCAGGGAGCCGCAAAAAAAGCCGATAACGGTCATAACCAGAGTTTGAAGCAACAAACCGCAATTCCCCCTCTTTCCAGTTGTTAGTTACACAAGTTTTTGCTGCTTTTCTGTTGAACGGTGATTTCCATATGCTGCTGGGTACTGCTGCGCACCAGATGAACCAGATATTCTGCGATTTTTTCGGTACTTTCCCGTTTAAAATATGTGCGCTGCCGTTCCAGCATCCGGCGGGCTGCTTCGGGGTCCGTTGCAAGCTTCAAGGCGGCTCGCGCCGCGTCGTCGGCGCTGTCGGCCGTTACCGCCGCACCAAGTGAGCAGAGAAAAGCAGTATTTTTTTGTTCACAGCCGGGAATGGGGTGGGTGAGCACCAACGGCACGCGCTTTGCCAGTGCCTCGCTGGTGGTAAGGCCGCCCGATTTCGTTAAAAGTACGTCTGCGGCATCCATAAACACGTCGACTTGGTCGGTATAACCGAACGGACGAACCCTTTCCATTCCGCTTAACTTTTGATACAGCACTTCATTTCTTCCGCAAAGCACCGCCACCTGCGCGTCCGGCATTTGCGAAATCAGCGAAAGAACGAGCGTTTTAATATCTCCATATCCCATGCTTCCACCGGTTACAACGAACAGATGCTTTGTACCGCACAGCCCCAGTCTGCGGCGGGCTTCTTCCTTATCACCCTCTGTGCGGAAGGCTTTCCGCACAGGAATGCCGAGTGGAATCAGCTTTTCCTTTGGAATCCCCTTTTGCACAAATTCATCCATCAGCGCTTTGGCAGGAATGATGTAGGAATCCAATCTGGTTTCTTCCCAGAAAGGGCTGCAGGTGTAATCCGTCATAATGCCTACGCAAGGAATGTGCAGACCGTATTTTTCGCGAAGGTGCGTGATTGCCTGAGCGCCGAAAATATGGGTGCAAATAATACCGTCCGGCTGAAGAAGCTGGATTTTTTGGTACAGGCTGCCCGCATACAGGGAATTCAGGTAGTAAATCGGTGAACGCCGCCGGCTGGAGCTGACCCACTCACCCATATGATATAAGAATCCGAAAAAGCCTGGGAGCGATAGAGTCAGCCGGGTATACAGCCGGGATACTTTGGAGGAAGCATCTCTTTTTCCTGATTTCAGCACATCCATAATAACCGCTTCGCCGTATGGCTTTAAAGCTTCCTGTAAAGCAGCTGCAGCAGAATTATGGCCTTCCCCTGTTGCTGTGGATAATAGAAGAAGTTTCATATGATCGCTCCATGGTTTTCTTCCATAATTTCCTTAATTTTGAAAACTCATCATTATTTTATAGCGTAACTCGGAATATTTCAACAGATCATTACCATTTTATGCAGCTGCATTTATTTATCTGCACCGTTCTGCAAAACCGGATTCCGTTGTTTTTTCAATCTGCTTTTTTCAAATACTTTTGCAGGGTTGCTCGTACTGCGCCGGGGCCTGCAAGCATTTCTTGGAACATGGTTTCAATTTTATCGGACAGCCCGGCGGCACAAAGGTCGGTGCCAAACAAAACCGGGTTGGAAAGAATCGGTTTCAGCTGACCATCGTACGTTTCCGGTTTGCCAACGGTTACGCCGGAAAGCTGGGACTGAAGTTCCTCCAGCATTGGGTCGCTGCTTACCGCCATCGGTTGATTCTGGTCATCAACCCCAAGAAGGTAGCGCAGCCATCCGGCAATGGCAAGGGGAATAAAGGTAAGGCTGGTTACATCCAGATCGCTCCGTGAAAGGTAGGCTTTAATTGTTTCACCGAAGCGGATCGGAATCTTTTGGCTGGTGTCGGTCGCAATACGCTGGGGAGTATCCGGAATAAAGGGATTCGGCAGACGCTGGTCGATTACCTCATGAATGAAGTCCATCGGATTCAAAATGCCAGGGTGTACTACAACGGGCATACCCTCCTGGTAGCCGATGCGGGAGACCAGTTCTTTCAGGTCGTTGTCTTTCATTTCTTCCGCAATGCTCTGATAACCCAACATGCATCCATAAACAGCAAGTGCTGTATGGAGCGGGTTCAGACAGGTCATGACCTTCATGCGCTCGGTCTTATTGACGGTTTCCCGGTCAGTGAAATAGACGCCCGCTTTTTCCAGGGGAGGACGGCCGTTCGGAAAGCGGTCTTCAATGACCAGATACTGCGGAATTTCGGTATTAACAAATGGGGCGATAAACGTTCTTTTGCCGGTAATAATCGGTGTCATCTCTTCAATTCCGGCTTGTGTCAGGGATTTTTCCACCGCTTCGGACGGGCGCGGCGTAATTTTATCAATCATGCTCCACGGGAATGCAACCTTTGTTTCGTCGTTGATATAGGCGACAAATCCATCGTCCACAAACCCGCGTTTATGCCATTCCTCCGTAATCGTAACGACGGAAGAGCGCAGCTTTTCTCCGTTTTGACTGCAGTTGTCCATGCTGACCAAAGCAATCGGCTTTGCCCCTGCACGGTAGCGGGCCAGCATGAGTTCGGTAAGAATGCTCATAGCGTGATGAGCGCTGGAGGGACCGTTTTTAATGTCATCCTGCACAACGGGGAAATATTCGCCCTGCAGGTTTTTCAGTGCATATCCTTTTTCTGTAATGGTAAAGCTCACCATCTGCAGAGAGGGGTTTTCAAAAATGGCGGTTAGCTTTGCCATCTCTTCCGGAACGGAGTTGTCCGCCCAGACGCGATCGGCAACACTCGCCACAATTTCACGGTCTGTGGTCCCGTCGGGCTTCAGGCTGACCACCAGAGTAAGGTTATCGTGCGGTTCATAAATGCATTTCAGAATTTCATAATCAAAGGATGATGCCGCGATGATGCCTTTGTCGGAAAGTCCTTGATTTAACAGCTGCTGCTGCAGCCGGGCGATGAATCCACGGAAAATATTGCCCGCGCCGAAATGCACCCAGATCGGTGCGTCTTTCGTGCTGCGTACCATAGCGTCTAGGTCAAACTGCGGTAAGGCAACGCCCGCAGCGGCCCATGCGCTCTTCTCCTGTAAACCAGCTCGATTCAGTTTCATAACGTGCCTCCGTATTTCTGAATGATGATGTGTTAAGCAACGAGTTTGCTCAGCTGTTTTCCTTTACAATGGCTTCCCACAGTCCGCACAGGTAAGCGGCGCCGAGCGCACGGTCATACAGGCCGTAACCCGGCATGGCAACCTCATCCCAAATCATGCGGCCGTGGTCGGGGCGGATCGGTCCGTCAAATCCGATGTCGTACAGGGCCTTCATAATGGCATGCATATCAAAGGTTCCGTCGGAGGAAAGGTGTGCAGATTCCTCAAAGTCACGTTCGCCGTCGTTAAACTGCAGGTTGCGGACATGCGCGAAGTGGATTCTTCCCTTCAGAGCGTAAATCGTTTCGGGCAGCTTGTTTTTCAGGCTGGTGCCGAACGAGCCAGTGCAGAATGTAATGCCGTTATGGGGATTGTCCACTGCTTTGATTAAGCGAAGCAGATTTTCCTTGCTGTTGATGATACGAGGCAGTCCGAAAACATTCCACGCCGGGTCATCTGGGTGAATCGCCATATTAATGTCGTATTTGTCACAGACCGGCATAATGGCGTTCAGGAAATAGGTCAGGTTTGCGAACAGCTTTTCCTCGTCAATGTCTTTGTAAAGTTCAAACAGTTCTTTTACCTTTGCCATACGCTCCGGTTCCCAGCCCGGCATAACCGTGCCGTTCATATCGCCGGATATAGACTCGAACATTTCGAGCGGATTGATTTTGTCTACCGCTTTTTGACTGTACGCCATTACTGTGGAACCGTCAGGGCGCTTTCTGGCCAGTTCCGTGCGGGTCCAGTCAAACACCGGCATAAAGTTGTAGCAGACCATGTGGATGCCCGCTTCGCCAAGGTTTTTCAGCGTTTCAATATAAGCTTCAATGTCCTTGTCGCGGTTTTCAGAGCCAACCTTAATGGCGTCGCTGACGTTAACACTTTCAATACCGGCAAAGCTCAGTCCGGCGTCTTCTACTTCCTTCTTCAGCGCAAGGATTTCTTCCTTTTCCCAGACTTCACCCGGAAGTTTATTGTAAAGCGTTGTAATAATCCCTTTTACATAGGCGGTTTGTCTGATTTGCGATAAGGTGACGGTATCATATTTGCTGCCGTACCATCTCATGGTCATCTGCATATTTTTCACCTTTCTTCTTTTTGATCCTCAAAATATCCGGAATATTGCTCCTGAAGACTGCCAAGCTGACTGTGCACCTTCTCAAGATGTACGGTCAAAGTGACGCGCATTTCTCCCGCGTTCCGGTTTTTTACAGCCGTTACAATACTCTCGTGCTCGTTTATAATATTTTGGTCAATGCCTTCGATTTTGTTCGATAACATTCTTAATCGATTATAATGCGAAAGCACATCGTTAATAGTGTTCCACGCAAGATTCTGTCCCGCAGTTTCAAATATAATCCGATGAAAGTTGTTGTCGGCTGCCATTAATTCTTTGTATTTTCCCGATTTTACATACTTTTTTTGAACCGAAATCACGTATTCCATGGCGTCGATGACCAGAGGGCTGCAGTTCTTAAGAAAATCATCCACAAGAGCCAGTTCCAGTGATTTTCGAATAAACTGTTCCTGCTCAATCCGCGCCAAGTTAATTTTGGAAATCATCGTTTTTGCCTGCGGAAAAATTTTCACCAAGTCTGCTCTTTGCAGGCGAATCACCGCTTCCCGGGCCGGAGTGCGACTCACTCCGTATAAGTCCGCCAGCTTCTGGACGCTGACGGTTGAACCCGGTTCTAGCGTTAAATCCATAATGTCGTTCCAGATTCTATGGTAAGTTAAATCATTCAGTGATTCGCTTTGAGACATTTTTCACCAAGTCCTTCTACTCCAATATCTATAACGCTTTGGTAAATGCTTTTTGCTCCTTCTGGATTATAACCAAAATATAGCAAAACATCAAGTAAGAACGGGGAATAGGGTAGATGGTTTAGCTTTTTTGAAAAAGCCATTCCAGCAATTTCACCCAATACAGAAATGCTGGAGTAATTACGAAAACCGAAAATACGCCATAACAGAATTTTTTCTGTTCTAGTGTAAATTTCATTTTCATGCCGGTCTTCCAAAAAATGAAAGAGTTCGTGCCCAAGCAGAATATCCGAAAGCTCCTCCGCTTTGGGTAGCAGGGCGGCTTCCTCTTGGGAAAGTCCGGCAAGAACAGCTCGGTACTTTTCAATCGGTTCCGACAGGATTTCAATCAGATCCGGCGGAGTGTACTGGGCAAACAGAGCGCGCTTGCCCGTCATGGTAAGATTGCTGGATTCTACCCGCAGCTGAAAATATTCCGCAATTCCGCGGGGCGTATCCCGGCCGGTTTCTTGAATAACACGGTCGGCATACGCCTCTCCACATTGAATTGAGCGAAGAATCATTTCTCTTTTTTGGTTGTCGGAAATGCGGTCGCGAAGCAGTTCCCTGGTAAAAGCGTAATAACCCCAGCTTACATCATCGATTTGGAGCAAATCCGTGATCATCTGATTGAGGGAAATACGGTTACTGTTCATTGATATCTCGCTTTTCTTTTGGAATGGCGGCCCGCCGCCAAAACGGAACCGCGGCTTAGTTCTGCTTCATGTTTGCGGCTACCACAATGACTTCGGTATCCGGGTCCATCATGGAAACCTCAATTCCCATCAGCAGCTCCAACTGTTTGAAATCTATCGCGGTAAAGTCCATTACTCTGGCGCCCAGGCACAGGTAGTAATCCGGCCGGGCAATCAGTTCGGATTGGTAAACGGCCATGTCGTCCCACAGCTTTTTCACGGCTTCCAGGTAGTCTTTTGCCGTGGTTTTCAGAACTTTGGCATGCCCGCGCTGAACCTTGATAAATCCCTTTTTGTCCAGAATACGAACGGCGACCGGGGAGCCAGCACGTTCCGGCTTTTCACCAAAGACGTAGAAGTATGCGGATTCTTCCAGAAGCTCGGTTTTGTCTTTGCTGATGCGCATGTCTTCAGCAGCCAGTTCTCTGGCTTCTTCTACGTCGCATTCCTTCAGCAGGTCTGTGGTTTTTACTTCGGTCGAACCGGTGGCGATTGCGGTTACCTTTGAGGTCTGCGGATCGATTTCAATGTGAATTTCTACCGATTCCGGAGAAGCGCCGCTTTCAATGGCCTTGTTCATAGCTTCGGTCTTAATGGAACGAATGTCGTCCTGACTGGGCGAAGGGATAATACGTTCTACTACGTCACGCACCATGGCCAGAGCAACACCAATGGAGGAAATGACTTCTGCATTTTCCGGGATACTGTATTTCAGCCCCATTTTCTCCGCGAAATAGATAATCAGGGAAGATGCGCCACCACCGACGCCTACCAGAGAAATCTGGTCCTTTTCCAGCTTGTATTTTTCGGCAAGACCCAAAATTACCGGTTCAATCTTTGCGTAAGATTTCTCCATGATCTGCTTGGCGATGTCTTCCACGGTGGTTCCGCAGTAATCTGCCAATGCCTTCATGGCCTTTTTGGCAGCTTCCACATTTCCGTAAGAGAAATGCTCCGGCTTCACAAGGCCCAGCACGTTGGCTGCGCAGGAGTTGGTAATTGTCACGCGCTCGCCGTTTTCCAGACGAATCGCAACATAGTCGCTGGGGTCGCCCGGCCTCGGGGAGAAGAATTCCACTTTTGGCCCGACAATTTTATTCGGGTCGCTGTAAACCGAATATTCCAGACCGGCGATATGTGCTGAACGCGGGCCAACGTCAATGATGCCGTCCTTGTTTGCACGAACCATGGAGCCGCCTGCCACACCAAGCACGCGTACGTCGAGGGAGCTGATGTAAGTGGGGTGGCCGCCGACGATGGAATAGTCGATGGCGGGACGCCCGTTTTTAATTACGCCGATGTTTGTCGTGGTGCCGCCAACTTCAAAATAAACACCATTGGAAGCGCGCAGGTACATCAAAGAACCCATGACCGAGGCAGCAGGTCCGGAAAGCATGGTGAGCACGGGACGCTTTTTCATTTCGTTGATTTCCATAACGCCGCCGTCGCCGCGCATGATCATCAGCGGCACGTTTACGCCGGCTTCGCGCACGGATGCTTCCGTGGAATTCGCAGTGTCCAGCATCTTTGGCAGAATGCTCGCGTTGATTGCGGCGGTGCGGGTTCTGCGGGTCAGACCGTACAGTTTGGTAATATCAGACGCAATCGTGGTGGGCATGCCCTTTTTCTCCGCGGCATCATGTACCAGCTTTTCGGGGCCGTTGTCGTCTACGCCGAATGCCATGGAGGATACGATGACCTGAGCCCCACGTTTTTTGAGCTCTTCCACAAGCTGATCCGCTGTTTCCGGTGTCAGTTTCTTCGTATTGATAAAACTGTTGACAATCTTAATTTGTTTTTTATTGCCAAGGTCGATGTTGTCGAGCTGGGTCTGACGTTTTGCAAGAAAACTTTCAAAACCGCCCTTTGCCATTCCAACCACGCCGACGGTGGCGACGTCGCCCTCGATTAATGCGTTAGTCGCCTGCGTGGTGCTGTGCGCAACGAACACAACTTCTTCCGGCTTAATGTTATTTTCTTTCAGACAGTTCATGAAGGACTGAACAACACCTGCCGCAACACCTCTGGGGTCGCTGTGGGTGGTCTTTACGGATGATTTGCCAATGATTTCGTGCGTTTGATTGTCGATGGCCACTGCTTTGGTATGAGTGCCTCCGACATCAATACCCATTCTAACGGATCTGCCCATTGAATTCCTTCGTTTCCTTTCATTTGTAAATCGAGCAGGTTAGATGAATCCTACAAGGTTCGTCTTAACCTGCTCGTGTGATTTTGAATCGGATTTCAGTCAAAACCCGATTCAACAAGCAACTGAATCAAAAATCCGGGTTCTGCTCCGCAAGGAACACCCTATGCTTTTAGAACACGCTGCTCCGCTGTGCAGAACTCAGGGAAAAGCAAACCTTAATCAGATCAGCTTTTAGTGTACCAGGCCGCCATACAGGAAGAAGACGGAGATGCAAAGAATCGCGCCGACAATCCAGCCGGTCGGAATAGACATCTTCATGTAGTCCTTCGTGTTGACCTTGGTGTAGCCGAAGCCCCATGCAACCCAGGACTGTGTAATGTCAAGATGCTGAGGAGCAATGGTGGTAACGGCGAAGAGGGGATACAGGAACTGAACCGGCCAGCTGGCGATTCCTACAACAACCGCAAGAATAGCGGCGCCGCAACCTACCAAGTTCATGGGGCCACGGAAGAAGCCAAGCGGAGTCAAAATCGCAAAGATCAGGCAGATGAGCAGAGCAGAAGTCGGAATGAATCCGCCGATCAAAGTCTTGAAATAAGGAGCCGTAAAGTTTGCTGCATTGTTGAACATGGAAAGAGTAAGCAGGAAGCCGACCATCGGGGCGACATCCACAGCGCCGTCTGCGAAAAGCTTTGCCAGGTTGCGGCAGATTTCGCCGAAGCCGCCTGACAGTTTTCTGCAGGTGAGCAGTGCATAAAGCGCTGCAATAACGAACGCAAGAATAATCGGGACATTGAACGCCACAACTAGAATCACAGGCAGAAGAACGGAGATCCAGGAGATAGCCGGAGCATCTGCCACGGCTTCTGTGTTTGCGCTAGCCGCCCATGCGTGAGAGACCTTCTTGCGCTTCAGGCTGATGTTTGCAACGACCAGCACAACAACAAGGGCCACAACCATTGCGATTACGCCAAAGCTGAAGTAGGAGTTGTAATCATAGCTGGCGTAATCCGGGTTTGCGGTGGCGAAGATCGCCTGATATTGTTTAAAGTTGACAATATTGGCGAAAATGCCGGCCATGATGGAACCCATGAAAGAGAACAATGCAACAGGAGCCGAAATTCCCAAAGAAAGCAGAATCGGAAGAACGATAACTGCGATGGAAATTACCGGGCCAATTCCGGTCATGGAAGTAAAGATCAGAGCAGTCACAACGCACAGCAGTGTCATTGTAATGCGTGGTTTGTCGCCGCCAAGTTCCACGACTTTCCGAATCAAGGTGGACGCGATACCGGTATCCATCAGCACTCTACCGAAGAATGCGCCGAAGAATACGTTGACCAGTATGGATTTGCCGTAGTTTTCAGGACCCGTCTGAAAAACGTTCGTTAAAACGTCAATAACGGTTTTGTCTTTCATCGCCTCGGTTGGCACAATGGCATTGCCGATGAGTGCAAGAGCAACCCAGAAAACAGACATTACAAAGAACCCGACCATTAGGTTGTATCCTTTTACACAATACCAGATCATGCCAAAAAAGGATAGTACCATAATGATACCAATGATAACATTAACCATAAAAATCCTCCCTACAATTTAGATGACACCCCAGGTAAGAATAACTAACATGTTAGTTCAGTGCTTAAATAGTAACATGTTAGCGACTGAATGTCAAGCGCTTTTTTGTATATATTTCTTAATTAATTAATTGGAATGATTTGCTTATTGTTGAAGTATTACCAATAGTAATTTCCTAATTCAATTTAAATAATCAAAATGCGCTTATGAGAAAAATATTTTCTCTAAGATGATTGAAAATATTTGTGAAAAAACTGTGCCCAAGCTCCCGCCGGAATGTTTTGATTTGGTTCAACCGGCATTATTGTAACCGGTTTTAGGCATTGTAATTCAAGAAAAAAGCACCCGGCAAGAAAGCCGGGTGCGAATCAACATTGCGTTATGTTATTTGATGCTTACAATACGCATGAATCGAAAAAATGAAAAACAGTGGAATCTCTAGAATGGCCGCTCAGACTGTAAGATAGGGAGACCAAATGTACCAAGGACCAAGCTGGATAAACGTAGTCTGGTTTAGCAAAGTGAAAAAGTTGCGAGAGATACCCGCGCCGCCGGACGGCAGCACACAGGTTACAAAGTTGGCTGTATTTCCATGCCACACGGTATGCAGAATCGCGGGCAGGATGCAGAATGCAACAGCGATAATCAATGCTGTTGTGGGATGCTGGCATTTTGCGGAAACCAAAAGGATGAAACAAGCGGATGCAAGCAGGGTCAGCAAACCGGCCAAAATGGTCAATCCTTGCTCTTGCCCGATTGTGAGCGGGACAAAGCTGAGCACCATTTAGAAATTAGAATTTTAGTATCGCTTGTCGGGGGGCACAACATGCTGATCTTTTTCCTGTCTATGCTTGAGACAGACGAGGGCAAAAACAACTTCACCCGGTTATATGAGAAATATCGCAAGCTTATGTTTTATGTAGCCAACCAAATTTTGAGGGACGGTTATCTGTCGGAAGACGCAATAGAACAGACTTTTGTAAAAATCATTGAGCATTTAGACAATATTTCGGATGTGGATTGTCACAAAACCAAGAGTTATATTGTTATTAGAGTTTTTGAATGAAGAAATTGCAACGATGTTAGGAATCTCGGAACCGACTGTGCGAAAGCGATTGGAGCGCGCGAAAGATAAAGTCCAGCAATTTCTGAATGAGGAGACCAATGAGAATGCCGAGTAGCTACTCCGAAGAAGCCCTGAAAGCTGCTGTTGTAGCAGCCGACCATTTATTCGTTCACGCTTTGCCATCTGATAATGAAATCGATCATGTGTTTTCCAAAACTAGCCCGATGGGTAAAACAGCCGATGTTTCATGGAAATCGTCCGGTATGACGGATGACGTTCATTTTTTACAACAACAGGCCTCTGGAAATTAGACAGCACTCATTTATGGGACAAATATTGCACGTCCTACTGGAGATCGTATGATGGATCTCCGCTCTTTTGGTAGTATTTCTTATAAATCCGCTCAGATGACAATTTCATACGTTTTGGAGTAATCTTGTTCTATAGTGGGAGGAACAAGCTATAAAGGTTGTCCCTCCCATTTGTGGTCTACATTCAGTTTTTTCGGAAGCTGCCGATAATATTTTTATAGAAAAATAATTTATAATAGGAGGACACTATTATGAATATAAGTTCTCTTAGCATGGGAGGTTTCTCACGCCTAAATTCCCAAACTACTGTAAGAGCAGATCAAACCACTTCTACTGAAAATACTTTCGGGAAGAAAAATACCAGTTCCTTGCCGGATGAAGTGGTTGAAAACATTCAGAAAATGGCACGGGAAGGTGCGAAAAAAGGTGTATATATGGGAGATCAATATGGAGCATATATCAACGCATATAAAACGCAGCATATATCGCCCAACCGTTCAAAGCTGATTTCTTTGATGACTCCTATGTTGATGAACGCAAAATACACAAATGGTTTACCACGTTTTTTCAATTTTCAGGACTTCCATTTATAGGAATGTTACAGGTCGGCGCACGAAATGGAGTGTCTATGTCTATCTATGACAATAGCGGAACTGAAATCCTGTCTTATGATTGCAGAAATGGCTGGCTTCCTCACCAATCGCAGGCGGAAGGCGAGTTTTACGATGAAACAACGGCAATTTATCATGAGGCATACGTCGCCGCGAGAGCGGAGATGCAGGTAGGCTCAGTACCAAGTAGCGGAATAGCTACAACTTCAGGATTGGATATAAAAGCATAAAGCACCTTTGTGTATTCTTATAAAGTAAAGGTCACCCTGTCTTACCCATCAAATTATAGGAAATTACAACATACCAATATTTAACTACCCTCTTTGAAAAATTTAAAGGGAAGCCATTTTGACTTCCTTCGATTTACCTATTTTGAGTATTAGAAATTAAAAACTAAATTCCATTCTAATAAATTCTCCAAAACCAATTGGTGTATCTTTTATATATCCTTCATTATAAATCCTGCTTCCTTATAGCATTTAATTGCTCTCTCAATAAAGGAACGTACTTCATATATCTTTTTATATTTACAGAGGTAGAAGAACATCTTTAGTAGTCTCCTGAGTTGCGTAAATACAAAAGCAGTCTCATGCAAGGCTTTTCCACAGCCAGTGCAACTTTGATGGTACGGACAATCTTGGTCTTTCTTGAAACGATCTGAATAGGGGATAAAATGGCCAGAGCGCAGTATGGAAAGCAAAAATACGGGAAAGCCTGAAAAGACTTTCCCGTATTTTTTAGCCCTAGAGGAATGGAAACTCTAAAAGCATATATTGATTTATTCGCTGCAAGATTCGCTTTTTACAATTACAACAGATCTTAGAGTAAATTCGTATTAGCGCGCTTTTATGGTTGCGGTCAGACATCTTGAGCTGCCGTTGATATAAATTCCCGCAGAATCGCCTACTTTTCCGATTACGGTAATTTTGTAGAAATAGGTATTGCCGTTTTTCCTAATCAGTTTGCTTTGGAAAACGCCAGGGGTTCCAACGACGAATGTGGGCGCTTTGCCGTTTTTACTTACAATTTTGAATGTGTAAAATTTGTTCACTTCCAAATCGTGAATGGTGTCACATTCATAAGTTGCCAAAGCGGAAAGCCGTTTTTTAAACTGGGATACTACAGCGGCATCTGCTGCTTTGGGCAATTTGGACATGGCTTGCTCCGCGTAATTGACCGTTTCGGGTGTTTTATGCTGTTCTGCACGAGTAATAGCGGTGTCAACCAACGGGTAAGTAGCCTGCAAAATTGCCTTCTCGTCGTACTTCTCCGTTTCTTTTTGATAGAGTTTTAATTTTTCGCTTACCATTTCTGCAATATTTGCATTCACGGCGCTGTCGCTGGTATGCTCGATCCCTTCATAAATCAGTTCTGAAATAGTTCCTAAGGTCGCGGTTGTAAATTTATTGCCAAGAAAATCATTTGGGTTGGTCTTATTGTCAATCAGAGGAGAATTGATTTTATTGGTCAGCAACACCATAACCAGATCGTTTTCCGGGTCGATCATAGTCAGGGTACCGGTCCATCCCTGGTGGCCGATGGTGTCACTTGAAGAATCCACTCCGAAATACCACGGGCGACCTTTGTCTCCTTCTCTCCACCATCCGAGACCCCAGGTCGGAAGAGAATCTTTTCGCTTTGTAAATTGATCGATGGTATTTTTGTCAAAAAGCTTATTCCCTCCGTAGCCGCCGCCGTTCAGCATTACCTGGCACAACTTTGCAAGGTCACCGGCATTTGCGAATAAGCCGGCATGCCCTGAAACGCCGCCCATGGAATAGAAAGCTTTTTCATCATGAACCTGCCCTTGAAGGGTGTTCGTTCGGACATTCACAAACTTGACGGCGCCGTCGCGGGTATTGCCATTCAATTCTGTTGCTGCGCAGTCGTTTACGTTGAATCCCTTCTTCAATGGGTTGTACAGGATATGGGAAAGTCCTAATGGTTTGTAGATATTATTTTCTACATATTGGTCGAGTGGTTCACCCGTCACTTTTTCCACAACAAGGCCAAGAAGCATATAATCCACATCGGAATATTGGGTCTTGGTTCCTGGCTCATATTGAAGCGGAGTCTTCAGAATCATTTGAATCGTGGTGTTCTTATCCTGTGAAAAAAGCGAATTTGTTACATTGGGATCGGACTTCTGTGTGGCTTGATTGTAGTGGTCATTGAAATACTGCGGGTCTGCCGGAAAACCTCCCTGATGCTCCATGAGTTCTTTCAAGGTCAACTGCTCTTTCCCTCGAATCGGGTCATTTGCTCCGTCCTTGAATTCGGGGAAATATTTTGTGATTTTATCGTTGATGTCGATTTTTCCCTCATAAACCAGTTTCTGAAGAGCATAATTGGTTGCGTACATCTTTGTGTTGGATGCAAGGTCGTAAAGCGTGTTTGTGGTAACACGCGGTGAGTTGGTCTTTCTGGTACCGTTCTGTTGATAGGCATTTATCGTGCCGTATGCGGTATTTTTAATCATTACGCCGTCTTTGATAATGGCCAGCTGTGCGCTTGTAAAACCATATTTAATATCGTTATTAATAATCGTATCAATCAGGTTTAACTTATCCTGGTCCACGCCAACGCTGGAGGCGGTTCCATTTATTACGATGGGGTAGGGGATTTTTACATTAATTTTTCCGGTGGACGGAGTATAGCCATTAATTTGAATGGTATTTATACCATTCACCGTCCATTTTGAAATGTCTAGTTTATAAGTCTTTCCGTTATGGTTACATGCTTGCGAAATATCAACCTGTTTACCGTTAATGAAAAATTTGACACTCTTAAGGTTATTGCATGTGATATAAAGCTCGCCCTGGCCTTTATAGGCTTTGAAGCTATATTTGTTATTCATAATAAGGGTGTCATCCACATAACCGGCCCAATCTGGAAAGGTAAGGTCGGCCTGCAGACCCGAAGGGACCGAAGCAGCCATCGTAATATGGCTGGTTTCAGCCGCCTGAGCTGAGGGACTGAATGTGAGCGGCATAGAAGAGAAAACGATACCGGCTGTCAGCAGAAAACTTAGCGCCTTTGTAGATGCAAATCTCATCTCTTTCACTCCTTTTCATCTATAAAACAGAGTATCCACTTTTCGCTGCAGGCTTAATTTTTCCACAACTCACTCCTTTATCAGCGCTGCTTTCCGCACTTGCGGCCGCTACGGTCGGAAAAAGTCTTCTATTTTTTAATGGGGTCCCCATACTTCGCTAAGCACAAATGACTTTTATCTCTTATAAAGAATATTTTATAATAACAGTTTTGCCTGCATCGGCTTTGCCGCCATAGGTAGTCAAGTCTTTTACCTCGTCCATATTGGTAATGATGCACGGTGTAACGACATTGTAACCTGCCTGTTTAATTTCTTCCACATTCATGTCCATCAGTAAATCCCCTGTGGAAACCCGCTGGCCTTCTTTAACATGGCAGGTAAACCCTTTCCCATTCAGCTGAACGGTCTCCAGTCCCAGATGGATTAGTATTTCAAGACCGTCATCACTTTCCAGGCAGATGGCGTGCAGGGTGTCGGCGATTTGCACCACTTTACCGGAAACTGGCGCAAGCACTTTACCGTCGGAAGGAATGATTCCAATTCCGTCGCCTAAAACTTTGCCGGAGAAGATATCGTCCGGTACTTCGGCTAGGGAAACAATTTTCCCTGTTTGTGGTGCAACAATTACGCCATCGTTTTTGTGTTTGTGAAACAGTGTCATTTTACTTAATCCTTTCCAGATTCAGATTGAATTGCTTGCTGTAAAGCGCTTTTCAGGCTTAGTACAGACGGTGGAACAACGGATAATTCGTCGATACCGAGCTTTAAGTAAAATTCCGTTAAAGCGGGGTCGGCGGCGGATTCCCCACAGATGCCCACGGGTATTCCCGCCTGATGGGCACTTTGGGCGGCCATTTCAATCATTTTCAGCACAGCGGGATTGCGCTGGTTGTACAGTTTCGAAATTTTCCCATTCATCCGGTCGGCTGCCAGCGTATACTGGGTTAAATCGTTGGTACCAATGCTGAAAAAATCACACTCTTTTGCCAGTTCACTGCTCAGCACAGCCGCCGCCGGCGTTTCAATCATAATTCCAACCTTTACTGCGGTATCAAACGCAATGTTTTTGGCAGATAGGTCCGATTTTATATCTTCTAAAATGGCTTTCGCCGTTCTGATTTCCTCAGTTGAAATAATCATTGGGAACATGATTTTTAGATTGCCAAATGCGGAAGCGCGCAGCAAAGCCCGAAGCTGCGTCCGGAATAAGTCCGTCTGGTCCAGGCAAATGCGAATGGCACGGTAGCCAAGCGCAGGATTTTCTTCTTCCGGCAGATGAAGGTACGGCACCTTTTTGTCCGCACCAATGTCAAATGTGCGCACGATGACCGGCTTTTTGCCCATTTTCTTCAATACCTGCCGATAAGCTTCGAACTGCTCGTCTTCTGTCGGCAGGGAGTCTCGTCCCATATATAAAAATTCACTGCGAAACAGCCCAATGCCATCGGCTCCGTTTTCCAAAGCGCTTTGCACGTCACCTGGGTGCCCGATATTGGCGTTGACTTCAATGGTTCTGCCGTTGTGCATAATGGTGGTATTTCCCAAAGATTGTTTTAATTTATTCTGGCTATTAATCGATTCGGTTTGCCTTTTTTCATAATTTCCCTGGGTGGCTTTGTCCGGTTCCAAAAGAACCTCGCCGGACGTTCCGTCCACAATTACAAACATACCATCTTTTAATTCCTCAAAGTTGTCTTCCAGGCCCGCCACAGCTGGAATCCCCATAGTGCGTGATAAAATGGCGGAATGGGAGGTCCTGGAGCCAACGCGCGTTACAATCGCGAGTACTTTCGATTGATCCAGTTTTACGGTTTCGCTTGGCGTCAGGTCTTCGGCTGCAAGGATGAACGGTTCTTCAGAATTCACCGGCCCCGCAGCGGTGCTTTTGTTCAGGCATTGAATCAAACGGCGTGAAATGTCGATGACATCCGTTTTGCGGCCGCGCATATATTCAGAGTCCATTTGGGCAAACTGCTCCGCAAATTCCTGGCCGGTTTCCCAAACCGCAAACTCGGCATTCACCTGTTCTTTTACAATTTTCTCTTGTATGGCTTCGGTAAAGTCCTCATCCTGAAGCATCATGATGTGAATCTGAAAGATCATGGAATCTTTTTCCCCGACCTGCTTCAGCAATTTTAGATAGATTTCATTTAGGGCACCTTCGGCCTGTTTTTGTGCCGCCTTGAAACGTGCAAGTTCGTTCTCTGTATTTTCAATGTAGTGTTTTTCGATTGACAGCTTGTCGTTTTGGTACAGCATCAGACGGCCTATTGCGACCCCGTCCGACGTACCGATTCCATGAAGTTTTTTCATTGAGTCACCTGCTTTAAATGTTTGCTTCGCAGAATTCCTTTAGTTTTGCACAATCCGCATTTTCTTCCGGTCCCTCAACCGTAAAGGTAACCAGGTCATTCTGCTTAACACATAGGCCCATCACGGCAAAAAGGCGTTTTGCATCTGCGGATTTGCCGTTCACAGACAGTGTAATGTTGGAACTGCACTCTTTTGCACATTTTACTAAAAGTCCTGCCGGACGTGCGTGCAGACCGTCTGCATCTTTTATTTGATACGTAAATTCTTTCATTTTATTTGCCCTCTTTGCAAATGGTATTTTGAAAAAGAAGGCGGAACGAATTTACTTTCTCTCGCCACAAAGGGAGAGAGAATCAAAACTTTCCGCCTTTATAAAGCTGCCGCATCAATCAGCGGCACAAAACTCATGATAGTATGAATTTGAATCCCATGCCCTCGGTAATATAATCAAGATACGGAAGGGACTCTGGTTTGACCTGACCGACAATGTTCACTTTGCTCTCCAGCGGCAAATCTTTTCGGGCGATCTCCAGTTCTCCCGAGTACCTCAGGTAATCCTGGTTGCCCACTGAGATGCTGCCTTTCTTTCTGGGGCTGCACGGCTCAACCGGGAACAGCCTTCCTTCGGAAGCATATGTTCTGGATTCCTGCGAACGAATCACATATTCGCTGGAATCCGGCCGGTCATGGTGGATGCTTTCCGCAATGAATTTGTATTCCGGTCGGACATCGGCTTTTAGGCTGATGTAGCCTTCCGACAGTTCTTGAATTTGGCGGTAGGCATCATCGCTGATGTCGACATCGCCTACCATGCAAATATCGGTGGAGCACAATTTGATTAGTTGAAGCATATTGAGAAGCACGTTTCCATTGCGCTGTTCTTCAACGGTAGGGAGCCCCATTTTCAGGGGCTCCCGCAGTGTTTTGTCGCCTGCGACAAACGCCATGGTTTTCATGCCAAGCGAATGCATCCGCTCGTTTATTTTTTCGACTCTTGCGAAAGACAAGCCCGTAAGCGGTTTGGGATAGAAATTATGGCATGCACTGAATTTTGAAAAATCTGCATGCAGGCTTTGTAGCTCGGTAATCTGGCTGTCCTGGAGCGTGCTGGCATTAAAAACCAGATGGAAGTCTTTC
The DNA here is from genome assembly GCF_054130445.1 of Caproiciproducens sp. LBM24188. Classification (NCBI taxonomy): domain Bacteria; kingdom Bacillati; phylum Bacillota; class Clostridia; order Eubacteriales; family Acutalibacteraceae; genus Caproiciproducens; species Caproiciproducens sp. LBM24188. The sequence continues at coordinate 964,276 of NZ_CP196862.1, forward strand.
GACAGCTCTACCATTTCCCGGCAGGTAAACCCATAGTCCACCCTAAGATGTGAAATGGAAGTCTGTTTTAAATCTGAAATGCTTTGGAGTCCCATCTTCTTTAGGGTTCGCGGGCCAATATCTACAATTAAAGAAACTCCGAATTCCTTGCATGCATCCAGAAGGCTTTTGACTTCATTCGCATCATCTTTTGTCTGTTCTTCTGGGATATGCAGGGAAGTAAATGCATATTTGATGTTGGAACGGTGCGCCTTTTCCAGAATTTCAATATTTTTCTGAAGCCCTGTTCCCAAATACAATGAAATTCCAAAGTGATTCATACCATGATACCCCGTTAATCGTCTTTACCGTATACTTCATTAATTCTGTTTTCATCAACGCCGAAGAAATAAGTCAGGATAAATCCGCCAAGGTAAGCCACAACCATTGAAATGACATACTGCAGCTGCTGGCCAGGGACAACAATTAACAGACCGAACAAGCCCGAAACACCCTGGGAGATTGTTCCAAGATGGAACAGAGATGCCAGAATGCCGCCCAAGCCGGCGCCTAAGCAAGCGGTCACAAACGGTTTGCCAAGCGGAAGCGTTACGGCATACATCAAAGGTTCGCCAACGCCAAGGATGCCGACGGGGAGGGAGTCTCGTGTCATTCTCTTTAGCTTCTTATTTTTCGTTTTGAAGCAGATTGCAAGGCCGGCACCAACTTGGCCACCGCCCGCCATCATCAGGATCGGCAGAAGATAGTTGACACCCTTTGTTGCACCGTTGGGATCATTCAGCATTGCATGAATCGGGGTTAAGGCCTGATGCAGTCCGACCGAAACCAAAGGCAGGAAACCAGCGGACAGAATGTAGCCGCCTATGGCACCAAGATCAGTATACAGGAAATTAAGCAGGAAGAAAATGCCGTTTGTAAGCCATGTGCCAATCGGCTGCAGCACGATTACCGTTACAAAGCCGCCAAGAATGACTGTGAGAAGCGGCGTAAAGAACGTATCCAGCAGATCGGGCATGATTTTTCGAATCCATCTTTCAAGGTATGCAAAGAAGATACCGGCAATCAGTGCGGAAAGCAAACCGCCGTTGCTCGGGTTAAAGGCTTTTCCAGTGATAGGAAGTAAAATGTCGGCATCATTTACCTTAGCAAGCAGCGGCATAGCTGAATTTGCCACAAAATATGCGCCGGCCAGCGCTCCGAGGATGGGGGAGCCCTTAAATTCTTTGCAAGCGTTCATGCCAACGAAAATCGGCAGGTACAAGAACAGTGCCCATCCAATTACAGCGATGCACTGGTACCACCAGACACCAACCATCGCTTTGTTGGTCGAAACGTTAATGACATTGAGAATTCCGTTGATAAGACCTGCGGCGATGATGCCCGGCAAAATAGGTACGAACACGTTTGCAATATGTTTTAAGAACCTTTGTACCGGACCGTTATGCTTCGCTTTATTAATTTCTTTGTTTTCTTTGGCAACGGACTGCACGTCCTCGGCAGCATCGTCCGAGCCAAGCGCCAGTCCGGTCAGTTTGGCGAATTCCTCGCCAACCTTATGTACTTTTCCTGGGCCGAAAACAATTTGCACTGTTCCCGAGTCGACAACGCCAAGCACCCCCTCTATTTTTTTCAATGAAGGGACATCCACTTTTTCATGATCCGAGACAGTTACCCGCAGCCGCGTCATACAAGTCATGTTGGCAACGATGTTCTCTTTTCCGCCAAGTGCCGCAAGAACTTCTTTTGCAGTTTTTTGATAGTCCATCATAAGTTCTCCTTTCTCTTTACCGCTTAAAGTTTGTTCTCATCCCTCGTGGATTATTTGACTATCTACATTATACGATTTAAACAATATATGTCAATAATATTTCAAAAAATTTTTTAAAATATTAAAATATTATTTTGTACATGTTATTTGCGAATCTAAAATTTTTGCGAATTATTTCTATATAAAACTTTAGTTATTGAAAGTTATCGAGTAATATAACGAATGTTTTTTGAATATTATTATATTTTGGAATTTTTTGCCTTAATTATTTCATGTATTTATTTAATATAATATTGAAATTTTATTTTATATAGTTATAATATAAAGTGTAATAAACGAACGGTGCAAATGTATGCCTTTTTACAGCTTCAAACATGAAACGAACAAGGGGAAATATAAAATGAGCATAAACTTGAACACACTCGAAACGGAACAAACCAACCCGAACAGTCAAAACATCGATGTAATGGATACCATCGATATCCTGAATGTCATCAACCGAGAGGATCAAACGGTCGCCCTGGCGGTACAAAAAGTTCTGCCGGAAATTGCAGAGTTGGTCGATCAGATTCACGAACGGATGATGCGGGGAGGAAGGGTGATTTATATTGGAGCAGGTACCTCCGGTCGGCTTGGTGTATTGGATGCCAGTGAATGCCCGCCCACATACGGGGTGGACGCTTCCTTGGTTCAGGGAATCATCGCCGGCGGTTTTTCCGCGCTGCTGAAAGCCAAAGAAGGTGCCGAAGACAGCCTGGAACTTGCACGACATGACCTGGAAAATATCGGCCTTACTGACAATGACACGGTAATTGGCTTGGCCGCCAGCGGAAGAACGCCTTATGTTATCGGCGGATTGGACTATGCTAATGAAATTGGAGCCTATACCGGCGCAATCAGCTGCGTATATCGCGCCAAGATTTCAGAACATGCCAAAGCAAAAATCGAAGCAGTCGTTGGGCCGGAAGTTATTACCGGCTCTACACGCATGAAGGCCGGCACTGCACAGAAAATGATTCTGAACATGATTTCCACAACTTTGATGATAAAGTACGGAAAGGTTTACAAAAACCTGATGGTCGACGTACAGCCGACCAATGAAAAGTTGGTGGAGCGGGCAAAACGCATTATTATGTCCAGCAGCGGCTGCAGTTACGAAGAAGCTGCGGACTATTTGGAGCAAAGCGGTTCCAATGTAAAAATTGCGATTTGCATGGCGATTACCAAGCGATCGAAAAACGATTGTGATATAATATTAAAAAAAGCCCAAGGCAATATCTCGAAAGCAATCCGTTCTTTAAGAGAAGGCGACGATCGTACAAAAAGCTGAAATAACCGTGAGGGAATGACATGAGCTGCATTTATAAAATCCGCGAAGGAATGGCAAGTTATACCGAAACTGAAAAAAAGCTGGCAGATTACCTGCTGCAAAACAGGAATGAAGCGATTCTGTGCTCCGCGCAGACTTTGGGTGAAAAAGTCGGGGTGTCAGCCGCCGCGGTAATCCGCTTGTCCCACAAGTTGGGGTACAAAGGATTTACTGCGCTGAAAGTGGACCTTGCCAGGGACAGTACCAACGAGGTCATGAGCTTTGACGACATGATTCAGGAACAGGACCCTATGGATATTGTGGTGAAGAAAGCCGAAAACCTGAACACCATGCTGCAGAACCAAGCGTACCGGCTGTTAAACATTGAGGACTTGGAGCGAGCGGTACAAGCACTGCTGAAGTGTCAAACGGTGTATCTTTTTGGTATCAGCGGCTCCGGTATTGTTTGCATGGATTTTATGGAAAAGTTGTCTCGGATTAACCGTTCCGTCATTTATCACAGCGACTTTCACGACCAATTTGCGGCCGCAGCCCACATGACAAAGCACGATGTTGCGCTTGCCGTAAGCTACAGCGGAAAAACCCACGAAGTAAACACCGCTATGAAATTCGCGAAAGAAATCGGAGCCACCACCATCGCGATTACACAGTTCCGAAAAAGCCCTTTGTCCAAATTAGCCGATATCCCGCTCTACATTCCCTCAACGGAACGTGAGCTGCGGCTGGGAGCTATTGCCTCTCGGAATGCCTCTTTCATTGTAACAGATTTACTTTATATGGGCATTGCCAAGGATAATATAGAGTTTACAAAAGAGTGTTTGGTGAAAACCAAGAACATAATAACCCGGTTAAAATAGAATGGGTGATTTGCTTGAAATTAAAATTAATCGCGTTGGATATGGATGGGACTGTTTTGCTTAATGACCATAAGAGCATTACTCAAAGGACCAAACAAGCAATCGGCAGGGCGGTCGCACGAAATATTATGGTGGTTCCTTCCAGCGGAAGAATTGTCACCGTTTTACCGACCGCTGTAACGTCTCTTCCCGGCATTAATTTCGCCATAACCTCAAACGGTTCCTTGGTTTATGACTTGAAGAAAAAAGAAATCATCTATTCCAATGCGATTCCCGTCCCTAATATCATATCGGTTTTACAGAGTCTTCCCGCAGATTTATGGGTTGAAGTCTGGTATCATGGAAAAATCTATATGGAACAAACAAAATTTTCGCATCTTTCCGATTATTCGCTCAATCCATTTCATGTCGAAGTCCTTGAGCGGATTGGGATTGGGGTTGAAAATTTGATTTCCTGTGCAGAGAAAATGCTGGATGGAGCTGAAAAAATCAACATTCCAACGATGCCGCCCGATTTGAAGGGGAAAGTGTGGGAAGCCCTTTCCCGCAGTTCGCAATTTGCTTTGGTTGATGCAGGTTCCGGGATGGAAATCATGAATGCAGGAACATCAAAAGCGGCTGGCATTTTGGGACTGTGCCGCTACCTTTGCCGAAAAGGCGCTGAAATTAAGATGCAGAATGTGATGGCAATCGGCGACAGTGAAAATGATATTGAAGCACTGCAGGCCTGTGGATTAGGCATCGCAATGGGAAACGCCTGCGACTGCGTAAAAAAGGCCGTGAAAAACATCACCCTGCGCAATACGGAAGACGGCGCTGCCGTGGCGATTGAAAAATATGCCCTATCACTCGTTTAACGTTTGCAAAAGGAAACCGGCAGATTACATAGAAAGCAAAAATAGGCTATGTCAAGAGAAGTTCGCAATTTAGGGGCTCCACGAAATAAATTAAGCTGCGTTTAGCAGAAGTGTCTGAATCGATTTAGGATTCAAATATGCTCTGGAAACGGACCAATCTTCAGCGTATTCCATGAGATATGTTGTTACCAGCCGCAAGTAGGAATCGTTGTTTGGAAATATCCCAACGACGTTGGTTCTGCGCCGGATTTCCTTGTTCAGCCGTTCCAGCATATTGGTCGATGAAATTTTACGGGCATCAAGCTCGGGGAATGCATAGAAAGCCAGTGAGTCCTCCAGCCCATCTTCCAGAAGCTCGATTGCCTTGGGAAACCGCTTCCCATATTGCTCCGACAACTGCTTTGCGCGCTGTTGGGCTAATTGGAGAGAAGGTGCCAGCCAGATTTCTTTTAGTTGGGCTGCAAAGGATTCTTTTTCTTTCTGCGGTATATGAGCCAGAATATTTCGCATGAAATGCACTTTGCAGCGCTGCCAGGATGCGCCGGGAAAACTTTCTCGGATGGCGGCAATCAGCCCTTTGTTCGCATCGGAAACCACCAGCAGCGGCGTTTTCAAACCGCGATCCAAAAGACTTTGAAACAACTGGGAATAGCTCTCTTTGGATTCATCCAGCATCGGTTCTACGGCGAGAATGTCCCTGTGTCCTTGCTCGTTTACGCCACAGACAACCATCACCGCCATGCTGACGACACGGCCATCCATACGGACTTTTTCGTACAGGGCATCCGTCCAAATGACAGGATAACGAGTATCCGTCAGAGAACGGTTGCGAAATTCCTGTACCTGTTCATTGAGCCCTTTTGTCATCTCACTGACCTGACTGCGGGAGAGGTTCTCTATCCCCAGACTGTGAGCCAACTTTTCCATCTTCCGTGTGGACACGCCCTGCACGAATGCCTCCTGAATAACCTGTACCAGCGCCGCCTCGCTGCGTTTGCGTTCCGTGACAAAGAAAGGGATGTATCCCTGACTGCGCAGCTTTGGCACCATGAGATACATCGTCCCTACGCGAGTATCCAGCCGCCGGGGGCGATATCCGCAGCGGTAGTCGCTTCGAGACGGATTATGCGCATTCTTTTCCGCTCCTACAAGGCCGGAAACCTCCGCCTCCATCAGTTGAGCGCAGAGCCATTCCAGCATACTGAGCATCGGGTCGGGCTCCGCCATACATTTCAGTAGCAATTCCGTAAGATCTGTGTTATTCTTTCCTTGAGTCATTGGGGCCAACTCCTTCTTTGAATGTCTCGATACCATTCATTTTATCGGAGTCCCAATGGCTTTTCTATACCTTCGCGAAATTGCGAACTTTATTGTACTCTATCCAATTTCTCGCATTTTGAAAGAAATTTTCCCATATCTCCATAATTGTCCCGAATCACACACTGCGCCGGGGTTTTGACCCAGCATCCAAAGCAGCCAATGCAAGGATGAATGGTACCGTCATCTCCGATGAGCCGCGTATTGCCGTTTTGCGGCAAAATAAGTTTCACTTGTTCTTCCGGTAAGTCATGAACAATGAGTTTCATTTTTTTCCTCCTTTATGTGCTGCAGAAAAGACCAGTAAGACAATCAATCTTTTCATGGATGTCCTTAAACGAAAAGTATACTGCATCAGTTGCAATCATGCTTTTCCGCATTAATGGGCAATTGAAATAATTTTACATTTGCTTGTGTCATAAATATCTTAGTAAATTTGAATTATAGTATTTTGTCTTCAATTGCTAAACGTGATAATAATTTCATTATATAATTATCTTTTGATATTTCTGTAACATTATAATTGAAATCATATTCAATAATATTATCCTTACCATGGGCAACTCCGCATCTATTTTGGTTATAAAGATAATGAGTCAACTTTCCTGGATACTTTTTATTTATGTTATTTATCTGAATCATTGCTTTTCTTCGGTAAATTGAGAAGAGGTTGGTTTTACGTTTACTATTTAAAGAATTTATGTTTCTAAGCTCTAAAAAGCCAAAATTATAGTTATTTATTCTAGTAATATTTGCTTCGATCCAGTTCTTCCCGTTATCACCTGTAATAAATTCAATTATTCTATAATAACATAAAAACTCGGATAATGGGTCTAATTGCCTAAGTGCAGTTGCGTATAAGCTCAATTCTCTTGCAACTTTTTTATACTTAATGCTGTATTGTATGTCTACTTCTTTATCAGAATCAGAATATCTAAATACTACATTTCCAAAGCCAAACTTTATATCATTAATAAATTCATACGCTTGTGTTATTATATCGTAGCTTCTACCGATATAACTGTTATTACCTATAATTGGTTTAATAAAAGGCTTTTTATTAACTGAATATATAGAAGTTGGCAGTTCATGTTCATAAGCCAGGCAGTTTGCGTAAAATACGACTTCCGCAAAGGTCGGTTGTGAGACTTTCTCATATGGCATTAAACTCCATGAACATATAGGTTCAACTGGTATAAGTATAAATTTATTATCAATTTTAACACTTCCAATGCTATCGGATATTGTGCCTGGCATCTCAATGTAATATTTTATATGCTTATCAAAACTATTTTCAATCATAAATTCACCACTATTCGCTAACGTTTCACAACAACTAATTCTGTATGATTGCTATTAACCTGCCACTGAATGAGTTTTACATGATTGCAAAGTTTTGATTTTAGAAAATTATTACATATATTATAGCAAAATAAATAACAATTTGTAAGTCCCCATATGATAGAAGAGAAAACAGCAAGATCAAATACAAGGTGCTTGCATGTCCAGGATAAAAACAAAAAAGAGAAAATCTGATCACAGATTTTCTCTTGCATGGTGGACCTGGAGGGATTTGAACCCTTGACCTCTCGGATGCGAACCGAACGCTCTCCCAGCTGAGCTACAGGCCCATTTATTCATTTTAGCGAAGATTATAAAACGACGAGTTTTTCGCATCTGCGAATCTCGCAACGTCGCTTATTATACCACGACAAAATCACAATTTCAACTGTTTTTTTAATTTTTTACTGATGCAACATAAAAACTGAATGGATGTTTCTATTGCAGTATTTCCTGTTCATGGTAAAATAGAAATTATAAATGTTAGGAGGTACCTTCAGCCATGATTATTACAACGACACCAAGCATTGAGGGCAAAAAAATCGTTGAGTACAAGGGAATTGTGTTCGGGGAAGTCATTTCGGGAGTCGATTTCGTGAAGGACTTTGCCGCGGGGCTGTCCAATTTTTTTGGCGGGCGCTCGCAAACGTATGAGGAAGAACTGATTCAGGCACGTCAAAATGCGATTGGGGAAATGACGCAGCGTGCCTTCCAAACGGGAGCAAACGCGGTTGTTGGAGTCGATGTGGATTACGAGGTGCTCGGTGCCAATAATGGTATGCTGATGGTTACGGCCTCCGGCACAGCGGTGCGCTACGAGTAAAGCACAGGGGCAGATTTTACCTGCCCCTGTGCTTCTCTTTTTGCTTTCGACGCCTGAGTTCATATTTTTGCTGCTTTTCCAACTCACATTTTTCCCGCCGCCGCAGTTTTGCGCTTGCTTTGGCGTTTTCCTGCTGAAGCTTCAGCGCCATCTGCGCTTTGGTTCCGATTCCCTGCCGCGAAAGTTGTGCCCGGATTTCCCGCTGAACGCGTTTCGGGTTTTCCTTTTTCTGCAAGGGATCGGGGTCCGCTACGGGAGGGCTGAAGGACAGCCGGTTCCAGTTGCGCAGGAGGAAATCATAAACCGTATAATCCTTCGGCTCCGCGCCGAAAATAATACGGCTGACTTCCAGCTTCGGTCCGCTTTTCCGTTCATACACACCCACCCAGAAGGGGTCCTCAAAATAAACCGTCAGCGCCGCCCATGTTTCCATGGCTTTTCCTCCTAAAACATACAGTCAAGAACGGACAACCAGGAGGCAGGTTACTGACGAAGAAAACTCTCCGCGCCCGGACTACCAACCGGGCCGTGTTTTTATCTTGCGCTTTTATTTTAGTAAAATCCGGCTAGTTTGACAAGATGCCTTTTTAAACCGAAATTCAGCTGAAAAATAAAAAGAGACATATTGACAATTGCTGATAGCAGGCATATAATAGCATTATAAAAGAATTCATATAATAATAGTATGAATTAGAAGGGCAGGAATGTCGGTGCAGGTAAACTTCTTTCGTGGTGAATTGTGCTTTTTCCGTATTTCCAAACGATGTTTACGACCTATTATTGATAACATAAACCGAAAACCCGATTTTTAAACGGAATTACATCTATTAAAATATAGTAATCGTAGAGGAGTGGCTGTTATGTCAATTTATAAGAATCTTACCGATTTGATCGGAAATACCCCGTTGTTGGAACTGTCTAATTATGAAAAGAAGCATGAGCTTCAGGCGACACTGGTCGCGAAGCTGGAATATTTTAATCCGCTTTCTTCCGTCAAAGATCGTGTTGGCTATGCGCTGATTAAAGATGCGGAAGAAAAAGGCCTGATTAATAAGGATACCACGATTATTGAGCCAACCAGTGGCAATACCGGCGTTGGCCTGGCGTTCGTTGCCGCGGCGAAGGGATACCGCCTGATTCTTACCATGCCGGAAACCATGAGCCTGGAACGCCGCAGGCTGGTTGCCGCGCTGGGTGCGGAACTGGTTTTGACAGAAGGTGCCAAGGGCATGAGGGGCGCCATTGAAAAAGCCGACCAGCTGGCCAAAGAGATTCCGAATTCCTTCATTCCCGGCCAGTTTGTAAATCCTGCCAACCCCGCAATTCACCGCGCTACCACAGCGGAGGAAATTTGGAAGGACACGGACGGAAAAGTGGATATTTTCGTCGCCGGGATCGGCACCGGAGGAACCATCACCGGTGTGGGTGAAGTCCTGAAGAAATACAATCCGAAGGTAAAGATTGTTGGTGTGGAACCTGCCACATCCCCAGTGATTTCACAGGGCAAGGCCGGCCCCCACAAAATCCAAGGAATCGGTGCGGGATTTATCCCCAGCGTTCTGAACACCGGTGTGCTGGACGAAGTGATCGCCGTTGCCAACGAGGACGCGTTTGCCACCACGAAGGAAATTGCGAGAACCGAGGGCCTTTTGGTGGGCATTTCCTCAGGCGCCGCTTCGTTTGCCGCAACCCAGCTGGCACTGCGCCCGGAAAATAAGGGCAAGCTGATTGTTGCTCTGCTTCCGGATACCGGGGAGCGCTATCTTTCCACCGGCGTTTTTGACTGATTTAAGGAACAAAACAAAATCAGATTTAAATTAACAAGCAGGAGTTCCGTTTTTTCGGAGCTCCTGCTTGTTTTGTTGGGAAATGTGGTGGATGAAAGAGCCGTTTCGCTCGGTATGGCTGCTGCTTTCCAATGCAGTTTCAATAGCATTCATGCTCCCAGAACAGCAGATTCAGCGGGAAGGCCGCCGAAAATTTTTGGAGCCCTTGTGCTGCCTGTTATGCCATACTTTCGCAATCTTCTTGCTGGGCGGAACGATTCCTAAGCTGAAAGCCGCTTACCTGATTGTAAAGCATTTCGGCCTGGGCAGAAAGTTCTTCGCTTGCCGCGGCGCTTTCCTCTGCCGTGGCAGAGTTGGTCTGTACCACAGAAGAAACCTGTTCAATGCCTTGGTTAATCTGAGCCACAGCATCCGACTGAGCCAAGGAAGCCTGTCTGATTTTCTCGACGGTCTGGCCTACCTTTTCCATTTTTTCCGTAACGGATTCCAATGCTTTTGCGGTGCTGTCTGCGATTACGGTGCCGTCATTTACTTTCTGAATGGACGCTTCAATCAACTGTGTGGTCTGTTTGGCCGCGTCTGCGGATTTGCTGGCCAAATTGCGAACCTCATCGGCTACAACAGCGAAGCCTTTTCCTGCGGAACCGGCGCGGGCGGCCTCCACGGCGGCATTCAGTGCAAGAATGTTGGTCTGGAATGCAATGTCGTCGATGACCTTATTGATTTTACTGATTTCGCTCGACGACAAATGAATGTCGTTCATAGCATTAACCATCTGCTGCATCTGCCGGTTGCTGTTTTCTACTTCGATGGCGACCTCTTCCATGTTTTCAGAGACATTTATGACATTTGCTGAATTTTCGTGGATTTTTTCCGCAATTTCAGAAATAGAGGCCGAGAGTTCTTCTACTGCACTGGCCTGCTCTGTAGAGCCCTGCGCAAGTTCCTGTGCCCCGTTTGAAATTTGGGAAGAGCCGCTGTCAACCTGTTCCGCCGATGTTTTAATAATGGTAAAAGTATCGTTCAGTTCATCGACAATGTGGTTCATGGCAACTGAAATCGGAGCGAAATCCCCTTTATAAACCTGCAGGGGTTCCAGGTTCAGATTCCCCCGCGAAACATCCGTCAGGTTTTCGGAAACTTCGCGAATAATAGTTTTTAGCTGTTGGAACACCGACCGGAAGGATTCGGACAGCTGCCCAAGTTCGTTGTTGGAGCGGTATTCGATCGCCAGGTCCAGCTTACCGCTTTCGGAAAATTCTTTTGCAACATAGGCGAGCTCCGCTACTGGTTTGCCAATGGAACGAGAAATCCGAATGCCCAGCAAAATAGAAATGCCAAATCCGATTATGGTAGCGGAAACCGCCAATATGGTAAGCAGCAACGCCATATTATTGTCCGCTGTATTTTGGTTGGCGGCAGTGCTTAGACGATAATCCAAAAATTCCGTGTACAGGTTGGCCAGAGCATTATGTGCTGTATGGGACTGATCCAGACTGGCCATTGCAGCTGTTTCATCACTCTGCGCTTTTTCAAAAACCTGTTTGATCTGCAGCGCAAAATCTTGCTCGTATGTTTGCTGGGCTGATTCCAGCTTTTCTTTCCAGCTATTGTCGTTGATAGTGGCAATCAACTGGGCGCTGTTCTCTTTATACTTTTTGTCGTATTTTTCAAAGGCCTGTTTGTCACTGCTGAATATGTCGGGTTTGTCTTTGTTCAGCAGTGCATCACGCGTTGCCGCCTGAATATTTGCGATACTATTGGTCACATTGATGATGTACTTCATGGACACTAGGCGGCGTTCGTACATGTCCGATTCAGAGGCTTTTAGACTGCTTATGCCGAAGATTCCGATTCCACCGATGATTGCGGCGATAATGGATACGAGCAGAAACGAGGCAAGTAATCTTTTGGCGATTTTCATGTTTTCAAGTTTCTTCAATTTTCATTCTCACTTTCATCATTTATTTTGTTAGGGCTTTAGCAGTTTAAGCTTTGATTCATTCTCCTTTCTACTTTGCAATAAAGTGCATCATCTTACTAATATTTTATCGACTTTAATAATACCAGATTAATAACGGGAAATTATTTCCATGAAAGATTGGAACAAATTATAATTTATATTTATATCTAATAAAATACATGATTTATTTTTACAAAAGCAAAGCTTTTGTAGCACGAAAAATAAATAGCTGCAGCTTTTAATTTGCGGCGGTTTGATTACAATTTGATTCTTGCATATGGAGTTGCAATACAGAATAGAAATACTTTATTGTGCGGAAAATCATCAGAATATCACAGAGTTTTCACAATTGCACCTTAAAATAAGCTATAATAAAACGAAAATGGCTTAAAGAGGGGCAACACGATGTATCAGATCTTAGTAGTTGACGATGAACAGAGAATTCGGGAACTGATTAAAAAATATGCGGTTTTTGAGGGACATACGGTAATCCAGGCCGGCGACGGCATGGAAGCAGTGCAGATTTGCCGCGAACGGCCCCATGACTTTGACATTATTATTATGGATGTTATGATGCCGGAACTGGACGGCTTTTCCGCCGTGAAGGAAATCCGGAAATATTCCTCCACGCCGGTGCTGATGCTCAGCGCAAGGGGCGAGGAATACGACAAAATCCACGGATTTGAGCTTGGTATTGATGACTACGTGGTAAAACCGTTTTCTCCTAAAGAACTAATGATGCGGATTAATGCGATTATTAAGCGCTCCAGTGCTTCCAATGAAGAAAATCAAAATGAAGTGGTTCGCTTTGACGGGCTAACGATTGATTTTACCGGGCGGATAGTTACGGTGGACGGGGAAAAAGTGGAGCTTTCGCCGAAGGAATATGACCTTTTGTTTTATATGGTGAAAAACAAAAATATCGCGCTGACGCGGGAAAAGCTGATTACGAACGTGTGGGGCTATGACTTTTACGGCGATGACCGCACGCTGGACACCCATATTAAACTGCTCCGTAAAAGCCTAAAGGATTACAGCCGGTTTATTGTAACGTTAAGAGGGGTGGGGTATCGGTTTGAAACACAGGGACCTGCTTAAACGGATCGGAATTAAGTGGCGCATTTTCGGCGGATTTGCCATTTTCACCCTGCTGATTCTGGTCTTGCTCTGGATGTTTCAGGTGGTCTTTCTGGACAACTTTTATAAATTCATTAAAACCAATGAAATCAGGAGTTCTGCGGAAAGCCTGGTGGAAACGATGAATTCAGATGATTTTATCGATACGGTAAACAGCATCTGCCAGAATACGCAGATCAACATTATGGTGACCAACGAAAAGGGGCAGATCCTCTACAAGTTTTTTGCCATGCCGACCGGAATTGCGGAGCGTTTTAGCCGGGTTAACAGCCCCTTGTACCTTACGCAGGTGTACGACGTGGCCGAATCGCAGGGCGGTACTTACCTGGAGCGTTCCCAGCACGGTGGGCCGGGGATGGGCGGCCCGCAGCGGGACGGCCGCATGGCGGAGCCGGAAACCATTCTCTATGCCCGTACAGCGGTAAAATCGGACGGAACGAAACTCATGTTCCTTTTAACTTCCAATATTTCGCCGGTTACCGCTACGGTGAATACGCTACGCGTGCAACTGACATACATTACGGTGATTATGTTGATTTTGGCGCTTGTGCTTGCCGTTATTCTGGCGCGCCACATTTCCCAGCCGATTGTCCGGATTAACCAGACCGCCGGAAGGCTTGCGCACGGCGATTACGACGTAACCTTCGAAGAAAAGGGATACCGCGAGGTAGCGGAACTGGCGCATACCATGAACTACGCGGCATCCGAGCTTTCCCGCACGGAAACCCTGCGCCGCGACCTTATTGCGAATGTTTCCCACGATCTGCGCACGCCGCTGACCATGATTACCGGGTACAGCGAGGTCATGCGCGACCTGCCGGGAGAAAACACGCCGGAAAACGTCCAAATTATTATTGATGAGGCAACCCGCCTGACCACGCTAGTGAACGATATGCTAGATCTTTCCAAACTGCAGTCGGGCACACAGACATATCTTCGGGAAAACTTCAACCTTACGCAGAGCCTTCGCACAATTCTGCTTCGGTATTCCAAGCTGACCGATTACAATATTACGTTCTCCGCGGATTGCGACGTTACGGTATGCGGAGACGAGCTGAAAATATCGCAGGTGTTTTACAACCTTGTGAACAACGCGATTACTTACACCGGCCCTGACAAGGTGGTAGATATCCGCCAGATTGTTCACGACGGAAAAGTACGTGTGGAGGTCCGCGACACGGGAGAGGGCATTCCGCAGGATAAACTAAACGATATTTGGGACCGGTATTATAAGGTAGACAAAGAACATAAGCGCGCGCAGATTGGCACCGGCTTGGGACTGTCCATTGTGAAAACGATTCTTGACATGCACGGCGGGGCATACGGCGTCAGCAGTCAGGAAGGCGTGGGCAGCGTGTTCTGGTTTGAATTGGACATTGTGGAAGAATAAAGTCCTGGCAGTGTACGGGAAGCCGCCCTTGCCTGTGCGGTCGGTACCCTGAACGACCAGGCGGGCACCTGCGGTCACAAGGACCATGCTCACGGGGAATGCAGCGGGAAAAATCACTGCGGCTGACGATATTCCACCGATCAATTTTAAAATGGGAGTTCATGGGCCGGCATTTCTGTGGTATAATAATAAAATTGGCTTTGGCTGATATCATTTTGAGAATCTGCCGTGTGGCGTAACGTTTTCGGCGAGTGAAACTATGGCTCGCGTCATATTGCTATCGGAGGTGCTGTTATGAATATTGCCGTGCTTGGCTGCGGAAGGTGGGGCAGCTTTCTGGCATGGTACCTGAACCGCCTTGGCCATTGGGTCATGCTTTACGGCCGGGAGGGTTCCGAACATCTGGCCGCGTTTCAGAAAACCCGCACCAACGGCCTGGTTACGCTGGAGGATTCCGTGCGCCTGACCAGCCGATTGGAGGAAGCCGTTTCCTTTGGAGAAATTCTGGTAATTTCCATCGGCGCCCAAAGCCTGCGCGCGCTGATGAAACAGCTTTCCGGGCTTGCGATGGATGGGAAAACCATTGTGCTCTGCATGAAGGGGCTGGAAGCGGAAACCGGAAAGCGGCTTACAGAGATTACGGCAGAGTACCTGCCCGGCGTGCC
This sequence comes from Caproiciproducens sp. LBM24188, assembly GCF_054130445.1. Lineage (NCBI taxonomy): Bacteria > Bacillati > Bacillota > Clostridia > Eubacteriales > Acutalibacteraceae > Caproiciproducens > Caproiciproducens sp. LBM24188. The sequence goes on from NZ_CP196862.1 coordinate 979,511, forward strand.
AACCGCAATCTGGGTCGGGCCGGGTCATGTTCAGAATTTTGTCCGTGGAATTCCAAACTGCATGGTAATTGACAGCAACAGCGACGCGGTTAAGCAAAAGCTGGTGAAGGCCTTTTCCAGCGACCTGATTCGTTTTTATTACGGTACCGATCTGCTTGGGAACGAAGTCGGCGCCGCTGCAAAAAATGTAATCGGGATTGCCGCCGGTATGCTGGACGGCCTGAACAAGACTGCGCTGAAGGGCGCGCTGATGTCCCGCGGAACGCGTGAAATTGCCCGGCTGATCCGTGCGATGGGTGGAAACGAATTGACCGCCTATGGGTTGGGTCATTTGGGCGATTATGAAGCAACCGTATTTTCCCCGTACAGCCATAACCGTCGGTTCGGTGAGCTTTTTGTGCGTGGGGAACCTTACGGCGAACTGGCAGAGGGCGTGGCCACCACGACTGCCTTGCTGCGTCTTGGCGCGCAGTACGGGGAGGAACTTCCAATCTGCAAAGCGGTGGATTCGGTGATTAACGGAGGAAACGATCCGAACCGAGTTCTTTCTGACCTGTTTCTGCGCAGCCTGAAAATGGAATTCCGGCAATAGGAGTTCCGGTGAAACCATCCATTTCTGTTGGTTTTGCGCCGATGGTGTGAATGATACCAATGTTACCAAAGTAGTATTTACAGTATATTAGTAAAAGGATGTATGGATATGAGCGAAGAAAACTGCACACATGACTGCAGTACTTGCGGCGAAAACTGTCCTTCTAAAAAAGCTTCCCCGCAAGATTTTATTGAAAAGCCGAATCCGATGAGCAAAATCGGCAAGGTGATTGGAATTGTCAGCGGCAAGGGCGGTGTCGGCAAAAGCATGGTGACCAGCATGATGGCGGTGCTGCTGAACCGCCGCGGCAGCCATACCGCAATTCTGGACGCCGACGTAACCGGGCCTTCCATTCCGAAAGCGTTCGGCATTAAGGAAAAGGCTATGGGCAGCGAGGCCGGCATGATTCCGGTGGCTTCCGGCACGGGGATTGACGTCATGTCCGTCAATTTGCTGCTGGATGACGAAAGCACTCCGGTTGTCTGGCGCGGCCCCATGATTGCCAACATGGTCAAACAGTTCTGGACGGATGTAATCTGGAACGATGTGGATTATCTGTTTGTCGATATGCCTCCGGGAACCGGAGATGTGCCGCTTACCGTGTTCCAAAGCATTCCGCTGGACGGCATAATCATCGTAACCTCTCCGCAGGAACTGGTTTCCATGATCGTTTCCAAGGCGGTTAACATGGCGAAAATGATGAATGTGCCAATCATCGGCATTGTGGAGAATATGAGCTATGTTAAATGCCCGGACTGCGGAAAGACAATTCAGGTATTCGGCGAAAGTCACGTGGACGAAATCGCCGCAAAGTTCAATTTAAAGGTGCTTGGAAAGTGTCCGTTTGACTCGGGTCTGGCGAAAAACTTCGACGTTGGTCTGGCAGAGCTTGCAAACGCCCCTTGGCTGGAAGATGCCGCCACTGCGGTCGAGCAGTTCTCGAAATAAAAGACAGCATAAAGCGACCCCCGGCAGCGATTGCTGCCGGGGGTCGCTTTATGGCTGCGGTAACGGTTACGCACTTGCGCGGGCGCTGTCGTACTGCGCCATATACAGGCGGTAGTAATAGCCTTTCTGTGCCATCAGTTCCTCGTGGGTTCCGCTTTCCATAATGCGGCCGTCGTCAATGTACATAATACGGCTGCAGCTTTTGATGGTGGACAGCCGATGCGCAATGATAAATGACGTACGCCCCTTCAAAAGCATGTTAATGCCCTGCTGCACCAACTGTTCGGTGGCGGTGTCAATGGATGAGGTTGCCTCGTCCAGCACCAGAATTTTCGGGTCAGCCAGCAGTGTGCGCGCAAATGCCAGCAGCTGCTTCTGCCCCTGGGAAAGCCCGCCGCCGCGCTCTTTGACCACGGTGTTGTAGCCGTTTCGCAGTTTGCAGATAAAGTCGTCCGCGTGCAGCGCTTTCGCGGCCCGAATGACTTCCTCATCCGTTGCATCCTGCTTCGCGTAACGGATGTTGTCGGCAATGGTGCCGGAGAAAATGAAGCTGTCCTGCAACATGATGCCCATTTGGCTGCGCAGCGAATGCAGCGTCACGTCCATCACGTTGTGGCCGTCAATCAGCACCTGACCCTCCTCAATGTTGTAAAAGCGGCTAATCAGGTTCACAATGGTGGTTTTGCCCGCGCCAGTCGGCCCCACAATGGCAATGCTTTCCCCGGGCTTTGCCTCAAAGCTTACATTTTTCAGAATTTTCTGGCCGGGTTCATAGCCGAAGCTGACGGAGTCAAAACGGACTTCCCCAACAATGGGAGGAAGTTCCTGCGCGCCCGGTTTGTCTTCAATCACTGCCGGCTCGTTCATGGTTTCAAAAATGCGCTCCAGGTAGGAAACTGCGTTAATAAAATTGTTGTAGATGTTGGCAAGGTTGATAATCGGCTGCCAGAAGCGTGAAGCGTAGGTGCCCATGGCAAGCAAAACGCCGAAGGAGGCCATCGGGTTCAGCCAGTAGGCGCCCGCGATATAAACCAGAGAAAAGACGATTTGGGAAACGGTTTCCACCGAAAACCACACGGTGTTTGAAATGTAAATGGCATTCATCCAGGTGTGGTAGCGTTTTTCCAGCAGCCGGTTCAGAATGCCCATGTTGGTTTCCTGTCGGTCAAACGCCTGTGTAACCCGGGAGCCTTCAATGGATTCCTGTACAAACGCATTGACGTTGGAGTTTTTGTTGGAAACCGCCTGCCAGGCCTTGCGCTGCCGCGGCTTGATGATCCAGATAAACACGGCAACAACTGGCATCCCGGCAACCGTAATTGCCGCCAGCGGCACGCTGACCTGAAACATGAAGATGATAATAAAGATAATATTGATGATTTCAATGATGAAGTTCAGAATGCCGTTGCTCAGCGCGTCGGATACTGCGTTGACGTAATGGACAACACGCACCAGAATTTTTCCGTGCGGCCGGTTGTCGTAATAAGAAAAGGGCAGTACCTGCAGGTGGTCAAACAGGTCTTTTCGAATGTCGTGCACGATATTCTGTCCGACCTTTGCCACAATGACGGTGCGTATGGTATTAAACCCGATATTTACCAGAATGGTCAGTGCCAGCAGAACGCTGAGACGGATGAGGTAACCTACGTCCTTGTGGGGAATGGCAATGTCGGTTGCTTTCTGCAGCAGCATCGGGCCGGTCAGACCCACAATACTGCCGATGGCGCTGAAGACCAGTGCACCGATCATCTGCTTTTTATACCGGGCAACATAAACCATGCATTTTTTTAAATTTTCAAAATTAAATGGGGATTCCAAATCTTCATCTACATCATACTTGTTACGCGCCAATGGAAATCCCTCCTTCCGGTGCAGCTTCCGTGGAGTCCACGCTGTTTTGCAGCGCCCAGATACGGTAGTAGTAGCCGCGCTTTTTAAGCAGCTCTTTATGGGTTCCCTGTTCTACAATGCGGCCCTGATCCAGAATCAGGATGCTGTCTGCATCCTGCACTGAGGAAACACGCTGTGCAATAATGATTTTGGTGCAGGGGAAATCCAGATGCCGCAGCTGTTTTTGTATGTACTGTTCCGTTTCCATATCCACTGCGGATGTGGTGTCGTCCAGAATCAGAATGGACGGCTTGACGGCCAGCGCGCGTGCCAGGGAGATGCGCTGCCGCTGCCCGCCGGAAAGACCCACGCCACGCTCGCCGATTAAGGTGTCGTACCCGTCCTGCATATGGGTGATGAAGCCGTCCGCGTCGGCCGCGGCGGCATACTTCACCACTTCTTCCATCGGCAGGTTTTCGTTCCCATAGGCAATGTTTCCTTCCACTGTGTCTGAATAGAGGAAAACGTCCTGCATTGCCACGCCGATGGAGTCACGCAGAGAAGAGAGCGTCAGATCCTGCACATTTTTTCCATCTACCAGTACCTCGCCCTCCGTTGCATCGTAAAACCGGGTAATCATATTGGCCAGTGTGGTTTTGCCCGCACCGGTGGTTCCCATAATACCGAGTGTTTTGCCCGCGCCAATGCGGAAGTTCACGTGGTCCAGCAAAACGTTTCCGCCAGTTTTAAAGCTCACGTTCCGGAATTCCAAATCGCCCTTCAGGCGGCCTGCGGCGGGCTTGGCATGGCTGCGGTTTACGATGGTAGGCTGCGCATAGAAAATTTCAATAATCATTTCGCACGAGGCGAAGAACCGCTGAATGTCGTTAATGAGCATACCCAGGTTGCGCAGCGGGTTGGCAAGCGCCCAGGTCAGGGAGGAAAACGCCAGCAGTTCGCCCGCGGTCAGCTTTCCATGAATCATAAAAATGCCGCCGACCAAAATCGTAATGACCGTCAGCGAATTGGAAAGCAAGTCAATCAGCGGCTGAAACCGAACCCCGACGTACGTGGTTTGCAGGTTCATCTTACGGAATTCCGCGTTTTTTTCCTCGAACTTCTGCTTTTCAAATTCCTCCGCCGCAAAGGCTTTCACCACCCGGTTTCCCGCAATGTTTTCCTGTGCCACGGTGTTTAATTCGGAGAGCTTTTGGCGCAGCTGCACGAACATCGGACTGATGATTTTGGAGAACATTCGCGTAATCAGCAGGATGAACGGCGTAATAGCGGCAAGGCACAGCGTAAACGTAACATTTACTGTGAGCAGATAGCAGAGAGTCACCGCAAAAATTACAATGGAATCCACCACGTTGTAGGAAATCCACGCGGTGGTGTGCCTGACCAAATCCAGGTCGTTGGTCATGCGCGTCATGAGGTCGCCGGTGCGGATTCGCCCGTAAAAAACGTAATCTTGATTTTGAATCACTTCATACATTCGGCGCCGCACGTCATCCAGCATACACTGGCTGTTTTGCTCCAGGCAGACGATCATAATATAACGCATCGTCAGCCGTACAATCTGTACGATCATCATGGCACCGAGAATCGGCAGCAGCTTTTCTGTGTTGTGTGGCGTAATTACTTCATCAATCAGTTTTTGGGAAAGCATTGGATTGATAATCAGCATGGAAGAGGTGATTCCCGAAAGAATCAGCCCAATTACGAACAAAGGGCGCTTTTTGCCCATATACTTCCATAGCCACTTTAGCTTGAACATGTTGTCACCCGTGACATCCACCCCCATCATTTCCTCAATTTTTTCTGAGATGTTCTGCCTGATTTTGCTGTAATCTGCGGAGAAAAATGGATTTTATTCTTGCGCTCTGCATACCAAAGGATTATAGTAAATTTAGAAAATTATTTCGTGTCATCTGTTCACATTTTAGTGACAAAAATTGCTGGATTGGAGGATGCACCATTCATGCTGGAATTCTATGAAACATACCGTGACAACCTGCCTTACCCGTCGTTTTGGGAAGAGCGGAATGTTCACTGCAGACCGCATTTCCACAGCAGTGTGGAACTGACTTATGTTTTGGAAGGAAATCTTCAGGCCTCTGTGGATGGCAAGCCATATCTGGTCGACCCGGGTGAGGTCCTGATTTTCTCCAGCTACGCCGTGCACAGCTTCAGCCGCCAGTTTCCCAGCCAGTGCATTTTGCTGATTGTTCCGCTGGACTTTCTTCCAGCTTACGAAGCTGTGCTGGAGAAAAAGATTTTTCAAAAATGCGTATGCCAAGACCCCTTGGTGAACCGTGAAATTCTGCACTGTATGGAACAGATTCTGCTTTACCGGGAGTGCACGGAGGAAAACGTCAACATCATCAAGGGGTATGTTTATGTGATTTTTGGACTGCTCATCAACAGTGTTGGCCTGCAGGAAACCGCGGAGAAAAACGATTCCCTGTCGCGGGAAATTCTGAAATATCTGCAAAACAATTATTTGGCGCCGGTATCGCTGGACCTCCTTGCACACTACTTTGGCTACAGTAAGTACCGGTTTTCCCATATTTTCAGCACCTTGTTCGGATGCAGCCTGACCGAATACGTTAATACGCTGCGCTCCCGGCACGCAGCTAGCCTGCTGACGGAAACGAAGGTCCCGCTAATTGATGTCGCGATGAATTCCGGTTTTGAAAGCATGCGCACCTTTTACCGCGCATTTAAGGTCTGTTTTGGGGTCACGCCCTCCCAGTACCGCAGCAACTATATTGCCAAGCAGTAGCTTGTAAATTGTAAAATTTAGGAATATAATTAATTTAATTTTTTTTATGCGGAGGGTCGGCATGTCGGATTCTCTGATTACAAAAAAGGCGATTGCCAGTTCCATTAAGGAACTGATGAAAAAGAAGGACCTGCAGAAAATTTCGGTCTCGGATATTACGGAACACTGCGGGATTAACCGCCAGACGTTTTATTACCATTTCAAGGACAAATATGACCTTGTAAATTGGATTTACTACAACGAAGTGGTTACCGCCGTGGTACATAACAGCAATCCGCTCAGCTGGAGCGGAGTCATGCTGGAAGTGCTCACAGACATGCAAAAGGAAAAGCACTTCTACATGAATGCACTCAGTGTGACCGGCCAAAATGCGTTTCAAGACTATTTTTTTGAAATGACCAAGCAGCGGCTACTTGGGATTTTGGACTTTATTGCGGAGAATACGGATTCGGACGGGCGGATGAGTGATTTGAAAATGATTCCGCAGGAGGATAAAGATTTTATTGCGGAGTTCTTCGCGTACGGAATTGTTGGAATTACCGTGCAGTGGGCACGCGGCGGAATGCGGCAGCCGCCGGAGGAAATCATTCGCAGAATGTCTTACCTGATTCATAACGTTAATTTTTTTACACCATTGGAAGATTGTTTTCCCAATCCGGCCGATTTGCCGGAAGCGTAAGAAAACGGAATAGAAGGAAAAACACCTGATTGCGGTGACCGCATCAGGTGTTTTTTGTAAATTTCTGGCGAAAAACGGACGAGTTTTAATGTTATTTTAAACAAAAGAAAGTGGTTGGAATTCGTTAATCTGTTCAATTTTGGCGTTTAAATTTGGTTATAATATGATATAATCTTAAATATGATTCTATGGTTTCCAATTTGGATTTCACCTTTGGAAAAGCAGTATGGGAAAAGAAGAAAGTGGAAATGAGGTTGACGGCAATGCAGCTGACGGAGCTATCTATTATTATTCCGGTTCGCAATATTGAACGGGAAATTCAGGGCATATTAAGTTCCGTGGCAGCGCAGACGGCGGGGCATGAAACGGAATTTATTATTGTAGATATGGGTTCCACCGACCAGACGGTACTGGAAGCCGTTCAAACCATTAAAGAGCAGAAGCTGCGCGGGTTCGTCATCCAAAACGGAGACGGCGCCGTTTCGGCCGCGCTGAATACCGGAATGCAGAAGTCTGGCGGGGAATATATTACTTTTATTTTCGCCCGCCGCCTTTACCGAAATTTTATTCATGGATACCTCGATACAGCGGCGCGTACATCGGCGGACTTTATCTACGGAAGTGTGACGGAAGCGGACTCCGCGGCCGCGGAGCGCAGGCTGCTCGGCAGGCCGCTGCAGCAGGAAAACGGAATCGAATCCATGAAAAAGATTCTGCGTGGAATGCTGCCGGTTGATATTTCTGCTATTCTGGTCAGACGGAGCATGATTCTGGGAAAGCGGATCCGCTTTTTTGACCATTGCGAACACGGTTACGCGGAAGAGTTCGTGTACCGTTGCCTCCTTTCGGCGAATTCCATCGCACAGTCGCCCACGGTCCTTAAACGGGATGTCAGTATGGAACTGAAGCGCGGCAAGCAAAAGGCGATTGGAAAAGCAATTTTTCAGCATACCGATGCAATGCTTCGTATTCTTGACCACGTGAAAGCCGGCAGCCAGGAGGACCCGGAGCTGACCGCACTGCTGGAGCAGAATAAGATTCCGCAGACGATTATGGACGGAGTGGACATCATGCTCCGGGAAGGTGCACAGTATAACGCCGTGCGCGCGGTCCTGCGCGCCGGCGGCTACGACAAGCTGCTGGTAACGGGCCGACACACGTCCCCTGCGCTGAAACGACGTGTAAAGCTGTGGCAGTTTTTCCCGTGGCTGTACAAGGCAAAATAAGGTGATACGGCAAACTGCTCGTTTGGGCGGGTTGCCGTTTTTTTATAATTATTCTTTATTATTTTTATTAGAAAAATAATTGACAGCCCATACTATGTTATATACAATATAATCCAATGGGGGGTATTTCCATTGGATATACAGATCAAAAAAGGTCTGCTCGACGTGTGCGTTCTGGCGGTTATCCAGCGAAGGGATTCCTACGGATACCAGATTATGAAAGACCTTTCCAGCTGTATCGAAATCTCGGAATCGACACTGTACCCGATTTTGAAACGACTGGAAGCGAACCGATGCCTCTCCACTTATTCCATGGCTCATAACGGGCGTTTGAGAAAGTATTACCGAATCACTCCGCTGGGGCGGCAGAGACTGGCTGATTTTCTCGAGGAGTGGAAGGAACTGGAGCAAATGCACGATTTCATTTTGCAGGAGGAACACGAATCATATGAATAAAGAGCAGTATTTAAGAAAACTTCGGTCGTTGATTCGGAAACTGCCTAAAAGCGAGCAAAAAACCGTCATTGAATATTATCGTGAGATGATTGACGATAAGGTGGAAAATGGCCAGACGGAGGAACAGGCCGTCGCCGAATTGGGGGACGTCTTCCTTCTGGCGCAGAAGATTTTGGCGGAGAACCCGAACCGGAAGCGTTACAGTGCAAATCGGATTGCCGGTATTGTGGTGGCCAGTATTTTCGCCGTGCTCATTATCGCCGGAATTTGTTTCAACTCTCTTAGAACGTCCAGCACAGCAGCGGAGTCCTACGGGTTTGCCTGGAATTCCCAAAATCAAAACAGCGGAAGGGGCTCGGAGCCATTGGAAACCAAGACGGAAATGGCTTTGGCGGCGGAAACAAAGTGCATTTATATTGACGTGAGGGACAAGGAAATATCGGTGGAACGCGTGGAAGGTGATTCGATCTGCCTGACCTATCAGTCTTCCAAACAGGATCAGTTTACTTACACCAATACGAACGGCGTTATGAAGCTGATTAACCACAGTCAGGGCGGGTTTCACACGTTCGATTTCTTTGACTGGGATCCTCAAAGCCGAGTTACCGTGAGCGTGCCGGAAAGCTACGCAGGGGAAGTCTACCTGAGTACCAGCAACGGCACAATTTCGGCAGAGAATTTGTCGCACGCCACGGTGCTGACCTGCTCCACCAGCAACGGGAAAGTTTTGCTTTCCGATGTTCAGGCAGAACGGATTTCGGCGAACAACAGCAACGGGCGGATTGTGTTTACCGACGTGACCGCTTCGAAAGTGAACGCCGACACCAGCAACGCAGAAATTTCCCTGCAGAAGCTAAACGCACCGGACATTGAGCTGGAAACCAGCAATGGCGGAATTCGCGGCAGCATTGTGGGCCGGGAAGAGGACTATACCATTCACACCGATACCAGCAACGGAAGCTGTACCCCGGGCAGCCGTCAGGGCGGCAGCAAACGCCTTTTTGCGGACACCAGCAACGCAAGTATCCGCATTGATTTTGTCGATTAATAATTTTTATATCTGAATTTGAAAAAACTGGAAAGGTGGCAGCTTATGAAAAAGGCATTAATTGTTGTAGACTATCAAAAGGATTTTGTCACCGGAAGCCTCGGTTTTCCAGGGGCAGAAACGCTCGACAAAGTGATTGCTGCCAAAATTCAGGAATACCGTTCTTCCGGCGGTGATGTCATTGTCACGCTGGATACGCACGCAGAAAATTATTTAGAAACCCAGGAAGGCAGAAATCTTCCTATTGTTCATTGTGTCCGAGATACCGATGGATGGAACCTATTTGGAGAAACAGCAAAGCAAATCTGGGAAACGGATTGTCGTTTTGAAAAGGGTACCTTCGGTTCGCTGGCTCTTGCGGAGTATTTGAAAGAGCGGGGCTATGAATAGGTTGAACTGGTCGGCTTGGTGTCCAACATCTGTGTAATTTCCAATGCCGTGCTGGCAAAGGCGGCTCTGCCTGATGCGCAGATTATCGTAGACGCTGCCTGCACAGCGAGCAATGATGAAGCGATGAATGAAAAGGCTCTGGATGTTATGGAAGGAATTCAGATTAAGGTTATCCATCGGCAAGGCGAATCGAATTGAAACAGCGAAAGAAAGTTATATTAGAAGTCGAATATGAAAAAGCCGATGATGAAATGAATCCCTTTGCAGTTTTCAGACCATAGAAAAGATTTTTATGATGCCGTTTTCCGATGCTTCGGGAGATGGCATTATTTTTTAATCAGACAAGGCGGGAAAAGAACCAACACACGGAGCATTTCTGGCAAGTGGGGCGTGGGCGGACTTTTCCTTGAAGAAAACCGGAGCGCATGTTATAATAACACTGATTCCCCAGAACAGAAATTTCGCTGGGAAATCGGCATATGAATCGAATCTGAAACCATACCAACAGGGAGGGCAACCTTTTTGACCAATACAATTCCGGCCGAAGCGCCGGCACGTACCAGCGTACCACGTACCAACGTACCAATGCGTACGCAGGAGGACTATATGGCCGAGGTCGCGCAGATTATGGCAATCCGTGCGCGGGGGGACGTGCCGAAAGCTTTGGTTCGTACCTACGGCTGCCAGCAGAATGTGGCAGACGGGGAAAAAATTAAAGGGCAGCTGGAACAGATGGGCTTTTCTTTTACCGATCAGGAAGAGGAAGCCGATTTTATTCTGTTCAACACCTGCGCGGTCCGCGAGCACGCGGAAGACCGGGTGTTCGGCAACGTGGGTGCGCTGAAAAACATTAAGCGCCGCAACTCGTCGCTGATTATTGCGCTGTGCGGCTGCATGATGGAAGAGGAACATGTCGCGGAGCGAATCCGCAAAAGTTTTCCTTTCGTCAATTTGGTGTTCGGCACACATGTTATTCACAAGCTGCCGGAGATGATGTTTCAAACACTGACCTGTGGCCACCGCGTGTTTGAGCGTGGCGACGACAGCGCCGACAAGCAGATTGTCGAGGGTATTCCGGTTCACCGGGACGGCTCGGTCAAAGCGTGGGTCACCGTGATGTACGGGTGCGACAATTTCTGCTCGTACTGCATTGTTCCCTATGTGCGCGGCCGGGAACGCAGCCGCACGCCGCAGGCTGTTTACGAAGAGTTTCTGGGACTAGTGAAAGCGGGCTATAAAGATATTACCCTGCTTGGCCAAAATGTGAATTCCTATGGCAAAGGGTTGGAGGAACCGGTGAACTTTTCCTCCCTGCTGCGCATGCTGGACGAGGTGGAGGGCGATTACCGCATCCGGTTTATGACGTCGCACCCCAAGGACGCGACCCACGAACTGATTGACACCATCGCCCAAAGCAAGCACATCAGCCACCACCTGCACCTGCCGTTCCAGTCCGGTAACGACCGTGTGCTGAGAGAGATGAACCGCGGCTACACTTCGGCGCAGTATCTGGATTTGGTAAATTACGCGAAATCGAAAATTCCCGACCTTTCCCTGACTTCCGACGTTATCGTCGGATTCCCGGGCGAAACCTACGAGGAATTTCAGGATACGGTCCGTTTGATTCAACAGGTGGAATTTACCTCGCTGTTTACTTTCATCTATTCCCCACGCGAGGGAACCCGCGCTGCAAAGATGCCCGACCCCGTTTCGGCAGAGGAGAAATCCCGTTGGTTTGCAGAACTGTGCGCCGCGCAGGAACAAATTGCGGCCAGACGCTGTGCTTCCATGGTCGGAACGGAACAGAAAGTGCTGGTCGAGGAGAAAAATGAAAAAACCGGGCTGTTAACCGGCCGCACGGACGGAAATATTATTGTTGATTTTCAGGGGAACGAAGCCAACATCGGCAATTTTACCCGGGTGAAGATTACCGCCGCGCGCAACTGGATTTTGACCGGCGAGGAACTTTGAACCACAAACGACAGGTTTTGAAAATATATATTAAGGAGTAATTCAATGGATATTATCAGTTTGGCAAGGGAAATCGGTAAGGAAATTCAAAAGGACGAGCGTTACCTGAAGATGCGTGTCGCCCAGCAGAACGCCGATGAGGACCAGCAGCTGCAGCAGATGATCGGCGAATTTAACCTGAAACGCATTGCCATTAATACGGAGTCCCAGAATGCAAACGCTGACCCAGAGAAAATACAGACCCTAAATCAGGAGCTTCGCGCGGTTTACGAGCAGATTATGAAGAATCCGCGCATGACAGCTTACAATGAAGCCAAAAAGGATTTTGATACGCTTTTAAAGCGCGTTAACGCCATTATTTCCCTTTCTGCCGAAGGGGAAGATCCGGAAACTGCGGATTACGAGGAGCATTCCTGCGGTGGGAACTGCAGTTCCTGCAGCGGCTGCCACTAATTCGAAAAAATCTTTCAAGGAGGCGGTATTTGCGCTATGGCAGCCTTATCCCCAATGATGCAGCAGTATTTTGAAATTAAGAATCAGTATCCCGACACGATACTGTTTTTCCGCCTCGGCGATTTTTACGAAATGTTTTACGATGACGCAAAACTTGCATCGAAGGAACTGGATTTAACGCTTACCGGCCGCGACTGCGGGCAAGAGGAGCGAGCGCCGATGTGCGGTGTTCCGTTCCACAGCTACGAAACTTACCTTGCCCGTCTGGTGGCCAAAGGCTACAAGGTGGCAATCTGCGAGCAGATGGAAGACCCAGCCTTGGCCAAGGGGTTGGTCAAGCGCGACATTATCCGTGTGGTTACCCCCGGAACCGTGCTGGAAAGCAGCATGCTCGATGAAAGCCGGAATAACTATATCTGCTCGCTCTGTGTGGAAAACGCCGGGGCGGGCGTCTGCTTTGCGGACGTTTCCACCGGGGAGCTGCACGCTACCTCGCTTGCCGACGGCAACTTGACAGAGCAGCTGAAAAACGAGCTTTCTCGCTATTCCCCAAGGGAAATTCTGATTAATCAGGAAGCGCTCGGCCTGGCGGAACTGCCGAAGTTTATACGCGAGCGCCTTTCCGCCAGCCTAGAACTGCTGGATCCGCCGGAATACGATACCAATGCCTGTACCACGCAGGTTCTGGAGCAGTTTCACCGGGAAACACTCGACGCACTGGATTTGGGGGACAAGCCCGAAATTGTGCGCGCGCTTGGGGCGCTGTTCGGGTACTTGAAACGCACCCAGCGCACCGGGTTGGAGCGAATGACTTCCATCAACCTTTACACCGGCGCGCAGTACATGCACCTTGACCTGAACGCACGCCGCAACCTGGAGCTGTTGGAAACCATGCGCTCCAAGGAAAAACGCGGCTCACTGCTTTGGGTGCTGGACAAGACCCACACGCCCATGGGCAAACGCTTAATCCGTAGCTGGATCGAGCAGCCGTTGTTAAGCCCTGCACAGATCAGCCGCCGCCTGAACGCGGTGGAGGAGCTTACTCAGGATTCCATTCTGCGCGGCAGCATTGGGGAGCAACTGACCGGCATTCACGATTTGGAACGCTTGATGTCGCGGATTGTCTATGGTTCCGCAAACGGGCGGGAATTGCGCTCGCTTGCCTCTGCCACGGAGCGGCTGCCCAAACTGAAAGAACTCATTTCTTCGACAAAGTCGGAGCTTCTTTCCCGCATTTGTGCAGAAATTGACGAACTGCAGGATGTCCGCTCCTTGATTGAACGCGCGATTGTAGAGGACCCGCCGTTTTCCGTGCGCGAGGGCGGCATTATTCAGCCGGGCTACAGCGAAGAACTGGACCTGCTGAAAGGCGATATGAGTGACAGCCAGGGCATCATTGCCCGGATCGAGGCGCAGGAGCGCGAACGCACGGGAATCCCGAAGCTGAAAGTCGGATACAACCGCGTATTCGGATATTATATTGAAATCAGCAACGGCTACAAGGACCAGGCACCGCCGGAGTACATACGCAAACAGACGCTCACAAACTGCGAGCGTTTCATCACGCCGGAACTGAAGGAACTGGAGGGCAAAATCCTCGGCGCGCACGACAAGTCCGTACAGTTGGAATATCAGCTGTTCGACGAGGTGCGCCGGAAGGTTGCAGAGCAGCTGAACCGTGTGCAGCAGACCGCACAGGCCGTTGCACGGCTGGACGTGCTGAATTCGTTCGCACAGGTTTCGGTTGACCATAACTATACGCGCCCTGTGGTGAATTTGGACGGAAAAATTATTCTGAAGGAAAGCCGCCATCCGGTTGTGGAAGTGCTGCTGGACGCACCCTTTGTGCCGAATGATGTTCAGCTGGATATGGACGAAAACCGCGTGGCGATTATCACCGGTCCGAACATGGCCGGGAAATCCACCTATATGCGACAGACTGCGCTGATCGTTATCATGGCGCAGATTGGCTGTTTTGTGCCGGCCTCCTATGCCGAAATCGGCATTGTGGACAGCATTTTCACCCGTGTGGGCGCGTCGGATGACCTAGCTTCCGGCCAATCTACCTTTATGGTGGAAATGTCGGAGGTGGCAGATATTATTCGCAGCGCCACGCCGCGAAGTTTGCTGATTCTGGACGAAATCGGGCGCGGCACCTCTACCTTTGACGGCATGAGCATTGCCCGCGCGGTACTGGAATATGTTGCGGACAAACAGCAGCTTGGCGCAAAGGCGCTGTTTGCCACACACTACCATGAACTGACCATAATGGAAGATTTGGTTGATGGGGTAAAAAATTACAACATCGCCGTGAAAAAGCGCGGCGACGACATCACGTTCCTGCGCCGCATTGTGCGGGGCGGGGCGGACGACAGCTTCGGCATTGAAGTCGCAAAACTTGCGGGCGTACCGAACAAAGTGGTGAGCCGCGCAAAGCAGATTCTGGCAGAGCTGGAAAGCGGAAAGCAGGTTACGGCGCCCAAAAAGAGAAAAAAGCAGGACGACGAACCCGAAGAACTGCAGTTGGCGCTGACCCCTCCCAACGTGACGGAAGTAATGGAACGGCTGAAAAAGTTGGATGTTAACACACTGACCCCGATCGAGTGCATGAACACGCTGTTTGAGTTAAGCACGCTGGCAAAATAAATGCAGTCGGTTTACACAGCGAAATAGCAGCAAGGGGGAATCACAATGCCGCAAATCTATCAGACCAAACAGCCGGGGCTGACCATTCGTTTTGCGCAGGAGGCGGATGTTCCGGCGATTCTGGATTTTATCCGTGGGCTCGCGGAATACGAGCACATGACACAGGACGTTTCCGCAACGGAGGAGATTCTTCGCGATTCCCTGTTTGTTCGGAAAAAAGCCGAAACGGTTCTTGCCGAACAGGACGGAAAACCGGTTGGGTTTGCACTGTTTTTTCATAATTTTTCCACGTTCCTCGGCAAGCCGGGGATTTATCTGGAAGATTTGTTTGTGTGGCCCGAGGCGCGCGGCCGCGGCGTAGGCAAAGCCTTGCTTTCGTTTTTAGCAAAGCTGGCGGTGGAACGCGACTGCGGACGGCTGGAATGGTCGTGCCTGGACTGGAACGAACCGTCCATTTCGTTTTACCGTTCGATGGGCGCAGTTCCTCTGTCTGAATGGACCGTTTACCGGGAAACCGGCGCGTCGCTCACGGCTCTTGCAGAGCAGTTTTAATATGATCACATCATCACATGAAAACCAAAAGGAAGATTTTTATCATGTACAAGTTGACCAGGCTGACTTCGGAAATGGAGCGCGAATATCAAGATTATATTGAGAAATGGCGCCATTCCGGGGAAATGATTGTACCCATGTCCTCCGATCATCAGGAACTGACCTACACAGTATTTGAACAGTCTGCGTGCGTTTGAGCACGAGGAAACCTGTCTAAAGAATTTTGTTCCGGGTACTACGTGGTTTTATGTGAATGATGCAGGACGGATTTTAGGTGCAGTGAATCTTCGCCACCGTTTGAACGAATCCCTTCTGAATTTCGGCGGGCATATCGGTTACGGGGTGCGTCCCAGTGAACGGAGAAAGGGTTACGCTTGTGCCATGCTGGCCCTTGCTCTGGAGGAATCCAAAAAACTGGGGCTGACCCGGGTTTTGGTGACCTGCGATAAGAAAAACATCGCTTCTGCCCGTACCATTCAAAAGAACGGCGGCGTGCTGGAAAACGAGGTTTTGGAGGACGGCAGAATCACACAGCGGTACTGGATTGCGCTGGCCTGAGCGGATGCCCGCGAAAGCGGGCTTTTCGTGTATCTAGGAATGACCAAGATTTACAAGAATTAATTTATAAAGGAAAGTGACGATATAAAAGGAGGTGCGCGTTTGGGAAAAATCAACGTGCTGGACAAACATGTGGCCGAACTGATTGCCGCGGGGGAAGTGGTGGAACGCCCGTCCTCCGTGATTAAGGAACTGGTGGAAAATTCGATTGACGCAGGTTCCTCCGCTGTTACGGTGGAAATTAAGAATGGCGGCATTTCCTATATCCGTGTAACGGACAATGGCTGCGGCATCGCGCGGGAGGATGTTCCGGTGGCGTTTCTGCGTCACGCTACCAGCAAGGTGCGGGAACAGGATGATTTGGAAAATATCGGGACGCTC
The DNA here is from genome assembly GCF_054130445.1 of Caproiciproducens sp. LBM24188. Lineage (NCBI taxonomy): Bacteria > Bacillati > Bacillota > Clostridia > Eubacteriales > Acutalibacteraceae > Caproiciproducens > Caproiciproducens sp. LBM24188. The sequence goes on from NZ_CP196862.1 coordinate 996,026, forward strand.
GGGTTCCGCGGCGAAGCGCTGGCTTCCATTGCGGCGGTCGCGCGGGTGGAGTTGATTACGCGCACCCAGCAGGAATTGGCCGGCACACACTATGTGATTTCGGGTGGGGAAGAAGAACTTTGCGAAGATGCAGGCTGTGCGCCCGGTTCGACAATCCTTGTGCGGGATTTGTTTTATAATACTCCTGCGCGCATGAAATTCCTGAAAAAAGATATGGCGGAAGGAAACGCCGTTGCGGGCGTGCTGGACAAAATTGCACTTTCACATCCGGAAATTTCCATCCGATTTCTGCGGGATTCGCGCGAAACGCTGCATACCCCCGGGGACGGCAAACTCCGTTCTGCCATTTATTCGGTATACGGCAAGGAGTTTTCCTCTGGATTAATTCCGGTGGATTATGAGCTGAACGGAGTGAAGGTATGGGGGTTTGTCAGCAAACCTGCCTATGCCCGCCCAAACCGCAGCATGCAGCAGTTTTACATTAATGGGCGCTATGTGAAAAGCCGTACGGCCATGGTGGCGATGGAGGAAGCGTTCAAGGGCTCCTTAATGGTCGGCAAAGTACCAGCCTGTGTGCTGCACCTTGCCATTGCGCCAAGCGCGGTGGATGTGAATGTGCATCCGGCGAAAATCGAGGTGCGCTTCCTCAATGAAAAACCGATTTTCGAAGCAGTGTACCACGGGGTGAAAACCGCGCTGAATCAGGGGGATACGCCCGTTGCGGTCGCGCTGAAAAAGCCTGCGCAGACCATTCTTTCCCCGTTTGCGCAGCCGGAGCCGGCCGCGCAGCTGCGGATGGATATCTCTGTTTCCCAAGCGCCTTCTTCGGAAAGAGTCGTTGCCCCTACGCGGCCCCAGGTGGATGCGGCCAAACCGCCCGTCCGTAATTTTGCCGTGCACGATGTGCAGAAAATGCCCATCCGCATGGATTACGGAATGAATTATGTCCGCCCGGCTTCCGCGCCGGAAGCGGAAAAGCCGGAACTTTCCCTTGCACCCAGTCCCGTGGAACAGAAAGCCGTTCCGTCTTTTGCGGAGCAGAACGTGAAGCTGCCGGAACCCCCGATGGAGCAGGAGCCGCCCACTGCGGCTCAACCCCTTACGGAAGAACCGGCGTGCCAGCCGGAGCGCCTGATTGGGGAAGCGTTCGGTACGTACATCATTTTACAGCGCGGAAAAGACGAGCTTGTTTTTATCGACAAGCACGCTGCCCATGAACGGATGCTTTATGAAAAGCTGAAAGCGCAGGGGGGACAGGCCGTGCAGCAAATGCTGCTCAGCCCCGTTCCAGTTACACTGGAAAAGGGCGAATACACCGCCGTGCTGGAAGCAAAGGAAACACTGGCGCAGGCCGGCTTTGAGATTGACGACTTCGGTTCCGGCACCGTTTTGGTACGAAGTGTCCCGTTGGTACTGGGCGCGGAGGAAGATGTGGCGGATGCCCTGATGGAAATGGCAGGGTATCTGCTCAATGCCAAAAACGATATTACAACGGAAAAGCTGGACTGGCTGTATCATAACGTGGCGTGCCGAGCGGCGGTTAAGGCAGGGGACGAAAGCTCCCCGCAGGAGCTGGTGGAACTTGCACAACGCGTGGAGCGGGAAGATGTGCGCTACTGCCCGCACGGGCGCCCCGTCAGCTTTGTTTTGACCAAAAAGGAACTGGAACACCAGTTTGGACGGATTTAATCCGTTTTTCCACGGTGGGGAGAATTTAGCGCAGGCTTTGGAAAGGAGGGCTGTGGCGTTGTGTGAAACCAATCAAATACCGGTTGTGGCTGTGGTCGGCCCCACAGCCTCCGGCAAGACCCGCCTTGCGGTGGAACTTGCCCTGCGCCGGAACGGAGAGGTCATTTCCGCCGATTCCATGCAGATTTACAAGGGCATGACCATTGGAACGGCAAAGCCGGACCAGGCCGAAATGCGTGGGGTTCCGCATCATCTGATGGACTTTCTGGAGCCGTCACGCTCGTTCAGCGTAGCTGATTATGTGGAGCTTGCCTCCCAATGCATCGCAGAGCTTCACAGCCGGAGAAAACTGCCGATACTTGCCGGGGGAACCGGGCTGTACGTTCGCTCCCTGCTTCAGAATGTCCATTTTACCGAAGCTGACCGGGACGACGCGCTGCGCGCGCGCCTGTGGGAAACGGCGGAGCGCGAGGGCGTGGAGCCGCTGCTGGAAGAACTGCGCAGAATTGATCCGCAATCCGCTGAACGGATTCATCCCAACAATCTGAAGCGCGTGATTCGCGCGATAGAAATCTACCATACTACGGGCATTACCATGACGGAGCAGATCGAACGCTCCCGAAAAATTCCTTCGCCCTACCGTACCTGCATGATTGGCTTGGATTACCGTAACCGGGACGTCCTTTATGAACGCATTAACCGCCGTGTGGACGATATGATGGAGCGTGGGTTGTTGGAAGAAGCAAAAGAAGTGCTGGAGTCGGATTGTTCCGGCACCGCGCTACAGGCCATTGGGTACAAGGAGCTGCTGCCGTATTTTCGTGGGGATTATCCGCTTGCCGAAGCGGTGGAACGCATTAAGCAGGAAACTCGGCGCTATGCCAAGCGTCAGCTGACCTGGTTCCGCCGGGAACCGGGGGTTCACTGGATTTACGTGGATGAATGCTCCGGATTTGAAGCGGTTGCACAGGAAGCACTGCACTGGATCGATGAAGTTCTGTTCACTTCACAATCTTAGAAGAAAGGGAATGGAGGAGAAACCGGTTGAACAATCCGCTGCTGAAAAAACTTGCGTCTAGCTTGCTCGCCATCCTGATTCTGATTTATGTTGGTTATCAGATTTACAATACGAAATTTACCAATCTTGCAACGGAAACAGCGGCTTACGCTACGGTGTCGAACTCCATTCAGGTGGAAGGGATTGCGGTGCGCACGGAAAGAGTGATTTCCGGAAACATCAACGGCGTTGTCGATTATGTGATTCCAAACGGAGGAAAGGTTGCGAACGGCGGAAAAGTCGCGCAGATTTACGCGGATTCCCAAAGCGCAATGAACCAGAAAAAGCTGCAAAGCCTGGATGCGGAAATCGCTAAACTGGAAAAGCTCGGTACGCCGGGCGACACGTATGCGGCGAACCCCGACACCATCGTTAAGCAGATCAATCTGAAGCTGGATGACCTGCTGGGTTCGGTAAACGATTCCGATTACAGCACTGTTTCCTCCTGCCGAGAGGATTTGCTTTACCTGCTCAACGAACGCCAGATTGTGGCGGATAAAACCGCCCGGTTCGACACGCGCATTAAGGCGCTGAAAGCGCAGCGCGACGCGTTGGCAAAGGAAAATTCCCAACCGACCGGTTCGGTGACGGCACCGGTTCCGGGGTATTTTATCAATATGACGGACGGATACGAGAATGCCTTCAATGTCAAAAATATTCTGAACCTGACCACCTCCGAGCTGAAACAAAAGCTTGAGACCAAACCGGAGCCCATTACCAACGCGGTGGGGAAAATTTGTTCCAACTTTAACTGGTATTTTGTATTTTTGTTGCCGGAAAATAATTATTCCCAGGTTCGCCTTGGGAATACGGTTTCCATCCAGTTTCCCTTTGCCGCAAGCGAATCGGTCCCTGCAAAGGTGGCGGCGGTGAATAAAACGCCGACGCAGGCCGCGGTGGTGCTGCAAAGCAATTATATGAATTCGTCGATTGCGTCCATCCGTAAGGAAACGGCGCAGATCTGCACGGATGAATATACGGGAATCCGGGTCAGCCAAAAGGCGGTCCATTTTGAAGATGTCACGAAAAAAGTCAAGGACAAAGACGGAAAGACAACCTCGGTTACCAAAAATGTTCAGGGTGTATATGTTTTGCAGGGGAATCAGGTGGTCTTCCGGCAGATTATTCCGCTGCTTAGTACGGAGAACTATGTTTTATGCAAGGCAAACCCTTCTTCGGATGAACTGATGACGGACTCCACCATACAGCTTTCCGATGAAGTGGTTTTGGAAGGGAGTAATCTTTACAATGGAAAAGTTGTCAAATGAGATGGAAAAGCGGTTTCGTGATTTGGAGGAAAATCTGAAGGTGATCCGCGACGGAATTTCCGAAGCGGCGGTAAAGTCGGGCCGCAGCCCGCAGGACATTACCCTGCTTGCGGCAACCAAAACCGTGCCGGTGGAACTGATTAACCACGGAATTTCGCTTGGCATTGACCACATCGGCGAAAATAGGGTGCAGGAGCTCTGCGAAAAGTATCCATCCTATGCGCTTTCCAACTGCGCACTGCATTTTATCGGCCACCTGCAGACGAATAAGGTTAAAAACCTGATCGGTAAGGTGCAGATGATTCAGTCGGTGGACAGCGTGAAGTTGGCTTCCGAAATTTCACGCCTTTCGGAAAAGCAGGGAATTGCCACCGACGTTTTGGTTGAGGTCAACATTGGTGCGGAAGAAAATAAATCCGGCGTGTCCACCGAGGAATTGTACGACCTAATTCCGCAGATTGCCGCCTTTCAGGGGGTGCGCGTGCGCGGATTGATGGCAATTCCGCCCGCAGGAGCAGACGAACGGGAAACTATGGGTTATTTTTCAAAGATGTACAAATATTTTGTTGACATAAAGGCTAAAAAAATAGATAATGTTACTATGGATTTTTTATCAATGGGAATGTCATCCGATTATGGACAGGCTATTCTAGCGGGCTCAAATATGGTTCGTGTGGGATCAGCGCTGTTCGGACCGAGAATTTATCAATAACAACCATTAACTAAAAAACGGGAGGCTTTAAAATGGCAGGTCTGGTTGAAAAGCTCAAGGGAATGTGGAATCCTCCGGAAGACGAGTACGACTATGATTACGACGAAGAACTGCAGGATGATATTCCTGTCGGCGTAAAGGAAGAACCCGAGTTTCATGAGCGTGAAGTGGTAAAACACCCTGTCGCTTCAGGAAACGGAAATAAAGTGGTCAATATTCATGCTACGGCGCAGCTTCAGGTTGTGTTGTTCAAGCCCGAACGTTTTGGGGAAGACACCTGCGCCATTGCGGATGAGCTTTTGAAAATGCACACGGTGGTTCTAAACCTGGAAAGCACCAATAAGGATGTCTCCCGCCGGATTATTGATTTTCTCAGCGGTGTCGCATATGCGAACGGCGGGAAAATCAAGCGTGTGGCGACCAGCACCTTTATTATTACCCCGTATAATGTCGATTTGACGGGCGATGACGTTTTGGACGAATTGGAAAACAACGGCGTGTATTTTTAATGGAGAGAAATCGGGAAGACGATGTACTGGGAGCTCGTCTGCGCGATGCGGTTCGCCTTGCGCAGAATGGGGGCCGCCCCCACTTTATCGGTTTTTTAGATGAACGCCAGGCAGATTTCGTACAGCATACAATGAAACAACTTTTCTGTGAAAACTATATGCTCTGGGGCGGCTATGACGACGCGGAGCGTGTAGTTTTTGGCGTATTTCCGGACTTTCTTGTACCGGATGCATCCGCGTTTCCCATTGAGGCGCTGACCGTTTCTTTCCGGCGCGCCGACACCCTTACGCACCGTGATTTTTTGGGTTCGTTCCTCTCCAAAGGAATCGAAAGGGAAACGCTGGGTGATATTTTAGTGGAAGAAGGCCGCTGTGTGCTGTTCGTGCGCAGTGAAATTGCGGATTTTGTGCGAAATCAGACGGATAAGGTCGGCCGGGTCGGTGTAAAGTTGTCACCCGGTGCGGAAGAACCGCTGCCTGCGGCGCATCGCTTTGAGGAGTTTCAGTCGGTTGTCGCTTCTGCGCGGCTGGACTGTATTGTTGCGGCGGCCATTGGTTCCAGCCGGGAAAAGGCGGGGGAAATCATCCGCGTCGGTCTGGTGATGGTAAATCATGAGGTGTCCACATCGCTTTCTGCCGCGGTTTCGCCGGGAAGCAAGCTGTCCATTCGCGGAAAAGGACGTTTTATTGTGGATCGTATCGGCCCCCTGACCAAAAAGGGACGGCTGAGTATTGCAGGACGGAAATATATTTAATAGGAGGGCTTTGGGAAATGCTAACATTAAACGATATTATTAACGCCAGTTTCAGGAAATCCGGTTTTTCCGGCTACCGCGTGGAAGATGTGGATCAGTTCATCGATCAGGTAAAAGAATCGTTCGACGCGCTGCAAAAGCGGACCATCAGTCAGAAGGAAGAGTATGAAAAGCTGAAGGCGGAAAATGATCTTCTGACCGATAAGATAAAAATCCTTGCTCAGAAGGTGGAAGATTACCGTTCGGAAGAGGAAGAGATTAAAAACGCTTTGGTCAGCGCGCAAAAGCTGGGCGACGCTTCCGTCCGGGAAGCCCGCCACAAGGCAGAGATTATTCTGAAAGACGCCAACTTGAAGGCTGAGCGGATTATTGCCAATGCAGATCAGGCGATTATTGAGCAGAAAAAAGAAATGGAGCGCCTACAGAAACAAGCCGCCGATTTTCGCACCAAACTTTTGGATTTGTATAAGCAGCACCTTACCCTGATTAACGCCCTCCCGGTCCAGAAGCCGGAAGAAAAGGCACAGGAGCCGGCTACGCCTGCCGCCGTGCCGGAAGAACCGGTACGTGAGGAGCCCGCACCAGCCCAGAACGTTACTCCGACTGTTTCGCATGCTGACGAAGCGCCGCTTTCCCAGGCGTTTCATACGGGGGAAGAACCGGCGGATGATGACGCCGACCCTCTGTTCCGGGCGGAAGTTTCCAACTTTGACGACACCCAGGCGTTTGAAGCGCTTTCTGGTCACTATACCGCCATTCAGTTTGGAGCCGAAGAAGAAAAGTAAACCAAACGGATGATTTTATTCTGAATTTTTCAGTGCCCAAACCACCGAAGGAGAGAGAAATAGATCAATGGATTACAAGAATACCTTGAATCTTCCAAAAACTGATTTTCCCATGCAGGCCAACCTGCCGAAACGGGAGCCCGGCATGCTGAAAGCATGGGAAGATAATAAAATCTATGAAAAGATTATGAAGAAAAACGAGGGAAAGCCGGTTTATGTCCTCCACGATGGCCCGCCCTATGCCAACGGCGATATTCACCTTGGCACCGCGCTGAACAAGACGCTAAAGGATATTATCGTGCGTTATAAGAATATGTCCGGTTTTCAGGCTCCGTATGTTCCGGGCTGGGATACCCACGGTCTTCCGACAGAACTGAAAGCGCGTAAAAAAGCCGGGGTGGACAATTCCACTACGATTTCTGATGTAGAGCTGCGCAAAATCTGCCGGGAATTCGCGCTCAGCTATCTGGACGGCCAGCGCAATCAGTTTAAGCGCCTGGGCGGCATCGGCGACTGGGACCATCCCTATATTACGCTCACCCACGATTTTGAAGCAAAGCAGATTGAAATCTTTTCCGAAATGGCAACCAAGGGTTTCATTTACAAAGGTTTGAAGCCGGTTTATTGGTGCCCTGAATGTGAAACGGCGCTTGCCGAAGCAGAAATTGAATATGCGGAGGATCCGTGCGATTCTATCTATGTAAAGTTCCGCGTGACCGACGATAAAGGAATGTTCTCTGCGAAAGGCGCCGACCTGAAAAACACCTATTTCGTGATTTGGACAACAACTACCTGGACTCTGCCGGGCAACGTAGCAATCTGCCTTGGCCCCGATTTTGAATATTCTTTGATTCGCTGGGAAAACGAATATTATATCATGGCGACCGCGTTGTATGAAAGCGCCATGCAGGAAGCGGGCAAAACCGGCTATGAAGTGGTTGCAACGTTCCAAGGCTCCGAACTGGACGGCATGAAGGCTGCTCATCCGTTCCTGGACCGTACTTCTTACATTATTGTCGGCGACCATGTTACACTGGAAAGCGGTACCGGCTGTGTTCATACCGCGCCTGGGCACGGTGTGGAAGACTTTAATGTATGCCATGACCACTACCCGGAGATTCCGGTTATCGTTCCGGTGGACAACCACGGAAGGCTGACCGAAGAAGCCGGTGAACTGTTTGCCGGCCTGACCACGCATCAGGCAAACCATGCCATTGCGGAGCACTTGCAGAAGATTGGCGCTATGTTTGCCGTAAAGCATATTATTCACCAGTATCCGCACTGCTGGCGCTGCAAAAAGCCGGTCCTATTCCGCGCGACGGAACAGTGGTTCTGTTCGGTGGACGCCATTAAGCAAAAGGCCGTGGAAGAAATTAATAAGGTCAACTGGGTGCCTGCTTGGGGCCGCGACCGCATTACCTCCATGGTAATGGACCGCAACGACTGGTGTATTTCCCGCCAGCGCCGCTGGGGCGTTCCGATTCCGATTTTCTACTGCAAAGACTGTGGTGAGCCGCTGATTTCCAAGGAAGCCATGGCCGCTGTTTCGGACTTATTCCGCCGGGAAGGTTCCGACGCGTGGTACAGCAAAGAAGCAAAGGAAATTCTTCCGGCGGGAATCAAATGTGCCAAATGCGGCTGCACCGAGTTCACGCAGGAACGCGATATTATGGATGTTTGGTTTGACTCCGGCGTAACCCATGCCGCAGTGGCAGACCAGCGCCCGGAACTGCATTGGCCGGCCGATTTGTACCTGGAGGGTGCCGACCAGTACCGCGGCTGGTTCCAATCCTCGCTGCTGACCTCAGTTGCTTGGCGCGGAAAAGCCCCGTACAAGGCGGTTGTCACCCATGGCTGGGTGGTGGACGGCGAAGGCCGGAAAATGTCCAAATCCTTGGGGAACGGAATTGTTCCAAGCGAGATTGTGGAGCAGTACGGCGCGGACATTCTCCGCCTTTGGGTCGCGTCTTCCGATTATCACGCAGATATTCGTATTTCCAAAGAAATTTTGAAGCAGCTTTCCGATGCGTACCGCAAAATCCGCAATACGGCGCGCTTTATTCTGGGCAACCTCAGCGATTTTGATCCGGATCAAAACAGCGTCGCGCTGGATCGGCTTCAGCCGATTGACCGCTGGGCTTTGCACCGCTTTGACGAATTGACCCGGCAGGTCTGTGAAGGTTACGAATCCTTTGAGTTCCACAATGCATACCATGCCATTCATAATTTCTGTGTGGTCGATATGTCCAACTTCTATTTGGATGTTTTAAAAGACCGACTGTATGTTGAAAAAGCGGACAGCGAAAGCCGGCGCGCTGCCCAGACCACGATGTATTTGATTTTGAACGGAATGACGCGTTTGATTTCTCCAATTCTGGCGTTTACCTCTGATGAAATCTGGCACAGCATGCCTCATGGCGCGGGGGATGACCCAGAATGCGTTCTGTTCAACGAAATGCCAAAACCGACTGGTGTGAATGCCGACGAAGCGTTTATCGCACGTTGGGACAAAATCCACGCAATCCGTGATGACGTAAAGAAAGCGCTTGAGCTTGCACGAACCGAAAAGATTATCGGTGCTCCGCTGGATGCAAAGGTGCAGCTGTTCTGCACCGGTGAACTTTACGATTTTGTCCGGTCAGTGGAAGACGAACTTCCGGCGGTTCTGATTGTATCCCAGGTTACGGTGTCGGCAGAGGGAAAAGGTTCTTTTGCCGGGGAATCCGTTCCGGAACTGTCGGTCAGCGTTGCACACGCGGACGGCGAAAAATGCCCGCGCTGCTGGAGTTACAGCAATACCATCGGCAGCGACCCGGCGCATCCGGAAGTCTGCGAACGCTGCGCACATGCGCTGCATGAAGCCGACTGACGCCATTTAAAGTTCGGACCGGTCAAAGTGAATCTTTTGTGTCTGCTTAAAAAACAAAGCCGGCTGTCCGGCAAAGCTTTCTGCTGGAAAGAACTTCAGTAAAATCAGTTTTATTCTTTAGGGCGGATCCAATACTCCGCCCTTTTTTACAGAATTTTAGGGAATGCAAGCTGAGCGATCAACGGAGCTGGTCGGAATGACATCATCAGAAAAAGGGGATTGTTATGGGAATTCTTGTTCTGGTAATATCCGCGGTAGCAATTGCGGTGGATCAGGTATTAAAGAATATTGTCGTACAGAATTTAAAACCAAATGGAAACATCAATGCCATACCGGGCTTCCTGCGTTTTATTTATGTGGAAAACCGCGGCGCGGCGTTTGGCATCTTTCAGAACCAACAGTGGTTCTTTATCATTGTTACCGCGGTCATTTGTGTTCTGATTATTCTGGCGCTGTTTTTTTACACGCATCATGAATTCTTTTCCTATGCCGCGTCTGCTTTGATTGTCGGCGGCGGAATCGGCAACCTAATTGACCGGGTGCGCGCCGGCTTTGTCGTAGATTATATCAGTGTGTCGTTTTTCCCACCCGTGTTTAATTTTGCGGACTGCTGTGTTACAGTTGGCACCGTGTTCCTGATTATACACATGCTGTTTTTCTATGAGAGAGACGGAGATGTGGAGCGGGTGATTCGTTCCAGATGAGTGATAGCCATATTACACTGACGCTGGAAGCGGAGGACGAGGGAATTCGCCTGGACAGACTCATCAGCCTGAAAATTCCGGAGCTGACGCGTTCTGCCGCCGAAAAGCTGATTACTCGGGGCCTTGTCACCTCCGGCGGAGTAGTGCTGCCGAAAAGCGCGCAGGGACGCGCCGGGCAGCAGATTGAAGTTACCATTCCGGAACCGCAGGGACTGGATGTGAAAGCGGAAAATATTCCGCTGGAAATTATGTATGAAGATGACGACCTGCTGGTGGTCAACAAGCCGAAAGGAATGGTGGTGCACCCCGCCGCCGGAAATTACGAGGGCACGCTGGTCAATGCGCTTCTGGCGTACTGCGGCGATTCGCTTTCCGGTATTAACGGCGTGATCCGCCCCGGCATTGTGCATCGGATTGACAAAGATACCAGCGGCCTGTTAATCGTCGCAAAAAACGATTTTGCTCACCGCATTCTGGCGGAACAGATTAAAGAGCATAGCTTTACGCGTGTTTATGAAGCGATGGTGCATGGGCATTTAAAGCAGGACGAAGGAACGGTAGATGCGCCCATTGGCCGTCATCCGGTGGACCGCAAAAAAATGGCCGTGACACAGAAAAATTCCCGTAACGCCGTCACGCATTACCGCGTGCTCGCGCGGTACGACGGACTGACCCATGACTTTGCCCAGGGGTTCACCCATGTGCAGTGCAGGCTGGAAACGGGCCGCACGCACCAAATTCGCGTACACATGGCGTATCTTGGCCACCCGGTTGCGGGGGACCCGGTTTACGGCCCGAAAAAGGTGGTGCCCAACCTAAACGGGCAGTGTCTGCACGCGCGCGTGATTGGGTTTCGCCACCCGAGGGATGGGCGATATATTGAAATCACCAGTGAGCTGCCCGCGTATTTTACCGATTTTCTGGCGAAGCTTCACCGGATTTAGACACTTAATAGAAGATATGACTGCAATTCCCGGGAGGAACTTTTTTGGACTTAAATGGAATTTTGGTAATCTCTGATTTGGATGGTACGCTGATTGACCGAAATTACACGGTGCCGGAGCGTACCCTGCGCGCCGTGGAGCGTTTGAAACGCGCCGGGGGCCGGTTTACGGTCGCGACCGGCCGCTCGCCGGAATCTGGTCGACGGTACATAGAAGCGGTTGCACCAAACAGCCCGGGCGTCATTCTGAACGGTACGCTGGTTTATGATTTTGAAACCGGCAAAATCCTTTGGCAGAATCCGATGAATACCTCCGGCGCGAAAGAATGCATTGACCGGATTCGGGATCATTTCCCCGAAACGGGCATAGAGGTGTTCGCAACGCAGGGACTGGGCGTGGTACACCGCAACGAATGGATTACGCAGCACCTGTCCCGTGAAGGAATCCGGGAGTTTCTTCCGGATGTGTTTCACGGCCCGGTTTTGTGCAAGGCAATTTTTGCGGACGAGGCCGATGTTATCCGTAAAATCATCGATTTCACCGGGACCTTTGCACATGAGGAAGTGCGGTTTGTAACATCCAGCCCGCATTTTTTGGAAATGCTCCCGGCTAAGGCAGACAAAGGCTCGGCCCTGCGGGAACTGATGCGCATTTGCGGCTATGCCCGCGAACAGGTCTATGCCATCGGGGACTATTACAATGATCTGGAATTGCTGGACGCCGCCGGCTTTGCCGCGGTACCGGACAATGCGCCGGACGACTTGAAACAGCGGGCAGATTTGGTGGTTTGCAGCTGTGACGAGGGCGCAGTCGGTAATCTGATCGAATATCTCGAACAAAAGTAGGTTTTTAGATGGAACAGGAAACCCTGCATCAGCGTTATCTGGTGGTTTTTGCATTGATTCTGTGCGCAGTAATGGTGCTTTACAACGTTTTTTACGTGCCGGATGTATCCCTTTCTAATGTTACGGTTTCCATTGACGCTTCGTCCGGCCAGCCATTCGAGAATTCCTCCGTTTTGTCTTCCGATGAAGAATATGTTCCCAGTGCAGTATCTTCTGGGGATTTTTCAGGTGCCGGGTCGAAAAGCATTTCTTCCAAAGCTGCGGCTTCGGGCGGAAAAATCAACCTGAACACCGCCACCGCACAGCAGCTCAGCGATGGACTGAACGGAGTCGGTGAGGTGCTTGCAAAACGGATTGTGGATTATCGGGAAACACACGGCCGTTTTCAATCGGTTTCTGAACTGAAGAATGTTACCGGAATTGGCGAAAAGCTGTATGCGAAGATTCAGAATCAGGTTACTGTGGGGGATTAGGCATTTCCCGCGGGTTTGGGTCGTCTGTTTGAAACCGGAATTTTCAAGATAACAAAATAAGAAGCAGGCATCCGCTCCTATCGTGAGTGGGTGCCTGCTTTCGTTCTGAGAAGTGATTCATTTTTCACTGAAAAATATATCAATGGGAAGTGGAAATCAGGGCAGTTCGTTTTTCCGTGTGTGTTCCGCTAAATAGACATCTGCGGCTTTCTCCATCTTTTTCATAGATTTTTGCGTCCGATTCATGTAACAAATGGATTTCACCAGCACCCAGCCGCTTAATACGGAGCACAGTGCGGTCATGACCGCTACGGCTGCGCCAAAAATGCGAAAGATTCTTTTCCGGTTTTCCGGGTTCATTCTTTCACCCCCTGTTTTCTTTATTCGCCAAAGCTAATTCCAATGTTACGCGCGGTTTGCACAATTTCCGAATCGGCGGGAACCAGCTTTAGTTTTCCTGCTACTTCGCTCAAAGGCACCGGAACAATCCGTTCCTTTTGCAGCGCGACCATGTTGCCGTAATTTTGTTCCGCAATCAGGTCCACGGCCGCCGCGCCAAAGCGGGTGGCCAGCAGGCGGTCATAGGCGCAGGGGCTGCCGCCGCGCTGAAAATGTCCAGGAACTGTTACGCGGATTTCAGACCCAATTTTTTCGCCAATTTCGTTTGCCAGCCGGTACGAGATGGAGGGAAACCGCATTGCTGCGCGTGCGGCCTTGAATTCTTTTTTGCTCATTTTTGCCTCGTCTTGGGAAAGTGCGCCCTCCGCGACCGCAAGAATGGAAAAACGCTTGCCTGCCTGATTTCTCGCCTCCAGCGTTTCCAAAATGCTGTCGAGTTCATAAGGAATTTCGGGAATTAGAATCACGTCTGCCCCGCCGGAAATACCTGCGTGCAGCGTCATCCAGCCTGCCTTGTGCCCCATAATTTCCACAATGAAAACCCGGCCGTGGGAAGTAGCCGTGGTGTGGATGCAGTCCAGCACATGGGTTGCAATTTCCACCGCGCTGCTAAAGCCGAAGGTCATTTCCGTGTTCCAGACATCGTTGTCGATGGTCTTTGGGAGTGAAACCACGTTCAGTCCTTCTTCCCGGAGCAGGTTAGCGGTTTTTTGCGTTCCGTTGCCGCCCAGCACCACCAGGCAGTCGAGCTTCATTTTTTTATAGTTGTTTTTCATGTTTTTAACTTTATCGACACTGTCTTCTTCCACGATTCGCATTTTTTTGAAGGGCTGACGGGAAGTCCCCAGTATGGTGCCGCCCAGCGTTAGGATGCCGGAAAAGTCCGAAGGCTGCATTCGTTTGTAGTTCCCTTCAATTAATCCACGGTATCCGTCGATAATGCCGTAGACCTCCACGTCCTCGCCAAACCGGACATACAGTGCTTTCGCAACTCCGCGGATTGCTGCATTCAGGCCCTGACAGTCGCCGCCGCTTGTTAAAATTCCGATTCTTTTCATCTTCCTGCCTCCGAATTAAGAAATGGTTTCTTCTTTCAAATCGGCCCGCCGAATCGGGCGGAACGGTTTGCTTTCTTCCGACTGCGCCAGTTCATCCACCGATTTCTGGGCGGCCCGCCAGAATTCCAGCTGGCAGTCGCACGGCGCCTTGCCACGTTTGTCAATGTGGCTGTAAGAGGTGTCCGGTTTCATGACTCTGGTATTAATATTATCACTGAACATCAGAGTTAAAATGGAAAGCGTGCGTTTGCGCAGATTTTCATCCTCAATGGGGAACACCAGTTCCACGCGCCGGTCCAGGTTGCGCTGCATCCAGTCCGCGCTGCCCATATAGATTTTCGGGTTCCCACCGTTTTCAAACATGAAAATGCGGCTGTGCTCCAACTGCCTGCCCACTATGCTGTGAACCTCAATGTTTTCGCTGATGCCGGGAAGACCGGGAATCAAGCAGCAGATTCCACGCACAATCAGGCGTATGGCAACGCCCGCCTGCGAAGCCTTGTAAAGCAGTTCAATCATGCGCGGGTCAACCAGGGAATTCACCTTTGCGGTAATCGCCGCGGGCAGGCCGTGCTGCGCGTTTTCTATTTCCTTTTGAATCATGCGCTCAAAAAACGGCCGCATTCCGCTGGGGGCGACCACAAAGCGGTTGTATTCCGGCGGCAGGGAGTATCCGGTTAGTACGTTAAATAGGGAGGAAGCATCCGAACCATAGGGTTCCTTGCAGGTGAACACGCCGATGTCGGTGTAAACTTTTGCGGTGGAATCGTTGTAATTGCCCGTTCCCATGTGCAGGTAGCGGCGAATCCCGTCCTCATCCCGCCGCACAACCAGCAGAATTTTGCAGTGGGTTTTCAGCCCAGCCAAGCCATAAATGACATGGCAGCCGGCTTCTTCCAGCTTTTTGGCCCAAATGATGTTGTTTTCTTCATCAAAACGGGCTTTCAGTTCCACCAGCACCGTCACCTGCTTGCCGTTTTCCGCCGCCTTAATGAGCGCGGCGATGATGGGGGAGTGACCGCTGACCCGGTAAAGGGTCTGCTTGATGGCAAGCACGTTTTCATCCTCTGCTGCCTGCCGAACGAACTGCACCACGGTTTCAAAACTTTCATAGGGGTGGTGGACCATCCGGTCCCGCTCGCGGATGGCCGCGAAAAGATCGTCGCACCCCCAGAAGTCGGCAGGCGGGTATACGGGACGAAGCGGCTGGAAACAGAGCGGTTCAAATTCCGGCAGGGAAGCAAATTTGGACAGAAAGGTCAAATCCAGCGGGCCGGGGACTTCATAAATTTCCTCGGCGGTTATGCCAAGCATCTCCACCAGAAATTCGCGGGTTTCCGGGTCGCAGCGCTGCAAAATTTCCAGCCGCACCGGCTTGCCGCGCCGGCGCTTCTTAATGGATTTCTGGATTTCAATCATCAGGTCTTCGGATTCTTCGTCAATTTCAAGGTCGGCGTCGCGCGTAATGCGGAATGGGCACGCGGTACGAATGTTACTGCGTTCGAACAGTTCATCCAGTTTATAGATGATTACATTTTCTAGTAGCACAAATTTATTGCCCGTGGAGGAAGGAACTTTCAGAAAGCGGGAAAGTATGGAAGGAACCTGAACCACGGCAAAATACGATTCCCCTTCCCGGTTTAACCGTACTGCAATATTCAGGCTTTTGTTCATCAGCAGCGGAAAAGGCCGACTGGTATCGACCGCAAGCGGGGTTAAAACCGGGAACAGGACTTTATCAAAGTAATCGGAAATAAATTTTTTCTGTTCGGCGTTCATTTCATCCGGTTGAAGAAACGAAATGCCCTTTTTGCGCAGCGCGGGAAACACCGATCGCAGCAAACAGGAATACTGCTTTTCGTTAAAAGCGCGGATTTTTTCCGTGAGCAGGGGAAGCAGCTGATCCGGCGTCAGACCGGAAGGGTCCACCGCGTGGTAATTGGAACGAATCTGCTCTTTTACGCCTGCAACGCGCACCATAAAGAATTCATCCAGATTGGATGCGGTGATGGCCAGAAAACGGATGCGCTCCATAATTGGATTTTCGCGCTCGAAGGCTTCTTCCAGTACACGCGCGTTAAAATCCATCCAACTTAACTCACGATTAATGTAGGGAAATTTATTTTTTGAATTTGCTTTTTCGCTCATTGCATCTCAACTGCCTTTTCAGTCATTAGTCATGTTCTGCCGAAATAGAACGCAGCGGAATCAAATCCAGAACATAGGCTTTGTTCGGCTTTTTGCCGAGCTCAGTTCGATCGGCAAACCCTTAGATGAAAGTCGATTTAATGGTGAGTTCCGGGTTATAGCCGAATACTTCCATAAAGAAAGGCGCACACTGTTCAAACGCCCATTTTTCCAGGTAGGCGTTCTCATTGCTGACCGCCGAAATCAGCAGTCGGTCGTTTTCCAGCTTTATCTTTAAATCGCTCAGTTTTTGCTTTTGCGACTTGTCAAGTGCGTTAGCCAAGCGGAAAATAGCGACTAGCTTCGAAACAATCAGTCTTTGCTTGTCGTTTAGGCGGAAGAACCCGATGTCGTCAAAGTTGGGCACATCGTATTCATTGTAGCGAGAAACATAAGCCGTCAGCAGCATTTCCTCATCGGTCATTCCGTAGATATCAATATTTTTAATCAGGTCGAAGCTGCTCAGTAAATGGTCTTTCACGGTGACATAATGGCCGCACTCATGCAGAATGGCCGCAAGCTCCAGCAGCAGGCGCTTGCGGTGGTCAAGGCCGTGGGCATCCTTCATTTTATCAAAAATCCGGCATGCGATTTTACGGATGCTTTCGGAATGCTTTTGGTCGCATTTATAGGTTTTGGCAATTTCGTTTGCACAGGAGATGGCGTTCACGCGGACATGCTCCAAATATTCCCCACTGCTTTTCGGGACCAGCATATGCCGCATCAGCGCGTCCCAAAGCTCCACCTTCGGCGCAATTACGCTTTCAGAAGTGGTGAATCCCGTCAGTCGGGTATAAATCGCCAGGGCGGAATACAGCAGTTCGGCGTTTTCTTCGCTGATATTGAACTGTTCACAGATTTTTTCCTGCGATAGGGAACGGAATTGGCGGGAAAGGTCAGAAATCATATGTGCCGGAATAATATATTTTCCGTTTTTGGGTTCCACCCCGCAGATTTTTGCAATCAGCTGAATTTCATTTCCGGTCAGAATCAGGTTGGAAACGTTTCCTTTGCTGAGCGGAATGGTAATATGGCCGAGAATGGAGTCCAGATATTCCTCCACCACATAATAAAAATCCTCGGTTTCCTCCTCAATTTTGCCCAGAATATCGTGCAGTTTCAGCGCACCCATGGGGATGTTCTGAGAAAAAATCATATGTTTGCCGTCATATACCGAAAATCCGATGGTGCCCGCGCCAATGTAGGAAATCAGCGCCGTATCCTCCTTTAGCCCCTCCATGCTTTGCAGAGAATTCAGAATTTCCGAATAAATCAGAGTTTTTTCCTGGTCGTCCTCCAGCACCTGAACCGTCATATCGTTCTGGATTTTCAGCTGGTCAATTACATAATACCGGTTGGCCGCCTCGCGCAGTGCTGTGGTCGCCACTACGCGGTACTGTTCCACGCCGTATTCGGCCATAATGTCGCTGTAACCGTGCAGAGCCTTGGAGAGCTCGCGCAGGCTTTCAAAGCTGATTTTTCCGTCGGTAAACACTTCGTGCCCCAGAGAAAGCGGGTATTCCAGCCGGTCAATGTCCACAATTTCGCCGCGCTTTAATTGGGAAACACGCATTTTCAGCAGCTTGGTGCCAATGTCGATGACGGCGGCCGTTTTGTCGTTCCTCTTTTTATGATTGTTCACGGTTTTCACCGCCCTTTTGCAAATTTATATCAGTATAACAGGAAATGCCTGCTTCATCAACCGAAGGAATCCGTTCCATCCGGGTAAAACAAAACCGGCATCGGCGCGCGATGTCGGTTTGAAACCGGAAAAACGGTTATTGAATTGCGTCATTGTAAATCTTATTCAGCTCTTCGTACTGCGGGGAAACAATCATGCTGACGTAATTGCCGTCCTGTTTTACCGGGCATTTCTTTAAAATGGCGTATTCTTCGGGAAGATAGTCCTTCATTTCCACTTCTTTTTGCTGGTAACGCGCGTCCATTTTTTCCTTTATCCGTTTGGCGGCGTCTGCGTCCTTTCCTTCCAACAGAACGATTTCATCACCCTTTACTCCGGTGGAATCCACATAGATGGCAAGCTGCTTCACATCATTCGCGTCAATTCCGTAAGAAGCCATCAAGTCATCTTTGGTCAAATCCATCATTTCTGTGTTGGTGAGCTTTGCTTTCATATTGTCCATTACCTTGGAAAGGTCGGCTTGCTTGGTTGCCTTGCTGCCGCATGCGGCAAGGGAAAAGAGCAGAATCAAGCCTAAAAGGACGGAAAACCACTTTTTCATAAAAATCCTCCAGTTATTGCTTTACCGTATGGGTCAAAAGATATTGAATCCAAATCTCACAGGCTTTGTCCGTAAAATGAATTCCTAGAATATTGGGGTCGCTGCAGAATTCCGGCGGCAGGTTCCCGTCTTCATCCCGCAGGGCGGAGGCCACATCCACAAAATAATAATTCTTTTCCTGGCACATTTTGCTCAGGGCATTGTCGTAGGCGATTAGATTGGGGTTGTTCAGCTGCTTCATCTGCTTTTCTTTCAGAATCGGGGTGGCGGACTGTACTAAAATCATGGCATCGGGGGATTTGGTTTTTATGTTCGCCAGCAGCTTTTCCATATTCTTTACGGAGCCTTCAATGCCATAAAGCGCAATATCATTTGCACCGAGCATAATATAAACCTTTTTGGCGCCCATTGCTGCTACGCTGTCTTCCAGCAGCATTTTCTGTCCGTTATAAGCAGGATGAATGGAATCGGTTCCAACCGCTTTCAGCGCGTTGGCGCTGCCCATGCTTCCGGCGGTTAAAAATTGTGCCTTGCCCATAAAATCCGGCTGGGTTTTGCGTTTAATCGTAATGTAATTTTTCAGTTTCAGAGAAACTGAGTCACCGATAAACACCGCGTCGTCAAAATAGCTGTAATCGGACTTGGCGCTTTGTTTTACGGCGTTAACCGGCGCGCTTTTGACCGGAGGCGGGAGGGAAACCGTGTTTTCGATGGAATTGGAAGAGCCTGAATTCGAGGGGGATAGGGAAACTGCGCTGCTTTCTGAAGAGGCAGCAGAGGACGCCGCCGGGCCGGAAGAAACGGAGCTCTGTGCGGAATTGTTGGAAGAAACCGTGCTGGATTTTGCACAGCCGCTGGAAAGCAGAAGGCCTGCCAGAAGCAGACAGCACACGGTCAACCGGGGATAATGCTGAACCATTCCGTTCACCCTTTTCGATTATGAAATGTTAAATAGTACTGTAAGTATAGCATAGCATTTACCAATCCACAATAAAGATTACAAAAATGACAATAATTTTGGTTGAAGTTCCTATTTTTTACATTTTTAGTTGCCTTCCCCGCTTCTAGATTGAAAATGAACGGATTGAATCTTTGCTTTTCTTGTGGTATCATAGATAAAATTTACCTTGGAGGCGGTACCGTGAATCAGGCGGAGAAAAAGAGGCTGATGCGTGCTTCAATGGGAGAAATTACACCGGATCTTGTATTAAAATACGCTGATATTATTGACGTGTTTACAGAAAAAATATACACCGCTGATATTGCCATAAAGGATGGCTACATTGTCGGTATCGGCTCTTACCGTGGGGCATGTGAAGTGGACATGAGCGGAAAAATCATTGCGCCTGGTTTTATTGACGCCCATGTTCACCTGGAATCGTCTATGGTATCACCGAGCATTTTCGCGGGGAAGGTACTGCCCTGCGGAACTACTACGGTGATTGCCGATCCGCATGAAATTGCCAATGTTGTGGGAGCCGACGGCATTCGCTATATTATTGAGGACAGCAGGCACTGCGGGTTGAATGTTTTCTTTATGCTCCCGTCCTGTGTTCCGCTCAGCGAAAGCGACCACAGCGGGGGTGTGGTCGGGCTGGACGAAATGAAGCAGCTGAGGGATGAATCCTGTGTTGCCGGGTTGGGCGAAGTGATGAGCTATGAGGCTCTTCTGGCCGGGAATGACGGCCTGCTCGATAAGATTGAATTGATGAAGGGTAAGACGATTGACGGCCATTCCCCGGGGCTGACTGCCAAAAAGCTGCAGGCTTACCGGCTGGCTGGGGTAGAAACCGACCATGAGTGTGTTGATTATGCATCCGCTCTGGAGCGTCTGCGCGCGGGATTTTTTGTTCAGGTCCGCGAAGGCTCCGCCGCGCGCAATTTGAACGCGATTCTTTCGGGCGCGCTGCGGGACGAAATCAGTCTGGACCGTTTCGTGTTTTGTACGGATGACCTTCATTTGGCGGATGTTTCTAAGCAGGGCCATATTAACCACAATATTCAAATGGCAATTCAACTTGGCATGGACCCAATCAAGGCGATTAAGATGGCTACTTTAAACCCTGCACGGGTCTACGGGCTGAAAGATGTCGGTGCTGTGGCGCCCGGCTGCCGTGCCGATTTGGTGGTGCTGGACCAGTTGGAGGACGTTTCCATTTTCGATGTCTATAAGAGCGGTGTTTCCATTAACGGAACGGATTTCTGCGCACCGTGGACGCGGCCGAATGAGAAACTAACGCACAGCGTGCATATTCCCGAACTGCCGGCGGACAGCCTGAACCTACGTGTGAACAGCAAGTTTCCTGTTATAGAGATTATCCCCGGGCAGATTACAACCCGGCGTGTCGACCTGGAACTGCCCAGTGAAGACGGACTGTTCACGCCGCGGGACGGATTGCTGAAAATTGCCGTGGTACAGCGTCACGATGGTTCGGGGCGAATCGGGCTGGGCGTTGTGAAAGGATTCGGCTTGAAAAATGGAGCGATTGCCTCCACGGTTGCGCATGACGCGCACAATTTGATTGTCGTCGGCGACAACGACCGGGATATGTTTGCCGCCATTGAGGAGTTAAAAGCCTGCGGCGGGGGATATACGGTAGTCCGGGACGGAAAAGCGGTGCGTACGCTTCCGCTTCCGATTGCGGGCCTGTTTACCGATGACCGCAGCATTGATATGATCTGCGAGCTGAGCGATATGTCGATTGCCGCGCACGCCATGGGGGTTCCGGAAGAATTGGATGTCTTCCAGAACCTTTCCTTCATGTCGCTGCCCGTTATTCCCGAACTGCGTATTACGGACAGCGGATTGTTTGACGTACTGGAAAACAAATGGATTTCCCAACCGTAAAGCCTGCAGATATTCCATACACAAAAGACGGACGGTGTGAAACACATCGTCCGTCTTTTGTGTGTCAACATTTTTCACCGTTACTCAACCGTATGCTTCAGGTGTTTCCGAATTGGATAGCAAACGGCGTAGGCGGCAATGGCACCAATCAACGCTTCCGGAATACCGCTGGTCAGTACGGTTAGGCCGATCAGGCCAAGCAGGGCTTCCACGCCTTGCTGAATTGCACTTGCGTAGCTTTGACCAAAGAATACGTAAATTCCGCCCATCACAAGAATCGTATTGGTCAGGCTGCCGAGCAGTCCGCTCAGCCCGTAAACCAGAATGGATTTCATTTTGGTTTTTTGGAACAGATGGAAGCACAACCCCGTAACCGTACCGACCAGGATACGCGGCACAAAACAGATCAGCAGGCTGAGCATGCTGCCGTGGTTCTGCCCCGGTACAGCATACACCGGGGTGAACACAAATGCAGTAATCGGGTTAGGCGGGGTAGTGGTCCAAACGATAAAACTGAAAAGACCGGCAAAAAAACCCATCGCTGAACCGGCGCCTGTTCCCAGTATAATTGCCGTAATAATGACGGGAACCATGCCGAGCGTGGCAACAATGGGGCCAATGGCCGGCAGGGAACCGAGCGGTGTAAAGCAAACAATGGCCTCAATGGCAAGCAGCATTGCAAATTGTGCAAGAAACAGCGTGTTTTTGCTGACGGATGCATTCATAAAAATTCCTCCATGTTATCGATTAACAATGTTTGGATTTTCCTGATTTTCTCACTGGTTATTTATGATATGATAAAATTGAATGTTTATATTTCTAATAGAGCAAAAACACAGGGTTTCTTTTATTTTTGTTTATTTTTTAACAACTGCCTTACGTGCAAGCAGAAATGTCAAAGCGGAGAAGCAGCAGGCTAGCAGAACGTGGCTGCCGATCGCTACGAAAGGATGGCAGCCGCCGGAAAGTCCCCAGACGGCGCAAAGGGCCTGGGTAATCCATTGCATGAGTTTCCCGTGAAGAAGGTAAGCGTCCAGAAGGTTGATTCCGTTCACAAGGATGACCGGTACCCCTACGGAAACGGCTATTTTCATGCCCCGGTTCATGCGGTAATACAGCGTTGTGATGAAAAGTCCCACCATAGAAATGAAAATGTAAACGACCCATAACAAAAGAAAGTTTGTCACCAGCATCAAAAAGTATGCAGCAGGCCCAAAACCCTGAAAAGCAGGCTGATACAGCAGCAGAAATAAGGGAGTATAATTGCTGATGTGGGGGAAAACGGCAACGTTCAACGTGTCAATCAGTGCGAATATGGCGCACAGAATCCCGAAAAAGAAAAGGGTGCTGAAGAACTGCGTTCTTCGTGAGATGCCGTTGATGGAGAAGAAATTAAAGTTTTCTTTAAAAGAGACCAGCCCAATGACCAGCAGCGTGATCATGGAA
Source organism: Caproiciproducens sp. LBM24188 (assembly GCF_054130445.1). Lineage (NCBI taxonomy): Bacteria > Bacillati > Bacillota > Clostridia > Eubacteriales > Acutalibacteraceae > Caproiciproducens > Caproiciproducens sp. LBM24188. The sequence continues at coordinate 1,018,817 of NZ_CP196862.1, forward strand.
ACCAATTCCATGCCGTTTAACGTCACATGCTTATCCGACGGCAACGTATTATGGTCGATGCAGGAAACTATGAAAAGAAAATAAACACAGCTGTACATAATCATGGCCGATTTTTTAAAATCATGCAGCTGGTACCGGACAATGGAGAAAAAACGTTTTTGATTCATAAAAACTGCCTCCTTACGCATTGGTAAGCTGAATGAACAGCTTTTGTAAATCCAGTGTGCCGACTGTAAGCCCGTCGGGTACGTGCGTGCATGGCTCCATTAGGTAGGCTGATTTCAGTCCGCCGAGCTTGTCGCTGCCAATCAGCTTTTTGCCCTGCACATACCGGTCCACCAAATCGGCGGGTCCGCTCACCGTGCAGCCGGATTCAAGAATGTCCTGCGCATTCTCGTTTAGAAGGATGGTTCCGTTTTTCACAATGATGATCCGATCAATCAGGGTGGCGGCTTCTTCAATCAAGTGGGTGGACAGGATAAAGCACCGTTGGCTGCTGCTGAAATTTTCAATCAGCTCGCGGTAAAACAGCTCCCGATGATTGGCGTCCAGACCAAGCACCGGTTCGTCGAGCAGGACGAATTCGCTTCCACAGGCAAGCGCGATAATCAGCTTGAAGATAGAGGTGTAGCCGGTGGACAGACCGCCGATTTTTTGAAACTCGTTCAAATCGAACTTTTTACACAGACTGCTGGCATATTTGCCGCCAAAGTTTGGGTAAAACTCCGCGCTCCAGCTGAGCGCGTCAACCACGCGCATACGGTCCGGGTATTTGCTGCCTTCTGTCATGCAGTAGATTTTGGAAAGCGCGCGGTCGTTTTCCAAAACCGGTTCCCCGTCCACCGTAATTTCTCCGCTGTCCGGGAAAAGCCTTCCGGTTATCAGATTCAGAAGTGTGGTTTTTCCCGCGCCGTTGCGTCCAAGCAAGCCATAAATGTGGCCGCTTTCAAATTCCAAGGAAACATCGGTTAGCGCTTTTGTTTTTCCGAATGTTTTGGTAAGATGACTGATTTCAATTCTACTCATCGTCAAAACCCCTTTCTATCTGCTCCAGAAGATCTTTTTTGTTTAGACCGAGCTTTTTGGCTTCACTGACCAGGGTGCGCACGTAGCTGTCGTAAAAATTGTTCCGGCGCTTTTTTTCGATTCGTTCTTTTGCACCTGGGGCAACAAACATGCCAAGACCTCGTTTCTTATATACAATTCCTTCCTCCACCAAAAGGCTGATTCCTTTTAGGGCAGTCGCAGGATTGATTTTATAATTTACCGATATTTCGGTGGTGCTTGGAACCTGGGTGTTCTCCTCAAAGGCGCCGGAAAGAATGGCGTCTTCTATTTTTTCTGAGATTTGCAGGTAAATCGGTTTTTCTTCTGCAAAACCCATATCTTCACCTCCTGCGTTATATAGTTAATTACTCATGTAACTAACTATATAACATAACATGCGGGATGTCAATCTTTTTTCAAAAAAATACGCACACTCCCACAGGAGTGTGCGTAAAACAGTAAATTCAGTCGGTTTTCTCGGGCTGCCCGCCTTTGTTGGAAACCACGCTTTTGGTTTTCCACCGCCCGGTTATGTAATAAACAAAGGAAATGATTAAACCAAGAAGCCAGCCTATGGCGTAGGAATAATAGATTGCGTCCCTTCCCCAGACAGAGGCAATCCAGTATGCAGCCGGGATTCTGGCGATCCACAGGGATACGAAAGTAGATATGGTAGGAATTGCGGTGGCACCTGCTCCACGAACCACGGCATTGAGGATGAACAGCAATGCCAGCAGGAAATAGAACGGCAGCACGTCGTGCAGATAGGCCACGCCCGCGTCAATTACATCCTGATGCGGGCTGAACAGGCGCATGAAATTCGGGCTGAGCAGATATACAATTCCGCCGATTACCAGACAGGAACCGACGGCAAGCACCAACCCTGCGCGCGTTCCCTTCTTTACACGGTCCATAAAAGAAGCTCCTACATTTTGCCCCACATAGGTGGTTACGGCGTTTGAAAAACTTTGAATGGGCATAAAAGCAAACGTATCGATTTTATTTGCCCCATTAAACCCGGCCATAAAAGAGGAGCCGTAAGAATTGACCAGTGCCTGCATTACCATGGAACCGATGGCGAACATCGCCTGCTGAAGACCGGCGGGAATGCCGAGCTTTATGGCTTTCAGGAAAATTTGGCGGTTGAAATGAAAATGAAACAACCGGATGTGAAAGTCCGGGTAACGTTTGTTAATGAAGTAAATTCCAAAAATCCAGGAGCAGAATTCCGCGATAATCGTGGCGAACGCTACGCCGAACACGCCCCAGCCGAGCGTTGCGGTGAACAGCAGGTCCAGGATAATATTAATGATGGTTGAGATGATTAAAAACAGCATGGAAGTCCGGCTGTCGCCGAGTCCCTGTAAAATTCCGGAGTTTATGTTATAACCAAGGTTCCCAATCATCCCGGCAAAAATCACAAACATAAAGGTCTGGGCCATTTCCATTGTACCGTCGTTCGGCACATTCATCAAACGCAGAAGCGGAACGCTGCTGACGATTCCGATGAGGGACAGGGGTATGGCACCCAAAATCAGTGCCGTATAGATGGTCTGTACGGTTTCGCGGATTTGGTCCATATTCCCTGCGCCCAGGTACTGTGCAATGATAATGGTCGCGCCCATGCCGATTCCGATAAACAGGGAACTCATCATAAAGGTGATGGGAAAGCCGGTTCCCACGGCGGCCAGCGCTTTGTCCCCAACCACATTGCCGACGATAATGCAGTCGATGATAAAATAAAGCTGCTGAAAAATATTTCCTACCAGAAGCGGGAGGGAAAAATTGAGGATTAAGCGGTATGGATTTCCAACTGTCATATTCGTTGCGCCGGGAGATGCTGTTTTCACAAAAATACTCCTTTTCTATGCTCCACAGCGCACTGGAATTTTCCCAAATTCGCATTAACAGGCTTGGTTAATGCGCCGCCGTTCCTTCATTTCTGCGGCATTCAGCAGGAGCGATACCACCTGGTCCATATCAAACATAGAAGAATCAATGGCAAGGTCGTAGTTGCTTAAGTCGTCCCATCGCTGATTGGTGTAAAAGTTGTAGTAATTTGCGCGCTGTTTGTCTTTTTTTACAAGATATTCTGCGGCTTGTTTCGGCTCTATGCCATATTCCTTCACAATTCGGTCCATTCGGGTGAATTTGTCCGCGTAAATGAAGACGCGAAACAGGTTTTTATGATTGCGGAGCACATAATCCGCACAGCGCCCCACAATGACGCACGGCCCCTGTTCTGCCGCCTTTTGCATAATATCGGACTGGATGAGAAAAAGCTTGTCGTTAATGGGCATATCACCGTTTAAATCGTTCCGGTTTCCAAATGTATAACTTCCCATCAAAAGGGAATAAATGAGGCTGGGGCTTGCATGTTCATCCGCATTCTGAAGCAGCACCCCGTTTTCCCTTGCCGCAGCGGCAATTTGTTCCTTGCTGTAGAACGGAATGTCCAGTTTCTGCGCAAGCCTTTGTCCTATTTCGTGTCCCCCGCTTCCATATTGCCGGGAGATCGCAAAAATAGTATTAATCATAATGTACACCCCTTCCGAAATAAGTCTCTTATATCGTATCGGACGTATACCGATTTAATTTACCTTATTTTCTAAGATTTGTCAAATCAACTCATGAAGATTTTCTATTTGACAAATACTGCAAACAAAATATATTATAGGTAAAGTTTATGTCTTATTTTGAAAAAAATATGGAATACGGGAGCTGCTTAAACAGGAAGTAACAGTAGGGTGTGAAGGATGCTGACAAAGCGGGAATTAATTGATTACTGTCTGACTTTTCCGGACGCTTACGAGGATTATCCGTTCAACGAGGATTCTGCCTCTCCCGAAGCATGGGCGGCACTGCGCCACAAAGGAAACCGAAAAGCCTTTGCATTCGTTTATGAACGCAAGGGCTTATTGCGCATAAATTTGAAATGCGACCCAATGTTTGCGGACTTGCTGCGCAGCACATATCCGGGTGTTGTACCCGCTTATCATATGAATAAAGAGCACTGGAATACCGTCACACCGGAGCAGGGAATCCCCGAACAGGAGCTGTACGAGTGGATTCGGCAGAGCTATGACCTGACCGCGCCGAAGAGAGCGAAAAGAATTCCTTGACAAATTTGCTGGGAGTGCATATAATAACACATAAGATAAAAAGGAAATATCCGAAACCTGTGATTAAGAATAGTAGGCAGGCATATCATTCCCCCAGAGAGCCGCAGACGGTGCGATTGCGGCAGAATGTGGCAGGCTGAATGGGCTTATGAGGGCAAAACGAAACGCATGTTGCTGAGTAGTGTTTGACGGGATCTTCACCCGTTACCAAGGAAGCATACATAGGTACATGTCTGGTTTGGTGTGCAATGTGTATGGAATAAGCGGGCGATTTTTCGCCAATCCGGGTGGTACCGCAGGAGTAAATGCTCTTGTCCCTGTTTTTCAGGGGCAAGGGCTTTTTTGTTTCCTTTTATCCGGTCAACGGTGCCCTTTATTTACGATAGGTTCTGATTCAGATGAAGTTAAGGAGTTGATGCAGATGGAAGATGGTTGGTGGCAAAAACCGGGTATCTTAAGTACGGCATTGCATTCGAAACGTAACTTATACTGCTTAACTTTTGGGAGGAATTTATCATGAAAAATACATTCAAAAAAGTACTGTCTTCCATTCTGATATTAGCGCTTGCCGCTTCACTGGCCGCCTGCTCGTCCAATGCGAGCACATCCGCTCCTTCGGGCGCTTCGCAAAATGCTTCCGGTTCGGCCGCGAAAAGTTATAAAATCGGCGTTATTCAGTATGCGCCGCACCCTTCGCTTGACAACTGCTACAAAGGCTTTCAGGCCGGTTTGAAGGAAGCAGGGTTGAAGGAAGGGGAAAACCTGACGATTGATTTTCAGAACGCGCAGGGCGACACCTCCAACAGCGACCTAATTGCAAAGAATATGGTTTCCAAGAAATACGACCTCATTATGGGAATTGCAACACCGTCGGCCATGTCCGCGTTCAGTGCGGCGAAAAACACCGAGATTCCGGTGGTGTTTACCGCGGTGTCCGACCCGGTTGCGGCGGGGATTGTAAAAAGCCTTGAAAAGCCGGAAACGAACTGCACCGGTTCTTCCGACGTTCTTCCGCTGGAACAGCAGGTGAAAATGATCCGCGCGTTTCTTCCGAACGCCAAGAAAATCGGAATCCTTTACACTACCAGCGAAACCAACTCTGTTTCCCATCTGAAAGAAATCAAAGAAATTGCCCCGAAATACAATTTTGAAATTGTAGAGGTCGGAGTAACCAATGCCTCCGAAGTTGCCGCCGGCGCGCAGACCCTTGTTTCCAAAGGGGTTGACTGCATCAACAATTTTACAGATAATAATGTGGTAAACAATCTGACGACCCTGTTGCAGGCGGCAAATTCCAAGAAAATTCCGGTTTTCGGTTCGGAAGAGGAACAGGTGAAAAACGGCTGCGTGGCATCCCAAAGCATTGATTATGTGGCGCTCGGCAAGGAAACCGGAAAAATGGCCGCTAAGATTCTTCGGGGAGAGGCCAAGGCAGAGGACACCCCGGTTTATCTGGTGAAGGACTGCACGCCGGTTTACAATAAGGAAATGCTTCAGCAGCTAGGGTTAAGTCTGCCGAACGAATACGCGGATGCGTCCGCTGTTAGCAAATAAGTTTTTTCTCTCCCATGTAAAATCACAACCAAGAAAGCTGGTATTTTCCGCATGGATATTGTTTTCGGTCTGATCCGGAATGTGCTTGAAGAAGGCTTCATCTACGGCATTATGGCGATTGGCGTTTACATTACCTACCGTGTGCTGGATTTCCCCGACCTTTCGGTGGACGGTACATTTCCGCTGGGTGCGTGCATTACGGCAATGCTGATTGCGGCGGGGGTAAACCCGTGGCTTGCATGCCTGATTGCGTTTTTGTGCGGCGGGGCCGCCGGCTGCATCACGGGGCTTCTGCACGTGAAGCTGCGCATTACCGACCTGCTTTCCGGTATTCTGGTAATGACCGCCATGTGGAGCGTGAATCTGGTGATTACCAACGGGAGCGCGGTGCTTCCGTTCTATAATAAGGATACGATTTTTACCTCCGGCCCGGCGGCGCTTCTAACCGGGGACGCGAAGCAGTACCGCATTGTTCTCCTCGGCGCCGTTTGCTGCATTGTGGTGAAGTTGATTATCGACCTTTACCTTCGAACCAAATCCGGGCTGCTTTTGCGCGCTTCGGGTGACAACCCGCAGTATGTAATTTCCCTTGGAAAAGACCCCGGAACGATGAAAATTGTCGGCCTTGTCATCGGCAACGGCTGCACGGCGCTGGCCGGAAGCATTTTGGCGCAGCAGTCGGAATCCGCCAACATCCAGAGTGGAACCGGTATGGTGGTCATGGCACTGGCCTCCGTCATCATCGGAACCAGCCTGCTGCGCAAAGTGAAGTGGATTCGGGCGACTTCGGCGGCGGTCATTGGCGCGATTCTGTACAAAGCCTGTTTGGTGATTGCCATGCAGCTCGGACTTCCAACCAACTTCCTGAAACTCCTGATGGCGGTGCTGTTTACCATTGCATTGGTGTCAAATAATTTATTTGCGGGCAGGAGGAAAAAGCAAAATGTCAACCCAACTCAAATCTGAAACAGACAAAAACTTTGTGGGTCTGCGGCACATTTATAAAACCTTCAACCTCGGCTCGGTGAATGAAGTGGTGCTGTTTACCGACTTTAATCTGGAAATTGAGAAGAATCAGTTTGTTTCCGTCGTGGGCAGCAACGGCTCCGGCAAAACGACGATTCTGAACCTGCTCTGCGGCAGTATCCCCGTGGACAGCGGCAGCGTTTTTGTAAACGGAAGGGAAATCGGAAAACTGAAAGAGCACGAGCGTTCCCGGTTTATTGGCCGTGTATTTCAGGACCCTTCCAAAGGAACCTGCCCGGAACTGACCATTTTGGAAAATATGGCGCTGGCCGACAACAAGGGCTCGTCGTTCGGACTGCAGCTTGGGGTCAATAAACGGCGCATCGATTATTACCGCACGCAGCTGGAGCTGCTGAAGCTTGGGCTGGAGGATAAGCTGGACCTGAAGGTTTCCAGCCTGTCCGGCGGGCAGCGGCAGGCGCTGGCGCTGCTCATCTGCACCATGACGCCGCTGGACCTGCTGATTCTGGATGAACATACGGCGGCGCTGGACCCGCGTTCCAGCGAAACGGTCATGGAGTTGACGGAGCACCTTGTCCGGGAAAAGCAGCTGACCACCCTGATGGTGACGCATAATTTGAAATTTGCCGTCAATTACGGCGACCGCTTGATTATGATGCACCGCGGGAATATTGTTCTGGACGCCGGCCCGGAGGAGAAGCCTTCGCTGCAAATACGGGATTTGACCGAAAAGTTCAACGAAATCAGTATTGAGGACGGTAACTGAAAAATTGAATCAGGAGAAAGATGTTCCATAAGGCTTTTGTGGTTTGCCCGGGCATCTTCTCCAAACCAGGCGCCGCACGATGAAATTCATTCCACCGTGCGGCGCTCGATTTTTGAGGCAAACACACAGATTCGATTGTCATTTTAACTGGTCTGGGCTACACTTATTACAAGACAGAAAAACTGTTTGGAATGTTAAGGTAATCCCCCTGCCGTAAACGACAGAGGCGGTGTCCCTTTTTCAAAGCGTACCGCGGTCAGTGACGGGGTGTTGAGTGCATTGCAGATGAACCGTTTGTTTGAAATCGTCTACCTTTTAATGGAACGGAAAAACGTAACAGCCAAAGAGCTTGCGGAGCGGTTCGAGGTTTCTACACGCACCATTTACTGCGACCTTGACACACTGAGCGCCGCGGGAATTCCCTTTGTTGCTACCGGTTCTGCCGAACGCCGAGAATATGCAGGTAACGGACGGCTCCGTAACTGTAACTGCTCAGCGGGCGCATATAGGCATCGAAGGTGTGCGCCGCAAGAAACAGTTCCTCCGGGGTAACCTTCACAATTACCAAGGTGTGGTAAAAGCGCCCGGTGCCGTCACCCAGTTGGAGAAGGTCGCCCGGCTCCACCTGGCTTCGGTCCGTTTCTTCTGCGTAAGGACCTGCTCCATTGTTTTTAACCATGAAGTTGTATAAAAACGGGACTCCGCTCCAAGATGCGGTGCGGCTCCCGCCGTTTATGTAATACCAACCGAGTACGGGGGTAAAATTCATGACCCGGCTGCCCGCAAAAACGCACTGAGAGGCAAAGTTGGTGCAGTCACCGCCCATACCGTCAAAGTTCAGATAAGCCGGGTTCCGCTTCATGGCCCATCTTTCTGCGTAAGCCAGCACGTTTGCCCGTTGGTACGGCCGCTCAGTCAACATAGTAAAGCCTCCTGTTTTATGCGTTTGATTGCGTATGATTGCAGAACGATATTTTGGTATGCTATATTGTATTCCTACACGCCATGTACCATGACAGGAAATCGTACTTTTGGGTTCGGGTTATTCGTGGTATAATAAAATAATTAACCACGGTTGAGTTTTACCGGAAGATTGATGTTCGGTACCGTTAAATCCGGTGCTGATTTTATCGTAAATAAACAGGAGAATACAAATGGACGGAAAACGAAGAAGCGACATTGCAATCGGCGCGCTGGTAGAGATTGTCCTGAAAAAGGACCAGCCGACCGGAAAGCTGACAAAGGGCCGCGTGAAGCGAATTTTGACCAACCGTCCAACGCATCCCCATGGCATTAAAGTTATGCTGGAAGAAAATGATATGGTTGGCCGGGTTCAGAAGATTTTGGATGAGCCGCCTCACCGTGAGGGGTAAAAACCGTTCAAAGCTTTGGATTGGCCGTGAAAGGATGGTTATTCATGCAATCAAATCATTCCATTTACCCGCAGGATAAAACCGAGTGCTATCGGCTGCTGTATGCCCAGATGAAGTCGATGCTGGACGGGGAAACCGATGTCGTTGCCAATCTGGCGAACGCATCTGCGCTGCTGAAAGAAGCGCTGACCTCAATCAACTGGGCCGGGTTTTACCTGATAAAAAACGGGGAGCTTCTGCTGGGACCGTTTCAGGGGAAACCTGCCTGTGTGCATATTGCCGTGGGCAAAGGTGTGTGCGGAACAGCTGTTGCACAAAACCGCACACAGACAGTGGAAAACGTTCATGAATTTCCCGGCCACATTGCGTGTGACTGCGATTCCGCTTCGGAAATCGTGGTTCCGCTGCGCAGCAGAGGGGAAATTGTTGGGGTAATGGATATTGACTCCCCGCAGGTCGGCCGATTTGACGGGGAGGATACCCGTTGGCTGGAACAAATCGCTGGTGTCATTGAAACCGCTTGTAACTGGCCGGCTGAGAGATAGCAGATCGTAAGTTCATGGGTTAAAATGGGCCAAATTAGTCAGAAACGAAAAATACGCAAGCAGCGGGAGGAATCTTAGGATGCGGTTATTTATTGCCGTTCAGTTTCCGCAGGAAGTTCGACTGTCTTTGTGCCATGTCATCGATCACTTACGGGAAGATTCGGTGCAGGGGAATTTTACAAGAGAAGAAAATCTGCATCTTACGCTTGCATTTTTGGGGGAAGTTCAAAAGCCGGAAGCGGTCATTTCGGCGATGAACCGAGTGAAAGCCGAACCATTTCCAATGGAGCTGGGCGGTTTCGGCAAATTTTCACGTGACGGCGGCGATATTTACTGGGTCGGGGTTTGGCCGAACGAACCGCTCAGCCTGCTGTATGAAAACCTATGGGCACAGTTGACCCAAATTGGGTTTCACAAGGAGAACCGCCCGTTCCGCCCGCATCTTACGCTTGGCAGGGAAGTGCTGACAAAGCCCGGGTTTGACCGGAAATTGTTTGAAAAATCCGTCCCTGCCATGCAGTTGAACGTAACGGGAATTCATCTGATGAAATCGGAACGAATGGCTGGAAAACTGGTTTATACTTCTATTTTCGCAAAACCTTTGGAATGAATTGGGATGAACCGAAGGCCGCGTCATTGGATCACGCTGCAAACGCGCATCTGTGGTGTGGCCTTTTCCTGCATAAAAAGATACAAAAAGAGTGCAGTGGGAGGATGAAACAACCCATCTGCGCTTTTTGAATGCTTGCGTCTTTATTGAATAATGCCCTGGTCTTTTTCCTGTTTCAGCTGTGCTACAAACGATTGCAATTCATCAAAGGAACGAACATCGCTGTCTTCCACTTTACGCTGAATCTCCTCGGGCAGCGAGTGGAAATATTCATAGCTGGTTAAATCCTGATCCAATAAATCGGACAGGCATAAATGCATGGTTTCCATTCTGTCACCCCGTTTTCACGAATTTTGAAGAATTGCATTTTTAGTTTGCTTGAAAGCGGGGAAAATAAATCCGGCAATGTTTTCCGCAGGGTTTGACTTGTTTTTTTATTTTGACGAAGTTTGATGAAGCCGAAGCCAGAGCCAGTACCCGAACTGCAAAACAGCGCCTAGGAATAATCCCGATAGCAGCCCGAAAAATAGGCTCATCAGCCCGGCTAAATCCTCCCAGCCGCTCAAGTTGCTGGAAAACGCTCGGTACATCATGCAGAATCCGGCAAAAATACCGCCAAGGTAGCACGCACAGGCAATTTTCCACCGGAGCAGATAAAGCACGGAGGCGGCGCCGCCAAACAGTATGGAAACAATGATGTAGGCCAGGAAGTTTCGCGGCAGCACCATGCTTTTTGCAATCCAAGCAACGCCAATATAAAACGCAAAAAATGAACTTACAGCGGTGGCAATCCAAATGGTCCAAAAAACTTTTTTACTGCCCGGTTTCTGCATCCGTTTTCACTTCCTCTGCTTTTCTGCGTCACATTTCCGGTCATCCATTTAAAAAAGCCAGAAACATCTCATTGAATTTATCCATCTCGTCATAAAAAACGCCGTGCCCGCTCTGGTCAAAGCGGAAAAGCGTGGAACCGAGAATTCCCTTGCTAAGCTCCAGCGGGATTGGGTATGGACATATTTTATCCAGTGCGCCGTAGAAAATCCCCGTTTGCGTGCGGATCTGCCGTAAGTCTGCGTGCAGGTCTGTGTCCCGCAATGCTTCCAGGGTATGTATGGTGCTGTGCCCGGCTGCACTGCGACTCAGTGCGGTGAACCAGCGGAAGAAACTATCCGTGATTTTTGAGGCAAAAAACATGCGGCTGAAATCTTCCACAGCCTGCGGCCGGTTGTGGGCAAGCTGGGAAAGAAGCACGTCGACCGATTCCTTGGTCAGCCCATATGGAAAATCATCCGTGCGGACAAACGAGGGTGCCGCCGCGGAAACGAGCGCCAATTTTTTCACGCGGTAACCGCGGTGCCTTGCCATATAGCGTATGGCAACCGCGCCGCCCATGGAAAAGCCGACCAGCGTCAGCTGCGGCACATTCAGGGTTCGGATTACCTCGTAAACATCGTCTGACAGACGGTTGTAATCATACCCGTCCCATGGCGCGTCGCTGTTCCCAAAACCGCGCAGGTCCATGGAAATGCAGCGGTAACCAAGTTTGGGTAAAACATTGAACTGATATTCGAACATTTCGTGGTTCAACGGCCAGCCATGCAGGAAGAAAACGGTTTTGCGCCCTTTGGCGTTCAAATCGTACACGGCGATGCGGACCCCGTAGTCGGTTTTTACATAGTACATCTTCATTCCACCCCCATACCATTTTATGCGGCGTGGAAGGATGCTAGAAGCCGGATGTGCCATTGACTTTCGAACGGGATTCCTTTATACTTTTACCTACTAAATATATCACAGAAGGTACGGAAGAGATCAATACATGGCCCGTTTCCGAACCTTTTCGAGAACGGAGCTTTTATTTTTATGCTTGCATCTGCCCTTACGGTTTCCGAACGCGTCTTAATCCTGTTTTTAATGATTTCAGCCGGTTTTGTCAGTGGAAAGACCGGTGCGATTTCCAAACGGGGTGCGCAGCAGATTAATTTTATTCTGTTTTACATTGTGACCCCGGCGCTGATTATTTCTTCACTTCAAAGCATGATCGGTCAGATCAGTGTGACAAAGCTGCTGATCGCCGGCGGATTTTCCGTGCTGTGCATGCTGGTCAGCATTTTGGTCGGTATGCGCTTTTTCCCGAAAAGCGTGTCTGAGCGTAAGAAGGTGCTCCGCTTTGCCTGTACGTATTCCAACTGCGGCTTTATGGGCCTTCCCCTTGTGCAGTCGGTTATGGGCGACGTTGGCGTGGCTTACGCCTCCATGTTCCTCGTTGTTTACAACGTATTTGTCTGGACGCACGGCTATGCGGCCATGAGTGGTTCCAACAAGCTGGGCTGGAAAAAAATCGTTGCCAATCCCGGTCTTATCGGCATTGTGCTGGGGTTCCCTCTTTTTGCGTTTTCCATCCATTTGCCGGAATTGCTGGAAACGCCGCTGGATTCGTTCGCTTCCCTGAATACCCCGCTCGCCATGATTGTAATTGGCAGCTATATTTCCCGTGTCAATTTGAAAGAACTATTCAACGATTGGTCGCTTTACGGAGTGGCCGCGGTTCGAATGATTTTGATTCCTTTGGTTTCTTTTGGTCTACTGTATTTTACCTGTCCGGACAAGACCATTGCGGCGACCATGCTGATTTTGAGCGCAGCTCCGTCCGGCGCGAACACGGCCATGTTTGCCGCCCTGTTCGGTGGGGACGCAAAGCTGGCTTCGAAATCGGTTGCATTCACAACGCTTTGCTCTATTATTACCATGCCGGTGTTTATTTTGCTTTCCGGTCTGCTGTAACCAGTTAGCGGAATGCTCTGTAAATTATTAAAATATAGAAGAATCCCGAAGCGCTAGCGCTTCGGGATTTTTTACTGTCCATGTGGGTTAAAGCTTTTCAAAAGTACCGTCCATGCCTGCCAGTTCCACGTCCAGATTTTCCAGGTAGCATAATCCCATCACACGACCGGTCTGCTCATTATAGATTTCTTTTAGGGAGGGCATTACTTCAAACGCGTGGGTCAGGGTAGCCAAAGGGACGGACGCGGGGATTGGTTAGTATCCAATAAATTCCAATATCAATATTTACAGCGATATTATAGTATGATACAATAATCAAAACAAGTACAATATTTATTTATTCTAAGTATAGTAAAAGATACTATGGAGCTGTATATGAAACCAACAGAAGAGGATTTATTCGGAGTTTGTCCTGTTTGTACCGCGCAGAAGATTATTTCCGGGAAATGGTCGATTCTGATGCTGTACTATTTAAGCTGCGGAACTATGCGGTTCAGCGAGCTTCACCGCAAGATGCCTTCCCTGACGCAGGCAACGCTGACCAAGCAGCTGCGCAGTTTGGAAGAATACGGGCTGGTGGAACGTACGGTATACCCCCAAGTGCCGCCCAGGGTGGAATATAGCTTGACCGCCATTGGGCGGCGGTTTATTCCGGTTTTGGAGTCGATTTACCAATGGGGGGAAGAGTACAAAAAATATTTGTCGGCGAAGGGTGTTACCCAGAGCAATCACCGGAGGAATCACGTTCCGTCGGATGATGCTCCATGAAAGACGAGTGCGATAAAATAGGAAAAGAGGGATAATCTTATGGAAATGAGGCAAAGCTGGTACCGGGCGGCGGACACCCGCACCTCGCGCAGAACCTATCTGGCACAAAGGCTTACGCCGGAAACAGCCGCGAAGCTCCGTAAAATGACGGAGGAGTGCAACCGGGAAGGCGGGCTGAATATGCGCTTTGTAGAACATGGGGAAGAATTGTTCCAAGGCCTGAAAGGCGGCGGAATGCTCCGCGGCGTGCCGTCCTATGTTGCACTAGCGGCGCCGAAATCACTGGCGCATCGGCAGGAAAAACTCGGCTATTACGGGGAGCTGCTTGTGCTGGAATGCACCGCTATGGGTCTTGGTACCTGCTGGGTTTCAGGCACCTATGACCATAATGGCTGTAAGGAACAGATTCGCTTGACCGGTGACGAGGAGTTAAGCGCGATTATCACAGTTGGAATGGTTTCCCCGGAGAAAAGCCTGAAGGAAAAGGCGGTTTCCGTGGCGGGAAGACGGCGCAAGCCGCTGAGCGACTGGATTACGCCCTCACAGGGACTTCCGGACTGGGTGGTGCAGGGGGTGGAAACTGCCCGTAAGGCGCCTTCTGCCATGAACAGCCAGCCGGTTCAGATGCGGTATGAAAACGGGGCGGTTCAGGCTTTTGTGGATCTTCCGGAGGGTGTGCACGGACTGGACCTCGGCATTGCCATGGCGCATTTTGAATTGGGCGCCTGGAGCGCCGGAGCGCAGGGAAAATGGAAGCCCGGTCATAACGGGTATGTATTTGAATTATAATAAGCAGGGAAACACACTTTGGGAAAACCGGACTGGAAAGCGTGGTTTCCCAGCCTTGTGGAAGGACGGTAAGAAATATGGCGGAAATTTATCTGGCGGGCGGATGCTTCTGGGGTACGGAAAAATATTTGGCGCAAATTCCGGGGGTACTGTCCACAGACGTCGGCTACGCGAACGGACGCACGGAAAACCCAAGCTATCAGGAGGTTTGTCATCACAACACCGGCCATGCAGAAACGGTCCATGTGGTGTATGACCCGCAGAAGCTGCCGCTGCCGTTTTTACTGGAGATTTATTATGACGCGATTGACCCCACTTCTGTGAACCGGCAGGGCGGCGATACCGGAACCCAATACCGCACTGGAATCTATTATGTTGATCCGGCAGATGAGCCGGTGATCCGTGCTTCCCTGCGGGAGCTGCAGAAAAAATACACGGAACCGATTGCCGTTGAAGCAAAGCTGCTGCAGAATTATTATGCCGCGGAAGAATACCATCAGAAATATCTCGACAAAAACCCGGGCGGATATTGTCACATTAGCAAAGAGAAGTTTCAGCGCGCGGCGCAGGGGGCTGTTAACCCGGCATTGTATTCCCTGCCGGAGCGGGAAATACTGAAACAGACCCTTTCGCCGGAGCAGTACGAGGTGACACAGAACAGCGCAACGGAGCCGCCGTTCCGGAACACGTACTGGAACCATTATGAACGGGGCATTTACGTGGATGTGACCACCGGGGAGCCTTTGTTTGCATCGTCGGATAAATTTGAGTCCGGCTGTGGCTGGCCGAGCTTTTCCAAGCCAATCGACCCCAATGTGCTGCACGAGAGGGAAGACCATTCCCATGGGATGCACCGGGTCGAGGTGCGCAGCCGCGCGGGCGATGCCCATTTGGGCCATGTGTTTCCGGACGGCCCGAAGGAATCCGGTGGGTTGCGCTACTGCATCAACAGCGCGGCTCTTCGCTTTGTGCCGGAATCGGAAATGGAAGCGCAGGGGTACGGGTACCTGCTTCCAGCCATCAAATAATGAAATCTATGCTTTTACGCTGTCTTCTGCTTTTAAGCAATGGAAGGCAGCGTTTTCATTATGCCGATCAATTTTATATATTTATTGTTCACCGGCATGGACAGGCGGAATCATTTGCGCTATACTAATACCTAAAATATGGAAAAACAGAACTGCAAAACGTTGGAAGAAAATGAGGAATGAAAAAATGAGTTATGTACCAACAATGGAACAGGCGCAGCAGCTGCTGGAAGAGTACAATCAGGACGAATTCCACCTGAGACATGCCAAAATCGTTTCCGGCGTAATGGGGTATTTTGCAAAAGAATATGACCCGGAAAACGTGGAGTTCTGGAAAGTGGTTGGTTTGCTGCATGACCTGGATTTTGAACGTTACCCGGAGCAGCACTGTGTGAAGAGCCAGGAAATCATGCGGGAAAGGGGAATTGACGAACGCATCGTGCGCGCGACGGCCAGTCATGGTTACGGAATTACGGTGGATATTAAGCCGGAACATATTATGGAGAAGGTGCTTTATGCGGTGGACGAGCTCACCGGACTGATTGGTGCGGTGGCGCTGATGCGGCCGTCCAAAAGCGTTTCGGACCTGGAACTGAAATCCGTTCGGAAAAAATTCAAGTCGCTGAATTTTGCCGCAGGCTGTTCCCGCGAGGTGATACAGAATGGAGCGGACATGCTTGGGTGGACTTTGGATGACCTCATCAGCCGGACGATCCTCGCGATGCGCAGCCTGATGGACACGATGGACATCTGACTTGGAAGGGGCGGCCCGAGTTTTGGGGAATCCGCAGTTCCGTTGCCCGGCAAAATTGCGGCTCCGTTTTGTGAAAGTGCACAAAGTCAATTCCGGATCCTAATAATTATGAATAAACATCTGTTATTTTATTTATTTTTTCTTTTGTGATAGGGCGTTGTTTTAATTTTTCTTATAAAAATGAATCAACACTATTGCAAACTTGCAAAAATAGTGATAAAATCGATTCAAAGCTAAGGTGCTTGACAAAATTTGGTTAAGTACCTTTCTTTTTTCTACCTATCGCTTTTACTAATTAAAGGTTTTAAGTAGAAAATGGTTGCTCATTCAAAGCGCTAAAACTGGAAAATATGAAAGAGAGGTTTTTGAGATGAAGAAAGTCAATCGGGCTTTTGCATTCGTGCTGGCCGCGGTAATCGCATGCTCCGGAATGTCGGCCTGTTCTGCCCCACAGAGAAACACGGCGGCGGGCGCTGCAACCGCAGCTTCCGGCAGCCAGGGCACCACACAGAAATCCACTGCTCAGGATACTTTGATTTTCGCACAGGGCGCCGACCCCAGAGGACTTGACCCCGCACTGGTGGACGACGGCGAATCTTCCAAAGTAATCGTCAACATCTATGAGGGCCTTTTAAAGTACGCCAAGGATTCCACCAAAGTGGAGCCCTGCCTCGCAAAAAGCTGGGAAGTCAGCGAAGATGGTCTTACATATACGTTCCACCTGCAGGAGGGCATAAAGTTCCAGGATGGCACCGACTTTGACGCGGAGGCGGTGAAATTCAACATCGACCGCCAGCTCCCGCCGCAGGCCACCGACGATATGTCTTACGCCAGCTTTGTGTTCGGTTCTGTAAAAGATGTTGAGGTTGTCGACAAGTACACGGTAAAAATCAATATGAAAGAAGCCTGCACCCCGTTCCTCAACAACCTTGCCATGAGCTTGGGCGCTCCGATGGTCAGCCCGACGGCTCTGAAAAAATACAACAATAACGTAAACGAACATCCCTGCGGCACAGGACCTTACACCTTTGTCAGCTGGACCAAGGGGCAGAACGTTGTTCTGAAACGGAATGATAACTACTGGGGCGAGAAAGCGAAAACCCAGAATGTAATTTTCAAGATTATTTCCGACAACTCTGCTAGAGTGGTTGCTTTGAACAACGGCGAAGCCGATATGATCGACGGAATTGACGCAACAGTGGTCAGCCAGATTGAAAGCGCGGGCAATAAGATTTATGAAGCGCCCGGCATGAACATCAACTACCTGGCCTACAACACCACCAAAAAGCCGCTGGACGATGTGAAGGTGCGCACCGCACTTTCTCAGGCGGTCAATGTACCGGAACTGGTCAAGAGCTTGTATCAGGGATATGCCGACCCGGCGACCTCCATTCTGCCAACTTTTATGCAGGGCTATGACGACAGTATTAAGCAGGCTGCGTTCGATGCCTCCGCCGCAAAAGCTACGCTTGCCTCGGCCGGTGTAAACAAGCTTCACATTATTACTTACACCAACCCCAGACCGTACAACACTGCAAACGGTCAGGCGCTTGCGGAAGCAATTCAGGGTTATTACAAAGCGGTCGGCGTAACTGCGACAATCGATGCTTACGACTGGACAACTTACAAAGAAAAAGTCAAAACCGGCGATTATGACATCTGCTTCTACGGCTGGAACGGCGACAACGGCGACCCGGATAACTTCATGTATCTGTTGTCCATCGATGATCCCACTCAGAATGTATCCCGCTTTAAAAATGCAGATTACGACGCACTGATCAAAAAGGGTGTTGCCACTCCTGCCGGAACGGACCGGGATAAGATCTACACGCAACTCGAAAAAATGGCCGCTGAAAATGCGGTATGGCTCCCGATTTCCCACGGGAAAACAATTTGCGGCTACCGCAGCAATATCAAGGACTTCTATTATCATATGACCGGAAACGTGTTCCTTTCCGGTGTATCCAAGGAGTAATCGAATCGCATCGGGTATCTGGCTGAATGATTCACCTGCCGGAAGTTGTTATGCTGATTTGTGTGAGAAATGCGGTTTCTACTGGGATTCTCGGACGATCAGCAGGATACACAACTTCCGGCAATACTCATTTTTTAAGGGCGCGCTGATTCCGTCGCCGAACGAGCGCTTAAAGTAAAGGAAGACGTGCCGCTTTCGAATTGCTGTTCTCTGCACTTCCTTTAGCGTTTCGTTTCTAAGGTCTGGAAAATGCTGTGAAAGGTTGTTAGACATGCTTAAATACATCGTAAAACGCATTCTGATGTTGATTCCCGTTCTGTTGGGAGTTTCCATCATTGTGTTTTTAATCATGCGGGTTTTCTCCCCGGACCCTGCGCCGATTGTGCTCGGCCAGCACGCGACGGTGGAAGCCGCGAATCAGTGGCGGGAGGCCAATGGACTGAACGCCCCGCTTTATATTCAGTATTTCAATTTCATTAAAGGCGCGGTTACCGGGGACCTGGGAACCTCCTATTACACCAAAACGCCGGTAACGCAGGAGATTTTCTCCCGCTTTCCCGCGACGATTGAACTTGCCGTTGCGGCAATTATTATTGCTTCGCTGTTTGGCATCTTCATTGGTGTGATTTCTGCGGTTAAGAAAAACTCGTTCTTTGACCATGCCGGCATGGTGCTGGCGCTCATCGGCGTTTCCATGCCGATTTTCTGGCTTGGCATTTTGCTGATTATTCTGTTTGCCGGTGTCTTACATATTCTCCCGTCCGAAGGGCGGATTAACCCGCTGCTCCAGCCGATTGGCGGAACGGGACTTTATTTGATTGATACACTCTGGCTCGGCGACATGGAAGCGTTTACCGACGCGCTGCGCCATCTGATTCTTCCCGCCGTGGCGCTCGGTATGTACTCTATGGCAATTATTACCCGCATGACGCGTTCCAGCATGCTGGAAACTATGAGTCAGGACTTCATCCGCACCGCACGGGCAAAGGGAATTACAGAGAGCAAAGTAGTTACCCACCATGCGCTGCGCAACGCGATGATCCCCGTAACAACGGTCATCGGCCTGCAGTTCGGCTCGCTGTTAGGCGGCGCGGTTCTTACGGAAACGGTCTTTTCCTGGCCGGGAATCGGCAGCTATACCGTGCAGTGCATTCTGAAATCGGATTTTCCGGTTGTGCAGGGTGTTGTGCTGCTGATTGCGGTGATTTTTGTACTGATTAACCTTGTGGTTGATGTGATTTATGCGTTCATTGACCCCCGTATCAAATTTTCCAGGAAGGAGGTTTGACCTGTGATGACAGAAATGAATGAGGAAAAAGCAATTCAGGGCCAAACCGAGGTTCTGGAAAAACCGGAGTCCCAGGTAAAGGAAATGTGGGAAGCGCTTTTGGAAAATAAGGCGGCTGTCGTCGGACTTGTGATTATCGCCTTTCTGGTGCTGGTGGCTATTTTTGGCCCCCTAATGATGCCGTATGACCCGAACGCTTCCAACATGGGGCAAAGTTTCCAATGGCCCAGTGCGGAGCACCTGTTCGGTACGGATCAGCTTGGACGCGATATTTTCAGCCGTATTATTGCTGGTGCCCGGATTTCCCTTTCCGTTGGTCTGGCTGCCGTTTTGATTTCGCTGACCATCGGCGTGGTGCTTGGCTCCATTGCCGGCTATAAAGGCGGCTGGGCGGATACCGTTATCATGCGCATTATGGATATGATGCTCGCCATTCCGTCCATCCTGCTGGCCATCGCGTTTATGGCGGCACTGGGAAAAGGCATTGACAAGGCGGTCATCGCCATCGGCCTGGTTTCCATCCCGGAATACGCGCGCATTGTGCGCGGCTGTATCCTTTCCGTAAAAGAAAACGACTATGTTCAGGCTGCTCGTGTTATCGGCAACCGGAGCGGGCGGATTATTTTCCGCCATATTCTGCCGAATGTTTTGTCTTCCATTGTGGTAAGGGCTACGCTGGGTATTTCCACCGCTGTGCTGGATACCGCCGCGCTTGGCTTCCTCGGCCTTGGCGTTCAGCCGCCCCAGGCGGAATGGGGCGATATGCTCGGCCGTGCGAGGGGATTTATTTTTACCGCCCCTTACACATTGATTTTCCCCGGCATCGCAATTACGATTACGGTGCTGGCATTCAATCTTCTGGGCGATGGTCTGCGCGATGCGCTTGACCCAAAGTCCAGAAAGAAATGAGGCGGTGAACGAAAATGCTGCTTGAAGTGAAACATTTAAAAACGGAATTCCAACTGAAACGCGGTACTGTAACCGCCGTGAATGACCTCAGCTTTTCCGTTGATAAAGGCGAAATTCTCGCCATTGTGGGCGAATCCGGTTCCGGAAAGAGCGTAACCTCCCTTTCTATTATGGGTCTTTTACAGCCACCGGGGAAAACAACTCAAGGCGAAATTCTGTTTAAGGGCGAAGACCTGTTGAAGAAATCCAAAGCAGAAATGCAGAGCGTGCGTGGTGACCAGATCTCCATGATTTTTCAGGAGCCGATGACTTCTCTGAACCCGGTGTACCGGATTAAGGATCAGATTATGGAAAGTGTCATGACGCATATGAAGCTTTCCAAAAAAGAGGCGCTAGAACGTACCATACATATGCTTGAGGTGGTTGGCATTCCCTCGGCGAAAGAGCGTGCCAACGATTATCCCCACCAAATGAGCGGCGGTATGCGCCAGCGTGTGATGATTGCCATGGCGCTTGCCTGCCGGCCGGAACTGCTGATTGCCGACGAACCGACCACCGCTCTGGACGTTACCATTCAGGCACAGATTTTGGATCTTTTGTACCATATGCGCGAAGAGTTCAACATGGCGGTTCTTCTGATTACGCACGACCTGGGCGTGGTAGCCGAAGCTGCCGACCGCGTGATTGTTATGTACTGCGGCCAGGTGGTAGAAGAGGCGGAAGTGAATAAACTGTTTGCCAACCCGCTGCATCCTTACACAGTTGGGCTGCTGCATTCTATCCCGCGTTTGGAGGACAACAGCAAGGAACCGCTTTATATGATTAAAGGCATGGTTCCGGATCCG
The DNA here is from genome assembly GCF_054130445.1 of Caproiciproducens sp. LBM24188. Lineage (NCBI taxonomy): Bacteria > Bacillati > Bacillota > Clostridia > Eubacteriales > Acutalibacteraceae > Caproiciproducens > Caproiciproducens sp. LBM24188. The sequence continues at coordinate 1,039,961 of NZ_CP196862.1, forward strand.
CTGCACATGCCGAAGGGCTGCCCGTTTTCCGACCGGTGCGACCGGTGCATGGACCGCTGCAGGAAGGAAATGCCGCAGCTGCTGGAAAAGGATGGCCATAAGGTGCGGTGTTTCCTTTATGATTCGGAAAACCAGGAGGGCGGTCAGGTATGAGTGAAGCATTGGTTGAAGTAAAAAATCTAAAAAAGCATTTTACGCTGGAGCACGACTTTTTCGGTCGGCCGACCACGGTTCTGAAAGCGGTGGACGGCGTTTCCTTCCAGATTAAGAAAGGTGAGGCGTTCGGTTTGGTGGGGGAATCCGGCTGCGGAAAGACCACTATCGGAAAAATGCTGGTGAACCTTTATACCCCGACCGATGGACAGATTGTGTTCGAGGGTACCGATTTGACCAAGTTGTCCCCCGCAAAACGCCGTGAATTCTGCAAGGATATCCAGCTTATTTTCCAGGACCCGTACGCCTCCCTGAACCCCCGCATGACGATCGGCGATATTATTGCTGAGCCGATTAAAATCAACAATCTTCTTCCGAAAGATCAGATTGAAAAACGGGTGACCTACCTGCTGAACTGCGTGGGGTTGGCAAACCACCAGCGGAACCGTTATCCGCATGAATTTTCCGGCGGCCAGCGCCAGCGTGTCGGCATCGCCCGCGCACTGGCGGTTCAACCGAAACTGATCGTCTGTGACGAACCCGTTTCTGCGCTGGATGTATCGATTCAGGCACAGGTGCTGAACCTGCTGGATGAGCTGAAAGAAGAATTCGGCCTTACTTATCTGTTTATTGCCCATGGCCTGAACGTGGTGAAACACATCAGCGACCGTGTGGGTGTAATGTATCTGGGCAATCTGGTGGAAATTGCGCCAAAGCAGGAATTGTACGAGAACCCGCTGCACCCCTACACACAGGCGCTTCTTTCGGCGATTCCTTCCGTAGACCCGACAAAGCGTAAACAGCGGATTATTCTTTCCGGCGATGTGCCAAGCCCGATCAATCCGCCGGACGGCTGCCGGTTCTGCTCCCGCTGTTTTAAAAAGTTTGACGGCTGCGAATCGGAAAATCCGGTGCTGCGAGAAGTATCCCCGGGCCATTTTGTCGCCTGTCGGCTGTGGCAGGAAAAATAAATTTGCAGGAGCACATGGAACAAAGAAATATCCTCCTATAGTAGGAAAATGCGTCTTGATACGGCGAAAAAAGCCAATCAAGATGCATTTTTTGTGCATTCCTTTTCCTGTTTGCGGGCGGCGGCGTTCCGGCTTTGGAAAACCGTAACACTTTCCTTTTAAGAATCATATATTAGCCTGATGAAAAATGTTTACCGACCGCTATCATTACACGTATTACAGGGTTCGATTCGATTGATTAACGGTGTTGATACCTGTTTCTTCGGAAAAACGAAGGCTTCCTGCTTTTCGCTACAATAAATACAATGGAGTTTTGAGGTGTATAGAAAATGGGGTTGACCGGTACTTCGACAGGCACAGGAGTGTTAAGCAGCTGTGATGGGATCTTAAAAATCGAGAAAGAAACATCGGAAGATAAGGTCATTGCGTTGGCCGGCAATCCGAATGTGGGGAAAAGCACGGTGTTCAACAGTTTAACCGGAATGAACCAGCACACGGGAAACTGGCCGGGAAAAACCGTTGCCAATGCCCAGGGCAAATACCGATACAAAGGAAAAAACTTTATTTTAGTCGATATTCCCGGAACCTATTCTCTAATGGCAAATTCGGAAGAGGAAGAAATCGCCCGTGACTTTATTTGTTTTGGGGAACCGGATGCCACGGTGGTCGTTGCGGACGCTACCTGCCTGGAACGTAACTTAAATCTGGTCCTTCAGACTATGGAGATTTCCAATCGGGTAATTCTTTGCGTCAACCTGCTGGATGAGGCAAAAAAGAAAAAAATCCGGATTGATTTGAACTTGCTGTCGAAAAAATTAGGAATTCCAGTGGTGGGGACTAGTGCACGGAGCGGAAAAGGACTAAGCCATCTAATGGATGCGGTCTGGAACCAAACCACAGAGCTTTCCGCAGCAAAGCCGTTTCGCCTGACGTATGATGCCGACATAGAGCAGGCGCTTGCCACTCTGGAGCCTGCCGTGAAGCGGGCAATCGGAGAAAAACTGAACAGCCGCTGGGTAGCCGTTAAGCTTCTGGATGGCGACGAGAAGCTGCTTACTACCCTGAAAAATTATTTTGGATATGATCTTTTATCCAACCCAGATGTTGCCGGAAATCTGGCAAAAGCAAAGGCTGTTTTGGCACGGGAGCCTTCCGGGAAAACTTATTTTCGTGACCGAATCGTAACCAAAATTGTGGACTCCTGCGAGGCAATCAGCCGGGAAGTGGTTGTATATGAAAAAGCGGAGTATGCCGAACGGGACCGCAAAATTGATAAGATACTAACCTCGAGAGCCACTGGAATTCCGATTATGGTACTGCTTCTGTGCGGAATTTTGTGGCTGACCATAACAGGCGCAAATTATCCGTCTGAGTTAATTGCTGATGGCCTCTTCTGGGTAGAGAACCGTCTGACCGAATTTTTTATTTCTCTTTCAGCACCGGACTGGGTTCGCGGATTGCTTGTCGATGGGATGTACCGGACCTTAGCGTGGGTGGTATCCGTCATGCTGCCGCCTATGGCGATTTTCTTCCCGCTTTTCACATTGCTGGAGGATTTGGGTTACCTGCCCCGCGTCGCGTTTAATCTGGATAATTTTTTCCGCAAGGCCAATGCTCATGGGAAACAGTCTTTGACGATGTGCATGGGGTTTGGATGCAATGCATGCGGTGTAATTGGCTGCCGAATTATTGATTCTCCACGGGAGCGGCTCATTGCAATCCTTACCAATAACTTTGTTCCATGCAACGGGCGATTCCCAACGTTAATTGCGATGATTACTATGTTTTTTGCCGGAATTGCCGTCGGACCGCTTCAGTCCGTTATTTCTGCACTGATTCTGACCGGGGTAATTGTGCTTGGTGTGGGAATGACGTTGCTCGTTTCAAAAATATTATCCAATACGATTCTGAAAGGAGTGCCATCCTCGTTCAATCTGGAACTGCCGCCATACCGCCGCCCGCAAATCGGAAAGGTCATTGTGCGCTCCGTTTTTGACCGAACGCTGTTTGTTCTCCGTCGGGCTGTGGCAGTTGCCGCCCCGGCTGGGCTGGTAATTTGGCTGTTGGCCAATATTCGTGTGGGCGAAAGCAGTGCCTTGACGCAGTGCGCCCAGTTTTTGGATCCGTTTGCCCGTTTATTAGGAATGGATGGTTATATCCTGATGGCGTTCATTCTTGGGTTCCCTGCGAATGAAATTGTGGTTCCTATTATCATTATGAGCTATATGTCAACGGGTTCGCTTACTGAGTTCAGCAGTCTGGCGCAGCTGCATTCTCTTTTTGTCAGTCATGGCTGGACCTGGCTGACCGCCGTTTGTGTGATGCTTTTTTCTTTGATGCACTGGCCCTGCGCGACCACCTGCCTAACCATTCGGAAAGAAACGCAGAGCCTAAAATGGACCCTCTTGTCTTTTGTTATTCCAACCGTTTCAGGAATGCTCCTCTGTTTTCTTGTCGCGGGCGCAGCTCGCCTGCTTGGAGCGGCGTGATGGGAAACGAAATGGACCTTTTACACAAGAGTGAGAAGTTCTTATTTTTATCACAAACTATAATTCTAATTAGTAAAATAGTACCTGTGCTTGTGACTAAACATAAAAAACAGGGGAAAAGGTGATCCTTTTCCCCTGTTAGTTTCATCTGCTGTATTGGACTGAATTAGATGCAGCTCACGGCGCGAGTAGGAGAAACGCCGCACAGCGCCGTATTCAGCCTTTTACATAAGGAATGGCACGCAAATATGCTATGTTTTTTGAATCAGACAATACCCTGTGCCAGCATAGCGTCAGCAACTTTTACGAAGCCTGTAATATTCGCACCGGCAACGTAATCCTTCGGGCGGCCATATTTTTCTGCTGCGTTGGAAACATTGCTGAAAATATTCTGCATAATACCTTTCAGCTTTTCGTCGACTTCTTCAAAAGTCCAGGAAAGACGCATGCTGTTCTGGCTCATTTCAAGCGCTGAGGTGGCAACACCGCCTGCGTTTGCGGCCTTGCCGGGAGCAAACAGAACGTTGTTGCTCTGCAGGTACTTGGTCGCCTCAATACTGGTCGGCATATTCGCGCCTTCCGCGACGGCAATTACGCCGTTCTTGACAAGTTCTTTTGCATCGTCGAGGAGCAGTTCGTTTTGTGTTGCGCAAGGCAGTGCAATATCGCAGGGGGTTGTCCACACGCCTTTGCCCTCGTGATAAACGGAATTCGGACGGTAAGCTTTGTACTCTGACAAACGGCCGCGCTTTACTTCCTTGATTTCTTTGACTGCTTTCAGGTCAATTCCTTCTGCGTCATAAATCCAGCCGGTGGAGTCGCTCATGGTAACAACCTTGCCGCCGAGCTCTTGCGCTTTTTGACATGCATAAATTGCAACATTGCCGGCACCGGAAATGGCGATGGTTTTGCCTTGAATCGACAGACCGTTTTTCTTCAGCATGGCGTCGGTAAAATAGAGCAGACCGTAACCGGTTGCTTCCGTACGGGCCAGCGAACCGCCATAGGTTAATCCTTTGCCAGTCAGAATGCCGGAATATTCATTGCGAAGGCGTTTGTACTGCCCAAACAGGAAACCAATTTCACGTCCGCCTACACCGATATCACCTGCGGGGACATCCGTGTCGGGGCCGATGTGACGATACAGCTCGGTCATAAAACTCTGGCAGAAAGCCATCACTTCACGGTCAGATTTCCCTTTGGGGTCAAAATCCGAACCGCCCTTGCCGCCGCCGATTGGCAGCCCGGTAAGAGAGTTTTTGAAAATCTGCTCAAAACCCAAAAACTTCAGAACACCCAGGTTTACAGACGGGTGAAAGCGAAGTCCGCCCTTATAGGGACCGATCGCATTGTTAAACTGTACACGGTAACCGCGGTTTACCTGTACTTTTCCATTGTCATCCGTCCATGCGACCCGGAACTTAATCTGCCGGTCAGGCTCTGTAAGTCTTTCCAGAATGCCGGCCTCCTGGTATTTCGGGTTTTGCTCAATGACAGGAGCGATGGATTCCAGAACTTCCGTTGCAGCCTGAATAAATTCGGGCTCGCTCTGATTCCTTTTGATTAATTCTGCTAGTTGTTCCTCGATATAATTCATGTGTATGCCCCCAATAACTTTATTTATTAACTTTATCATAAAAAAACTTACTTTTCAATATTATGATTGAATATTGTCGCACAATATATTGCATTTTTTATGGAAAATTTTCGGATAAAGTGATGTTTTAGGGCTGCAAATTGCAGGAACAAAGCTTAAAAGTTTCCTTACACCCGGATTCTCTGGAACTTTTAGGAAAATTTTACTAATCCAGCAACTGAAAAAAGTGTGATAAAAACGAATAAATATTCATTTTGTATCATGCCCGGATGAGTTTTCTAAATTGCCATTTTTCTCTTTTTGTTTTTATATGGTGGTTCATCATGATTGGATGTTTTGAACTGTGCGGGAGGCTAAAATCGGAGCCGGTGTACTGGAAGCAGGCATTTGTCAGCATGGTAGGGCAGGCCGAGTGGATGCTGGCGACCTATGAACATGGATTCTTTCTAATTAGGTGCCTAAGGTGCTTTGTTTAATTATTACCAGTTTATTGCCTAACTATTTTACAATAAATTAGTTAGGCAAATTTAAAAATTGTTTTATTTGCCTAATTTAACCGATATATGTTATAATTAATATATTATTACTATTGATGCAGCAGGAGGGAAAAATGAGCAGGAAACTATTTGAGAAACTCGAAGAATCGCTGAAATCCGTCTTACCAATTTGCTTGATTGTTCTAGCCCTACACCTCACAATTGCCCGTATGCCGCTTGGGACGTTCGCCCTTTTTCTTTCAGGAACGTTTTTTCTTGTGCTCGGAATGAGCATTTTTACTTTGGGTGCCGATATGGCCACCATGCCCATCGGGGAATTAATCGGGCATGAACTGACCAAATCAAAAAAAATATGGATTTTGATTTTGGGATGTTTTATACTAGGCTTTACGGTTACCATTGCAGAACCGGACCTGCAGGTATTAACCAAACAGGTACCGGCCATTCCAGATGGGGCACTGGTTGCCGCGGTGGCTGCTGGCGTCGGGCTCTTCTTGGTTTTGGCGATATTAAGAATTATTTTTCGGGTAAAACTGGCCTACATGTTTATCGTTTTATATTTAACGGTCTTTTTGGTCGCTGCCGTTGCCGCGCCGGACTTTCTGGCAGTTGCATTCGATTCTGGCGGGGTTACTACCGGCCCGATTACCGTGCCCTTTATTCTGGCGCTTGGCGCCGGGGTATCTGTTTTGCGCGGCGGGAAAAACGAAGAGGAGGACTGCTTTGGACTTTGCGCCCTGTGCTCCGTCGGTCCCATTCTGACCGTGCTGATTCTTGGCATCTTTTTTGATTCTTCCGCGAGTGGTTATGCGTTTGAAACTGCCAGCAGCGTGGACAGTTTTCAGGAGCTCGTGCTTCTTTACGCCAACGGCTTCCGCGTATTTGTAAAAGAAGTGATAATGGCGCTGCTGCCCATCGTCATTATTTTTCTTATTTTAAATGCGGTGCGGTTGAAGCTTCCCAAAAATCAGATGTTTAAAATCATTGTGGGCCTGGTGTATACGGTTGCTGGACTTACCGTGTTTTTGGTCGGTGTGAATATTGGTTTTATGCCTGTGGGCACTTATCTGGGAAGTACGTTAGCTTCTTTGCCTTACAACTGGATTCTTATTCCAATCAGCCTTTTGTTCGGCCTTTTTATTGTAATGGCCGAACCGGCGATTTACTTACTGAACCGGCAAGTTGAGGAAATCACCAGCGGTGCGATTTCCAAACGAATGATGATGATTGGCCTTTCCTCGGGGGTAGGTATTGCACTGGTTCTTTCCATGATTCGTATTATGAAAGGATTCAGCATTTGGTTTATTCTTCTGCCGGGTTACCTGATTGCTTTGGTACTTACGGCTTTTGTTCCAGAAATTTTTACGGCAATCGCATTTGACTCCGGCGGGGTGGCCGCCGGCACCATGGCTGCGGCGTTTCTGCTTCCGTTTGCAATGGGGGCGTGTAAAGCGCTGGGCGGGAACGTAATGACGGATGCCTTCGGAATTATTGCCATGGTGGCAATGATGCCGCTGGTAACCTTGCAGATCATAGGATTATCGTATAAAATAAAGCTAAAACGCATGCAGGAAACCGCGGAACCGGAAATTTATGCTGAAATATCCCAAGAAATTCCCACCCAAGCAGAAAGCGAAGCAGGAAATCATATGATGGGTGAATCGGAAGATTCCCGTACTTCGGAGGAAGGCGATGAAAATGGAGAACAGTAAAATGCAAAATCCGCAGATGGCTTTAATGGTAACGATTGTAAACAGAGGTTCCGGGGAGCGTGCAGCTTCCATTATAGCGGATGCCGGCTTCCATTTTCACCTTCTGACCCTAGCCAAAGGAACGGCCGATACGAAGCTGTTGGATTACCTGGGCCTTGGGGAAACCGATAAGGATTTAATTATTAGTATGATGCCTTTGGATGCTACAAAGAATATACTGGAATTGCTGGATACTCAAATCCAGTTACACAAGTCCGGTCACGGTATCGCTTTTACCATACCGATTCGTACGATCGGAAGCAGCTTGGGAGTACATGATTTAAGAGATTCCCTTCAGGCTGCGCAGGAGGAAAATAAAATGTTACAAAACAAGCAGTATGAGTTGATTGTTACCGTCTCGAACCGAGGCTATACCGATGATATTATGGAGGCTGCCCGCTCCGCACAAGCAACGGGCGGCACGGCAATCCATGCACGCCAGGTGGGTGTAAAGGAAGCGGAAAGCCTTTTTGGGGTGACCATTCAGCCGGAAAAGGAAATTATTTTGATATTGACTTTGCAGGAAAATCGGGATGCCATCATCCAGGCAATTATGGAACGTGCCGGACTTCAGACCAAAGCCAAGTCGATTGCCTTTTCCCTTCCGGTTAGCGATGTTGCCGGATTGGCCTAATAGGACCGTCAATACCGTTTCCAACCAGTGCCCAAAAGTTCTCTTGACGAGCGGCCTAGAATACCGTGGATCAAAATAACATCGGGTTCCATAGAGGAAACAGAGAAAAGCACTGTTTGCTGCGGAATTTTGATCTCTTCTTTCAATGAAGTACCATTTTACCATCGAAGCATATTATTTAATACAGGTGATTGTTGAAAGGAGAAAAGTGGAATGTCTTCAGGCACAGCAAATCGTATTGAGAACTGTAAAATTCCAATTGGCATCTTTAATACTTTTCGGAAGCTCTGGACCCAGCATGTGATGTGGACCCGCTCGTTTATTATTAGTACTGCGGCAGATCTGGGAGATTTGCAGCCGGTTACAAACCGGTTGTTGCGCAACCCGGCCGATTTTGCAAAGGCACTTCTGCCGTATTATGGAGAAGAAAGGGCAAAACAGTTCAGCGATTTATTGACGAAACAACTGAACGATTGCCGCGCAACTGGTCAACGCCGCAAAAGCAGGGGACACGGAAACCGCGAACGAGGAACGAAGAAAATGGTATTCCAATGCGGATGAAATCGCCGCTTTTCTGGCCAGTATTAACCCCTATTGGTCAAAAGTTCAGTGGACTCTTATGCTGCGCGATCATTTGAGGGTGACCGAAGAAGAAGCGGTCGACCGATTAACTGGCCAATATGCAAAAGATGTAGCACTTTATGACGTAATTGAAGATCAGGCATTGATGATGGCCGATTATATGGCAACTGGAATTTTAAAACAGTTTTTTATCAATCAAAATTGAGGCGAACCACCACATTTGTGGTGGTTTTTTCTTGCTCTATCGACAATAAAACAGGGGAAATTTGGTTCAATCTTTGTCCATAAAATGCCTCAAGGAATAGAAACGGCAGCCGTAGCGGGTACGGCCGCCGTTTTATTCTTTTCATCACTTTTCTAAACGCACATCATATTATGTAAATTGTAAATAACAAAATTCCGTAAGAAAGGTGCATACAAAATGGATGCGCATGATTTTGACAGTAATGAATTAAAAGATTACGGCCCAATGCCAATTGTAGTGAATATTGAAAGGGTTACCAAAGAGAACGATACATTCCGTACCGCTTTATGGACGGGAAAACATATGCAGCTCACCTTAATGAGCATCAATGTCGGCGATGATATCGGCTTGGAAAGACATCAGAATGTCGACCAATTTCTCCGGATTGAACAAGGGGAAGGGCTTGTAAAGATGGGAATGGATCAAAACAACCTGAGTTTTCAAAGAAAAGTGAACTCCAGCAATGCGATTGTAGTACCGGCAGGAACTTGGCACAATTTAATTAATACAGGAAATGTACCATTGAAGGTGTATTCAATTTATGCACCGCCGCAGCATCCTCATGGAACGGTTCACAAAACAAAAGCGGATGCAATGGCAGCCGAATAATTTACCGGGATCAGCGCCTTGTTCTTGAACAGGCGCTTTTTTTGTGATACGAAACTCAAAATATCCGTGCATCATCGACAAGAACTTTGAAAATACCTTCGGCGCAACACTCAAAATTGGCAGGAGAATTGTATAAATAATGGATGGAAATCCAACCATACTAATACCAAAATTAGGCGTTTGCCGTGCCGGTATGCAAAAGGCTTTACTGGTTTACTCGTGAAATAGAGAAGGGTAAAATAATGATACGAAATAAAATATCCAATATTATATTATGGATTCTATCCATTTCCTTTTTGTTAATCACTGTTATCCTGTTATCCACCACGTGGGCCGCAATCTTTTTTATCATCCCTGCCGTTTTACTAAATCCATATGTCAACAAGCTATTATGGGACAAATTTAATTTTCACAATAAAGCATGGATTAAAATAATAAGTGCCATTCTTCCGTTTATTTTTTATGGCATTGCAGTTCCGACTACCTCAACGACTCCGAATCCAAATCTTGTTTCCTCTTTGCCAAGTTCGGCCGTCATATCTTCTTCTGAAACCTCTCTACCATCCGTCATTCCATCTTCCTCGTTTATTCCCTCATCCAGCAGTCAGGTCGTAATATCGTCCTCTACCGCTCAAACCATTCCAGCAGTTCCCGCTGTGGGAGCTAAGCTAAAAGTGCATTTTATTGATGTTGGTCAAGGAGACTCTGAATTTTTAGAGTTGCCAAACGGACAAACAATGTTGATTGATGCAGGTGAAGCTGAGTATGGGTCTGGAATCGTCAGCTATATCAAAGGGCTGGGGCATACCAAAATTGACTATTTAATCGCTTCTCATCCACATGCAGATCATATTGGCGGTATGGCTACCGTAGTCAATGGTTTGAATATCGGCAAAATATACATGCCGAAAAAATCCACGACCACCAAAACATTTGAAGGTTTACTGACTGCCATAAAAAACAAAGGACTACAGGTGAATATCGCAAAGGCAGGACAAAACTTGCTCAAGGCCGGGAATCTGAACATTGATATTATCGCCCCTGTTAATATTACAGGCGATGACCTGAACCAGTATTCAGCAGTTATTAAGGTCACCTATGGCGCAAACCGGTTTTTGTTCATGGGGGATGCCGGAAGTACTTCGGAAGCACAGATCTCCGCGGATGTATCGGCAGATGTTTTAAAAGTAGGGCATCACGGCAGTAATACATCCACATCGCAAACCTTTTTAAATAAAGTTCGTCCGAAATATGCTGTCATTGAAGTGGGAAAAGGAAACTCTTATGGGCACCCAACTGCGGCAACACTGACAAAGCTTCAAAATATTGGAGCTGCCATTTATCGAACTGATAATGACGGTACCATTATTTTCACATCGGACGCAAAAACCATTACCATAAATAAAAAGTCTGCCACGATAAAACAACAAGCGCCCCCGACTGCGTCGTCAAAATCTTCTGCGGCCAGTTTCAAAGCTGCCGCGTCTAAGCCTTCCACAAATAACAATCAAGGCATAACCGTTTATATCGCAGATACCGGATCAAAATATCATTTAAGCACCTGCCGCACGCTGAAGAAAAGTAAACATGCCATATCGTTGGCAGAGGCAAAAGCGAAAGGCTACACTGCGTGTGGAATTTGTCATCCCCCAGAATAAGGAGTAAGGTATGAAATATACGATTGATCGTTTTGAAGGCGAATTCGCCGTTGTAGAATTGGAAAATCAGCAATTTGTGAATATCCCTCGGTCTGCTATCCCTATGGAAGCCAAAGAAGGGGACATCCTCAATGTTCAGGTGGATCACGAAGAAACAGAGAAAAGAAGAAAGCACATCCAAAAGCTTATGGATGATGTATGGGCGGATTAATCACCTGCAAAAAAGGAACGCCAAGCACGCTTGGCGTTCCTTTTTTCTTCTTCGAAATCATTGAAAGGACTTTTCATTACTAGAAATTCCTTTGTTTAGCTGCTCCTAAATCTATTTTGCTCAGGAAATAACTTTATGTAGTGGCTTGAAATATAAACCATTCATCCTGAACCAAGAACTGGCAAATACCGCCATGCTTTTCTACAATCTGAACCATACTTTTTGTGCCGTAACCATGCCCCGGTTCGTTGCATACCGGAAGGCCCTGATGAAAGATCGGTTCTGCCTGGTAACGGTTGCGAATGTCAAGGCACAGCTTCTTATTTTTGGAGTACATACGCAGTTTAATGCAGCGCTTTTGGCTGCCCGTTATGTTTTTACAGGCATGTATGGCGTTTTCCAAAGCGTTTGACAGTAAGGAACAAAGTTCGGTGTCGCTAAACGGAACCGCGTCCGGCAGCTTCGCATCGACCGTCAAAAGGATTCCGGACTGTTTTGCTTTGGAGGCGAAAGAGGACAAAATTAGGTTGATTGTTTCATTTTCACAAAAGCGAATGGGTGTAATGGCGTCTATATCAGATTGGGCTGTTTGCAGATATTCTTTGATTTCCTCTAGGCAGCCCTCATTGGCCAAACTTTGCAAAAGCGCGAAGTGGTGGCGCATATCATGCCGATAGGCTGCCGCATTGTGCTGCATCTCCCGCAGGGAAACCAGTTCGGTCTGAGCCTGGCGCAGCTGTGTATCCAAAATATCATGCTCTTTTTGCATATCTGCCTGTTTTTGCGTTTCGATATCGTAAAGAAGGATAAATACGAAATAAAGTGCCGATGTTACGAAAGGCAGAAATTGTACGACTGCTCGTGCCCCACTGTACATAAGATCGGTATAAACCGTAGTAGCATGGTCGAATAAATAGTAAAATGCCGGCACAATGCCAAACAGATGGCAGGATTTAACCGAGCGTTCCATTAGATTCCGAACGGGTTTCACCACATATTTTTGTAGGTAAAAGTACATTAGAATGGTCGCCGCAATATAGCTGAGGTGGTTGATCGAAGCGCTGTGAAAAGCGCCGCCTGCAACGCTGCCAATCCAACGGGGAGGCTGGCAGCACAGGAAAGAGGCAAATACGCTGACGATGGAAATCAGCCACGGGCGCTTTAAGTACACGACAATAAAAACAGCCACAGGCAAATGGGAAAGCAGCGGATATATTTTGATGGTCATGGCCATACCCCAAAAACGCACACTTAGGATTTGCAAAACGAATAAAACAGCGGTAAAACACCCAAACGCCAGGTAATTTTTCTTTGTGCGCCCGATTCCGGCGAAACGAACCGCTACCGCCGTACCGAATAACAGGGCAGCCAAATAACGAGAGAATTCAATGATAGTCTCGATCATTCGTTTACTTTTCCTCCATTTGATACTCCAGGTACTGTCTTTTAATCTCCCGCGCCTTGCCCTGTGCAACCGGAACCGACGCGTTGGTCTGCAGGGTAACCCGGTGATTTTCAATGGTATCTACATACTGCATATTCACAATATAGGAGCGGTGAGTTTTGACAAAGCACCCATACCCCAGAAGATGACTGCAGACGGAAGAAAAAGATTCTGTGCATTCAATTACCTTGCCGGACAGCAGATGATACAGCACATTTCTGCCGATGACCTCAGCAAAAACCAAATTGAGAATCAGAATTTTTTGGATTCCCTCACTGCTCTTTACAATAATCGCATTGTCTTTTTCCTCCACCTTTCTTTGCTCCAGCAGCTCGTCAAAGGTTAAGAATAATTTTTCTTTGGATATCGGCTTTAATACATAGTTCAGGGCTTTCACCGAATAGCTTTCCAAAGCAAATTCGGGCGAGGAGGTAAAAAACACAATCGCCGCGGTTTTATCAAAAGCACGGATTTCCTTTGCAACATCCATGCCCGTAAAGCCCGGCATAATGATATCTAGGCAGTATATATCAAACCGCTTTCCTTTTTCTAATACGGAAATCAAATCAAATCCGTTTGGAAAGGCGGCATATTCACAGTTTAATTGTTTTGATACGCGGTATAAATTGATAAGTTGTACGAGATTGGACAGCTCGTCAAGATTGTCATCACAGACCGCAATTTGCAGCATAAGCATTCCTCCATCCCAAGTTTAACATATCTTAGCAATTAAAAACCATGATTCATGCAAAAAAAACATATTTCGTGCAGCTAATCTTTTTTTCAAGTCCTTTTTTGATAGATTAAACTCAGAAAATGAAACGGGCGGCAAAATCATCACAGTCCAAATTCAAAGCCACAGCATTGGCTCAGCGGCGAAGTGATGTTTGTCAACCCATAAAACAAAAAGGAGGTTAGGATGCTGCCAATTTTCATCGCTGTCCTTGCAATGATTGCGATTTTTGTTCTCTTGGTCATCTTTACGCAGCATAGACTGGTGATGCTGGATGAAAATACCGGAAATGCCATGAGTCAGATTGGGCTGCAGCTTTCAAACCGTTTTGATGCTTTGACTGCCCTTTTGGAGGTGACAAAAGGCTATGCCCCGTATGAAAGCGAGGTACTGGTTGAAACTATCAAATCCGGAAGAAGCATGATTACAGCACGTTCTACGCCAGCGGATGTGCTGCAGCAGGAAAGTGTTTTTTCTAAAGTATGGGGCAGGATTTCCGTGGTAACAGAGCAATACCCGGAATTAATGGCAAACTCAAATTATAGGAAAACAATGGACGCAGTGGAAGCTTTTGAAAATATGCTGCGCAGCAGCCGATTGATTTACAACGATAGTGTAACAAAGCTGAACCGAGAAATTCGAATGTTCCCGGTTTCCATAATCGCTGGGATGTTAGGCTTTTGGCAAAAAGAGTATCTGGAGGAGCCGAAGCCAAATATGAAATAAATGATTCATCATTCGATGCGGCCTACAATTCATAACGGACAGGGGGGAGGAAAACGTATGACTTATGCCTGTGAAGACTGCGGCTTTTTATTTTATCGGACAGGGGAGGTAGAGAAACGCCCCTCCTGTGAGAAAACCAATATCCGTTTTGCAACGCAAGAAGAAGCTCAAAGGTTACAGGAATTTATGGAAAAGGGAAATTGTTATCTTAGCTAAAGGAAGAATAAGCCTTATGAACAAACGCGTACTCAGCTTGTTTCTTTCGCTTTGCATGCTTATCACCATGTGGCCGGTTTCGGCAATGGCGAAAGAAGTACATACGACCAGGACCGGCGGAATAATTATTGAATTTGCACCGCTATCTCCAAATCGCGGAGATTAGAAAAATGAACCCAAATTTTAAATAAAGCTAGGGTGGAAACAAATGTCGTTTCCACCCTGGCTTTTCCGTGTTTCATTTTGCCGCCTACGGAAAACGGTAATAATTCGTACGGTCAGTCCTGCTGATGGGGAACTACTTGACTTGTTGGAGCAGGGCAGGCGGACTTTTCAAGAAAGGACAAACTCGCTAATGCTTCGGCAGATAGCCGGAACGTCAGCATGACTTACAAATTCGAACTTCACTTTTCCTAACCCGCTGAACCACAGCTCTAATTCGCTATCAAGATCGAACACCCCTGCACTTTCGACCGAATATACTTGAATTTTGCTGTATGGGAGCGAAGTGAAATCTTTTTTCTTTCCGGTTAATCCTTGAACATTTACGGCAATAATTCTTTTTGTTGTAAAGACAACATAGTCCCGAACGCTCTGAAACGCGGAAATAATCGTTTCGCCGTTAACAAATAATGGCTGCAGCTGAGCCTGAAATGTGCTTGGGTCTACCGGTCTTAGCTTGAGAAATCTTGCATTCGAAAAATCAATCATGAAAAGCACTCCTTTTTATTAACAATATCGGTCTGTAAGATTATATTTCTGTGAAATCCTAAAATGTTATTTTCCGCTGGTATCCCGTCCGCTATTCTCAGTAGTAGGCGGGATTTTCTTTTTGCTTGTTTCCAGTGGAAGACACAGATTGTAAATGAATTTATTTTTATGGTGAATCATTAATTGAAAACTGCCTATGTATCACATGAAAAAGCCTAAAAACGCATCAATACTGCGTTTTTAGGCTTTCAGGGGCAGAAGGACTTGAACCCTCTTGGAAATCGCTAAAACCGGCTATATACCTATGTTGTGGGCCTTTTGTGTTGCATTTCGTGTTGCATGCTTTTTGCACTTTTAGATCTATTTTTGACCTTTAACAATATGCTTTCAAAATAGCTATTGATTAGCATGTCCGCTTCATTGAGATCATTCTCTAGTACCACTTGATATATATTTTTCATAGTTTGTATATTATTCCATCCCCCGCGCGCCATAATGAGCTTGTCCGCAATATTTAGGGTAATGCCAACGGTTGCCATAGACCGGCGGAGATCGTGAAATTTAAACCGCCCTATACCAATATTTTGGCACAGTCTAGGGAAATGCTTGCTCAAAAGTCCGGGACTAATATTAAATATCCTATCCCCATCTTTTGGCAATTCCTTCAACTTCTCGGCGATATACGGCGGCAGGTTTAGCGTCCGTGTTGAGTATGTCGTTTTTGTGCTCTTAACAACCATTTTGTGGTCTTTGTCCGGAACCATAGCTTCTTCAATCCGAATTGTATTTTTTTCGAAGTCAATGTTATCCCACTTTAGTGCGAGTATTTCCGACCGACGCAAGCCTAACCACAAAGCAAGCAAAATCGGTATCTCAATTATATCACCATCGATACTATAAAGCAACTTAGCTATCTGCTGTTTGTTCAGCGCCTTAGTTGCAGGCCTTTTTTGCTGTGGCAATGTAATTTTAGGAATCGCCCAATCGGATCTGTATTGCCTCAAAATAACCGTTAAAATGCCGTATATATTTTTAACGGTTTTTGGCGAATTTTTTTCTGCCTCTGTATTAATTGCGTTTTGAATTATATTTTGCGTCAGCTTATTTAACTTTACGGTACGTATGCTTTTTAGATGATTTCGCTTAGCATTATCTAAAAATCGAATAGTAGACGGCGAGAGAAGATTGCTTTTCAGACGCATATATTCATCGATTGCCTGTTCAACTGTTAAATTCGAACTGTCAGAAGCGATTTCTTTATACCTTTCCTGCCATTCCAATGCTGCCAGATTTGCCTTGCGTTCGGTGCTTTCAGTAAACGATTTGTATATTCGCCTTCCGTTTGCGTCCTTTCCGGCGTACACTTGAGCGCGCCACATTCCACTTGGTAACTGCTTTGCTTTAGCCATAAAAATACCCTCCTATTGATTTTGGAGGGCTGAACTGGTACGCTATAATAGCGTTTATACGTACGCTGTCAGCCCTGCTGATGGTGGCCGCTCGTTCCGTATGCAAGACGGAGCGGGCAAATTTTTTATTATAGCCTACACGCTATTCTGGGTAGCGTGTAGGCTTATTTTTTATCCATTCTGGATTCAATACCGCAATAACTTTCCCGTTGCAACGGATAGAATCATTCATGGGAATTGCTTCGTATTTATGATTAAGTGATATTAGTTCATTGTTTCCAAGCTTTTTTACATATCCGCAGCCGTCCATTGTAAATAGCCCGATGTCACCGACTTCAAGTGGTTCATTAGCAATTAGTAAAATATCGCCATCGTGATATTTAGGCTCCATGCTATCGCCAGCCACTGGAACAGCAAACGCGGTATGCCGTGTCATATCATTATCTAATACGTATACCGTTTGAAATACTTCTGGTCCCAAATAAGTCCCTTTACCAGCGGAAGCAGATTGCATTGAAACCCTCAAAGGAATAATTTTTGCTTGTTCCTGTTGTTTATGAAACTCAAGGGGGCTATGTCAAGAGAAGTTCGCAATTTGGGGACTCCACGAAATGAATTAAGCTGCGCTTAGCAGAAGTGTCTGAATCGATTTGGGATTCAAATATGCTCTGGAAACGGACCAGTCTTCAGCGTATTCCATGAGATATGTTGTAACCAACCGCAGATAGGAATCTTTGTTTGGGAATATCCCGACGACGTTGGTTCTGCGCCGGATTTCCTTGTTCAGCCGTTCCAGCATATTGGTCGATGAGATTTTACGGGCATCAAGCTCGGGGAATGCATAGAAAGCCAGTGAGTCCTCCAGCCCGTCTTCCAGAAGCTCGATTGCTTTGGGAAACCGCTTCCCATATTGCTCCGACAACTGTTTTGCGCGCTGTCGCGCTAATTGGACGGAAGGCGCCAGCCAGATTTCTTTCAGTTGGACCGCAAAGGATTCTTTTTCTTTCTGCGGTATATGGGCCAGAATATTTCGCATGAAATGCACTTTGCAGCGTTGCCAGGATGCGCCGGGAAAACTTTCTCGGATGGCGGCAATCAGCCCTTTGTTCGCATCGGAAACCACCAGCAGCGGTGTTTTCAAGCCGCGATCCAAAAGACTTTGAAACAACTGGGAATAGCTCTCTTTGGATTCGTCCAGCATCGGCTCCACGGCGAGAATGTCCCTGTGCCCTTGCTCGTTGACGCCGCAGACAACCATCACCGCCATGCTGACGACACGGCCATCCATACGGACTTTTTCGTACAGGGCATCCGTCCAAATGACAGGATAACGAGTATCCGTCAGAGAACGGTTGCGAAATTCCTGTACCTGTTCATTGAGCCCTTTTGTCATCTCACTGACCTGACTGCGGGAGAGGTTCTCTATCCCCAGACTGTGAGCCAACTTTTCCATCTTCCGTGTGGACACGCCCTGCACGAATGCCTCCTGAATAACCTGTACCAGCGCCGCCTCGCTGCGTTTGCGTTCCGTGACAAAGAACGGGATATATCCATGGCTGCGCAGCTTTGGCACCATGAGATACATCGTCCCTACGCGAGTATCCAGCCTCCGGGGACGATATCCGCAGCGGTAGTCGCTTCGAGACGGATTATGCGCATTCTTTTCCGCTCCCACAAGGCCGGAAACCTCCGCCTCCATCAGTTGAGCGCAGAGCCATTCCAGCATACTGAGCATCGGGTCGGGCTCCGCCATACATTTCAGTAGCAATTCCGTAAGATCTGTGTTATTCTTTCCTTGAGTCATTGGGGCCAACTCCTTCTTTGAATGTCTTGACACCATTCATTTTAAAGGAGTCCCAATGGCTTTTCTATACCTTCTCGAAATTGCGAACTTTATTGTACTCTATCAGGGCATAGCAACGGATATTTATACGTCCGAGTATTACCACACTCTGTTTGACATTGAACAGTACACCGGGTTCCGGTTTCCGTATTCTCAACCCGCCACGTCAGCCATTCGGAAGGTGATTGAGCAGCCGGTATTCGGCATGGATATTTCGGAGCATCTCTGGCGGCAGGATATCGACACAGGGTTTCACATTCGGCAGGTGCTGAACAATATGTTCGTGACCGGCCGGCCGCCGCAGGACTTCGCCGATCAGCTTCAAAAAGCAATCGGCGCGATTCGGGTAGACAAAGACGGAAACGTGACCGGAACAGGCAAAAAGTATGAAGCATACCGATTGCTGTATAACGAATCTGCTCATGCGGTAAATCAGGCACAGTTGCAAGCCTACCGCGACGACGGCATCGATGAATACGAGGTTGTGGCTACACTGGATCGGGATACTTGCGATATATGTGCCCCGCAGGATGGAAAGCATTATCCGGTGGAAAAAGCAGTAGAGGGTGAAAATCATCCGTCGTTTCATGTGAATTGCCGCTGCACTACGGCGCCGTACATACCGAATTTGAACGATTTAAGCAGTACGCGTATTTCCCGCGACCCGGTGACGGGTAAAGCCGTTCCGACCACGGCACAGACCTACGACGAATGGAAAGCACAGCAGGACGAGAAATACGGCGCGGGTATGGTAGACATCGAACGGAAGAAAGCGCAGAACGAAGCTTCCGATTTTGAGCAGTATCAAAAATATAAAGTAATTTTCAAAGAAAAATTACCGCAAACCTTTGCTAATTTTCAAGATTTGAAGTATAATAATCATGAAGAATGGAAGCGGCTGAAAGAGAGTAAGCAGAGCGTTCTAAATTCCAGAAACTTCAACGAAATCCAGAATTTAAAAGGCAAACTTGGTAATCTGGAAACCCGACTTTGGTATAAAGCGCAGGACAAAAAGATACCGGATTTAGTTGATAAATCTCAATCGCTGGAAAATCAGGCACGTCAGGCGAGTGAACTTCGGAATCAGTTTCGGACACAGGCTCGCGATTTGATGAAAGACCAAGAGGTCAGGCGCCAACTTGATCTGAAATACCCGAATCTTCCGTTTGATTATTATGTAAAGAAATACTCGAAACCGGATCCCGATGGGACGGTTCCTACAATGGATGAAGTGTACCGGATGATTATTAAAAAATCTACTACATCGAACAAAACGTTTGATAAAAAGGCAGGTGTAAAGGATGAAAGTTGATATTTTGGTGCTTGACAAAGTTGTGCAACTTCGCATTCCGGATTCGGATATGTCTAAGTTCGACAACCTTGAAAACATGCTGAAAACTTTACCCAACGTGAAGTTTATAAAAAAGTCAATGACATTCGAAACACCGATTATTGACTATGAATATCAAGGCATAGAATTTTCACTTTTGTTCGATGAACAGGAAAGTGAAACTTTCATCGTGGTACCCAAACCTTTTGATTATCAAAAAATTCAAAAGTTTATTGAATCATTGAGCTGATACCACCTGCTGAAACGGCAAGGTGGTATTTTTATACCTGTTTATTGAACGTCCCGCCATTCGGCAGGGCGTTTTAAAGAAAGAAGAATTTTTAATGAGTAAAAAAGCAATGTTGTCACAGCCAATGGCAGGGAAAACCGAAGACGAAATCAAAGCAACAAGAGAAAATGCAATTACTGTCCTAAAATCCAAAGGATATGAAATTGTAAATACTCTTTTTACAGATGAATGGTACAGCAAAGAGCGGATGGAATCGCGCGGCGTTGTCCAGATTCCTCTTTGTTTTTTGGCAAAATCTCTTGAAAACATGAGCCTTTGTCATGCGGCCTATTTCTGCAAAGGCTGGGAAAAAGCGCGGGGCTGCAAGATTGAACATGATGCAGCGGTCGCATACGGTCTTGAAATTATTTACGAGAAATAAGCGAAGCTGATTATGAAGCGCTCCAAATAGGGGCGTTTTTTAATACCAAATTTACCCGTGGCGCGCGGGACAAAACAATGCGCACCGCAATACCGGGACTGGCCGGATAAAAAGGATAGCGGGTTGGAGGTTATTATGTTGGAATGGTTAAAAACAATTTTAGGCGACGCCTACACCAACGACATTGACAAAAAAGTTTCCGATGAAATCGGAAAAGGCTTTGTTTCCCGCGCGGATTTCAATGCCGCCAACGAAGCTAAGAAAACCCTTGAGGGACAGATTGCCGAGCGGGACAAGCAAATCAAGAGTTTTGAAAAGCTTGCCGGTGACAATGAACAGCTCAAAACGCAGCTCTCACAGGCGCAGGAAGCAAACAAGACCGCCAAGGCCGAGTATGACAGTAAATTGAAAAAAATCATGCTCGACAGTCGGGTTGAAACAGCTTTGCTTGCCGCCAAAGCAAAAAATACCAAAGCTGTCCGCGCACTGTTAGACGAAAGCAAAATTTCCCTGGACGGTGAGAATGTTCTTGGCTTAAATGAGCAGCTTGAAGCTCTCAAAAAAGATGCGTCGTATCTGTTCGGCGAAACACAGTCACAGAATCCCCCTCCGCCAGCAGGAGGGAAACCTGCGAAACCGCAGGATGATTTAGCAAAATGGGCGGCGGAAGCTGGCGTCACGCTGCCAAAGACTTAAACTTTAAGGAGGCTATTTGTTTATGGCTAACACTTTTGCAGAAAAGGTCACGAAGTTTATTCCGATTCTCGATCTGCTGTATGTTCAGAACGCGAAAACATCTGATTTGGACGATTCCACACTGGCTACGCAGTTTGTCGGGACAAACAAAGTCAAGTTGCCAAAGGTATCCGTGGATGGTGCCGGTACCTACGACCGCGATAACGGATATGTACAGGGCTCTGCCGGCGTGAGCTGGGAAGAGCATACCTTGCAGTATGACCGAGGCCGGAAATTTCGCATTGACGTAATCGATAACGACGAGGTTGCTTTTGATTTGTATCGCCGTGTCGCATCGGAGTATGTCCGTACAAAGGAAGTTCCGGAAATTGACGCCGTGCGGTTCGCTGAAATTTATGCCGCGGCGAAACGCGACGGCAGTTTGGCAACAGTGGTAGAGAAAGACCTGGGAACATCCGACAGCATCCTCGATTTATTCGATGCGGCTGAGGCGACGATGAACGAAAAGGAAGTTCCGGAAGAGGGACGTGTCCTTTATGTCACCAATACGGTCTACAAGATGCTGAAATCAGACGCGAAGATTTCCCGACGCATTGACGTCGGTCAGGCAAATCCGAACATCGACCGCCGTGTTGAAATGCTGGACGGCATTACCCCGATTATCAAAGTCCCTCAGTCGAGGTTCAACAGCCTGATTCAGCTCAACGACGGCAAGACCGCAGGACAGACCGCCGGTGGCTACAAGACAATTACCGGCAATAAGCCGATTAACTTTGTATACGCCCGCAAGGCGGCTCTTCGTGCTGTGATTAAGCGGAATGCGGATAAAATCATTACACCGGATGTCAACCAGAGCGCGGACGCATACGACATTTTCTATCGTCTGCATCATGATCTGATTGTAGCAGACAACGATACTGCCGGAATCTACATTCACACGGCGGCCACCGCGCAGGAATAAGGAGGATTGACCTATGACTTACGTAAAACGCAGGGGCATGATTCTGCTGGTGGATGATTCACAGGTTCAGAAATATACCGGGGAAGGGTTTGAAGTTTATACTCCACCTACAACCTCGGAGAAGAAGTCGAAGAAAGGTGCTGCAAAAGAGCCTCCGGCAGTTCCGGAAGCCGGTGAGAAAGATGTCAGTACAGGCAAGTGACGTCCTCGCAGTAATTAAGAGCCGCCCGGCAACCATACCGGACGGCTTTTCTGACGCTGCGATTGAGTCCTACATTGACGAGGCTAAATCAATTATGCTCGAATGCTGCACGCTGCCGCAGAACATTCAGGAAGTGCCCGATGTGCTGAAATATCCGTGGGTGGAGATTGCAACCGTGCTGATGAACAACAGCGCAGCGCTCACCACAGGCGCGGTAACGCAGCTCCACGAGGGTGATTCTACTGTATCAATCGGCAGTAAGAAAACCGCGCAGGCGCAGCTTTACGACAGCCTAAGCGTGAACAACGTCCGAATCATGAACAGTTTCCGAACGTTGTTTTGAGGTGATGGATGATGACAAACCTGTTCGAAAGACTCTGGCATGACACGATGGATATTTGCCGCTACAACGATGACGGCAGCCTGCCGGACACTCCAACGTATGCCGGACTAAAATGTCACTATAGTATGGGAACCGTCCAGCCGGTCGGTACGGATTCCGCCCCGACGATGCAGAGCACAAATAAACTGTTCTGCGCACCGGACGTCGATATCCAATCTGGCGATTATATTGAGGTCACACAACGAAACGGTAATAAGGTCAATCTCACTGTGGGAGAGGGATTCTCATATGCATACAATCAAGAGTTTTGCGTGACGAGGACTGATACGGCATGAGTAACGTAAGTGCGAACGCCGCTGTTATCGACCGGTACCGAAAAGAGCTTCGAGCTATGCTCGGCGACATTTCGCAAATCGACCGGAAAGTGTTGACGTCTGCGGTCAACGAAGGGTTGAAAGACGTCAAGAAAAACACTCCGGTTGGACAATACCCCAAGGGTTCCGGCAAAGTGGGCGGCACGCTGCGGAAAGGCTGGCACACAACGCCTACTCGGCCTGCCGGCAAAGGCATACAAAAGGGGCTCGAGAACAACGTCTACTATGCGCCGTATGTGAATGACGGCCACCGTATTGTAACCCGCAAAGGTGTAACGGTCGGCTACGTAGAGGGGAAGCACTTTCTCGAGCGCGCCAACAACGTTGTGGAAAAGACCATGATTCGAGAGTTTAACGCCGAGATAGAGAGGGTGAAAGCGAAACATGACGGATGATATTATTACGGCGATAGAAGCACGGTTAAAAGTGCTGCATCCTTCTGCTATGGTTTATCGCCATTATCAACCGCAGAATTTCAAAACGCCCTCTTTTCTTATCTCTGTTATCGATCAGGACTATGGGCGGCTGTTGCGCGGCGCTTATACCGGCAAGCTTTCGTTCGACGTGCAGTATTTTTCCGGCGCAAAGTCGGTTGACATTAAGGCGATTCGCACTGATTGCGTCTCAATGCAGGAAATGCTCCTGCGCGGAATGAATTTGGTCGGCCGGTTTCGCTGTATCAACAAAAATGCGCGGATAACGGATAACGTACTGCATTTTCTATTCGACATTAAGTATTCAGAGCGGGCGGTTGTCATGGACCCGCTCATGAATTCCATGACAAATACGGCAAAGGAGAAATAATATGGCAGGTACATGGACAACTCAAAATAAGGCTCTTCCGGGCATTTATATGAACTTCCAAACGAATGCGCCGCTGTCCATTACACCGGGCGACCGCGGAATTGTGGCGCTGTTGCAGGAAATGACTTGCGGCGTAGTGGGAGAAATCTATGAGATTACGGCGTTGGATGCTTCAAAGTGGCCCGAAAAAGCGACAGCAGAAGATAAATTCTTGGCAGGAGAAGCGCTTAAAAAGGCCAAAACGGTCAAGGTATATAACCTTGGAACGGAGCATACGACAGAAGCGCTTACTGCCGCTCTTGAAGCTCTCAAAACAGTCGATTTCGACGTGCTGTGTTATCCCTTTCCGGCGGATACCTATTCAGAAAACCAGAACACAATTAAAACTTGGGTTACATCGATGGTAAACGACGAAGGGCGATATATTCAGGCGGTACTCGCCGACTTTGCGGCTGATTCTGAAAGCATCATCAACTGTGCGCACGCTGTCAAACTTTCCGACGGCACAGAACTGACGAACGCGCAGACGACTGCGTGGGTTGCAGGTGTTACGGCAGGCGCAAAGGTCAATCAGAGTAACACCGGAGCGCAGTACGACGGGGCAATTGATGTTATCCCCCGCATGACGAAAACGCAAATGGAGGAAGCTGTTTCCGCTGGTAAGTGGATTTTCAAAGTGGATTCCGAGCAGAATGTGACGGCGGTGTATGACATCAACTCCCTGACTACGTACACAGCAGAAAAGTCAAAATCCTACCGTAAGAACCGGTTTGTCCGGCTTATTTCCGGTATTAACAACGACATCACAACTATCTTTGAATCGCAGTACGAGGGTAAATTCAACAACAATGCAGAAGGTCGCTCGGCGTTCAAAACAGTGCTTGTTGGCTATTTCCTCGAACTGCAGAATAAGCAGGCAATTCAGAATTTCAGCGCTGACGACGTAACGGTCGAAGCCGGAGAAGATTCCGATGAGGTGGTTGTTACGGTCGGTGTACAGTCCGTAGACAGCATCGAAAAAGTCTACGTGACCGTCAATCTGTCATAAGGAGGGAAAATAGATGGAAGAAGCAAAAACACTGTACAGTGATACCGTCAGCGGCCACGAAGGGAAAGGCTATATTACAATCGACGGGCACAACCGCGAAGCTTTTGAACTTTCGAAGTTCAGTGCGAATATTGAACTGACGGTATCAGAAAAACGCATGCTTGGCCATCGTATGACGCAGCATAAGGTCACCGGGGCGAAAGGTACCGGATCCATGACGATGTTTCACATGAATTCCGAAATGATAAACTACGCGAAAAAGTACCTGAAAAATGGTACTTTTACCGGGTTTACCATGCTGGTACTCCAGGAGGACGAACAGTCTACCGTTGGTAAGCAAGAAATTGCTTATTACGGGGTTATTCCTACGAAACTTCCTGGCTCGATTTTGGACGACAGCAGCGACGATGGCGTGACGTTCGATACCGATTTCACTTTTGACAGTTTTGAAATCTTGTCGAGTTTCGGCAATCCGGCAAATCTTTAATTCGGCTTTGTAAAGTAAACATGAAAGATTAAGAAGGGAAATCAGCCAATTGCTTCAAGCGACGAGGAAAAGCTTGCGTTTGCTTCTGGCAGAAAGGTTTAGGCCCGCAACTTGTGCCGGGGTCAGACCGTCAAGAGCGGAATGAGGGCGGACAAAATTGTAAAAGAAGAGAAAAACCGCGATAAGATTGTTGGCGGAATCGAACGAGGCAAATCCCTGTTTGGTTTTGTACCACGCCTTGAATTGCTTGTTAAAGCATTCGATCAGGTTGTTGGTAATATCATCGCTGAAGCTCTGGACCCGGATATGTTTCACGCCAAGCACTGCTTTTACAGGAACTTTGTAAGCACTGTAGCGGTCGGTGACGATGGCTCCGGGTTTACCGAGATGTTTAACGGAATTTAGTAAGGAAAACGCCTGAGGGCTGTCCCTGTGCCTGGAAAGGTGGAAGCTGAGAACAAAGCGGGTTTCGCTGTCCACAATTAACCAGAGGTAATACTTCATGCCTCGGATTTTTACTACAGTTTCGTCCGCGTGCCATTCGTCGGAGTTGAAATTGAGCGTTGGCATCAGTTCAAGCGCGATGTTTTGAAACAAAGGCGCGAATTTCGTACACCAGTTACTGATAGTAGTGTGGGAAACCTGAATATTCATGACAGTACGCAGAATCAAAGCAATATTACGGAAAGAGTTTTTTCCCAGATAAAACATCGACAGTGCCGTCAGGATAACATGCACTGGATAACGCATCCGCTTGAAATCTGTTTTCCCCGACAGCTTCGACATGGAAGGTGCCGTAACGGCAGCCGGTTTCGGCACAAAAATGGAATGGCCGCACTTCTTGTCGCAGCATTGGTAGTTTGAGTAGTATTTGTGGTCATGGTGAAGGAACATGGCTTTTCCGCAGACAGGGCAAGTCGGATAAGGACGCACGCGCGGCCTTCCGGGTTTGTCAGCCGCATGGGCATCCGGCGCAAATTGATGCCCGCATACACGGCAAAGATATTTCTGGTTTCCATATTTATCTTTGCCATAACGATAAAAGTTTTGATGGTTGTTGCATTTCGGACAGCAAATCTGGTATGATTTTGTCATGAGGACTCGTCTCCTTTCGGGAGTACATTGTTTTGTGTCAAAACCATTGTACCAGAAGGGCTGACGAGTCCTCAACTTTCATTTAACTTTACAATACGTTTAATTCGGAGGGGAGTAAATGAATAGTCTTGCAGCATTTCTTCACCCGGTAAAGGTGGAAAATAAAAGAGTGGTTATTTCTGAACGGTTCCAAGAAGATGGAAAGCCCGTCGAGTGGGAAATCCGGGCGGTCTCCGAAAAGGAGAATAGTGCACTGGAACGAAAGTACACCAAAACGGACCGAAAAACCGGCGCACAGCAACTTGACCGTGTTACATACGCTCATGCGCTTACAGCAGCCGGTGTCGTGTTCCCCGACCTGACAAATGCAGAACTGCAAAAAGCCTATGGGGTTTTAGGCGAAACCGAATTGCTCGGCAAGATGCTGACAGTTGGCGAGTTTGCAAAGCTGTCCGAAGAAGTTTCCAAGCTGTCCGGTTTGAATGCAAACGACATCAACGAGCAGATTGAAGAAGCAAAAAACGCATAAAGCAGGGCGACCCAGATTTTAATTATGCACATTTCGCCCTGCAAAAATTGCACATAAGGCCGTCCGCGCTGGCAAGAATGAGTCAGCGCGAGCGGGCTTTTATTTATGCCTCAATTGATCTGAGGATCGAAGCTGAGAAGCGAGAAGTGGAAAAAGCAAAACGAAAGAGGTGATACCATGCCATCGCTAAGGTCAATATTTACCCTGCAGGATAATTACAGCCGATCAATGGATCGCATTTGGACCAGCACGCAGCGGGCCACCAGTGGAATTGATCGAGCAAGTTCTGCCGTTGATAATGTAAATTCCAAGTTTACTGCAACGGAAAGTTCTGCAGGCCGGCTTACATCTCGGTTGACGGGGTTAGCCGCTGCGTTTCTGAGTATTCAAACCATCAAAAAAGGCATGGAAATTTCGGATACATACACAAATATCAGCTCGAAATTGTCCTTGATTACCTCTAATGCAGCTCAGCTAAAGTCACTGCAGAATGATATATTTGCTGCTGCCGACCGCGCGCGGGGTTCCTACACCGATATGGCTGACACTGTGGCAAGGCTTGGTATCACCGCCGGTTCACAGTTCGGAAGCAACCAGAATATCGTGAAATTCGCCGAGACGATGCAAAAAATGTTCCGTGTTGGCGGTGCCAGCACGGCAGAACAATCAGCAGCAATGTTACAAATTACGCAGGCCATCGGCTCTGGTAAATTGCAGGGTGATGAATTTCGCTCTATTATGGAAAATGCACCGATGGCGGCGCAGGCGATCGCAAAATACCTCGGAACAAGCACAGACAAGTTAAAAGAATTGTCGACCGATGGCAAATTAACATCTGATGTGATCATCAACGGTGTGTTATCCGCATCAGCATCAGTAGACCAGCAGGTAAGTAAAATGTCTTATACCTGGGGTGATTATTGGAACAAAATCAAGAACGGGGCGTATCAGGCATTTGGAGAGACATTCGGAGACGAAAGCAATTTACTTGAATCGCAGAATTTTCAGAACATGGTAAACGTGATAATTGCTTCTTTCAGCGTTTTGGCAAAAGTAGCAAATGACGTTATGACTGTGATTGCCGACGTAGGTGGATTTATCGCTGATAATTGGTCTATTATTTTGCCAATACTTTTAGGAGCCATTGGAGTATTTGTAGCTATGCAGCTGCCTATTTTGGCTGCCGCTGCTGCAACTGCATGGAAAACGATATGTGATTGGGCTGAAACGGTTGCTATTTTGGCCATGATTGCCGCACAAGATGGTTTAAACGCCGCGCTTGCCGCTTGTCCTATTACGTGGATAATCGCTGCAATTATCATCGCGATCGCCTTGGTTTATACCATTGTGGCTGCAGTTAATAAATTTACAAATCAATCTCTAAGCGCTACAGGAATTATTTTAGGTTCGGTGCTGTTTCTTGCCGCTACTGTTTATGATATTCTTCTTGGCGCCCTGAATGGCATGATTCAACTTATTTGGAGTATCTTTGTTTACCCGTTTCTTGGAATCATCGAATGGGTTCTGAACGCAGCGAATGGCGGGTTTGATGGCTTTGGTGGCGCCGTAGCAAACTTAATCGGGCAGATTATCGGGTGGTTTCTCTCGCTCGGCCAAATCGTTACAAAAATCATTGATGCAATATTCGGAACAAACTGGACTGCCGGCCTTGAATCGCTCAAAAACAATGTAACGGCATGGGGAAAAACTGACAAAGCTATTACTATAAATAAGTCAGCTCCTACAATAGGACAGCGCTGGGATGAAAAGTCAGCGTGGAATGTCGGATATAAATTCGGGCAGGGTATAGACGCTAAAATTAACAACTGGATGAAGAATCTCGGCCAAACGACGTCCCAAAAAACATTGCCAATGTCCCAAAAAACATCGCCGACGCCCAAAACCCCTATCCCCGTCACTGGCACCGGCGCGGACGGCTCAGTCAAAGTTAATATTGCGGATCAGGACTTGCAATATTTACGTGACCTGGCTGAAAAGCAGTATATCAACAAATTTTCTACGGCGGTTTTGTCTCCAAAGCTGTCCGTGAGTTTTTCAGGAAACGTCGGGGACAAGAACGACCAACAGCAGATTTATTTCACAATCAGTAAAATGTTGCAAGAGGAACTTGCAACCGCAGCGGAGGGACTTTACGAATGAATTATGCGGTGTTTTTTCAGTATGGGAATACAGTCATTAGGCTGCCGACAAACCCGGAGAAAATCGAAAAGACTTCTACGCTGGCAAGCGAAAAGTATGCAGTGTTCGGTGTGGGGCAGATTGCTGTTCCGACTTATTTAGAACTTGCGGAATATTCGCTGGAAGATGTTGAATTCCCTCACACCGCTTCTCATTACGTTGAAACGTCCGGCTCTTTTGAAGGGCCGGACTATTACGAGAATCTGTTTAACACTTGGAGAGAGAATAAATACCCAGTGCGGTTTATTGCCCGGAACGGGATTACAAAAGATATCAATACACTGGTGTTGATTGAGGAATGCAATGTATCTGAAATCGCTGGAGAAGAAGGGGATAAGTATTTTGACTTCAAACTTCTTGAATACCGTGAATTCGGATATAAGACTGTTATAGCTATGCAGACGGGAACCATAGCAAAAGCGATGGCTGCTCCGACGACGACAAAGAATCCAAAGGTCAATCAGACCTATACCGTGAAATCAGGGGATTCGCTGTGGGCGATTGCAAAGAAGTTCTACGGAAATGGTGCAAAGTACACGGCGATTTATAACGCAAACCGGAGCAAAATCAAGAATCCAAATTTGATTTATCCAGGACAGGTGTTGACAATTCCATAAAAAGACCCGGCCTCTCAATAGAAGTCAGGTCATTCGTTTATAACGTTACGCTTATTCCGCTTGCATGGGAACTTTGCCGAAATTCATTTATCCACCTTTGAACTTTTATAGGATTTTGAATCTCAAATCCGATATAAGCAACTTGGCTGTCTTTGAGATACGTAAAAATCAAGTACCGTGTTATAGTAGTTGTTTTCTTTTGCTTTGCCCTGCCGCCAATCATAGCACCAATTGGCCCAAAGAGAACTGCACCACCAACTGCTCCGCCAATGCTTGAAACATATTGTTTTTGTATTTCGGTATCGGTTTTTATACATATATCAGTAATTTTATCATTTGAAAGGTTAAAAGTATTACCTCCGGAAATGAAAACAAACCCGTTAGGGTTGCGCTGAATTACGCATCTTACGCCTTCTGGTAGTGGGAGCCCAGCGAAATGTTTAACCGTAATAGTTGACAACTTCACACTTTGAGATTTCACTTTTTCTTCTTTGGACTTGCCTTTAATAAAAAATAAGAGCAGCCCGATAAGTGTGAATGCGGTAACGGCCGGCATTGCTGAAAGGCGGTACTGCTGATTTACAGAGCCTATTAGTATTAATGCAGAGAGTATCCACAATATTATGGCCACAACTTGTCTTGTTTTCATATGTTCTCCCCCTCATCATATTTCTACTGCTATGATAATCCTTATATGGAAAAATTTCAAGCGAAATAGGTGATTCCGTTGAGCGCTGAGCTCCTCATTGAAACCACAAATAAAAAAGTCTATGAAATCAGTGAACTTGTAAAATCAGCTGAATGGTCTGACACCATGAATAACGGATGCAGCAAGTTCACTTTTTCGTATGTTGCCACAGGACCCGGAATTGATAACGGCACAATCGTCCGTTTTAAGTACAATGGAGCCAACATCTTTTATGGCGTGGTGTTCAAACATGAAGTCGCCAAGAACAAAATTGTTACCGTGACAGCCTATGATATTTTGCGATATTGCAAGGCAAAGGATACCATCGTTATAAACGGCGATACCGCAACCACCCTGGCAAAAAAGATGTGCAACTATTTCGGGTTACCGGTCGGAACGCTCACGGATACGGGATATAAGCTGGCCACGGCGGCGCAGAGCGACAAAACATGGCTGGACATTATGTACTCTGCGATTGGCGATACGCTCCGAGCAACGGGGAAATGGTTTGTTTTGCGGGACGAATTTGGGTCTATCTGCCTGCGGAATCTTACGGAGCTGGAAACAAATCTGATTCTTGGCGATGGTTCTCTATGCTATGACTATTCGTATAGTAAATCCATAGACGATGATTTCTACAACGAAATCAAGCTGGCCGTAGACAATGAAGTCACCGGGAAAAGGGACATTTACATCGCAAAAGATTCCGCCTCAATCAACAAATATGGACTGCTGCAGTATTTCGATGTTATGTCGTTCAGCTCAACCTCTACCGGTACCGGCAGCCAGTCCGATACGAATAAGGTAGCCAATGAAGCAAAGAAAAAGGCTCTTGCTATACAAATGGCGAACGCGCTCTTGTCGCTCTATAACGGCGAAACGGAATCTTTCTCCATGAGTTGCATCGGAAATACGGCAATTCGAGCCGGAAGCAGCTTTCACGCTTATCTTTCAGAAGTTGGCATCAATAAACGCCTAATCGTTAAATCGGTCACGCATACGTTTTTGCCGAACCACACCATGAAATTGGACGTGAGGATATGATAAATGAAATAAAGCAGATTGTTGAGGGATATCTGAATAATCGGAAGCCCGCCTGCCTGATGATTGGCACGGTAGTTGCCGCCGGGGTGAAAATCTCTGAAAAGCTCACGTTACCGTGGGAATTGATTGACGGTACACTGCGCGATTATGCCGCAGTGGGTGATACCGTGCGGCTTATCCGCGATGATGGCGGCGCAAGGTATTACATCGTTGAGATTATCGGATATGTACCGGCCACCAAAGGTCGCACAATACAGATTGAACCGATAACCATAGGCAGCACGACCATATCGGAAATTAAGATAAAGGATGTGGTGAAATGATTCTTGCAAACACGGTTACAACCGACCTGGCGCTCTCTGACGAGATAGAACAGACACAAACCTATAAAGTCTCAGATGATAAGATACAGGGCATCACAGACGGGCTGACAGCCTTACAGCAAACGATTGAGCATATGCTGAATACCGAACGATATGAATACCCGGTGTATTCGCTTGATTACGGTTTTCAGTCGGACGACCTGATTGGCAAAGACCGGGAGTATGTAGAAGCGGAACTGCAGCGCCGGATCCGGGAATGTCTGCTCGCTGACGACCGCATTACAGGCGTTGACAATTTTCAATTTTCCGTCAACGGCGATGAAATGCTCTGCACGTTCGACGTTGAAAGCGTTTATAAAACAGTATCAATGAGCAAGGCGGTGACAGTCTGATGTGGGAAAATATGACCTATGAAGCAATTCTCTCGGACGCTCTCTCAAAGGTACCGAGCGACGTTGACAAGCGGCAAGGGTCAGTAATTTACGACGCACTTGCTCCAGCTTGTTTCAAGCTCGCTGAGTATTATGCACAGCTTAAGAATTTTATTGATCTTGTGCTGGCTGATACAGCTGTTGGCGAATACCTTGATCGTGTTGCCGATGAGCGGAACATAACGAGAAAACGGGCGACTGCGGCGGTTCGCAAGGTAACGGCAAGCAAAGCGGTGGACATCGGTTCCCGATGGGCTATTGACGACGTTGTGTATGATATCACAGCGTTAATTTCTGATGGTGTGTATTCCGCGACGTGCGAAACTGCCGGGAGCGCCGGAAACGCTTATGCCGGGCAGTTATCTAATATAGACAATACCAGCGATGCGACGGTCGTGCTCGGCGACATTATAATATCCGGCACGGATGAAGAAACAGACGAAAACCTGCGGGCACGATTTTATGAGCAAATTCGGAAACCGTCGACCAGCGGAAATGTATATGATTACGAAAAATGGGCGCTGTCGGTTGCCGGTGTGGGCGCAGTGAAGGTATATCCGTTATGGAACGGCAATGGCACAGTGAAAGTTCTTGTTGTTGATTCCAACAAAGCGATTGACACAAGTCTGGAACAGAAAGTCGCCGATTATATTGAATCTGTCCGGCCGATTGGCGCGGCTGTAACAGTGTCAAGCCCGGAAGGCTTTGAGATTAGCGTTGCGGCCAATGTTACGCTTGACGGTTCTGTGGCACTGGCAGATGTTCAGTCGGCGTTTACGACTTCATTGAGCGAATATTTGAAGTCGAGCGTGTTTAAAACGTATAACATCAGTTATGCAAAAATCGGCTCTTTGCTGCTTTCCACGCCCAGCGTGGCGGACTACAACTCGCTAATGGTGAACGGCGGCACGTTAAATATAACCATCCCAGACGAGGATATTCCTGTAGTAGGAACCGTTGCATTATCGGAGGCGAGTGCATGAACCTGATTGATTTATTGCCGCCGTTGTACGACGGTAACGCTACGATGCAGGAACTGCAGGGGATTCTCACTAATAAAGTAAAATCAATGATTTTAGACACCGGGGTTACGATTGACGAGTGTTTCATTACGACCGCTTCGGCTCTGCTCTCCCGGTATGAAAAGATTTACGGCCTTACTGTAGATGTGTCAAAGTCGGATGATATGCGAAGGGAAATTTTAAAAGCAAAAATCGCCGGAATTGGAACGGTTACAAAGCAGATGCTGATTGATACCGCAGCATCATATTCAAATGGTGCGGTGGAGATTATTGAAAAACCGGAAGATTACAGCTTTATTGTAAAATTTACTGGGACACTCGGAATCCCCCAAAATATGGCGGGCCTTATGGACACTATAAACGAAATCAAGCCGGCACACCTGGCGTTTAGCTTTGAGTACACATACAGGACACACGGTATGCTGACTGGTTATACTCATGCGCAGCTGGCGGCATATACTCACGAAACAATCAGAGGGGGCACGATGTAATGGCAATGACTACTACGAATTACGGGCTGACGAAACCGGAGACCACGGACAATTACGACATCGAAGTCCAGAACGGAAATATGGATAAAATCGACACCGAGCTGAAAAAAGCGGAGAATCACCGAAACAATACTGATAACCCTCACAAAGTGACCGCTGAGCAGGTAGGGGCAATTAATCCAAACCTACTAATAAACGGTGATTTCCGTGTAAATCAGCGTGGACACGAGTCATATTCCACAGCCGGATACACATTTGATAGGTGGATGAACGCATATATAGAATCGGGATTTATATCTACTATTCAGCGACGTGCGAATGAAGGTTTGCCTACATCTAATGCGTACTGTATTCGGATTAGTATAGACTCGGTAAATATTGCATCATATAACAATTTTATGCAATGGATGGAAGATGCGCCGAATGGAGTAAGTCCATTTCAAGGGAAAAAAATTACATTTTCTGTTGGTGTGCGCAATATTAATGCAACATACCGGGCTATTTATATTGGATATAAAGAAGCGGGTGCATCAACCGCCGCATTTGTAATTCAGCCTATTCCGATAGGTATAAACAAACGTATGAGTATAACTGCTGATATTCCTATGGGAGCAAGTCGTGTTGAGTGTGGAATAGGTGTTACAAGAGGTATTACTTCCGATGATATTGGAACGTGGTTAGATATTTGGGATGCAAAACTAGAAGTTGGTTCTGTACCTACAGCTTTTTCCCCGCGTCCTTATGCAGAGGAATTGGCATTATGTCAAAGATATTATCAAATACGCTCAAGCAGTTCGGTAAGCACAGTAGATTTAAGGCCAACTATGCGTACAACACCGACCAAAAACAGTGTTAGTGGCGGGTACGCTTATGATGCGGAAATTTATTAAGGAGAGTAAACAATGAATGCACCTGAAATAAAAGTATATGTCAAAACAAATGCGGCGGGGTGTATAACCGATGTAAATAGTTCTATTTTCTTGCAGGATGCCACAGGATGGACGCAGATCGATGAAGGAATCGGTGACAGGTACGCCCACGCTCAAGGCAACTATTTTGAAAAGCCATTGATTGATGAAAATGGGTGTTTTATCTACAAACTGGTAGATGGGCATCCAGTAGAAAGAACAGGCGAAGAAAAAGCGACTGAAATTGCCGCTCGTCCGTCTCCACCACCAACTGAAATTGACCAGATTCGCGCTGACGTTGATTATATTGCAGTTATGATGGGGGTGACATTATGAACGTGCTGAAAATGGCAAAAAAGTATTATCCGGTGCTGTGGAACATAGGCCGGATTAAGGCATTGGTCGCAGCCGGAAAACTGACGCAAGAGGAGTATAAGGAAGTAACTGGCGAAAATTACTCCGAATAACGGAGCAGGAGGGCTGAAAAATGATCAAAGGTATCGACATATCCCACCACCAAAACAACCCTGATTTTAAGCGTGTTAAGGCTGCGGGCGTACAGTTTGTGATGATTAAAGCAACCGAGGGAGTAAATTACATAGACCCGTGTTTTAAAGCAAACGCAGCGGCGGCAAACGCGGCAGGACTGCCAATCGGTGTATATCATTTTCTGCGTGCGGGAAGCGTAGAAAATCAAGTTAGGGATTGCTTGGCGGCAATTAAGCCGTACAAAATCACTTGGCCGGTTGCTGTAGACGTTGAACACAGTGAGCTGCTTGCAATGGGGCGGGACAAGCTGACTGATATGGTGTTAGATTTCTGCGCACGGATTAAATCTGCCGGATACCAGCCGATGGTATATAGCAATTACAACTGGCTTTATTCCGCGAAACACCTTGACGTTACCCGGATTAAATCCGCCGGAATCCCTATCTGGATGGCATGGTATAACAACGCGACACCCGATAATACCGACCGGTCCGCATTATGCGATATGTGGCAGTATGCGAGCGACGGCCACGTAGATGGCATTACGAGCAACGGACTGGATATGAATGTAGCGTACAAAAATTACGCTCCTGCCTTCCGTTGCGACACCACCGCGGACATGGAAATCAAGCACGGTGCGTATTACCAAATGAAGATTACCGTATCCAATGGTAATCCGCCGCAGGTTACAACCGGCACGCCCGACGTTGTAACCATCCTGCCGCGGTACGTGGTAGGTAACGACCATTATATTTACCTGTGCGCAGTGGGAGCTCCGGGCAGCGGGACCGGCATCTACATCAATAATGTTAAGCAGTTTGTGGTCAATGTAAAATAAAAGCCGGACAACCCGGCGGAAAGAGGGACATATATGGATAAGGTAAAAGCGGTATTTATCGCCATTTTCACAGTTTTGTCGGCGTGGCTCGGTGTGCTGGCTGTGCCGGTGTTTACACTGGTATCGCTCAATGTAATTGACTATGGCACAGGCCTCGTCGTGGCCAAGTATCGGGGACAAAAAATCAGCAGTTATCGCGGCTTCCGGGGAATCCTGAAAAAAATCTGCATGTGGTTGCTGGTTGCAATCGGCGCCATTATTGATATGCTGATTACATACGGCGCAGAGCAGGCTGGCATTGTGTTGCATCTTGGTTATGCAGTGGCATCCCTGGTAGCAGTGTGGTTAATCTGTAACGAAATAATTTCGATTCTTGAAAACATGGCTGACATCGGCGTGAGCTACCCGGAATTTTTGAAGAAGATTGTGGACAAAGTGCGCGACCAAGTTGAGAGCAAAGCTACTCTGCCAGATAATGAAAAATCTGAATAACATAGCAAATCCCCCGTTGGCCTATTGGCTGGCGGGGGATTTTTTGCTTTATGGGGTTTTTGTTAATAAAGGACGAAAATCAAAAAAGATTGGTTGATGGGATATTTCTATAATTATACGAAATAAGTTATAGTTATACTTTACAGATATGCGTTTGGCGGAGGATAAACCCGTCTATGGTGACTGTCTAGCAGATACTGTTTAGGTTAGTTATTTCCACTTTTGATCATGAACGAGGGCGTTTCGTGTTGCATGTGTTGCATTTTTTAATGTATTTTTGTGTTTTAAGCAATATAATAGTCCGATATAAAATACTCTGAAAACGTGAAAAACCCGCATGAATACTGAAAAAATCAGCGTTCGTGCGGGCTTTTGATTGGCAGGGGCAGAAGGACTTGAACCCTCGGCACGTGGTTTTGGAGACCACTGCTCTACCAACTGAGCTATACCCCTATATTGTGTTAAAATGAACCGCGGATACAATATTATCACGTTCTGGAACCTGTGTCAATATAAAAAGTTGAAAATGTCGAAAGGAAAGTTCATAGAATTGTACTTGACAGATTGAGACGCTGACTGTATAATTACTTTTATGTAATATGTTTACTAATACCCCTGCCTGGCGGCGGATGGGAGGGAAAATAAATGGCTGAGATTAGAGTTAAAGACAACGAGTCCCTGGACAGTGCGCTGAGAAGATTCAAAAAGCAGTGCGCAAGAGCCGGAGTCATCGCAGAGGTTCGCAAAAGAGAAGCTTACGAAAAGCCTTCTGTCAAACGCAAGAAAAAGTCTGAAGCAGCGCGTAAACGCAAGTTTAAGTAAGTTTTGCGATTCCATACGAAGAATAGAAAAAGCGGGCTGAAAGCCCGCTTTTTTAGCTTGACCGGGTTTTGTTTAAAAATAAAAAATTGATGGATATTATAGCAATGAAAGCATAGAATGGCTAAACGGGCCTTTTTTGCTTTGGCAGGCTAAATTTCTGTTTTTATTATTTTTAGCAGAACCTAAAAATTCGGCGAAGGAATATCGATCGATTGTCCTTCGTACCATGGATAAAAATCCATTGAAATTTGTGAAAGCGGAGGGTTTCTTAGTGGCGCTGTTTCTTCCTACCGTGTCCGTGGATAAAATAACCGACATTACCCCGGAACTCATCCGGGCAATGAAGGTTCGCGCGGTGCTTCTGGATGTGGACAACACACTGGCGGAAAATGGGTCCCAAATCCCTCTGAAGGGCGCTTTGGAATGGGTGCAGTCCATGCGGGCTCAGAATATTTTGATGATGATTATGTCAAATAATTTTGAGGAACGCGTAGCGCCGTTTGCCGCAAAGTTCGACCTTCCGTTCCTGAGTCTTTCGCTGAAGCCGCTTCCGCTGGCTTATCACCGTGCAGCGCGCCGGTTGGGCGTACCCGTACGGGAAATTGCCGTGGTGGGTGATCAGATTTTTACCGATGTCATTGGCGCGAATCTTGCATTTATGAAGTCCATTCTGCTGGTTCCGCCTACCCTGGAAACAACGCTTTCTTTTACCATTCGCCGGCGTTTGGAAAAGCCGATTCGGCGCCGTATTGAAAAAACGCGCCGCGGAAGGGAATACTTTAAGTAAAGGAATGTTGCAGCATGAACGGTAAAAAAGTTTTGGTTCTGCTTGGGCCAAACCTCAATTTTGTAGGAATCCGGGAAAAGGGCGTATATGGCGATGAAACCGCGGACAGCATCAACGCCCAGATTTTGGAGAATGCGGCAAAGCTCGGTTATGAGTGCGACATTTTCCAGTCCAACCATGAAGGCGAGCTGATTGACAAAATTCAGGCTGCGCGCGGTGTTTACGACGGTGTCGTCATCAACGCGGGCGCGCTGACCCATTACAGCTACGCGCTGCGGGATGCGATTGCCAGCGTGCGGATTCCTTTTATTGAAACGCACATGAGCAACATTTATGCACGCGAAGAATTTCGTCATAAAAGCGTAATTTCCGCCGTTTGTGCGGGCCAGATCTGCGGATTCGGCAAAACCAGTTATTTTCTGGCTCTTGCCGCGCTGAAGGACCTTATGTAATCAAAAAATAGCTTGAAAAAAGCGCCAAAATATTATAAGATATTTCATAGGAAAATTTAATTGGAGGATTAAACCATGATATCTGCAGGCGATTTCAGAAATGGCGTAACATTTGAGATGGATGGAAATGTTGTTTCCATTATTGAATTCCAGCATGTTAAGCCAGGCAAAGGAGCTGCCTTTGTTCGTACCAAAATCAGAAACGTGATTACCGGAGCCGTTACCGAAAAAACGTTTAACCCGAACGACAAATATCCCACCGCTTTCGTAGAGCGCAAGGACATGCAGTACCTTTACAGTGACGGCGACCTTTATTATTTTATGGATAATGAGACCTTTGAACAGATTCCGATTAACAAGAGCGTTCTTGGCGATAATTTCAAATTTGTGAAAGAAAACATGGAATGCAAAGTTCTTTCCTACAAAGGCAATGTGTTCGGCATTGAGCCCCCGAACTTTGTGGAACTCGAAGTGGTAAAGACTGACCCAGGCTTTAAAGGCGACACCGCAACGAACGCCACCAAGCCCGCCACACTTGAAACCGGTGCGGAAATCAAGGTTCCTCTGTTTATCAACGAAGGCGAAAAAATTAGAATTGACACCCGTACAGGCGAATATATGGAGCGTGCATGACCCATACTATACATGTTTCGTATGATTCTGACGGGCAAAAATGGGAGGAAAAAGCATGACTAATACAGAAAAAGTTGCGTACATCCGTGGTTTGGCCGAAGGTCTTGAACTGGATACCGATAAAAAAGAAGTAAAGGTTCTGAATGCAATCATCGATTTGCTGGATGATCTTGCTCTGTCCGTTTCCGACCTGGAGGATAACCTCAATGATCTGGAAGACCAGGTTGACGAAGTTGACGCGGATCTGGGTTCTTTGGAAGAGGATTATTACGGCGAAGACGATGATGAAGATGAGGACGAAGACGAAGATGACAGCGACTATTACGAAGTAACATGCCCGAACTGCCATGAAACGATTTGTCTGTCGGAAGACATCATCGAGGACGGTCAAATGGACTGCCCGAATTGTGGTGAAACATTGGAATTCGATTTTGATGAATGTGGCTGCGGTGATTGCTGCGATCACAACCACGAGGACGAAAACGAATAATCATTTTTGCAGAATGAAAAGGCACTGTTTCGGCAGTGCCTTTTTTATTTTTGCATATTCTGTTTGGGTGGCATCAGCGCCGCATCAAACAGTTGGTTGATGCCCCTTTGTGAGAGGATTGACGTTGTTACCAGAATCAGGTATAATACAAATATTGTACCAAATGATACAATTTGAGAAGGTTGCGCTCGAAATGAAAGAAGTAAAGAAGCAGAAGCAGTATGCAGCGCTGCTTGCGCAGACTTTTTTGTTTAATGAAACTGACGGCGGTCTGGTGGAGCTGGCTTTTCAGGATGCGGAATGCCGGTGCATGGAATTCGATTCCGGCGAACCGGTTTACACCAGAAGTCATTTCAGCACCAGTATGGGGCTGGTCCTTTCGGGGAAACTGACGGCGTATAAACCGTCAGAAGACGGTTCCGGCTTGCCTATGAATACATTTTATCCCGGCGGTATTTTTGGGGTGGCGGGTTTGTTCCATCAAACAAAACGCTATGTGTCGGAAGTAAAGGCGCTGAAACGAAGCAGGGTTTTGTTTCTGTCACAAGGGTTGCTGCAAAGGCTGTTTCAGCAGGATTACCGCATTGCGGAAAATTACATTGCCTTTCTTTCCAGTCGAATCTGCTACTTGAACAGCTGCATTGACCACTTCACCGGGGGGAATGCCCGGCGTCGGCTGTCGTCGTTTTTGCTGAGTATTTCCGAGCGGAGCGCGGACCCGTTGAAATTTGAACTTCCCGGTACGCTGACGCAGCTGGCCGGCACCCTGGATATGGGGCGTGCCTCCCTGTATCGCGCGATGGATTCCCTGGAACAAGAGGGCATTCTCCGCCGCAGCGGGAAAACCATTGTATTAATCGACCTGGAACGGCTGAAATCCGGCGTTCTCTGAGAAAGACAAGAGGAAACACTTCCTTTGCTGCAGAAAATTTGCCGATTTCGCTTTCTGCATGAATCGATAGTTCCTTGAAAAATTTAGAAAAGGATGGTCTTA
The DNA here is from genome assembly GCF_054130445.1 of Caproiciproducens sp. LBM24188. Lineage (NCBI taxonomy): Bacteria > Bacillati > Bacillota > Clostridia > Eubacteriales > Acutalibacteraceae > Caproiciproducens > Caproiciproducens sp. LBM24188. The sequence goes on from NZ_CP196862.1 coordinate 1,080,699, forward strand.
CCTATGAGAACAAAAAGAATGACCGCTTTGACTTTGGCAGCTGCGCTGTTCTTTTCCGCTGCGGCAGGCTGCAGCGGCCAAAATCGGGCCGCGTCTTCTTCCACAGCACCGGTTTCCTCTTCCTCCAGTACGGCTCCCGCAAGCTCGACGCCTGCCGAAAAGACAAAAATTCGTCTGGCAACGCTGAAAGGCCCGACCGGACTGGGTATGCTGAAGCTGATGAGCGACAACGACGCCAAAACAGCCGCGAACGATTACACCGTTACGCTTGTGGGTTCTCCGGATGAAATCGTATCGAAAATTTCCACCGGGGAAGTGGATGTGGCGGCGGTGCCGACCAATCTTGCCGCAACGCTTTACAATAAGACCAACGGAAAGGTTCAGCTTGCCGCGGTCAATACGCTCGGCGTGCTTTCTCTTTTGACCAGTGAAGATGACGTAAAGAGCATAAAAGACCTGAAGGGGAAAACCATTTATTCTTCCGGCCAGGGCTCCATCCCGGAATATGCAATCAATTACATTTTAAAGCAAAATGGACTTGAAGTTGGTAAGGATGTTACGGTAAAATATGTTACGGAACATGCGGAACTTGCCACACAGATAATTTCCGGCAAAGCGTCGCTTGCGGTTCTTCCGGAACCTTATGTGACACAGGTAATGGTGAAAAATCCGAAAATCAAGATTGCCTTGAACCTGACAGAGGAATGGAATAAGGTGGCCGGTGAAAAGAGCGTTCTGACCATGGGCTGCCTGATTGTGCAAAAGGCCTTTGCAGAAAAGAACAAGGATGCTTTCAACGCGTTCCTAGAGGAATACAAGGCGTCCGCGTCCTATACGAATTCCAGTGCAGCGGATGCCGCCGCGCTTTCGGAAAAATACGGGATTATGCCGAAGGCAATCGCCCAGAAGGCGATTCCGAACTGCAATATTGTTTATATGGACGGCGCCGAAATGAAGTCGAAAATCCCGGATTTTCTGAATGTCCTGTTCCAGGCAAATCCGAAGTCGGTCGGAGGAAAGCTGCCCGGTGATGATTTTTACTACGAAAAATAAAACCACTCCTTATTCCAGGGCGGCCGGGAAAGTTCTGGCCGTTCTGTTTTGGGTTGCGGTTTGGCAGATTCTATATATGATCGTACGGCAGGAGATACTCATCGTATCTCCTGCCCGCGTTATGCAAAGAATTTCAGAACTGGCGGTCAGCGGGGAATTTTGGACTTCTGCGCTGAACTCAATTCTACACGTGCTGTGGGGCTTTTTCTTCGGTGTTGCAGCGGGTGTACTGTTTGCCGTGCTGACTTCCTTTTCCAAAGCGCTGAACGATTTGTTTTACCCCCTGCTCAGCATGATTAAAGCAACGCCGGTGGTTTCCTTCATTATCCTCGCCCTTGTCTGGATCCGCTCTGACCACGTGCCGGCTTTTACCGCTTTTCTGGAAGTGACGCCCATCGTGCTTGGCAACGTGGCCAACGGAATTGCGAAAACCGACTGCGGGTTGCTGCAAATGGCGCGCTGTTACCGTTTTGGGGTCTTTCGAACGGTGCGCCGGGTCTATATTCCGTCAGTTATGCCGTACTTTACCGCCGGCTGCACAACCGGTATGGGGCTTGCGTGGAAAACGGCCATTGCGGCCGAGGTGCTGGCCAATACCGTGCTGTCCATCGGCGGCCACATTTATGATTCCAAGGTCTACCTCGAAACGGCGGACTTGTTCGCGTGGACCACGGTGGTCATTCTTCTGAGTGTAATTCTGGAACGGATGATGGTGAGCCTGATGAAAAAAATCGGGAAACGGTATAATGTCACGCTGTAGCGCGGATTTTTCTGCGAAAACCGCTTGATTGACGGATAACGGAAGAAAAAAGGAGATTCCATGGAAATCGAGATCAAACATGCCTGTAAGCGTTATGGGGATACCCTTGTGCTGGAGGACTTTTCGTTGAAATTGCCGCAAAAGGGTACAGCCTGTTTTTTCGGGCCGTCCGGATGCGGAAAAACAACCCTGCTGAACTGTATTGCCGGGTTGGTAAAACTCGATTCCGGCGAAATTTCCGGCGTGAAGGGGCGGCGCTTTTCCTACCTGTTTCAGGAGGACCGCCTGCTGCCGTGGATTTCCGCGCAGGATAACGTCGCCGCAGTGCTGCGGGGCGGGAAAAAGCAGACGGAAGCGGAGGCCGCCCGATGGCTGCGCGATGTCGGTCTGGCCGGGAATGAGGGCAAACGACCGGAGGAACTGAGCGGGGGAATGCGGCAGCGAGTGGCGCTTGCCCGCGCGCTGGCATACGGCGGCGAATTTTTTTTGCTGGACGAACCCTTTCATGCGCTGGATGAGAAAACGAAAAGCGAAGTGATTTCCCTTTTTCAGAAAAAAACGCCCGACACGCTTAGGCTTTTTGTGACACATGATCGACACGAAGCGGAACAGCTCGCGGATATCATCTATGTTTTGCAGGGGCCTCCGTTAAAAATCATTAAAATGATTACAAAATTTTAACACTTTTCTCCGGATAGTGTGCGATAATATTCTTATAACTCGAAACTGCTCTTTTTTTTGAAGTTGAATTGTGCTATACTTAACCGGTTGCAGATGTGCAGATTATTTGATGGGAGTAGTTGTATGATTTTTAAAAGAAATACCTTAAAAAATTTAATACCGCAACTTATTATAGATAGTGTTTGCATTTTCTTCAGCTACTGGATTGCCTTTATGCTGCGATTTGAAAACGATGTTCCTTGGTATTACTGGATTTCCTTTGGACATACCATTCCGTGGATTACGCTGATTTGCATTCTGACCTTTATTGCTTTTCGTTTTTATACCACGATGTGGCAGTTTGCCAGTCTGGACGAGCTCCTGCTGATTTTCTATGGTACTACGACGGCGTGCCTTGTGGTCAGCCTGGCGGATTTTGCCATTTCCCCACATGTTTTCGGCATGCTGCGGTTCCCGTTTTCGGTGTATATCATCGGATGGGTATTTACCTTTTTCCTGGTTGGCGCCTCGCGGTTCAGCTTCCGTTTGTATCGCCGCATGAAGCGCAAAAGTCAGGTTACGCTGGGTAACGAGGAAGAATTCCACCGCGTTATGGTAATTGGCGCGGGCGAAATGGGTTCCATGGTGATTAAGGATATGAAATCCGCACCGGAAAGCAAGGGCATTCCGGTTGTTGCAGTGGATGATGACCGCCGGAAAAAGGGAACCCGCATTCACGGCGTAAAGGTTGCTGGCGGGCGCGAAAGCATTCCAAAGCTGGCCGAGCGCTACAATGTCGACCAAATTGTGCTTGCCATTGCCAGTGCTTCCAAAAAGGACAAGCAGGAAATTGTGAACATCTGCTCCAAAACGGGCTGCAAGCTGAAAACCATTCCGGCGCTTTATGAAATTATTGAAGACAGCGCCGACCCGTTAAAAATCCGCGACGTCGATATTGTCGACCTTTTGGGTCGTGATGAAATCCACTTGAACGTGGAGGAAATCAGCGGCTATTTGAAAGGAAAAACCGTTCTGGTAACCGGAGGCGGCGGTTCCATCGGCAGCGAGCTCTGCCGTCAGATTGCGTACTTTAACCCGAAAAAACTGATTATTTTTGATATTTATGAGAACAACGCCTACGATTTACAGAATGAGCTTCTCATGAAGTTCAAGCATCTGAATCTGGAAGTACTGATCGGTTCTGTGCGTGATAAAAGCCGCGTGGAGCATGTGTTTTCTGTGTTCAAGCCGGACGTTGTCTTCCATGCCGCTGCGCACAAGCATGTGCCTCTTATGGAATTAAGCCCGGGTGAAGCGGTGAAAAACAATGTGTTCGGTACGCTGAACGTTGCGCAAGCCTGTGATAAGTACGGCGTGAACCGCATGGTATTGATTTCCACGGATAAGGCGGTCAACCCGACTAACGTGATGGGCGCAACCAAACGAATCTGCGAGCTGATTATTCAGTATTTCAGCCGCCACAGCAAGACGGACTATGTGGCGGTTCGTTTCGGCAATGTGCTGGGCAGCAACGGCAGCGTAATCCCACTGTTTAAACGGCAGATTGCAAACGGAGGCCCGGTTACGGTAACGCATCCGGATATTATTCGTTACTTTATGACCATTCCGGAAGCGGCGCGTCTGGTAATTCAAGCGGGCGGCATGGCACACGGCGGGGAAATTTTTGTGCTCGACATGGGCCAGCCGGTGAAAATTTTGGATTTGGCGCGCAATCTGATTCGTCTTTCCGGGTTCCAGCCCGATGTGGATATTAAAATTGAGTTTACCGGCCTTCGTCCTGGTGAAAAGCTTTACGAAGAGCTTTTGCTCGACAGCGAAGGCGGCTGCCAGAAGACTTCCCACGAGCTGATTTATATTGGTACGCCAATTCCGTTTAATGAGCAAACCTTTCTGGAGCAGCTGGAGAAACTGCGTGCGGTCGCCGGAGTGGACAATGTAAAAATGATTCAAATCATACATGAACTGGTTCCGACTTATTCCGGCCACGCAGAAGAAAATGACGCGCTGGCGCAGACGAAATAACCGAAATCTCAGGGAATATAAAGGGAGTGTTGTGGAATGAATTTTCATTCATTTTACAACACTCCCTTTAATCGTTCATATTTTATTTTCTAGAGTTAAATTAAAATGAATCGGGTTCCTCCAACATACGGGTGGGCGGAGGATTGATTTTCCCCTTCTGCCAGCAATCGTAGCACAGTCCGATATAACTTTCGTTTCCGCCGATAAAAATCTGTTCGCCCTCGCGGACGATTTTGCCGTCGTGAATTCTAGCGTTGACCTCTGCCTTCCGCCCGCAGGTGCAGACGGATTTAATTTCCATCAGGGAATCTGCAATTTCAAACAAGCGCCGGCTTCCTTCAAACAAGTGCGTTTGGAAATCGGTTTTCAGGCCGAAGCACAGTACCGGAACAAACTCAATCGCAATGTCTTTCAGCTGGTTGATCTGTTCTTCGGAAAGAAATTGTGCTTCGTCAATGATCAGCACATCATAGGGGTTTTTCTGGTACCAGTCGTAAAGATTCATATCCCGGCGAATCAGAATCCCAGTGTCTTTCAGGCCAATCCGCGACCGGACCGTGGTATCGCCGTCCCGGTTGTCCACCTCCGGCTTCATTAGGCCGACCCGGTAGCCCTTTTCCTCGTAATTGAACTTCACCATCAGCGCCTGTGCCGTTTTGCTGCTGCCCATGGCACCGTACTTAAAATACAGTTTTGGCATGTCCAACTCCTCCGTTCCCATTCAATCGCTTTCATCAGCAGTTACTTAAGTATAGCACAGTTTTTCCATCAGGAAAATGAATGCCCTGATTTTTTCAGACACTATAAAGTCGTTTCCCCCAGCATACGGTAAATGTGCTGTTTTCCGCATATATTTGTAGCCAGGGGGAGTGCGGATGAAATGGATGATCATTTCCGAAAAAAGAGTGGTCGGCGTGCTTTGCGGCATCTGTTTTCTTGCCGTTGCGGCCATGGCCGCGCCAAACGTACTGTCCGAAGCCGCATTTTCGGAAAGCCGGGCGATTCCCATACGAAGTGTGCAAACATCAGAAAAACGTGCGGCGCTTACGTTTGATGCCGATTCCGACGATTTGGAAACGCGCAGGCTGCTCGAAGTGCTGCAAAGGTATCAGGTGAAATGCACCTTTTTTACGGTTGGCGCCTGGGCGGAAAAATACCCGGAATCCATCCGGGCGATTACCGCGCAGGGGCATGAAATCGGCAACCATTCCGCCACGCATCCCCACCTGAGCGCACTTTCCAGACAGCAGATATCCGCACAGATGCAATCGTGCAGCCGCAGCATACAAAATGCCAGGGGAGCCCGGCCAACCCTCTTTCGCCCGCCGTATGGGGAAAGCGAATCGGTGGTCGCGCAGGTGGCCCGGTCACTCCAAATGACCTGTGTTTTGTGGAACGTTGACAGCATGGACTGGATTAACCTGCCCCCGCGAGAGATTTCAGAAAGGGTAGTAACTCAGGTAGAACCCGGCTCCATCGTGCTGCTCCACTGCGGCGGCGCCAGAAATACGGCGTCCGCTCTGCCGCGAATCTTGAAAACCCTGCAGTCGGAGGGGTATGAGCTGGTTCCCGTTTCACAACTGCTGTATCCGGAACCCTATGCGGTTACGGAGGCTGGGGTGCAGGTTCCCGCTATCCGGCGGTAAAATCATCGTATCATCGTTTTATCTCTGCAAGTTGGTTTGTATCAAGGCAAAATTCGGCTATAATAATGGTATCGATTGTTTTTCTGGAAAAATTAGAAACCGGAGGATGTTTATGGCCAAAATTACAGATCTTCAAAAATGTGCGCGGCCGGTTCGTGTAACCGGAAAAACCGTTTTGGAATACAATTTTGATCAGCATTATTTTTCCATGTGGGTGCATGCCTCGGGCCAGGAGGGCGGCATGGAAAAGTGCCCGCCCAGCATCCAACTGGATGCTGAAATGGCGAAACGGCTTTGCGGCTATCTTCAAGAATTTATTCATCAAAGTGATTTGAAAAATACATAATTTCATTTTTCACGCAAATACTGTTTTTGTTCCAATCAACTGCGAAAAAACGGCAGCATTGAATTGCTGCCGTTTTGCCATATGTGACTTTAACCGCTCCAAAGCTCTGATGATGGATTCGCCGTACCCTGAAACCGTAAAACACAGGACAAAATCAGAAGAAAAAACGGAGTGAAAAAATGATTCCCATCATTTTATGTGGAAAAAGCAATGATACTGCTATTTTAGACGCGCTTGTACCCGCTCTTTCTGAGTATGGAAATGTGCTTTGCTTCGGGCCGCAAAAGCTGACCGGAGACGCGGACAAAGAAGCAGATTTTATTGTTTTTGACTGTGAAAAACTTCCGTCGATTGATTTAAAAACCGGAATTCTGCTGTTTAAAAACAGCTTTGAAGCGCAGGGCCCGCTTCAGGTTCCGGATGGATTTTCCTGTATTCTGGATTCGCAGAATCTGCATGCCGCGGCTGCCCTGCGGGGCTCCTGTGCGGCCGCCATCACGTGCGGAACCAGCTCCAAAGATACCATAAGCATTGCCGCTTTGGACGAAACCAGCGCGTCGCTCAGTTTACAGCGCAGCATTTTGACGATTTCGGGAACGGTTTTGGAGCCTCACGATTTTACCGTATCCCTACGGCCATCGCTCGGGCCACACCGGGTTTTGGCGGTGTGCGCTGTTCTGCTAGTTTGTGGAATAGAATCTTCCGAAGGTTATACGATATAGATTCTAATAATTAACAGTCATAAACACAATCTCCCTTACGCACAATATAAACGCAAACGCAAACAATACAATAATTCAATTAAGGAGTGTTGTAAAATGACTAGCAGCAATAAACATGTTGTTCCTGAAGCAAAAGCAGGATTGGATAAGTTCAAGATGGAAGCTGCCAACGAAGTTGGCGTAAACCTGAAGCAGGGTTATAACGGCGATCTTACCTCCAGAGAAGCTGGTTCTGTCGGCGGCCAAATGGTTAAGAAAATGATTCAGAGCTACGAGGAAGGCCTCAAATAAAGAAAGTATGAACGGAGCGTCATGCCAATCGGCATGGCGCTCTTTTTAAAGTCAGAAGAATGGCTCCCTCGGCCATAAAACGGATTTGCAGAAAACGAGCGTCGGTCCCTCTCAAAAAAGAACCGGCGCTCATGCCGCATCAGCTTTCATAATCTTCAATAATCTGATTGAGTCGGTCCACACTGTAAACCTTAATCCCTTCTTTTAATAGTTCCTGATCCGCCGTCGGAAGAGAGAAAACGTCCACGTCAATTTTCTGGATCGGTATGATTTCGTCATTGCAAAACACGCCGATACCGCCTTCGTATTCTTTTACCGTGTAAACATCCGGTTTACTTTCCTGGCTGGCCATCGCGTTAATTTCGCTGCTTCCTTGACTTGAAGACGTAATTGGGGTAGAATTATAAAATATATTTGAAGAGGAGCTCTCCGGCTGGGTGCGAATCCGGCTTCTGTTTACGACAAAATTTATGGAAAGCAGTACCGCAACCAGAATCGCGGCTGCGCTCAGAAGCAGTACGGATGCTTTTTTCAACAATATCACCTCAGGTGATATTATTTGTAAAATCTGGAAGAATTATTCAATTTGATTAGATGTTTTCAAAAACCGTTTAGAGGTGGTTTCCGATGCGAAAAACAGACATCACCAAATACGCAGGCAAAAATTATAAAGACAGTGCCGCGGTCACACCGAAATCCCTTGGCAAAATCATTTTAAAAGCGTTCATGACGGTGTTAACCATATTTATCATTTCGGGCATAATCGTTTCCGTTTCGCTCATCAGCTTTATTTTAAGCATGAAAGATGAAACCATTAATTACGACCTGCACAAACTGCAGTTGAATTATACCAGTTTCATCTATGTAAATGGAGAGAACGACGACAGCGAACATCCGGTCAAGTACCAAAGCTTGTACACCTCGGAAAACAGGGTGTGGGTGGATTATGATAAAATTCCGCAGGGCATGAAGGACGCGATTGTAGCGATTGAGGACAAGCGTTTCTGGGATCACCATGGCGTGGACTGGTACCGGACGTTCGGCGCAGTTGCCAACCTTTTTTCCAGCGGCGGAAGCTATGGCGGATCGACCATTACTCAGCAGTTGATTAAAAATGTAACCGGTGACAGCGACGTCAGCCTGACCCGTAAGGTGAAAGAGATTTTCCGCGCTCTGAATCTGGAAAAATCGTATAGCAAAGAAGAAATTCTTACCGCTTATTTGAATGTTGTCAACTTCGGCAGCGGAACCAATGGGGTTCAGGCTGCAGCAAACCTGTATTTTGACAAAAACATTCAGGATTGCGACATAGCGGAATGCGCCGCGATTGCAGGGATTACGCAAAACCCGTCGAAATATTCCCCACTGGTGCATCCGGAACTGAACAAACAGCGCCAGCAGGTTGTGCTGAAGGAAATGGTGGACCAGGGGAAGATTACCAAGTCCCAGTACGATTCTGCCATGGCGGAATCCGAACATATGAAATTCGTCGGCAAGCAGGCTGCCAATCAGGTGAACAGTGTGCCAATCTGGAACTGGTATGTCGATACGCTGTTCAACGATGTGAAAAACGGTCTGATGGAAGCGTACAACTGCTCCAGTGAAAAAGCTGTGGATATGATTTACCATGACGGCCTGAAAATTTATGCCGCTATGGATACAAAGATGCAGACCATAGCAGAAAATACCCTGAAGGCCGATGACGTATTCGGTACCGATAAAAATTTACAGGCCGGATATATTGCTATGGATTATACAGGACGTGTTTTGGCAACCGTCGGTGCGCGGGGCGAAAAGAAGGGAAACCGCCTGTTGTCCTTTGCAACCGACACCAAAAGGCAGCCCGGTTCCACCATTAAGCCTTTGGCCACTTACAGCCAGGCGATTGAATCCGGAAAATATTACTACTCCTCAATTTTGAACGACACGCCGCTGGACAACTGGTTCAGCAACGGCAAGCCGGGCCCGAAAAACGCAGGGCCGGGAAATACCAGCGGCAAATACTGGGGTCCCGTGACCATGGAGTTTGCCCTGCAAAAATCTTTGAATGCGGCAGCGGCTCAGCTATGCAATACGATTACCCCGAATGTTTGCTTCAACTTTTTAAAAAATAAGCTGGAATTTACCAGCCTGGTTCCCGCGGACAACAACCGCGCGCCAATGGCCATCGGCGGTTTGAGCGAAGGTGTTACCGTGCGCGAAATGACGGCTGGCTTCCAGATGTTCGCGAACGGCGGAAAGTATTATCGGCCGTACACCTTTTATCATGTGGATGACCACGATGGAAACGTGATTCTGGACAACCGCAAGAACATTTCCAAGCAGGTCATCAGTTCCACCACGGCTTCCATTATGCACCGCCTGCTGAATACGGTTATTACCGGTGGTACCGGTACCCGGGCCGCCATCAGCGGATGGGAAGTCTTCGGCAAAACCGGTACGACCAACGACGACAAGGACAGTTGGTTTATCGGCGGCACCCCTTATGCCGTGGCAGGAATTTGGACCGGTTATAAAACGCCGGCGCATTTGGCGAAAACGACCTATGCAGCGACCATATGGAAATCCATTATGTCGGAATATTTAAAAAATAAGCCAAAGAAAACTTTTACCTATGATCCCAATGTTATTTCGGCCAGTTATTGTACGATTACCGGTCTGCGGGCGAATTCTGCCGACCAGAATGTAAAAACCGGTTGGTATGACAAGAACAATATGCCGCCGGTTTGCAGCGGCGTGCACCCCGGAGAAAGTTCCGCGGTAACGTCCGTTTCCTCTGCTTCCAGCGAATTGGGTTCGCTGGGGGATTCCAGCGGGCTGGAATCCGATATTTCCAGCACGGAAAGCTTGCCGGAGTCTCAAATTAATTCGGAAAGAAGCACCCCCGAAGATTTGCCTACCGGTAGCACACCGCCCGGAAAAGTCCAGCGGGAAACGCCCGGAAAACCCCAGCATGAAGCACCCGGGCATGCCGTATCCCCCCAGAACTGAACCTTGTTAATTAAAAAACATCAGCTGTTTTGGATGGAGCCTGAAATGGACGCGGCGAAGAATCAAAAAATCAAACGATAGAAAACTGGAATGCAGACACCTTCAGGTATCTGCATTCTTTGTAAAATTCAGTTGAATGTTGCACTGAAACGTGGTAAACTGTTAAAGTGCATAACGCTTTATTTGTATTTTGATGAATATGAGTAGAATGAATAAGAGGTGCGTCATATGGTAGAAATAGCCGTGATGGGTTACGGTGTTGTTGGTTCCGGCGTTGTAGAAGTTCTGACCAACCATACCGAAAGTATTGCGAAACGGGCCAAGGAAGAAATTCGAATTAAATACATTCTGGACTTGAAGGACTTCCCTGGAAGTCCGTTTGCAGATAGATTCACCAAATCATTCGATACAATTCTTCAGGATCCTGACGTTAAAATTGTGGTTGAAGTAATGGGCGGTTTGAATCCGTCTTTTGATTATGTAAAACGGTGCCTGGAGTCTGGCAAAAGCGTGGTTACCTCCAATAAGGAACTGGTTGCGGCCAAGGGCGCCGAGCTTTTAAAAATCGCACAGAAAAACAACTTGAACTTTTTATTCGAGGCAAGTGTGGGCGGCGGCATCCCGATTATCCGGCCGATCAGCCAGTGCCTTGCCGCGAACGATGTGATTGAAATTGCGGGTATCCTAAACGGCACGACGAACTTTATTCTGACCAAAATGATCCGCGATAAAATGGATTTTGCCGACGCGCTTGCGCTTGCGCAGAAGCTCGGTTATGCGGAACGCAATCCTGCTGCGGATGTGGAAGGCTACGACGCCTGCCGCAAAATCTGCATTCTGGCTTCCCTTGCTTATGGCAGGCACGTTTATCCGGAACAGGTGCACACGGAAGGCATAACCGGCATCACCCTTGCAGATGTGGAATATGCTTCCGCCTGGGGCGGCGTGGTAAAGCTGATCGGCCAGGTGAAAATGATGGAAAGCGGTCGGCTTCAAATGGTCGTCTGCCCGATGTTTCTTTCCCGCGAAAGCCAGCTTGCCACCGTGGACGATGTGTTTAACGGCATTATGGTGCGCGGGGATTCCACCGGCGACGTTGTATTTTACGGCAAGGGCGCAGGAAAGCTGCCCACCGCCAGCGCTGTGGTGGCAGATGTTATCGACTGCGTCAAGCATTTTAAGGCGAGAAAGTATCTGTATTGGGACGACGGTGCTCCCGATTATGTGGAGGATTACCGCCTCGACACCATGGCAATGTTCGTCCGCGCAAAAGCCGCGCAGGAGGAAGAGGGTTATAAAACCGCTCGGAAAATATTCGGTGAAATTACCCGCCTGAACCGAAAGAACCCGGAGCAAGGGGAGTTTGCCTTTGTGACCGGTTCTATGAAGGGGCAGGAACTGGAAGAAAAACTTGCCCGCCTGGAGGCGGAAGGCATTACCATCGGCAATGCCATTCGCATCGGCGATCTTTAAATCTATATTATAGGATGTTGATACTATGATTCGAATCCAAGTGCCGGCAACCAGCGCGAACCTTGGTTCCGGCTTTGACTCGCTCGGCATTGCGCTGAACCTGTACAATCAGGTATGGATGGAAGAGTCTGATACCATCGATATTTCCACAAAGGATGACGTAGTTGTGCCAACCGACGAAAGCAACCTGATTTTCTGGGCGGCACGGCAGGTTTATGAACAGTGCGGGCGGAAGCTTCCTGGGCTGAAAATCGTTCAGCTGAACAACATCCCCATGGCGCGCGGTCTCGGCAGCAGCTCGGCGTGCATTGTCGCGGGGATTCTCGGTGCAAATCGTCTGCTTGGCAGCCCGCTTTCCCAGCAGGATTTAATTAACCTGGCGGCGCAGATTGAAGGCCATCCGGACAATACCACCCCGGCGATTGAAGGCGGCCTTGCCGCTTCTGCGATTGAAGCGGGCCGTGTTTACAGCGTCAGTGTACCGGTTTCCGATAAAATCCGGTTTGTTTTATTTATTCCTCCGTTTGAACTGAAAACAGAAAAAGCGCGTTCCGTCCTTCCGGATCAATATTCCAGAAGCGACGCGGTTTACAATCTTTCGCGTTCTGCGCTGATGGCGGCTTCGCTGTTTTCTGGCAAGCTGGAAAACCTGAGGGTTGCGGTGCAGGATAAAATCCATCAGCCGTACCGCGCGGGCCTAATTGATCATTTGGACAGCGTGTTCCGCCTGAGTTATGAACTGGGTTCCCTTGGCACTTATGTCAGCGGTGCGGGCCCGACCATCATTTCGATGATCGATGCCGACAATACCGAAAATTTCAGCAAATACGCGGCTGCCCATCTGGAGGAAAAAGGAATTACCGGCTGGCAGATAAAGGTGCTTAGCACAGATTCCAAAGGGGCGCAGATTGCGATCGAATAACTTATCAAAGATTTGGGGGACAGAACCTTATGAGCCTGATTGTGCAGAAGTTTGGCGGCAGTTCCGTTGCGAACGCCGAGCGTATTTTTAATGTTGCGGACATTATTACGAAAACCTATGAAGCGGGCAATGATGTGGTTGTCGTCGTTTCCGCTCAGGGCGATACCACCGACGATTTGATTGCAAAAGCGCACGAAATCAACGCCAGCCCGTCTAAACGGGAAATGGATATGCTGTTAACCGCAGGGGAGCAGATGTCCGCATCTTTGTTGGCAATGGCCATTGAAAAGCTGGGATATCCCGTTGTTTCCCTGCTTGGCTGGCAGGCCGGTTTCTACACCAGCTCCGCGTACGGGAGCGCGCGGATTAAGCGTGTGTCGCCGGAACGGATTCAAAAGGAACTGGATAAGAAAAACATTGTAATTGTGACGGGCTTTCAGGGAATTAACCGTTATAACGATATGACCACCCTGGGGCGCGGTGGTTCAGACACCAGTGCGGTCGCCATTGCGGCGGTCATGAACGCCGACCTATGCCAGATTTATACCGATGTGGAGGGCGTGTTTACCGCCGACCCGCGCAAGGTGAAAAACGCGCGGAAACTGGATGTTATTTCTTATGATGAGATGCTTGAGCTTGCTTCCCTTGGCGCCCAGGTGCTGAACAACCGCTCGGTTGAAATGGCGAAGAAGTACGGCATTGAGCTTGAGGTTCTTTCTAGCATGACCAGAAAACCCGGAACAATTGTTAAGGAGGCTAAAAAAATGGAAAAAATGCTGATTAGCGGAATCGCGAAGGACGAAGATGTTGCCCGCGTGTCAATTATTGGGGTCCCCGATCGTCCGGGCCTTGCCTTTAAAATTTTCTCCAAGCTTTCCGCAAAAAATATTAACGTTGATATTATTCTTCAATCGGTTGGCCGGAACGGAACCAAGGATATCAGCTTTACCATTAGTCAGGCAAACCTGAAAGAAGCCATCGAAATTCTGAATCCTTATGTGGAGCTAATCGGCGCAACCAGCGTGGTTTACGATGAAAACGTGGCGAAGGTCTCCATTGTGGGCGCCGGCATGGAAACACATCCCGGCATTGCGGCCCAGATGTTTGAGGCCCTGTTTGAAGCCGATATCAACATTCAGATGATTGCTACCAGTGAAATCAAGATTTCCGTCCTGATTGACCGTGACAGCGCGGACAAGGCAGTTGCCGCGGTTCATGACAAGTTCTTCAGCGCGGGTCCGGACGTATAATCGTCGAATTGAAAAACGGTGCCGCTGCACCCGAACTTTAGAAAGAGAGCGCTGCAAAATGAGTTTTCCCTCATTTTGCAGCGCTTTTTGCGACTAGACTGCCTTTTAGGAAGCAGAAGAGTCCGGCAGGTCGTATTCCAGAGAGGGGATTTTCAGCCAGAGCTGCCAACCGCGGCCTTTCAGTTTGGTCTGTACCACCCCGCGCTGGGAAGACATCGCTTCAATTACCTCGCCGTTTCCTATGTAAACGCCGATATGCCCGTTCATCCATACGGCAAGCCCGGGAATTTCCGGAATGGACTGGATTTCTCCTTTTTCCTGCGCTGCCTGCGCCATGCCATTGGCGTTTAAATCCGGCATACCGTTGGAACGGTATTCGTATCCGCCGGAAGCGGGGTCGAACCAGCCGTAGCCCTTAATCAGTCCGACGCAGTCCGTAACCCTGCCGCCCATCCAGTTTTTCCGCGTAAACTCTAGGTAAGGAGCTACTTCGTCAGGGTATTTTTCACGGCAGTAGTCCAGCAGGCCCGGGTCCAAAATCTGCCCGAAGGTTCCGTAAAGATAACCCCATTTGCAGTCCCGCGCGTTTTCCGCGTATTTTACTAAATCAAGATTATTTTTGACTTTTGGATTGTGAAACGCAATCTGCATGTCGATGCGACGGGGGGAGGGATGCTCGGCTGTTCCGTGCTGGTATATCAGATAGCAGAATAGAATCAGCAGGAAGACCAGAAAGAGAGAAATCCAAGAGATTTGTCTAACGCGGCGGGCGCTGAGCGGTAAAATGAGTAGCCGCCTTTTTCCTATTCTTTTCACTTTCATAGCTTTCATCTCCGTTCCGTCATATATACGCAAAAATACCGCCGATAATCGCATCGGCGGTATTGGTCAAATATTCCGGATGAAAACTCGGCACGTTAAATGCGCCGGACCCGGCAAAATTCTGGAAAGAAGTTTTCTTGCTGATAACGGAAAACAGGGAGCCCAGCTTTTTCCACAGATTCTTCGTGTTTTTCGCTTTCTTCTACGGAATTCTCTTCCTTGGAATTTGATTCCATGGAATTCGATTCCGTGGAATTCTCTTCCTTGGAACCTTCTTCTGCAGAGTATGCTTTTTCCGTCATCCAGAACGGGAGTGGATTTTCACCCGGATCGGAACAATTGAATACTTTCAACTGAAAAACCTCCATTCCGCATAGTGGGCGATTTGTTCCATAATATGCGAAACAGGAAATAAGGTTACCCTACTGCGCTTTTTCTGCTGCAGAAAAGATGAACCACCGTCCATTAGTACGTTCTAGGTGGAAGCGGCTGAATCGGCGGCCTTGGCGGCCTGGGGGGCCTCGGCGGAACCGGCGGTCTGGGGGGTCTGGGCGGAGGAGGTGCAGGCGGCCCGGGCCGATGGTTCCATATGGGGCGCCACTGCCACCATCGGGGAATTATAACAGGCATTTTCATTCCTCCTTCCCTGCATAATATGCCGGATGAAAGAAATGAGTTTATCCAGCACAAAATTTTGTGGAAAGGTTTTCTTTTTCGAAAAAATACAGTCAAAAAAATCCCTACCGGCATAATCTGCATCGGGAGGGATTTTTCATGGATTATCAAGTTCAAGTTGAAAATCATGTAATTGAACGCGAAATGTATTATAAGGATACGATGGTTCTGCGGTACAAAATCAATTTCCCGCAGTTTCGCTCCTCACATTTCGTAACGGGAATCACACGGATTAATGCGTATTGTAGGAGGAAGGCCGTACAATACCAACGGTACTTAGAGCGTGATTTGTATGCAATGGCGGTCAGGGAATATGAGTATTCCATGGCAAACGGGTTCCCGGTCCGAGCGTTTGAAGCACAGCTGGATTATACTGTTACTTATTCCAGAAACTGCGGGCTGAGCCTGTATTTCGACCGCTATCAGTTTACCGGCGGGGCACATGGTTCCACCATCCGTGATTCGCGCACCTGGAACATTCGAACGGGCCGCAGAATTTTCCTGCGTGAACTGTTCCCTTATTCCGTGGATTACCAGGAATACCTGATTCAGACCATAAACCGGCAGATTGCGGGGCAAATTGCGTCGGGCAATAATATCTATTTTGAAAACTATGAGCAGCTGACCGCAAAAACATTCCAGCCGGAAAGCTTTTACCTTACTCCGGACGGACTTGCGATTTATTATCAGCAGTATGATATTGCCCCTTATTCCAGCGGAATTCCGGTTTTCATCATCAACTATGAGGAAGGCCGCGTTGTGCTGCCGACCTGCGGCCGTTGAATTTTTTCATGCTTTTTTCGGCTGTGTTTCTTGTTCCTTCTTTCGGCGGAAGAGCCGTATGGCCGTCGTCACAACTCCTACCAGGCAGATGCTTCCGGATACGATATAGGCAAGGTGCATTCCATAGATGAACACATCACTGCGTCCTTCCACGTAACTGGTCACATGCCTGCCGATTTTTGCGCTCATACCGCCATATAAAACAGAGGTGGAGGTAGCGATTCCCACGACCATGCCGATGTTTCGTATCAGCGCGTTTACACTTCCGCCGATGCCAAGCTCTTCGGGCGGAAGCATGGACATAACGAGGGAGTTGTTCGGCGACTGGAACAGGCCGTTGCCCAGTGACATAATGGCAATAAACAGGATCAGCATCCAGTAAACCGGGGAGGCGTTCAGAAAGACCACCAGGTAAAGACCGGCGCTTGTCAGCGAAAGGCCAATCAGCGTCAGAATTTCAGAACCGATCCGGTCGGAAACGTATCCGCTGATCGGTGCAACCAGAGCCAGTACCACCGGATAAATCGTCATATAAAGTCCAGCTTGTCCGGGGCTCATGCCCAGGGCGTTCTGCAGATAAAACGGCAGAATGATGTTGGAACATGAGATGGCGACAAAAGAAGTAAAAGCGCAGAATATGCTGACGGAAAACCATTTGTTCCGGAAAATATCCAAATCCAGCAGAGGTGCGCTGACTTTACGCTCCACATATAGGAAAACCGCAAAAGCTATTACGGATACGGCAAAGCAGATTAGAATCAGCGGGGCACCATAGCCGATGGTCTGGCCGTATTCCAGGCCGATAAACAGCGGGGTAATGGTCAGCGTGAAAAGAATCTCGCCCCATACGTCCAGCTTTTCTTTTTGTGTTGTTTCATCCTTGTCGGAAAATTTCAGATTCAGAAGATATGCAATCAAACCGATCGGTACGTTCACCCAGAACAGGTATTCCCAACTGGCGAAGGAAATAATAAATCCGCCGAGAGAAGGTCCCACCATGGTGCCGAGGGCTACGAATGAGCCGTTAATGCCCAGTGCACGCCCGCGTTCTTCCGCGGGAAAAGTTCGGGTAATAATGCCTTGGCTGTTCGCCATGGTTGCGGCGGCCCCAATGGCCTGTACCACCCGCGCGGCCAGAAGTGTTGGGAGGGTGTGGGTAACGCCGCATAGAAAAGAACCCACAGTAAAAATAATCAGGCCGATGCGAAAAATTTTTTGCTGCCCTTTCAGGTCGCCCAGCCTGCCAAACAGAAGAATAAAAATGGTAATTGCAATCAGATAGGCACTGACGACCCAAGCAATCAGCCCGGTGCTTACGTGAAGAGAAGTTGCCATAACGGGTAATGCGACATTTACAATACTGCTGTCCAGTGTGGACATGAAGGTGGATATGGCGGTGATGACCAGCACCATCCACCTGCGGCGATCATAAGTTGTTTGTTTTTCTTCCACTATTTTTGATTCATTCCTTTGCGTTCGGCGTTGCCTGCTATTTTTTTCAGCAGTTCAACCGCCATATCTTTTTCATTTTCAGACAGCCCGTCCGTAATTTGCTCAATCCAATTGGAGATTTCTTCCCGCACAGCGGGAAGGCAGGCGTGCGCTTTTTCCGTCAAATAGAGCCGGAATGCGCGGGAATCTTCCTGATCGGGTATTTTGGTGATAAAGCCAAGTTCTGCCAGCTTTTGAACGGTACGGGTAGACATGGCTTTGTCCACACCAAGCGTTCTGCTGATCTGTTCCAAACTGATGCCTTCCTGCTTTTCCAGCTCAAAAAGATAGGAATAGCCTCCGCTGCTCAGTTGATATTTCCTTAATACTATATCCAAATATGTCTGAGTTTTTCTCATAATTTTGCCGCAATACTTAATCAGGTACCTTTTTTCATCCATGTGCCGTCCTCGCTTTTCCAAAAATTGACGAGCTGAATTATTTTATCTTGAATTAGTTGACTTGTCAACTAATTAATGTGAAAAAATTGTTTTTCTTGGAGAATTAACAAGAATTTCATAACTTAAGCAGAAAAAGAAGTTATAATAATATAAAAATGCTTCGGTTCCGTTTAGATTGACCAATTTTCGAAGTACCGCCCAAAATGCGGACAGGCATCGGACACGTACAAGTCCGGTGTCACTTGAAAAATTCCACCCATTTATTCTGGACGGATTTCTTTATGATAGGATAACGAACGTAATGAAAACGAATTAACGCATAGAAACGGAGAATCTGTGAGATGAATTACAACGAAAACAATCCTTCCACCGAAAAAAAACCAAAACACCCGCAGTTCTTGCGCTTGATGGCGCTGTTGCTCTGCTGTATTGGCGCGGCGGCATTTTACTGGGTTGCGGTCACTTCTAATAAAATACCAGCGGTTTCTACGGCATCTTCCTCCACTTCTTCTATGCCGGTTTCTTCTGCCGTGGTTTCTTCTGCTGTGGTTACTTCTTCGCCGGCATCTTCGTCCGCACCCTCTTCTTCTGCCGCCGCATCCTCCAATGTGAGTAAGCCGGAGGAAGTTCTGGTGGACCTGAAAGCGGCGGACAAGCCTTTGTGGGTTAAGGTGAGCATCCCGGAGCAGCGGGTTTTCGTTTATGATGCCTCCGACCGTATGGTTAAGAATTTCATTTGTTCCACCGGATTGGAGGGCTCGGATACCCCGACCGGTACCTTTACGGTTTCGGATCGAGGAAAGTCCTTTTTCAGCCCGCAGTATCAAGAGGGCGCGTATTACTGGACCCGTTTTAAGGGCTCGTTCTTGTTCCATAGTATCCCCTTTGACAAGAACGAAAAAATAGAGCCGGAGGAAGCCGACAAGCTGGGTACCAAGGCTTCGCACGGATGTGTCCGGCTTGCGATTGAGGATGCAAAATGGATTTATGACAATGTGCCGAGGGGTACCAAGGTCGTTATTGAGTAAATTACATAACATGAAAAATACCTGCGGGCCGCGTTCTGGCCTGCAGGTATTTTTTCATATGACGGTCGGCGAACCTTTTCCGCCATTACTTTTCCGAGCCTTTCGCGGTGGTGTATTTCCAGTCACAGATTCCGCCCATGGTGCTCACGTCGGTGTAACCCAGCTCCGTAAGGCGGGAACAAGCCGCGGCGGCACGGGCGCCGCTTCGGCAATACACAATGATGTCTCGGTCTTTTTCGGGGGCGAGCGCGGATATTTTCGACTCCAGCTCGTTCAGCGGCAGCAGAACGCTGCCCGGTATGTGCACCGCTTCGTATTCCTCTTTTGTCCGGACGTCCAGCAGAAGCGGACTGCCGGAAATCAGTCTCTGTCTTGCTTCTTCATGAGTGATGGTGCGATATGTCTTTTTATGAAACAGTACTTGAAACATACGATCCCCTTTTTTCGTCTTTTGATTGTTTTGTTTTAGTATAACCGGAACGGAAAACGGATTCAGTAACTTGGTCACCGAAAGAAGTATGATAATCCGCCCGCACCTGGGAAAACTGAACATCAGGTGTTCTTGCATTCGGCGGTACCGCGTGCTATAGTTACCATATGATTGGAAATTAAAGGAAATATGGATGAAATCATGGAATCATCCAATTTTTATTGGAACGATCAAGAAAGAAGGGACTTTTATGGATTTTCTTGCAACGATGATGGAACGGGCCAGGAGTTTCAAAAAAACCATTGTGTTACCGGAAAGCGGAGACCCCCGCACGCTTGAGGCTGCGGAGGAAATCTTAAAGCAGCAAATCGCGGACTTGATTCTGGTTGGTGACGAGGAGGAAATTCATCGCTTGGGCGGGAACCGGGATTTGTCCGGCGCAAAAATCGTGAATCCCCGAACCGCACCGCAGCGGGAAGAATACTGCAAAATGTTCTACGAGCTTCGCAAAGCGAAGGGAGTTACTATGGAACAGGCAGAACAAATCATGCAGGACAACGTTTTCTGGGCTGTTATGATGGTGAAAAATGGGGAGGCGGACGGAATGGTTTCCGGCGCGGCGCACTCTACGGCGGATACCGTCCGGCCTGCACTGCAGATCATCCGTACTGCGCCGGACGCCAAAATTGCATCCAGCTTTTTCATCATGTCCGTTCCAAACTGCGAATATGGCAACAACGGCGTTTTTGTTTTTGCGGACTGCGGCTTGAACCGCAACCCCACTGCAGAAGAACTAGCAGAAATCGCGATTGCCTCCGCAAAATCCTATCAAAGCCTGGTACAGGATGAACCGCGTGTGGCCATGCTTTCCTTCTCATCTTACGGGAGCGGGAAAGACCCGATTGTGGATAAGGTGATTGAGGCAACCCGGCTGGCAAAGGAAAAAGCGCCGCAGCTTCAGCTGGACGGCGAACTTCAGGCCGACGCCGCGCTGGTGCCCGAAATTGGGCGGTCCAAGGCGAAGGGGAGCACAGTCGCAGGCCGTGCAAACGTATTGATTTTCCCGGACTTAAACTGCGGGAATATTGCCTATAAGCTTGTGGAGCGGCTTGGAAAAGCCACTGCGTTCGGCCCGATTCTGCAGGGAATCGCAAAACCGGTTAACGACCTTTCCCGCGGTTGTTCCGCAAAGGATATTGTGGGAGTGGTTGCCATTACCGCCGTTCAGGCGCAGAACGCCTGATTTTGGTTCTGTAAATCGAAAAGTCCGCCCTTTTCACGGGACGGGCTTTTTTGCTTACAGGAATAAACGTTCCCAGGAAAACATATATTGCTTAGAACGGGATAGTATGTTGTACGGTTTAGGGGGTTCTGCCGGTATCGGCTGAAAAACGCGCACGGCGCGCTAAATGCCTTTGACCGTAATTGATTTCAATAAGGGAAAGGTGTGATCCGCATGGTGATTCATGTCGTACAGCCTGGGGACAGCATTTATACCATCGCGACGCGCTATGGCGTGCCAATGCAGAAGGTGATCAGCGATAACAGGCTGGAAAATCCGGAACAGTTGGTGGTTGGGCAGACAATTGTCATCAGCGCCGATATTGTGCCGCACACGGTTGCTGCGGGGGAATCGCTGTACAGCATCGCGCGGGATTACCGCGTTACGGTTTCCGGCTTGCTTCGTTTGAATCCGGAAATCAGCGACCCGTCCCGCATTCAGGCCGGGCAGGTCATTCAGGTACCGGCGGCGGTTCCAAAGCTGGGCACGATAGACGTGAACGGTTATGCATTTCCGAACATTTCGTCCGCCACGCTGCAGGACACCCTTCCAAACCTTAGTTTCATCAGCCTGTTCAGCTATCAGGTACGCCCGGACGGAAGCCTGAATCCAATTGACGATTCCTCCATTATCCAGGCTGCAAGGGCGCGGAATGTTGGGCCTTTCATGGTGATTACCAACATTAAGGAAGGTGGAAGTTTCGACAGCGAACTTGCCCATACCATCCTAATCAGCGACCAGCTGCAAAACACCTTGCTGGATAATGTCATCGCCGTGCTGAGAAAAGGCTATTACGGGCTGGATATCGATTTTGAATATTTGTACCCCCGCGACCGGGAAAATTATAACCGGTTTATCCGGAAAGTAGTGGATCGTCTGCATCCCCTTGGGTACAAAGTTACAACGGCGCTTGCACCAAAAACCAGCGCCGGGCAGGTTGGGCTGCTTTACGAAGCGCACGATTACGCGGCGCATGGAGCGACCGTTGACCATGTGATTCTAATGACCTATGAATGGGGATATACCTATAGTCCACCCCGTGCCGTCGCGCCGATTAATCTGGTGGAGCAGGTCATCCGGTACGCCGTTACGGTGATTCCGAGTCAGAAAATCCTGATGGGTATTCCCAATTACGGTTATAACTGGACCTTGCCCTATGTGCGGGGTTCTGCAGCAAGGGCGATTTCCCATACGGCGGCGGTGGCACTGGCGGCGCGGGTAAGAGCGCGGATTGAGTACGACACAACGGCGCAGTCGCCGTATTTTCGCTATTACGATGAAAACCGGAGGCAGCACGAAGTCTGGTTTGAGGATGCACGCAGCATTCAGGCAAAGCTGGAGCTGGTTCAAAAATATAATTTGGGCGGGGTCAGCTACTGGACCATTAACAGCTTTTTCCCGCAGAATTGGCTGGTGTTGGATTCCATGTACAATGTGCGCAAACCATTGTAAATTACCCCGGCAAACTGAACAGCCGCGAAGGGAACACTGCTCCCTTCGCGGCTGTTTTATTATATGCAGTTATACAGTGCCGACGAAAGTAAAAACGGAATGAGCCAAACCGAAAAACGGGTAAGTCCGAATTAAAATAGCGGAATACGGGCTTTGCGCAGTGCTCAGCCGGATCATTTGAAACACGCACCATCCAACCCCGCCAATCAGGGCCAGCAGCACGAGCACCAGAAAAACCTGAAGCGCCGTTCCTTTTTTCGTCTTCATTGTTACCGCCGCCTTCGATCTGCCGCCGCAGGGCGGCGGAATAAAATCAGCGGTAGTATTTCCCAAAAGGGGTATGTTATTCAGAAATGATTTATTTTTTCTTTTCGGCTTCCTTAACGTACTTGCAGAAACTGTTCATCACACAGGCTTCGCATTTCGGGCTGCGTGCGGTGCAAACAGCGCGCCCATGCAGCACCAGCCGGTGGCAGAACGCGTTCGATTCTTCCATGGGCAGCACAGTGCGGAGTTGCATTTCGACTTTATAAGGGTCCTTGCCTTCGCTGAGCCCCACTCTCCCGCAGATGCGGATGCAGTGGGTATCGGTTACAACCGCAGGTTTGTGGTAAATGTCCCCAACCACCAGGTTGGCTGTTTTCCGTCCAACCCCCGGCAGTTTGGTCAGTTCCTCTATCGTATCCGGCACCACGCCGTTGTAGTCGGATTTTAATTTTATGCACATCGCGTGAATGTCACGCGCTTTGGTTTTATAGAGTCCGCAGGTGCGAATCAGCGTTTCAATCTCTTCTACCGTACC
The DNA here is from genome assembly GCF_054130445.1 of Caproiciproducens sp. LBM24188. Classification (NCBI taxonomy): domain Bacteria; kingdom Bacillati; phylum Bacillota; class Clostridia; order Eubacteriales; family Acutalibacteraceae; genus Caproiciproducens; species Caproiciproducens sp. LBM24188. Next base: position 1,104,022 of record NZ_CP196862.1, read on the forward strand.
TTCCACAAAAGCATCCAGAGTCGGAAAGCGCTCAAACAGGGCGGGGGTCACCAGGTTGACGCGCGCGTCGGTGCACTGCGCGGAAAGCCGCGTTGCAATCAGCAGCTGGAGCGGATTGGTGTAGGTCAGCGAACAAAGAGCATCCGGATATTCTTTTTTTAACGCTTCCACCGCCAGTGCGGCGCGTTGTTTCTTTGTCATTGCCTTTCCTCCGAGTTTCTATTTACAAATAAGACCTTACGGATATTATCATAGCGCAAACCGTCGGAAACTACAAGTTGACAAGCTCCGCGGGATTCTTTATGATTATTCTAATGGTTTGGGCTGCAAACCTGAAAAATGGGCCTCTGCACTGCTTTTCGGTTGGAATGAACGGATAAAGCGGTAGAAAGTTGGAAAATACATGAATAGATTTCAACTAAAAATTTTTGCGGTTGTGACCATGCTGATTGACCACATTGGCGCGGTCCTTTTTCCCGGCGTGATTTTCCTGCGCATCATCGGCCGGCTGTCGTTTCCGGTTTTTGCGTATCTTCTGACCGAAGGACTGCTTCATACCTCCAATATACGGAAATATTTCGGCCGGCTTTTTCTGTTTGCACTGGTTTCGGAAATCCCGTTTGACCTAGCATTTCATTCTTCCGTATTTTACCCGAACAGCCAGAATATTTTTTTCACTCTCTTTTTCGGCTTGGCGGCAATCGCCCTGCTGCAGAAGATTTCCCCCGTTCAGCCGGTCGGTGCCGCGATGGGTGCCGTCTCACTGGCGTTGATTGCGGAGCTGCTGCACACGGATTACGGCTGGTACGGCGTGGCGGTTGTGGTGCTCTTTTACCTTGGGCGGAAGTACCCGACCAAGGGGCTTGTGCTGTTTTCGCTTTTGACGGTAGGCTATGGCTTGGCATTTAGTCCGTTGGAGAGTTACGCGGTTTTGGCGGGAATTCCTATCTTTTTATACAGCGGATTTCGGGGAAAATGGAACTGGAAATACTTCTTTTATGTTTTTTACCCTGCACACCTTCTTTTACTGTATTGGATTCACACAGTTGCCATTTAAATTGTTGAAGTGTATAATATACGTATTACGTTAAAGGGAAAGGAATTGAAAAAATGTACAGTGACATGATGGACACAATTGGCTTTGTATCTAAGCTGGACCCCGCGCTGGGCGCGGCTATGAACGACGAACTGAAGCGCCAGCGCTCCAACCTGGAATTGATTGCTTCGGAAAATCTGGTATCCCCTGCGGTGATGGCCGCCATGGGAAGCGTCCTCACCAATAAATATGCCGAAGGTTACCCGGGAAAACGGTATTACGGAGGCTGCCAATATGTGGATGTGGTGGAAGAGTTAGCCCGAAACCGCGCCTGCGAGTTGTTCGGTGCGGAGCACGCGAACGTTCAGCCCCATTCGGGCGCACAGGCCAATTTGGCGGTCTATTTTGCCCTGCTGAACCCCGGTGATACGGTTATGGGCATGAACCTTGCGGAGGGCGGCCACCTGACGCACGGTTCCCCGGTGAACATGTCGGGCAAATATTTCAATTTCATTCCCTATGGTGTGGATCCCGAAACCGGACGCATCGATTATGAAAAGCTGTATGAAACGGCGATGAAAGAAAAGCCGAAAATGATTGTGGCGGGCGCAAGCGCCTATCCGCGTATTATTGATTTCAAAAAGTTCCGTGAAATCTGCGACGCCTGCGGCGCGTACCTGATGGTGGACATGGCGCACATTGCCGGTCTGGTCGCGGCGGGCGAGCACCCCAACCCGGTGGAATGGGCGGACGTGGTGACCACCACTACGCACAAAACGCTGCGCGGCCCGCGCGGCGGCATGATTCTTTGCCGTGAAGAGTACGCCAAGGCGATTGACAAGGCAATTTTCCCCGGAACACAGGGCGGCCCGCTGATGCACGTCATCGCGGGCAAGGCGGTCTGCCTTGGGGAAGCGCTGAAGCCAGAGTTCAAGGAATACGGCCATCGGGTGGTGAAAAACGCCGCTGCCCTGGCGCAGGGCCTTGTAAAACGCGGTGTGAAGCTGGTTTCCGGCGGCACGGACAACCACCTGATGATGGTGGACCTCAGCGGAATGGAACTGACCGGTAAAGAACTGGAGCACCGTTTGGATGCGGTGAATATTACGGCCAATAAAAATACGGTGCCGAACGAACAGCGCAGTCCGTTTATTACCAGCGGCCTGCGGCTTGGCACCCCTGCGGTGACCACACGCGGTCTGAACGAGGACGATATGGACGTGATTGCGGAATGCATCAGCCTTGCGATTCATGACTTTGAATCGAACGAAGAAAAAATCCGTTTGATGGTCAAAGGAATCTGCGACCGGTATCCGTTATACGAATAATTTGGCCGGCTGGCCTTTACTTGGAAGCCCTGCGAAAGGATGGAAAATCCTTCTGCGGGGCTTCCTTTTCTCTTGTATCTTTCCGGTACTTGTGCTATGATTAGATTTACGAAAAACATACGTTCCGACTGGTCTTGGGAGGAAAGTGCGGCAGAAAGGGTGGATTATCGTGAAGAAAAGTACTCTGTTTTTACTGTGCAGCACCATGTTGATTCTTGGCACCGTGCTTGGCTTTTTGTTGGCTCCCATCAAAAAAGGGGTTTATATCGGCAACAATAACGGAAACACCAACTGCGGTGCCCCGAAGGACGCTGATAAAATCGATTCTGGCGACGAGGAAGACATGCCCTTTTAACAGTTGGGTTTACGGTTGGAGAACGGAAGGAGGAATTTCATGACGGCACCGCTGGCGGACCGGCTGCGCCCACAGACGCTGGACGAAATTGTCGGGCAGCGCCATCTTTTGGGGCCCGGCAAGGCGCTGCGCCGAATTATCGAATCGGGGGAAATTCCAAACATGGTTTTTTACGGCCCCTCGGGTATCGGTAAAACCACGCTTGCTTCCATTATTGCGCGCAAGACCAACCGGAGCCTGTGCAAGCTGAACGGCACAACGGCCAGCACTTCAGATATTCGCGATGTAGTTGGCCGTTTGGATACGCTGGCTGCCCCGAACGGAATTCTGCTGTACTTGGACGAGATTCAGTATTTCAATAAAAAGCAGCAGCAGACACTGCTGGAATTCATAGAAAACGGGCAGATTACTCTGATTGCGTCCACGACGGAAAATCCGTATTTTTACGTGTACAATGCGATTCTCAGCCGTTCCACGGTGTTTGAATTCAAACCGGTGGAAAAAGAAGATATTATTCCAGCGGTCAACCGGGCGTTCCGCTTTTTGGAACAGGAGCAAAACCTGGAAATCCACCCGGAAGAGGGCGTTGCGGAGTGGATTGCAACGGCCTGCGGCGGGGATGTGCGTAAGGCCATGAACGCCGTGGAACTGAGCGTGCTTTCCGGCGAAATCCGGGACGGCGTCTGCCATGTTTCACTGGAACATGCGCGCGAGCTTACCCAGCGCAGCGCCCTGCGCTACGACCGCGCGGACGACGAGCATTACGACATCCTTTCCGCGTTCCAAAAATCCATGCGCGGTTCCGACCCCGATGCGGCGGTACATTATCTGGCGCGCCTTCTGGAGGCGGGCGACCTGCCCTCCGCCTGCCGCAGGCTGATGGTATGCGCCTGCGAGGATGTGGGCCTTGCTTACCCCATGATTATCCCCATTGTAAAGGCCGCGGTTGACGCCGCGCTTCAGGTCGGCTTGCCGGAAGCCCGAATTCCACTTGCGGACGCAGTAATTCTGGTGAGCATCGCACCCAAATCGAACACCGGCCACGACGCCATCAACGCGGCGATCGCGGACGTGCAGCGGGGGCGGATCGGCAGCATCCCCCGCCATTTGCAAAATAAGCATTACGACGGTGCGGACAATGCGCATAAGGGCCAGTTCTACAAGTATCCGCACGACTACCCCAACCGCTGGGTGGAACAGCAGTATTTACCGGACGAACTGAAGGACGTTCATTATTATCAATACGGCCAGAATAAAAACGAACAGGCCTATAAGGAATATTGGAGCAGAATTAAGGGAAACCGCGGGCAAAATTCCTGAATTATATTGAAAATAAGGTTATTTTTTAGGATATCAACACAATACAATATACAAAGTAATAGAAAGACCGGGCGCAAAAGTTTTGCATTTTCCCACTGAGTATTCAGGCGGAAATTCGGTTGAGCCGAACCGTCAAGACTTTCGGGCTCTGCGAAAGGATGGTTATAATTATGAAGGATGAAGTGCTGTTTAGTCTATCCTATGGCATGTATGCAATTGGTGTAAAGGACGAGCAGAAAATCTCGGCCTGCATCGTGAATACCGTCTTTCAGGTCACGAACAATCCGAACCGGATTGCCGTCAGTATGAGCCATGACAATTACAGCTATGACTGCATTATGAAAACCGGCATGTTTACGGTTTCTGTCCTGTCGGAGGATACCTCCGGCGCGGTAATTGGTGCCCTTGGTTTTTCTTCCGGTCGGAACACCGATAAGCTGGCGAACGTTCGTCATAAGGTTCTGGCGGAGGGCCTGCCGGTCATTACGGAAAACTGCTGCTGCTGGCTGCTCTGCAAAGTGACCGATCGTTTGGAAACACCCACCCATACAGTGTTTATTGCCGAAGTGACCGCGGGCAGCGACAAGTCCGTGGGTACCCCTATGACTTATGACTATTACCATAAGGTAATAAAGGGCAAGGCCCCGAAAAATGCACCCACGTATCAGGCAAAGCAGCCGGTCGGTGATGGCGACAGCACAGAAAGTTGGATTTGCACAGTGTGCGGATATGTTTACAATGACCCTGATGTGCCGTTTGAGGATTTGCCCGATGACTGGGTGTGCCCGATCTGCGGGATGCCGAAGTCCGCTTTTAAGCGGCAGTAATCGGGCGCGGCCCGTTCCTTATATACAGAAGTGCTGCAAAATGATTTCCCATTCATTTTGCAGCACTTCTTTGTTTCGTGTCTTTTTCACCGAATACTTCCAGAAAACATTTCGCAGCGGAGGAGAGGTAACGGTCCCCGCGCCAAATTGCCACAACCCGGCTGGTCATGTTCGTGTCTGCAATTACCCTGCAGACTCCATCGGCATAAGAGCGCATGGACTGTGGAACGATGGCGATTCCAAGGCCTGCGTTTGCCCACATGAGGGACGTACGTGCGTCGTCGTTTAGGCAGTAAACGTTAGGCCGGAACCCGGCGGCCTTGCAGGCTGCAAGAATCATTTTTTCAAACCGTCGGTACAGAATCAGCGGCTTTTCCGCCAAATCCTTCAGGAAGACGGATTCCCCCGGTAGACCGGAAAAATAGCGGGCGTTTCCGGCCGCGATCATCGGTTCGCTTTCCAGTTCGATATGATTGGTTTTTTCCGCGTAAAACGGGGTGCGTGCCACGGCAACCTCAATATCCCCGGAGGCCAGAAGGTCAATCAGCTGAAAGGTGTTTCCTTCCCGGATTTCAAACCGGACACCCGGGTAAGCTTTGGCGTATTCGGTGACCCGCCACCCCAGAAGCGCGGGCCCAGAGGAAGAGGTGGTTCCCAGCCGCAGCGTGCCGTTGGGCTTTTCGGCCAGATCCTCCAGCTCCCTTACCGTGGTGTCAGCCAGTTCCAACAGGCTGTGGGCACGGCGGTACAGGATGGCTCCCGCATCCGTCAGCCGCACCTGCCGTGCCCCGCGTTCCACCAGCTTTTGCCCAAGCTCGTTTTCCAGCAGCTTCAGCTGGTGGCTGAGCGGTGGCTGGGAAATATGCAGTTTTTTTGCGGCGGCACTAATGCTGCCCTCTTCCACAATGGCGGCAAAATAAGCCAGCTGTTTTAAGTCCATAACAATTCCTTTCTGTTAATGTGCGCCGATCAAATACAAAGTGCTGGAATCGGTGGCTTCCTGATGTATATCAAAAAGATATGGGAAGTAGATAAAATCAATATTATTCCTATGGATTAACCTATGCTATAATTATTATCATAATCGTGAAATGTCAAAATAACAAGGGATGAACAAAAAATGCTGAAACTGGCGCGTTATTTGAAACGCTACCGCGTACAGGTCATTGTGGGGCCTGTTTTCAAACTTTTGGAAGCTATTTTTGAATTGATTGTTCCGGTCATTACCGCGCAGATGATTGACAACGGGGTGCGCAAGGGAAATGTTCCGTATATTTGGCATATGGGGGGAATCCTGCTTTTGCTCGGGGTCATTGGGCTGTGCAGCGCGCTGGTCTGCCAAAAGCTTGCTTCTATTGCGTCGCAGGGCTTCGGCACTGTGCTACGTAATGAAATGTACCGCCATATTAATACCTTTTCCCATGCGGAAATTGACCGGTTTGGAACTCCTTCGCTGATTACCCGCATTACGAACGATGTGAACCAGCTTCAGTACGCGGTCGCCATGCTGATTCGTCTGGTTATCCGCGCGCCGTTTCTTGCGGTGGGTGCAATGGTTATGGCCATTATTCTGGACTGGAAGCTCGGCATGATTTTCCTGATTGCCACGCCGCTGATTGCTTTGGTGCTTTACCTGGTAATGAGCCGCTCCGTTCCGTATTTCCGTGTGATGCAGAAAAAGCTGGACCGCATTTCGTTGGTGTCTCGGGAAGGGCTCAGCGGCGTGCGCGTTATCCGCGCCTTTTCCAAACAGAACATGGAAGAGAAGCGGTTTGACGAAGCCGCGAACGACCAGACGGAAACCGCGGTCCGGGTGAGCAAGCTGTCTGCCTTGCTGAACCCGCTGACTTATGTGATTATGAACTTTTCCGTTATCGCGATTATTTGGATGGGCGGCGGACGGGTCAATACCGGCGAAATGACCCAGGGCGAGGTCATCGCCTTTGTTAACTATATGTCCCAGACGCTGCTGGCCTTAATCGTTGTTGCAGATCTGGTGGTTACGTTCACCAAGGCCGCCGCTTCCGCTTCCCGTGTGAACGAAGTGCTGGAAACGCAGCCCTCTGTGCTGGAAACGGCGAAGGTTCCCGTGACGCCGGTTCCCAGCGCGCCGAAAATCGAGTTTTCCGGCGTCAGCTTTTCCTACGACGGTGCCGACAGCGACCATTATGCGCTGCAGAACATCCAATTTTCCGCCCGACCGGGGGAGACCATCGGCATTATCGGCGGCACCGGTTCGGGCAAGTCCACGCTGGTGAACCTGATTCCGCGTTTTTACGACGTAACCCAGGGAAAGGTCTTGATTGACGGCGTGGATGTGAGGGACTATTCTTTTGAAGAGCTGCGCACCAAGGTGGGGGTTGTGCCGCAGGAAGCATCGCTGTTTACCGGCACCATTGCGGACAACCTGCGCTGGGCGGATGAAAACGCGGGGGAAGAGCAGTTGATGCACGCTTTGAAAATTGCGCAGGCTTACGATTTTGTCGCAGAACTGCCGCAGGGGCTGGAAAGCCCCGTAAACCAGGGCGGAAAAAACTTTTCCGGCGGGCAGAAGCAGCGCTTGACCATTGCGCGTGCGCTGGTGTCGAACCCGGAAATCCTGATTTTGGACGACAGTGCAAGCGCGCTGGACTTTGCGACCGATGCCGCACTGCGCCGGGCGCTCCGTGCGGAAACCGGGGGCATGACGGTGCTTATCGTTTCCCAGCGGGTCAGCGCGGTGCGTCAAGCCGACCAGATTCTTGTGCTGGACGACGGTGCAATTGCCGGAATCGGCACGCACGCGCAGCTGCTGGAAAGCTGTGAGGTTTACCGGGAAATTTGTCTGTCGCAGCTGAGCAGGGATGAGGTGGAGAAAAAATGAAAAAACCGGTTTTAAAACGGCTGATGAAATATACCAAACCCTATCTGCCCTTTTTGATGGGTGCCCTCATCAGCGCCGTTATCAGTGTTTCGCTCACGCTGTACGGGCCGATTCTAATCGGCCATGCTGTCGACCACATTATTGCGCAGGGCAATGTGGATTTCCCCGGTATGGTGCCCATTTTGGTTACCCTGTTTTTTACTATCGTCATCAGCGCGGCGTTTCAGTGGCTGATGAGCTACTGCAACAATCAGGCTGTTTACCGTACGGTACGCGACCTGCGGATGCGCACGTACCGTAAGATTAACCGCCTTCCGTTGCGCTATATTGACAGCCATGCGCACGGCGATATGATCAGCCGGATTGTGAATGATGTTGATCAAGTTGCCGATGGACTGCTTCAGGGCTTTACCAAGCTGTTTACCGGGGTTGTCACTATTGTGGGAACGCTGGTGTTTATGCTGACCATCAGCCCGGTGATTACGGTGGTGGTGGTTTTGGTAACGCCGCTTTCCATGTTTGTGGCAGCTTTTATTGCAAAGCTGACCCACAAGCAGTTTGTGGAGCAGCAGGCGACCCAGGGGGAATTGAGCGGATATATTGAAGAAATGCTCGGCGGGCAGAAAATTGTAAAGACGTTCCATTATGAAAAGCGCGCAGAGAATCAGTTTGGCGAAATCAACCAGCGGCTTTACAACTGCGGGGTCAAGGCGCAGTTTTATTCCGCACTTTCCAACCCGAGCACGCGGTTCGTGAACGGCCTAGTTTATACTTCCGTGGCTGTCATGGGTTCCATCTGTGCGGTTACCGGCCGCCCCGGCCCGTTGACGGTGGGGCAGATTTCCAGCTTCCTCGCGTACGCGAATCAGTATACAAAGCCCTTTAACGAAATTACCGGTGTCATCACACAAATTCAAACGGCATTTGCTTCTGCTCAAAGGCTGTTCCATTTTCTGGATGAGGAAGAAGAGCTTCCCGATGCACCGGACGCGGAAGTTCTGCAGGACTGCGAAGGCAATGTCGAAGTCAAAGACCTGTTCTTCTCCTACCGCCCGGACGCCAAATTGATTCAGAATCTGAATCTTTCGGCGCGGCGTGGGGAACGCATTGCCATTGTTGGCCCGACCGGCTGTGGAAAAACAACCATTATTAACCTGTTGATGCGGTTTTACGACGCAGACAGCGGCACCATCCGGGTGGATGGAAAAGATATCCGGGGCCTGACGCGGAGCAGCCTTCGCGGCGCGTTCGGCATGGTGCTGCAAGATACGTGGCTTTTCACGGGAACGGTGCGCGACAATATTGCATATGGCCGGGACCATGCGGGGGAAGAGGAGATTGTTGCAGCGGCTCGAGCGGCGCATGCCCATTCCTTTATTCAGCGGCTGCCGAAGGGCTATGATACCATGATTTCGGAAGACGGCGGCAATCTTTCGCAGGGCCAGCGACAGCTGCTGTGCATTGCGCGCGTCATGCTGGTTGACCCGCCGATTCTGATTCTGGACGAAGCAACCAGTTCCATTGACACCAGAACGGAAATTAAGGTTCAGAAAGCGTTTGACGAAATGATGAAGGGTCGAACCAGCTTTATCGTGGCGCACCGTCTTTCCACCATACGGGAGGCGGATTTGATTCTGGTCATGAACCACGGCAGCGTGGTGGAACAGGGTACGCACGAGGAGCTTTTGGCGCGGAACGGATTTTACGCGAACCTATACAACAGTCAGTTCGCCGCGGCGGATGCGGATGAAAATCCCTGAATTATATTGAATAACCGCCATGCCCGCGTTATAATAAGGTAGGATTTCCGAAACTTTAGGAGGTTGTTTATGGACACAAGTGAGAAAAAGCAATTGCAGATTCTGGCGTGCAAAGTCCGGATGGGTGCAATTGAAGGCGTTTTTAATGCCAAGTCCGGCCATCCCGGCGGATCGCTTTCCGCAGCGGATTTGTTTACCTATCTCTATTTTAAAGAGATGAATATCGATCCGAATAACCCGAAGGCGGAAGATAGGGATCGTTTCGTTTTGTCGAAGGGGCACTGTGCTCCCGGCCTTTATGCTACGCTTGCCCTTCGCGGATATTTTTCGATGGATGAGCTGAAAAAGCTCCGTCATATTGGCGCAATGCTTCAGGGCCACCCGGACATGAAAGGAACCCCCGGCATCGACATGAGCTCCGGCTCGCTTGGGCAGGGTGTTTCTGCGGCGTGCGGCATGGCTTTGGCAGCAAAGATGGATGGAAAAGACTACCGTGTGTACTCCATTCTGGGCGACGGCGAAATCGAGGAAGGTCAGGTTTGGGAGGCTGCCATGTTTGCAGCTCACCATAAGCTGGACAATCTGTGCCTGATTGTTGACAACAACGGCCTGCAGATCGACGGCCCGGTCAGTGAAGTAGGAGGCCCCGAGCCGATCGATGAAAAATACCGTGCCTTCGGCTTTGATGTTCAGATCATTGACGGCCATGATTTCGACGCGATGGAGGCTGCATTTGCACACGCGAAAACCGTGAAGGGAAAACCAAGCGTGATTATCGCGAAAACCATTAAGGGCAAGAACGTGTCCTACATGGAAAACGCGGTCAACTGGCACGGTGCCGCACCGAATGCCGAACAGTATGAAATCGCGATGAATGACCTGAAGAAGGTCTTGTCCGGATTGGAGGCGGAATAAATGGCGGAAATGGTAAAAAAGGCTACTCGTGAAAGCTACGGTGAAGCTCTGGCGGAGCTCGCCAAGGAATATCCTCAGATCGTGGTTCTGGATGCCGACCTTGCAGCAGCAACCAAAACCGGTATTTTCAAGAAAGCTTGCCCGGAGCGCTTTGTTGACTGCGGCATTTCGGAATGCAACATGGTTGGCGTGGCGGCTGGCCTTGCCACCTGCGGCAAAATTCCGTTTGCAACTTCTTTCGCAATGTTTTCCGCGGGCCGCGCATTTGAACAGGTTCGCAATTCCGTCGGCTATCCGCACCTCAATGTAAAAATTGTCGGTTCCCACGCGGGCATTTCCGTCGGCGAAGACGGTGCTACCCACCAATGCAACGAGGACATCGCGCTGATGCGTACGATTCCGGGCATGGTGGTGCTGAACCCTTCCGACCACTATGAAATGAAAGCTGCGGTACGGGCTGCCGCAGAGCATTACGGCCCGGTTTATATTCGCCTTGGCCGTTTGGCCGTGGAAAGCTTCAACAATTCCGACGATTATAAATTTGAACTCGGCAAGGGAATTACCCTGCGCGACGGCAAAGATATCACCATTATCGCCACCGGCCTGATGGTATCCCGCGCACTCGAAGCGGTCAAAACGCTGGAGGAGCAGGGCATTGACGCAAGACTGATTAATATACACACCATTAAGCCGATTGACCGCGAGCTGGTCGTAAAAGCCGCGAAAGAAACCGGCCGGGTTATCACTGTGGAAGAACACAATGTAATCGGCGGCCTTGGGGACGCTGTCTGCAGTGTGCTGTCTGAGGAATGCCCGGTTCCGGTTACAAAAATCGGAGTAAACGATGTTTATGGTCACTCTGGCCCGGCGATGGCCCTTCTGGATGAGTTTGGCCTGAATGCTGCCCATATTGTAGAAACAACTAAAAAAGTTCTCGGAAAATAATCGGATTGTCAAATTGTTCCGTTTCAGGACGGCTTCGAAACGGACTCCTATGCGTTCAGAATCGGGAAAATGTATACCTGAGGTACTAGGCACTTTTTTCCAAGAAAAGGACGCTGCAAATGAAATTTTATTCATTTGCAGCGTCCTTTTTACATATTTATACAGAATCACGTGCATGCATTGTATTGATATGGAAATATTTTACATTTAAGAAAATCGATGTGGGAGTGTTTTAACTGGCTTCCCGGTCCAATGAAAGCAATATTTGATAAATAAGAAATTTTTGAATTTCTAATCCAAAATATTGAATTCAATTTTGTTGAATAATTACAAAAGAAATCTTCCGAAATACGACTGTTTCAATGGAAATATTCTCATTTTTGGTAATTTTAGGCATAATATTTAATTACTTTTTGGTTAGATTAAATTTATTGAAAAAATCTTTAATATAAAATTTTAAAAAATATGACTAAATTGGTTTACATAAATTAAAATAGTGGTTGCAATTTTATTCTGAATACGTTATAATCAAACCACAAAGTGGTGAAAGGTGGGGGTAAGTGCCACGATGTGGAGAACCCATCATGCATTTACCCAAAAACAGGAAGTTTATTATGTTGATCGGAGAGTACCAGCATAATATAGACCCGAAGGGCCGCGTGATTATTCCTTCCAAATTCCGTGAGGATTTGGGAGAATGTTTTTATGTCACAAAAGGCCTGGATGGATGCCTGTTTGTGCTTTCACCGGAGGAATGGGCAAGGCTGCAGGAAAAAATCAAGGCCATGCCGATTTCCAAATCCCGTGGACTGCAGCGTTTTTTCTTCTCCGGCGCCGCGGAAGTGGAACCGGACAAGCAGGGGCGTATTCTGCTGCCCCAAACCTTGCGCGATTACGCTGGCCTTACCCGGGACGTTACCGTGATTGGTGCTTCTACCCGCGCTGAAATTTGGGACAGCGCGCGCTGGGAAGAATTCAATTCCTCTCTGACGGAAGAAAGTATTGCCGAAGCTATGGATATGCTTGAATTTTAAGTGCGGGCGGTGTAAAAAGGCGAAATGAATTTTCAGCATAAGCCTGTTTTGTTTGATGAAACTATTGAAAGCCTTAATATCCGCCCGGATGGAATCTATATTGACGGAACCGCCGGGGGCGGCGGACACTCCCAAGCCATTGCAGATCGCTTAACGACCGGAAGGCTGATTGCGATTGATCAGGACCCGGACGCGATTCAGACAGTGACCGAACGTTTTCGCGGCAATCCGCACGTTTCCGTTTATCATGCGAATTTTTCCGAGATGGTTCAGGCTGCACAACGGTTTCAAATTGATTCCGTGGACGGCGTTCTTCTTGATATCGGGGTTTCTTCCTATCAGCTGGATACCCCAGAACGCGGATTTTCCTACCATTACGACGCACCGCTTGATATGCGCATGAGTCAGGAGGGAACCTCCGCAAAAGACTTGGTTAACACACTTTCCTGGCAGGAGCTTGCGCGGATTATCAGCCGCTATGGCGAAGATAAAAATGCGCGTGCGATTGCGAAAGGAATTGAAAAGGCACGGGAGACCGCGCCGATTGAAACCACGCTTCAGCTGGCGGAAATTGTAAAGTCCTCCGTTCCTGCGGCGGTTCGCCGGGAGCCGGGGCACCCGGCCCGCAAAACCTTTCAGGCCCTGCGCATTGCGGTGAATGGGGAACTGGACAGGCTTTCCCAGGGGCTGGACGCAGCGTTTTCTCTGCTGAAGCCGGGTGGCAGGCTAGCCGTCATTACGTTTCATTCGCTGGAAGACCGCATGGTGAAGCAGCGCATGGCTGAATGGTGTACAGGCTGTACCTGTCCGCCGGATTTTCCGATTTGCGTCTGCGGAAAAAAACCGCGGGCAGAGCTGCTTTATAAAAAGGGACTTGCCCCAAGCGAGCAGGAATTGGAACAGAATCCCCGCAGCCGGAGCGCAAGGCTTCGTGTCTGCATCAAATTATAGAGGAAAACGCTGAGTAACGGATCTCGGTTTTACTATCCCCCCGAACGGCTGCATCAGCGTATTCCCGGAAATCATATAGGATAGGGAGTGAAAACATGGCATCTCGGAAAGGCAGCGAAGCGTACGATTTTGCGCTTTTTGAGCCCAAACGCCGGCAGGACGAACCGCAGAAACAGGACAACATTATTAAGCTTCCGAAAGAAAAGCTGGAACAGAACCGGCGCCCGAAGGTCAGCCCGGTTAAAGCGGTGTCCGCATTTCTGGCGATGATTGTGATGCTCGGAATTGTTGGAACCATCGTTTACGGCCAAGTGCAGCTGACCGAATTGACCGAACAGCTGAATTCTGCAACGAAAACGCTGAATGAGCAGAAAAGCGTTTATACGCAGCTGAAAATGAAGTCCGAATCCCAGTTTTCGCTTCAGGCGGTGGAAAGCTATGTCACCGATAAGCTTGGCATGAAGCGCATTGAACAAAGTCAAGTGGAACCAATCGAGCTTTCCAAAGGGGATAAAACCCAGGTTGTGCAAAGCGGCAACCAGAACTGGTTTACTTCCCTGTGGGACACAATTGTTCATTTGCTGTCATAATCGAAACGGTTGGTCAATAAGTATTACTGCATGCTTTCCCATTCTTTTTAACGATGGTTTGGGCGGGTTTTGTTTATAAAATTAGGAAGTGTGTTTGTTTCGGGCCGATGAAAATTGACTTTATGAAACAAGACTTTGGGAAAAGGAGAGTTGAGATCTAATCTTAACTCTCATTTTTGTAACAGATTGTTTTAACAGGGGAAATTCCGAATCCGGAACAGGTTCCCGCCTTGGTTTGGAGGATGATCTATGGCAAAGGGTACGACAATCCGCATGTGGCGCCGCACGGTGTTTTTGCTGCTGGCGCTGAATGTCATCGGGTTTGGCGCGATTATCGTCAGCTTGGTACGGCTGCAGCTGATTAACGGGGAACAGCTGCACACCATGGCGGTGGAAAATCAGATGCAGAATACTTCCCTGAACGCTCAGCGGGGAACCATTTACGACTGCAACATGAAGGAGCTTGCCAAAAGCGCCACGGTCTGGAAAGTCGTGCTGGAACCGGCCTTTATTACGGATAAAAACCGTGATCTAATCGCGAACGGTTTGTCGCAAATACTGGGCATGGATAAAGAGGAAATTATAAAGCGCAGCAAGAAAAAGACTTACTATGACGAACTGAAGCGCAAGGTGGAAACAGACGTTAAGGACCAAGTCCTGAAATTTAAAAATGATAATAATATCGGAAACGGAATCCGGTTAATCGAAGATTATAAGCGGTATTATCCCTATGGCACTTTTGCCGCCACGGTTCTCGGTTTTACCGGGTCGGACAGTCAGGGCCTTGCCGGTGTAGAGCAGCAGTACGACAGCTATCTGACTGGTACGCCGGGAAAACTGGTTACGGCGAAAAATGCCATCGGTACCGATATGCCATTCCAGTATGAGCAGAAAGTGGACGCGAAAAACGGCGACAGCCTGGTTCTGACCATCGACGAGGTGGTGCAGCACTTTCTGGAGGAAAACCTGGAAGAAGGCATTGTGAAAAACAAGGTTGGGGAACGCGGCGGAGCGATTGTAATGAACGTAAAAACCGGCGCGATTCTTGGCATGGCGGTAAAAGGGGACTTTGACCCCAACGACCCGTTTACCATTGCCGATAAAACGGAGGCGGCACGGATTAACGCCATGCCGCAGGGCGAAGCCCGAACCACCGCGCTGAAAGCGGCGCTCGACAAGCAATGGCGTAATAAAATGGTTAGTGATACATACCACCCGGGCTCCGTATTTAAAATGGTTACTGCGTCCGCAGGGTTGGAAGAGGGCGTGGTTACAGAAAATTCTCCTTTCTACTGTAGGGGGGCCGTGGTGGTAGCCGATAAAACCATTCACTGCTGGCGTACCTACGGCCATGGGGCGGAGACTTTTGTGGAAGGTCTGTGCAACTCCTGCAACCCGGTATTTATTGAAATCGGGCAGCGGCTTGGGCCAGAACGTTTCTTTAAATATTTTCAGGCTTTCGGCTTTACCCAGAGAACGGGAATCGACCTTCCCGGTGAGGCTCGCGAATCAGCCAGCCTGTATTACAACCAGAACCAACTGAATCCGGTGGAACTTGCCACTTCAGCATTCGGCCAAAGCTTCAGCGTTACGCCGATTCAGATGATTACCGCTGCGGCAGCTGTTGTAAACGGCGGCTATTTGGTGCAGCCACACGTTGTCAGCCAAATTATTGACGACAGCGGAAATATTGTAAAATCCGTGGATACCACTCCGAAGCGCCAGGTGATTTCCAGCGAAACATCCAAACGCATGGCCGCCATCCTTCAAAGGAACGCTACGGTCGGCACCGCGAAAAACGGATATTTGCCCGGTTACCGCATCGGCGGAAAAACCGGTACCTCCCAGAAGACCGAAGTGAAAATCCGCACCGGAAAAGATGAATATATCGCTTCTTACTGCGGGTTTGCACCGATGGACGACCCGGAAATCGCCATGTTGGTGTATTACGACGAACCGCACGGCAGCAGCTATTATGGCAGCGCCGTAGCCGGTCCTGTTTTTGCGAAAACAATGGAGGAAATCCTCCCTTACCTTGGCGTGCAGCGGAAATATACGGACACCGAAATGAAAAAACTGGATGTTTCTGCACCTAATGTGGTGGGCAAGTCGGTAAACGACGCCAAAAATACGATAGTCAACAGCAAGCTGGTTGCAAAAGTCTACGGCAGCGGCCAAACGGTGGTTTCTCAGGTACCAGAACCGGGTAAGACCATTCCGCAGAACGGAACGGTTGTCCTGTTTACCGACACCAAGAGCGCCAGTAACACCGTTACCGTGCCGAATCTGGTAGGCATGTCCCTTGCAAATGCCAATAAAGCCGCCGCAAATGCGGGTATTAACATCAGCATTACAGGCGCGGCCTTGACCGGTACGAATCCGGTTTCCAATTCGCAGAGTATTGCCGCGGGGGCGAAAGTATCCCCAGGCACCGTGGTGACGGTTGGATTTATTGAACCGGACCAGGTAGAATAGCTTTCCCGGATGAATTTGATTTTGTAAGGATAGGATAAGGGATTGAGCGTATGCGTTCTGTGAAATTGATTGCAGTAAGCGACCCCAATGGCATGATTGGTTCCATCCTGAAGAAAATTATGGACCTCTGCGGGCGCACGAATTGTCGTGTCGCGCCCGCAGGGGAACCTTTGCGCCCGGAGGAGGTTCCGTACCTGCTGCTTGCCGGCACAGGGGAATTTGCGGACGCGGCAGGGAAATTTCAGAAATATGTCGCCCCGTATGAAAATCAGAAAGGTAGTCCCGGCCCGAATCAATGCTTTGTTACCTATTCCATGGAAGACGACCGGGCGGATTATACCGTTAAAAACATTCGCCGCAGCCCGGACGGGCAGATGACGTTTGAAATAGTCGGGGCAGGTGTAATCGGGCGTGTAAAGCGCAACAGCGGCCAGGCGGAATTTGTGGAGCAGGCGCTGGCGGCAGCAGCCGCCGCAATGACCGCAGGCATATCCTTTGCAGAAGTGCTGGATGCCCTGAACACTATGCCTTTACAAGCGGAAAGCGTGGTTCCTACGTGACGGTGGGACGGTCATTCGGCCGCGTCTTTCGGCTCACGGCGAAAGAAGAGGATTCCATCGCTTTCGACGCGGGAATGTGCTATAATAAAAAACTGCCGGTTTTACAGCCGGTAATTAGGAATACCCCCTTTGCCTCGGGCAATTCGGGCAATCACAAAAAGGTGGAGTAAGAACATTATGAACTCAGTTTGGACGATGGCGGCGGCGGTTATATCGTTTGGTGTTACCGGCCTGCTCGGAAAATGGATGGTACCGTTTCTTCACAAGATTAATTTTGGCCAGACCATTCGGGAAGTCGGGCCCAGATGGCACCAGAAGAAAAACGGCACGCCTACCATGGGCGGTTTTATGTTTATCATCGGCATTTTTGTGGCCGCAGCTATCTGTCTGCCGCTCTTTTATGTGCTGTCGGAACGAAGCTCACTGGATATGCTGATGCGCACAAAGCTTGTCAGCGGTTTGCTGATGGCCCTGGGCTTCGGCGCAATCGGATTTTTTGACGATTATATTAAAGTGGTGAAAAAGCGCAACCTTGGCCTGAATGTAAAGCAGAAACTGATTCTGCAGTTTCTGGTGGCGGGCGCATACCTGTACTCTTTGTATTTGGCCGGCGCCTCTACACTGACGATGATCCCGCTTGTTGGGAGCATCAATTTTGGCGCCTGGTACTGGATTTTATCCTTTCTTGGAATTGTCGGCATTGTTAACGCAGTAAACTTTACCGATGGAATCGACGGCCTGAATGCTTCGGTTACATTTTTTGTGTCGATCTTTTTCCTGCTGATTTCCGGCGTTTTGGGCGTTTCGGGCATTGGCATCCTTTCCGCGGCGGCGGCTGGTGGCTGCCTCGGCTTTTTGATTTGGAACTTCAACCCGGCGAAGGTATTTATGGGCGACACCGGCTCGCTGTTCCTCGGCGGAATGGTCTGCGCGCTCGGTTTTGGCTTGAACATGCCTATAATTATTCTTCCTTTGGGCATTATATATATCTGCGAAATTCTGTCCGTGGTCCTGCAGGTTACTTACTTCAAGGCAACACACGGGAAACGCCTGTTTAAGATGAGCCCGATTCATCACCATTTTGAAATGTGCGGCTGGAGCGAAGTGAAAATTTGCGCCGTGTTCAGCCTGGTTACGATTGTGTTGGGTGCAGTTGTCGTATGGTGTGTAATGGTTGGCGTTTGAAGGATGGATATTGACAAATTTTTCGGGTGAACTGTGATTTAATGGAATCGCTGCTTGCTGTTTCAGAAAAGCAAAGGTGTTGGACATTCCAATGAATCATTGCAGTCTGCCCATGAAAAGCATTTAGAAATGATGGCGCGCGGCTTCACGCCGTGTTTGTCGGCATCGGACAATGATTGGTCGGCATCGAAAGGATGGTCGTAATCCATGGTGAATCCAAAAGCGGAATCGAAAAGGCCCCCCGTGCGCGGCGGTTCCGGTCAAAGGCAGGAACAGAAACCGGAAAATCCGTCGGCTGTTCGGAAAATTCGGAAGAAATTTCGTGTTTTTTCTGCTCGTTCGGGCATGGACCTGCCGTTTTTGTTTCTGATTCTGGTTCTGCTGGTGATTGGGCTGGTTATGCTTTTTTCGGCCAGCTTTGCAAACGCCCTGTACCGCCATGGAAGCAGCTACTTTTTTATCAGCCGTCAGGCCATTTGGGCAGTGCTCGGTGTGGTGGCGATGATTGCAATTTCTTATTTCGATTATCACCATCTTCATAAATTTGCGGTTCCGATTCTGCTGCTTTCTTATGCAATGCTGGTGCTCGTTCTGTTTACGTCGCGCGACATTAACGGTGTGCACCGCTGGCTGGAGCTTGGCCCGCTCGGGCAGTTTCAGCCTTCGGAGCTTGCGAAATTTGCTATTATTCTGATTTTTGCGCATTTGATTTCCCTGAACTTCCACCGAATGGACACGTTCCGCTATGGGGTTCTTCCGTACCTGATTATACTGGGGGTTACGGCCGGCCTGCTGATTTTGGAGCCGCATGTTTCCGCCACTGTGATTTTGGTAATTCTGGCCGGAGTCATGCTGTTCATTGGCGGGGTAAGGCTGCGTTGGTTTGGAATCGCGTTCGGCGGGGCAGGCGCCGTCGTGATGTATCTGGTGCTTTTCTCCAAAAAATTCAGCTACGCGAACGACCGTCTGGTCGCCTGGCTGGACCCGTTCAGCACTGCTTCAAAAGAAATCATTGCAGATACCTGGCAGACGCGCCAATCCCTGTATGCAATCGGATCCGGCGGACTGCTTGGGCTTGGTCTGGGGCAGTCGCGCCAAAAGTACCTGTACCTTCCGGAACCGCAGAACGACTTTATTTTTGCCATTGTATGCGAAGAACTGGGATTTATCGGTGCGCTGATTATCATTATTCTGTTTGCCATGTTGGTGTGGCGCGGAATTACCATTTCACTGAAAGCAAAGGATAAGTTTGGAATGCTGCTCGGAATCGGCCTGGTCATGCAGGTCGGCTTGCAGGTTGTTTTGAACATTGCGGTGGTGACCAATACCATTCCAAATACCGGCATCAGCCTGCCGTTCTTCAGTTACGGGGGAACCTCGCTGGTTATTTTGCTGGCAGAAATGGGAATTGTGCTGTCTATTTCGCGAACGTCTTCCATTGAGAAAACGTAGTGTTATCATCCGGCCGGGTTTCCGGCAGGAATTATGTTATTAAGAGGGATATTATGAAAGTGATATTTGCAGGCGGCGGTACGGCGGGGCATATTAACCCGGCGCTTGCCATCGCAGGATATTTGCGGGAACAGGAGCCTGACGCGCAGATTTTATACATAGGCGCGAAAGGCGGGATGGAGGAACGTTTGGTTCCGGAAGCGGGTTTTGCGTTTAAAAGCATTACCATCTCCGGTTTTCAAAGAAAACTAAGCTGGAAAAATGTAAAACGCAATATGAAGACTCTGGTTCATGTATTTACTTCCAGCCGGGAAGCACGAAAGATCATCCGGGAGTTTCAACCCGACCTTTGCGTTGGCACCGGCGGCTACGTAGCGGGCCCCGTAATCCGCGAGGCAATCAAGCTGGGAATCCCATCGGTCATTCACGAACAGAACGCTTTTCCCGGCGTAACCAACAAAATGCTGTCCAAGCGCGCCAACCGCACCATGCTTGCGGTGGAGGACGCGAAAAAATATCTTGATCCGTCGGCAAAATGTGTTCTTACCGGCAATCCGGTTCGCCCTGCTGTGCTTCGCGCGCAGCGCGCCGCAGCCCGAAAAGCGCTTGGGCTGGACGACCGGCCGCTGATTCTATCCTTTGGCGGAAGCCTTGGCGCACGGACCATCAACGAGGCCATGGCGGACTTGCTGGCGGACAGCGCGAAAACCGGACGTTTTCAGCATATTCACGGCTACGGCCAGTGGGGGAAATGGTTTCCCAATCTTCTGAAGCAAAAAGGCTGGGACCCGAAAAAGCATCACAACATTGACATCCGGGAATATATTAATAACATGCCCGAATGCCTTGCGGCTGCGGACTTGGTAATCGGTCGGGCGGGCGCAATTACCCTCAGTGAAATTCAGGCACAGGGAAAAGCCTCCATTCTGATTCCATCACCTAACGTGGCGGAAAACCACCAGTACCATAACGCCATGGCGCTTGTCTCACGCGGCGCAGCTGTTCTGATTGAAGAAAAGGATTTGACCGGTCCCCTGCTTTGCAGCAAGGTAAAAGAGCTCTTCGCCAAACCGGATACGATTGCCAAGTTGGGCGCGAACGCAAAGAAGATGGGCATTACAGATGCCAATGAACGCATCTACCGAATCTTAAAGGAAGTTTTGGCTGAAGCAAAATCCTGATTCGACCGATATATGATGTAGGAGAAGGCAGTACCCACCGGGCCCGCGGCAGAGCAGCGGACCCGATTTCAGGAAAGCAATCACCGCATAGCAAATCCCCGCATAGTATGATAATAGAAAATGTGGGGGTGTTGTTATGTCAGAACTTATCATTCACGGACCAAACCAACTGGAAGGTGAAATAGCAATCCATGGTGCAAAAAACAGCACTTTACCGCTGATGGCCGCCGCTCTATTATGTGAAGAACCATGTGTTTTACATAATTGCCCGAATCTATCAGACGTGGACACGTCCTTGAAGATTCTGCGGCATTTGGGGTGTGGCGCGGAGCGCAGCGGAGGCGACATCTTTATTGACCCGCGCACAACGGATCACTTCGATATCCCCGATGCGTTAATGCGTGAAATGCGGTCCTCTATTATTTTCCTGGGAGCAATTATCAGCAGCATGGGGCAGGCGCTTCTTTCTTTTCCGGGTGGCTGCGAGCTTGGTCCGCGCCCCATTGACCTGCATCTTGCGGCGCTGCGCAAAATGGGGATCGTAATCAATGAAAACCATGGATGCCTGGAGTGCAGCGTCCCAGATGGAATTCACGGCGCTGTGATTAATCTCTCGTTCCCCAGTGTTGGCGCCACGGAAAACATTATCATCACGGCTGTGCGCGCCGAAGGCACCACCATTATCACCAATGCGGCGCGGGAACCGGAAATTTGGGATTTGGCGGATTTTCTGAATTCCTGCGGCGCGAAAATCAGCGGTGCGGGGGAAAGCACCGTAACCATTGAAGGGGTAAAGCATTTGTCCGGCTGCGAGCACCGGGTGATACCGGACCGCATCGCTGCGGCTACTTACCTTGCCGCAGCCGCCATTACGGGCAGTACGCTGACAATTACCGATATCATTGCGGAGCATTTGGCCCCAGTGTTCCCGGCATTTGACGAAGCAGGCTGTAAGCTTGAGATTAAAGACAACAAGCTGAAGATCATTTCGCCCAAACGCCTCAGAAGGATCAAGAATATCCGAACCATGCCGTACCCGGGATTCCCGACCGACGCGCAGGCGCCGGTTATGGCGATGACTACGCTTGCCGACGGCACCAGCATGTTTGTGGAAAATATTTTTGAGAGCCGATATAAACATGTAGGAGAGTTGCTGCGGCTTGGGGCGAATATCAAGGTGGAGAGCCGAGTCGCGGTGGTGGAAGGCGTCAGCCGCCTTTCCGGCGCGCCGGTGGAAGCCGCTGATTTGCGGGGCGGTGCCGCTTTGGTCATCGCTGGCCTTGCAGC
Source organism: Caproiciproducens sp. LBM24188 (assembly GCF_054130445.1). Lineage (NCBI taxonomy): Bacteria > Bacillati > Bacillota > Clostridia > Eubacteriales > Acutalibacteraceae > Caproiciproducens > Caproiciproducens sp. LBM24188. The sequence continues at coordinate 1,126,086 of NZ_CP196862.1, forward strand.
GGATGGGATTACAGAAATTTCGGGTTTAAAGCACTTAGACCGAGGGTACGAAAACATCGAAAAGAATCTTGCCCAGCTTGGGGCAGACGTAAAAAGGATTTAACCTGTTGAACAGTAAACAGGGTCCGGAAATTTCACCAATCATCGGGGGATGTTTCAATGGCAGGAAATCAAAGAAGCAGAAACACCGGGATTCCTCGTGTGTACGATAAGAGCAGCGGGGAATACCGGCCGGTGTTCGGGCATCAGGGGAACGCCCCAAACCGGCGGAGCGGGAAATACGCGACTCCCCAGCGCCGGGCAGAGGCCCGGCGCCGCCGGAAACGGCGTGCACTGATTGCGTTTTATCTGTTCGTTTTTGTTACGGTGATTGCGTGCGCCGCCGCGCTTTCCCTTACCGTTCTGTTTAAAATCGACACCGTTTCTGTGGAGGGAAAATCCAGCTATCCTGCCGATCAAATCATATCATTGTCCGGAATAAAAAAGGGTCAGAATCTTTTCCTAACCAATACCGATGCGGCGGAGAAAAGGATTTTGCAGAATCTTCCCTATATTGGCGCGGTGAACGTAAAGCGGCGGCTTCCCGCACGAATTCTGATTTCTGTTTCGGAGGAGCCGGTCTGCGGGGTGATTTCGTACAACAAGAAGTTTGTGGTCCTCGGCGCTTCCGGAAAGGTGCTGGAGATTGTGGACCAGGTTCCCACGAATCAAACGCTGGTTCAGGGGGTAACGCTTACCGACGCTTCGGTGGGGAAAGCAGCCGTGTACAAGGATTCCACACAGAAAACCATGTTTGAAGATCTGATTGCGGCCATTGAGGCAGCAAAGCTGGACAAGGTTACAAAAATCGACCTAAGTAAAACCTACCAGATTACCGTTGTTTATGACAATCGGATCAACATGAACTTGGGCCCCGCTTCCGATCTTGAAAAAAAGCTGCGGTTCGGAAAAAACATTCTGGAGTCCGGTAAAATTAAGAACACGGAAAGGGGCGTTCTGGACTTGTCCACCAGCGCAGAGGACGAGCACGCTTACTTTGACCCCAATTATTCAGTATCTTCCGGAAAAACTTCATAAATAGCATAATTACTCCGGAGTATTTGAATAAAATAATTGAAAAAAGTATGAAAACATGGTAAATTATTAATATCCATTAATTTCTGAGAATTGAAACAACTTAAGGATAAATCAAGGGGGATGCAGCACATGCCTTTCGAAATTGACAACGATTTTGACAACATCGTTCAAATAAAAGTTATCGGTGTTGGCGGCGGCGGCGGAAACGCCATTGACCGAATGGTTACTATGGGCGTGCAGGGCGTCGAGTTTATCAGCATCAACACCGATAAGCAGGCTCTTTACCGTTCCAAAGCAACGCAAAAGATTCAAATCGGCGAGAAAGTGACACACGGAAAGGGAGCGGGCTCTAAGCCTGAAATGGGGCAGAAGGCTGCGGATGAAAGCCGGGAAGCCATCGCCGCGGCTCTGCGCGGCAGCGATATGGTGTTCATTACCGCTGGAATGGGCGGTGGAACCGGTACCGGTGCGGCGCCTACGGTGGCCGAGCTGGCCCGGGACATGGGAATTCTGACCGTCGGCATTGTAACCAAACCCTTTGAATTTGAGGGGCGCCGCCGTATGGAGCAGGCGGAAAGCGGTATCGCGGCCCTGCGCGAGCATGTGGACTCCCTTGTTGTCATTCCGAATGAACGGCTGAAGCTGGTCAGTGAACAGCGGATTACCCTGTTGAACGCGTTTTCCATCGCGGATGACGTGCTCCGCCAGGGCGTGCAGAGTATCTCGGATTTGATTAAGCTGCCGGGTTTGGTAAACCTGGACTTTGCGGACGTGACTGCGGTTATGAAGGACGCGGGCTACGCCCATATGGGTGTGGGACATGCCTCCGGTAAGGACAAGGCGGAAGCGGCCGCAAACATGGCGATTTCCAGCCCGCTTTTGGAAACGGCCATCAACGGTGCAAAGGGCGTTATCATAAACATTACTTCTTCCCCCGATATTGGTCTGGACGAAATCGAAACTGCTTCTTCCATGATTTCTGCGCAGGCGCATGAAGACGCGAACATCATTTGGGGCGCTGCGTTTGATGAAAACATGGATGATGAGATGAGCGTTACAGTGATTGCAACAGGCTTTTCCACCGTTAACCCGCCGGAAGGCGCAGCGGACAGGCAGCCAGCCGCCGGAAAACAACCGGAAAAGGCAGACAGTGCGGTTCCGCAGGCTCAGAAATCCAGTCCGATTGACGATGAGGATTTTACCGACATCATGTCGATTTTTAACCGTAAATAATGGTCCAAAATCCTTTTGGCGTGCCTCGCATATGCGGGGCACGCCTTTTTCTAAGCGGTTTTTAGCAACCCTTTGCGGGATTGCAGCTCACCGGGTTTTGCTCATCCGAAAAAAAGAATCTCACAATATTAGCAGCCTATTATTTCCTTCCTTTGTGGGAAATACTATTGTAGTGGCTTCCGCACTTTCGAAATTCAAATTCACCGGTTTTGGGCCAATTTTCCTCTAATTCGTTCAAATAAGCCTAAATTTAGTATTATAAGACGACTTTCAATAAATATTGCCCAAAATACTGAATTTGCTCTTGTATTCTCGTCATATTATGATATAATATCATTCGGATAAAGCCTGAGTGAAAATACATATTTGAGGAGGTGGCATTGTGAACCCGGACCCTTTCAGTCGAAGCTTCATTCAATTTCATACAGGAGATGAGTGCAATGCTGACCTACTTCAAAACCATCGACGGCCACATCTCAGAAATTCCGGCCTGTGAACCAGGGTGCTGGATTAACTGTGTTGCGCCGAATGATGATGAGATTAACGGCCTGATTGCCGATTTTGGTATTGAACCGGATTTTTTTCGTGCCGCAATGGATGAGGAGGAATCCTCCCACATCGATTACGAAGACACCAGCACACTGGTAATTCTTGACATTCCTGTGGTGGAAAAAAACGGGCAGAACATTACTTATACCACCATGCCACTCGGTATTATCTTGACCGAGAAAAACGTGATTACGGTGTCCATTCGCGAAAACGCCATCATTAACGAGTTTTCTGAGGATGTTGTAAAGGGTGTGCAGACCAATCTGAAAACCCGTTTTATTTTGCAGGTGATGCTTCGGATTGCGACGAAGTTTCTGCAATATTTGAAACAGATTGATAAAATCAGCGATTTTGTGGAGCGCGAACTTCGGAAGTCCATGAAAAATTCCGAACTGATTCAGCTGCTGGATATTGAAAAATCACTGGTTTACTTTTCTTCTTCGTTGAAAGGCGACGAAATTACCATTGAAAAAATAATGCGCGGGCGTGTCATCAAGCTTTATGAGGAGGATCAGGACCTTCTGGAAGATGTTCTGATCGAAATCAAGCAGGCCATTGAAATGTCGAACATTTACCTGAACATTTTGTCCGGCACCATGGATGCGTTTGCGTCCGTCATTTCCAATAACCTGAATATCGTGATGAAAGTGCTGGCCTCCATTACCCTGCTGATCTCCATTCCAACCGTTATTACCGGTTTGTACGGGATGAACGTTACTGGCGTTCCAATGGCGAATTTCTGGTTTCCCGTCGCGATATCAGCCGCATGCATGGGAATTGCGTATTTGATTCTGCGTAAAAAAGATATGTTTTGAATTTTCTTTTGGATTGCAAAAGGATGCGGTTTGTGATATAATTTCTAAATCAACTTATAGAGGGTTCTGATTTCAGAACGGAGGTTTCCCGCACAGCGGTTCTGCCGAATGGCAGTTCGATTTCTTCGGTTCAGCAATCTTATATTATTGTAATAAAATAGGAATTGAAAAATTAGGGAACTGCGGTGGCAGTTCCCTATTCTGGTATTTTGGAGGTTAGCATGGACAGACTTATTGTTCCTACGGAAGAGATTGAAGAAGCTGCAAAAAAACTGCGTGCAGGGGATCGCATTCTTCTGAGCGGTACCATCTATACAGCGCGGGACGCTGCCCACAAACGGATGTTTCAGCTGCTGGACGAGGGCAAGCCGCTTCCGTTTGATTTAAAGGGAGCCTGCATTTATTACGCCGGGCCCACTCCGGCTCCAGCACACCTGCCCATTGGTTCCTGTGGGCCGACCACTTCTTCCCGCATGGATGTGTTTACCCCTCGGCTGCTTGACCTGGGGTTGAAGTGCATGATTGGAAAAGGCGGGCGTTCACCGGAAGTGGTGCAGGCCATTCAACGGAATGAGGCGGTTTATCTTTGCGCAATCGGCGGCGCAGGGGCGTTGGCCGCGCAGTGCGTGCGTTCGTTAGAGGTGATTGCGTTTGACGACCTTGGCTGTGAATCCGTCAAACGTCTGCAGGTTGAAAATTTTCCGCTGATCACAGCAATTGACTGCCGCGGGGGCAGCTTGTTTGAAGCGTAAAGTGACTACTTGTGCCATTTGGCGCAGTGCCCGGACAGCATCGAAAGGATGGTGTTGGTCATGACTGAATTTTTGATTCGGCTGTTTATTAAGGATTACAATCATACTAGCGATAATAAAGTACGCGAACAATACGGAAAATTTTCAGGAATTGTAGGAATTGCCACGAACTTCCTGCTGTTTCTCATTAAATTCGTGACAGGATTTTTCTTTCACAGCATTTCTATTATGGCAGACGCTGTGAACAACCTGTCCGACTCCGCTGCTTCAGTGGTCACGCTGGTCGGCTTTAAAATGGCGGGTAAACCGGCAGACCAGGAGCATCCGTACGGCCATGCGCGCATAGAGTACCTTGCGGGGCTGATTGTTTCGCTGTCTATTCTACTGGTTGGGTTTCAACTGGGGCGCAGATCCTTTGATAAAATTCTCCATCCGGAAAATGCGGAATTCAGCCTGGTTATGCTGGCAGCTCTTCTGATTTCCATTCTGATTAAAATATGGCAGGGAATGTTCTACAAAAAAATCGGGAAGCGCATTCAGTCCGAAACCATCGCCGCTACTGCAACCGACAGCCTGAACGATGTGATGGCGACAAGCGCGGTTTTCATCGGTACGGTGATTACCAAACTGACCGGCGTAAATCTGGACGGCTACATGGGTTTGGCTGTAGCGGTGCTGATTGTGATTACCGGGGTGAAGCTCATTCAGTCCACAAGCAACCCGCTGCTCGGCACTGCACCGACCCGCGAATTTGTGGACAGTATCTATGAAAAAATCATGAGTTACGACGGGATTCTCGGTATCCACGACCTGAACGTTCACAACTATGGCCCGGATCGCTGTTTTGCTTCTGTGCATTGCGAGGTTTCCGCTTCACAGGATATTCTGGTCAGTCATGATATTATTGACAACATTGAGCGCGACTTTTTAACGGAGCGGGGGATTCATCTGGTAATCCACCTTGACCCGATTGTTACGGATGACGCGCGCACCAACGCTGTAAGAGCGCAGGTGATGCAGATCATCAGCCAGATATCACCGGAAATCACCATGCACGATTTCCGTGTGGTGTGGGGCACAACGCACTCTAACCTGATTTTTGACGTGTGCGTTGCGTTTGGGTTCCAACTTACGGACGAAGAGCTGAAAAAACGGCTGGAAGATGAAATTCACAAACTGAACCCCGACTATCATGCGGTGGTTACCATCGACCACGATTACGTTCCCGCAAAGTAAATATATTCCTAGCATCGATTGTCGCCGCGGAGGATTCCGCGGCTTTTTTATGGCGTTTGCCAAAACAAAGTTCGGCAAACAATTTGAAATAAAAAATTAACAATTTATCTACTTGAAATTCCCACAGGGTTGTATTACAATAATTTTAGCACTTTAAGAGTTGGAGTGCTAAATGCGAAAATAAAAAATAGAGGTTGATAACATGGCGATGAAGCAATTCAAAGCGGAATCCAAACGTTTACTGGATTTGATGATCAATTCCATTTATACCCACCGTGAAATCTTTCTGCGCGAGCTGATCTCCAACGCGAGTGACGCAATTGACAAACTGTATTATAAAACCCTGACCAGCGGGGACACCGGCCTGAACCGCGCAGACTTTTATATTGAGCTGAAGCCGGACAAGGAAAAACGCACCCTGACGATTACGGACAACGGATGCGGCATGACCAAGGAAGAACTGGAAAATAATCTGGGCACCATTGCAAAGAGCGGTTCGCTGAACTTTAAAAAGGACAATGAACCGAAAGAGGATATCGAGATTATTGGTCAGTTCGGTGTTGGCTTCTATTCCGCCTTTATGGTCAGCGACCATGTTACCGTTATTAGCAAGGCGTATGGCAGCGACGAAGCCTACCGCTGGGAAAGCAGCGGGGCCGAAGGATATACCATCGAACCCTGCGAAAAAGAATCGCATGGCACAACGATTATTCTGAATATTAAGCCCGATACAGAAGAAAATCACTTTGATGAGTATTTGGATACTTACACGCTGAAAAATCTGGTTCGGAAATATTCAGATTATATCCGCTACCCGATTAAAATGGACGTGGAAAAGACGCGTTTGAAAGAAAAGCCCAAGGACGTAGAGGAAAAAGAGGGCGAGCATAAGGATGAATACGAAACTTATGTGGAAACCGAAACCCTGAACAGCATGGTTCCTCTGTGGCGCAAAAACCGCAACGAAGTTAAGGCGGAGGAATACAACGAATTCTACAAGAGTAAATTCAACGATTATCAGGACCCCGCTCTGGTGATTCATTCCAGCACCGAAGGTACTGCGACTTACAAAGCACTGCTCTTTATTCCAGCCAGAGCACCGTTTAATTTTTATACCCGCGATTACGAAAAGGGTCTGCAGCTGTATTCCAACGGCGTTATGATTATGGAAAAATGCGCCGACCTGCTGCCGGATTATTTCAGTTTTGTACGCGGCCTAGTCGATTCCCAGGATCTCTCGCTGAACATTTCGCGTGAAATGCTGCAGCATGACCGCCAGTTGAAGCTGATTGCGGGACGCTTGGAAAAGAAGATTAAATCCGAGCTGGAAAGCATGCTGGAAAAAGATCGCGAAAAGTACGAGAACTTCTTCAAAAATTTCGGTCTCCAGCTGAAATACGGCGTATATCAGGATTACGGATTGCACAAGGAAGTTCTGCAGGACCTGCTTCTGTTCTACTCCTCCAGTGAAAAGAAGATGGTCACCCTTAAAGAGTATGTTTCCCGCATGAAGGAAGGCCAGAAGTTCATCTATTATGCCTGCGGCGACAGCGTGGAGCACGTAGAACAGCTTCCGCAGACCGAAGCCGTGAAGGAAAAAGGCTACGAAATCCTTTACCTGACCGACGATGTGGACGAGTTCGCCGTGCGTATGCTGATGAAGTACGACGACAAGGAGTTCAAATCCGTGTCTGCCGATGACCTTGGCCTGGAAACGGAAGAGGAAAAGAAGGAAGCAGCGAAAAAGGTTGAGGAAAACAAAGATATGCTCAACTTTATGAAGGAAGCCCTGGATGGCAAGGTTAAGCAGGTAATTCTTTCCCAGAGGCTGAAAACACACCCGGTCTGCCTTTCCACTGGCGGCGCAATTTCCATAGAAATGGAAAAAGTGCTGAACGCACTGCCGAATCAGGAAAAGGTCAGCGCCGAGCGCGTGCTGGAAATCAACGCAAATCATCCGATTTTCCAGAAGCTCTGCGATTTGTACCAGAATGATAAAGACACGCTCAAACAGTATGCTTCCCTGCTTTACACACAGGCGCTGCTTATTGAGGGCGTGAAAATTGACAATCCGCTGGAATTCTCCAATCAGATTTGTGAACTGATGACGAAATAAAGGCCATGTTCCCCTGGCAATCGTTTTCCTTCGGCCGAGGAAACGTTAAGATACACTCTTAGGGGGGACGCCGACCACAATTCAAAGCGGTGAAAAATCGTACAAACGATTGCACAATTGCTTTTGAAATTGCTTTTATCCGCGTTTCCCCGGAAAGCAGGAACCATACCGAAAGGAAGGTTCCTGCTTTTTCTGTGTTTGAAATGTTTTTCTTAAAATATGACGTGCATGTGTCATATTTCGACTGTTACAATAACCGTACCATCAAATTTATTTATAGGAGGAATCGCAAAATGGAAACGATATGCCAAAGCTGCAGAATGCCAATGGACCGAGAAGAACTGTTTGGGACGAATGCGGATGGAAGCAAAAATGCCGATTACTGTATGCATTGCTTAAAAACGGTGCATTTACCGCAAACGTGGATATGGATGGAATGATTGACATCTGCGCCCCGATTATGGTTCAGGAAAATCCCAGTCTAACGGAGGAAGCCGCACGAAATCAGATGCAGAAGTTTTTCCAAACCTTAAAGCGCTGGAAAAAGAACTGACGCAAAAAGGAGAGCCGCGAACGAATCAATATTCGTTCGCGGCTCCCTTTTGCATTTGAAGTGAATAAAGTTATAGCAGACCGTACCAGTATTTCAGCAGAATCCGCTGTACGGAGGATGCGCTTTGCAGATTCTTTGCGGCAAGGCGTTCGGCTTCCTGCCGCAGGGTATCGATTTCTTCCAAGGTCAGCTTGTGTTGGCTGAAACGCGCTTTTTCTGCCAGCTCCGTTGCCGTTTGGCTGACTTCCCCGTGGAAGCGCGCCAGTTTTTGCAGGTAGCGGTAAATTTCCAGCGCGGATTGATTGGGATCCGCATAGGCAAACCGTTTCTGCCGGAGCCGCCGCGCCACACTGCGGCGGATGACTGCGGCGCAGACCACGACAAAAATCAGCAGTAGTATCGTCAGGATAACTGGCAGAACCGCCGCACCTGGATCCGCTGAAACACCGGACCGCGGTAGTGAGGATGGAGCGGAGGATGCGCGTGGGGCTTTGCTTTCCGGCTTACTTTCCGGCGCACTGGAAGTACTGCTTTCCAGCTTGCTTTCCGCCGGAGTACTGGAAACGATTCCCGGCGCAGAGGCGCCCTGGGCCTGATTGTCCTCCACACGGAACCCGGGTGTCATTTCAACGGGCTGCCAGCCTAATCCGGGGTAGTATACCTCCGCCCACGCGTGCGCGCGGGAATCCGATATGTTTGCCCAACCATCGGCGGCATTTCGGTAATCGTCTTTTGTGACGATATACCCTTCCGCATAGCGGGCGGGCACCCCGGCAGCGCGCAGCATTACAACCCCGGCGGTGGCGAAATGGACACAGTAGCCCTTTTTGTTTTCCTCCAGAAAGTACTGCGTAAAATCCTTTCCGTCCGGAACTTTTCCAGGAGAAAGGGTATAGGTGTAATGATTAGCGAGGTATTGCTTTACCTCTGCCACAACACGGTCCAGCGTGTTCATGTAATACTGGGAATTTAAAAGTTTTTTGTACCCTTGGCTCCAGTACAAAGAGGAAAAAAATCCTTGATCGTCCATCCATGATTTAATCGCTTTCGCCTCATTTTCCGGGAGCTGCGTATATTTGTCGTATAAAAAAGTACGGTATGCGTGTTCGCCGGTCAAAAAGCTTTTTCGCTCGGGGTCGAATGACTCTGGTACGCCGATGGGATTTACCCCGGTGTAAAATACACGCATCCCTTCGGGAGGTTTCAGGCTGTTTGCATCGTTGTAATTGCTCATGTAGGGAAGGATTTCTTCTTTCAGTTTTGTACGGTCTACGCCGTCCAGTTTTACCGCCGCCTGATACAGTGCGGATACGGTGCCGGATACGGTGGAACTAATGCGGCCCTCGTTAAAGCTGTTCGCGTAAAGCGTATATTCGCTGGTGCCGAAAATCCAGTTAGAACGAATATCCCCGTCGTGTAAAAATTTTACACCGGTAATTTGCTCCGGCGTGGTTGTCAGGTTGTAAGGGGTGTAAATCAGCCTTTTATTTTCAGAAACATTTTTCACGTGAATTCCGTACCCACCGAAATCAATGATTTCCGGGAGCTGAACGAGGGATAGATATTTGCTGCTCATGTTCTGAACATGCAGATTGCCCAGCTGGCTTTCCACATCCTGATAGTCGGAATCCGGCAGGCGTTCCCAACTTTTCCCGGTGAACACGCTGCCGGTGAATCCTTTTAAGTAAGCGGCGTGCGGGGTCGTTGCCTGTACCTGAAGCATGGTCTTTCCGGTAAAGCGGATGGAATCCGTGCTGTTCAGATTGACCCGGTCCGAGTTGCCCGCAAGGGTGTCGCCGTCCGGCATGAGGGAAAGCCGGCTCATGGCTTCCGTCAGCCGGCTGCGTGCTTCCTGCGCACTGGGGGAGTACTGGTAGGTTTGCTTTGGAAAAGCACAGAGAATCACCGCCAGCGAAAGCAGCACAGCGGGGAGCAGCTGCAGACCCGCCTTTGCCGCCTGAGCGGGGCTGGCGGCGCGGTAGCCGCCGCGCGTTTTAAAAATGCCGGGCGTGTTTGCACTGGGAATGCGCAGAAACAGCAGCGTTGTCCAGCAGATGAAAAGAAGCAGAACAGCGCGGTCATCTGGGATGATGTAGAAGGGAAGCCCGGCCGCTAGGAACGGAACGGTGGTCAGGAATACGGCCGCAAAGCTTTGGCGGCGGACAATCGCCCAGCTTAGGAATAAGCAAAGGAAAAAAGATACATACAAGACAAAAGTCGTGACGAACTGGCTGTACTGCCCCGCTTTTGCAGTTACCTGGTAAATTGGCAGCACATAGCTGGAGTGTGCCGCGTATACAGTCATCATCTGATTTGTGGTAATCAGGAATCCCTGAATAAATTCTGTGTGCAGCCGATAGCCAATCCAGGCGTAAATCAGCGTAAGAAGAGGCAGAATGATAAATCTAGCCCGCTTCAATCGGTAAATCCCGTTCAGCCCAAGGACAAACAGCAAGGTAAACAGGACGATGGGCAGCGGCAGGACCGGCAGGGAAAAGGTACTGATAAAGCACCATTGGGCGCCAAATACGCCGAGCAGGGTCAAAAGCACCCCGAGCAGAATTTCAGACAACACGGAAGACCGCTTTCCGCTGATGCGCGGAGCGGTCATCTCGATTCCGGAACGGTCCGTATTTTGTCTTCTTTTTTGCATGGCTGCTCCTGTTCCTATAGTGTAAAGCCGGAAAGACCGGCCTGCGTTGCTCCGGCCGGAATTTCCAGCAGTTCTGTTTTGGAATTGTCCAGTTTACCGGCCATCGCCTTCTGCGGCTCGTCCATTTTCCCGCAGTACAGGATTTTAAGTTCCACGTTGTTTTCCGGTTCGCTGCGGAATCTGGTCAGCTCATCCGTCAGCATTCCGGTAATGTAAATTACATGGGGATATTTTTCCATAGAGTTCTCTACGGCGGAAAGAAACGAATAGGGTTTGCTATGGTAAGAGCGTGCCCCCAGCAGCGCATGAAACACGGCGGCCTGGTCATCACCGGTTTCAATCCGTGTTTCGGAATAACCGGATTCCCCGTACCAACCGATGCTGTGGACGATTTCTCGATCCAGCAGGAACGCCGAAACCGAGGCCAGCGTTTCCACGACGGTGTCTAAAGCATCCATGTCGGCGGCCATTAACTCTGCCAATACAAGCACCCTGCTGTCGGTCGGCAGGCTGAACTCCTTGACCATCAGCTCGTCCAGGCGGGTGCTAAGCTTCCAATGGATGCTCCGCAGCCGGTCCCCTTCGCGGTAGGTTCTAATCTGAAAGAGCTCAGACGGGTCATCACCAGGCTTTATCTTCGAATAGGTGCTGCTTTCCAGCCCGGAATGGTCGGAACGGTCGTCGAACTGTGCGTCGGGAAGCATGGCGAGCGGGGCGGCGTAACAGACTGCCGAAATCTCCGGTTTCCGCTTGATGCGGAAAATCCCGAGATAATCATAAAAAATCAGGGCGGAAAGTTCCGTAGTGATTTTTCCGCAGTATTGGGAGGACAGTTGGTATTCCACCGTGCGCTTCGGCCCGGTTCCCACGGGAAGGCTCAGCGTTTCTTTGCGCTTTTCCCCGCAAAGGGAGTTTTCACAGGTAAACCGAAGCTCCGCCTGCGCAATGGGAAGAATAGATTCGTTTTTCATCGTGATGCGCAGCGGAAAAACATCGTTTTTCAACACAAATGGCGTGCCGGTTTCCATGTGCACTTCAGTTTTGCATACGGCAAGAACCGTAAGCAGAAACGATACCACCGGAAGAAGCAGCAGCAGTGCCAGCAGAAAAAAAGACAGGTATCCTGTGAAAAAAAGGTAAAACAGTAGCGCTGCGGCGAGTGCCATTGTGTAAAAAAATCGGTATCGAAACATGGGGCACCTCAGCGCGCCGCAATGGAAGGCGCGGCCACATCGTTTAAAATGCTGCTCAGCACCGCCTGTGCGGTGGTTCCGCTGATTTTTGCCTGTGCGCTCAGCAGAATGCGGTGCTCAATCACATCCCGAAAGACCAACTGCACGTCCTTCGGCACAACGTAATCCCTTCCGGAAAGATAGGCTGCCGCCTGCGCCATTTTGGTGAGGGCGATGGAACCACGCGGACTTGCGCCGAGGCGAATCATTTCGTTTGTGCGGGTGGCGGCAGTCAACTGGGCAATGTAGCGGTATACGTCTTCCGAAAGGTAAACCGCGTCCGTTTCTTCCTGCATGCCGATTACATCGTTTGCGTCCGCAATTTTACGAACGGATTCCAGCGGGTCGGCCTCATGCTTGCGCCGCAGAATCTCCATTTCGTCCTGTAAATCAGGGTAGCCCATATTCAGGCGAATCATAAAACGGTCCAGCTGGGACTCCGGCAGAAGCTGGGTCCCCGCGGAACCGACCGGATTTTGTGTTGCGATAACGATGTAGGGCTTTGGCACACTGTGCTTGATGCCGTCCACGGTCATGCTGCCCTCTTCCATGACCTCCAGCAGCGCGGACTGCGTTTTACTGGAAGTACGGTTGATTTCATCCGCAAGAAAAAGGTTGCACAGCGCCGCGCCGGGCTTATACTCCAGAGAGCCGGTTTCCTTGTTGTACACGGAAAAGCCGGTCACGTCCGTCGGCATTACATCGGGCGTGAACTGCAGCCGTTTGCAGTCCAGGGAAAGCGCTTTGGAAAGCGCCAGCGCAAGCGTAGTTTTTCCGACGCCGGGGATATCCTCCAGAAGAATATGGCCGCGCGCCAGGATCACCATCAAGACTTTGGCGATGACCGCGTCTTTTCCGACAACCGCCTTTTTTACTTCGTTGATGATTTCCAGTGCCTTTTTTTGCATGAACGGTTCCTGCTGCCTTTCTGGGAATTCAAGATAAAATCAATCTTTTCCCGCACCGGTAAACCGTCTTGCACGGGAAAATCCTGACTTTATTTTTCGGTCCCTTCTTTATTACGAATTATTATAAAGGAATTGTATTAATATTTCAATTACAAGTATTAACAAGAATCATTCGGTGGTTCCGGTGTGATAAAAATCCCGGAACAAGAAGCCTGTAAACTCATATTTCAAGTTTTATTTAGTATTGATTTTCATTTTTCTTGCAAAGCCATTTCTTTTCCTTGAAAAATGCCTGAAAAGATTCTAAGATAAAAGAAAAGCAACAGCATCGGAATCAAAACCGGAACAAAACTTTTTATTTTATGGTTTATGGGAGGTATATTACATGGAGTCTGGTTTGGAACAGCTTCAGAAAATGATCGACCAAAGCAGTCGGATTGTATTTTTTGGCGGAGCGGGTGTTTCCACTGAAAGCGGCATCCCGGATTTTCGCAGTGTGGATGGCCTGTATCATCAGCGCTATTCGTATCCGCCGGAGGTTATGCTCAGTCACAGCTTTTATGAAACGCACACGGAGGAATTCTTTGATTTTTACCGTGATAAAATGCTCTATTTAGACGCGGAACCAAACGCCGCCCACCGCAAACTGGCCGAGCTGGAACAGGCGGGAAAGCTGAGCGCGGTGGTAACCCAGAATATCGATGGCCTGCATCAGAAGGCGGGCAGCAAAAATGTATTTGAGCTTCACGGCTCGGTGCACCGGAACTACTGCACCCGCTGCCACAAATTCTATGATGCGGAGTATATGCTACACAGTACCGGCGTTCCGCACTGCGAATGCGGCGGTATCATCAAGCCGGACGTGGTGCTTTATGAGGAAGGCCTGAACCAGCGCACACTTTCGGGTGCGGTAGAAGCTATTGAGCGGGCGGACATGCTAATCATCGGCGGAACCTCTTTGGTGGTATACCCGGCGGCAAGTCTGGTCAACTATTACAGCGGCAGGCGGCTGGTTCTCATCAACCGCACTGCAACACCACAGGACGAAAACGCGGATTTGGTTTTGAAAGGCAGCATCGGCGAAATTTTGGATCGTATCTCACTGAAACAGGCTGAAAACAGCTAAAGTTTACCCAAAATGAACGGCGGAGGGAAAATCCCTTCGCCGCAGCCTGTCGAAAAAGTCCAGTGAAAGCTGGGCTTTTTCGTTGTAAAATGGTAAAATATAGACAGGTGATGAAAGATGCTGGAACGGGAAAAACTACGCAGAGATGCAGTTGAATTTGTGAATACAGATCTATTGGTGCCGGGAAATCATCTGCTGCGAAAGATTGACAGCGCGGTAGATTTTAGCCATATTTATGATTTTGTAGAAGATTTGTATTGTGAGGGCAACGGTCGTCCCAGTGTGGACCCGGTCGTCCTGTTTAAGATTGTTCTGATCCAGCATCTGTACGGAATTCCCTCTTTACGCCGGACGATGCAGGAAATCAATATGAATATCGCGTATCGGTGGTTTCTGGGATATACACTGAACGAGGAGCTGCCGCATTTCTCCACTGTGAGTTACAATTTTAAGCACCGGTTCACAGAGGAAACCGTGGAGCAGGTGTTTTCGTGGATTTTGCAGGAGGCAAATTACGCCGGATATTTGGAGCCGGAAGCAGTATTTGTGGATGGGACGCATATCAAAGCAAACGCCAACATCAACAAAAAGATCAAAAAGGCAGTTCCTCAGGCGGCAAAGCGATATGCCTCAGAATTAATGGAAGAGGTTAACGCTGACCGGGAAGATCATGGGAAGAAGCCATTCGACAGTACTCCGAAACCGCCGAAGGAAAAAGAAATCATGGTGTCCAAAACAGACCCGGAAAGCGGGTTGTTCCAAAAGGGAGAACACAAGAAGTGCTTTGCCTACGAAGCACATACGGCCTGCGACAAACACAATTTTGTCCTTGACGTTGAGGTGACTCCGGGAAACGTACATGACAGTGTAGCATTTGACGCGGTCTATGGCAAAGTGACTCAACGGTTTCCTGAAATTGAAACGGTGGTGGCGGACGCCGCATACAAAACGCCGCATATCTGTAAACGGGTGTTTGACGACGGGCGGGTACTTTCCACAGCATACAAGCGGCCAATGACCAAAGCAGGAAATCTGGAATGGTGGAAGTATGTATACGACGAATATTATGACTGTGTGATCTGCCCGGAATATCAGGTTCTGCATTATGCAACAACCAACCGTGAGGGATACCGGGAATACAAAAGCCGGAGTTACATCTGCGAAAAATGTCCATTCCGTTCTCGCTGCACCGAGAGTAAAAGCTGTACGAAAACCGTAACGCGGCATGTGTGGCAGGATTATGTGGAGCTTGCGGAAGATATCCGACACACACCGAAATACAAAGAGCTTTACAAAAAACGAAAAGAAACCATTGAGCGTGTCTTCGCCGATGCAAAAGTGAAATATGGGATGCGGTACACGCTCTACCGGGGCTTAACTCAAGTGACGAATTGGGTTAAGCTTAAGTTTGCTGCCATGAATCTCAAAAAGCTGGCAATGTGGAAATGGAGGGATGGCCATCCCTCCGGGTTTTTATTGATTTTACTTTGCTTATTTTCCTATCCTGCATATTATCAAGAGAACCCATCCTTCGTTTAACCGCGTTGGATGGGTTCTTCGACAATCTGCGGCGGAGGGAAAATCCCTTCGCCGTTTTTTAATGGACCGATAAAATTTTAAAAATTTTTTATAAAAATCTGTAACAAATCGGGGGGCTAAAACGGTATATTATCGGAACAAAAAAAGGAAGGATTTGAAAACCCCAAAAATAGGATTTTTAAATCCGAAATAAAGAAAGGACGGTCATGATAATGTCAAAAAAAATCATTGCGCTTCTCATGAGCATCTCAATGGTTCTGTTCGGCAGTATTCCATCATTTGCGGCAGAAGCAAAACCGGCCGATTCTGAACCGGAAATCCACCTTATGTGGGAGAATACGGACACCGTTGAAGTTGCGCTGAATTTCACCGGAACCCGCGGGGACTGCACCGCCATTATTCACGGGAAAAAGGGTACTTCAAAAATTACCGCCACCGCGCTGCTGAAGCGGGTGACCAGCAATGGGACGGTTACCGTAAAGGCATGGACCGGTTTAAGCGCTTCCGGGGACTCGTTCTATTTCGATAAGTCCTATTATGTTTCCAGTGGATATTCCTACATTTTTGAAATTAATGCGAAGATTTACCGCAATGGTGTTGCCGAGAGCGTCAGTGTTTCCGACAGCGACTACTGTGGGTAAACCATAGTACTTCCCACGTTTGGCAACAGGGCCCAAAAAAGATGTGCTCATTCGCAAAACTGTCCAAATTCATGAGCATTGGGACCGCACAAGAACGGGGCAGGTCTGCTTGCAATGGACGGAACGAAAAAATCTCGCGAAGAGCGCAGAAAGAAACGTTCCTTCCGCTGTATTTTTACTTTGCTTACATCTCATCTCTTTCATCGGGCACGCCGGCAGTGGTTAACCTGCCGGCGTGTTCCTAATTAATTATTCCTGCTTGAATCCGTATCGTGATTTGATGTGTGCAGCAACGCCTTCTGCTGAAAAAACATGGCACAATCTCAAGATTCTGTAATTTTCGTATTGGAACGAGAAAATGCTTCTGTTATAATCGAAAGAAGAAAGAAGGCGAAAAATTGTGCTTTTGTGTATTTCAGCAATTCAAAACGATGCGGAACGAAGCATGGTGGAGTCGTTATATCACCAATATTATAAATTCATGCTGTATCTCGCTAATGAAATCCTGCATGATCCGAATCAGGCGGAGGACGCGGTTTCGCAGGCGTTTGTAAAAATAATTGATAAATTTCAAAAATTCTCTTTCGAAGATTGTAACAAAACGAAGGGCTTAATCGGTATATTAGTGAAAGATATTTGCTACGATATGCTCAGGGCTGAAAAGCGAAGAGAGTACATCCCGATTGAGGATTACACAATTCCGGAGAATTCTGAAAATTATCCGTTGGACTACATCCTTTCGCAAGAGGATTATAATGCCCTTCTGGAACTGCTGTCCGGCCTAAGTGTAAAATCAGGCAGCATACTTAGGCTGAAATACATATACGATTATTCCGACCGTGAAATCGCTGAATTCCTGAATATTTCGCCGGAAAACGTGCGGGTGCGGCTTCACCGCGCCAAGTCTGCGCTGCTGTATGCGCTCAGGGAAAGGGGAACTGCTGATGAAAAATGCAGAGATGAATCGTCAAATTTTTGAGGTTCTGCTCAAAAACGCCGTTCGGGAAGACTTCGAGCGGGAACTGAGCGAATTCCCCTCTGAGCAGGAATGCGAAGGTTATGATTTGTCGCAGGCCACGAAAAAGAAAATTGAAGCGATGATTCATCGGGAATATCGCCGTGCCATTTGGCACCGTGCGGGCAAACTGGTGAAAAAAATCGCCATGATTCTTGCCGTGGTTCTGCCGGTCGCATTTGGCAGTCTGCTTAGCGTGGAGGCGTCCCGCAATGAAATTTTCAATACAATTATGAACTGGAAATCCGACCATGTGGATATCCGTTACAGTAAAGAGGCCTCCTCAGCTGCCGCGTTCGCAGAACAAAATTCCGGGGAAATTGCAAAACCACAGTATCTTCCGGAAGGCTTTTTCGAAACGCAGACCGTTCGGACCGGGGTGAAAATAGAAACGGAATATCAAAATGAGAAGGGGGAAACCATCCTTTTGGATCAGTGTCCTTTGTCCGAAGCGGGAACCATTGCTGTTGATACAAAGTATACGACCCGCAGGGAAGTAAAGATCAATGGGGAAACGGCTTCCCTGTTCGTATCCAATAATCCGGGCCAAAAGTCCTATCTAATTTGGAAAACGCATTCCAGCAGTTATCTGCTCAGTTCAGAAATCGCATGGGATCAGCTGGTGAAGATTGCGGAAAGTGTCCAATAGCGCTATTAGAAAGTTAAAATTATGGGGTGGTTGTTTGAAACGTTCCAGTGTACGGATTGTCATTATCGGAATTGCCGTTACGATTCTCCTGTGCGTAATGACTATTATTTTTCTGTTTCAGTATCCGGTAGGAAAGAAAGGCTCGGCACCGTTGAATTCTTCCTTTTCACTCAATCATGATTTCATACGATAAAAGATTTATTCCTCATGTATTTTATACCGGAATTTTCTTGCTTGCCAGCCGCCCGCCTGGAAATAAGAGGTTGGCATAACCGAGCAAACGCAATCAAAAAAAGCCGCCTAAAGGGAGTACAAGATAGGGATTTTCTGAAACAAGACAATTTTTAACCGGCACTCTTCAAGCGGGGCCACTACAGTAAAGACCACACCGAAGGATAACCTTTAGTGTGGTCTTTCTGTGCTCAATTATATTAGTTCTATTATTTCCGGAACACATTTCGTTTGCGACACGCTTATGTCATAGTCAAAAAATGAATGGGGTTCGTCTACCTTGGCGGTTATTACCAGAGAGCGCTGGATCATTGCAGATGTTTCCTTTGGTGTTTTATCGGCGTGCTTCCACCAATAAACACGGCAAACTTCGCAAGTACCTTCCGGTCGAGCGGAAGAAGCATCATTTTCAAACAATGTACATAGTGCATGTTTGATTTTTTCAGCGTCTTCATCAGTAAAACCTGTTTTTTCAGCAAGCTGACAGTTTATACTACCACGAATCACATAAAGACCGAAATTGACAAAATGTTTCGTGCCCATAGTGTCTGACGCCTTACCGCTTTTACCTCCTTCAGCATTGACACTTTTTGTGATCTGCATGTCAATAATTTCAATTGGTTCAACGCTGACTGCCTGCTGGATAGACACCGGGCCACGGACTCCGACAGAAAGTTGGCTTCCGGTCTCGTCTTCCTCATTTTTATCCTTTTTCTTATCTTTTTTAAACGCAAACACTTGGCCAAAGGCTCTGACGTCGATCCACTTTTTGCAGGCTATTTTTGCGAAAAGATCTGCATCCGCATTCTTGCCTTTCTTAAGTTCAGCGGCAAGTTGCGGATCGCTTGCGGCTCGGTCACGTAAATTATGATAATTCTCCTTAAGATCAGGATTGAAGGCTATATCGTTTTCTCTCCCATCCGTCTGAACAAATATGTATTCACCCATATCCTGCAGCCTGTTGCGAATCTTCCTTTTTATTGCCACATCGGAAAAAATACCGTAACCGTCATAATCTTCACGAGGACGGTTTCCGTTTAAGGGATCGCCGTTAATATTGGCGCGTGTGACGGAAATAATTGCGGCAAAATCGATCTTATTTTGCAAAATGCTCATTTAGAATTCCTCCTCGTCGTTTTTTTCGGGCTCATCTTCGGTTGATATTGTAATGCTGTCTTTCTGGCGGTATTTTAAAGCTTCTCTCTGGCAATCGTAACCGAGAAGAAATTTTCCATCCAGAGCCTTCTTTTCCTCAAAGCATCCCTCTTCAAAAAGTTTCATAATCTGACTATACAAATTCTTGTAGAATTCCCTGCTTCTGGGATTCAACTGATTCAGGTAAATCTGTGTGTTTCTGCGTATAAGCTCCCATGTCCGAAATGGAGTTTGAGAAAATTGCCGCATATAACGCTCGGCGTTTGTAGTTCGGGTCTCTCCCTTTTCATAGGTACAGCGCTCGATTTTTTCGGCAACGGCTAATAGCCGGCCATAAAGATAGCTTCTGTCTGTGCATTTTTCGTCCAGTGTCATATCAAATATCACTCCCTTTTCCCAATAGTATTTTTTGACCAGAGAACAAGCTATGTGAAGAACACGAAGATAGTTGAACTTTATTTCATATGCCAACGGATTAGATGCTTTTGTCACTGCCAACTTAACAATATCCTGCGGAATTGCCGTCGCATCGATGATGCATGGTCGAAGCCTGTCGAACGCGGAAATCAGCATGGGGGATTTCCCGTCACTGTTTGGACGTAAGGTCAGTTGTTTATTCTGCTCGTTACCATAGATCGCCGTAGCGATCTCCTTAATGGATGCCATTCCTTCATAATGGATGTACCTTTTGGTCTTATTATCATAGAATTCGTGCCGCCAACAGCAGCTCTTCTGCCAGTACTGAAGATTTCTCAGATATACGGATGAACTAAGGTCTCGGAAATAGGTTATTGCAAGACGTCCGGGAGAAGCACTGTCAAGCGCAAGGATCACCATTTGGGATGTATTGTCTATGCGCTTGGAGTATCCGTCCATGGCGGCATAAAAGTCTTGTGCGGTGATGTAATTTGTGTCGGTGTTTTCTTCTTTCTCTTCAAATAGTGCGTCATTCAATTCTGAGCTTAGCTCTTCCTCTTCTGTTTTGGAACCGAGTATTTCGAGAGTCCCTTCGTAAAATTCCGGCAGCTCTATTAACTCGCTTTCCCATGTCACAATGCAAACGCCGTCATGAGAATACCCCTGTCGGCGGATGATCCACTTCAGAGCGTTGTGGATTTTCTGAGACGTCTCATAACCGATAGATAAAGCCTCATTATATCCGCTGTCCTTATCCTTAGTTTTGAAACGACCTCTGTATGTAAAATTTGTATCATCATTGGAGGATATCAGACTTGCCTTTGTGTCCCACTCACCACGAATCTTGACGGGGTTTGTTTTTGCAACCAATTCACGTTTGCCTGTAAAATAACAAATGTCTGTGTTTTTTGCGGTTGACAGATAGAACTTAATAAAAGATTGCTGCACATCCTTATTAAGCCATACTGCCGTTTCGTTCTGCTGAGAGCTTGGCGAATACACCCGAAAACGGACAAATGCTTTTTGAATAGGGGTGCCTTGAATCTTTTTTCTATCTGTCAATATGCCATTTTGATCAAATTCCAAAACTTTAGCATTTAACAGATCTGCTATTACGGATTTTTTTGATACATACTTATATATTGCCGCTATTTGACGATTATCAGGATCGAATTCATGCCACGCCTTTAACCTACTGATATATGACGGAAAACTCTTACGAATATCGCTTAATGCTTTGGCTTTTTTGTTTTCTGGGACGTCTTCGAGTAACAAAGTTACCCGTTCCATAAAATCACCGGCAACATACGAAAGACTATCGCATAACGGAAGAGCTTTAATTCCACTGGTTCTTCTATCGGGGTATGGCACAATCGTTTCGGAGTCGGATTTATCAAGAGTCAGAGCGTTAATAAAGTCGCCGTCCTCACTGATAGTAATTTCTATCTGAGCCTTCATCGTGTCATATCCCGGCGGCATAAGCACTAAGGGCTTACCGTTCCAGTCTTCAATTTCTCCTGCCCGCCGAGCATTTTTATCATATAAGGCGCACAAGGCAGTTGCCCAACTCATAAACTCACCTCCTCATTGGTAAATTCCCTCAGGCCGATAAAGTTATCCAATTCCTCGCCGAACTTCTTGACAGGCATCTTATGTAATACACGCCTGTCCTTATCAGGAATATCCTCCGGGGCCGGAAATTCAATAATACCGTTACGCATTACAACATGATGGAATCGTGTGCTCATATGTCCCTTTTCGTTTTCTCGAACGGCTTCGTCAGCATAGGTGAATCCATGGAACATATATCCAAATGAAAGCTCATCAATTTCGTCATATGCGCCCTTTCCCTCTCCGAACACACAAGGTGCTACATCCGCATGGCATTCACGTGTTCCGAGAAAAACATCCCTTCTGCCGCCACGCTCAATCATGCGTTTTGCAATGTTATGATGTTTATTTTCGTTGTAATCATGAAAGAGCTCGGGCCGGTTTTCATTTCGTATAAAATGAGCACGTACCTGATAGCGAACTTTTTTGAGATAAGTATAGATTGACAAGTCATTGCCGCCACAATAGTTTTTCGTGCGAATGCCCTCTGCTACTGTCTGTATTGGGTTCATTACACGCACGGCATCAATGATCCAGACAATGGTCGGTTTCCAATAAACGGAGGCAATGATGCCCTTTAGAGCTTCATAAGTCGGCACATAATAGCTTGTTTTTTCGCCTCCCACACGGGTAATCGGATCGGAAAACATCGCTTTGTCACCACAGACCTCAAACTCGACCGTATTTCGCTTTTTTTCCATTTTCACACCTCCTTAGTAAACTAATACCCGGGGTTCCTCTGTTACCCCATAGATTTCATCATACCAATCAGCCGATAAAATCATCACCCCCGCTTTGTCTTCGAAACGTATTCCGGCTCCGAGTTTGTCAATCATACAGGGCATTAACTGTATTGTATATTGCTGCAAAAAGCGCAGCTCTCTTTTCTGTTCGGAAATAAAGCCACTCGACAACAGCTTTTCAATATGTTTGCGGGCATCATCGTTGTATTCGACAATAACATCCCGCATGCCGTTTTCCTCTATTACCTCAAAAACATCCCCTGCCTCTTTGAATGCCTGTTTCATCAAAAGGCTACTTGCGTTCTTATTCCGCTTACTTCCTGCAGGGTTTGTCGATAAAAGATCAATAATTGTATGCTCCGGGTCGTAAGGTAAGGGAAAGGCCATTTCTTTTTTTTGAAGTGGCAGATAAAACTTAGCATAAAACTCATCCATCGCCTGTTTGGAAAGAGCGCCGCCGGGATATTGATGAGGGCTTGTGCTGACATTATATAGCACCTCTCGTGTTACTTTCTGGGCTTCCTTGATATGACCGAGATGACTTATTTTTTCATCATTAATATAGATCACCGATACTTCTCCGCATTTGGCTTCACAGTTTCGGTTACAACGGCCTGCCGCCTGAACGATGCTGTCCAGTCCTGTCAGTGACCGAACAACGCACTCAAAGGACACATCCACACCGGCCTCGATAAGGGTTGTGCTGACGCATATAATATGTTGCTTGCACTCTTTGTCTAATAAGCATTTGCACATTTTTTTAATAACAGAGTTGCGATGCGCAGGACACATATTGGTAGAGAGATGAAAAACTATGAATTTATCGCTGCCGTTAGTCTGTTTTTGTATCTGCTTTGCGATTCTTCTGGCGACAGCTTTTGTGTTCACGATGGCAAGTATCGACCTTACACTATGCGCTTTCTTAAAAATGAAGTCCGCCGCTTCATCAAAAGATAAACCGTTTCCGCTTGTACAATCTTTGATTTCGACACGTTTGAAGGGTTCGTTATATTTCTCCGAGTTCAAAATCAAGTCAAGGGGGCGTAAAACCCTATAATCATTTAATTTATCCAAAAGCGGCTGTGTCGCTGAGCAGAGCAGCACGGATGTATTGCAAAAACCGGCTAAGAAGTTTACAGCTGCATTAAAAAGCTTCAGCACTTTAACCGGCAGAGCTTGTATTTCGTCAATAATAATCACGGAATCCCCAAGAGCCTGCATACGCCTGACTGCTGATGTTTTTGAACTGAACAGCGTGTTGAGAAATTGCACGGCCGATGTTGCGATAATCGGAGATTGTGCCCAGTTTTCTGTGAGCAACTGATATCTTTTCTCTTCCTCCTCGTCATCTGCGTCAAATACAATGTTAGAATTGTGCAGCAAAACTGCTTCGGCATCACCGACATATTCCACAATCTTATCTGCGTTTTGTCCAAGTATCGAATTGTATGGAGCAATGTAAAAAATGTGACGCTTGCCATAGCGTTTTGCTGTTTGCAGGGCATACCGAAGAGCCGATAATGTTTTACCGGCTCCACAGGGAACTACAAGCCGGAATACTCCGTTTGCCCCGCCGTCATATTCGGCGCAAGCCTGTGAAATCTCGGAGCGGAATTGATCTAAAAATGAGGGCTCTTTATTCGCCTGAAATTCTGCAATTTTTCCTTCACAAAAAGAGCAGTAACGGTTCCACATTTTTATCAGTTCTTCACGCGACAGTGGCTTTGGCGGTTCGGTGTTGTCGTTAAAGCAGGCGGTATCCGTGCGATCGGCGTCAATTACTATCGAAGTCAATAGCCTTTCATAAAGTGCCAGGTAGATGTGTGCAGAGCCCAAGCCGCCTTCTTTGGGCTGAAGCGCGCGTATGCGCGATTGAATATTTCTTGCGTCTGTACATGCACGCTTAAATTCTTCTAAAGTTTCAGCTTCACCATTGTTATCGTACACAATTCGCTCAACATTTTTATATGAATCCTTGATACGTTCTACCGCTTGAAGATATGTAATCGTCCCATCCTTTGAAACAGCATCTCTCAAGCCATGGTGACTCATAATAGTAGTACGGAGCATTTCCGCAGCCAACTTAGATGAAAGGTCTGTACCTTGATGCAGATTATTTACAAAGCAAGCTCCATGAGTGGAATGAATCACTGATCCCCGAACGACCTTTTCTCCTGCTGATGCCATTTTTATATATTCGAGATAATCCTGCGTGTTTTTTCCGTCATCATGGTGGCGTCCGGCAAAAGAAGACAGGTTTTCAATGTTGTAGGCCGACCCAAGCACTCTGGCTAATTTTGCTACATTGCTGTTATGCTCGGCTACCGTTTGTTCGCGCTTGTCTGTGTCACTAATATGAGCTGTATACTGTGTTTTTTGAGAAGTCATCTATTCGCCCACCTTTTTTGAACACGAGATAATCTATCTACAATAGTATATATAACTAGATATCCCATAAAATGGACTCAACTTCCTAAATCTACACTCAGTAGAGTACATACTTTGATTAGCACTTCCGTCGCAGTTTTATAATAATCGAGATACTCCTGCTTGTTTTTTCATGTATTCTTTTAATTATAAAGTTTATTATTTCATTTGTAGATTTAGGTTTGAAAACATTATAGTTTTCATTTAATATCTTGTCAAGAAGTTGCCATACCTGTTATAATATTTTGTCATTCGGCAAACTGGTATTACTGAATGTGGATTGAAATATTTGCAGGTTCAGGTTGTGGAGAATCGCAGCGGCAAGGGCATCGGAAGTAAATTTCCGGTGCCTTTGCTTTTAATTTTTATTCGTTACTTATTTTTTACTTCCGCAGCCTTCTTTCGAGCATAACTTGCTCGTCTGTTCCTTCTATTACGCTCGGCTTGGCAGCCCCAACTATTGCAATATAATTGACGGCTTGAATGCCGTACAAAGTATTTGCCGCAGGCAAGGCAGGACAGTATCGAGCCTTGCGATTCAAAATAGTTTAGGTCTTCATCTACCGGTGGCGCAACATCAGCTACCATTCTGGAAAAGGTGTACCAGCAAATATCAAACACCGATTGAATGTCAGCACCATACATCACTTTCCCGGTTTTCTTATCTAATTTCAGCCTCATTCGGAAGTCCGGAAACATATCAATCACTTGAGATATATGTTCATTGTAATTCTCTAAAAGACGAGCTTTGTATTCATCGTCGTCGCTGTATTGCCTGTATCGTTCAAGAAAAGCGAGGCTGTCACAAAGCCTGCCTTCATAAAAGAGACTTCGTGCGTAGCCTATTTCTCCGTAATATTTGACTCTCCTCAAGGCAAAGTATAGTTCAAATACGGTGCCCAGACTGCATAAATCCTTTATGAATTGATCTAAATAGAATGTAGCATCTTTCTGAATCAAATCCATGTATGTTATATGGGCAAAGTTCTCGCTATCCAGCATTTCATAAAGACTGTCTATATTGTAAGGATGAATATTGTTTCTGCACCAATCCCAGACGGCATCTGTAATAGAAACAGTGCTGTCTGGGTTATTTAATTTTCCATAAAGATTACACAGACTGACCAATAACTCCTGTCCGGTTAATGAATAATCACAGCCGCCTTCCGGAGCATGAAGCCCTGTGAAAACTGGCTTTAATACTTCGTCGCCATCATCATAGTCCGGAACATACTCAGGAAATCGAACAGCTCTATAAATCATCTCGCCAACGCCCCCAATTTCAACGAAACCGAGATTTTCTACCGGCAGTTTTTTCATGGCAATCATCCTTTGAATGTAATCGTTATTGTAAGCGATGAAAAATTTACATCGATTACATTGTATTATACAATGGCATTGAATACAAGAACAAATTGTAAAACTACTAAAATTCCGGTTCCTTGACAACTGAATAGTCCGCCCGTAAGAGATACTTTTGCAGCGTCGCCGCCACGATGGTGAAAGCCGGAGCGCTTCTGCTGCAATCGGATACGAGGAGACCACGATCAGGTGGCTGCCTTAGGAACGGCAGCGAATGGTGGATGTAGAAACCGAAACAACTATCAAGATAAGGAGGAAAGAGTATATGGAAAAGACGACCATGAGTGTGCAGGAACTGTCAGCACAGATGGGCATTAGTCTGCCGAAGGCCTACGAACTTGTTAAAAAGCCGGGATTTCCAGTCATACGAGTTGGTACGAGAATCCTGATTCCGGTTGAAGCTTTTAAGGAGTGGCTGGTCATAAACTCGGCGAACGAATAATGGCAGCACAAAATGCAGCGGAGAGGAGGTGGACAAAACGGCAAACGCAATACAGGAACTGATGGTTATGAAGATATGGTTTCTTTGGCGCAAAGAAATGGATGGCAACCGTATCAACAAAATTCCCTTTGCTGCTGGCGGTGGGGCGACAGGCACTAATGAAAAATACCGACACACATGGGTTACCTACGACGAAGCACTTATCTCACTGAAGAAGCAGAGCGCTGCAGGTTTAGGTTTTGTAATACCTAAAGGCTACTTCTTCCTTGACATCGACCACAGGCCTATCACAGATCCCTTCGTACAGATACTGCTTGAACGTTTTAACTCCTATACCGAGCGTTCCATCAGCGGAAACGGTATTCATATTTACGGTAAGTGTGATTTTGAAAAGCTACCGACTTATGTAGACAAAAACGGCAATCCCAGGTTAGATAAAGCATACTATATGAAAAACCCGAACAATCACCTGGAGTTGTATGTAGGCGGTCTTACAAATCGCTTCGCAGCTTATACCGGTAACGTGATTCTGAATGAACCGCTCAAAGAAAGCACAGCAGCCATTTTGCTAACTCTCGATAAGAACATGAGGAAGTCCAAGAAAGCAAGATACAGCCAAAAACGTGACGGTGACCGCACCTATTTCGATATTGTCTGTAACTTACGCAAACAGAAAAACGGAGATAAGTTCAAGAAACTATATGACGATGGAGATATCTCCGGATATAGCTCTCACTCCGAGGCTGACGCGGCACTGTGCGCAATGATTGCATTCCGTACCGGGCCTGATCCTGCTGCTATTGATGATATCTTCCGCAATTCTGCCCTCTACCGTGAAAAATGGGAGCGTGACGATTACAGAGAATCCACCATCAATGCCGGTATCGATGCCTGTCATGGCATTTTCCATAAATCCAGGATGGAGCATCCGTACTTCATCAAATTTCATGAAAAGACCGGTGAACCTTATGTCAGCGTTCCGCTCCTTGCAAAGTATGTACGCGAGCACCTCTGCTATGTGCTTGTAAGGGATAACGGAAAGCAGGGCCTTTTGAAATATGTCTACGAAAACGGCTGTTATCGGTTCTATGCCGACAATATGCTGATGGGCATTATCAAGCAGTACATCGTGGATTATGACGAGGAACTTGTGAGAATGGGCATCGTCAGCGAAACTTTACAGCATATCACCACTGACCTTAATTATGTTAGCCAGGAAGAGCTAAATGCCGATGAGGATTTAATCAACTTCAGGAATGGCCTGCTCCGTATCACTGCAGATAATGCCATTCTTCTACCACACTCCCCGGATATCCTCTCCACCATTCAGATTCCGTGCAACTGGTCGGGAAGGGAAACGCCCACGCCGGTCTTCGACAGGTATATGCGCACCCTCACAGACGGAGACAAGGCCATAGAACACCTGCTACTTGAGTTTATCGGTGTATGCATCTCCAACATCAAGGGATGGCGAATGAAAAAAGCGCTTTTCCTTGTTGGCGATGGCGACACCGGCAAATCTCAGCTAAAGAGTCTTGTAGAGCGGTTGCTCGGCAAGGGTAACTTTATAGGAATCGACCTTAAGGAGATTGAAGCGCGTTTCGGCACCGGCGCGATTTACGGCACACGACTTGCCGGTAGCTCTGATATGAGTTTTCTATCCGTAGATGAGTTGAAAACATTTAAGAAAATAACCGGCGGCGACAGCCTATATGCTGAGTTCAAAGGACAGCAGGCCTTTGAGTTCACCTACAACGGGCTACTCTGGTTTTGCATGAACAGACTTCCCAAGTTTGGCGGCGATGATGGCAAATGGGTCTATGACCGCATCATGGTGGTGCGCTGCCCTAATGTCATTCCAAAGGACAAGCAGGACAAAACACTCCTTGACAAAATGTATGCCGAGCGTGATGGCATCGTCTACAAGGCTGTTAAGGCGCTGCAGTTGGTTATTGCAAACGGGTACAGCTTTTCCGAACCGGACAGTGTAAGCCTTGCAAGAGAGCAATATATGTCAGAGAACAATACTGTGATCTCCTTCTATGAGGAATGTATGTGCGAGCGGTCAGAAGGCAAGTTTAATGATTCCGCTACAACAAGCCGCATCTACGATGTTTACAGGGCATGGTGCCATGACAACAATAACGGCTTTGCCAAGACAGCCAAAGAGTTCAGAGAGACATTGGCATCCCATCTCGGCTGCACCTTTAAGGAGATGACCGTTCATACCAATAAAGGCACCTATTATAAAAACCTCACCCTCACTATTGAGGCAAAGGAGCAGTACAAGAAGGCTTATGGCTATGACAGTACGGATTTTCTTGCTTAAAGTGACAGAAGTGACAGTCGAGTGACAGTTCTCACAGGCAACTGTCACCGTTAAAAAGCCCATATATCAAGGATTTCCAGCCACAAGTGACAGTAGTGACAGTCTTTCAAACTTCTTGGCGGGAAAAATAAAGTTTGGAATTGTACAGAGAACAAGGAAAGGATTATGAGCTGTTGTGAGTATGAAATGAAAAGTTCTGTCATTTTTGTCACTTAAGCTATAAAAGCCTTGCTACGAGTCGCTTTTCAGCGTGACAGTTCATCAAAACTACTGTCACTGAACTGTCACTTCTGTCACCGGAAGTATCACTGGAGGGAGGAACAGTTATAACGATTCAACATGACGAACGTTCAGCAATTAATCTACAGGAAATATCATCAACCGCATTTAAACATCTTAATTTTGAGGAGGGAAAAATCATGAATTATCCGCTTATGAAAATGAACAAGGAAGGCTCTTTGCTGCGACCGCAGCACACTTACTATTCCGATGAGTTCGCCCATAACATGTGCGACCTGCATCTTTCCGATGTTGTCATCGAAGACGATAAAGGAAAGTTAAAATTGCGATACCGCCTCCATGCAAAGCATCCTCACACCATTGAAGGGGCTATGGCATATAACATTCTGTGTCCGAAATGCCACCACCACTTGAAACAGGTAGGAAGATCGCTCAGCTACCATGACCTCGGTCTCTATGCCTGTCCATTCTGCGATAAGATTTAAGGAGGGAACGCCATGAATTATACTGAAGTCAGAGTATATACTGGTCAGCCGGAATACAGTAAGCACTTCTGGAATGCCATGCGCGGCAAGGAAAACGATTATTCCGGACTTTCCGAAGGCCGCAGCAGCGATACAGGTACTTATGTCATGCCAAATGCCACAAATAACAAATATGAAACAGCCATCAAAAACGAAAGCCTGTTCCGTAAAATCGGCACAACATTTAATGTATATGAAGGCAGCTATCACATCCTTGCAAAGGAATATGATGACCTTGCGCAGTTTGTACCGGAAGGCGGCACTATCCCTGTTTTTGACGGACTAAATGATTTCACTCAGTACACCGTTGAAAGCCATAAACTCGCTGCTCTTGTAAAAATGAATTCGGACTTTGTCCGCGATGCCGCATTCGACATCGAAAGCTACCTTGTAAAGCGCCTTGCCAGGAACTTTGCCAAAGCTGAGGACAACGCCTTTATTAACGGTACCGGTGTGCATATGCCGACAGGTATCTTAAACGATGCAAACGGCTCTGAGGTTGCCTATTCCGTCGATGAAATCACCTATGATGATATAATCCGCTTGTACTTCTCTGTGAAGCCGGAATACCGCAAAAATGCTGTATGGCTCATGAACGATAAGACAGCCCTTGCCCTTCGCACAATGAAGGATGAAGCCGGAAACTACCTTTGGCGCGACAGCGATGATACCATCCTCGGTAAAAAGGTATTTATATCAGAGTTTATGCCCGATATGGAGTCTGATTCAAAGCCTATAGCCTTCGGTGATTTCAGCTACTACTGGATCATCTGCAGAAGCCCTGTCAGCGTGAGGGCACTCTCAGAGAAGTTTGCCCTGCTCGACCAGATAGGTTACCTTGCCTTTGAGTTTATTGACGGAAAACTTATCCGCCAAGAGGCAGTGAAGGTAATTCAGATGAATACCGAGACCAACGGTTAAGACATATGGTGGAAAGGCACAGTGGAATATCCTGCTGTGCCTTTTCTCCTAAAGAATGAACGTTCCCAAGATGAAATACACACCAAATTTATTTCAATTATATGAATTTTATCCCGGTTGTTCCTTTAATACCCCGTTTGAATTCGCGTTTTTTTGCGTGAAACCCCACGCCCGTTGCACGATCGAAAGGGTGTAAGGATTAATTACCCCCTACCCCCAATGTCAGAAAGGAGGAGTGCCTTATGGCTGAGAAGACCATCTGCGTTACCGAAAAGGTAATCGGTGATACTCTCTACATTATAGAATCAGCAGTCAGCAGCACTGCCAAAGAAACTGCCTATGACAAGCTGAAACGCATGATACTTAACGACACAGCAAAGCTTGAATTAAATAAGGCTTCTTAATCAAAATAACTTGACTTCTTCGCGGCAGTACGGGAACATAGAGTACCGCTTGAAGACTGTCGGAAAGGAGGTAAACATGAATAGCAGGCAGTCTTATACTGCTGTGAGGAATAACGATAAAATAACCGCTCTGTATTGCCGTCTCTCACGAGATGATGAGTTGCAGGGTGATTCTAACAGCATAAAAAATCAGAAGACCATTTTACAGAAGTACGCTGATGACAACGGTTTTACAAATACTGAGTTTTTTGTGGATGATGGCTATAGCGGTACGAACTTCGACCGCCCGGATTGGCAGCGCCTTATCTCACAAGTGGAAGAAGGCAAGATTGGCACCATCATTGTAAAAGACATGAGCCGTCTTGGAAGAGATTATCTAAAGGTTGGCTACTATACTGAAGTGCTCTTTCCCGGCTCTGACATTCGCTTCATAGCAATAAACAATAATGTGGACAGTGCCGATCAACAGGACAGCGATTTTACACCGTTTCTTAATATTATCAACGAATGGTATGCAAAGGATACGAGTAAGAAAATACGCGCCGTTTTCAAGTCAAAAGGGCAGTCCGGCAAGCCGCTCTGCACCAATCCGCCTTACGGCTATATCAAAGACCCGGATGATAAGACACGATGGATAGTCGATGAAGAAGCCGCTAAGGTGGTACGCGAAGCATTCCACTTATGTATGCAAGGGTATGGCCCTTCGCAGATAGCCAAGGAATTCACTAAGCGCAGGATTATGAATCCAACGGCTCATGCCAAGAAAAACGGAATCAATATTCCGGACAACAGAGGCCATGACGATGATTATGTCTGACGAGGCAGCACTATAGTTCATATGCTTTCAAGGCAGGAGTATTTAGGCCATACGGTTAATTTCAAAACTTACCGTAAGTCCTATAAGCAGAAAAAGCAGATGAAAAACGACCCGTCAGAGTGGATGATTTTCGAGAATACCCACGAAGCAATTATTGAGGAATCTGTATTTGTAGTAGTACAGAGAATCAGGGATGGCAGACGCAGGCTCACACCGATGGGTGAAATGCCGCTTCTCTCCGGAATGATGTTCTGTGCGGATTGCGGAAACAAACTGTATCAAGTGCGTGGGCGCGGTTGGGAGCATGAAAAGGAGTATTTTGTATGCGCCACCTACCGCAAGATAAAAGGCGGCTGCAGTTCTCACCAGATCCGCAATGTGGTGGTAGAGGAATTACTCCTTGATGGTATTCGTAGCGTAACAGCTTTTGCCAAAAATTATGAGCAAGAATTTGTGGAATTAGTAACCAAGAAAACAAGGACAGAGCTTGACAAAAGTTTGCGTGATAGCAAACGAGAATTAGAACAGTCACAGTCTCGTATCAAAAAGTTAGATGAAATAATGCAAAAACTTTATGAAGATAATATCGAGGGTAAAATATCTGATAAGCGTTTTGCAAAGATGAGCGCAAACTATGAAACTGAACAGCATACCCTTGAAAACAGAGTAGCCGAACTGAAATCCATTATGATAGAGGAAAAAGAAAGCGCACTCAATATTGACCACTTCCTATCTCTAGTAAGAAAGTATACCGACATAAAAGAACTCACAGCGGAAATTATCCGGGAGTTCGTTGAAAAAATCTATGTGTACAAAGCAGAGCGTATTGATGGCAGACGGGTACAGCGTATTAAAATTGTTTGGAACTGCATTGGTGAATTTGAACCACCGGTTTCTGCATCAACCACAAAGAATGAAAAATCGGCATAGCCGGTAACTACATACCAAACTATGCCGATAATTTCTGGGATTAAAAATCCCTTAGACGCACCCTCTAATGGGCGGCTTTTTTATGTTTCATCCAGGCTTATTCGTCGATTAAACCGGCAATTTTTTTCATGCATTCCTTGCAGACGTTGTGGCCTTTAAAATTGGTCACTTCATTCATGCTATTGCAGAAAACACAAGCCGGTTCGTATTTGTTAAGAATAATCCGGCCATTGTCGTCAACAAAAATTTCCAACGGATCTTTCTCGTTTATGTTCAGTGTCATCCGAAGTTCTTTTGGAAGCACAATTCGTCCAAGTTCGTCAACTTTTCTTACGATTCCAATTGATTTCACTCTGATTCATCTTCTTTCATTCTAAATCTTGCGGTAAATGTCGTATTTCTGGATAATTATAGTATAATTTTCCAATTATGTCAATAATTTGAGGCTTTACAAAATGACGGAATTTGTACTAGGACAAGCGCGAAATGCATAGATATTAACGAAAATCCGGAAAAAGAGGTGGGCTTTTGCTGAATTATATTTGGGCGGTGCTGATTCTGATCAGCGTGCTTTGCGCATTTTTTACCGGTCGTGTTCCGCAGCTTTCCGCCGCCGTAATGAACGGCGCTTCCAACGCAGTGGACCTGACCATAACCATGATGGGCATGATGTGCGCATGGACCGGATTGATGAAAATTGCGGATGCGGGCGGAATTACCAGAATTCTGTCGAACCTTTTGCACCCGCTGACTAAGCACCTGTTCCCTGACTGCGAAAAGGGCGGACCTGCACTCAAAGCCATCTGCATGAATATCACAGCAAACCTTTTGGGGCTTGGAAACGCCGCCACACCGCTCGGCATTGCAGCAATGAAAGAACTGAAAAAACGGAACCCAACTCAGACGGCGGATAATTCCATGGCAATGTTTGTGGTGATCAATACAGCGTCCCTGCAAATTATACCAACTTACATGGGAACGCTCCGTGCCAAATACGGTTCACCAAATCCGTTCGACATTGTGCCCGCCGTTTGGTTTACGTCCGTCTGCGCGCTTGCCGCCGGAATCATTGTGGCCAAGGTGCTGGAGGGGCGAAAGTTTGAAAAATAAGCGTTTCAACGGGCGGATTTGTTCTTTCCCGTAAGAACACGGAGGAAATTTGGCCGTGCATGACCGGCCCGAACTTCCGTCCGACAGCGAGAGGATGGTCTTTAAAGTGGATAAGCTGGGAGTGTTTGTCATCCCTCTTTCGGTTTTTCTGATTGTTACATTTGGCCTGTACCGCAAAGTGCCGGTTTTTGATACGTTCCTTTCCGGGGCGAAAGAGGGAATTTCCTCGACCATTTCGATTCTACCCTCGCTAATTGGCTTAATGATGGCGGTTTCCATGCTGAATGCGTCCGGCGCACTGGATTTGCTTTCTTCTTTTCTGGCGCCAGTGGCACATTTTCTCGGACTGCCTGAGCAGGTGATGCCGCTGGTGTTGATTAAACCTATTTCAGGCAGTGGAGCTACCGCCATTCTGACTCAAATTTTCGAGAAATATGGTACAGAAAGCCTGATCGGCCGCGTCGCCTCCGTGCTGTCCGGTTCTACAGAAACCACATTTTATGCCATTGCGGTGTATTACGGCGCGGTGTCGGTGAAAAAAACGCGGCACACCATCCCAGCCGCTTTGACTGCTGATTTTACAGCATGTATCATATCGGCGCTTGCCGTGCGGCTGTTTTTACATTAGAGGATACCAATGAACCGTGAAGAATCAAAAACGCTGACCTTTGCACTGGTTGGAAACCCGAACTGTGGGAAAACAACGCTTTTTAACGCACTGACCGGGGCTTCCGCTCAGGTTGGGAACTGGCCGGGGGTTACGGTAGAAAAGAAAATCGGCCGCTTGCTGATTAATCAGCGGGAAATTGATTTGGTCGATTTGCCCGGCATTTATTCTTTAGCGGCTTATTCTCCTGAAGAAGCTATCGCAGAACGGTTTCTGCGGGAAGAAAAGCCGGATGTCATCATCAACATTGCAGATGCTTCCAATTTAGAGCGGAACCTTTACCTGACCACCCAGCTGATGGAGCTGGGCCGCCCCATGGTGCTGGCGCTGAACATGATGGATGTTGCGGAGCGCCGAGGCGACCGGATTAACTGCCCGCTGCTTTCCGCCCTAACCGGAATTCCGGTGGTTCCGGTTTCTGCGGCAAAAGGAATTGGATTAAAGGAACTGCAGCGTGCGGCCATGGCTGTACGGGAGGCCCCAATAACGCGCCGACACCGCGTTTTGCCGCCGCATGGGCGGGACCCGGACCTGGAAATAGCAGATGCCCGCTACCATTATATTGAAAATCTGATGAAAGCGGCGGTCCACAAGAGACCTTCCGCATCCAGAACCAGAACAGAAATTATTGATGCGGTTGCAACCAACCGCTTTTTGGCAATTCCTCTATTTTTTGCGGTGATTCTCGGTATTTTCTGGTTGACCTTCGGCTCCGTGGGGTCCATGACTGTGCACTGGGTGGAAACTTTTCTCGCAAAAGTAGTTTCCCCGGCGGTTGACGGAGTGCTGCGCGCCGCGGGCGTATCCACTTGGGTCAGAAGTCTGGTGCTGGACGGAATCCTCGCCGGGGTCGGCGCGGTGCTGAAATTCCTTCCCCAGATTTTACTTCTGTTTCTTCTGCTGTCTTTGCTGGAAGACAGCGGATACATGGCGCGCGCCGCGTTTATTATGGACGCACCCATGCGCAGAATCGGGCTTTCGGGGCGCGCATTTGTGCCGCTGCTCATGGGGTTTGGCTGTACGGTTCCGGCCGTGATGGGAACCCGTATTCTGGAGCAGGAAAAAGATAAGCGCCTTACCATATTGATTACGCCGTTTATGTCCTGCAGCGCCAAAACGCCGGTGTATACCATGGTGATTGCCGCCTTTTTTGTAGGTGCGCAGCCGCTTGTCACGTTTTTGCTTTATCTGTTCGGCGTCTGTATGGGAATCCTTTCGGCGCTGCTGCTGAAAAAAAGCGTTCTAAAAGGGGAACCCGCCCCATTTGTGATGGAGCTGCCTGATTACCGGCTTCCTACGCCGAAAAGCGTTTGGCTTCACGTAAAGCGAAGAATAGTGGATTTTCTGCAGAAAGCCGGCACCACCGTGTTTGCGGCAACCGTGCTGGTTTGGCTTTTGCAGTCCCTGACCGTCGATTTTCGGATGACAACGGACAGCACCCAAAGTATCCTTGCGGAAGGCGGCAGACTGATTGCCCCAGTTTTTACGCTGTGCGGCTTCGGCTCGTGGGAGCCTGCCGTTGCGCTTTTAACAGGGCTGGTTGCCAAAGAATCCATTGTCAGCACTATCGGGGTACTCAGCGCGGGAAATGCCGTGGCGCTGCTTCAGCGAAGCTTTACTCCGCTGAGCGCGTGCTCTTTCCTAATTTTTGTGCTGCTTTATACCCCGTGTGTGGCGGCGCTGAGCACCATCCGGCGTGAAACAGGCAGCATAAAATGGGCGGCGTTGAGCGCCGCCTACCAGTTTGCAACGGCATGGTACTGTTCCGCTCTTTTTTACCAATGCGCATTGCTCGTAATTCGGTTGATCACGTAACAGCTTGCCACAGAACGGCACGGGATTCGAATAAGCCTCCCGGTTCATACGGAACTTTTGGAATCTATCGATAAACGGAAACAGCGCGTCGCTGTTTCCGTTTATCGATAGATTTTGCTATTTCCTAACAGATTATAAAGGAAAATGTAAGTAAATACAAGGCCCTGTTAAAAAAGTATCAAACAATCTTGAATAATCTGTGGGTTATGTTATAATATAGTCAAATTGTCGACGGTCATTTTGACTTTGAAAAAACGCTGAGTTACGGCATAGAACAAGAGTCGGTTGCAACCGATTTGACTATGGGCCAATCAGGAAAAATCAACGGCTAACCATGTGGGGGAAAATCAATGATTTTAACATTAGACATTGGAAATACCAACATTACAATCGGTGTATACGATCATGACAAACTGCGTTTTGTTTCGCGCATGGCGACGGACAGCTCCCGCATGGAAGACCAGTATGCGATTGAACTGCGGGATATTTTAGACATCAACGGTGTGGCCATGAAGAACATCGAAGGCTGCGCCATCAGTTCCGTGGTTCCTCCTGTGAATACCGCGATTGTGCGCGCTGTGCGCAAGCTGACCAATGTGAATCCAATCTGTGTGGGGCCGCAAACAAAAACGAATGTGAAAATAAAAGTACAGCAGCCGGAATTGACCGGCGCCGACCTGATTGTCGGCTGTGAGGCCGCCGCCAGCATGTTTAATGGACCGACCATTATTTTAGACATGGGCACCGCCACGACTTTTGTCTTGCTTGACCGGGAAAAGAATATGCTCGGCGGATGCATCTATCCAGGTGTCGGTATTTCCCTGGATGCGCTGACCCACCGGACGGCTCAGCTGCCCAGCATCAGCCTGAAAGCGCCCAGCAAAACGATTTGCGACAACACCGTTGATTGCATGCGTTCCGGCATTATTTACGGTACGGCCTGCATGATTGACGGAATGGTGGAACGCATGGAAGCGGAAGTTGGGGAAAGGTGCCACGTGGTGGCCACCGGCGGGCTGTCGAAAGAAATTATCCGTCACTGCCGACACAGCATTCATTTCTGTGATACACTTTTGCTGGATGGACTGCTGATGATTTATCACGCGAACAAAGAAAACTGAGTATACTTTTTAGTCCGAATAAAGCAGCAGCCTGCACCGCATTTCTGCGGTGCAGGCTGCTTTTTGCGTAGATTGGTTTTGCTGCGGGATCGCTTTATTTGTGAAATTTCTCCACGATGTCGCGTACCGCGTCGATCACGTACTGAACTTCCTCGTCCTTCATGGTCGGGTACAGAGGAAGTGAAATAATCCGTTCGAAATGCTTTTCGCAGTTCGGGAAATCGCCCTGTTTAAAGCCAAACCGATTGGTATAGGCGCTCATATACGTAACCGGGATAAAGTGAACGCTGGTGCCCACATTGCGATTGTTCAGCTCCACAATGAACTGGTCGCGGTCAATGGTGAGCTTTTCAGGGAGAATGCGGAGGACGTACAGATGCCAGCTGTGTGTGGTGTAGTCCGGGACGAAGGGTGGTTCTACGCCGTCAATTTTGGCAAATTCCGCGTTGTACTGTTCGGCGATTTTCAGTCTTTTCGCCTGCATTTCGTTTAGCCGCGCCAGCTGCTGCAGGCCAAGGGCTGCCTGGATGTCGAACATATTATACTTAAAGCCGGGCTCACAGATATCGTATTTCCAGGTGCCGCCCTGTGCGTAGCGGTTCCATGCGTTTTTGCTCATGCCCTGGCCGGAGAAGATGCGTGCCTTGCGCGCGGTTTCTTCGTCGTCCGTCACCAGCATTCCGCCGTCGCCGGTGGCAAGGTTCTTGGTTGCGTAAAAGCTGTAAGAGGCGGTGCCCATCAGCTTGTTGCCGATTAGCCTGCCTTTGTAGCGGCTGCAAAGCGCATGTGCGGCATCTTCGGAAACAAACAGGTTATGCTTCCGGGCAATCTCGTAAATCCGGTCCAGGTCGCAGACCTGCCCGCTGTAATGAACCGGGACGATGGCCTTCGTTTTTGAGGTGATTTTTTTCTCAATTTCATCCGGGTCAATACAGCCGGTTTTATAATCGATGTCGGCAAAGACCGGGGTTGCGCCCGTGTGGATGATGGTGCTGGCGGTGGAAGCGAACGTCATCGGTGTGGTGATGACTTCATCCCCTGCGCCGATTCCCTGTGTAAGCAGGGCGACGTGCAGCGCGGCAGTGCAGGAGTTCATGGCCACCGCGTATTTCGCGCCAACATAGGCGGCGAAATCTTTTTCAAACTGGTTGGTGCGCGGTCCCTTTGCAATCCAGCCGGACCGCAGCGTGTCAGTGACTTCATTAATCTCCGCTTCGGTCAGGTCGGGAAGATTGTAGGGGATGAACTTTTCTCTTGTAACAAACTTACTCATTTCAGAACCTCTTTTTATATCTTTTTTCGTCCTATTTATCATTTTTGCCCAAGAAAACTATGTAAATTCTAATACGATTGATATCTAATGTCAATCGTATTCTGACGCCGATTATTGACTAAAGGATACGATAGGGATATAATACTAAATGCTATGGAATTGAGCGGAAAGGCTTCGTTTTGCCTTCCTGCATGGTTTCGGTGTATAGAAAATGATAATCGAATAGCAATAGAAACGGTGGTTATGCTGTGGAAGACTCAAAAAAATATTTTGCGCATCCGACCGCCTGTGTGGACAGCGGCGCCGAGGTGGGCGAGGGCACAAAGATTTGGCATTTCTGTCATATTAGCTCGGACTGCACCATCGGCCAGAACTGTACCATCGGCCAGAATGTTTTTGTTGCGCCGGGCGTGACAATCGGAAACAACTGCAAAATTCAGAACAATGTTTCCGTTTACGAGGGGGTTGAATTGGGCGATTACGTCTTCTGCGGCCCCTCCATGGTATTTACAAACGTACAGCGCCCGCGGTGCAAATATCCCCAGCGAGGCGCTCAGTTTTATGCCCACACACCGGTGGGGGAAGGCGCCAGCATCGGTGCGAACGCCACAATCGTATGCGGGCATCGGATTGGGAAAAATGCATTTATCGCCGCTGGGAGCGTTGTGACAAAGGATGTTCCCGACCATGCTATTATGATGGGTACGCCGGCGCGCCAGCGCGGCTGGGCTTGTGAATGCGGCGAAAAGCTGGATGAAAATCTGGTCTGCCCGAAGTGCGGTAGAAGATACGTTCAAGGCGAAAACGGCCTTGAGGAGGAAAAATAAAATATGCAAAAAATAGAGTTTAACGATCTTGGAGCACAATATCAGCATTTAAAACCGGAAATCGATCAGGGCATTGCCGATGTAATTGCCGGATGCCGTTTCATTTCCGGCCCGCAGGTAGAGGAATTGGAGCAGGAGCTCTGCCGCTATACCGGGCGGAAATACTGCGTCAGCACCAGCAACGGCACAGATGCGCTTTTGCTGCCGCTTATGGCATGGGGCATCGGAGCGGGTGACGCGGTTTTTGTTCCTGCCTTTACCTTTTTCGCCACGGCGGAAGTGGTCAGCCTGACAGGGGCCACTCCGGTTTTTTGTGATTCCGATCCGCAAACCTATAATATGGACCCAAAATCTTTGGAGCACATGATTGAAAAGACGCTCCAGGAGGGCAAACTAAAACCAAAAGCGGTTATTCCAGTGGATCTGTTTGGTCAGCCGGCGGATTTTCCGGCGATTGAACCGATTTGCAAAAAGTACGGCCTGAAGCTGATGGAAGACGCAGCACAGGGTTTTGGGGGAACCATTCACGGCAAAAAGGCCTGTTCGTTCGGCGATGTTTCCGCAACCAGCTTTTTCCCAGCCAAGGCGCTCGGCTGTTACGGCGACGGCGGCGCGATTTTCACCGACGACGAAGAGCTGTATCAGCTTTTGGTTTCCCTGCGCGTCCATGGAAAGGGTTCCTTTAAATACGACAATGTTCGTCTTGGGTTGAACGCCCGTTTGGACACGCTGCAGGCGGCGATTCTTCTGCCGAAGTTGCGCGCGTTCGATGGGGAAACGGAGCACCGCAACTGGGCGGCCGACCGTTACGCGAAGGGGATTCACGGAAAAGTTCAAACCCCGGTTTTAAAAGAAGGCTTCACATCCAGCTTCGGTTATTACACAGTGCAGGCGAAAACACCTGAGGAACGCACCAGAATGATAGACGGTCTTAAGGCGGCCGGTGTGCCGATCATCATTTATTACCCGAAGCCGCTTCACCTGCAAACGGTGTACAAGCCGCTCGGATGGAAAAAGGGTGACCTGCCGGTTTGCGAGCATCTGAGTGAAACGGTATTCAGCCTGCCGATGCACGGCTATATTACGGAAGAGGTAATTGATTATATCTGTAATACGATTCAAAATCTTTGAGAATATTTGAATACAAGGAGAATTTTCAATGTCAAACGTAAAAACAGAGCTATTGAATAAAATTCAAGACAAGTCCGCTGTCGTCGGTATCGTCGGTTTGGGCTATGTCGGCCTTCCGCTTGCCGTGGAGTTTGCCAAGGCAGGGTACAAAACCATCGGTTTTGATGTACAGGCCAAAAAAGTGGACGCGGTGAACGCCGGTCATAACTATATCGGCGACATCGTCGGCGATACACTGAAAAATGTCGTAGAAAGCGGCAAGCTTTCCGCAACCAGCGACTTTTCCTTTATTAAGGATGTAGATGCGGTTGCCATTGCCGTTCCGACTCCGCTGGATAAATATCAGCAGCCGGATATCAGCTATGTGAAGGGCTCGACAGAGTCCGTTGCGAAGTATGTGCATAAGGGCATGGTTGTGGTTCTGGAATCCACCACTTACCCGGGCACCACGGAAGAGCTTTTATTGCCGATCCTGGAAGCAAGCGGTCTGAAATGCGGCGAGGACTTCTACCTTGCATTCTCCCCGGAGCGTGTGGATCCCGGCAACAAGCAGTACAAGACGAAGAATACCCCGAAAGTAGTGGGCGGCGTCGGTAAGGATTCTACGGAACTAGCGGCTTCCCTGTACCGCAATGTGCTGGAAGGCGGCGTTTACGAGGTTTCTTCCCCGGCGGTTGCGGAAATGGAAAAACTGCTGGAGAACACCTACCGCAACATCAACATCGGCCTTGCGAATGAAATGGCTATCATCTGCCATCGCATGGGCATCAACGTGTGGGAAGTCATTGAAGCGGCGAAGACCAAACCGTACGGCTTCCAGGCGTTTTATCCCGGCCCGGGCCTCGGCGGTCACTGCATTCCGCTTGACCCGTTCTACCTGACCTGGAAAGCGCGTGAATTCGACTACCACACCCGTCTGATCGAAACCTCCGGCGAAATTAACACCGGAATGCCGGAATACGTTGTGGACCGCGCCATGAAGGTCCTGAATCGGA
Source organism: Caproiciproducens sp. LBM24188 (assembly GCF_054130445.1). Taxonomy (NCBI): domain Bacteria; kingdom Bacillati; phylum Bacillota; class Clostridia; order Eubacteriales; family Acutalibacteraceae; genus Caproiciproducens; species Caproiciproducens sp. LBM24188. The sequence goes on from NZ_CP196862.1 coordinate 1,167,672, forward strand.
ATAAAACCGCTATGAACGGCGCAAAGGTGCTTGTGCTTGGCGTTGCCTACAAAGCGGATATCGACGATTACCGCGAAAGCCCGGCACTGAACGTGGTTGACCTGCTCATTAAGCAAGGAGCGAATACAGTATTCTACGATCCCTTTATTCCGGAATACCGCCACAAGGGTCAGGTACACACCGGCGAAAAGGAACTGACCGATGAGCTGCTGCAAAGTGCTGATATCGTAATCATCTGCACGGCGCATTCGTGCTTCAATTACGAACGGATTCAGAAGCTTTCCAAAGCGGTGTTCGATACCCGCAATGCGATGAAGGACGTAAAAGACCGTTCCAACATTGAACTGTTATAATGACCGTTTCCCCCGTTGAAAATAACGGGGGAATTTTGTGTGAATCGGCCGGATGCGAATGTTTTCCGGAACCGTGATTCAGAATAGAAGAAAACACAATCAAAGGGGATTACAGAATGAGTAAATTACGCTTTGCATTGATCGGCTGCGGAAGAATTTCCAAAAACCATATCGCCGCCGCGATTGCTAATCAGGAAACGATGGAGCTTGCCGTGGTGTGCGACCCGGTTCTGGAAAACGCGGAAAAGAAAGCGAACGATTATTTTCAGGCGACCGGTGTAAAACCGCTGGTATACGCCGATTACAAAAAAGCGTTGGATGAGCAGAAAATCGACTGCTGCTCCATTGCGACCGAAAGCGGCTACCACGCGGAAATTGCGCTGTACTGCATTCACCATAAGAAAAACGTGCTGGTGGAAAAGCCGATGGCGCTGAACACCGCCGACGCGGAGCAAATGATCCGCGAAGCAAAGGCAAACGGCGTTACGCTGGGTGTCTGCCACCAGAACCGCTTCAATGCGCCGATTCAGGAGCTGCATAAGGCGCTGGAGGATGGCCGCTTCGGCCGTTTGGTCAACGGTACGGCGCGCATTCTGTGGAACCGCACCATGCCTTACTATCAGCAGGCCCCGTGGCGCGGCACCTGGGCGCAGGACGGCGGCACGCTGATGAACCAGTGCATCCACAACATTGACCTGCTCCAGTGGAGCCTGGGCGGTGAACCGGATACCATTATGGCTATGACCGGCAACTACCTGCGCGACATTGAGGCAGAGGATTTTGGCTCCATTCTGATCCGCTTCAAGAACGGCGCGATCGGCATTGTGGAAGGCACTGCCTGCGTTTACCCGAAAAACCTGGAGGAAACTCTTTCCATTTTCGGTGCGACCGGTGCGGCGGTCATCGGCGGCCTTGCCGTGAACCGTGTGGAAACTTGGAACTTTGAAACCCCCGCAGAGCAGGACGAACGCGTGGCCAAGCTGGCCGGAACCGACCCGAAGGATGTTTACGGAAGCGGTCACAACCAGCTTTACGCCAACTATATCAATGCGGTCAACACGCACACCGATCCGCTGGTCAGCGGAACCGAGGGCATTAAAGCCATGAAGATTATTCTTGCCGCATACAAGTCCCAGAAGACCGGTCAGGCAGTTAAATTCGACGGCCTCAGCTTCTCCACGCTCGACATGAGCAGTGCGGACGTAAAAGTAAGATAAAGTCAGAGTAAATGGGGAAAATGAAAATGAAAATTGTTACCGTGGTGGGCGCCAGACCGCAGTTTGTCAAGGCCTCCGTCGTGTCACAGGCACTCAAATCCGTGTGTACGGAGGTGATTGTGCACACCGGCCAGCATTACGACCGCAATATGTCCGACGTATTCTTTGAGGAACTTTCCATTCCACACCCCGCTTACAATCTGGGCGTCGGCTCCGGTTCGCATGGGCACCAGACCGGCGAAATGCTGATGAAAATTGAAGACGTGATTCTGAAGGAAAAGCCGGACATCATGCTGGTTTACGGCGATACAAACTCCACGCTGGCGGGTGCGCTGGCGGCTTCTAAGCTGCACATTCCGGTGGCCCATGTGGAGGCCGGACTGCGCTCCTATAATATGCGCATGCCGGAGGAACAGAACCGCGTTTTGACCGACCATATTTCGTACTGGCTGTTCTGCCCGACCCAAACCGCGGTGGACAACCTGAAAAAAGAGGGTATCACCAAAGGCGTTAGCATCAGCGGCGACGTGATGCTGGATTCCGTTCTGCACTTTTTAAAGATGGCGCAGGCAAATCCGCAGAAAACAGCCATTTACGACCAGCTGGGCATTGCACCGAAGCAGTACCGGCTGGCAACGCTTCACCGTGCGGAAACAACCGACGGCGGTCTGGAAGCCATTATTCGGATTTTCCAGGCATTTGAGCAGCTGCCTCAGCGGGTCGTGCTGCCTATTCACCCCAGAACCAGACCACTTGCGGAGGAGGCCATTGCCAAGCAGGGCTTCCAAAACATTCAGCTGATTGACCCGGTGGGCTATTTGGAAATGCTGCTTTTAACCTCTGGTGCGTGCCAGGTGCTGACCGATTCCGGCGGGCTGCAAAAGGAAGCATGGTTTATGAATGTTCCGTGCATTACGCTCCGGCAGGAAACCGAATGGGTGGAAACACTGAACGGAAACTGGAATGTGCTTGCTAAGCTGACCACGGAAGATATTTATGAAAAGGCCATGCATACCGTGCCGGATCCCGCCGCGCGCGACAGTATGCCGTTCGGCGACGGAAAAGCGTCGGAAAAAATTGCCGCGGCTCTGGCCGAAGCCTGAACATGGGGTGCCATTAATGAACATCATTTATATCAACCATTACGCCGGTTCCGACCGGCACGGCATGGAGTTCCGCCCATACTTCATGGCAAAGCGCTGGGCGGCAGCCGGCCATAACGTTACCATGGTAGCAAGCTCTTATTCCCATTTGCGCACGAAAAATCCTGATCTGCAGGGAAACGCGACCATGGAGGAAACCATTGACGGAATCCGCTATTTCTGGATTTCCGGCCCGAAGTATGAAGGCAACGGGATAGGCCGAATAAAGAATATGCTTTCTTTTCTGCGCGGGCTTTACAAATACTCGGATCAAATTACCGTGCAGGGCAAACCGGACGCTATTATCGCGTCCTCTACTTATCCACTCGATATTTACCCCGCACACCGAATGAAAAAAAAATACGGCGGTATGCTGATTTACGAGGTGCACGACCTTTGGCCGCTCAGTCCGATTGAACTGGGGGGCATGAGCCCGAAGCACCCGTTCATTATGGTGATGCAGGCAGGCGAAAATTACTGCTACAAGCACAGCGATTATGTGGTATCCCTTCTGCCGAATGCCAAAGAGCATATGGTAGAACACGGCATGAGCCCGGAAAAATTCATCTGCATTCCGAACGGAATCGTGAAGGGCGACTGGGAAAAGCCAATGGCACAGCCCCCGGTTTACGCGGAAAAGCTGAAGCGCTACCACGATGAGGGATATTTCCTGATTGGCTACACCGGTGCGCACGGAATCGCAAATGCGCTGGACAGCTTTGTGGAAGCGGGCGAGCAGCTGCGCGGGAAAAAAATCAAGCTGCTGCTGGTTGGCCCCGGCCCGGAACGCGAACGCTTGAAGCAAAAGGTTGTCGACCTCAATTTGAGTGATACGGTCGAACTGTTGGAGCCGGTTCAGCGCGGTCAGGTGCCGGAGTTGCTGAACCAGATGGACGCGCTCTATGTCGGCTTGCAGCGCCAGCCCTTGTTCCGGTTTGGCGTTAGCCCCAATAAGCTGATGGACTATATGATGGCGGCTAAGCCGGTCATTTTTGCGATTGAAGCGCCGAACGATATGGTTGCGGACGCGAACTGCGGCATTTCCATTCCGCCGGAGGACAGCGGCGCGATTGCACAGGCGGCGCTAAAACTGGCCGCTATGCCGAAGGAGGAGTTGGAGGCAATGGGGAAGCGCGGAAAGGCGTATATTTTGGCGCACAACGAATACGACGTGCTTTCCGAGCAGTTCCTAAACGTGTTTACCCTTCCTTATACGAAGTAATTGCTGCCGGGTAACCGGATGGCAGTTTTTTGAGCCGAATATGAAATCGCGGTAAAACGTGAAGCTTCCTTGTAATTCAAGGCAGGATAAAAGATCAATGAAATCGAAAAAAGGCGGCCGTTAGGAGCGGTCAGATAGGGATTTATAATTCCTGAAAAATTCGGCATAGTCGTTGATATTCGGCTATGCCGTTTTTTCGTTTATTTTGGTAAGTCGATAGCGCCAATGCAGTTATAGAAAATTTGAATCCGCTGAGTTCTGCGGCCATCTACCTTTTCAGCCTTAAATACTATAATTTTGTCAATGAACTCTCGAATAATCTCTGCATCCAATTCTGTAATTTCTGTGTACTTTTTAACCAGTGCCAAAAAGCGGTCGGTATTGAGGGACTGTTCATTTACTGTATCAATGGTATGCTTTAATTTGGTTATCCTTTCTTCCAGTGCCTTCTGCTCGGTTTCATATTCAGCCGACATCTTGTAAAAACGCTCTTCGGGAATTTTGCCCATCACATTGTCTTCATATAGCTTTCGAATGATTTTGTCTATGTCAGCAATGCGAGTCTGTGCTTGTTCGTATTCCTTTTGACTTTGGCGGAGTTCTTTGGCAAGTTCCTTTTCTGAATTATTCATAACTATACGGATGAATTCCTGTTCATGGTCTTTGGCAAAGGAGGTTACACGTCTTAAATCTTCTAGCAAAAGCTGTTCCACTACAACATTACGTATCTGATGTGAACTGCACATACCCTTTTTCTTGCGGTAAGTCGCACAAACGAAATATTCCTTATCGTGTGTCCATCCCTTGCCTCTAACCTGATACAGCTTTGCACCACAGTCGGCACAGAACATCATGCCAGAAAGCATTCCCATTTCACCTAATCGTGATGGTCTTCGCTTGCCATCTCTAATTTTCTGCACTGTTTCCCAAGTCCCCTCATCAATAATTGCTTCATGGGTATTTTTGAAAACTAGCCAATCTTCTGGATTGTTCAATATCTTGACTTTGCTCTTATATGACTTTTTAGAAGTCTTGAAATTCACCGTGTGACCTAGATATTCCATTTTAGCCAAAATATCTGCTACGGTACGAGCCGACCAAGCATATGGATTTTCTGGTGGTCTTGCTGGAGTGTTAATACCCATTTTGCGAAGATGAACCGTAGGTGTATCAATGCATCGCTTTTCAAGTTGCTTTGCTATCTGCGTGGGTCCAAAACCAGCCATGCACAGTCGGAAAATATCTCTGACCACTTCGGCGGCTTTCTCATCTATTATCCAGTGCAACTTATCTTCAGGGTCTTTAATATAACCGTAAGGCGGATTGGTGCAGAGTGGTTTACCGGACTGTCCCTTGGATTTGAACACAGCACGGATTTTCTTGCTAGTATCCTTAGCATACCATTCATTAATAATGTTAAGAAACGGTGTAAAGTCACTGTCTGCTTGGTTTGCACTATCAATACCGTTGTTAATAGCAATGAATCGTACATCTGCTTCAGGAAACATAATCTCTGTGTAATAGCCTACTTTGAGGTAATCCCTGCCGAAGCGGGACATATCCTTAATGATAATCGTTCCAATTCTACCGGACTCTACATCTGCAATCATGCGGTTAAAGTCTGGTCTATCAAAAGTTGTACCGCTGACCCCATCATCCACATAAAATTCGATGTTGCGAAAACCGTTGTCCTCAGCATATTTTTTTAGAATTGTCTTCTGGTTTACTATGCTGTTGCTGTCTCCTGCAAGCTCATCATCACGGGAAAGCCTGCAGTAAAGAGCAGTAATTTTCGCTTCTTCAAATGCTATTGTTGATTTACGTATAGTGCTAAATGTTGACTGTCTATTCATTTTTCTCCTCCATTTCCGACAGTCTTCAAGCGGTTTAGCACTATGTATATTACCGTACTACCTTGAAGAAGTCGAGTTGATTTCCGTGGATTTATTTGAACTATCTGATAACTTTGAAAGGCTTTTTGCGTTGACTGTAATCAGTCGTTTCAGCTTGGAATATGCACTTTCCTTTGCTGAAACACTTATTCGTGATTCCACCACATAGACCGTACCTCCAATATCGGATTTGGTTGTGCGACTGTTAATTTGGTTTTCCATATCGTGACCTCCTGTACGATGTTTTGAAGGAACTGGCACTGAACCGAATCAATGATCCAGTGCTAATCCATTATTTAAGCTTTTATTTGTAATATTTTCAGAGCATCCGGTTGAATTAGCTTGCCATCCAATCTCTCGTAAGCAGAAAAGCCAATTTGCCCCTGCAATGCATATAACTCACTTAATTTTTTTATCGTTATTGGTTGACGTTCAATCAGCCAGTAGTATGATAAATCTCCAAATACAAGGCTTTTTGCTCCTGCTGATACTGTAGGCATATATGGAGAGGTAACTACAGGCTTTCCGAAGATGGTGTTATCTGAAGGATTCCACAGATAACTGCCGCTTGTATCCTTAAGGGTTCTAAGAAGCATAGCTGTATTATCGTGCATGATAAACACAGCGTTATTTCGGTATTCATCTTTTAATGAAAAATACAGAGAGATAATCTCGTCAAAAGAGATGGCAGCACTATCTGCTGTAGTTACATCTGCATCTGCTGTAAGGATACCTGTTGGCTGTGTTGTGCCATTTCCATTAAGTAATGCATTTTCCTCAGCCTTGCCAAAACGCTTCGCAAAATCACTCATCAGATACTTTTCAAGATTAAAGTTAATATCGGTGACGAATGAGCGGTTTAGCTTGACAAGAGATGCCAGCTTGTATGATTTCACCAGAAACTGTGTAAATGTATCGGCGCTTTCGGGGATTGGATCCCCGTCTTCAACCCAATCTGCTGTACCCGTTGAGGATACCGCTTGAATTTTACCTTCTGCAGAAGATAGATTGATAACAGTAGCAAATCTGCGGAATATATTCTCCTTTGCCAAAGCAGTGTTAAAGCCTTCTCGGAACTCGTCTGGTGCGACATAGGCTCCTGCATTATCAAAGCCCTCGCTTAGATTTTGATTATTTTCTTCTTTTCCTTTCATAACATTCCAAAACGCTCTATTATAAGTTGTTGATGTTGCCATAATCGTTTACCTCCTAAATTAAAATGGATTGTGGGGTATATACCCCGTTTGAAACCGCGTTTTTTTACGCGTTGCCCCACGCCCGTTGTCCAGATGAAAAGGTGTGGAGATTTGACCTCCCCTAGGGGCTGGTATTAACACATGGAGTCATATCCAGTGGTTTTAAGCTTTGTAGCAAGATGTAGCAGGTAAAAACTAAACTCTCTATACGAGAGTGATTTTTTATATAACCTGTTTTTCTTGCTACAAGCTGCTACACTGTGTTTAAATAAGAAAAAACTCTTCTTCTGTCAGCTTATATCCGATAAGCATTGTGGTCATTCCACCACCAGAACGTGGTCGTTTCCTTTCTACACGGGCGATAGCTGTTAATGCCTGTTTGAAGTTTCTTGCATTCTCCGAATAACATCCATTGGCACTGCACCAACGCTGATACCGGGCATACACTTCGGATGTCCGCACCTCACTATTAGGACTTTCCTCCAAGGCATCCTCGAAAAATAATGCTATTTTATCGCTGTCACGCTTATAAGCCTCCGTTGCTGTCTTAACGGAATCAGGTAAAATTAAGCCTTCCTTTTTTAACAGCTGATAGCCTTCAATTAGCCAGTTGAGGATAGCACTCTGATTCTTCGCTTTGGCGAATTCACGTTTTAAGTTTTTATCCTGCTCGCTTTCATCAAAGTGTCGTTCAAAAGGGATGATTACCACTCTGCCACTGGAAAACAGTGTCATATCCGTAATAACGGGCAGATAATTGGTGTTGATATACAGCTTAAACTTTGGTGAAAAGTCAAAAGAATTCTCATGTAGAAACCTTGCGTTGATGGTGTCACCACCCGTCATGCTTTTTACCTGTGCAGCATTTAAGACAAGTCCTCTGCTAGGTTCGGAGATATTCACAAAGCGTACTCCTGCAAGCCGGGCAATATCTTCACTTGGACTTGAACTGTTATTGTTCTTTTTCAGACTGATAGTCTCTGGCCTTGCGGTACAGCCATAACTGCCTAATACCTTAAGAATGCTCTCACATAGCGTACCTTTACCATTTCGAGTTGTAGCACCATAGAGAACAAACAGGCATTCATACCGAGTGTCTCCGCTGATACTGTAGCCAAAGGCTTTTTGGAGGAATTTTGCCTTTTCCTCATCTCCGCTCATAATCTCATGAATAAATCTATCCCATCGCTCGCTTTTTGCTTCTGGGTCATATTTAACACCAGATATCTTTGTAAGCCTGTCCTCGCTGTTATGGGGACGAAAATCCATAGACATTAAAAACAATGTGCCATTGGCACAGTTGAGCATAAGTGGGTCTTGGTCAAATTCAGCCATTGATATGGGATATACGCTCTGTGCATCCTTAAGCACCGTTTCTCGGTATCTTCTTGACTGCCACTTTCGGCAATAGTCAATGTATGCCTTTCTTTGATGTTCATCTTGAATAGTCAAAGCATAGGTTAGCAGTTGATTAGCCAATGATTTACACATTTCCATTACTTTGAGATTACCGACATCAGGAATCCAAATGCCATTCTCATAGCAAAACCACATCTTCCTTTCGGGAACAAAGCGGGCAAAAGACTTATAATAATCAGCAAACAACCTGCTTGCCCCAATATCCGTCCAAGGGTAGCGATCGTTACTCTCAGGCTTAAAGCCAGCAAGGGAACATTCACCAAAATCTTCTGTAGCTGATGAATGTATACCACCCGGTTTGTATATCTCAGTAGCATTTGCGATTGCTTTTTCTATGGTTATCATTCCATAAGTACTGCCGGACTGTGGTCTATTCCATTTATCTCGCATTAGGCCGCTCTGCCGGAAAAGTCTGTCTATCTGTCCAATATCCCTGCCACACCAAAATGCCAGCATACCGCAAAGTGCCAAATCAGCTTCACTTGCAGAAGCATAGCCTGACGTATCTCCTTGCCATAATGCTTTGAATTTTTCTCCATTTGCTGATTTTAATGCCTTCTCAATAACAGACTTGTCAGATAGATAGGATCGGCTTTCTGTATCCAGTAGTTGCTTCACAGGGGTAGGACGCAACATATACTTGTCTAGTATCATCTGTAGTTCATTCGATTTCTCCGATATATCACCATCTACAAATACATTGCCTGTTACGGTAACAAAACGATTTGTTGCTCCAGCCACATAAACCTCAACTCCCAGCTTTCTGTTATTGATATAGTATTTTGTTTTGTCAAAGTCATAGTCAGTGGCCTTAAAGAAAATATGCAACCCTTTCCCAGATGGACTGTGTTCCATATAGCAACCACTAAAAGCGTCTACAACACTTTGGGAAATAGGCTTAAGCTTACCGCTGCTATCAAAGCAATCATCTAAGTCGATAACACATATGTCATTACCCACCAAAAATCCGATACCGTCATAATCACTTATAGCAGCTACCGCCGAACTAAAATCTTTAAATGTACCACGTTGATTTGGTTTTGCCCTTTTTCCTGTTATCGGGTTATAGGGAACTTTGGTTTTTCTACCACTTCGCTCTTCATATTTCCAACAGCAAAACTGTGGCTTACTTTTAAGTATCTGTGGCAAGTTATCATATTGTGTTTTCAGTTACTTCACCTCCTTGCCTTTTATAAATGACCCGAAACACTACTGTTCCAGAGGGTTTGCCTTGTTTGACACAACCTCGTTATCTTTCAAGGAATACGCTCGGAATTATCGTCATGGCATATTCTGCTTGAAGTATCTCTTGCATTTCGGGGTATTCAGTTGTCAAGGAGCAGTGAGAGAAAAACTATGTTTTCATTGATTGTTCATGAGAAAGGCAGATCCACAGAGTTTGCTAAGGTAATTTCCTCTCATCCTCCACAGGCCTCAAACCTGCAGTTTGAGTACAGGAACAAATATTTCTGTGAATTGCTTTCCTCTACTAATAGCCGAAATTATTAACCCCTTAGCTAATGCCACAGCAAATAGCTTACTCGAATGGTCAAGCAAAGTATTTTCCTCTCACCTTATAGCCTTGGTAGGGCACATTAGTTGAGGATTTTCTAAAAATATTTTTCTTCCTCATCCATAAGCGAAGAATTCTATTGATTCGAACCCCTAAAATAAAAAATAGCCTGTCTTTTTTCCAGAAAAGACGGCTGTAATGTTTATGCTTTTGCTCAAATTTGAGCGAAAGTGGTATTAAATTTAAGAAGGCTTAATGCTGTAGTTTTGGATTTTTCAATTAGACTTTTCGACTTTTTTGTCTAAAAGCTTTAATTCGAACATCTTAAGATAAATGCGTAAATAGAAAATTGTGATTGAAATAGACGAAAAATAATGTGAGATTAAAAATTTATACTGTTTATAGCGTGTTTTTGTGATATAATTATTAATATTTGTGGGAGGTGCAAAAAATGGCAATACATTATAACAAGCTATGGAAGCTGCTAATTGATAAGAATATGAAAAAGAAAGATTTGCAACGCCTTTCCGGTGTTAGCTCGGCAACTATCACAAAGCTTGGCAGAAACGAAAATGTAAATACAGAAATACTTCAAAAAATATGCACAGCATTAGAATGTGACATTTGTGATATTTTAGAGTTTGTACCTGATAAAATTGAGAAAGGCAAGGTGAATGATAACAATGATTAAGGATATTATGAATGCCAATGATAGTGCAACGCCGAACTGTCGAGAAATGGCTGTATTAAAAGAAAATTTCCCCTCATGTTTTAAGGCAGATGGGTCCTTTGATATTGAACGGTTTAAGGAATTTTTAAGTGATAAGATTGCTGTCACAGGAGAGGGTTATGAACTCAAGTTTTTAGGAAAAAATTATGCCCGATTGTTGGCTTCGATTGATACTACAACTGTTGTTGTGCCAGACGAGGAACATAACTCAAAATCAGAAAATATGAACAGTGAAAACATCTACATAAGTGGCGATAATCTTGATGGGTTAAAGCATCTCTTGAAGTCCTATTCACGTCAAGTTAAATGTATTTATATTGATCCTCCTTATAACACTGGAACAGATGGATTTGTGTATAATGACCAGTTCAATTTTACTGTGGAAGAACTTTCGGAAAAATTAAGTATTAGAGAAGAACAGGCACAACGTATTTTAGACTTAACAAAGCGTGGTTCGGCTTCTCATTCTGCGTGGTTAATGTTTATGTACCCACGTCTTTTACTGGCTAGGGATTTACTTAAGGATGATGGGATTATATTTATTTCTATTGATGATAATGAGCAAGCCAATCTTAAACTGATATGTGATGATGTCTTCGGAGAAAATAATTTCTTGACTTGCATTTCGCGTGCAACAGGTACTCCAACTGGCGGAGGTTTTGATGGTCTTGTTAATGAATTAGACTATATGCTTGTATACGCAAGAAATATTACCGCTGCTGTAATCAATGGATTAGCTATGAATGAAGATGATGCAAGAATATATAATCAGATTGATGAAGATGGAAATAGATATTTAACTCGATCACTACGTAGAACTGGTGGTGAAGATAGACGTGAAGATAGGCCAACCATGTACTATCCATTAATTGCTCCAGATGGTACTGAGGTCTATCCTATTGGTCCTACTGGATATGAGAGCAGATGGATATGTGCTCCAGAGACAGCAAAAAAGCTCGAGGAAGATGGATTGATTGAATGGAGAAAAACTGATTTGCTTGGGAAAAAAGTTTGGCACCCATATCAAAAATATTATTTAGAAAATCGAACAAAAGCACCAGGGAACATATGGCAAGACTTTTTCTGGCCACCAGATGACACAAATCATGAATTTCTTTGGACTGATATCGAAGGCAATAAAAAGGCAACAAGAGATATTAGAGATCTATTTGACGGGCAAAAAGTTTTTGAAACAGCAAAACCTATTGGTTTGTTAGAAAAAGTACTTACAATTGGAAGTAATGATGGGGATATAATAGTTGACTTTTTTTCTGGCAGTGCAACTACTGCTCATGCAATCATGAGAATGAATGCAGTAACCCAAGGAAAACGAAAATATATACTTATACAGCTACAAGAGCCTGTAAAGCCAGGAAGTGATGCAGAAAAAGCAGGATACACTACCATAGACCAAATCGGCATGGAGCGCATACTACGAGCAGCTGTAAAAATAAGAGAAAAGTATCCAGATACAACAGTTGACCTTGGCTTTAAGCACTATACATTGGTTGAGCCTGAGCAAAACACTCTAGACAAGCTTGAAAAGTTTGACCCTACTGAAAATAAATTATTTGCTGACAAAGACATTCTTAGTGATTTTGGAAAACCTACCGTCCTTGCAACGTGGCTTGTTAGAGATGGATATGGACTTACAGCAGAAGCTGAGGAGTTAAATTTTGCTGGATACAATGGCTATTATATAGGAAAACATCTTTACCTAATTGACCCGGAATTGTCTAATAAGGCGATTGAAGCCATTGTAGTAAAATATGAAACTGACGGCAGCTTTAATCCTGAGAACGTGGTGTTATTCGGTTATAGTTTTACATGGACGGAAATGGAAGCTTTAAAAATTAATTTGAAACGGTTGAAGGATACAGAGAAAAACTTGCGTATCAACTTCGATATCCGTTATTGATTGGAGGGTATGTTATGGAACTTATCCTACAACGAGGATTACCACACCAACAAAAAGCTGTAGATGCAATAAGTGCTGCTTTGAATGGGGTACAGATAACTTCTCCTGTACAATTTTATGAAAACCCAAGTATTTCTCTTTCTGATCCTAAACTAGCTGCAAATATTAGAGAAATTCAAAAAAATATACCTTCAGAATATCGAAGCAGTATGCCTATTGGTGACTGCTTGAATATTGATATTAAAATGGAAACTGGTACAGGAAAGACTTACGTTTATACTCATACTATATATGAGCTTCATAAACGTTACGGACTTAATAAGTTTATTATCGCTGTACCTTCACTTGCGATTAAAGCAGGAACTGCACAGTTTTTGCGTGATGAATATGTAAAGCGACATTTTTCCGATGTTTGTGGCTATGGTACAGAAATTGAGGTTGGAGTACTAGAAGCGCCAAAAAACAAGAAAAAGGGGCGCTCCTATTTCCCGAGTGTTGTGAGCGACTTTGTAAAAGGTTCTTGCCAGAACACGAAGAAGATTTATGTATTATTAGTTAATATGCAACTACTTGTTGTCCGATCAAATGGTATGCTTAGCCGTGACGACTATGATTATGGAGTAGAAGGTTTTTATAGACCACTTGAGGCTATTCGTGCAACAAACCCTGTTGTTATTATTGATGAGCCACATAGATTTTCTCGTGACCAGAAGGCATTTAAGGTTATCGTTGATGAAATAAAACCACAGTGTATTATACGCTTTGGTGCTACCTTCCCTGAAACTACAAGTGGACGTGGAAAAAACAAAATAACCGTAAAAGACTACCAAAACCTGCTCTATGATTTAAATGCCTGTGAATCTTTTAATCAAAATTTGATAAAGGGAGTAACGAAGGAGCATTTTGAACCGGTATCCAAGCGTGAAGAAAAGGTGAAAATCACTTCCATCACAAGCAAGGATTCTGTTACCTTTCAGTATAAAAAGCGTGATGAATCGACTAAAACATTTACTCTTAAAACTGGAGATTCACTATCTATCATTAATGAAGCTTTCGAGGGAATTACGGTTCATGCTATTGGCAAATCAACAGTTGAGTTTTCTAATGGTATTCAAAAGTCAACTGGTGAGGAATTGGATGTGGATATCTATATGACCTCTTATCAAGAGCAGATGATGCGTCTTGCCCTTGAGCGTCATTTTGAAACAGAAAAAATAAACTTCTGTGGTCGCAATTTCAAGATCAAGACATTGGCATTATTTTTTATCGATGATATATCATCATATCGACCAAACGAGGAAGGTAAAACCCCTTATCTATTACAAGCTTTTGAGAGATTGCTTAAGGAACGGATAGAATCGGTGCTATCTACCCTCAGTGAGCATGATACTGAATATCGGGCATATCTGGAAGCAAGTCTTGCAGATATTTCTGCTTGCCATGCAGGCTATTTTTCACAGGACAATAGCGATTCGGATGAAGATATAGCAAAAGAAGTAGAAACTATCCTTCATGGAAAAAAACACCTTCTCTCTTTCAAGAATAAAGACGGTAGCTATAACACTTTACGTTTTCTATTTTCAAAATGGACACTTAAAGAGGGCTGGGATAACCCTAATGTATTTACGATAGCTAAACTTCGTTCTAGTGGAAGTGAAAACAGTAAACTGCAAGAGGTTGGACGAGGTTTACGACTGCCTGTAGATGAGAATGGTAATCGAATCTCCAATGAAGAATTCCAGCTTAATTATATTGTCGACTTCACAGAGGCAGACTTTGCTAAACGATTAATAGACCAAATAAACGGAGAAATTCCACAAGCTTCTTCTATTAGCGAAGAAAGATTGGAACAAGTGGCCAAGAAGCTTGGCATGACTTCAGATGAACTTTTTGATGCACTATATGATAAACATTACATAGACAGGCGATTAAATATAAAACCCGATACAAGGGACGCTTTCTTTGCAGAATACCCGGACTTTGCTACAGGATTGTCTTCAGGTAAGGTAAAAGACCGAAATGTAGCAAAACCAAGACCTGTAAAAATCCGCAAAGCTGTTTACAGTGAAATACGCGAATTATGGGAAGCAATCAATCAACGATACCTACTTTTCTATGATGATGATCTGGATGCTGATATGGCTAAAGTTGTTTTATCTTTGCTGGAAAAACCCGGTGTTTTTACAGACGTTGTCATGACTAGCTCCAGAGATATCGTTAAGAGCGATGGCTCACAGATGATGATTGTTTCAGATACAGGTGCCCAATATATAGTATCCAAACCTATTCCCTACAATGAATTTCTTAAGAGGATCACAAATGCTACAAACATTCCAATTAAAGTATTGCATGAGGCATTGTGTGAGTATGTTAAGAGGAATGGAACTATAAATCCAGAACGTATTAATGAAAATTCTGTCAGCATGTTTATCCAACAATTTCATGACTGGAGAAGCAATAATTTGCAAGGTCGATTCCATTATGCAAAAAGCAATACGCCTGTTGGTGCAACAGCACTCACCTATTCAGACGGTTCTCCACGTGAAGATATTGCGCAGGGACGTATTGGCACAAAGATAGTTCCGGGAACTCCAAGTGAGAAGTATTTATATGATGCTTTCGCTTATGACTCACCGTTGGAACAAAAAAATATTATGTCGGACATCGAAGAAGTCATTGTATATGGAAAAATTCCACGTAGCAGCATTGCCATACCAACTATTACCGGTGGAATGTACAGTCCAGACTTCATGTATGTTGTAAGAAAGGCTTCCGGTGAGAAAGAGCTTAACATTGTAGTCGAAACAAAAGACGTAGAAAATAAATCCGACTTACGTGGTACAGAAAAAGCAAAAATTGATTGTGCTCGTGTTTTCTTTGATATGCTCTCGAAAGATGGATACACTGTTTATTTCCGTGATCAGTTAAACAACAAACAGATGGCTCAGATTATTAAGGAAGTATTGGCAGAGTAATTTAATTTAGGGGGGTGAAAGATTGAGGTTAGAAGCATTTTTAATTAAACATTATCGGTCGATAGAAAAAGTGGCTCTTAAACTTCCTCAAAATAAGCCACTTGTCCTATTTGGACCGAATAACGCAGGAAAATCTAATATATTATCAGCTATAAATAGATTACTTGGTGAAAGGTATCCAACAAATATTGAGATGTTGGAAAGTGATTACTTTAAACGTAATCAAAGTGAATATCCTACCGCACAGATAACTGCTAAATTTTCTGAGCCTTTACATTATGATAGTAGAGGGAATGGACATGATGTGATAACTATAAGTTATAATTATAATGGACAGGCTAATAATAATCTTTTTCACGATGTTAATGGAAATAGGTTATATATAAAAAATGAAGAGCGTTCCGCTTGTCAATCTTACTTGATTGATGCTGAAAGAAATATCCAGAGTGCTTTTAATTATAGTAGTAGCTACTCTCTGTTAAGCAAGTTTTCAAAGAAGATACATGAAGCCTTAAGTACAGAGCATAAAGATGAATTATCACAAGCCTTTAATCAAATTACAGCATCCTTTGAACAGACTGATGAATTCTCTGGTTTTTTTAATCGATTTTCTGAAGCTCTAAAGGGAGCGGTAAAAGGGTTTGTTCATTCATTGGCTGTGGATTTTTCAGCCTATGATCCAAACAATTATGCAAAGTCACTTCGGATCTATGCAAAAGAGGGAGATAATATTCGTGGATTTGAAGAATTCGGCACTGGTGAACAGCAAGTCTTATTAATGGCTTTTGTTAAAGCATATATGGAAGTATTCACTGGTGAAAACTTTGTGTTGATTATTGAAGAACCAGAAGCCCATCTTCATCCCTTAGCTCAAAGATGGTTAAAGGAATATGTTGTGGATATGTGTTCATGTGGTATTCAAGTAATCATTTCAACACATTCCGCAGAATTCATAGATGCAGAATACTTAGACGGACTTGTTCGAGTACATAAAGAGGGTGGAGTTACTAAAGCAATACAACTATCCGCTCAGCAACTTTGCGATTTTTGTATAGGGTCAGGTGTTCCAGAGAATTGTGTGTCACCAGAAAATATAGTTGATTTTTACTCGACAAAACTATTTTCAGACCAGTTAAAAGGAATGTTTGCCGAAACAATCATTTTAGTGGAGGGAGCTACTGAATATTTTGCTCTGCCAGTGTATTTGAAACGTAGTGGGTATTCTTTAGCTGAACATGGAACCGAAATTGTTAATTGTCGCGGTAAGGATGCAATCCCCTTGTACTGGAGGTTATTTAAAGCATACGGTTATAATTGTTATGCTATATTTGATTGTGACAGGAATGCATCAAAGACTAGGGATGTGTTTAATGGCATCTTTTGCGAAGAAGAATGGGATACAGAAACTGAAAATTGTATTGTTAGAGCCGATTATGCATACTTCGGTAAAGACTTTGAATCCTATTTGCGTACAGCAATAGAGGATTATACTTCAATGGAACAAACTATTTCTGAAAAATATCATATTTCTTCAAAGCCAGGAAAAGCTAAAGCTATTGCACAACATATAGAGGAAATTCCTCATTTTATTAAGGATATTGCAGATAAACTATTAATTATAGAACTATTGGGACAAAATTAGCTGAATGTTAAAAAGACCACACAGGAGTATAAAAACTCTTATGTGGTCTTTTTTGCCCCGCTTGAAGCTGTTCATTTAAGTTTTTCTTCAATCCCTAAGTGAACGCTTCTTTTGGCCGCCTTTTTTCATTCGATTCCAAGTTCGTTCATTTTTTCCCGCAGCTTAATAAAGTCATCAAACGCCGCCGGTTTGTTGTTCGGGTTACGCAGCAACGCGGCGGGGTGCAGGGTCGCCATCATCAACACGCCGTTTTTCTCAAAGAAAATGCCGTGCTCCTTCATGATTTTTAGGTCCGGCTTAATCAGCTTCATGCCGGAAATCCGGCCGAGGCAAACGATGATTTTTGGCCGCATTAGGGCAACCTGATTGCGCAGCCAGCCGATGCAGAGTTCCTGTTCCTCCGGCAGCGGGTCGCGGTTTTTCGGCGGGCGGCATTTTACGGTGTTGCCAATGTAAATGTTGCGCTCCCGGCTTAAATCTACCGCGTCCAGCATTTTATCCAGCAGCTGGCCGCTGCGGCCCACAAAGGGAAGGCCTTGCAAATCTTCCTGTTCCCCGGGGCCTTCGCCGACAAACAGGACTTTCGCATTTCTATTTCCTCCGCCGAACACCACGTGGGTGCGGCCTTCACACAGACCACACTTTCTGCACATAAGGCAGGCGGATTCCAGTTCTTCCCAGGTTTGATACATGGATTGCGGCTCCTTTATCATAAGAAAAATTATTAGGTCAAAACGCTGCGCGTCGGCCAGCAAATCGGCATATAGCCGAAATGAGTTTTCGTCGCAGAAAAATTGCGTCCGCTACAGCGGAAAGGCGCTGCGCGCCGTACAGCAATTTCCAAATGAGAAATCAGCGTTAGCTGATTTCTCTATTATACCATACCCCATCTTTTTTAAAAAGTATGTTTTTACGACGTAATTCTTTGTAATTCTTGTAATTTCTGGCTTCGTGCGGTAAAATAAAAAAGTCGGTTACCTTTGGATGGAAGCCCGTGGCTTTTCATCGTAACGGACCTTAGTAATTTATATTAGGAGATGTTCATATTGAAGATTATGGTTGAAACTTCCGCTCGTCACATTCATCTGACGCAGGGAGATCTGGACACGCTGTTCGGCAAGGACTACAAGCTGACTCCGAAAAAGGACCTTTCCCAGCCCGGTCAGTTTGCCTGTGCGGAAAAAGTGGAAGTAGTTGGGCCGAAGGGCTCTCTTAAAATGTCGATTCTTGGTCCGGTTCGCCCGGAGACACAGGTTGAAGTTTCCAAGACCGATGCCCGTTCCCTTGGTATTGACGCTCCGGTTCGCATGTCTGCCGACCTGAAGGGTACGCCCGGCTGCAAAGTGATTGGCCCCAAGGGTGAAATCACCCTGGAACAGGGTGTGATTGTGGCAAAGCGCCATGCACACTTTACTCCGGATCAGGCTAAGGAATACGGCGTGAAAGACGGCCAGAACATCCAGATTAAGCTCGATTACAACGACCGCGCTCTGATTTTCGGCGACGTGGTTGCCCGTGTGAGCAAGACTGCCGGCCTTGCCGTACATATCGACACCGACGAAGCGAATGCTGCCGGTCTGCCGGGAACGGTTGACGGCGAAGTCATTCTTTAATTTTTAATTTTAGGGAACCGCTGACTTTGGTCAGCGGTTCTTTCGTGTCAGAAACAGGTATAGGGTAAGCGGATAGAGTACAATAAAGTTCGCAATTTCGAGAAGGTATAGAAAAGCCATTGGGACTCCTTTAAAATGAATGGTGTCAAGACATTCAAAAAGGAGTTGGTCCCAATGACTCAAGGAAAGAATAACACAGATCTTACGGAATTGCTACTGAAATGTATGGCGGAGCCCGACCCGATGCTCAGTATGCTGGAATGGCTCTGCGCTCAACTGATGGAGGCGGAGGTTTCCGGCCTTGTGGGGGCGGAAAAGAATGCGCACAATCCGTCTCGAAGTGACTACCGCTGCGGATATCGTCCCCGGAGGCTGGATACTCGCGTAGGGACGATGTATCTCATGGTGCCAAAGCTGCGCAGCCATGGATATATCCCGTTCTTTGTCACTGAACGCAAACGCAGCGAGGCGGCGCTGGTACAGGTTATTCAGGAGGCATTCGTGCAGGGCGTGTCCACACGGAAGATGGAAAAGTTGGCTCACAGTCTGGGGATAGAGAACCTCTCCCGCAGTCAGGTCAGTGAGATGACAAAAGGGCTCAATGAACAGGTACAGGAATTTCGCAACCGTTCTCTGACGGATACTCGTTATCCTGTCATTTGGACGGATGCCCTGTACGAAAAAGTCCGTATGGATGGCCGTGTCGTCAGCATGGCGGTGATGGTTGTCTGCGGCGTCAACGAGCAAGGGCACAGGGACATTCTCGCCGTGGAGCCGATGCTGGACGAATCCAAAGAGAGCTATTCCCAGTTGTTTCAAAGTCTTTTGGATCGCGGCTTGAAAACACCGCTGCTGGTGGTTTCCGATGCGAACAAAGGGCTGATTGCCGCCATCCGAGAAAGTTTTCCCGGCGCATCCTGGCAACGCTGCAAAGTGCATTTCATGCGAAATATTCTGGCCCATATACCGCAGAAAGAAAAAGAATCCTTTGCGGTCCAACTGAAAGAAATCTGGCTGGCGCCTTCCGTCCAATTAGCGCGACAGCGCGCAAAACAGTTGTCGGAGCAATATGGGAAGCGGTTTCCCAAAGCAATCGAGCTTCTGGAAGACGGGCTGGAGGACTCACTGGCTTTCTATGCATTCCCCGAGCTTGATGCCCGTAAAATCTCATCGACCAATATGCTGGAACGGCTGAACAAGGAAATCCGGCGCAGAACCAACGTCGTCGGGATATTCCCAAACAAAGATTCCTATCTGCGGTTGGTTACAACATATCTCATGGAATACGCTGAAGACTGGTCCGTTTCCAGAGCATATTTGAATCCCAAATCGATTCAGACACTTCTGCTAAGCGCAGCTTAATTCATTTCGTGGAGTCCCCAAATTGCGAACTTCTCTTGACATAGCCGGTAAGCGCAGCTGGCTGCGCTGCCTTGTGCCTGTTTTTCTACATTTTTGGCCGAAAAATATCGCCGGTATGGGGTTGTTTTACCGTGTTGAAGAATTAGATGACCGCACTGAGCATATGTTTTACTGGGGAGACGGAAACATGAGGTCGAGCCTCAAATTTTTAAATCCATTTTTTGACAGCATAGAAAAAAGAATGCCGCAAAAGGAGTGTAATTCCTTTTGCGGCATTCTCGCTTTATGATTCATGTTATGGCTTATGGCCATTAGTATTCCAGTCATGCTTCCTTTACGGATGCCGCCAGGCTTTCTGCCAGCGCATCCAGGTTGGCCATGTTGTCTTCGTTCATGGCAGAGGTGAGCGTTAGCTTTTCGTCCAGAACGGTCATATTTTTCATTTCGTTCTCCAAGAAGCTGCGCATCAGCGTGCCGGACTTGCATGCCCAAGAGCCGTTTTCCACAATGGCGAAAGTGCGGTTCTGAAGATTCAGCGCCTTCATGTCCATCAGGTAGTTGTGCATCGGCGGGTAAATTCCAAGGTTATAGGTAACAGAGGCAAGCACAATGTGGCTGTACCGGAAGGATTCGGAAATCAGGTAGGAAACGTGGGTGTTGGAAACGTCGTATAGGGCGACGTTGGTAATGCCTTTTTCCACCAGTTTGCTTGCTAGCGCGTCGGCGGCGCTTTCCGTGTTGCCATACATGGAACCGTAAACAATCAGCACACCTTTTTCTTCCGGTTCGTATTTGCTCCATTTATCGTATTTGTCCAGAAAATACCCCAGATTGGAACGCCACACGGGGCCGTGCAGGGGGCAGATGTACTTAATGTCCAGCTTGGCAGCCTTTTTCAGCAATGCCTGTACCTGCGGGCCGTACTTGCCAACAATGTTGGTGTAGTAGCGGCGGGCCTCGTCAATCCAGTCGCGGTCAAAGTTCATTTCGTCGTTGAATAGTTTGCCGTTCAGCGCTGCAAAGGTGCCGAACGCGTCCGCGGAGAAGAGCACTCCGTTGGTAGTGTCGAAGGTTGCCATAACCTCGGGCCAGTGAACCATCGGCGCGGAAACGAAGGTTACCGTATGCTTTCCAAAGGATTTGGTGTCGCCTTCTTTCACTTCTTCCGTGCGCTCGTCAATATGGAAGCCGAACTGACGCATCAGCATAAAAGCCTTGTTGTTGCTGATGATCTTGGCGTTCGGGTAACGGATCAGCACTTCTTCCATGGAAGAGGCGTGGTCCGGTTCCATGTGGTTGACCACAAGGTAGTCGAGCGGTCTGCCGTTCAAAACAAATTCAATATTCTCTAGAAACTGGCGGCAGGCCGACCAGTCCACCGTGTCGAACAGCACGGTCTGCTGGTCCAGGAGAAGGTAGGAGTTGTAGGATACCCCGCGCGGAATCGGATGAATATTCTCAAACAGAGCCAGACGGCGGTCGTTCGCGCCTACCCAGTATAAATCTTCGGTTACTTTTCTTACACTATGCATGGTGGAATCCCCCTTTACACTAAATCATTTGTTTTCCGGTGTTCATGCTTCTATGAACTGCGCTTTTTCTTCGCCGCATTCCGGGCAGATCCACTCTTCCGGGAGCGCATCAAACAGGGTGCCGGGGCGAATGTCACTTTCTGGGTCACCCGCGGCGGGATCATATTCGTATCCGCAGCCGTTGCAGACATACCGTTTCCAGTCCGGCACGGTTTTGCGGACTTTTGCCCGTTTCATTTTCTTCATGGGCGGAGCGGGCTTTTTGGGCTTGCCGTTGTCTAGTGCAGCAGTCAGCAGTGGGAGAATTTCCAGCACATCTCCTACAATGCCGTAATCGCAGTTTTTAAAGATGGGTGCGTTCGGGTTAATATTAATCGCTACGATTGTGGTTGCGTCCTTTATCCCTTTTAAATGCTGACCGGCGCCAGAAATGCCGCAGGCAATGTAAAGATTTCCGGTAAATTTCTGACCGGACATGCCCACATAGCGGTTCAGCGGCACATAATGCAGGGCTTCGGCCACCGGGCGGGAAGAACCGATTGCCGCACCTGCCTGAAGTGCAAGGGCTTTAATCAGCTCCATGTTCTCTTTCGCGCCAATTCCCTGGCCTGCGCTTACCACTCGGTCCGCCTTGACAATCGGCGTATCCGGGTCGATTCCGACGGTGAAGTCGTAGCCGTCCGCTTTCAGTGCTTCCACCAATGCGTTTACCCGTTCCTGCGCGCTTCCATCTTTATAAATTATCTTTTTACGCACGCCGGTAATTGGTTCCGCTTTGGTCCGCTGCATCGGTTCCTTCGACATTTTGCCGATAATATGGGAGGCGATGACCACACGCTGAATTTCATTGGTGCCTTCGTAAATCGTGCAGATTTTTGCGTCACGGTAGGCGCGTTCCACTTCCATGCCTTTCAGATAGCCGCTGCCGCCGAAAATTTGGAGCGCGTCGTTCACAATTTCCAGACAGCGGTCGGAAGCGTACTGCTTTGCCATGGCGGCTTCCATTCCGTACGATGCGTGCTGTTCTTTCAGCTCCGCTGCGCTGTACACCAAAAAGCGCGCGGCGCGAAGCTTGGTTGCCATATCAGCCAATTTAAAAGCGATAGTCTGCTGCTGACAGATGGGCTTGCCGAATTGGATGCGTTCTTTGGAGTAGGCAAGTGCATTTTCATAAGCGCCTTGGGCAATTCCAAGCGCCTGTGCAGCAATGCCAATGCGTCCGCCGTCCAAAGTGGATAACGCAATTTTAAAGCCCTGTCCTTCCTTGCCAAGCAGATTTTCTTTCGGAACCCTTACATTGTTGAAAATCAGCTCAGCAGTGGAGGAGGATCGAATACCCATTTTATCATAATGATCGCCAAAAGTGAAGCCTTCCCAGCCTTTTTCCACAATAAACGCGCTAATTCCATGGGTTCCTGCGCCTGGGTTGGTCACAGCAAACACAACGTAAGTATCGGCCACCGGGGCGTTGGTAATAAATATTTTCCCACCGTTCAGAATGTAATATTCCCCGTCCTTTTCCGCGGTGGTTTCTGTGCCGCCTGCGTCGCTGCCGGCGTTTGGCTCGGTCAGCCCGAACGCGGCGATTTTCTCACCCCGTGCGAGCGGAACCAGATATTTCTGCTTCTGCTCTTCCGTGCCGTAGGCAAAAATCGGCCAGGAACCCAGTGAAACATGGGCGGAAAGGATTACGCCGGTCCCACCGTCCACGCGGGAAAGCTCTTCCACTGCAATTGCGTAGCTCAGTTGGTCAAGCCCCAGCCCGCCGTACTCTTTCGGATAAGGGATTCCCATCCAGCCAAGTTTCCCCAGCGTTTGGACCGCCTCTGTTGGGAATCTGTTTTCCTTGTCCAGCTGAAACGCAAGCGGTTTCACCTCATTTTCCGCGAACTCGCGCACTTTTGCGCGCAGGGCCTCATGGCCTTCCGTTGTTTGAAATAGCATAACAGCTTCCTCCCCTTGTCTGTTTCTTTGTATCTCATAAAACCGTCGGATTCGACCGGTTATGAGTCCAATGAACCTATAAAATTGAAGATTATGCAGAATACTTGATAAATTTTATCCGGTTTAACCGCAAAAAAAGAAAAGAAGGACAATGTGCTGAAAAACGGAACCGGAAGAGCAGCCTCAGGCGTCGTTGGATAGAATCTGCCGAAGGCTGCGGGCGCGCAGTTCAGAATCCAGAACATGCTGAATTTGGAGCAGGTGTTTGTTGACACTGCATGTGCAATCGTATTGCTGCCTCCATGCGCATTGATGCCCCGGTTTTGTACAGGTGCTGATTAAGTGATCGCCTTCCATAATCTGGGTTAGGTCGTACAGGCTGACCTTGTTTAAATCCGCGACCAACTGACAGCCGCCGTCCGCACCGCGGGAAATCTGAATTAAGCCGGCGCGTTCCAGCTTTTTTAGTATTTTATAAGTAAACTGCTGCGGCAGAAGTTCCTTTTGGCAGATGTCCCCGGCGGTTACCCGCTGCCCGTCCGAAAGCACGCGCAAAATGCGCAGGGCGTAATCTGTTTCGCGTGTAATAAGCAGTTTCATTCCCTCCAATCCGTCCGATGCAGGAATTTTTCTAAAATAAATATATCATTCTGGATAAACTTTGTCAAGTATAAAGTGAACGAGAATTATGAATCAAGAACAGAGCATCATAAGCGATTCTTTCGCGTGCGATTTTGCGATTTATTTAAAAAGAACAGCTTACTGTTCCATACGGTGAAGTACGGCAAATAAGCTGTTTTCTTCTTATCGTTCATTTTATTCACTTTCTGTTTCCGCTTTTGGGAACGACGGCCGCAGCTTGAAAATCAGGAATACCCAAACCACCGACAGTGCAAACACGACTCCTTCTGTCAGAACGGGATTGGTGTAAGTGCTGAGCGTTGCAGCGGCAAAATCCAAAACAAAGTGCGCCAGAAGTGCCAGAAGGTAGAATACGGGCCTGCGTTCGTTCAGTGCTTTGAACACCAGTACGGTGGCGAACAGGTGGAAGGCGACCGCGAATACGCGTTCCAGCACACCAAGAAAGACTAACTGAGGGGTGGCAGCCGCCATGGCGGCAAGAATTTGGTTTGCCGTGTCCGGGTAAGCGGCCAGCGTTTTTTGCAGCGTCCCGTTGTTAATCATGATGGAGTAGGTAATATTATTGATTTGTGTCATGCCGGTTAGAAGAATCACTTCGCAGTAACCGTGCCCCAATCCGAACGCGATAGCATCGCGGAACAGCCAGTCCTTTTTCTGAAGGAAGCCGGCGAACAAATAACGGGCACTTTCCTCAAATAATCCGGCGGTAAAGGCCAGCATCATCAGGTAAGGAATGGTATTTGCCGCAAACGCCTTGAACCAATCCTGTGTTTTCAGCACGTTCAGAATTTGGAGTCGAAGCAGAATCTGAGATACAAAAAAGGATGCGAAGCCAAGAAACATCGGTTTTTTATTGATTTTTTTCTTCCAACATAACACAATTAGAAGCACAATGGGCAGCACGATTTCGGCTGCCGCCGCAAACAGGAATGACACAAACAATGGGGCAGAAACAACGGTACCGGTTTTTATCATCATGGACTCATTCTTTCCTAATTAGTAACCGCCTGGGCTTTCGAATTGCTTTCATCAATGGTTACTGCATTATAAAACAACAAACAGAATCACGGCTACCACAATCAGCACACATCCGCCGCGCCGCGCGTAAGATATGGACTGTTTCAGCCCGACCTGCCGGCTGGTTTCCGGTGTGGAGAAAGGGAAGGGGAACAGGAGCGCGCCAATTAGTGCAATGGAAAGCGGGACAAGAACTTTGGGCATGACTACGGCACCGACAATCAGCAGAACGATCAGCGACATCATCAGAACCAGGAACGGGGAAACGAATTTGCGGGAATAGTCCAAAAAGCGCTTTGCCTCTTCCCAGCAGGATTCACAGCAGAACGAAAGGGGTTCTCCTTCTTCCTGCTCCAAAGTGTATTCGGTTCCCGGCTCTTCGGATTCCTCCAGCGTTTTTCCGCAGTAGGCACAGTTCATAAATGGTTGTGCTCCTTTCATTTATATTAGGTGTGGCTGGCTGAAGAATTTCGGACGCAAACAGCCGACAGCATAAGAATGACCGCGAGCAGTAGAAACGCCTCGTTTTCTTACTCTTTTTTCGGCGTATTCTCCCGGCTTAAAAACTGGTTCAACCAGCTTACGACTTCTTCCAAAACAGAACCGTTCAGTTCGTAAAAGACGTATTTCCCGGCCTTTTTGCTGGAAATCAGATCGGCACTTTTTAGAATGGACAGATGATGGGAGATGGTCGCAGTCGTCGTATGGAAGGAATTGGAGATTTCTCCGGCGGAAAGGGGCTCCTCTTTCAGCAAATTCAGGATTTCCCGCCGGGTGGGGTCGGAAAGCGCTTTAAAAGTTTCCGCGGGCGGCATTGCCCTGCCTCCTTTATTTCTATTTTGTCAGAATGTATCATAACACGTACCGAAAAAAAGTCAATATTATTTTGAATTATATCAAAATGTTTTTTTCTTGACTTTCACGGTAGAATTCGTATATAATAGGGATACTTGCCCGGTTCCGGAAGAATGAGGTTCTGCGAATACGGCTTGTCAATTTGGGGAAAATCGTATATAATAGTGAAGTTGAAAAAAGCAAGGCAGAAATGCGTGCAATAGGATATGCAGGCGGGCGGGCTCTGCGCGGCGGGACGCCGTGAACCATGTCAGGCGGGGAACCGAGCAGCATTAAACGGACTGCCCCGGGCGATGCAGGTGGTCTGTTCGTCTGCATATCCTAGTGCATGAGGTGCCGCTGAACAAGCGGCCTGTCTTGCTTTCCATTTGTCCAAGGGGGTGCGTTTCGTGTATCAGGTGCTTTACCGGAAATGGAGACCCAAGGCATTTGCTGATGTGGTCGGCCAGCCGCAAGTGACCGTAACCCTCAAAAATGAACTGATGGCAGGGCGCATTGCCCATGCCTATTTATTTACCGGTTCGCGCGGAACAGGCAAAACAACCTGCGCAAAAATTTTGGCGAAGGCGGTCAACTGTTTGCACCCGGTGGACGGGGACCCTTGCGGCGAATGCGAAATCTGCCGCGGGGTGGACAGCGGTTCTGTGATGGACATTGTGGAAATCGACGCGGCCAGCAACAACGGGGTGGACAATATCCGTTCCCTGCGGGAAGAGGCGAACTTTACGCCCGCCGCCGCAAAATATCGTGTTTATATCATTGACGAAGTGCACATGCTTTCCACCGGGGCGTTCAACGCACTTTTGAAAACGCTGGAAGAGCCGCCCGCGCATGTGATTTTTATTCTTGCCACTACAGAAGTGCACAAGCTGCCGGCAACCATTCTTTCACGCTGCCAGCGCTTTGATTTTCATCGTATTGCGCCGGAGGAGATTGCCTCACGGCTGACGTATGTGACCGAACAGGAGGGCGCACACATTGAGCTGCAGGCGGCGCTTCTGATTGCGCGCTTGGCCGACGGTGCCCTGCGCGATGCGCTTTCCCTGCTGGACCAGTGCCTTGGCCGCAGCAAAGACATAACCGTGGAGGTTGTGAACGAAACGGCCGGTCTGGTTGGGCGCGACCACCTGTTTGAACTGACCGATGCCATGCGGGAAAGCGATTCTTCCCGTGCATTAGAACTGATTGACCAGCTGCATAATTCTTCCAAGGATATGGCGCGTCTGTGCGAGGAACTTTCCTCGCATTTCCGCAACCTGATGCTGATTAAAACCATGAAAGACGCGCGCGGCATGGTGGTTGTATCCGACGCGGAGTACGAACGCCTGACCAAACAGGCGCTGGCGATTCCGCTGCCCGCTATCCTGCATGGGTTGGACACGCTTCAGACTGCGCTGGAAAAGATGTACCGGGGCGGCAACCGCCGCATCGAGTTTGAAATGGCGATGCTGCGCCTGTGTTCGCCGGAACTGGATTCCACGCAGGAGGCGCTCATCCGCCGGATTGAAGCGCTGGAGCGCGGCTCGGTAAGAGTTACACCCCCAAGGGCAAAGCCGGTGGAGCAGAAAGCGCAGGCCACATCCACTGGGACTGAACCGGGACCGGAGGAGGAATCCGAAACGGTTCCGCTTCCATCGGAGGCCGAAGTGCCGCCCGAACGGCCTACACGCAATCCCGCCGCAGCCCTTCCGAAGAAAGAAGTGGACATGCTGCAGGAGAAGGCAGAGCGTCTGGCGGAATGGCCGGAAATTCTCCGCGTGCTTCGGGATTATTCGCGTTCCATCGCGAGCGCGTTCAACGGTTCCACTGCTTACGTCAGCGGGGGATACGTCCTAATTGACGCACCGAATGAAATCGCGTTTCGTCTTCTGCGCGAACCGGCGCAGCGTGACCACATGCGCAGAGCCATTCAGCAGGTGACCGGCCGGGTTTACAATCTTGGCCCTTATAAGCCCGTAAAAACGGAGCAGGCGGGGGAGGACCCCCTTAAACGTCTGGCGGGGCTGGCACAGCAGGAAGGCATTGAGGTCATCCAGAAATAAAGGTTTTATCGAATATTAATGATAGTTATTGATGACGATTGAATTTACAGGAGGAATATCGTATGAAAGCAAGACTTCCACAAGGATATGGCGGGGGCGGAGCCTCCAATCTTCAGCAGATTGCACGTCAGGCGCAGAAGCTGCAGGAAGAAATGGATCAGGTGACCAAGGAACTGGAAGCAAAGGAATATTCAGCGACTGCCGGCGGCGACGCAGTAAAAGCCACCGTGACCGGCAAGATGGAAGTAAAATCTATTCAAATTAAACCGGAAGTTGTTGACCCGGAAGACGTTGAAATGCTGTCTGACCTTGTAATCGCTTCGGTGAATGAAGCGATTCGCGCAGCCATTGCAGATAAAAACGAACGGATGGAGGCAATTTCCGGCGGCCTGAGCGTGCCGGGATTCATTTAAGATGCCATCGCCATATAATGTCGCTCCACTGTCCCGCTTAATCGAGCAGTTCGAGCGTCTCCCCGGAATTGGACATAAAAGCGCGCAGCGCTTGGCTTACTATGTTCTAGGCCTTTCGAAAGATGCCGCAGAAAATTTGGCCAACGCGATTCTCGACGCGCACGAAAAAATACATTATTGCAAAATCTGTTGCAATCTAACGGATCAGGAGCTTTGCCCGGTCTGCCGCAATGAGGCGCGCGACAAATCCATCATTTGCGTGGTGGAGGACCCGCGCGACGTCGTTGCGCTGGAACGTACGCAGGAGTTCCACGCGGTTTACCACGTGCTGCACGGCTCGATTTCCCCGTTAAACGGGGTAGGGCCGGACCAGCTCTGCATTAAGGAACTGCTGGCACGTGTGAACGCGGGCGGAGTAAAAGAAGTGATTATGGCCACGAATCCCACGGTAGAGGGTGAAGCGACCGCTATGTATATTTCGCGTCTGCTCAAACCGCTTGGTGTAAAGGTAACGCGTCTGGCTTACGGAATACCGGTCGGCGGTGATTTGGAGTATGCCGACGAGGTCACGCTTTCCCGCGCGATTGAAGGCCGCAGTGAAATTTAATTTTTGTATTTTATTGTCTACATCAAATAAACTCCTTTCATTTTGCAAATTCTTTTTAAAATGCAAATAAAGTTGTTTCAGGAGACCATAGGAAAAAGGTTTAAGGAATGCCTTGGAACTATGGTTTTTTGTTTAGAAGATTGATAGGTATAAGGAACAAGGAATAAGGTTGAAAGCCAGATAAATCAACGGATTAGAAGATTAGATGGAAAAGAAAATGGAGAGGAGAAATGGACAAAATCCCCCCTTAATCCTTCCCCCTTAAACCTCAATCCTAAAAGCACTTTATTTTCATTTTTTGCCCTAAAAATTGAGAAATGAAAGAACTTTAGGAAGTAAGGAATAAGGAAAGAGGAATTAAATGGGAAATTGGAAGAGAATAACAAGCCAGTATTCTCAAGGGTTTGAGGGGTGTTGGTGAAAGGAGTTTATTTGAAAAAGGAAAGAAGTTTGTTTGATGAACACATAGTTAGGATTAAGGAAAAAGGGGTAAGGAAAATAGGAAATAAATTAGGGAGGATTTAGGGCTTAATTAGTTGTTTCAAAAATAAAATAAAGTTGTGTTATTAAAAGGAATAAGAAATCAAGGAAAGCATTAAGAAGACAGAGTTTAGTGCAATTTTAGGGTTAAAGGCACGTGGAGATTAATGGAAATTTTCGAGAGTACTTTATTTACTTTTTATATATAACATAGGTCTCTTTTTCTGTTTCCAAAAATGATGTAGCCGAAAATTTTTAGAAACAGGAAAGTACTTTCATTACAAGGAAAGTTCTATTAAAATGAAAATAAAGTTACGTATTAACTATTGCTGATAAAAACTTCAATTACGATTTATTACTATTGGATTAGATTAAGAGGAGAAATCAAGTGTATAGTGTAAATATGAAGGATAAGATAAAAAAGTTAATAGAAAGCAAATCAGAAGGAGAGTATTGGGATTTTAAACAAGTATGGCATAAAGATAACGAAAGACTTTTGCATGACATTCTTTGTTTTGCAAATACGGTACATGATAAGGACAGTTATTTAATAATTGGCGTATCAGATACAGGTGAAATAGTTGGTGTAGGTGAGGAAAACAGAAGAAAACAAGTCGATATACTTGACTTGCTCTCAAATACAGTTTTTGCTGGTGATAATATTCCTGAAGTTCGTTTGGATACAATAGAAATTGAAGGAAAAGAGATTGATATCTTAACTATATTTAACTCTTATACCGTACCTTACTACCTAAAGGCCAAGTGCAAAAGATATAATAATATTAGAGAGGGTTACATATATACAAGAGTCGGGGATAGAAATACTCCAATAAACCAAAATGCAAGTATACAACAAATAGAAATGCTTTGGAAGAAAAGATTTGGATTAACACAACCTCCATTAGTACAGATAGCCAATAGATTGGAGAATAAATTAGAATGGGCACAGAATGAAGATGCTTACTATAATATCTATAAACCTGAATTTAAGTTAGAAGCAGAATATGATGAAGATGATAGGAATATAGGTGAATTCTATGTATATTCTCAAACTAATTCACGATTCATGTATAAAAATCTAAAGATAATGTGTAGTGAAACTGTATTAAAAGAGTTTCAATTAGTTGTGCTGGATAGTGGGAGGTATGAAACGCCTATACCCAGATGGGGGTTTGCAGGCTATGATGAATGGAGACATAACCATAAATTCACATATAAATATTTTTTAAAGGATAGTATTGATTATAAGTTACAGCAGTTTCTATTTGATACAGAGAATGAAGAAGAAGTATATGCAAAGCGAAGATTTGATGAGGTCGTTTTATACTATGAAAATGAGGAAGAGAAAATAGCATTCGAATTTTATGTTGAAAATAAACAAAGCCTAATTGAATCATATATAGTCGAAGCCGATAAAAAATTTTATGAAATTAATACTAATAACGAACTGGAAGCCAAGGAATGTAAGCGAAGGCTGTCAACGGGTTTGGCGTTAAATAGAGCATTACAAGAGTTTAGAGCATTATATAAATAAAGTATTATTTATTGATAGAGTCTTCTATGATAACTGAGGGGAACTGTATTTGGAACAATTGTAAATAAAGGGTTATAGATAAATATGAATTTGTTGAGAATAAATTGTACAAATTTTTCATGTAAGGAGGATATGTTATGATTGGTTTGCTTAATCTTGGTAGCCTAGTGCTTGGAGTAATTGCCTGGATACTTCCTGTTGTCAATCTTATGCGATATAAGAATCAGGGCAACAGAAATTGGGCTTTTCTTTCTATTATGAGCATCAGCGCTTGTGCTATTTCACTATGTTTACAGATTCTTTATGGTTACCATCTAGTAAAGATTGAGGACTGGTCTGCTCTTATGGACACTACTGGTGCTGCGGCGTTTGCCGCTATTATTCTTCTCACTGTTACTATCATATTAAATGCAATTACTCTGATTGCATATCGAGACAAAACGTCAAAGTAGGAGGATAGGGTGTTTTTGTTTGCATATAACTTGAAATGAAAAGAAGAACAAATAGATAGAAAGGGAAATTTATAATGAAACAAAACAAATACGATGATGACACCTTTTTTAATAAATATAGTAATATGGATAGGTCGAAAAATGGTCTTGAAGGTGCGGGGGAGTGGCATGAACTGAAAAATATGCTGCCTGACTTCAAAGATAAAAGGGTTTTGGATTTAGGCTGCGGGTTTGGATGGCATTGTCGCTATGCTGTAGAGAACGGTGCCAGGTCAGTAATTGGAATTGATATTTCACAAAAAATGTTAAGTGAAGCAAAGAGTAAAACAAAGTGTGGAAATATCGAGTATATCTGTATGCCAATAGAAGACATAGATTTTCCTGAAGAATCCTTTGATGTTGTTATCAGTTCCCTGGCGCTTCACTATATTAAATCCTTTGAGGATGTTTTAGATAGAGTATATAAATGCCTTTCAAGGGGTGGAGATTTTATATTTTCTGTAGAGCATCCCATTTTTACTGCCCAAGGCCCTCAGGATTGGTATTATGATGATAAGGGCAATATTCTGCATTGGCCAGTTGACCATTATTTCACAGAAGGCATTCGCAATGCTAAATTTCTAGATGAGGAAGTTATTAAATATCATCGGACACTTACTACATACTTAAACAGTCTCATAAAAATAGGTTTTGAAATAACAGGTGTTGTCGAACCAAAGCCTGCAGAAAATATGCTCAACACAGTACCTGGGATGCGGGATGAACTGCGCCGGCCGATGATGCTGCTTGTGTCAGCAAGAAAGAAGTTATATTAGAACAAAATGAAGGCGGAGGTGGAGTGCTGCGATGGTAGAAAATATTTTGAATCAAATCACCAGAGAATTGGAAGGCATACCAGGCATTATAGGTATAGTTTTAGGAGGCTCAAGAGCAAGAGGTACCAATCATGAAAAGTCCGACATAGATATCGGAATATACTATGACGAAACAGAGGGCTTTGATATCAGAGAATTAGGCAAGGTTGCTTCAAAACTAGATGATGAGCATAGAGAAAATTTAATTACACAAATAGGTGGATGGGGACCTTGGGTAAATGCGGGCGGATGGCTTGTTGTTAAAGGATATCATGTAGACTTTATATTACGTGACATAAAAAGGGTGTCTCAGGTTATTGATGATTGTTTGTCAGGAAAAGTATCTGCTCATTACCAAACAGGTCATCCCCATGCTTATCTTAATGTAATGTATATGGGCGAAGTTTCTGTTTGCAAAATACTTGTTGACCCTATGGGTAAAATTTCAGAGTTTAAATCCAGAACCAAGCCATATCCTCAAACTTTAAAAGATGCAATAGTTCAATATTTTATGTTTGAGGCCTCCTTTTCCTTAATGTTTGCTGAGGATAATGTCGATAAGGATGATATTTATTATGTATGTGGACATTGTTTCAGAAGTATTTCCTGCTTAAATCAAGTTTTATTTGCTTTGAATGAAGAATACTGCATTAATGAAAAAAAAGCGGTCAGGATGATTGATGGCTTTTTTATAAAGCCCAGGGATTATAAAAATAGAATAGATAAGATTATTACATTACTTTCCGCTGATAGAGATACTACAAGAGAAGGGATAAATATGCTTAAGGAACTTATTTCTGAAACAGAAATCCTTCTTGTTAAGTAATAAAATCATTTTGTATAGAACTTATATTACGAACTACAAGCGAGAAATTAAGAAGGAGAAACCTATAATGAAAGCAGAGATTAACCTTATTACAATTTGGACAGACGAAATTGACAGGATGAGAAATTTTTATAATCAAGTCCTTGGATTTAGAATTAAAAATGACCTTGGCAATTATGTTGAATTAGAAAATAATGGAGTAAGATTTGCTATATGTATGAGAAATGTTATGTATTCATATAGTGATGAGTATAGGAAAAAAGTAGTTGGTCAGGCTTTTGAATTGGCTTTTCCATGTGAAAATCCTGATGAAGTAGATGAAGCATTTGAAAAGTTGGTTACGATGGGAGCAACTCCTGTTCATCAACCTCAAAATATGCCCTGGAATCAAAGAACAGCATTATTTGCAGACCCAGATGGCAATATACATGAAATTTTTTCAGAGATTATTTAGGTCAAAACTTTCTATAGAAATATGTATTAAGAGGTTATACATACTTGTGTGGGAGTAATAATTTGGAAAAGCATGAGTTTGGAATAATAGATTCTTTTGAAGAAATCAAATGGTATAGTGACTATGAACCTGAAAAATATAATTGTATTTCTGTTAGTGACGATTTATTTGAAGAATTAATTATAAAGTGTAATGAAGAATTATTGGCAATTAAAACATATTTTCAGGTTACAACCCAGCCAGGTACCGGATTAGATTATTGCGGTGTGACGCTTATCCCTCCAGAATCCCTCAAACAATTCAGGGATATTATTATAAAGGCAAATAATCACTTCAAGGCAAAAGAACTTCAACTTCTCACTGAAAAAATAACTGAGGCTATAACAGGAAACAAGTATTTAATTCACTATGGAATATAACAACATTGTTCTCCAAAACCCTTAATCCTCAAAACTTATCCCCATTTGAGGGCATTTCAGGTGCATTACGGAAACTTAAAGTATGTTATGGGAATTTATAAACAGATATGAAAATTAAGCGTAAAATGTGGTATAATATATATAGGTATTTGAAAGCCAAGGTGTGCAAACACCTTGACCCTAAAACTATTAATAAATAGGGCTATTAGGATTTTTTTAAGTGCTTTGGAGATTTAGCGGTCTTTCCAAGGCATTTTTTCTTATTAGTTGTATTGATAAAAAATGTGAAGAAGGGAATCAAGCATATTTTCAAAGATGTATTAGCCATGAGAGGAATTTTATAAATTTCGCCTCATCCTTCTAAAAAATTTCATCTAAATGAATTTTAAGTTCCTTAAAAGTTTGAGATACTGCACAATCATTGCCTTTGTAAATAGCATCCTGTTTGTGCTCATCTCCTTCTAATACATATACTGTATACCCTAAGAAATTTGTGTCATGAATAAAAAGTCTTGTTAAGAATCATGGTGAAAATAGGGTAGAAAACCTTATTGGAGCCATGATTTTTTTGTTAGTTTTAAGGGCAAAGAGATAAGGGAAAAAATAAAAAATTACTTTCATGTTTTTTGCAAATGAAATTTCCCCACTTTTGCAAAATGAGCACTGGAAAATTTGCCAGCAGTTTAAAGCATTATAATTGCATTTTTCAATCATGTCAAGGATTCGCTAACGCTTGCCCTACGGGCTTTGTCCTTGACATGATTTTCAAATACAATTACTAAAACCTTATCCTGCTTGGCAAAAATTCTGGAAATTTTTCGTTGTAATTCTGGGGAATTTTATTTTGCAATTAACACTTTCATGAGGGGCAAAACTTGTTAAATAAAAATGGAGTTATATTATATTAAGGTCATAATAGTATTTGAATGCGAAGCAAAAATTATTTATATAATTTTTAAGTAGGCTTGAAATTAGGTCTACTAATATTTTTTATTAAAATGCAATATATAATTGACATAATGCAATATATATATTATAATAAGTAATGTAAGGAGGGAGGATATGAAAAATAAAAGAATGAAAATTGCCCGCTTGGAATGCGATATGAAACAAGAGGATTTAGCAAAAATTGTGGGTGTAACAAGACAAACCATTAGTTTAATTGAATCAGGCGATTACAATCCTTCACTTAATCTCTGTATTGCAATATGCAAAGCGCTTGGTAAAACATTAAATGATTTATTCTGGGAGGAAGTATAATGAGAAAACAAAAATTCATGATGAAAGAATTCTAACACAAAAAAGGAAAATAGGAAGTGATGCATTTCAAATACTTTTTTACAGTTTGCTTTTGTCGGTTTTAGTCCAACAATATATGTTTAACGCACCATTTTCACAATATGCAGTTGAGACAATTTTACTTCTTGCGATTTCCATATATATTATTGTTCGCAATATAATGGTTGGAAATGACCTGTTTGAATCTTCGAAATACAACCAAAAACTTGTTGTGGTAAATAGCATTGTTAGCGGACTTGTCTTTGCAATTATCAACACTACTCTTAATTATATAAAATTAGGGGATTCACTTAAAATAGATATTATAAATACTGTATTAGTTTTTGTCATAACCTTTTTGTGCTCATTTATTATTGCATTTGTTGTATTTGAAATTCTTTATGTAATAAACAAGAAAAAGCAAAAGCAAATTGAGTCCATATTAAATAATGAAGATAGCGACAGTGAATAAAATAAACACGCTCTCCACTATATAACTAAAATAAACTCCACTCCATGATAATAAACTTCGCTCTATAAAAATAAAGTCCATTCCTAAACCTCGTAGTAAATACACGATAACTTCTAATTTGCTACGGGGTTTTTGCTTTTGTAAGAAGAGGGTTAAGGTGTAGAATTAAGGGGATTAGACATTTTATTAGCATTTCGAATATAACATTGATATAGTTACAGAAAAGTTGATTAAATTATTAACCCTTAATCCACGAAACTTTTTCCTATTTGAGGGCATTTCAGGTACATTACGGGAATTTTAAGTGCGTTATAGGCATTTCAGGTACGTTATGGGAGTACAGGTGTATAACCCAAAAAACTCATGTCAAGAATAAAAAAGTCATGTTAGACATTCACTAATTATATATTTCTTGATACAAGATTAGGAATGCAATTATATTACACATAACAGGCTTTTACTCCCGCTTATGTTGCATTTTCTTTTATCTAATTTCTATAAATGATAGAATGATAATTCCAAAAATAAAAAATTACTTTCATGAGGGGCAAAACTTGTTTAAATGAAAATGAAGTTATGTTATATTAAGGTCATAATAGTTAAAATTATACGAAATAAAATCTTCATAAAAAATACTGCTAATAATAATATACATATATATGAGTACGATGATTAAATCTTCGAG
Organism: Caproiciproducens sp. LBM24188; assembly: GCF_054130445.1. Lineage (NCBI taxonomy): Bacteria > Bacillati > Bacillota > Clostridia > Eubacteriales > Acutalibacteraceae > Caproiciproducens > Caproiciproducens sp. LBM24188. The sequence continues at coordinate 1,204,372 of NZ_CP196862.1, forward strand.
GTGAGTATAGATGAAAATATTGAATTTAATTTGTAAAAGGACAAATTGTTATCTCCTTGAATCCAGTTGTGGTTGGATAATGATAGATACTGATTTTCCAGGTACTCTTTATCGGCTTATGAACTTATTGAATCAGCATGATATCAAAATAAGTGATATCAAATATTTAATTGTAACACATTTCCATCCAGACCATGCTGGTATTGCACAAGACTTAAAGAATTTAGGAATAAGATTAATTATACATGAATGTCAGGTTACTTTTGTAGACAATCTAAATAACTTTTACAAAAAGAATCCTCAATTTAATTTTACAGATATTCTATCTGAGGGTAATATCGTAATTTCTAGCAAAGAAAGTAGAGACTTCCTCAAAAGTATGGGAATAGAAGGGGAAATAATCCAAACACCTGGTCATACAGATGATAGCATAAGCCTCATTATTGATGGATGTTGTGCATTTACAGGCGACCTTCCAGAATTCAGTCTTATGGAAGTCTATAACGACCAAACAATCAAAGACAGTTGGAAATTAATAAAGGATTATAAAATAACAAAAATATATCCAAGTCATGGAAACCCATATACTATAATTTAGTGTACAATGGTATATCTCCTCTTGTATATACACAATAAACTCCACTCCGTAATAATAAACTTCACTCTATAAAAATAAAGTTCGTTCCAAAATTCCGTAGTAGATGCAAGAGAAATCTTCATTCGCTGCGAGGTTTGTTTTTTTTACAGGGGAAAGGACTAAGGAGTAAGGGACAAGGCTAAAGACATTCTTAGGTGTTATTGAGGTAAGAGATGGGATAATACACCATGAGCAGTGATGTATACAAAATATAGAAAGGAAGGAGTAAGGAGATATGGAGAATATTTTTGATGATATACTGGAAGAGGCTCTGAAAAAAGGTAAGTTAATAGCAGAAATGTCTTGTACACTGCATATTGTGAAGAAATTAAAGGGGATGGGTTTTACTGTAAAGCAAGTGCTACAAACCATTGAATTACCTGAGAATGCAGTAACGAGGGTTTTTGACGGTAAAGAAGATATTAGAAAAATAGCAGAAGACATTGTAAATCATCAAATAGCAGAAAACAGAGGTAAAATTCCACAAGAGCGGGACTTTATAAAATGGGTAGAAAACGCTCTTGAATATTTTATGCCGCCACAAGAAAAGGAAGAACTAATACCTCTTAAAGAACCACAGAGGCTCACTTGTGAACAGTGGGCTCAGTATACTCCCTATGAAAACAAATTGGAACTTTTTGATGGACAAGCGCTGGCAGACTTAAGAGAACGGGAAAATATGATAATTGCCCTTATATATAATATTGGCCTGAAACACTTTGTTAAAATACTTCCGCAGGAGTCTAAAGCAATATTGAAAGAACTTATAAATGAACACTAGAAGAAAGACTTATATTTTTATATAAGATTAATTATTAAAATATATCATATTATTCAGTGCAAATTATAGTAGTAATTTATACGTTCTAGTAGTATATTAAAAACTAAATTTTAGGAAGGAGTTATTAACAGATGATAAATGTTGTTCTATTACAATAATATCTATACCTGCGAGGGCTAAAAAATGCGTATAAGTGTGCTAAGAGAAGATACAAAACAAAAAAAGGATTAAGGTCCAAAGGGAAGTACCCTTAACCCTTGTTATAGCATAATTAGAAGTCACTGAAATCTGAATCATTCTTTATATCCAGTTTAAGTCTTTTTATATAACCATGCAACATTTTGATAATCTCAACTACTTTTGCATCTAAAGAATCATACTTCTCTTTATGTAAATAACCATTCTGATAGGCAGTAAGAAGATGATTTCTAACTTCTCCTGCACTACCTAACGCAGCATTTGCATGGAATAGTTCTCTTTTTATGAATAATTGGGTATTTCCTTCTGCAATATTTGCACCTACACTTCGAGAAGCCCTTACCAACTGGTCTGTAAGTCTATATTGCTCATATGCCGGAAATCCTTTTGCCAATATACCTATCTCCTGCTCAAAAGCATTTGCCTTTTGCCAAACTTTGAGAGTTTTAAAATCCTTTATAAGTAGATTTTCAGACATTTAACTCATCCTTTCAAATTTGATTTTTCACATTATACGTATTGTTAGTGATAAGTCAAATTCTGATAGAAAAGTTTTTATAAAGTAATTACTGAAGGGCAAAAGGGCTAAGGAAAAAAATAACGCATAATTAATCCATAGCCCTTTAACATTAGAACTAATATCCTAACATGAATTTGACGCTTAAAATCTATTTAAGCATTGTAAAATTAAGGCTTTGATGGAGTTGACTAAATACATAATTATAGGAAAGGGTAAGGTGGAAAAGAGAGAAAGGATTTTGGATTATAATGATAGACAAAAATACTTGACTTTGTATTAAATGATTTACTATAAAAAAATTGTTCTGAATAATAAGGTATTTTAAATAAATAAACATTATATACCTCCATTAAATAAATTCCTACGCTTACCTGGTTAACAGGTAAGCAATTTTTTTATTGTAGAAATACTTGAAATTATAAAAAATGGTTTATTAGGATAGCAAAGAACATAAAGGAGCCTGACACTTTAAGAAGGACATTTTTAAAACAAAATTAGAATTAGAAAAGGAGTGCTGCATATGAATAACAATATAATTATTGGTGTTGACCACGGTAACAGATTTATTAAATTTTCAGAAGGGATTTATTCATCAGGATATTTTGAAAGTCTGACTGTTCCCCCTATAACAGAAAACTTACTGTATTACAACGGCAAATACTATTCAATCGGAGGGAATAGAGTTAAATACCGTTATGATAAAACAATAGATGAAACTTTCTTTATCCTCACACTTCCAGCATTGGCTATGAGGCTAAGCAAAGAGGGAATAACAAGTGCAGACGTGATTTTGGGAGTTGGAGTACCATTATCCCACTTTCAATTAAAACAAAAGTTCATAAACTATTTTAAAAGAGATAATATTCATTTTACCTATAACCAGAAGAAATACCAGGTAAATATTAAAGAGGTTATGTGCTTTCCACAGGCTATTTCAGGCTATATGCTTCACTTTGAAAAGTATAGAGGAATTGACTTTTTGAATTTGCTTGATTTTGGCCAAGTTACCCTGGATGCGGTAAAAATACATCAGGGAAGGCCCTTGATTGATTCTGCAATCAGTTTGAACTGGGGAATGTTAAAATTAGTTAAAACAATACAAGAGCAGATAAGAAAGGAAACAGGCATCGAAATTACAGAAGAGCAAATTGAGATGACGCTTCAAGGGAAGAAGGCATTACTTTTCAATGATAGAATAAATAAAATTATAGAATCAGCAACTATTACTTTTATCAATGATATGCTTGATGAACTGAGGGAAAACGGATATGAACTTCAGGCGACAATGAATCTGCTAATGGGCGGGGGAGCATACATCGTGCAAAACACTCTTGACAAGGGGAAAGACCAAAACCGAATCGGATATACTGAGATACTTCCTGAAAGTCAAATTGCAAATGCTGTTGGATATGAGAGATTAGTAAGAGAAGCCCTGAGAAGAAGGTGAAGATGATGAGGGAAGTAAAGAGAATAAACCTCAGTTTTGATTTAAGAAATGAGAAATTGAGAGAAGCATATGGAATAATAGTATCCAAAAGGTCTGCAAAAACAGCATTTGTTGCAGATGCCGTCCTTGCTTATTTAGAGAATAATACGCTAATAAATAAGCAGTGTATTAAAGAGGCTGTAAAAGAGGCGATTCAGGAAATGGGAGGTATAACAGTTAATAAATCAAATAATAATGAAGAATCGGCAGGTGGTATCCCTGACGATGTATTTGATATTATAAGCCAGATATGAGAAAAAGGGCAGAATAAGGTATTGTGTCTTTTCTGCTCTTTTTATATGAAGTTTAATGTGTATACTTAATGTTAAACTTAGCACATAAAGGAACTGGAAAAATTAGTTGGGAACTAAGAAGAACTATACAAATTAAATTTAAAGATAAACTTCTTTACAAATAATTCTGGGATATGCTATATTTAAAATGCATTCTGGGAAATGTAGTTGACAAACGGGCAAAATAGGGGAAGAGATTGCTTTGTTGCAGTTTCTTTCCTTATTTTGTTTTATACAAATTAATTTTTTTCAGGAGCGCGAAGTGTAAAATCCGATTTTAGAAACGGTTTCCTTAATTAGAAAATAAGTAAGATAAATTTTTAGAATTCAAGTATTTTATGTCAGAAACAGAGCAAATACATAGGCTTTTAATAGATAAAAGGTTTAGAAACGGTTTTAAGCGTTAAGGGGTAAAAAGTGATTCTAAAAAAGCAGGTGTAGGGGGATTATAGGTTAAAGGGGATAGGGGCCTTGGAATTAAAAACTGCATAATATGATAGTAACTATTAAATGTATTAAATTTTCTTACCCATTATCTTATTAAAATCTATAGAAAAAGACTTTCCAGTTTTCTTGCTGGAAAGCCTTGTAAAATAATTAGTCAGTAAGCCATTCATCTAAATAGTCAATCATTTGACTTATGCTTGGGTATTTTTCGTTAAACTGTTCAGGTGATAGTTCAGGTATTTCTTTTGATATTTTTACAAGAAGAGCCTTTAATTCTTCTAATAAATCCTTTTCACAGTCATAGTTGAATTCGTATACAGTTACTAAAGTATCAAGGTAGAAATCCAATTTTTTATATTGAATAGAGTCTTTACCCAAAACCTTCTCGGCATTACTTAATAGGGCTTTAACTTCTGGTTTGAGATGCTTATTTTTCATACAGCACCAACTCCTTTCCAAGATTTACAGTATTGTAGGAAAGGATAAACATAAAAGTCAAATATTTTTACAATAAATTTATTCTAAAATGGCATATCTTCAGGTTCAACCAGGATTGGTTTAAAATCTTCGTCTACTAAAGTTGGTGGTGTAAATTTTTCGGGAGAAAAATATTCATCAAGTTCAAACGGAATGCCATTTATTATCTTACCCACTATATTGATAATTTGTTCTCTTGTACATTTCTCATCAATTTCTTTAATTGTATCTATATCAAATTTTTGCTTAAGACGGTACAACTGGGCATCTGAAATGTTCATAAAATAGTATTCAGTTTTTTGTGATGTATCCGTTTTACATAACTCTACTTCATTACGAGAAGGGGAAGTTATATGGGTTGTGCTGGCTGGCTCAAAAATATTACTGTTTGTATTGTCTTTAGAAATGTTTATATTAGATTCAACGATAGACGTAATATTTTTTATCTTTTTTAGTTCTTTAATATCCAAGTCAGTTTGTTGGCCTAATTTTTTAAGGAGTTTAACCTTTGCAATTTCTTCCTCTATGTCCCTGGGGTCAATGGAAAATACTTCAGAATCAGTGTAATATCCAGAGTTCAAAAGTACATTTAAATGTTCTTCTGAGGCAGGCGAGAAAACATAAGCATTCTTTTCCCACAAGTCAATCAGCATCCGCAGTTGGCTATCATTCTGGATTGCAACAGCAACATCCGTCAAATCCTTTCCTTGTCCAGGAAAGGTGCGGACAATTTTTATATTTCTAAATCCGCTTTTCCATAACTTATAGGCTATTTGGATGCTATTGCACTGCCCGATGTTATTATTATCATTATCAAAAAAGAGCAGTACTTCAATTTCACAGCCAAAATAGTGTTTTAACAGATTTATTTGTTCGTCAGTCAGGTTAGATTGACCGGGGGAAACGGCATTAATATATCCTAAGGATATCAGTTTCAGGCAGTCGGCAACACCTTCAGTAACCAATAATTTGGTTACTTTATTTTCTTTAATTTCAAATAAATTAAACAAAAACTGGCCTATGGAAAAAGATTTTATACCGTAATACTGATATCCATTGTCTTTAGTTTTGAGTTCACCATAATCAAGAATATTTGAATACTTCCCCCATTGTTTACTTTTGCCTTCTTCTTTTTTGTATAAGACATGTCTGCAATGAAGCCCTACTATTATGCCTGAGTTATGGTCTTTGAATGGGAATATTACTCTGTCACTAAGCCCATAAAAATTAGAATGAGTAAGTTTACTTTGACTTTGTCTGTCAAAATAAACAAGTCCATATTTTTCTATAATATCGCCAGAAATATAGTACTTTTTAAACATGAAATCATGCAATTTATAAATTGAATTGAACTGTTCCTTATTTAACAGGATTTCATGTAGCAATATACTGTTTTTTGCGTCTTCTGTCGCTTGTGTATAAATATTAAGTTCAGCATCTTTCTTGGAAGATGATTCAATAGGAAATTCATTTTTGTTATTCACACAACAATTATCTGGTTTCCTCGTTACTGTATTAACCGAAAAAGCAGATTTATCGGGTAATATTGAGATATCATAATAATCCTTAATGTCTAAACTTTTTGTTGCCTCATATCTTTTTATGACTTCCTGCTTTATTTTTTCTCTATAATCACTTATTGAATTAAAAGCAAGGTTCAAATGAGCAAAATGTACTGCAGCAAATATTTTGGCTTCATTAAGAGCATTTGAAGTAAATCCCTGCATTAATGCAATAAACTTTAAGTAGGTTCCACTGGTTTTGCAGGCAAAGCATGTAAAACTTTTTTCGTTATCGTTAAATATAAACTCAGTTTTATTGGAGGCACCTTGGTGAAAAGGACAAACACATCGCCAGTGTCCATATTGATTAGTTGCATTCAGGTTATAGAATTTAACTAAATTTTCCCCAGTTATCTGAGGTGAGATATAAGTATTTTCTATTTCATTTAGGTAGTTATACAGTTGTCCCATTTCATATTTGATTTTGTTTTCTATAATTTCATTGATATTCATTGCCATCATCCTTTCGTAGAAATTTATCATCTAATTATAAAGTAACACATAAAAATAAAACGCCATTTGACGGTGTATTAAATGATGATGGCATTATACTTTAAAATAAGGAGAAATCAACTTTTTGGACAAGAAACTTTTCGAAAATTGTAACAAAAATTTAACAAAAAAATAGCCGTGAAAATTTGACAAAAGGTTTTTGGGCTTTATAATAACTTATGTAATGAAGTATTAAACATGTACTTCATTACGAGAAGGAGAGATTAATCAAATTCCTCTCTTTCGTAATGAAGTATAGGTTTTAAGTATTTTAATTAATACTTCATTACATAGATATAAGAAAACAAGAAACTTGAAATTATGAGCAATTCCTTCCTATAATGCTTGAAACCAGCATTAAGGAGGGATTTTATATTGGGTATACAGGTATTAAAGGTTTCAGGAAATGGTAATATAAACGCTATTGCTGATACAATTAATAAATACGTAGTTGAGGATGGCATTGTCCATATTGATGCAATAGGAATAAAGGCAACATATACGACAGTAAAAGCCCTTATACAAGCGGTTGAATATCTGGTGAGTAAAGGGTATAGGTTTAATTTGAGGCCATATTACGTTAAAGTAAACACAGAGGTAAATGATATACAGTCAATTAGTAAGACTGCCATTCGGTGGACTTTGATTGCTAAGGGGAAATAATACAAGTTTTTGTATTTATAACCGAAATATGGTAAAATGAATACACACAGTCGAAAGGTACACACCTTTCTTATACTGCATAAGTATAGTAGAGGTGTGTTTTTTGTTTATACTCTTAGGAAGATGGTTAAATAAATAACAAATGGGGTATAAGGTATAAGGGAAGGAAAAGGGCTGTAGGATTTACAAAGATGAGGATATAGTTTATAATGTTCTAATAAAGAACATTATAAACTATTTTTCTAACCCTAACAGCCAGCCAGGGCTGACTTTTAGGATTTGACACAGGGCTAATAATTCGAAATCAGTCACAATACGCCTCTGCTGCTCGATTTTGCTGATACTTGCCCTGTCTATATATACAGCCATTGTCTCCAACCTGGCTGATAACTGCTGTTGGGTTAGATTGCTTTTTAACCTTGCAACTTTTAACCGAGGCCCGATGATATTTCGATTATCATTGTCGAGTACCAATTTCATATTTACCACCTTTGTGTTTTATTAGAACATTTTAAGTTTAACCGAACATCTAAACTTTTATGTTCTAATAAAGCACATAACATGGTTTTATAGGAGAATGTGCTATGGAGGAGTTTGTAAAAACCGGCAAAACAGTATGCATACTGATAAATAAGCAAGGCAGGATTTACTACAGTAATATCGGTAAGGATGTTGCTGAAAAGTGCCTGGAAGATATTCATATCTTTGACCATTTGCCTGCTGACGGTACTGTTAGTTACAATGTTGGGTATTACACTGTCACTGCTGATACGGTTGATTTGGATGAGGCACACTACTATTTGATTCTTATTCAACCGCAGGGCAATTTATATAAATATGCTTACAGGGACTCATTTACAGGCTTATACAACAGAAACTACTGGGAGCAGTTGATATCAGGTATGATGCACCGCCCCATACCCAAGAGGTTTACTTTAATTGTTATTGATGTGGATAATCTGAAAAGCCTTAACGACAACAGGGGGCATCTGGCAGGGGACAAGGCTATACGGATTGTCGGGCAGTCTATTAGGGAGAGTATCCGTAAACGTGATATTGCCTTTAGGTATGGAGGTGACGAGTTCTTTATACTTCTTGCGAATACGAAAAAGGCTATAGTAGAAAAGGTGATAAACAGGATTAAGGAAAATATAAGAAAAAGAGGGAAGGAAGAAAATATTCACATTGAAATAAGTGCAGGGGCGGCCTGTTCAGACTGTACCTGCGAGATAGGAAAGATAATAGCCATAGCGGACAGCAAAATGTATAAAGAGAAGGCTGGGAAAAAGGTTAAAGCAAGGCAAATAACAGATGAACTATTGGAATTAAAACAGAAAATAGAGACAGTGAGGGATGAATTAAAAAATAAAGTTATCTGGAAACCAAACAGGTCGGTTGACAAAGAACTGATGGAGGTAAATATAAAACTGGAAAATCTGATTAAAAAGCATTTAAAAGATGCACAATAATCCCATAAAAGAAGCAGGTATATTATTAACCTGTTAAGATACAAATTGATTTACAGGTGATATTGACCTGTTAATTAATGGAGGATTTGTTTTGAAATGAAGCATTGAAAGGAAAGCAAAAGACACTTGAAACTATTAACAATCAATCCTTATTATGCTGATAAATACAAACCAAGGAGGCATAGTAAGGTATGAATATACAGGTTTTAAAAGTTGCTGGAAACAGCAGTGTTAATTCTGTTTCTGATAAAATAATCCAACACGCTGTGAACGATGGAATAGTGCATGTAGACTGCATAGGGGTAAAAGCAACTTATACAGCCGTAAGAGCGATAATATTGGCAACAGAGTATCTGGTAAAGGAAGGCTACAAATTTAATTTGCGCCCTTATTATACGGAAGTGGATGTACAGGATAATGACAAAATGGTACAAAAAACTGCCATACGCTGGACTATAGTTACAAAGAAAAAATAAAATAGAAGTTGTTATTGTAGAAAAATAGCAATTATGGTAATATAAGAATATACGGACGGGAGGACATGCCTCCCTATACTGCCAGGCTTAGTGCCTGGAATGTAAGGGTATAGGTGAGGTGTGTCTTTTTTGTTGACATTATTTGTGATAGGGGGGATTGCAGAATGTTTCACAAAAGCGTATCTGAAAAAAAGGAATATAGAAATAACAATAGAGGGATATCAGGATATAAGGTTAAGCAAGGTTTTAAGGGTTCAGTGATAGAATGTAGTAAAGATGAAGGATATAGAAAGGATATAATTGATGCAAAGCGTGAACTACAGGAAATTAAGGAATCTATAGACGCTGCCAGGGATAGATTAAATAAAATGGTAATCCAGGATGAGAGGATTCAATTAACTACCAAGGAAATTATTGAGGTAAGCCGACAGTTGGACATATTAATTCAAGACTATAACCGTAAAAGTGTTGAGATTCAGGAAATAACTGAAATTAATAACTATTCTTCGGATTGATAAATATAACTTAAAACCTGAAAATAACGCATGTAATGTTAATAAAAATTAATCTTCAGACTGTGTGTAGATTATGCAGCAGTCTTTTTTATTTTTGGTTCTGTTTTATTACATATATTGGAATTTAGCATTATTCCTGTATATTAATGAATGAGAGCGGTTTAGCAGCAGAGAAAAATTTATTTTTGCAATTTAAAACGTTTAAACTGTATCTTTTCCCTTGTGCCTTTAACCTGTTTCTGATAGAATACAACCAGAAAATATTGTCCATAATTTTAGTATTGTAAAAGATTGCTGTATTATTATAAGTATATAAACGAGGGAGGAAAGTACATATGGCGGAATATGTGTTCAGGGATGTAAACCAGATAGGCGAAAAGGAATACCAGACAGTAATCGATGGGCAGGAATTAGCACAGATGTGGAGGGATGGGATAATAACCTATAACCCAGAAATCCAAAGGGGTACAAAAGTTAAGAGGGGAAAGGATAACACGGAAACTGAGGTTGCTGTGTTCAGCAAAGCAAATGTGAAAAAAATCTATACTTCTATGCTGTCAGGCCAATATTTCACAGATATGATTACATTAAATGTACTTGAAGACGGAAGTGAAAAGATTGAATTTGATGATGAGGGGAACCTTACTGTAGAAGGTGAAATAAACATTTCTGATGGACAGCACAGAATCAGGGCTTTGGCTATGATTCTCGAAGGAAACGAAAAAGGGAATACAGCCTTTGATTTGTCTGAACTTAAATTCCCTGTAAAAATCACCAATTATGATGTGCAGACTGCCCAGCAGCAATTTCACCAGTTCTCCCAGGGGCTTAAAATAAGTTCAAGCCGTGCCGAATACTTTAATCAGGCAGGTCTTGCCAATATTGTAGTTAGGGAACTTATGAAAAGCAGCGACCTGGCTGGCAGGGTGGAAGTGGTAAGGAATTCCATACCCAAGAAGGATGAACGGCATATTGTTACATTTGCTACACTTGTAAACGCTATAGAGATAGTTTACAAGGATTTAGAGACAAGGGTTCAGGCGATAGAATTATCTAGATACCTTGCAGAATTTTTCAATGAATTGATAAACCTTATACCTGAACTTCATAACTACGAAAAGAGGGCGCAAAGCAAGGAAATATCGTTAGTTGGGGAAAATTTCATGTTTTACGGTTATGTGGCGATAAGTAAGGTATTACGGGATAAGGAGAATTGGAAGGAGTATCTGCCTCTTATAAATGAACTTGACCTGCTAAAATCCTCTAAAGTATGGTACGGTGAAATGATAAAGGGTGGAAAGGAAAGAGGATATGCTATTATTAATACCAATGAAAGCAGGCAGAAATTTATAAACAAGATAGTAAGAATGTTTAAAAAACTATTAAACGAAAAGACTGAATAATATACATTTTTTAAATAGGCTGACGGGTAGTTGTAGTATACTAACCTGTTAGCCTTTTTGATTGGTAATGGAAAGGGCTGCGGAATTAGTTATTAAGTTGTTATTTAGCGTATAATTGAATTTTTGTCGCATAAAAAATCTATCAAACCCTTAATCCATGAGCCTTTGACCTAACTATAGGGTAAGGGTTATGGTTTAAGTTAAAAAGGTATAGTATGAAAAATATACTTGACATGAATAATTAATTATTTATAAAATGCTTCAGCAAAATCAGGGCTTCATCATTAATGCCTCTTTTATTAAACTGTCTACTGAAAAAGTAGGCAGTTTTTTTATGTAAAAATTAAAGACAGTATATTACTATGAGAATTTTTCAATAAATAGATAAATTGAGATAAAAGTCCTATAAAAAATAGGATGAAAGTCCTATATAAAATTGGAGGGATTATTTTTTTATGTGTTATGTATATAAGTAGGAGAGGTAAAGAGGGTTTAAGAATTATGAGAAAAAGGCATAAAAAATTTTGGATTTCCTATATGTTACACTCAAAATGTTGGGAGATGTTTAATAAATACCAAAAATTTTATATGTTATGCTTAATAGTGTGGGGAGGTAATAAAGAAAACTTCAAATTTCTTATGTGTAATACTATAAATGTAGAGGAGGAAATCCTGCAAAAAAAACCAAAAATCTTTTATGTTATACTCCTAAGTGTAGGGATAAAAAAGGAGATGATTTTATGAATTATAGGATAAGAAGTCCTGATAAAAAAAGGTAGAAGGCAGCATTCGGCAAAATGCTCCTTCTAGAAAAACATTACTATAAATATACTTCTAAACGGATTATATCACAAAAATTTAAAAGCAAATAGAGTGTATTGAATTAAATTTGGTCTAAGGAGGAAGGCGTCATGATAAGTAAAAAAAGATGTGCTGAAATTCAGACCGAACTTAATGAAGTTCAAAAAGGCTGCACCGCAAGAGTTTATAGTATAGAGGAAGTCCAACAAATAATTGAAGCAGTAGAAATGGAAATGAAGAAATTTCCTAAATGGATGTATCAATATCTTACTTACAAAGAAACAAAAGCAGCGACCATCCATTATTCTGGAAGTCCACATGCAACTTATATTACTATTACCTTTAATAAAAATGGCACTGTTAAAAATGTTAAAATCAGCCGTGAATTTGCAAAGCATCAGCAATACGGAGGATATATTAAGAAGTTTGTGTTGGATGAGCAAGCACTGCTGGATTATTTTGAAATGGAACAATTGAGTAGCAAGTTGAGTAGATATTTATATCATTCGTTAGGCTTTACTAGTAGTGGATATAGGAATATCAATTAGAAGATTCTTATCCAGTAATATTATGTTATGAGAAAAGGAGAGATGAAGTATGAATAATAAAAATAAATTAATAAATTCCAAGCAACTGCAATCAAACATTTTTAAATTAGGGCAATTTGTAAAAAGATATGTAAATGGACTATTTGATGAAGAATATGATTTAGTAAATCCATGTGCATTTGACTATGTTATTCATTCAACATTGTTTCCATTAGAAGGTGAATATAAGCAGGTTGTTATCAAAGAAGATACAATTGTAATTATTATGAACAATGGCGATATAGTAGAATTAGTAAAATCAAATAGAAAGTATTTTTGTAAAGAATTAATAACAATCATAGCCAAAGAGGTCTTTTTAGGAAAAACTTTATTAATAGAAGCACAACATATAAGAAACAATGGTGGCATAGAAAACAAGGTAAATCCAATAACATATGATGAAGCAATTCAAAAAATTGAAAATTCATTTAAATACGGAAATATGCGTATAAGGGAAAAAGATTTTTGTGTGAACATAGCAGGGGAAAATTCAGTTTCGATTGAATTTACGACACTAGAAGCAAATGTCTTATCCTGCAAGAACAAAATATATGTTCCAAATGATAGTGAGGATAAAAGTTTTCAGCCAAAGATAATTCAATCTAATAAATTCAGAAGCCATATGCAAGTGCATGAGAAAGATTTTATAATTCCTTATCAGAATATTATTCAGTATGCTTCATATAAAGGATACTTTAATGATATAAATGAGAGATTCATAGACATGGTAGTTGAATTTCCATTCAATATCGGATACTCACTGCTTTGTGAAACAACTGCTCAGGATACTATTGTATATGCGAAGAGAAAGAACAGGGAAATATACAGCAGGTTTACTTTGGATAGGGAAAAGAAACTGACGAATAAATGCGTCTTTGTCTTAAATAGAAGCAATCAGAAGCCTGATGAATATTACCTTATAACCATGTTTCCAGGAGAATATCTGGTAAAAGAGCCTCAAGATAAAAATATAAAAGACGAATTAGAAAGGCAGAGAATGCTGGAGTTTTGGAGAAATCATGCACTTGTGTTTAATCCTAAGGACGTTGATTTAGAAACAGCAACTTACTCATGTCCATATGATTTGGGGGCATAGTAATTGCAACTAATAAACTGAGAGTTCATAAGAGACCAATTCTTCTCATATGAACTCTCAAACTAAGACTATTTAAATTGAGACTATCTTAATGCTTAAATTAATATGGAAGGATGATTAAATATGAAAAAATTAATTATCAATTATACTGAACTTGTTGATTATCTATTAGAAAATAGAGGAATGGATGGATACATTTATTTTTATGAAAGTATGGAAACAGAACAAGGCATAGTTATTTCTTTCAGTACCTTTGATACAGGCGATTCTATTTATAGAATGAAGTTTTGCCCAAGCGACCACGGCTATGATACGAGTTTAGAGCCTGGGAGTTACAGTCAAAGTGAGTACGGTACAAGTTTTGAAGAAGAAGATGTAGAAGGTTATATTGCAGGATTAGATGAAATTATTGCAGATAAATACAAAGAATTCTCTGATGAAGATGTAGAGGTTGTTTTTGTCGATTAGGAAATAGGTTATTTGTCAAAAAGATATGGACTGATAAGGAGCATATACCCTAGTAGGTATGTGCTTCTTGTTTTATTTTTAGAGAATTGGAAACAAAATTATTGACTTTTCCTGAAAATAGTAATATTATTTTTGTAAGGAAAGCAAATGTAAGGGGAAATTATGTTATAGAACGATGGTGAGTTAAGTGAATTGCATGTTTATTACCCCAGATAAAATGGATGGAAAACGAATTTCTTATGATTATGTAGTACAGCAATTTAAAATACAGCGATTATTACAGAACCATTCCCTTATAGCGTTAAGCGATATATGCAAGGAGATAACGAGTGGGATTCGAGTTAAGAAAGAGTATTATACAGATAAAAACGGATATAAGATAATTGCTCCTGGAGATATAAGAAATGAAGTTATATATATTAACGAACTTAACATAGTACAGCCTGAGGTAGTAAGAGAGAAAGATTTGATAAATAGTGGAGATATATTGATTACAGCCTCAGGTAAATCAGGGCAGATAATATATGTAAATGAAGCATTAGAAGGATGTGTAATAACATCGGATATTATAAAAATTACATTAAGGGATAGGGATAAGGGTATAAGATTATATAAGTTTTTAAAAAGCAGTATCGGACAAATGCTGTTAAACTCTATAAAAATAGGGATTTTAAATAAAATTTTTGTGGAGGATGTTGGAAATTTATTAATTCCTGAAGACTTTGACACATATCAGGAAGATTGTTCTGATGATTCTACAGTATATGCAGAGGCTGAAAAACTATACAGGTCTGCAGAAAACATATTTTACAGGGTATTTGATTATAAAGGTGAAGAAAAGAATCTTAAACACTTTTATGTGACAGAATACCTTGACAGTCACAGATTAGACCCTGAGTACTACTCGAACTTTTACACTGAACTGTATAGGGTAATTCACAAGAATTTTGATGATGTAAAATGGGAGGAACTTGGAGAACTTGTAGAAATAAAAAAAGCAGATAAGCCCGAAATAAGTGAGAATCAAAAAGTTAAGTATTTTTTGTTAGCGGATATAGACCCAAATTTTTCAATCATAAAAGAGACCCATGAGGATTTTTATGGCAATTTAAGCAATCGGATGAGATATATTGTGAGGAGGGGAGAAATAGTAACTGCCAAAGGTGGAAGCGCTACAGGGACTAAGGGACATGCAACGGCACTTATTACAGAAAAATTTGACGGCTTGGTTACAACAGATGCTCTATATAACTTGGTCCCCAGAAGAATTAATCCTTACTATCTTCTGTTTTTGTTTAAACAGCCAATAATTCTAAACCAGGTAAATATGTTTACTAAAGGGACACTATATAAACTCATTCAAAGAAATGACTTTGAAAAAATCAAAATTCCAAGACTGGAAAGTAGTTTGGAAGAACAAATAGTAGATAAAATGATGAATTATTTAAGTGTGTTACAAAACAAATTTTAAAAGAGGTGTTATATATGGGTAAAAATCAATGGGTTGTAAGACATGGCGACAAATGGGCTGTTAAAGGTGAAGGCAACGAAAGAGCAACTAAAGTTACTGATACTCAAAAACAAGCAATAAATGTAGCAAAAGGAATTGCCCAAAACCAGAAATCGGAATTGATTATCCAAGGAAGAGACGGCAAAATCAGGAGTAAAGATAGTTATGGAAATGACCCGTGTCCACCAAAAGATAAGGAACATTAATGGAGGTGGACGCTGTTGGTAGAAATAATATATGAACAACTGAAAACCCCTAAGTCTGTTGAAGAATTACACCAAAGGTTAAAAGAGTCTGGAGTGAAATGGAATAAAGCACAATTACAACTGTTTCTTCTTATGGATAGTAATATTAAAAAGACAGGGGATTTATACAGTGTTGGAGGAAATAATCTAAATACTATTATATTGGACATAGTGGATAAAGTAATGGATGGTAAACCTGTTGCACCTATAAAAAAAATTATGGAGTATATACCAAATGATATTACAGTCAGTGCAGAAGAGATATCAAAAATTGCAGAGCAAAGCGGGAAGTATAAACTTCATCCCAATGGGGCTGTTTTAATGAGAGCAAAAAATTAAGGAGGAATTTTTTATGCAGGAACTAAAGGATAAAATCAAAAAACTTGGTTACGAGGAAATAAAGGATATTGATGATGCTACCTTTATAGCCAGTCATAAAGATGTATATGTATATGTAAAAAAAGTAGATGAAGAACAGTTGAAACCAGAACTGGTTACTGCCATAACATTTGAAGCGATGGCAACGGACCCTATTTCTACATATGCTTGGATTACAAACGGTACAAGCAATGCCTATGTCCTTGTGGAAGAAGAAAAGGCTGTTTCTGAAATTCCATCGGTCTTTGAAGATGAAAACAAATTGTACTCAGGCAAAAGGCAACTTACTGATAGAGACAAATGGTCAATAAGAAAATATCAAGAGTTACAAGAGAAATTTGATGGACTCCATGAAATGATTTATGGAATGAAGGACCATGTAAATAACTCCAATGATGTAATCGATGAATTCAGTAAACTTATTTTTTTGGAGACCTTCAGGCTTTATCACCCTGAATATAGATTAACTAAGGGTAATGTAACAGGGAAACTATTTAACGAAATATATAGATACGAATATGTAGAAAAACATAAGGATAAGGCAGTCCAGGAGATAAGGGAAGCCTTTAAAGAAATAAAAGACCATGCAGATTATGTTGCTATTTTGGATAATGGGGAAAAGGCAAACATATTTAGTGCAGATGAATATATAAAACTGGAGAATCCAAACATCTATATTGCTGTTTTAAAGGCTCTCCAGGATTTAGGACCGATAAAAATTGACGATGTAGAGAGACCTGCCACTTTAAGGGATTTAACAGGGGATGTATTGGGCAGGGTTTTTGATGTACTGCTTCGTGGAAAGTTTGAGAATAAAGGCGGTATGGGTATCTATCTTACCCCAAGACAGGTAACGGAAGCAGCAGCAGAAATTGTTTTACACGACCTTACCAAAGACGGGGCAGCAAAACTAATAGGTAAAGACCCCAAAACAGGAATACCTACCCTCCGCATAGGTGATTTGTGCTGTGGTTCGGCAGGATTTTTAATAAAGATGCTTCAGAAGATAGAGCACTACCTTCTAAACAAATTGACAGGAGACAAGAAGCAGTATGAAGAACTTTTTGAACAAATGAAGGAACACTGTTTTATAGGTGCGGATAATGCTCCAGGAATGGTTCTCAAGGCAAGAATCAATATGGCACTGCATGGAGCACCTAAGTGCCCTATTTTCCAAACAAGAAATTCTCTTATGAATACACGTCTTAAACCAGGGACATTTGATGCAATCCTTACAAATCCCCCATTTTCAAAAACTGGAATTTCAAAAACGATTAAGAAGGGGAATACCACTGTTGAAAACCCTGAAGGTGCTGAAATTATCAAATATTATTCTTCTGACATAGATGAAGATGGACAAAACAGAATGAGTCCTTATGGTCTATCTCTCGGGTCAAAGCCAGACAGCAGAGGTAAGTGGAAAGAAGTAAATTCGGTAGACCCAGCAGTGTTATTTATTGATAGAAATCTTCAACTGTTAAAACCAGGTGGGCTACTCATGATAGTTGTACCAGACGGAATTCTTTCAAACTCAGGGGATAAATATGTCCGTGAATATATTATGGGTAAAAAGAACCCTGTTACAGGGGAATTTGAAGGTGGAAAGGCAATATTAAAGGCGGTTATAAGCCTTCCGCAGGAAACTTTTGCCCTTTCAGGAGCAGGTGCAAAGACATCTTTGCTATACTTAAAGAAGAAGGAACATCCAGGAGAAAAACAGGGTCCAGTATTTATGGCGGTAGCAGATGAAGTAGGATTTACTGTAAAACAGAATGTAGAGGTACAGTTAGGTGATGACCATAACGACTTATTAAAGATTGTCGAGGCTTATAAGAAGGGTATACCGGATGATATCGAGTAAAGGTGGTAAGAGATTTGAAATATCAAATAGTACAAAATAAACCGGAGATTATATGGATTAATAGTAAATTGTTAGAGGATAGGATTGATTATGATTTTTATTCTATAAATCAAATTCGTGTTGTCGAAAAGTTAACAAAAGTATCTTATAGAAAGTTAGATGATTTAGTAAAAGCAAAAAGGTCAGAGCCGCAAACAGACAGTAAAGATTTTAGTTATGATGGTATTGATGTAATAAGAATGTCAGATATAGATGATTTTATTATTGATTTTAGTAATACAGTTAAGATACCTATTGATATATATGAGAATTTAAAGGAATTTACTTTAAAACCTAATACTGTTATTTTTGGTTTAACAGGTGTAACTTTAGGAAAAGCGGTGCCTATTTCTAAGAATATTAAAAAGTGTATAACTAATCGAAGAATTGCACAGTTAGAAATAAAAGATGCATTTGATTCTTTTTACATTGCAACCTTTATAAATACACAATATGGGAGAAGTCAATTATTTAGATATTCTACTGGAGTTGCACAACCTAATATAAGACTAGAAGATACCGGTGAAATATTAGTTCCTATTCCAGACTATGATATTCAAAAATATATTGGAGATAAAGTTAGAAAAGCAGAAGAGTTGAGAGAAGAAGCGAAAACCTTACAGAAGGAAATTGATATATTGCTAGAAGTGGACATGTTACTAAAAGAAGAAACTGATAAAGTATATAATATTTATGATTCAAAAATAAATTGGACTAACGAAATTAATATAGAAGATAGAATTGACCCAAATTTTTACCAGAAGAAGTATATATCGACAATTGAAAAATTAGGTAACAACAAGGTAAGGTTAGAAAAATATGTAAGAATAACTAAAATAAGATATCAAACAGGAAATATAAATAAATATATCGAGATAAGTAGTATTAATAATAGTTTTGGTACAATTGATGAAGTAGAAGAGTTGCGTCCTGAAGAGATTCCAACAAGCGCAAAATACCAAGTGAAAGAAGGAGATATTTTGGTATCTCTTGTTAGACCTACGAGGAAGGCAATATCAATTGTTACAAAAGAATATGATAATGCTATATGTACAGGTGGGTTTGCAGTTTTACAATCAAAGGGTAAAGTTCCAGTAGAATTTTTAACTGCTGTATTAAGAACAAATTTTGTAGGAATTCAATTTGAACGTTATTGTGCAGGTTCAACTTACCCTACTATTAATGAAGATGATGTTGTAAAAGTATTTATTCCAATGTATTCTGAAAATCAAATTAATAAAATTACAGAGAATTATAGAAGAATAATTGATAATATTTATACATCAAAAAAACTAATTGAAGAAGCCAAGCAAGATGTAGAAGACCTAATTGAGGGTAACTTTGATATGTCAAAAGTGAAGGCGAATAGTTAAAGTTTTAAGACAAAGGCAGGTGAGACCTTTGATAAATATAAATGAGTTAGTTAAAAATTTAAACAGCCTGTATGATTACGGGGAAACAAAAAACAATCTAGAATTACAATACCTTATTGACCAAAACTTTATTAGGCTCATAGAGGACAGGCTGGTTATCACAAAAAAATGGATTAGATTCAGTGGTAAAGTAAACAGAGAAGACTTTATAACATCCCTTCTATGTTTCTATCCACCTCTTTTACATAAGTTGCTGAAAAAAGTATACGAAGAGGCTTGTATTATAGGTCAGAGGGGAGACAGCAAAGCCTTATATGAGTTTATAGACAGCATCCCTGAATTTGCTGAAACTATGTTAAACATTAAGGATAGAGATATAGAAGAAACGGAAGAAATAAAGTCCTTTTATCAGGCTGTATTTAATGGTTATCCTCAATATCCTTCAATCCTTAGAAAACTAAAAACCATGCAGTTGGCGGAGGATACAGAGGATGTGGAGTTATCACCGATGGGTAATAATCCTAATGAAATATGGGTGCAGGGCAGGAGGATAACTTCATCTGTAAATCTCCCGAAGTTAAAGGATAAAGACAAATATACCTTTACTCCCTATGAATATAAGGATTTTCCAGTGGAAGAGAAAGTAGCGGAAGTCCTTTCTTACCCATGGAAATCATTTTTAACAATATTATTAATGGTAGCCCTTGAATATCAGACTGCTGGTTTTGAAGGATTATCTATAAGACCTACAGACCACACCAACTATTATGCAACCCAGCCTTTAGACTTTTACATTTTTAATACAAAGGGCAGGGAAGTTAGGGTAGGAAGACTTAATGATTTTGTATATGAGTTTTGCATGGAAAATGATATGTACCTTTTCCCAGATAAGGCTCCTGAAGTAGACAAGGTGGTTTTTGATATGATGGATGAGCAGAAAATTGATTTTAAAGATGGGGAATATGTCCTTAATGAAAAGTTTAAAGACCTGATATACTCAAAGGATATTATTATAAAAAACCGCTCCAGAAAGTTTAAAAGCACCCTTAAAGATTATGTAGAAAAGTTGAGGAATACATTATGATTATAAAAATAGGTACGGACAGATTTTGGGTAAAAGCATCCAATATAGAAAGATGGGCAGAAATTTTAAAATCTTTACCAAAGAAAATACCCTGCAGCAGTAAAAAAGATATAGCCAGGGATTATCTTGGCTATAAGGTTGACGAGAGCGGAAGAATTGTCAATGCTGATGAGGTATATGGCCTTTTTGGTGCAGAAAAAGATAAAGACTCTTTAACTATCGTTGGATGTAACTTTATAAAGGAAATTGAAGGAGGATATGAACTTACAGGGGGTGCTACTGAACTGGTAGAAAGATTTAAACATAATGAGGAATGGGAAAAGGTATTGGGAAGTCAATTATTAAAGTATTCCATAAGAATTAGGACCATTGCTTATGCAATGCTAAATGGAGGATATCTCTATTTTGAAAAAGGATATATGGAAAACTTCGCAAAGGCTTATATAACCCTAAATGACAAGAAGTTTTATGTTTTCAGCAGTAAGCCCGATGAAATGAACATTAATAGTTTAATGAAGGAGAATCAATCAAAGATATTAGGTGATTTCTGGAGAAAGGAACTTGATATTGGTGATGGGGAAGAAATAGAATTTAGGGGCGTTAATAAAGATTATCCTTCTTTAGGCTCCATGAGTACTTATTTAAAAATACCAATGCTGTTGTTTGACTATTTAGGTTGGATTGTTGAAAGCGAAGATAGAAGGTACGTCTTAGATAAACATAAGATAAAAGAGGATGCTGGCATTGATGTATATGAAAGTTTAGTAAATGAAGCCGATATGGATGATATAGAAATACTACATAAATTAATTAAAGAATACTCGGATGCAAGGGGATTTTTCCCAATAGGAATAGTAGGTTCCATATTGAAAAAGAAGATTGACAGTGAAAATAGCATGGCAGAAGAACAATGGATTGACCATTACTTTGTTACAGGCATAAACAAAGGAAAGTTTATAATTAAAGACCATGAGCAGGGACAACCCAGGCACGGCAGGGGCTTGCTGGGGAAAAAAGATTATCAATTAATTAAGTTGGAGATTAGAGATTAGGAGGGATGGATATGTTTATATGGGCTCCTTTCGGTACCAGTGATTTTCCTTTAAATCAGCCGATGGTAGGGCAGAAAGAGTTTTACGAAATTTTTAAAGGCTTTACGAAGACTATGAAAAGTGCAGGGATGGCAACTATTTTCCCACTCATTTCAAAGTGGGGTGTAGGTAAATCCCGTATCGGTTTCGAACTTATTTCAGAACCCCTTGGTATGGACAAAGGTTGGATTGTTAATGAAGATGGCGTACAAAAGGAAGTGAGAATTTTTAATCCGAATTTCGAAGATAAAGTTCTCCCGTTATACATAAGGTATTCCCAAATGTGCCATCCTGATTTAATTGGGGATAATTGGGTGGCTTATGGCATTTATACAGCGCTGTCCTATTTAAGCAGAGAATCCGATGGAAGCATTCAAGGAATGATTATGGAAGCCATTCAAGATGCCTTATTTCCTGTAGGGTTTGATAGAAGCATCCTTGGAGATTTACTGCAAGTAGACAGGGTAAATTTAAATGAACTGGTTATAAACAAAGAAAAATTGGATGAACTAACCCGAAAAGGAATGGAGTATGTTAAACAATTCGGTATTGAACATTTTCTTATTGTCTGCGATGAATTAGAAACAGCGGGGGAAATTGCAAAGTATGGAATTGAAAAAGAGAAGGAACTGGTAAACAAAATAGATGGAGAAGCAATTCAGGTAATTACAAGTGCTATAAAACATGAAGACCCGAGAAAGAAATATCCAGAGGTTTCCTATCTTCTTTTGTGCTCTACAGTTATAGGAGGAAGTATCCAGGGGATAGGTGCTTTAGACAGAAGAACGGAAATGTATGAAATGCTTCAGAATTCCTTTGCAGATATATCGGATTATATCGCTTATCTTAACAAGAAGGGTATGATACCCGATTATCCAAAAGGGCTGATAGAAGCAGCCTATACCATAGCAGGAGGTAATTTTGGCTGGTTTAACGTTATTATGCATAATGTAGACCAAAAGATGGAGGATAGTTCTGTCAAAAAGGATACGGGACATATCTTTGAAACCATATTAAACTCCAGCAACCGTTTCAAAGAAAGTTTGATTGATAAACCTGCTTTTGATTACATTCAGTGTGATGACAGATTCAGGCAGACTATTAAGCATGCTCTTTTAGAGCAAATCCCCAAGAAGAAAACAAACTATTCTGCGGAAGAAATAAATGCCATGATGGATGCAAAGGCAGAAGATGGCGAAAAGTTATTCAAAGAGTTTTACTGTGTGAAATTAGAAAAGGATGATTTGGCGGTTTACCTCAATTCTCAAGGCTACAAAAGAGAAACGGGAGATATATTCGTTAATAATTTCGGTAGCAGTTTTGATTTAGGCATACTTTTGAGAAGTCTGAAAACTTTTTCTCTCAATGTAAAAGAAAATGAGTATATTGTGGGGAAGGAAGAAGAAACATTTTTAGACCAGGTCAGGATGTTGTATCCGAAGGATGATATTGAAGAATCAGCAAGATATATCTATGGATATATCCTTGAAAAAATAGAAAAAGAAGATATAAAAGAAGCAGAATATATCGGACCAAACTTTGCCTATTTAAGCCGCCTTGATAAAAGGTATAGAGTAGAAAAAGATGATTTTGGCTATGTTCCGGATACTGAAAAAAATAGGGAGATTGAAGAACTAATAAAAGAAAGAAGCAAGAATAGAAAAGAGGAAGTAAAAAGGGTTCTTTCAGGTGCCTGCAGGGCGTTGGAAATAAACTATCCAGAGGAAAGTTTCTATACTATTAATGGAGTTGAATGTGTAAGGACAAAGGTAGAAGGAGGACCTTACCTTGATGTTCATGAGGCTAAAATAGTAGATATTATCTGGGGCAAGGATGAAGATAGATTAAAAGATGCACTGTTAGATAGCAGACTTTTAAAAGAAGGGGTTCATCCTGTTATTGTAATCTCTGATTCTGTTATTAGTGCAGAGTACACCGATAAATTTGTAAAAGAAAAGTATGAAGGTATTGGCAAGTGCTTGATATTTGTCAATATAACCAGACTTCAAAAGGATATTTTAGAGGTCATGTCCATAGATAAGGACATATTGGATATAAGGGAGAACAGGAATGTTATTACTTCAACCTTTAGGGATAGAATCAGAAAAATCAGGGACCATTTTAACTTAAAGGCAAGAGAATGGTTTGAAAAATTAGATGAAGAAGGCTGGATATTAAGACCCATTATTTATAAAAAGCATGAAGAAAGGCAAATAGCGCTTATAGCAAAGGCTTACAAGAGGATGCTCATTCACAACCTTGATTTTGAAGAACTTGGCAGTAAAAAAGATTTGCGGCTGCCCGATGCAGAATATACAGAGTTAAAGAACGTTCTAAAATCAACTGCCATAGGCAGAATGAATGAGGGAAAAGGATATAAGGAAACAGGTTTATTCATTCATGAGGATGAAAATAGATACAGCATAAATATACCAGCCTGTATGAACAGAATACTGAAGTTTAATGGAAACAGCAACAAATCCATGGCTGATTACGGCAATAAATTTTTCTTCAGCCTTATACACGAGGTAAAGCCGAAACGCATTCTAGAACAGTGGATAGAGTTTATGATGGGGCTAAATCTTTTGCTAAAAACCAAGGACGGTTTTATTGAGAGAATATCCAATTATGAGTTGGACGGCAGGTATTCTGTAGTTAAAAAATGGCTGGAAGATGACTGCAAGAAAGAAATTGACAGCATGAAGAAGGTTATAAACGGTCCTTATTTGGATGTCCTTGAGAAGAATCAGGTACCTTATTATAAAGTACAACTTCAAGAGGCTGAAAAAATTAAGGACAGCATTAATGTTGATAAGTTATCAGAAAAAGATAATAAGAATATGGAAAACTTCAGAGATGTTATTTCGAAGATTGAGAAATTCCTTGGCATTTGCTACCAAGTATATGACAGTGATGGATGGAATAACATCAAAACCTATAATCCAAACATCATAAAGGATATTAAAATTGATGATAAGGAGAAGCCTTTGTGGTTTAGGGTAAGGCATATAAGATTGTTTATAGACTATATTAATACCTTAAAGGACCCAGCAGTAAAGAGCATTACGGATAAAATTGCAGAAATCAAGAAAAATTGTGAGTATGGCGGATTCATGCTTCCTATTTCTCCGATAACGAATATACTGCAAAAGTATTGTAATGAACTGGAGAACTCAACTGATTATGAAAAGATGACTATATCAGGTACAGGGACTATGGTTTCCTATATAAATACATTAGCATACAAGTTAAAAGATGGAGATTTTAGTGGAGCATATAAGCGAATTGAAGATATTCTTGATGCCTGTGGATTAGAGCCTATTGAAAACAATGAATTAAAGTGGGCTAATGATAGAGGAATAATAGGTGAGTATAAGGCTATTTATAAGAATTTTACTTCTATCATTGACTGTTATAAGAAATTACCTGAAAGCAAAAGGTGGGTTGATTATTTTTCAAATGCACCAGAAAAATTAAGGAATCATACCGAGGTGAAGAATTTAAGCAACTGTATTAAGGAAATAGAGTTATTTGTTAACGGCGGTCTTGAACAGGAGATTGAAGATAACGAGCCTGTTATGCTGAGTAAGCCTGATGACTTTTTGGCGCTTCTTAAAAAGAGTGTAGAAGATATGCAGCAGTATGTAGGGCTTATTGAAGGTTATAAAACAAATGTAATGAATTTAGCAAGGACAAAGAAGAATGAGTTTTATGATAATTTGCTGATAAGTACTATGGATAAAATATGTAGAATACAGGGTAAACCTCCCGTATCTGCACAAATAAATATGGAAGAGTACCCAAAAGAGGAAACTTATGTTGCCACAAAAGAAGCGATACAGAATAAAATGATTTTGCTTGCAAGTGAAGGTGAATCATTCTTTAAGAACTCACCATTGATTAGGAAAACTACCTTTAGTTTCTTTAAGCAGGTAGTAGAAAAGAATGGAGATATTAATTGGGATGACTACCTTGAGGAAAAGCGTGAGTTAGAATCGGTGAAACTCATTCGGACAAAGGTTGAGGTACTGTGATGGTTATTCAAATATTAGATGAATATAAGAATAGAACAGAATACAGGCTTCTTAAGGATTTTTATAACTGCCAGGTAGCCCAGATGAATTCACTGCAAACTGGGGTTTTAGTTCTGCCTGGAATTCTATTAAGTAAACTGGGCAAACAACAGTTAGACCTACTTAATACATGGCTGGAGGATAATAAAAACCAGTTAATACTTACACCTTCCTGGGCCGAAATGAATTTAAAGGAAATCCTTCACTCATCGGTAGATATAAGAATAAGTAGAACAGATGATAATTATGAGGGAATTCCGATAGGCTTTTTGATTGATACCACTGTAAAAGATGTTGTATTTCAACAAAATGGGAAGAAATTTGGGATTCATTACAGGAAGAATACGGGAACAGGTCTGATAACGGTAGTCACCCTACCGTTATTGGACTATAAAATGATTCAGTTAGAAGATAAATTAAAGGCTCTTTTTAATTCCTTGCTCCTTGCTGAGGATGCTAAACAAGGACCCTTGGTAGAAACAAAAGATTTTATATTAGATGATATTCATGTTTATTTGATTATCCTGACAGGGGCTTGTATTGACTTAAGTCAGCATCTGTCAAGTATAATTCATAAATATTTCGGAGTTTTGATTGATGAAGAAACTGCTAAGCAAGGATATCAAGACCTGATAGCAAATCAATATATTAACGAGAATGGATTGTTGAGCAATGGTATGACTGTAGTTAAAGAAAGGAAATTGAAATCCTTTATCAATGCTGTAAAACAAAGGGGAGAAAAAGAAGATGGATGGATTTAAGGAAAATAGTACTCCAATATCCCAAAGCATAGTGGCTAATATTCAATTAGGTCTTCCAGCCACAGTTTCCAGGTTATCATCCAAAATGCGGTTTATTGATAAAATAGCCCCTGCCTTAAAGGAAAGTGGGGTGGTTAGAAATATAGAATTAATAGCCCCTCTCACTATCAAGGCATCAGGTATTGCGGCAACCAATAGGACTTCCAGTGCATTTGGTGGAATGTTATATGTTGCTGGGGCAGTAAGACAGGACATCCTTATAGATGAAGGTTCTATTTATAAAACAAGACAGGAAAGTATCGTTGATGTAGATGAGATAGATGACCTGGATAATCAGAAAAAGTTGAAGTTTATAGACATTATCAATGTATATAAACTCCTGTCTGATTTAATGGAAGATGATGAAAAACCCGAACTTGTTTTGGTTGATGTACCTTTAGTACTTGAGCGTTCGGATGCTCCCCTTGAAGATAGAAAGGATACTATAGAAGTTTATGATAAATGCAGGGAGACCATTAAGTTTTTCTGGGATAAATATAGGGACATGGTATACCCATTTAATGAAAATGGAATTAAAATCGCATCAGTAGGAACAAAAAGGTTTGGTGCAATTATATATGCTCTGACTGAGGATAATTTAATCTATATTCCAGATGATGTGGACAATAGCATAGTTAAAAAGATGGAAGAACTAATGCCTAAAATTCAAGATGTAGGAATTAAAAGGCTTCTAACAGGTATCCTTGTAAAAAGAACAAGGACAGCAGCATTTCAATATGATGGCTTAAATAAGGATAACAGGCTGGAGCCTGAAACTTTACGAGATGTTGGATTAATAGGCATGCATATTAAGGCGGGAAACACTACACCGCCACTTTTGGTAGAAGTATTAGGGGGCGTAAAAGATTGGTCATCTGAAATGCTGGATAAACTGGCTTCTCAAATTATATCCCTGATTGCATTTGACCAAAAAAAAGCACTGCCACTGCCATTATGGTATGCCAAATATGCTTTAAAGCCAGTCGAGGCCACAAACAATGGGAAAAATGTGATTTTAGAATACTATAAAACACAAGCCAGGGAGATGCTCCAAAGTGAGGCATTGGAGAGCATTTGGAAAGAAGATTTGAATGTGTTTGAGGATTAAGGAGGAGGGGTGATTTCAGTGGATAAATATATAGGCAAACTTATCGGCAATACAGGCAATCCTAATGATTTAAAGATTGCTCTCGAAAACAGTTTTTCTGCTAAAAGAGGAGAGTTTGTAAAAATCAAGCATAGAGAATCGGAAGAAGATGGGGATACATATGTTCTCGGGAGAATTGTATCCATATCCAGAAGCAATATTCTATATAACTCCAATATGGGGGAGGGGCTGTCATCCCTTGAAATACTACCAGGTGCACAAGTTACTGGGGAGACTTTATTTGGAACCATAGAACTGGTAGGATACAGGGATAACTATGGGCAGATAAAAATACCCAGGCGACCCCTTAACCCAGGGGAAAAGGTATATGGTGTTGACTATGAGTTTTTGTCAAAGTTTTATAAGTTTGATGAGAATACAAGCATTAACATAGGTAATTTGATTGGATATGATAAGGGAAATAATATAGTCCCTGTTTATCTTGATGTAAATAAACTGGTTACAGAGCATTTGGCTGTACTGGCAATGACAGGTTCAGGGAAATCATATACTGTAGGCAGAATTATTGAGAGACTTGTAGCAGAAATGAATGGAACAGTAGTAGTTTTTGACGTTCATGGAGAATATGGAAAAGCATTTGAAAAGGGAGAGATACATTTTAATAACAATCTTGATTTTATTGAGGATGAGAGGGAAAAGAAGAGTATTCAAAGAATTCAGGAACAATTCTTAAAATTAATAAAGGCGGGTGGAGGGATTAAAGTATATACTCCCCAGATTGATTCATTTGATTATAAGTATAGTGGGAAAAATTATCACTTAGCCCTGCAATTCGACAGATTCGACATGGATGACTTATCTTCCATTCTTCCCGGTTTGACAGAAGCCCAGGAAAGAGTATTAGATGTTGCAATCAGGTATTGGAAAGCAAAATATAATCATCCGCCCAGGGATATTCAGGATTTAACATATTTACTCTCTGATGAACAGGGACTTGAGGAACTAAAGAATTGGGACAATTTGACTGAAGGTGAAGCCAAAGCGCTCAACAATAGAAGTGCAGCAGTGGCTTCCATGAAATTAACCCGAGTGATAAATGAAGCGAAGAGTTTTTACACAAGGGCTATTGGTGAACCGACAGATATTTATAAGATGGTCGGAGAAAAAGGAAATAATGTGGGAAGACTTGTAATTATAGACTTGCAAGGCTTATCTGATGATGCTAAACAAATTATAACAGCATTAATATCCAGTGAGATTATGAGGGCAGCATCAGATAAAAAAAGACAAATAAGGCCATGTTTTCTTGTTTATGAAGAGGGGCATAATTTTGCACCTGCGGGGATTCCAAGTATATCTAAAAAAATTATAAAGAAGATTGCGGCAGAAGGAAGGAAGTTTGGTACAGGGTTTGCAATTATTTCTCAAAGACCATCGAAATTGGACCCTGATGTCACATCGCAATGTAATACAATCATTACAATGAGGTTAAAGAATCCAGATGACCAGAGGTTTATTGCAAGAACTTCAGATATGTTTTCATCATCTGATATTGAAGAATTGCCATCTTTATCAACGGGAGAAGCATTGATAAATGGTAGGTCAATACCTGCACCGCTGTTAGTAAAAGTTGGAACAAAAGCGCTTATACATGGTGGAGAATCCCCTGAAGTTATTAAGGAGTGGGGTACATTTAATGGATAGGGAAAAGATAATTGATTTTATAAAGGAAGAGTTTAAAACAGGAAATATTAGGAACAAATTGTTTCCCATGATGACACAATTTGGTATAAGGGACTATTCAGAAACTGTTCATACTGTTGGCCTTAATTATGTAACTGCTATAGGGAGATATATAGAAGGAGTCACTTCCCTTTCCGAATGTCCTGTATATCCGTATCCGAAAACAGGTCATTATGGGCAAATGGTTGCAGAAAGCCAAGCCAATTACGAAGTTAAGGTTAATGAGGTAAGGCCAGATTCTATTTGGTACTCAAAAGAAGATAATAGCCCTATATTGATTTGTGAATTTGAAAGATATGAAAAGAATAGAAGAAAAGACTTAAAAGTCAAAGAGAAAATAGAGAACTTGCTTATTGCTTATCATCAATTAGGTGGGGATATCCCTATCATATTATTTATATATTGGAGTTATGCTGGAAAAAATCCTGGAGAAATTGAAGAATATATATCCATATTGGATAATGGGTTTAAAAAGAGTGATGGTATGTATATCAGAGGAATTAATGCATTAAAAACCAAGTATTTAATATATCGGTGTGTTGCTTCAGGTAATGCAGATAATCTTATTTTAAATCAATGGGTAGAGGTTGGATAAAATGAGAAAAAAGAAAGCCGTTAATTTTCGCCCACAGGTAGATATGAATATAGGAGACAAGTATTTGCTAAAGGAATTTATTGATGAAGGTTCCTTTGGTTATGTATGGAAAGCGGTAAATCTTGAATATAGGCAAATAGTAGCACTCAAAATACCAAAAGACCAGGAACGGGGAGATAATACTCTATCTGAAGGTAAAGAATTTATCGATAGCCATCATCCAAATGTTATTTCGCTATATTGGATGGGGCGGGTAGATGGAGTTTTTCTAATTGAAATGGAATATTTTAGAGGTTATAAACTGTCTGATGAGTTGTGTGAAACGGGATTTAAGAGTCCTAGGACATTTGAAGAAATTTATAAATTATTTTTGCAGATACTTGATGGTGTAGAGTATATCCATTCAAAGCATATTTGCCACGGGGATATAAAGCCTCAGAATATTCTAACGGATGGGAAGATAGTGAAAATAACGGATTTTGGTACAAGTAAATTGATAGAAGATTTATTTATAAAGACAATTGATGGTGGAGGCACCTGGGCTTATATGGCTCCAGAAGTGGTTGGGTCAAACCGCAGGTACCTTAACTCGGATATATATGCATTGGGAGTGCTTTTATACAAGTTTTTAACTGGAAGAACTCCTCATGAAACTGCCAACCAATTAATTAATAATATGCCTTACCCAAAACCAAGGGAGATAAATGATAATATACCCGAATTAGTTGAAGAAATTATTATAAAATTACTTAAAAGAAACCCTGAAGAAAGATATCAGAATGTGAGGGAAGTAAAAAGGGATTTCGAAGAGGTATTAAGGAATGGAAATAGCAATATTATTTTTTACAATGAGCGGGTTGAAGTAAGATATGAGGATACTGATTGGGTAGAAAGAGTAATCCGATACTATAAGAATAAAGAATTTGATAAAGCAGAATTATTGCTAAAAACGGAGTATGAGAATGGAAATAAATCTGCTGACATACTATATCATACTGCTTATACATATTTTCTGCAGGGTAGATATTTCGACAGTATGGATGTGTTAAACGGCATAAATATTAAGGAGATAGAGGATGTCAGAAGAGAGGCTTTAGAAGATAACCTTTTATACTTAAAAGGAAAATTATTTTTTGAACTAAAAAGATATGAGGAAGCAGTCAAAGTTTATGAAAAATTGGTATCAAGGAATCCAGATGACTTGAACTATAGATATAAACTAGCATGTGCTTATGGCTTAAATAATGAACAGGAAAAATCAATTGAAATTCTGGAAGATATTAATAAAAAGACACCCGGAATGCTTTATATAGTAAAAAAACTTGGTCATGCATATGACCAGAGAAAAGACTTTAGAAAGGCAAGGGCTTATTTTAATTATGCCATACGTTTAGACCCGAACGACATGCTAATTAGGAGCAGGCTGGAAGAATATAATAAGTATTTGAATTATCTTAGTTATTAGGCAGGATTATTTAACTTTGGTAGAAATCAAGTTTCTTATGAAAGTCTTGAAAGGGATGAGGGGATAAAAATGTCAAAAGAACATCCTTCGGTATTTATCAGTTATAGTTGGGATAGTGAGGAACACGAAAACTGGGTAACATTCTTAGCGGCTAAATTAAGGGAAAATGGTGTTGATGCAACGATTGATAAATTTGAAACACAAAGCAAGACTGTTAACTTGAATAGGATGATGGTAGAAAAAATAAAAAATAGTGATAATATCTTACTTATTCTTACTGAAAACTACGCTAAGAAAGCAGATACTTTTCAAGGTGGAGTGGGGTATGAGACAAATTTGTTAATACGCTATATAAAAGATAATTTAGATAAAATAATCTTAATAATGAGACATAAAGGAAACTATAGAAAAGCCGTTCCATTTTATCTGGAAGGTTTTCATTTCATTGATTTTTCAGATGATGGCCAGTTTGATATTAAGTTTGATGAATTACTACATAGGATTTTTCAGGTTGATGTAATGGATGTACCTAAAGTAGGTGCAAAACCAAAATTAGAACCAAAGAAAATTATTTATGATAGAGTAGTAAATGGAACTACTGATATAATACCTAATTTTAAAGAAATAACAGATTTAGATAAAAATAAATTTATGAAACAAAGTTATGCTGAAATATTGTCCTATTTATCTGACTTTGCGGAGCAGACCAGACAAAAAAATAGTAATTTTGATTTTGAAAAAGATAATATACACAATCAAAAGGCTATTATAAGATTCTATATAAACGGTATGGAGAAATATGCAGTTAAGATTTGGCTCGATAATTTATTTGGTGGTGGAAGCCAAAACATATATTTGTCATACGGGAGATTTAATATTGATAGCGATAATTCGTTTAATGATGTAATTGAATGTGAAGTAACTAAAACTAAAGGTTTAAAGTTAAAAATGACAATGAATTTTATGACAGGGAATAATACTAGCGATGCATACGGGGTTGCTGTAGAAATATGGAAACAGATTATTCAATATTTAGGCTACTAACTCATAATAAGTAGGAGGGATTTAAGATGAATGTAGATTTTAAAGAAATTAAGGATTACTTTTATAACAACCGTTACAGCAATAATACTGCCCATAAATATGCAGGTATGTTTAAAAAAGTTTCACAAATAATTGATGAGAATGATATATTATATTTTTATCCAAAATACTTATTTGTTGATGAACAGACTTTACAATTATATTTTATCTTAAAAAACAACAAATTTGTTAATGTCTGGATTAATGAGGATAAGCAAATAGTTATGGAATTTTTTAATATAAACAAAATTAAGAGTGTTACTTATGAATGTCCTTTAGATGATTATGGCGACTATAGGTTAACTTTGCTTTTTGAAGAAAAGGTAGAAGAAATTACATTTAACAGTAAAGAGGATACAAATGAGCATTGGAAATATAAATTTGATGAAGCAATATGCAGCATTGCAAAATACTTTTGCACAAATAAATAATCATAGATACTGAGTTTAAAGGAAGTGTGTTTCATGGATAGATATGAACGCATACTCGGAGGGCTTTTTGGCGTTGCCTGTGGAGATGCCCTTGGCGGAACGCTGGAATTCATGTCAAAGGATGAGATTGAAAGAAAGTATGGATACTTAAAAGATATTATCGGTGGAGGTTGTTGGAATTTAGAACCTGGAGAAGTAACAGATGATACAATGATGACTATTGCTGTGGCAGAAGGCATCCTGGATAACCCAGAGAATCCTGTCGAAGATATCGGAAAACACTTTATTGAATGGTATGATAGTAAACCCAAGGACATAGGCAACATTATTCGAATTGCACTTGATGAATACAAGCGAAGCAATGATTGGATGAAAACAGCCTACTACGCCCATCAGACAACAGGTGGTATGAGTGCTGGGAATGGTTCACTTATGAGGTGCTTGCCAGTTGCATTATATTATAATGATGTTGAAAAAATGCTGGAGATAACTGCTTCACAAAGTGTACTTACTCATTATGACCAAAAAGCAACAGATGCCTGCCAGTTTTATAACCTGTTAGTTTACCAGTATCTCAATGGTAAGCCTAAAGTGCCTTGTATAAGAGAGTACATAGAAAAGTATCCAGAATATAAGCAGGTATTTCAGTTATCAAAAGACCAACTGAAGCCAACGGGATATGTGTTTGATACCTTGATATGTGCATTATGGTGTTTTATTAACACTTCTTCTTTTGAGGATGCTGTATGTGAAGCAGCCAACCTTGGAGGAGATGCGGACACTATAGCCGCAATTACTGGCGGAATGGCTGGGGTGTACTATGGCTATAATGCTATCCCTGACAGGTGGAAGGAAAAAATATTAGTAAAAGAGAAGTTAACTTCTTTTGCAAAGAGGATGATAGAAAAGTATAGGATTCAAGAGTAATTCCAGTCGGTTTTAAGGAGAGAATTTGCATGAATAGATGTCAATGGTGTGGAAGAGTGCCAAGCGGTTTTGGAATGGTAGTTTTAACTATAAATGAAGACGAGCCATCTCAATCTCTATGTAGAGATTGCTATAACGAGTTTGTGGCTAATATGCTTGGAATTGAAGATTATAAAGATTTTGAAAAAGAGGTTATCTTTATAGATTGCGATGGAATAGAACATCGCTTTCAAATAGGAAAAATGATTAACCCAACAGGTATTTGTTGGGAAGCGGTAGAGTTTATAGGTGAAAATAAAATAGGATATTCTTTTGAAGTACATCAGGATTTTGAGAAAGATTCAAATGATGCTCTGGAAAGGCT
This sequence comes from Caproiciproducens sp. LBM24188, assembly GCF_054130445.1. NCBI lineage: Bacteria > Bacillati > Bacillota > Clostridia > Eubacteriales > Acutalibacteraceae > Caproiciproducens > Caproiciproducens sp. LBM24188. The sequence continues at coordinate 1,238,913 of NZ_CP196862.1, forward strand.
TCATAAAAAGATAAGGAAAGGACTATCAAAGAAGTTTATTAGAAAAGAAATGTTTCAAGGGCAAGAACTTATCTCTATTAAAGAAAATATTGTAGAAGGACGTATTGAATGGGATGATAGATATAGCGACAGAACGCCCAAATTTATCATAGATGGACAAGAATATAGTCTGGAAGAGTTCGGTAGGATATTGATGTCCTGTGAAGGATGGAACTTTAGATTAGAAATAATTGAACCTACAGAGTAGTTCATATTCACAGTATTAAATTTAAGACGAAAACATTGCACATACCTAAAGTATAACGTAAAATATAATTATACAGAATTGAGAGCATATTCTCTTACACAGCCAGCAGATGCTGGAATAAGTTAAGAGAATATGCTTTTTGTGTTTAATAGAGTTGTTAAGGAGGTAGGCAATGCTTACTATTGCTGATTTTTCAAGGAAAATAATTTTTGACTTGAATAGAACATTTCCTATAGCAAGGATTCAGGGAAAGTATGTTATTGTGGAGTCTAAGCCAAACTGTGTGTCTGTGCCTATTAGTAGTATTTATGGGGAATACCAAGAGACTAAGGATTATAAGAAAACTTTAGCATCATATATTAAAATTATTAATGATATTTTGAATCAATATAAATTTAAGATTGATTATAACAATGTTTATCCGTTGCTAAAGAGTAGAAAGTTCGGAAAAGGAGAAAAGGATTTAGATTTTTATAGAGAGGCAGCCTTTGCCGATGTAGATACACTTTATGTGACTGATGCAGGGGAAGTTTTTAGATTTGTATTAAAAACCGATGATGTGGATTTTGATATGGTGAAAAAATCAGCATGGGAAAATTTAAATAAAATGAGAAATCCACTAGTTAAATTGGATACGGCTCTAGCAATATATACCTTGAAATACACAACAGATTATAACTCAACCCTGTTATTAAGTACTGCACTACAGAATCAGATATGCAAAAAGATAGGGCGGGATTATCTTTTTGCAATCCCTTCTGCTACTACGCTAATAGTGGGTAAATTATGCCATGAATATATAAAAATTATAGAATCACTGATTATGATAGATAATGACCCGAATAAGGTTTCAGACAAGGTTTACAGGTGTAAGAATGGAATATTTGATATTATTGATGAAAGATATTAAAGGATAAAGGAAATTAGGGAAAAGTATAATTTTAAGGGGATTACAAGAAGTTATTCCAATTGATTTAGAGATAACAAATTCATATAATATAAAAAGTAAAATATAAAAAAGGTGATATGGCAATATGAATAAGGTTTTTATTGAATGTGATGAACTTATTTACGAATATAAAATAAATAAACAAGACATTATAAAGCAACTAGAAGCGATTAAAATAGAAAAAGACCGGGATTTTATAATTACCTATGAAAATGATTTTAGATTTACTTTGGCCGGTGAAATGAGTAAAAATAACACCTCGATAATTCTAACAAATATTATAAAAGCCGATGATTTTAGGGAAATGAATAATTTAGACTTATTTCAGTTTATAAGGGAACAAGGTGATTGAGGTTAAGGAAAATTAGGATGGAGGGGCAAGGCTTTGGGGATAAGGATGTATATCCTGCAAAGCCTTATATTGTTAGCATTTAGGTATTTCAGTTTTTACTTTTTCCATGAAAATCCTTATGGTGGGGATATTGTTCATGAGGAGTTTATATTCATAAGGTTCAAATTCTTTCTGAATCTGATTTATGTACTGTTCAATCGTTTGAATGTAAGAAAAAAGCGAGGAATCATAGGTACTAGGATTAAGGAAACAAGTGACTAATGCTGTGATTGCTTTACTTATTTCCCTTGAAACCTTATCTCCTATAATGCTCTTAATAACCTGTTGCAGGTAATTTAGTTCTATTCTAAGAACTTCCAAATTTATCATTTCGACCACTCCTTCACGAAATTTGGAGCATTATAGCCGTGGGTAGATGGAAAGTCAAATTAAAAGAGGTAAAAGTTTTTGTAGGGTGAAATGATATTGGTCTAAGGTAAATTTGGTAGCCTACAATAATAAATAGAATAGATTGTTTTCTTTATTTATATGCGCTAAAATATCGTTAATAACACTGACGGAGAGCATATTCTCTTTATACAGCCAGGTTTATACTGGCAGTAATTAAGGAGAATGTGCTTTTTATTTTTTGAAAGATAAAGTTTAAGGCAAGAGGTGAAAGTTATGAGAGCAGATTTTAAACAAAAGAGTTTTATTGAAGGATATTTTAATAGAATCTTTAAGGGCTTATCCTTTGAAGAATTCGGTTTAGATTTGCCAGCAGTCAAAGAAGTTGTTGAAGTGGAGCAGATAGAAAATTATAAAAAGCCACTTCTAATGTTTCTGCTTGAAGATGATTCGCTACTTCATATTGAAATTATTAATATTAAATCAAAACCTGACTTCCAGAGTATATCAGTTTATGATATGAGCATAGTTTTGAAATATGGTATGCAGGTTAGAACTGTTATCTTGAATTTTGGAAGCAAGCAAAATAGCAATTTTCAGAGGAGTTTTGGTTCTGTGTATTATAATACTCAAATTGTAGATTTATCAGGACTTGATGGAGAAAGAGTGCATAAGGAAATTAATCAAAAAATTAGTTCGGGCTTTCCTATTAATGAGGCTGATAAACTGAATCTGGTATTTCTTCCATTTATGAAAAATTCCTTACCTTTTAATGAAGCGCTGCCGAAGGTTATGTACCTCATAAAGAAAATAAAGGATGAAGAAGAACGGATGGCGTACTTAACAGTAATTTCAGAAATTGTAACAAGGGCTACAAAACAGGGGCTTAATGCTCTGGAGGAATGGCTGGTGGACAGTGAGGTGGGAATGAGGATTAAGGATGTAGGCGTTAAGGAAGGAATGCGCAATTCGTTGCTAATAATCCTTCTGGATAAATTTGATTCTTTACCTTACAATCTATACTTTGCTATTACAAATCAACAAAATGAGAATATTTTAATGGAGTGGCTTAGGAAGGTTTCAGGTATCAATACTATAGACGAACTAGAGAAAATGGTGTTTAGTAGAAATAGAATAAAGGAATAAATCCTCCTTTATCCTTATTGTCCTTAAACCTCTTATTTCCTAAACCCCTATAATATTATGTATATTAGTTGATAAGGGTAAAGGCTTAAGTATCAAGGAATTGAAAGTGTTTTAAGACGACAAAATTTAAGCAGGCTTTATTACAGATTTTTAACATTTTATAAAATTGGACCTGACAAATTTTAACTTGCGCGCTATACTCATCTTAAAGAAGGGAGTTGATTATTTATGAAAAAGAAATTGATTATATATAACATTGCAATACCCACGGTGATTGGATACGCAACATTTTTCCTGCTTTTCTACTTGTATCAAAGATTATTTTTTGAATACAGGTGGTTTGCAATCATACCGTTTGTAATAGTTTCGGCGATTTTTATTAAAGATATCATAAGAGAGTGGAAGGTGATAAAGCAGCAGGGATAAGGGAAACCTTATCTCTGTTTTGTTAGGGGGATTAGTGAGCATGATGTATTTAACAATTACCATGATTTTTTGTATTACCTTTGTCAGTATTGGTGCTATTTGGTTTATGCATAAAAAGAAATAGTATCTTATTGTTTCAAAAAGTACACTTTTTGAAACTATTCAATAAGACCTGAAATAGCATTTCAAAAAGTTAAATTTATATTTTGAAATATATTTCAAAAGTGTAGTGACATTTTGAAATAGTTTTTTATTTTCTTTTTAAAAAGGACGGTGAGAAATATAAATAGAAGAATTTATGGGTATATAAGGGTTAGTTCTAAAGACCAAAATGAAGCACGCCAAATAGAAGAGATGAAAAAGCATGGAGTAGATGAGCGATTTATTTTTATTGATAAGGAAAGCGGAAAAAATTTTGACAGGAAAGAATACCAATTGATAAAGAAAGTGTTAAACCAGGGTGATTTATTGATAGTTGAGGCTATTGACCGCTTTGGCAGAAATTATAAAGAAATTTTGAAAGAGTGGAGAGAAATAACAGAGGAAATTAAAGCAGATATTAAAGTTTTGGACATGCCACTACTAGATACTACTCAATATAAGGATACATTAGGCAATTTCGTAAGTGATTTAGTACTTCAGGTTCTAAGTTTTGTTGCAGAACGGGAAAGGGATAATATAAGAAAAAGGCAAAGCCAGGGGATAGCGGTAGCAAAAGCAAAGGGTATCAAATTCGGCAGACCCAAACAAGATATCAGTGATAATTTTGAAAAAGCATACAAGCGATGGAAAGCAGGAGAGATAACTGCAGTTAAAGCGATGGATTTATGTATGATGAAAAGGAATACATTTTATAGACGAGTCAAAGAATATGAAAAAAGTTTATAATGAAATAAATACCATATGAGTTTTTATAGTTCCTTTTTAAATATTATAAGAATTAGTATATATCTATAGTTCAATATTGTTATACTTTTTTTACGTATAAAAATTTATCAAAAGGAGAAACAATAAAACCCCACATCCATAGTTAGGTTCTTATTGTTTCTCCTTTTGGCAATTATTCATCTAATAGGCTTCTTTGAATGAGTACATATTTCTTAGTGTCAATACCTAATTTTTGATTAATATTATTATTAGCCTTCACATATATCAGGTCGTATTTTTGAATAATGTCAGGTAAAACCTTCCTGAACTCATATTCCTTTACTCCACACCTTATATAATGATTGTCCACTTTTAGTTTATAGTTCATAATCATATCTTTGGTGAAGTAACCATAGGTTTTGATTTGTTGCAGTATGAATGATTCTATGGCATCTCTTATATTCTTGCTTTTTTCACTATCTTTTACATTTACAAGATAAATTTGATTAGCAAACTCTTCTCCAAAACAGTTTTCCAAATATTTTTTACTCATGCCTTTGATGCTGAACTTATATTGAAGCATTATAGATGCCCTTTCATCTGCTGATTTAAAAGCCTCATTATAATCAGGAACGGTGTAGAATGAAATCCCGTTTTGGGCATTGTCTTTAGAAATCTGAACCGCTATTGCTCTCAATCTCTGATTAACTTGTTTATATGGGATTTTGTTGAGTAATCCTAAGGTGCAGAATAAATTTATGTATTTATTTATATTCACAACACTTTTATTTCTTTTCCCTGCAAGGTACCGATTGGAAAAGAAAAATATGCTTTCTCCATTTGTGCTAAAAAAGCGGTTTATAATATTTTCTTTACTAATTTTAAGAATATCCATCAGAATAGGATAGCCAAACCTAATGATACGGCTTAGATTTGGGAATTCATTTTTTCTTTCTCCAAGTTGGCTCAAAAGCATCATGTTGGTTTCAAATTTTTTACTCTGCTCATTTATCCAAGTTGAATCTTCTAATTTAATGTGAAAATATTCAATTAATTTCTTTATAGCAGTTGAAGTGTCGCAATTTTCTTTGATTCTAACAATATCAATAATATCCATGCCTTTCCTATCATTATGGCAAATACAAGCGGGAGAATTACAAAAATACTTGTAATATCCGCCGCAATTTTTTATGACAGCACTGGGGTTATTATCATTGTGGAATATGCATTTAAAGTTTATATTAGGTTTTGCATAAATGCCCAGGTAACTTATTAAATCCTGCTGTTTTAAAAACGTAATCAAGTCCTCATACTGTATGACTGGAGAGGAATAAACTCTACGACTTTTTTTTTGCAAATTGCTGGTCTCAGCCCTCACAGCAACAGGTTTTATTACAGTACTTTTTGTATTACTGACCAACTCAATGATATTGCATCCTATGGCAGTGGCAATATCTTCTTGAGTGTATTTTTTATCCGTATTTAGATATATACACTTAATAGTAAATGGGTCCTTGGGATTCTTCAAATGCTTATAATCTATTAGTCTAAGAACTCTATTTATATCCTTAACACTGCTATCAGCATGCTCTTTTCTTTCTTCAAAAGCAGCAAAATAGTCAATAAGTTTTTCTTGGAGTGGGGTAAAAGCGTCTAAACTTTGTGGCTTATCAGGGTCAAGCAGCCAGTAAACATGAAAACCGTTTTTGGTTTCTATAATAACGTTTGGATTTAACTTAAAACTCTCTAGTTTCTTCAGAAAAGCAATTTTATATTCTTCTATTTCTTCCTTGGTCCTATACTCATAAACGGAATTTCCTTCAGAGTCTTTAAAGAGTTCCCCGTTAATGATTTTTGGAACTTTCCCAAAGTCCATATCAATAAAGTGTGCATTTATTCTTTTGATAGAATTCTTTTCCTGTCCGCCGCTATTTACAACAAAATAAACACCGTAGCCCTGTATCTGATATTTTATAAAAAACTTCTGAATAAGTGGATATTCTAAATCATTATCTAAAGTTAATATACAGTCGATTTTTTTTGCTACGTGCTTCTTTTCCTGAATAAGCCTAAAATATACTTTTTCATTTGGTTTCTTAAATAGTGATAAAAATTCAAAATCTTTAATAGTTAATGCTTCACGGTTTTTGAAATCAATGTTTAAACCCATTAAAACTCCTCCTTTTCAGAAGGAGTCACTAAATATTTTGTTTTCCGACTGAATTAAAATATTTTCCGTAATATAGATATAGTTTTCCGACCTGCCAATAGAGAATTTTCCGCTTTGATTAGCGACTCCATGCTTGTTTTTTTAAGCATTATATTTGCTGTGTTATGAAAATCAAATTTCTGCATAGATTTTTTTGTAAAAAGTAGAAACAATAAGAACCTAACTATGGGGGTGGGGTCTTATTGTTTCTACTTTTAGAAATTATGAAGAATAAAAACAAATTGTATAAAATTATGAGCCTTATTAGTATATACCTTTCCTCTAGGTTGCCATTGAAGTTTCAAAACATTGTTTTTACTCTATTAATCAAAAAAATAGATATATAATAATTTGATTTTTTTCATTTCGTATGTATAATATCAACAAAATTATTTAAGAACAGGTGTTTATCCTTAAGACATTATAATATTACATTTTTGTTACAATTTCCAAAAAAATAGCCCATAATACAAAGTCTTAAAAAAACATCTGTTATACTAAAAGTAGTTAGTTTTAAAAAGCAGTGGCCATTGCTTTATATAAAAAATAGCACAAAAGGAGAGATGAAATATGATTAAGAAAGTTTATGAATCTTTTCCAAGGTTAGTTTATTCAAATTCAATTATCAATGAATGTGGTGGTTACTTCCAAAATAAAATTGACAAAGAAGAAGCATTAACTCAGGAAGAAATGACTATTGCTTCATATCTATTAAGTTATTTGCCAACACAGGTCAAATTGACAAAGGATGAACTCAAAAACTATTTCACTAAGGAAGAAGCATTAATGCTAATTTCACTATTTACTAGCACGTATTTATATAATTTTTCGGCAGCCAAGGAAAAACTAATTTCAGATGCTAAAGCAGCCGTTTACTATGAATCTTTCGATGATGTTTATAATAGTGGTGGCGAAAAACTTATTAGCAAGTTGGAAAAACTTACAGAGTTTCAGGCATTTACGGTTCTAAGTATGATTGAAGAAGTATTTTTTCAGGGAAAAGTATCTGATGAAGAAATGAAAAAAATATTTAATATTGATTAGTTACTGATATATCATTAGATATTATAGGAAAAAAGGTTTTAGTAGTAATCTAGGCTACTAAAACCTTTTAATTAGGATAATCAGTACGATTTAAAGGGATGAGTTTAGAAAAAATCGCTCCAAAATTTGATTTGATAGGTTTTATCTATATAATACCTTTAAATCAAAACTGAATGGAGTGATTATTTATGAAAGGCGTAACGATTTTTGGGAATTTCACTGTATTGGGAACTTTTATGCTTAATGGAGTGCAAGTTGATAAAGGCTTTGATGAGCGGCTTAATATATTTTATAGAGCAAATCTTTATATAGAAAATGATGAAGATGATACTAACGGTACATTTATTGAATGTTACTATAGGAGTATTCCTGATTTAAAGAAAGAAATCAATTGTTATTCGATAAAGCAATATTAAACTTAAGGATTGATGAAGTCTATTATGCAAAAGGTGCATCAACTAATTTACTTTAATTTATATGAAATATTATACTCCATTGCACTATTTAAGAAACTTGAAAAGAGTTTATAGTCCTCTTTATATTATTTGAAGTTCTGGAAACAGGAATTTTATAATAATAGGGAGGGCTTATAACATGCTGTTGAGAGCAGAAGAAATTTATATGAAATTTAGAGAAGAAACCATAAAAATTGTAATTCCCAAAATGCTGCTGCTGGTTTTAATACAGCAGATAAACAGGCACCTGGAAGTGTTAAATTATGAACAGGGGACTATAGATAACTTTGCTATACAAGATGACATGAATAATGCAGAAATGATAATGACAAAACTGCTTATTTTAATGTCAGAGCCAAACAATAAAAAACAGATTCTATTTGAACTAAATATAGCAGAGTTTTTAATTCTGCGGGATTGCGTGTACTGTAATAATTCATTGCTGCATCTACAAGCAAAGATGAAGCCTCAAATCATAAAGGTTTATAAGAAGTTTTACGAGTATATTGAAAACATCTTCGGAATGATAGACAGCGATGAAGTAAAAGCATATTGGGATTACATAAAAAACTACAAAATTAAAGGCAGTATACTCCAGTGAATCAGTGAATCAATGAAAAAAGGCATTGATAGGTGCTAAATTCTACCAATGCCTTTTTTATTACTTCAATTTACCCTTTTCATACATCCTTTGTATTTTGCTGGTAAAGGATAGTAGTATAATGAATGAAAAACCTATTAATAGGCCGATAATAAATCGTATGACAATACTTTGAACGGCGATTGAAAAAGGTATTAAGAATATGTTTCCAAGTATAAGCAATTTTATAGTTCTAAAAATACTTCCTCTCATAATACTTTAATACCTCCATATGCAACTATTAGATAAAATTTTACCTGACCACTATATCCTATTTCAAATTAAATTTAACATTTAAAATAAAGTTGTTTTATGATAAAATTAAAATACACAGCATAAATGGATTAAAATGCCATTGACACAGACATCTTAACGATGCCTTGAGTCAGTGGCATTTTTTTGTTTGCAATTTCTAAATTAAATGGAGGGAACAAGATGGCTAAAAGAAGTAATAACTGGGATGCAAAGAAATTAGATAGATGGATAAAAGAGGGAAGAGGACAGGGAGAAGGAGAAAACTATAAACCCTGGTTGGCGATTCAGGACTTTCCATCGATGGGTAGGGTAACGAGAGTTTTTGGATGGACAACCAATAGAATTCATCATTTTTTTTCAGATACGCAATTAAAATATTTTTATTTATTAGATTGGGAAGAAAGGGTTATTGATATTCGGGAGCATTATCCCCTTATAGATTTAGAAGTAGTGTTAAAAAATACATCGGATTTAAAACTAGACAAATTTATGGATAAGAAAACAAAAGAACCCTACATATTAACTACAACATTTCTAATTACCCTGTTAAATCCTGATGGTAAAAAGAATTTCGCTGCAAGAAGCATAAAATATGCATCTGAATTAGAAAAACAGAGTACTATTGAAAAATTGGAAATTGAAAGGCGGTACTGGGAGGTACAAGGAATTGATTGGGGTATTGTAACAAATAAGGACATCAACGATGTTAGGGCAAAAAACATTGAATGGATTCATTCTGCAATGACTTCCGATGGCTGCAACGGACTTTCCAGGGAGGAGTTTGATGATTTGCTAGATGGACTTTTATATAGATTCGCTGATAATAAGCAGAACATAAAGAACATCATATTAGGATTTGAAAAAGACTATTCATTAGATGTGGGAACGGGACTGTTCTTATTTAAACGCTTAATTGCTGATAGAAGAATTATTTTGGATATGGATAAGTCAATAAATCTTAATCAAATAGGGAAATCAATTTGCATACCTGAAATAAGTGGCAAAGGGGGAAATAGCAGTGTTAAGGTATACGGTTAATTCTTTAATAGAATGGAAAGACGAGAATGAAAATTCTAGTATAGAGAGGCTGTTGTGGCTGGATGGTGAAATAGCCTATGTAATTGATGTAAATAAAAATAAAGTTCCTTATCTTCGCAAGATGAAGGATATAGAAGATGCATTGATTGAGGGTAAGGCGGAAATAAAAGAAGATGATAAATACATTATTGTATTAAAGGAAGAAGAGATACCCGAAAAACATAAGGAAATTAGGAATAAGGCTTGGAGAATAATCAAAGATATGATAGGTAAAGAGCCTGATATTTATCAATTTGCTTTTAGAAGAAAGTTGATTAAAAGTGCATCTGAAACCTATGGGATAAGTGAATCATGGGTTTTGGAATATTTAAAAAGATATTGGAAAAGGGGGAAAAATTGCAATGCTTTATTACCAGATTACAGAAACTGTGGTGCAAAGGGCAAAGAGAGAAAGGCTAGGAATATGAAAAGAGGAAGACCTAGAGCCAATCAGAGTATTAAGGGTGAAGGAATTAATGTAACGGAGGATATTAAAAGAATATTTCGCATCGCCGTCAATAAATATTATTATACTACAGCAAAGAATTCCTTAACCCTTACATATGAGTTAATGAGAAAAGAGTATTTTTCGGATGGCTTTAAAGAAGAAAATGGAGTAAAGGTACCAATTATAAAACCACAATCAGAAATCCCTTCTTTTGGACAGTTTCGCTATTGGTTTGAAAAAGAACGTAATATAAAAAAAGAAATAACTAGTAGATACAGTAATAAAAAATACCAAAAACAGTATCGTCCTATTGTAGGTACTTCATTAAACGGGGTACTACAACCAGGGGAGTTTGAAATTGACTGTCAGGTGGGAGATGTTTATTTAGTATCAAGATTCAATCGAAATTGGATTATAGGTAGGCCTGCTATTTATGTCGTCATTGATAAATTCAGTAGAATGATATGTGGAATATATATTGGTTTAGAAACTGGCTCTTACATTGGTGCCATGATGGCATTGCTTAATGCAACAACAGATAAGGTTAAGTTTTGTAAGCAATATGGTATAGAAATAGAAGAAAAAGATTGGCCAGTTCACCATCTACCAGAAAGTATAACCGCTGACCGTGGAGAACTAGAGGGAGGAAACATTGAAAACCTTATAAATACTCTAAATGTAAAAGTCCAAAACACTCCACCATACAGGGCGGAATTAAAGTCCGCTGTTGAAAGATTTTTTGGTCTTACCAATGAAAGAGTTAAACCATTCCTTCCAGGCGTAGTGGATTTAGATGGAAGAGAACGAGGAGATAAAGACTATAGGGTAAAAGCAAAACTGGATTTATTTCAATTTACACAGATAATAATAAAATGCATCTTATACCACAATAATTACTATCATTTAGATTATTACAAGAGAGACCAAGATATGGTTGAGGATAATGTTCCATGTATACCAATCAAACTTTGGAATTGGGGTATTGCGAATAGGGGTGGTACACTTAGAACAGTTTCAGAAGATGTTGCAAAATTAGCATTGATGCCATCTGATACAGCCACTATAACTCCTAAGGGGATAAGGTATAAGGATATGTATTACGCAACAAAGACCATGCTTAAAAATGGAGTATTTGCTGATGTACGGGCTAAAGGAAGACGGAAGATAAAGATAAGTTACGACCCTAGAGATATGAACTATATTTATGTGTATGATGAGAACCTTAATGAATACGAAAAATGCTTTTTAATAGATGCTAATAGTAGATATAAAGATAAAGCAATTGAGGAAATAGAATATTTGTTAGCGGTAGAAAGAATGCAGAAAGAAAAGAATAAAGATTCTGTGGCACAAGCAAAAACAAAACTGATTGCAGAAATAGAAGATATCGTAAAACAGGCGGATGAAGATTATAAAAGGGAGACAAGTGCTGCAGAGAGCGACAGGCAGAGGGTAAAAAACATAAGGGGAAACAGGAAGATTGAAAAAATAGCAAGAAGGGCGGAAGAAGCATTTAAACTAGGAAATAACGAAGGAGATTATGACAGCAGCGTATTTAATGAAGAAGATTTTGAAGAAGGGATTAATACTCTGCAGTTGCTTTTTAAAAGGCAGAAGGAGGTGCTGAAGGGTGAAGAAGATAATAATTCCTAATGGTAGCATGGCAGAAGAAGCACAATATAAGGAACAGGTAATACCAGATTATCAGGATAATCCTTTCATAGAAGCACTTCCAAATATTCTTTCTCCTCATAAAGTGGTAGAAAAATTGGCTTTTTATCCTCAATACCACCAAAATGAAAGGAAGTTGGACAGCCACTACCGAATTTATATGGTAGACAGGCTCTTTCAAGTCTTTCAGCCCTTACCCATGAATATAGAACTGGAAAGAAAGATATCACGTGCACTGCGTCAGGGATATGTTTTTCGAAATCCATTTGAAAGCAAACTGGCTCAGGGCTTTTGCAGAGACTACTATGGAACGAATCCTGTAAATTTAAAGGATGATGACGGATTTTATCCATCATCCTTTGGATTTACTCTAATAGGTATATCGGGATTAGGGAAGACATCCTCATTAAAGCGTATACTAAATATGTACCCACAAGTTATTGTTCATTCGGAGTATAGGGGCATTCCTTTTTCAGCATATCAGGTAGTATGGGTAAAATTAGAGTGTCCTCATGATGGGTCTATCAAGGGATTGCTGTATGAATTTTTTTTGGAAATAGACAGGCTGTTGGGAACCAACTATTATCAAAAGATGATGAGAACAAGGACAACAGCAGATGCCATGATGACAGTGATGAATCAGGTAGTCAGAAACTGTTCTTTAGGCATATTAATTATAGATGAAATCCAGCATTTAAGCATGGCTAAATCGGGAGGAAGCGAAAAAATGCTGAATTTCTTTGTAAACCTTGTAAATAATGTAGGGGTGCCAGTTATTTTAGTGGGAACCCCAAAGGCAGTTAAGGTACTTCAGGGGGATTTCAGACAGGCACGCAGGGGTTCAGGTCTTGGAGGCGATATGGTATGCGACAGGATTCAAAAAGATGAGGTGTGGGATTTATTAGTAAGTTCTATATGGCACTACCAGTGGACAAAAAAAGAAACTCCCCTTACTCCTGAAATAAGCGGTATTTTATATGAAGAAACGCAGGGAATACCTGATTTATTAAAAAAAGTCTATGCTATTGCTCAAGCCTACGCCATTTCATCAGGAAAGGAAGAGATAACCCCATATATTATTAGAAAGGCGGCGAAGGAGAACTTAAAATTAGTACAGCCAATGCTGACTGCATTAAAAACAGGGAATATCAGAGAAATTGCTAAGTACGAGGATATCTGCATGGCAGGTGTTGATTTCAATGACTTTTTAACCTGGACGAAAGAAACTATTAACCTGGATTTGCGGGCAACGGAAATAAAGAAAAGACAGAACAAAATGAAGCAGGAAAACCTCATGGAACAAAAAAAGGAAGGCGTATTAAAACTTGTTGATTTAGGCGTAGATGCTAAGAAGGCTGAGAAAATAATTGATACTATGCTTTCTAAAAATCAGGATGTAAGTGCAGAGGGCATGGTAGAAGATGCGATGGCGCTGCTTAAAGATGATAGGATTAAAGAAGAGATGAAGAAAAAGGGAGTAAGCAAGGTAAAAGGAAGAGAAGGTAACAGGACTGTAACCAATTTTTCTGATATTCGCAGTATTATTGGACAGGGGAAAAAAGATAATAAAAGTGCTTATGAGGCTTTAAAGGAATCAGGGTATATTATAAGTTTTGAAGATGATATTTTTTCCAGGGAGGTGGTATGGTGAATTTCTTTCCTATACCATATCCAGATGAACTTTTATACAGTACGCTGGCACGCTACTGCATAAGAAGCGGAAATATAAGAGAGATACATAATTTTGAGGATTTGTTTGAAACGAGAAATTGTATAGCAGTAATGGAACTGCCTACACAACTTGATGCATTAATTAAAAATATGCCTGTCAGTACAAAATATACAGCAGAGTATTTTATATACAACCATACCCTATTTCCTTTCCTTGCTGCATTCATTCCGCAGGAACGGGCTGATAAAATAATCCAAACTATGAGAAACGGCGAGGGTGCCGTTTCCTACATGAGAATAGGGTTAATATCAAATTCCATCAATCTAAATAAATACTTTAGATTTTGTCCTGAATGTTTTAAAGAAGACATAGAAAGATTTGGAGAGCCATACTGGCACAGAAGTCATCAAATTACAGGGGTGTTTGTATGTTCTAAACATAAAATACCCCTGTATAATAGTACAGAACTTATTAGAGCAGGAAATAGACAAAGGTATATTGGCGTATCTCATGAGAACTGTATAGTAAAAAAAGAAATAAGTTATTCAAATGATTTGATGGAGAAGATGCTTTGGATGGCAGAGGATGCAGAAATACTTTTAAACAATCAATTTGGATTTATGGAGCCTGAATGGTTTCAAAGTCAGTTTCGGGTTAAGTTGGTTGAGAAAGGCTATGCAAGGATGAACAACTATATACATCAAAAGAAGTTAAAGCAAGACTTTGTAGACTTTTACGGTCATGAATATTTACAACTTGTTCAATCTCCTGTATCAAAGAATAGCGGAGGTTGGCTATCAGATATGATACGAAAAAATAATAGAACAACTTATACAGTAAGATATCTATTATTAGCGAGGTTTCTTGATATTCCTGTCGCTGATTTGTTTAATATAAAACTTGGTTTTAATGATGAAGATGAGAATAATATTGATACTTATCAGGAACTGTGGGACCAGAGACTGATAGAACTTGCCCAGTCAGGATTATCGATTCGAGAAATTGCAGAAGTATTAAAATCATCCACCAAGACAATTAGAAAAAGTATCAATAGACTTGGGATTGAACCATTTTGGAAATTTAACGGCGGTGGAAAATACCTTCACAAAAAGTATACTGATACTGATGAATTTAAAATAAAAAGAGAAAAATTCAGGAAGAAATGGCTTCAACTTCACGCTCAGTATGCCGATATAAGTAGTAACCAGATAAGAAGAAAAAATGATGGATTATATACATGGCTGAAAAAATATGATAGCGAATGGTTAGAACAAAACTATCGCAGGATAAAAACAAATGTTAATAGTGTTGATTGGGCTAAAAGGGATGCTGAATTGCTACCACAAGTAAAAGAAGTTGTAAAAGAGATGAAAGAAGGCAAACCTGAACGTATAACTTGGACAACCATAGGAAGTAAATTAGGGATTAGTGGATGGCTTTCTAAGAAGAAAGAGAAACTTCCATTGGTAAAGGCATATATAGACTCAGAAGTAGAAAGTCTGGAAGAATTCCAAATAAGAAAAATAAAATGGGCTATTGAAGAATTAGAAAGGCAAGGAAAAGAGATGACATTATGGAATTTGGCTGAAACAGCGGGGGTTAAGCCAAGGTACATGGGAAGGATTTATAAGGAAATTAATCAAATATTAGATAGTAGGGGATGTAGTTGTAATTTTAAATGGTAGGTATAGGGTCATATATAAGGATAACAAGTTTCTTTATGTGGTTTCTATATGAAGTATGAATAATAAATTTATATTATGGGAAATAGAGGAAATTGAAGATTCATATCGAATAATATACTATAAAGAGTATTTTTTGTCAGTAACTTTTAGAAGGTTGGGGTGGATAAGGATGGATGATAAATCGTTCGCATCCGAAATATTGTATAATACAATTGATAAACTAAATTTACAACAAGATTGGTTGCAAGAATATAGTAATATTTTTAAAGATTTGTTTGAACAAAATAAATATGATAATCAGGAGGAGATTTATAAGGCTATTGAGCAGGGGGTTAACAAAATATGATAAAAAGTATTGAAATTGAGAATTTAAGGGGAATAAGGTGTAATACATATTTAGATTTAGATAACAAATCTTTAATTATTTTTGGTGAAAATGGTAAAGGTAAAAGTTCAATTATTGATGGTATTGAATATGCATTAACAAAGGATATTAAACATATTTCATCATCATGTAGAGAAGTATCATTACAAAAACATGCTCCTAATATATCTGCGAATTTTCAAGATATAAAGGTTCAAGTGGAGTTTCAAGACGGGAGTATATTATCCAACCGAGAGGAACCTAATGAAAGTACAATAGCATATAAAATAAATAATAGCGTAAATGGAAATATAAATATATTAAGACGTTCTCAACTATTAAATGCAGTTTTTGCTCAACCCAAGGAAAGATATGATTTATTAAAACAATTCTTACCACTTACCGAAATAAATAAATTCGAAAATGCTTCTAAAGGGGTAGTTGATAGATTTCAAGAGGAATTAAGTCGTCTCAAAACAGAGATTGAGAATCATAAGAGGAGTATTCAGTCTGCTCTTGATATAATGGATTTAAATTTAGTTACTAATGATAATATTATCTCAATACTTATAAATAGAGGAAAGCAATTTAATTTAGGAGTTCTAAAGAATTTAGAGGAAATACCAGAATACATAAAAAAAGTTGATGATTATGTAAGAAGCATGGGTAATATCAGTAATGATGCAGTTATTAGGAATCTTTTGAATTTATTAAATGAAGTAATTGATAAAACATCACCTGAACAATTCGCAAAAAAAATTTTTGAGAATATTAACTCAAAACTTGATTTAGTTCAGAAAAAAACGATTGTTTTTTATGAGGAATTTCTTCTTACAGGTATTCAATGGTTACAGGAAGATAATAAATCTTTATGCCCATTTTGTGAAAGTCCTATAGATGTATCAAGTGTTATAGAAAGAGTAAAAAAGAGAATAGATGAAAACTCAGAATATTCAACAATTAAAAAGGAATTTCAAAAAGATTATAATATATTGCAGTCAGAACTTAAATGGTGGAAAGATAATGTAATTAAGATTAGAAGCATAAATAAAGAACTGAATGACGATAATATAGAATATTTATGTAAAATTATCGAGGACAATATTGAAATATTTATAAAATTGCTTCCTAAAAGTATAGAAGAAAACATTATTGAAAAGAATCTACCAAATTGGGACCAATCTATTTACATAAATGCTAATCACCTAAAAAATAAGTATAGTGACAAGGTGCTTCCAAATAATACTGTTTTATTAGTTGACCAAGCAATTAGATTTAAAAATGACTTAAAAGTTGTATATGATAATTTTATATATTTAAATAAGAAAATTAATAAATATAATCTTTTTTATAAAAGATATTTAATAACTAAGCAATTTTATGAAGAATTAGTTCGTCAGCGTAAAAATTCCGTTCAAGAAATTTACAATGATATTAGAGAGGATATTAATAGTTACTATAATAGGATGCATCCTGAAGAAAATATAGGTGGTATTGATTTAAAAATAAAAGATTCTTCAAGCAAGGGAAGTGCTATAATAGAAGCAAGTTTCTATGAGAAGGATAGTGAAGACCCAAGAGCATATTATAGTGAAGCGCATCTTGATACTTTAGGATTGTCGATATTTTTAGCGTTATATAAAAGAGAATGTTTAAAAAATAAGGATTTAAAATTTTTAATTTTAGATGATATACTTACATCAGTTGATGCTGCACATAGAATTAATATAATAAATCTTTTGTTTACTGAATTCAAAGAACATCAATTAATTATTACAACTCACGATATTGTTTTGTATAAGGAAATTCTTGAGTTAGAAAAATTATATGGTGGAAATAATAAGTTTAGAAATATTGAAATATGCGAGTGGGTGAAAGATGAAGGACCTATACTAGATGATACTAAGTCAGAAATTGAAAAATTAATAGAACTTATGAATAATCCTAGAACAGATAAAAGTATACTTGCTTCTGCGACTGGTCTTTTCTTAGAATTACTATTATCAAAATTACGATATTCTCTAGAGTTATCAATTCCTGCTAAGTATCAGGATAAATATACAATTTCTGATATTTGGAATAATTTATATTCGCAACTAAAGAAGAATAAAGAATTTTATAATTTAAACTCAAAAGTATTGGATGCCATAAATAGTTCTAAGTTTATTAGAAATACAAATGGGTGCCATTATAATGAGTGGGCACAAGGAGTATCTAAGGATGAAATAAAACAGTTTACAAATAATGTTATAAGTTTTTATGAGGTAATATATTGTAGTAAGTGTAATTCTTTAATAAAAAAGAATAATGAAGATTATCAATGTAATTGTCCAAATTTGAAATATCAAAAAAATAAGTTGTTAATTTCATAACTACTGGATTGCATGTTGGATTTAAATGAAAACATTTATTTACAATATTATCAAGGTTTTAAACCTTTTCACTTAAACCTATATCTATGTCTACATCAAATAAACTCCTTTCATTTTGCAAATTCTTTTTAAAATGCAAATAAAGTTGTTTCAGGAGACCATAGGAAAAAGGTTTAAGGAATGCCTTGGAACTATGGTTTTTTGTTTAGAAGATTGATAGGTATAAGGAACAAGGAATAAGGTTGAAAGCCAGATAAATCAACGGATTAGAAGATTAGATGGAAAAGAAAATGGAGAGGAGAAATGGACAAAATCCCCCCTTAATCCTTCCCCCTTAAACCTCAATCCTAAAAGCACTTTATTTTCATTTTTTGCCCTAAAAATTGAGAAATGAAAGAACTTTAGGAAGTAAGGAATAAGGAAAGAGGAATTAAATGGGAAATTGGAAGAGAATAACAAGCCAGTATTCTCAAGGGTTTGAGGGGTGTTGGTGAAAGGAGTTTATTTGAAAAAGGAAAGAAGTTTGTTTGATGAACACATTATCCCATATAAAGTGTCTTGACAATTCGGATAAATTATGCTATTCTCTGAATCCAACAGAATAGAAGGAGGGCTTTTTATGGCGTCTGAAAATTTAAAAACGATTGCTCAAAATAAAAAAGCTTTCCATGACTATTTTGTGGAGGAGAGCATGGAAGCTGGAATTGAACTTTGCGGCACCGAAGTAAAATCGCTGCGCAAAGGGCAGGTAAACCTGAAGGATTCCTGGTGCTCCATTGTCAAGGGCGAACTTCTGGTGAACGGGATGCATATCAGCCCGTACGAACAGGGGAATATCTTTAACCGTGACCCTATGCGGGTGCGCCGCCTGCTGATGCACCGGCGGGAAATAATGCGCCTATTCGGTTTGGTGAAGCAGGATGGTTATTCCCTGATTCCGCTTTCTGTGTACCTGAAGGGTTCCCTCGTAAAAGTGCAGGTTGGTCTGTGCAAGGGCAAAAAACTGTACGACAAACGCGCCGATATGGCGGAACGCGCCGCGAAGCGCGATATCCAGCGTGCCATAAAGGAGCGGAACCGGTAAGCCGCTGGAAAAGGTTCTGGTAAATATTTTTCACAAAGTTGAATTGACTTTTTATCGGCGCATATTATAATAAGGATGGATCACATTAAGAAGTGTGTCTATCCTTCAGAAGAGCAATACCGTTTATATGGGGATGTAAAGGTTTCGACGGGGATTGCGAGCCTGAGTAAGCGAGTAGCGACGCGGAACGCTTTAATTTCGCACCTTTAAATTAAATGACAAAAATTCTAACGCTAACTATAACTACAATTATGGGATGGCGTACGCAGCCTAATTAACGCTGCCGTCTTTACCGGGAGTACCGCGGCCTGGATAAAGGCGTCGATGAGCGGTGAACGTGAACAGGAGGATGCCTTTGCTCCTGTCATGACTGAAAGGCTACTAATGCGCTGAGCCTGCTTATGGGCGCGGCGCAGAGGGAATGTTAAACCATAAGCTATACTCGTAGAAAGCTCTGGTAAGTGATTTTCGGACACGAGTTCGACTCTCGTCATCTCCACCATGAATTAAGCACTGTATCGCAAGATATGGTGCTTTTTATTATAAATTTTATCTATATATAGTGCATATTAAAATTAACAATACAATAGGTAGACATTTAGGTAGACATCTCTAAATCTAAGTGCTATAATGTGATTATCAGGTAGACATTTTTGAAAGCTGGGTAGACATTATGGCACGGAAAACAGTAGAAAAAAATATATCCTATGACAGCGGCAAAGACTTGTATTACGTCAATATGGACTATGGCAAAGATGAAAACGGAAAAAGAGTAAAGGTTTCAAAGACTTTCCGAACAAAATCAGAAGCTAAAACAGCATTGAAAGAATTTGAAGCGAATAAGACAAAAGGGCAGTTGGTCATACCAAAAAAGACAACATTAAAGGAATGGCTTGACTATTGGATGGAAAACGTGGTAAAACCTAACCGACAGCTTACAACATATCATTTTTACAAAGGTATGATTGACAAGTACACTTCTCCACTATTGGGTTCTATTCCTATTCAAGATTTAAAGCCGACACAGATACAGAAATACTATACACAACTAAAGAATCAATACAAATTATCGCTGAATACAATCAGAAAACACCATGATATGCTTCATCTTGTGTTAGGGACAGCAGTCAAGCAGGAACAAATATTGCAGAATCCGGTTGATAAAGTTGAACCACCGCAAAAGCAGCATAGAGAAGCTAAATTCTATCATCTTGATGATTTGAAAAAATTATATCAATTGGTGAAAAATACTGATTTAGAGGTTACAGTTAAGTTAGCAGGGGGATTAGGTCTTAGGCGTGAGGAAGTATGCGGTTTAAAGTGGAAAAATGTTGATTTAGATAATAAAAAAATAAGAATCTGCGAAGCACGGACAATAGCCGGAACAGAAATTATTGATAAGGATACCAAGAATCAATCATCAAATAGAACGCTTTCGATTCCAGCGGACATTGTTGAATTGCTATTAACAGAAAAAGCCAGACAGGAGAAAAACAAAGAATATTTCGGTGAACTGTATGAGGACAGCGGTTATGTAGTGGTTCGTGATGATGGAAAACCATATAGACCAAATTATCTTTCTGGAAAGCTTAAAAAACTGATTGATAATAGCGAATTGCCGCCTTTAACGATACACGGCTTACGCCATACTTTTGCCAGTGTCGCAAATGAACAAGGAATACCATTGTTTGAAATCGGCAAGGTTTTAGGCCACTCTACACCATCAACAACAGGAATGATTTATACTCATATGTTTGACGATACCCATCAGGCAACGTTAGAAAAAGTTGCAGAAGCAGAAAGCCAAAAAGAAAGTAAGGAATAACCGCTGTGGCTATTCCTTATTTTTGTGTGATATTTCTCATTTATAGGTATAATTTTTATTACCGAACAAGTATGTTATTTTTACACTTTTTTGGAGATAAAATACAGTAATCATGCGGATTTTTTAGACTTTACCGAACATCATTCCGAACCACAAATAAAAGCTGTAGATACAACAAATCTAAAAAGCCTAAATATTGACAATATTTTACAGAATGATATAATTTTATACTAGATAAGTATAGCAAAATGTGTTTTGAAAGGTAGCGGTAAAATGAAAGATATTATTGTTCAAATTTGTGTGCCAATTTTAACTGCTTTGCTTGCATTTATTAGTGCTACATATAAGAGCAAAATAGAATTAAACAAGCAGATTCAACTCAATAATACTGAAATTGAGAAAATAAAAGAACAATGTAATAACGAAATAGAAAAGATAAAAATCCAGATGGATAAGCAATCAGAACTATACGAAAAAAATGCTCAAACGGATGTTGTGAAAAGTTTCTTTGATAAAATGCTAGATAACCCTGAAAATGCTATGGATGTACTGAATGGTATGACGCAAGTTTCCAATATGATAAATCATCCCAATAATAACAATAAATGAAAGGCTATAGTAATAGACTGCTAATACATAAGCTTTTAATAGTAACAAATATGTCATTGGAGTATACCCATGTGACAATGTATAAAATGTGTCATATAAGCCGTAAAACAATATTGAAATATATGTCATAAATAAAGTATATCCTATTGACATACACGCTGATTGATGGTATAATTTAGGTACAAAATCAATCAGGAGAGTGATTATAATGAAAGTAGGATATATCAGAACGTCAACAGCAGAACAGAATATCGCTAGACAAGAAATTCTTATGCAAGAGTTAGGCGTGGATAAAGTTTATGTCGATCAGTTAAGCGGTAAAAATACAGAGCGTCCTCAGCTTCAAGCTATGTTGAATTACGTTCGTGAGGGTGACACCGTTATAGTTGAATCTATCAGCAGATTTGCAAGGAACACGAAAGACCTATTGGAACTGGTTGAACAGCTGAAAGAAAAAAACGTAACCTTTATCAGCAAAAAAGAAACCATTGACACCAATACAGCAGCAGGACAATTCATGCTAACTGTATTCGGAGCAATGGCACAGCTTGAAAGAGATTATATCTTAGACCGACAGCGTGAGGGCATAGCGGTTGCAAAGTCCAAAGGGGTATACAAGGGTAGACAAGCAATAGAAGTCGATACAAAAGCCTTTGAGAGTGTTTACAAGGCATGGAAAGCCGGAGATATTTCAGCAAAAAAGGCTATGCAAAAATTAGACTTGAAACCGAATACATTTTATAGGAGAGTAAAAGAATTCGAGAGCGGAAAATAAACCGCTCTCTTGCTTTATACGCTTATACAAGCTTATTTCAGCCACTTTCCACATTTTAATGAAAGTATTAAGAGCGGTTAGTATGCCCCACAGTAACCCCATAGAAGGGGAATTCTATCTTAGTATGTATTTATGTTAAATTATAAAGAATTACGGCACAAACTATTTGACCTTATAATTTACCTATAAGAGTATAGAAGCTGCTAATTACTTCTAAAACATAAGCAGAATAAATTAAAAACAGTATCGTGGGGGTATTTTACATTTTTCTCGATATTATTTTCTCTATAAATGTGCATAGTTGTTTCATTCGTTTCTTACAGGCTGTTTTTTGTACCGAATAAATATATTTTATCAATGTTACCATAATGATATTGTGATATAATAAAGAAAACTGGTTTGACCATATTTATTTGAGGAGGATTTCAATGATTATGGAATTAAAAAAAATGGAAGTGGAAAATGTTCAATTTTGGGACGATAAAAGTAATAAGTTTTTTGATTTTCCATTAACGGCAAAGTTTGAGGAAAATAACATAAGATTGTATTGTGCGGGAAAACTTGTTTCCAATATCATTGAACTTCCGAAAGATATTTTAGTCCCAGTGACTGTAACCCCTACTAAATATACAAATTATATTGTTAAAATAGCGAATTTAGTTTTTTGTATGACTAAAGCTCAAGCAGATACAGTTGAGAATTATTTTAAAGATTATAATAAACAGATTGAAGATTATTTAACCAATGAGAACAATAGAATATGTTCGATTTGTAATAATTTGAATAATGATATAGTAAACATGGCCGCTAACTTGTTAGAATGTTCCGAATCAAAAGTATTGCTAAATCATGATGCATTCATTATTTTACAAAGATTATTTGGTGTTAAACGATATGATGATTATGAAATGTTTGATAGTAATGCAACTGAAAACAAAAAGTTATTATCTGAAATGCAACCATTATATCAAGCAATAAACGATTTTTCTGATATTTTGGAAGAAGAATACGGAATTGAAGAAGATGACAAAAAGCATTGTGCGTGGGAACTTATTACAAGAGCAGCTCCGAAGCACTTTGCGCCTATTTGGCAAGAAAACTATGAAGTATATCTCGATATTAAACTAGCAGAAAATATTTCTAGTGAAGCTGATGGTATGCTAGATAGATATATTGAATCTGTTATAATGTGTAACGAAATTAACCATGAAGCCGAAGCAGTTCTTGCTTATTTTACATTTTATATAATGTATAAAAAATACATAGTCGGCGGTAACTATTTTCCTGCATTTTTTGAAAATGTTAAAGCTGCTTTTGAAACTATAGGAGAAAAACTTCGTAAAAATTCATTTAAGAACAGACTCAAAAATAGTGACACGATTACAAAGCCTACCATTTGCTATACTTTAGATGATGTTGATATGATGAATGGAAATGAATTTGAGCATTTTATTTGTGAATTATATTTAAAAATGGGATATAGTGCCGAAGTAACAAAACAGTCCAGTGACCAAGGAATAGATGTAATTGCCCAAAAAAGCGATAAACGCATTGGCATTCAAGCAAAATGCTATAGTGGCACTGTAGGCAATTCAGCAGTACAAGAAGCAGTAGCTGGAAAACGATTCTATGATTGTGATAAAGTTATAGTTGTAACTAATAATTATTTTACACCATCTGCAATTGATCTAGCCCAAGCTAATGATGTCATACTTTGGGACAGGAATATATTAAAAGAAAAAATCACAGAATTATTTTAATTAAAAGGTTATAAATAGGAATTTATGAGTGGGTGAAATTCCCACTCTTTTTATTGTTAATTTTTATGTGGCTATATTAGAATTTTACGACCATACAGCAGGGTTGAATAATGTTATATGTGAATTTTTTGTAAACAAAAGAAAAAACACTTGCCATATTCATAGACAAGTGTCATAATATAAGTTGGAGAATACGCCCAAAAGGTGAATCTCTACATTCTAATTGCGAGTTAGAATGTATTTCCCATTACTAATTGAGATATTCAATCTTATTTCTTCAATTTTTACTATCCTTATGATACCACAAACAATCCATATAATTGTAAATAAATTGTGAACAAGTGTGAAATATAAGGTAAATTATGAAAGTGGGTTGATATATCACGCTATCACGTTCAATGCAGAAAGGCTATAGGTGTAAAGACATTGAACAAAGAAAAACTTAATAAGATGAAAAATATGAGCTGCGGAATACATACTATAAGTATTGCTACAAATGACATCATTTGCTGTAAAAGTGATAAGGTTAAAGAATGTATTAAAGCAGACAAAAACAGAGTAAATCCATCAACAGGCGAAATCATTTATAAGGCAATCATCAATCCAAATAAGTTGAACGGATATATAAGCACTTATGAAGATTTGCAAAAAGTATTTCCTGTAATTATACATGCAATGGGAATCAGCAACTATAGAATCGCACGAGCAGATTTTGCAGTAGACAGTTTTGAGGATAATTATAATGAACTACATAAAATAAATAAGTGTATTTGCTTATTGTTAGCAGTTGCCTATCATATTAAAAACAGATATGAAAGCACAGACCCCCTATCCCTAGATCATTTGACTACAAGGGTGCAGAACGAATATTTAGAGTGCGAAAACTATAATAAAGATATTGAATCTGATCATACCAGTCCAGTCTTTAATCGTTTGGAATTTAGAAGTAAAGCAGTTTTAAAGATTAAAAAGGAAATTCCAATATTAATGGATGATTGGTGTAATAGGTTGGATTATGCCGTGTGCTATTTTGATAAATTACAGGATATTTGTAACGATTACCTTATCAAAAGATGGGGTGAAGAAAAAGATATTAAGGTCAAAAGTATATCAGAATTTCTCCGCAAATATCAAGATAATATTTATTCTTCTAGGCAAATAGTGAATTTTTACTCCAGATTGGGTTTTGATAAGCCGGAAAGTAAAGCAAAGAATTTCAAGAGATATAATAGTATAGAATATTTCTCGTTGAATGACTTGAAATCTTATACCGCTATTATCAAGAAATTATTAAAGGCATATGTAAAAACGAATAATAATAGTGCGGTAACAGCACCAAATAGCGATTCTGTATTATAAGAAAAACATTATAAGATGTAGCTTTTTAAGACTTATAACGATTATTTTATGCGTTAATACATACCCTTTAAGAAATAATTATTAGGAAGAAAATAAACAATTTAGAGCATTGATAATATAGCATCAATTAGTAATTTAATGATTAATCGATTGGACGTTATCTCCGATTTTTTAATAATGATTGGAGATTGATACTTTGCAGATTTGTAACAATAACAATGCATCAGTAGTTTATACAGTAGATGAAATCAGAAACATGTTGAGAATCGGTAAGAATCAGGCATATGAATTAGTAAACAGCGGAAAATTCCATGTTCTTCATATAGGAAAGAAAATTCTAATTCCAAAAATAATATTTGATAATTATTTACTCGGAAATGACGATCACGAACAATTACAAAGTAAAATAGTATCATAAGTGAAATTAAGGGAAATACAGTATACGAGCAATTTTAGGTAGACATTGGGTAGACATGAAGTAAAAATAACATAGGTTAGCGTAAGTGATTAGGGGTGAAATTGTTCCCTCTAAACAGCTTAAAACATAGACTACAAGCCATGAAAAGTGAATAGGAGTGATAAGAGAAGATATATAGAAAATGTGTTCGACTCTCGTCATCTCCACCACACAATGCCGCAATCCTTGTGAAATCAGGGCTTGCGGCATTATTTTTTATGTTGTACACGCCGAGTACACGCCAAAGGATATTAAAATATCAATGAATCAACTTAAAAAGATCTCGATAACTAACTTGATAGGATATCAGAAAGTAAGATATAATGAAGTTGAGGAAATGTTGAATAGGATTACGATATGCAAAGAATGCTAATTCTCCTGATGGTCGGAAATTGATTTCAATGAGATGTATCGAGTAAGTGGGTTGATTTAGGAGTGGAATGATAAATGAGTAATTTTAGTAGTAAGGAAATAAAAAGATTAACAGGTGAACTGAATAAGGTAGCAGAAGAATTGGAATGTGAAATGGATGAAGATAATATTATGACACTGCGTTTTAGAGCAGCGGTTATTTTAGAGAATATAAGGGCACTTATTAGAGGTTGTCCAATTGCGCGGTATGATAGTGAAACTAAACAGTCTTATTTTTTGTACCCAGATGGAAGTAAAAGCAGTCATATATAGCAAAGATGGTAAAGTGCATTTATTATTATGGAGGGTTGACCTACTATGAGAAAGAACCAAGTAACAATTAAGATTCAAAGGTTTGGAGATCAGGTTCCGAAAGATTATCCTGAACATGCACAAGAAATATCCGTTTATGCTGATTCAAATAATTTATATGAAGCGTTGGCAGCTGCGTTTAGTGGAGTCCTTGAAGAAGTGAGAAAATATGAAAATATTCCGTCTTTCGGGTGTTGTGAACCCCGGTCAAACGCAGGAGCTGATCCACACGATCCTGTGAATCAATATTTTTGGAGATACATGGGGGGAAGAAAGGATAATGAGAAAGGGGATAAAAAGGAATGAATTATCGGGACGGGGTTGCTATTTTTCAGCAGATGGAGAAGTCAGGAAATGACTTGGATAAGTATTGGAAACAGTTATATTTAAGTGTTTTGGAATGTGCTGTAGACTACGCACAAGTGAGGGCAAGATGGCTTTTTTTGACACCAGTGGAACGGTCAGAGGCTGATAGACGTAGAACTATTCAACATGATGCGTTTATTTCTTCTCTTAACGTGTTGGCTCGTTATGCTACAAAGAATGATTACGCTACTGATTGGGTTAAGGTGTTAGAATGTGATAGAAAAGAAATAGGGGATTTTGCTTGTTATATAGCATGTATAATTGGTTTAGAAAGTAGATAGGTAATAAAAAGATGATGTATGTTACTGGAGATACACATGGACTATCTGATATTGGTAGAGTTGTTAATTTTTTTGCTGATGAGTCCGAAAAGCAGATTTTAACAAAAAAAGATTATCTTATTATTCTTGGTGATGTAGGTGTTTGTTGGGACAATGGTGAGAATGATGATTCGGTTAAGATGGTTTTAAAAGAACTTCCTGTTAGTACGCTTTGGATTGATGGAAATCATGAAAATTTTGATATATTGAGTGAATATAATGAGATCACTTGGAACGGTGGAAAGGTTCAAGAGATTGAGCCAGACATAATACACCTTATGCGTGGGCAGGTGTATCAAATCGAAGGAAAAACATTTTTTACCTTTGGTGGTGCATTTTCTACGGACAGATCATCCCGCGTTGAAGGGGTTAATTGGTGGCCGGAAGAGATGCCATCCAAAGATGAGTATAAACAAGGATTAAATGCTTTAAAGATTCATGATTTTAAAGTTGATTTTATTCTTACGCATACGGCTCCATATGATGTTGTTGCAGAACTTGGCGTAGAGATGCTTGATGAAGAAAAACAATTTCAACAATATCTCCAAAGAATAGCCGATAATACAGATTTTCAAGAATGGTTCTTTGGGCATTATCATGAGAATATAGAAATTGATAATGGTTTTCATGGAGTTATGGATGACATAATTCGTTTGCTGTAGAGGAAAAGATATAAGCAGAGGGGATTGCTATTCTCTCTGCTTATTTTTTTCAGCGGAGCGACAGTGGGGTCGAGGGGACGCGTCCCCTCGGTCGGCTTTTTATCTGCGAGTGAATTTTATGCGAATGATTTGGGGGGCGGGAATAATTTTATTTTCTATGCAAAGTGTAGCGCTTCTATTGGCATAATCGTGGAATAACAACGGAAAGCTTTCTGTATTATCCGGTGTATCGGTAAATATGGGAGCTTTTTTTATGTTGGTTCTTGTTTAATGCCGCGAAAGTTCGTTGATGGCCGTCGGTGCTGTAAGCTTAAAGTTATGCCGCATTTAGTGCAGAGTAAATGTCAAATATATGTTGACAAACGATAATATATGTAGTAATCTACATATATAGATTACTACTAAATTTTTAGGAGGTCTCACTTATGAAACAGCAGGAAAAGAAAAGAAGACAGGTCAGCTTTAACATTGATGACAACTTATATATTGAGTATAAGAAGTTAATGCTCGAAGAAAGAACAACTCCTACTGCTGACCTAACGCGCTATATTCAGAAAAGAGTTAATAAGGGTGCTAGTTCCACGGATGACGAAGAGTGCAAAGATTCCTCATGGGATGACGCCATGTCCCTAATGTATCCCAATCTTGACCCTTCGAATCTTTCGGAGATGGAGCAAATTGGTGAAGATTTGTTAGATAGAGATGATTGAGGTGAATAAAGCGAATGATGATGTTTCAACACAAAAAGAAATTTACAATATGGGTTATGACCAATATTGCGTTGCTCTTGATAATATTCTGGGGTTGGGCTGAGTCGATTTTAATGAAAACCATACCGGAATTTTCCCATTGCTATTGGGCAACTAGAGGATATGACATGACTTATCGCGTTATATGGGAAAGTTACCCAAATAACTTGTTCGGGCAGAGTATCCAATTCCTTCATCGACATGTTTTAATAAGCCCCAGTAGCGTTTCATTGCTTATCTCGGTGTTAAGTGTTTTAACTTGGATGGTTCTATTTTTTATTCAAATACTGATTATTAATGCAAGAGAAGAAAGAAAGGTGTGTTTAAAATGATTTCATTAAAAAATCT
This sequence comes from Caproiciproducens sp. LBM24188, assembly GCF_054130445.1. Classification (NCBI taxonomy): domain Bacteria; kingdom Bacillati; phylum Bacillota; class Clostridia; order Eubacteriales; family Acutalibacteraceae; genus Caproiciproducens; species Caproiciproducens sp. LBM24188. Next base: position 1,268,216 of record NZ_CP196862.1, read on the forward strand.
TGTAATTGATGCCCCTGCCACTATTGGGAAGGATATTAAGTTGGTAGGAATTTCTCCATCTTATGCCTATGAGGGAGAGAAGAAAACTGATACTGTCGAGGCTTTCAAACTGGAGGTACTTTGTCCTGCTCTTGGATATGAGAAGCTGACTGTGAAAGTTGAAGGGGCAACTCCCCTCATTCCCGAAGATGAATGGGTGGCGGGTAGTGCTTTGCCGATTTTCTTTGATGGTCTCGAAATTAAGGCATGGCAGGATTTTCATACAAAGCAAATTCGTGTTTCTGCTTCTGCGAAAAGTGCCCGACTTTTACAGGTGCAGAAAGGATAAAAGGTTAAGATGAGAAATGAAAAAGAAACGGCGATTTCATTTTGTTTCCTTAATGCCAAAGCTGTTCGATTGTTTTGACTTGTATAAAATAGAGTTACTATCTGTAATTGTTATATCTTGTGCTTCTGTTATTCTTCTTTACAATATATCAATTGCTCTGGCTCGGATTTCAAGCGTATTTAATACTCTAAGTTTTCTTTTATTTGTACCGTGGGGATTTGGGCTGTTCAAGCTGTGGCAGTCTTTTTTGAGACATAGGAAAAGTATAAATAATTCTATGGCAAAGAATTTGAAATGGTTTTTGGCTTCTCATAATCTTTGTAAGAAGAATGGGGATACAATAATTTATTCTTCAAATCTCGGCTTTTATGAAGACTGCGAAACAATAATTATACGAGCTATAAAGGATGGTGGAGCTTTTTCTGAAAGCATGAATACTTTTGATAATGATTTGTCCTCACTTGTTGGCTTGTCCTTAGATAACAAGGTGGACACTATTAATTATTGTGATTATGTTTTCAACAAAAAGCAGGATTCGAGAATTATCTTGGATGGCAGTGCTAAGTCATATAATAACAGCACTGTTATTCCTCTATCCTCAAATCTGTCTTGGAATATAGTTAGACAGCCGCATATGCTCCTTGCGGGCGTGACCGGCTCCGGAAAAACCACGTTCATAAACTATTTAATTCTTGAAATGAAGAAAATGCGTGCTGAGGTTTACATTTGTGACCCCAAGAGAAGTGACCTTGGTAGCTTACGGCACGTTTTCGGCGATGAGTTTGTTGCCACAGACGTAAACAATATTGCAAAAATTACAAGGATTGTCAAAGAAAAAATGGAGCAACGTTTCATAAACTATAAGGAAAATGCCGAAAAGTTTGTATACGGTAATTCTTTTGTAGATTATGGTTTAAAGCCTGTGTTTATTATCTTTGATGAACTAGGCGCCTTCCGCGCTGGAGCTGACAAGAAAGTATTTGCCGAGGCTATGTCTAATTTAACTGAAATTATTCTTAAAGGCAGAGAAATGGGAATATTTGCCATTCTTGCAACCCAGCAACCAAATTCCCAAAATATACCGACTGAATTGCGCGATAATTTATCTGTGAGAATTTTCCTTGGAGCGGGAAGTGTGGAAGCTTATCGTATGGTCTTTGGCGAAGATATAAAGGACTTGCAGTCTGTAAGCGCAGTCGGTACTGGTTACATATATCTTGATGGATTGGGATGGTCGAAACCTAAGTTGTTTGAATCGCCGTTTTTGGATTATAAAAAATTTAATTTTATGGAGGAATTAAAAAAATATTAAGTTAAGGGGGCAAAAATGTTGGGTTGGGCAGGCAAAGCCGTAGGACTTTGAGTGGAACGACTGCCTTACCCAATATTTTTATCCCCTGTGCGTAGCACGAAAATCTTCTTCCTTTATTAACTTGACTCTTATGTTAAATCGTCAGCTTTTTAAAATTTTATTTAAATTGGGCATTTGGTGGTGATAAAGATTAAATCTGAAAAAATTGACAATGTTCGTCCCCCACCTGAAAGCACTGTTACTGTAAAAAAATGTGGGAATGTCACGGAATTGCGGTATCAACAAAGTAAAACGGGAGGGAGTATTCAAAAATGGGACAAAGATAATTACATTGACTTAAAAACTGGTGAGTTTAAGGAATTTCGGCATTCTGATCTGAGGGTAAGCCATCTGGAAAATATTTCACGCAGTTTGAGAAATTTACGTGACTTAATCAATACCAATGTTACTAATCCTGCTAACTGTCAATGGGTAACACTCACGTATCGGGTGCACATGACTGATGCAAAGCGTGTATATGATGATTTCCGAAAATTTAATATGAGATATCAAAACTATCTAAAAAAAATGAACTTAAAAGCAGAATATATTTCTGCAATAGAGCCCCAGCAGACAGGGTCTCTACATTTTCACGTAATATTTATTTTCCCTGAAAAAGCCCCTTTTGTAGAAAATGATAAATTAGCGAAGATATGGGGTCAGGGATTTGTAAAAATAACTTCGCTTAAAAGTGTAAAAAATGTAGGCGTATATCTTAGTTCTTATCTTTCAAATCTAGATGCGCCGAATGATATAGATATTGATAAGTTTAAAGACAATAACAAATTTAAAATAGTGAACGCTGTTGATGAAAACGGAAATAAGGTAAAAAAAGCTATTATAAAAGGCGCTCGGCTATATTTTTATCCAACAGGCTTTCATATAGAGCGACATAGTAGAGGAATTAAAAAGCCTGAAACTTATGAAACAACTGAGGCCGAGGCAATGAAGGAATTAGACGGTGCTGTTCTTACATATGAAAAAACCATACAGCTTTCAGATGATGGAAAAATTATTAATCAAATAAATTATAGGCATTACAATGCTTTAATGAAGGAAAAGGAAGGTGACTAAATTTGAATACTCCCCCGATTACAGCTATTGATACTGCATTGGCGATTTATTATAAATATCCTGAAATCGGTAATTCGCATATTAAGGCGTTGTTTGGAAAGCATTCATCAGCTACTATAAACCGCCTGAAACAGCTAGTAAACGCAGAAATGATATCAAGAGGAGTTCATTCATATACCGCTCATTATGTAAATACAGAGATTGCATACTCTGTATGGGGTCTGGATGTGTCTGACCTTGAGAAACGCCGTGCAAAGTTGAAAAAATTAGGGTTATAATCAAATTTTATTGATGGCTCTTTCTTTATGAGGTAGAGCCTATTAGGAGGGTTAAAGGTGCCGATTTATAAGGTTGATGGAGTTAAGCAAGAGGGACTCCAGAAATATTTGGTGCGCATAAATTTCTTGGATAATCATGGCGCAAAAAAGCAGCTAACGAGAGTTGCTTTTGGTTCGGACAACGCTAAGAATTTAGAGCGTAAGTTGTTGCAAGAGGTAGAAGAATGTGTTGCCCCTTCTAAAATTACATTACAAGAACTATATCATGAGCATATTGATGCTTTGAAGTTTGAGATTCGCGAAAGTACACTGGAAAAAAAGAAACAGATTTTTCGATTGCATATTTCGCCTATTCTTGGTGACATCAAACTTGATAAGTTAAACGCCAAAATTTTGCAGGATTGGAAGTTGCAAATTGAAGCTGGCAATTACACATTGAAAACTAAGAGGAATATTTATGCAGAGCTACGAGCAGTCCTTAATTATGCTGTTCGAATGGAGTACCTACCCAGAAACCCACTGCAAAAAATAGGAAATTTCAAAAGTACACTGGAATTAAAGTCTGAAATGAGTTACTATACAGCTGAGGAGTTCTTGAAGTTTATCAATGCGGCATTAAAATCCGCTAAAGAGGTGGAGAGACTTCGCAATAGCTATTCAGAATGGGATTATTATGTGTTCTTTAATATCGCGTTTTACTGTGGGCTGCGAAAGGGCGAAATTTTTGCTTTGAAATGGTCGGATATTGACGGTGATGATTATTTGCACGTTACTCGCAGTCTTAATCAGAAGCTTCATGGCGACGATAGAGAGACAGCACCAAAAAATAAATCGTCTATACGCACTTTGCAATTACCAAAGCCGCTTGTGGAGGTCCTGAATGCCCATAAAACGAGACAAGAGCAATTATCAGGTTATAACGACGATTTTAGAATTTGTGGCGGTGTACGTGCTATAAGAGATACTTCTGTACAGAAGAAAAACATTGAATATGCGAAAATGGCGGGTATTCATGTTATTAGGATACATGATTTTCGGCATAGTCATGTATCAATGCTTGCAAACGCTGGTGTAAATATTCAAGAGATCGCTCGGCGGCTTGGACATAGCGATATTGAAATGACTTGGAATACATATAGCCATTTATATCCCAAGGAGGAAGAGAAAGCCATTGAAATTCTTAATAAAATCACTTGATTGTACACGCTCGGTACACGTTACGATTAAATTTCGAGATATTTTATTTAAATGATGTTATAATAGAATAGGTGAAAAAGCCTGATAAATAAAGGGTTTAGCATGGTATTTGAACAGGAGAAAACAGCAAGAGAATAAATAAATAGTTCTCGTCATCTCCACCAATTCAAGATAAGGCGAACCCCGTACGGGGTTCGCCTCTGATGTTTTTATCTTCACCATAGAAATAGCATCAATTCCCATAAATGGAATTGATGCTATTTTTTATGAATATTACTGTATGCCCGCCGCGTTTTGCTCCGAGCCTATTTTTTGTCGTTTATAAATAGCCATAAACTTCAGTTTACCTTATATGAAAACCGACCGGATGTTCATTATTTAATTAGGAAATGTCCCACATGTATTTTTGATTTGTGTCAAACCGAAAATGGTCACGTATTATATCAATAGAAAAGGTACAAGTGCAAATTCAGAGCAGCGATCAACACCTTATCAGGTTCCGCAATCTAATTTGCGCAAGAACCCGCACCCTATGTTATTATATGTGCCTGCGTGAAATTAAGTGAATGAGCTTCATCGGTGAACAAAAGAGTATTATTCAATTTATGAGAAAAGAAGGTTTGCTCGTATGCCTACTATTACACTCAATGCAGCTGGAACTACCTTTGTTGCCTCAGCTCAACCAAATACTAATTTTGCAACTTACCCCACGATCTATACTGGAACCGACCCATCATTCGATTTTACGATCAGTTATTTGAAATTCGATTTGAGTTCAGTACCGGTTACAAGGGTTGACAGTGCAATACTTGAGTTAACAGTTCTTGCTAAAACCGGCGCTTCACCCAGTTTGGTTGTTGTTAACAGAGTAACTGCCCCATTTGATATTAATACCATAACCTTTAACACACAGGTAGCTTTTGCGCCAACATCGTCTCAGAGAGTAGTAACAGCAGAAGATTTGTATCAAAGAGTACAATTTGACGTTACAGATATTGCTAACCAATGGTTAGATGGAACATTTCCGAATTATGGATTGGCACTTACAAACACAGATGGTACTACTGTTGTCCAATTCGCCTCTAACAATATTTCTTACGCACCATATTTACCCACACTCATTTTAACCTATTCTACAGGTCCGACCGGTCCAACGGGTCCAACCGGCCCGACCGGCCCAACGGGTCCAACCGGTCAAACTGGCCCGACGGGTCCAACGGGTCCAACCGGCCCATCGGACGGTCCAACCGGCCCAACGGGTCCAACCGGCCCGACAGGCTCGACCGGTCCAACCGGCCCAACCGGCCCATCGGATGGTCCAACCGGCCCAACAGGAGCAACAGGTCCAACCGGTCCGACAGGCCCAACTGGTGCTACAGGCCCAACTGGTACAGTTCAGCCAAATCCATTTGAAATCTTTGTTCAAGCTGGAGCGATTGATGGAGATGGTACACAGGCAAAGCCATTTGGAACAATACAAGAAGGGGTGTTAGCCGTAGCACCAACGGGCGTTGTTCATGTGTTAGGTGGAACTTATTCAATCACTTCACAAATAACAATAAACAAAGCAGGAGTTACAATACAAGGATACCCAGATACAGTTGTATTAGTGCAGGCCGCGGTAATTGCCTTCCTTGTTACAGGAAACGGTGTAACAATAGATGGATTAACGATTACCAGTAATAATCCGTATGCTATTGAATTCATTCAATTTGCGGGAATAAACCATAAGTTAACAAATAATGTTATCTTTGGGCCTCCTCAGGTGGGTCCGTCGTCCGACTGGGTTGTTAACCGGGGATTTGTCACGCAGTCAAATGTACAGAATTTGATCGTTCAGAATAATATTTTCTACTCGCTAAGACAACCAGCTTACCTCAATCCAAACTCAACCGGTAATATCGTTGACAATGTGGTTTACAATACACGTGGATTTGTTGTAGATAGAGCGATATTTGTCTTCTCAGGAAATTCATGGGGAAGCCCTGCCAATGCAGTTGATATCGCGTTGTTGGATGGTACACTGTTCGGTTCGCCCTATGATCCCTTGACTGATTTAAGCAATAACAATAGCGTTGCCAACATCAGTGATCAAAGGACACCATGATAACCTATGCAGAGTCAAATGAGTGATGTTTTCGAGGCCTTGTTTATCCGAATCCTCGCATAGTCCAAAAGCAGCACGAACATCCTTTTAATGAAAGAAACATGTTTGGATTTCGCGCGTTTACCTCCACCAGCTGGCTGAGCCTGCACGTAATTCACGCTCCTCACATCGTGGGGAGCGTTTTGCTTTGCGCGCACGTTTACGCCTTATATCTTTTTTGTACGAATTGAATCAATAGAAAACCCGCATAAATACTGAAAATCCAGTATCTATGCGGGTTTTGCTATAAACGGAATTCACATTGAAATGTTTTAAGTAGGCGTTTTGATAGGCGCTGTACTATTTACCTTACATAGCTGATGTCATTGTCGCGCCTTTCTTTCGGTGCCGGCGCGTTTTCCTTCGGATACCCCAGAGCGACGCAGCCGAAGGGGATATATCCTTCCGGAAGTTTGAGCTGCGGCAGAATTTCTGCGTCACGCAGGCCGTCTACGACGGAGCAGATATAGCAGGTGCCCAGCCCATAGGCATAAGCGGCCAGCAGAATGTTCATAATGGCGCACGCCACGTCCTCGCGGTTATATTTGAATGCTTCGGGAGCAGACAACACAATGACGGTGGGTGCATTGTAAAAGGGGGTATGACCCGGTGAATATTTGCCCCCGTTGCGGGCTGTGGCATCAACAATATCCGACAATAATTTCTTATTCTGGATTACTGTAAAATGACGGTTCTGCATTCCCATGGAGGAGGGGGCATATTTTGCCGCGTGCAGAATATCAGCCAGTTCTTCCTCAGAAATTTGTTCTGGACGAAACGACCGGATGGTACGACGGTCGAGCAGGGCTTCAATGGTATGATTCAAAATCATATTCATTCCTCCAACGGTGATATTTGGGATTCTTTACAATATATAGTGGATAATGTTTAAAATTATATCCTAATACAAAAGATAAAGCAACCTGTTTTTCGTGAAATCTGTTGATCTTTAAAAAGTTGCATTTTCTTTTCAAAAGAGGGTTGACAAATTCCTATATTTTGATATAATAGTCCATGTTGTTTCGCTGCTGCGAATGTTGATGCGGAATTGTGTAAAGGTAGCACGACAGACTCTGACTCTGTTTGTGAGGGTTCGAATCCTTCTTCCGCAGCCATAGCCCCAAAAACGGGGCTTAATTTTTCGAGGTGTGGCTCAGCTTGGTAGAGCGCTACGTTCGGGACGTAGAGGCCGCTGGTTCGAATCCAGTCACCTCGACCATGAAAAATAAAGGGTAGAAGCATATGCTTTTACCCTTGTTATCAAATAATTATATACTCAGAGGTGCTAAGTACATAATTATTTGATAACACAAGGCGGAAGTCTTATGCTACCAAATAATTTATGTATCACAAAGGATTGTTGGCACAATCACATGGGAATTAAAAAATTCCTCTCCCAGGTTCTCTGGAAGCTGCCCCCAATACAGTGACGTTGGCCGGGCAGAAGTATCATTATCACTTTGCCGGGGTTATCGCACATCCAATTGCCAACTTGGATATCAGCATGCAGATGATCGCAAATGCGGCTGTGCCGGCTTTGCGGTGTCCAACGTTTCCGCTCCGACAAAGAAAGTCTTTGTGTTACACTATGATTTCTTCAATCGTTGCAGCGATTGATTGAAATATTTTTCAAAGTGCGCCAACCTCACGCCGCGAATAAGATAATTCGCATTATGAGGTACACAATGCATATCGCATTGTGGGGGTTTTGTGGAAAAACAAAAGTCTGCACCCTCACTGGCCAATAAGGGTACAGACCTTGACATGTATCCGAAATGCGTGTTAAAATAACAGCGCAAAAACGGCATTCACAAGTCATAATGGGTATTGTCCACCCTTATGGCGGATGGGGATCAATCGTTTGCTGGACGGTTGGTTCCCTGTGGATGCTATTTTGTTATCCACAGATAGAATTATAATACAAGAAATTTAAAATTGCAAGGTAAAATTTAACAGTTTACTGTGTAATAGATCGGATTTACTCCGATCTTTTTTGGCTCTATGTCAATAGTTGTGATTACCCCAACTATTGACATATGTGGTTGATCTGATTAATTCTGACATGGACAAGGTAAATAAACCATAGTTGACGTGGAGCAGAAAAGGCTGCTCCACGTTTTTGGTTGTTTCCTATTTCGTAAGGACCAGAATCCCCTCTGTCATTCCCAGCAGGAACAGGATATCTCCATTTTTCAACTGGTTTTCTCTGACCCACGAAATGGGTAAAGTAATAAGCCCACCGATAATGGAGCAGAATTTGCGCGGCTGTACTCCTTTTTCGCAGAGATAGGCCGGCTGATAAAAAAGCTGTTGCTTTGATGTTTTAAAGACCAGCACGTCATTAATTTCCGATATTCCATAAAAGTGTAAATATTCTTTAGGAATATAAATGCGGTTGTGGATGAATAGCTTTGTCGGATAGCCAATAATTTTTCCAATGTATTTCATGAATTATCAAACCTCTCAATAAAAAGGCGGAGCAGGAAATCCTGTTCCGCTTCGTTCTGTTATTTTTATTCGATCTTCTGTGTAAAATTCTCAGTTTTCTCCTGCTCGAAGCCTTGTAAAAGATACTCATATTTCTTTTGCAACTCATCGCGTTCCATTTGGAGAATGTGGTAGTTATGCTCTAGATCTTTATGTTCTTTTAGAAGAGCTTCGTATTTTTCGGTAATCTGCTGCTTTTCAAGTTGCAGGATAGGTAATTGCTCATTTAATGCATAAATAGCGTTAATTTGATCATGCAGATTACGCTGGTTGGAAGTCATGGAATTTATTAGTTCCTCTCTTCTGGCTTCTTCTACAGCTAATTGTTTATCAATTGACGAAACAGCCGCATGTATTTCAGATGTTGTCTGCGAAATGCGTCCTTGTCCCTCTCTGATGAGATTTTGGCTCGCGTCGATTTTATCACTTAGTCGCTCATGGTCCTTAATAAGCAGATCCCTATTCTTGTCGTCATTATCCTGAATCCTTGTGTGTTCTGACTGAGAATCATTTCTATCCTTAAAGGTTCTCCAGATCTCGAAACCCAATTCTAACGCTACAATAATTAGGGAGCCTAGTACTGCATAATCCAAAGAATTACCCCATTTTATGCCCTTGTTTTCATATTCTATTTTAGCAAAATAGAGTAGTAAAATCAACATGGTAATTATCCCACTATAATTCATAATTGGCCCTCCTGAGAAAAAGTTGAAAATTTGACGGACGGACAGATGAGAATACAATCCTCCGCTGCAATCAAAAAGACGTAGTCACCAACCTCTACTCCGTTTGCCCGAACCCACTCCATCGGCAGATTAAACCTGCCTGCACTAATATCTTTTCGGACTCCTCCCTTTAGTTCAACGACGTCGGGAAATACCTGCAAACGGTTCCGGTTAATGATAACCTGTACGGACCCGGTTTCTGGAATATTCAGCAAATCCCGAAAGCTCCGGTTGATCACAATCCGGTGCCGCTCCGAAACAAGAACCGGAAGTCCAATAATTTCGTTCATGTTGTCCTCTCCAATCTCATTTTTCGCAAAGATGTTCTAAAGCAGGGAAAAAAGAATTGCCCAGCTGTGATATTATCCGGAGTCACTGAATTTTCGTTGCCTTCCGGTTAACTGGCTTTTCCATGACGATTTCGGATAAATATTCGCTGTATAGCACTTAGCTAATAGAGAGATAAAATACTCTTTTCTCTGCTTTAACGTAACCTTTGTTCTGGATATAGTTCTATGGGGTGTCACCGGTGACATGGGGGAGGGTGTCAAACGGATGAAAAAAAGATAAAACAGCACTTTCCAAAGGCTTGGGAAGTGCTTTCTGGAATGTTTTTTCCGATCCGTTGAAGCATTTAGTATGTACAGATTTACACTGGTTCCATTGTTTCCATAACGTTCCATCCGCGTCTGCGGGACAATGGATATTAAGCCTGCGCTTTTCAGTTTCCGAATAGCCCTGGTAACCGTGGCCACACTCATACTGCAGTCGGAGGCGATCCGTTTCTTCGATGGTTTGCATTGACCGGACCGGCCGGCATGAAAAAACAGACAGGAATACACTTTCATTTCAGATGGCGATAGCTTTACCTGAAATCCGGCAGGGCTACATTTGAATAGGCAAAGTTTTGTCTGAACGCCGTTCTGAGCCTTTTTTGTGTAATTATCGCAGTTAAATTTAGGCTGCGTTTGATTGGCCTGAGAAGCCACAATATCGTTTGTTGTGAGCTGGGGATTGTCGATCAGAATATAGTCATTGGAAGTCTGCTGACCTTTTTCTAAAAATCTGCGTTTCACTTCCAACAATCCTTTCCCACACAGTTCCCGAACCGCACGGTTCACCGTTGATACGCTCATATGGCAATGCATCGCGATGCTGCTCCGTTTGTAGAAGCTGGAACGGGTGCGATTGTTTGCACTCATGGCAAGAAAAGAGTAAACCTTAAACGCTGATTTTGAGAGGTTGGCCTGCAGGGCGGCACTGTTGCACAGGTAAAAGTTTTCCACGGCATATTCTCCTTATATAAAATTAGAGGGAACCGGTTCAGTCGGTTCCCTCTTTTATCAATTCAGGTTATATCAATTCATCCGAAATGTGCGTCTTCCGCACAACGGGAGGTTCCTCTGGAAGTGGAATTTCTTCCGGCTCCGGTTCTCGTTTCTGCGGATATTGGGCAAGTACTGCGGCCCATAGTTCATCTTTGCTGGCGTAGCGCACAGGGCGTGCCGCGAATTCCGGCATTTCATAGGGACAGTTTAGTTCAATTCCCCATTCGTTATAGCGCTTTAGAGTCGTTATAAACGGGTGGTTATGTGTTTTCATTAATACCCATTGATTTTTAGGCAGTGTTTTAAGTTTGTTTGCGCTAATCAATGGTTTTGATACCATATGATAATTTTGGGATGAACTTGTCTGAAGCAGCCCGTTTCCGTTGTAGGAAACGCCTCCCGCCTGAACCGTCATCTTTCCCAGCATATCGGAAAAATCGCTTGCACTTTTTGATAGTGGAGCCTGTCCGCCAACTAAGGCATTCTGGCAGGCTTCCAAAATGATGTTTGTTCCATCGCGGCCGTATTTTTTATCAAACTGCGCGACCGATTGCAGCATAGGAAAGAAAAGAATGTTTCTGGACCGCCCGGCCGTAAACATCTGATCCAGATTATCAAATTTCGGCATGGTCCCAATTTCGTCCAGATAAAAAAGGATACGCCGGTCCAATTTATTTTTTCCATCCTGGTTCGCGATGGTCAGACATTCGTTGTAAAGTTCAGAAACAAACAAATTGACGAGAAAAAACTTCGTGGGGTCTTCTTCCGGAAATACAATGAAAACAGCCACTTTATCGTTGCAGAACTGCTCTGCATCCACGTAGGAATCAAAGCAAAGGATTTGCTCTAATTCGCTGTCAATGAAGGAAAGCAACCGACTCATAGCCGTACTCATGACACTATGCATACTGGATTCCGCGGTGTTCAGAGCAGCTCCGGCCAACCATTTTGCTTTATGCTCCGGAGGAAGCAGCTCCATGAGTTTTTGATACTCATTCTTGGGCTTAACACTTTTATCTGCCTTTGACTTTACTGCCTTCGTCTGCAGCAACTCCTGAATGATTTTGAATACGCTGACAATATGGCGCTCGCCTTTTGCACAAAATTCGGAAACGAGCAGTATGGTGGACGCAATCAGCCCTTCGGCGGCTTCGTAGAAAAAGGCATTCTGTCCGCCGCCGTCGAACCCGTCCATATGTACAATGGTGTGCGCGGTAATCTTCGCATAGCGCTCCGCGCGCGCCTTGTCTTTTAAAGAGCCAGATGCTTTGTATTTGTCCATGTACTTGTTGACTAAATGCAGCAGATTAAAGCCGTTGCTGCGGGTTGGATTTCGCAGATCAATGACATAGGGGCGATAGTGATAATATTTCTGAGCGATTCCGGCGTAATCGCGAAAAGCGTCCCCTTTCGTATCCGTTACCAAAAAACTCATCCCGGAAGCACAAGCCAACTCCAAATTTGGATAAAGGATGCAGGTTGTTTTTCCTGCGCCCGGCGGACTGATAAGAATGGTGTTGCTGTCCGATGTATCTATTCTTGCACTGGTATGTTTTCTGGTTCCAAGATACCCCAAAACGGCACAAAACTCCACCGAAGTAGGAAGATTCATACCCATGCGCCACTTTTCCGGCTCGAATGGGATAACTCGGTAGGTGTCATTGATTTCTTTCTGTGTCGCTAGCCGCGCGTCACCATACTGGCCGTCGCCAACGGTCTTAGATTTGATATTTAGTGAACCTTGTTTCGCTTGCAAAATCATAATAATAACGATAAAAATTACCGCCACCATGGAAATAATGAAAGCGATGTTCCTTGGCATATCGATTCCTCCTCGATTTGATTCATATCTCACTGTTGACTCCTGCTTTTCTGGACTTCATTCCAATCTTTCAGATCTGGAACCATTACGCAGGTGTCATATCCTTTTTGTCCATAATCATGACAAAATTGCCTTGCAGCCACCTGTCCGTGATTTGGGGCAGGAGAACCGTCCTTGTTTTTCGCGTTTGCGTCGTTGTCCAAACAGAATACAATCTTTCGGATATTAGAATATTCAGACAAAAAGCGGGCCAGAGCACGGTCGCTCAGCCCGCCTAAAGCTAGGTAGTTGTGTTTTTTCCAGTTCTTATCCTTATGCAGACAGATAAAAGACATCAGATCAATCGGCGCTTCAAAAACGAACAGCCATTCCGAACCGCCAGAATAGTTGAAAAAATAGTCCTTCGATGAACCTGGTACGTCACGCCGATACGGTCGGTCAGAAAGTGTCCCCTTTTCGTGTGCCGACCGGGCCTTTCCAATCCTGTCATACCCGACGAATACGGCATTGTGAGTATTGCTGCTTTCATACAGGCTTCGCTGGTGGACAAAGAAGGAAATGATATCTGGGTCGATTTTTCGTTCCTGCATCAGATACGCATAGAGCCGTTTCATATTCCGGCTTTTCTGCGGCAGTTTGAACGGTTTCCGCTCCGGTGGCGGAGCCGTGTTTCGGTGTAACCTTACTCCGTTATAATCTTCCCCCAGCAGGGTTAGGACCGCGTCCGGAAACCGGCAGTTGTAGAAGGTACAGAGAAAATCAATGGCGGTTCCGCCTTCACCGGTGGCGTGTTCACAAAAAACATGGCCGCGAATCTTCACACTTGGATTCGCGGCCCACATCCACTCACTTCCGCTCCGCAGAACCTTTTCGCCCTTTGCTTCCAGAAATGACTTGATATCCGTGTGGGCAGCGCGGTCAATTTCCTCCTGGGTAAACTCCACATACTTTGACATTTCAATCCTCCTCTACATAGCCTGCTCCTGGTCATCGTATTTGTGTCCATGTTCTATCTTCCGCTCACGCTGTTTTTGCAGCAGCTTGCGGTCCTGCCGATACTTGTGTGTTGTGCTGTCTTTAATGCTGTCACCCATGCTTTGGCTGAGTGCCCGAAACAGACTCAGCACAGAGTTGACCGCCATGCCGGTTTCCATGGCATGGATCTGATTCAACCGCTCCGCTGCGGATTCATTTCCTGAATCCGCAGCCATTCGATACCACTCTTTGGCTGCGGTAACGTCGCGTTTTACACCCAGCCCGAATTCCAGCATGATTCCGATTTTATACTGTAACGCGTCATCCGGTTCTTCGTGATTAAGTTTTACAAAGGCTTGAAAAGCCTTAGTGTAAAATTCACCGGCTCGGTTTTCGTTCTTCATGACGCCATCGCCGGTTTGCAACATCCGAGCAAGCTGATACTGTGCGTGCGGGTCTTCCTTTTCCGCGCACAGCTCCAGCCATTTCGCCGCTTCCTTGGGATTAACATCTACACCTAACCCATGCAGATACATCCCAGCAATTCGTAATTCATCAGCGGCATTCGGCTGCCGCTTCTCCTGCTCTAAAAATTCTTCCAGTGCTTTGCGGTAGAGAATACCGGATAACTCCGTATCTTGTTCCATGCCCTGTCCGGCCGCACACATCTGCGCCAAACGGTAATCGGCATAGGGAACATTTTCTTTTGACGCCAATGTAAACCAGCTTGCAGCTGCAGAGCGGTTCTGTTCCACGCCGGTGCCGGTGTCAAACATTCTTCCGAGCGCATAATAGGCGTACCGGTCTTTACCTTCTGCGGCTGCTTTGTAGCAGTGCAGCGCTTCAGAGTAATCCTGTGGAACGCCCTCACCACCGTAATACATTTGTGCCATACAGTAATTGGAATGGATATGACCACCCTGTGCTGCCAACCGGTACCACCGGAATGCCTTCTCGTAATTCCGGTCGATACCCTCCCCGGAGTGTTCCATCCGACCCAAACAGTACAGAAGGTAGGCTGCGTCCTTACAACCGGAGTAACCTTCCTCAAACACTGTTCCATCTTCCACGTATTGTCCAATATCCAGCCCGTATGCCTTTTCCACGGAGTGCCGGAAATCCCAGTAAGCCTCCAGACAGTATTCCTTGCCGAGTTCCATGTCCATGTCAATACCGATTCCATAAAGATACATTTTCCCAAGCTCATATTTTGCAAAGGAATGACCGCTTTCGGCAGCAAGGCCGTACCACATCATGGCCTGTCCATAGTCCTGTTCTACGCCTTTTCCATAAAAGTACATCCGGGCCAGCTCATACCGGGCTTTCGCCAGTTCATATCCGGATTTTGCTGCACCATTCACTGCTTTGTTCCAACAATCGCGGAATCGTTGCTCGGCAGAGCTGCATTGTTCTACCGGTTCAAAGTCGTCCTGGACGTCCCAGTTTGCTGACTGTTCATAATCCGCCGGCAAACAATCCAGTTTTTCAGATGGCAGGGGGGCACAGAGAGATTCGTAAGAAAGCGGGGAAGAAAGGGACGATTCGTGCGCTCGGGCCAAGTTCACAGCTTCACGAATAATCTTGTTTCGAATAACCTGAAATTCGGATTGTCTTTCAAGAGGACCAATATCCTTTGGATTATTTCGATACATTCCCTGCAGCTCTTTGTGGTCCTCGCAGTAAAGACGGTAAAGTTCCTGAATCGCCGGTGTCTTTCCTAAATCAGCCATGATGTCATTAATCTGGCGGCGGAGCTGAAAATCTTTGATCCAGCCGTATTGTAGTTTCCCAGGGCGGTTCTTCAGAACATTCCCCAACTGCAACAGCTTATTACAGAGCGTGTCCATTTCTTTGTCACTGAACTGCCTTTCGGCATTTCGCGTAATCTCGGAAAGAATTTCATCCACTTGTTTTTTAATTCCCTCGCGCATTTCATCTTTATGTTCATAGATGTGATGGCGCTCATCCGCGAAGATCACTTCGGAAAATTCGGATTTCATTTGATTGATTCCCTCCCGGGTAAGTTTCCCGGATTTGGGATTGTCTGAAAATACAAGCAGATGAATGTGGGGATGGTGTGTAGTGTTGTGCATCCCGGCGTACCAGTGCAGTTCCGATACCGGAATGTTGGAAGCCTTTGCGATGATGTCAATCTTTTGCATTATGAGATCGCGCCACGGCTTCTGAGTATCATACCCAAGTGCATCTGCATCTTCTCGTCGCAGGGAAATGACATGCGTCCAGATGTTTCCCTTGCAGTTTGCAATTTCTTCTTGAGCCTTTTTAATATCCACTTCCGGAGCAGAAGAAAAAAGACCGTGTTCCCCAACACGGTCTACTCCGGGTCGCTTCCCGACATACTCAACTAAATTTTTTGCCCTGCCTAAATCCACTGCAAACCCCAATCCAAACTCTGCAGCGTGGGAGATTAGTTCCGTCGCGTTGCCGATGGTTGGGTTTGCTTTGAAGTCCTGATATTCCAAACTCTGTTTTGCTTCTGGAAACTCATGGAGAAGTTCAGCCAGCAATTTCATCTGCTTATGCGTAGCCGGTCGCGCAGCAACCTCAGTTTTCAGATTCAGCGGGTCCAAATTCAGAGCAGTAATATTTTCGTCATCCATAGAATGCTGCTTCGGCATGTTCAGCACCACGCTTTCCCGCGTGCCAACATAATTGACCAGGCCCATCGCTGCGTCCTTTGTCATGACATGTTTTCCGTCTGCCTTTTCTCCCACTTTGGCAATATGAAAGTATCGGGCGTTTAATATAAGTCTTGCGCCGGGCATTGGATTTCCTCCTTTAATGAGTTAAGCCTTGCTTAAATCGATAAAGATCTAAACAAGGCTTTTGAATGGTACGTAAGTATCAAGAGTGCTATTTCTTCAAAGCCACATAGAGCGATCAAGTTTCATTGATGAGCAAATTGATGCAACCTAATGCTTACCCTTTTTAAACCACCTACCAACGTTTACATATGTTCTACCATCCTTTCTTCCTCTAAAAGCAAAATTGAGTATACCCAAAATTGATACATCTCCCATTATAATAACCTCAGTGGCACTAATCACGAAATGATAATATGAATTCATAAAATAATAACATATTGGTATAAATGCAAGAAATATACTATGGGAAATCCATACGCCAAAATACAAATAAAGTAGCGGTTTGGGAATCTCTTTTCGATACCGGCTATATAAAAGCCATTCCTTAAATGTTTGCCCTTTTTTCCGCTCTTTTCTTGTTTTTTTATTCAATTGGAAATCTATTACACTCCAATATATCCATCTTAAAAAAAAAATCGTTAATGCTAACATGCTCAGAACAACTATAAATTCATCTTCCATATTACCACCCTATTGTACTAAGTTTTTGTTTTAATTTTTCCGTAGTGTAGGTTGTACCAATTGATATGAGCGTGTCTGGCAACGCACTTTTTGTTAGGGGTTTATAAAAATAGCTGGTGTTCTTTGCATAGTAACTGGTAATTTTGGGTAATTCTTTTATGGTAGCAGACACCCCTTTGTATTTCAAAGTGTTCGCAGTACGCTTTATAGTTTGCTTTCCAAGATTCGTAAGATTTTTAGACCCCTTTCCAGCACCACCAAGCGCGCCAGTCGCAGCGCCAACTGCACCATCATAAACCATGTCTCCTGCATCAAATTTAGATAGTCCTTTGTTTTTGATGATTTGATTGGCTGCATTACCGGCCATTGAAATAGCTGCGCCACCAACAATCATCCCTATAAGGCCAACGCCGGTTGCTGCCAATGCTCCTGTTAATGCTCCCGTGACCATTGCTACTCCTAATCCGTCATTCAACTTATTTCCGGTTATCCAATTGGAAGCAACTTGACTTATGCCCCCAACAAGAGCCCCTATTGCAGCACCTGCAATTATATTCCAGAAACTTCCTTCTTGATCTATACGGTTGACGGGATCATTATCACAATAGCTGAATAAATTTTTATCCGTAGAAGACGTAGGACTTGATGTCAAGGTATCAATATGATCTGCGTTTATCATACGTCCCGTCTGCGGGTCATAATATCTGCTGTTGAGGTAATACAATCCACTTTCGGCATCATAGTAGTACCCACGGTACAGGAACGGATTAATCTTGCCAATGGTGTCCGCCATGGAGCCTGTGGTACTGAGCAGCCTGCCCCAAGCGTCATAGCTGTACTCGACTACTAAATTGGCGTTGCTGTCCGTGATACCCGTCACATCGCCCTGCGCGTTCTTCGTGTAGTAGTAGGAAGCGCCATTGTAGGTGAAGCCTACCCGTGTGCCGTCGCTCTCGTACAGGAACCAAAGGACATCGCTTCCGGTCTGCTGGGCAAGCACCGTGCTGCCGTCAACAAAGTATTTCGTTGCTGTGCCGTCAACTGTCTTGCCGATGCGAATGCCGTCACTGTTGTAAGTATAGCTTATGTTTTTACCGTTGGCAACTGCGGTTTTTAACTGGTGGCCTTCCCATGTGAAATTCATGCCATCACGATAGGTGAGGGGGTTGCCAATTGCGTCATAAGTAATGGATTGACCATCATAGCTGGTTAAAAGGTCTTTCCAGTTTTCATTACCGTATTCATAATTAACGCTCTTTGTCGCTTCACCCAATGAGCTGGAAGCGGCAGTGTAGGCGTAGGTGCTCACATTGGTGATATTCCCGCCAGCATCATAGCTGTAAGCTGTGCTTTTGTTCGCCTTTTCATCATCTGCACGAATCAGCTGGTTGAGCTTGTCGTAGGCATAGGTGGTAACTTTATTGTCCTTATCCGTGACCGTGCTGATGTTTCCGTTATTGTCATAGGTGTAGCTGTACTTGGCGAGCGTCGTGTCTGAAGCACCCACATGCTTGTAATTATAGAGTGTTTTGACCAGACTGGTTGTCCTGTTCGCATCACCGTCTACATCAACATAACTGCGCTGCAGGCGAAACGTTGGTTCTTGCCGGGGTATCGTGTTCGTATCGGTTACGACTTCACGGTTTAATTCATCATATGTATAGGTTACTCTACCGCCGGACAGCAGATTCGCCTCGCTCTTTCGGTTGTCAACTCCAGGAACGTATGAGCTGGTTTTGCTCTGATCGGCAAAAGTATAGCGGGTGACGGTGTTGCGGTTCATATTGTCGTAAGAGTACTGAATCGTCGAACCATCGGATGTGGATTTCTTAATCAACCGGTCACCGACATCGTATGAATAATCAGTTACCAAATCGGAACCGCCGGTTCGATCTGTCAGTTTTGCGAGATTACCCCGTGCATCATAAGTGTACAAATATGCTGTCGCGCCGTTCTTCGTTACAGAGGTAACACGGTCATAGCCGTCATAGAAGTACCCCAGCTTAAATCCATTGCCATAATTCGCGGAAAGAAGGTTGCCATTGCCTGATGCAAAAATATTGGTAATCAGGTTTTGGCTGCCTACATTGATGATGGTGGTATTCCCGAAGCCGTCCCGTGCGAAGGTGTAGTCAAACCCGTTGTGGGTAATTTTGTTGAGCCTGTCGGCCTCATCATAGGCGTATAAATTTTCAACCGTTTGCCCGCCGTTTTCACTTCGCACAGACTCCAGAAGATTGGTATCTTCATTGTAACTGTACTCCGTAGTTCCGCCATTAGGATCTTCGACGGAATTTGTGAGTCCGGTTACCGGATCCACATCATAAGAAGTGGTATTTCCCCGTTGGTCTGTGGCTTCCTTCACATAGTTCCCGTCATCGGTATAGGTCTGTGTGCTTTCCAGATAGGGCTGAGATGTGTCGAGCGTACCGGTGGTACTGACCGTGCCCATTTGGGTATCGGTCACATTCCCATAAGAGTCATATCCAAAAGCAAATCCGATTCCTGTCTGGCTGGAGCGGGAAGCAGTCAGCCGATGCTTGTTATTTGTGTCATAGGTATAGGTGTAATTCTGACTAAAGCCCGCCGCGTCATTGCTGGTTGTCGCGCTGGTCAGTTCCTTCGCGTCCGAGTAAGCATAAGTTCCGGTGTTTTTGGCGTTCTGAGTGGAAGAAACCAGCTTTCCGGTTTTGGCGTCATACGCGTAGTTTGTCGCCGTTTCATCCATGTTCAACTGCAAAAACTTGAATTTCGCTTCATTGGCATTTTTGTAGTAGATAACGTAATACTCCAGCCTGGAAATGGTTTTATTTTGATTCACCTTTGAAGCCGCTACAGCACCGCTCGTGTACTGTGTCCCATTGGCGTCGGGATTGAAATCGATGATACTTTCCCACTGAGAAGTTCCATCCGTAAAATACATGCCAACGTCGATGGCGTAGTACCGGCCATCGCGATGCGTTGGTACAGAGCTCCCCGTAGACTGTCCTGAAACAACGAAGGCAATGCTATTGGCCGGTTTATTGATGTACACATTCTGATAAATGTTTTTGTTGAGTTTTGGATTGCCTGCAATTCTAACCTGACCGCCGGACATACCGTCTCCGGACTCAAAGTTCGTCACGCTCCAGCGATCGGGCAAGTAGTTGGTGCTATACCGAAAATCACTGTTTTCCAGCATATTGTAAAGGTTCATGACGCTTCCGGTTTCCAGCTGCAGGCAGTCGAACCAAGCCGTTCCGTTGGCATAGCTTAAACCGCAGTATACCTCTGTTCTGGTTGTTCCCGTGGGAACTGTAAACGTAACGGAGTTACGCTGCCAATCGTTATCTCCGGAAAGCCCTTTTCCGTTGACGGTTCCAAGACTTGTACTTCCGTTGAAAAACGACACGTAAAGGTTCGCACCCTGTCCCATTGTTACACCGCTTGTTTTTTCATAAGCGGACAAAGTATAAACTGTACCCGGAGTGAGATTGGTTAGTTTTTGTACCGCTCCGCTGCGTGCCGGACTTGTTTGATTTTGTGTAATTTTTAGGGACTTTGTTCCTAAATACGCCACTGTGCTGTCCACACTGAACGTGCCGCCCGGCGTTGACCAGTTAGAGCCTGCCCAAGTAGCGTTGTTCAGTTCCGCGTTGTTGTCCAGCAGCAAATTGCTCACAGGAGCGCTTGTCGCCGCCTGCTGGGTCATTTTATTCGCGGTTGCGTCCTTTGTCGATGTATCTGTGTACTTATAGTTTCCTGCTGAACCGTCCATATTAACGACGCTGATTGTTCTGCCGACATTGTCGAAATTATAAGTTTCGGTTTGAGCCTGTGCTTTTGTTTGACCCGATTTTATGTACTGGAACGTGGTACTGTTATCGTTGTTGTAGCTGAAGGAAACTGTATTTCCGACTACTCCGCCAGCTGAATACTCGGCTACCGTATCTACACGGTTTTGAACCATGGGGTTTGAGCCGGGAAAATAGGTGTATTTCACATAAGTGCCATCTACATTGATTGCTTTTTCAATCTGATTGTTCGCGTTATAGGTAAATTGAATGCTTTTGTCATCGGGGTAAGTAATCGATGTCAGATTTCCCCCGTAATAGTTAAAAGTCGTTTGTTTACCGTCTGGGCCAGTAACTCCCGTAATCGAGCCATACTCTGACCGGTCAATCTTTGTAATCCGCCCGGCTCCGTCCTCAACTTGGGTCAAATAGGCGCCGTAATACGAAAGCTTCAGCGAATTCCCCTCGCTGTCTGAAATCGACCGTAAATACCCGCTGCTTGTAAAGCTCTTTTTTGACCCGTCAGAGTAAGTGATTGTATAGTAATCATCTGCCGTACCGTTCTTGGTAACTTCCATTCCAAGACCGTCTTCATCAATCACCTTAGCTGAATTCTGGGGATCGGTGATGAAATAGTGCTCTGTTCCGTCTTCATCTTGATAAACGTATTTATACCCAAACGAAGCCAGCAATTTGTATTTTGCCTTTTCCGTGTCGTTTGTACCGGAGCTTTCGGTGATTGGATCCAATCGCTGGCTGAGGTTCCCTTGCCAGCCCCAGCCATAAATGAGCCCGCGCTGATTATCCTGATAATGGTCGCCTGTCTGATAACCGTTATATACAATGGAGAAATCCAATGGGGCACGCTCTCCCGTTGTATTCATGATGGGAACGGAATAAACGAGATTTCCCGTGTAATCGTTCACAGAGCCTGTACCGGCACGACCCGCGGACTGGCTATGATAAGACCAGTAGCTTTCCAAACCGGCATTGTTTACAAAGTTAATGATTAAATAGGGGTATGCAGCATCTCCATTCGGATAGTTTGATGCATAGTATACGTTTCTTGCCGCTGCTGTTTCATTCTCTGCTTTCAGAACGATCCCGTTGTTGGTGGATGCGCCGCTATACCACTTCTTTACCAGTTTCGTGATGTCCCATGCGTTGTAAGTGTTGGCGGTAGACTGCGAAACATTAAAATAGTCCAGCACCGGCCCGGCAACAGCTGATTTCACAGCATCGAATGAATTGTTCCAAGTAACCGTTTTTTCATTCCATGCCGAATTCATTTCATACGCATTAATCTGCATAGTAGCTGTTGATGGATCCAACCCGGTCGGCCTCTGCGCAAGGTTGAGTTGCGCGCCAACAATCATGTCGCCTTTATTAAACTGGGGCAGAGTGAAGTTGACCAATATTCTGCACAGGTTATAATTGGCCGTTTCATTTCCGATATAAAGGGTACCCATTGTGTTGCTGATTCCGGCCTGATTATTATATCCATATCCGGAACTGATAAAAGTATCACGGATACCGGACGCAGTCTTCGGAGTTTCCACCTGTGGGTCAATCGTCACCGGGTATGTCCTGCCGGCATCAGAGAGCCATTCATCGCTTGCTTCTAAAGCAATCTTTAAGACACCTTGGCTCTTGCTAATAATCGATATTGATAAATCATCGCTGATATCCCCGTTTGCATCGCTCATCTGCGGAGCGCTGATCGTATAAATCGCTTTTTCAAACTTGGTGTCATCAGGCTCATACAGATTGATGGTTTTATCATTAACCTGCTTTGCTACCAAATTATCTATTTGATAAGTTTCTGAAAATTGCTTCTGAGCGTCCCTTGAATTCAGAATAATGTTTTCTTTCACTGAACCCGAAGATACAAAGTACTGCAGGTCGACGTTGGGGAATGCGTTGCGATAAACGACCTCACTGTTAACTTTTTTCAGCTTTAAAAACTGATCGTTATGATTTTCTTCTGGCTCAACCTCGTCCGCGTTTTGTGGATCGACCACAGACTCGGTCTTATTAGCATCGTCTATGCCCCAGCTGATAGTATGGTCTCCAGCCTGAAGCGAAACTGTTTTTTCCGGTTTTATTGTTCTGGCAAGACTGATTCGGTTCACTCCTGCTGTAGTTTCCAATTGCTGAGTATCAGTTGGCTCAGTTGGATTTTCAACACTCAAAGTGTTATCAATATCTTGCCATTCGTCGCCACTGTCCTTATAATGAACCGGCTCATTATATGCCGCCAGCATATAGGAACCGTCGCTCATTAAGAACGTTTTCGTGGTTTCTGTTCGCCTTTCGGGAACTTCCGCAACGATTTGTGGAGCAGAATGATCTCCCGAGTCTTTTAATTCTGGTGAATGGCCGGAATCACTCGCAGAATTCTCGTCAGGTTCATCTACGTTTCTGCTGTAGGGGGTGTCTGTTGTAAATAATGATTTTTCTGCCGCGAAGGCTACTGTTGTGAAAGATTGCGATACTAAAACGAGTGATAAAATTACTGCTAAAAAGTTTACTGTGATTTTCCTCATTGAATTCCCCTCTTTCTT
Source organism: Caproiciproducens sp. LBM24188 (assembly GCF_054130445.1). Taxonomy (NCBI): domain Bacteria; kingdom Bacillati; phylum Bacillota; class Clostridia; order Eubacteriales; family Acutalibacteraceae; genus Caproiciproducens; species Caproiciproducens sp. LBM24188. Next base: position 1,291,611 of record NZ_CP196862.1, read on the forward strand.
TATTAATAGATTATAAATAATTGAGTAATAATTTGTCAATAAATTTACCATAGAAGAAATTTCCCAATATATGGTGAACGGTTTGCAATTTATAACAAAGGATAAAGAAAAACCGTTCTTACAAACGAAGTAAGAACGGCATTTCAGAAGATAAACTTAATTAACTTTACCTTCTATTTGATTCATTGCTATATTGATCCAGTAGAGACTTTAATCTATCATCAAGATTTTTGCAGACTTTGTTGATACATCGATACAGCTTACCGTGGACGAACTTATAATCACTGCGATTTAAAATATACGCGGTTTTTACATCTTTTAGGCAGGCATTTATTTTGTTTTTCTCATCTTTTAATTTTGAAAGCGATTTATCCCTATCAGCTGGAAACTTACTATTTAATTCATTAATATTAGACAATGCATCACTCCAAATTTTCTTTGTCCTTATTATCTCACTTTTCTGTTTTTCTTCCAAAATCTCAAGTTCTTCGCTTGCTGTGTTATTATCGTTGTTAAAAACGATAAAATAAGCGACAAGCTGAGCGATGAGAATCACAAAAATAATCAAGAAGAAGGAACTACTGTGGGAATTGATAAATCTTGATATAGCGTAAAGGAAGTCGCCACCCGCAGAACTTTTTGCTTCGTTGCTAAAGTCGCATCCCGCCAATGCAACAAGCACTGCCAATAAAACAAAGGAATGCTTTTTAATCGCTTCAAAAAAATATATTTTACTTTTATCAGCTTTCCCGATCTCAGGTTTCTCTTTCATGATCAATCGTCCCTCATTTCTATCTCAGGGGACTCCTCCAAAGCAGGCTGATCATGAAGAGAGCTTAGAAATTCCTTGCGATCCATTTCAAATTCTTCTTTCAACTTAATATCCTCTTTAATAGCCTGTATAAGATTTTCATGGTCTTCCTGCGAAGGATTCTCCGATGTTAAAAACCGTTCGATTAGATCAAGCCTTTTGTAAAGACGATCATTGTCTTCTATCATCTTGTGAGCATATAGGACGACTTGCTCCGTCATTTGACCACTCTGTGAAAGAAGGCTCTCGGCATTTTCTTGATAATCCTTATGTACTCTTGCAAGACTGTCGTATGCGTTCTTATATTTTTCGATGGTTTCATTGGCGTCGGCCTGGAATAGGGAGAACTGTTTTCCAAGCGCCTCAATTCGTCGAATGAGTTTGTCACGAGTTGCAAATTTATCTAATAATTTATCAAACAGAAAAATCCCTCCTATCAAAATTAAAATCTTGATAAACAAATCCATTTTTCTTATACCTCAATTCTACATAGTTTTACAATTCCTGTCAAACAAATTCCCTTACGATTCATCTTCCAATTCATTGACTGCTTGCATAATATCAATAGATCCGTTTGTTGCTTTTACATCATGAATGGACTTAGTACGTAGTTTCTCATAATCATCTTTACCAAGTTGTACCACGGTAGCCAACATACGTGTTAACATATCCATTTCAACTGCTGTTCGAAAATTCCCTTTTGAAATTCGCGTAGCTAGGTTATTAACCAGTCCTTCCATCTTTGAACCAAAAGCGCCGCATAAATAATCTTGATTTAGTTGAGAAGTGATGTATCCAAAATAAAAATCAACAGCTTTTTCGATTACATCATTTCTCGAAGTGCAGCCAGCAAGATTAATAAGGCTATCCACTTTTGCGTAGCATCCTCTTTTTAGATAGACTGTGCATTTAAACTTCTTATCTGAATCAATTGAACTGTCTTTTACAATCTCTGTATTTATAAAGTCAGGCATGATTTTCCTCCCAAATGTTGGTGGCAAAACTGGTGGTAATAAAAAAGTAAGTGCTTTAGCGCCTTTATAAACACAATTTCAATATTTTGATTCCTGTTTTGCCACCAAATAAAAAATTTTGCCACCAATGTCATATTTCTTAACGCCCAGCACCGCTGGGCGTTGCGTAACTAAGCGCCACCGTTTTGGTGGCGCTTCTTTATCCTGCAAAGTTGCTCCACAGGTTTTCCTTCCATAGATATCTCTTTGAGAAAACCTAAAAAAACCGCATAGCAGGGCCAAAAACAAGCAATTTAGCCATCGCAGGAGCGACTAGAACCCACATTACTTAAATCCATACCAAAATCCGGTTCTTCAGAACCGGATCCTGACGGCCCTGAGGGAGCAGAACGGGAAGATTTTTCAGCGTTGGTATGGGAGGCAGCAGTCGATTTTTCAATGTATTTTCGCACCGGAGAAGGCACGAATTTTTTGTAAAAAGTCTCTGCTGTTTTGCTCAACTCATCACTAATATCCAATCCTTTTTCTTCCATAAACTGCTGTGCGGCGTTGAATTTTTGCGGTTCAATTTTTAGTTTTACGGTGATTGTTTTCATCGAAATTACCTCTTTCCTCTTAATGTAAATTGTGTTCTGCCAGTGGTTTAGCGCGCCTAAAGCAGAGAAAAAACATTTGATTTTTATTCTGCTGGCATGAAAAAAGCCATCAGAGTTTTCCTTTCTGATGGCATTACTTGTGTATTGAGTTTTATTCAAGTGTCATTCCCGGTTCTTCTTCCAGTTCCTGTTCACATACCGAAATTTTCTGAAATAATTCAAGAAGTTTTCCACCTTTCGGATTGACAAGCCGGATGTATTGCTCCTGCTCTTCAAGAGAAATCGGTGTTGTAATCCTCTCAAAGGTTTCCGTCATTTTTCGATAATCGCAGCCAAAGGCAAGTGCGCTGGCTTCGATCATATCCGCTGCGGATACGTTCGAAAAATCGACTTTATAGCCGGCAACTTGAGCAAGACTTTCAATAAACACTCTCTGTGTACGTCCATTTCCTTCTCGAAACGGATGGATAACATTGATTTCCCCTAAATAATAGGCCAGCTTCTCACAAATATCATCCTGGGATGTGCCAATCAGATAATTCTCTTTTTTAAGCTTATCAAAGGTTAGCTTTGCCCGGACTCGATATATATGCAGTTGCAAAATTGATTGCCTTTTGCAATGTTAACTGTCCGAAGCTGCCCGGCCCAGGAATAAATATCGCGGAAAAAAAATCGATGAATCGCCTGCAAATGTTTCAGATCAAAGTTTCCTTTGATTGGATTTTCCGTGATTTGTGAAATGCGTATAGTTGTAATTTCACGTTCTGCCTCGTTCAGCGCCTTGCCATTTTTTATGCCTAGCTTATTGATCAGGATAAAAGAATTGGGATAACAATAATTGCTATCCCATTCTTAATCATATTGATATTCGTTTTTCATATAGTCATAATCACCTTTCAGACGGGATGGTGTGCTTCTTTACAAGCCTCTTGACCATTTCATCATATGAGGTTTTTCCTGTAAGACAATCGCGTAACCTCTCTTTGTCATCATCCGTTAAGGGCATACCTTCCATAGCCATGGTACCGTTAATTTCATCGATAATCTTTTCCACGTCTTTCATTGAATAGCCCCCTTTTGTATATCAATATTATACTCCTTCCAGAAGAAAATAACAAAGAATTTTGGCAGGCAGGCGTGCCTAAAGCAGAGAAAAACAATACTATTTTAGATATAGCATCGGGTCGACTGCTTTTCCATTCTTCCGAATTTCAAAGTGGCAGTGGTTGCCGGTAGAATCTCCGGTGCTGCCGACCAGCGCAATGGTTTGTCCCTTTTGTACTTTCTGACCATTGCTGACGAGCAGCTGCGCGCAGTGGCCATACATCGATACCAGATAGGATGAATGCTGAATTACTACCAAATTTCCGTACCCGGTGTAAGGGGTTGAACCGAACTGTGCATAAATCACGGTGCCTGATTCGCTGGCATGTATCGGTGTGCAGTAAGGTGCGGCGAAGTCGACGCCTTTGTGGAATTGTGTCCCTTTTCCGGTAGGATTAGAGCGGCTTCCAAACAGAGAAGTGATCGTATACTTACCAGTTTGAATTGGGTAAGCAAACAATCCGCCGTTAGGATTTTCCTCACCGGTTGTGCTGTAGTACCGCAGCACATGGCTCACGTAATTAATGTCGCCGTAGCTTTGCCACCCAAGTTTGGATGCTTCCATTTGGGAGAATTCTGCGGCATTTTCCTGTGTGTAACCGCCTTTTTTCAGCGCCCAAGTTATGTAACCGTTGCCAAAATTGTAGCCCTGCAGAGCAAGACTGATGCCTTGAATATCCTGGGGAGATTTGCATTTTGCTGCCTTCAGACAGCTTGCCAAGTACTGAACACCGATTTGGATGGAGTAGTCAGGATCGGTAATGCTGTTAGGACTGTGAGCATATTTGGTGTTGTATGGGCTTTCGGAGCATTGCATCGGGTCGGTTCCGGAGCCCCCGGATTCCTGCTGCATGACGGCCATCACCAGGGAAACATAATCCGGAATACCGTATTGTGAGCAGTATTTACTGATCAGGGGAACAAAAGAGGATACACTGCTTGAAATCGAACCGCCGGAATAGGGTAGGAGCAATTCTGAAAGATTTTGAATATATGCACGTTCGTTGTCGTTAATCTGGATATGGAAAGAATCCTCTACTTCGTTAAATATTTTGGTTGTGTCACTAATCGGTAGTGCAATCATATGTATGAGGTACTTTGGTTTTCCTTGCTCATCCAGAACCGCATTCCCATTTTCATCAACAACTGCTACTTTTTTGCTGGATTCTGTATAAAAGCAGCGAAGCAGCTGTCCCCGAATGGTATCTTTGTCCGGGTATTTGGAATTGTCAAAAACCGTAATATAAACCGCGTAAAGAAGTGGCGTGTTCAGTTCTCCTTCCTCAATTTCCGCATTTACCTTGGCAATCAATGGCGCATAGTCCTTGGCAATTTGATCTGATGTGTAGACCTGAAGGTTATGTGCAGTACAGCTCGTTCCTACCGCAGTAACGATCAAGGCGATGATGATAAAAGCACTCCCGATGATCTTCCATGTGCGCTTATCGGAGGCCAGCTTTAAAAACACTTTAATAGCAGCGGCACTCATTATTGACCACCGGCATTCCCAAACAGCGCGCTTTTATAAGGTGGCGCAATGACATGAAGATGATACCGTTCATTTCCACATTTAAATAGGCAAAACCCTTGATTGGGTTCGCGAATCAAATCATACTCGCATTCCGGAAGAGACAGGAAACGTTGAAACTCCTTCTCGTCGCAGTTATCACCGGGGTTAAACAGAAAGCTGTGCGTTGGAATACTAAGAAGCGGCTTGGTGTATTCCTTGATTCCTGGGAGCATTAAATCTTCTACATTCTGACTCGCAAGAATAACGTCGGAGTTTTTTTTACGTCCTCGCTTTACAAAGCTGCGCAGATAGTTGACCGCGATTGGGTTTGATACAAACAAATAAAGCTCATCTACCGCCAGGACTGCATCGCCTTCGGTCAGGTATTTGTGGCTCATGTAAGAGAAAATATTCATAAACATGGCGTTCTTCAGGTTTTCGTTTGTTTCGAGCATTCCTTTTACGGAAAAATCAATAAAATCCGCATTTGTGATGTTTGTGTACCCATTAAAGAATGTACTCTCGGAACCGACACAAATAGAGCGAAGACCAAGCGTCAGGCTGCGTAGAACATTTTTGGTATAAAGCTGACCGCCTGCCTCATCGTATTCCTCCAGCTCTTTTTTGCACAACTCAAACAGGTCAGACAGAATCGGATAGTCATTCGGCTGGAATTTATCAAAATCAGAATCGTCGGAAATACCAAACTGCTGATACAGCTTTTCCAACAGGATTTCCAGCGTGTCCAGCTGTTCCATTGAAAATTCTTTGTAGCAGCGGAACCAGTCCCGTAAATAAGCAATATGCTGGCTCAGTATGGTTCCTTTCTTAAAAGCCGCCGGAATATAATCCTCATTATAATCTTCATCCTGCTCATCGGTTATTGGGTTGTCCGTCAGCCTGTGGGGTTCCAGCACATTAATAAAGTACTTGCCTGCCATCATATTCAAATAGCATGCGCCTAGATTTATGGTCAATTCCCGATACTCATCTTCCGGGTCCAGAATAAAAATCCGCTTATGAGCCTGACGGAAATTTGTGGCCAGAAGCTTTATCAAATGAGATTTTCCCTGGCCGGAATTTCCCAAAATCACAATGTGTCCATTCGTTTTATCTTGTGTGCGCCGGTCAAAGTTTACGATGATGTTGCTACCACGTACATTCTGCCCGATATACATCCCATTCGGGTCCGTTTTACCAGAATAAGAAAAGGGATATAGATTTGCAACGCTGCCGGCAGGTATGGCTCTCTGAAACTGCGATTTGAACTGGTCTTGCCCGGTCAGCATGACGGACAAAAATCCTTCTTTTTGAAGAAGCCAAAGGCTGTCATAAACGATTTTTTGCTCTGAACAGAAAATCATTACTTTTTGCTGCAGGTCCTTCAGCTTTTGGAGGGATACTGCTACCATCTCGATAAAAACAGAGCAGTGCAGCAGCTTTTCTTTGGTGTTGTGCCTTTGTCGCAACATTTTATCAATGTCATTCAGATCTTCTTCTGCCTCAATTTTCTCATTTGCTTTTGTAGTGGTGTTTTTTCGATTGTTATTCCGCTTATTGGAATTGTCAATGATTTTATTTTCTTCCGCCGGTGAGAGAGGACTTATGAAAATTTTCAGCGTGACACCGTCCATCTCGCCTAACTCTTTTAATATTGCACACTGATCTGTTTTGGCTGGATACTCGCGTACGGCCCAAACGCACCGGAATGTGTTGCCGATCACATAATAATCTGGATGACCAAAATCAGCGGCTGACGGGGAAATCATGTCCATAAAACTTTTGAGCGAATCAGAAACTTGTGAATCCGCCGGTGTTTTGGTTACTTTCAGCGGCATTTTCTCTTTTCTTTTTTGCTTTGGCTTTTTCTGCCGCACCGGTTTTGGTTTCGGTTCAGGTACATTTTTTCTTTCATCCGGAGTAACGCTGACTGGTTGAAAAACTGGATCGGATTCTCGATTTTCTTCTTGATACTCCATCGGAACAGGCGTTTCCTCCACCAACTCCTTATTACTGCCGCTTGCTAAATTCCGCCAATACTGTGCCAGGCCCAAATCCGTTTCCCCTGCCAGACCGTTTTCATAAATTATGGCCAGCTTGTATTCAATATTTGAGTTGGGGCAGCGCTTCTCTTGTTTTAAAAATTCCGTGAACGCTTTGATGTATAACTGATCGGCCGCATCCTGGTCCTTATCCAACCCTTGACCGGCTGCGCACATTTTTGCCAGCTCGTAGTCAGCAAAGGAAATATCCGCACTGGAGGCTTTTGCGTACCACATGGCAGCCTTTGTATAATTCTGCTGCACAAGAACCCCCCAGTAATACATTTTTCCAAGCACGTAACATGCGTACTTATCGCCGCGGTTTGCCGCAGAAATATACCACTCTGGTTCGCCGTTGGGGTTATACAGTTTGAGCATGGATGCCACACTGTCGTTTCCATCTGAGGTCGCTGCCAGCTCATACCAGGATTGGAGCTGTTCCTGTGGTGTCAGTTGCCGTTCCTCTCGCAGCTCGTCCGAAAGGACTTTCGATTGTTGCATAATTCGGTTCATAACTTCATCTCCAATAGCTTCACATACCGTTCTCCATCAAAATCCGGATAATCGGTATCAAATATGTTTTGTTCCAGGTAAATTGCCAAAAGTCGTTTTATATCTGTTTCCTCGGCCTGACGCACAATCATTCCGTTATCCTTGAATACTCCATAAGCCGTGCGCAAAACCTCGTTTACATGTTCTAAAGATTCTTTTGCAGAAAAGCGAAATACTGCGACAAATTCACGGCTGGTTGCCATGGTTACTTGAATGCGGTCAAAAAAACGAATGTCCTCCTCATCCAACTTTCGCAGGGTGTCATTTGTTTCTTGTTCCTTGAGTTTTGACAAGTAGTGCTTGTTACTGTCATAACTCTGTGCAGAATTCAGACAGCAAAAAGTAATCGTGCCAAGTGTTTCCAGAACGGTTGTCAGCTTTGTAATACGGCTCTTGATATTCACTTTTGAGAGTACATTGAGATTTACCGGTGTTATCAGTAAGAATCCCAATTTCTCGCCTGTATTTAAAGAAAGACAGCTGCCCTCAAAGGCAGCTGTTCCTAACAAATCCTGAACACTGATTTTCTTTTTCCCAATAAGGTCAAAAAGACTTTTCATGCTTTGATTCCTCCCAGTAATAAATAAGCTGTGAAAATAGTACGTATCTGCAAACCTTTATGATGTATTGGTAAATATGTATTCTGCCAATGATCGCGGTCATAAAGGCATAGATAAAGAGAATCAGGAAGGGAATAAGTGAGCGAAGCACCGGGATGGAAAGTGTGGAAAATAGAAATATCAAGGAAATAATGATAAGATCGTGATGCGTCCACAAGCCTAACACCGGTGGCGCTTCCAAATCTTTCGGATAATAAAACATAACTTCTTGCCTCCTTAATGCATCAGGGTTTTCCCAAGAGAAATGAGAGAGCTTGTAGTATGAACGACACTGGTTAAATTACCCCTTACGGAGGTATCCAAACCAAACATCTGCGCGATGCGCGGAACCTCGGCACCGGCCAGCATTAAGCCGGTGCCGATCAACATCTGGTCCTTAAAAACATATAAACCGGCCACCAGCATGATATTTTGAAGAAACGCGGTAAAACAAAGGCCGATGACTTGTTTACACCAGGAAATAAATCCGTCGAGGTATCCGCGTGGAATACTGAACATATACAGAGAGCCAACACAAATCTGTATAAATAAGATTCCACCGCGCTTTAAGTTACCAAAGAGAATTTTTAAAAACGCATATGCAAACGCCAGAATAAAAAGCAGTTCCGTGATTTGAGGTACGTGCTGCTGCTGGCCGGAAATCGAACTGGCGGCACTGCCTGCAATGGAGCCAATGACATTAGCTAGTGGATTTCCAGACACCAAGTTCACAAAAAAGGCGATAGCACCCGCAATCATTTGACCGGAGGACATGGGAACATTTGCTTGCGTGTTTGTGGAGGCCGCAGTGGTGTTAACCACAGCAGCAATGGCAGACTCAACGTTCACGCTCAACTGAAACAGTTGAATTGGGACGGTCGTAAACAGTACGGAAGCGAACATTCCGATACCAATATTTTTCGCGGTATCCATGAAATCCGCTTTCCCATTATCAAAAGAGATAAAGAACTCCAAGATTGCCAGGACAATCCCAACTAGGACTAACGCATAACCAAATAGCTGAAACAGATAAATAATCGCTTTGATAAATTCATTGCTAAATAAATCTGCTCCCAAGTTGCCAATGTATTTGTTAAACTGGTTCATGAGATCTAAAGTCGTGTAATAGAGCCATGTTTCAAGCTGCTCAATGGAATTTCCAACAGTAAACATTGCTCAATCACCAGCCGATCGCGCTCCAAGCCCAAAATGGGGCAGATACGGCAAGAATCAGCCCTGCGCCTAATCCTGCCGGTTCGATCCATTCAATGCGCCCACCGTTTCTTTTGTACTCAGCAACTGCGGTCGCTAATTTGATGACAAAAAGGATTCCTAGGACTGCGTCGGCAAGCCCGAATACCGTTATATTTACAATCAGTTTGATCTGTGGTTTTAAGTATGAATTGTATGCGTTATTTACTGCATTAGCCACATTGGCCTCCCCAGCTGCGAACGCTGTTGCTGAAAAGAGAGTAATAAAGACAGTAACAAAAATAAAAATCAAAAGACTTTTACGCCAAGTTGTAAAATTTAATCGTTTCAAAATTTTTCACTCCTATTTATCAAGTTTTGGTTGCCTAAAGCAGAGAAAAAATAATTACATACACAACTCCTGTTCTTCTTCCGGTTCGAATATTTCCAGGTCCGGCTGGTTATTGTCAGATTCTTGTCTAAGAACCACTTCTTCGGCCAGTGCCAATTCCTCCGGGGTCAGATAGTCGTTCGCTTCTTCCGGAATATTGACTATTGCTGGGGTATTGGAATCCCCTCCGGAGAAGACAAACATCCGGGCACCGGTTTCCTGAAAAACCCTGTCTAGCTTTTGCATCACGATATGTTCCTGATATTCTTGAAAGGCAACCGGTTCGATCTCTTTCAATAGATTGAGAGAATTTTGAACATCCAGCCTCGCATCTTGGAAAGGAAGCTCACGAAGCTCATCCGAATAAGTCCCGGAAAAGCGGTTATCGATATCGAAAAACGGCCGGCCGAAATCATTGAGAATCAACAGAGCAAATTTATCATGTTTCGCCACTGGGCAGTACGTGAATGTCACCAAATCATTCTGGTCAATCACCAAGTAAGGTAGGGCAGTGTCCTTCATTGGGAAAAGCTGACTGTATTTTTCTAAGCCTAATTGCTGAAATAATTTATTCCACTCTGATAAAATTAATGGTTTCAGAATGTCAGCAACCGCTTTTTGCAGTTCACCGGATTCCATTTTCAAAAAATCAAGAGCATGTTTCGCACCATCCACCGTCACTTTGTTCCCATTGTCAAAAAGGACTTGTGCAAAATTGCCAAGATTTTTGTCGACCGTAACAGTGTAGTAAGCCGTATAAATTGGCTGATACTGCTGCAGAATCATAGATTTTTGCGTATGAAGCTTTTTTAAATCCGGTTTCATATTCAATTCCAACACTTCTTTCATGTGTTTTATGGGAATCCCATGTGTTTTTGCATACTCAATCTCACCACGCATTCCGGGTGAGATTACATTACCGCAGACCCAAAGTTCGTCGCAGCGGGAAAGAAGAGCAAGGCCCATCGCAAGCGCACGCTCTCGTTGCTGTGGAACATTGTCATTGAGATACTTTGTGAAGATGGTATGCGGAGCCAGAGGAACAACGTCCATTCGTGCGGCTGATGCGCAATATTGATTCGCCATCTCAATGTTTTTTTCCATATCCCCGTGCAGGGGAGAACAGATATAGACCAGTTTCATGTCATCTCACTCCTTTCAGAATGGTAAATCTTCATCCGACACGTCCGGCGGGAAATCGTCAGAAGGCGGTGGAGCGTCATTTTGTGGCTCTGCTGCGTTATTGCGTTTTGATTCTGCAAAGTGTACGCTGTCTGCCACTACTTCAAATGCTTTGCGCTTGTGGCCATCTTTGTCCGTATAAGACCGTGTTTGGATGGAACCCTGTACCGCCACCAGTTGGCCTTTGTGGAAGTATTTGCATACAAAATCCGCCGTACTGCGCCAGGCAACCACATCGATGAAGTCTGACTGGCGTTCCGCGCCAGGCTTCACATACAAACGGTCGACCGCCAGCGTAAAGGTGGTAACAGCCAAATCATTTGCTGTGTGACGCAATTCCGGATCGGCAACCAGCCGACCCATTAGTACTGCAACATTTAGCAATATACTTACTCCTTTCTAAAAAATTAGGACAACCGGTCAATCCGGTTGTCCTAAAAGGCTGCTTTTACATTTCTAAGTCCATTTCATTATTGTGTTCCTCCTCGATTTCTTCTGTTTGAAATGAATTGCAATCGGAAGTAATAATTTGTTCATTATCATTATCTAAGTTAGACGAAAGTTCGATGTTGAGCTTATCCAGCCTTTTCGTCTTTTCATCTAACTCGGATTGATATTCCCACGGAATTTTTAATTGCTCGTTCAGCGCTGAAATTTTCTCTTTGGCATCCACAATTTCTTGTTGGCAGAAATGGAGACGCTCATCTAAGTCCTTTAAAACATTATCCAAACGCATTGTGCAGCCAACAGAGTCCTCTCCGAGTGCACATTCATACCTTCCAGAACCACATAACATGATTTTATGGATTCGTGAAAAAGAACTATACGTCAGCTCCATTCGGAATCCGCGGTATCTACCGATAGGCAAATACTCACCGTCTGTCCGGTACGCGTTTACTTTCTGGAGAATTACTTGTCCCGCAGCTTCACGCTTTTTATAGATTTTGCCGAATAACTCCATCTCAAAATCTGATTTTGCATTTTCCTTTAAAAGAGCAATATCCTTTTCAAGGTTTTGAATTGCCTGTTCGTTTCGGGCAATACGCTGAGGAAGGCGAGTCAAGCAATCATCCTCCATGTTATATCTTTCAAAATTGAATTGTGCTTTTAGTGCGTTAAGCTCTGCAACACGAACGCGCAGTTCTTCGCGCTCTTTGATGCGCGGGTCGTTGGTGGAAAGCATTTTTACGGTAGCATAATCCAATACGGTTTCGTCAATATCCTGCGCATGACGCTCTGCACATCTGCCGGAGGAAATTTGGCTGATGAAGCGCTGTTTTTGCTCAAGTATCTGCCAACTGTAGGCGTCAAATGTTCCTTCTGTGACGTACCGGTACTCGGTGACTTCAGAATTTTCATTTCCGCGGCGGAAGGCTCTGCCGTTTCGCTGCTCCAAATCACCCGGTCGCCAAGGGCAATCTAGATGATGAATTGCAACAATTTTATTCTGAGCATTTGTTCCGGCGCCCATTTTTGATGTGGATCCAAAGAGAATTCGTACTTTTCCGGAGCGCATGTCAGCAAAAAGCTGTTCTTTTTGCTTTTCACTGTTGGCATCATGAATGAATTTTATCTGTTCTTCAGGAATACCTAACTGAATCAGTTTCTGCTTCATGTCATCATATACATTGAATTTTCCATCATAGTGTGGGGTAGAAAGGTCGCAGAAAACCATTTGTGTACCGCGTTTTGGAGTACTGTCTACCCATTCTTGATAGATGGTTTTTACTGCAAGATTAATCTTGCTGCCCTCATAATCCGAATAAGCAGGGTCAAGGATTCGCATATCCAGTGCGCCGCACCGACCACGGTGTGTTTCTTTCAACGCATTGTCTTCCCATGGAGCAACCTCTCCATTATGAATCAGTCGGAACCGTTCAATAATGTCTGCCACCAAAGCCTTCTGGTCGTCACTCGGTTTTGCAACGATGATCTGTGGCTTTCCGCCCCGCATTTTGGGTATGGGCAGTTTCAGCTGATCTGCTGTTTTAATGTCAGCTACCAGTGAATACAAGTTCATCAGCTCCGGAAGATTGACAAATTCGGCAAAACGGGTCTTATACCGGTATTGCGTACCATCCGGAGTAAGTTCCAGGGAGGATACTTTTTTACCAAATGTCGCGGCCCACGAGTCAAAATGCCGGAAGCCCAATTCGGTGAGTTTATCGTTTTCTAAATAGCGCATCATGACGTATAGCTCGGCCATACTGTTTGAAACCGGTGTTCCTGTTGCGAATACCACTCCACGCGGTCCGTGATTCCGCTCATTGATATATTCGCATTTCATAAGCAAATCAGAGGATTTCAGCGCATGGCTGCTGGAAATTCCGGCCACATTTGACATTTTCGTTGGGATAAAGAGATTTTTATAATAATGTGCTTCGTCCACAAATATTTGATCCACTCCAAGCTCTTCAAAAGTGAGAAGATCATCTTTACGTTCCTGATCTGTCAAGTGTTTCAGCTGTTCTTCCAAACTTTTTTTAGTACGTTCCAACTGCTTGACCGTCCAGTCCTCACCGTTTTCCATATGGGCAAGCTCCATGGCTTCGGTGACCGAGTTAATCTGCTGATGGATTAGGCGTTCCCGGCGTTCAGGACTGACCGGGATTTTTTCAAAGCTGGTATTTGCAATAACCACCGCGTCGTAGTCCCCGGTAGCAATCCGGCTAATCAGGCGCCGCCGCTTCGATCGTTCAAAATCCTGTTTGGTGGCTACCAGCACATTGGCACCCGGATACAGTTTCAAAATATCGCTGCCCCACTGGTCAATGAGGTGACCGGGAACGATAAACATACTTTTGCTGCAAAGGCCCAAGCGCTTTGATTCCATTGCGGCGGCAATCATTTCATAGGTTTTTCCAGCACCCACACAATGGGCAAGCAGCGTATTCCCGTTGCTGATCATCCTAGCCACAGCGTTGCGCTGGTGTGGTCGCAAGGTGATTTCGGGATTCATACCAGGAAATGTCAGATAACTTCCGTCATACTGCCTTAGCCGGATATTGTTATATACATCATTGTATTTGCGTACCAGACGTTCGCGGCGTTCCGGGTCTTTAAAAATCCAATCTCTAAACTTATTCTCAATAACCTTCTGTTTTTCCCGCGCGGCGGCGGTTTCGGATGGATTAACCTCATATGTGTCATCCGGCTTTCGGTCGCGGATGGTCGGGGTTTTCTGATTCAAGGAGAGTTCCAGAAGTGCGTAACTGTCAATTCGCCTGGTTCCAAACGTCTTTGACGCAGTTACGTCAGAGAAAAGTAGGGAATGCGATACCCCGCTTATTTTCCAGAGCGCTTCAGAAGGCAGATAGATGACTTTCAGGTTTTTTGCGTAGTTGGGTGGATTGAAAGTGTCTTTGATAAACTGCTCGATATCAGATGGTTCCAGCAACGGTGAACCAAGACGAACATCGATCTGAGATGCTCCCAGATCCTCCGGCTGCACTTTTTTCAGATAGGTGACGTTGATATTGTACTGATCATCTTGTTCCGCCGCATTTTGTGCGATGGATAACTTTTCACGTACGTTTCCTGAAAGGTATTCTTCCGCAGTCAGATATTTTCCGTCAATCGGGTCTTTAAAAATGATACCAGTTAAGTCCTGTAAAATCTGTTCTTCCGTCTTGTCTGTAAGCTGGGACAGAAACGGAATATCCACGCAACCCTTTTGGTTCAGGCAAATGGGTAGCGCTTCAACTGCCGTGTCTACGTGGGTAATAGGCTGCGGAGGTCGAATGGTACGTTTTGTGAAAATCGCTGCTTTCGTGACGTGATGGTTTTCATCCACATTTTCTAGGCTGCAGAGCAACGGATAGTCTGCATCCGATGAAAATGCCAGACGATTCCCTGTTCCCGTAAGCGGGCCATATTTCTTCACGTAGGAGTCATACAGCCGGTTCAACTCTGCTTGTGTCTTTTTAACGGCCGAATCAGGATAATCTTCACTCTGTACCCGAATAACCTCACGGAGAGCATTGCGAATTTCGATCATTCCGCGAATCCGTTGCTCCCGTGTGCCGGTGAAGTTTTTCTCAACCATCTGACTGTTTTCGCGGTAATAGATTTTACCGTTCTCACCTATGGCGTAGCTGTAATTCTTAACATTTGGGTCGGCAAGAATGACGGCTGCTTGCTCCTCTTCTTCCAGGTCTAAGATGGGTTTTTGGTACTCCGCTTGAAGCATGGAAATGGCTTCGGTTAACTCTTTACGCCAGTCTTTTCCTTCATGAGGTAAAAGTGTGGTATCTTTCGCACCGCCATACATTCGGTCATTAAATGCCATAGTTCCGAGCATCATTTCGGGGTGATCATAAAAATAAGTGTTGATTGGCACACCATCATCTGTGTAAGTCAGGTTTACCCAGTCCGGTTCGACATCTACCATACGTTCGCGCTTCTTCAGGAAAATAATGTCCGCAGTCACTTCGGTGTTTGCTTCGATTTTCATCATGGTATTTGGCAATCGTATGGCTCCGATCAGCTCGGCACGCTGGGCGATGTATTTTCGTACAGCGTTGTTTGATTTGTCCATGGTTCCCTTTGATGTCACAAAGATGATGAGACCGCCAGGGCGTGTCTTATCCAGTGCACGAGCGAAGAAATAGTCGTGTACCAGGAAATTATACCTTTCATAGCGTTTGTCTGGAATCTTGTACTCTCCGAACGGCACGTTGCCAAACATCACGTCGAAAAAGTTATCTGGGAAAGTTGCTTTTTCAAAGCCTTTAATCTGAATCTGTGCTTTGGGGTAGAGCTGCTGTGCGATACGCCCGGTTAGACTGTCCAGTTCCACACCAAACAGGTGACTGGACTGGGTAGTTTCCGGGGGCAGATAGCCAAAGAACCGCCCTATTCCACAGGACGGTTCTCCAATATTACCTCCGGTAAACCCAAAATTCTTTAAAGCGGTGTGAATCGCGCTGATTACGGCGGGCGGTGTGTAAAACGCGGTTAAAGTAGATGCCCGCGCCGCCGTATATTCTTCTTCTGTAAGCAACTCTTTCAGTTCGTCGTATTCCTTTGCCCAGGATGCGTTTCCTGGGTCAAATGCCTGCGATATGCCACCCCAACCGACATACTTAGATAAAACGGTTTGCTCTTCTGGAGTAGCCGGACGGCCTTCTGATTCAATCTGTTTTAATAGACGAATTGCATCAATATTGAGCTTATAGTGCGTTTTTTGACCACCGGTTACTTCCGACATATCTGGATACCTGAAATTCTCCAGCTTTTCACGGTTGAATTCTTTGTGGGTATCCCGGTAGATGGCTTCGGCCTGACGGTGGATTTCGTCAACACGCTTCTGATGCTCGGCGTCTTCTTCTATTTGCGGATTTGCCGCGGATCTCATTTCCGCCTTTGGAACTTCGGATGATGGCCCTTCTGCAGGTGACTCAAGTTTCTGCTCCGGTTGGAAAGCGACCGCGTGCGGAGTAGTTTCAGCTGTCGGTAATACGGAAAACAGAGATAACTGCTCCGGCCGCTCCGCCGGAGTACGGGAAAGGAAACGGTCTTCCTCCACCATGGTTCGGATTTCCTTTTGCACCATGCTCCATGGAGCAGTCCTAGAGTACTCCCCTTCGGGAAGATGGATGGTAAGTGTCAGTCCTTTTCCATCAAACATATAAAATCCGGAGTTCTTATTGAGAAAAGTAATAGATCCACCCCTAATTCCATAGTGATACTTCAGAAAATCAATCGCTTCTTTGGAACTAGGTCTGGTTTGAAAAAAGCGCTGTATCTGTTCCTGCTGCTCATCGGAATTTTTCAAAGCTAAAACAGAGAAAAGATAAATATCCTTAAAGTCGTTTTCACTAACGAAGGCTTCATAAGCAGGTTCTCCGTTCATGGTATCCTGCTCATTTTTTGCATCAAAAAAGGCAGCTTCTAAAGAAGCTGCCTTTTCCTTGTATGAAGCTATTTCTGATATATCACGTCGTTCATCGTGATTTCCTGTGCCTGTTGATACAGTGCGTTGTTGTACTGAATCATCTTCATGGTGTCCTCCGTCTTCGGTGGGGGATTCTGTTTGCGCAGCCGTTCCAGTACGATTCCCTCGTAGCGGTTCGCTTCTTCCTCTTTCTGATGGCACACTTTCATGAGTTCCAGCGTCCCGATCAAGATTGCATAGCGACCCGGCTGGGTTTCCTCCAGATATTTCTTGTACGCGATTCCGTATCGTGTCAGGGGTTTGTCGTATTCCGGCTGTGTTACTGCCAGTTCGGGATAAATTTTCTCTTTGGGTAAATCGGACATTTTGTGATCTCCTTTGCTTAATCAGCTGTTCATGCTGAATTTGTTTGATGGTGTGCTCAACCTGTCGGAGCAATTCGCCGGAATGCTTTACGCAGGCCTTTCCTAAAATGAGGATGTGCTCCGAATTGGTAAGAAGGGGAAAGTCGTCAAATATAAGAGAGTCAAGGATTTTGCTTTCTGGCGCAACCCGGCTGTAAACCATCTGAGTAATGCTGTCGGAAAGGAATTCCTGAATGATTGCGTCTGTTTCGGAAAGTTCGATCTGATCCAGTACGGTTCCTTCGATTCTCTGAAATATTTCTTCTGCATAATTATTATAGCACTCCTGGACTGCAACTTCAATGACATTCAGTAATCTTTGGTCAAAGGTTGTTCCACTGTTTTTAATGCCGTAACGGTCTTCCAGATCAACCAGAACCGCGTCTTCCATCTCCGGTTGGAGTTCCCAGAAAACAGGACGAGTTTTCTGTTCTCCGTTTGTATCGCTGACGTCATAAACATAATCCAACTCTACCCGGCTGCCTGAAATCCGGAGAATCGGGATTTTCGCGTCATACGATGTAATATATCGGCCGACCCTTTTCCAAATATCCTCGGTTGCCAGCGCTGTTGCATCCGGACGTTTCGAATAAATTAAAAGTGCGGAAGTAAAGTCATACTTATAAACTCGGGACGCAAATTGCAAGAAAGAGCGCCACTCTTGCACAGAGGATGTCACTTTTTCTCTCGTTTGCTGTAATATTTTTTTGCATTCGCTTAGTTTGTCCATGAATTTCCTCCATTTATAAATAAGCAGCCGGAGAAATCCGGCTGAGTGAGAATATTGTTTTATTAGGTTTCAGGAACGTAGGTGAATTGTTGCCCGGTTGGAACCCATGTAAAACAAGACCACGGTATCGAAACAACTTGTTCGTACTCGTCATCCTCACTTGTACATCTGATACCAATATCAAAACTTATACTTCGCACACCACTTGATGCATCAGCATATATAGTCTGCTCCTTTAAGACAGGCCAACCGATATTCTGTTGAGCCAAAAGCGTAAAGAAGTGGCTAATGCCATTGTTATACGTTACCGTAATAGATTCAATGTGATAATTATTACCCCTTCCGTTGTAACTTCGCTCTATGGTTCCCTCAGAAATTTTTATTAACGGAGTTCCTATGTCGTATGGTGTATTATCCGAAACATAAAATGTCAACTTTCCATGATAGGTACTTGAATGTTTTCCTTCTCTGTAGCCTCTCATATCGATGGCCATATACTCCGATGATGAAAAGTTGTCGATAGAGCAATCTCCATCAGAACATTCACAGTAAGCACCATATAAGAATCCTCGATTTAAGGTGAATACAGCTGCCAAATTAATGTTATCATTGACGAAAACATATCGGCTGGCATCCGTATTTCCATCAGACCACTGAACAAATTTATAGTTGTCATTCGGGATCGCTGAAATCAGAATACTGCTTCCATATGCGTAATTTCCGGACCCGGTCACAGTACCACCATCCCCCGCGGAAAGAGATACGTTGTAAGTATCAATGGCAAAATTGGCGGCTAAGGTGACATTTTGCGTTACAACCAGCGTCCGGCTAATGGACGTAAGCCCATCATTCCATGAAATGAAATGAAAATGAGGGTTTGGAACAGCTGTCAAAGTAACGGATGTGCCATATGAATAGGTTCCTCCGCCAGTTATTGTTCCATTAGCACCACTAGCCATGACAGTGAACGTGTCTACCTCAAATTGGGCAGAAACCGATACATTTGAATTAAGGCGGTTGATGACATAGGTCGAATTTGTTCCTGCTGTCGACCCATCCTCGTTAATCCACTTGACAAAGTGATAGTGGGGTGACGGTGTAGCTGTCAAAGTAACCGTGCTGTTTTCATCATAAACTCCGGCTCCGGTTACGGATCCATTCGTAGCTGGCTTGACTGTTACCGTATATTGGATGGGAGTAACAGCAACCTGACATTCTGCTGAAATATTTCCATCATGAGTGATAGCGCGAATCGTTGCACCACCAGCACCAACACCCTTAACATTGCCGAAATTATCCACTGAGGCAATGGATTCATCGGAAGATTCCCAAATCACTGCCTGATCGGTTGCATCTGCCGGAGTAATTGTCGGAGTCAGCTTATCTCCGGAAAGCCGAACAAGCGTGAGAGAAGTTTTGTCCAGTGATATACCTGTAACAGGAATGACCACTGTAACTGTACAGGACGCGGTGAACCCACCGTCATGGGTAGTTGCCGTAATGATAGCGGTGCCAGGCTTGACTGCCAGTATTTTTCCGAAACTGTCTACCGTGGCCACCGATTCGTCCGATGAGGTCCACTGCACCGCCTTGTCGCTGGTATCCTCCGGGAACACGGTGGCAGTCAGGGCTTCATCCTTTCCCATTGCTAATGTAATGGCCGATTTATTTACGGCTACACCAGTCGCAGGTACGGTAACCGTAACTTTGCATTCTGCAACATGGGAACCAGCCTTTGCCGTAATGGTGGTTACGCCGCCTTCCACGGCGGTAATGACTCCGGAATCGTCCACAGTCGCTACGGCAGGGTTGCTCGAAGTCCATTCCATAGTTGGTTTCTCCGTGGTGTCCGGCGGATTAATCGTAGCTGTTAAGGCGGTCTGTGTACCCTTGATCATATTCAGTTCCGTCTGGTCAAGCGTAAGGGACGAAATAGAGATAACCACTGTCACGTTACAGGATGACGTATACTTCTGATCTTCCGTGGTTGCGGTAATAACCGCTTTTCCAGGGCTCATGCCAGTAATTTTTCCGTCTGAATCGACGGAAACCACATCATTGTTGCTGGTTGCCCAAATCACTGTTTTATTTGTACAATCAGACGGAGTAACGGTTGCGGTCAAGGTTCGAGCCGCGCCCTTGTCAAGGCTGAAATCCTCAGCGTTTATTTTAATGCCGTCCGGCGGCACTAAAACAGTAACGGTGCAGGATGCTGTTTTGCCGTTTGCCGTTGCCGCAACCACTTGGGTAGTTCCAGCACCTACAGCAGTAACCTTTCCGGATTGATCCACCGTGGCGATTTCCGGGTTATTGGTTTTCCATGTAATTGTCTTATTTCCAGTTGCGTTGGATGGGGAAATTGATGCTTTCAGTAGTTCTGAGGTTTCCCCCTTGTTTAGTGTAAGTGTTTCCTTATCCAAAGCAACTCCGGTAATCGCTTTAGACCTGTGCCCGTCGGAACCGGAATGCCCTGGCACTGGTGTGCTGGGAACCGTTTGTTTCGGGGAACTAGATGTTTGGGAACTAGAAGTCGGCTCACTAGGAGATGAGTTTGAAGAAGGTGTTGACGACGGAGCCGATTTAGAAGAGGTGGGTGCTTTGGAAGACGTGGAAGAGGCTGACGATGCAATATTTGAAGATACTTTACCCGGCGTAACGGATATTGGACTTGGTGTTACATTTGGCTTTGAATGTTCACCCGATACTTCGTCCTCTTTTGCGTCAGGATCGGAGGATTCCGTCTGTGCAGATGTTTCGTGCGAAATAGAATTAGATGGATTAATTTCCTCCGGATTGATGTGGGAATTTTTAGGGACGTTGCTCGTTATCTGAAGTTTTGCGGTATGTGGATTTCCAGTCATACTTGCAGAAGTATTGAATACTCCGGTTACGGCCTGCAGCACTTCGGGCATTTGACCGGTTGCTACGGCATAGCTGGACACCCCTGCGCCAGCGACCACAAATCCCATAAGCAGAGAAAAGAGGAACTTACGATGTTTCCTCTTGCTTTCATCTTTCATGTAAATACCTCCTTACAAACAAAAAAGCGGAACTAATTCCGCTTTTTTAGAACTTTGCGGTATAACCCGCTTTTACTTGCATAGGAATAACAAGCGGCGGCAGTTTCTGCCAGCCGAAGGATAAAGGCACTGTCAACGTATAGGTTGCCGTGCCGGTGAATTTAGGCTCATTTCCAAAGCTATCCGGTGCGAATGGAGTATTTGTCATCTGGATGGATAAATCTGAAATACGATATTCCATTGTGCTGCCGTTGTATTTTGCGTGTCCGGAGCCATCAGATTTTGTCCCCAGCTGCTTATCCATGATAGAGTAGGCAAAGTCGGCATTGATGTCCTCCGTCCACTTTCCGTTATTCAGTTTATATCCGCCGCTATACCCTTCGCGCAGACCATTGTATAGTCTGTCGTAGTTTTCTGTACAGGTCTGTGTAATGACGGTTTCCATACCGTTACGCGTACCTTGGACAATCACATTCAAACGCAGGTATTCCAGTCCACAGGCTACAAGGATGATTAAAAGCATGGCGACGACTACGGTACTGATATTACTGCGGCCTTTACTGTTCCGTAAGACTCTTTTGAGCTTTTTTATCATCATTTCCAGTAAACCTCCGAACGCCCCGTTTGTTTTGAAGTTAAAGGCACTGGAAATGAGCCAAACCAGCCGAACCCAATGTCTTTGGTTATTCTGCAGGTCACGGTAAATTCATCGTCCAGCTGAATTTTACCGGTTTTTGACCAGCTGATATCGGGATGCAAACCAGTTTCTTCAGACAATTTTCGTGCTTTTTCCGTAGTCTGCGTGCCTACCATGCCGGTTAATTCAGCGGTGCGTTTCAGCTCTGTCGCGTAAGTGTCGAGCTGTTGTTTAGCGATAATGGCAGGAAAAGAATATAGCGCGATGGCAATAATCATAACAGAGATAATCAGCATGACCGGAGCTTCAAATACAATGCTTCCGTTTCGTGATTTCAGAATCCTGTTTATTTTCTTCATGATGATGACCTCACATCAGTTGTCTTAGCAGGTTTACAAAATAAATTGCGATTGGCGTAAGAAATGTAAGAAAAAAAGCGGCCAGAATCAGGTAGTTGAATACTTTTACTTTGTCCGGCCGTTTCTGTGCAATCATTTTGAGTTGTTGCAGTTCCTGCTGTTTAAAGTCGTTAGCCAGCATGGCAAAATGCATGATGCCGTTATCGCCGCGAATGACCGCCAGCAAACCGCGTACAGTCTGGCTCATCATGACGGTATTCACACGGGATTCCAGATGGATTAATGCCTGCTCCTGTGAGCCGGTTTTCATCTCAGCGATTGTTATTTCCAGCTCATACCGAAATGCATCGCCAGCGCTTGCTTTGTACCCCTCTAAAATTTCCAAGATATTAGAGGTACTGTTCAGCTCCTGCTCCACCGTGGAAACAAAACGCGGCAGTTCTCGGTTAATTTCTTCATGGCGCTGCTTTACCTTCGTCCGTGCTTCATTTATATCTCGAAATATACCCCATACTGACCATATGATGATGATAACATCCATCAACGGAGCCAATAGGGAAAATGGAATTAGAAATAGCAGCTTTAGCAGCGCCTTGACAATACAACGTGCGAAATATGTTTCCGGTTGCATTGGAATTTCCGCGACGGCCAGCGTTGACCTCCACTCTTTTTTTCGGGATTCGCTGAGCCGGATTATTTTGCTGAGTCTCGAAGCTAGAGATATTTCAATAGCTTCAATACTTAAAATGTGATGTTTTTTCGGCTGCGTTATACTCATCACAGCCTTTGTCGCTGCAAGCGTAGGAATGTGACATAAGTCGCAGGAAATCAAGTATATACCAAACGACAGGAATAAAACAAATATTAATTCCATAATTACCTCCTGTATTCGACAGGCCGGGTATTCTGGACGACTGCGACCAGCGAAACAATTAATATCACCGCGTCAATCGTAATAATGATTTTTCCCGCCATCGAGTACATCAAGATGTTATACCAGTCTGCGTTCATCATCCGGAGCATTGGAATCTCACCAATCAGCAAAAGCGCCATAATGACAAACTCTTGCATTGGCTTGTACATCAGGTTGTTTAATTCTCCCGATACATAACGCATATCTGACAACTTGTTTACAATAGGCAAGAGGGTGCTTTTTAAATTTCGATCATCCTGACATAGTTTCATGGCGTCGATCCACTCACAGAACACATCACTGTCAATTTGATCTTTCATTTGATCCAGCAAAGCCGGAATATCCGGGCTGATCATCTCAGCTTGCACCAAAAAGCGTTGAAACGTCGGTTTTATCTGAGGGTCAAGATACTGAATATTTTCCGCGACCGCCGTAATGATGGAATCTGTGCGAACATACGTCGACGTGATCGTGGATAGAGCGGTTTCAAGTGCGTTATTGAAGTTCTTTCGATTTTTAGCTGCCATCAGCAACACATATAAAAACGGAAGCAGAGCAAATCCAATCGCCAAAACTGGTGTAAGGAACAGATTGCTCACAGCGCTGGACAGTAAGATACCGACTATGGCAAGGATAAATGACATCATAACCAGCTGAGAAAAACGGCCAATTTGATTTTCTTGCCGCAGGGTATCCTGTGTTTCTTTCACAATTCTCTGAGGACCGCGCAATTTTCGCGGTCTGGTGCTTTTTTGTATGGCATGTTTTAATTTTATTTTTCTGTTTGATTTAATCTGAGAAAGTTGGTTTATCAACTCGAGAGGGGAAATATCGAGTAAAATATACATACCGCCTATCATTAGGAAAAAGGCGGTGGTATAAAAAAAAGTCAAGCTGCTTCAACTCCAATCATCTTTTCAAGCGTCCGTTCGTCCAGTCCTTTTCTTCTCAGCTTTGCCTGAAGCTGAGAAGAAATCGGGTTGACTTTTTCGAAATTGCCTATTACTTCTGTTTTCCCGGTTCTAGAATTTTTTTGGTTATTGTAAACGTGGTACCGGTACAACGTGCGAACACGGTACTTTCCATTGCCTAGGATCTCACCTTCTGCAATTTCCACGATGCGGCGCACGCCATCTTCCATCTTATCTACGTAAAAAACGACCGGAAACGCTTTAATGATGAGATCCATCAGTTTGAGCTCACTCAGGTTGGTAGATTTCTGCATACATAGCGTCAGAATGCGGTCATAAATATCGTTACAAGAATCGGCGTGAATGGTACTCAGGTCAGCATGGCCGGTTAAAGATGCTTCCACCGTTTCATAGGCTTCGGAGCCTTTCATTTCCGCCATGCAAATGTATTTCGGGTGGAAGGTCAGCGCCTGTTCCAAAAGCATCTGCGCGGTCACAACCTGTTTCGGATCATTGGATTCTTTGGTAACCGTACTTATGACACTGTTTATAACCTGTCCTTGTTGATTTCTCATAACCAGATCAAATTCACGGTTACCAACTTCAATGGTAAACAACCGATTTCTTTTATTATTTGCAACCGCCCTTAATATGTAGCTCATAAGTGTAGTCTTTCCGACACCGGTCGGACCGGCAAGACACATAGAAACTCCATGACGGTACAATGTCACGAGAAAATCCAGCATTTCTTCCGTGGCAAGCCCATTTTCAAGAAATGCATCTTTGCCTAAATTCTGCGGATTCACGAACCGAATTGACGCCTGAACACCGATATCATCATCAATAACACCGGGTCCGTTTACAGTGATACGGATATTTTTATTCAAATGCCCACGGACACAAGGATGCGCACCGTCCAATACGATTCCTGATTTTGAAAGAATGCGTTTGACTACGTTAATTGCGTGGAGAGGAGAATAAAATTGACCGTCTGCCGGTTCCACTCTCCCATTGCTGAACCAAACCTCAACATCATCCCAGGCATTGATGTTGACTTCCTCCACATCGGGAACGCGCATATCAATGTACTGGGAAAGGAAAGAAAATCCGGCCATTTCGTAATACAGCTTGTTTACCAGCTGATCCGTTGTCATTCCTTCCACACCATACTCTTTTTCAGCTAGGTACTGTTCAATATACGACCGGAACTGCGTGCTGTTTTTGCTGTCTAGGTTGGACGTCAATTCTCGATATTTCTCGGACATATACTGTTGGATTTCATCAAGCAACACTGGAAAAGGCAGAGCTTTCTTTTGAGATGTAAACATTGCCGTGTTTCTAGCCATTCAAAAATACCTCTTTTACTAGTTGTTTCATGACCGGCTCAAAACGCCGCGCATCTTTTCCAAACAGGGAATCGAGCAGCCTCTGTTCATTGAATTCCTGTTCCAAAGATGGACAATGCGGAAATACATAGGGTACTCCTCCCAATGACTCCTGGAATGGATAGATATCCTCATCAGGAAGTACGTTATTCAGAACATTGATATGTCTATCATAATGAAACCGCTCTTCACGCAATAATCCTTTCTGCGATGCTAAATACGCAGAACTTCTCAGGTTCGCATTTGCAACCTTGATTACTGCATCTGCCGTTTCCAAAGCAACCGCAGTGAGCAAGTTATCCACCGTATGGCTGGAACAGTCCACTAAAATGTATTCCACATTGGCAAGGCGCCGACAAAGCTGGAAGAGATTCCGTACATCTTTTTCATCGTATTGCCGATAGGAAATCGCATTCTCGGCGTTCTGGTAGCCTAACAGGCTAATACGATCACTGTATACGGTAAAGTGTTTCAGAACGTCAATTTGGGATGGGTTTGGCAGGGACAGCAAGTGCCCTAAAGATTGAGTACATTGTGCTGTGGGCATGAGCAACGGCAATACTGGCGTTTCGTCGTCACAGTGAATGACCAGCACATTCTTTTTATTTTCTTCCAAAACCTTTGCGATTTTTATGGACAAGGTTGTTTTTCCGCTTCCTCCACTGCCCCACAATGCTACAAACCGATTATTTTCCAACTTCGGTTCCTCCTTGTGCCTGTTGGTTCAGGTATTGTGCCTGGATATCTAGAAACTTCTGTGCGTTTTCCTGCGTGCCACGGTAAACGAGCGCAGCATGAAGAACGCCATTATTTTCGTAATCCACCAGTTTCTGCATCTGCGCTGGTGTTGCCAACACGGTCAAAGTAGAAGGCATGTCTTCCTCTTTGGTGTCCTTTGTTCTTTCATCCTCAGAGTTATCCGTGCCAGTATCGTTGGTGGCCGCCAGCAGTTTAACATAGCGCAGTTCTTCTGGCGCAAGCGTTTGTTTCATGTCACCATAATTTGCAACATCAAAAGAGATAATATCGCCCGATTCCAGCTTTCCGGAAAGGCCAGCCGCAAAGTTCTTTATGCTGACAGAAACAGCGACTTGTTTCCCATCTAGCTGCGACAGATATGCATTCGGGGCTTGCGTTGAAATTTTTGTATCCAGTATGTTATCCCCCGGTTGCAGTGTTGCCGTCGCGTACTTTCCAATGACTTTGTCAGGGTCGGTAATAATATTGGCAGGCAGGTTATATCCACCTACTTTGACCGTCTGTACCATGTCCTTGGTAATCAAAGCACTTTCAGGTATCTTTTTGGTTACGCGCACGATAGAAACCTGCTTAGAGTTGGATGTACTCAAAGCCGGTGCAATTACAAGACAGATCAGGATAGCAATCACAATGCTGCCAATCCCCAAGAAAGTTCGGTTTCGAAATAACTTCTTCATGTGGTAATTCATTCCTCCTAAAGCAGCATGTATGCAAAAAAGCACCCAAGGCTTAAGCTGGGTGCTAACGCATACGTATCTTTCTTTCTCATTAAGCGCGGGTATAGGTATCTGACGATAAAAATGCAAGAGCCAAATAAAACACCCATAACCGCAGCACGACCTAATACAAAGCCATAGGCGGCAATGAGCTTAATATCCCCGCCGCCAATGACTTCCGTTTTTGCGATCAGCGCAACGATTAAGAACGGAACGGCGATGGCCGCACCGGCCAGTGATTCCCAACTGACTCGAATGAACCCAATTGGTATTAATGGAATAAGCAGCAAGTCGGGAATTGTTTTCGTTTTTGCATCACAGTAGCTGATTGCAAGCATAAAAAGAGTAAATAAAAAGCCTTTGATGATCATCAGTGGATCAACAAAAGCAGAGAAAAAGATGAAAAGTGTACTGAGCAGTATGAGCGACATTACGATAAGCTCAGCAGGGCTCATGTTTTTAAAAATCTCCGTTAACTGTTTCATATTAAGACACAGAGAAAATGCTTTTTATCTTGTCCCTAATGCCAGGAATGACGGTATCGGAAAAAATTCCGGTAAAGGCATTTAAGATGATAAGCCCCAATACAACCGCAATAACGGCGGCGATAGCAATTTCTACCGCCGATGCACCGGAAGTATCCTCGAGTTTGATTTTTGCACGAATCAGTTTCTTTCTTAAAGCTTCTTTGAACATTTTCATTCCTCCTGATATTATTAATTTTGAGTAAGTGATGTTGAGTTCACAACTAGCTGGAATCCAACGCGACGTCAATCGGTTTATTTCGTGTCCTCATTTAATTTCACTCCTTAAAGAATCCGGTGAACTTTATTCACCGGCTTAAAAATTTATCATTGATATTGCGGAGAAACGACATGGAATTATCCTCGCGAAAAATCAGCTGGCCAAAAAATACAATATCAAAACCACCGAAGAGACTGTTTGGTTGGCACCAGATTTGGTCTGTACGGTAGAGTGGATGCCGCGGCAAAACGGTGCATTAAATCAACCGGTGTTCAAAGGGGTTGCGGGATGACAAGAGCCCGGAGGATTGCTTAGAAAACTGAGAAAGGGCCTTATAGAAAATAATCCGCATTTAACCGATAGGCTTTCAAAATCAGTCGCTGCATGTAATCTCTGGTATCCTGGTTAAGCGGAGCTACCAACGCCTTTCCATACTTGTCTTTGGGAAAATCCACACACATGCCATGCGGTGTTTGGATAATTTTAATATCATTCAGAGCAAGCCCGTTATCAAGAGCAACAGACGCAATTCCTTTCAACCGAGTGTATCCGTTAGTATTGCGAACTGTGATGTTTGTAATTTTCATAGATTCTGCCTCCTTTCTGATTACACTGTCATTTTTTGTGCTTCCCGGTCGCGCAAAAAGTTGATTAGACAGCTGCGCCAGTAGGCCGACACGTTTTTGACGTTCTTAAAACTTTTCCCACGCATGTGTTCCATAAATTCCATAATTGTCGTACTATCAACCCGTGCTATGTACGGTTCAAGAGCTTCGCGCGTCTGTGTTACCCCGTTGATTTTGGTTGCTCGAACAGTCTGCATCTCCACCAGATAGTCAATGATGGCATCCACTGTGGAAAGGTCATCTGGTTTGTTCTCCTCAAAATAATCGTACTCAATTTGTATTTTTATTTTTTCGCGTAAAAAATCTGTCAATCCGTCTTCGTAAGACTGACTGACAGAAGTATTACTAGAGAGAGTATTATTCGATAGAGTATTACTGGATGGAGTATTATTTATATACCCTACATTTCGCATAGGATGCATGGAGCATGGTATGCATTCAGCATTGGGTGCAAAATGTAGGGTATGGTTATTTAAACTTCCTTGTTCCTGACCATACCCTACAAAATGTGGGGTATGGTCAACAGAAGAATCGGTCTGCTGATCTGAGCAGTCATCCGGTTTATCATTAGGGTCGGACGCTAAAGGCCCATTTGGTTCACCATTACCTACAAAATGTAGGGTATGGTCAGCTTCTTCATTGTCTTTTTGAGGTAAAATATCTTCACCGTATTTGTTCCGGTTGATAAGGGCGGGTTGAACAGTATCCGGAGTATCCAATAATTCATACTCATATTTGAACGCTCCATTTTTGCCGCCAGGCATCCGATACATTTTCAGATAACCAGCGTCCTTCAATTCTTTCCAAGCGCTGTCAAACGCACGATCTTTTTCCTTGCACATTTTTTTCAACCTATAAACTTTCAGGTTTATACCGGGAATAGTGATAAGACTTTGAATAACGGAATAGAGTCCTTTGGCCTTAAGAGACAGCTTTGCATCCTGCAAAGCTGCATTTGAGATTTGTGCGAACTTTGCTTTCTTTGGACGAAATTCACCAGATAAATTTTCAGACATAGTTGGACACTCCTTTATCATAATTGTTAGCTGTGCGTTGTACCGGGCTTACTACCGTTCGGCTTTGCACACCGAGCCGCAGTCACAGAGCTGATCAGCTCCACGTTTATATGTTGAAAAAGAATTTACCTTAATTTAGGCTATCTCGAAAAAAGACCGGCAGGCATGGATGAACCAGCTTGCCGTTGTCAATCAAACAATAATGCAGGTAGTAGCTCATATACTTAGCATAATGCCTTTTCTTGATTTGTGCGAAACTGTAATTTTGTATAATTAGTCACCGCCCCAGGCAGGACGAAAAGTCAAACCCGAAAAAGTGGCAAATTTTTAATTTAGCTGTTTTTGGAGCGGAAAATTGAATGCCATACAACCACAAAATATTGTGGCTGCATAAAACAAGAAAGAACTCACGTTTTCTCAAATTTTCTCAGTTTTTCTCATTAGGATTTCGAACGTTGATAGACAGCTGCTTGTTTCTAATTTATAATAATATTCTTACAAGGGGTGAGAACGGTGTTATTGGACTCTGATTTGAAGCCAATTAATAGGGAAGCCTTTTGTATTGTTTAATCCACCAGCTGCGGCCCAATATGCCAATCGTCATAAACAGAGCCGTTTATCGTCACGTAGTCGTTAAGATTAAGGCATAGCATTCCGGCCGGGGTCCATGCATCTTCCAGATAGGTGTATGAAGTATATGTTCCGTCTGGATACCACAAAGGCGTAAAATGAACCCGCCGGTTATAGGTGGAGTATTCATTGTTTTTAAACTGTAGCACCGCGGATT
This sequence comes from Caproiciproducens sp. LBM24188, assembly GCF_054130445.1. Lineage (NCBI taxonomy): Bacteria > Bacillati > Bacillota > Clostridia > Eubacteriales > Acutalibacteraceae > Caproiciproducens > Caproiciproducens sp. LBM24188. Next base: position 1,321,466 of record NZ_CP196862.1, read on the forward strand.
CACCAGCCTGTGTCAAATCCAGCAGCCGCCAATAGTTTTTATATTGAAATTCCGGGAAATAGGTAATTGCCGTTTGTGCACCAGTAATGTGAGAAGATGGAGCTGACGACCGAATCTGAGCATTGACGGACTCCTTGACACCGTAACCGGAACGCATCAATTTTCCTCGTGCGGTTGGAACCTTATCATCCGGTAAAAGAGACATATTTGCCGTGAGGGTCGCGTGGTAGCTTTTAAAACTGAATTCCCAGTTTCCTTCATCAACCCATTTTCCTTTGTCCTTCCAATAGCCGCCTTTGGGAGAATCCGTATCTTTTACCCATACCCACTTCTCATGCCAGACCCATTTAGGTATCCATTTCGCATTCCAAACGCCCCAGGAACTTGCTGATCGCTCTGTGTTCTTAGGTACGGTGGGTACTACAAAGTTATCGTTTCGATCTTTTGCGGTTGGATTTGGCGGATTGTGTTCGGCTAATGATTCTATCTTTGCAGTAATCCTGTTGTAGTCTAACGAACCTTTTGTAGCAGATACCGTTATGTTTACAGTCTGTGGAGTGCTGGGTGTATGCCATTTTACCCAAACAAGCTGTGATTCGCCCTGCGGAATTACAATATTCGTCACGGTGTATGTTCCGCCCAAAATGTGAAAAGTAACGGATGCAGGTTTGTCAGGATTGATTTCAGAACCAGCTGATAATGTGACGGAAGTGATAACGTCCGTGTTTACCCGGTAGGTCTCATTTTTAGCACCGGGATTCACCGGTGGCGGCGGGGTAGGGCCTTCTTTGAATTTCACAATTCCCAGTCCCAGCGAAGTGATAATCGTATTATCGGATTGCGGTTTGGACGTAGACCCTTTATAGGCCGGATACCCTAAATCTGACTTTTCAAGGAATAAGGACAGCGGAAGATTCTGGTGCGTTAGCGAAACCATCTTACTACGTAAACCACCGCTTAATTTTTGGTCATATAACGCTGCTTCTGTTGCAGTCATGGCCATTTTATAACCTTGAAATGTGAAGTAAGCTACTGGCTCAATTAGAAGTTTGAAGTTCCCATTGATCAAAGTATCATAGGATGTGCCAATTAAAGATGCTACGTACTTAATAACCAACTCATCGGTAAAATAATTTTTAATAGCAGCGATATTTGCATTACCGCCGCCGCTGATGATTTTTGGTAGCGCTTTAGATGGTTTAGTAGCAGCATATGCAGACTGTGAAGCTATAAGTGTTGAACCGCTTCTATAATGAAGTTTACTTTTCTTAATAAAGAAACGTACAACATCACTCTCATCATGATTTGTTAAATCAAACGGTGTGCTGACTGGTTTGTTGTCGCTGGCACGGATAACCGTTACCCTAACACCGTCTTCTCCTTCGTGCCAAAAATTTCCGCCTGTACCGCTCCCCATACCGCCGCCGCCGCCATTCATGTTTCCATCGCCGATCCCGTCAGCGAAAGCAGTACATGGAATTATAGCAACCAAAATAGTACATAAAATAAGTGAAATAATTCTTTTCATTTATCTATCTCCAATCAAAATGTGTATAAAAATGGCACAGTCTTGTGACCGTGCCATAACAATTGTATATTAATTTGTGTTGTGTTTGTCAGTCCATGATTCCGACCTTGTTACCAGTCAGCTCATCACCGGGATTACCGACAGTTGTCATTTGCCCATGAGGAGCTTGCGTATTTCCAAAAACGGGGTCATTATCACCAGCACTGTTGCTGTTTTTAGTAGTGGTGTCATCCGACTTCTTCGCAGTCGGTTTGCTAGTATACGTCGGCTTCTTGGTCTTATCGGTTAATGCCGAATTCGTCGGCTCCGTTTCTTTTCCGTCGCTGGTCTTGGAGCTGTCACCCTCTATCACCGGAGCCGGGGGAGCGGACGTTGGTTTTTCAATCTTCGTAAGTTCCGTGGTCTGGCTTGCGCCGCTTACAGGATTGAATGCCGGTGCCTGACTCTCGCTCTCCGCTTTTGAATCCTCGTCAATTGGGTCAACTGATAAAACAAACGAACCCGTGGATGACGAGCTTACCGGTCCAGTGGTTACTGCTTTTGATGGTGTACCGGCTGTAAGCGTCAATGCAGCAACAGCAACACCAATGCAGAACACTGCGGAACCGGCTATAATAAGGCGCTTTTTTGCCTTCTGGCTAATATCTATCTTTTTCATAAATATATCCTCCATTCACATATCGAATTCTGTATCAGTATTCTCTGATACCATTATCCTATTTTATTCTTATTTGTCAAGAAATAAAAAAGCGCTCCATTCGGAGCGCAGGTAAATCAAAGCAATTGCATACCTTAATCAAGTATTAAGTTTTCATTCTGATTAAGCTGTTCTTGTAGTTCATTTAGCCATTGGGGTTTATAGTCACTTTTTAAAATAATTTCTCCATTCCGGTACTCCGCAACGTTATCGAACCGGTTTTCATTATCATAGAATTTTACTTCATCACAATGCGAAATAAGGAGACGGACAAGGTGGCCCTTGTATTGGCCTTCTTACGCAATAAACAGCACTATTTTTCTTAATTACAACATACTGTTAAAAAGTTAAATCGTCTCCTACACGAAATCTCTTTTCCTCTGCTTCTTCATGATCTGCTTCGGCTTCGATTTCGTCTTGCGTCATACCGCCGAAGAATGCCATGTCAGTCATAAAACAATTTTCCGGTTCCGGCACGTCAATACCATCCAAACCATTTTCGCCATAACAAAGTCTTTTCATGCAAATTAAGTCCTTTCAAAGATATGTTTTACACTAGCTGTTTTCGATTGAAAACCTGCGTAGTTGTAAAATTAAATGGCTGATAGGGAAGCCAGCAGCCGCCTACCCATTCGTAAATTGTCCATCCAGCAATGTCGCCGTGTGCTTCGGCATATGCTCTAGCTTCATGTATCTTTTGCTTAATGGAACCGTTTTGAAACGGTTCCATATCAAGAGTATACTTATTACTTTTATTGTAAAATCTAATCTTCAGCAAGGTAAAAACTCCCTTTCGCTCTAAGATTTCAACGACCCACGCTCCATTGTCTGAGTAAATCCAGTATAACGCTTTCCATCTGTGCAGGAGAGAATTCCGCAGGAAAGTATTGCTGAATCTTTTTTGCCGGAATGGTTAGATTTTTTGGTTCCAGCTTTCCCTCCGTTATGATTGCAAGAATAGCTCCCCGGTTTAATTCACCGGATTGACTGAACTCTTTTAACCGCCGAGCTTGCTTGATGGATGGAGAAGATTCTTCTTGATTCATTACTTCCAGTAGCATGGTTTGCTCATCGGGTTTAAGATAGGAAACCTCCACCGCAGGATTTAAGGGCAACTTTTTATCATCCACCATTTGAAGAAGTGGAGATATCAACTCGGTCAGACGGACAAAACGTTGAATTTGATTACGACTTTCTCCAACTTGTTCTGCGAGTATTTGATCTGCCCGTTGATTGCTTAACTTCGTCCCAACTTGGGACGAAGTTAAATCGGTACGCTTTCCTTGCCGTTTCATGGCATCCAACTTCATCTTATAGGCAAAGGCCCTTTCGCTTGGCAACAGGGTTGCACGCTGTAAATTGCTGTCTACCATCAGGATGGTAGCAACATCATCATCCATTTCCCGGACGAGAACCGGCATGGTTTGCATACCAGCCAATTTGCTGGCGTGTTTGCGCCGGTGACCCGCAATCAGCTCGTATCCTCCCTCGGGGCGTGGTCGTGCGATGGCAGGGTTTAGAACTCCGTACTGGCGTATGCTCTCCACTAGCTTTGTCATGTCTTCATCATCGCGTACTTGAAATGGGTGATCCTTAAAAGGAAAAAGTTCAGAGAGACGAATCTCCTGAACTTTTTCTTTAGAATCCTCTGTTCGCTCATTACTTGTTTTAAACAAATCATCAAACGGGGTAAGCGTAATTTTACTTGCACTGTTACTCATCCGGCTGCAACCTCCAGTGTGAGGGATTCATACGCTTTGGCTACCTTGCCGTGCGGGTCGTGTGCATAAATGCTTTTGCCTTCCGCGCTGATTTCCGCCGCCCGAACGGAAAGGGGAATATTATTTTTGTAGATTCTCAGCTTACCGTCATAGTTTTCATGAAGCTTTTGTAGAAGCTCCTTTGTAAATTTAGGCCTTGTGTCAACCATCGTTATCAGAATGCCGTCAATCGACAATCCCGGATTAATTTGACGCTTTACTTTTGCAATGGTTTTGATTAGTTGCTCAAGTCCTTTAATTGGTAAGTACTGAGCCTGTACCGGGATAATCACGCTATCAGCAGCTGCCAAAGCATTGATGGTTAACATTCCAAGTGACGGCATACAGTCGATCAGGATGTAGTCGTACTGGTTGCGTACCGTGTCGATGTATTGCTTTAGGATAGCTTCCCGGCACATAGCGTTCACCAGGGTGTTTTCTACACTGGCCAGGACAATATTGCCTGGAATCAGGTCAACACCTTCGGCGTGATACAGAACTGCGAATCGGTCCGGGATAGCAACGTCGCTTAAAATCATACCCATAACAGTAGCGAGCGTGTCTTCAAGTTCATCCGGTTGATGCCATCCTAAGCTGGCAGTCAAGCTGCCCTGGGAATCAGCGTCAATTAGCAGCACTTTGTTCCCAAGATTAGCAAGGCCAATGCCTAAGTTTGCACATGTGGTCGTTTTTCCGACACCACCTTTTTGGTTCACGATAGCGATCACTTTACAGGACTTTACATTCATACTCATAATTGTCAAGACCTTTCATTCAACATCATTACTTTTGGGCTTCTCAATGTCTGCGTATTTTCGGACAAATCGACTCCGACTGTTTTTATATTGCTTTGATTCGTCAGAAATAAGAAACAGCTCTCTGAGTTCATTCAGAAAGCTGTCAATTTCCTCCGGTAAGCCGGTTATTCTGATTTTAATCATCATATTACTCCTATAAATAAAGTGTTTCTTTCGGATTTTAATTTCTGATCACATAAACCTGCTTACTTGTCCGTGTTTTATTCTGCGCTTCTACCATAGGATGCTACAATGCGGACTCTGGGGATACTGGGCTGTCACAAGAGGGTAAGTCTTTTTTGTCATTGTTATTTGCTCCTTTCGCAATAAAGTATATAAAAATGGCCAACTAATGTTGGCTCTAATTAAGCATTATTTTAATGATTTATTAATTTTTCGGCACGAAGCTTATATTAAAATGTTAAATAGTAATTATTATTTGAAAACATTATCCATTTACGGGAATATGGGGAAGCTGTATAATTATGCCAAATTATAATATTGTTCGCGGACGAATGCTAAAAAATAATAAAGGATGATAATCATGAATGCAACAAATAGTCAAGATACATTTAGGTATTGGGGAAATCTTTGGCTTCGTAAAAAAAGCCTTAACTTTTCTCGTTCATATTTTGCTACTGCTGTAAATTACTTAAATAACATTAACAGTTTTATTGGTGATATGCCCATAGACGAAATAAGTGTTCTTGATATTGATAATATAATAATCGATTATGCTGAAAAGAATCCTCATACTGGTAAACCAACAGCAAAGGCAACATTAAAGGACATGCGCAATATTGCGGCTTCTGTATTTGATTATGCATGTGATAATGATGTAATACATAAGAATCCAGCCAGGGGAAGGGAAATTCCAAAGAAAGCTCCAAAGTATAGCCGAAGAGCACTTACCGAGACAGAACAGAAGTGGATTATATCAATGCCACATCGTATGCGACTTGCTGCATTAACAATGATGCTCACTGGTCCTAGACTGGGAGAACTCATACCCTTAACATGGCAAGATTTTGATTTTAATCGGGTTGGATTGAATATTAATAAAAGCGTAGAGAAAATTAATAACCGATATTATGTAAAGCCAGGAACAAAGAATAATAAAAGTCGATTTGTTGAGGCTCCAACTGAATTAGCGTTAGAAATAGAAAAGGCCAAAAAAAATGCGATCAGTAAATACATGTTTTGCAAAATTAATGGTGAAATGCACTCTCCATCTTCTTTTAGAAGCGCTTGGAAAAGTTATCTATGTGATTTAAACTGTACTTTTGGCGGATATAACGATGGGAAGTGCAGCAAATATAACCCGCATGGAATACCGATGATGATTGATAAAATCACGCCGCATATGCTTAGACATACATATGCAACCCTCTTATACTCATCAGGAGTTGATGTTCTTACCGCATCCAAATTACTAGGTCACTCTGATATAAAAACGACATTAGCAATTTATACACATTTGGAAGAAACAATGGAGTATCGATCGATTGAAAAGTTAAATAGCTACGTTACTGAATTATTTAAGTTGTAATAGACGGATTCGGGACGTAGAGGCCGCTGGTTCGAATCCAGTCACCTCGACCATGAATAAAGGGTAAAAGCATATGCTTTTACCCTTTATTATTAAATAATATTATATATTTAGTGATTCTAAGTACATAATTATTTGATAACACAAGTGGAGGCTTGTGCTACCAAATAATTGTTATGTTTCACAAAGAATTGTTGGCACAATCACATAGGAACTTAAATTCCTCTCCCAGGTTCTCTGGAAGCTGCCCCCAATACAGTGACGTTGGCCGGGTAGAAGTATCATTATCACTTTGCTGGGGTTATCGCACATCCAGTTGCCAGTTGGATATCAGCATGCAGTTGATCGCAAATGCGGCTGTGCCGGCTTTGCGATGTCCAATGTTTCCGCTCCGACAAAAAAGTCTTTGTGTTACACTATGATTTCATCAATCGCTGCTACCGATTGATTGAAATATTTTTCAAAGTGCGCCAACCTCACGCCGCGAATGTTACATTCGCATTATGAGGTACACAATGCATATCGCATTGTGTATGTGTTGTGGAAAAACAAAAGTCTGTACCCTCACCGTCCAATAAGGGTACAGAACTTGACATGTATCCGAAATACGTGCTAAGATAGCAACGCATAAACGGCATTCACAAGTCATAACGGGTCTAGTACACCCTTATGGCGGATGGAAGTCAGCTGGTTCCAGCCGGCTGACCTCCTGTGGATGCTTTTTGTTTATCCACAAAAAGAATTATAATACAGGATAATATAGGAAATTTAAAATTGCAAGGAAAATTTAACAGTTTACTATGTAAGATCGGATATACTCCGGTTTTTTTATTTTATGACGATTACGCAGTTGATTTTCCGGCTTGTAATTTCGACAAGCAGATTTTGAAATCCTTACCGATTGGTATCCGTTTTGTAAGGTACCGTTAGTTTTGGGCTGTCATAAGATAGGCAGAGACTTCGGGCCAACTTGGTCAGAAGTTACGGGGCTTGTCCCGCGATGCCGCGGGACAGCACAAAAAAACACCTGTGCGGAGAGACCCCCGCAAGGTGTTGATTAGTTTTACTCTTCTTTTACTCATCTGCGATATCTTTTGTGGTGGCTTCTTCTGTTTCTGATTTTCTACGCATTGCCAAAAGCATTGTGGGAATCGCCGCTACCACAGTAAAGCCGATGGCCCACCAGAAAGAGATGTTGAACGCATGGGAAATCGCGCGAAGATCGGAATCGGCATGGCCTGTCATCTGCTGCTGGGCAACGGTCGCGAGAATCGCCGATCCGAAAGCTCCACCAATGGTCTGAAAGATTCTTGTAGCGATGCTTGCGTGAGGAACTTGCTCCCTTTGCAGCCCAATGTAAGCGGACGTCATAATGGAAATCAGCAGACCGCCGAGGCCCGCCCCTCTGACCAATAAAGCAGCGGCCAAGAGAATGAGATTTGTATCTGCACCCGCAAGAGCAAACGGCACTGTGCCGGCCGCAATAACGGCGAGGCTCACCAGCACAATATTACGCGAACCGTCGCGGTCGGCTATCTTAGCCGCCCAACTTCTGGTCAGTAGCATACCGATACCCTGAGGAAGCAACCACAGCCCGGTATACAGAACGCTTGTACCGCGTACATTTTGATAATAGAGCGGAAGGATCAGCAAAGCGCCGTTTGTAATAATACCTGTCAATACCAGCAAAATATTCGAAGCGGAAAAATTGACGGATTTGAACAATCGAAGATTCAAAACCGGCTCCCGTTTTGTGTTTAAAGCATAAATGACATACAACGCCATCAAAACGATACCAATAATCAGAGGGACATAGACAGCACTACTACTTAATCCTCCATTTTTGGCAATTTGAGTGATGCCGTAAATCAGAAGGGCAAATGCAGGAGAGAGCAAAAGCATGCCAATGATATCAAGGGAAGCTTTCTTCTCCAAAAATTCGTCGGCCGGAATTCCCCAGACAGCCAGTGGGATCGCTACAATGCAAATTGGGATATTAACTAAGAAAATTGCACGCCAGCCAAGGCCGTTAACGATTACTCCGCCCAAAACCGGCCCTAGAATCGGCCCGAGGAGAGCGGGAATACTGACAATTGACATGATCTGCCCGAGACCATGTCCTCCTGAAAGCTGTACAAGCTCTGTTGTTAGCACTGGCATTAATAATCCCGCGCCGATTCCTTGAATTACTGCAAAGCCAATTAAGCTTTGGATGTTCCATGACAGCATGGCGAGCACGGAACCAACCAGAAAGACCGCCAAAGAAAAAATGTAGGACCTTTTGCATCCGAATCGTTTGGTGGCCCATCCCGAAATTGGAACGGTAAGCCCCATCGCCAGAACGTATCCGGTTGTGATCCACTGCACGGTAGAAATGGTTGCTTTCATATCAGCCGCTATTGTTTTGATAGCCACATTGACCATTGTTGAATCAAAGAGTGGCGCAAGGGCACCGACAACCAGGATTATGGCTGCCTTGAGTACGATTGGGTCGAGCTTATCCTGCGATGATTTTACGTTTGTTGCACTCATGAGAAAACTCCCTTCACTTTGCATAAGAAACGTTTTGCGTTTCTTATGCAAATATGATATAATAAATGCAATACGAATACAATAGTCATTCTCGACATAGAAATAAGAAACTAGTTAAGTTTCTTATGTGTATTTTTACAACAAAAGTACATTTATTGCTGAGAATGGGAGGGAAATAATATTATGGACGGACAAAAGAAAGGTATGCGTCGCCGTGGGGAAGCTCTGGAAGATGCAATCCTGCTTGCCGCGTGTGAGGAACTTTATGAAACAGGCTATACGCATCTGACGATGGAAAGCGTCGCAAAGAGGGCAGGGACAAATAAGGCTGTCCTTTATCGCCGATGGGACAACAAGTTGGAGCTTGTGATTGCCGCCTTGCATAAATATGTGCCGAAAATTACGGATGAAATACCGAACACCGGAAACCTGCGCGACGATGTGGTTACCTATTTGCAGCGACTTACTGCACCGCTGAAATCCATTGGTGCGCAGACGATAAGAGGACTTATGACGGAACCGCATGTGGGCGGTTCTTTAATAGCGTACTTACCGCAGGTCATCCAGCCGAGAACGGAGAGCAAACTGATGGTGGCTATGACGGCGATTTTGAAAAACGCGGAGACTCGTGGAGAAGTCTGCTTAGAGAAATTGACAGCCCGAATGATTTCATTGCCGCTCGATTTACTGCGGTACGAGTTGATCACTATGCAAGAACCCATATCTGACGAAGTCATAACGGAGATAGTCGACGATATTTTTATGCCAGTTGTCCGATCTAATAATCCATTACAGGCGCAATCGTAGTTTCTAATCATGGCGGATCGGTACTAGATCACGTCGTACATATCTTTTTAGTGCTGGTCTTATCCTTCATGCTCCACGTTTTGGTTGTTCCCTATTTTGTAAGAACCAGTATTCCCTCTGTTGTTCCCAGCAAGAACAGGATATCCCCATGTTTCAGCCGGTGTTCTCTAACCCACGAAATAGGTAAAGTAACCAGTCCCCCAATAATGGAGCAAGACTTGTATGGATGTGCTTCTTTTCTGCAAAGATAAGATGGCTGATAAAACAGTTGTCGATCTGATGTTTTAAAGAACAACTCATCATTGATTTCCGATATTCCATAAAAGTGTAAATATTCTTTAGGAATGTAGATGCGGTTGTTAACGAACAACTTTGTTGGGTAGCCAATAATTTTGCCAATGTATTTCATGATTATCAAACCTCTCTATAAAAAGGCGGAGCAGTGAATCCTGCTCCGCCTCAGATTGTCGAAGAACCCATCCAAGGCGTTAAGCGAAGGATGGGTTCTTTTGATAATATGCAGGATAAGAAAATAAGTGATGTAAAATGATTACATATCCGGACGGATGACCATCTCTCCATTTCCACATTGCCAGCTTTTTGAGATTCATGGCAGCAAACTTAAGCTTAACCCAATTCGTCACTTGAGTTAAGCCCCGGTAGAGCGTGTAACGCATCCCATATTTTACTTTTGCGTCGGCGAAGACACGCTCAATTGTTTCTTTTCGCTTTTGGTAAAGCTTTTTGTATTTCGGTGTGTGTCGGATATCTTCCGCAAGTTCTACATAATCCTGCCACACATGCCGCGTTACGGTTTTCGTACAGCTTTTACTTTCGGTGCAGCGAGGACGGAATGGACATTTTTCGCAGATGTAACTCCGGCTTTTGTATTCCCGGTATCCCTCACGGTTGGTTGTTGCATAATGCAGAACCTGATATTCAGGGCAGATCACACAGTCATAATATTCGTCGTATACATACTTCCACCATTCCAGATTTCCCGCTTTGGTCATTGGCCGCTTGTATGCTGTGGAAAGTACTCGCCCGTCGTCAAACACCCGTTTGCAGATATGCGGCGTTTTGTATGCGGCGTCCGCCACCACTGTTTCAATTTCAGGAAACCGTTCCGTCACTTTGTCATAGACCGCATCAAACGCCACGCTGTCGTGTACGTTTCCCGGAGTCACCTCAACGCCAAGGATAAAATTATGTTTGTCGCAGGCAGTATGCGCTTCGTAGGCAAAGCACTTCTTGTGTTCGCCCTTTTGAAACAGCCCGCTTTCCGGGTCTGTTTTGGACTCCGTGATTTCTTTTTCCTTCGGCGGTTTCGGCGTACTGTCGAATGGCTTCTTCCCATGATCTTCCCGATCAGCGTTAACCTCTTCCATTAATTCTGAGGCATATCGCTTTGCAGCCTGAGGGACTGCCTTTTTGATCTTCTTATTGATGTTGGCGTTTGCTTTGATATGTGTTCCATCTACAAATACTGCTTCCGGCTCCAAATATCCGGCGCAGTTTGCCTCCTGCAAAATCCACGAAAATACCTGTTCCACGGTTTCCTCTGTGAACCGGTGCTTAAAATTGTAACTCACAGTGGAGAAATGCGGCAATTCCTCGTTCAGTGTATATCCTAGAAACCACCGGTAAGCGATATTCATATTGATTTCCTGCATTGTCCGGCGTAAAGAGGGAATTCCGTACAGATGCTGGATCAGAACAATCTTAAACAGGACAACCGGGTCCACACTGGGACGGCCGTTGCACTCACAATACAATGCTTCTACAAAGTCATAAATATGGTTAAAATCTACTGCTCCGTCAATCTTTCGCAGCAGATGATCCTGTGGCACCAATAGATCTGTATTCACAAATTCAACTGCATCTCTGCGCAGTTTTTCTCGTTCCAACATCTTTCATCACCTGCTTCTATTTTACCATTTTACAACCAAAAAGCCCAGCTTTCGCTGAACTTTTTCGACAGGCTGAGGCGGAGCAGTGAATCCTGCTCCGCCTCATTTTTGTAGCTTAAGCGCAAAAAACTACCAGCTATGCTGGTGAGAATAAAAGTCTTTAGATACAAGAAGACCTCCCTTTGTTAAAATAGATGCGGGTTTGCTAACCGCATAAAAACAAAAGGAGGTAATGTCATGAAAGACATACAAAGTTTATCACATTCCAAGTGGAGATGCCAGTACCATATCGTTTTTGCGCCTAAATACCGCAGAAAAGAAATATATGGGAAAATTAGAGCAGATATAGGGAAGATACTGAGAAAACTGTGCGATCAAAAAGGAGTGGAAATTATAGAAGCACAGGCGTGCCCAGACCATATTTATCTGTTAGTAAGTATTCCACCGAATCTCAGTGTGGCACAATTTATGGGTTATCTTAAAGGGAAAAGCAGCCTGATGATATTCGACAGGCATGCGAATCTAAAATACAAGTATGGAACTCGGCATTTTGGTGCCGTGGATATTACGTAGACACAGTAGGGCGAAATAAAAAGGTAATTGAAGAGGATATTAAAAACCAATTGCAAGAAGACATTGCAGCAGATCAAATAAGTTTTAAGGAGTATATTGACCCGTTTACGGGTAGCAAGAATCCTAAGGCGTAAAAGAAGGCCGCTTTAGCGGCGGCCTGTAAAAGTAATGCGGTTGGTGAACTTATTCAGTGCATCTTGAGATGCGTGCCAGAATTATGCCCTTTCAGGGCTTGTGCATACCACGCGTTCAACGCGTGGTTTTGATTATTTTGGAGCGCTTTCCGGGTTCCCTGCCAAATGTTTTTGCTCAAGTAATGTATGCTATTGCAACCGGCGTATGGCTGGAATTGATATAGAATCCGGCTGCTTGTCCGGCCTTTCCGACCGGCGTTGCCTGGTAAAAATAATCCTTTCCGGATTGTTTTACAAGCTTTACCTGAAATACAGAAGAATTACCGCAAATCAGTGATGGTTTACTGTTTGATGTCAGTTTGAATACATAAGTCTTTCCTTTAGAAATTTTGAACGCCCCTGTTGTATCGCTTTGCACAAGGAAAGCTGTCGTCCCCACAGTGGCAACCAGCAGCTTTACTCCATTGACATAAATTCCGGCTTTATCCCCGGGTTTACCAATGGCTGTTAACTTTATGTAATAATCGTTACCGGATGTGCGGACAAGCTGGGTTTCAAAGATGCCCGGAGTGCCAACAACAAGCGATGGAACTGCGCCATTTGTGCTGGTGATTTTAAACTGATAGGCGCTGTTTACAGAGAAATCCAGAGTTGTATCACTGACAAATGTTTTAGATGGAGAGACAGGCGCTGCATTCGAATCGGAGGGTGATGAGTCTCCGCTGCCGGAACTACCGCTGCCGGAACTACCGCCGCCGGAACTTTTTGGACGGTAGTTTGCGGTAACGCTTACCGCCTTTGCCGGCATGGTAAAGGTGGTCGTTTTTTCGGTGGCGTTCGCAAAGGTTACGTCTGCACTGCTCCATTCTGTGAATATATAGCCGCTTCTGTCATTCGCCGTAATCGTAACGGCCGCACCCTCGGCGTAGCTTCCGCTGCCTGTGCCGTTTGTTACCGTAACGGTAAAGTATCGCTCCGCCACCGTTAAGGTGCCGTTCGTATAGGTAATGTCATAGCTTGCGGAATTTGTAATCGTTCCGCCCGAGATGCTAATGACAAAGGTTCCGACAGTATTTCCATCCGTTGAAACGGACATTTCGGGGTGATTTAATACGGCATCGCCGTTGACCAGTCCTGTTGCAGTATAAGTAAAGACCGGTACTCCGTCACCTTTGGTCATGCTCTTATCATCCGCTGTTAAAGTAAGCGCTTTTTGAGCAACGGTTACCGTATAGCTTGCCGTGGCTTGTGCATGGGTAGACGTTTCCACAGCGGTAGCGGTGATGAATGCGATTCCGCTGCCTATAATGGTCACCTCGCCGGTGACGGCGTCCACAGTCGCCACAGAAATATCGTCACTTGCATAGGTGATTGTACCGGTAACGGTTGTTTCGGTCAGCGGGTTGGTAAACTTACCGTCGCCATAGGTCTTATCCACACTGGTTTCTGCATAGAAAATATTCTGCGGTGTCTTTGCAATGTAGGTTACCGTTACAATGATGTTGTAATTGTTGTAGTTGGTGGCGCCTGTTACAGGAACCATTATTGTGCCGGTTTGTCCTGCTGAGCCGACGGGTGCGGTATACGTCAAGGTGTTGCCCGAAATGCTCATGTCGGTCATGCTAATGCCGCCGCTTGCAGACGGGGTGCCGTAGCCTGCGCCCTGTGGCAGGCCAGGAAGCGTTACCGTCGCCCCCACCTGACCGCTTACAACGTTTGCCGATAAGGTTTTCGTGCCGGAATAAGCAATTTTATTAATGGCGAAGCTTCCCAGGAATAGCCCCGATACCGCCTTATATTCCTCGCTTTCGGCAATATCCACCGTAACGGTATAGATGCCTGCGTTGATGGGCGGGGTGGTGCTGCCGTTGTACCTGATGGTGATTGCACCCAAATTCTTTCCCGGACTTGCTGTTACAGTCACATTTTTTGCACTGCCGTCATAATCCACAGCGGTCAAAGCGTGAACTAAATCCGCCGTAGTTGGTGTTGCTTTGACAAAGGCGGCAATGGTGACCTCGGCATCTTCGCTTGCCAGAGCCGTGCCGGTAGCCTTTATGCGAACAAGATATGTGCCGGGTGCAAGGCCTGTCACCGTGCTGCTGCTGATAGGTGTGTAGCTTGCATCACCGCTTTTCTTATACTCCATCAGGCTGTTTACACCGGTGATGGTGCCGTCGTTCCGTGTCAAGGTTTCGTCGGTTTTACCAATGGTCGGTTTAGACGGCTGGGTAATATCAATCGTCTGGGAACTGCCCGCAAGGTGGGTGTCAGCCTCTTTTACTCGCACCAGAATATCCTTGTCTGCCTTTATGCTGCCAAACTGGCCGGTCAAATCCATATCCGGAGTACAGTCTGCCCAAATGCTTCCACCGTCTAAGCTGTATTCCATCGCAGCGGTTGCACCCATGAGTTTGCCTGCGCTTACACCGCCGTCAAAGGAGAAGCTGACACTGGGCGCAGCGGGACCGTCTGTCTTAGTAACGGTGATGGTTTGGGTGGTTGTGATGCTTGTGCCGTTCGCAGTAAGGGTGATAGTGGTATTACCCATATTAAGAGTACCCTTTGGACTGAAATCGTAGTCTGTAAAGGCCTGATTTTCCGTGTCGTCATCATAGGTGGCCTTGACGACCATCCCTGTGGGATCGAAACTCTCTCCATATTTGTAAATCGTCTTGGTAGGCGGTGTGGTAACGGCGATAGAGGCCAAAGTTCTCTCTGATGTTTTCGGGAAGGTAACCGCTACCGTCAAGGTATTTCCGCTGCCTGCGTCATGGGTAACAGAGGAGGCACCAGCTAATGTAAAGCTGTTTGCCCCAAGACCACTGAACGTATAGCCCGGTTTTGCCGTCAGCGTGATAGTTGCCGTATAGACTGTGCCTCCAAGAAATTTCTCTGGAGAACTGGACCAGGCAACTACTCCTGTATACTGCGTTGTATTTATGCTTGTAATAGGTGTCTCATTCTTGACCGGGGCTGTCAGCTGGCCGGCCAAATCAAGGACATCGACCGTACTTGCCGGTCCAAACTCTAAGTATTTGTAATTGCCAATGTTGTCGGGATCGTAGGTGGAAACAGGGGTTCCATCGAACTCCTCACTGGCAGCTTTGACACCGGCGTTTTCCAATGTAAGAGCATAACCCTCTGTCAGCATTTTCTCACCGGCCTTAAATATAGCACTGCCGCCGTCCGGAATATTTATTTTTATCGAAGCTAAAGGTGATCCATAAGCATAAGTATGGCCGATTATTGAATTTTGCGTGGATTCCAGTGTCCCACCCGTTACAAGTATCGTGTTTTTTAAATAAGCATCAATCACATACCCTGAATCACCGGTATGAGTCAGGGTTCCACCGGTGATTTCAATAGCCGGATCACTTGATTTCTCCCCATTCATGAAAATACACATATTTTGTGCAACAATGTTTGCTGTTCCCGATATAATGATTTTACCGGTGCTGCCGTAAGCTCGAGCAATTGCATAAGCAGTTGACGCAACCGATGTGGATTCCACTGTGCCGCCGGAAATAGTCACATTGCCTGAACCTGCGTTATTAAGGGCCACCCCGAGACCATCAGATGTGACTGTTCCACCGGAAACGGTTATGTTACCCGCCCCACGATTGTCAATTGCCCTCCCACCTGATCGTATTGTACCGCTTAAAAGGGTCAACGAACCGCCAGCTGTAATCTCAATCGTGGTCTGGTTGTACCATGTGTTTTCAATTATTCCGCTGCTGCTATCGTCTTGAATCTTCAGGGTACCGCTGCCATTATGTTCAACCGTCGTTGTTCGAAACTTATTGCTGATTTTCTTGCCGTTTAAGTCAAGGGTAAAGCTTTTGTCGCCTGAGATAGTGACAGTATCCGTGAGGGTCATATCCGTCAGCAGCTTAATAGTCTGGTCATTATCAACCGCATTCACCGCCTCTTGCAGGGTAGCGTAGCCGATATTCGTCGCTGTATTTTGCGCCGCGCAATCTGCCCACTGTGCGGTCAAGCCTGTCACGCTACTGGGCACCTCATCGCCTGCTTCGTAGATTGTGGAACTGCCTGCATCCTTCCACACGGCAAACGCTTTGCCGGTGGGTGCGGTCAGCCCCTCGCCACTAGGGGCGGTAAATCTATCCCCCGCGCAGATAATCTGGATACTCTCGGTACTTCCCTTTAGGCTGCCGCTGTTCAGGTTCAGGGTTACCGCTTTCAATCCGTCAGATTCCAGTTTGTCGGGGAGCACCTCAAGCGCGGGGCGGAAGCGGGGATCAAAAGCGGTTGCTCCTGGCGTGAGGCAATCCCAACAGTGAACCGATTTATTTCCGCGGATTGCACGGCTCAAACCGGTTTCACTATCGGTATCCTGACCCCAGGACCAAGACCCGGTAATATTCTTTATCCACGTCCCATTCGATTGTGCGACAATCTGATCCCACTCGTTGGTGCCCGGCTGCCCAAGATGGTCGCTGCCGTCTTCTGCGGAACCCATCCTGCTGCTTCCTGCGCTTAAAGTGCGCAGCTTGTAATGCGTGTCAAAGGTTTTGCCGAAGATAAGGCCATTAACATTCAATGCGTTCCATGTGATGCTTGTAGAGATATTGTAATCCCCGACAAACAGGCTGCGGTCAGATGTGTTTGCGTTAGCAAAGTCTTGCGTTGTTGAAAGTTCACTCGTTAAGCTGTACGCATTCACCGTGCCGACATAAGTAAAGGGTACATAGTGCAGGGTTGTGTCAGGCAGGCTGCTATTCACACTGCCTAATCCATCCTTTTCGCTTGACAAGTCAAAATAGTATGTGCCGCCGAGGGAAAGGTCGATTTGCTCGGTGACAGCAGGTGCAGGCTCAAACGTTAGGTATTTGTAGGCTGCTATCTTTTCGTCTGTATCAATATCTGCTTTGGTAATCTCTGAGACATCCGAACCGTCTGTCGCTGTTGTGCTTGCCGTTATCTTTACATTGACATAGCGGCTTAAATCAGGGGCTTTATTCATCGCCTTTCCGCCGCCCTTGATGGTGGGCGTACCACCGTTTGAAATAATAATTTTACCGGTTTTACCGGTGGCAACCGCAATACCGATACCATTTGTGCTGTTTACAATGCCGCCTGAAATTGTAATATCGCCATCGGCGTTGTTGTAAATGGCGTTGCCGTCCCCAGTTGCGGAAGTATTTTCTATGGTTCCGCCGGTAATTTCAAGGCCGGCGGAGCCGCCCAACTCAATGGTACCGCTTTCGTCTCTTTCATTTTCACTGGTGACAATCGTATCCTCACCACTAATGGAGATGCGCCCGCCGCCAGAACACCCGATTGCCGGATAATTGGCATGTGTACTGGTCACCTTACCGCCCGAAACACTGATTTTGCCGGAGGATGAGCTGTCAGATATTGCACCCCACGCACCGGACACCTCACCGCCCGAAACACTGACGCTGTCGGGGGAGCTGTAGGAGGAAAAGTTATTTATCCCATACTGGTCGCCTGTCACCTTACCGCCTGAAACACTGACTCTGCCGGAGTTGTTATATATTGCGGCCCCCACGCTTGTCACCGTGCCGCCCTCAATGCTCACACTGCCGGAGGAGTAGTTATAGATTGCCGCAGGGGTAAAGGAAGAGACAGATTCCTCGCTATGCACTGTGCCGCCGGTAACGACAAGGCTGCCGTCTGATGAAGATAACTGAATTGCCCATTTCTTAGAAGTGATTTTGCCGGTTTTTTCGCTGCTGCTGTCTGTAATCGTCAGTATGCCGCTTCCAGCGTGATCTATGGCAATTTCCTCGCCGCCATCCAGCATTTTACCGTTTAAGTCCATAGTTATGTTGTAGTGATTGGCGATTGTCAGAGTTCCACTGCTTTCAACATAGCTGTCGGAAAGCTTTAAATCCAGATCGCTTGATGCGTTATTTATGGTAGTCTGGAGGGATTCAAAATTGAAAATTTCTGTTGGAGTGTCAGCAGCAAGCATCATCACAGGCGCAGCTACGGCACCTACCGTTACGTAATCTCGGGCAGCTCGGCGCTGACCGTATAGCCCTTTATCACCGGGGTAAAGACATAATCGCCATTGGCATACATGTCATATTCCGGTGTAGATTCCCACGTTACCGAAATATCTTGTGTTGTTTTCTCCCATTCGGGGTCGGGGGTTTCGTCTGTGTCCTCTGGCTCACTGATTTCCGCCTCTATGGTGGAATCGGTGGCTGCAGCCACGGAATCGCTCTCTGCCGCATCCTCATCCGTGCTGCCAAAATCCCGCGTTGGTTCCTCCCTGGGGGCAACGGCAGTCTGTACTGTAACGGTCAGAGTCGTGGGCAAATCCAAAGCCTCCATAGGGGTGCCGGGAGATACAAATTTTGCTGTTTCTGTGAGCGGTTCAAAGCTGATAATTTCTCCGATTGCGCTAACGGGGGCAATTGCTTTCTCCGCCATTGCTGAGATCGGCAGCATGGTCATAACCATGCTCAGCGCAAGAATCAAACTAAGAGTTTTTTTCATAACTGCTGTTCCTCCTTTTTAATGATTTTAAAGTTTCTCAATCCTATTGGTTTCATCCTCTGTGAAAAACGACTATGTTTCTCTCACAGGAGGAAAATTCGAAGCTGCTGGTATGATCTCTTCAAAGGCATCAATCGAGCAGATTATCCCCTCCGTAGGCAGAACTTATTGTCATAACATGCTCTAGTATTAAATTCAGTCTATCAAAAAAGTCTTCTCAAAAACAGTTTGCTGCATGAAATATGCTATTTTCGACATGAAACATAATTTTTTATGTGTAAACTGTCTTCGTATAAATACCGAACGAAAAACTGTTGCTATTGCCGTTTCTTAAGCTTTCGCTGATGATGTAAGGCTTTCGGTGCGATACTCGAGAACAACACTCCAACAATCGTGACGACACTTTTCAATAGCAGTTAACACACCATCCCAATTTGACAAGCCTACCACAACGAATATCAAGCGAAAATGAAAGATTTGATTGAAAGCAAAATCAACGGCAAAGAAATTGTAGCTCCTAAAGATGATACTCCTGATAATGTCATTCGTCTGATGGACGCGCTGCAGGCAAGCATCGATAAAAATAACACTGACAAGAACAATGACAAACCGAAGAAACGTACTACCAAAAAGACAAAAGGTGCATGATGGACATCTTCAATGATAAATCCGCAAGCACGATGCTCATAGCTGAGATACAAGATCCTTTTGACAGCCCGGACTATATTTATGAGCTAAAACTTGATGGTGAGCGCTGCCTTGCTTATCTGGATAAAGATCAGGTTCCTTTACAAAATAAACGAAAATTGATCTGAAATCCTCGCTTCCAAGAATTAACTCAAATTAGCAAAAATATAAAAATGCGCTGTATCTTAGATGGCGAAATCACGGTTTAGTTGACGGTAAGCCTGATTTTTCGCAGGTGCAACGGCGTTCCTTAATGTCAAACCAATTTAAAATCCAACTGGAGGCAGATAAACATCCTGCCAGCTTTACCGCTTTCGATATTCTTTACTATAAAGATCATCCAGTTGTTGACATGACGCTCATGGAGCGTGAAGAAATCTGGGTACCCGAACGGTCAGGCATTCATGGCAACCTACACTAAGGCAGAGAAGATTATGAAGCAGTACAAGGCTGATCTGGAAGAATGGGAACGCAAGACGCAGCAGCCCATGCAGTCTGAAACCCAGCGTCCGCCGGAGAAGCGCAGCATTATAGAGCAGCTTCGCCAAATTCAAACGGAGGCAAAACAAAAGCCCCGGAATACGCTTAAGCGGAACCGGGACGATTAGGAACGATAAATCAAAGTAATTCGATAAGCCCACAACTGCGAATAGCAGTAGTGGGCTTATCATAGGCGTTCGCGTGCTAATTTACCGAATTTTGTTTATGTTGTAGTGGTTGGTTTTAAATCGAAGAATAAAGGTGCCATATATTAACGCTTATGGTATAGTATTATCATGGGGGGTGGTAACTAATTGAACGCCAAGAAAGGAAATAGTTACTGCCTGGCTAATATCAAAATAGACAAGACAATGGGGGTAAGCGAAATGATGAGTATGAGCAATAAATGCGAGACAATAGTTGTTGTAGATGATGAGCGAGAGATTGCCGATCTCCTTAACTTCGGAAAAGCCGATTGATGGTCGGACAAAACAAGAAAAGGGACTGCACCATGAATAAAATTTTGATTATAGATGATGACAGAGAACTGTGTGCTTTGATTAAACGCAGTGTACTATCAGAAAATATAGAAGCCAATTTTTGTAATACGGGAAAAGAAGGCTTACAGAAATTAAAGGAAACGGAATATCAACTTGTGATACTGGATGTGATGATGCCCGGTATGGATGGCTTTGAAACGCTGGAACAAATCAGGAAAGAAAACAGCCTGCCGATTTTGATGTTCACATCCAAAAATGATAGCATTTCTAAGGTGCGGGGCTTGCGAGCTGGAGCGGATGATTATTTGACAAAACCTTTTGATATGGATGAACTGATCGCACGTATTGTTTCCCTCATCCGCAGGTATACACGCTTTAATCAACAAGATGGAACTGCACAGCAGCTTGTATTTGATGGACTACAAATTGACCTTGAAAATCGTTCAATCACTACGGAAAATGGTACTTTTGAACTCCCCCCAAAGGAATTTGACTTGCTACTATATTGTGTAAAAAATCAAGGAAGGATTTTGACCAAACAGCAGATATATGAAAAAGTTTGGGGCGAAGAATACTTCTATGATGACAGCAACATTATGGCAATCATCAGCCGACTTCGCAAAAAATTAGAGGCCGATCCATCAAAACCGAAGTATATTCAAACCATAAAGGGGATCGGTTATCGCTTTAATAAGGAGGTGTGATAGTTATGGAGATCATCATTTTTTTATCCATAACGGTTGCTGTTTTGGCTGTTTTCATTTTCTATTCCATGATTCGACGAGTAAAAAGGCAAATAGCAGAATTTACTGACGCTCTGGCAGATATAAAAAACGGAAATGGCAATCGGCGCATTTTATCCGATACAAATGAACTGGCTGCCCCTCTTGCCTATGAAATCAATGAGATCGTTGTATCTTACGAAAATAAGCTTTCTGTTTTCCGGCAGACAGAGGAAACAAACCGCCAATTGATGACAAGCCTTTCCCATGATGTCAGAACACCCCTTACAACCCTAATAGGGTATCTTGATGCTGCACATAAAGGGATTGTTACAGGTAAAGACCGGGATGACTATATCGAGACAGCCCGTCGAAAGGCATACGATTTGAAAGAATACATCGATGTTCTCTTTGACTGGTTTAAGCTAAATTCCAACGAGTTCGCTATGGAAATCCATACCGTTGAAGCCGCAGAACTTACAAGAAATATCCTGATCGACTGGATACCGATATTTGAAGATAAACAGCTCGATTATAACATTGACATTCCCGAACAGCCTTTCCGTGTAAAACTTGATACGGACGGTTATATGCGGATTGTAAACAATCTCATTCAAAATGTAATTGCACACAGCCATGCAGACAAAATTGAAATTTCCCTGTCCAGACAGGGAAAAACCATGAAACTGCGCCTTGAGGATAATGGTGTGGGAATTGAAAAAGAAGATTTGAAACATATCTTTGAGAGGCTTTATAAATGTGATAAAGGCCGATCTGAAAAAGGCAGCGGCCTTGGCCTTTCCATTGTTCGTCAACTCGTAGAAAAAATGGACGGCAGTATAGAAGTCAAAAGCACACCGGGAAAAGGAACTGAATTTGACCTGCTTTTCCCTTTGGAAGATTGATAGGGTTCCCGCCTTTGCGGCGGGAGCCTTTGCTATTTTAGAGTGCCATGTTTCAAATTGCAAGGTTAATGCAAGGTTGCGGCAAGGTTAATGCAAGGTTGGTGTGATAGAATGCCTTACAGAACAGGAGGTTTGAATATGGACACAAGTTACATCATTGAAACCAAAAATCTGACAAAGCAATACGGCTTACAAAAGAGCGTGGCTGACCTAAATATCCATGTGAAGCGCGGGAGGATTTATGGTCTGCTCGGAAGAAACGGAGCCGGAAAAACCACTACCATGAAAATGCTCTTGGGCTTAACGAAGCCGACTTCTGGGGAGGTCAAAATCTGGGGAAAGTCTTTGCATGGAAACGAAAAGAAATTGCTGCCCCGTATCGGCAGCCTAATCGAGTCCCCCGGCTTTTATCCCAATCTGACCGGCACAGAGAACCTGCGTATCTTTGCTACTCTGCGGGGCGTACCGAACAATCATGCCATCAAGGACGCTCTGGATCTGGTAGGACTGCCCTACAAAGATAAAAAACTCTTTTCTCAGTATTCCCTTGGCATGAAGCAGCGGCTTGCTATTGCCCTTGCCGTTATGCACGATCCGGAGCTTTTGATTTTGGACGAGCCGATCAACGGACTTGATCCCATCGGCATTGCAGAGGTGCGCTCCTTTATCCGGGAGCTTTGCGATGCAAGAGGAAAAACCATTCTGATTTCCAGTCACATTCTCTCGGAAATCTCTCTGCTGGCTGACGATATTGGAATTATCGACCACGGCGCATTGCTGGAAGAAGAAAGCCTTGCTGAACTGGAACAGAAAAGCAGCAAGCATATTCATTTTATACTCTCTGATACTGCACAGGCAGCAAGAATTTTGGAGAGGAGTTTCCACGAAAATCACTTTTCCATACAGGACGATCATAACCTGCGCTTGCACAATCTGGAACTACCTATCGGAAAAATCGTGACCGCCTTTGTAGAAAACGGCTTGGAAGTATCTGAGGTTCATACCCGTGAAGAAAGCCTTGAAGATTATTTCAAGCGCGTGACGGGAGGCGAGGGAATTGCTTAAACTGATAAAATGTGAATTTATGAAACTGAAACGGAAGAAATTTATCCCGCTTATTATTCTGGCTGCTTTTATGTTTCCGATTCCTCTGACCTATCTTATGACAACGCCATCTATGATGGATCGCTACACGGATCGGGCAGACGCTTTTGATGGGCTTTTCAATATGGTACTTGGGTATGGCATCCAGTTTTTACTGCCCTGTATTATTGGAGTTATCGCCGCGATGCTGTTCTTTATGGAACGAGACAATGACACATTCAAAAATCTGCGTACCATTCCCGTAACAAGCACGCAAATGGTACTTGCAAAAATTCTTGTTCTGTTTCTATTTGGGATTGTTTTTTGCGTGGCTTCTACCATTGCAACAATTCTTTGTGGATTTGGAACATTAGAGGTTTACGGCATTGGCTACAAGTTATTTTTAGCGGTTGAAACAGGAATTTTTATTACGGCAGGAACACTTCCGCTCATTGTTCTTGTTGTTTTTTTCAGCAGAACCTATGTTTTCTCAATTCTGCTGTGTGTCTTTTACAGTGTGCTTAACATGAGCGCAACCGCGTTTGGAAAATCATGATATTATGAGCATATTCACTTATCAATTATTTTAAGGCACAATAATTTGCTAATTTAATTTCTTTTTGCAAAACCAGTTTATTACCAATTTTGTCTTTGAAAACATAAAAAGCACTACGATTTCTATCAGACAAAGTACTATGAACAGCGGAGGAGTAATGATGCTAGAATAGATTTCCAATGACACAAATGCAAGAACAGTTAAAATAATTAAAGATAAACCAAATAAGATTTGGGATATTCTAACTTTTGACATATCATAAAGCTTCTTTTCTTCGTCAGTCAGTTTTCCATACATCATAAGGGAGTCTCCTGTCCCTTTTGCAATATTTATAGTATTCATAATGCAGACTAGTAGTACAGCTAGATACGGGAAATATTTCTTATAAATATAGTCTTTGGTATTCGCATTATCTGAAGTATTTTGTAAGTCATATATACATATTCCAGCAAGTATTATGATTATTGCTACACAGAAATAATATATATTTTTTCTTCCACACCATATATTTATTTTCCTCTCATGTAAGAAATAAGAGGCCTTGTTAGATTCTACTGATTAAAATAGCCGCTCGCATACAAAGACAAAATTATTTTAGTTCGCTCTTTGTGGTCCTCGCAGTAAAGATGGTAAAGTTCCTGAATCGCCGGTGTCCTTCCTATATCAGCCATGATGTCGTTAATCTGGAGACGGAGCTGTAAATCTTTAATCCAGCCGTATTGTAGTTTCCCAGGGCGGTCCTTCAGAACATTCCCCAACTGCAACAGCTTATTACAGAGCGTGTCCATTTCTTTGTCACTGAACTGCCTTTCGGCATTTCGCGTAATCTCGGAAAGAATTTCGTCCACTTGTTTTTTAAATTCCTCGCGCTTGCCCTGCCTAAATCCACTGGAAACCCCAATCCAAATTCAGCGGTGTTGGAGATTAGTTATAAATTAATTAACTACTACATAGGTTTATTCAAGATCTTCTGCTTCATTTATAACTTCCATAATATCAATAGAGCCGTTAAAGCCGTTTGCTTGTCTGACTCCCTTAATGGTCAAAGTCAGATTTGCTCTGATAACGGATGCCAGCATGAGAGTATGTATTTTAATATTGACAATCCGAATATTGTTGCTAAGCTGATTACAGATAGTTGAAAATTCAACTGTTGAAAAATCTACGAAAGTGATGAGCGATGGAGTTTCACACACTGAATTTGCTTTGCCGATATGCCCAGTCCTATGGACGGGAACGAATCCGATCCGTGGGCTTGACGAACACGAGTTTTCTGATTTTGTGTTTGCTTAGCGGACACGGAGCTTTGCAGCAGGACAAGATTGTATTGATGCTGATGATGGGCAAGACGACTGTGGCAAAGGCACTCGGTCCACTTGAAAAGGCAGGACTTGTGCAGAGGCACACACATCCTTCCGATCGCCGAAAGGTTATTGTAAATATAACAGAAGCGGGACGCCAAAAGATTTCCGGTATACAACATATTTACGATGAATGGCTTGAAAATAATGCGAAATGCCTTACCACCGAAGAGCACAAGATATTCGACGATATTTGCCGGCGTTTGGCTAAAAACGCGGAGCTTTCAACTGAAATCCTGCCGTTCGGATAAGAAATTCTTAAATACTATTAAATAGAGGGTGGTTGTATTATGAACTTTTCTGAAGCGTGGCGGATTGCTTTCCCCCGATGATGTGGGTATTGCCGTTGGTTGCAGCGATCCTGTGTTCGATTGGGTTCAAGAAATTCGTTTGGTTTATCTCAATTGGCTACGGCGCAGCTGTTGCCGGCGAGGGCATTGCCATGATCTTCATGTTCTGGAACAGGCTTACTGTTGCAACGGTAATTATCCTGATTGTGCTGATCGGCTATGCGTGCCGGCTTGCTGGATTTCTTACAATGCGCGAAATTAAGAGCGCGTCTTATCGGAAGGTAGCCAAGGAAATTACGAAGGATGGGTCCGATATGTCCTTCGGCGTGAAATGTGCGATTTGGATCTCTGTCATCTGCCTGTATTTCTGTCAGGTTTCCCCGATTTTTTATCGCCTTTCAAACGGCACTGCAAGCAACGCTTGGCATTGGCTTGGCCTGATTGTGATGCTTTTGGGCGTAACGCTGGAGGCGACTGCCGATATGCAGAAGTCCGCAGCGAAAAAGAAGAACGCGAATCGTTTTTGCGACACTGGACTGTTTCGCCTTGTACGCTGCCCGAATTACCTTGGTGAGCTTCTTCTGTGGGTCGGTGTGTTTATCTCCGGATTCGGGGCTCTGACAGGCGTCGTTCAATGGTTTATCGCGGTTCTTGGATTCGTCTGCATAACGTATATTATGTTCAGTGGCGCACGGCGTCTGGAGCTCCGGCAGAACAAGCGTTACGGTAACGACCCAGAATATCAAAAATATGTAAAATCAACACCGATTATTATCCCGTTTATCCCACTGTACAGCGTAGCAGACTGCAAATTTATTATCGTTTGACAAAGCAGAATGCCTCAGACGCATTTATCCATTTTATTAGGGGGACTGGACGTGAAAATCGATGCTGTTAACCGGAGAAAACTGGGTTGGCGTGAAGGCATTGTTCCGGCGCTGATTCAGTTTGGTATCCTGGTAATCGTTATTATGGAGTTTCTATTACTGATTGGGCCTAAGAATGGCCTTACCAATCTTCAGCCTGTGTCGGTCATTGGGGATGAGCAGACAAATCCAAACCTGATTCGTCTTATTTATATGCTGATAGTCATTCCTCTGTCGTTTGTGCTTGTGCGGCTGGTGCAGGGTGCGAGTTTCAAGAAGCAATTCTGGATTTCATTAATATCAGGCATCCTGCTGTGGCAGGGCGTTGGTGAGTGTGCCTGGCATTTCGGATTAATCTTAGACGGCCGTTTTCTCAATTTCCCCAGAATTGAAGGCATGCAGGGGACCTTTATCCTGCTTTTCCTGACGTTGCCGCTGTTTGTATACGCGTGGAGAAAGTCTGTGCTTAGTTGGCCGGTAAAGATTTTTTGTCTATCATTTTTCACGAACTGGCTGCCGCATTGGCTGATGATTGGCCTGGCAGACCTGCTGAGCAGTATTGTCAGCGGCAACACCTGGTTTTTGATTTCGGCAATTTTCATTGGGCTGCCATGCTTTGTCATAGCGCTGTGGCTAATATTTCGAAGAGCGCGTACGCAAGAGGAACGCTATATGCTGTCCATCCTGCTGTATGCCGGGCTTGGCATGACGATGGAAGGCTTCGCGACAGTGTTTATGGGAATCTGATCGATTATACATAAGAGGTCGTACAAAGTCAGCAGTAAAAAGGGAGTGTCTCAAATTCCATTTTGGGACACTCCTTTTTTATTTGAATATCGCGCTTCGAAAGGTGTTAATCCTCGATTAAAGATATGTGGGCTCTGATGATTATAGCAAATGTAGTTAAAGTCATATACCGCCGCATCCAGTTCCTTGTTCGCCCACATGTGTTGGCAAAGTTCCAGAACACGAATTATGGTAATCACAATAAACAAATGATACACTAATAAATTACACCGTTTTAAAATCGGTAGCAGACGAAAAAATACTATATGAATCCGCACTTTTTACTGCATCAATAATAGCACTTTCCACAGCTCGGCAAGCGAGAATGCCTACTGCATCAAGCCTTGTATCAACTTTGCCAGAGCTCATTGTGCACCCACATATAGATCATTGTATTGAAAAGCGCAACTACCGACTCCGCCCTTCATTGCATATTCAATTCCAGCTATTTTTCCTACAGTCGCACCAGTTCCGGCACCATAGTTGCCGCTTAGCCAACCAATTCCGTCAAAAACATTATGATATTATAATTGGTGGATCAACATTACAATTTGACGGCAGCAACGCTTATAATGTTTTTCAACTTATTTTCCCTAATGGACAAGTGTGTTCACATAAAAAGATATACCTACACAGTTTGAAAATTGCTATTATACCAAAGGAGATACGGTCAATCTGCTCCAAACCCCTATTGGTAACATCGGCGTAGCGCTCTGTTGGGAAATGCTGAGATATGATACTGTTAGACGGCTTTTGGGAAAGTCAGATGTTGTTTTAGCTGGCTCATGTTGGTGGGACTTGCCCGATGATGCTTCTCCCAGTAGAGAAGGTTTGCGCAAATATAATCAACATCTTGCTGTTGAAACACCTCTTGTATTTGCTCAGCTTTTATAAGTACCAGTAATACACAGCATTCATTGTGGAGAAGTTACAGCATTTGATTTTCCAAATGCTCAAATGGTTCAGAAACGTCATTTTATTGGTGCAGCTCAAATCATAGATCAGCAAGGGAAAATGATTGCAAGTCGGTCATTTGAACAAGGGGAAGGTCTTGTTATCTCCAATCTGCCGAGCCAGAATCCAATTGAGCGGAGAAGTCAAAGCCTTCAGATTGGATACGCACACCTTTTTTCACGATTCCAACATCTGTAATATTCACATCAGGGATAATTGTCGCGTGTAAAAACCAGAAAACTAATAGCAACAACAGACCTGCATAAATAACATATTTGGTTTTTTGGAAAGGATTTTTCATATATTCTTATTACTTTATTCCATAATTCACCATATTATAATTCTATATAGTCAATAAGTTAACAGTAAAGAAATTAATAGACCAGCGCCCGGTCACTGGCTTTCATGAATCATACCGATGGAAGAATATCAAAAATCGATGAAGTACTGGATCAGTCATAAGCCAAAATGAAATCGAATCGAAAGCGGGGGCAGGAATTTTCCTGCCCGCTTGTTGATGTGCCCGTCCGTTTTCGTCAAGAAACCTCATAAATCGGTTCCGCCTTATGGAATAATAGTATAAAAATGTACAATTTTATTTGTAAGAATGCACCATATTTTTAAACTGCATTTCTTGACAAAAGGTATGGTGCAGACTATAATCTCAATTAATGACTAAAAGTCATTTTTTTGAATGGTAAGTGGAAGGGAGCGACGAAATGAAGAGTAAGATTCTCGAGAATAAAAGTATCAAAATAAAAAAACTTCATGACGCGGCCTATGAGCTTTTTACGTCCATTGGTGTGCATAACACAAAAATCGACGACATTGTAAAAAATGCGGGGGTTGCCAAAGGGACGTTCTATCTGTATTTCAAGGATAAATATGACCTTGTTGATAAAATCATCATAAAAAAAGCGACTGCCCTTATCCAGAACGCATTGCAGGCGGTGGCGGAAAAACAAAAAGTCGGGCAAGACGATTTTTCAAACAATGTTATTACGTTTGCGGATTATTTTGTGGAATTCTTTAAGGATAACCAAAAGCTGCTCGCACTGATTTACAAAAATCTTTCGTGGGATCTTTATCAAAAAGCGATGGAAAACCAAGAAATGGGAGGGGCAGTGAAAACATTTATCCAGCATTTCAACACACACGGAACCGATACGGAAACGGCCGAACGCAGGCTGTTCATTATCGTTTCTATGGTCGGTGCGGTCTGTTACAACTCGATTGTACTGGAGACCCCGTTTGGCATAGACAGCATGAAACCGGAATTGTACCGTTCCATTGCCAGGATTATTGCCTGACTTAGAATTCACTATTTAGGGAGAGCGCAACATGAAACTTGGAAAACATACGGGCCGGCGCCCGTTCAGCATTGTGAATTTTATTATTGAAAAGCGCAGAGGAATCGAGATATTCTTCGTGGTTTTGACGGTTTTAAGTGCGTTTTGTTACCTGCTGGTGGATGTAAACTATGACCTTACCAAGTATCTCCCAGGTACAACGCAATCTCAGCAGGGACTGAAAGTCCTGAAAAAAGAATTCGGCTATCCGGGCACAGCCCGCGTAATGGTCGACAATGTTACATACTTTGAGGCCAAAAGCTACAAAGACCGAATTGAAGCGGTGGACGGCGTGGATTCCGTCATGTGGTGTGACAGCGCCTCTCCGGCATATCAGGCCAGTTCCTTCATCCGTACCAAGGATATTGAGGATTACTACAAAGACGGATATTCTGTGATGGATGTTGTGTTCAAGCAGGGTGACACCACCAAACTGACGTCCAAAGCGCTTGACCAGATCAAGCAGATCATCGGAGATAAGGGGCATATTGTCGGCCCTGCTGTCGTGAATAAGTCGCTGAATGAGAACCTGAGCAGGGAAGTGGCCTCCGCATCCATCATCTGCATTGTAATTATCTTCCTGATTTTGCTCTTCACGACGACGTCCTGGTTCCTACCGGTGTTGTTCCTGCTCATTATGGGAATCGCCATCGTAATTAACATGGGTTCGAATATCTTCCTCGGGGAGGTTTCGTTCATTACCTCCAGTGTTGCCGCGATTCTGCAGCTTGCGGTTGCCATGGACTATTCCATCTTCCTGATCAGCTCCTTTACCGCGGAGCGGAAAAAGGGACTGGACCTTACCGAGTCCGTTACCAATGCAATCCGACATTCCGCAAAATCAATACTTGCCTGCGGCTTTGCAACTTTCTTTGGGTTTATCGCGCTGGCGCTCATGAAGTTCTCAATCGGCTTTGACCTTGGCATCTGTCTGGCAAAAGGAATTGCCATCAGCGTAATTACCGTTCTGTTCCTGATGCCTTCCCTGATTCTGCGCTGGGCGAATATTATTGAAAAAACATCCCACCGTCCTTTCGTTCCATCCATGCACGCCTTTGCACGGGGTTCCTTTAAGTGCAGATATGCAACCCTTGCGTTGGCGCTGTTGATTGCCGTGCCTGCCTATGTAGGAAAAGGAATGAACAACTTTACCTACGGCAGTTCAGCGCTCGGCGCGGGGGAAGGAACGAAGGTGTATGAGGACGAACAGGCCATCAACAAGCAGTTCGGCCGCAGTAATCTTCTTCTGATTCTTGTACCGAACACATCGGTTGTAAAAGAAAAAGAGCTTTCCGATGCGCTAGAAAATCTGAGTTATACCAAGAGCGTAACGTCGTACGCAAACAAGGTTCCGGCGGGGGTTCCAGAAAGTATTCTTCCTTCCAGTATTACAAGCCAGCTTCATACGGACAACTACGCACGGATTCTGCTTTACACCAATACAAAAGATGAAAGCGCTTTGGCGTTCCAAAGCTCCAACGAAATTCAGTCCATTGTAAAGAAGTATTATCCCACAGACTCTTATGTAATTGGGCAAACAACATTTACGCAGGATATTAAGGATACAATCGTCAGCGACTATGAGGCAGTCGATGCTATTTCCATTCTGACCGTGGCACTCGTAATCCTGC
Organism: Caproiciproducens sp. LBM24188; assembly: GCF_054130445.1. Lineage (NCBI taxonomy): Bacteria > Bacillati > Bacillota > Clostridia > Eubacteriales > Acutalibacteraceae > Caproiciproducens > Caproiciproducens sp. LBM24188. Next base: position 1,352,415 of record NZ_CP196862.1, read on the forward strand.
TGAATTTCCGTTCGCTTCTGCTGCCGGTGCTGCTTCTGGTACCGATTGAAATTGCAGTTTTTGTCAATATGCTGTTCCCGTACTTGGTGGGCGACAAGCTTATGTTTATCGGCTATATGGTCGTCAGCTGCATTCAGCTTGGCGCCACCGTGGACTACGCGATTCTGCTGACCAACAATTATATGGAATACCGAACGCAAATGGATAAAAAGGAAGCCACCATCGAGGCGGTTGCCAATACCACTGAGCCGCTGCTGACCTCTGCTACGATTCTTACACTGGCTGGGTTTGCGCTATATAAAACATCTACCATCGGGGCAATTGCGGATATCGGCCATCTTATCGGCAGAGGAACCATTCTAAGTCTTCTGCTTGTGGTAACGGTTCTTCCAACCCTGCTTTATATTTTCGATAAGCCGATTCTTAAGAATATCGAAAAAATGCAGCGACTAAGGGAAAAGGCGGCGCAGCGCCGCAGCGAACGGAAAAATCGGATACTTGGAAAGCTGAATTTCAATTTTAAAGTTGGCTGATCACGATTTTATATTATCCCACGTTAAGATGTTTTTGTGGGAAAGCAGCACGATAGGAGGATTACGTTTTATGAAAAGCTATCATAGAATTTTAGCCGGAATTCTGGCGGCGGTGATTCTGGTGCCCGCATCTTCTTCTTTTACGGCAGAAGCAGCTGCACCGAAGGTGTCAACCGATGAGGCGGTATATGTAAATTTGGATTATTACGGTAAAACAAATGGGATGACGATTGTAAAAGGGTGCAGCCTGAACGGAAATACTTCGTTTACCGATTACGGCAGCTACGAAAAGGTAACCAATATGACCGATGAGACGCAGCCGGTTCTCAATGGCGATTCTGTAAGCTGGAATTTATCCAATAGTGTCGACAGATTCTACTATGAATGTACCCCGAAAAGCAACACCATCGCTTTGCCGTGGTCGTTTGATGTGTCCTATAAGCTGAACGGAGTACCGGCCGATGCAAGCAAGCTTGCCGGCGCTTCCGGTATGGTAGAAATCGATATCAAGGCCACCCCGAATAAAAACGTAAGCGATTACTTCAAAAATAATATGCTTTTGGAAGTTGGTACTGCATTCAAAATGAAGGATACGCTGAGTGTGGAAGCCGAAGGCGCGCAGGTGCAGTCCATCGGCGAATACAAGGCGGTTTTGTTTGCCGGGCTGCCGGGGGAAGATAAAGAGTATAAAATCCGCGTAGGCACCAATAAATTTGAAACCATCGGTGTTGTGATGATGATAGTGCCCGCAACGATAGACCAGTTCAAAGACATTAAGGACATCAAGGACGCAAAGGATACCGTAGAGGATTCGCTGGATTCGATTCACGACAGCACAAACGAGCTCTTGACCACACTGGAAACAATGTCCGGCGGGTTGGCACAGACCAAATCCGGGCTGGCCTCGCTGAACAATGCCCGCGCAACGATTAGTTCCTCCAAGGGCAAGGTTTACAGCGATGCCGATAAATCACTTGCCGATTTAACCACCATCACCAATGAAACCGCCGCATTGGTTCCGCACCTTCAAAAAGCGCAGACAGCGGTAGAGGAAATCAATATCAACTTGAACGCGATGGTGGGCAAGCTGAATACGGTCAGTACGGACCTGACCGATCTTTCCTCGGCCATTGGAGAAGTCCGCAGCGATGTGAACGATATCCGCGATAATTTGGATGATTATGACGACAATACGACCAAGCGCAAAGAAGCGGCGGCGGACCTCAAAAACGATATTGATACCGTACACAACTTCTTGACGGATTCTACTAATAGCAAGGTCCTATCTACATTGGCATCAGAAATGGAAAAATTGAAGGCTGCGGAAGATACAATAACTGCTTTACAAGCAGCATCTTCAAGTAATCCAATGATCCAAACACAGGCAGCGCAAGCGATACAAAGTTTGCAAACGATTAACACATATTTGCCAATGGTTAGTTCCGGAATCAAGTCAATGTTGGCAAAGACAAACGGGGTTTATAAAGTAGGAACTGAAACAGTCGCTGCAGTGGATGCCTACATGGATGCTTTGGACAGCGGCGTGAGCGATGCCGACGAACTGCTGAAGGATACCAATAAAATCGGTGCGAGCACAAAGGACCTTCTTGCCACCTCGAAGGAAGTCATCGACAGCATCACCGCACTAAACGGCGTTTTAAACCAGTACAAGGACGGCACGGTGCAGGCGCTGAAGGACACGGAACAGCTGGCAGGCGGCATCTCCCAAGGACTTTCCGATTCAAAGAATTTCCTTACTTCTCTGGAAGTTATGCTCCGTACCAGCGGCAACAGCTTGGACGAAGGTACACGCAAAAGTTTGGTCGGCTTGATTGACGTTTTGCAAAAGGCCATTGACCAGACCAAGAACACATCTACCATTAAAAATGCAAATAACACAATAAAAAAGGCAATCGATGATAAAATCGATAAATATGAAAACGAAAACAACCTGCTGAATCTGGATGCAGAGGCGAAACCCGTCTCGTTTACCTCTTCTAAAAACGCGACACCGGAAAGTATTCAAATCATTATGCGTACGGAAGAAATCAGTACGGACGACAACAGCCAAAATATTAAGGATCAGGAGCAGGCTGAAGTTTACGTTTCGCCCCTCGCCAGAATACAGAATATTTTCTCGACCATTTGGCAGGCCATCGTATCGGCGTTCTCAAAGTGATAACTGCGCAAATTCCTTATGGCGCTGTGTCAGTTGTTGAGAGAAAACCAAACATAGAAAAAATGGGAGCAGCTTCAAGCTGCTCCCATTTTTTATGCGGAATGATTGAACATAGGTAAAATACACCTATAAAAACCCAATGACTTTTCGGTAGTTTCTTCAAATTACGAACTTTATCGTGCTCGATTCCATGTTGAATAGACATACTCAGGAAATTATTTTTCTATTACAAAATAATCGCCGTACGAGGCCCCATCATGCCCAATCAATTTGTGGTCTGTCTTATAAAATCCCAGTTTTTGCAGTGCCTGAATGCGTTCTTTTGCTTCCGGAACGGCCTTAGTCGCAATTTTGTGGCAATCGAACAAATCAAAAGTTTGAGGTAAAATCATTTGTAAAATTTCTTTGATATTTTTTTCGTTTTCATAGTCACTGCGCAAATCAAGTCGTAAAAGACCAGTATCGGTAAAAAAGTCATCAGCGTCCCGATGAAAAAGCTCGATTGTGCCGACCGCAGCGTTTTCTTCCTTATTCATGATACTCCAACGTACAAATGCTTTAACTGCATAGGCATCCATCCAAAAATGAATGGCATTTTTTATTTTTTCCTCGGTATCATAATAAAACGTGTCTCCATTGCAGTTGTCTGCATTAAAGAAAGGGACGGCCTTCTTGTCCGAATATACCTTTAGAAGATTCTCCGCATCGGACATAGACACCTGCTGCAGCAGCCAATTCTCACTCTCAAATTTCGGGACCAACTGATATACATCCTGTGTGTTTTCTACCGTCATTGTTTTGCACCCTCCATTGTATTCCTTATGTAAAACTTGATGCCCTATGAGCGGCTGAATCAGTTCATAAGGACTGAACATATTGAATAAGCGGGGAGATGGCTGCTCGATTCGTAAAATCCACCACTTTACCATAAGTGGCAAGCATTTGCTTATCTTCATTCCGCAAGGATTGAGGTTCTTTTTTGGATAACATTTTATGAAGCATCGCCATCATCGCTTTATGAACAGGACCCAATTTTGCATAGTTAATTGCTCCTCTAAGATGAAATACTTTTATTTGCTTTTGCATTTCAGAGGAGAATATTTTATTGAGGTTGCTTTTGATATGATCTGTATTTTCTTGGTCAGAAGGGTCAGCCAATCCACATGTGAATAATATCAGATTCTTATTACGAAACTGGTCAAAGTTTTTGGTGAACAGATCGATTCCATTCACGCCGTCGGCATAAAGTCCTCCGCCGTAAACAATGGTACGATATGGTTCCAAATCTGCAGGCTTTACCTTGCTGCGTTCATAAATATCGCAGGAAAGATCTTCAGCAATCCACTTTGCATATTTTTCAGTAGACCCATATTTTGATTTATATATTACTACGGTTTAATTCATGGGATAACCTCCGTTTGTGATTCTTCATATCGATTGCGATGAACCAGGTGTTTAAGGGGAATTCTTTTCTTACCACGATGTTGCCGCTTAGCTTTATATTATCATTTTTGGCAAACAATGCAATGAATTTTTACTAAAATGCTCTGCCTCAATATTCTGATATAGTTTATGATGGTCTCAATTTTATTTAAATTAGATAAAAATAATTAGGCAAAAATGTGTTGTAATTGGTTATATTTGGTAATATAATTTGCTTGTACGAATTATTCACTGAAACAGAACTGCATGATGAAAACTTCCGGGCAGCTGATTCCGCAGCAAGGAACATCGGCAGCTTTTTGGGGTTCCTATATGAATATAGCCCATATTACTGACGACCACAGAATACAAACCATCGAAGATCACCTTAACGGTACGGCCGAACGGGCCCAGCGGTTTGCAGATGCCTTTCAGGCCGGAGAATACGGCTACTGCATCGGCAAACTGCATGATGCCGGAAAATATTCCAAGGAGTTCCAGAATCATATTTTAAATGGAGGTCCAAAGGTGGACCACTCCACAGCAGGTGTCCAGGCGATTCTTCACGCGTCGGCAACCGGCGTCGGCCTCATAATGGCGTACTGCGCGGCAGGGCATCACGCCGGATTGCCCGATGGAGGCAGCAGTGCCGACTCCCGCGACGAGGCGACCCTTTTTGCTCGCATGAAACGCACCGTACCGGATTACACCCCATTTTACCAAGCCGTGAATCTGCCGGCAATTTTGCCGAAATCAGCGCCGCCTATCCGGATGCTGGGCAAGGGCGGTTTTACTGCGGCTTTCCTGATTCGGATGCTGTTTTCCTGTCTGGTTGACGCGGATTTTTTGGACACGGAAACTTTCGTTTCGGGTGGAACCGTTTCCCGCGGAGGTATGGATGCAATCCCGGTTTTACTGGAAAAGCTGTTAAAGCACCTTGCAAAATTCGGCTCGCCGACCAGCGCAATTAATGAAAAGCGTACCCAAATTTTGAATACCTGCCTGAAAAAAGCGACACAGCCCAAAGGACTGTATACCCTTACAGTTCCAACCGGCGGCGGAAAAACGCTTTCGTCGCTTGCGTTTGCACTGAAACACGCGGCAAATCATGGGATGAACCGGGTGATTTATGCCATTCCATATACCAGTATCATTGAGCAGAACGCCTCGGTTTTCCGTAATATTCTCGGGAGTCAAAACGTGCTGGAGCATCACAGCAATTTTACCTTTCCCGACTGTAAAGAGGAACAGGAAACAAAGGAGCAGGAAAAACTGAAACTGGCCGCTGAAAACTGGGATGCGCCGCTCATTGTAACGACAAATGTACAGTTTTTTGAATCCTTGTTCGCGAATAGATCTTCGCGGTGCAGGAAGCTACATAATATTGCGAACAGTGTCATTATTTTTGATGAGGCACAGATGATTCCGCGGGAATATTTGCTCCCTTGTATCCGTGCCATTTCGGAACTGGTCTGGAATTACGGCTGCACGGTCGTGCTTTGCAGTGCCACACAGCCCGCACTGCAAGCCCTGTTTCCGCCGGAAATCCAATGTGCCGAAATCTGCGAAAACGTCCCGGAAACGTATCAGTTTTCCCGCCGGACAACCATTGTGCAGGCAGGGGAGATGGACGACGCTTCGCTTGCAGAATCGATAAATTCCCAAAAGCAGGCACTTTGCATTGTAAACACGAAACAGCACGCACAAAACCTTTACGCTCTGCTGGAACCGAATGGTGTGTTTCATCTTTCCACCCTGATGGTTCCCTTTCACCGCAAGGAAATGCTGGAGCAAATTCGGGAACGGCTGAAAAACGGGGAACCGTGCCATGTGGTTTCCACCAGTCTGATTGAGGCGGGCGTGGATGTGGATTTCCCTAACGTGTACCGGGAAGAAGCCGGGCTGGATTCCGAAATCCAGGCGGCGGGGCGCTGTAACCGGGAAAACAAGCATTCCGCGCAGGAAAGCCGCGTCATCATTTTCAGCCCAGAGGAAAAATATCGCGGTCATTTGATGCCTTCGGTTCAGCTTCCCGTTGACCTTACCAGATCAATTGCGCGGAAATACACGGACATTTCGTCCCCTGAGGCCATTCGCTGTTACTTCGAAACGATGTACCATGTTTCCGGCGAACAGCTGGATCAAAAGCGAATTGTAGAAGCGCTGGAACAGGGAGCCTCAAATAATTTTAGTTTTCCTTTTGCCGAGGTTGCTAAAAAGTTCCGTCTGATTGAAACCGATACCAAACCGATTTTTATTCCCGTGTGGCCCGCGGCACAGGCATTGCTGCAAAAGCTGCGTGCTGGCGAAAGAAACCGTGAGCTTTTCCGGGAGGCAGGTCTTTACTGCGTGAATGCCTACCTTTCTCAGTTCGAATCTTTGTACAATGCCGGAAAGGTGGAGTTGCTCGACTGCGGACTTGCCGTACTCACCGACCCGGATGCGTACACGCAGGAAACCGGGCTTGCCCTTACCTTGGAGGATTCCGGTACCGCGTGGTTTGTATAACGGTGATCCTGATAACTTTTATATTTGATCGTAAACCATCATCATATAAAAATACTTTGAAAGGAGAGATTCTATGGGCTATGGAGTAAAGGTGGAACTCTGGGGTCCGCTGGCGCTTTTCTGCAGGCCGGAAATGAAAGCGGAACGCGTTTCCTACGACGTTCCTACCCCGTCCGCCGCACGTGGAATTTTGGAGGCCATTTATTGGAAACCTGAGATTCGCTACCGGATCGACCGCATCTACGTGTGTAATCCCATCCGCTTTACCAATCTGCGGCGAAACGAGGTTTCTGCAAAGCTGCATTGCAGCGACGGGCTGGATGCGTTAAACAAAGGAAAGGTGCTTGCCCTTTATACCCCGGCGGTTATTCAGCAGCGTGCCGCCATGCTGCTGCGTGACGTGCGGTATGTGATTGAAGCTCATTTCGAGCTGACTGGAAAAGGGGGCGAAAGGGATTCGGAGGAAAAGCATTATGCCATTCTGATGCGCAGGCTGAAAAACGGCCAATGCTTTAACCAGACATGTTTCGGATGCCGGGAATTCCCGGCGGCATTCCGCTTGTTTGAAAGCGAAACCGTTCCCACCGCCCCGGAGAACATGGGCGAAAAAGACTTGGGATATATGCTGTACGACATGGACTATTCCGATCCCGACAATATCCACCCAATGTTTTTCCGCGCCGTGATGCGCGATGGGTGTATCAACGTGGCAGGCAGCGAGGTGGTATCATGATACTGCAGGCGCTCACGCGGTACTATGAAATTCTTGCGGCGGACGGAAAACTGCCGAAGCCGGGTTATTCCCCTGCGAAGGTTTCGTTTGCGCTGAATCTTTCGCCCTCCGGCGAGCTGCTGGATATTTTTCCGCTGCGAAGGGAGGAACAGCGCGGCAAAAAAACAGTCGAAGTGCCGCAGGAAAAGGTTGTTCCGCAACCTGTTATTAAGTCTGTAAATATACTTGCAAATTTTCTCTGTGACAACTCCAGCTATTTCCTTGGGCTGGACAACAAGGGTAAACCGGAGCGTTCTCTTCTTTGCTTTGCCGCCAGCCGGGAACTGCACGAAAAAATCCTGCAGAGCGTGCACAGCCCCGCAGCGGACGCGGTACGCGGCTTTTTTCAATCCTGGAATCCCCGCAAAGCAGAGGAAAACGTCGCGTTTCGGGAGCACCGGGAGGAGATTCTCTCCGGAGGAAATCTTATCTTCCAGATTGACGGGGGTGAATATGCACAGGACGACCCTGCAATCAGCCATGCTTGGGACAGCTACCGTGCTTCCTCCGCAGAAAGCATACAGATGCCCTGCCTTGTAACCGGAAAGGACGAGCCCGTAGCCATTTTGCACGCAAAAATAAAGGGGATTCCCGGTGCACAGACGGCAGGGGCCAACCTGGTCAGTTTCAATGCTGAAGCGTATGAATCCTATGGTCGTGTCAAAGCACAGGGGCTGAACGCGCCGGTTGGGCAATACGCGGCATTTGCCTATGCGGCGGCGCTGAATTATTTGCTGTCCGACCGGGAACATCGCCTGACGCTGGGAGACACCACGGTGGTCTATTGGGCGGAAAGTTCAAACCCTGCCTGTCAAAATATTTTTACCGCCCTGTTAAGTCCGCAGAATGAAAACGACAACAAGCTTTTGGACAGCGTGATGAAGCGGATTGAGCAGGGAAAACCGATTTCCAACGAAATCGACCTTAAAACGCCGTTTTACATTCTCGGGCTGGCGCCGAATGCTGCCCGAATTTCTGTACGGTTTTTTTTACATGACAGCTTTGGAAATTTTGTAAAACAAATTAAACAGTATTACGAAGATCTTAAAATCGCGCATGCGCCGCAGGATTTTCCTTACCTTACGCCATATTGGCTTCTGCACGAAACGGTAAATCCGAACTCGAACGACAAGGCGGCTTCTCCACTGTTGAGTGGGGAGGTGATGCGCTCCATTTTGCTCGGACTGCCGTATCCGCAGTCGCTGCAAAGCACCGTTTTGCTGCGCATTCGCGCCGAACAGGATGACCCGAACCGGCATATTCAAAAAATCACCCGCGGCCGCGCGGCTATTTTGAAAGCCTTTCTTCTTCGGACGCAGAATCATGAAACATATAAGGAGCATTCCTGTAAGGAATAAAAATGAACTTTGAAAAAGAAGATGCCAACCTGTAGAATTTGATATGTGAGTTGCGTGACGGTAACCACAATCAAAAAATACAGGAGGCATCTAATATGAAGCGTACACAAAACGAGAAGATTTTGCAAATCAAATTTGAAACCCTTATCGTCGGAATAGACGTAGGAAAGGAAGCACACTATGCCAGAGCTTTTGATTTCAGAGGATTAGAACTAGCAAAGCTCCTCAGGTTCAGTAACACCAGACAAGGTTATGAGTCTCTTGAAAACTGGATGCAGGAAATTATGAGGGAGCATGGAAAAACCGAGGCGATTGTAGGTTTTGAGCCTACAGGGCACTACTGGTTCACGCTGGGGGATCACCTGCAAAGACAAGGCCATCGGCTCGGGATAGTGAATCCGTTTCACGTAAAGTGTACAAAAGAGTTGGATGATAACAGCCCAACCAAGAATGATCGGAAGGATCCGAAAACCATAGCCATGCTGGTGAAGGACGGGAGATTTCGGGAGGTATACATACCGGAAGATTTGTTCCAGGAACTCAGGGAAGCAGTAGCTGAGAGGGAACGGCTGTTGGAGCAGCTGACCATATTAAGTAATCAGGTATTACGCTGGCTGGACATCCGCTTTCCGGAATTCAGTGAAGTGTTCAAGGATTGGAACAGAGACGCTGCCTGGCTGACATTGAGACATCATTCGACACCCCAAAAAGTGGTAACAGCCGGGGTGGCAGGTCTAATGAAGACCTGGCGGCAGGAGATGAAACGGCCAAGCTTGAAAAGGGCTGAAAGATTGGTAAAGGCAGCTTCGGAGTCTATCGGCAGGACCGCTGGCTCAGAGGCGGCAGAAGCAGCATTGCAAAATATTTTGACACAATATGAGTTGATCGACCGGCAGAAGCAAGAAACTGAAATGCTTATGCAGGAGCTGTTGTTAAGGGTGCCAAATGCATCAAAACTTTTGGACATAAAAGGAATCGGGATGGTGACGGCGGCAGTCATCGTCAGCGAGATCGGAGACATCCACCGATTCCATGATCCTCGACAGATACAGAAAATGGCGGGCTTGAGCCTGAGAGAGAACAGTTCTGGTAAGCACAAGGGGAAAACCACTATCAGTAAGAGAGGAAGGAAGCGACTCCGTGAAGGGTTGTTCCGAGCGATCATTACCATGTTGGCAACGAATCAGGAATTCCGGGCGATCCACAGGAGGAACCTGACGCGGGAAAACAACCCGTTGACCAAGATGGAATCGGTCATAGCCCTGTGCGGGAAGTTAATTCGAGTTATATTTGCAATACTTACAAAAGGTAACGATTATGACGCAAAGAAAATGATGAACGATATGAACCGGTCGATGAAGGCGGCATAAGCCTCCTGAGACAAGCAAGGCAGCGGTATTTGAGGAAACTTGCCGGCCGCAGCAAGTGGAATCAGGTACAACGATTACAGCAATAGTGGGCACCAAATTGCACTTTGAAAAGGAAGAGCCGGGGCAGTCAAGTTGAATTTCACCTTTAGGGCATAGACCCAGTTTAGGAGCATGATTGACGTTCCACCTCCAGGATAAGCAGGACGAAGGAATTAGGCACATTCGATGCCGGAAGACATGGGAGGTTTGCTGCTTGGAGTTGATGTGGGATCCCGATGGCCGAGACAGATAAAACATATGCGGTTTTATTTGCTCTGCCTGAAACCACAAAACTACCAGCTAAATCGCAGTATCTGGAGTAAAGGCTCAACCAGATTAACATGAAAATCTATGAAAAATGAAGACAAATTAAGTATGAGAGACTTTATTAAGGGAGGTCTTAACCGTGTCTTTAAATGAAAACAGCGACAACCGCGCCTATGTGCTGGGCCGCTTGTTCGCGGTGCTGGAAAAAGCGCAGAAGGATGCCAACCCAGGCATCAATTCCACCATAAAGGACCGTTACTTTACCTCAGCGTGTGCCACACCCGCAAGTGTGTTCCCAACGCTTTTTAAGCTGTATGCCAATCATCTGGAAAAAATCCGCAAGATGGAAAACGGAACGAGAATTGCTATTTTTCATGATAAGTTGGTTACGGAGTTGATGGACAAGCTGAACGTGGACGAGCATCCTTTTCCAACCCATCTATTTTTGAACGATCAATCCATTTTTGTCCTTGGTTACTACCATCAGGTGCAAGCCTTTTTCACCCCAAAAGAGAAAAAACTGAATTCAGAGGAGGAATAAAAAATGGCAAATCCAATTCGAAACCGCTATGAATTTATAATTTTATTTGATGTGGAGAACGGCAATCCGAACGGTGACCCCGATGCGGGCAACATGCCGCGCATTGACCCCGAAACCGGCCTCGGCATTGTGACCGACGTCTGCCTGAAGCGCAAAATCCGCAATTACGTGGAAACTGTAAAGGAAGACCAGCCGGGCTATCGGATTTATATTAAAGATCAGATTCCCCTGAACACCAGCGACCGCAGCGCGTTTCAGGCTCTGCAGATCGACGAAAAGAAAATCAGTAAAAAAGATGACCCGGACATCGACCGGAAAATCCGGGACTATATGTGCAGCCAGTACTACGATATTCGTACGTTCGGTGCTGTAATGACCACCTTTGTCAAAGCGGCACTCAACTGCGGGCAGGTACGCGGCCCAGTGCAGATCGGCTTTGCCCGCAGTATTGACCCCATCGTCCCCCAGGAAATCACCATTACCCGTGTCGCGATTTCCACCGAAGAAGACGCCCAGAAGAAAAGCACCGAAATGGGACGCAAGCATATTGTCCCTTATGCGCTCTACCGGGCAGAGGGATTTGTTTCCGCCAATTTGGCGCGCCGCTTCACCGGCTTTTCAGAGGATGACCTTGCACTGCTGTGGCAGGCCATCATTAATATGTTCGAAAACGATCGTTCCGCCGCACGCGGAAAGATGGCTGTACGCGAGCTGATTGTATTCCGCCACGACAGCGAGCTGGGCAACGCTCCGGCCTATAAGCTGTTCGATACGGTGACCGTTAAGCGGAAGGATCCGTCCATTCCCGCACGGAGTTACTCTGACTACGCGGTGGAGGTACACACCGAATCTTTGCCGGGTGGTGTGACATGTTCCCGGATGGTCTGAACCATGGAATATGATGAAGAAGATTATTTGAACCTTGCGGGATTGCAGCATTTTGCTTTTTGCCGCCGTCAGTGGGCACTCATCCATATCGAACAGCAGTGGGCGGAAAATCTGCGCACTGCCGAAGGACAGATTCTACACGACAACGCACACGATCCCTTTTTCTCCGAAAAGCGCGGTGACCGGCTTATTTCACGCGCAATGGCGGTTGCCTCTAGCCGGTTGGGCGTGAACGGCGTGTGTGATGTGGTTGAATTTCATGCATCTTCCAAAGGGGTGGAACTTGCCGGGCGGGAAGGCAAATGGCTGCCGGTACCAGTGGAATATAAGCGTGGAATTCCCAAGGAAAATGACGCAGACCGCCTTCAATTGTGCTGCCAGGCCATGTGTTTGGAAGAAATGCTGCTGTGCCCCCGTATCCCAACCGCATATCTGTACTACGGTGAAACAGCACGAAGGACTGCTGTAACATTGGATGATGTTTTGCGTCAGAAAGTATGCGACATGCTCGCGGAGATGCATGATTTATACCGCAGGAGATATACGCCGCGTGTAAAGCCCTCCAAAAGCTGTAATGCCTGTTCGCTGAAAAATCTGTGTCTTCCCAAACTATACCGCGTAGGCTCTGCAGCGGAATACATTCGAAAAAGATTGGAGGAGACGGTGTGAGGATCCTCGGAAATACACTGTATGTTACAACGCCGGATGCTTACCTGTCGCTGGATGGAGAAAACATCGTGATTCAGAAAAACGGTGCAGAGCTGCGAAGAATCCCTTTGCACAACCTGGATGGGATTGTAGCATTCGGGTACACCGGGGCCAGTCCCGCCTTAATGGGAGCCTGCGCCGAGCGCGGCGTTGCGCTAACCTTTTTGACGATGCATGGGCGCTTTTTGGCGCGGGTATGCGGAACCGAGCGGGGAAATGTGCTGCTTCGGAAAGAGCAATACCGGGTATCCGACAGCAAAGAAAAGAGTGCAGCCATTGCCAGAGAGATGATTACGGGAAAATTGTTCAATTCTCGATGGGCTATTGAGCGTGCAGTTCGGGATTATGCCCTTCGGCTGGATACAGCAAAGCTGAAGCACGCCTCGGACGCTATTGCCGAATCCATTCACCGGCTTCAGAACGCTGGAACACTGGACGAAATCCGCGGAATAGAGGGGGAGGCCGCTACCTGCTACTTTTCCGTGCTGGATGACTTGATTTTGCAGCAAAAGGAGCAGTTCTTCTTTCAAAACCGGAACCGCCGCCCGCCGACGGATAACATGAATGCCCTGCTTTCTTTTGTCTATACTTTGCTTGCGCATGACACGGCGTCGGCGCTGGAAACGGTGGGGCTGGATCCCTATGTGGGATTCCTTCACCGTGACCGCCCCGGAAGGATTTCCCTCGCACTTGATTTGATGGAAGAATTTCGGACAGTGATTGCGGACCGTTTTGTTCTTACGCTAATCAACACCCGTCAAATTAACGGGGATGGTTTTCTGCAAAAAGAGGACGGAGCAGTATTAATGGATGATGCGACCCGCAAAAAAGTTCTTATGGCATGGCAGGAAAGAAAGCAGGAAAAAATTACGCATCCCATGCTTGGCGAAAAAATGGAATGGGGGTTGGTTCCTTATTCGCAGGCGTTGTTGTTGGCGCGATATCTGCGCGGTGATCTTGACGCGTATCCGCCTTTTTTATGGAAGTAGGTGAAGTGAAATACTGGTGTTAATTACTTACGATGTAAATACGGAAACTGCGGCAGGAAAGAAGCGGCTGCGTAAAGTGGCAAAAATCTGTGTCAATTATGGTCAGCGTGTGCAAAATTCGGTATTTGAATGTGTAATGGACTCTGCCCTTTGCTGTACGGTAAAGCACAAACTGGTACAGATGATTGATTCTGAAAAGGACAGCTTGAGGTTTTACTATTTGGGAGATCATTACAAAACAAAGGTGGAGCATTTTGGTGCGAAGCCGTCGTTTGACGTAGCAGATCCGCTGATTGTATGACGCATGAATTTGGTGCGAACCCTAAGTTCCCATGCTTTTCCCGTTTGGTTCGCACTAAAATTTTAAATTTATTTTTATATTTAGGAATAATATTTTACAAATTCTGCTTACCTCCTTGATTTAATTGGAATAGTACACAATTTTTTATTTTTTACTAAAGGTAGGTTAGGCAGTTTTTGCTGTCGCTCCCCACGCGGGAGCGTGGATTGAAATCGATGTGGTCAGTCAAAAACTGCTGTGCACCGGCGTCGCTCCCCACGCGGGAGCGTGGATTGAAATGTGTTGAATTTAGAGACACGACGGTCGCTTTTCGTCGCTCCCCACGCGGGAGCGTGGATTGAAATAATGCGGGACAAGCTCATTCAGAAAGGAATATTGTCGCTCCCCACGCGGGAGCGTGGATTGAAATCATCATCAGAAATAACAGCCATGTCATTTTCCAGTCGCTCCCCACGCGGGAGCGTGGATTGAAATTTAAAAATGGATTGATTCAAAATCGCTATTTTCGTTGTCGCTCCCCACGCGGGAGCGTGGATTGAAATTTATCTTTATTAAATTGTGGTTGGTCGTTGGTTGGTGTCGCTCCCCACGCGGGAGCGTGGATTGAAATTTTTTCTTTTCGAGCGATAATCATGTTGATCGCGTCGCTCCCCACGCGGGAGCGTGGATTGAAATGTCATAGTCAACTTGATACTGCGGAAAGTCCATAGTCGCTCCCCACGCGGGAGCGTGGATTGAAATATATGCTCACCTTCGGTACATAACATGGCACTTGATTGTCGCTCCCCACGCGGGAGCGTGGATTGAAATATCCAGCCATTAGAAAATATATCGAGCAATGGTACGTCGCTCCCCACGCGGGAGCGTGGATTGAAATGGTCATCGACAGTCTTGGCAGAACCCAACAAGCCGTCGCTCCCCACGCGGGAGCGTGGATTGAAATAGCAGGAACGCGCTCACGCAATGCTGATGAACGGTCGCTCCCCACGCGGGAGCGTGGATTGAAATTACATCGGAAAGGCAAAATTTACAAGAAAGGAATGTCGCTCCCCACGCGGGAGCGTGGATTGAAATATAGAAGGTACGGACTATTTTACCATCAATCTAAGTCGCTCCCCACGCGGGAGCGTGGATTGAAATGTATGCTTGAACAATGGACGGGTGAAATAATTGGTCGCTCCCCACGCGGGAGCGTGGATTGAAATCGTCTGGAATCTGGAATCGAAATCGTCCTGGAAGAGTCGCTCCCCACGCGGGAGCGTGGATTGAAATTTATATGAGCGCCCGGAAGGATTCAATCTGAACGGTCGCTCCCCACGCGGGAGCGTGGATTGAAATCGATATCGGTACCGGCGGAATTACGGGCAATAATGTCGCTCCCCACGCGGGAGCGTGGATTGAAATCCACACGGCAAGCTCCGTTAATTGGTCGTCAAGAGGTCGCTCCCCACGCGGGAGCGTGGATTGAAATTGGATATGCAAGCCGGTATTGCAATAATTCGCCGTCGCTCCCCACGCGGGAGCGTGGATTGAAATCATCCTGCCGAAACAAGCAGATCGAGTAAAACTGTGGTCGCTCCCCACGCGGGAGCGTGGATTGAAATACACCAAAATCATGGTAAAAGCCGCACGATGCAGTCGCTCCCCACGCGGGAGCGTGGATTGAAATCTGCAGTTCATTTTTCTTCCTTCCTTTTGGTACGTCGCTCCCCACGCGGGAGCGTGGATTGAAATATTCTGCACCGTTTTATCCTTACCGAGTTTGCCGAGTCGCTCCCCACGCGGGAGCGTGGATTGAAATGTCAGTCATCTTGCGCCACGATACCGCCTGCGCATGTCGCTCCCCACGCGGGAGCGTGGATTGAAATTTTTACACGTACCGCCATCCCCGACAACAAATGAAAGTCGCTCCCCACGCGGGAGCGTGGATTGAAATGGACTTGCCGCAGATCAAGCCGGACACGTTGCGGAGTCGCTCCCCACGCGGGAGCGTGGATTGAAATCGAAATTATCAAAGAACTCGGAGAAAAAACAGCCGGTCGCTCCCCACGCGGGAGCGTGGATTGAAATTGCCATTCTTCTGTATCCTGAAAATTATCAAACGGTCGCTCCCCACGCGGGAGCGTGGATTGAAATGACCTTTATGCCAATGGCTTTACGGTTAAACAAGTCGCTCCCCACGCGGGAGCGTGGATTGAAATACCTTTGAGCCAACCTTTAAGGAGGGTTTATTTGTCGCTCCCCACGCGGGAGCGTGGATTGAAATCTTCAGCACGTCGACCACGGATATCGCGTAGCTGGTCGCTCCCCACGCGGGAGCGTGGATTGAAATGCACGTTACGCAAGCAGAGCACAACGCTATAGCGTCGCTCCCCACGCGGGAGCGTGGATTGAAATATCCATACCCATTTCATTAGGACACGTGAGCGTTGTCGCTCCCCACGCGGGAGCGTGGATTGAAATCTTAGCGGCCTGAAAACGATCAGACCATTGTCCGAGTCGCTCCCCACGCGGGAGCGTGGATTGAAATCAGCTTGGAGGTACATTAGAATAACTACTGATGGAGTCGCTCCCCACGCGGGAGCGTGGATTGAAATATCACTCGGTTTTCCATCGAATAAAAGCTGTATGCGGTCGCTCCCCACGCGGGAGCGTGGATTGAAATATAATATAACTGCTCATCCCTTTAAAGAGATGGAGTCGCTCCCCACGCGGGAGCGTGGATTGAAATACTATGTTTTGTATGGAAGTTATCAACAAATACAAGTCGCTCCCCACGCGGGAGCGTGGATTGAAATGGCCGGTAGCCTGCCAGTATCATACAGACGTTTCAGGTCGCTCCCCACGCGGGAGCGTGGATTGAAATTTTTTTGTCTATCCATCCTGATCCGCTACAATCGTCGCTCCCCACGCGGGAGCGTGGATTGAAATATCCGTATGGTTGAGTAACTCTTGCACACGTTTGTCGCTCCCCACGCGGGAGCGTGGATTGAAATGACCCTAAACATATGCGCCGTCCGTTGCAAGTCCGTCGCTCCCCACGCGGGAGCGTGGATTGAAATGCCCTCCGTCAAGCCCTGCGCGTAATCCGGCAAGTCGCTCCCCACGCGGGAGCGTGGATTGAAATGATTGCAATTTTTTTGGTTTTGACCGTCAGTCTTGTCGCTCCCCACGCGGGAGCGTGGATTGAAATAAAACGATTTGGGACTTGGTTGTTGGCATTCTCAGTCGCTCCCCACGCGGGAGCGTGGATTGAAATTTTGTTACCATCCAGATATTGATTATATAGATCTTGTCGCTCCCCACGCGGGAGCGTGGATTGAAATGGATTAGCTGCGAAAGGGTATCCGGTACGCTGCTGTCGCTCCCCACGCGGGAGCGTGGATTGAAATCCCAGCACTCAAACGACACAATATCGCCCAAGTGTCGCTCCCCACGCGGGAGCGTGGATTGAAATGTTGTGCCGGTTGTGCTACCTGCAACAGAAGATGTCGCTCCCCACGCGGGAGCGTGGATTGAAATCGATGAGGCAACTGCTCAGAACAGTACAGAAAGGGTCGCTCCCCACGCGGGAGCGTGGATTGAAATGGCTACCGTTGCGCGCTGTAGGCTTGCAGGGTAGTCGCTCCCCACGCGGGAGCGTGGATTGAAATTGGGCGTTATCGAGGGCAACGCCTATGCCCTTATGTCGCTCCCCACGCGGGAGCGTGGATTGAAATAAATCAATGTGTAGATATCGGTTTGTGATAATCTGTCGCTCCCCACGCGGGAGCGTGGATTGAAATTCTTTTGGTGCATTAAATACCATCCAATCTGTAATGGTCGCTCCCCACGCGGGAGCGTGGATTGAAATAACGGGATTAAAGACATATTAGGTGCGGACGAAGTCGCTCCCCACGCGGGAGCGCTAAGAAAATCGTATCGATAGTACGTGACTTCGAACAACGAAGAAAGGCAATATCATAAAAACAAGGACTGCTGCAAATTGCCTTGCAGCAGTCCTTTGTTTTTATATTGGAATGTTTTTAGAGCTTTTATTTTTGAATAAGCTGAATCAAAATCTGCTCTGCTTTCACGGCGTCGGCACGGCCCCGGGTGGCTTTCATCACAGCCCCCAAAATTGCCTTGAGCGCTTTTTCCTTGCCGTTTTGGAAATCCGCTACCGCGGCGGGATTGTCCGCTACAGCCTTCGCACAGGCTTCCCGCAGGGCATTGTCGTCCAGACCGGCCAAATCGCTTTCCGTCAGGAAAGCGTCCGCGGATTTTCCGGTATCCAGCATTTTTTCCAGCGTGGATTTCATCAGGTTGTTTCGAATTTTCCCAGCGTCCAACAGGAGTACCAGCTCTTTTAGCTGCTTCGGCGTAATGGCAACCTCGAACGATTCCTTGGCCGCGTCGGTGTCCATGCGGCTGAACATCTGCCCAATGATGCAGTTTGCAACAACCTTCGGATTCTTTACGCCATCGCAGGCTTCTTCAAAGAATTCCGCAATTCTGCGGTATTTGGAGAGCTGCAGCGCGTCCGCCTCGGGCAGGCACAACTCGCTGATATAACGCTGCATTTTTTCACGCGGAAGCTCCGGCACGCGCGCTTTTAACCGCGCAATTTCCTCTTCGGAAACGTTGATGGTAACTAAATCGGGTTCACGGAAGTAGCGGTAGTCGTTTGCGTCTTCTTTGCCGCGCATGCTTTCGGTGCAGTCGTCTTCTTCATTGTAACGGCGGGTTTCTTGAATCACTTCCTCGCCGCTTTCCAACAGGTCAATCTGGCGGTTGATTTCGTAATCCATCGCTTTGGTCATATGCGTAAAGGAGTTCATATTTTTGATTTCTGTACGAGTGCCGAGTGTTTCCGTGCCTTTCGGCCGCACAGAAATGTTCACGTCACAGCGCAGGGAACCTTCCTGCATTTTGCAGTCGGAAACGCCGATGTAGCGCATAATCATCTGAAGCTGCTCCAGATATTCCTTTGCTTCGTCAATGCTGCGAATATCCGGTTCCGAAACGATTTCAATCAGCGGAACGCCGCCGCGGTTGTAGTCGACGAATACATTGCCACGCTGATGCACCAGCTTGCCCGCATCCTCTTCAATATGAATGCGGGTAATGCGGATTTTCCGTCCGTTGGAAAGCTCAATATAGCCGTTTTTGCATAGTGGCATATCATACTGGGATATCTGATAAGCCTTTGGCAGGTCGGGGTAGACATAGTTTTTGCGGTCCATTTTCGAAATATGGCTGATTTCGCAGTGGGTGGCAAGGCCTGCCATAATGGCGTAGTCCACAACGGTTCGGTTCAGCTTTGGCAGTGTTCCGGGAAGCCCGATGCACACAGGGCAGCAGTGGGTGTTGGGTTCGCCGCCGAATTCCGTGGTGCAGGAGCAGAAAATTTTTGTTTTGGTGGAAAGTTCAACATGCGTTTCAAGGCCGCAGACCAGTTCGTATTGTTTCATGCCCATAACCATCCTTTCTCTCTCCGCCTGAACCGTTTCAGACGGATACTCCCATATCTGCAGTGCGGAAAACATGTTCCCCGACGGCGGTTTCATATTGATACGCCGCGTTGAGGATGGTTCCCTCGCAGAAGCGGTTGCCGATCAGCTGCATGCCAATGGGCAGTCCGGCGGCATCGGAACCGCAGGGGATGGAAACGGCGGGCAGACCAGCAATGTTCACCGGAACGGTGCAAATATCGGTTAGGTAGGTTTCGACCGGGTCCTGCGCGGTAAAATTCTGCGGAAATGCAGTCATGGGAACGGTGGGGGCGAGCAGCACATCGCATTTTTGAAACGCGTCTTCAAATGCGTGAACCAATGTACCGCGCAGGTTCTGCGCCTTTTTATAGTAGGCGTCGTAATAGCCGGAACTTAACACATAAGTTCCAAGCAGAATCCGGCGTTTGACTTCTTCGCCGAAGCCTTCGCTGCGCGTTTTGCAAACCATTTCGTTGCGGTCGGCGTAATGGTCGGTGCGGTAGCCGTAGCGGATGCCGTCATACCGGCCTAGATTGGAGGAAGCCTCTGCACAGGCCAGAATGTAATAAACCGGCAGGCTGTATTTTAGGGATGGCATATCGAAATGGACGATTTCTGCGCCGAGCGATTCATAGACTCGTATTGCTTCTTCCACCGCCGTGCGTACGTCATCGCGGATGCCCTCAAAATATTCTTTTGCAATGCCGATTTTCATTCCTTTGATGGGGTTGACTAGGGACTGCGCGGTCGGCGCACCCTTTCTTCCACTAGAGGTGGAATCCCGTTCGTCGTAAAGCGAGATCGCGTCGTAAACCAGGGCGGCATCCTCCACAGTGGAGGTAATCGGGCCAATCTGGTCAAAGCTGGAAGCGTAAGCAATCAACCCGTAGCGGGAAACCGCGCCGTAAGTCGGCTTTAAGCCGACCAAGCCGCAGAAGCTGGCCGGCTGGCGGATGGAACCGCCTGTGTCGGAACCGAGACCATAAACGGCCAGGTTGCCCCCAACGGCAGAAGCGACCCCGCCGGAGCTTCCGCCCGCCACATGGGCAAGGTTATGCGGGTTTTTCGCGCCGCCAAAGCACGAGGTTTCACAGGAAGACCCCATGGCAAATTCATCCATGTTGGTTTTGCCCAGCAGAACGGCGTTCTGCTTTTGCAGAATTTCCCATACCGTCGCGTCGTAAATGGGAACGTAGCCCTTCAAAATTTTGGAGCAGCAGGTGGTTTCAATGCCTTTGGTGGAAATATTGTCCTTTAATGTCATTGGAATGCCTTCCAGGGGAAAAAGGGCTTCCCCCGCGGCAATTTTTTGATCAACGGCCTTCGCGGCTTGCAGCGCCGCGTCTGGCGTACGTTTTACATAAGCGTTCAGCTTGCCGTCGTCGCGTTCCATGGCGGCAAGATATTGTTGGGTCAGTTCCGTACAGCTGATTTCTTTGGAAGCCAGCATTCGGCTGATTTTTTTAATTTTTCCTTCCATAGCGGCCTCCTATACGCGCTTTTTAACCAGGAAATATCCATCTTCCTGATTTGGCGCGTTTTTTAGAATTTCTTCCTGGTCATAGGAAGGCACAACCGTGTCTTCACGGAATGCGTTGGAAAGGTTGTTGATATTGTCAAAGTCGGAAGCATCGGGGCTGACGGCATTAATCGTGTCGGCAAATCCGATGATTTCGCTCATATCTTTTGTCAGGCGGTCCAGCTCATCGTCGCTGACCGAAAGTTTGGCCAGCCGGGCGATTTTGCGTATTTCCTCATAGGTGACCACGAAAAGCCCTCCTTGCGGTTTATTTTCTCAGTTTAATGTGCACTTCGCGCAGCTGCTGCTCGGTGACCTCGTTCGGTGCGCCCATCAGCACATCCTGTGCATTGGAGTTCATCGGGAATGCGATGACCTCGCGGATATTTTCTTCGCCGGTCAGCAGCATAATCATACGGTCCACGCCGGGGGCCATGCCGGCATGCGGCGGGGCTCCGTACTGGAACGCGTGGTACAACGAGGTAAACTTTGATTGGATGTCCTCTTCGGTATATCCGGCAATTTCAAACGCCTTTTTCATGATTTCAATGTCATGGTTGCGCACCGCACCGGAGGAAAGCTCCACGCCGTTGCAGACAATATCGTACTGGTACGCCAGCACTTCGTCGGGGCGTTTGTTCTGCAGCGCGTCCATTCCGCCCTGCGGCATGGAAAATGGGTTGTGCGTAAAGGCGTAATTGCCGGTTTCCTCGTCGATTTCGTACATGGGGAAGTCAACGATAAAGCACATTTTATAGGAATTTTCGTCAATTAAATTCAGCCTGCGGCCCAGCTCGGTGCGGATTTGGCCGGCCAGTTTGGGCGCGGTTTCCCGGTCGTCGGCTATAAAGAAGATGACGCAGCCGGGTTTCAAGCCGGAACGGCGGATGAGCTCCGCGCGGTCCTCTTCGGAAAGGTATTTGTTAATCGGCCCTTTGTATTCGTTGTCCGCGGTGACACTAATGTACCCCAAGCCTTTCATGCCGATGGATTCCGCGAATTTCAGCATGGATTCAAAGAAGCTCTTTGGCTGGCTTACACAATCCGGCACGTTAATGGCGCGCACGGTTTTGCCTTTAAACGGTTTGAAATCCGTTTCCACAAACAGGTCGGAAATATCGATGATTTCCAGCGGATTGCGCAGGTCGGGTTTATCCGTTCCGTATTTCAGCATGGATTCCGCATAAGGAATCCGCACAAACGGAGGCTTGGAAACCTCCTTGTCCGAAAACTGTGCGAAGGTTTTGCTCAGCACTTCCTCGGCAACGGCAAATACATCCTCCTGCGTGGCGAATGCCATTTCAAAATCAAGCTGATAGAATTCGCCGGGGGAACGGTCGGCGCGTGCATCCTCATCGCGGAAGCACGGCGCAATCTGGAAATAACGGTCAAAGCCCGAAACCATTAAAAGCTGCTTAAAAATCTGCGGAGCCTGCGGCAGCGCATAAAATTTGCCCTGATGGCGGCGGCTTGGAATCAGGTAATCGCGTGCCCCTTCCGGCGACGATGCGGAAAGAATTGGGGTCTGGATTTCCAGAAAACCCAGTTCCGTCATGGTCTGGCGCAGGAAAGAGATCACCTTAGAGCGCAGCACAATATTATTGTGCACCTGTGGGTTGCGCAAATCGAGGTAACGGTATTTCAAACGGACGTCCTCCTTGGTTTCGCGGGAGGATCCTACTTCAAAAGGCAGATTGGAAAGCGCTTTGCCAAGCACCGTCAAGGTCTCTACCTTAACCTCGACGGTGCCGGTATTTATTTTGGGGTTAATTGTGTCTTCGTCGCGCAGAATCACGACGCCGGAAGCGGTTATGGTACTTTCTCTTGTTACGTTATTCAGCAGAGCTTCATTATGAATTACAAGCTGAACTACGCCGTAGTGGTCGCGCAGGTCGACGAACTGAACGCCGCCGTGATCGCGGATGCTTTCAACCCAGCCTGCGACGCGTACTTCCTTACCAATGTCGTTTTCGCTGATTTCACCGCACACATGGGTGCGATACTGATTGATACGAATCATTTTCCACTTAACCCCTTTAATCGCTTTCTTTTTTTGCCAATTACGGTCAAAGCCTATGGCTGCCCACAGGACGGTTCCCTATGGGTGGTCATTGACTTTAGAACCGGTTCCCGGAAGACCGGCTTGAAATTCAAGCCATCTGCTTGGTCATGACGGAAACGGCAGAAAAGCTGCCTGAAAGCACAAAATCGAACCGGCCGCACGCTTGGAAGAGATGCAAAATACCGAAATCTAATGGGATTTCAACGAAACAAATGCATCGGTTCCCGCATTTTGCGGCACGCTGTCGTAATTTGGCCAACAAGGCCGCCTTTAAAGAATTATTATAACATAATATGCATAGCGTTACAACACAACTTGCAAATTTACATTAAAATTTTAATCTGTTACATCGATAAAGTCCACTCTTAGTGGAGAAAAGAGACTTCGGTTTTCTGAACTTTTTGGGCGGGAAAGATATGTTTTTAAATCAGGATACTTTCATCAGGTTGATCAGAACCTCCACCATACGGTCCATGGACTGAACGGGGATGTATTCAAACCGGCCGTGGTAATTGTGACCGCCCGTGGAGAGATTTGGGCAGGGAAGGCCCATGAAGGACAGGCGCGCTCCGTCGGTTCCGCCGCGTATGGCAACGATTTTCGGCGTGACGCCCGCGTCGGTCATCGCCTGTTTTGCCCGGTCGATTAAAAACATATGCGGTTCGATTTTTTCTTTCATATTATAGTAGGAATCACACAGCGTCAGTTCAATGGTGCCTTCGCCGTATTTTTCATTCAGATAATCCGCAATTTTTGCAAACCGTGCTTTCTTTGCCTCAAACTGGGCACGGTTATGGTCGCGGATGATATAGCGCAGTGTGGCGAGCTCTTCCTCTCCCTCCATGTGCGAAAGATGATGGAACCCCTCGTAACCTTCCGTGCAGGCGGGGATTTCGTTCGGAGGTAACATGGAGTTGAATTCTATCGCCATCAACAGTGCGTTCTTCATCTTATTTTTTGCTTCGCCGGGGTGAATGTTCACGCCGTGAACCGTTACGGTTGCCGCCGCCGCGTTGAAATTCTCGTATTCTATTTCCCCAAGTTTTCCGCCATCCACCGTGTAGGCGAACTGCGCGCCGAAATTTTTCACGTCGAACCGGTCAGCGCCGCGTCCGATTTCCTCATCCGGCGTAAAGGCGACGGGAATCCTGCCGTGCGGAATGGATTCCTGATTCAGCCGTTCCACAGCGGTCAGAATTTCTGCAATGCCGGCTTTGTCGTCCGCGCCCAGCAGGGTAGTGCCGTCGGTTACAATCAGATCCTGACCGACGTAATCGGAAAGATGCGCGTACTGCTTCGGGCTTAAGACAATGTTTTTTTCCTGGTTCAGCACAATATCTCCGCCGTCGTAGTTTGAAACGATGTGCGGATGCACGTTTTCCCCGCTGGCGGAAGAGCTGGTGTCCATGTGGGCAATCAGGCCAATGACGGGTACTTCCTTTTCGGTATTTGCGGGGAGCGTACCGTAAACATAACCAAAGTCGTCCATGTGGGCGTCTTCCATGCCGAGGCGTTTCATTTCTTCTACCAGCGCCTGGGCAAGAATTTTCTGGTTTTCGGTGCTGGGGCATACGGCTTCGTCCGCCGCTTCATCGGAAGTGGTGTTGTATGCAACATAATTGAAAAGTCGTTCGTAGGCTCTCATTTTTTTTACTCCTTTATCCTTATATAAATGTATCAATGGTAAAAATGGTTCGCTTTTTCCCATTTTACTACTTTATGGGAAAGATAACAATAGAAGGCGAGGGAGGGAGAATACCGACAGTAGCAAGGTAACCGATAAGGAAAGCAAATCGAAAGCGGCTAAGGTCAGAAGATTCGCAGCTTTGAATTGCTGCCTTAAGTCGGGATTAGTGGTTTCCAGAAACCACATCGCCCCAGGCTTCTTTCAAACGCTGAACCGCCGGTTCTATGTCGTTCAGCGGGATTCCGGCAAAGCCGAGGACAACCCCCGAAGAAACGCCTTTTTCTGGCATGACGCGCACGCCGTTTCGCGCGGCAATTTCACAGAGTGTGCTTCCTGGCAAAGATGTGTGAAGGCGAAGGTTTACACACAGAGGGGTTTCCTGAAGAAGAATCTCCGTGTGGCTGCCAAACGCGTTTTTCAGCGCCTGAATCAGCGCGAAGCTTTTAGCCGCGTAACGCTTGCGCAGACGGCGGAGCTGCCGTTCCAACTGCCCTTCCCGAATGTAGCGGCTCAGTGCGAGCTGCTCCGTTTTGGAAGCGGTTTGATTGTAACGCGCCACGCGAGTTTGGTACAGTTCCAGGAGCCGTTCCGGCAGAACCATGTAGCCAATGCGTACAGAGGGAAGCAGCAGCTTGGAAAAGGAACCAATATAAACGACCGTCTGAGCGCGGTCCATTCCCTGCATGGCGGGAATGGGGCGGGCGTTGTAACGCAGTTCGCCGTTGTAGTCGTCCTCCACCAAAATCCCGCCGGTTTCCCGCGCCCAGTCCAACAGTTCGTACCGCCGGCTGACGGGGATGCCTGTTCCGGTTTGTATGCGGTTGGAAGGGCTGACGAACACCTGCTTCACACCGCTTTCGCGCAGAGCGTCCATGCGGATGCCGGAATCGTCCGCAGGCAGGCGGAGCACCTGCAGGCCGCAGTCAGAAAATATCTGCTCCGCCTGCAGAAAACCCGGTTCCTCCAGCGCAATCCGTTCGTCCGCCCCCCTGAGCAGGCCACACAGAATCGACAGCAGCGGCTGCGTGCCCGCGCCGATGACGATCTGTTCCGGCGAGGCAATCACACCGCGCGCTCCATAACTGTAGGCGGAAAGTGCCTCACGCAGTTCCCATTCTCCCTGATGGTCGCCGTAGGAGGCGATGACTTCCTGCCGATTTAGGACTTCGCGGATGTGCCGCTGCCAGATTTTTAGATCGATATAGGAGGTGTCCACGCAGTCACTACCAAAATTGTAGCGAATTTTCTGCGCCTGTTCTGGCCTGCGGATGGCCGCGGGACGAAGGGGCAATGCTTCGCTTTTTGGCGCAGAAAGGACAAAGTACCCCCTCTGCGGGCGGGCGGTAAGGTACCCCTCCACGCAAAGCTGCTGATAGGCCGCTTCCACCGTGGTGCAACTCAGCTTTAAGTCCCCCGCCAGCTTTCGGATGGAGGGAAGCTTTTCTCCCTTGGCAAGGTGTCCCGCCTCAATGGCGTTTTTTACGGCAAGGTAAAGCTGCTGATAGAGTGGTACGCTAGAACCGGTGTCCAGCAAAATATAGTCATAGGTCATTGGTTATAGATTCCTCCATGCTAAAAACTGTACTGATTAAATTTTTATAAACTGTGTATTTTAATAGAAACAGTTTTACGATACTATTATATCACAGTTCGAAAGTCATACAACCATGCGGAGTTTGAAAAATGCACTTTTTCAATTCAGGAGGAAATCCGGCTTCGTTCAATGGCCGGAACCTCCGCATGGCGGAGAAAGGATCGTGTTCTTTATGAAAACCAGCGAAAGGAAATCCACAAAGACGGCGGTTCTAACGGCCTTGTTTGCCGCACTGATTTTTGTCGTGACCGCTTACGCGCTTCATATTCCCACCCCGGCAACCGGCGGGTACATTCATTTGGGCGATGCGTTCCTGTATCTTGCCGCAAGTATATTGCCCGCGCCGTTTGCTGTGGCGGCGGGCGGAATTGGGGAGGCGCTTTCCGATTTGCTGACCGGCAGTGTGGCATATGCCCTTCCAACCCTGGTGATTAAGTCGGCGATGGTGCTGTGTTTTGCTTCGACGGGAAACAAGATTGTGTCGAAACGCAACGCGGCAGCGTCCGCGGTGGCAGGGATTATTTGTGTTGCCGGTTATTATTTGACCCAAGTGATTTTTTATCACAGCTTCGTTTCCCCGCTGGTGGAAATTCCTGCGAATTTGGTTCAGGCGGGTGCCAGCGCCGCTGTTTATCTTCTGGTCGGCAACGCGTTGGACCGGCTCCGCATCAAAAAGCAGGTAGGGGCGCTTTTTCAATAAGTCTTTAAGATCGATTTGCATTGGAGGCAGAAGTATAACATGAAATTAAATTCAAACAAGCGGAATACGACGGTAAACCTTACCTTGACCGGGTTAATGGGTGCTCTGGTCTTTCTGGCCACGATGTTTTTTAAGGTACAAATCGTAGCCGGCACGGACAAAACTATGATCGGCTTCGAAAACGTATTCTGCATTCTATCGGGATTGCTGCTCGGCCCCGTGTATGGCGGGTTGGCGTCGGGCATCGGCTCCTTCCTGTTCGATTTGGTTAGTGGGTGGGCATCCAGTGCGCCGGTTACGCTAATCACAAAATTTTTAATGGCGTTTATCTGTGGTGTGGTCGCCTACGGCGGGGATCATAAAGCCAAAAAGCTTGTCCGCATCATTGCCGCGGCGGTAGTGGGCTCGCTGAGCTACTGCGTGCTTTACCTGGGCTATTCTTATGCAAAGCTGATTTTTCTTGGCTCCACTGGGGAGGCCGCGAATGTGGTAATCCTGACAAAGCTGACCGCTACCCTGACGAACGCGGTAATTGCGGACACGATTGGGGTTCCTCTGTATTTTGCCGTGCGCGCGGCGTTGGAGCGCAGTCACTTGGAAAAGGGAATATGAATATTCAGCTGATTTACTGAAATTTTTATCCGGCGGCGGGGCTTAGGCCTGTGCCGCCGGATTTTTGCATTGATAATTTTCTTGTTATCCTCAAACGCAGGTGCTATAATAATGCTGCTTTGCTCGGAAACCCGTAAAACAGGACTGCAGTTTTACAGGCGGCTGATTTACTTAGCCAAACACGCGGGGAGAATCCAGAAATGTTTCCATGGCGAAGCCGTACAAGCCGCAGCGCTTTGCAATTAACCTTATAGGAGCATACCGAATGAAAAAAAACAGAAGTTCAATCGTCCGTGATTCCTTGAATACGTTTGGAACCAATGCGATCGGCGCCGTCATTACCATAATTTCATCGTTTCTTGTTTTAAACCGTGTTCAGCCGTCCATTAAAGGTTTGTATAATACCGTTCAGCTTTGGGGTGGGGGATTCAGCAGCATTTTGGGTGTGACCCTGAATTCCGCCGTGACTTATTTTGTCGCGCGCTATACGATTAAGAATACCGGATACACAATTAAAAAACTGACCTTGGGCATTTCGGCCGCGATTGCCGTTATCGGTACTTTGGTGGTCATCCTGTTCCGCAGCAGTGCTTCGTTTTATGAAACTCCCGCGCCGTATTTGGCTGCCATCGTAATTTATGCAGTCAGCTCCTTTGTGCTGAACATTTCCACCTGTGTTCTGCGTGGAGAAAACAAATTCAAATCTTATAACATGCTTTTGCTGCTGCAGAAAGTTCTGGTGACGCTTCTGGCTGTGGCGGTGTTCCTGCGCCCCTCCGCGGCGGTCTGGGTCTGGGGCACGGTCGCGATTTCCATCTTTTTAATTCTGCTGTCCCTGTATTTCGTGAAACGCTGGAACAGTCCGCAGCCGCAGCCTGCCCCCGCGGACGATATTCCCGTGCATACCGGAAGCATGGTGAAATACAGCCTGAAGTCCCATGTCAGCACCGTATTGAACTATTTAAATATGCAGGTAGGAAATTATATCGTTCAGGGCCGGTTTGGCACCGCGATTTTCGGTGTTTACAATACTGCTTATACCTTAATGCAGCAGGTATGGATTCTTCCGGATGCCGTCAGTGTGGTAATCATGACCCGCATCGCTTCGATGCAGGAGCAGCAGGATAAGCAAAAGCTTACGATTATTTCCTGCAAAATCGTTACCTATATCACCACGGTGTCCGCCGTTCTGCTGGTGTGGGTTTCTAATTTGCTGGTTCCGGTCATTTTCCCCAAATATGTCGGAGCGCTTGGTCCGCTGAAGTACCTGATTGTCGGCGCAATTCTGATTTCCTACGCCAAGGTGCTGAACAATTCGATTGCCGCCTACGGCAGGCCCGAACTGAACATCATTCCCACGGCGCTTGGTATTGCCTCGAATCTGGTGTTTTCCTTTCTGTTCATACCGCTCTATGACGTCAATGGTGTGGCAATGGCAACCTCGGCTTCCCTCTCCCTTCAGGGGCTTGTTTCCATTGTGATTTTCTGCACCTTTACCAAAACACCGTTTTATCGGTTGTTTATTCCCACAAAGAGCGAAATTGCCATGGTGAAAAACATCTTTAAAAAATAAACATAAAGAAAAGAAAAGACGACGCAAACGGGATTTTTATGGATTCCCATTTTGCGCCGCCTTTTTCGTATATTTTGCTTTCGCGCCCATCGGTTTGAGAGCTGTTCAGTTTTTCTGCTTACCAAAATACCCTCCCGGGAAAGGGAGGGCGTTAATTACCGTACTGTACGCATCAGGCGGATCCATTGCCGCTGTGCGCGCCGGCGCAATTTTCGCGTGGCAAGCCGGTCAATCGTCTGCAGGACGACGACCATCAGGCACAGAGCCAGAATCATCATCGGAATAAGGACGATAAACATGGGCAGGGTAATGGGAATCACCGAGAAGAACGATTGGAACGTGGAAAGCGCCACGGCGAAAATCAGCACCATCATGGCAAACAGAACCGTCCGCTTCGCATCAAACGGCATACAAATGCGAAACAGGATCAATAGCCCGGTGTAACCGGTAATAATCACTGCGAGCGTGGAAACCTGGCTTTGGTTAAACCCGAAGAACGAGGCAATGGAGACCAGCACAACAATATTGGTGATCATAGCCAGCGCCCCCGGAATGGATTTTTTCAGCACGTTGACGCTGAATTTTCCCTGAATTCTTTCCTTGTTCGGTTCCAGTGCCAGAATAAAGGACGGAAATCCGATGGTAAGGGCGTTAATTAGGGTAAATTGAATGGGCTGGAATGGATACGTTGCGTTAATGAAAATAAACAGAACGCCGATGATAATGGAAAACAGCGCTTTTACAATATAGAGGGCGGCCGAACGCTGTAAGTTGTTGATGGAGCGCCGCCCTTCAGCCACAATACGGGGCATGCTGGAAAAGTCAGAATCCAGCAGAACAACCTGCGATACCGTTCTGGATGCATCGCTTCCGGAGGCCATGGCGATGCTGCAATCGCTTTCTTTGAGCGCCAGCACGTCATTTACGCCATCTCCCGTCATAGCTACGATGTGATTCTGTTCTTTCAGCGCCTTAATCATGTCGTGCTTTTGCTGCGGAGTAACGCGGCCAAAGACACTGTATTTCCGCACCGCCTCCATAATATCTTCATAACTTTTCAGCGTGGAGGCATCTACGTAATTGTCCGCGTTCCAAAGGCCTGCGCGCCGCGCAATATTGGAAACCGTAACCGGATTGTCCCCGGAAATAATTTTGATGTCGACGCCCTGGTCGGAGAAATACTCCAAAGTGGCCCGGGCGCTTTTCCGTATCCGGTCGCTCAGCAGGATGAGCGCAAGCGGTGTAATTTCTTGGGGCAGTTCCCGGTCGCTCAGCTTTTGTCTGGAATGCGCTAGAAGGAGCACCCGGTGCCCGCGCTTTGCGTACCCGTCCGCCTGCGGCCGAATGGATTCAAATGCGTCTTTCAGAATAAATTCCCCGGCTCCCATCAGAAAGCTGCCAGCCTCTTCAAAGGATGCGCCGCTCCATTTTCGGGCGGAAGAAAACGGAACCGTTCCAGAACAGGTCCACTGCGGGGTTTCCAGCCCAAGCTGCCGCAGCGCGCTGCTGGTCGGATTTTCATCGTTCAGTGTATCCACCAGCGCGGCGACCGCATCTTCCACCTGCTTGCGTGATACAGAGGCAAGGGGGACAATAGTGTCCACCTGCATTACGCCCTCTGTGATGGTTCCGGTTTTGTCCAGGCAGAGCGTGTCCACGCGGGCCAGAGTTTCAATGGAGTAAAGATCCTGTACCAGCGCCTTGTGCCGGGCTAGGCGAACCACACTGACTGCCAGAACGACGCTGGTTAAAAGCACCAGACCTTCGGGAATCATGCCGATCAGCGCCGCCACCGTGCTGATGACGGACTGGGAGAACGAGGCGTGAATGATAAAATACTGTTTGGCGAACAGCATCAGCCCAACCGGGATAATGCCAAGGCCGATCCATTTTATAATGCGGTTCAGCCATTGCATAATTTCGCTGTTCGGTTTTTTCAGGTATTTGGCTTCCTTCGTGATTTTTGTCGCGTAATTGTCCGCACCGATATGCTCGACTCTCGCGTGGCAGTTGCCGCTGGAGAGAAAACTGCCGCTCAGCAGGTGGTCGCCCTTCTTTTTCACCACAGGGTCCGACTCTCCCGTAATCAGGGATTCGTTGACTTCGCATTCGCCGTCTACCACGACGCAGTCGGCGCACACCTGGTTCCCAGCGGCCAGAAGAAGAATATCATCTATGACCAGTTCGCTGATGTTCAGTTCCTGCTTCTCTCCGCCCCGCACCACATGTACTTTCGGCGTGGCGATTAAAGAAAGCCGGTCTATCGTTTTTTTTGCTCGGATTTCCTGGAACGTTCCAATCAGGATATTGGAAACAATGACTCCCATGAAAAGAAGGTTTTTATAGGAGCCGACTAACAGGATCAGCCCTGCCAATACGGCGTTTAAAATGTTAAACGGCGTAAATAGGTTGTCACGGATAATTCTCCCGATTGTTTTCGTTTTAATGTCTTCATCGCTATTGACCAGACCCTTTTGTTTTCGTTCCTCTACCTCGTCTGGCGATAACCCCTGCATAGTACTTGTATCGTCCATTGATTGCTCTCCAATTTTTCAATTCGTGAATTATTAACCTTAATTTAACCCATAATATTATAGCCAAGGGGTAGTTTGAATAAAACAGGTTGCGGCAAATTCTTTAAATATTCGTAATAATTTTCGTCAATTTCACCAATTTAATCCTTTCGCCTCTATCACTTTCGTTTGAATATTCATCTTGTTAACCAATTATGTTGTGGTATAATTTAAGACTGTGGTTGGAAGCATATTAGAATACATAGTATAGGATTTATGTAAAGAAAGGGGATGGACCCTTATCACTACTGTGATGAATTTTGTTGCTGAAAAGGCGAAGCCTTTTGCAGAAACAAAAGAAGAAGCGATCCTTTTCCTGTTAACCATTTCGCTTTTTATGCCGTTCTATTTCAGCGTGGCTTCGGTCTGCCTTGTGGCGGTTATGACAATGATGAATTACCAGATGAGGGTGAAGGCTTTTTCCGCTCCGTACACCGGATATTTGCTGGGCATTTTAATTGTTCCGTTTTTTGTTGCCGCAGTTTACAGCAACTACTGGGGTATGCTTTATGAAATGGTTCTGATAGCAGTTGTAATCACCGGCTTTTATGTGAAAAGCGTTATGACGCCCGAACTGTTTCACAAAGTGTTGGATTTGGCTTGTACCGCCAGCATTTGGTGTGCCGGAATTGCCATTTACCAAAAAGTTTCCGCGTATGCGGCCGCGCCCGCCTACCGGCCCGTTTCGGTGTTCCACAACGCCAATACTTATGGCATGATGATTGAATTCATTGTGATTATTGCGCTTTACCGCGCATTCACCAACAAGCGGAAAATGGGCTTTTATTTTGGCGTGATTGCGCTGAACCTGGTGGGGCTTTATCTTGCCGCCAGTGTGTCCGCCCTGCTTGCGACCGGCTGTGCGGTTCTGACCTTTTTGTTCCTGAAAAAACAGTATAAAATAATGGCGGGCTTTTTGGCGGTTACGGTTTTGCTGTCCATCGCCTGTCTGTTGGTTCCATCCTTGTTTCCACGTGGAATTATTGCGCTTGACACGACCTGCACGCAGCGCCTTTCCATCTGGAGTACGGCGCTGAAAGGAATTATGCGTCATCCGTTTATGGGAACCGGCGCAATGTCCTATCAAATGATTTACGAGCAATATGGTGGCTACCAAACGTACCACTGTCATAATCTTCTGCTGGACACCTTGCTGAATTACGGCTTTGTCGGTCTTGGTGCCTTCGGTATTTATGTGATTGCACAGCTGAAACTGCTGTCGCTCCGTTTCCATAACCACACCTGCACAGATATGAATATTCTGGTGATCGCGATGCTGGCCGCGGTTGCGGTTCATGGCATGACAGACGTAACAATTTACTGGATTCAGACGGGGATGCTGTTTATGCTTCTGTTTGCGTCCACTGGGATCGGAGCCGAATCCTTCGAAAACGAGATTCGTATTCCTGCAATTTTACCGGAGTATTCCGACCAACTTGCAACCCTGTCCGCATATCTGAAGAATTGATGCAAGCAACACGGCTTCTTTTGCCGATGTTCATCCTATCATCATCCTTATTTTACAATAAAATCCCCCTGCCAAAACATTTGGGAGGGGGATTTTATTGTGGTTTGAAAACTCTCAGTTGTGCCGTGGGTAACGGTTTACGGGGTAGATATTCTGTTCATAATTTTGTATTCTAACCCTGCCCGTCCGGTAGAAGAGGCGTGTCGGGCCGCGCGGGCGGGGAGGAGAGCAATACGGGATTTGGTTCGTATTTTGGCTCCATACCAGGCCGCTTGCGGTGCGGCGGGGCAAATTCCGTCATATATTTCCAGTAGCGCTTCGGCATGTGACTCATGCGACATTTCGGGTTGTGCCGCCCTTCCACCTCAATGGTATTGTAGAACAGCCTCCACAAATCCTGAAAATAGTACTCCTCCTCGTCCGGTTCCGGCAGTTCCAGCGACTCAATCGCCACAATTTCGGCGTGATACGGCTGGTAAATCAGTGCCATACCGTGCGATTTGTCATAAATTAGGAATTTTTCTTCTGGGTAGCGGTTTCGAAAGTGTTCCACTAATAACGGCAGTACAAAATTATTCGGCTCAATTTCCGCAACCATCGCGCCCTGAAAGATGGAAAACCGGATAAACTGCCGGAACTGGTTGCTTTCGTTATTCAGATATTTTACCGCTTTTGTCAGCGTGTGCACCGTGTCATTTGTCAGCAGGTTCAGCACGGAATTGCCCACTCGGTATCCCAGACGTAAAAACAGCAGGATTTCCTTTTCTTTGTGCGGCAGGCAGGTCAGAAATGCGTGGCGGATAAAATCCAGCGTTTCCTTTCCCATTTTTTTCGGAATTGAAACAAGAACCCTGCGGGCTTTTTCCTCATCGGTAACAATGTCCCTTATGGGGAGCAATGTGGTTTGGGGTGTGTCGGCAACGATAATGTCCAGCGGAACTTCCTTTTTTTCATAGCTTTCAAATACACAGCAGAGCAGTCCTTCAAAGCTGCCGTCGTACTGATAAATCAGATTTGACCCGTCAGGCATTTTTGAAGATCCTCCTTTGTTGGGTTGGGGTTCGTAAAGAACGAAAGCTGTTCCGGCACTGTATCAGGAAGATTTTGGCGCAGCGTTCCGAGCGCGGTTTCCGACATCAGCGAGCGCAGGGCAGCGTCCTGTGTAATTTTCAGCCCGTCCGCGATTTTTCCGCAGCAGGTGATGAAATACTGTGCGCGTTTCAGCACCACGCCAAGTTTTTTCAAGCCATCAAAATGGAGCGGTCCAGTCCTGCGGGCGACAATAATGCGCTGTGCGCTCCGTACGCCAATGCCGGGGACACGCAGCAGCTCTTCATAGGAAGCGCGGTTGACTTCGATTGGGAAGAATTCCATATGATTCAGCGCCCAGTTGCACTTGGGGTCAATATAGGGGTTAAAACTCTGGTGGTCGCTGTCCAGAATTTCATTGGCGCGGAATCCATAAAAACGGAGCAGCCAGTCCGCCTGGTACAGCCGGTGCTCCCGGAGAAGCGGCGGCTTGCTTTCCTTGGAGGGAAGCAGGGCATTTTCCACAACCGGAATATAAGCGGAAAAAAACACGCGCTTTAGGCGGTATTTTTTGTAAAGCCCTTCAGCAAGGTTTAGAATCTGGAAATCCGTTTCCGGGGTTGCGCCCACAATCATCTGGGTGCTCTGCCCTGCGGGCACGAATTTCGGTGCATGACGGTATTTCACCAGGTCGGTGCGGTTTTCCTGCATCCGGTCTTGAATGAACCCCATGGGCGCGAGAATCGAATGTTTGGATTTGTCGGGAGCTAGCGTTTGCAGGCTCTTTTGGGATGGCAGCTCAATGTTTACGCTCATGCGGTCGACCAAAAGCCCCAGCCGCTCAATCAGCGCGCTGTCGGCTCCGGGAATGGCCTTAGCGTGAATATATCCGGAAAAGTGATATTCTTCCCTTAAAATCCGTATGGCTTCAATCATTTGTTCACAGGTATAATCCGGATTTTTCAGCACGCCCGAACTGAGAAAAAGGCCCTCAATGTAATTACGGCGGTAAAAATTAATGGTCAGTTCCGCAAGCTCGCGCGGGGTAAAGGCGGCGCGCGGTGTATCATTGGAACGTCGGTTCACACAATATTTGCAGTCATAAACGCAGGAGTTGGTCATCAGGACCTTTAATAGCGAAATACAGCGGCCGTCGGCGGCGAAGCTGTGGCAGATTCCACACGATACCGCGCTGCCGATTCCGCCGGAGGACGCCTTGCGGTCTGTTCCGCTGGAAGTGCACGCCACATCGTATTTTGCCGCGTCCGTCAGAATTTTCAGTTTATCAAAAACATCCATAGGAGAAACTCCTTCACGAAAGTTCAATGCAGTTGTCTAAGAGTTGTTTTTCTTTTTTCGACGCCTTTTTATTCGATAAAAGTATATCATAGAACATTTGTTCTTGTAAAGAGGAAAATTGAAAAAATTAAAAAGGCGCGGAATCTCCGCGCCTTTTAGGATATGGAATCAGGAAGCTTTCGATGCAGCTTCATCCTTCTTTTTGAAAGAAAGATTAATCTTTTCAGTACAGAAAATCATGACCGCCGCGTATGTGATGAGAAATACCGGAAGCAGGGCAGAGCTGCT
Source organism: Caproiciproducens sp. LBM24188 (assembly GCF_054130445.1). NCBI lineage: Bacteria > Bacillati > Bacillota > Clostridia > Eubacteriales > Acutalibacteraceae > Caproiciproducens > Caproiciproducens sp. LBM24188. The sequence goes on from NZ_CP196862.1 coordinate 1,388,168, forward strand.
GTGCGAAGCGACCCAACCGAAGATGGGCGGCAAAATGGTGGAACCGAAATAAGCCCCGGCCATCTGCATTCCCATAATCCGCTGGGCAATGGTTTTGCCGAACCGTGCCGGCGTTTCGTGCAGCATACAGGGGAAAATGGGGGCACAGCCAAGGCCGATTAGCAGAAAACCAAACAGGCAGGCGGTGCGGGGAAGCGGCAGCAGCAACAGAAAAATGCCCAACAGCAAAATGCCCTGACCGGTACGGATCAGTTTTGGATTACTGAATTTCAATGTTACAAAACCGTTCAGGAAGCGCCCCACCGTGATTCCGCCATAAAAGGAAGAAACCCATGCGGCGGCTGTCGCCGCGTCTATCGCTTTGCCTTTTACCAGGAAACTGCTTCCCCACAGCCCCATAGTGGTTTCTACCCCGCAATAGAACGTGAAGCTCAATATGGCAAGCAGAACGCCGCGCTTTTGAAGCAGCGCGAAAACGGAAGTGCTTTCCGGCTCGTCCGAGTCGGCGGATGCGTTTTCCTCCGGCGTTTCTACGGCTTTCTGCTGGTTCATTTTTTTCCAAAGCGGCAGCGTGGCAAACAAAAGTGCGGCAAGCACAAGCTGAATGATGGAAACGGTTAGGTATCCGTTCCTCCAGGAAGCGTGGTTGTCGATAAAGCGCGACATAATGACCGGTCCGGTCATTGCACCCACGCCCCAAAAGCAGTGCAGCCAGCTCATCTGCATCGAGTGGTAGTGCTCTGCCATATATTCGTTTAGCCCGCAGTCCACCGCGCCTGCGCCCAATCCCAAAGGAACGGCGAACAGCAGCAGCCAGTACACAGATGGCGACAACGAAATTCCCAGCAGGCCCAGCGCGGTCATCAATACGCTGACGGAAGTCACCTTGCCGGTTCCAAAACGACGGATGACCCTGCTGCTGAATAAGCTCGAAATGATGGTACACGATGAAATCATTATGGAGATGAATCCGGCAAACCCCAGGGGAGCACCGAACTCCGGATACATCAGCGGCCACGCGACACCCAGCAAAGAGTCTGGCAGCCCAAGGCTGATAAACGCAGCATAAATCATCAAAAGAAAAAATGTTGCCATAATACATCCCGCTTTCCCGAATCATACGAAAAAATAGAGAAATCAACCGCAGCCGATTGTCCTATTATATCATATGGAAGGACCAAAAGAAAAGCCGGTATACTTCAAAACCCAAGGGTTGCTGAAATATACCGGTTTTTATTATGATTCCATTTTGATTTCTGGTCGATTAATACGGGTGTATAAACTGCTGGGTCCAGTACAGTGTGCCGTTTGATTTCTTTGCCGCACCGACGCCAATCTGCGTATAGGCGGTCGAAAGAATATTGGCCCGGTGTCCGGGGGAATTCATCCACGCATTTACCACTTCCTGAGGGGTGCGCTGTCCATAAGCAATGTTTTCACCGCCGGCAGAGAATTTTAATCCGAAACTCTGCATCATGGTAAAAGGAGAACCATAAGTCGGGGAATTATGGGAGAAATAATTTTTGTTAATCATATCCTGTGACTTGTACCGCGCAACGCGGGAAAGCTGCCAGTTTGTGGTCAGTGCAGGCAGTCCGCGCTTTGTGCGCTCCAGGTTGGTCAGCCGGATGACTTCCGTTTCATAAGCGGCGAGCGGGCTTGCTTCCGGAATATTGATTTTTTGTCCGACTTTAATCATGCTTGGGTTGGAAATCTGAGGGTTTGCTTTAATCAGTTCGGAAACGCCGATTTGATATTTTACGGCAATTTTCCACATGGAGTCGCCGGATACTACCGTATAGGTGGTGCTTTTCGCGTAGGCCGACGTTTGAATGGTAAACAGTAGAACAACAGCCGTTAAAGCGGCTGTTAATTTTTTCAGCTTCAATTTAATCGCCTCCGCATACATTTTTGCCTTGATTGAATTGGAATATGCGAAGCCGATCGAAAAGTTTAGAAAGCAATATTTTCAAGTGTATTTTTTGAAAATCGCAAAGTTATAAAAAATATTTGATTATTTCAGGCAAAAGTTTTAAAATATTCAAGTGTGTGTATTTCATCAGGGCTAGTCTGCAAATCAGCCGCCGATGAGCGGTAATTTTTGCGCACAGCCCACGCTGGAGGAAGTAATTTGGCAGATTATTTAAATGAAATTAAAAAGCGAAGAACTTTTGCGATTATCTCCCACCCGGATGCGGGAAAAACGACATTAACCGAAAAGCTCTTGCTGTACGGCGGTGCCATTCAGCTTGCCGGTACGGTAAAGGGGAAGAAAAACGCGAAGCATGTTGTTTCGGACTGGATGGAAATTGAAAAGCAGAGAGGAATCTCCGTTACTTCTTCTGTTATGCAGTTCCATTATCACGACTACTGCATCAATATTCTGGATACGCCCGGCCATGAGGACTTTTCAGAGGACACCTACCGCACGCTGATGGCGGCGGACTCCGCGGTTATGGTGATCGACGCTTCCAAGGGTGTGGAAAAGCAGACGCGGAAGCTGTTTAAAGTCTGCACGCTGCGGAATATCCCGATTTTTACGTTTATTAATAAAATGGACCGCGATGCCCGCAGCCCGTTCGACCTGATGGAGGAAATTGAGCACGAGCTAGGAATTAAAACCTACCCCATCAACTGGCCGATCGGCTCGGGAAAAGAGTTCAAGGGCGTGTATGACCGCAGCCGTAAGGCGATTCTGGCCTTTAAGGGGGAAAGCGGCGCACGGGAAGTGGAGATGACGCAGGTTGACCTGACGGACAACGGGTTGGACAACCTCATCGGTGAGGACTTCCACCGTACGCTGGTGGACGATATTGAGCTATTAGACGGCGCAGGCGACGAGTTCGACCTGGAGCAAGTTCGTGCAGGAAAGCTCTCCCCGGTGTTTTTCGGTTCGGCGCTGACCAATTTTGGCGTAGAACCATTTCTGGAGGAATTTCTGAATATGACCACGTCCCCCCTGCCGCGTAAGGCGGACGTCGGGGTTATTGACCCGTTTGACCCGAATTTTTCTGCGTTTGTATTTAAGATTCAGGCAAACATGAACAAGGCGCACCGCGACCGCATTGCCTTTATGCGTATCTGCTCCGGCAAGTTTGAAAAGGGAATGGAAGTCCTGCATGTGCAGGGCGACCGCAAAATGAAGCTTTCTCAGCCGCAGCAGTTGATGGCGCAGGAGCGTGAAATCATTGAGGAAGCCTATGCGGGCGACATCATCGGTGTGTTTGACCCCGGTGTATTTTCGATTGGCGACACCATCTGCGCGCCGGGCCATAAATTCCAGTACAGCGGTATTCCGACCTTTGCACCGGAGCATTTTTCCCGCGTGCGCCAGATGGATACCATGAAACGCAAGCAGTTTGTAAAGGGAATTTCCCAGATTGCGCAGGAGGGTGCCATCCAGATTTTTCAGGATTTGGGCGGCGGTATGGAGGAAGTCATCGTTGGCGTGGTCGGTTCTCTGCAGCTTGACGTGCTGGAACACCGCTTGAAAAACGAGTATAACGTCGATATCCGTCTGGAAGGCCTACCGTACCAGTATATCCGCTGGATTGAAAACGAGGGGCTTGACCCGAAAACGCTCAACCTGACTTCCGACACCAAGCGGATTCAGGACTTGAAGGGCAATTTCCTTTTGATTTTCGCCAACGAATGGAGCATCCGCTGGGCGGAGGAGCACAACAAAGGATTGGTTCTTTCTGAATTTGGCGGAACCAGGGAAGAATATTAATTCCAAAAATAAAAGTGTTTTTGCAAAGCACCCCACCCCGCATAGAAGTCGGAATCGGCTTCTATGCGGGGTGCAAAAGCGCGGCCCCGGAGAATTTTCCTCCGGGGCCGCGCGTATATTTTATTCTTCTGCTACCGTCAGCTTTTCGCCATCGTAATCGACGGTGAGAATCGTGCGTGGTTTCAGATCTGCGGTGATGATTCGTTTTGCAATCAGCGTTTCTACTTTGCTCTGGATAAAGCGGCGCAACGGCCGTGCTCCGTACACCGGGTCGAATCCCTGGTCCACGATATACTGCTTTGCCGCGGGGGTCAGCTTTACGGAAAGCTGCTTTTCTTCCAGACGGCGTTCCAAGTCCGCCATCATCAGGTCAACAATCCGGTCGATTTCGTTCCGGGTCAGCGGTTTATAGAATACGATTTCATCCAAGCGATTCAGAAATTCAGGGCGGAACTGCTGCTTCAGCATGGCGTGCACCTGATTTTTCGCTTCGTCGCTGATTTTGCCGTCCGCGTCGATTCCCTCCAGAATCGCGCCAGAACCGAGGTTGGAGGTAAGAATGATGATGGTGTTTTTGAAATCCACCGTGCGTCCCTGTGAATCCGTGATGCGTCCGTCATCCAGTACCTGCAATAGGATGTTAAATACGTCGGGATGCGCCTTTTCCACCTCATCAAACAGAACAACGGAGTAGGGGCGGCGGCGCACCGCTTCCGTCAATTGGCCGCCCTCTTCGTAGCCGACATAGCCCGGAGGCGCTCCAATCAGGCGGGACACGGAGTATTTCTCCATGTATTCAGTCATGTCGATACGCACCATGTTGTGTTCGTCGTCAAACAGCGCCTGCGCCAGCGCTTTGGCCAGCTCGGTTTTGCCGACGCCTGTCGGCCCAAGGAACAGGAATGAACCGATGGGACGGTTTGGATCCTGAATTCCGGCGCGGGAACGAAGGATGGCTTCCGACACCTTTTCCACCGCTTCCTCCTGTCCAATGACGCGTTCGTGCAGAATATCCTCCAGCCGCAGCAGCTTTTCGCGTTCGCTTTCCATCAGTTTGGAAACGGGGATTCCCGTCCAGCGGCCGATAATCCGTGCAATTTCCTCTTCTGTTACGCGGTCGCGCAGCAGGGAACCGGACTGCTGAGTCTGCTCGGCAATCTGTTCTTCCGCTTCCAGTTCCTTCGTCAGCCCGGGCAGACGGCCGTATTTCAGTTCCGCTGCCTTGTTAAGGTCGTATTCGCGTTCCGCCTTTTCAATTTCCGCGTTGACCTTTTCCAGCTCTTCTCGCAGCTTTTGTACTTTGGAAATCGCCTGCTTTTCGTTTTCCCATTTGGCCTTCATTTCCTTGAACTGTTCGCGCAGGTCGGCCATTTCCTTTTGCATTTCTTTTAGCCGTTCCTGCGAAAGAGTATCCGTTTCCTTTTTCAGTGCCGCTTCTTCAATTTCCAGCTGCATAATTTTGCGGGAAATCTCGTCCAGCTCCGTCGGCATCGAGTCGATTTCCGTTCGCACCATGGCGCAGGCTTCGTCAATCAAGTCGATGGCCTTATCCGGCAGGAAACGGTCGGAAATATAGCGATTAGACAGCACAGCGGCGGAAATCAGCGCTTGATCCTGAATTTTTACGCCGTGGAAGACCTCATAGCGTTCTTTCAGGCCGCGCAGAATGGAGATGGTGTCCGCCACGCTGGGCTCTTCTACCAGCACCGGCTGAAAGCGCCGTTCCAGTGCCGCGTCTTTTTCAATGTACTGGTGGTATTCGTTGAGCGTGGTCGCACCAATGCAGTGCAGCTCGCCGCGCGCCAACAGCGGCTTAAGCAGGTTGCCCGCATCCATGGAGCCCTCGGTTTTGCCCGCGCCCACAATGGTGTGCAGCTCGTCGATAAACAGAATGATTCTGCCTTCGCTCTTTTTTACCTCGTTCAGCACTGCTTTCAGGCGTTCCTCAAATTCCCCGCGGAATTTCGCGCCTGCAATTAGTGCACCCATGTCCAAAGAGAAAATTTTGCGCTCTTTCAGGTTATTCGGCACGTCGCCGCGCACAATGCGCAGAGCAAGTCCTTCCGCAATGGCGGTTTTGCCCACGCCCGGTTCGCCGATAAGCACCGGGTTGTTTTTGGTTTTACGGGACAGAATGCGGATGACATTGCGGATTTCGTTATCCCTGCCGATGACCGGGTCAAGTTTGTGGTTTTTGGCAAGCTCCACCAAGTCCTGACCGTATTTGGACAGCGCGTCGTAGGTTTCTTCCGGGGAATCGCTGGTGACCCGCGTGTTTCCTCGCACGGTAGACAGAACGGACAAAAAGCGGTCTTTTTGAATTCCGAAGGACTGGAACACGCTGCGCAGTGCGGCGTTTGGGCGGTTCAGCAGCGCCAGCATGATGTGTTCGACCGAAACATATTCATCCTTCATGCGGTCGGCTTCTTTTTCTGCGTCTACCAGCACGGCGTCCACATCGGTGGAAACATAAATTTTTCCCGGCTCCCGGCCCGGGCCGGTGACCCCAGGAAGCTTTGCCACCTGATGCTGCAGGCTGCTCAGCACGGCCTGCGGGTCGATTCCCATTTTTTTGAACAGCTGAGGAATCAGGCCATTTTCCTGTGCGAGCAACGCCTGAGCCAGATGCTCTTCTTCAATCTGCATATTGTTGTGCTCAATGGCAATGTTTTGCGCTTCTTGAATGGCTTCCAGGGACTTTTGCGTAAATTTTTGGGCATTCATAAGCAATACCTCCTTGCTGATTAACGATTATTTCAATCTTGTGCCACAAAAGAGATGGGGATGTCAAATCACCCCGTTTGGAATTCGCTTGCGGTAACTCTGTTCCAGTTCCGCACATACCACTTCCACCTGGTCCAGATTGGCGAAGTACTTTTTCAGGCTGGCGTCAAAAAATTGAATGTAATCGGAAATAGCGTTTGCTACGCCTTCCTCTGTGCGGCGGGATTCTTCCGCCGGCAATAGGAACTCCCGAAAATAGCGGCCCGGTGTTACCCGGCAGAAAACCATTTGCGGGGGGAAATACCGGCCAACCAGCCGTTCTTCCAGTTCCGCCCAGAATTCAAAAAATTCGGTCAGAATTTCAAGAAGAGAGCGATTCTGTGTGCGTGCGGAAACCCGCAGTTCGCCGACCGTGGGTCCTAAGTCCGGGTAAAGTTCCAGCACATAGCGGATGGTTGGGTTGTATCGGTACCGCAGGGCGCTGCGTAGGGAAATCATCGCATCACTGGGCTGAAATTGAATTTGGAAGCTGTCCAGCTCGGAAAGCATCTCCTCCACACTGTCGAAAATGCTTTTCATCCGCATTTCCGGAGTGGTACAGGAAAGGTATTCTGCCAGGATTTGGTTAATCAGGTTGCTCCGGCTGGTACTGCGCTCATAAGCCAGCTTGTCAACGGCTGCAACTACGCCGTCCTCCAGAACAAGACTGTAAACACTTTTTCCCATTGTCTTCTTTCATTCCTTCGCTTAAAAACAGGAGGATCGTCCGTCCTAGGGCTTTAAGTCACGGTATGGATGAACGATTAAACTGTTTTATCGTTAATAATATTATATCGTGATTATATAACTTGTCAATATAATTATATAAATATTATTACGAGTTTACGTCTTTTGTAGTACAATAATGGCTGCTTGACCCGCTTTTTTGCGGGGGCATAGAAACAGTATCCCCATATGAAAGGACGATAATGAGCTTTTGATGGGATAAAACGAGATATGAGCATATGAGCAAAAGATAAACGTTCTTTGCCGCAATTTATAAAAAACAGGCGCCCGAATCGCGATCGGGCGCCTGTTCTGAACTCTTATGTCCTTAGCTGTTTGTTTTTTTGTATCCTGTCTGAAAATCAACGAGGTTTTTCAGCGGTTCGCCTGCCATATACCGGCGAAGATTTTCACAGCAGGTGTGGAACACGCGTTCATACGTTTCGTTCAGGTTGTATCCTCCGGAAATATGGGGCGTAATGATTGCGTTTTTCGCGTGCCACAGGGGATGCCCAGGAGGAAGCGGCTCCGGGTCGGTTACGTCGATCGCTGCACCAGCCAGATGCCCACTGTTCAGCGCGTCGCACAATGCGTTGGTGTCCACCGCCATGCCACGCCCCACGTTGAGGAAGAGTGCGCCCGGCTTCATGCGGCTGAATTTCTCTTTTCCGAACAGCTTGTGTGTTTCGGGAGTTTCCGGCAGGCTGAGCGCTACCACGTCCGCACGGGGGAGCACCTCGTCCAGTTGATCCATCATGTAAAGCTCATCCACATAATCCGGCTTATTCCGGTTGCTGCGGCGGATACCGATGACCTTTCCGCCCAGCGCGCGGTAGCGTTTTGCAAATTCGCCGCCGATGTCCCCAAGCCCTACGGCCAGCGCGGTGGAACCGTAAATTGAGTGGACGGGGCCTTGGTTTTGCCACACGTTTTCCGCCTGATTCCGGTAATAGTCCGGAAGATGCAGCAGCATGCTGAGCACCATGCCGATCATGTATTCCGAGATGGCGAGACCGAAGCAGCCCGTCGCGTTGGTTAGCACGCAGTCTTCCGGCAGCAGGCCGGGCGTCACGTAAAGGTTTGCTCCCGCGCTTTCCAGCTGAAGCCACTTGAGGTTCTTCATAGACGACAGCAACCGGCGGCGTGGGTTGCCGATTACGATCGATACATCGGCAAGATCTGCTTCATCTGGAATGTCGTCCTTGCTCAGAAAAAGAAAACGTGCTCCCGGGGCTGCGGATTTTAACTTTTCCCGGTGTTCTTCATCCATGGGGAATACTGCCAGAATGGTTATTTCTTTGTTGTTTTGGCTCATGTTATTTGTGTCCTTTCCTTACTTTAACTCCCTGCACAGCCAGGCAGTTCAGCACGGCATGCATGGGAATGGGTTATATAGATGCGGGTTTGCTTGCAAGAAAAAAGAAGCGGGGGAAACGGAAAAGAATGGTTCCATTTTTCTGCGGTAGATAGCTTTTCTCCACCCGCTTTTGAATAACCTGCTCAAATTGTGATTTTTTATTCTCCGGCAGCACATCCAAATAGGGTTTTAGCCCGGTGGAACGGTACCATTCAAGGATATCCCGATGCGACCGCATGGTGTGGAAATATGTGGTCTGCCACAGGTCAAAATCCTGCGACAGTTCCGAAAGAAGGTCAAAATATTCTTCTTGCGTCAAATTATAGAAGACGCGCGGATTTGGAAAATACCCTTTCCATTCGTCAGAAGAAGTAACCTCCTGTATGATCTGATGGATGGGCTCTTGATGATTCATCGGGGTCTGTACCGCCAGAAACCCGCCTGGTTTCAGCAGAGACATCAGTCCGCGCAGCAATTCCGCATGGTTCGGAATCCACTGGATGCATGCGTTGGAAAACACAACATCGTAATCCTGGTCCAATGTGGGGAGGTCATGCGGAATATCCGCAGTTTGGAATGTAATTCCCGGATGTTGGTTCCGCGCCGACTCAATCATGTTTTCCGAACGGTCAACACCCAACACAGAACTGCCGGGAAACCGGTCAGCCAGCACCTGTGTGCTGTTCCCCGGGCCGCAGCCGATGTCGATGATTTTAAGCGGGCACTCTTTCGGAACTGCCGGTATCCGGTTAGCCAAATCAATCGCAGGCAGCGTGCGCTCGCGGGAGAATTTTAGGTATTGCGCAGCGTTCCAGTCAAGCATCGGACCCCTCCGAGTTTTCTTTCTTAATCATCATATAACTGCCAATTTCCTTAAATCCGATCTTCCGGTAAATGCTGCCGGCTTCCGGATTGTCATAAAAGAGGCAGAGAAATTCCTTTCCGCTTTCCAGCAATTCTGTACACAACTTTGCAACCAGCCCGCTTGCCAGACCCATTTTTCGGGACCCGGGCAGGGTGGCGACTCCCACAATCATGGCGCATACGGAATTTTCCGCAGAGGAAGAAGCTACGGCAGTCAGCTTGCCATTGCGAAAAACGCCCCAGCTTCGGCCTGCGTTGCTGGAGAGATTGAATCGTATTTCTTCAATTGCCTCTGCTTCCCGGCCAATGTAGCTGTCGCGAAATTCCGCAATCTGACTGTATAATTGCACAATCTCCGTCGCATTGTCAGCGGTGAGCCTGCGTAGCTCTACACTGTCGGGCAGCTCCGGAACATAATTCACTTTGTTTAAGCGGGCCATGTAGGTTTCTTGACCATGACGATCTGGAAAATAGGGGAGAAGCCGATTTAAAAGTTCCGTTTTTCCGCTGATAACATTGACTTTCCGCGAGGAAAGGTAATCTGCCGCCGCTCTTACATTATAGTCTTCGTTTTGGCTGTAAAGTATGTAGCTGTCCAAATAACGAAGCAGAATAAAATTCCATCCGTTCGGACCTTCCTGCACCAGAACCTCGACTTGATCGCTTTCTAGTCCGAAATTTTCAATATCCCCGAAAATAAAAAGATTCATTTCGGGTTCTTTTCGGATGTAATCCAGCAGCGAATACCGATCGTTGTTCGTGAGTTTTTTCATAGCGTTCATCCTTTCTGCGTGAAAGTCAGCTGGCTAGGCCTCGCGGAAAAACCGGAAAGCGGTTACGCACGGTGTCAGTCTGCCGCATAAAATTTCGTTTATTATATCACAATTTTCCAGAAACAAAAAGGTGATTTCGCACCCCGACCGGGGAAATTTATATAAGATCAGACGCGGCGGCCAATAGCCGGCTTTGTTTTTTTGCCAAGGACACCATGCCTGGTTGACGGTTCTCCCTGCTAAAAAAGACGGAAGCGCCGGCCGTATGCCGACGCTTCGGTTTAGAGGAGATGAAGAAAGAATATGAAAAAAGAGTTGTAAACAAATTAACCAATCCGAACCTGTACGGTGTGTGTTTTGCCGTCAGAGCAAGGCGGAATCAAATTGCCCTGAATCGGCTGGCCGTCCAGTGTTACGGATGTTACCCCTTTTTGGGCACCGTTTGCCTGTTCCACGGTAATTACGTAAGAGGCGCCACGGAATTTCCGTTCTACGGTAAAATTCCCAAAGCCTTCGGGAATGCACGGATCGATTAAAAGACCGTCAAACTGTGGGCGAATTCCTAGTATAAACTGAGATACATTATAGAAAGTCCAAGCGGCGGTTCCGGTCAGCCAGGAATTTTTTGCTTCTCCGTGGCGCGGCGCGTCCCGCCCCGCAATCATCTGGGAGTAAACATACGGTTCGGTGCGGTGGATTTCGCTGATGTCTTCCAAATAAGCCGGGCAGATTTTCCGGTACACAGAGAACGCTTCGTTGCCCCGCCCAATGACGGTTTCCGCAATGGAAATCCAGGGGTTGTTGTGGCAGAAAATACCGCCGTTTTCCTTGTATCCCGGTGGGTACGAAGAAATTTCACCCAGATTCAGCCGATAGGTTGTGTAGGAAGGCCAGTTCAGCACAATGCCGTATTTGGTATCCAGATATTTATGAACGGAATCCAGTGCCTTTTGGGCCAGGCCTTCCCGCACGCCGACGCCCGCCATGACGCAGAATCCCTGCGGTTCAATAAAGAGTTTTCCTTCATCGCATTCCTGACTGCCTACTTTTTTACCAAATGCGTCATAAGCGCGCAGGAACCACTCGCCGTCCCAGCCGTAATCCAGAATTGCCTGGTACATCGCTTTAGTTTCCTGTTCGGCTCGGTTTGCCTCTGCTTCCAACCCTTTCCGACGGAAGATTTCCGCGTAAGCGGGTCCAATTGCCACAAACATTCCGGCAATAAAGACGGATTCTGCAATTCCGCTTTCAAAATTTGCGCAGGTCTGGAAACTTTCGCCCGGAACCTTTGAGAAACAGTTCAGGTTCAGGCAGTCGTTCCAGTCGGCGCGGCCAATCAGCGGCAGTTTATGGGGGCCTAGGTTGTTCAAAACATGATCAAACGAGCGTTTTAAATGCTCGAGCAGGGGCGCTTTGTTGGAATCATCGTTGTTAAACGGAACGTTTTCGTCTAGAATTGACCAGTCTCCGGTTTCGCGCAGGTAAGCGTCTACGCCGAAAATCAGCCAGAGCGGGTCGTCGTTAAATCCCTGACCAATATCCGCATTGCCGCGCTTGGTTAAAGGCTGGTACTGATGATAGGCGCTGCCGTCTTCCAACTGCGTAGCGGCAATGTCCAGAATCCGTTCCCTGGCGCGGGCCGGAATCAGGTGCACAAACCCGAGCAAATCCTGCGTTGAGTCGCGGAATCCCATTCCGCGGCCGATTCCCGACTCAAAATACGAAGCGGAGCGCGACATATTGAATGTGACCATGCACTGGTATTGGTTCCAGACATTGACCATGCGGTTGAGCTTTTCGTCGCCGCTTTCCACATGATAAGTAGAGAGCAGGTCATTCCAGTATTTTTTCAGATCGGCAATCGCCTGATCTACTTGTACGTCCGTTTCAAATGCAGTCAAAATCCGTTTTGCCGGAGCTTTGTTGATGACATTGGGAGCCTCCCATTTTTGGTCCTCCGGATTTTCGCAGTACCCGAGCATAAAAATCAGGCTTTTTTCTTCCCCTGGTGCCAGTGTAACATCGATCCGGTGGGAACCGATCGGCGCCCAGCCGCTGGCGATAGAGTTGCAGGATTTTCCGGCCAAGACCGCGTCGGGCCGGTCAAACCCGTGATACAGGCCAAGGAAGGATTCTCGGTCCGTATCAAAACCGTCGATCGGCGCGTTTACAGCGAAAACCGCGTAATGATTGCGCCGTTCGCGGTATTCCGTCTTATGGTAAATCGCGCTGCCGATCACTTCTACTTCACCCAGACTGAAATTGCGCTGGAAGTTGGTCATATCGTCATAAGCGTTCCACAGACAAAATTCGACGAAGGAGTATACGGAGAACTGCTTTTTCTGCCTGGAAAGGTTTTTGAAATGCAGGCGGTGGACTTCGCAGTTAAAGCCGATCGGTACAAAGGAAGTTTGCTCCGCAGAGAGTCCATTCTTTTCTGATTCAAAGACGCTGTATCCAAGGCCGTGACGGCACTGGTAGCGATCCAGCTCCGTCTGCATCGGCGCCCAGCCTGGATTCCAGACGGTTCCGCCCTCATTTATGTAAAAATATCTTCCGCCGGCATCTGTTGGAACATTATTGTAGCGGTAGCGGGTAATGCGCAGCATCCGGGCATCTTTGTAAAAACAATATCCGCCGGATGTGTTGGAAATCAAAGAAAAGAAGTTTTCTGTTCCAAGGTAATTAATCCAGGGATACGGGGTGTCCGGGCGGGTAATCACATACTCTCGGCGCAAATCGTCGAAATGTCCGAATTTCATAAATAAATCCTCCTGATTGTCTTGCCTTCCCATTATTACGAAAACGTTTTAGTTAATGGGCGGAACAAATTGCTGATATTTTTATAACTATTATAGTAATTGTTTTAATAGGCAAAATCAAGCTTTTTTTCATTTTTAGCAGGTTATACAAGTAAAATCCGGTCAATTCATCGTAATATTGCATAAAATTACAAACGATGAATGGAAATATCGTTACCTTTTCTCTATACGCTGCAATCTAGAGCTTCTTTTGGTTTGGAAAGCCAGAAAGCACGTTCGTTCAGGAATACAAATCGAAAATGTTTTCGATTATAATATATATAAAAGAATAAAAATTGGCATATTTAATAAAACTGGATGAATATATTCGTTTAAAACAGGAAAACTATATATTTTATTTAAAAAAACTATTGCAAAATTGTCAAAATAATATTATACTAATGGCGCGAAAACGATTTAGAGTTCAAATGAGGGATGACCCAGTGGCAAATATTAAAGAAATCGCACAGCTGTGCGGGCTGTCCGTTTCAACCGTCAGCAAGGCGCTGAACAGCTACAGCGATGTTAGTAAAGAAACGCGCCAGCGTGTGCTTGAAACGGCGGAGCAATGCGGATATTTTCCAAACTCGATTGCGAGGGCATTGAAAACAAACCGTACCTATAATATAGGGGTTCTGTTTGTCGATGACGCGCAGAGCGGTTTGAAGCACGACTATTTCGCAGCGGTGCTGGACAGCTTCAAAGTGGAAGCGGAAAAACATTTTTATGACATTACTTTCATTAATCATAATATCAATATCGGCAACCGGCCGATGACCTTTCTGGAACATTGCCGTTACCGTAATTTTGACGGTGTGTGCATTGCGTGCATCGATTTTCAGCAGCCAGAGGTGACGGAGCTGGTGAACAGCAGCCTCCCGGTGGTGACAATCGATCATATTTTCAATAATCACACAAGCATCAACTCGGCGAACGTGCAAGGGATGCACGATCTTGTGCAGTACATATATCGGATGGGCCATCGCAGAATCGCCTATGTGTACGGGGAAAAATCAAGTGTATCCGAACAGCGTGTTACCAGTTTCTGCAAAACGCTGATGGATTTGGGAATTGAAACACCGCCGGAATATTTGGTACGGGGAGCGTTCCATGACCCGAATGCAACAAAGCAGTGCGTCAATACGCTTTTAAAGCTTCCTGTTCCACCAACCTGCATTGTGATGCCGGACGACTACGCGGCACTTGGTGGAATTGAAGCGATTGAAGCGGCTGGGTTAAGAATCCCGGAGGACATTTCCATTGCCGGTTACGACGGAATCTCGCTTTCACAGGTCATTAAGCCCAGGCTTACCACCATAAAGCAGGACACCGAAATGCTGGGGCGCGAAGCGGCGCGCCGCCTAATTTCCCAGATTGAAAGCCCGCTTACAACGATTACGGAAAATGTGACGGTAATGGGGCAGTTGATTGAAGGGCAGTCCGTTGGCAGAGTTATTCCGGAACTTGGGTAGGTAGTGGCAGTTTTACTGCCATGCTGATATATTTTGGCGGATAGTCCGTCAAATTAAAGGAGGATTTACCAAGAATGAAAAAGGCAAGAAGAATTACCTCGATGGTAATGGCCGTAGCCATGATGACAGGCATCATGGCTACGGCAACAGGATGTCAGAGCAACGCGAACCAGTCTGCAGCATCTTCCGCGCCGGCCAATTCTCAGGAAGCTTCCAGTGAAGCGGCCAGTTCTCAGGCGGAGCCGGAAGGCAAAGTTCTTAACATTTGGTGCTGGAACGACGAGTTCCAAAGCAGATTCAATGCTTATTATCCGGATGTTAAGGAAGTAGCAAAAGACAAATCCACCACAACCCTGAATGACGGCACGATTGTAAAATGGACCATCAACCCGAATGAAAACAACAACTACCAGAACAAATTGGACGCGGCGCTGCAGAATCAGGAATCTGCCGCTGCGGATGACAAAATCGATATTTTCCTGGTTGAAGCGGATTATGCTTTGAAGTATTGCAACAGCGATTACACATTGGATATTAAAAAGGACATCGGCTTAACAGATTCCGACCTGGCCAACCAGTATAAGTATACGCAGGACATTGTCACCGACCAAAACGGTGCAATCAAAGCTACTTCTTGGCAGGCAACCCCGGGTTTGTTTGCATATCGCCGTTCTATTGCCAAATCGGTTCTGGGAACGGATGATCCTGCAAAGGTTCAGGACGCTCTTTCCGACTGGACAAAGTTTGACTCCGTAGCCGCTAAAATGGCCGCGAAAGGATACAAGATGCTTTCCGGTTTTGATGACAGCTACCGCGTATTTTCAAACAACGTATCTGCCGGTTGGGTAGACGGCAGCACAGTTAATGTGGATCCTAACATCATGAATTGGGTGAAACAGACAAAGACCTATACCGAAAAGGGATATAACAACAAGTCCACTCTTTGGAGTGACCAGTGGACCGCAGACCAGGGCCCGAAGGGCAAAGTATTTGGATTCTTCTATTCTACATGGGGCATTAACTTCACATTGTTGGGCAACTCCCTTGCAAAGCCGACCAGTGAAGGCGGCAAAGAAGAAGTTGGCAATGGTATTTACGGCGACTGGGCAGTTTGCCAGGGCCCGCAGAGTTATTATTGGGGCGGTTCTTGGATTTGCGGCTGCGCAGGCTCCGACAACATCGGAACTATTAAAAAGGTTATGAAGTCTTTGACTTGCGACAGCACCATCATGAAGAAGATTACCGAGGACACGCAGGATTACACTAATAACAAAGCTGCAATGGAAGAACTCGCAAACAGCGACTTTAAGTCTGCATTCCTCGGCGGTCAGAACCACATTAAGCTTTTTGCAGAAGTTGCTCCCAAGATTGATATGAGCAAGGCTGGTGCGTATGACCAGGGCTGCAATGAGACTATTCAGACCGCATTCCATGACTATTTCAACGGGACCGTTGACATGGAAAAAGCAAAGGCAAACTTTGAAAAGACCATCAAAGAAAAATATCCTGACATCAAAGAAGTTAAATGGCCTTCATAAAACATGGAAATTCAGGGAACTGCTGATTCCGCCGTCAGACGGCAGATAAAGCCGCGGAAGCGGCTTTAGAATCAGCCTTATCTAGGCATCGCACGGCTACGGGACGGGAAAATCCTGGCCTGTGGTCGTGCCGTTTTTAAGAGAGGGGCTGCAATCGTATATGAACTCCGAAAAATCGCCCAAAAGGCAAAAAAGAGTCAGCTATGCAAAATGGGGATATTTCTTTATTGCTCCGTTTTTTATCATTTTTATTGTTTTTCAACTTATACCGTTAGGGTCTACCATTTATTACAGCTTTTTTGAGTACTTCCGGCAGGGCTTAAAAATTATTGGGCCAAATTTTGTCGGTTTGGATAATTATATCAAGTTGTTTCAGGCAGATTTGCCGCAATACCTTGGGAATACGTTTTTGATTTGGGTGATCGGCTTTATTCCTCAAATTATAATTTCACTGCTTCTGGCGGCCTGGTTTACCAACATGCGTCTGCAGCTTCGCTGCCAGGGATTTTTTAAAACCGTAATTTATATGCCGAATCTTATTATGGCGTCTGCATTTTCTATGCTTTTCTATGTACTGTTTTCGGATAACGGTCCTGTAAACAGTTCGCTGGTTTCCATGGGGATTTTCAGTCAACCGTTCCGGTTTCTTGCCACAGTGACAGGAACCAGAAGCTTGATTGCTTTCATGAACTTCCTAATGTGGTTTGGCAACACGACAATTTTGCTGATGGCGGCGATTATGGGAATTGACCCCACGTTGTACGAAGCGGGCGAAATTGATGGGGCTTCCGCCAATCAGATGTTTTGGCGCATTACCATACCATTAATTCGTCCGATTGCGGTTTATGTTTTCATTACATCCTTGATCGGTGGTTTGCAGATGTTCGATGTACCACAGATTTTGACGAACGGAACCGGAAGTCCGGACCGTACCGCCACCACCATGATCATGTACCTGAATAACCATATGTACAGCAAAAATTACGGGATGGCCGGAGCGGTATCCACTGTTTTGTTCATCATTTGTGGGGCATTGTGTTTGATTGTGTACTATGCATTTACTAGAAACAACGATTCTGCCGCAATTGTTAGAAAGAGAGGCGCTAAAAAATGAGTGATCTGCCTAATGCAAACGAGAGCAGAATTGCTTCCGCCGGAGCCGTCAAGTCTGGAAAAGGCAAACTGATTGCGGCTCGTATCGGCTGCTATATTGTTCTGATTTTACTCTGCTTTTTATGTCTCTTTTTCTTTTATATACTGATTGTCAATTCCTCCCGTAATAACTTTCAGATTCAGCAGGGATTTTCCTTTTTGCCAGGTGAATCTTTTTCTGTCAACCTGAATAATCTTTTGAATAACGCCAACATTCCGGTTCTCAGCGGAATTTACAATAGTTTCGTCGTTTCTGCGATGTGCGCGCTTCTATCTACTTACTTTTCCACGATGACAGCCTATGGAATTTATGCCTATGACTTTAAATTCCGGAAAGTGATTTTTACGATTATTCTGTTGATTATGACGATGCCAACGCAGGTTACTGCGCTTGGGTTTGTTAATCAGGTTCAGGGAATGGGACTGAAAAATTCACTGATCCCGTTGTTTCTTCCCTCCATTGCTGCTCCTGTTGTGTTTTTCTTTATGAAGCAGTATCTGGACAGCAATATGCCAATGGAAATTGTGGAAGCGGCCCGGATTGATGGCAGCGGAGAATTTTCTACCTTTAATTTCATTGTATTGCCCATTATGAAACCCGCGATCGCCGTGCAGGCCATATTCAGTTTTGTTGGCGCATGGAACAACTTCTTTGTTCCGGCACTTCTTTTGGATAAGGCAAATAAGAAAACGCTGCCGATTCTGATTGCTCAGCTGCGTAGCGCGGATTTCCTTAAATTTGATTTGGGTCAGGTTTATATGCTGATTACAATTGCAATCGTACCGGTGATTATCATATACTTGATTCTTTCGAAATATATTGTGCGTGGTGTTGCGCTGGGCGGCGTAAAAGGCTGATGTCAGCCCCGTAAGCGATACCATTGAAATTCCACATGAGTACGCCGTATGCTACTCTCTTTCATCGGGATTTCCGGCCGCTTTGCATGGCGCGAAGCGGCTGGTTCTATCCCTCCTTTACAAGGATTTTCGAAGAGAGTCGGTATATGAAAAAATAGATATTCACATTATAAAATGAAAAGGAGTTCGCGGTTTCCATCGCGAGCTCCTTTTTCCGGCTTATTCGTGAAATCCTTTTCCGATAATCTCACTGGTGTTTGTAATCAGGATAAAAGCATCCGGCTCCACTTTTTTTACAAACTGCCGGAGCAGAACCGCCTGGGGTCTGCGCAGGGCAGTCATGACGACGTATTTATGACGATGGGAATAGGCACCTTTCGCCTCAAAAATCGTTGCGCCGCGGTTCAGCTTGTGAACGATAAAATCACAAATCACTTCCGGTTCCGAGCAAATAATGTTGAAGTATTTTGCAAGGTTAATGCTTTCAATCACGTTGTCAATCACGAGTGATTTTGTCAGCAGGCCCAGAAAAGAAAACAGGACCGTTTGAATATCGAACACCAGGCACGCCGAAGCGGTCACAAGAATATCGCTGAGAAGCACCGCACGCCCAATATCGACGCTGGTGTATTTTTTAAGAATCAAAGCGATAATATCGGTACCGCCGCTGGAAGCGCCAATATTAAACAGAACAGCGGAACCAAAAGCCGGCAGTGCAACAGCAAATATCAATTCCAGCATCGGTTGGTTGGTTAGCGGATGCTGCAGGGGATAGATGTAGTCAAAAACCGGCAGCCCAAGGGACAGGAGCACGCTGGAATATACGGTTTTGAGCGCAAAATCGCTGCCGAGAAAAATAAAACCTAAAACCAGGAGAAGACAGTTTACAATCAGGTTGATGATGCTTGGAGAAAAGGGTGTCACTTTTCCCAGCACGACGGAAAGACCGGTAACGCCGCCAAATGTAAAATTGTTCGGAAACTTAAAAAAGTACACGCCAATCATAATGAGAAATGTGCTGACGGTAATTAGAGCATAGTCCTTTAACTGTTTTTTAATCATGTTTCTATTGATCTGAATCATTTACAATCCTCGTTTTCAAGTAGGTTTACCGCACAAAGGTAGGTGCGTGAGACAACGCTTTTATTGTAGCAAGTTTTATAATTATTTCAAACATATTGTTGCCAAATTTCAGGAAAGAAAAATATAAATTTTGTATATTTACAATTAGAAAAAATCCATCATAATTAAATTTACAGCGTTTTCGATTCGGAGTGCAGAATATGAAGGTGTTCCCCACCATTTCGCGGGGGGAGGAGGAGCATAAACACCACCCATCTGCATCTGAATGGAATGGCCGAAAAAGTATGCAGAAATGAGGTTGATACGATGAATGAACAAAAGAAGAAAGAGATTCTGTCTCAGCTGACTTTGGAAGAAAAAGCGTCTTTGTGTTCGGGTGCGGATTTTTGGCATACAAAAGAGGTTAAGCGCCTGGGAATCCCCGCGGTAACGGTTTCCGACGGTCCTCATGGTCTGCGGCAAGAAGATCCGAAGGATCACAATAAAAGCTACCCGGCGGTATGCTTTCCATCCGCCTGTGCAACCGCGTGTTCTTTTGACCGGCATCTTCTTTTTGAATTAGGTGAGGTTCTTGGTAGCGAATGCCGTTCGCAGGGGGTTTCTGTGATACTGGGACCCGCCGTCAATATTAAGCGAACACCGCTTTGCGGACGCAATTTTGAGTATTTTTCGGAAGACCCACTGCTGGCCGGCGAACTGGCGGCCGCTTACATTCAGGGAGTCCAAAGCCAAAAGGTGGGGACTTCCATCAAGCATTTCTGCGCAAATAATCAGGAGGAGCGCCGGATGACTGTAAGCGCAGAGGTGGATGAGCGGACTCTGCGCGAGATATACCTTACCGCGTTTGAATTGGCGGTCAAAAAAGCAAAACCGTGGACGGTCATGTGTTCCTATAACCGAATTAACGGCGAATATGCCAGCGAAAACAAAAAGCTGCTAACCGATATTTTGCGCAAGGAATGGGGGTTTAAAGGGCTGGTCATGAGTGACTGGGGCGCTGTTAACGACCGCGTGAAAGGCGTTGCGGCGGGTCTTGACCTTGAAATGCCGTCCAGCGGCGGCGTTAACGACTCGGAAATTGTACGGGCGGTTCGCAGCGGTGTTTTAAAGGAAAGCGACTTGGACCAAGCGGTGGAAAATGTTTTGGAACTGGCGGACCGTCATCTTGTGCAGGTGCCGGAAGATCACTGCCATGACTGGGACGCTGACCACGAATTTGCCCGTCAGGTGGAATGCGAAAGCATGGTTCTGCTGAAAAATGAGAATGACATTCTTCCACT
Organism: Caproiciproducens sp. LBM24188; assembly: GCF_054130445.1. NCBI lineage: Bacteria > Bacillati > Bacillota > Clostridia > Eubacteriales > Acutalibacteraceae > Caproiciproducens > Caproiciproducens sp. LBM24188. Next base: position 1,408,565 of record NZ_CP196862.1, read on the forward strand.
GAACCGACAGGATAAAATTGCTTTTATCGGAAAATTTGCGGAAACTCCCCGGTATCAGGGCGGCGGAAGCTCCCATATTAATGCTTACCGCGTCACAAGCGCCATGGAAGCGGTTCAGAAAGTAACTGAGGTGACGTATGCGCCTGGCTTTTCCATCGACGATGACCAGCAGGATGAGGCCTTGCTGCAGGAAGCGGTGCGCGCCGCGGCGCAGGCAAAGGTAGCGGTTATTTTCGCAGGGCTTCCGGAGTACATTGAAAGCGAGGGCTTTGACCGAAAGGACATGAAGCTTCCCGAATGCCAGAACCGCCTGATTCATGAAGTCGCCAAGGTGCAGCCGAACACGGTGGTCGTTCTGCACAACGGTGCGCCTGTGGAAATGCCGTGGGTCAATGAGGTGAAAGGTTTGCTGGAGCTGTACCTCGGCGGCGAAGCGGTCGGCGCTGCGGCAGTGGATGTACTGTTTGGGTTCAGCAATCCCTGCGGAAAGCTGGCGGAAACGATTCCGGTCAAACTCAGCGACAACCCGTCGTATTTGTTCTATTCCGGGGAAGGCGACACCGTGGAATACCGGGAGGGTATTTTTGTCGGTTACCGGTATTATGAAAAGAAGGGCATACCGGTGCAGTTCCCGTTTGGCTACGGATTAAGCTACACCACGTTCCAATACAGCGATTTAGAGGTTAACCACAGCGAAATCAATGAAAACGGATCGCTTAGTGTTACGCTGAAAGTCCGGAACACCGGAAAACGCGCGGGAAAGGAGATTGTCCAGCTTTACGTCAAGGACCATCAGTCCGCGGTCATCCGCCCGGTAAAGGAACTGAAAGGGTTTGAAAAAATAGAATTGAATCCCGGGGAAGCAAAAATCGTCGGGTTCCAGCTTGACCGAAGGGCATTTGCTTATTACAGTGAAGAACTTCAGGATTGGTGTGTTCAGGATGGTACATATGAAATTCTAATTGGAAAATCCTCGCGCGACATCGAACTGAGCACAACCGTACGAATCAAATCAGCTTCGAAGGCGCGGCGTCCGCTGACGGTGAATTCCACATTGGGTGAGTTCCTTGCTTGCCATCCTTCCGAGGAGATTCTGGGGACCTTAAAACGGATTTTCCCAAATCTGGAGGATCCGACGGGAATCCGTGACCTACCGCTTCGCACGGCCATCAGCTTTAGCAACGGCTTGGTTACCCATGAAATGCTGTCCAAATTGATTAACCAGGTCAATTCGAATGTCAATTAAAGAAGTGAGGGGAAGGCGATATTTTACAGGCGCGTTTTCAAAAAGTACACGATTGCGCAGAAGATAGCCATATGGGTGCAGCCGGAAATCGCCAGTGGGCTGTTCATAGAAGCGGTTCCATCAGGGAGTGCCGTAAAATGAGCGAACGTTCATTTTGCGGCACTCCATTTTTTTATTTAAAATTCCCGGTTATGCCGGAAGTTCAAAAAGGCTTTCGAACCTTCCCACAACTCTTCTGCTACGGTTTCGAAGCAAAGATAGGTTGCTTCCATGAAACAAGAAAGGCATTGTTAGGAAGGGGGCAAGGGGATGAGAAGGATTGTTCAAGTGTAAGTAAACCCCGAGCAACTTGAAGTGTTACCAGTATAGACAGGGCTTGCCCGTTTAGTGAGAACCCCCGGTGGTGTCAGGGATTACCGATAGCATCGCGGAAATTTTAGATCCAACTGGAAGATTTTTAACTTTTTTTAAAAAAAGGTATTTACAAAAATGAGAATGAGTGCTATTATTATATCAGCAACAGGAACAATAATAATTCCTATTATCAAGGTGAAGCGATGGAAAAGAAGCAAAATTTCAGTAGAAAACGAGAAGCCATTCTCAACGCGCTGCGCAGTACAACCATACATCCTACTGCTGAATGGGTTTACCAAAAACTGAAACCGGAATATCCGGATTTAAGCTTGGGAACAGTATACCGAAATCTAGCCCAGTTTAAGCAGAGCGGAGCGATTATCAGCGTAGGCGTAGTCAACGGACAGGAACGTTATGACGGAAATACGCATCCACACACCCACTTTATCTGTTCCGGTTGCGGTGCGGTACTGGATGTTCCGGGCGAGTATGTGCGGGAAAATTCCGCGACGCTGGTTTCCGAAACGTATCATCTGGAAGTCGATTCCTGTGATGTCGTTTTTCACGGACTATGCACCCAGTGCATCGAAAAGCAGCAAATCAAAAATTGATCTTTGCTCATAAGGCGAAAGCCTTACTCTTAATCACATTTTATTATTATAATGGAGGCTGTTTAAAATGAAAAAATTTGTATGTTCTGTATGTGGTTATGTTTATGAAGGAGAAGAAGCTCCTGAGTTTTGCCCGCAGTGCAAAGCCCCGAAAGAAAAATTCGTAGAACAGACCGAGGGCGTTTCGTTCGCCTGCCAGCATGAAATCGGTGTGGCAAAGGGCATTGATAAAGAAGTTTACGACGGATTGGTTGCCAATTTTAACGGCGAGTGCTGCGAAGTTGGTATGTACATAGCTATGGCTCGTCAGGCTGACCGTGAAGGCTACCCGGAAATTGCGGCCGCATTCCGCAAGTATGCTTATGAAGAAGCCGACCATGCATCTCGTTTTGCAGAGCTGCTCGGCGAAGTCGTAACAAACAGCACTAAGAAGAACCTGCAGCTTCGTGTAGAAGCCGAATCCGGTGCATGCTCCGGAAAACTTGCGCTTGCGAAACGCGCTAAGGAACTGAACTACGATGCCATCCACGATACCGTGCATGAAATGGCGAAGGACGAAGCACGCCATGGCAGCGGTTTCCAGGGCCTTTTGAAGAGATATTTTGACTAAGCTTCCTGATTTTGATATCGTAATTTTCTCCATGTTATAATTATTCCTAATAGAGAATCCCAAATCCATTTCATTTTCTTCCAAATAAAGAGCCGTCGGAGCGATTGTTCCGCCGGCTCTTTTTGTGCTGAAAGCCATATATTTATGGATTTGCTTGCCTTTTCCCGTTTAGATCGTCTATACTATACTTCTGGAAAGAATCATCCGCATACCTGCTGATTGTTCAGCGGATACGGGAAGGGAGGGCTTTTCATTCAGAATAGGTATGATCTCGCGGTCGTCGGCGGGGGAGCTGCCGGACTTACGGCAGCCGTGGCTGCGGCCGAAGAATATATAAAAAGGCACAAACATGCTCGTATCGTCGTATTGGAAGCAAATTCACGTGTGGGCAAAAAGATTCTCGCGACCGGAAACGGACGCTGCAATCTGACTAATTCCGGAATCGACCCGATACATTATCACGGGGATACCTCTTTTTTACCGGATTTCCTTTCGCATTACCCGCCAGAAAAAATAATATCATTTTTTCAATCGATCGGTTTGGTCTGCCGGGAACAGGACGAGGGCCGGGTTTATCCTTATAATTTACAAGCTTCCGCAGTTTTGGACGTGCTTCGTCGTCAGCTGGAGCACTTTCAGGTTGAAACTATTTGTGATTTTCCGGTGACCCGCTTGAAAAAAACGGCACAGGGTTTTGAACTGTTTCGGGAAACGGAATCCGTCACCGCCGCCAAAGTCATCGTTGCCACAGGAGGAATGGCCTATCCACAGCTTGGGGCGAACGGAAGCGGTTATCAAATTCTGAAGGAACTGGGGCACAACTGCACTAAACTAATTCCTTCGCTGGTTCAGGTTACCACGGAGCCGCGCCGGGCCAAACCGCTGAAAGGTGCGCGCAGCCCCGCCAGGGCTTCGCTCTATGCGGATGGAAAGCTTATTGCGGAATCCTCCGGGGAAGTCCAGTTTACCGAACGTGGGTTGTCCGGCATCTGCATTTTTGAATTGTCCCGAATGGTCGGGGAGCGATACGGCAGACAGAAATTAGAACTGTCGCTCGACCTTATGCCGGAATATCCGTTGGAACGCATTGTGGAATTTTTAAAGCAGCGAAGCGAGATTGAGGAGCTGCCGGCGTTGGAACTGTGCAGTGGATTTTTAAATAAACTGGTTGCGCCGGAGGTTGTAAAGGCAGCTTTGCCGCATGTGCCGAAAACGGTTGGAGAATTGGATGAGCATCAGCTGGAAGAAGTGGCGCGCACGGTCAAACGGTTTCGCTTTCCGGTTACCGGTACGCTGGACTGGAAAGATGCTCAGGTGACCGCGGGAGGAATCCCACTGGACGAAGTGGATTCGAACCTGCAGTCCAGGTGCTGCCCGGGGCTGTATCTTGCGGGTGAAATTCTAAATATTGATGGAGACTGCGGCGGATTTAACCTTCACTGGGCATGGAGCACCGGCCTGGCGGCGGGCCGCTCGGCCGCTAAGGCGGAAAGCGAAGGGGAAAAGGGCTTGGGAAAACCCAAAAAGTCCAGCCCGCGAAGAGAAACAGGGAATCAAAAACGGCGGAAATAGAGCAATCGGCTTAAAAGGAAAATGGTTGCTTGTTACGAGCGTTGAAAGGACGGTTATTTGTTTGATTTATCGCATTACTGAAATTAGTCTGCCTTTGGATGGTACGCAGGAAGACCTGCTCGCCCTTGCGGCGAAACGGCTGAAAGTTCCGCCGGAATCCATCCGTTCCCTGAAGCTTTATAAAAAGTCGGTGGACGCCCGTAAAAAAGAGGACGTCCATTTTATCTGCACGGTGGATGCGGAATGTGACCGGAACAACCGTCCGCAGGATAAAAAGATTACTGCCGTACAGCCGTATCATTACGAACTTCCCGCGGGGAAAAAACTGCCCGCCCGTCCGGTGGTGGTCGGGTTTGGCCCGGCCGGTTTGTTTGCCGCGCTGATTCTTGCACAGGCGGGGCAGCGGCCGATTGTTTTTGAGCGGGGAAGCGCGGTGGAAAAGCGCCAGGAAGAGGTTTCCACTTTCTGGCGCACCGGAAAGCTGAATCCGAACTGCAACGTACAGTTTGGCGAAGGGGGAGCCGGAACCTTTTCCGACGGAAAGTTGAATACGGGAACGAAAGATTCACGTTCCAGAAAAGTGCTGGAAGAGTTCGTAGCCGCCGGGGCTCCGGAAGAGATCCTGTATATGGCCAAACCACATATCGGTACGGATAAACTGCCTTCCACGGTAAAGAATATTCGGGAAAAGATTATTTTCCTTGGCGGCGAGGTGCATTTTAACACAACGGTGCAGAACCTCCTCATTACCGATGGGAAAATTACCGGGGTCGAGGTAAAATCCGGGAATGTCTCTTCATACCGTGTGGAATCGCAGCATGTGATTCTGGCAATCGGGCACAGCGCACGCGACACGTTTGAGCTGCTTCGTTCGCTGAAGATTCCCATGGAGCAAAAGGCATTTTCGGTCGGTGCCCGCATAGAACACCCGCAAAAGCTGATTGATGTTTCACAGTACGGGAAATTCGCCGGGCATCCCGCCCTTGGCGCGGCGGATTACAAGCTGGCCGTTCACCTGCCCAACGGGAGAGGCGTTTATACCTTCTGCATGTGCCCGGGCGGCAGTGTGGTGGCGGCGGCAAGTGAGCCGGGACGGCTTGTCACCAATGGAATGAGCAATTTTGCCCGCGACGGGCAGAATGCCAACTCTGCCCTTTTAGTTGGAGTCGGCCCGGAGGACTTTGGCAGCGAGGATGTTTTGGCAGGGGTCGTGCTGCAGCGCCGGTTGGAAGAAAGTGCGTTCCGTCTGGGCGGGGAAAATTATTTTGCCCCGGTACAACGAGTGGAGGACTTTTTAAAGCGCCGAGCCTCTAAATCCATTGGGGAGGTTACTCCCACTTATCTGCCCGGCGTTACACCCTGTAATCTGGACGACTGCCTCCCGCAGGAAATTGCCGATTCCATGCGGCAGGGAATTGTAATGATGAACGCGCGTCTGCGCGGGTTTTCTTACCCGGATGCTCTTTTAACCGGCGTGGAAACCAGAAGTTCGTCCCCAGTGCGCATTTTACGTGGGACAACCTGTGAATCGGTCGGGGTGACCGGACTTTATCCATGCGGCGAGGGAGCAGGTTACGCCGGGGGGATTATTTCCGCCGCAGTAGACGGCATCCGCTGCGCGGAACAGGTGCTTTCTTAAGGCGGCTCGGGATCGGTTTCGGTGTAGCCCATACAAATAATTTTTTCACCGATTTTCCTTTCATTTTGAGCAGTATTTCAGAATAAAATTTATGAAAGAAAGGGCTTGAAAAAATAGTCAGTGAATGTTAATATATAAACAAAGATTGTTATATCTTTAACGAAAAACTGAAAGAAATTGGAGGAAAAGTTATGGCACGTTTTACATTACCCCGCGATATTTATTATGGACCGAACGCCATCAGTGAACTGAAAAACCTGAAGGGCTATAAAAAGGCTTTCATCGTTACTGGCGGCCAGTCCATGAAAAGAACCGGTTTCCTGAAAAAATTGGAAGATGTATTAAAGGATGCCGGACTGGAAACCCGCATTTATGATGGAGTAGAACCGGATCCTTCTATTGAGAGGGTGTTTGACGGCGCGAAAGCCATGCGCGAATTCCAGCCGGATGTGATTGTTGCCATTGGCGGTGGTTCCCCAATGGATGCTGCAAAAGCCATGTGGGTCTTCTACGAGTATCCGGATAAGACTTTTGACGACATTAAAAATCCTTTCACAATGCCGAAACTCAGAACCAAGGCTATTTTTGTAGCGGTTCCTTCCACCAGCGGAACTGCTTCCGAAGTGACAGCGTTCTCTGTTATTACTGACTATTCCACCAATATTAAATATCCTCTTGCCGATTTTGAAATTACCCCGGATATCGCTGTTCTGGACACGGATATTCCGCTTACTATGCCGAAAGTCCTGACCGCCCATACCGGTATGGATGCTTTGACCCATGCAATCGAAGCCTATGTTGCTTCCGCCCGTTCCGATTTTTCGGACGCCCTTGCCATTAAGGCGATTTCCGATATTTATGGTAACCTTGTTGCTTCTTACAACGGCGATGTGGAAGCGCGCGGCAAAATGCACATTGCCCAGTGCCTTGCCGGTATGGCGTTCTCCAATGCGCTTCTTGGCATTGCGCACAGCCTTGCACATAAGACCGGGGCGATGTTCCATATTCCGCACGGCTGCTGCAACGCAATTCTGCTGCCGAATGTCATCCAGTACAACTCCAAGGCCTGCATGGCGCGCTATGCAGAGATTGCAAGAGCCATCGGCCTGCCGGGCGTAACCGATCAGCAGCTGACCAATTCTCTTGTAGAAATGGTTCGTGAGCTGAATAAGAAGCTGGGTATCAAGCAGTCCTACAAAGAAAACGGTGTCAGCGAGGAAGACTTTAAAGCACACAGCAAAGAAATCGCTGAAAATGCAGTGCTGGATCCTTGCACTGGCTCCAACCCGAGAGCGATCGACGCCGAAAATATGCTGAAGGTTCTTACCTGCGCATATTACGGGGAAGACGTTGCATTCTAATTTATGTTCGAATTTTTCTTTCTTTCTCTCTATTGCATAAATCCGTGACTACCAATGTGAAGAGGCGCTGTGTCATTCCCATGACACAGCGCCTTTCCACAATGTTATGCTTTAAAAAAGGTTTGGCCTGTAAAACCAAAAGGGCGCCGGAATCCGCCATGTAAGGTGGACTTCGGCGCCTTTGCCTTCTTGTTTAGAAAAATGATATTAAAGGCTATATCCGAAAAGAATGAAAAGTTATCCTGAAAATGATTTATTCATGAAATACGTTTTTTATATACTGTTTGGTTCATTATCCGGAAAAACTTAATTTAATAAGTCAAAACAGTTCCGATTATATGGGCTTCTGGAATGTCTGCTTGGTGTTGTGGCCGGATTTTCTCAAATCCGATTTCAGAATTTCAAAGCGAGTTGGTTCCACCTTCAGCATATTTAAAGTTAACGGCATTGCCTTCAAGTTCGCTTCCGAGTAGCCTTTTTGAGTAATTACGTCCACATACTCGGGGGAAAAGGCTTCTACCAGCTTGGCGGTTCCTTCGATTTGAACGCTTTCCAGTTCCCCCATCCCGGTGAATTCCTTGTATACCGCGATGGAAACATGCGGGTTCACCGCGATATTGGCCAGTTTCTCCCCGCCCTCCGTCAAAAAGTACAGGGAACCTCCGGCATAAATGTATTCCAGCGGGGTGGCGCGTACATGGCCGCCAAATCCGGTACAAAGCGTGCAGGTATTGTGGGCCCGCAAAATGGCCTCCACCTGCTTCATAAGATCGGTTTCCGGCATGTCGCTGTCGTCTTTCAGCATTCGCTTCCATTGAATCAGGCGCTGGGCCAGCTTCCCGGGGATTCGCTTTTCGTTCAGATTCCCGGGCAGTTGAATGCTGTCGTAAAAGCAGAACAGATTTTTCCATTGCTCCGACGCTGCGAAAAGAGTTTCCCGTGCGCCAAAGTTGTTTCCTTCCAGGCAGATCAACCCGGTTTTGCACGCCCCAAGCGGCTCTGCATATTGATTAATCCATTCGGCTGTTTCGAGGCGCACCGTCCCGTTTCGGGGCCGGACCAATACAACCGCATAGGCGCAGGACTGAAAATTTCCATCAAACTGGTCCAGAGGAAAAGATTTTGAGGTGCCAAGGACTTGTTTCAGCAGGGAAATCAGTGTGCTGGGAACATCTTCATGCAGAATCAGTGCAAATTCCATGGAAAGAGCCTCCCGTTAAATTTTTTCAATCATATGATATTGTTCGCAGGTTTGATTATGATAGGTAATGGCATGAACCGGACAGTTATTAACGCATCGGGTGCAAAAAATGCAGCTTTTCCCGAATTCCGGCCGTCCGTTTGCCATTTTAATGTTGTTCTTCGGACATTTTTTTGCGCAAAGACCGCAGCCGATGCAGCTTTCCCCGGCACCGTATTTCATGGCGAAAACCGGAAACAGTTTGTTGCATAGGACCGCCACGGCTCGATCGGCCACCGCAAGGGCTTTTCCAATGTTTTCTTCGCTGGGCGTGCCTTTTACTAATTTTTCGGATAGCTGCCGGCACTCTGCAAGCGCTGCTTCCAGGTTGGCCTTCCGCTTCTCCGGAGTGGTTTTTTCAAAGCTCTTGAAAATCAGGAAGTTGTTTGCTACCGGAAGGCTTTTTCCGATGATTAAATTGTGGTTTTTTGCAGCCAGCATTTTTTTGACTTTTGTAAAATCCGTCATCAAAGGGCTGGCCTGAGTGCAGTACATCATGGTAGGAACCGGTTTGGAACTGCAGGGAAGGTTCTCTTTCAAATAATCGAGGAAAAAGAAAACAGGATATTCGAAATATTTTGGGCTCCCAAGCACCAACAGGTCATAGGAGTCCGGTTCAATCTTGGGGGCATCTTCTATAGAATAGAGCATGGTTTCACATTGCAGCTCTTCCAGGTCAGCCGCAATCTGTTTTGCGATAAATTTCGTATTTCCAGTTCCGCTGAAATATAAAATCAGCGCTTTCATATGTATCTCTCCTATTCTTTCTGTACGGGCATTCGTAGGAATAAGGTTTTTTAGGGTTTTGGAGAAAGTTCAAAATGCACATCGGACAGGAAACGTCCTATTTCCTCTTTATCGCCGGGGGTACCGTATAGGTTGCAGCTGATGGAGCACGCTCCGCCGAATGTGCTGATGGCAATCTGAAAGTATGGAACCTGTTTTACCGCGCCGGTCATATAGGCGTCCGTTATCTGCAAACCGGCAAAAGAAAGCCGCGTGCGGTCCAGAATTCCCAAGTTGGTATAAGACAAAACCGGGATTTTAAACAGCCGGTCAAACTGCTTTTCCAGGATACGAAAAGGAATTGCATGAAAGGCGAACTCCGCCATGAGAATCGATTTTAAACAGGCCAGACTGGATTTCTGCTGCTTGATTTGTTCTGCGACCTGCTTTGCGGTTACATGAAACGGATCACCGCTGCGTATCGTCACGGTATAGAGATAATTGCTGGTTAAGTTGCTGATGCCGAACGAATGGTTGTTCGGCAGGTATCGGCGCAGGTCCACCGGGCATGGAATGGTAATTTCTTCGGCTCCGGTTCGGCTGTGCAGTACGCGGAGATAAGCGACGAGAATACCGTCGTTTACTGTAAACCCCCGTTACTTTGCCCAACGCTTCAAGGCAGTGAACTCTTCCTCCTGCAAAACGATCCGTGTGAAAATAGGACGGTTTTGGCAGCCCTGCAGCCGATAAACCGGCTGTACACGCTGCCGGGAAAGGTCATAACGGGTAAAAAGGGTCTGCAACTTTTCACGCGGGCTTAATCTTTTCAAAACTGTCAGGGCACTCCTTGGTCCGGCTGTTAAAACAGGTATATAGTCGGGCTGTGCGTACAGTTGGTTATGAAGTGAAGCGAGTAGATAAAGATACTCTTTTAATCCCGCCCCGTCGCAAATCATATGGTTTACAACCACACAGAGAATATCTTTCTCGGTTTTTCGTACCAACGTTAACCGGATTTGCGGGCCGGCTTCGGGGTCAATTGTTTCCGCCAGTGCGGCCATAGCGGCTGCATCCGTATCCTGCAAATCTGACACAACCGTTACAAAGCGGTCCACTGGAAAGTCCTGTTTTACCCACCTGGTTCGGGAAGAAGAGCGGTCAAACCGGCAGCCCAGCTGCGGAATGGCGTTCAGAGTAAAGAGTAAAGAGTACCGCTCTTTTTTAGGAGCGTTTCGTTTAAACAGCCGTCCAGCTCTATTTTAACATGAATCAGCGGTTGATGCACCCTGCTGTAAAAATATTGCATCAGGTCGAAGGATTCAGGTTTCCATGTTTGCGGTTTGGTCATAAATTTGCCATTCTTTCTCCATATTATGGTGCAAGTGATAGAATCTTAATTCCAATGAAAAATATTTTGTGGTTTTTCATCTATTATATTCTTCCTACCCTTCGGATTCAACAACTTTCGCTTTTCCTGTCACCAAAATTTTGCCCACACTGTGGGACGGGGAATCTTGTGCAACGGGGACTGCCATAGTATAATAAAAAAATAATGTGTAATGTGGATTTTACTCTTTACCGGGAGTGAAGGAGATAGAGGGATGAGCAAGGTTATATCCGTTTCGAACCAAAAGGGAGGAGTGGGCAAGACAACCACGTCCTGCTGCCTTGCCGTTGGTTTGAAGAAAAAGGGGTTTCGCGTACTGACCATAGACCTTGACCCGCAGGGGAATTTGGGGTTCAGCGTGGGTGCAGATACCGAAACAAGCGCGTCCATTTATGACGTGCTGAAAGGTGACGTGAAAACCCAGTTCGCTATTCAAAAAACAAACATCATCGATATTATCATATCCAGCATTTTGCTCAGCGGAATTGAACTGGAATTTACCAACACCGGGCGTGAATATCTGTTGCAGGAAGCTATAAAGCCCATTCTGGACCTGTATGATTATATCATATTGGATACGCCGCCGAATCTTGGTATTCTGACAATTAACGCTTTTACTGCGTCCGATTATGTCCTGGTCCCTATGCTTTCCGATATCTTCAGCCTGCAGGGAATTGCGCAGCTGTATGAAACGGTGGAGCGGGTAAAAAAGTACTGTAACTCCAAGCTATCCATCGCTGGGATTTTGTTGACGAAGTTTAACCCGCGCACCCTGCTGAGTAGGGAAATCCGCGGCACAGCGGAGCTGATTGCGAACGATTTGAACATTCGATTGTTCGACACTTACATCCGCAGCAGCGTGGTGGTCAGCGAAGCACAGTCCGTTCAGCAAAGTATTTTGGATTACGCGCCGAAAAATAATATATCGAAGGATTATTTAAGATTTATCGATGAATTATTGACAAAGGGAGTATGAGCATGGCGAGGACGAAAAAAGAAATTGATAAGGACTTAATGTATAAAAAACTGATGCCGTCCGCCGTCAAGAACAAGCTGACCCAGCAGGAAGAACCGGGGGAAGAACCAAAGAATGAGGTCGAGGAAGAAAATGCACAGCAGCCCGCAGAGCCGGAAAAGCAGACTGCAGAACCCGAGGATCCGCCCATTCAGCGCCGCCAGATGATCCGCAGGGAAATCGGCGTCCCTTCCATGAACACGCAGTCTACGGTATTGGTGAATGCCATGGAATCCATTGTGATCGGAAAACTGGATTCTGTTTTGTCCCGGTTTAAATGCTGCCGGTGCGACCGCTGCAAAAAGGACATTATCGCCCTTTCGCTAAATAAACTGCCGGCAAAATATAAAGTGCTCCGGGAGGGGCAGTCCACGCGGGATCCCGATCCGCAAACGAACGCGCAGGTGCTTTCCGCAATGATACAGGCGGTTTTGGTGGTTCGTGACCACCCCAGACATTAACCCCGGCTGTTTCGGTTTTTAATTTTCGAACCAACCGCTTTTGGTTTGTACGGAATTTATCCAAATGAAGCCAAAAGATGGCGGTTAAAAGCCACTTTTCCATACAGAGGGTGCTGCAAAATGAATCTTCCTTCATTTTGCAGCACCCTCTGCTTTTTGTTTGAATGGAACGGAAATGAATGATTTATGTACCGCAAAGCTGCGTAAGTGTACCGAATGTGTACCCCATGGATTCCCATTTTGTCAGCAGTTCATCCAGAATCTGCGCGTTTGTTTTGGAAGTGCTGTGCAGCAGTACAATGGCACCGGGGTGAATCCGGGGAATCAGCTTGGAAAACGCCTCGTCCCGGCTCGGCTGTTTATCCTGATACCAGTCCACATAGGCAAGGCTCCAGAATATGGTGCGATAACCGAGTTCGTTCGCTTGCTTCAGGTTGTTGACGCTGTATTTCCCCTGCGGCGGGCGGTAAAATTTCTGCATACTTTGCCCGGTAATTTTCTGAAATTTGCTTTCCACTGCTTCGATTTCCTTTTGGAAAGAAGCCATATCCGCGATTTTGGACATATCCGGGTGGGTGTTGGTGTGGTTTCCCACAATATGGCCCTCACTGACCATGCGCTTTATCAGTTCTGGGTTGGTGTCCAGGTAGTTTCCCACAACAAAAAAGGTGGCTTTCACATTGTGCTTTTTTAAGGCGTCCAGAATGGCGGGCGTATAACCGTTTTCGTAACCCGCGTCAAACGTCAGGTAAATTATTTTTTGATCGGCTGAGCCAACGTAATAGGCGTTATACTGCTTTAAAAAATCCGCCGAGGCGTTTCCGGTCGGCTGTTTTCCGTTTTCCCCAAAGCCGAGCCCCCAGTTGGTGTTTGCGGGGGATGTGGCTGTGGCGACCGCCTGTATGGACCGGTTTGCGAAGAAAAGGATTGCGGTAACGGCCACCAACAGACAGGCCAGAATAATGTAAAAATGCTTCCGTCGAATCATCAGAACCAAGCAGGATGCCACCGTCCGATCTGTAAGATTAGTTCATTTATATGCGTCAGAAGCGGGATTATGTCATTTTTGGGCGGAATTGGTTGTCCCCATTGCCGAAGTGGAGAAAAGAATCGGCATGCGCCCATATTAGGAAATGCCTGTGATCCAACATATGGATCACAGGCATTTTTTAAAAGGGATCATTTATAGATTGATGACGTTTGCGTGCTGTACCGGTTCTGGTTTCGCGTCAAAGCGGATGCTTTGCGCGCCGCTCGCTTCCAGATAATCGCGGAGCGGGTCAAGGTGTTCATAGAACACGACGATTAAATCCCCGCTTTCCGCGCCGGCTACTGCCGCTTTCAGCGCTTCCAGCTCGGGTTCGATTACCGCTACCTGCTGCTGAGGGAATCCTTCTGCAAGAATGGCATCCTGGAACAGCGCAGCAACTTCACCGGGTTTTCTGCCGCGAAGGTCCTGATCCTCCTTAATATAAATCCGGTCGAACGCTCCGGCACAGAGCTTTCCGGCTTCCCGGATGGATTTGTCCTGTCGGTCGCCCGGCATTCCGATGACCCCGATTAAGCGGCGGTGCTCCAGTTTGCGGCAGGTTCCCAGCACCTGCCGGTACCCTGCGGGATTATGGCCGTAGTCCAGCATAACATGGAATCCCCGCAGTTGGAACAAATTAAAGCGTCCCTCGTTTTCCTGAAAGCTGCGCAGGCCGCAGGCGATGATTCCAACCGGAATATGCAGTCCATACAGAGCGGAAACGGCGGCAAGGCAGTTTTCCACATTGCAGCCGATCAGCCCGCCAAACGTAATGGGAATTTCATCTACACGCAGCACGCCGGTCCGCTGCGCACCGTCTTGGATCTGAATCCAGCCGTCTTCTATGAATACGCCGACACAGCCCTGACCAAGATACGGGGCGACGTCACTTTCCTTAATGCCGAAGAGGATCTTTTTGGATTTTACACGGTTTAAAATATATGGTGTGATGCTGTCACGCGCGTTCAATACGGCGTACCCGTCCTTTTTTACGGCTTCTGCAACCAGCGATTTTACAAAGGCAAGATCTTCCAGGGTATCAATTCCGTCCAGCCCAAGGTGGTCTTCTGCAATATTGGTAATCACACCCACATCGGCCAGGTCGTAGCCGAGCCCCTCTCGCACTATTCCGCCGCGGGCCGTTTCCAGCACCGCCGCGTCAATCTGCTTATTGGAAAGAAGTGTTTTTGCACTTCTAGGGCCGGAGTTGTCCCCCTTGCAGATACGCCGTTTTCCGATGAAGGTTCCGCTGGTGCTGGTCATGCCCACAGTAATTCCGGTTTGCAGCAGCACATGGTGAATCAGCCGTACCGTCGTGGTTTTACCGTTTGTGCCTGTGACGGATACGATGGGGAAGCGGCAGGCTTCCTCATCCGGAAAAAGCAGGTCCACAATATCCTTTGCAACGTTGCGCGGCTTTCCTTCCGAGGGATACAGGTGCATTCGGATACCGGGCGCGGCGTTAACCTCCACAATCGCACCGCCGGTTTCCTCAATGGATTTTGAAATATCCTCTGTTACAATGTCGATTCCAGCAATGTCGATTCCCACTGCATTTGCGGCGCGTACGGCCAGTTCTGCATTTTCTGGATGAATCGTATCGGTACAGTCAATGGCAATGCCCCCGGTGCTCAGGTTCCCGTTTTCCCGCAGAACCACCCGCTGCCCCTTTTCCGGAATGGAATCAAAGTCCATTTTGTATTTTTGCAGCACATTTTTGGTGGCGTCATCCAGTTTGATTTTAGTCAGCGGTTTTTCATGAGATTCGCCTCGCCGCTCGTCCTGATTGACCAGGTCAACCAGCTCTCGGATACTGTGGACGCCGTCCCCAATAACGGAGGCCGGCTGCCGTTCGGCAACCGCTTTCACGGAATCGCCCACCACCAACACACGAAAGTCGCGCCCGGTCACGAATTTTTCCACAATAATGCCGCTGCTGTATTTGCTGGCTTCTTGATAAGCGGCTTTAATTTCTTCCTCCGTATTTAAGTTGAGGTGAACCCCTTTGCCCTGATTGCCGTCAAAAGGCTTTATTACCACAGGCATACCGATTTGGTTCGCCACCATGACGGCGGAAATTTCCGAGTAAACCACTTTCCCGTAAGGAACGGGAATGTTGTGTTCGCTTAAAATGGCTTTGGTCAGCTGCTTGTTGGTGGAAATGTCGGCCGAAATGCACGATGTTGCATCGGTGAGCGTCGACTCCACCAATCGGCTGTGCCGGCCGTACCCCAGCTGCACCAGGCTTTCGTGGCCGATGCGTGTGACCGGGATGCCGCGTTTTTTGGCTTCATCTACAATGGCAGAGGTGCTCGGCCCAAGCTCGGCGTCAATAGATATTTTTTTCAGGTAAGAAAGAAAAGAGTCGGTATTGATGGCTTCGCCGTGCAAGAAGCAGTTTAGAATAAAGACTGCGGCTTTTCCGCACTCCAGTCCGCAGACTTCGTTTTCATATTCATAAACCAAATAATAGACGTTATTGGCCTGAATGGTTCTGGTTTTCCCGTACCGGACGTCATAGCCGACCATATACTGCATTTCCAGAATCGTGTGTTCCAGCACGTGAGCCAGATAGGTGCCTTCGTTCAGGCGGTCCAGAAAGCCACCCTCATAACCCAGCCCGCATACGTTTTTTCGCAGGCCGGGGAAGGCGTTCAGCAGCATGTCGTTGAAACCCGGGATATCCTTTGTGGGAATTTCGCCGTATTTGCCAATGTCTACAATCATTTTCATTACAGGCCTATGGCTGTAAATGTTACGTCCATGGTAAATGATAAAATCCATGATCTGAATTCGTTCAGTTTCCATCCTTTAAACGCAGAACCTTTCTGTTTTTTAAATCAAAGCCGTATCCCTGCGGGAGTGCATGCACGGTAACGCCCGTAATTGCCAGAATTTCATCCGGGTTTAGTTCGGATACATTCGAGCTTTGAATGGTTTTGCCGTCAATTATGGTAACGGCGTTTGAGCCGATAATTTCAAAATGCATGTCGGGGTACAGCTTAATCGCAGTATCCTCGTCAATTCCGATGCCCAGAACGTCCGGGTTTTCCGCCACACCGCAAAGCAGCCGGCCGAACCTTCCGCGCTGGTCAAAATGCTGGTCGATGATGACCCCGGGGAATAGTCCGAGCCCGGGCGCCATTTTTAAGGTGCATTTTCGGGCGGGTTCGTTGTCTTTTCCCTGCACCACCATGGTTTCACTCATAACGGAAGCGCCCGCGCTGGTTCCCATAATGATTCCGCCGTTTTGATAGAGGTTCTTTAATTCTTCCCAGGCAGGTGTTCCGCCAAGGATGCTGGTAATGCGCAGCTGGTCGCCGCCCGTCATAAAGATACACTTTGAATTGCGAATGGTTTCGCAGTTCTGCGGGTCGGCCGCGGAATCTCTGGTATTGATATTTAATACCCGAACATTTTGAATTCCAATTTTCTGAAATACGTCGATGTAGTCCCGGCCTGCCTGTTCGGGTTCTTCCGTGGCGGTGGTCAGAACGGTTAGAATATCTTCTTCGGCAAGCATTTCCGGCGCCTGTTTTAAAATGGTGATATCACCATTTTTATCTTCCGCGCCGCCTATGATCACCAGATATCCTTCTGTATTCATCATGATGACAATTCTTTTTCTCCTTTGTTTTTTCAAGACTGCGTTTTTATTTTAATGGGTATATTTGTGAACGGAAGATTAATTTTGTAATACTTTACCGCAGTCCACCATTAATCTTCCCATGCAAAACAGTTTCTTAATCTGGTAATTTTTATCGGTAATTAAAAGATCGGCATCGCTGCCTTCGGCCAGCGTTCCTTTTTGGGGATAAAGCTTCAGTACCTTGGCCACGTTTTCGGTCACCGGCAGGAAGGCTGTTCCCGGAGGAATGGAGCTGTGAATCACGCAGTTCCGAATATCCTCATATAAAGAGCTGATTTTCCCGACTCCTCCGCCCGGAATGCTGCCGTTTGAATCGGAGCTTACGGTAACGCGCTCCAAACTTCCCCGGTAGTCGAGCAGCTTTTTAAGGGCGGTTGGTACCGGAATTCCTGCGGTTTCACCAGATGTGAGGTCGATATTTCCGCCGTTTTTCCAGTAGCTAACTGCTTCTTCAAAAAGCACGGGGTTTCGGTTTACATGGGTGGGTACAAACATTTCCACCGGAAGGTCGGAGTGCTCTAGAAGCTGAACCAGCGGTGCAAGACCCTGTTTGCCGTCGCCAACGTGGAAATGCACCACTCCGGCTTTTCCGCTGAGCAGTCCGCCTACGTGCGTTTGATGTGCAAGCTGCAGCAGCGCGTTTAAATCCGGGTAGGAGGAACGATGGTCGGAAATAGCGATTTCACCAGTCCCAATCACCGGATCAATAAGAAACAAATCGTTGCAAAGGTCTTTTGTGAAGGTAACCGCAGGAACGGCATAACTGCCTGTGTAAAGATAGGTGGTAATTCCCTGCTGCTGGAGCGCTTTTGCCTTTGCCAGGAGAGAAATCAGCCCCTTGGTGCGGTCGTCCGTGCCAAGAAGCCCCACCAGCGTGGTTACCCCGGCCAGAAGAATATCGGCAAGTTCCATTTCACCGACGCGGCTGATGCAGCCTTCTTCTCCTCCGCCGCCGATAATATGCACATGCTGGTCGATTAAACCTGGAAATGCAAGAAGTCCCTCGCAGTCTATCACACGGTCAATCAGCGGGTTTGCGGGCCGCTCTTTCGGCGGCTCTATTTTTGCAATTTTGTCCTGAACGATTAGAAGATCCCGTTTGCCCAGATGGCGCGGGGCATAGCATTCCAATCCCTTCAGTAGTGTAATCAATGGCATCATCCTTTACGGGAACATAAAAATTAGTTTGAATTTCATGCCGCGAATTATTCAGTTAAAATGTTCCAAATGATATTTTTTTCTGTTTTTTTTCATATAATTCGCGTGCAAAAAATAAAGCTGCTTTTTCCGACTGGTCTTGTCAGGCCTTATGCCGCTTCGAACGAATCAAAATTTTACTTGTAAAGATTGTAAAGTATAAAAAATACGGCAGGTTAAACACTTTATTTGGTCCTATTTGCAATTCATTTTGAATTTGGAAAGGGGAAGCAAAAAAATGACAAAACCAAACGCGGTAAACCGCGAAACAAATAAAGCGGAAGAAATCCGCCAGAAAGCCATGTTCAATGCCGTGACAAAGTCCGTTAAACCGGAGAATCAAAATCAGGAACACAATACCAAAAAAGTATCTTACGGACCAAATACGCAGCGGTAAAGGAGGAGATTCATCATGGAGCGAAAGGATCAGAACCGTTCCCAGAACGCAAAAGGAAAAACCAAGTTTCCGTCCAAAAATATTAAGCATGATCCTCAGGCAGAAAGTGCACGCGCAAAATTTGGACTCCGTGATTCTGATTCCGGGCGGCCGCAATGAACCAAGCTGACCTTTTTCAGGAGATGGATTCCCATCTGCAGGAGGATGAAACGCCGTCTGTATATATCAATCGCGTTTCGGAGGAACCGATTTTTCGGGAACAGCCGTTTTTCATGCTGATTCGTTTAAAAAACACAGAGCAGTCCAAAAAGTACCACCCAGAGGGCAATGCGTGGAACCACACCATGTTGGTGGTGGACGAAGCGGCGAAGGAAAAGGGCCAAAGCAGAAATCCACGGGCGCTGCTCTGGGCGGCGCTTTTGCACGATATTGGGAAGCCGGATACCACCCGCATGCGACGGGGAAAAATCACTTCTTACAACCATGAAAAGGTTGGTGCTAAATTAGCCAGGGAGTTCCTTGCCCAGCTGACGGATGACACCGAACTGATTCAATCGGTTGCGGGACTGGTTCGGTGGCATATGCAGGTTTTGTTTGTAACCGGGAATCTGCCGTTTGCGGATTTAGAAGCCATGAAGCAGGAAACCGATTACTGGGAAGTTGCCCTTCTCGGCTTTTGCGACCGAATGGGAAGACTGGACGCGGACCGGGCAAAGGAACAGGAAAATATCAAGCTGTTTCTTCAAAGAGTGGGCGAATGAAGAGAAAATCTCCTTGTGTAATAAAATCGGGGAGTTTGCGTCGGTGTGAAAACCGGCAAACTCCCCGAAGGCATTTTAAATATTATTTTCTGTTATTTTAATCCGGCTGCTTTCTGCACACAGTCAGCGTGCTGCTTCTCATAGGCGGTAGAGGCGCTCGTGTTATGCGCGGTACTGTGGTACAAGTACAGGTCAAAATGCCCGGTTACGTTGTTGGTTGAAATCGTGTCATAGGAATGTGGCATTCCGGAAAGGGAAGCGGCAAAATTAATTCCTTCGTGAAAGATGACGACCGGACGCGGCGTCCATTGCCAGGAAGAGAAGAGCTTTTTCATGGCCGCAGTATCGGTTGCCGTTAGTGGCTCCACGTCGGAGTGGTTGACGCCGCCCAGCATTTTTACCTTGAACTGCGTGCCGGTCTGCACGTCGGTAATCTGGAAAACATCGTTTCGCTTCAGCAGATACTTTCCGTCTAGGTACCAGTCTACCAACTTGCCCACACGTGCCGGGGCGGAACTTTCGCCAGGCATTACTGCATAGTTCCGCGGTGCGTATCCGTTGATTGCGATTTTCTCACCTTCATCCAGCCATTCATCGGGATCCATGTAATTGTATTTCATAATATTTGCGGTAGTGGTGCCAAACTTTTTTGCCACGGCGCTTACCGTGTCGCCCGTCTTTACCGTGTAGGTAACGGAAGGCCAGCTCGTAACCGCAGTTTGTTTGGATGAGATGGAAGGGAGTGGTATGTACAAAGTCTGTCAGGGATAAATAGTGGTGCCCGCAAGGTTGTTTCCACTGGTAATCTTATTTATAGTTGTGTCAAATTTTTGAGCAATCAGCCAAAGCGAGTCGCCGCTTTTCACCGTGTATTTTTGGGACGGGAACAAAGCAAGCTTTTGCCCCACAAGAATCGTGTCGGACGTAAGGGCGTTGTACTGTTTCAGCTCAGCTACGGTAAGGCCATTCGCGGTGGCGATTTTCCAAAGACTGTCGCCTGATTTTACGGTATATATTCCGGCTGCGAACGCGTTCATTCCCACAGATACCACAAGAACAACGGTGCAGACCGCTCCAGCTATTTTCTTTATCATCGCTTTCATTCGAAATCCCTCCATTCAGTTGAAAGCAGGTTGTGATTACGAGACGCGTTTAATATAACATGTAATTTAATCGATTTCCTTAACAAATTAATGGAAATTGTCGAAATCCACCGCTGCCATCGAGAAAAGTGAGGGCAAAAATTTTTTAAATTCTATTGACAATCACAATTTAGTTGTATATAATTTAATTGAAAACAATAATATAGAATAATATTGAAAGGAAGCTTTCTTATGACGGTTTATGATTTTAAAGTAAAGGATGCACAAAACAACGAGGTCTCTCTTGCAGATTATAAAGGAAAGGTTCTTTTAATTGTGAATACCGCGACCGGTTGTGGCTTTACACCGCAATACGAAGAACTGGAAAGACTGTATAAGAAATATAAGGATCAGGGATTTGAGATTTTGGATTTCCCCTGCAACCAGTTCCTGAATCAGGCCCCTGGCACGAATGAAGAAATTGTTCGGTTCTGCCAGTTGAAATACGGCACCACCTTCAAAACATTCGGAAAAATTGAGGTGAACGGCAAGAATGAAGAACCGCTTTATACATTTTTGAAAAAGGAAGCGGCCAAAGAAATCGAAAACAGTGAAACTTCCGCTTTTCTGGAAAAGCTGAAGAAACTGGGCCAAAACGCAATGGGAACCGATATTAAGTGGAATTTTACAAAGTTCCTGATTGACCGTCAGGGTAATGTGGTCGCCCGTTTCAACCCAACCTTGACTCCGGGTGATATTGAAGGGAAAATCGTAGAATTGCTGAAATAGGTTGTATCAAATTCCATTGTGTGTTAAAATGAAGAAAATACATGAATGGTGATTTGAAAAAATGGATTATGATAGTCTGAAACTAGAAAATCAGCTCTGCTTTCCGTTGTACGCATGCTCGAAGGAAATTATCAAAAAATACAAGCCTTTTCTGGACCCCCTCGGCCTGACTTATACGCAGTACATTACTCTGATGGTGCTATGGGAAGAAAACAACATTACGATAAAAACGCTGGGGGAACGCCTTTACCTGGATTCCGGAACTCTTACCCCGTTGCTGAAAAAGATGGAAAGCCAGGGCCTTGTCACTCGGGAAAGAAGCCCGAAGGACGAACGGAATGTGTATATTAAACTGACGGAACGCGGCATAGCACTGCGGGACCAGGCAGTGGAGGTTCCCAAACAGATGGGCAACTGCCTGGCACTTCCGAAAGAAGAGCTTGTCGCTTTAAAAAATTCCTTGAATAAAATTTTAAAGCATTTGTCCGAAATTTAAAAAGCGCGAAGAAAATGCACCTTAAAACGAGTTTTGCAACCCGCTTAAGGTGCATTTTTTGATTCGGTATTGATTTTATTTCTTTTGCGGCAAGCATCTTTTTCACCGCAATGGAAACACGGATTGATAATTCCAAGTTTTGGGCTTATAATAAATTGTGCAAGGATAAAATGTGACTTGTGGATAAAAGCGGTTGCAGAGCGGATGAATAATTGGATGGAGGATACCAAATGGAGATTGAAAAGGACAATCGATTTGCCGTCTTGATTGATGCGGACAATGTTTCGGAAAAATATATTAAATTCATATTGGATGAAATTTCAAACGACGGGGTTGCTACTTATAAAAGGATTTATGGGGACTGGACAAAGCCCGCGCTGGGCATGTGGAAAAACGTACTGCTTGATTATTCCATTACGCCGATTCAGCAATACAGCTACACAACAGGGAAAAATGCGACGGATTCCGCAATGATTATTGATGCCATGGACATCCTCTATTCTGGCAATGTGGATGGTTTCTGCATTGTTTCCAGTGACAGCGACTTTACCCGTTTGGCGGTGCGCCTGCGCGAATCCGGCATGTATGTGGTCGGCATGGGGGAAAAGAAAACGCCGAATGCGTTCATTTCCGCCTGCAATAAATTTCGATATCTGGAGGTTTTGGCGCAGAATGAAAATTCCACCGCTACTTTACCCAATACCGCCGAAGAAACAACCAGCACGGAAATGACTCCGCTGGAAACCATCAAAAGCACCATTCGCACCATCGTGCAGGAGATTTCGGACGACGACGGAAGGGCGTTTGTCGGGGAGCTTGGCAATATGCTGGTGCGCCGCTATCCGGATTTTGACGTGCGGAATTACGGCTTCCGAAAATTGACGCCGCTTCTGAAATCCATGGAGATTTTTGATATTTATTCCGAACCCAACAGCGGCGGGTACAACAAGCTGGTTTATGTGAAGGAAAAGAACAGCCAGGGGCAGCAGGGCAGAAATAGTAAAAAATAAAGCGATGCTGTGCCCGCAAAAGCGAACAAATTACTTTTCTTTATATTTCTACAAAGAAGCCGAGAATGGAGTAAAATCCATTCTCGGCTTCTTTTATAGCTTGAGACAACATATGGCCTTTGCTCATTTCTTTCAGTATGGCCAGAATCCCTTCAATCAATATGCCCTCAATTATTCCTTATCATACAGACACGAGGACAGGGCCATTTGAAAAATGACTCTGTCCTTGTAACCATAAATAGGATTAATATTGTATATTGATTTGAATTTTTAGGCTGGTCAGTCAATGCCGTTGAATGCAGGGTAGGCAGATTCTCCATGTTTGGAAGCATCCAGACCGATTTCCTCATCCTCTTGGGAAACACGAAGATTTTTCACAATCAGCTTTGCCACGCCGACAGCAATCAGAGTCCCAACCACCGCAAACACAGTCGCCACGGCAATCGCCGCCAACTGGCGCAGGAACAGATTTCCGTTTCCATAGAGCAAGCCGTCCCACAGGGCAGAGGCATTGATGGATTTCTGGGTGAAAACTCCGGTGGCAATACCACCCCAAATTCCGCCGATTCCATGGCACCCGAAAACATCCAGTGCATCGTCGTAACCGAATTTCCTTTTTACCACCGAGATAAAGAAAAAGGAAATGGGACTGGCAAGTGCACCAATCAGAATGGCAGACCATACTGGGACAAATCCTGCACCGGGCGTAATGGCGACCAGACCGATGACCATTCCTGTGGAAGCGCCGACCAATGAAGGTTTATCAGAGATGATTTTTTCCACCAACATCCAGGAGAGCATGGCGGCCGCAGCGGAAGTGTTTGTGGTGAGAAAGGCGTGAACGGCAAGTTCATTGGCTCCAAGCGCACTGCCGGCGTTAAAACCGAACCAGCCGAACCAGAGCAGCGCGGCACCGAGAAAGACCATCGGTACATTGTGCGGGCGATAGGATGGATTTACGCTGGATTTTCGGTTTCCAAGCACAATGGCTAATACCAACGCGCTAACGCCGGAGGTAATGTGCACTACGTTTCCGCCTGCAAAATCAACGGAGCCGATTTTCATCAGGAATCCGCCGCCCCATACCATATGGGTCATGGGATAGTAAACCATCAGGGACCATACCGCGGTAAAAATAAACAGTGCGGAAAAGCGCATTCTTTCTACGACGGCGCCGGCGATTAGGGCTGGGGTAATGACCGCGAACATCATCTGAAAGATGGCAAAAGTCAGAGTGTTCGGATAAGCATAGGTGGTATCTTTCATGCCGTCAAAATTCAAGCCGAACCATTTCAAGTCCCCAATTACCCCGCCAAGATCGCCACTGAAAGAGAGGGAAAATCCGCATAGAATCCAGAGAATGGCCCCAAGCCCCAAGGTCAGTGCACAGGACATGATGGTGTTAATTGCATTTTTCCTTTTTGTTAGGCCGGCATAAAAAAACGCCAGCGCAGGAGTCATGAGAAAGACCATTGCAGAGCTGGTCAGCATCCAAGCGGTATCGCCGTTGTTCATTCTGATTTCCTCCTTATATACCTTTCATTTTGTGCGGAAACATGTTTCCTTGGCAATACAAAAAGCCGACAACCTGCATGCAGCTCATGCGGGTTGTCGGCTTCTTTGCCGAGAGAATATGCGATTAATATACCATAGAATATTTCAAAATGCAAGATACAAATTGAAAAAATTCAAAATTCGGATTTTTTAAATTTTTTGCCATTTTGGTTAAAAGAATGAAAATAGGGAGTTGACTGCAAAGGTCTGTGCTTTATTTAAAACGGTCTGGTATTTTCCAGCAGTCCAGCCGCGCTCCACGCGGAACGGGCGGGCCGTATGGACCGGCGTATGCTGGTAATCGCCCCGGCACTTTCGCCGTAGGTCATGTATACGGCAGCAGCAATTGCGGCGACCACCTCCGGGGGGATTCCTGCAGAATCTCGGCCTGCTGAGGGTGCCAGTCCGGATGCCGGGGTACGTTTACCGCCGGATTGCAGTTTCTGAATTTCTGCACCGTAACCTTTTACCAGATTAACCAGAAAAATCAGTACAGCCAATACGATTACCAGCCCTGTCAGCAGTGCTGTTACAGCTAACGTGAATTTTTGTTCCGGTGTCATAAAAACCGATCCTTCCCTGATAAAATTCTGAAAGCATTTTAGACATAATTTCTAAAAAATTAATTTCATATTACTTAAATTGTTATGTCTATTATAACTGATATGGGAATTAATTTCAATTTATTTTACTTACAAATTGAATAATATTGAATCTTATCTCTTTTTAAACTATAATAAATACATTGATTCGAAACTGCTTAGGAGGCGTGCGTGCTGTGACGAACGAAGAATTCCGCCATTCTTTTAAAATGTCGGTACACAACAGCCTTGGGCTGGCTGTTTACAGCTGCGGCGTGCAGAGGTGCGGACCCAATCATTCATGGGGTCCGGCGGTGCGCGACCATTATTTGATTCATTACATCACCTCCGGATGCGGCAGTTTTACGTGTGCAGGGAAGACTTATTCCCTGTCTGCAGGGGATGGTTTTCTGGTGGAACCCTCCACGGTGGTATTCTATTCTGCCGATTCGCAAAACCCATGGGAATACTGCTGGGTCGGGTTTAACGGAAGCGACGCGAAACGCCTCATGAATCAGACGGGGTTGTTAAGTTCTGGCCCCGTGTTCCATTATGATAAGGATAATCGCCTTCAGACTCTTTTGATGAATATCTGTAATGTGTCCGGTTCCAGCCCAAGCGAAGAGGCAAGAATGGAATCCGGTCTTTTGCAGTTTCTGGCGGAGTTGATGGATTTGTTCGGCAGTCATTCTTCGCCGCGTCTCAGCGGCTTTGAGTATGTGCAGAAAGCTATCAAATTCATTGACTACAATTATTCCGGAAATATTGATATCAATGACGTCGCGGCAAGCGCGGGAATCAGCCGCAGTCATCTGTACCGCTTGTTTATGCAGCATATTTCCATGCCGCCGAATGAGTATTTGATGCGGTTCCGTATCAGTAAGGGAACGGAATTGCTTGAAACCGGCCGTCTTTCCGTGGGAGAGGTGGCTTATTCCACGGGATTTTCGGATCAGCTGTATTTTTCCCGTGTCTTTAAAAAGTATATGGGGGTTCCGCCCAGCCGGTACGCGGGCGGCGGAAACCGTAAAACCAGGGAGGATTTTCAATGAGCGAGGCGACCGATAATATCGTTTCTTGGGTCAAGAAACTGAAAGAATATAATATGGTGGAGTGGGATCGGCTGCCCGAGATTTATCTCTATATGGATCAAGTCATGACCTACATGGAAAAGCAACTGAGTCTGTTTGGAGGAAAAGACAGTACGCTGCTTACCTCCAGCATGATCAACAATTATGTTAAGGACGGTGTGATTCCCCGCCCGGAGCAAAAAAAATATTCCCGTGAACACCTGTCTATGCTGATGATCATCTGCCTGCTGAAGCAGGTTCTTTCCATTCCGGATTTGTCCTGGATGATGAAGTTCCTGCTGGAAGACACGCCGCAGAATGAAATGTACGACCGCTTTCGCGAAACGCAGTATGCCGCACTGAAAGAAGTGTGTGAACGTGTGGAGGAAGCGGCCCCGAAAGGGGAAGCCGAGCTGGCCCGTTTGGCGATTGAGCTTTCGGTGGAAGCCAGCGCGCGCCGCACCGCTGCCGAGCGGATTCTGGACGAGCTTTCCCAGGGCGAAAAGCACCCCAAACGAAAAAAAGAATAATGGATTGATTGCCTTACAAAAAAAGCCGCTCCAAAAGAGCGGCTTTTTCATTTGGGAAAATAGTCGCATACGGAACCATAATCCTCTTTTGGCATAATATGAATGAGAAAAGGAAAGCGAGGTTTGGTTATGTGCGGAATTGCGGGATTTTGCGATTATAACGACGAACTCAGTGAGGAGGCCCTGTTTTGGGGCGCGCTGGCGAAACGAATGGGGAAACGGTTAAAGCACCGGGGGCCGGATGACAGCGGGATCCATGTTTCCAGTCATGCCGCTTTTGCGCACGCCCGGCTGGCTGTTGTGGATATTAAGGGCGGGAAACAGCCCATGAGCGCAATGGAGGATGGATACCGATATACCATCGTTTACAACGGCGAGCTGTACAATACCGAAGAACTGCGCAGCGAGCTGAAAGCCCTGGGACATACGTTTGAAACCAAAAGTGATACGGAAGTATTGCTGAAAAGCTACATTCAGTTCGGCCCTGACTGTGCAAAAAAATTGAACGGGATTTATGCTTTTGCAGTGGATGACCAAAGGCGGAACAGCTGCTTTTTGTGCCGCGACCGCTTTGGGGTAAAGCCGCTGTTTTACACGCTGATGAACGGACGCCTGGTATTTGCATCGGAAATTAAAGCGCTGTTCGAATATCCCGGTGTCAATCCCATTGTGGACCGGGAAGGGCTGTGCGAAATTTTCGGAGTTGGTCCAGCAAGAACCGCCGGCGTCGGTGTGTTTAAAAATATTCGTGAAATCAAACCGGGCTATTCCGCCGTGTTTGACCGGGACGGATTGCACGAAAGCGCTTATTTCAAGCTGGAAAGCTATGAACATCCGGACAGCTACGAGGTTTCCGTAAAGCATGTGCGCGATTTGATGGAAGACATCGTCACCCGTCAGCTGGTTGCCGACGTACCGCTCTGCACGTTCCTTTCCGGCGGGCT
This sequence comes from Caproiciproducens sp. LBM24188, assembly GCF_054130445.1. NCBI lineage: Bacteria > Bacillati > Bacillota > Clostridia > Eubacteriales > Acutalibacteraceae > Caproiciproducens > Caproiciproducens sp. LBM24188. The sequence continues at coordinate 1,435,877 of NZ_CP196862.1, forward strand.
GGATTCCAGTGTGATTACGGCGCTCGCAGCACAGGATTACCACCGCAGGGGAGAAGTGCTCTCTACCTATTCGTTCGACTTTGTGGGCAATGATAAGTTTTTCCGCCCCAGTTCGTTTCAGCCGGATGCCGACCGGCCGTGGGTCGATAAAATGGTCGCGTTCTGCGGGACCAATCACCGGTATTTGGAATGCAATAACCTGGAGCTGGCGGATTGCCTGTACGATTCCGTGGAAGCGAAGGATTTGCCCGGTATGGCGGATGTGGACGCTTCGCTTCTGCATTTTTGCAGGCTGATTAAACGGAATCATGTGGTTGGAATCAGCGGTGAATGCTCGGATGAAATTTTTGGCGGGTATCCGTGGTTCCATAAAAAAGAAGCATTCGAGGGAAAGACCTTCCCCTGGTCCCCCGATTTGAGCGTGCGCACAAAGTTGCTGATTCCTGAAATTGCCGACGCTTTGCAGCTTGAATCCTATGTAAATCAGCGTTACGAAGAGTCGATTGCCGCAGTTCCAACACTGGAGGGAGAGAATGCGGAGGAAAGACGCCGCAGGGAGATTTCTTTCCTGAATATTTATTGGTTTATGACGATGCTGTTGGACCGCAAAGACCGCGCCAGCATGGCCAGCGGGTTAGAAGTCCGCGTGCCTTACGCAGACCACCGTTTGGTTCAGTATGTGTTTAACGCGCCATGGGCATATAAATGCCATGACGGTGTGTCGAAAGGCTTGCTTCGCGATGCGGCGAGGCCGTGGCTGCCGGAAGATGTGCTGTTCCGCAAGAAGAGCCCATATCCGAAGACGCATAATCCAGGGTATGAACTGATCGTCAAACAGCGGCTAAAGGCGGTAATGTCTGACCGGAACGAGCCAATTCATACGCTGGTGGATAAAAAGGTCATCGAAGGTTTGGTCAACGGCCAGTCTGACTACGGAAAGCCGTTCTTTGGACAGTTGATGGCCGGTCCACAGTTGATGGCATACCTGCTGCAGGTGAATTACTGGCTGAAAAAATACGAAATTGCCATTGATTTATAAAAACGTGGGAAGAAGGCAAAAATACTGCGCCGCCAAAGTTTTCCTTCGGCGGCGCAGTACCGTTTCGCTATTTGGATGTTCCGGAATTTGTTGCTCTCTTTATTGCGGAATAAGCGCCGTTTGCGCTTAGTGCGACGAGAATTGCATCAAAAGGAATCAATGCACCGGAAGACCAGGTTAGGTTTCCGGTAAAGAAGGTGGCCCCCAGCAATAAAATGACGGCGATGATGTAGGACACCCACTGGGTCGCAATTTTATCGATGGGGGGCAGTCCCTTGATAAACTGTGTAATCAATGAGGTGGCGGCAACGCAGCCGGCGAAGGTTGCCAGGGTGCTCCAGCTGAAAAATTCGTTCATAGCAACAGCAATCCTCCGTTTCTTCAATGAATGGGCTTTCATCTATTACTTTATGATGAAAGCATCGTTTTTGCTACGTTTGCCAGGGTACTGCTAGAGCGCAAACAGCCGTAAAGCTTCGCAGACAACGAAGCTTTACGGCTGTTTATTACGGGGGTCTTTTAAAATCTTGTCCATCCATTGGGCTAAAGGGAAAGCGCAAATCAGGACTTTTTCAAACCGTTTTCCCTTTCTTCTCAAAATCAAAGGAGTTTTGTTTGAAAAAATCCGTTGTTTTGTGCCTATAACCAAAATCAGTCATCTTACAAACACGCTCTGAAGAATTTATCAAAAACAGGATTTGTTATGTATAACAGTTGCTGAAAACAAAGCGGGATTCCAGATTTGCTTTTACGCCGATTTTAATTCTTCGACCTTCAGTATTTCATCCACACTTTCATAGTCTTTTCTTTCACCCGCTCGAATCCCCTCCAAATGAAGGAAGGCAGGCTGCCTTTCGCCGCAGTCGTACTGCGAAGGAACAATTTGCAGTTCAACTTCATTCATGTGATCACGTTCCATCTCAATTAGGGTTTTCAGGAGCGCGTTGAGATTTAACTTGATTTTCTTCATTTTTTAATCATCCTTTCTGTTTACTAGTGTATTCAAAATCAGACAAAATTGCAATAGGGAAAAAAGATGAATAAAGAAGAAGAGTGTCGAATGAAAATAAATTAGATAAATGAATAAAATATCCGGTCTGACCAAGTCCTTTTTGTTGTTTTTTTTTGTAAAAATAGAGCAAAATTTCATGCGATGCTGTTTTTTGTGGTGTGATTTGTCAGTGCATTAATGCGGTCAATTAACATGTGAAGCGCCACGCGGTTTTCGCCGCCCTGCGGAATGATAATATCCGCGTTTTTCTTGCTTGGTTCGACAAATTGCTCATGCATGGGTTTTACGGTGCTCATGTATTGGTGGATGACGGAATCCAGGCTTCTGCCGCGTTCCTTTACGTCGCGGGTCAGTCTGCGGATCAGCCGGATGTCGGCGTCTGCATCCACAAACACTTTAATATCCATCAGGTCTAAAAGCTCCTGATTTTCAAAAATTAAAATACCTTCCACAATAATCACGGGCGCCGGTTCCACGTGAACGGTATCTTTCAGGCGCGTATGCGTGACAAACGAATACTGCGGATGGTCAATGGCCTGTCCACTTTTCAGCTTTTTAATATCCCGAATCATAAGGTCGGTGTCAAAAGCGTTTGGGTGGTCATAGTTCAGCTTCACTCTTTCCTCAAACGGAATGTCGGAGTTTGCACGGTAATAAAAATCATGGGAAAGTATTACGGACGCACCGGAAATGGACTTTTGCAGCTTAGTTGCAAGCGTCGTCTTGCCGGAGCCTGTTCCGCCCGCCACCCCGATTACAAATGGGGAACAGGTGGGGACATGGGATTCAGGAGAAGAGTTCATTTTTATGGCCATCCTTTCGCAGATTGTTAAAATTTTATTGGAATTAACCACAGTATAAAAGCCAATTACGGCTCGTCATGGAATCGGCCTGTATTCCCGTTGCAAAAGCCCTTTGCATAGGAACAAAGCCGACTTCAGAAGATAGTAATTGACTTTATCTCTGTTATATATGAATGAATTATATCATATTTTTTTAACGGTGTCATAGCTTCAAAGATTATTAAGCAGAAAAAACGGAAAAAATAAAAGAGAAAGAAAGGAGGAATCTTAGCATGATGACCAGTCATCAGGAATATCAAGGCCGCATGGAGGAACAGCTTGCCAGTTTGGGAAGAAGAATTGATGAGCTGTCCGATGAAGCCAAACACGCCGCAGGAGAAGTTCGTCAGGAATACAGCCGGAATGTGGAAGAACTTCGCCGGCAGCGGGAAAACGTGCAGAAACAGCTGAATGAACTGAAACAGGCTTCCGGACAGGCGTGGGAAGAATTGAAGAACGGAATCGACCGCGCATGGGAAGAAATTCAGAACAGCCTGCATTCCAAATCCGGTTTTCAGTAAGAAAAATCCGTCCCCATAAGTTCATGGGTGTTCGCAAAGAGGCCGCAAAATTTTAAGAGGTGATTGCTGTGGATTACACGGGTTATTATGAATTCCCCTTTCCATCGTCGGAAGACAATGTAGAAATGAAGAAGTTTTTCTATTCGCTCCCAGATGAGGAACAGCTGAGGCTGCTCAACGGAAGTCCGTCGTATCAAAGTTTTCGTGAACGGCTTCTGTGCTGTATGAAGGACAAATAAAAAAGTACATTGCACCCCGCCCAGCCGCCCGTTTTCGGGCGGCTTTTGTTTTGCAATCATTTCCAACATGAATCAACTGTTTTTCGTGCACACTAAGCGCGAGGTGATAATATTGGATAATAATTTTGCTTTTCCAATCGCTTTCGGTGCGCTCTTAAACAGTGACCCGGACATGGAACGTTATTTTTTTCAGCTGCCGGAAGAGGTCCAGCAGCAACTGCTGAAAGATGACGTTCATTCGGATCAGGATTTACGGGACCGTATTGAAGAATATCGACTGAAACAATAAAGGCAGCAGTCCTTCTGTCTGTACATTTAAAAGGCTCTGCTGTGAAGCTGAATAAATTAACACCAACGCGGGGTGCTGCACAATGGACCTAATCATTTTGCGGTACCCGGTTTAGCATTTTTTCGCAATCCGGAATAGAATATTATAAATTAATATCTATTCGAGGGGTTTAGTATGGAGATGAAAATATACCACTGCATGAATCAGGAAGAAAACCCCATTCCGTATTGGATGAGAGGAACGGAAAAGAAAAAAGAAGAAAAAACAAAAGACTTGGTGCAGCAGTTTAAACAAAACCCGGATGCATTTTTTCCTCCGATCATTCCCCCTGCAAAACCAAAACTAAAATAGGGTTGCTGTTATCCAGCTGCGTTCGTCGGGTAAAAAACAGGAAGGGTGCCATTGCACAAAACACCGCCGTATCAAAACGTTTCCGTTGTGATACGGCGGTGTTTCTGTAAGAAATTAAACGGATTTCGAATTTTTCAACAGCTTTTGCAGCCGATTGTCGCGCCCGCAGAAGGAAAAACGTGCGTAGTTGCCCATGATTCGGGAGGCGAAGCGCTCTGTGTAGCGTTCCTGCAGTTCCTGCATGGTAAGGTTGGTGCTGATGATTGTTGGTTTTTGCGTCATCAGCCGTGTGTTAACCAAGTTATAGATTTCCGCGCAGGAAAACGCGCTCCGAAATTCGGTGCCTAGGTCGTCCAGAATCAGCAGGTCACATTCCTGCAGGGTGCGGCTGCTGTCGCCGTCGTCCCGCCCGAAGTGTTCCCGCTCCAGCTGGTTAATAATGTTGTTCACCGAGCAGTAAACCACACCGTAGCCCTTCTGAATCACCAGATTTGCGATGGCGAGCGACATGTGTGTTTTTCCCAGACCGGTTCCGCCCTGCAGAATCAAATTGGGGGAAGATGGGGAAAAGGAGGCGGCGTAGCGCCGACATTGGGTATAAATATTTTCCATTATGGCGCGCGGGGACTTTTTACCTTCCTCTTCCGGCCGGTCGGAATAATAATCCAGGGAAAAGCTTTCAAAGGTGGAAAGTGACAAAGGGGTCAGCGCGTTCAGCCTGCGGTAGGATTCCTCCCGGAGCAGCTTTTTCATACAGCTGCACAGGATACCGTCCTGGTAGCCCGTGTCTTTGCAGTCGGGGCAGGCGTAATGCGGTTCCAGATAATCTTCCGGGTATCCCTGCGATTTCAGCAGTTCCGCAAGCCGATTCTGCAGCATTTGGTTATTCTGCTTCAGGCGCGTCAGCTGTTCCCGCGCGTCTTTTCCGCTAAGCACCGCGCGTGCCGCGGAAATCGCGGTTGCGGCTAACTGTTTTTCAATTTGTTCCGCGGGGGGACAGCGGCGGTAAAATGCAGCGCGGTGTTCCTGCGCTTCGGTTTCCGCTTTTCTGCGGCGCTCCGTCAGTTGCTGTTCCACGGCGCGGTAAATTTCCCTGCTGTAACCCATTCAATCATTTCCTTTCAAAATTTTCAAAATTTTGAAATACATCGGATCGTTCATATTCCGCAATATCGTATGTCGTCTTTTTCGGCGCATTGCTCCGTGCGGAAGCACGCTCCAGCTTTTCCTTCTGGGCCTGCGGCAGGGTAGAAATTCCCTCCCTGTGCCAGCGCTCCAGAATCTTATTCATATAGCTCAGGGTAAACTTTCCCGTCGCATCCACATTGCGTTCATACGCCTCATGTATCATTGCGGGTGTGAATTTCCATTCGTTGACCCATCTGGAGGCAAACTCCTCTTCTTTGGCAGTTGGGGAACGGTGCGGGATACCGAGCGCCTGTTCCACCGTGCGCCAAGCGGTGGCGTTTTCGGCCAAGCGGCGCAGCTTTTCCTCTGCCTTTTCATGGGTAAAAATTTCTTCGTCGGCCCAGTTCATGGCCACTTTTTCTATGTAACGCATATTTGCGCGGCCAATGCTTACTACATACTGCAGCAGCATGATGATGACGTCTGCCGGAAGACCAAAGTCATCGTGTATCATCAGCAGGGTTGCGGAATCCCCGTTGGAAATCAGCCGCCCCAGAATCTGTTCAGCTTCCTGCATCAGGCAGGCAATTTCCGTGGATTCGCTCATCCGCCGGGCAACAAACGCGTTGTCCGCTTTTTGCGGGCGCGAAAGAATCCGGTGCTTTGGCTTTACCGATTCTTCTGGCATGTCCGATTCGGAAGTCACAGGAACTTCCACGGCAGATTCCGCAGCTGCTTTGGGTTCCGACGCAGTTCCAGCCGGCTGCAAATCGTTTTCGCCAACGGTCAGCAGCCCGGCTTCCTGCCAGTAAAGCATGGCGTCGTTTACTTCACCGCGGTCAATGCCGAGCGCTTTGGCCGTGTCTGCCGTTTCAAACGGTTCCCCGGCGTGCCTTAAAATCCACAGCAGCACTTTCAGCTGCACGGAACCCGCCAGTTTAATATGTTTGTCCACCACGCAGGAAGGTACGGCGAAAACCGAGTTCCACGCGCCGAGATTCAGGGTGTAATTCATAAAAGAGTCTGCCTTTCGAAAATCTGCCGGAACCGTTTTTTCGCGTGCATTTTCGCGCTTCCAACAGCTCCGATCCGTCGTATTTATAGTATATAATTTGTACTGGAAGAATGTCAAATCGACCGATTCGGCCAAAATCTGCGGCCGCCATTTTTTAAAATCAAATCAGCCACTAGCTGATTTGATTATTATATCATACACGCAACCATTAGGGAATGATTAAATCCTGCCGAATTTTTATGAAAAATAGGGTTGACAAACCCGGTGAAGATATCGTATAATTACAACCGTTCCAAATTTGCGAACGTAGCTCATCTGGTAGAGCGCCACCTTGCCAAGGTGGAGGTAGCGAGTTCGAGCCTCGTCGTTCGCTCCAAACGAAAGGCGTCGGCATTTGCCGGCGCCTTTTTGCGCGGTTGCAGGGAATATGGTTCACGCGGTACGATTGCAAATTGCAAGTTAAATTGCTTGCAAACACTTGCAAACAGAAGAAAGGTAAAATTTTAATTCACAAATTTGTTGAAATATGATATAATATTAAAGTTTTGTGAATATGTAAAAGAGGTTGAATCATGGATACAAGAAATGATATCAGAAATGTTGCGATTATCGCCCATGTTGACCACGGTAAAACAACCTTGGTTGACCAGCTCCTGCGGCAAAGCGGCGTGTTCCGTTCCAACGAAGTCGTTGAGGAGCGCGTGATGGATTCTAACGACCTGGAGCGGGAACGCGGCATTACCATTCTTTCCAAGAACACAGCCGTCATGTACAACGGCGTAAAAATTAATATTGTGGACACGCCCGGCCATGCCGATTTCGGCGGCGAGGTGGAACGCATCTTAACGATGGTGGACGGCGTTCTTCTTTTGGTAGACGCGTTTGAAGGCTGCATGCCCCAAACCCGTTTTGTGCTGAAAAAGGCACTGGGTCTTGGGAAAAAGCCTTTGGTTGTCCTAAATAAGATCGACCGCCCCGGTGCAAGACCGGAAGAGGTCGTGGATGAAGTGCTGGACCTGTTTATTGAGCTCGGCGCAAACGAGGACCAGCTGGAATTTCCGGTCATTTACGCTTCCGGCCGCGATGGTTATGCTTCCACGGACCCGCATACCCCTGGAACGGATATGAAACCGCTGTTTGACGCAATTCTGAAAAACATTCCAGCTCCTACCGGCGATTTGAACGGCCCGACTCAGGTCCTGTTTTCCAACGTCGACTATGACGATTATGTAGGAAGAATCGGAATCGGTCGTGTGGAGCGCGGAGAAGTGCACGACGGTGAAAGCGTGGTTCTTTGCTGCCGCGACGGCTCAACCCGCAACGTGAAGGTTTCGAAGCTGTATCAGTTCGAGGGCCTGAAGCGCGTGGAAGTGGAAGAAGCGAAACTCGGCGATATCGTCGCCGTATCGGGTATTACCGGTCTGAATATCGGGGAAACCATCTGCTCCCCCGACTGTGTGGAACCGCTTCCGTTCGTTAAAATTGATGAGCCGACCGTTTCCATGATGTTTATGGTTAACAACAGCCCGTTTGCCGGCCGGGAGGGCAAGTATGTCACTTCCCGCAACCTTCGCGACCGCCTGTTCAAGGAAGTAGAAACCAATGTTGCCCTGCGTGTGGAGGAAACCGAATCTTCGGATACATTTAAGGTTTCCGGGCGCGGCGAGCTGCATCTGTCCATCCTGATTGAACAGATGCGCCGTCAAGACTACGAATTCCAGGTTTCCGCTCCGCATGTAATTTTCAAGGAAATCAACGGCAAAAAGTATGAGCCAATCGAACTGCTGATGATTGAAGTGCCGGAAAATTATGTGGGTGTTGTAATGGAAAAGCTGGGTGCCCGCAAGGCAGAAATTGTGAATATGGGTACTCGCGGTACCGGAACGTCTCATTTGGAATTCCGGATTCCTTCCCGTGGACTGATGGGTTACCGTCAGGAATTCCTGACAGATACCAACGGCAACGGCATTATGAACAGTGTTTTTGATTCTTACGAGCCGTATAAGGGCGACATGGTCATACGCCCACAGGGTTCTTTGATTGCCCATGAAACGGGCGTGTCCACTGGATACGGTCTGTTCTATGCGCAGGACCGCGGGCGCATGTTTATTGGGCCTGGCGTGGAAGTGTACGAGGGCATGATTGTTGGCGTAAGCCCCAAATCGGACGATATTGTGGTGAACGTCTGCAAGAAAAAGCACGCGACCAACACCCGTGCGTCCGGTTCCGATGAAGCCCTGAAGCTGACGCCGCACACCGTTCTCAGCCTGGAGCAGTGCATTGAGTTCATTAAGGATGACGAACTGGTGGAAGTAACGCCGAAAAACATCCGTATGCGCAAGAGAGTGCTGAGCAAGGAGCTTCGCATGAAGCAAGCCAGCAAATTGAAATGATATGAATTTCGTAATATTGGATTTGGAATGGAACGGTACCTACAGCCGCCGGATTAAAGGATTTATCAACGAAATCATTGAGTTTGGTGCGGTTAAGGTGGATGAAAACCTTCAAATCATCGACACGTTCGAATCGCTTGTCCGCCCGCAGGTGGGCAAGCGGATCAGCGGGAAGATTAAAACGCTGACCAGCATTACCAATGAAGAGTTGGAAGGCGGCTTGCAGTTTATGCAGGTGACAAGCCGATTCCGAAAGTGGATGGGCGACGCGGTTCTCATGACGTGGGGAACTTCGGACATTCTCGCGTTAATCGAAAATTACCGCTATTTCTGCGGGAATCCCCGTATTCCGTTTCTCACGCAGTATGTAAACCTTCAGGCCTATTGTGAAAAGCTGCTGGATTACGACTCATCGAAGCAGATGGGCCTCAGCACGTCGGCGCAGCTGCTGAAAATTGACGAGCGGGATTTTGACCATCACCGCGCTTTGGGTGACAGCCTGCTTTCCCTGCGGTGTCTGCAAAAGTTGTATTCCCCGGGGACTTTGGAGCCATTTTTGCAGGATGCCCTTTGCGATGAATTCTATGAGCGCATTTTGTTTAAGACGGTGATTATCTGCGACTTGAACAACCCGCTGATTCGCCGCAGCGAAATGAATTTTGACTGTGACCTTTGCGGGCGTCGTGCGCACCGAGCCAGCGAATGGCAGCTGAAAAACAAAAGCTTTCGTGCGCTGTTTTTCTGCCGGAAATGTCAGCATAAATTTTACGGACGGATTCAGTTTAAGCTGAAATACGAAGGCCTTACCGTGAAAAAAGCAATCCTTCCGTACCACGAGGAAAAGGATAAAGAAGAGGAACAGATTCCTCAAGAAGAGAGCTAATATAAGGCTCTCTTTTTTTGCCCGAAAACAAAAAGAGCCGAGCAATTTTAAAATGGCCCAGCCCCAGGCAGGCTTACTTTTCCTGCGAAAATTACAAGGAAGCCTTTCCGGCAGTTCCTTTCTGGAAGGAAATGTGTTACACTGGTTCTATCTTTGATGAAGTATTACGGGTGACGAATAATATGAATTACTTTTCCGGCAATATGAATTTGGTCGAAAATAAAGGGGTAACCTACCTTACCATTCCAGCCTTGGAAGCGTTCCCTTTTGTGCGCCACGCTTTTTCCACGCGGCTTGGTGGGGTTAGTCAAGAAGAATACGCTTCCATGAATCTGAATTTCGGGCGGGGCGACCCCGATGAAAATGTGCGCGAAAATTACCGCCGCTTCTGTAACGCGGTCGGGTTTGATCCACATACGCTGGTTGCTTCCGCTCAGGACCACCACACCTTTATCCGGCGGGTTACCGCGGAAAACCGCGGGATTGGAATTTGGAAGCCGAAGGACATGCAGAGTGTGGATGGCCTGATTACCAACGAACCCGGTGTAACGCTGGTGACATATTATGCCGACTGCGTCCCGCTGTTCTTTGTGGACCCGGTGAAACGCGCGGTCGGTCTGGCCCACGCGGGCTGGCGGGGAACCGTCGCAAAAATTGGGGAAGAAGCGGTCAAAGCCATGCAGCGCGAATTTGGGACCGACCCGCGGGATGTGTTTGCGGCGGTGGGCCCGTCCATCGGCCCCTGCTGTTTTGAGGTGGATACCCCGGTTTATGAGGAGTTTGCCGGGCAAAAGGAGCTTTCTCCGCAGGAATTTATTACCGCAGACGGCGGCGGGAAGTATCATATTGATTTGTGGGAAGCGAACCGCAGAATCCTGTTTCAGGCCGGGGTGCCAGATGCGCAGATTTCCGTAGCAAAGCTCTGCACCAAATGCCATTCGGATTTGCTGTATTCCCACCGGGCCAGCGGAGGAAAGCGCGGCGGCCTTGCCGCGATGATTTGTCTGGAGGAGGCTTGAAACCGTTCTTCAGCTTTGTTTGTATCTGTACTATTTCATGCTTAACGGAATAAAAAGGATGGTCAAAAAATATGAGAATAGAATCCTGCACGCTTTGCCCGCGCAAATGCGGCGCGCTACGGGAAGAAGAACAAGGGCGCGGCTATTGCGGGATGGGTGCCAATCCGGTCGTGGCGCGCGCAGCGCTCCATTTTTGGGAGGAACCCTGCATCAGCGGAAAGCGCGGCTCCGGAACTGTGTTTTTTACCGGCTGCTCGCTGAAATGCGTGTTTTGCCAGAACTACCAAATCAGCACGGAACGTGAGGTCGGGAAATCGGTCACGGCGGAACAGTTGGCTGACATCTTTGACCGTCTGGTAGCGCAGGGTGCGCATAATATCAATCTGGTCAATCCAACTCATTTCGCGCTTCCTATTGCACAGGCGCTGCGGCTGCGGAAACTGCCCGTTCCGGTGGTTTACAATTCCGGCGGCTATGAAACCTTGGAAACACTGAAACTGTTGGAGGGTCTGGTGGATATTTACCTGCCGGACCTGAAATACGCAGACAACGCGCTTGCCAAAACTTTTTCCGGCGCCGCGGATTATGTGGAAACCGCGCAGGCCGCCGTGCTGGAAATGGCACGCCAGACCGGCCCGGCGCAATACGATGCGGATGGCATGATGACGCGCGGCACCATTGTGCGCCACCTGATTCTTCCGGGGCACACCCGCAACTCCATTGCGGTGCTGGATTGGCTTTCCAGCCATCTTCCCGACGGGGTTCCGGTCAGTCTGATGGCGCAGTATATTCCCTGCGGCAAAGCGCAGGAATACCCTGAAATTAACCGTACCATTACCCGGCGTGAATATGAAAAGGTTCAGCAGCATCTGTTTGACCTTGGACTGGACGGATTCATTCAGGAAAGAACGTCCGCAAGTGAAAAATTCATTCCTCCGTTTAACTTGGAAGGGGTTTGATTCCCCTTGACAAAAACTGGGGACTGCTTTACACTGTTTTTAAATTCGTCTGTCAAATGATTCATCCGCTTAATCTTTCGTTACAGGAAAGAAAACAGAAACAGAAAAGGATACGGTGATCGCATTGGGAAAATACATCGAAAGTATGGCAGAGTGGCGTGCAATGCGCCGGGAAGACCTGGACCTTCCCCAATATTCGCTCGGCGAAGAAATCGTTAATGCCATTACCCACGGTGTGGGAACCGGATTGGCCATCGCTGGGCTGGTGGTTCTTCTTGTAATGGGGCGCCCCGACCCACTGACCAGGGTCAGTGCGAGCATATTTGGTTCCGGGATGATTCTATTTTACCTGGTTTCTACGCTCTATCATGCGCTGGCGGTTAATCAGGGAAAAAAGGTGTTTCACATTCTGGACCACTGTACGGTTTTTCTGCTGATTGCCGCAACTTATACACCAATTACCCTGTTGAGTTTTCGGGGCGTAATCGGCTGGACCCTGTTTGGGGTGGCCTGGGGCGTTGCCGCGCTTGGCATTGTACTGACTGCGGTCAACCTGCGCCGGTTTCGCGTATTTACCATCGTCTGTTACCTTGCGCTTGGCTGGGTGGTTATTTTCTTCTTTAAACTGCTTTTGGACAATCTAGATTTCACTTCTGTCGTTCTGCTGCTTTCCGGCGGCGCGGTTTATACACTTGGCGCCATTGTATATTGGCTTGGTCAAAAGCATAAATATCTTCATTCGCTGTGGCATTTGTTTGTGCTGGCCGGAACCATTCTGCATTATTTTGTTATTTACCGCATTGTCATTGCCTGAGAAAATATTCTTTTCCAAAATATTTAACTAAGGATACAATAATTTTATTATCTTCCACGTTATAATGTAATTACTATACAAATAACGAGGGGAGCGTTTAGAATGAATATTTTGCAGAGGGAAATCACCTTTGAATCCTGTGTAAAGGGAGAAAATATCTTCGTCCGGATTGCGGAACCCGAGGAGCGCAGGGATATCAAAGGTGTGGTGCAAATTGCCCATGGCATGGCGGAGCATAGCCTTTTATACACGGATTTTATGAAATTCTTGGCTTCTCAAGGATATTTCGTTGCGGCCAACGATCATCTTGGGCATGGAAAAACGCTTTCTCCCGGGGGTGTGTCCGGCTATTTCGGGCCGGGTGGTGTGGAAAACCTGATTCGGGATATGCACCATCTTTATGAGCTGATTCATGCGCAGTACGGCAACGTTCCGTATTACCTGCTCGGCCACAGCATGGGTTCGTTCCTGGCGCGCAGCTATACGGCGCGGTATGGAAAGGAACTGGACGGCGCCATTTACATAGGCACTTGCGGCAGCACGGGCGGCGTGGTTTATGCGGCGGAGCTGTTGCTGGCCGACTTTCTAGTTCGCAAAAAAGGCCCCAAGGGTCACGACCCCATTTTTGCCAAATTGTCCACACAGCGGTACAATCAGGCGTTTCAACCGGTACGGACACCGAACGACTGGATTTCGCGCGACCGCGAACAGGTCGATTTTTACACAAACGATCCACTTTGCGGTTTTGATATGACGGTTTCTGGCTACCGCGATATTGTCGCACTTCAGAAAGAAATTGGATCCCGAGCATGGTACCGCGCGGTTCCGGATATTCCTCTGTTAATCCTATCCGGGGATCAAGACCCTGTGGGTGGATTCGGCAAGGGTGTTCGACAGGTTGCAAAACGGCTGAAAAAAACCGGCCACAACGTGAAGCTGGTTTTGTACCTAAACGCACGGCACGCGATTTTGACGGAAACCAATAAAGACGAGGTTTATCAGGAAGTGCTGAACTTTTTACATTCCTGCGGGCAGCGGGAAAAAACAGCAGTGTAAAAACATCCGTACCGGTTTTTTCGGCCGGTACGGATGTTTTTGTTTCCCCGGAGCCATTCCGGGGTGATCATTATGTTCCTCTTCAGCTACATTTTTATTTTATGCAGGAACCCCTTAAAATTTTCCTGTGAAAAGAGTTACAATTTCTGGAATTTATTTTGTGCGGGGATATTAAAATTGAGTTAAATCGAGAATACGGAGGCTATTAGAGGAGATTTCCTTATATTACTATGCTTTTTGTGAAACACGGCGGTAGCAGACCACTTCCGCTTGCTGACAGCCGGAAAGCTTTTCCTATGGAGGATGATAATATTGCAGACTTTTTGGACGATTCTTAGTGTGCTTTTGTTTCTTTTCGCTTTGTGGGTGCTTGCCATTGCCCCACGTACTAGAAATAAGCCGGATTTAACCCCGTTTAGGGGGTGGTATTACGCGCATCGCGGCTGCTACCGAAAAGACCAGACCATTCCGGAAAATTCCCTGCCCGGTTTTGCCCGCGCGGTGGAAGAAAAATTCGGCGTTGAACTGGATGTACACCTGACCAAAGACGGAAAGCTGGCGGTGCTGCACGACGAAAACCTAAAACGCATGTGCGGCGTGGAAATTAATTTGGCTTTCCTTAACAGTTGGGAGCTGAAAAAGTATAAGCTGAACGGAACCGAAAACACCATTCCGCTTTTTTTAGACGTGCTTCCGGTGATTCACGGAAAAGTACCCATGATTATTGAGGTCAAACCCTATGGCGGGAACATCGGCACCCTATGTGAGCAGCTCTGCCGGGAGCTGGAAGGGTACAGTGGCCTTTACGGTATTGAATCGTTTGATCCGCGCGTGTTGATGTGGTTTAAAAGGCATCGTCCTGAAATTGTCCGCGGTCAGCTTGCCATGAAGCCTTCGCGTTACCGCGGCGCTGTGTTGCCGGTCACCGCGTTTGCTGCAGGAAATTTGCTGATGAACTTTTTGACGCGGCCGGATTTTATCGCTTACTGCGTGGAAGACCGGAAAAACCTCAGTTTCTGTCTGTGCAAACTGATATACGGGGTACAGGAGTTTGCCTGGACAGTACGGAATCCGTGGCAGGCGAGGAAAGTAACGAATAGCGGCGGTCTTGTCATTTTCGAATACTTTGACCCCAGAGCCTGTTTGAAATAGTGTGGATCCTCTCATTATAAAATCAGAAATAAAGCTAACTCAAACTTGTTTTAGTAAGCGAAACGGTGGGAATTGGTTTCTCCGTGAACGAAAAGCACAGGTGCCACAGTAAGGATTTCATGCTGCGGCACCTGTGTTTTTTCGTCTAATTTTTCTATTTGCTGGGAATAAGCTGAACGGTTCCTCCCGAAACGGTAATGGAGGTTCCAACGTCGAGCAGAAGATTTTTGAATCCCTTTTCGAAGTCTTTTCCCTGCGCGTTCAGCGTTTCATGGCACACAGCGCCTTCGCTGTCGGAATCGAATTTCACGATGCCGTTTAACGCGGTAACGTCGTAGACGCCGTCTTCCAGCTGTTCCCCGACCCGGTAGGTTCCGCTGCCGAGGGTCACGGTTTTTGTCGCGGTGTTTTCACGTTCCGATAATTCGGCGGTATCTGCCGCGTCGCTTTCAATCCGAATTCTTAATCCGGTAATGGAGAGAGCTTCTCCCAGCGGAAGGTCCACCTTCTGAAGCTGCTTTGTTCCGTTTATGCCGAGGGCTTCCGTTTTTCCTCCGCCGGAAGGAGAAGTGTAGTAGACTTGTCCGTTTCCGTCCAGCACGGTAATATTGTAGGTGCCAGCTGGAAAGTCAATTCCGGGCGTGTAATATCCGCCGATGAACTCCGCCTGATAGGGCTTGCCAACGGCAACGCTGGAACTGGGAACGGAAGCGGAAGAAGAGGAAACCGGCACGGAGCCTGTGGAGGGCGTTTCCGTCCCGTTTACTGGAAGGAACAAGGCGAGAACAAAAAACGCCAGTGCGGCCAGAACGCCGAACACCATGGATTTCTTTGGCTTTTTTCTTCCAAACAGGACGAACCACACGGCACAGCAAAGGATTCCGACAATACCGATTATTTTTAATGCCATCCTATCCGCTCCTCACACAGCAGGGTCAGTCTGCGCATCCCGCTGAAACAGGGTGTTTGCGTAGCGCACGGCCGCCATAGCATCCTTTGCGTACTGGTCGGCGTGAATCATTTCGGCGTATTCGGGTGTAAGAACCGCTCCGCCAACCATGATTTTACAGCCCGGCGCGCTTTGATGAAGCTGTCGGATGGTTTCCGCCATATTGGTCACCGTTGTTGTCATCAGGGCGCTTAACCCGACCAGCTTTACCTTGTTTTGAACGGCAGTCTCTACGACCCGCTCCGGTGGAACGTCTTTTCCAAGGTCGATTACGTCATAGCTGTAATTT
Organism: Caproiciproducens sp. LBM24188; assembly: GCF_054130445.1. Classification (NCBI taxonomy): domain Bacteria; kingdom Bacillati; phylum Bacillota; class Clostridia; order Eubacteriales; family Acutalibacteraceae; genus Caproiciproducens; species Caproiciproducens sp. LBM24188. Next base: position 1,451,827 of record NZ_CP196862.1, read on the forward strand.
TCAAGAAGGACCTTCACAATATTTTTGCCGATATCGTGAATATCTCCTTTTACGGTTGCAAGGATGATTTTATCCTTTTTTACATTGCCGCCCGCCCCGCCGAGTTTCCCACGAATGGCATCAAAGGCCGCCTTGGCAGCTTCCGCACTCATCAAAAGCTGCGGAAGAAAGAGCGTTCCTTTTTCAAAATCGATGCCGACCCGGTCGAGCGCGGGAATCAGCTGGGTGTTGATGATTTCCAGCGGTGGCAGGGTGGCCAACAGCTTTTCCGCGGCGGCGTATGCGCTTTCTTTTAAGCCTTTGATAATGGCGTCGAACAAGGTCAGTTCGGTGCCGGTGGGGGCGGCTTCGATTTTCTGCCCCGCGTATTTTCCAATGTAAGCGGCGCACTGGTCATCGGCACCGGTCAGCGCACAGAAGGAGTAGTATGCGCTCATCATGCCCTGGGAACCGGGGTTCAAAATGGCGGCGTCAAGTCCGTTCTGCATTGCCATGGTGAAAAACGCGGCGTTGATGTTTTCCCGCTGCGGCAGTCCGAACGAAATATTCGAAACCCCAAGCGAAGTGTGCACACCGAGTTTTTCCCGAATCAGCCGTACCGCTTCCAGCGTAATAGCTGCATTTTCCTGTCCGGCGCTGATGGTCATGGCAAGCGGGTCCACAATAATATCTTTTCGGTCAAATCCATAAGCTTCGGCAGTCTGTACCACTTTTTCCGCAATGGCAAGCCGCCCCTGTGCCGTATCTGGAATTCCGTTTTCGTCCAGCGTCAGCGCAATCACCACGCCGCCGTATTTTTTTGCCAGCGGGAAAATTGTACGCATGGATTCCTCTTTGCCGTTCACCGAGTTGATGAGCGGTTTGCCGTTGTAAATGCGCAGCGCTGTTTCCATCGCCTCCGGGCTGGAGGTGTCAATTTGGAGCGGCAGGTCCACAACGGACTGCAGTTCTTCCACTGCGTGCCGCATCATGGAGGTTTCGTCTATTTCCGGCAGGCCAACGTTCACATCCAGAATATCTGCGCCGTTTTCCTGCTGGGTAATGCCTTCCCGCAAAATATAGTCGAGGTCATTTTCCCGCAGCGCCTGCTTTAAGCGAGATTTTCCCGTCGGGTTGATGCGTTCCCCAATCAGCACCGGCTTTTTCCCGAAAACCACCGCCTTGGCGTAAGAGGACACCACCGTGTGGCTGTGTCTGGTTAGCGGTGCGGGGGAAAGGCCGCGGCAGCGGGCCGTCATGGCCGCAATGTGCGCCGGGGTGGTTCCGCAGCAGCCGCCGATCATCCACGCGCCGCCCCGCACGATTTCCTCCATTTTTTCCGCAAATTCCGCTGGTGTTACGTCAAACACGGTATTTCCATCCACGCTGCGGGGCAGTCCAGCGTTCGGGTTCACAATGACCGGAAGGGAGCACCAGCGTTTCAGTTCCGGCAGCAGCTGCAGCATTTGCACCGGGCCGAGCCCGCAGTTCAAGCCGATGGCGTCTACGCCAAGCCCTTCCAGCAGCGCAACCGCAGAAGCAATGTCACCGCCGGTCAGCAGTTTTCCGTTTTCATCGAACACCATGGTAACGAACACGGGCAGTTTCGTATTCTCCTTTGCGGCAAGTACGGCTGCTTTACATTCGTATGTGTCGCTCATGGTTTCAATTAGGATGAAATCGGCTCCGGATTTTTCCCCGGCTTCCGCCAGTTCCTGAAATAATCCATAGGCCTGTTCAAAGCTGAGGTTACCCAGCGGTTTCATCAGTTTTCCAGTTGGTCCAATGTCCATGCCCACCAAAGCGCCGGTTCCTTCGGCCGCCTTTTGAGCGATTTTTACTGCGGAGGATACCACTTCCTCCACGGTATGTCCGGTGCCGTTCAGCTTCAGGGCGTTGGCGCCGAACGTGTTCGTTTTCAGCAGGTTTGCACCCGCAGACAGATATTTTTGATGAACTTCTGCAATGATTTCGGGGTGGGTTATGTTCCACAGTTCCGGTAGTTCGCCCGGTTTCAGCCCATTTTCCTGCAGCAGTGTTCCCATTGCTCCGTCAAAAAACAGCAGTTGCTTTCCAAGCTTGTCCAATGGATTCAAGAGATCAGTCCTTTCTGAACGGGCAGTTTATCGATTTGCACTCCATACACTTGGCAATATGGCAGCTTTTTGCTTCTTTGGTCAGGCCGATGACGGCGGTCACGGATTTGGACGGGGCCAGCATGAAGCTGTCCGTCATGGTTAGGCCGATTTTTTTCGGCGCGTCTAATATCCCCAACAGGTCGGCCTGATGCCGAATGTCAAAATCACCGTAACCGGGACTGTAGCGTGGGCGCAGATAAAGCCCTTCGGGTTTTATTTGGTCGGACAATTTTCCGCACACAAAGTCGCAGTAGCTTTCTACATAGGCGGCCCCACAGGCATGCAGAATAACCGCTCGGGCCATATCGGTTTTGGCGTACCGCCTTTGCAGCGTATCCGCCGGCGTGCCGAGCGTTGCGGCGAACAGCACCGCTTCCATGCAGCCTTTCAGGTGTTCGCTCAGGTCACGGCTGCGGAACGTCACCCCGCTGATGGTTACGCTTCCGTCCTTCACTTCGGCCGGGAGCCGGCGCAGCAGGCTGCGGGGGGTAACGCAGCCTTCCAACTGGGCGGAACAGTCTTGAATCAAAGTCAGCGTTTCCGCGTCTGCGGGCTTTCCGCGGTACCCCAGGTAACGCAGAGCCGCGTTCGTGTCCACGGTAAAATTCTTATTCCTTAAATTTGACATCATTTGATAATTTCCGAAAGGTTCTCCATGATTTTCGCGGCAATATCCGGTTTGTTCATGGTGTAAATGTGGATGGCGGTTACACCGTTTGAAATCAGGTCGATGATTTGCTCGGTCGCATAGGCGATACCGGCCTGCTTCATAGCGCTGGGTTTGTCGGCAAACTTATCGACAATCGCCTTAAAGCGCGGCGGCAGCTCCGTGCCGGAAAGGGCGGTAATCCGTTTGATCTGCTTGCTGTTGGTAACCGGCATAATGCCTGCCACCACGGGAATGTGAATTCCCTTGCTTAAAATCCGATAAAGAAAATTATAAAAAATATTGTTGTCAAAAAACATCTGGGTGGTCAGAAAGTCGCATCCGCTTTCCACTTTCTGCTTTAAATGGTCGATGTCATCTTCCTTGTGCTCGCATTCCACGTGCCCTTCGGGGTAACAGGCCGCACCGATGCAGAAATCGCCGTAGGCGTGAATTTCTTCAATCAGTTCGCTGGCATAATGGTAATGAGCCGGAGAAGGAAAATCCGCGTTCTGAGGAATATCTCCCCGCAGCGCCAGTATATTTTCAATACGATTTGCTTTCAGTTCATCCAATACGCGCACGACCTGCTCTTTTGTGGATGATACGCAGGAAAGGTGCGCCAGCGCCGGAACGCCGTTTCGCTGGATTTCTGCTGCGATTTTCACCGTGTTTTGGGAGGTGCCCCCACCTGCTCCGTAAGTAACGCTCATGTAAGCGGGGTTTAGCTGTGCAATATCGTGAACGACTTGCTGTACTTGTGCAATGTCCGTGCCCTGCTTTGGGGGGAACAATTCGCAGGAAACCGTGACTTTCCCACTGTTTAATAAAGTATCGATTCTCATTTAATTCATCCTTCGTCCTGAAAGGCTAATTTTACAGTTTACCGCTTTATTATATCAAATTTCACCGAACAAGAAAAGAACTTCAATCTATAGTAAATAGATATATAATGATATAAATAAAAAATATAGCGGCGTGCGGTTTTTCTCTTTTGGTTTCGTGACATTGACTGAAAACAGTAGAATTTCTCTGTGAAAATTCACTGCCACTTTTTGAATAATACTTGTGACTCAACATTTTTTGATTTATACTTGATTTATAAGAAACAATCTTCAAATACGGGTTAATCTGAGCAAAGAGGATGCCTTGGATTACCGCGGGACCCGATGGGTTCTATGGTAGATTAATTGGAGGGAAACCATGGCCAAAACCAAACGAAATTTCGACTGGTGTTTCCGCATGTGTACCCAAGCGGATTTAGATGCCGTCATGCGGCTGCAGGAAATTGTCTGCGCCGCGTTAGAGGACCCGGATTTGTTTGTTGCCACCGACCGGGAGGAAAATCGAACATACCTTGCCGCACCGAATTTTATTTTGGGCTGCTTTGACGGCGATGTGTTGGCTGCCTACTGCTCCTTTGTGGTTCCCGGCAATACTCCGGAAAATTATGCGCAAGACCTGGGCTGGCCCCCGGAAAAGGTCTGTGCCGCCGCAAAGCTGGACACCATCGTGGTACACCCGGCTTACCGCGGAAACGGTTTGCAGCGTGAGCTGATTGACCGGGCCCTGGCGCTGGCTGCACACACTCCCGGTGTTTCCACAGTGCTGACCACGGTGTCTCCGAAAAATCAATACAGCCTGCACAATGTGCAGGCTGCAGGTTTTTCCATATTGATGAGGAAACTAAAATACGGGGGAAAAGAGCGCTTTATTTTAGGCCGAGCGCTGTTTTTGCCCAATAATACAGAAACGGCAGAAAAATAGAGGGAAGCATGTTCCCAACCTTGATTTTTGTGACTTTCAGCATGTTCAGCCCGATGGCTATAATTAAAATTCCGCCGACCGCGGAAATTTCAGTGATCATCGTTTCAGTCAGGAATGCTTTCAGTGCGCCTGCCGCAAGCGTAATCAGTCCTTGATACAGAACGACCACGGCCGCGGAAAAAACGACGCCGAATCCGAGCGTAGAACTCAGAAAAATAGAGGTGATTCCGTCCAACACCGCTTTGGCGAACAGCGTCTGGTGATTGCCGGTCAGGCCACTTTCAATGGAGCCGACTATCGCCATGCTGCCTACGCAGAAAATCAGGCTGGAAGTGACAAACGCTTTTGCTACGCTACCGTCCGTGCTTTTGGTTTTTTGCCCCAGCAGCTGACCAAACCCTGCCAGCCGGTCTTCAATTTTTGCTGCTTCCCCTAAAATGCTGCCCAGAACAAGGGAGAAAATTAGTAAAAGCAAGTCGTTGGTTTTTATCGCGCTCAACATGCCGATGAGCAGTACGGACAGCGCAACGGCGTTCATAATGGTTTCCTGGTAATTTTTTCGAATTCCGCTTTTTAAAACGCAGCCAAGCCCTGTTCCGCACACAATGGCAAGCGCATTTACAATCGTTCCCAGCATGGACATCCTTCTTTTTTGGTTAATCTGTTTTCGCGGCGTCCGCTATGGCACACACCTTGATATGACACCTCAGCAGTATAGCATTTCACTGAAGCAGATGTCAACAAAGTTTGGAAGAAAGAGGTAAAATATGATTGAAGCAGTAATTTTTGATATGGACGGCGTGTTGTTTGATACGGAAAATATGACGTTGAAGCTATGGAAAAAGCTTTGTAAAGAAATGAACTGCGCAGACGTTACACAGCACCCAGAAGAATTTATGGGGATGAATTCTGACCAAATTCACAAGCATTTTTTGGATCGCTTCGGGGTTGATTTTCCCTATGAAGAATTCATGCGGCGCGGGAGAAAATATGCAGAGGAGGAAGTTCAGGCAAATGGTGTTCCGGTCAAGCCGGGGCTTTACAAGCTGTTGGACTATTTAAAGCAGAACGGTTTTCTGATTGCCGCGGCGTCCTCCACCAAACGAGTCACCGTGCTGCAATATTTTGAAAGCGCCGGAATCACCGGTTATTTCAACCGAATTATCTGTGGGGATATGGTCGAAAAGAGCAAACCCGATCCGGATATTTACCTGAAAGCCGCTTCCGCTTTGGGGGTGAACCCGCATTCCTGCATGGCAGTGGAAGATTCCCCGAATGGAATTGCTTCCGCATGGAGCGCCGGAATGAAAACGGTAATGGTGCCCGACCTTGTTCCGCCGAATCCGCGCCTGAATCAAATGCTGTATGCGTGCGTGCCGACACTGGCGGATATTATTCCGCTGCTGGAACGAGAATAGTCTATAGCGGATTGTCGTTTCGACAGCTGCCCTTCTGCACCGATGACAGCACTGCACTTTACTTCGTGTCGGTGTGAAGGCAGTGTTCTATATGCTTCTGGTTCCGTTTATCTTTGTCTGAAAGGTTGCAGGACGATGAAAATATTAGTGGATGCGGATGCCTGTCCGGTGAAAAAAATTATTGTCCGCCTCGCAAAGGAAAAGAAGCTTCCGGTTATCATGCTGATTGACACCAGTCACGTGCTGAATGACGGTTACAGTACAGTGATTACAGTGGACAAGGGGCGTGACAGCGCGGACATTCGCCTGGTGAATTTGATCGAACCGGGCGACGTGGTGGTAACTCAAGACTTCGGAGTGGCCGCAATGGCTCTTGCAAGGGAAGCGCACGCATTGAACCAGAACGGCATGGAATACAACAACGGCAATATGGACCGCCTGCTGTTCGAGCGGGCGCTCGGGCAGGAAATCCGCCGCGCCGGCGGAAGAACGGGCCATATCCGAAAACGGACCAAAGCAGACGACGCCGCATTTGAAGCTTCCTTTCGAAGAATCTTGGAGGAACGCGAATAGTTGGTGCTGCGGTACTATTTCCAAAATCCTATAAATCTTAATTGACATTTTATTTTTATATGTTATAATACTTCTGTTTTGCCCAAAGCCGGTAACACCAATCTTTTGGCGGCCGGCTTGAATATGGCAGCGAAAAAGGATGAATTGCATGTACGATTATGACGTGGTTGTAATCGGAGCAGGCCCCGCGGGTATTTTTACCGCGCTGGAGCTGGACAAACTTGCTCCGAACAAGAGGGTGCTTGTGGTGGATTCAGGCAGCGAAATTAAAAAGCGAGCTTGCCCGGCAAGAACTTCCGGCCAGTGCGCGCACTGCAAGACCTGTAATATTATGAACGGTTGGGCTGGCGCCGGCGCTTTTTCCGACGGAAAGCTGTCCCTTTCCGAAGATGTCGGCGGTAATATTACCGATTATATGTCGGTGGATGATGCGCGCGAGCTGATTCACTACACAGACGAAATCTACCTGAAATTCGGTGCTCCGGATCAGGTCTTTGGCCGCAGTGACAAATTCGCGGACAAAATCTCCTACGAGGCGCGCAAGGAAAATATCCGCCTGATTCCGTGCCCGGTGCGGCATATGGGAACGGAATACTCCTACCAAGTGTTAAGCAGAATGTACGACTATCTTTCCAGCCGCCCAAACTTTGAGTTCCGGGAGCGTACCACCGCGGATTCCATCGAGGTGGAGGACGGCAAGGCGCAGGGCGTATGGCTTGTGAACCGCCAAGGGGAGCGCACGTTGGTGCGCGCGCCCTATGTTGTCGCGGCACCTGGCCGAGGCGGCGCAGAATGGCTTTCCCGCATTGCCCGGGAAAACAATCTTCAAACAACCAATAATGAAGTAGATATCGGTGTGCGTGTTGAAGTTCCGAATTCGGTCATGGACCACCTGACCAAAAACCTTTACGAGGCTAAGCTGGTCTATTACTCCGATACGTTCGAGAATAAGGTTCGCACGTTCTGTATGAATCCGGGCGGAATTGTCAGCGAAGAGCACTACGACGGCGGCATCAACGGCGGCATTGCCGTTGTAAACGGCCATTCCTATGCGGATGAAGACAAACACAGCGAAAACACGAACTTTGCCATGCTCGTGTCCACCCGCTTTACGGAGCCTTTTAACCAGCCGATTGAATACGGCCGCTATATTGCGCAGCTTGGCAATATGCTGACCGGCGGCGGCATTATGGTGCAGCGCCTGGGGGACCTTTTGATGGGCAGACGCACCGACGCAACTCGGCTGAGCAAATCTACGACGATTCCTACGCTGAAAAACGCGGTGCCGGGCGACCTTTCCTTTGTGCTGCCGCACCGCCACCTGACCAGTATTGTGGAATCGCTTCGCGCATTCGATAAGCTGGCTCCGGGCCTTTATTCCAAGAATACGCTGTTGTACGGTGTAGAGGTTAAGTTCTATTCCTCCAAAGTTTCCGTATCCAAAAGCTTTGAAACGGCGATTCAAAACCTGTACGCCATCGGCGACGGCGCCGGAATTACCCGCGGCCTGATGCAGGCTTCGGTAACGGGCGTCGTGGTGGCCCGCAACATTGCGGAAAAATAAAGAAAAAGCAGAAATGAAAAAGCGGCGAGCCGGAAATCCGGTTCGCCGCTTTTTTGTGAAATTGATTAAGATGCAAACTGGGTGCGCAGCATCAGCTTTTCGGGGTGCGCGGTATAACGGGAGATTGTTTCCTCAATCAGCTTGTGCCCCTGCTCGTTCGGGTGAATCCCGTCTTCGCAGATATATTTCTGGTAGTTCCCAGCCTGAAGAAACGCGCTGCTGATGTCGATTAACGGAACCTGCTGCTGCAGCGCAAGCCGGCAGACGGCAAGATTATACATTTCATGCCAGCGGTAAATGTATTCCACGTCACCCAGAAATTTCAGGATATTCGCTTGGTTCAGTCCGCGGGAAATCCAGGCGAAATAGCGCTTGGCGTCGATGGGAGGGAGGGAAAGCAGCACCGGCCGGCCTCCGCAATTTTTCACGTTTTCAATCAGCTTGGCATATTGAAGCTCGAAGTCCTCCACCGGTGTTTTCGGAACATGGTGGGCGTCCGGCGCTTCCGAAACCTTCGTCCAGTCAAAATCGCAGTCGTTGCCGCCAAATTCCAGTACGGTAAAATCACTCCGGCTGACTTCGTTCAAATGCTTGTTCAGAATATCGCTGCCCTTTGTAACAGTGCAGCCGAATTTTGAGTAGTTGCTGATCATCATATTAGCAGCCCGCTCCAGTAAATGTACAAAGCTGTCTTTAATGATCATATATTTCTTTAAGGTGCTGTCGAATACAACACCCTTTGATACGGAATCGCCAAAAACGCAGATTGACTGTGTCATAACAGCACTCCTCTTAACTGTGATTATTTCATCTAGTATTAAATACTATATATCATAGAAGACAGTATGTCAATAGAAAAGCAGAATATTCATTGATTCTTTACAATGCGGTAAAAACATTCAGAACGGTGTTTTTCGTTGTTTGGTCTTGTTTCTTTTTTGCTTTTCCTTATTATTTCATTTTTTGATTCTAATAAACATAAATTTGTTGAAAAATAAAAGGGACACCGTAATTTGCGGTGTCCCAGCCTGTCGAAAAAGTTCAGCGAAAGCTGGGCTTTTTGGTTGTAAAATGGTAAAATAGAAGCAGGTGATGAAAGATGTTGGAACGAGAAAAACTGCGCAGAGATGCAGTTGAATTTGTGAATACAGATCTATTGGTGCCACAGGATCATCTGCTGCGAAAGATTGACGGAGCAGTAGATTTTAACCATATTTATGACTTTGTAGAAGCATTGTATTGTGAGTGCAACGGCCGTCCCAGTGTGGACCCGGTTGTCCTGTTTAAGATTGTTCTGATCCAGCATCTGTACGGAATTCCCTCTTTACGCCGGACAATGCAGGAAATCAATATGAATATCGCTTACCGGTGGTTTCTAGGATATACACTGAACGAGGAACTGCCGCATTTCTCCACTGTGAGTTACAATTTTAAGCACCGGTTCACAGAGGAAACTGTGGAACAGGTATTTTCGTGGATTTTGCAGGAGGCAAACTGCGCCGGATATTTGGAGCCGGAAGCAGTATTTGTAGATGGAACACATATCAAAGCAAACGCCAACATCAATAAGAAGATCAAAAAGGCAGTCCCTCAGGCTGCAAAGCGATATGCCTCAGAATTAATGGAAGAGGTTAACGCTGATCGGGAAGATCATGGGAAGAAGCCATTCGACAGTACTCCGAAACCGCCGAAGGAAAAAGAAATCACGGAGTCCAAAACAGACCCGGAAAGCGGGCTGTTTCAAAAGGGCGAACACAAGAAGTGCTTTGCCTACGAAGCGCATACTGCCTGCGACAAACATAATTTTATCCTTGGCGTTGAGGTGACTCCGGGAAACGTACACGACAGCGTGGCGTTTGATGCGGTCTATGACAAAGTGACGGAACGGTTTCCTGAAATTGAAACAGTGGTGGCGGACGCCGCATACAAAACGCCGCATATCTGCAAACGGGTGTTTGACGACGGGCGAGTACTTTCCACAGCATACAAGCGGCCAATGACCAAAGCGGGAAATCTGGAATGGTGGAAGTATGTATACGACGAATATTATGACTGTGTGATCTGCCCTGAATATCAGGTTCTGCATTATGCAACAACCAACCGTGAGGGATACCGGGAATACAAAAGCCGGAGTTACATCTGCGAAAAATGTCCATTCCGTTCTCGCTGCACCGAAAGTAAAAGCTGTACGAAAACCGTAACGCGGCATGTGTGGCAGGATTATGTGGAGCTTGCGGAAGATATCAGGCACACACCGAAATACAAAGAGCTTTACAAAAAACGAAAAGAAACCATTGAGCGTGTCTTCGCCGATGCAAAAGTGAAATATGGGATGCGGTACACGCTCTACCGGGGCTTAACTCAAGTGACGAATTGGGTTAAGCTTAAGTTTGCTGCCATGAATCTCAAAAAGCTGGCAATGTGGAAATGGAGGGATGGCCATCCCTCCGGGTTTTTATTGATTTTACTTTGCTTATTTTCCTATCCTGCATATTATCAAGAGAACCCATCCTTCGTTTAACCGCGTTGGATGGGTTCTTCGACAATCTGGGACACCGTAATTTGCGGTGTCCCTCTACGGGTTTGCGTATTGCTTTCGCTGGCCTGCGCCTGCCGCGCCCTTTCGGGCTTAAAGCTGGATTTCGCCCACATAGTTCGTGCTGAAGATTTTCCGAATTTCGTCCGGCTGCTCCGTTTTTCCAAGCGCCCACATCAGTTTGGTTACGGCGGCTTCGGTTGTCATATCAAACGCCTGCAGCACACCGCTTTCCAGTGCCTTTTTCCCAACCTGATAAATGGTAAAGTCGCTGCGCTCGTACAGGCATTGGCTGCAAACGACGACGGCGATTCCGCTTTCCACAATTTTCTGCAGCTTTGAAATCAAATCGCGCCGTACAAAATTCAGTCCGCCGGAGCCAAACGCTTCAATGACAATTCCCTTGTAGTTCATCTGAAGAAGCATGTCGAAAATTTCCGGGTTCAAGCCCGGGGTCAGTTTCACCAGAAAAACACCATTGCACAGGCGGTCTTCCAGCTCAAACGGACCATTCTGTACGGGCAGAACTTCATCGTTGAATTTCAGTCCGCCGGAATCGATTACTGCCGCACAAGGACAGTTCACGCTTTCAAACGCATCGAACGCCGTGGTTCGAACTTTTACTGCGCGGGTCCCAAGCATAATTTTGCGGTGGAACGCGACAAAAACACCCGCTTTGCCGCTTGCAGCCATGGCCAGAGCACAGCGCAGATTCTCTACCCCGTCCGTCAGAGGGTGGCCAATGGGCAGCTGCGAACCGGTTAGCACGACCGGCACCGGAATATTGCACAGCATAAAAGAGAGCACCGAGGCGGTGTAAGCCATGGTATCCGTCCCGTGCGTCAGAACAATGCCGTCGTAATTTTGGTAGTTGCGCGCGACGGCACGTGCCATGCATTGCCATTCCTCCGGCTGAATATTGGAACTATCCAGTTGGAACAGATTTTCTATCGTAATTTCATAATCGTTGGTTATGCCGTTTAGAAAAGCGGCTAACTTCTGACCATTTAATGAGGGGGCCAGTCCTTCCTCGGTCTGTTCCGAAGCAATGGTGCCCCCGGTTGTAATCAGAAGAATTTTTTTCATGATTGTTCGAACCTTTCCGAAGCGTATGTATTTACCTGAACCATCTTACCATCATTCGAATCCGAAGTAAATAAGCGAACTGGATTTTTCCGTCTTTTCATTGATGCATACCGGCTTGCTCTGTTTTGGCGGATGATATATGATGATAGGAAACTGTTCGAGTAAAGGGACAACCTTGGTTGGATTCGATTTGCACCAAACAGAAAAACAGCCGCTCTTTTTCCGGACATCCGTTGAACTTTTCCAGAAATCATATTACAATGAGCGTAACCAAATGTTCACCGGAAGATTCCGGCGGACCAAAACCCGGGATCATACGAAAGGACGGCCGGAAAGCTTGGAATATGAACTAATCCGCTCCAAACGAAAAACCATTGCTATTTGCATCGACCGCGAAGGCGGTGTTACAGTCCGGGCACCGTTGAATGCCCCGCAAAGCGCCATAGAACGCTTCCTCATGGAAAAGCAGGGATGGGTTTTGGCGAAATCCGCAGAAATGACAAAGCGCGCTCTGGAAAAGCAGGCATTCCGGTTTGAAAAGGGCTTTTTTCTGCCGCTTCTGGGGCTTGATTATCCGATTGAACCGGGACAGACGGTTTCCTTTGATGGAACCTTTTTTCATGTCCCAGTCGGGGATGCCAAAAGTGTTCGCCCACTGGTGGAGGAACTTTACAAAGAATTGGCCAGACGCTGGATTTTGCCGCGGGTTGCGTTTTACTCCTCCCACACCGGCTGGGTTCCGGCGGGGGTGCGCATTGGCACAGCAACTGCCGCATGGGGCTCCTGTTCCGGAAAGAACCGTCTGAATTTTACCTGGAAGCTGGTAGCGGCCGAACCCGATGTAATTGATTATGTGGTCGTTCATGAACTCGCGCATCTTCAGGAGCACAATCATTCTTCAAGATTTTGGCGCCTAGTGGAACAGGAACTGCCGGATTACCGTATTCGAAGAGCAAAATTAAGAATTCTGGAAGAAAAATTGCAGAAAACGGGTTTAAGTTAGCATATGCTAATTCCATTTTTCAACAAATCGTGGTATAATATAGTAACATCAGCGGAGGCTGATGCTGCATTGAGAAATTGCTGTGCGGCGCTTAGCGCCCCTTCCGCTTGACATCGGTATAGCTTTTCTATATCTAATGTTGGTTGGTTCAGCATCAGCAGAGGACCTTGAAGCAAATTGATCTCAAATTTTTCGGAATGTACCCAACGACCATCCGAAGTATTTCTTGAGATTAGTAATAATTTAGAATTGAGGGATAATCATGGTTTCACAGCAAATATTAAAAAAGTATGCACAGCTCGCGGTCTGTATCGGGGCAAATGTTCAGAAAGGCCAGCTCCTCGTGATTAACGCGGATGTGAGCAGCGCGTATTTCGTCCGCCTGTGCGTGGAAGAGGCTTACCGTGCCGGCGCCGGACAAGTGGAAGTTCGGTGGAACGACGAAACGGTCACAAAGCTTGCTTATCAGCACGAATCCACGGAAACACTGTGCCAGATTCCACCTTGGCAGATTGAGCGCACGAAGAATGGCATTGATCGCAAATGCTGCTTTTTGTATATTGAATCCGCCACACCGGGCTTGATGGCCGATATTGACGGCGACAAACTGCAGGCAGCCAGAACCGCGCGCGAAACGGCCATGGAACCGTTTGAATATTACACTATGTCCAATGTCGGCCAATGGACGATTGTTGCGATTCCAACCCTTGACTGGGCAAAGAAAGTATTCCCGAATGACGACGACGATACCGCGCTGGAAAAACTCTGGAATGCCGTGTTAATGAGCGTTCGCGTCCGCGAGGATAACGACCCGGTTGCCGAATGGCATGAGCATAACAAAAACTTGACTCACCGCAGCAAAGTAATGAACGATTTCAACTTTAAGTCGCTTCATTTTAAAAACGAAATTGGAACAGACCTTACTGTGGAACTGATTCCGAACCATGTGTGGGAGGGCGGCTGCTCCCCTGCCAAGAATGGAGCGGTATTCAATCCGAACATGCCCACGGAAGAGATTTTTACCATGCCGTATAAATTTGGTGTGAACGGGCGTGTCTATGCAACAAAGCCCTTAAGCTATCAGGGAAAGATGATTGACGGTTTCCGTCTGGACTTCAAGGACGGCAAAGTCGTTGATTTTTCCGCGGAAAAGGAAGAAGAAACCCTGAAAAATCTGATCGGGTTCGACGAAGGCAGCTCCTATTTAGGGGAGGTGGCGTTGATTCCATATGATTCTCCGATTAGCAAGTCCAACATTCTGTTCCTGAATACACTGTTTGATGAAAACGCCTCCTGCCACCTGGCACTGGGCGCAGCTTACCCGGACAATGTAAAGGGAGGCGCGGATTTAACGCGCGAACAGCTGACCGCTCTTGGTTCCAATTACTCTAAAATTCACTGTGACTTTATGTTCGGCAGCCCCGACATGAACATTGTGGGAACCACGCAGGACGGGAAGCAGATTACGGTATTTAAGGACGGAAACTTTGTAATCTAATCTTTCCATAAAACCATGCAGATTGGTCAATACTTCATTTGAGAAAGACGGTGATGGAATGTTAAATATCCGAAAATGCGCGATTATTGGATGTGGCTTTGTGGGTGCGAGCTGTGCGTTCAGCCTGGTGGAAAGCGGGCTGTTTTCGGAGCTTGTGCTGGTAGACGCCAATACGAAAAAGGCGGAAGGCGAGGCCATGGATTTAAGCCACGGCATGCCGTTTGCCCACCCGATGGAGATTTATGCCGGGTCCTATGACGATATTACAGACTGCGGCCTGATTATCATTACAGCCGGCGCTAATCAAAAACCAAACGAAACAAGGCTTGACCTGGTTCATAAAAACGTTGGTATCCTCAAGACGAGTATCATGCCGGAAATTACCAAGCGCAGCTGCGAAGGGATTCTTCTGGTGGTGTCCAACCCGGTGGATATCCTGACCTATGCGGCGTTAAAGCTGTCCGGTTTCCCGGCCAACCGCGTGTTCGGGTCTGGCACGGTGTTGGATACGGCCCGGTTGAAATATCTGCTGGGTCAGCATTTGGGTGTGGATAGCCGCAGCGTGCATGCATTCATCATCGGGGAGCATGGGGACAGTGAACTTGCCGTCTGGAGCAGTGCGAATGTGTCCGGCGTGGATTTGGACCATTTCTGCGAGTTGTGCGGCAACTGCGACGATCGGGAAACAATGCAGAGTCTGTATGAAGAGGTTCGCGACAGCGCTTATAAAATTATTGAGCGCAAGGGTGCAACCTATTACGGAATCGCCATGGCGGTGCGCCGCATCGCGGAATGCATTCTGCGCAACGAACACTCCATCCTTCCGGTTTCCAGCCTGATTCAGGGGCATTACGGTCTGCACAATATCTGCATGGGCGTGCCATGCATTGTGGGAAGTACCGGGGTGGAAAAGGTGCTTGACATCCGTTTGAACGAAGAGGAGCAGCGGAATCTGCTGGCCTCTGCGGAGTCACTGCAAAAGGTGCTGAGTACGCTGGACTTATCATGAATCCATAGAAAAATATCCGGCCGCTGGCGTTTACCGCAGGCGGCCGGATATTTTTTGGGTTGGGGGAACTGTGCGTATTGTCAATCAGTTCCCGCCAAAGAACTATTTTACAACGGTAACATTGATGGCTCTGAGTTTTCCGTTTCTGGAATCGACTTCCGTGTCATAAGTAACCTTTTGCCCTTCGGACAGTGTTTTGTAACCTTCCGCCTGAATTCCTGAAAAATGGACAAACACGTCTTCTCCGCCGTCGTCGCTGGAAATAAAACCATA
The DNA here is from genome assembly GCF_054130445.1 of Caproiciproducens sp. LBM24188. Taxonomy (NCBI): domain Bacteria; kingdom Bacillati; phylum Bacillota; class Clostridia; order Eubacteriales; family Acutalibacteraceae; genus Caproiciproducens; species Caproiciproducens sp. LBM24188. The sequence goes on from NZ_CP196862.1 coordinate 1,467,317, forward strand.
GCCTTTTGCGGCATTGAACCATTTTACGGTGCCTTGATTCATAAGCACACCTCCCGAATCTATTATTACCGAAGTTGTGCCCATGTATGCGAAAAATGAAAAGAGCGCGCAACACAGTGTGTTCTCATATTATGTGGTACAGCCGGTTTACCAACATGTTTTCCGGCTGAAAAAGATGGGAAGGGAGATGAAACCTTGAAGGGAATTGACGTAAGCAGGCACAACGGCACGGTAAACTGGGGCATGGTAGATGCTTCCGGCATCGACTTTGTTCTGGTAAGAGCCGGCTATGGGAACGACATCAGCCAGAAAGATCAAAAATTTGATGAAAATGTTAAAGGCGCGTTGGCGCACAAGCTTTTTGTCGGTGCTTACTGGTTCAGCTATGCGATTTCCGTGGAAGATGCGAAGAAGGAAGCGGAGGCCTGCAAAAAGGTGCTTTCCGCCTATCGTGGAAAGCTGACGTTTCCTGTCGCGTTTGACTACGAATACGCCAGTATGGAATATGCCAAGAAAAAGGGGATTCCGCCGACCAATCAGCTGATTGATGCCATTGCACGTGCGTTTCTGGATTCTATGAAACAAGACGGGTGGTTTGTCTGCCTGTATACCAATCAGGATTTCATTCGGTCCGGTAAATTTACTTCCGAAACGATTCAAAAATATGATTTATGGCTGGCAGATTACAGTGGCCCGCCGGATTACCCCTGCGGCATTCAGCAGACGGGCAATACCGGTTCCGTCCCTGGAATTGACGGGAATGTGGATTTGGATATCTCCTATCGGGATTATCCGACCATCATTAAGTCCGGCGGCTACAACGGTTTTCCCAAAATGCCGTCGACTGCCGTAGCAATTGATACAACCATGGATATCTCCCTGGCCCACGGCCAGTATTATGTGGTAAAAACGACTGCAAACCAGACCGTTACGCTAACAGCGGGAACGAGCGGTGTTGTAACGGTTGTCCGTTTCCCCAGGACCGGTAACGACCAGCTTTTTGCTCTGGTTGCAATCGGCACATCCGGGCAGGCAACCGGAATCTACACGGCCGCGGGCGAGGAATCCCCGTTGAAACGATTTGTGGTAAAAATAAAGTAGGGGATTTCCCATATGGACTATACAGAGAAATCGAAAACAGCGGAACAGGCGCTGGACAGTGCACGTCTGGCATACTGCCGGCTGAACGAATTGGAATTGGAACGAAAAGAGATCCAAAGTTTGACTGCGGCAATGGCCGCTGTCAATGAAAAAGTGGATCATCTGAAATCAGATGTAATAGAAATCAAGAAAGATATTAAAGAGATTACGCTTCGTCCGATGCGTATCTGGGACCGGCTGATTGCCGCCGTAATCGGCGCGGCTGCCACCGGGCTTGTGACGGCGGTTTTTCAGCTTATTCTCCGATAAGAATTGCAATCCGACGGCACCCCGCATAATGTGAGATGCCGCCGGAACGCTTATACGGTCTGGTAAAAGACCGCGCTGATCCAGGCAACCGGGATTTCATATTTAACTTCGGAAGAAACCCATTTGGGGCAGCGCAGGCATTTTCCCGGCTGAACTGCCTTGCAGGGACAGGCAGCCAGGCAAATGTGGCTGTCCGATACCGTAATTAAAATACCGGAGAACGGCTGCTCATTTTGGGCAGTGTATACAATGATGCGCCGGCCCGTTAAGGTGCGAAGCAGCGCCGCCAGTCCGCCGGTGGAGCTCTTTTTTTCCTCCTTTGGAGTTTTCGGATTTCTCGGGATCAGCTCTTCCAGAGCCTGATAGTTTTTTATGTACAGCATAATCGGGGCACCAAACCTTTATGTTATTGGCAGAAGTCTTCCAAAATAATATGAATTGCTGTCATAATATGATTTTTTCCAAAACGGTGTTACTGCGGGATGATCTGCTTTTTAGGCGGTACCATCTGCAAGGTTTCACCATATTATGTTACCGGAAGATTATATGGACGGGACTTTACGCTTCTTTCAAATGGATCAACGCACCGATACTGTATTTGAGATAGGAGGTTTATTATGGCACTTTACGAATGCCGTAACAATAGAGGTAACAATAGTGTTTCGGATGATGCATTTAAAGACCTGAAAAAGAACCTCGGCAGAGTTGTAACCGTGTTTACCAGCAGCGGGGGCTGCTCCGGAAGAGGTTTTACCGGTCTTTTGGTCGAGGCAAACGACGAGTTTATTAAGCTGGTGACCTCACTACCCAGCGCCCCACGCCATCCGCTCGGACTGGATTCTGCAAACTGGCTGGGCTCGGACAGCTGCACGGGAAGGTTGGGAACTTCCTGCGTCATACCGACAAACCAAATTGTCTGCTATGCATTTAACCAGATTTGAATCCTATCAAAAAAGGAAGTGCGCATTTTGCGCACTTCCTTTTAAACATATTTTACATTAGTTTAGACCGAATTGTATTTTTGAACTGACAACGCCTTTTTCAAAGGTTACTTCCGCGTAGGAACTGGAAACGCCATTACCGGTCCAGCGGTAAGTTACGCTGTAGAACTCGCTGTTTTTGTCCCCAAATTCACGGGATACTTTTCCGTCGCCGCCAATGATGGATTTTACCTGTGCGTAGGACATGCCGTTCTCAATCTGGTCGTACTCATTTTCCGAAACTTTTGAACCGCTGTTGTCACGTGCCGCCTCCGATGAAATTGATTGGGAGGAGTTCCCGAAAACAGAACCAAACGTCGTTTTCGCGGCGCTGTTCGTTTGGGATGACGTTGAAGGGGCGGAAGAAGCTGGTTGTACCGAAGAACCGGCAGAAGCAACGGAGGAGTTTACTCGGGAACTGGAACCCGCCGGCAATACATAACCGTTATCCGACTGGGTGGAGGAAGCAGAAGAAGTGTTCGATGCAGAGGACGAAACTGCGCTGCTTGCCGTACTTTCTGCAGCAGCAGAGGTTTCGGCCTGGGAGGCATCCGACGATGCAGTAGAGGAGGAGCCTGTACTGGAAGATTCCCCGCAGCCAGCCAGAAAAAATGCGCTCATCGCAAGGACCAGTAGTATGAAGCCTGTCCGCATAATGTTCTTGTAAAAAGAATGTATAAAACCAAATTGGGTTGGGAAAAACTTAACAACAGTTTTCATGGATCAGCCTTTGTTTTTCTTAAAATTTTAATTCTTTTATAGTTATAGCACTTTTTGTCATGATTGTCGAGAAATAAGTTGACAAATTTCTTCCCTCCTGTTATTATATGAACACTCGGTTGAATTGAATATTCTCGTGGGGGAGTAGTTTACATACGATTTCGTATGTGCCAAGTCAACATCATGGCCGGTTTCGGTCTGGCTTGTCTTAATAAACAAGACTCATGCATGGCTTTCCAAAGCTGTGCATGAGTTTTTTTATTCAATAAATGTCCACACTGGAAAGGAAGTAAACAATGAAGTATTATCTGGAAAACATCGACAAGGTGTTCCAACAGGTGCAAAGCAGCGAAAGCGGGCTTACTAGCCCGCAGGCGCAGAAGCGGTTGGAGGCCAACGGCAAAAACAAGCTGGCAGAAGCGAAAAAGGATTCTTTGGTGAAACGCTTTTTCCAGCAGTTGGGCGACCCAATGACCATCATCCTGATTGTCGCCGCAGTGATTTCCGCGATTACCTCCGCTTATTCCAACGAATCCTTTGCCGACGTATTCATTATCCTGTTTGTCGTTATCGTCAATGCGATTCTCGGCGTTTATCAGGAAAATAAGGCGGAAAAAGCCATCGAAGCCCTGCAGGAAATGGCGGCGGCTACCTCCAAAGTCATTCGCGACGGTTCCGTTGTTTCCGTAAAAAGCGAGGACCTGGTAACCGGCGACGTGATTCTGCTGGAGGCCGGTGACGCAGTTCCGGCGGATTGCCGCATCATTGAAAGCGCAAGCATGAAAATTGAAGAAGCCGCGCTGACTGGCGAATCGGTTCCGGTGGATAAAGTTATGAATGTTCTTTCCCTGAAGGGAGAAAAGGAAGTCCCGCTTGGGGACCGGAAAAACATGGCCTACATGGGCAGTACCGTTGTGTATGGGCGCGGCCGGGCCGTTGTTGTCGGTACTGGTATGAAAACAGAAATGGGTAAAATCGCCGACGCGCTGGAAAATGCCGGCCAGAAAGACACCCCGCTTCAAATCAAGCTCAACCAACTGAGCAAGATTCTGACTTATCTGGTAGTTGGCATCTGTATTTTCATGTTCCTGTTCAGTCTGCTAAAGGAAGGAAACTTCAGCACACAGGTGGTTCTGAATACCTTTATGATTGCGGTCAGCCTTGCTGTTGCCGCCATTCCGGAAGGCCTCGCCGCCGTTGTTACCATTGTTCTGTCGATCGGCGTAACCAACATGTCAAAGAAAAACGCCGTAATTCGCAGGTTGACCGCGGTGGAAACCCTCGGCTGTGCGCAGGTCATCTGTTCCGACAAGACCGGTACACTCACCCAGAATAAAATGACCGTTGTAGACCATTACGGGGAAGACGAAGCCCTGTTGGCAACAGCCATGGCGCTGTGCAGCGACGCAGAGCTGGACGAAACCGGGAACGCGAAAGGGGAGCCGACGGAATGCGCGCTGGTAAATTACGCGTCAAAGCTTTCACTGGATAAAAACAAACTGAAAGAAGCGGCTCCCCGGATTGGAGAAGTTCCGTTTGATTCCATGCGCAAAATGATGACGACCGTTCACGCTGCTGAGAATGGCTTCATTCAGTACACAAAAGGTGCTCCGGACGAAGTCCTCAAAAAATGCACGCACATTCTTCGCGGCGGCAAGCCGGTTCCGTTAACGGACGACATCCGCCGGGAAATGCTTGCGGAAAATAAGCGTATGGCAGACAAAGCGCTTCGTGTGCTGAGCGCGGCATATCGCATGCACACCGAAAAACCGACTGCTTTTGAAGCCGATGCGCTGGAAAACAACCTAACCCTGATTGGCTTGGTCGGCATGATCGACCCTATCCGTCCGGAAGTAATCGGCGCGATTGAAGAATGCAAAACGGCTGGAATCCGTCCGATTATGATTACAGGCGACCATAAAGACACCGCCGTTGCCATTGCAACACAGCTTGGTATCATTACGGATGCGTCGCAGGCTCTTTCCGGTTCCCAGCTGAACGAGATGAGCGACGAAGAGCTCGATCGCAATATTGAGAAATATTCCGTATACGCGCGCGTTCAGCCCGAGCATAAGGTCCGCATTGTAGAGGCGTGGAAGAAAAAAGGAATGGTTACCGCAATGACCGGTGACGGCGTGAACGACGCACCGTCCATTAAAACCGCCGACATCGGCGTTGGCATGGGCATCACCGGCACGGACGTTACCAAAAACGTTGCGGATATGGTGCTTGCGGACGATAACTTTGCCACCATCGTTTCTGCAGTGGAGGAAGGCCGCAGAATTTACGATAACATTCGCAAAGCCATTCAGTTCCTGTTGGCTTCGAACCTGAGTGAAGTGCTTTCTGTTTTTATTGCAACACTGCTTGGCTTTGTGATTCTGAAGCCGGTTCATCTTTTGTGGATTAACTTAATTACAGACTGCTTCCCGGCGCTGGCGCTGGGTATGGAACTGGGCGAGCAAAACCTGATGTCCCGTAAGCCGAGAAAATCCAAAGATGGTATTTTCTCGGGCGGAGTCGGTATTGACGTTGCGTATCAGGGCATTTTAACTACGCTTCTGGTTCTTGCCGCTTACTTTATCGGGCATTTCATTGAAAACGGAGTTTGGGAAATTACCAATAGTCCAGATGGCATGACCATGGCGTTCTTGACCATGTCTATGGCGGAAATTTTCCATTCATTTAACATGCGTTCGCAGCGCGGCTCCATCCTGACCATAAAGAAGCAGAACTTCTTCTTGCTGGGTGCCATGCTGGTTTCCCTGTTGCTGACCACAGCGGTTATTTACATTCCGGTGCTTTCCACCGCCTTCGGATTCGAGGAAATTTCGCTTCTGGAGTATGTTGTGGCGCTGGGCCTTGCCTTTGCCATTATCCCGATTGTGGAACTTATCAAACTAATTCAGCGCAAACTGGCGAAGGAAGAATAAAAAGACAAACGAAATCATGCCTGACGATGATTCACAGGCAATTTCCCGAAATGGGGTATTCGGTATGAATCCATTCCGAATACCCCCGTTTTTATGGCTTGACGGAAAGAACATAATGTTTTATACTGGCAAAAGAAAATTTGTTCGAATTCGGGTGACAATATGAAAGAAAAACAGCCAGCCGTATTGCGGGAGTGCGGGAATTTTCAGGAATTGATTCGGGAAGCAAGGGAAGAGGAACGCACAATTACGGGGTATCGCTTTTTCCGTATCATCGGCGATCCGCAGGACGTCAACACAATGCCCGATTTTCCTCCGGAGTTTCAGAATTGTGTGTTCGAAAACTGCCGGCTCAGCGGGTATGGGTTCCATGGCGCATATTTTGCGGACGTACTTTTTCGGGAATGTGACCTTTCCAACGCCGACTTTTCCGGCAGCTTGTTCCGCCGGGTTTGGTTTGAAAGCTGCAAAGCGGTGGGTGCGGACTTTACCGAATCGGTGTGGGAGCATACCACGGTGCTGGACTGCAGCTGTAGCATGGCCAACCTGGCCGGAGCAAAGCTGAAGCATACTACCTTGGAACAATCCGATTTTTCGGGAGGCGGCTTTCAGCAATGCGTTTTTCAGTCGGTTTCTTTTCAGCACTGCAGGCTGACACGCGCGGAGCTGTTTCAAACGCCGCTGAAAGGCATCAATTTTACCACCTGCGACATCGGCGGCATTGTTTTGTCCGGCGAAGAGCTTCGCGGCGCGATTGTAACCCCGGAACAGGCCTGTGACCTTTCCCACTTTTTGGGCTTGATTATACGTTAAAAAAGGTGTCAAGGAATAAATGAAGCTTTATCCCTTGGCACCTTTTTCGGTTCTGTTTGTAACATAAAAATCTGCGTAAAAAGAGAAACTATGGATTGCAATCAGATGTAGAACATCAGCGCTTCGCCCTGCCTCTGGTCCTGCACTTCCTGAATCAGGCTTTCCAGGGATACCTTTTCCAGAGCTTCTTTCACCGTATTGTCAATCACCGTGTAAACGCATTTCCGCATGGCCTGTTCAATTTCGTTGGCATGTTCCGTGACGGATTCCTCTGTCTTTTCAAACAGCGATTGTTCCAGTGCCCGCAGAATTTCATAAGCGTTAATGGATTCTGGACTTCTGGCAAGCCGGTATCCGCCCTGTGCCCCCTTGGCGGCGGTCACAAGTTCCGCTCTTTTTAATAACGAAAAAACCTGCTCTAAATAAATTTTGGAAATGCCCAGCTTTTCCGAGATACTGATAATGGTAATGCATTCGTTGCTCGCATAATTCTGGCCTATATGAATCATGGCGGCAAGGCCATATCTTCCTTTTGAGGAAATTCTCATTCCAATCTCCTTCCTGAATTTGAAACAATTGTCTTTGCAATGTTTCAGCTCTTGTTCCATTACTAATAATATAGTTCGATAGGGTATTCGTCAAGTATAACATAGTGATTATGTATGATTTTATAAAAATATTTTGTATTCAATCAAATTCGTTTGACAGTAAAATAGATTTGCGATAACATAAGAATCTGTGAACGGAATACAGGAATTTTTGAATCAGGTGGAGCAATGAACTTATGCTGAATGAATTTTCAAGAACCCAGCTGCTGCTGGGGGAAGAGGCAATGGAAAAATTAAAACACGCTTCGGTTGCGATTTTCGGAATCGGCGGGGTGGGCTCCTACGCTGCGGAGGCGATTGCCCGGTGCGGGGTGGGCCACATCGAACTTTTTGATGACGACAAGGTTTGCCTGACGAACATTAACCGTCAGCTGATTGCCACCCGTAAAACCATCGGAAAGCAAAAGGTGGACGTCATGCGGGAACGGATTGAAGCAATCAATCCGAACGCCGAGGTGGTTACACATCAGTGTTTTTACACTGCGGAAAATGCGGGTGAGTTCGATTTTTCAAAATACTCTTATATTATCGATGCGATTGATACCGTTTCCTCCAAGCTGGAACTAATTGTCCGGGCCGAAAAGGCCGGTGTACCCATCATCAGCTGTATGGGAGCGGGGAACAAGCTGGACCCGACCCGTTTTGAGGTTGCGGATATTTACAGTACCAGCGTCTGTCCGCTGGCGCGCGTGATGCGCAGAGAACTGAAGGCCCGGGGAATCAAAAAGCTGAAGGTGGTTTATTCTAAAGAGCCGCCGCTTACTCCTTTGGAGGATATGAGCATCAGCTGCCGGGAGCATTGTGTCTGCCCGCCGGGAACAAAGCGCAAGTGCACGGTTCGCCGTGCAATTCCCGGCAGCATTTCTTTTGTGCCTTCCGTCGCCGGACTGATTTTGGCCGGCGAAGTTATTAAGGATTTGGCAGGGAACCCGGAGAGCGCTCCAAAATAATAAAAGAAATCCGGCGCCGGAGAAAGGCGCCGGATTTTTTATGCTGTTTTTTGGTTTCAAAATTAAAAACAGTTGATTCCAGGGTAGACGGCGCTGCGGCCAAGGTCTTCTTCAATGCGCAGCAGTTGATTGTACTTGGAAACACGCTCGCTGCGGCTGGGGGCTCCTGTCTTAATTTGCCCGGCATTGAGTGCCACGGCCAAATCCGCAATGGTGGTATCTTCCGTTTCGCCGGAACGATGCGACACAATGGCGGTGTAGCCGGCCTGATGCGCCATTTTGATTGCGTTCAGCGTTTCTGTCAGGGAACCGATTTGATTCAGCTTAATCAGAATGGAATTGCCGCAGTGTAGGTTAATTCCTTTCTGAAGGCGTTCGGTGTTGGTTACGAATAAATCGTCGCCCACCAGCTGGACTTTATTCCCCAGTTCCCGGGTGATTTTCTCCCAGCCCTGCCAGTCTTCTTCCCCGAGCGGGTCTTCAATGGAGCGGATGGGGTATTTCGCCACAAGATTTTTCCAAAAATCAATCAGTTCGTCGGTTGTATAGGCTTTCTGGTGCTTCGGCAGCAAGTAACCGGTTTCCGTTTTCCATTCGCTGGATGCCGCGTCAATCGCAATGACAAAGTCTTCGCCCGGATGGTAGCCGGCTTGTTTTACCGCTTCCAGAATCAACTCGATGGCTTCTTCGTCGGTTTCCAGATTCGGCGCATAGCCGCCTTCATCGCCAACGGCGGTGGAAAGACCCTTTTCTTTCAAAATGGATGCCAGCTTGTGGAACACTTCTGCGCACCAGCGCAGACCTTCCTGAAACGACTTTGCCCCCGTTGGCATAATCATAAATTCCTGAATATCCACATTGTTCGCCGCGTGGGCTCCGCCATTCAGAATGTTCATCATTGGCACCGGCAGCGTATTGGCGTTCGCTCCGCCGATAAAACGGTACAGCGGCAGGTCAAGCGCGTTAGCTGCAGCGCGGGCCGTGGCCAGGGAAACCGCCAGAATGGCGTTTGCACCCAGAGCGGATTTTTCCTTAGTGCCGTCCGTTTCAATCATTTTCCGGTCAATGGCGGCCGTATCCGCGGCGTTCATTCCATGGATTGCTTCAGCGATTGTGCTGTTGATATTTTTTACTGCCTTCGTAACGCCCTTTCCGCCGTAGCGGGTCTTATCGCCGTCCCGCAGCTCCAGAGCTTCAAACGAACCGGTAGATGCTCCGCTGGGCGCTGCGCCGCGGCCCCAAGCCCCGTTTTCTAGAACGACTTCCGCTTCTACAGTCGGGTTTCCACGGGAATCGAGGATTTCTCTTCCGGTTACAGCCTTAATTTTTAATTCTGACATTACATACACCTTCTTTAACTTATTCCTCAATAGTATAAGCTGGAAATTTATCTTCATTCATTGGTAAGCTATTGCTAACTTTCAGGTTTATCGTAACACGGTTTACAGATTTTGTCAATCAAAATTTCGAGAAAAGGAAGGTTGGACGCAAAATTTTTTTCTTTTGTAATGTTTTGCCAGGTAGGTAACAAATTGATGTCAGATCTGCAAGAATTCCCGATATTGGTTGAAAAAAATACTATTTTGACGTATAATGAAACATAATATTCTGGAAGATCAGGCACAATTATCCTGGCATTGTTTTTATTTGCACTGGTCAAGCCGATGCAGACCAGCTTTCAATAAGAAGTATCGCTTTATTAAGAATAAATTATTGTGGAGTGAAAAAATTGAATCAGATGAAAAGAGTTGTGTCAGGGGCTGTTTCTCTTGTATGCGCGGCAGCCGTTGTGGTCACTGCATTGCCCCGTGTAACGGCTTATTCTGCTGCCACCGCTGTTACAACGGATTATTTGAACCTTCGTACCGGAGCTGGTACAAACAATAAGGTGCTGCTAACGTTGAGCAAGGGCGTAACGGTCACCATTCTGGACAATTCCAACGCGCAGTGGGCCAAGGTGCGAACCACTTCAGGCAAAGAGGGGTACTGCTTTAAGCAGTATCTTTCCTATTCCAATTCCGGTTCCTCGTCGACGGGGTCCGGTTCCAGCAGCACAGCTTCCAGCAATGCGACCGCAAGTACGGCGGTCGCGACTGACAATGTAAATCTCCGCAGCGGAGCAGGCACTTCTTATTCCATTCTGACTACCATAAAAAAAGGCACATCCGTTCAGGTGATCGACAATTCCAATGCCCAATGGGCAAAGGTGCGCACCTCGGACGGGAAAACAGGATATAGTTCCAAACAATATCTGAAGATTTCTGCGTCCGGCACAAGCTCCACAGGCACAAAGCCGGCGGATAGCACGTCGACTTCCAGCAGTTCCACAACAACGTTATCGGCTCAGACGACGGATTATGTGAATATGCGCAAGGGCGCCGGAACCAATTACGCGGTTATTGTAACGCTTGCAAAAGGCACTTTGGTAAAGGTTCTGGATAATTCCAACGCCCAGTGGGCCAAGGTGCAGACTTCTTCGGGAAAACAAGGATACTGTTTTAAGCAGTATTTGAAAATATCTACAACGTCTCCGACCTCTCCGACTTCTTCAACGCCTACCACACCCACCACACCTACCACACCGACCACCCCTCCTGCATCGACCGGTACAAAGCTGGCCGGCCAGGCGGTCGCTCAATTAAGTGTTCGCAGTGGCCCCGGGGAAAATTACGGCGTAGTAGATACCATTGCACAATGGGTGGTGGTGTCGGTTACGGATAATTCCAATGCTTCCTGGGTTAAGGTAAAAACCGCCTCCGGAAAAGAAGGCTGGTGCCCAAGAGGCCAGCTCATCATCAGCAGCGCTGACGATGCCAACCCAAGCGGCGAACCCTCCAGCAGCAGCGGAAGCTCAACGCCTGCCGTTACTGGAGCTACCGTAACGGCGGATGTGCTCCGTCTGCGGGATCAGCCCAGCACATCCGGTAAAATTCTGGCGAATCTTCCGAACGGTACGAACCTTACGGTTCTCGATACCTCCAATTCCGCCTGGGTAAAGGTTCAGACTTCTGGCGGACAGGTAGGATATGTCAGTGCAGATTACATCAAATTCAATTATTCCAGCGGCAGCACAGGGAATGCCAGTTCCCTTTCCCTGTCCACCTCTTCCCAGAGCGTCCCAATGGGTAAGACCCTGTACATTAAGGCGAATGTAAGTCCAAGCGGCTCTTCCGTTACATGGACAAGCAGTAACACTTCGGTTGCCACCGTATCCAACGGATATGTTTATGCGGTTTCCAAGGGAAGCGCGGTTATTACCGCGTCGTCCGGTTCCTATAAGGCAACCTGTAATGTGACGGTTACGGATGCGGAACCGGTTCGTACGGCTTATGCATCACCGAATATCGCCGGGCCGGGTACTACCGTTACGCTGACGGCTGTGACAGATACGACCCGCGACGGAGTTCGTTTTGCGATTACCGCGCCGGACGGAAGCACCAGTTCTGTGAGCGCATCGTCTTACACAACAGAAACCACGGGAGGAACAACCGTAAGAATCTGGAAGGCCACCACGACCTTCAATATACCAGGAACCTATACGTTTTCAACCTATGCTTCGGTGAATGGGAAAATGAACTCCACAGGCTATACGACAAACGCCTATGTGTCCACCCAGCAGGATTTTTCGGTTAGCACAACGGAAGACCGCAGAATCAGCGACCAGATGATTTCTTTAATTGCGCAGTGGGAAGGTTACCGTGCGACAGTATATGCGGATCAGCTGACCGCCAATCAGGTTCCCACCATTGGCTATGGCTGCACGTTCGGGGCAAACGCGGTTTTCTACAATAACCTGTCCAAAACAGAAGCATGGTCCCTTCTGGTCAATAAAATCAATAATTCGTCCTATACTTCGGAATTGAATAAAATGATACATAACAACAATTTCCGGATGAACCAAAGTCAGGCGGACTGTCTAATCAGCTTTGCCTACAATGTTGGAGCCGGTTATTTCAACTGCTCCAATGAACCGGATTTCAAAAAGATTATGGAAAATGCGGTTGTTCCACCGGACTTCTCCAGCGGTTCGGTTTCCGCTACTGTGACGGCCGACGCGATTCTGCGCAGTTCGCCCAGTGTGAACAGCGCACAGGTGTGCAGCGTTTCCAATGGTTCCACGGTGACTGTGACCGGCAGCAATTTTACGGATATCAGGGATGGCTGGTATGAGATTACCCTGAGCAACGGCAGCCAGGGGTGGATGAATTCCGGCTATGTCCGGCTTTCCAATCAGGCTTCGCTGGTACATGACTTGAATTATACCAATGCGCATGCGTTCGGCAGTGAAATGATCCTCTGGAATCAGGCGGGAGGCAAATTCTACGCCGGTTTGTTTTACCGCAGAATGGGCGAAGTAAATGTTTACAACTATGGAGATTACAGCGCGGTACGGTACAATAAGTACAGCTATTCCTATCCGCAGTCGGCTTCCGGTTTGGACTAACCGAAAGTATCCCGTTCTAAAAAAGAATTGCCTGCTGGAAACCTTATAGCCAGCAAGCAATTTTTTCATCAAGAAGGGTGCCGCCAATGAAGTTTCATTGGCGGCACCCTTCTGCGATTTATTGCATTAGTTCTGAAATCATTTCCTGTGTGGCCGGTTTTACGCTGGTCTGCAGCAGGAAACGCTGAATATCTTTGTCGTCTGGCATTAATTTTGCCAGTTTCTGCGCGATTTGCCCCGCTTCAAGCAGATGCCCCTGCTCAATCAGCAGTTTTACCTGATTTTTCATCTTCTGGGCAAGCATTGCGAACTCATCGGAGTTAGCCCTCCGCTTTTCCTCTTCCGCTTCGTAGCGGCTTAGTAAAATTTGAATCGGGTTATTCATCACCGGGTAGGCTTTCAGCGCCTTACGCAGGCTGCTGAGGTAAACAGAAGCATTGCCGCTTTGCTTTGCGGTAAAAGCTTTTCCAATCCAGAACATGAAGCGGTGAAGGCGGGGGAGAACGTCACACACTTCCTCCAGCTGGTCATTCCGGTAAACGAGATTCAAATAACTGCCTGCGGCTTCGGCGTAATTTTCCAGTAGCTCTGCGCACTCGTCTTCCTGCTTTTCTTCTGCTCGTTTCAGAATCAGCCGTTCCAGCAGATAGAGCATCCAATACAATTCCTTTGGAGATTCTGCCGCCGCGTTTTCCAGGTATCGCGAGGAAACTTCCGGAAAGTCGCTGTGCTGGTTTTGAAGATAAACGAAAATCGATGAAAAATCTTCTGAATCAAATCGGGACAATAATCTGCACAATGGAATCGTTTCTTTCATGCCGCAATACAGAAAGTCGGAATATAATGGATCAAAACTATCTTCTAGCTGTGTAAACTGTTCTAAAAGCGATTGTATGGAGTTACTGGAATCTTCAGACTGAGCCAAACGAAGACGGCAGAGTAGGGAATAGGGATGGGCAGAGTTTACAGCGGCAAGAGCACATAGAATACTTTCTCTTTTATCCTCTTTTGAAAGAACATATTGTTCGATGTAGGCAATAAAGGCATTAAGTTTATCTTCGCTGTGAAGTTCCAGAACCTTCTGATACAGATCTCCGAAAACGCTGTAATCGCTAAATTGCTTTGCAAATTCTACATAAAGCGTGGTTGTTTTTGTGATGGAATCTGGAAGAGTTAGGTCTAAAAGACTCAGTGTTTGAATCGCATCATCTGCATGTCTTAATTGAAGATGGGCTTTTGCCAAGAGATACAAAACGCTTTCTTTGGCCGCTGGAGTAATGGATACAAATGATGTTAACGTCAAAACCGCATCTTGAAATTGATTCTTTTCGTACAGTTCATAAATTTTCAGGTAACTATTTCCGGCTTCGACTGCCTCTTCCCAACGGTTTAATTTATCTGCTGAGGCAATTTGATAGAAAAAACAATCCAGATAGGGTAATTCTGGTTTTGCTTCTGCGGGGATATGCTCATTGCAAAAAGAAATTACAGCCTCATAATCTTCTTTGCAAAATAATGCTTTTACTGCAAATAAAATAAATCCAAGATGGAATAGTCGATTTGGCGATTTTTTTTCGATTTCTAGACCGGATACAGCGGTTTCAAATGATTGGTCAAATTGTTTATAGGTGGCTTGTTCCTGGGCAAGCTGAAATAAATCTCTTTGACTTTCTGGATTGTCAAGAAGATTTTTTTGTAGCAAGGTCAAATTACGAAGCCGCTTTTCTTCTTTTTCTTCCTCGGATGAAAAAGCGTAGCCGTAATGATGAACAAAACACTCAAAGAACTTTCCGGGTGAAAAAACCCGATTCATATGTTCATGAATGGTGCCATCAAAATGCATTCCGGAAAATCGGCGAAATAAACGCTGCGCATGAAAATCCTGATATCTCGTTCCTTGAAGATTTAAATAATTTCGTACAACAAAAGAGGCATAACCATATTGTTCGTACTCCTCGCTATTAAAAAAGTCGATAATCTCCTGTGTATCCTCAAAAATTTCGTCCCCGTCCAAAAACATAAACCATTGCCCGCGCGCGACTTCTAACCCGGTATTTCGGGCTGCGGCGAAATCATCGCACCACTCAAAATGAAGAACTTTAGTAGCATATTGCTCTGCAATTTCCACAGTACGGTCGGTGCTGCCCGTATCTGTAATAATTAATTCCGACGGCAAAGCGTTCAGAATAGGCATTAGTGCCGTCAAGCAATCTTCCAGTGTTTTCTCTTCATTTTTTACTATCATTCCAATCGTCAGCTTTAAATCATATCCACTATATGGTCCATATCCGTCATTTTGAAATAGATTAGCCGATTTTGTAAGTTTTGCTTTCATACCCATTTGCTCCAATCGTCAAGATAAACACGATTAATATATCGGCTAAACGAAGCAGATTATTAGGTATTTCATATAGAAAAAACAACGGACACCCGGTTATGGCCGGATGTCCGCTGCAAGTGCTTAATTTGTACGGGTAGCGCGGGTAATAAATTACTGTAAGAGCTTGAGAATGCTCTGCGGCAGCTGGTTGGCCTGAGCAAGCATGGACTGTGCAGCCTGAGCCAGAACCTGATTCTTGGTCATTTCCATCATTTCCTTCGCCATGTCAACGTCGCGGATGCGGCTCTCAGCGGAGGTCAGGTTTTCACTGGTGGTACCAAGGTTGTTCACCGTGTGCTCCAGTCTGTTCTGCAGGGCGCCGAGTTCAGCTCTCTGGGTGGAAACAGTGTTGATTGCGGTCTTAATTACGTTAATTGCAGCCAGTGCACCACTCTGGGTCGAAATATCGATATCAGTAATACCAAGACCCTTTGTGCTCATATCAGCAATGTTCAAAGAAACCTGCTGATCATCTGTAGCACTGTCGCCAATCTGGAACATCAAAGAATTGCCGGATTTTTCGTCGCTCTTTGCTGCGGTAATATCGATGTTTCCATCTGTAGCATTAGCTTTGGCATCAAGGCCATACTGCTTTAACTGGGCTACGACAGAATCCGTATCATCTTTAGTTGATACTTTACCGGTATCAGTCGAAATAGCAATATAACCGTTCTGTGCTTTCTGTCCAGTCTTAACAATCTGGAACTTCTTACCGTCGATTTCAAAGGTACCAATGCTTGCTGCATTAGAAGCATCGACAGTAGAAAGGTCCATTGTAAAGACATCGTCTTTGCCAGCCGTATAAGTACCAAGTGTTTTTTCTGTAGATGCAGCACCATCAATTGACTGCGCAACACTCACCAGATGGAATTTGCTGGCTCCTTTTTCTTTGGCGGTTAATGTGATCTTTTCACTCGAAACAGTGATATCAAAATGATCTGCCAAAGAAGTAGCGTTCAATGCATTCTGGATATTGGCATTATCATCTGCAGCACCGGCATAAGAAACAGAAACCGTCTTGACATTTCCGTCATTGTCTAAGTACGTAATGTCTAACGCTCCAGTACTGGTGGCACCAGCAGCAGATACCGTTACGGATTGGCTGGCTGCTACACCGCCAGTAGCTGTTGGAGATGATGTGGTGGTACCGATGGTATAGCTAACTTTTTTAGCACCGGAAGCGGAAGACAAAGAACCATCCAACAGGTTAATCTGGTTAAAATTGGTGGAAGTGGAAATACGGTCGATTTCCTTCTTCAGTCTGTCAACTTCGGTCTGGAGGTTCGTACGGTCAACGTCATCCTGATAAGTACCGTTGGAAGCCTGTGTTGCCAGTTCAGCCATTCTTTGCAGGATGGAAGCGGTTTCGTTCAGTGCGCCTTCTGCGGTCTGCACAAGGGAGATACCGTCGTTCGCGTTGTTTGTTGCCTGATCCAGGCCGCGAATCTGAGCACGCATTTTTTCAGAAATTGCAAGTCCTGCAGCGTCGTCAGCGGCACTGTTGATTTTGTAGCCGGAAGACAGCTTCTGAATGTTCTTGCTAAGAGCACTGTTGTTGGTAGCGAGTTGTCTTGTCGCATTTAAAGCGGCAATATTGTGTTGAATACGCATAGTTTTTTTCCTCCTGAAACTTTGATTTTAATTCGCCGGGCATTTGCCCAAACGTCTTTAGAAAAGAACATCCCTGTTCTTTA
This sequence comes from Caproiciproducens sp. LBM24188, assembly GCF_054130445.1. Lineage (NCBI taxonomy): Bacteria > Bacillati > Bacillota > Clostridia > Eubacteriales > Acutalibacteraceae > Caproiciproducens > Caproiciproducens sp. LBM24188. The sequence goes on from NZ_CP196862.1 coordinate 1,484,249, forward strand.
CTGATAAATTTATGTACCAATTCCCGTACCTGCGGGCCCTGCGGGCGCGGGAACAAATACCGAAGCCGTAAGTTTTTTGCTTACACCACTTATTTCGGTGGAAAAAGGGAAAAATTTAGGGAATATAAAAATTTTTTTATCATTTCTTTTTACTTTCTTTTCAGCCTGTTTTTTACTTCTTCCAAGGCATCCTGCTTTGGAAGAATACTGGCTTCCCGGTTCAATTCCTGCGTTTCTAGCAGCTCTTTTCGTACGATGTGTACTTCTTTCGGTGCATTAATGCAGATTTTGACTCGGTCACCACTGACTTCAGATACAACCAGTTCAATATTGTCGCCAATCAGAATGGATTCGGAAACTTTTCGGCTAATAACCAGCACATTATCCCCTCCTCACTGCTTGCCAAGCAGGGGATAGCGGAGAGGATATTCGGAATTTTCCAGAATGATCTGCTTCGCTTCTCTGGTATTAATATCGATTACAATCGGCGCTTTCAGATTAACCACTGATTCACTCGGTTCGGGACGGATGACCGCAATCACCAAAAAGCACAAATCGGTTGGGTCAGGGTTGCCAAAGCCACGCAACTCCGACTCGGTAAGCGTCGGATTGTATCCGGGGCAAACCGTGAACGGGTCGATAACAATAAAGGAAGGAATATCCGAATTTGCGGCCTGAAGGCTCCAGATAATATTGTTTTCATCTTCGTGATACAGCAGATATTCATGGATATCCTCGAATCCGAGGATTCCCTCTGAAAAATGAATAATATTTTGCTGTTGTGTTTTTAATTCCGTGTTTTGGATTGCCGCCTGATTCCCGTCCATAGAGGGCCTCCTCAATACAAATCTTTCCGAAAAGTGAAACCAGCTCTATAGCTGATAAATATAGAAAACAACGCAGATCCGGAAAGCGCGCCGCCAAAGGCGGGGAGGCATTGTGTGCCAAAACAGCGATTTCCGAATTGCAATCCACTGTGGTGAATTGCAACTTTATCCCATAAAGTCAAGCAGGGTTTTCGTCAGAATCTTTGTTCCCATATTGAGCGCGGCATTATAGGAGTATTGCTGCATATAAAAGTTCATAATAGCAGTTGCCGGATCCATGAATTCCACCCGGTCGTCTTTCTCCGTGATGGCATCTCCCATGGATTCCAGGTTTTTCTTGGTTGTGTTAAGGTAATCGGATTTGGTTCCAACCTCTGTAATATTCGAAAGAAGATTGGTCCCCTGATCATTAAACTTATTGATCAGCTTTTCAATATCCTCCACTTCACTATCAGACAAGGTTTCCGCATGGCCATCCGCTGCGGAATCCTCCAGCTTTTGCGCAATATCGCCCAAAAGCGTATATAAATTATTGGAGGTACCATCGGGTGCAACGCCGTAACCCAGAAAAGAAATTCCAGGAATGGCTGCGTTAAACACGCTTTGTCCGTTGATGGTTCCATCGCTTTCAAAATTCAGCCCCATGCCGATATCAATCATACTGCTTTCATTGGCCAGATCCTTCAGCTGATCCTGTGAAAGCTGCTTTGTTACGGCATAATCCGAAGTCATCCCGTCCGAGATTGGGCGGTTCATATCCCCGGACATGGTCAGGCCGGAAAAATGTTTTTTCAACTCATCGTAAAGCTGTTGATTGGTTGCGCCGGCATCCAGCGGAACCTTAATTACGACCGTATCTGTTGCAGAGGTGTCCACGGAAAAAGTCCCAGACGTTCCTACGGTTTCAATCGAAATCTTTTTCCCGTCAAAGTCCGATTGGTTCAGGGTTCCGTCTGAATTCTTACCAAACTGAATTAGAGCGCCATTTAGGTTTGTGGTTTCTCCGTTCAGTAAGGTTCCGTCATTCACATTGACACCACGGTAATAAAGCTGGGTTCCGTTTGTTCCGCTTTCCACAGTAAAGGGAGGCTCGGTCATATCGGAACCGCCGAAAATGTATTTGTCCCCGTATTTGGTGTTGCAGGGAGCTACCAGTTCCTTCTGCAGCTGGCGCAGCTTAGCGGCGATTGTCTGCCGGTTGCTTTTATTAATTGTTCCGTTAATCGCCTGTAAACAGTCGCCGGAACCAGCTTCCTTCACCACATTCTTATAAATCGACTGCATGGCGCTTTCCGCCGTGGTAAACTGGTCGACCGTATCTTCCACTAAGCTCTGCCAGGTGGTATTTTCAGTGGATTCCCTCCGCAGACGATACGCTTTTGAAGCGGCAAACGGATCTTCTGAAGTTTTGGTAAACGTGCGGTAATCGGTTCCTCTTTGGTAGGCACGGTTTAAATCAGAAAGCGAGGAGTTCAAATTCGTGTTGTATTGCTTACTGATCATATTCATCGTAATTCGCATAATGAAAATCCTCCTGTTCTAATCTAAAATCAGCCCACGCCCATTTTATTTATGATGGTGTCGATTGCCTCGTCCAGCGTGGTCATAAAGCGGGAGGAGGCGGCCAGCGCCTGATTATACATAATCATGTTTATACTTTCTTCGTTGATATCGACGGAGGAAATTGCCTGCCGCTGTGTGTCGATATCATTGCGCGTTAAAGTAAACGATGTATTCTGATTAGACGTAGTGTTAATATCCTGCCCAAGTGTAGTAGAAAGCGTGGACATAAACGAGTCGAGGCTGCTGGTGAAAAGTGTGGTAGTTTTTGTAGAATCGGTATAGAAGGTTTTCTCCTGTGTAAACTGGTTGATCATATAGAGAATATTCTTCCCGGCACTGGAATTGTCCACCCCAACCAGTGTTTCTGATTTTGTTGCCGTAATAAAGTTGCCAACCGCAGAGTTCCATGCATTGGAAATTGAAATATTTTTGGCGGTAATCTGGGAAATGTCAGTCGTAATACCGTCGTCTGTTGTGAACAAAGGCTTGTTCGGCAAATTAGAAGCGTTGTTTCCCATGTCATCCAATGTCACATTGGTGCTGTTCACGTTGTTCATCATCTGCGCAAATGCGCCGGCAAGCTTGTCCAATGTTTTCTGGTAATAGCCGATGCCGCGGGTCGTTGCCGCAACAGCAGGGTAAGTATCCCCGTTTGCGGAGGTGCCAGAAGCGGCAATATCGTATTCGCCGTTGTCGTTCAGCATGGAAAGGTAACCGGCAAATTCACCACTGGCAATCTGATCATTCAGGGGAAGAGTTGTGGTTCCGTCAGCGGCTTTCTTCCCAAGCAGCTCACCCTTGGAGTTGGTCAGATAAACGGCGGTATCCAAATTTTTCGTATAGTATACGTCGTTGTGTGGCGAAGTCACATAATCAACAGAAACGTTCTGTTTCACAGAAAAAGTACTGTATTGGTCGTCATCAATCAGGTTGTAGTTGGTGCCGTCGGCGCCTTTCATATCCACAACGAGAACGTCCACTGTTCTTCCCGCGCCAATCGAGTACTGCCTGGTGGAAATGTCGATGTCCAAATATTGGGACAATTCGTCCAGATAAGAGTTCCGCTGATCCAGCAGTTCCAAACAGGGCGTTTGGGAAATATCCGCGCTCTTAATTTCCTGATTCACATTAGCGATGTTTTTCAGAAGCGTGTTGACCTTATCAACCGCATACTTTTGAAACGCGCCCTGCTGCTGTGTGCGGATATCTTCCAGCTGCTTTGCGGCTTTGTGGAATTCATCTTTCAGCTTTGTGCAGGCAGTTTTTACAATGGTCTCCAAATTCGTGTCCGAAGGAGTGGCAGCCAGATTCTTCAGCTCGCTTACTAATTCGGTCAGCTGGGCGTTGATTCCGTTCTTGCTGATTTCATCCAGCGCGGATTCCATGTCGTTCATGGCGTCAAGCTGAACGCCGGTCATGCCGGTTTTCGTGCTTGCCATACGGTAACGCACATCCAGGAAAGGATCGCGCAGTTGGGAGACACTTGTGCTTTCGACACCTTCCCCAATTCCGAGGCTGTCTTTATTGGCATACATTGCGTTCCGAGTGGTGGACGCAAGGGCGTTTGAAACCAAACGCTGGCGGGTGTACCCGTCCGTATTTACATTGGTCATATTCTGACCGGTTACTTTCAAATTGTATTGAGCGGTTTGAATTCCGCTTCTCGCCATATAATAGGAGGAAAAGGTGGATGGCATGAAAATCTCCCCTTTTAAATTAAATTTTATGATAACGCTTTATTAGTATCAATTATATATAAATGTTATATATAAATGTCCTTTATACTTTTTTTGAGATGAAGCTTGTGTGAATATTGTTTTCTTTGGCTCGAGCATTATATATTTTTTGAAGATCAGGACGTTTTTCCAATTTCTTAATATCCGCCTGCACCCGGCGGAGCCGCAGCTCGGTCAGGTAGTTACAGCGCAGATTAATTTCCTTAAAAGAGCGAAGAACCTGATAAAGTTCATCATAAATTTGCTGAATCTGTTCCCGCTGCGGAGGTTCAAACAGTGGGATCAGCTCTTTAAAGGTTGCTTTCGGATTTCCTGCTTTTGCCACCAGACGGTCACGTTCCGCTTCCAGCCCGCGTGATTTTAACATAAAAGCTTCTTCGCGGTTTACGCATTCATCCAGCTTATTCAGCCGATTCATAGAAATATCCTCAAATTTTTGTGATTCCAGCTGAAAAAAGTCCTTATAAAATGAAAGGTAGCCTTGGAAAAAATCAATGAATTCATTTGCCAGTGCTTTCTCTAACATTGCAGAATCTCCATTTTAACAATATATATAGGTAAGAAATGTTGGTCCTCAGTCTTCCGAGTTTGTGCCGATGGTTAAAATTCTGGAAAGCTCCTTGGAGTCAATTTTGTACTCGTTTGCTTGGATCTTTGCTTTTAATGTTTCCAGAAAAGAGATATCCTTGTCCTGATTGATATCCGCAAGGATCTGGTCACGTGTTTGCGACAGGGAAGTTTTGCTTTGAATCGCTTGTTTTGAAATTTCAATGGTATCCAGATTTTTTGGTACGGAAATCTGGTTTAGCTTCACAGCGTTAGATTTATTGGAAGCGCCTGAAACGGCCTCGGACTTCTGCACGGAGTAGGGGGTTGAAACAGCGCCGGGTATATAATTGGAATTCTTAATCATCATCACAATTCACCTCGAAAATAGTATCGGCATATCTTAAAAATACTTTAGCAAAACGGAAAATCAACTCTTTATTTTTATAAAATGAATAATTTATTAACTAAATGTTACCAAACTATTAAGTTAATACATTTTTTATAAGCTTATTGTCGAAAAAGATTGACTTTTGACACACATTGTATATAATGGATTTATGTTGGGTCACAGGATACCGTTAATTTTAGTTTAACCTTATTTCAAAAAAATTGTTATGACGGGATAAACGTAAATCCCCCTAAAGTTGAATTTCAGGAGGCGGTTTTGTTGAATTGGCTGGACAGTTTACCAATCAATCTGCTCAGCAAGGACCTCGAGGGCCTTTGGACCAGGCAGCAGGCAATATCTGATAATATAGCAAATGTGAGCACGCCGGGTTATAAAAGTAAAGTAGTTAGTTTTGAAGATCAGCTGAAGGGACTTCTGGCGGATCCTTCCAATCAGGAAGATGTGAATCAGCAGATTAAAGATGTTGAGCCGTCGGTGACGGTTACCGATGATTTGACGTCCAGGCTGGACGGAAATAATGTCGATGTGGAACAGCAGAACGTTGAATCGGTGCGAACCCAGTTCAATTATATGTATTCCCTTCGCGAGCTTTCGAGTTACTTTTCCCGACTGAAATACGTAATTACAGAAGGAAAAAGCTGATTAAAGCTGATTGTTTTTGTTATCAATATCAATTTTCCTCATATTTTTCCTCATATATTTTTCTTTAGTCATTAACATTATTAAGTAAATAAAATCATCATCACATATTACCTCAACCTCACCCGAACCAAAAGAACAGCACTTTACCATTAATCAGCTGGAAAGAAGGATGATTTATGGCGTTTTTAAGTTCCCTGAATATCAACGGATCCGCGCTTACTGCGGAACGGCTGAGAATGGATGTTATTTCGGATAATATTGCCAATGCAACGACAACCAGAACGGAAAAAGGTGGCCCTTACCGGAGAAAGGTTGTTGTTTTTCAGTCCGCGAACCAGTCGCAGCCTAGCTTCCGGCATATCGTGGAGAAGAAGATGAGTGCTCAAAGCGCGAACAATCTTCAGAACGGCGGCGTAAAGGTAGCTCAGGTGGCAGAAGACCCCAGCGATTTTACACCGGTTTACGATCCGACTAATCCGGATGCCAACGATCAGGGATACGTTATGATGCCAAACGTGGATCCCGTGAAAGAAACCCTTGATCTGATGAGTGCCACCAGATCGTATGATATGAATCTAACCGCATTTAATGCGATCAAGCAAATGGCTTCCAAGACTTTAGAGATGGGAAGGTAATGCATCATGGTAATTACACCAATTCAGCCGATTCAGTCAATCGAGTCTTTAACTGATTTATCCCCTGCTTCAAAAGTTTCTGATTCCGGCTCTACCCTGCCATTTCAGGATCTTTTTCAGGATGCAATCAACAATGTAAAAACGACCAACGCCGATCTTGATCAGCAGATTTATAAGCTTGCCACCGGGCAGACCGACGATTTACCTTCGCTTACCATTGCGTCGCAAAAAGCAACCTTATCCGTTCAACTGTTGGTGCAGCTTCGCAATAAGGCGATGGATGCCTATAACGAAGTCATGCGGATGAGTGTCTGACGTAAGGCGATATCGGGATGCCCAAACATTGCTTTAGCATGCGTTGTTGTAACGGCACATTTTACCCCATTTTGGGAATGCCGGAGCATCAGCGCCGATGAAGCATGGAGTTCCAGTTCAATTTGTTTGAAAGGCAGCTGCAGAGTGAAAGATGAGCGAACAAATCAAGAAGTATCTTGACCCGGTCAAGAATTTTTGGCAAAATTTGACGAAAAAAAGGAAAATAATCATTCTCAGCGTACTTGGGGCAATCGTTCTGATTTCCATTGTTGCCGGGGTACTTTTGAATCAACAGCCTTATGTGGTCTTGTATCCGGGATTGGACCACACCGAAGCTGTTGAGGTTATGAATGAGTTAAAAGAGCGTAATGTCAGCTTCCGAGAGGATAACGGAACCATCTATGTGCCGAAGGATCAGGAAAATGCCTTAAGGATGGATTTATCCAACGAAGGACATCCGAAAACCGCTCCGAATTATGATTTCTTTACCAATAATACCAACATTATGTCGACAGACTATGAAAAGAAGACCATTGAAAAATACCAGTTGAATCAAAGACTGGAGGCTGTCATTAAAACGTTGGACGGAGTGGTAAACGCAAATGTTACCATCAGCATTCCGGATCAGAGCAGCTACGCTTGGGATGATAATGCGGCTGAGTCAACCGCCTCTGTTACGATAACCTTAGAGGACGGGAAAAAGCTGCAGGCAAAACAGGTGAACGGGATCAAACAGCTGGTTGCCAAAAGCGTCCCGAATATGAAGACGGATAACGTCAGCGTTGTGGATACTGCCACCGGGGAAGAGCTAAGCGATACCGAGGACAATACCGGAAATCAGGTTGATATTTCCCAGTTTAAACGTACGATTGAAAAAGAGTACGAAAACGATGTGGAAAAGAAGATTATGAAAATCCTCACACCTGTTTTTGGTATCGATAATGTCCAGGTAACTGCAAAAAGCGTAATGGACGTGGACAAAAAGGTTCAGGAAATCATTACATACAACCCGTCCGGCAAAGACAACACAGGCGTTATTTCAGAAAGCAACGTCGATAAGGAACAGGAAACGGGTACGAACAGCAAAGACGGTGGAACAACGGGGACGGAAACGAATTCGGATGTTACAACTTATCCAGGAGTAACCGTCAACGGAAACACCATTTATACCAAAGATCAGCAGACATATAAGTACCTGGTCAGTCAGGTAAAGGAACAGATTCAGGGCGACGCCGCCAATATTAAGGATATGACGGTTTCTGTTGTAATTAATAAGGCAATGATGGATGATAATCAAAAATCCCAAATTGCCAACATTGCCGCGAACGCCGCGGCGACTGACCCGAGTAAGGTTGCGGTTTACAGCGCAGCGTTTGCTACTTCGGCAACGCCGACGGTTAATACCAATCTGCTGCCGAATCTCAACCAGATTTTGTTGTACGGCGGAATTGCGCTCGGTCTGCTTCTGACTATCGGTATTGTGGCGGCTGTTCTGGTTGCCCGCAAGAGAAAGAAGAGACGTGAGGAATTGCTCGGTGTCGGCATTGGCGAAACCGTTCCGGAAGACTTCTATGCGCTGGGCGAAAATGCCGAAGAGATGGAAGAAGTCGAAGACACCGAAGAGGACGAAGAGAACGAAGAAGGCGAAGAGGAAGGAGAAGATGCTGAAGCTGAGGCTCCTGACGAGAACGGAGAAGAAGCGGAGGCTGAGGATATGGTTGAGTCCGAAAGCAATAAGGCGGATGAAGAACGTCTAAATGCCTTGAAGCAGCTGGAAGAAACACGCAGACAGCATAAGACCAAGGAAGAGCAGCTCCGCCAGAGAATACAGGATTTCTCGTCTCAGAATCCTGAAATTGCGGCGCAGCTTATTAGAATGTGGTTAAGGGGCGATGATGTTGATGGCTGATGGAAAGATTACCACACAGCAGAAGGCGGCCGCGGTTATTGTTGCTTTGGGTGCCGACAATGCTTCTAAAATTTATAAGTACCTGAAAGAAGATGAAGTGGAGCAGCTGACTTTTGAAGTTGCCCGGCTTTCACAAATACCCGCTGAGGATCTTGAGAAGATTCTGGATAATTTCTACCAGGTTTGCCTGACGCAGAAAGTAGTTACCGAAGGCGGCGTGGAGTATGCACGCGATGTTCTGGAAAAAGCGTTTGGTGCACAGATGGCAACTTCGCTTCTGGACCGGGTTACCAAATCGCTTCGGACCAAGGCGTTTGAATTTATCCGCAAGGCGGACTACAAAAATATTATCGCAATTATTCAGAACGAACACCCGCAGACGATCGCTATGATTTTATCATATGCCCGGGCTGACCAGGCGGCAGACATTATTGCCGAGCTGCCTAAGGACATCCGGATGGAAGTGGTGGAGCGAATCGCTACCATGGACCGCACTTCGCCGGACATTGTCAAAATTGTGGAGTCCAACTTGGAGCAGAAATTTGCCTCGCTCATGTCGCTGGACTTTACGGAATTCGGCGGCGTAAATTATATTGCAGATATTATGAACAATATGGACCGGGCCAACGAGAAGTTCATTTTCGACGAGTTGACCCGCAAGGATGCCGAACTTTGCGAGGAAATCCGGAAAAGAATGTTCGTTTTCGAGGATATTACAACTTTGGACGATATGTCGATTCAGCGTTTTCTCCGCGAAGTCGATTCCAAAGACCTTGTTTTTGCCCTCAAGGGTGCCAATCAAGAAGTGGCAAACTGCATCTTCAGAAATATGTCCACACGTTCCAGCGAAAGCGTCAAGTCCGACCTGGAGTATACGCACAATGTCAGGCTGCGTGATGTGGAAGAAGCGCAGCAGCGTATTGTGGGTGTTATCCGTCGACTTGAAAGCGAGGGTGAACTCGTGATCATGAAGGGCGGAAAGGATGAGGTCATTGCCTAATCTTATTATTAAGGCGTCCCAGTATGACGGTATTCATGCGCAGAGCGTGGATCCGGCGGAACTGCCAAGGTTCCACAGCAATCCAGTTCCTCCCAGCAGTCCTGCTCCCACGAGTGAGCCGGCTCCCAAAAGCGACCCGGTTCCCACTCAGGCGGCGGCCCCGGCTCCTGCAGCTGAGCCGCAGGAGGATGTCAGGAATCGGCAGCAGGCGATCATGAAAGACGCGTTTCAGAAAGCAAAGAGCATTGTCGAGGCGGCTCAGAATTACAGCCTGAACCAGCTTCAAGAAGCAACCATGCGGATGAATGAAGAATGCGCGCAAATGAAGATCCGCAGCTATGAAGACGGTTACCAAAGTGGTTTCGCAGAAGGAAAGCAGGAGGGTACCGAGCTTGGTTATCAGGATGGATATCAGCAGGGGCTGAAAAAGGCACAGGAAGAATTCAACCAGAAAAATCAATCCATTACAGAAAACGCCGAAAAGGAAATACGTTCGATGCTGGACAGCATCGAACAAGCGAAAGAAGATATCCTGAAAAAGTTTGAGGAAGACCTGCAGGGTTTATCCATTGGAATTGCGCAAAAGATTCTCCGCAGGGAGCTTCAGCTGGAACCTGATTCCATTCGGACCATTATTAATAATGTTTTGGATTCCTACCGGAATCAGGCTTGGGTTAAAATAAACGTTTCGCCTTCGGATGCGGAGATTCTGACGAAAGCAGATCGAAGCATTATCCAGGAATTACAGAAGGTTTCTTCCAATGTCAAGATTGTTCCGGATCCGGATTTGAAAGACGGCGGCTGCATCATTGATCTGCCCGATCAGGTGATCGACGCCGGAGTCGATACGCAAATGGAGCAAATTCAGAAAGCGCTGAACTTATAAAAAACAGCTTGTTATGATTTTACGGTTTTCACAATCTGCGTTGCGGGGGTGTTTGCAGTATGGATTTTTCAACTTCATATGATGTACTGGCAAAGCTTGACCCGCTTCGCTGTATGGGGAAAGTAAAGAACATTGTCGGGATGATGATTGAAGTCAGCGGAATCACCGGAAATGTCGGCGATATCTGCACCATCGAAACCCCCGGCGAAGAAAAAGTCATTGTTGCTGAAATCATTGGATATAAAAACGAAAATCTTCTTTTAATGGCTTACGGCGATGTAAAAGGAATTGGCCTTGGCAGTCTGGTTCAGTGTACCAAACGAAAGCTCCAGGTGCCTGTCGGCGATTTCCTGATTGGCCGCACCATAGACGCCACCGGCAAGCCGATTGACGGAAAGGGCGATTTCCAGGCAACGGAGTTCTACGATGTGGATTCCACTTACACGAATCCGCTGGAACGTCCCAGAATCAGCCAGCGGCTCAGCTTCGGGATCAAAGCGATCGACGGCATGATGACGATAGGCAAAGGCCAGAGAATGGGCATTTTCGCCGGCAGCGGCGTTGGGAAAAGTACTCTGATAGGAATGATCGCAAAAAATGTCAAATCGGATATTAATGTGATCGCCCTGGTGGGCGAACGCGGCCGTGAAGTGACCGAGTTTATGGAAAAAGATCTTGGCCCGGAGGGGCTGGCCCGTTCGGTTCTGGTTGTTGCAACCTCGGATCAGCCGGCCATGTACCGGGTAAAATGCGCGATGGTTGCAACGGCGATTGCGGAATATTTTAAAGATCAAGGAAAAGATGTTCTGCTCATGATGGATTCCCTAACCCGTTTCGCCATGGCGCAGCGGGAAATCGGCCTCGCCGCGGGCGAGCCTCCTATCGCGAGGGGCTACACGCCGTCGATTTATGCGGAGCTTCCCAAGTTGCTGGAGCGCAGCGGAAACTTCAAAACCGGCTCCATCACCGGAATTTATACGGTTCTGGTGGAAGGCGACGACACCAACGAACCGATTTCCGATACGGTTCGCGGCATTATTGACGGACATATTGTTTTAACCCGTTCACTTGCCCATCAAAACCATTATCCGGCGATTGATGTGAATTCCAGTATTTCCAGATTGATGAATGATATTGTCGATGACGAACATAAACAGGCGGCTTCCAAAATCCGAAATCTGCTGTCTGTTTATTATCAGAATTATGATTTGATTTCAATCGGCGCATACAAACCGGGAATGAACCCTCGGTTGGATGAGGCTGTTCGAAAGATAGATTCCGTAAACTCGTTTCTGTGTCAGAAAGTAAATGAGAGCTTTTCTTTTGAGGAAACTCTGAAAATGATGAAAGAACTGTAAGGACGCGAATTTACTATGAAGAAATTTATCTTTTCCCTCGAAAAAGTCTTGGGGTTTAAACAGCAGACGCTGGATGTGAAAAAAAACGAGCTTTCCGCCATGCAGTCCAAACTGCATGAACTGGAACAGGAAATTGATGACCTGAACCGTAAATTCACCTTGTACAATCAGCAAATGGTGGAGGCTATGAAAGAAGGCCTTTCCGCCAGTGATATTTCGGTTTATAAAATGTATTTCAATGAGTTGAATAGGAAGATCAAAAAGCTGATTGAGGAAAAATCAACGGTGCTGGATTTGATTTCACACAAAAAAGATGAAATTGTGCAGGTCAACAGCGAAATTTCCGGTTTTGAAAAGCTTCGGGACAAGCAGTTTGCAGAATATATGAAGCAGGTTCAGAAAAGCCAGGAACTTGCGATTGAGGAATTTGTCAGCCAGGTTCGCTGAATCTATATTTGTTTATAAATACCTTTATTTATAAAACCAGTACCGTGTTAATCACGGTAGATGAAAGAAACAAGGAGGTGAAAAGAATGGTACAGCAAATAACAATGTCTCAGGTGCAGCAAGCCACACCGAAGACTCAGTCTGTTCAAACTCAGAAGGACGACCGGAGTTTTCAGTCTGTGCTGAAGCAGTCCACCGATAAGCTGGAAAGCAAAAAGCAGGAAGGACCGTCAAAAAGCAGCCTCCCCGAGAAAGAAAGCAAAAAAGACGACACTTCTTCCGTATCGCCGGAAGCTACCGTATTAAGCGGACTTTGCGGCTCTGCAGTACAGCTTCAGCCTTCTGCGCAGACGCAGCCCTCCACAGCTTCTGCCGACGAAACGGTTTCCAATCCGCCCATTTTGTCCGTTGAAGCGGGTGGCGAAATACTCCCAACCGCACCGATGACACCTGATTCGGCAAGCAGTTCCTCTGGTGGGCAAACCGTTTCTGCTGATTTGCCTATACCGCAAAATCAAGCGGCAGAGCAGACTAATCGAATCGGCGAAACGTCCACAATGAGTCAGGCAAACGTTCCCACTGGCAACCAAAATCATGGAACGGCGGACAGTACTGTTACCCAAGTGGTTCATGAAGCATCGGTATCCAACACAACGGATTTTACGACGCAGAAGCAGGAAAATCAGCTTCCGCAGACGAACTCTTCTCAGCAGATGGAAACGCCTGTTTCGAATGATTCAATTACCGTGCCTGTTTCAGCCAAAGGGGAGCCAACCGGACGGAACACGGGAGCACAGGCGGAGCAGAGTGAGGCGGCCGACCTTTCCGGACAGCAGAAAATGGAAGAATCGGCGGCAAACGTACAGCCAGCTTCTTCTTTTCAGAATATGATGCAAACCGGCAACATTATCATTAAAGTTTCCGATGAAGTGCCCAAAACAACCAAACCGGTGGTTCACCAGGTTGCAGATCAGGTACTGAAACAGTATCAAGCCGGCACTCAGAATTTCCAGATGGATCTTTATCCGAAGGAACTGGGAAAGGTCACCGTAAAGCTGGCTGTGCAAAACGGTACCATGACGGTGGAAATTTCTGCATTAAACCCGAAAACACAGAGTATGCTTCTTTCCAATTCGGGTGAAATTCGTGCTCTACTGGAAAGCGCGGTCCATCATACGGTGGAAGTTACTCAGCCTGCGCAGGATTCCCAGTGGTATCAGCAGGATCAGAACTCTTCCGGACAACAGGATCAGCAGCAGGAAAATCAGCAGCGTCAGTATCGATATCATGACGACCAAGACGGCGTGAACGACAGCCAAGAGGATTTTCTTACGATGATCCAGCAGCTTCGGATCAAAGCCAATATGAACTAGGAAAGGAGGCTACAACTTGGGTATTACAACAACGAACAACATCAACAGTTACAATACGTCTTCTACCTCTAGCGCCAGTTCTAACACGACGAAAAACAATGCTGCAAGCATGGACACTTTCCTTCAGCTGCTTTCCAAGGAAATGCAGAACCAGGATGTTTTGAATCCGAGCAGCAACACCGAATACATTACGCAGCTGTCCCAGTTTACGTCTTTGCAAGCACTGCAGAACCTGGTCAACTATGCAAACAATCAAAATGATCTGCAAACCTCGTTGCTTGGTTCATCCATCGTGGGAAAATCGGTGATTGTCGCATCGTATGATTCCGAAACCAATACACTTACCAAAGATCACGGCATTGTTACAAAGTGCGATTTTTCTCAGACCACACCTATGGTGACAGTCAACGGTAAGGAATATTCACTGGGCTCCGTTATGGAAGTTGACAATTCGCCTACTGCGGATAATTTCCAGTATGGAACTTCTCTGGTTGGAAAAACCGTAACCGTGACCGGCACCGATGCGAAAGGCAATTCCGTCGACACAACCGGCGTGGTATCCGGCTGCATCTACAAAAACGGTAATGTAAGCCTGGTGATTGACGGGAAAGAATATTCGCTTTCCGCGGTTACCAAAGTGGTGAACGGCACGGAGGCTTCGGACACTTCCCAGAGCAGCGGAAAGGACAGCAATTCGGAAGCATCCGGCAGTGGTTCTACCGCAAAGGTTTAACCGGCCCAGGGACCCGTAAGGAGAAGTCATGGAAGACATACAATTTCAAAAAAAGTACGCTTCAATGATCGGCCCCAATTATCCCGTTTCCCAGATTCCCAATTCCGCAAAAGCGCTGGAAACGCAGCAGAATGGAACGGATTTTTCCCAACTGTTTCTGCAAAAGGTTCAGCAAAATTCGCAGCTGACGTTTTCCAAACACGCGCTGCAGCGGCTGGACAGCCGCCAGATTCAGCTTTCTCCCCAAATGCTTGCCAAAATCAACGGCGGGGTAGAAAAGGCAAAGGCTAAGGGAATTAAAGACGCGCTTATATTAAGCGGGCCGAACGCATTCATCGTGAACATTCCAAGCGGAACAGTAATTACTACCATGAGCGGTCAGGAAATGACCGACAATGTCTTTACAAATATTGACGGAGCCGTAATTGTATAACCGGACCTTATCAGGAAGTTATCAAGACTTTGACTGACAGAGAAGTCTTTGCGGAATCCGAAAAAGAAAGTGAGAGATTAAAATGTCATTATCAAGAGCAATGACCTCCGGCGTATCCGCTATTTCAGCGCTTCAGTCCGGAATGGATGTAATTGGCAACAACATTGCCAACGTGAATACTTCCGGTTTTAAATCCTCCAGAACGACCTTCCGCGACGTTTATTACCAAACGCTTTCGGGTGCTTCTCAGGCAGGCACACAGGGCGGTTCCAACCCGTCTCAGATCGGTTATGGTTCGCAGCTGTCATCCGTTGACGTGGTGAACACCCGCGGCGGTTTTGTTTCCACGGGTCTCGGCACGGACTGCTACATCGATGGCGAAGGCTACTATGTGGTGCAGGACGGAAGCGGCAAGAAGTTTTTAACGCAGGTCGGCACGTTCAGCTTTGACGGCAGCGGCAACCTGGTAGACGGCAACAAAAACAAAGTCATTGGGTTCCCTTATGCCGGGTATACCACGGACAAGGTAACCGTCGGCGGTGCTACGATTGACTTTGGTAAGGATAACCTTTCCAAGTATGATTTGGACGGCTACACCTTAAAAGTTGTGTACAGCAAGACGGCCGACAGCAGTGTGGTTGCAGATATTGGGAAAAAGACCATTACTGTTACTTACAAACAGGAGCAGGATGCTACTACGAACGAGTATTCTTCCCTGACGAAAAACGGGCTGCAGACTTTGCTGCAAGGCACTTGGACTTG
The DNA here is from genome assembly GCF_054130445.1 of Caproiciproducens sp. LBM24188. Classification (NCBI taxonomy): domain Bacteria; kingdom Bacillati; phylum Bacillota; class Clostridia; order Eubacteriales; family Acutalibacteraceae; genus Caproiciproducens; species Caproiciproducens sp. LBM24188. Next base: position 1,499,826 of record NZ_CP196862.1, read on the forward strand.
GCAGGAAAACGGCGGCACACCAACTACCACGCCGAGTATCACAACAACCGATATTACCATTAAGGGCGGCGCCACAGGGGATGCCACGGCCAACGATGTAGTACCCGCCGATGCTTCCGGCACGGTAAACAACAGTGCTTCCTTCAATACCGACAGCCTGACCCCGATTGTGAATACCTATGGTACCCTGAAAAATGTTACCATCAGCGCCGACGGTATCATCACCGGCCAGGACACAAACGGAAAGATTCAGAGTATTGGCCAGATTGCGGTTGCATATGTGCCAAACCCCAACGCGCTTTCTTATGACGGAAACTCCTATTTTTCCGCGGGCGTCAACACGGGCGACCTGGTCTATTCGGTTCCGGGCGAAAACAGCACCGGTAAGTTAAAAACCGGCGGCCTGGCGGGTTCCAATGTAGACCTTGCAAATGAGTTTTCCAATATGATCGTAACACAGAGAGCGTATCAGGCCAACTCCAAAATCATCACGGTCAGTGATGAAATGCTTGAAACGCTGGTCAACATGAAGAGATAATAAGGAATGACAGCTTCCGTACCGGAACGAAAAGTCCGGTACGGTCCGGCTGGTCCTGGAGGGGACTCAAATGATCGAGTTAACCAACTTAAACGGCGTTTCTTTTGTTCTGAACAGCAATCTGATAGAAGATATTGTAAATATTCCGGAAACGAAGGTAACTCTGACAACTGGAAAATATTATCTTGTAAGTGAAGACAAAAATGAGATCATAAAGAAGGTCATTGCTTACAACCGGGAAATTTTTAAGAATGTAATCCGGTTGAAGGATTGACTTTTTGAGCTTTGAAACAGCTATTTTGTTTTAATTGTTTTTCTTCGGAATAATCTTCCACAGTTCGCGGTAAGCGAATGCTTGAAAATTTTATTCCGTATTTTATCAATGGGGTTTGTTCAGGAAGGGTATTTTAAATTTCCGTTTTGCGGATGAGATTAATGAAGTGGGAATGGTGGTTATATGGCGGAAATTTTGTCACAACAGCAAATTGATGAATTGCTTGGAAGCCTGCAAAACGGCAACATGGACTTCAAGGAAATCGAAAAGCAGTCAGGCTCGCAAAAGGTTAAAGAATATGACTTCATGTCGCCAAAAAAATTCTCCAGAGAGCAGTTGAAGCTGCTGGACAACGTTTTTGACAGCTTTGCCCGAACGTACAGCCTGCAGCTTTCCAGTATGCTTCGTACCGCCTGTCAAATGGAAATTCTTCAGGTGGAAGAAGAAGAATACCGGGAATTTAACAATGCGTTAAGCGATTCCGTTTTGGTTGCGGTAATCGGAATGCATAACGAGGAAAATCGAATTGACGACAAGCAGATTCTCATGGAAATGTCACGCCCGGTTTCGTTTTCCATTATGGACCGGCTGCTGGGCGGCAATGGTTCTGGTTATCAAATCGACCGGGATTATACGGACATTGAATTGTCTTTGCTGGAATATCTTTTTAAGCAGGTTCTCGGGCTGCTCAAAAATGCTTGGGGAAACTATATTGAGATTGAACACAGCCTTGACATGATTGAAACGAATTCCCGTTTAATGCAGTCCATTCCCCCCGATGAATCCGTTGCCATTATTGTAATTGAAATGACTTTGGATACGCTGAAAGGAAATATGAATATCTGTCTTCCAGCCTCTTCATTGGAAGAGATTTTCAGAGTATTCAATTCAAAATATGTAAAATTACCGAAGAGGGATGATCCCGAAATTGAAAGGCGGCGCAGGGAGGCGATCATGCGAACCTTGAATGACTCCCCGCTTCCTGTGTCGGCCATTCTGGGGAAGACAGAGATTACACTTCGGGATCTTCTGAATTTGCAGGTGGGTGATATTATTACTTTGAATACACCGGTAGAAAACAATCTGGTTACAGTCAACGTTGGAAAGTTCCCGTGGTTTACGGGTGTTATAGGGTCAAAAAAGAAAAAGTATGCTGTAAAGATTGAAAAAACTCTCTAATATATTGATGGAAGGTGATTTCTATGGAGCCGATGAACAATGTTCTTTCTCCCATGGATGTTGATACCATAGGAGAAATTATGAACATCAGCTTGGGGTCTTCGGCGACCACTGTTTCAACGCTGCTGAACCAGAGGGTAACGATTACAACTCCAAGGGTTCAGGTTACAAAATCGGATGAATTTCATTTTGAATCGTTGGAACCGGCGGTTGCGGTTGAAATTAACTATGTAAGCGGTCTGAATGGCAAAAACATCATGATTTTAAAAGAATCTGATGTGAAAGTGATCGTCGGATTGCTGCTGCAAACAGATTATTCCGATCAGGAATTTGTCCTGGACGAAATGAGCCTGGGTGCGATCTGTGAAGTCATGAATCAGATGATGGGGGCGTCTTCCACGGCGCTTTCGCAGCTTCTGAATCGTGCCATCAACATTTCACCGCCGAATTCTTTTCAAATTGAAAATTCCAAGCAGTTTAAAAACAAATATTTTAAAGATGACGATCCGGTTGTGGCAATTCACTTTAATTTGCTCATCGGGGATCTGGTGAACAGTGAATTTATCAGTTTGATGTCAGTTGATCTGGCAAGAGAACTGATTTCCACATTCGGTTTTGATGACAGCGCTGCTGCCGCAGCACAGCCGCAGGCACCGGCACCCGCGCCGGCACCCGCGCCGGCACCCGCGCCCACGCCTGCACCGGCACCCGTTCCGACACCTGCACCCGCGCCTGCACCTGCACCCGTTCCGACACCGGCACCCGCGCCTGCACCGGCTCCAATGCCGGCTCCGGTTCCCGCATCGGCTCCTGCGCCCGCTCCAATTAACCGGCCCGCGCCGTACCCGGCCCCAAGCTACGATGTCCGGAGCGCCACCTATCAGAGCTTTGATGAGCAGGATTCTTCCCTGACCAACGACCAGAATACCAATCTGGGTCTGATTATGAATGTTCCGTTGGAAATTACCGTTGAAATTGGACGTACTTCCAGAAAAATCAAGGATATTCTTGATTTTACCACAGGAACGATTTTAGAGTTGGACAAGCAGGCAGGTCAGCAGGTGGATGTCTTCGTCAATGGCAGACAAATTGCCAAGGGCGATGTTGTCGTGGTAGATGATTTTTACGGAGTAAGAATTACGGAAATCTCCAGCAACAGCGAAATCATGAAGTTACTCTGAGTTTAGCACATTTTTTAGGAGGAAACACAATGGGAAAGAAAGTTATGTTAGTTGACGACGCTGCGTTTATGCGAATGATGATTAAGGATACTCTGCAGAAAAACGGGTATACGGAAATCGTCGAGGCTGGCAATGGGGAACAGGCGTTAACCACCTATGCGGCCGAAAAGCCGGATCTGGTTCTTATGGATATCACCATGCCGGTTATGGATGGTCTGGAAGCGCTGAAAAGGCTGAAGGAAATGGACCCGAACGTTAAAGTTGTGATGTGTTCTGCAATGGGGCAGGAAACCATGGTAGTAGATGCCCTGAAGCTCGGCGCAAAGGACTTTATTGTAAAGCCGTTTAAGCCCGATCGCATTATGAAAACCGTCAATAGTATTTTGGGCTGAGCCTGATACCGAGAGAGAGGAAGGAACCTGTTTGACGAAGTTAACCGGATCGGGTTACTCAACGGATATACTGCCCCTCATTCTGTCGCTGCTTGCGGTTGTCGCGGTGCTGTATCTGTGCTATTTGTTTAGCAAGTTCATCGCCAAAAAAGCAAACCGCATGACGGACACTACCAATATTCATATATTGGAGAAAGTTGCGCTTGCGCAGGATAAGGGGCTCGCTTTGGCGGAAATCTGCGGAAGCTACTATCTGATCGGGTTTTCAAACAACGGAGTTGAAATTCTTCACGAGGTTTCCAAAGAAGACATTAAAGCCCAGCAGCCTGCTTTTAATATGGGCGGGAATTTTCTTGAAATTTTAAGTTCCACCATGAAAAACAGATTGGATGTGAAAACGCTTGACAGAAACAACGCAAGACCTGCTAAAGGCGGCGATGCCAGAACCGGCGAAAGAGAAGAAGAAAAAAAGAAGTCTTAGAAAAAAAGTTCTTCTCCTGTGTGTGCTGTCGCTTGTTTTTGTAATGTTGGTACCAATGGGCGCTTCCGCCGCATCCAACGTGAATGTGAATGTGAACGGCAAGGGCGTGGATACGCTTCAGATCATTGAGATGTTTACGATTCTGGGTCTGGTGCCATCCATCCTGATCATGACCACCTGCTTTACCCGGATTATAATTGTATTGTCTTTTTTGAGGAACGCTCTCGGTCTTCAGCAAACGCCGCCAAATCAGGTGTTGATTGCGATCGCGTTGTTTCTTTCTCTGTTTATCATGTCACCGGTGCTGAATCAGATCAACACAGACGCTTATCAGCCTTACAAGGCGCAGAAAATCACACAGGAAGAGTTTATTCAGAAGGCCTCTGCTCCGATGAAGGAATTCATGCTGAAGCAGACCAAAAAGGATGACCTGAACCTGTTTATCAATCTTTCGAAAACGAAGAATGTCAAATCGGTGAATGACTTATCCCTGACGGTGATTATTCCGGCGTTTATGACCAGTGAACTGAAGCGCGCGTTCTTAATCGGATTCCTTATTTTTATCCCGTTTATGATCATCGATATGATCGTTTCGAGCACCCTGATGTCCATGGGTATGGTCATGCTGCCGCCTTCCATGATTTCATTGCCGTTCAAGCTGCTGCTTTTTGTTTTGGTTGATGGCTGGAGTCTTCTGTTTAAGACCCTTGTCGCCGGATTTAACGTCTAGGTTTGGAGAATTATAAAACAGAAAGGTACATTGTTGAATGACAACTTCGGAAATTGTCGGGGTAATACAGGCTGCCATGATTGCAGCGATGAAACTTGCAGCCCCGGTTTTGCTTGGCAGTATGGCGGTCGGCCTGATTGTTTCCATTTTTCAGGCAGCGACGCAGATTCATGAACAGTCCCTCTCTTTTGTTCCAAAACTGATTGTCATTGCACTAATCCTTGTGATTCTTGGTCCATGGATGATGGAGACCATGAATGACTTTGTGAAATACATATTTGATATGATTGTTCGAATGAATTAAGGTCCGGCGGCGGACAAGGGACGGGAAGCCGGTTGTTCCGGTCGAAAAATGTCACTATTTAAAGCGGAAAGGGCTTGGTCATAAGGCGATATGGAATTTGATTATGATTTTACTCTTCTGCTTTTGATCTTTATGAGAATGTCGGGCTGCATTTTGTTTAACCCGATATTCGGAAGGCGGAATATCCCGGTTGTCATTAAAATTGGTCTGTCGCTGATGCTTTCTGTTTTTACCTACAATCTTGTGCCGGTTCAGCATCTGGCGATTTCATCTTTTCTAGTATTCTTTGTCGAGCTTTTAAAGGAATTGATGGTCGGGTTTATCGTCGGTTATGTAATTCAGCTTTTTTTGTCCGTTATTTTAATGAGCGGAGAAACCATGGATATGCAGATCGGCATTTCCATGTCTAAAATTTATGATCCCTCCAGCAATATTTCCATGCCACTTACCGGCTCTTTGATGAACGCAATGTTCATTCTAATCTTTTTTGCATCGAATTCCCACCTGACGCTGATTCAGGTGTTTGTTAAGCTCTGCACTTTGGTGCCTTACGGTTCTTTGAATTTTCAGCCGGAGCTGATGTCCAACCTTCTTTCCTTATTCAGCTTGATCCTGATTTATTCAGTGAAAATGTCGCTTCCCGTTCTGGCCGCGGAACTTATTACAGAAATAGCCGTCGGCATTGTAATGCGTGCTGTCCCTCAGATTGATGTTTTCACCATTAACATTCAAATGAAGGTTATCATCGGATTTTTGATGATTTTCCTTCTGGTGCCTGCTTTTTCCGCTTTTCTGGAGCGGATGATTTCCCTGATGTTCGATAATCTCAATCATGTGTTTATACAGCTTACCTAACGCGGTGTTTATACGTTGCAGCAAAAGAATTTTGCTTTGCCGTATAATCCTCCCCGTAGATTGATATAGAACCATCTCGCCAAAATAGCTTGCCGTGGGGGGGATGATATGGCCGACAGCAGCAAAACCGAAAAGGCCACGCCGAAAAAAAAGGAAGACGCACGAAAAAAAGGTAACATTTTTCAAAGTGCAGACGTGGTCAGCGCGTTATCCATTTTAACCCTTTTTTTCACGTTGAAGCTGGTTTTCCCGTTTATTTATCAGTACATGTCCGGATTTTTGCGGAAGTATTTCGTTTATACCAAAACGGTTGATGTTCTATCCACCGATTTTGTTATGGATTTGTTCCGGGATTGTACCATTGCCTTTCTGTTGATGGCAGGACCTGTCATGTTGGCTTCCATTGTGGCAGGGGTGGTTGGTACAGGTGTTCAGACCCGGTTCAAGATTTCCAAGGAAAACCTGAAATTCAAATTTTCCAGGCTTAGCCCGATTCAGGGGATAAAACGCCTGATCTCTCTGCGGTCCGTTATCGAAGTCGTAAAATCCCTTATTAAAATCATCGTAATGGCCGCCATGCTTTATACCTCCGGAAAAGAAATTCTGAATGATGTTGCCAAGCTAATGTACGAAGATGTTGCACAGGCGGTTTACTACATTCTGAATTCAATCATGAACATCGTCATTAAACTTTCGGTCGTGTTTGTCGCAATTGCCGCGCTGGACTATTTGTATCAGTGGTGGGAATACGAGCGCAGCCTTCGCATGACCAAGCAGGAAGTAAAGGACGAATATAAGCAGATGGAAGGCGACCCCCAGATTAAGGGGCAAATTCGTGAACGGCAAAGACGAATGGCAAATCAGCGCATGATGCAGCAGGTTCCGACAGCAGACGTTATTGTAAGAAACCCTACGCACTTTGCGATTGCGCTGAGATATGACATTGAAAAAGACAGTGCCCCCGTAGTCGTGGCAAAAGGACAGGACTATGTGGCGCTGAAGATTATAGAAATAGCGGAGCAAAACCATATTCCAATGACGGAAAACAGACCGCTCGCCCGTGCGCTATACCGCGAGGTTGAGGTAAATGCGGTAATTCCACCTCAATACTACGTAGTACTGGCTGAAATAATGGCTTGGGTATATTCCATGAAAAGGAGTCAGGGTGATTTTGAAACTTCTAAATAATGTTGTTGCCATCTTTGTGATTGTGATCATTGCGTTTATTATCATTCCGCTTCCTTCTTTCGTACTGGATATGATGCTGATTATCAATATTTCTTTCTCTATTATGATTCTGCTCATGACCATGTACGTAAAGGATGCACTGCAGTTTTCTATTTTCCCGTCTCTGCTTTTGATTACTACCTTGTTCCGCCTTGCCCTTAATATTTCTTCAACTCGTTTGATTCTTACCAATTCTGGGCAGGCTGGTCAGGTTATTCATACGTTCGGCAGCTTTGTTTTGGCAGGTAATCTGGTTGTTGGCTTTATTGTGTTCCTGATCATCGTTATCGTAAACTTTATGGTTATTACGAAAGGTTCGGAACGCGTTTCCGAGGTATCGGCCAGATTCAAGTTGGACGCTATGCCTGGTAAACAAATGGCAATTGATGCTGATTTGAACTCCGGACTGATTACGGAAGAAATGGCACGCACCCGCCGCCAAGATATTCAGCGCGAAGCGGAATTTTACGGCGCTATGGACGGTGCTACCAAGTTTGTTAAGGGAGATGCGATTGCATCCATTCTGATTACGTTTATCAATCTGATTGGCGGTTCCATTATCGGCATGGTGCAGGGTGGCGGCTCCATTAACGATGTGCTTTCCACTTACACCACGGCTTCCGTCGGTGACGGTCTGGTTTCCCAGCTTCCGGCACTTTTGATTTCCACCGCGACCGGTATGATCGTTACACGCGCTGCTTCCGACGCAACCCTGAGCCTGGATGTAACCCGCCAGTTCTTTGGACAACCAATTGTTATGATTATTTCAGGCGGCGCAATATGCGCAATGTGCCTGATTCCGGGAATGCCGGTGGTACAGCTGCTGATTGTGGCCGGCGCGCTGATTGTGAGCGGCCTGACTATCCGGAAACGCAAAGCGCTGCAGGAGGAAGTGGCAGCGGAAGGGGCTCAATCGGCATTGGCGGAGCAGCAGCCGGAACAGGATGAAGCCTCTTTCTACAACAATATTGATAATGTTTACAATCTGCTGCAAATCGATTTAATCGAAATGGAATTCGGCTACAGCTTGATTCCTTTGGTTGATGAAAGCAACGGCAGCAGCTTTATTGAACGACTGGTTACTTTCCGGAAGCAGTTTGCAATGGATATGGGTACGGTGATTCCAGCGGTTCGTCTGCGCGACAACGGTTCGCTGAACCCAAACCAGTATGTGATCAAAATCAAGGGCGAAGAAGTCAGCCGCGGAGAAGTTTTGGTCAATTATTACCTGGCGCTTGATCCGGGAAATCTGACCGGCAATATCGACGGGATTGAAACCATTGAACCGGCTTACGGAATTCCGAGCAAATGGATTACGCCGGATAAAAAGGAAATGGCTGAAATTTACGGCTATACCGTTATTGATCCGCTTTCTGTTATGGTTACGCACCTTTCGGAAACCATCCGTCACCATGCGCATGAACTGCTCACCCGCCAGGATGTTAACCAACTGCTGGAGTCGGTCAAGAAGGCCGATCCTTCTCTGGTCGACGAAGTGGTTCCAAGCATTATTTCCTACAGCAATCTTCAGAAGGTTCTCTGCAACCTTTTGAAAGAAGGAATTCCGATTCGCGATATGGAAACCATTTTGAGCACCATTTCCGATTATGCGCCGACCGTGCATGACAGCGAAGTGCTTACGGAATATGTACGGCAGTCGCTGAAACGTACGATTACGCGTAAGTGGTCCGACGGCGGACAGATTCGCGTCATTACGCTGGACAGCGAAGTCGAGCGGATGATTCTAAATGCAATCACGAAAAACGAGCAGGGTACTTACCTGTCGCTGGATCCTCAATCCACCCAGAAGATTATTACAAAGCTGATGGACTGCATCACCAAGGTAAAGGACGTAATTAATGTACCGATTATCCTGACTTCACCATTGGTGCGAATTTATTTCAGCAAGATGTTGGAACAGTTTTATCCGAACGCCGTCGTTTTGTCCTTCAATGAATTGAATTCAAATGTACAGATTCAGGCGGTTGCCAATGTTACCTTGGAATAGCGCCTGCCGCAATACAAAGGAACATGCTTTTCGGAAGGGGGGAATGGCTGAATGAAGAATTCAGAACCGTGTCAGACATTGGTTGAGGATCTTTGGGCGGAATACCGGCAGACCAGGAACACGGAGATCAGAAATCAGATTGTGATTCAGTACAGCTACATGGTAAAATGCATCGCTCTGAAAACCATTGGCCGCTATCAGTATTTTAACTATATGGACGATCTGGTAAATGAAGGATTGATTGCTCTTCTGGATGCCGTAGAAAAATTCGACCCAGATAAGAAAGTGAAATTTGAAACCTATGCCTCGATTAAAATCCGAGGAGCTATGATTGACTATATCCGTAAGCAGGACTGCTTCCCGCGCCGCCTGAAGCGAATTGCCAAAAATCTGAATGAAGCGGAAAACGATCTGAGCCATAAGTTTGGAAGAAACCCTACGGATCAGGAGCTTGCCGATTATCTTGGTGTTTCGCTGGAGGATTATCAAAAGATGCAGGCGGAGACCTGCTCTTTGAACATGCTTTCCTTTGAGGAACTGATTTATGAAAAAGGCGCCGAGAATATTGAATTTGGAATGACCAGCGACCCAATCCGCGGCCCGGAACAGGTCATTGCGGAAAAAGAGTTGGAAGATGTTCTGGCGGATTACATCGACCACCTGAATGAAAAGGAAAAACTTGTGATTTCCCTGTATTATAAGGAACAGCTAAAGATTAAAGAAATATCCAGCGTAATGGAAATCAGTGACTCCCGGGTTTCTCAAATCCATTCCAATGCGCTGCGCAAGCTGAAAAAAAGCCTGACGGAATATTATAATCAATGATGGAGGCTAACCATGGAAAGAGGATTTTATATGCTGGGCTCGGGGCTGATTACCCAGAGCAGAAAATTAACCGCAATCAGTAATAACATTGCTAACGCGGAAACCAATGGATATAAAAAGCAGAAGGTTTCTACCACAACGTTTGGTGAGATGGTCATCAGCCGGCTGGATTCTCAGTCCTCCACGCCGATTGGTTCGCTTAGCCTTGCAACCATTGCGGATAAAACAAACGTTATTCACTCCGAAGGCACGTTAAAGTCTACCGACCGTGCTTTGGATTTTGCAATCGTGGGCGAAGGCTTTTTCGCGGTACGGGGAAACAACGGGGTCCGCTATACCCGCAACGGCAGCTTTAATGTCGATGAGGAAGGGTACCTAATCTTGAACAACGAGGGAAGAGTGCTGGGCGCGGACGGAAACCCGATTCGTGTCGGAACCGATCAGATACAGGCCGATGAAGCAGGAAACCTTATGGTGAATGGAACGACGGTCGGAACGCTCGGCGTTTATAACTTCGCCGACTACAACAACCTGAAGCTGGCAGATAACGGTATGTACACGGCGACGGGGGGAGCTGTGCTTCTTCAGAACCCGAACATTAGCTGGAAGAAGCTGGAGGGTTCCAATGTGGATCCTGCGGAGGAAATGACGAATGCGCTGGCGGCTCAACGGGAACTGCAGAGCTGTTCCCAGGCCGTTAAGATGTATGATCAGGTCATGAGCCGTGCATCAACGGAAATTGCGAAGATTAATTAAGTGAAAAATAGATAGGGAGGGATTATCAATGATTACTTCATTTTATACGGCGGCTACTGGCACAATTCAACTGCAAAAGGGAATTGATGTTGCAGCCAACAACATCGCCAACGTGGAAACAACCGGCTATAAAGCGACGGAACCTACTTTTTCCGATCTGCTTTATACCAACATTCATGCCGCACCGAATACGCAGACGGATTTAAAGAACGGCCATGGCACTAAATTGGCCAAAACCGATACGGTTTTCACACAAGGCGGACTAAAACAGACCGGTCAAATGATGGATTATGCGCTGACTCAGCCCAATGAGTTTTTTGCTGTGCAGACAGGCGGAACCATAAAATATACCCGCAACGGCAATTTCCATATTTCCGAAGAAAACGGTCTGAAATATGTGGTTGATTCCACAGGTGGCTATGTTTTGGGTGCAAACGGCCAGAGAATCACGGTAAACAGTGAAACAGATGATGTTCCGGCTGCTGTTTATTCTTTCCCGGACTGCGACGGGCTTTCCCGTGAGGGCAATTCATATTTTACTGCGACCGATCGTTCCGGTGCCGCCACGCGGGTGGAAAATCCCGCTGTGAAAAAGGGCTGGCTGGAAGAAAGCTCTGCGAATCTTTCGACCGAGCTTACGTCGGTTATGGAATTGCAAAGAGCTTTTCAGATGAATTCAAAGATCGTTCAGATGTCGGATGAAATCATGCAGACTGTGAATAATCTGCGGTAAGAATGAAGGACTTTAAGTATAATCTTTATATGGGATAAGGAAAGTGGTTCGTATGAATAACGCATCTGATTCACTGACCAGTGGTCGACCCATTACGGCTGGATCGTCCGAAGAAGAACTGAAACCTCAGTTTACTCTTCAGATTTCAGCGGATAATATGACGGCTTACCTGCGAGTAAAACCGGCGACTTTAGACCAAAAAATAACTTATGAGCAGATTTTGGATTTCTTAAAAGAAAACAATATACAGTATGGGATCTGTGAAGATGCAATTAAAACGTTCTGTGAGGAACGAAGATTCTTCTCTGAACTGATTTGTGCGAAGGGAATCCTTCCCATTGACGGCAAAGACGGAATCTTGAATTATCACTTCAATACGGACAAAACGCTCAGACCGAAAGAGCGGGAAGACGGTACGGTGGATTTTAAGGACTTGGGCTTGGTTCAGAATGTGTCCAAGGGGGATGTGCTTTGCAGTATTACCCCTCCTACCACCGGAACCGACGGAATCGACGTTTATAATCGCCCGGTTCCGTTCAAACCCGGAAGGATGCCGGTGCTTCCGGTTGGTACGAACACTGTTATTTCGGAGGACGGCCTTTCTTTACTGGCCGCCGCCGATGGCTGTGTGGAAAATTTGAAATCCAAAGTAAATGTCAATGAGGTTTATATTGTGCGGGGCAATGTTGACGGCGCCTCGGGCAATATTGAAACGAACGGCTCAGTGATTGTTCAGGGCGATGTAATGGAGGGGTTTTCCATCAAGTCCGGGCATGATATTACCGTGCGCGGCATGGCGGAAGGAGCGCTGCTGGAAGCGCGCGGTTCGATTTCCATCTCCAACGGTATGCATGGAATGGCAAAGGGAACCATTCGCGCAGGCGGAAATATTTCCGGTAAATATTTTGAAAACGCGAACCTATTTTCAGAAAACGATGTTTATGCGGATGTCCTGATGAACTGCCATGTGGTTGCAGGCGGCTCCATCATTTTAAAAGGCCCGAAAGCTTCTCTGATTGGTGGAAATTATCAGGTTGGGCGTAGGGTTTATCTGAAGAACATCGGAACATCCGGCAATGCCATTACAAAGGTTTCTATTCAGTCCAGCAATCTAAATAATATTTTTGCTTCTTATGGGGAAGCCAGTAGTCTGGATGTCCTGAATCAAAAGCTGGCAAATGCCCAGCAGGAACTGGAAGCGTTTACAAAAGGTTACGAAGTTCTGTTGGAGCAGCTTGCCCAGAGCGGGCAAACTGGGTCGGAGAGCGGCAAGATGCTGATTAAGGCATCTATCGTGAAGAAAAGCAAGCTGACGCAGGCGATCGAAGAGATTACGCACCAGATTGAGCAGTACCGAAAAAATGCAACCAGCCTGATTGATTACAACGTAATTGGCACGGGGGTTATTTACCCCGGTACCAAGATCACAATCGGCCCTTACTCCATGAATATCAACAATGAATTCAGCAATTCGAAGTTTTACCCGGATCAAAATGGCATTGTGTTTGGCCCTGTTCTTCCGTCGGATGTTCCATGAGCAAGTAAATTAAAAGATATGAACCTCCTTCAAATCAACCGCAGGAAGGAGGTTCTGTAAGAAAAAAGCCGATATGCGGCGGCAGGGGGGGATTGAAATGTCCATTGTAAATTTGGAACAGCTGAATGAAATGCATATCGACGTGCTGAAAGAAATCGGTAATATCGGGGCTGGCAACGCGGCGACATCCCTTTCCCAGATGCTGAATACCGAGGTGGATATGACGGTGCCAACGGTTCGCATTCTGGATATCAACGATGCTGCGAATGCTCTTGGCGGCCCGGAAAACCCGGTGATTGGCATTTTGGCTAAGCTGTACGGCGATATTGAAGGCATCATGATGTTCATCATTGAGCAAGATTTTGCCAAAACGGTTTTATCCAGTCTGCTTGGGGTGAATGATGTAAACTGTGACCGTCTGTCTGATATGGAGCTGTCTGCGATTTCAGAAATCGGGAATATCATGATTTCGGCCTATACCGGCTCCATCAGCACGCTTTCCCAGTTGGCAATCAAAACGTCCGTGCCGGCCATCTCAGTAGATATGGTGGGCGCGCTGTTAAGTGTTCCTGCTATCGAAATGAGCTCGGTATCGGATAAGATCATCTTTATCCAGGATGATTTCTTAAGCAATCGTAATGACGTATCCGCCAATATGCTGCTAGTACCGTCTATGGATTCGCTCACCAGATTAATGCAGAAATTGGGGATTGAGTTATGAGCAATATGGTTACCATCGGAATTTCGGATATGAAGGTTGTGAAGGAAGGCGATTCGCTTGTAACTTACGCGCTGGGCTCCTGTGTCGGAATCTGCCTTTACGACCCTGTTACAAAAATCGGGGGGCTGGGGCATATTATGCTCCCGAATTATCCGCAGAATAACCCAAAAGAGAATCCACACCGTTTTGCAGATACCTGTATTCCTGCAATGCTGGATGAAATGGCGAAAATGGGTGCCTTGCGCCAGCGAATTGTCGCCAAAATTGCAGGTGGAGCAAAGATGTTCGAGGTATCCGGGGATTCCGCATTCGGGAATATTGGAGCGCGAAACGTTGAGGCTGTAAAAAATTCATTAATGAGTTTCCATATTCCCATCAAAGCGGAAGACACCGGTTTGAATTACGGACGCACCGTATTTTTTTATACGGAAAACGGATCAATGGTCGTGAAGTCTTTTGCAAATGGGGTGAAAACGTATTAAAATGAATAGAAATTCCAAAAAGCTTTCTATCAAATCCAACGGGTTTTGACAGAAAGCTTTTTTCATACCCTCATGTTTTTATGTGTCTTAGCGGTAAAACAGATCGTGTTCTTTTCCTGACTTTTTTAGATCAATCAGAATCCTTTTGGTTTCTTCGTACTTTTGCTTGATTGCTTCATTTGCTGCGCGATCCAGAACGGCTGCCCGGTCAAACAGCGAAGAGCACTGCTGTACCAGGTCCATGGCTCTCTGTTCTTCTTCGCTGCAATCCACAGCGCTCCCGTTTAGAATTTGCTGAATCCGTTCCTTCTGGTCATCGTCAAGCTGCTGCGCCAATACACGGATAAAATGATCGCACTTTTTCGTGCGCTCCATCAGGTCGCCCCGTGTGTCTAGCAGGTTTTCCAGGTTTACTTCAGGCTGCTTGCACTGTACTTCGATTTGTTTCGTAATATTGAGAATCTGTGTCATCAGGATTACTTTTTGCTCCAGACAGGTCATGATTTCCTTGCTAAACATAATTTCCTCCAGTTTGAAAGGAACCCATCGGCGGGTGGTTGCCGATGGGTCTGACAAAAGTTTGTTTTATTTTTGAATGTGGGTCAGTCTTTCTGCTTCCGCCCAGGTATCGCGCATATCCTGCACCAGAGGAGCCAAATCGTCCAATAGGGAAGGATCACGCTTGACCTCCGCACGGATAATCTGCTGATTTGCAAAATAATACAAATCATATAGATTGCCTGAAATGCTGTTACTCATGTCAAGGATGGAGGAAAGATAGCGAAAAATCTCCTTGCACTTTTCGGTGCATTTTTGCGAAGTGGGGTAATTCCCATCTTTCATCATCATGGAACCGTAATGAAGATTTTTTAGAATCTCATCAAACAGCAAAACCAGTTGTTCGCCCTTGGTCATGGTATTGATGACCTGTTCCTTGTACTGCATAATTGGGTTGTTCTGCATTGGGTACACTCCCATTTTTCTTTAAAAATTAAACCCGCTGATTTTTACGAATCGGAGCTGCTCATAAAGTAACTAAGCTGTGTATTCATCTGACTCATATATTGTTCCAGTTTGGTGAACTGATTGTAATAGTATTCTTGTTTATCCGCCAGCTGGGTTTTTAATTCTTTAATTTTCTTAGTGAAATTTGAAATCTGTTTTGCAATAGTGCTGTTATCCACGGTATCGGTAGAAAGGCCGGCTTTTTGTACCAGGATTCCAGGATTGGCTGAACTGGTGTTAATATAGTCCTTAATCACTTTCTGCAGCCGGATTGCAATGCCGTCCGAGTTGGTAACATTGTCATCGTCCCCATCAGAAGTGGTGAACAGTGCTTCCACCTTATCGGGATTTTCCGTTAGCGCTTTTTTGAGTTTGGTTTCGTCGATTTTCAACTGGCCGTTTGACTTGGAATAGTCGCTTGACTCCGTAGTGATTCCAATTTCATAAAGGGCGCTCTTAATACTTTCTACCTGATCGGTCATGGCGGAGCGCAGATTGTTGGTTAGATTAAACAGAAGGTCATCGTTTTGCAGAATACCTTTTTTTGCTTTGGCAGTCCACGCATCAATCTGTGCCTCTGTCATTTCCTTTTTCTGGTCATCGGTCAAAGGCGCGTAAGTTTCCCCATCAGTTTTTTTGCTTTCGGTTACTTTTCCGTAAGCAAGAGTAATTATTTTATTGTAGTCCGTTACAAAATCGCTGATTTTTTTGTAAAGCGCGTCTGTTTCAATGTTAACGGTAAACTTGATTGTGCTGACACTATCATCGTTGGATTGCGTTGTGTTTGTTGCCAATAACTCAAAGTTTACGTCGTCCAAGGTAAATTTATTGTCGCTGCGGATAATCGTTTGGAAAGTATTTCCGCCATCGAAACTGACGTTCAGCTTTGCATCCTTTCCATCTTTTACTGTATAATCGGTGTCTTTGGTGCCAAAAAGGACTTGAGCCAAATTTTCGTCGGAAATATCGACTTTTCCGGAAGAACCACCGCTTTTTGCAGCGACTGAAAAAGTGTCCAACGTACTGGAGTAAGAAATGGTTACGTTTGCGTCCGCGTCGTTATTGATGGTATTGATAATGGAATTGATGGAGTCAGTGGATTTAAACGTAAATTCTTTTTCATTTATTTTAATTTTATAGGTTCCGTCAATGGCAGGAGTAAGCGGTGTTGTAAGGTATTGATTACCCGCTTTTGCCAAATCGCCCAGTGTCATTTTGGTATTAATCCGGTTGGAGGAACCTGCATAAACCTTTAAAGCGCCGGTGGCACCTAGTACACCGACTTTACTGGAAGAGGAGATGGTTAAGACAGAAGTGGTTAAGACAGAAGTGGTGGAATTTGGTGTGGTAAAGGATAATTGTCCATCCTTTGCTTCTACTTTCACCTTGTCGCTGCCATATGCGGAGTTCAATTTTGTTTGAAGATAACTTGCTAAACTTTCTGGAGTCTTATAATTATCTTTCGCCGATTCGTCGAAAGAAATTACTTTCGTCAGACCGTCCAGATTGAACGTGAGTGTGGAACCAGCCAATGTTTCACTTAGGCTTGCTTTCGTGTATAAGCTGTCCAGTTTTACCGTACCGGTAAATGAAGTCTGCGAAGTACTATCGGAGGCGGTTAATCCTAACCCTGTTAAAAGGTTTTTACTGCCGTCCATAATCTTAATTGCAGTGGAATCTGTGGTAGATAGTTTGATGCCCGTACTGCTATTTGTTGTCTCTATTTTCAGTTTACCGTTTAGATCGCTGTTGCTGTCAATTTGCTTTTGAAGGTCATCGACAATTGTTTGCACGTTAACCAACGGATTACCGTCGGTGCCGTAGTCGCCAAGTTGCAAATCACTGCTGACGGTCAGCTTATAATCTTTACCGCCATAATTAATAGTGATATAGCTTCCATTTACCTGGCTGTCCGCATAGTTTTCGTAAATCGCGCCCGTCTTGATTGCCTGGCTGGAAACCTTGTGTGTGGAAGAAAAGCTGGCCTGGCTTGCCAACTGGTAAATTTCCTTCACTTGCATATTTTTTGCAGCGGAAGCAGAGCCGCTGACATTTAAATAGGAGGACGTGTTGCCAATGGAAGTAGAATTGAAAAAGTCGCTGCTTAAAATACTGCTGCTGCTTGTGGAAGAGGACAAATATTTGGAATTGAAATCCGACAGGGCGCTGATGACTTCACGGTAAGAAGCCTGCTGCCACTGGGCAATTTGTTTGCTCTGATTCTGCCTATCGATTTTTGACTGTATATTCGCAGTAAGTTGTTTCACCAAGGTATCGGTATCTAAGCCGGAGATCAGGCCGCTTAACCTTTTATTCGAAGTAAGTGTCGTACCGCTGGTGCTTGAACTGCTGCTGGCACTGCTTGAGCTGGAAATCATCATAAATAATAACCTCCTGACGGAATATCCAACTTAATTCTATTATTTATATCGTATCTTCCAAATAAAAAATTAGTGTAAAAAAGAAGAGTATTTCGGAAAAACTGTAAAAAAAATTATTGATTTTGTCGATATTTGTCACTATAATATTAATTATTGGAATAACAATCTTAATTTGAATTGAACAAAGAATTTAGAAAGAGAGAAAGGATAGCGAATGACTTTTGTTCCGATTGACCAGCTTGCAGAAGGAATGATGTTGGACCGGGATGTCTATCTGTATGACTGCAGTACATGCAAAATCGCCATGCTGCGTTCCGGTCAGGTTCTGACACAAGCTTATATTAACAAGTTAGGCGAACTTCAGGTTTTAGGTGCTTATATCCATTCCGATGAGAAAAGCGAACTTATCACTCCGGTTCCATCCCCAATTAAACCGGAATTGGAACAGGAAGCTATTACCAATATTCAGCGTGTCTTTGAAATGTTTGACAAAGGCGCTCAGCATATTAATATTCACTGCATCAACCAGACAATGGCGATTTCAAAAAAACTGGTGAATGCCTTAAAAATGAATCAAGACATGAAGCTGAGTATTGATAATCTGAAAATGTACGATGATTATACTTATAACCATTCGTTCGGTGTCTCCGTTCTCTCCATTGCAATCGGCCTGTCTATGAATTTAAAAATGACGGAGCTTTATGACCTTGGTTTCTGTGCGCTTTTGCACGATATTGGGAAAATGGCAGTTCCCATTGAGATTATCTCCAAGCCGGCGCGTTTGACGGACGAGGAATTCGAAATTGTCAAACAGCACCCGGAAAAGGGTGCCGAATTTTTTATGCAGCATAGTCTGGCGAACAACAGAATCTGTGCCGGGGTCTTGACCCATCATGAAAAGTTTAACGGCACTGGTTACCCGAGCGGCCTTTCCGGAGATCAGATTCCCCTGTTCGGGCGGATTATTTCCGTTGCCGATGTATACGACGCGCTTACTTCGGTAAGACCCTACCGCAATCCATCCACACCTGCAGAAGCAATTGAATATATTATGGGCGCCAGCGGAAGTGCGTTTGATGTATCGGTGGTAGAAGCATTTTTGAAGAAAGTATCTCCGTATCCGATTGGTTCCTGCGTAAAGCTGAGCAACGGGGAAATTGCCATTGTGGTGGAACAGAATGATTTCCATCCGCTGCGGCCGGTTGTACGGCCATTTAGTGATCCGGAGAAAACGATGGATCTCTATCGTGAACGGGAGTATCAGAATATTGTCATTGATGATGTATGCAATGTAACTGCAGGAGAACTGCTGGCAAACTAGGCCTTATTGCAAAACTGAATTCAAATTATTTTGACGAATCTCAATTTGCGCGGAAAAGAGGAGGCGCGAATTGAGATTTTTCATTTTACGGGCAAACGGCTTTATCATGATTTAAACAAGATATGGCCGTTTTTTTATTTGCCGGAGTAGGGAAGAGAACAGAGATTGTTCCTGGGATTTGGAATGAGCACTTTCTTACGCGAAAACAATTACCGATACAAAAATGCTCTCCGGCGTTAACGCCGGAGAGCATTTTACCTGTGCGGTATTTGACTAATGATAAATTGTTAAGCAGTTTTCAGTGAGAACGCGCTGACAAGCTGCTGCAGGTTTTTCGCATGAACAGCCATTTCCTGGCTGGAAGCCGCACTCTGTTCGGCAGTTGCCGAATTGGTTTGTACAACCTCGGAAATCTGTTCCACCCCAAGCGTTACCTGGCTGATGGAGCTTGCCTGTGCATTGGAAGCGGAAGCAATGCGGTTAATCAGCTCCGTAGACTTTGCATTTGCCTCAATGACCTCATTCAGGGTCTTAGCAGTAATGTCGGCAATTTCCTTGCCCTTTTCTACGGCTTCAATGGAATTGACGATCAGGCCGGTAGTGTTTTGAGCTGCCTGTGCGCTCTTGCTGGCAAGATTACGAACTTCATCCGCAACCACGGCAAAGCCCTTACCTGCTGCACCTGCTCTTGCTGCTTCCACAGCTGCGTTCAGAGCGAGGATATTGGTCTGACGGGCGATATCATCAATGGATTTAATAATTTCATTGATTTTATTGGAAGACTCTGTAATGTCTGCCATAGCCTGCAGCATTTGCTGCATTTTCTGAGCGACACTCTGCATTTTTTCCTGTGCGTTGTTAGATGCCTTGTTTGCCTCGGAAGCATCAGCTGCATTCTGCTTTACCTGTTCCGAAATTTCGGTAATGGTAGCGGAAAGCTCCTGAATTGCGCTGGCCTGCTCGGTAGCGCCCTGTGCAAGAGCCTGAGACGCATTGGAAACCTGAGCAGAACCGTTTGCGACCTCACTGGAAGTAAGATTAATGGAGTTGATGCTGTGGTTCAGCATTGCAATGATTTGTTCCAGAGACTTTTTCACTTTTATGTAGCTGCCTTTAAAATCATTGCTCAGTTCAACGTTAAGATTTCCGGTTGCGATCGCGTCCAAGCACGACGTAATTTGAGCAATGCATTTTTTCTGTGAAACAACCATTGCATTCATTGCATCCGTCAATTCTTCCAATTCGGAAGAGGTGTTTTCAATCGCAACATTGTTCAAGTCGCCTTCGGCAATTCTTTTTGCCGCCAGGGTAACAGAATCAAGCGTTTTGCGTACTTTCTTTCTGCTAAAGATCGGGAGTAGAACTGTAGCGATGATGAGAAACGCTACAAAAATGACAATGGGGATGATGATCGAGTTCATCGTCTGGTAAAGGAAAAGTCCTGCACCGCCAGCCACAAAGGCGATAATGGAAATAATTGCATTCATGATAACAATTGACTTACTTGATTTCATGATTTCTTGCCTTCCTCTTTTGCTAAGTTTTCAACCGCGCTGCTGACAATTTCAATTTCTTCAGCGTTCAGTATTTTATCGGTATCCAGTAGTAAGACCACCTTGTTTTTCAGCTTGCCGATTCCGGAAAGATATGCGTTTGTACGTTCCTTGGAAACCCTCGGAGGAGGAGTAATGTTGTTGTCCTCTATCGTCGTAACTTCATCTACCGAATCCACAATAAAACCAATCAGGTTGTCGTCAATCTGCGTCACAATGATGCAGGTGCGTTCGTTGTAACTGGTTTCTTCCTTGCTGAAACGAAGGCGGACGTCAATCACAGGGATAATATTACCGCGCAGGTTAATGACTCCTTTGGCATAAGCCGGGGAATCGGGTATCGGCGTGATTTCCTGAATTCCAATGATCTGAACAACATCCGCGATCGGGATTCCGAAAAGCTGATTGTCCGTCCAGAATGTCAGAAACTTCCCTTTCATTTCATTGGTGTCGGTTTCTTCTTCTAGATCGCTGGTTTGGCTGATTGTATCCATTCTGACCACCTCAATTTATTTAATGTACAGTTGTAATGATTCGTTTAATGATCTAGATGATTACGGGATTTTTGAATGAGTTCCCTCTGCTTTTCAAAGATAAATTGGCAGAGCAAATCAATTTGCCTTTTGGTTGGTTCCAGAAATGTGCAGCCGTAACCGTTGTTCAAGTCATCCATTTTCTTCATACGCTGTACCTGGCAGGTAAAAGAAAGTTTTGCATCGGTCAGCGGAAACGTCGCGACAAAGCGGCGGCCGATTTCCAGCTGCTTTCTTGTTTCAATAAAGCACCCGCTCAAGCTCAGATTCGTTACCTTTATGGGAAACAGCTCGATTGTCTCATTGGTATTTGGCTTCAGAAGATAAGCCTGAGTCTCCATACCGATCTTCAAACGGAAAAAATCTCTTCGCTCAAAGTCGGAAAGATTTTGAACGTCGATCAGCCGCATCATTTGAGATGTTGACAAATAAACTCTTCCTACCATGGATTTCGATTCCAGCGATTTACTCAAAACGTGAATGTTTACAAACGTATCACAATGCACGATGGGAAGGATGTCGTCCTCCTGGTTTTTCAGCTGAATGGATTCATCCTCGATTTTCTCTAACAGCCCGGAACAGATACTTTCCCCTTGCGGAGAACTGATTTCGCAGACGGAATTGCAATACTCCTTCGACAGCGGCAGCATAAAAATTCCCCCAATAACTTGATTTGATTTATTGGAAATTTGTGTTATGCTCCTACTGCCTGATCCGGTGAGGGAACAGTGGGGCTCACCTCATTGCTGTCTTCGGTCAGCAGCTTTGTTAAGTTCAGTATCAGTGCGACCTCATGTTCCAGTGTAGCGATTCCGCTGACATAGTTGTTGGTAATGTCTTTGCCCAGTCTAGGAGATTCACTAATCTGATTATTGGAAACATCGACCACATCGTTTACCATATCTACAATAAAGCCGATACTGAATTCACCCGTTTCCACCACAATAATGCTGGTGCGATCATTGTATTCAATTTCTGGCTTGCCAAGTTTCAACCGCAAATCGATTAGGGGCACGATTTTACCGCGCAGATTGATGACGCCTTTTACAAAAGGCGGCAAGTGCGGCATAAACGTAATTGGCTGCATCCGTATAATTTCCACAACCTGACTGCTCTGAAGGGCAAACAGCTGTCCATCAATAAAGAAAGTAAGGTATTTTTCGGTGGGTACGTTTTCTGCAGAAGATTGGGATGCTTTCTCTAATACCTCTTCAATTCTGTTTTCCATATCTTTCTTTCACCACTTCTGCCGCTGCCGTAGCGGCGGATTTTTTAACTGTTTTATCGGCAACAGATGACAGTAATTTTATCTCAATATCATATATCGACAATTTAAAAAAATAATTAACAAATTTTTACGAAATTTAATCATGAAAATTTCCGGAATTTAGCCTGCTTTCAAGGGTTACTCCGTTTGGGGCGGCTCCTGCAAAAGCGGCTGAAATTCATCTTCTAGGTTTTCGGAGTTTTCGGAAATTTCCAGATCTTTTTGATTGTAGTTTAGAAAATAAACATAGATATCCACGACCGCCTGATAAAGCTCCGGCGGAATTTCACTCCCGCACTCCAACTGGGTTAAAAGGGAAGCGAGCGCGTCGTCCTGATAAACCGGGATTTCGTTTTCCTGTGCCAAATCAATGATTTTCTGCGCAACATAGCCCAATCCGGAGGCGACCACAATCGGTGCGTTAGAGGAATCACCGTTGTATTTTAGAGCGGCGGCGCGCTGGGTGTTGTTCTCATATTGTGACATCGATCGCATATTTCCTTTCGTTGATTTTTTTCATAATAAGCTGAGAAATGGTTGGTGTGTTGTCCGGGCGAATATACACACGGTCGGCCACAAGGCCGTTGCGTGTGAAGATTTCCGTAATGCCGTCGCTGATTTTTTGAGTATCCGAAGCCAGCTCCGGCGGGCAGCTGATGGCCACGTTCGCGTGGTTTGCCAGCAGTTCGATGGAAGCCTCAAAATAACCAAGCTCCCGAATGTCAAACGTCAAATAGATTTTTGTAGGACTTGATTCTGCCGCAGCGGAACGCGTTCCGTCTTTTGAGGGTTCCTTTTTCTCAATCCAGACCTCGCTGAACATGAACTGGCCGTTGTAGTTGACCGGCAGGAACAAATGGTGGAACGGCATGTACACGCTTTTGTCCATCAGCATGGAAAGAATGGTTTCTTTGTACAGCGCCTGGCTTAAGCTGGAGGTATTCTGTTTGGAGCCTTCGGAAAGCACTTGCGTCAGGGAACGGAACAGCGCATTTTCCTGTGTGGACTCGGGACCGGATTTCCGGTTTAGGTGCTCGAGAAATTGAGCCTTGATTTCCTCCGTTTTTGCCGCAGGAATATTCCGCTCATAGCGCAGGTAGTCCATCAGGGAATTGAACTTGTCGTCCAGTTCCTCCTGAGAACTGGTGTTGAGCCGGGCCAGGTTATGAACCAGAAGCGTAATGGTGTCCCGGGCGCGCCCGAAGTCATTAGAGGCGTTGATATATTTGGCTAAAAACGGTATAATCTTATTTTTGAGTACGGTTAAATTCTTCTGCAGGTTGTCTGTGGGGCGCTCTAAGGTCAGCTCCTTCGCAAGCGAGTCAAGCTGGTCGCGGTAGGGATTCGGAATCTGCATTTTCAGCTGCTCCAGCTGATCAATTATGGATTTTGTGGTATCACCAATGGAAAAAAATCCGTCGTATGCCGATAAAAACTCCGCCAGTTTGGTTCGGGTCGCCGTGTCAGCGTTCTGTGCAGACAGCTCGCGGAATACTTTAAAAATCCCATCCGAAAATTTGGTCTGCCCGCTGCTTTGAAAGCGCAGGTTTTCCAGCATGGTGTCCGGGTCCATCTGCATTGCCTGGGCCAACTGTTTCAGCAAGGGAGAACCGCCGTCCGCCATCAGCATTTCGGTTTTGCCGAAGATGTCCAGCATGATTTTTTCCATGTTCTGAGAAAGCCCGGGCGTCTGGTTGAGCTGTTCAATAAATTTGCTGAATACGGAATTCCGGTTCAGCAGAAATTTGAAGTTGTCTCCCAACTCCTGCTTTTGCGCGCCGGCCTGCTGAATTTTAGAAGTGTCGACGGCGCCGAGCGCATCGGTGTGTTTTGACGGGGAAACGCGGTTTAAGCTATCGCTGCTTGAGACCGGAGTAGTGATTCGAATATTGTCGGGCATAAAAACACCTCAAAAAATATAATCTAAGAGTTAATTTTATCAAATTCGATTCGATATATTAAGTATAAAGTTTATTAGGCGGTGAAGTAACTATGGACAGCAACATGGAATCAATGCTTGAGGTATATCTTTTCGAAACAAATGATCTTCTGGAACATCTGGATGAAATACTTCTTCAATGCGAAAAAGCCAATTCCTTCGACTCGGACAGCATTAATGAAATCTTCCGAATCATGCACACCATTAAAGGCTCATCCGCAATGATGCAGTTTAACAGTCTGGCAACCATTTCCCATAAAGTGGAGGACTTGTTTTTTTACGTCCGCGAAAACGGAATTGATGCTCAGTACAATGACGAGCTTTTCGACCTGATGTTCAAATCCAGCGACTTTATTAAGGATGAAGTTGCAAAGGTTGAAAACAACGAGCCTCTAACTACAGATATCGGCACTTTCGAACAGGAAATTAACGATTTTCTGAAAAAGATTTCAGGCGGCGCATCCGGGAAAGATGGGAAGGCGGAGGCGGCTCCTAAGCAAGAGCAAAAGTCCGCACAGGAAACAGCCCAAAAGGAAGAATCTACCCCGCAGCCGGCCGCTGTTGCGCCCTTTGACAAGGACTATCCTTATTCCGTCCGCATTGCCTTTGAGGACGATGTGGAGATGGCAAACCTGCGCGCGGTGATGCTTGTGCAGTCGGTGAAAGACATTTGCAGTGAAATTAAGTATGTACCGCAGGATATTGAAACGAACCCGGGCAGCGCGGAGGTCATTCTGAAAGATGGTTTCCTGCTCTGCTTTAAAGACGAAAAGGGAATGAACAGCAGCCTGAAGACAATCGAAAATTTCGTCTATACCAAGAATTATACCGTAATCACTCCGCCTGCTCAGGAGCAGAGCGAAAATTCGTCTGAAGCAAAGGCGAAGAACGAAGCAGGCAAGCCGCGTGAAGCAGGCGGCGCCAGCCATCCAGCGGTCAAGCAGAACCTCATCAATGTCAACCTTTCCAAACTGGACAACCTGATGGACCTGATGGGAGAAATTGTTATTACGGAATCGATGGTTGCCTCTACCCAGGCGGGCCAGACGGGCGAGATCGACAACAATTACAATAAGGCTTCCCGTCAGCTTCGCAAACTAACGGACGAGCTGCAGGAAGTGGTTATGTCCATCCGCATGGTGCCGATTTCCGGTGTGTTCCAGAAAATGAACCGAATTGTCCGCGATATGAGCAAAAAGTTGGACAAAGATGTGGAACTGGTTATGATCGGCGAAGATACGGAAGTCGATAAAACCATTATCGATAACATCGGCGACCCGATTATGCACCTGGTCCGCAACGCCATGGACCATGGCATTGAAACCAAAGAAGAACGCGCAAAGACGAACAAACCGCCGAAGGGCACCGTTACGCTTTCCGCTCAGAACACTGGCGGTGAGATTTTGATCAGCGTTCAGGACGATGGCGCTGGCATTGACAAACAGGCCGTGCTGAATAAGGCAAAACGGCAGGGCATGCTGAAAAAGCCGGAGAAAGACTATACGACCCGTGAAATTTACAATTTCCTGCTTATGCCTGGTTTCTCCACGAACGAAGTTGTTACCGAGTATTCCGGCCGTGGCGTCGGCATGGACGTTGTAAAGAAGAACGTGGAGAAAATCGGCGGCGATGTCTCCCTGACCAGCGAACCCGGCAAGGGCACAAAAATCATCTTTAAGATTCCACTTACGCTGGCCATTGTAAACGGCATGAAGGTGTCGGTTGGGAACAGCGTGTTTACCATCCCGATTAACAATATTAAGCAGCTTTTCCGGATTACGCAGGATCAGATTCTGCACGATACGGACGGAAATGAAATTGTGATGCTCCGCAATCAGTATTTTCCGCTGCTGCGTCTACACAAAGCGTTTAATCTGGAAACCGAAATTCAGAATGTCGAGGAAGGCATTGTAATTTTGGTGGAAACCCACGAAAAGGCATACTGCATTTTTGCCGACAGTCTGCTCGGCGAACAGCAGGTTGTTGTAAAAGGACTGCCCGCCTATCTGAATCAATTCGAAATTCGGAACACCGGCATATCCGGCTGTGCGATTCTAGGTGACGGAAGCATCAGTATTATTTTGGATATTTTAAACCTTTACAGTTATAATTAATTTGTTATACTATTATATAGTTTGGACTTGTAGGGGGAACGCCGACGAAATTCCATTCATCGGTGCTTCCCCTGAATTGTCCATTGCGGCTGGAGATATACCTTTGGAGGACGAACATGATACATCTGACCGACCAGGAGTTCAACGATATTGTTACTTACATAAAAAGTAATTACGGCATCAATCTTATTAATAAACGGCAGCTGATTGAAGCCAGAATGTATTCCGTGCTGGTTGAAAAGGGTCTTACAAATTTTACCGATTATTTTAACCTGATTAAGCAGAACAATTCCCAGGAAGTTACTGCAATGCTGAACAAACTTACGACGAATCACACGTATTTTCTTCGGGAAGAAGCGCATTTCAATTTTTTAAAAAATGTCATTCTGCCGGAACAGGAAAAAACAAACCGTATGAAAAACATCCGAATCTGGAGCGCTGGATGCTCTTCCGGAGAAGAAGCGTTTACCACGATTATGGTGATGATGGATTATTTCGGACTGAGAAGATCGGAATGGGATTATCGTATTCTAGCGACGGATATTTCAGAAAAGGTAATGCAGGAGGCACGGGTTGGCCTTTATGGAAAGGATTCCTTGAAAAACGTTCCGGAAACATGGCTGAGGCGTTATTTTACCAAACAGGGCAACGATCATTATGTGCTGAGCGAGGAAGTACGCAAGCAGGTGATTTTTAAGCGCTTCAACCTGATGGATCCGTTCCTTTTCCAACCGTTTGATTTGATTTTCTGCCGGAATGTCATGATCTATTTTGATCAGGCTACACGCAACGCATTAATAAATAAATTTTATGATGTGCTGAAACCCGGTGGGTATTTGTTCATCGGTCACTCGGAAACCATACAGCGTGACAGTTCAAAATTCGTTTATATTGAACCGTCTGTTTACCAGAAAGGATAACGGAATCAATGTCGCTAAAAAAAACGATACGGGTTCTGATTGTGGATGACTCTTTGTTTTTCCGGACTGCGCTGCAAAAAGCGTTGGCGCAGGATCAGAGTCTTGAAATAGTTGGAACGGCAAGCAGCGCGACGGACGCGGAAAGAAAAATCAAGGAACTGGAGCCGGACGTCGTTACCATGGATGTGGAAATGCCGGATATGAAGGGGACGGACTTTTTAAGAAAGCTTATTCCTGTGCATCCGGTGCCGGTGGTCTTGGTTAGTTCAACAAACATCGGAATTTTTGAATCGCTGGATGCCGGCGCCGTGGATTTTGTGCGTAAACCGGAAGGCCAAAATGGGAACGATTTTCAGCTTTTCTGCAATGAGCTTTCCGTGAAAGTGAAAATCGCCTCTACGGCAAAGGTAACAAAGAAAAATGCGTCTGCTCCGTTCAGCGGGCTTCCGCTGCCAAAGCTGAAAGCGGACGACGAAAGTGAGCATGTGATTGCAATCGGGGCTTCTACGGGGGGAACGGAAGCAACGCTTGAGATTTTAAAGCAGTTCCCGCCGAATATTCCGGGAATTGTAATTGTTCAGCACATGCCGGTCGGCTTTACAAAAATGTACGCCGACCGCATGAACCGGATTTGCCAGTTTGAAGTGCGGGAAGCGCAGAACGGTGACCGTGTGCGGGCCGGACTGGCTCTGCTGGCACCCGGCGACAAGCATATGACGCTGGCGAAAGACTATAAGGGATATTACGTGAAATGCGCTTCCGGCGATAAGGTGAGCGGCCATTGCCCTTCAGTGGACGTTCTGTTCCGTTCGGTGGCACATACGGCCGGGCGTGACGCGATCGGCGTCATCCTTACCGGGATGGGGAGAGACGGAGCGCAGGGCCTTTTGGAAATGCGCAAAAGCGGTTCTTACACATTTGGTCAGGATAAGGCGTCCAGTGTGGTTTATGGAATGCCCATGGTTGCCTATGACATCGGCGCTGTGGTCAAACAGGCACCCTGCCAGTCCATTGCGGGTCTGATTATTCAAAGACTGAACCGCTCGAAGGGGAAACAGTAAGAATTAATGCCGTTCAAAGGTGGATGACCCCTTTTTGAACGGCTTTTTATAATTCTAGATATAATTTGGTAATATTTTGTCGAAAAAATTTCTTTATTTTTATAAACTTATGATTAATGTGGCCGATAATAAAAAATAGCCGTTCTTTTTAATCTGAATACTGCTTGCATATTTTTAGAGAAAGAGATGACATGGGGTTATGAAAAAGATGAGGAAAGTGAAAACGCATAAGATGGCCAAGATGGCAAAAGTAGCCACAATGCCTGAACAACAAGAGAAAAAGAAGCATAGATTTACATTTCATAAATTTACATTTCCAAAAAAGAAAACAGAGAAAAACGAAACAAGCAGTCTAAGAGAGGGAAAGAAAAGCATCCGAAAAACTCTGCTGCTGGGTCTTATCAGCCTTTCTGCTAGTATCAGCATTCTTTGCGGTATTGCTTCCGGTATTGTTCTGTATCAGAACAGTTACACCAGCATGAAAGACGAGGTTTCGGCTGTTGCAAATTCCTACTCCCAGTTAGTTCAGAAGCAAGTTTACATCTATAAGAATTCCATTGAAATTATTTCCAAAAATGAAAATATTGCAAAAGCCGATTCTTCCTCTTATCTGGTTCAAATGGCAAAAAGCCTGCTGTGCGCGCAGTACGGTTTCCAAGAGATTCACACCGCTTCCACAGACGGTAAAAATGATGAGGGAACCGATATTTCGGATACGGATTACTTTAAGAATGCCATTGTCGGCAATACATATGTATCTAGTCCGTTTTACAAGGATGGCGATAAAAACGGCCAGCTGGTCATTGCCATTGCGACAAGAATCAGCAGTTCACAGAGATTTAACGGTATTGTTTACGGCTTGCTTCGCTTCGAGACCTTCAATTCCGTAATTGACAATGCAAAAATCGGAAAGACCGGCTACAGCTTTATTGTCAACAGAGACGGTACCGTCATTGCCCATAAAGATCTGAACTTGGTCAAAAATTTCACCAACTATGTTGATGTGGCGAAGAAGGACGGCTCCTATTCCGGTGTTGCCAGTATCATCAACAGTATGAAAACGGGGAAAGCTGGTTACGGATCTTATAATCTTCAGAATACCAACCATTTTATTTCCTATTATCCGATTTCCAATACGGATGGATGGTCCATCGGCGTAACCGCCAATATTTCTGAAATGATGAGCAGTTTCTACAATGCCATTGCTCTTACGGTTATTTTGACCATTGCTTTCATTGTGATTGCATTTTTCCTCGCATTCCAAATTGCAAATCCGATTGCAAGACCGATTACCACTTTGGTTTCCAGAATTGAAACACTTTCGGCCGGTGACCTCCATTCCGACGTTCCGGTCATTCGCAGTAAAAATGAAATCGGTGTACTGGCAACCTCCTTTACAATAACAGTGGATACCCTGAGGGGGTATGTAAGCGAAATTTCCTCCATCCTGGGTGCGCTTGCAAATGGCGACTGCACCGTAGAACCTCAGTTGGAATACAAGGGGGATTTTGAACCGATTAAAACATCCCTTAATACGATCACAAATCATTTGAATGATATTTTTGCTTCCATCAGCCAGTCGGCGGATCAGGTCGCAAGCGGTGCGGCCCAGGTTTCCAGCGCAGCTCAGGCACTGTCACAGGGTGCTACCATGCAGGCCAGTTCCATCGAGGAGCTTTCCGCTTCCTTGACCGAAATTGCGGACCGTGTAAACAAGAACGCATCCAATGCAACATCTGCAAATCAACTTTCCAACGATGCGTCTAAAGAAGTCGAACGCGGAAACGAACATATGCAGCAAATGATGGGCGCTATGAAGGAAATCAGCGACACTTCCGGACAAATCAGCAAGATTATCAAAACCATCGAAGACATTGCCTTCCAGACCAATATTCTCGCTTTGAACGCTGCGGTTGAAGCCGCACGTGCAGGTTCCGCCGGCCGCGGCTTTGCGGTAGTTGCGGATGAAGTGCGCAACTTGGCCAGCAAGAGTGCTGAAGCGGCAAAGAATACTACGGCGTTGATTGGCAATTCTATTAAAGCGGTACAGAATGGTACAAAAATTGCAACTCAGACGGCTGAGTCGCTCAATTCTATTATTGACGGTGCAAACCGGACTTGTGAACTGATTGCAGAAATTGCCCAGGCTTCCAACGCCCAGGCTACTTCCATCAACGAAATTATGTCCGGCGTTGATCAGATTTCCGCGGTTGTCCAGACCAACTCTGCTACCAGTGAGGAAACTGCGGCCACTAGTGAAGAGCTGAACGCGCAGGTTCAGTCGTTGAAGGAATCCCTGTCTTTCTTCCGTCTGAAAGGATCGGAACCGGCAGAAAAGAGGGAAACCCCGGAAGCGAAGAAACCGGAATCCGCCGAAGCAATATGGATGTCGACGGAGGACTCCAAACCGGTGCAGGAATTTTCAACAGCACCCGCTCAGGCGGCTGTGTTTGATGAGTCACAGGATTCAGTCAAGTATTAAATCAGCTAACTCCTAAAATCTTTATACATCACAAACAGCCCGTGAATGAGCCAAATCATTCGCGGGCTGTTTGTTTTTCCTATACTGTTTCCGCGTCGGTCAGCGTTCCTTCAGCCAGTATTTCCGGTCAAGACTGCGGTATTGTACTGCTTCCGCAACGTGTCTAGACTGAATTTCCTCGCTGGCATCCAAATCGGCAATGGTGCGTGAAACCTTCAGAATCCGGTCATAAGCACGCGCGGAAAGCCCCAGCTTTTCAAATGCCGACCGAAGAAGCGCTTTTCCTTCGTCGCTCAAACGGCAGGTGTCATGCAGAAGATCGCTTGTAATTCTGGCATTGCAGGTAACGGAGGTACCCCGGAACCGATTGTTTTGAATCTCCCGCGCGGCATTTACGCGCTTTTTGATTTCCGCGGAGCTCTCTGCTTTTTCTTCAGAAGCAATTTCATCAAATTCAACCGGTGGCACTTCAATGTGAAGGTCCAGTCGGTCCAGCAGCGGGCCGGACACCTTTGCCAAATAGCGGGAAACCGCGGTGGCGGAGCAGGTACAGGGTTTGCTGGGGTGGCCGAAATACCCGCAGGGGCACGGATTCATAGCGGCGACCAGCATAATGGAACAAGGATACGAAATGGTGCCGCTGACACGCGATATGGTTACTTTCCCGTCTTCAATCGGCTGGCGCAGTACTTCCATTGCGGCGCGGGAAAATTCGGGCAGCTCATCCAAAAACAGAACCCCATTATGTGCAAGGGAAATCTCGCCCGGCTTGGGAATGCTTCCGCCCCCGGAAAGTCCTGCAGCGGAAACAGTGTGGTGAGGCGAGCGGAAAGGGCGGGTTTTAATCAGGGACACACCCTCCGGGATCGACCCCGCGATGGAATGAATTTTGGTGGTCTGAATGGTTTCCTCAAACGTCATGTCAGGAAGAATGGACGGAAGGCGTTTGGCAAGCATGCTTTTTCCGGAACCAGGCGGGCCAATCAGAATCACGTTGTGTCCGCCGGCGGCGGCAATTTCAAGCGCACGCTTGGCCTCGTACTGGCCTCGTACTTCCGAAAAGTCAGGGAGGGGAACGGCACTTTGCGGCGCGTTTTCACTGGGAACCGCAGGCTCGATTCTCTGGCGGCCCGTCAGATGGTTCAGCAGGGAAGGAAGGTTTCTGACCGGGTATACGCGGATTCCTTCCACTACGGCGCCCTCTGCGGCATTTGCAAAGGGAATAAACAGGTTTTGGAACCCTTCCTCCTTGGCTTTCATTGCCATGGGCAGAACCCCTTTTACGGGCCTTATTTCCCCGGTCAGGGAAAGTTCCCCAAGAAAGACACAGTCTTCCAATCCGGCATCCAACTGCCCGCTTGCTTTCAGCAGGGCGATGAGCAGCGGAAGGTCATAAATCGGCCCCTCCTTGCGTTTGTCCGCAGGAGCAAGGTTTACGGTGATTTTATGGACCGGAAAATCAAACCCACAGTTTTTCAGCGCGGAGCGCACTCGGTCGCGCGATTCTTTGACTGAGGCGTCCGGCAGGCCGACAATGTCGAAGGACGGCAGCCCGACAGAAATGTCTGTTTCCACCTCGACCACGAATGCATCCATTCCGTAAAGCCCCATGCTGAACAGGCGTGATACCATGACAAATTCCTCCAAAATTTACATATTTTCATTATATCTCAACATTTTCTGCGAATCAAGAAAAAAGAAAGCTCCCTCGATTTTCATCGGAACCATCTAAAGCCATTCCGACTTTATTTTTCAGCGGATCGGCAGAACCATCAACTTTACTGCTGCATATACTGGAGGAAAGGAAAATGAATTTTCCATTTTTATTGCTTATATAAGAAAATATGGGATAGGTGTCGAATTCCTTTAAAAATCGAAGAAGAAAAAGTAATACTTGAAAATATAACCATACATTTTTCTTTTTTTCATATAAATTAACCAAATAAAACAAATATTCATGTGTTTTAGAAAAATATTTGTTGACTTAATCGAAGAAATGAGTTATGATATGCCTGTGATTTTGATTAATGTCCATGAGGTGTTTGGCTTGGCTGACGTGACTTGCTATGAACAAATGGCCGAATTAACCGACAGCCAATTGTCTGCCAGAATTGCAGACGGCGACCCAAACGCTTTTTCTGAACTTACCGCCCGCTATCTTACACAGATTAAGGCCAGAGCCGCCCGCCTTCGCAGTACTATGCTGGAGATGGACGACCTTTGCCAGGAGGGCCTGATGGGGCTGTTAAGCGCGGCCCGTACTTATGATGCATCCGGCGGAGCTAGTTTTAAAACCTATGCGGGTGTTTGTATAGGGAATCGAATGATTATGGCCTGCCGCTCGGCGGCTGGGCGAAAAAATTCCCCATTAAAAAACTTTGTTTCACTGAGCGAACAGAAAATGGATCTTGATATGCCTGATACCAGATCGAATCCCGAATCGATGCTGATTGATCAGGAAAATGTGGAGCAGCTGCGCAAGCACATGAAGAACATGCTGACTCAGTTGGAGCAGCAGGTGCTGATGCTTTATTTGGGCGGCAGCAGTTATGGGCAGATTGCAGCTCAGCTTGGCATCACACCAAAGGTGGTTGACAATGCTCTGCAACGCGCTCGTGTTAAGCTGAAAAAACTTTTTGAATAGATTTTTTAATATGCCCTGGTAGCTTAAGTAGAGCGTTGGTAATCAAAGGCGTCGGTGCGAATCCGTCTATGGGCAAATATCTTTAATCCAAAGCGAGGTAAAACAAATGTACGAAGACAAGACTCTCATCTGCAAGGAATGTGGCAGTGAATTTGTATTCACAGCCGGCGAACAGGAATTCTATGCTTCCAAGGGTTTCGTAAACGAACCCCAGAGATGCAAGGCCTGCCGCGATGCACGCAAGAATGCCGCTAAGCCGGAGCGCGAGATGTTTACCGCAATCTGCGCTAACTGCGGAAAAGAAGCCAAGGTCCCCTTTAAACCGCGTGAAGACCGTCCTGTATATTGCAGCGAGTGCTTTGCAAAGATGAGGGAAGAATAAGTTTTAGTATAGATCTTATTCACGACCAGAACGCCCCGGCTCTGCCGGGGCGTTTTATCATGTCCGGAAAAAAAGTATTGCAAAGCGTACAAGCGGGTATTATAATAGAAACTGTTCTAAACTACTTCCATTTATGTGTAACGGAGGATTTTATCATGGCTGCAACAGTAATCACAAAAGATATGCTGATTGGCGATATTCTTGATTTGGACCGTACCACCGCACCGTTTTTCATGGAAATGGGCATGCATTGCCTGGGTTGCCCCGCTTCCCGCGGCGAATCCCTTGAGCAGGCCTGCATGGTGCATGGGGTCGATGTCAACGAAATGGTTGAGAAACTGAATGAGCATGTGACTTCAAAAGCATAACTTGTTTTTGTTGCCGTACACCAGAATGATAACGCCGCCCGGCAAGCAATTGTCGGGCGGTTGTTAAGTATAAGGGCATATGTATTAAATTACCGCTTGCCGGGCGGATGCACACTGTCGGCGGCGATGACCCTGGAGCTCGAGCAATTTGTCTTGGAGGCCATTTCTCGTTTTTCCGGTTCTGGTGCGGGTGGAAGCCATTCTGGAAAGTACAAGAGTGCAGATTTGATTGATTAAAGAAACTGTGGGGTGTAATAATTGAGTTCTCATCCCTTGTTCCAACTTGGGGAAAGACTCCGGCTTTGCGCTTCCATGGTTCGCCCCGGGTGCGCGTTGGCGGATATTGGCACGGATCACGCTTATCTTCCGATTTGGCTGGCTAAACAGGGAATGATTTCCCGGGCGATTGCGGCGGATGTGCGGCCAGGCCCGCTGGAGAGAGCGCAGCAGAACATTGAGCGGTATCAGGTTCAGCATCTGGTTTCCGCACGGCTTTCCGACGGACTGGATGCTTTCCAGCCCTCGGAAGCAGAGGATATTGTCATCGCCGGAATGGGCGGTGAAACCATGGTTCAAATTCTTTCCCGCGCGCCATGGCTGAAAAATGCGGAAAAGCATTTGATTCTGCAGCCCATGACAACGGTTTCCACGTTACGCCACTATCTAGCCGTTCAAGGCTTCACTGTTTTGCGGGAGCAGGCGGTGCAGGACGAGGGGCGTGTATATTCTGCGTTTCTGACTGTTTATCGCCCTGATTTAGCACAGGAGGATGCGCTTTACCTCCAGATTGGCAAGCTGAAAGCGGACACGCCGGATAACCGTCTTTACATTCGAAAGCGAATTGAGCAGCTGCAAAAGAAGGCGAGCGGGTTGGCTCGTTCCGGGAAACAGGCTGAAGCCGAACCGCTGCTCCGGTTGATTGAACAGTTGTACTCCATGCTGGAAAAGGATGTTGCGAATTGACGACCATCGGTGAAATTTATCATTATATTGACGGCTTTGCGCCGTTTCATACCCAGATGGGGTTTGACAACGCCGGCCTTCTGGCAGGCAGCCCGAAGGACGCGGTGAATACCGTTCTTTTGGCGCTGGATATTACCCCCGCTGTGGTTCGGGAAGCCGCTGCGTACGGGGCCGAGCTGGTCGTCAGCCATCATCCGGTAATTTTCAATCCCCTAAAGCGGCTGGAGCCGGAAACCGCACCTTACCTTCTGGCGAAACATGGTGTCGCGGCCATCTGCGCGCACACCAATCTGGACATGGCTGCGCAGGGCGGGGTAAACGCCTGCTTGGCACAAAAGCTTGGGCTGAAGGATATTCGTACGCTGCATCAGGATGAAGCGTCCGGCTTGCCGGATGCGCTGATGGGGGATTTGGAAACTCCGCTTGCACCGCGTGCTTTTGCGCAGTATGTGCGCGATGCGCTTGGCTGCGATGGCGTCCGCTACACGGACGGCGGCCGCGAAATCACCCGGGTAGGGCTTTGCAGCGGCGGCGGGGAAGATTGGTTTTATTATGCCGCGCAGGCGGATTGCCAGGCTTTTGTTACAGGGGAAAGCAAGCACCACATTTTGCTGGATGCCGAAAACGCCCATGTAACTCTGGTGGATGCGGGGCACTATTATACGGAATGCGTGGTTCTGGAGCCGTTAAAAACCCGGCTTTCGGAGCAGTTCCCGGCAATCCGATTCGTTTTGTCGCAGAAAATGCACAGCCCCGCAAAATTTATTTAGCGAAAGCCTCAGGAGGTAGCCGGATGGCTCTTGACGGAGCGTTTTTAAGACATATTAAAAAAGAATTGGAAGAACGCGCCATCGGCGCGAAAGTTGATAAAATATATCAGCCAAACCGGGAAGAAATGGTGCTGCTGCTGCGCACCCGCAGCGAAAATTTCAAGCTGCTGATGTCTGCGCGTGCCAACAGCGCCCGGATTCATTTTACCCGGTTTGTGCCCGAAAATCCTAAAGTGCCGCCCATGCTCTGCATGCTGCTGCGCAAGCGCCTATCCGGCGCGCGCCTGGCGGCCGTTCACCAGCCAGGTTTGGAACGAATGCTGTCCCTTGAATTTGACGCGGTCAACGAATTGGGCGATGAAATCCGTCTGACGCTGGTCATCGAAATCATGGGCCGTTACAGCAATATCATCTTTGTAGATGAAAACGGGAAAATCATTGACGCGCTCAAACGCGTAGATGCGGAAATGTCTTCCGAACGGCTGGTGCTGCCCGGGCTGACGTACCGCCTGCCGCCGGCGCAGGACAAGCTATGCCTGTTGGAACATCCGGTGGAGGAGGTTTTGGCGCGCCTTCACAGTATCCCTTCGGACATGGAGCTTTCTAAGGCGCTGCTGAATACCTTGCAGGGCGTTTCTCCGGTCGTGTGTCGGGAACTGCAGCATTTAACCGGGCACGGCGCAGAGCTGACCGTTCATACCATGAGCGAGGCTCAGGTGGAACGACTGTCTTTTTTCTTGAATCGATTGAAACAGATGGTTCAGAACGCAGACGGCCAACCGTATATGGCGACGGATCCCCGTAATAAGCCGATTGATTTTTCTTTTTTGAATATTGAGCAGTATGGCCGCACGGCAGTTGTAACCCATTTTGAAAGTTTTTCTGAGCTGCTGGACGCATTTTATTCGGAACGGGATAAAATTGAGAGGATGCGTGCCCGTTCGCAGGATTTGCTTCATATTTTAACGACGGTTTCTGACCGTTTAAGCCGTAAAATCAATATTCAGCGTGCGGAACTGGAGCACTGCGCGGAACGTGATACCATGCGGATGTACGGCGATTTAATAAACGCCAATCTTTACCGCATCGAGAAGGGGCTTTCTCATGTGGAATTGGAGAATTTTTATGAGGATTCGCAGCCGCTTGTAAAAATAAAATTGGACCCAGTGCTTACCCCGGCGCAAAATGCTCAAAAATATTACAAAGCCTACCATAAAGCGCGCACGGCGGAAGAAATGCTGAACGTTCAAATTTCGCAGGCGCAGCAGGAACTGGATTATCTGGAATCGGTATTTGACGAGCTTAGCCGTGCAGCAACGGAGCAGGATCTTATGGAAATCCGCGCCGAGTTGACGGAGCAGGGCTATATTCGCGCGCAAAAGGAGAAAAGGAAACAGCCGGCCAGCCAGAAGCCTATGGAGTTCCGTTCTTCCGACGGGTTCCGGATTCTGGTGGGGCGCAATAACCGGCAGAATGACCGCCTGACCCTGAAAGACGCCAGAAATCAGGATGTTTGGTTCCACACCAAGACAATCCCCGGTTCCCATACCATTCTGGTGACGGATGGCCGCACGCCAACCGAAACCGCCATGACCGAGGCGGCAATGTTGGCCGCATTTTACAGCCGCGGAAAGGATTCCTCTCAGGTTCCGGTGGATTACACACAGGTGCGTAACGTCAGCAAGCCGCAGGGAGCCAAACCCGGCATGGTGATTTATGTGAATTACAAAACGATTTACGTTACTCCGGATCGCGCTCTCGCGGAGCGTTTGAAGGTTACGAACTAGTTGGATTGGAAGTGAGTCCATGGTGAAATTAAAATCAAGCGATTTTCTGCGCGACACGGTTTTGTTCGGGATAACCGCCCTATTATTCCTTGTCGCGAATTTTATGGCATTTTTAGGGGATTTTCTGCTGGAAAACGCGCTGAATGTCCTACTGGTTGCCATCATCTTTTTAAATATCGCTATTTTTGGCAGCATCCTTAAAAATATGCGCCGTGATATTGCGCTGTTTATTTTTATGGCTGCGTTTGACACGCTTTTATTGGGGCGTGTTTATGTTTCCTGGATCGGTTATTACCACAAGTATGTCGAGCTTTTGGAAGCAAACGGCTTGTCGGAGCTTTTTCAGGCGCTCCGTATTGTCGCACTGTCGCAATTCTTTGTATACCTTGCTTATCGGTTGATTGGGCCCTTGTTCCATAAACAGGAAAGCCGGATACAGCGCCTTGGAATCGACGCTACCCGCAGGAACGCTATTACGCCGATTCTTCGCCAGCTTAGTGAAATTATTCTCTTTGTCAGCTCCGTACCGTTTTTGTATGTGTTGTCAAAAAGCGCACTGAATGTTTTGCGCCACGGATACCTGAGCTCTTTTACAGACACTCAGGATATTCCGGGAATCATCAGCCGCCTTTCTATGTTTTTTGTGCCGTCGTTTGCGGTTTT
Source organism: Caproiciproducens sp. LBM24188 (assembly GCF_054130445.1). NCBI lineage: Bacteria > Bacillati > Bacillota > Clostridia > Eubacteriales > Acutalibacteraceae > Caproiciproducens > Caproiciproducens sp. LBM24188. Next base: position 1,538,202 of record NZ_CP196862.1, read on the forward strand.
CCTTGCAACAATGCCAACCAAAAAGCAGTTGAAGTGGCCGCTTCTGATTTACCTTTTTTACATGCTTTCTTCCTTGTTGACCGGAAGACGCACCACGATTGTGACCGAAGCGCTGATGCTGATTATTTATTTTGTGATGCGGGACAACCTTCTGCCGAAGGGAAAGCGCAGGCTGAACAAGCAGACGGTGGTGGTTGCGGGTGTTTTCGGCGTCGCAGCCATGTATATGCTGCAGGTTGTCGCCCTGATTCGCGCCGGGTATTCGAATAAATTCCGCGGCCTGGGCGAAACGCTTGTCAGCTTTTTTGATTCGCAGGGGGCTTCCTTCCGTGTCATTATACAGACCATCAACAATATTCATTCATTTGACCGCTCCCAGTCGTATCTGTACCTTTTTTACCCGTTTGAGCGGTTCGTGCATAACAATGTTTTTACCAGACCAATGTTTGGACTGACCCCGATTGTAGAGGTCCAAAATGCCATCTTTGTGCAGACAACGCATAATTTTGCCCATGTGCTAACCTATTTGGTGGACCCTGCCCGGTATCTTAGCGGCGGTGGGTTTGGTACTTCCTATATTGCAGAGGCTTTTGTGGCCTATGGTATTTTCGGTGTGATTGTGATCAGTATGATGATCGGAGTGGCGTTCCGCTTCTTTTCTTCCATGCTTACCCGTTCCTGGGTGGTGGTTGTCTGCTGCCTGCTGGCCATCAAGGATTTTGTTTATATCCCGCGTGGCTTTGCCTTCATGTGGGTGACCGATACCTTTAATATTACTTATTTTTGCTTTTATGCCATTCTTTATTTTACTGCTCTTCTTATGCTGCACTATGGGAATCACGTGCGCGCGGCAAAGGGCGAAAAACCCACGTATGCATTGGAGGCTGAGGAATGAAACTGCTTCTTTTGCTGACCGCAGCATTCCCATATGACAAAGGGGAAGACTTTTTGCCCGCAGAGTTGCACGCGGTTTCCGGATTCGACAAAATATTAGTCTGCCCCTGCAATCTAAAAGAAAAATCCACCGTTACCAAAACACTTCCGACCGGGATATTGGTTTATCCGCTAAGCAAGCAGGGCCTTGGAAAGGCGGCTTATGCAAAGCTGCTGTTTAGTCCACCGGTATTACAGGAAATGATTGACCTGGTGCACAGCGGCCGGTTTTCTTTTTCCAGACTGCATGAAATGTTGTTTTTTATGAAGAACGCGGTGCAGCTTTATGAATCGATGCTGGAAATTCCAGAGGTTCAGGCTGCGGACGATATAACGATTTACAGCTACTGGTTCTATGACGCGGCGGCGGCGGGTGCGCTGTTGGCGCAGGAATTGAAGCGACGCGGAAAAAGGGTTAAGCAAATTTCCCGCGCGCACGGCTTCGACATTCATCCGGAGCGTTCCCTGTGTGGTTATCTTCCGATGCGCAAGTTTTTATTGAGCAGTGTTGACCGCCTTTACCCGTGTTCCCAAAATGGAGCCGACACCATCTGCCGGCAGTATCCGGAATATCGGGATAAAGTCCGGCCTGCGTTCCTTGGTACCGCCGACTGCGGCGTAACCGGGGGAAAACGGCAGCCGGAGCTTCATTTGGTTTCTTGTTCCTACATGGTGCCGGTCAAACGGCTGCATTTGCTCATTCAGGCCTTGTCACTCTGTGATTTTCCGGTTCGCTGGACGCATCTTGGCTCTGGCCCGTTGGAACAGGAGCTTCGGCAGCAGGCGGAAAAGCTCCCCCAAAACGTAAACGTGAACTTTGCCGGGCAGCTGGAAAACACGGCGATTCTTGATTTTTACCGTTCTAATCCGGTGTCCGTTTTTGTCAACGTCAGTTCCAGCGAGGGGATTCCCGTTTCCATTATGGAAGCGATTTCGTTCGGCATTCCGGTGGTTGCCACCAACGTAGGGGGAACCTCCGAAGCGGTTCGGGACGGTTTCAACGGCTTCCTGCTGGAAAAAGATTTTACTCCGCGCAGCCTTATGGAAAAAATCAGGCAAATCCGTGATTTGAGCGATGCGGAGTACAAAGCCCTGTGTGTAAATTCCAGGGCGATGTGGGAGAAAAAATTCCATGCGTCGGTGAATTACAGCAGGTTTTACGAGGAGATAAGCAAATGAAATTACTGTATTTGACTTTTCAGGAGGACGCTACGCTATATGTCGGCGTAATTCGCAAGCTCGGCTGGCAGGCAAAGGCGTTTGAAAAGCTGGGTTACGAGGTAACGTATTCGCTTTGGAAAGGTCTGGAGTATCGCTTTATCACGGGGGACTGTGTGGAAACTAGGACGATTCCCGGCGGGCATGGCCTGATGCATCAGTTTGCGGATGTGGCGAAGGACTATTTGAACAGCCATTCGTTTGATGTGGTCTATCTGCGTTTGGACCGCATCAGCTTTGAAATGATTCAGCTTTGCCGCACAGCACGCGCGCGCGGCGCGAAAAAAGTGATCATCGAAGTGCCGAATTATCCCTATCTTAGAGATTACATCAACAGTGTCAACGGCGTCCGTCCGTTTTCCGCAAGGCTTTTTTCCCGGATGAAAGTATTGGGTACCGCTGCTGAGGACCGCCTTTCTGCGCTGCAGTTGCGTGGGCTGGTGGATGCCGTTGTGTTAATTGGCAACAAGGCGGACCGCTTTTTCGGTGTAAAGGCCATTAACATCAGCAACGGAATCGATGTGGACGACATGGACCCGGTGCCGCCGAAAAACAACGAACGGGAGATTGTCCTTGTTGGCGTTGCAGGTACTCTTTGGTGGCAGGCTTATGACCGCATTCTGGTGGGAATGCACGAATATAAAAAGAAGAAGAAAGCGGAAGACCCTAACATCCGGTTTATTCTAGTCGGCGGGGATGCCAAGGAAATGCCGGATTTTAAGGCCTTAATTCATCGGTACGGTTTGGATGACGATGTGGAATGCCCGGGCTTTAAAACCGGCGCGGAGCTGGACGCCATTTATGATCGCGCAGACCTTGGCGTTTCTACTTTGGGGTGCTATCGGCGCGGGCTGACGTCATGCTCTTCCCTAAAGACACGGGAATATTGCGCGAAAGGCCTGCCCTTTATATATACTTGCGAAGACTCCCTTGAGGATGAAAACGTAGATTTTGCGCTGCAGGTATCGAATGACGATACCCCGATCGATCTGTTTCAGGCAGTGGATTTCGTGAAAAAATGCCGCGCAAATAGGCACATCTCTCAGGAGGAACGCGAATTTGCCCGTTCCCATTTCGACTGGGAATCCATTTTGAAGAAAGTGCTTGATTTTGCCGACGGCAAAAATTTGGAAAGATAATTGGAGGTCAATCAAATGGAACTTTTTGTAAGCTTCACTGAGATGAAACAATTTTTCAGACGCCATATCCGTCAGTATTTTATTGTGGTGGTTTTGTTTGCGCTTATTGGCGCTCTGCTTCCGCTTCGTTTTTATAACCACGAATACAGTGCGTCCAGCACGATTCTGATTTCCTGTGAAGTCCCCGAGGATGCTGGCACGGATTATCGGCTGCAGTATACCGGTATTTTAAGCACTAGAGTTCAGGCGGCCGTCGCCATGGCGAACGGTACCGACATGGTTCAGGCAACGGCTCAAAAACTCGGGATTAAGGAGGATCAGATTCTAAATATCAGCGCAACTCAGTTGAACTCAGCCCCGCTGGTAAAAGTAACGGTTACGACTCCGGTGGCGAAAATGGCCTCTGTTATTTCCGATACGGCGGCTGAGGTTCTTGGTGAAAGACTGGAAAATGCGTTCCCGTCCCCGAAAATTACCGCTTCCATCAGCGATAAAGCCATTCCTCAGCAGGAGCAGTCCAAAAAGCGTACCATGGTAAAAACCGGCGTGCTTGGCGCTATCGCCGGATTCCTCATTTATCTCTGCTTTGGCATCGTGGTTGTACTTACGGATAAGACCATTCGCAACAGTGATTTTGTAAGTGAAGCGCTGAACCTGCCTTTCTTGGGTTCCACTTATAAATTTGGTTCGGAGGAAAAGAAGCTCAACAGTTTTCGTAAACTTCGCGCCGCCGCGGTTCATCAGGGAGGGGAAGGAAAAACCTTCCTGGTAACAGATGTCTGCATGAACAACGGCTCCGCGGAGGTGGTCATCGGTCTTGGAAAGGCGATGGCCCGCTCGGAAAAATCTGTTCTTTTAATTAACGCCGATGTGCGTACCCAGCAGATTGCGCAGCTGCTTGGCGTAAAGTCGGAGCACAACCTTTACGATGTGCTAGAAGGCACCTGCACCGCGCAGCAGGCCGTCAGCGAAACCTCCATGAAAGGAGTCAGCCTGATTGCTGGAGCTGACCGTGGAGAAGAAGACCTTTCGGATATCCTTGCCACCGACAAAGCCAGAACGCTGCTGGATGAACTGGCACCCAAGTTCGATTACGTTTTGGTTAATGTTCCGTCGGAAGTTCGCTTCCCGGATGCGGACAATCTGGCTCCGCTGTGCGACTCTGTGATTATGGTTGCCAAGTGTGGTTCGACCCCGTACCGTGATTTCAAAGATTCTTACGGCCGGCTGAAAACATCCGGTGCCAATGTCATCGGTTTTGTGACAACCGACTGCTGAAAATAAATAATTTTCTTGCACCGTCCATTTTGGATGGTGCATTTTTTATTGGATCGACCGGTCATTTTAGATGTTGAAGAGACTTCTGGCACCGTTAAATTGAACAGAATTTTAAATTATGCTATAATATTTTGAAATCGAAAGGTTTTAGGCAAAGGGGGGAGACACATTGGCCGGAACGAATTTTTCGGAAGAAGATTGCCGCCTGATGGATGATTGCTTTCAGCTGAATTGGCACGGGAAAGAGGAATCGTTTCAGGTGTCCCAAACTCCCGCCAAAGGTACCCTGATTCCCTGCAGGGAGGAAAGCCGAAACTGGAATGCTACGGGGAATCTTTATCTGGAAGGGGACAATCTTGAAATTCTGAAGCTGCTGCAGCCGGAGTTCGGCGGCAGAATCAGGATGATCTATATTGATCCTCCGTATAATACCGGCAAGGATTTTATCTATTCCGATAATTTTTACGACAGCAAAACGCAGTATTGGAAAAAAACCGGAGCTAAGCATCAGACGAACGGACGTTACCACACCGGCTGGCTGAATATGATGTATCCGCGCCTTTTGCTGGCATATTCTTTGCTTGCGGAAGACGGCGTCATTTTTCTATCCATTGACGACAACGAATTGGATAACCTGAAAAAAATCTGCGGTGAGGTGTTTGGAGAGGATAATTACATTAATCTAATTACCGTGAAAACCAAAACAAGTTCCGGTGCAAGCGGCGGCGGGGAAGACAAACGGCTGAAAAAGAATACGGAATATGTTCTGATGTACGCCAAGAACAAAGACAAAATGATACTGCGGCAGCCGACCGAAAAAATCAGAATTTCCGACTATATCCGGGAACATCGTTCCGCCGGGATCGGTTTTTATTACACCCGAATTTTGGAGGACGAAGGGAAGAAGGAACTCCTCTGTGAACGCGACGGACTGAAGATTTATGTTCACCGGCATTTCCGCTTTTCTACCGTTAACGAAAAGAGGAAGCAGGAAAATCTGTCGGAGGATGAAGTGTACAGCCGCTATTTTTCTAAAATTTTTATGGTAACCAACGCCCAGACCTCTCTGCTCATAAAGGTGAATCAGGTAACGCCGGAGAACCGCATGTTGATTTCCTATGAATATGTTCCAAAAACCGGACGGAGCAAGGGAAAAAGGATTACAAAATATGTTTGGAATAAAACGTTGATTGTCTGGCTGTCCGACAGCGCGGTGAAGGAGAAAAACCGAGTGTACAAGCGTGCTGCCCTTGGAACGCTGTGGGACGATATCTCTTGGGGCAGGCTGGACCTGGAAGGTGAAGTGCCGTTTAAAAACGGCAAAAAACCGCTCAAACTTCTGGATCGGATGCTATCCATGGTGACCGACCGTGATTCGGTGGTTTTGGACTTTTTTTCCGGTTCCGCTACAACGGCGCACGCCGTCATGAACCGGAACGCGCAAGACAGAGGTTCCCGCAGGTTTATTATGGTGCAGCTTCCTGAGCCGATTGACCAATCGGATGCTGCCTACCGGAAAGGCTACCGCACCATTTGCGAGATTGGGAAAGAACGGATCCGCAAAGCGGGGGATGCACTGATTTCGGAATACGGGGCTTCCTCCGCCGGCGACACGGGCTTTCGGGTTTATCGGCTGAATTTGGTCGAAGACGAATGTGGGGAAAATCAAGACAGGCAGAGAGAAAAAGAGAACGCCGCAAAATAAATGGAGATTTATTTTGCGGCGTTCTTTTAAATTAGATTCAGGTCGTTAACATTCAGCCGATAAGTAACGTCTTTTCGCTCAATAATGACCGTAATGCGCTGTTTCAGTTCATTGTCCTGCAAAATATGGGAAAGAAGCTCCCGCGTTGGATTGATGGCAAAGGGGTTTCCCACCAGCTTCATCATGGTAAAATCGCCGTTGGTATCCCCGTATGCATAGCTTTGCGAGAGGTCAATTCCGTATTTGTCGGCCATTTCCAAAATTGCCTTTCGCTTGCTTACGGAATCCCACATGGGAATAATTTCCCCGTTGTAAATGCCGTTGGGGCCGATTTGGTAAATCGTGCCTCGGTAGTCATCCATTCCATATTTTCGGGACATTTCCCGAACCAGTTCAATCGGGGAGCCGGAAATGGCAATGACCACGTGCCCCTGCTCCTTATGCCATTTGATGCGGTCGCGCGTATAAGTGTAGACACGCTCTCCTTTTTGTTCAATCACTTTTTTCGCAATATACTCAATGTGAAAGGCGTTTGTGCTTTTAACTGTTTCGGTGTATATATCCACCATTTTCTGTAGATAGGAATCATAGTCCCCGGTGCGCCTGTCCCAGCGGGTAAAAGCCGGTTCCACTTCGTTGTACCATTTGCTGTTGTCAATCAGTTCGTATTTGATCATTTTTTTGAACATTTCGCTGATGAGTCCCTCACGGGAGATGGTGCCGTCAATATCAAAAAACGCCGCCTGCTTTGCCATTTCCAATCACTTCCTGTTTATCGATAATTATGTCTAAGCCCAACCGCAGTAAAAAATATTAGGGCCGTGGCCTGTTTTCCTGCTTTCTGACCCCAATTGCAAAATGACGATCCCTTCATTTCGCGGTACTGCTTAGTTAACTTACTATTATACTTCGGAATTAAGTGTTATATTGACAATGGAGAATTAAAGCGCTGGAAAGAAAGCAAAATATAATTCTTTAACCTTTATGACAGTGCAGATGGTTTGTTGTTCAAATCCGCTTTAAAATGTTCAGCTACCTGCATCAATTCGCCTAACGTAGAAATTTCCGCGCCGGATTCTAATATTTTATTTTTTACCGCAATCGGCAGATTTTCAAAATAGTACTGTAGGTCCGGATTGTTTTCATAAAAGGTACCCATTTGACCATCCCTTCGTTTACTACTGATAAAATAAGGGTACTGAAAAATGGATTCATTCCATTTTGCAGCACCCTCCTTTTGTCCCGATAATTGTTGTCGGGATCAGCCCATTTACCATGCGGGCTATTTGCTTTGAGCCTGTTTTTTTGAACCCTGCATCAGGTTTTCCGCGCATTTGCGCAAATCCGCTTCCGAAGTGATTTGTGAATTCCCTTGTTTTATGGTTTCCTGAATAAATGTCGGCAGTGACTGAAAATATGCGTTGGATTCAATATTTGCGAAAAAGTTGTTTTCAGGCATGTTCTTCACCTCAGGTTATAGTTTTTGCAGTGAAATGAAAATTAGTACAGGAAAACAATATTTTTTCGGTATCAGTCTGCATAGATTGAAGAAAAGGGCGTGCTGTAATTGACAGCACGCCCTTAAAAATATTTTCCAATATAATTTGCAAGCAAAAAAGAGAAAGAGAAAATTGTGTAGGACGGCAGAGCTCTCTTAATATTTCATGTTGACCGCGGTTTGTGGCAGTAATTCCGGAGCTGCCGTGAAGCCCTCTGAAAGTTCAGCAGCCTCGTACACCGCATTTTCCGTATTTGGTTCTTCCGATTCGTCGCTGGGCTGGTTGCTCTCGTCCAATTTACGAAGGCGAAAGCGCTTCAGCAGTTCCTGCAGGGAACGTGCCTGGCCGGCAAGTTCTTCGCTTGCTGCCGCGTTTTCTTCAGCCGTGGCAGAATTTGTCTGCACCACATTGGATATTTGCTCCACACCCTGTGTCACCTGCGTAATCGCATGGGATTGTTCTTTTGTCAGTTTGGAAATTTTCGCGACCGTTTCCGTCGTGGACCGTGCGCGCTCCATGACGCTCAGCATAGCCCGTGCAGTAGCGTCAGCCAGACGATTTCCGTTTTCCACCTGTCTGGAAGAATTTTCAATCAGCTCGGTAGTTTCCTTTGCAGCCTGCGCGCTTTTGCCAGCCAGGTTCCGAACCTCATCTGCAACCACTGAAAAGCCTTTTCCAGCAGCTCCGGCACGTGCTGCCTCCACAGCAGCGTTCAGAGCAAGAATATTGGTTTGGAAAGCAATATCGTCAATGGTCTTGATAATCTGCTTAATCTGTTCCGAAGACTCACTGATGCTGTTCATAGCTTCCGTCATTTCACGCATCAATTGATTGCTCTTCTCAATTTCTTCACGAACAAGAGACACGTCTTGACTAACGTTTACCGCATGCTCTGCGCTGGTTCTAATGTCAGAGGAAATCTTATCAATGGCAACGGTCAGTTCCTCCACGGTACTTGCCTGTTCCGAAGCGCCCTGCGCCAAAGCCTGGGCACTGGAAGATACTTGGCTGGAACCGATTGTAATCTGCTTGGAAGCCTGGTCAATCAGGACCAATGCATCGTTAAATGAATCCACAATCTGCAGAATAGAATCCCGCAGCTCAATAAAATCTCCTTTAAAATCGGTTTGGGAACGGATATTCAGATCGCCTTGCGCCACTTTGGCCAGGTTGACTTTAATTTCCTCAATATAAGAGCTCAACGATTCGATCGTCTGCCGCAGGGAGGTACCCAATTCGCCGATTTCGTCGGTAGACTTGACATCAATCTGTACCTTCAGGTTTCCGTTTGCCATTTCCTGTGCCGCATTAGCCATTTGCTTTACTGGCTTGCTGATTCCCCGAGAAATCGCCCTGGCGATAAAAAGCGAAAGCCCAATGGCGATTACCATAATGTCCAATATGGCAAAGATTACGCCGCGGTTTTGAACATTGAGCTGATTTTGAATCTGAGTACCGGTTTGCGTTTTTAGGTGGATTAATTCCAGAACTGAGGAATTGATTCGGTCCATCAAAGGCACGCATTGCCCGTTCAGCAGGTTAATCGCCATTTCATCGTTGTCCTCTTTTGCCTGCTCTATGACCGAGGCGCTGTTTTCCTTATATTCGGCATAGTCGTTCTTTACCGAGTCGTACAGCTTTTTCTCGGCGTCTCCCGACAGCTCTGTTCCCATTTTCTCCAGGTACTTGTCCACGTTGGACATATGGGATTCATACTGCGCAAGCCCCGCCTGGATTTCGGAAGAATTGCTGTAGGAGATAATTTCCCGCATAATCGAGGAGCTGTTGTTCAACTCCGTACTGAAAATACCAATGTCCCCTTGGGTAAAACCGTACCGATTCAGCGCGTCGCCGTACCGCCGGTTCATATTTGACATCATGGAAAGATTGAATATGCTGCCAACGCTTAACATAACTGCAACCAGAATAAATGTAAGAAACAGCTTCTTTTCAAGTTTTAAATTCTTCAGCATGTCGGTTTCGCTTCCTTGTATTAGATTGTGAAATGGGAAAGATGAATGGTTCAGGCCTCGCTTCGTTTGTTTATTAGTTTAACTTATCATACAGGGAAAATAGCGAAAATTCAATACTCTTGTCACAAATTCGGGTATTTTATTATATTTTATTAGAAATTTATTAAATTTCTATATGAAATAAACTTTATAATATAGAAAAAACCTGTCGAAAAAAGACAGGTTTTTTGAAAATTTTTACTTTACATTGAAATCCGTGCAGATTTCCTTTTCACTGCCCGGCGGTGAGTAAACAAAACGATCCATTCTTTTGCCTTCAAAAAAGTATTTGGGCGGGCTGGAACGGTACGAGTAATCGAAGGTATCAATAATGACCAGTTTGACCTTCATTCGGGATGGAATGATGCTTTTTATGTACACACTCGCCTGCTGCCCGGGGACCACATCTTCTTTCGCTTCCGCCAGCCCGGCCAGATTCGGGGTAAGTTCTACGAAAATACCGTAAGGCTCCACGGAACGGACAATGCCGGCCACTGTTTCCCCAACAGTGAATTGTGCGGCGTTTTCCTCCCAGGTTCCCAGCAGTTCTTTGTGACTCAGCGTAATGCGGCCGTTTTCCACTGATTTTACTATAACTTTAATATCCATGCCGACGGAAAAACGTTCGCGGGGGTGGTCGATTCTGGAAACGGAAATCGCGTCTATCGGCAGGAGTGCAATAATGCCGCAGCCGATATCAGCAAATGCGCCGAAGCTTTCCAGGTGGGTAACCCGCGCGTTGATCACATCGCCTGGTGTCAATTTAGAAATATAGTCCGCCATGCATTTTTCTTGAGCCGCCCGTCTGGAAAGAAGTGCGGTCATGCGGCCGTCCTGGTCCTTTTGGAATCCGCTGATCGTAAAACAGACGGGGCGGTTTACACGAGAAATAATCGCAATATCACGTACGGAACCCTCGCGAATGCCAATGGCACCCTCTTCGCGCGGAATCAGTCCTTTCATGCACCCCAGATCAATTAATAAATTGTGGGCGCTGTCACAAATCAGCGCGCGTCCTTCCAAAATTTGTCCATCCCGGCAGGCATCATTTAGCGTGGAAATATTCTGTAACGCTGCACGATTTTCAGGGGTGTCAATCAACCAACCTTCAGGATAGTAGTCAAACATTTTAGTACCTCCTTTACATGTTCGTTCATCTATATGCGTGAAATTTCGAGGTAATACTAGACTGAAAAATTATTAAATTGTTAATTAACGTCTTGTGCTCTTGAATCTTGCTTCATTATATAATAGAATATGAAAGATATGGGATCGGAATCAATCCAGGTATTTTACGGTTAGACCTGGCTGTTTCGGTTAAATGGAAAGGATGTTTCAAAGAAATGCCTCATCAGAAAAGAATTCTTGTTTCGGCTTTGGCAGCCGTTTTTATTTTCAGCTTGACGGCGTGTTCCGGCAAGGCTAGTACTGCCTCGGGTTCCTCTTCAACGTCTTCTGCGGTCTCGTCGGTGAGTGCTTCTTCAGGGGCGGCGAGCGACGGCAGAATCCGCCCGGACGACGGGAAAAAGCTTGGCTATCAGCTGGAAAAGCCGCAAAAAGGGGAAGACATCGCCGTGCTGACAACCAGTATGGGTGTTGTGAAGCTTCGCTTGTTTCCGGACGCAGCGCCAAAGACCGTTGAAAACTTCAAGGGCCTGATTCAGAAAGGCTATTACAACGGCTTGACCTTTCACCGGGTGATTAAGGATTTTATGATACAGGGCGGTGACCCGAAAGGGGACGGCACCGGCGGGGAAAGCATTTGGGGCAAAGAATTTGCCGATGAATTTAACACCAATTTGGTAAATATCCGCGGTTCTGTTTCTATGGCGAATGCTGGAGCGGACACAAACGGAAGCCAGTTCTTCATCAACCAAAAGGGAACCTCAGAACCCATTAACTGGGCTTATTATAAACAGGCCTACAACGTGTTCAAGCAGTATCCGAATGAATTTTTGCAGCAGTACGGTGGGAACTGGCCCGACATGTCCAAGGTGACCGATGCCTATCAAACGCTTTATAATGAGCAGGGCGGAAATCCGAATTTGGACGGTGCGTACAGTATTGCTCAAATTGGGCATACGGTTTTTGCACAGGTGATTGAAGGTATGGATGTTGTGGATAAAATTGCGGCTGTGGAAACCGACCAGAATGACAAGCCAACAACGGCTGTGAAAATAGTGAAGGCAGAAATTCAGAAATATCAGTAATTTTATCCGCAACGGAGATTGGGAGGAATGAAAATGAGCGAAAACAATCAAAACCGTGACCCGAACCAAGGAAGTCCCCAAAATCCCCAGCAGACGGACCCATACCAACCGCCATACGGCGGCCCAAATCAACCACCGTATACTCCGCCGCCCTACGGGGCAAATTACCAGGGAGGACAGAACCCGCAAGGATACCAGAATTCGCAGTGGTACAACAACCAGCCGAATCATTCCGACTGGAACCAGCAAAACTATTACGGTGGATACAATCCGCAGGGAAATCCTCAGGGCTACAACAATCAGCGGCCGCCGGTTCCTCCTCCGTATTATACCGGCTATTCTGTCGATAATACGAAAGTATTCAGCATTCTGTCTTATATTTGGCTGCTTTGGCTGGTAGGCCTTTTGGCTGACCGGGATAATCCCAAAGTTCGGTTCCATGTAAATCAGGGAATAATTCTCACGATTTTCACCATTATTTTGGATGTCGCCGTGGCCATTTTAAAGGGAATCGTCAAACTAATTTTTACCGATCTATTTTCCGGAGTTTTTCTGATTCCGGCGTTCGGCAGCGGGATCAATGCCGTGCTTGGCCTGATCGCCTGGGGGGTTCCGTTAGCCCTTATGATTATCGGTATTGTTCATGCGGCGCAGGACCGGGAAGAACCTCTTCCGTTTATTGGTACCATGTTTAAAATTTTATAAAACGGAACTTCAGAATATCGCCAATCGCCCGTTGACAACATCGAGCGGTTGGCGATATAATTGATATGTTTGTTTTTTAATCGATGGTACAATAAGTGAATGACTGATGGAGGGTAACTATGTCTGCAAAATTTATCTTTGTCACCGGTGGCGTTGTTTCCGGATTGGGAAAAGGAATCACAGCGGCATCTCTCGGACGGCTCTTGAAGGCGCGCGGTCTGCGCATCACCATGCAAAAGTTTGATCCCTATTTGAATGTTGATCCCGGAACCATGAATCCGTATCAGCATGGCGAGGTATTTGTGACAGACGATGGAGCGGAAACGGATCTTGACCTTGGCCACTACGAGCGTTTTATTGATGAAAGCCTGAGCCAGAACAGCAATGTGACTTCGGGCCGAGTATACTGGAATGTCCTCCAGAAGGAACGCAACGGGGACTATGATGGCGGCACGGTTCAGGTTATCCCCCATATTACGAATGAAATTAAAAACCGAATTTACGAAGGCAAGGATAATGTTGATATTGCATTGGTTGAAGTCGGCGGCACGGTGGGCGATATTGAAAGCCAGCCGTTTTTGGAGGCGATTCGCCAGTTTGCCACGGAAGTCGGCCGGAATAACTGCCTTTTCATCCATGTTACCCTTGTACCGTATTTGGCTTGCTCCCATGAGCATAAATCGAAGCCGACGCAGCACAGTGTGAAAGAGCTGCTTTCCATTGGAATTCAGCCGGATGTGATTGTGCTTCGTTCCGAAAAGGAAATTGGCGAGGACATTAAAAAGAAAATTGCCCTGTTCTGCAATGTGCAGGAAAACTGCGTAATACAGAATCTGGACCTTCCGCTTCTGTATCAGGTGCCGTTGGCGCTGAAGGAAGAGCGGCTGGATGACATCGTCTGCAAGCGGTTCGGCTTTGACACCCCCGGCTCGGATTTGAGCGACTGGATTACCATGGTCAACACGGCCATGTCCCTAACCGAAAGCGTCACCATTGCTCTGGTCGGAAAGTATATTGACCTGCATGACGCCTATTTGAGCGTGGCGGAAGCGCTGACCCATGGCGGCATCGGCAACAAGGTTAAGGTAAACATCAATTGGATTGATTCCGAAACCATTACCGAGGAAAATGTGGGACAAGTCCTTGCCGGTGCGGATGGCCTGTTGGTTCCCGGCGGCTTCGGCCAGCGCGGAATTGAAGGGAAAATTACTGCGATTCACTATGCGCGTACCCACGGCCTGCCATTTTTGGGCATCTGCCTTGGCATGCAGCTTGCGATTGTGGAGTATGCCCGTAATGTGCTTGGCCTTGCCGATGCGAATTCCGCAGAATTTGACCCGCAGAGTACCAACCATGTGATTGACTTGATGCCGGAGCAGAAAGATGTGGTCCAGCGCGGCGGCACTATGCGCCTTGGCCAGTATCCGTGTAAGTTGACTCCTGGAACGAAAGCGTACGAGCTGTACGATCATCAGTCACTGATTTCCGAACGCCACCGTCACCGTTTTGAAGTGAATAACGATTACCGTGACCGTTTGGAACAGGCCGGTGTTGTTTTCTGTGGAAAATCCCCGGACAATCATATTGTGGAAATGATGGAGCTTCCGGATCATCCGTGGTTCGTGGGCGCTCAGTTCCATCCGGAATTCAAGTCCCGCCCGAACCGTCCGCACCCGCTGTTTAAGGGTTTAATCGGTGCGGCAAAGGAATACCACCAGAAACAAAATTAATAGTACACATAAAGAGCGAAAAATGCGTCTTGAAATGGCTGGTGTGGCCCGATCAAGACGCATTTTTGTATATTATTTTTCCAATGCTGTTTTTCACAGAACTTTTTAAATCTTGTGCCGACTGAGAATAAAATCATGTTGCGGCAGCACAGAAGAAGAGCGGAAGCCCCGTTTTAGGGTTTCCGCTCTTTTGTCATTTTGGAAATTTGACTTAGCGGACTCCGCCGCCTCCGCCACTGCTGAAGCCGCCGCCTCCGCCGCCGAAGCTGCCACCGCCAAATCCGCCGCCTCCAAAACCACTGTTGTTGGACGGGGGAGGATTGGCAAGTCTGGTGGCCGCGTTGCTGATGTCGCTGATTGTGGATGCCAGCGAGGCGCCAAAGTCATCGCTCGAACTGCGGTATCCATAAGGACCCATTGGGTGGCCGAACATATAGTAAAGGTAGCTGTTGCCCCAATAGGTATTCAGATAGGTTTCGTCGTTCAGTTCGGGATATACCATTTTCAGTTGGCTGCATACCTGTTTGGAAATGCCCATCATGGTCGCGTATACCAGATATTCCTCCCATAGGGGAAGCTGTGGCACGCTGTATTCCTTCATGCGGGAAAATTCGAGCATATATTTTTTCAGCCCGTTCCACAGTCCAAGATCCTGTTCCCCCTTTACGGTCAGCTTTTGCTTGGAACTGCCCGCAAGAATCAGCAGAACCCCGAAAAGAATCAGTGAAAGGGGAATATAAACCAGTGTGCTGTTCACCGCCCCACTGAGCGCCAATACAATGAATGAAAGCACCAAAGAGGCAATGCCAACTCCTATAGACACATAAAGGTAAGCCGGCTTCGATTCATAATAGCCACGCGTGGAAATTTCACGCTTTGTGCTGGCTAAAAAGCTGTTTATATGGTCGTTCACATACTTAAAATCGGTTTCTGCGAAATTTCGGAACTGTTTCATGGTAAAGGAACCGTTAAAATGTTCCGCTACCGTGGAAATCATATTGTAAAAGACCTGTTCGCTTTCGGTCAGCGCTGTATTTTTTGTTTTCCCGGTAATTCGGACGGCAAAATCTTTTTCTCGCTGGCCTTCGAAGGTAATAAATCCTTTTCGTGCAAGGCTCAGAAGTGTTGCGCTGAACACGCGCCCTTCCACTTTTTTAGTGATGCCGCCCGAGTAGAAATAGAACAGGTTTGCTATTCCGCCCGGCGAATTTCCCGGCGGAATTTCACGGGTGTATTCCGGGACATCCACCGAATGTCTTCTGTTTTTGTGCTTAATCAGGATAAATAACGCGATTCCGGCAAGGAAAAGTACCACGCCGCCCACCGCGTCGATGATGCCTAAAAGGTACTGCCGCTGTTGTTCTGCACGGTAATCCTCCGCCCACTTTTGCTCCTCGGCTGTAATCGATGGCAGAACCGTTTGCGTGTCGGTTCTTGTGGAGGCGGGGAAAAGGTGGGGCGGTGTGCACAGCCTGACCTCTACTGAGGTTTTGGCCGGAATTTCATGCACGGTAAAAGAAATTTTATCGGCGGAATCAATGGTCAGGTTTCCTTTTGCAGTGGAATGAAGATAGGCGCGGATGGCGCTTTGCTCTCCTCCGGAGGGAAACTGAATGGTTCCGTCCATTTCCGTAATCGGAAGGGAAAAGTTCCTGGGGTTAAAGAAATGATACAGCACGGCGGTATCCTGATGTACCGCAACAATATTTTTCACCGTATAGGTAATGATAAAAGTACGAACGCCTTCCCGGATGGCCGGCATAAACCATCCTACCTCAAACAAGTTGCCCGTTTGGTGTGTATAACTGGAATAATCGGGCGCCAATTCGCCGCTTTCCGGGTCAAAATCACCGATAAAATGGTAGGAGACTTTATCATCCTCATCATATACCGAAAAGTCGGTGATTCCGTCCGCTTTTGAAGAATCCAGCTCAAAGGTGCGGTACAAGTTGCGGTAGTCCCGGTCGCGGTCCTCCAGATTGATTTTCCAGGTTTCCCGAATGGTCATATCGCCGTTTTCCGCCAGTTCGGCATCGATTTTTATATGATCGATGACCTGCTTGGAATCTCCCCGATAATCGGAACAGCCGCCAAGCGTGAACAACAGAAGGCAGGCTGCCGCCGCAACCGCTAAAATTCTTTTTCGGATTTTTTTGACCGCGAAGAAAGAATTACGCATGTTTCCTCCTCAATCGCATCTTAAAATTTTACCTGAGGTACTGCTTTGCTTGCCTCGTCAATTTCAAAGTACTTTTTCTGGGAGAATTTGAAAATGGAGGCGATAATGTTGGACGGAAAGCGCATGACGTATTCATTGTATTTCATCGCGGTATCATTATAGAACTGGCGTGCAATCGCTATTTTGCTTTCAATGTCTTGCAGCTGCCCCTGCAAATCCAGAAAGTTCTGATTTGCTTTCAGGTCGGGGTATTGTTCCGCGGTTGCAAACAGGTTCACAATGGCACGGGAGAGCTTTGCGTTGTTTTCCATTGCTTCTTCCGGGGTTTTGGAGTTCATGGCTGCGCTTCTCCATTTTGTAACTTCTTCAAAGGTGTGCTTTTCGTG
Organism: Caproiciproducens sp. LBM24188; assembly: GCF_054130445.1. NCBI lineage: Bacteria > Bacillati > Bacillota > Clostridia > Eubacteriales > Acutalibacteraceae > Caproiciproducens > Caproiciproducens sp. LBM24188. Next base: position 1,555,196 of record NZ_CP196862.1, read on the forward strand.
CGTCGCGTAGCCTTTTACAGTTTCCACAAGGTTCGGAATCAGATCAAAGCGTTTTTTCAGCTGCACATCCACCTGTGCCCATCCGTTGTCTACCCGGACAGAAAACGAAACCAGACGGTTGTAGCTGCTTGCAGCCCAAAGAATCAGAATCAAAACCACTGCACCGAGAATTGCCCAAGGTAACCAGCTCATAATGTAACCTCCTAAATGTTAATGCATTCATAGTACCATATTTCTCTTTTTTAGAAAAGTGGCCGCCCGTTCATTTTTACCGGAAATTGGCCGGATATTACAGAGCGCTGCACATGGGCGCTTTGGGACGTATCCGGCCGTTTGCCTGCGCCGTAAATCGCTAATTTCTTGTCGATTCATTCTTCTGTGGAATTTTTCGTGGTCGGTTATTTGCAAACAACAGAACGACCCTAAAATCACCAAATCCCTTCTTTCTCATAATCTAATAAAAGAAATACGCAGAATTGCGGAAGATATGCCGGCAAAAGAGCGGCAATTCCGGAATTTGGGAAAGAGGGATCCTAGATTGATTTTTTCCGCTTTGCTTTTTAGCCTGACCTTCAATATGGATAACATGGTAATCGGCGCAGCCTACGGAATGAAAAAAATTAAAATCGGGTTTACTGCAAATTTGATTATTGCCGCCATTACAACAATTGGGACATACCTGTCGATGACACTTGGCACTTATATTTCACAGTTTTTGCCGGATTTCTGTGCGAATGCAATTGGCGCGGCGGCCGTTGTTCTGCTGGGGCTCTATTTTTCTCTGCAAAGTATCGTTAAGCTGACAGAACGGACGAAGCCAAAGGAACTGGCGCTGAAAGATGTTTCGGACATGATGGAATATGCGCAGGAATCCGACCGGAACCACAACGGAAAAATCGACTACAAAGAAGCCATTCTGGTAGCAGTTGGATTGATGGTCAATAATCTAGGCACCGGAATTGCCGCCAGCATTACCAAAGTGAATCTTCCGCTGACGATTTTATTTACTTTTATACTGAGCCTTGTAACCTTGGTTTTGGGGGAGGTACTCGGTACGCATGCGCTGGGGAAGCTTTTCGGCAAATACGCATCGCTCTTTTCCGGACTTCTTCTCATTCTGCTGGGTATATTTGAATTTTTCCATTAATCCCCTTAGGGAAGGGTTTGGTGCTATAACTATAAAAAAACAAGACTGCTTTCGGCAGCCTTGTTTTTGGGTGGAAATGATTTTATCCGTTTTATTCCTGAAAGAGTTTGTTTTGCAGCTTCACCATTTTTGCCCGCTTTTTTTCGGTTAGTTCCTGATTGATGCTTAAAGTTCCTTCGCTGTCATCCACGTTTAGCACGTCGCCCTCCGCGGCACCCTGCGGAAGTTCAGAGGTTTCAATGGCAAACAGCTTTTTATCGGCGTCCTCGCAAATGGCATAGGTTCCTTCAAAGCGATCGATCGTCAGTGTTTTCATTTTTTAATCCCCTTTGGCCGGTCCGTTTTTCTTCGGGCCGTAATTATGGTTTCTTTTTTTCTGTGGCAACATGCACCGAATGGCCGTCGCTCAGAAAAAGAATGGTTCCGTAAATATCGGTTCGGAATGTTTGCACGCCCTTATCATTCAGTCTTTTGATCACGTCATTTTTGGGCAGGTGGTTGGTGTCGTCCGCGACAGAAATCGCCGCGTACCGCGGCTGCACCGCTTTGATCAACTCGGCAGTAGTGGAAGTACTGCTTCCGTGGTGGCCGACTTTCAGAACATCTGCGGTAAGGTCAGCACCAGAGGCCAGCAGATCGGCTTCTTCTTCTTTTTCTGCGTCACCCATCAGCAGAAAATGTGTGTTGCCGTAAGTCAGCCGCAAAAGAATGGAATTATTGTTGGTACTGGTTCCGGTTTTCAAAGGACCAAGCACCTGAATTTTTAATTTTCCAAGGAAATAGGTGTCTCCGAATTTCGGGGCAGACGAAGCGAGTCTTTTTTCGTGTAGCACTTCCTGCGTCAGACGGTATTCCTCGCTTAATGGGATAAGTTCCAATGGGATTGCCGGAGCCAGATAATGTTCCACGGAAAAGCGGCGGATAATTTCACTCAGTCCGCCGATATGGTCGCTGTCGGGGTGGGTGTTTACTACATAATCCAGCGTTTTCACGCCGCGGCGTTTCAAGTATTCCGCGACCGGTTCCCCACAGTCGATGGTTCCACCGTCCACCAGCATGTACTTTCCTTCGCATTCAATCAGGATGCTGTCGGCCTTGCCAACGTCAAGCACATGGACGGAAAGGGGACTTTGGTCAGCTGCATCTGTAAAATCCGTCAGGCCGAAGAAAGAATAAATCCGGTGCCGGAAAGCCGCCGCCCCATAGGGCAAAAGAGAAATAATGGTGCCGACGGCCAGCAAAAGCAGAAGAACCAGCTTCAGCGCCGTTTTACTTTTTTGCCGCTCCATTTTTTTTGCTTCTCTCTGTTGTTGTTTTGCCGGTGCAGATTATTTTGCGCGCGCAGCATTTCTGCGTTCGGGCGCACAAGGCAGCGCGCGTCCGTACCTATTAAATCGGTCCGTCCCGCTGCTTTCAGCGCGGCGATGACCAAATCCTTATTCTTTGGGACAAAGTATTGAAGAAGTGCCCGCTGCATTGCCTTTTCATGGTCGGAACGAGGAACATAGACTTCTTTCAAGGTATAGGGATCCAACCCCGTATAGAACATGCACGTTGAAATGGTACCGGGGGTTGGGTAAAAATCTTGTACCTGTTCCGGGCGAAGATGTTCCTTTTTCAGGAACAGTGCGACTTCCACCGCGTCTTTCATGGTGCAGCCGGGGTGGGAAGACATCAAATAGGGGACAAGGTACTGTTCTTTCCCTGCTTCCTTACTGAGCTGGAAGAATTTTTTCTCAAATTTCAGGAAGGATTCAATGTGCGGTTTTCCCATCGTGTCCAGCACCTGCGCGGAGCAGTGCTCCGGCGCAACCTTTAGCTGGCCGCTCACATGGTATTTTACCAATTCATGGAAAAAGGTGTCATCCGGGTCGTTTATGAGATAGTCAAAGCGGATGCCGGAACGAATAAACACCCGTTTTACACCCGGCAGGGCGCGAAGCTTTCGAAGAATCTCCAAATATTCCGATTCATCCACCTTCAGTGCAGGGCAGGGCTGCGGGGCAAGGCATTTCTTTCCTCCGCCACAAAGGCCAAGCTTGGCCTGCTTTTCACAGGAAGGATGACGGAAGTTTGCCGTCGGCCCACCCACATCGTGAATGTACCCTTTAAAGCGCGGATTCTGCACCAGCTTTTTGGCTTCCCGCAGAATGGATTCCTCACTGCGTGTTGCAATCGCGCGCCCCTGATGGAACGCGATGGAGCAGAAATTGCAAGCGCCGAAGCAGCCGCGGTTGTGGGTAATGGAAAATTCCACTTCTTCAATGGCGGGCACACCGCCCATCGGCTCATAGCAGGGGTGGTAGGTGCGCTCGTATGGCAAATCATAGACGGCGTCCAGTTCCGGCTGGGTTAGAGGCGGCATCGGGGGATTCTGCACCAGAATCCGGTCCCCGTGGCGCTGAATGATTTTTCGCCCGCGCACCGCGTCCTGTTCCTCCTGCTGCTTGCGGCAGGATATGGCATAGGCCCGTTTATTTTCCTGGACCTGTTCGTAACTGGGGCATTCCACCGCGGGGCCGGGCCGATATTCCTTTGTGGGAACCGTGTAGCAGGTTCCGCGGATGTCGGTTATGGTACAGATAGGCTCCCCAAAATTCAGGCGCCTTGCGATTTCTATCGTCTGATTTTCTCCCATGCCATAGACTAGAAGATCTGCGCCGGAATCCAGCAGAATAGAGGGGCGCACGGCATTGTCCCAATAATCGTAGTGCGCGAAGCGCCGAAGAGAGGCCTCCAGCCCGCCGATGATTACCGGGGAGTCGGGGTAAAGCTCTTTAATCTTTTTCGTGTAAACAATCACGGCACGGTCCGGACGCAGTCCGGTTTTACGGCCGGGGGAGTAGGCGTCCTCACTTCTGCGGCGGCGTGCGACCGTGTAATGCGCCACCATGGAATCAATGTTGCCGGAGTTGACCAGAAAGCCGAGCTTCGGTCTGCCAAATCGGGTAAAATCACGGTTGGTGCGCCAATCCGGCTGAGCCAGAATCGCCACGTGATACCCGTAATTTTCCAAAAGGCGGGAAAGGATAGCCGTTCCAAAGGACGGATGGTCCACATAGGCATCACCGGTGACGAATATAAAGTCGGGCGCATCCCAGCCCAACGCGGTTACTTCTGCCTGGGTAATTGGTAAAAAAGGCATTCTTCTGTTTTCCTTTATAATAGAATCTGTTAGATACAGTTTAATACAAGATAAAAATTTTATTCTTTGTTTTGCGCAGTTTGCTGGTTCATAGCGTCGTTTTGCCGCATGCTCATTTCCAGCCACTGCTGGTAGGTAATTAGAACCTGACGCGGTTTGGAGCCTTCGTGCGGGCCTACAATTCCCATTTGCTCCATTTCGTCAATCAGCCGGCCTGCGCGTGCATAGCCAAGGCGAAGGCGGCGCTGCAGCAGAGAAGTAGAGGCTTGCCCCGCTTCTACCACACACTTAACCGCTTCGGGCATCATGGGGTCGGTATCGTCGCTGACGGAACTGTCTCCCGAATCCTTATCGGCAACGGCGTTCTTTTCAATTTCTTCCGCGATGTTCTGATCATAGCCGGCTTCCTGCGTTTTCTTGACGAACGTAACAACGGATTCAATTTCTGCGTCGCTGACAAAACATCCCTGAATACGGGTCGGCTTTTGGGAACCAACCGGAGAGAACAACATATCGCCGCGGCCAAGCAGCTTTTCCGCCCCGCCGGTATCCAGAATGGTTCTGGAGTCCACCTGGGAGGAAACGGCAAAGGCAATTCGGCTTGGAATGTTGGCTTTGATAATACCGGTGATAACATCGACAGACGGGCGCTGGGTGGCGATTAGCAGATGCATTCCGGCAGCACGCGCCATCTGTGCCAGGCGGCAGATGGAATCCTCCACTTCGTTTGGCGCGGCCATCATCAGGTCGGCCAGCTCGTCGATGATGATAACAATCTGGGGCATGTGCTGCATCGGCTGGCCATTCGCATCTTGATAGCCGCAGGAAGCCGCGAGTGCATTGTAGCCATGCAGGTCACGCACGTTGTTTTCTGCGAAAATCTTATAGCGCTTCAGCATTTCCGTAACAGCCCAGTTTAGTGCTCCGGCGGCCTTGCGCGGTTCGGTGACAACCGGCACCAGAAGGTGAGGAATTCCGTTGTAAATACCAAGTTCCACGACCTTCGGGTCAATCATCAGAAAACGGACTTCATCCGGAGTGGATTTATACAGCAGACTGATAATAAAGGAGTTGATGCATACGGATTTACCGGAACCGGTAGAACCGGCAATCAGTAAATGCGGCATTTTCCCAAGGTCGGCCGTCACGACTTCTCCGGCAATGTCGCGGCCAAGCACGACCGTCAGCCGGCTTTTCGCCGTAGTGAAACTGTTGGATTCAATCAGCTCGCGCATCCGCACCACGCTGATTTTTTTATTCGGAACTTCTATGCCTACTGCGGCTTTTCCGGGAATCGGCGCTTCAATTCGCACGCCGGAAGCCGCAAGGTTCATGGCAATGTCGTCGGACAGGTTGGTAATCTTGCTGATTTTTACCCCCGCAGCGGGCTGCAGTTCATAGCGTGTTACCGCGGGACCGCGGCTGATATCCATGATTTTTGTCTGTACGCCAAAGCTTTTCAGGGTCTGTACCAGCATTTGGCCGTTCATTTTCAGTTCTTCGGTGACTTCCTGTTCGTTCACCTGCTTAGAGGCTTCCAGCATGGAAACGGGTGGGAAGTGGTAATTTCCGTCCTGCGGCGGTTCGTCGGTGAACATCGTCATCTGAACCGGCACGCCGACCGGTGTGTTTTGCACTTCTTTCTGGGCCGTTTCCTGCTTGCGGGCGGCAAATTGGGCGGCGGCTTCCTCTACACCGGTTTTATCCGTGGGGGCTGGTGCGGCGGCTTCCTTAGCGGGCGCCGCAGGCTCCACTTTTTCCACGACCGGTTCTTTCATACCAAATACTTTTTCCAGCTTTTCTAACTTTTTGCTCTTTTCTTTTGCTGGAGTTTTTCCAGGGGACTGTACTGGATGCTGAGGCAGCTCGTCTTCCGGCCCGAGCGCAATATCAATGTTTGTACTGCGGCTGCGCTGCAGCTGCCTTTGTTCCCGTACGTTGTTAAAGTTGGTGGCAACCATATCTGCCGGCTTGGTAATCGCGCGGAAAAGCTCCACAAGGCTGGTACCGGTCAGAATCATGACCGTGACAAACAGCGCGAGAATAATGACGATTTTCGCGCCCGCACTGCCCAGTCCCGCGACCAGCAGAATCCCAAGCAGGCCGCTGAACAGACCGGCACCGCTGCGCTCAATTCCAAGTTCATACAGGTGTTTCAGGGTGCTCCAATAGGAGGAAAGCGCCGTGTTTTCCTTCTCTGTAAAGATGTATACGGCAGAGCAAAACAGGGTGATGATGATTATGATCATAATCACCTTACTGCTCAGTCGGTTGTTCTGTCGCTCCAAGGCAGTCACAATGGATATGTAACACAGCAGGATGGGCCAAGCAATGGCGCATGTCCCGAACAAACCGAGCAGAACGTTGTGCGTCCACAGCCACAGGTGGTCACCGTTAATAATCACCAGACAGGCCATTAAAATGGAAACGGCGAATAGCATAATTGCCTGAATTTGATTGTTCTGCCGCATTCTTTCCGGGTCTTTAATTGGTTTTGCCCTGCTGTTTGCTGCGGCTTTTGCCGGTTTTGTTCCGCCGCGCGGCCGCGCATGCTGCGCGGGCCTTTTCGTTTGTGTTTTTCCTCTTGCCACTGTACGATCACCTTTATTTTAAAATTCCACTTTTTTGTCTGTACTTAACACTACTTAAAAACGCCGCTGAGGAAAGCAAAAGGTTTTAACCGTTATATGTAACGGGCGGCATGGGCCGCCCGGAAAAAGTGCTTTTTAGGAATCAGCGGGTTTTCTTTTTGCTGGTTTTGATGCTGTTTTCGTTTTGGACTTGTCCTCTGATTTCGTGCCGGTTCGGGTGTCTTTTTTCCGGTTTTCATCAATCATTTTGTTCAGGCATTCCATCGCGTCGGAAAGCGTTCCGAGCGAATCAATCAAACCCTCGCTGACTGCGTCTGGGCCATCCAAAACGCTGCCAACGTCCATTACCAGTTCCTGTGTATTCATGGCCAACTCGTAAAAACGCTCCATCGACATCTTCGAGTTCTGGGTCACAAATTTTGCAATGCGTTCCTGCATGCGCTGAAAATATTCCAGTGTCTGCGGTACCCCCAGTAGCATTCCGTTCATCCGCACCGGATGAATTGTCATGGTTGCGGTAGGGGCGATAAAAGAATGCTTTGCGGCAACGGCAAGCGGCACGCCAATGGAATGCCCGCCGCCCAAAACCAAGGATACGGTGGGCTTTTTCATTCCGGATACCAGCTCGGCCAGCGCAAGGCCGGCCTCCACATCGCCGCCTACAGTATTTAAAATCATCAGCAGGCCGTCCACATCTGGCGATTCCTCAATGGCAACCAGCTGCGGAATTACATGCTCATATTTTGTGGTTTTGTTTTGCGAAGGAAGAATATAGTGCCCTTCGATTTGACCAATAATGGTTAGGCAATGAATCGTGTGGACGCCGTCACTCGTCAGTATGGAGCCTGTATCAATGATTTGATGCGTTTGCTGCACTTGTTTTTCGCTTTGTTCTTCCGAGGTACTTGTTGTACTCATTCACAATCCCTCCTTCGGTTAGTTTGCCGTAGGAGGCGGAATCTCATACACAAAAAGCGGCAATAATTTCGTAAACATTATTATAGCATTTGTTTTGATTTTCATCAAGAAAAGAACGTTCCATTTTCTCATTCGCAATGATAATCCTGACAAGCCGATTGACAAGCCGCCTATTTTATAAGATAATAACTATATATTTAATAATATCTTTGTCCACTATACTGATTTAGAAAAGAAACGGGAGGCTCTCACTCAATGGGGTTAACTTTGGCTCAAAAAATTATAAAAAACCACCTGCTTAGCGGGGATATGACGGTCGGCAGCGAAATTGGCTTGAAGATTGACCAAACGCTTACCCAGGATGCAACTGGAACCATGGCTTACCTGGAATTTGAGGCGATGGGAGTTCCCAGGGTCAAAACAGAGCGTTCCGTAGCTTATATCGATCATAACACGCTTCAAACCGGTTTTGAAAACGCGGATGACCATCGCTATATTCAGTCGGTTGCAAAAAAACATGGAATTTATTTTTCCCGCCCCGGCAATGGAATTTGCCATCAGGTGCATCTGGAACGCTTCGGCATTCCGGGCAAAACCCTGATTGGTTCTGACAGCCACACCCCCACGGGTGGTGGAATTGGAATGCTCGCCATGGGCGCGGGCGGCCTAGACGTTGCGGTTGCCATGGGCGGTGGCCCTTACTATATTACCATGCCGAAAATGCTGCGAATCAACCTGATCGGCAAGCTGGGCCCATGGGTCAGCGCGAAAGACGTGATTCTGGAAGTGTTGCGGATCCTCAGTGTTAAGGGCGGCGTGGGTAAAATTGTGGAGTACGGCGGCCCCGGCGTGGCTACTTTGACCGTCCCGGAACGCGCCACTATTACCAATATGGGCGCGGAGCTTGGCGCAACCACTTCGATTTTCCCCTCCGATGAAGTTACCCGCAGCTTTTTAAAAGCGCAGGGCCGCGAAAGCGACTGGAAAGAACTTCTGCCGGATGACGACGCGGTTTACGACGAAACCATTACCATTGACCTGTCTGCGCTGAAACCGCTGGCGGCCTGTCCGCACAGCCCGGATGCAGTGAAAACGGTGGACGAGATTGGTCCAATTAAGGTCGATCAGGTGTGTATCGGCTCCTGCACCAACTCCTCTTATCTTGATTTAATGCGCGTTGCTTCTATCCTGAAGGGCAAAACGGTTCATCCGGATGTCAGCCTTGCGATTGCACCGGGTTCCAAGCAGGTTTACAATATGCTTGCGCAGAACGGTGCGCTTGCCGACCTGATTTCGGCGGGCGCGCGGATTTTGGAGTGTGCCTGCGGCCCATGCATCGGCATGGGGCAGTCCCCAAATTCCAAGGGCGTTTCGCTGCGCACCTTCAACCGGAATTTTGAAGGCCGTTCCGGCACTGCCGACGCACAGATTTATCTGGTCAGCCCGGAAACCGCCTGTGCTTCTGCGCTTAGCGGGGTGTTGACCAATCCGCAGACATTGGGGAAGGAAGATCCGATTGCTCTGCCGGAAACGTTCCTGATTAACGACAATATGATTCTTCCGCCCGCTAGTGAAAAAGAGGCCGAAAAGGTTGAAATTCTGCGCGGTCCTAATATTAAGGAATTCCCGACCACCACGGCGCTTCCGCATAGCATTGAAGCGAAAGCACTGCTGAAAGTCGGCGACAACATTACGACTGACCACATTATGCCGGCGGGGGCGAAAATTCTTCCGTACCGTTCCAACATCCCGTACCTTTCCAACTTCTGCTTTGGCGTCTGCGATAAGGAATTTCCGGAGCGCTGCCGTCAGAACGGAAAAGGCATCATCATCGGCGGAGCTAATTACGGCCAGGGTTCTTCCCGTGAACACGCCGCGCTGGTTCCTCTCTATCTTGGCATTAAAGCGGTGATTGTGAAGAGCTTTGCCCGCATCCATTGCGCAAATCTGGCAAACGCCGGAATTCTTCCGCTGGTCTTCGAAAACGAAGCCGATTACGATACCATCGACCAGATGGACGAACTGGAACTGCCGAATATCCGTGAGGCCATTCAGAACCACGGAAAGATTCTTGTGAAAAACAAAACAAAAGGCACCGAATTTGAAGTGAAAGCAGTATTGACCGACCGTCAGCGCAATATGGTTTTGGCAGGCGGCCTGTTGAATTATACCAGAGAACAAAACTAACTGCCTGTGCAGTTTTTCAGCTGGACGGGGAAGTTCCGCACGCTGGGTGCAGCGGGACTTCCGGTTCGCAGGGAAAGGATGGTCATTAAAATATGGATAAAATTCAGATGAAAACACCCTTGGTCGAGATGGACGGGGATGAAATGACCCGCGTCATCTGGAAGATGATAAAAGACATTCTGATTACACCTTATGTCGACCTGAAAACGGAATACTATGACCTCGGTTTGGAAAACCGCGATGCAACCAATGATCAGGTGACCTTGGATTCCGCGAATGCCACGAAAAAATACGGCGTGGCGGTCAAATGCGCCACTATTACCCCGAACGCCGCGCGCGTTAAGGAATACAATCTGAAAGAGATGTGGAAATCTCCGAATGGAACCATCCGCGCAATTCTGGACGGTACGGTGTTCCGCGCTCCGATTCTGGTTAAGGGAATTTCCCCGTATATTTCGAACTGGAAGAAGCCGATTACCATTGCCCGCCATGCTTATGGTGATGTTTACCGCAATGTGGAGCTCTCAGTTCCGGCCGGTTCTAAGGCGGAGCTTCTTGTAACCCGGCCCGACGGAACGGAAGAACGCGCATTGATCCATGATTTTAAGACTCCCGGTATTATTCAGGGGCAGCACAATCTCGACAAAAGTATTGAAAGTTTTGCCAAATCGTGCTTTAATTATGCTTTGGACACAAAACAGGATGTCTGGTTCTCCACCAAGGATACGATATCCAAAAAATACGACCATCGTTTTAAGGATATCTTTCAAGAGATTTTTGACAAAGATTACAAAGAGGCCTTTGAAAAAGCAGGAATTACCTACTTCTATACTCTGATTGACGACGCTGTGGCCCGTGTTGTCCGTTCGGAAGGCGGCTTCATTTGGGCCTGCAAAAACTATGACGGCGATGTTATGAGTGATATGGTCGCGACGGCGTTCGGAAGTCTGGCCATGATGACCAGCGTTCTGGTTTCCCCCGACGGGGTGTACGAATATGAAGCGGCGCATGGTACCGTGCAGCGCCACTATTACAAGCACCTGAAAGGGGAAAAGACGTCTACCAATTCGATGGCGACTTTGTTTGCATGGACCGGCGCACTGAAAAAGCGCGCAGAGCTTGATGCCCTGCCGGAATTGATGCGTTTTGCACAAATGCTGGAAGAAGCGTCCCTGCAGACCATTGAAGACGGCGTCATGACCGGCGATCTTGCCAGTCTTTCCACACTGCCCAACAAGCAGTCGGTTGATACGGAGACGTTTCTTCGGGAAATTGGGAAAAGGCTTGCTTTGAAACTGTAATTTAAGCAGGATAAACGGAGGTAATGCGTTGTGCCAAAACGCGAGAATATTTCAATGTCTGTCATCCGGCGGCTGCCCCGGTATTATCGTTTTTTAAAACACCTGAGAAGCAAAGGCGTGGTTCGAATTTCATCCACCGAGCTTTCGGCAAAACTGGGTCTTACCGCATCGCAAATCCGTCAAGATTTAAACTGTTTCGGCGGGTTTGGCCAGCAGGGCTACGGTTATATGGTGGACCAGCTCTGTGAAGAAATCGCCCATATCCTGGGCTTGTCAAACGGGTACAAAACGATTCTGCTCGGTGCCGGCAACCTGGGGCAGGCGATCGCTTCGCATATGTCTTTTGAAGATGATGGCTTCAATCTAATCGGTATTTTCGACAGCGCGCCGCAGAAAATCGGCAAAACGGTGAACGGCCTTACCGTGCAGGATATTGCCAGTTTGGAAGAGTTTTGTCAGGCCGATATGCCCTCGATGGCGGTACTGTGCGTTCCCAGAGAAGCTTCCGCCGTACTGGTGGAACGTCTGTATAATATCGGTGTGCGCAATTTCTGGAATTTCAGTCACTACGACATTATTATGAAATATCCGGACGCACTGGTGGAAAATGTGCATCTGAGCGACAGCCTGATGACACTTTGCTATAAAATTTCTAATACGCCAGATGCTTCTTGACTGTCTTTGATTCTAAAAGAGCCGGTTTCCGCATAAAAAACGGAACCGGCTCTCTTTTATTATTTCACAAAATAAAACCCCGGTACACGCGCCGGGGTTTTGTTCTTAAGAATTGTTTTGATTGCTTTTCTGTTGTTTAATTACCTTTAAACGGGAGAACTCTTCACGATCCTTTTCTTCTAGAGCATCCGTAATGATTTTCACGGTCTGCTCAAAGCGGGGAATCATGATGTTGCGCAAAGCATTGGCGCGTTTTTGTGTCTTTTTAATGGCGTCGGCCAGACGATAAACACTGTTTTCTACTTCGGCAAGTTCCGCCGTCAGGCGTTTTACATCGTTAAATTTATTATATGCATTATCCAACTCAATGTTGGTTGACCTCAATCCAAAGGGAATCGGAATTTTGGATTCCTTCAGGGACACCATGGGAATTTCCACGCCCATAACGCTGCGGTAGGCCACGTTCAGGTTGTTGTCCAGCGGAACCGTAAGGGAAAGCTCCGCGCTGATTCCCAGCGTGATATTGGCTTTTTGAAGCGCAGCATAAGCTTCCTCATACGTATCGTCGATCTGGTTCTGTATGGTTGCAGCCCGGCCGATCAGTGCCATCATTTCCCGGATTAAGATATTGCGCTTGCGGTCCAACAGCTCAAAGCCTGTGCGGGACAGGGCAAGCGATTTTTTAGTTGCTAGCAGATTGCCTTTGGTTGGTACAATCTGATTACCCAAGGCGGGTCACCTCCTCCGGTACGGAGCGGAATCAAACCGGCTCATCACTTTCGGTGCTTTCGTTCGGTTCCGCGTCTATGCTATTTTGGGACTTTTCGCCGCTTTCCAGCTGCTGTTTGGCCTTTTCATAATACCGATCCAGTGTTTCGCTGTCCACACGATCCAGTTCCTCGCGGGGGAGGGTGGCAAGCAGCTGCCAGCCAAGGTCAAGGCTCTGGTCAATGGAGCGGTTCTCGTTTGCGCCTTGGTTGACAAACCGCGCCTCAAACCGTTTGCCGAACTCAATATATTTCTTATCCGTTGGGGAGAGTTCCTCTTCACCGATAACAGAGGCAAGCGAACGGGCATCCATTACCTTTGCGTAAGAAGCAAACAGTTGGTTGGAAACAGCGGCGTGGTCTGCACGGGTAAAGCCTTCGCCAATGCCGTCTTTCATCAGACGCGACAGGGAAGGAAGCACAGAAACCGGCGGATAAACTCCGGCGCTGTCAAGTGCGCGGTCCAGCACAATTTGGCCTTCTGTGATATAACCGGTCAAGTCTGGAACCGGGTGTGTAACATCGTCGTTTGGCATGGTCAGAATCGGAATCTGCGTAACAGAGCCTTTCTTTCCCTTTACCATGCCCGCGCGTTCGTACAAAGAAGCAAGGTCAGAGTATAAATAACCCGGATAACCTTTTCTTCCTGGAATTTCACCCTTGGAAGAGCTGAATTCACGAAGTGCTTCCGCGTAGGAGGTCATATCCGTCATGATGACAAGAATATGCATGTCAAGCTCAAACGCAAGGTACTCTGCAACGGTCAGCGCGCAGCGCGGGGTCAGAATTCGTTCAATAATTGGGTCATTGGAAAGGTTCAGGAACATTACAACGCGCTGCAGGACGCCGGATTCCTCAAACGAACGGCGGAAGTATTCCGCAACGTCGTTCTTTACGCCCATGGCGGCGAATACAATAGCGAAGTTGTCGCCGTTTGCATCGCGAATCTTTGCCTGTCTGGCAATCTGAACGGCGAGCTCGTTGTGTTTCATACCGGAACCGGAGAAAATCGGCAGCTTCTGACCGCGAATCAGGGTCATCAACGTATCAATGGTTGAAATACCAGTATTGATGTAGTCCCTCGGGTAAACTCTGGAAACCGGGTTGATTGGCGTGCCGTTAATGTTGGCGCGTTTTGTCGGGAAAATGTCGCCCAGTCCGTCAATCGGCTTTCCGGCGCCGTTAAACACGCGTCCAAGAATTTCGGGGGACAGCGGCATTTCCATGGGATGACCCATCAGTCTTGTGCGGGTATTATTTAGAGAGATTCCGCGCGTGCCCTGAAACACCTGTACCACGACGCGGTTTCCATCCATTGCCACAATTCTGCCCTGGCGTACGGTTCCATCGTCCATGCGAATGTCGACCACCTCTTCAAACGAGGCGTGTTCCACATCGTCCAGCACGATTAGGGAACCGTTGATTTCTTTAACGCCGATATAATCAAGAATCATGGTGTAACCACCTTCTTCACTAATTTGATTTACACGGATCTTCCTTGAAACGGTCTTTAACGAAGAACATCTCAAGGAAAATCAGTATTCTGTCCGAAAACGGACTCAGGCAGACATGATCCCCGCAAGGGCCGAATCGATCTCTGCAATATAATCGTTAAACAGTTCCAGCTTGTTGTTCGGAATATCGTATTTCATCTTTACCAGCTTGTCAAACAGACCGGTATTCATAATGCTTGAAATCGGTACGTTGGCAGCAATCAGCTGTTTGGACTTGCGGTACATGTGAAGAATAACCTTCATCATCAGCTTCTGCTTTTCAAGCGGAACGAAGGTATCCTCCGCATGGAACGCATTCTGCTGGAGGAAACCGACACGGATCAGACGCGCGATTTCGATGACCAGCTTTTGGTCATCCGGCAGAACATCGGAGCCAATCAGCTTTACAATTTCCATCAGCTTGCTTTCTTCCTGCAGCAAACGATTGATTGATTTGCGGTATTTGATAAAATCTTCCCCAAGCTCCTTGGTGAACCACGGGTCAAGGTCCAGAAAATATTCGCTGTAGCTTTGTGTCCAGTTAATGGCCGGGTAATGTCTGGCATAAGCCAGAGCCTTGTCCAGTGCCCAGAAGCAGCGGGTAAAGCGCTTTGTGTTCTGGGTAACCGGTTCGGAAAAGTCGGAACCGGCAGGGGAAACGGCACCGATGATGGTGATGGAACCATTGCTGCCGTTCAGGTTGTTTACCATACCTGCGCGTTCATAGAATTCGGAAAGGCGGCTCGGCAGATATGCCGGGAAGCCTTCTTCTGCGGGCATTTCTTCCAAACGGCCGGAAATTTCGCGAAGCGCTTCCGCCCAGCGGGAAGTGGAGTCTGCCATGATGGCCACGTGGTAACCCATGTCGCGGTAATATTCCGCCAGCGTAATACCGGTGTAAATAGAAGCTTCACGCGCGGCAACAGGCATATTGCTCGTATTGGCAATTAGTACAGTGCGGTCGGTCATCGGCCGGCCGGATTTCGGGTCGATCAGCTCGGCAAATTCGTCCAGAACCTGGCTCATTTCGTTGCCGCGTTCACCGCAGCCAACGTAGACAATAATATCTGCGTCGCACCACTTTGCCAACTGATGCTGCGTCATAGTTTTACCGGTACCGAATCCGCCTGGAATGGCGGCTGTACCGCCTTTGGCAATGGGGAAGAGGGTATCGATAATACGCTGACCGGTAATCAGCGGAATGGTCGTCTGCAAACGTTCGCTGACCGGACGGGGCGTACGAATCGGCCAGCGCTGGCACAGCGATAGCGGATGAATTTTGCCCTTTTCGTCTTTCAGCTCTACAATGGTATCGTTTACATGGTATTTGCCGTTTTCTGCAATTTTGGTGACAACACCGGAAATCTTTGGCGGAACCATGCATTTATGCTTGATAATCGTCGTTTCCGGGCATTCCGCGTAAATATCGCCGCCCTTTAGCGTATCACCGACTTTTACCGTAATGGTAACATCCCATTCCCTGGACTCGTCCAGCGGAGAAACACTGCTTCCGCGTGAAATGAACGAGCCGGATTCCTTGGCAATTTCCTTCAGAGGACGTTCGATACCATCAAAGATATTATCGATGATGCCGGGGCCAAGCGTGACGTTCATGGGGCTGCCCGTGCCGTAAACCGGTTCGCCCGGTTTCAGGCCGGTTGTTTCCTCATAGACCTGAATCGTTGTAAGTTTATCGGTCATGCCGATGACTTCACCGACCAGACGCTCCTTGCCGACGTACACCATTTCCATCATGGAGAAGTCGCGCGCGTTCTGTATGGTCACAACCGGTCCGTTAATGCCATATATCACATTCTGATTTTCCATTTAATCATCTCCGATAAAAAGTGGACAGCGGCTCAGACCACAGTCATGCCGGAATTTTCCTCAAACCATTCGCGCTGATCCTCCAGCATGGAGTCCAGCGTTTCATCGGCCAAAATGCCGATTTCCGAATTATAGGCACGAATGCCGCCAATTTTAATTCCGGGTTCGACTTTTATTGTACAGTCACTGCCGAAAGTGCTTTTTATCATTTCTTCGTACTTTTCATCTTCTTGTCTTATTTCAATCACTGTGCCGGGCCGATGGAGCTTTGCGGGCAGCTTTGCGGTGAATTTTTGAAGCAGCGCAGCGTACTCTTCTTTTTCTGTAAACTGAATCAGCTGCTGCTTCGCTTTTTCAAACACCCCTGCAGTAATTCTTTTTCTCTGTTCCAGCAGTTCCCTGCGGCCGTCCATTTCGCGGCGGGCCATTTCTTTGGCGATTCCGTTGCGCATTTCGGACATTTCTTTGTGAATCAAACGGTAGGCTTCCGTCAGAGCCTCCACTTCGGCGTCTTCCAGTTCCTTTTGTTTGAATTCGGCGATTTCCTGCTCAATTTTCTTTCGCTGCTCTTCGGCGTAATGATTGATGGCAAGATTAAACTTATTTATTTTTTCTTCATTGTTCGCCATAGTGTAACCCCCGTTCCGCCATAACAAGCGGCCTAAATTTTAACCCCGATGGCCTCGCGGACATAGCGGGTGATGGAATCCTTCGTACGGCCGTTGCCGTGCCGGTCCGGGATTTCAACAATCAGCGGGCGCTTCTGGTTGAGTTTCAGCTGGTCAATCAGGTCCGGGCAAAGCTCCCGGAGGGTTTCCGTGATTAATACCACAGCAACATCCTCGCGAGCCATTGCCTCTTTCAGCGCTTTTTGCACCTCGGCGGCTTCGTGAACCACAACCCCGTCAATGCCTGCCAGCCTCATGCCAACTTGGGTATCCACATTATCGCTGATTAAATAAAAGCGCATTTTATGCACCTCAGCTTTCAGCGGTCAGACTTTATTCAGAATCAGAATAGAGATCAGCAGGCCGTACAGTGCAATACCTTCGCCCAAAGCAACGAAAATCAAAGCTTTACCGAATGCTTTCGGATCCTCACTGGTGGCACCGATTGCTGCCGGAGCAGCTGCTGCAACCGCAATACCGCCGCCAAAACCTGCAAGACCGGTAACCAGAGCAGCCGCGATCAGGCCCATGCCCTTATTCCAGTCGGTGCCCTGTGCCTGCTGGGACTGTGTGGTGGCAGCAGCCGTGTTGGTGCCGCCGGTCGAAGTCGCGTTAGCAATGACAGGGGACGCGAACATAATTACACATACTGCCACAAACGCCAAAAGCTGAGTGACAACAGCACTTTGTTTCTTTGTCCCCTTTTTCACGGCACGAATGGCAAAAAATACGGAAACAGCAAGAAATGCAGCGGGAATGCAAAATAATACGAAATTCATAACATTAGCCTCCAAAAATTAAAAAATGAAATAGAAAGTATTAATTCGCGGCAGCGATTACTGCTCCGCGTGAACAACAATGGGTTTAAACGGACGGCCGCTGCCTTCAAAGAAGCGGCTGAACATTTCATAAAACTCCAGCCTCAGTACCTGAATACCAACCAGCAGTCCTTCCAGTGCGGTCACAAATGCGTTGCCTATAATCAGAACAAGGACGTATCCGATACCGCTGCTCATTTCCGCAAGCGTAAACACCACCATCATCATGCCGGCGTGAACCAAAACGAACGCGCCCACACGGAGAAAGCTCATGGTGTTGGTTGCGTAACTCAGCAGGAATTCAAAGACTTCAAAAAAGTTCTGCATGATGAAGTCCCCCCAGCTCTTGGGTTTCCAGTCCGGGCTTCGTTCTACCAGTTTGCCGAGAACCTCGCGGAAAAACATGGCAAGAATCGGAACAATAATCAGGCAGATTACATATGCAGGGGTGACAATTTTCCAATTGAAAAGTGCCTGTCCGCCGAACCCGAAAATCAAGGATGTGTAAAAAATGAATCCGGCGATGCCGCTGGGCCCAAACAGCCCGTCTGCGTAATGCTTTCTTTTCAGAGAAGAGTAGATGTTGATCAGCATTGCACACATCACAAGGAAAATTCCGATTCCAACGGCGGAATAGATAATTCCTGTCGTGGTGGTCGGTTCCATGACCTCAATGGGTTTTGACTTCATGCCTAGCAGGTTGATGTAAAGCGGATCCAGTGCGTGTTCAAAACCGAACACCGAACCAAACAGAGTACCGAATACCGCGGCGGAAATCCCGCACGGTACCAGAATCCTGCCAAGCGGCATTTTTTTCTTCTGCCACATCAGCCAACCGATTAGGGAAACGGCCAGCCCTTGCCCTAAGTCGGCAAACATAATTCCGAATAGAATCATGTAAGTCAGGGATACGAACGGGGTCGGATCGACTTCGTCGTATGCGGGCAGGCCGTACATATCAACGTAAAACTCGAACGGACTGAACAATTTTCTGTTTTTGAGCTTGATTGGTGGGGAGTGCTCCAACTGTTCCTCTGCGCCCTCCACCGAATATTCAATGGATTCCACCTGGTCAAGCGCTTTGGTGAATTCTTGTTCCTTCTCTTTCGGAATCCAGCCGGTCAAAATAAAGTTCCCGTTATACCGGGCAGCGTAACGGCGAATTCCAAAGTATACGGATTGCTCGGTCATCCACCAGTAAACCGTCTGAAAGGTCTTTTGGTTGGTTTTGAGCAGATCCTCAATTTTTGCCTCTATGCTTTTGTGAAGAGCCTTTTCGTCGGCAAGTTTTCTGCGGTAATCTTCCAAAGCAGATTCCGGAGTGCCGGTCATTTCCGCCAGCCTAGTGCGTTCAAAGTACAGGCTGGAAAAAATTCGGTCCACTTCGCTGACTTCACTGATTGGGGCAAAATAAACACCCCAGTAGTAGGAGTCGTCATTGGAACTGGGGAAGAAGACTACATAGGGATTCTGCGTGTAAGCGTTCAGTTTTTCAAAGCTTTCCTTGGGAAGAGAGCCAAAGCGAACCTTTATGTATTCGCAGGCATGCACTTCGTCCAGGTTTACATCCAAACCGACAAAATGGGAAATTTCATCGATTTGTTCGGAGTAAGCTTTAATGTTTTCCTCTGTCTTAGCCAGTTGGCGCTGCAAATCGGCATATTCGCCAGAAATGTACCGCGCGAAATTCCTCATTTCTTCTGGGCTCATCGTGGGCTGATCTTCTTTGGAATAGGGAATCAGTCCTGGCGCTTCGGATGGATCGGAAAGAATACCGTTTAGTTGCTGCAGCGGTTCTGCATAGGGATTTTCTTCATTTAGAGGAGAGAAATCCGAAGTGTCGGAGTAAAAGGAGAGCGCATTGTCGGGATGAAATACGCCGGACTTGCCGCAAAGCGCGGTAACCTCGTCCAAATCGGCCATTCGTCCAATAATACTGATGACATCAATTTTTAAAACAGCCAACCATCAATTACTCCTTTCTTCTATAATTCGGTATAATCAGCAACTTCAGGATTTCATCAGGTGGTAACTTGTAGCGCACGCCTTCCACGATTGTGATAATATCGGTGCGTTCGCATTGTACCAAAAACAGATAGGACATCATTACAACAGCGGGATGTGTGGAAAAGTAAATGTTGTGACGACAGATTTTGTAAAGCATCCGTTTTGGAATTTCATCGACATAGGAGTACGGAATATCCAGTGCTCGTCTGCCGATTTTCGTCCTGTGCATAATCTCTGAAATCTGCTGTTCGGTTTCAGCATCCACCATTTGCTTAATGGTAGCCGGGTCCAGCGACCCGAAGGGGAGAAGAGAACTTTGAATGAAGTCTGCACCGCACTGATAGGATACTTTCATGCGAACAATGCGCGAATAATTGTCTAAATCAAGGTAGGTATCAAATATTTCGTGCAGTTCTTTTCGCGCTTCCCCTTTTGTGTAGTGATCGATTACTTCGTAAAGATTTCGATACAGATAACCATAAAGCGCGTTTTCAATTCCGGTAAAGTTGATTGGTACGTCCTTAACCGGTTTAAACGGTTCCAAAATTTCCCGGTACGGGGTCCGGTCCAGCACTAGCAACAGGTCGTCATAACTTCGAATTTTGCTAAGCCTATCCATATCCATGCTGGCGTGGCGGCTGAGGTACATCGGCAGCTCGAAAAGGTATTCTTCCGGCTTGCCGGCATCTAACAGGATAAGAACGTGCAGAATCTGTTCGATTTCACTGTGCACCAAAAGATATTTCGCAAACCGTTCTCCCACCGTTATTTCGTAGCGGCATAGGGAATCGTAATCTTCAAACTGTTTCTGCTTTAGCTTTGCTTCCAACTGGCCGCGGTGTACGGCATTTTCGTTGATGCCGGCCAGCACCTGTTTGTAGTGGGTTTGATTTTTCAGGTAAAAGGCAACTTCACTGACGTTTTGACAGTTGAGCAGTTCTTTGTAGTCCTGTTCTGTCAGGCGTCTGCCATACATGGCGCGCGCTTTTGACAATATTGCATTGGATGCCAGGGTGGCAAGCATCACAATCACTCTCCTATCACTCTAGAAACGATTGCCTTAACCCAAGTGTCCCCCTTTTCTTGATAAAGCTGATCCATTTTCTGAGCAAGTTCTGCGTTTTTCTTTTTCTTGATTTCCCAATTTTCCTCCGCGGCGGCACGCTCCTGCGGTTCATTTAGGGCAATCCGCTTTCTGGCTCGTTCCAGATATTCGTTACGAATCTGCTCTCGTTTCCCAACGACTTCTTTTTCGGAATTTATTTTTTCTATTTGGGCGGCATTCGTAATTTCTCTGGCTTTTTTGTCCATATCAACGATTTGCTTTAATAAATCCTGCATTGATCACCGCACCTCCTTATTTACTTTTTGTTGTTTTGCCTTAATGGCGATACCATATGATACCATATTATAAGACCGCAAATTTTAATTTACAAGTGAAAAACTGTGCAACGAAATCAAAAAAACAAATTTGTTTTTAGGAAGGTTGCCAATTTTTCACTTGTGTCATAAAAAGTTTTAAATATACTATATATGGTATATTACACTTTGACCAAAAACTATATTTTCATTTATTTATCGGCTGAAAAGGAATACAATTAACAGCTTTCTCTAATTTTTTAAACTTTGCATGGGGGCAGGGATTCTTCCTCCGCGCTGAATGAATTTCAGCGGCGAATACGAGTTGACTTCCATTACGGGGCCGCTGCCCAGCAAACCGCCGAAGTTCAGTTCGTCGCCTGCCTTTTTGCCGATGGCGGGAATTAGGCGGACCGCCGTGGTTTTAGAATTGACCATGCCGATTGCCGCTTCGTCCGCGATAATCGCGGAAATCACCTCATCCGGCGTGTCGCCCGGAATGACGATCATATCCAGACCAACGGAGCAGACCGCCGTCATGGCTTCCAGTTTCGTAATGCTCAGTGCGCCGCACTGGGCCGCCGCTATCATGCCAGCATCTTCGGTAACCGGAATAAACGCGCCGGAAAGACCGCCAACGTGGGAAGAAGCCATGACGCCGCCCTTCTTAACCGCGTCGTTCAGCAGGGCAAGGGCTGCGGTTGTGCCGTGGGCGCCGCAGGATTCCAGCCCCATTTCTTCCAGAATGTGCGCGACCGAGTCGCCGACTGCCGGCGTGGGGGCGAGGGAAAGGTCCACAATGCCGAACGGTACGCACAGCCTGCGGGAGGCTTCCCGTGCGACCAACTGGCCCATGCGGGTAATTTTAAATGCTGTCTTTTTTACAATGTCCGCCACACCGGTCAGGTCACAGTCGCCTGCTTTCGCCAGCGCCGCACGCACCACACCGGGGCCGGAAACGCCCACGTTGATGACACAGTCGGGTTCGCCTGCGCCGTGGAACGCGCCCGCCATGAACGGGTTGTCCTCCGGCGCGTTGCAAAACACCACCAGTTTGGCCGCACCAATGCAGTCGCGGTCGGCGGTGCGCAGGGCGGTTTCCTTTACAACGGAACCCATTTTTGCCACTGCGTCCATGTTGATGCCCGTTTTTGTCGAGCCAATGTTAACGGAGGAACAAACCAGTTCCGTTTCGCTCAACGCTTCGGGGATGCTTGCAATCAGCGCGTAGTCGCCCGGTGCGAATCCCTTGTGAACCAGTGCGGAATACCCGCCGATGAAGTTTACGCCGACCGTCTTGGCCGCGCGGTCCAGTGCTTTGGCCAACCGGACAGGGTTTTTCCCGGGGCAGGCCGCCGCAATCATGGCAATCGGTGTTACAGCAATCCTTTTGTGGATAATCGGAATGCCGTACTCCTTGCTTATATCTTCACCGGTTCTGACCAAATTTTGCGCGTACCTGCAAATTTTATCGTAAACTTTATCGCACGCTTTTTCAATGTCTGGATCAACGCAGTCCAGCAGCGAAATTCCCATCGTAATGGTGCGCACGTCCAGATTCTCGTTGTCAATCATATTGATGGTTTCCAGTATATCATGTGAATTTACCATATTAATTATCAACCTTTCTGGGAAGAAATACGGCGAGGTTTCGAAACCGTGAAGGGGATTTCGAAAACCGCACGCGGCACTTTGCTCCGTCATTCACGGCTGTTCCCATGGTTCTCGTCTTTTACGGAACAAATGGAGTATGTTCAAATGCGGTGCATGGAATTGAAAATATCCTCGTGCATGACATGCACGGTCAAATTCATATCATTTCCTATGGCGGTCAGCTTGTCAGAAAGCTCACTGAACGGAACGGTGGATTTGGAAATATCTACCAACATAATCATGGCGAAAAGCTCCTGCAGAATTGATTGGGTTACTTCTACTACGTTGACTCCGTTTTCCGCACAAATCGTGGAAACTCTGGCCAAAATACCTACCATGTCCTTGCCAATTACAGTAATAACCGCGCGCATAAAAATTACCTCCAGAATGAATATTTAAATATAATTTTCATTATGAACGAGAATCGAAATCTTGTCAATACTGCCGAAAAACTGCCGAAAAACCGCATAAATCCTGTCCGTGGGCAATGTGTTTAAAAAGTTTGTGTTTTTTTTTCAGTGAAATATTTATTAATAACGTTTCATTGTATTTTGATTTATGATACTATATATATGATACTAATTTAAAGAAACAGCTGATTAAACTATGATAAAGGAAGTTACTAAGAACTATTGAAGCAGAAGGAAAGCTTTGAAAAACGCGATTTTCAAACGGGAAGTTTGGTTCTTTCCCGCGTACAAAGGAGCGGAAGTTCGGCGGACCGCGGGACTGGGCGAACATTCCGACCGGCAGTGAAAGGGTGGTTACAAGCGTTATGAAATACCGATATATCTCAGACAGCCATGTGCATTCCGACTGCTCCCGCGATGGCAATGACCCCACAATGATGATGTGTGAAAATGCGGCACGGCTTGGGCTGTACGCTCTTACGATAACAGATCACTGTGAATGCAACGTTTATTACGCAGAAGCGTACGACCGCAGCATCCGCCAGTCCTTTTTTGAAGCGCGCAAGGCTGCTGCCGTGTTTCGCGACAGGCTGCATGTTTATGCCGGAATTGAAATCGGACAGCCTATGCAGGATCTGTCTGCGGCGGAAGATGCTCTGGATTCGTGCGATTTTGATTTTGTCTTGGCTTCGGTGCACAATGTCAAAAACCTGAAAGACTTTTACGAACTGGATTATTCTACCATCGGGCTTGACGATGTACTCAACCGTTACTTTGATGAAATCACCGAAACCATTTTATGGGGGCGTTTCGATTCCCTTGCTCACTTGACCTACCCTTGGCGCTACATTGTTGGCGAACACGGTATGACCATCCGGAACGAGCTTTATCGGGAGAAAATCGATTCCGTCTTAAAGCTTCTGATTCAGAAGCGCAAGGCTCTGGAGGTCAATACCTCCGGATTTCGGCAGAAATTGGGAACGACCATGCCGGATGAAGCGATTATCCGCCGTTACCGGGAACTGGGTGGTAAGCTGATTACCCTCGGTTCGGATGCACACCGCTGGGCGGATGTTGGCGGTGGAATTGAACAGGGGCTGGCGCTGCTCCGAAAAATCGGGTACAGCCACTTTACCGTTTATGTGCGCCATGAACCTGTTTTTCTTCCCATTGAATAACAAGCGCTTCCTGAAAGGGAAGCGCATCCTTTTAAGAATAGATTATGAGAAACATATTAGGAGGACTGTATTGATATGGATCGGTTATTGACTCTTCTGGACGAAAACGCCCGCCTTTCCACCGCGCAGTTAGCGGCAATGCTGAACAAAACAGAAAAAGAGGTGGAAGCGGAAATCGACGCCTACGAGAAAGCGGGTGTCATCCGTGGATATAAAGCGCTGATCAACTGGGAAAAAGTGGACGAAAATAAGGCAAGCGCCCTGATTGAACTGCGCGTTTCTCCGAAGCGTGACCGCGGTTTTGACGAAATTGCCAACCGCATTATGCAGTTTGAAGAGGTGGAAAGCGTCTACCTAATGTCCGGCGGGTACGACCTTGCGGTAAAGGTGCACGGCCGCAGTATGCAGGAAATCGCCATGTTCGTTATGCGCCGCCTTTCCACGCTTGATTCTGTTTTATCCACCGCAACACACTTTATTCTAACCCGCTACAAGGACGGCGGAGTCATCCTCAATCAAGAGGAGGAACGGGACGAGAGAAGGAGTGTGCTCTGTGATTGATTATCAAAGCATCCTCAATGAAGAGGTGCAGAAAATCAAACCGTCCGGTATCCGCCGCTTTTTCGATATTGCCAATGAAATGGATCACGTTATTTCGCTGTCCATCGGCGAACCGGATTTTACCACTCCGTGGCATGTCCGTCAGGAGGGAATCCGTACTCTAGAGGACGGCAAAACTTGGTATTCGCCGAACCGCGGCTTTATGGAACTGCGGGAGGAAATTTCTCGGTGGCTAAAGCGCCGCTACCACACCGAATATGACCCGAAAACAGAGCTGCTGGTTACGGTGGGCGGCAGCGAGGCCATCGACCTTTGTATCCGCAGCCTGGTCAAGCCCGGCGAAGAGGTGCTGATTCCCCAGCCCAGCTTTGTCTGCTATGAACCTTTAACCGAAATGGCGCACGGCGTGCCGGTGATTATTGAAACCAAACAGGAGGATCAGTTTCGGCTGAACCCGCAGGCGCTGCGGGAAAAGATTACCCCGAAGACCAAACTGCTGATTCTTCCTTTTCCAAACAACCCGACCGGCGCGGTGATGCGCCGCGAGCATTTAAAAGAAATCGCCAAAGTGGTGGAAGAGTTCAACTTAATGGTGCTGTCCGATGAAATTTACAGCGAGTTGACTTATGGCGACACCCGCCATGTTTCCTTCGCGGCAATCGACGGAATGAAAGAGCGCACGATTGTGGTAAACGGTTTCTCCAAAGCGTTTGCTATGACAGGGTGGCGCCTTGGCTATGCCGCGGGACCGAAAGAAATTATTGCGCAGATGACCAAGCTGCATCAGTACGGGATTATGAGCGCCCCCACCATGGCGCAGTACGCCGCGACGGAAGCAATGAAGAACGGCGACAGCGACATTGACGAAATGCGCGAGCAGTATGACATGCGCCGCCGCCTGATTGTCAGCGGCTTTAATTCCATGGGGCTGACCTGTTTTGAACCGGAGGGTGCATTTTACGTGTTCCCCTGCATTAAAAGCACCGGTTTGAGTTCAGAGGAATTCTGCGAAAAGCTGCTTTACGCAGAGCATGTCGCAGTGGTTCCGGGCAATGCGTTCGGTGCATGTGGGGAAGGTTACATCCGTGTTTCGTATTCTTATTCCATTAAACATATTACCGAAGCGCTCTCCCGCATCGAACATTTCATCAATTCGTTATCTTAAACCGAAATCCGGAAATTGGGAGCGCGATCCATGCAGATACTTGCTTATGCAAAAATTAATTTAACGCTTGACCTGGCTGGAAAACGGGCGGACGGCTATCACCTTCTGCGCATGGTAATGCAGTCCGTTTCCCTTTGCGACCGGTTGGAACTGACCACGGGGAAACCGGGAATCCGGGTAACCTGTTCCACCCCGGGTGTGCCGTGTGACCGGAGCAATACCGCCTACCGGGCGGCAGAGCTTTTCTTTGCACAAAGCGGCGGGACGCCCGATGTGGAGATTCAGATTGAAAAAAACATTCCCTCTCAGGCAGGGCTTGGCGGGGGCAGTGCGGACGCTGCCGCCGTGCTGCACGGACTGAACCTTTTGTATCGTACCGGCTATTCGGAAGAAACCCTGCGGGGAATCGGCCTGCGGGTGGGTGCGGATGTTCCATTCTGCCTGCTTGGAGGAACAGCGCTGGCCGAGGGAATTGGGGAAGAACTGACCCCGCTGCCAGGTATGCCGCACTGCTTTCTAGTGATTTGCAAGCCGCCTGTGGGGGTCAATACCGGGGAAGCCTACGCAAAAGCCGATTTGTTCCGCGTTGCAGGCAGCCGTACGGATGGGATGATTGCCGCCCTTGAACAGCAAAATCTTGCGGGTGTGGCCGCCGCTCTTGGAAACAATTTTGAGCAGGTGGTCGCTTTGCAGGAAGTAGAGCAGATTGAAGCGGTTATGCGTTCCCGCGGCGCGCTCGGCGCCTGTATGACCGGAAGCGGTTCCGCTGTATTCGGTATTTTTACAGAGAAATCCGCCGCGTCCGCCTGTAAAAAGCAGTTGGAGCAGGAGTACCGCTCGGTATTCCTCTGCGAACCGGTTTCGGTTCCCTGTGAAGTGCAGAGTATGTAATTCGACTGGGTTTCACCACAGGGTTAAAAAAGCCCCTGTTCCATCGTTCCCGTTTTGCCGGGGCGCGGAACAGGGGTTTGTTTTTACTTTTGCTTACTTTTACTCCGGCTTAGCAGCTTTGAGGCCTTATCTTCGCGCCGAAGCGTAACGTTTTTTCTTCTTTTTGGGGCGGAACAGGTTTCTCAGACCCGCAAAGACCAGATACGCCAGAATACATCCGGCCGCGTTCAGCACAACATCTTCCATTTCCACGGTACGAATCGCGCTTCCCGATAAAATATTGCCGACCAGCTGCAGCCCCTCGATTCCCACCGGCACAAGAATGGCGACCAGAACCATCCGCCCGATGCGGAAATTCGAGTTGCACAGCGGAACCAGAACGCCCAGCGGCATCAGCATAATAAAGTTCCCGCCGATTACCCGGAAAAATTCCTTAAAGTTTCCTGTGGCAAAAGAGTTATGTAAAATATTTCCCGCAGAACGGAATGGAATCCACTGGATGTTTTTCAGCACGAACGTTGTATTTTTTGCGTTGATATGCCAAGCGTTTGGAAGAGGGAGGGAAACGGTGATTCCCCAAATGACCCCAAGGTAAACAAATAACACACCCAGCCAAAATTTTTGGGCAGGGGTCTTTCTGCGAAAGAAAAGGAAAAGGCAGATAATATAAAGAACCAGTGCCGCTGCCATTTCCGCCAGATAGTGAATCTGAAGAACAAACTGGATGGAAAAAGATTCGAAAAGATTCTGCATGAACGTACCTTCTTTATAAACTTATCTACGATTTAAGTAATCTGATTCCGTCGCCCGACAGAAATTCAGTGTCGCGAAAGGACTGCTCCAAGCAGCTTTCGTTTTTTTCATTAGTGGTTACTTAAAGTATAAATTATGGTAATGCATGTCCGATTATATACCGTATTATTTTAGAATTCAATAAGTCTGTTTTCAAAAGAAAAAAAGATAACGCTATCGAACCTCTTTCCATCAATCAAGGCAAGGTGAAACACGAAGCAAAATTGGTTCTTGCGAAAAATGAAATATTTATTAAATTGGAAAATATTGGAATAGGATCCTTTTTTTCATCCAATACTCCTTTTGCTTGGAAAGCAACACCACATAAACAAAAGGAGTCTTACTTATGAAGCTGTTGGAAAAATCCATCTGCCTGGCGCTTGTGCTAACCGTTTTGATTTCATTTACCGGTTTTACTGCCGGATGTGAAGATATTTCGACCCGTGTACTTCGCCTGCATGTGCTGGCCAATTCCGATTCACAGGAGGATCAGGCGCTGAAGCTGAAAGTCCGCGATCGCATTTTGGCGGAAAGCGCCGGCATGTTTGATCACCTGAAGAGCAAAGAGGAAGCAGAGGCCGCCGTAAAAGCGGGGATTCCAAAACTCCGTGCCGCCGCTCAAGATGAAATTCGCAAGCAGGGATATGACTACCCGGTCAACGTGGAGCTGACCAATATGTACTTTACCACCCGTGCGTACCGTACGGTTACCCTTCCTGCCGGGAATTACGATGCGCTGCGGGTGTCCATTGGGAAAGCCGAAGGGCATAACTGGTGGTGCGTTATTTTTCCGCCCATGTGCCTCCCAGCGGCGGAAGAGCCAAAAGAGCTTCAGGATGTTCTGAATGAGAATCAGCTGAAGATTGTGGAAGGAAAAGGCGATTTTGAGGTGAAATTTCTCTCCGTCGAAATGTACGAGAAAGTAAAGGCGATTCTGGAAAATCGCTGAGCAGAAAAACGGAAAAATTCTGTTCAGAAACGCAGCCATAATAAATTTTTATAAACGGCGTGTATGCTGCCTTTTTCGGGCTTCACGCAGGGATACGTACTTTTTTCCGCGCAGCATCTATGTTATAATCGAATCTACAGAAAATCCAATTTAAGCTGAGATTTCGGCGTGTGTTCTCTCCGTAGAGGAGAGGAAAAACGCAAACAGATTCGAGGAGGCATTGGATGCTGCGTTTAATTTTAGGCCGTTCCGGCAGCGGCAAGACAGAAACGGTTCGCACCTTGTTAAAAGACATGGCGCGGAACACCGATCAAAAGCTGATGCTGATTGTGCCGGAGCAGGCTTCGTTTGAAAACGAACGAGCCATGCTGCATCTTCTGGGTGCACGGGACGTGCAGCGCGTGCAGGTAACAAGTTTTTCCCGCTTGGCGGACGCGGTTTTTCGCCAGTACGGCGGGGCAGCGGGCCGCCGGCTGGACGACGGCGGGCGCAGTATCTTTATGAGCCTTGCGCTGGAACAGGTGAAGGACCGGCTCAGTTTTTTCCGAAAAAGCGCCGAAAGCACCGAATTGATCGGCCTGATGCTATCCATTTCATCCGAACTGAAAATGTGCGGTGTCACCCCGCAGGAACTGGAACAGACGGTACACGCCGTTCCACCGGGAACGCTGCGCCAGAAAACGGAAGAGCTTGCGCTGATTCTTTCTGCTTATGACGCGCTGGTGGCACAAAGCTATATTGATCCGCTCGACGATCTGACCCGATTGGAAAAGGCCCTGCGGGAGCATGACTTTTTCCGCGGCTATACCGTCGCACTGGACGGATTCCAAAGCTTTACGGTGCAGGAGTACAATATCATCCGGCAGATTTTAATCCAATCGGAGAATTTATACGCCGCGCTCTGTGCTGACCAGTTGGACGATCCGGAGCACGGTATGGGACTGTTTTCCCTGGTGCGCCGCACTGCAAAGAATTTAATCCGTCTGGCCAAAGAAAACCAGGTCCGGGTCGCCGTGCCGCAGGTGTTGGAGGGAGGAAAACGGTTCCAGAACCCCGCGCTTGCCGCTCTGGAAGCAGGTGTTTACCGGTTTGGTCGGCCGCACACAGACTGCAGTGCGGAAGACGTTATGATTTACGAAGCGAAAAACGTTTACGATGAAGCTGCATTTGTCGCAGCTACCATTCGGAATCTTGTTATGGAGCGGCAGTATCGGTATCGGGATTTCGCCGTGATTGCGCGTTCGACCGACCGCTACCAGGGTGTGCTGGATACAGCTCTGGAACGCTGGCAGGTTCCTTACTTTATGGACAATCCGCGTCCCATAGACGCGGAGCCTCTTATGCGTCTTGTCCAGGCCGCGTTTCGCATTCTTCAAACTGGGTTTTCTTCGGATGCCGTGTTTTCCTATTTGAAAACCGGCCTAGCAGGACTGGATACCGAAGCAATTGCCCGTCTGGAAAACTACGTTTTTATCTGGAATATTTCCGGGAAGAAATGGAAAGAGGAGTGGACGGAGCACCCGAAGGGTTTTGCGGAGGTCATGACGGAATCGGACAAGCGCAGCCTGCAGGAGCTGAACGAAAGCCGCGCAGCAGTTGTTACGCCGCTGGTGCGGTTTGCCTCCCGCCTGAATGACGCGGACGGCGAGGGGATGGCTTCTGCCGTCTATTCACTGTTGGAGGAAACCAGGGTTCCGGAGCATTTAAAGGCACTGGCGCAGCGGCTTTCCAATTGTGGGGAGCCGGAGCTTGCCGACCGCCAGCTGCGCCTGTGGGACCTGCTGATGGAAATTCTTGACCAGACGGCATTGGTGCTGCGCGGCAGTAAAATTTCCCGTTCCCGATACGCGGAGCTTCTGCGGCTGGTGATTCTTGCGAACAACATGGCAAGCATTCCGCAGGGGCTGGACGAGGTCACGGTGGGTACGGCGGATCGGATTCGCGTGAATGAACCAAAAGTCGTATTTCTAATCGGGACGGTGCAGGGTGAATTCCCCCTGGCCCCCGGCGGCGGACAGGTGTTCAGCGACAGCGAGCGGCGCGCGCTCATTGAGCTTGGCCTGCCGTTGAACGATACGATGGACGGCGTTGCCGTGCAGGAACGCTTTCTTGCGTACTCCGCGATGAGTGCTGCTTCTCAGATGCTGTTTGTGTCCTACCCGGTTTCCGGCGCAAAAGGGGAGGCCGCCGCGCCTTCCTCCATTCCTACGGAAATTGGTGCGGTGCTGAAAAAAGTGCATGTACACACGGAACTGACTCTGCCGCAGGGTTACTTTGCCAATGCAAAAGAACCCGCATTTGAACAAATGGCACAGCAGTGGAACCACAATACAGAATTTTCCGCCACGCTGAAAAGCCTGTTTTCCGAGCGCGGGGAAGAACACCGTTTGCAGGCGATTGGCCGTGCGGCACAGAAACGTCCTGCTGTCTTCACGGAGCCTGCCCGTGCGCGGGAACTGTTCGGTTCCAACATGCGCGTTTCCGCCACACAGATTGAAAAGTTCTTTTTGTGCCGCTTCCAGTATTTCTGCCGTTACGGTCTGAATGCGAAAGAACGCCGCGCCGCGGAAATGGACGCGTTGGAATACGGCAGCTTGATGCACTATCTGCTGGAACACCTTTTCCGTGACTTCGGCAGCGAAGCGCTGCTTGCCATGACGCAGGAGGAGCTGACACAGGAAATTCACCGTCTGCTTACCATTTATGTGGAATCCAAGCTGGGCGGTGCCGCCAATAAATCGCCGCGCTTTCTGTACTTGTTCCACCGCCTGACGGATACCGCACGGGTTGTGGCGCTGCATATCGCGCAGGAGCTTGCCCAGAGCGAGTTTACCCCCGAAGATTTCGAACTTGTCATCGGGCCGGAGGGCATTCCACCTCTGCGCATCCCGTTGCCGGATGGCGGTAGTGTGGAAATCAACGGAAAAATCGACCGTGTTGATTTGATGACGCGCGACGGCGTCCGGTATCTGCGTGTGGTGGACTACAAAACCGGGCAGAAGGAGTTCCGCCTGTCCGACGTGATTTACGGCATGAATATGCAGATGCTCATTTATCTGGCTGCACTGTGTGAAAACGGCGGGGAACGATACGGCGAAATCACGCCTGCCGGGGTGCTTTACATGCCTGCAAACCGCCCATCGGTTTCCGCTTCCCGAGGCGATTCGCCGGAAAAGCTGGAACGGGAGGCGGAAAAAAAGCTGCGTATGGACGGTTTGGTTCTGAATGATGCAGAAGTGATTACTGCCATGGAAAAGGACGGGCAGGGGAAGTATCTTCCGGTGGCACTCAAGGACGGTGCGCCCGCAAAGCGCGACCATGTCGTGTCCGAACAGGAGCTATTCGGCGTGATGAGCCATATTAAGGGACTGGTAACTGCCATGGTGCGCGAACTTCATCAGGGCTCTGTGGCCGCCGTCCCGCTTTCCGGGGATTACGACGCCTGTGCGTGGTGTCCTTATTCCGCGGTCTGTGGGCATGAGCAGGAGGACCCAACGCGGGAAATGGAAAAATGGGACCGAGACGCGGCGGTTCAAGAGCTGATGAAACCGAACGGAGGTGAGCAAAATGAGTGACCGGAAGTGGACTGACAGTCAGCAGGATGCCATTTCCGCGCGGGACGGTACGCTGTTGGTGTCCGCCGCCGCCGGCTCCGGTAAAACGGCGGTTTTGGTGCAGCGTGTCATTGAGCGCATTACTGACCCGAACCATCCGGTGGACGCGGACCGCCTTCTGGTGGTAACCTTCACCAAAGCGGCGGCAGCCGAAATGGCGGCACGCATCTCGGTTCAAATTTCCCGCCTGCTGGAAGCAGACCCCTTCAACGTGCGGCTGCAGCGGCAGCAGATTCTTCTGACCCGCGCGCACATCAGCACCATTCACAGCTTTTGCAGTGAAATTGTACGCGAAAATTTTTACAAGCTGGGCATTTCCCCGGAATTTCGTATTCTGGAGGACAGCGAAATGAACCTGCTGCGCAGCGACGCAGCCGATGCCGTATTGGAGGAATTTTACGCGCGGGAGGATCCGGTGTTTCGCGAGCTGGTGGAGGCGTTTTCCTCCGGCCGAAACGATGACCGCCTTATCCAGACGATTGACCGGCTGTATGATTTTGTGCGTTCCCATCCGTTCCCAAAGCGCTGGCTCGCTGAAAAAGCAGCAATGTATTCCTCCAGCCTGCCTGCTTCCCAAACGGTTTGGGGGCAGACGATTCTCGGCTTTGCTGCTGACGCCGTCGATTACTGTATTTCCCTGACGGAAAACGCCCTGCGGCTGATGCAGGAGGATGAAGCGATTGCAAAAGCCTATTCCGATGGTTTTTCCTCCGATCTTGCGGGGCTTAGCAGCCTGCGGGAAGCCATCGGTTTAAAGGATTGGAATCAAATTTCGTTCCAGGCAAACAGCTTTGCGTTTCAGCGACTGAAGCCTCTGCGCGGGTATGATGCGGATCCGCTGAAAAATAAGATTTCTGCTTCTCGGAAGGAAGTGCAGACAACCGTCAAAAAGCTTGCAGAGCTGTTCACCGCCGACGAAACACAGTGCGGGGAGGACATCGCCCGTCTCGCTCCGCTGGTCAGTAAGCTGTTTGAGGTGACCACCCGGTTCGGCGAAACGCTGGATGAGCTCAAGGCGGAGCGGCGCGCGGCGGATTTTGGCGATCTGGAGCACTGGGCGCTGAAGCTGCTGGTTACGGACACGGAGAATGGGTTTGTCCGAACGCCGGAAGCGCAAGAGCTTTCCGCACAATTTGACGAGATTATGGTGGACGAATACCAAGATACGAACGAAGCGCAGGATATGATTTTCCGCGCCGTTTCGCGCAACGAGTCCAATTTGTTTTTGGTCGGCGATGTAAAGCAGAGCATTTACCGGTTTCGCCAGGCTATGCCGCAGATTTTTCTGCGCCGTCGGGAACAGTACCCTGATTACGACCGGGCGCGCAACGAATATCCTGCCTGCGTGGTGCTGGACCGCAACTTCCGCAGCTGTTCCGGGGTGACCGATGCGGTGAATTTTGTGTTCCGTCAGCTAATGAGCCGCCAGACCGGCGAGCTGGATTATACCAAAGCCGAAGAACTGGTGGCCGGCGCAACGTATCCGCCGTGTGACGAGCCGGCAACGCAACTTAATATCATCGACCTTTCCTCCGCCGATACGGAAGAAACGGCGGTTTCGGCGGAGAGCCGCCGGATTGCGGAACTTCTCTATGAGATGATAGCAAAAGGAACCACTGTGACGGAAAACGGAACCCAGCGCCCAATGGTGTACCGGGATGTCTGCATCCTGCTGCGAAGCGCCAACCAGTACGCGCACGATTATGTACGGGAGCTCACCGCGCTGGGCATTCCTGCATGGGCGGATACAGCGGGCGGCTTTTTTGCCGCCTATGAGGTGCAGACGGCCATTTCCCTGCTGCGTGTTGTAGATAACCCCATGCAGGATATTCCGCTTTTGTCCGTGCTGATGAGCCCGCTTTACGGGTTTACGCCGGATGATATGGCAGAAATCCGCATCTCGAACCGCGCAGGTTCCCTGTACCTTGCTCTGACTTCCGCGGCCAAGAAGGGGCATCCCCGCGCGGCGGAGGTGCTGAAGCAGTTGGAGCAGTACCGCACCCTTGCCGCCACCGCTCCATCCGACCGGCTGATTCAGCTGGTTTACGAAAAAAGCGGGTTCCTGAATCTGGTGCAGGCCATGCAGAACGGTGAGCTGCGGCTTGCAAACCTCCGCCTCCTTTTGGAATATGCGAAAAAGTATGAGGCGGGCGGAAACGGCGGCCTGTCCGGATTCATCCGCTTTATCGACCGGCTGCAGAAGAACGATGCCGACTTAGCCGCGGCCTCCACCATCAGCGAGGCGGCGAACGTGGTGCGCATCATGAGCATTCACCGCTCCAAGGGGCTGGAATTCCCGGTTTGCATCCTGGCGGGCTGTTCCCGCCGGTTTAACAGCGAGCGGGCGGATGTGCTGCTGCACCCGGAGCTTGGACTTGGGGTCAAGCTGAGGGATATGACTACGCTGGCACGCTATAATACCATGCCGCGCGAAGCGGTTTCCCTGGAGCTGGACCGCGGGGAAATGAGCGAAGAGCTCCGCGTCCTGTATGTTGCCATGACGCGCGCAAAAGAAAAGCTGATTCTGATTACAGCGGTGAAGGACGCCGCCAAAACGCTCGGAAAGCTGGCCTCACGTTTAACAGAGGAACCGCGGATTCAGCCTTATGTGGTGCGCAGCGCCTCCAGCATTTCGGACTGGCTGCTGCTTTGCGCCCTGCGCCACCCGAGTGGGGAGCGCCTGCGGGAGTTAGCGGGTGCTCTGCCTGGGGTTTCGGTGCCGGCGGAGGAACCGTGGACGATTAATATTGTTTATCCGCCGCACGCGCAGGACGGGGAGCAGGAGGAACATACCGTAACCCCGGCGCTTCCGAACGAAGCGCTGAAAGCGGAATTGGAGCGGAAAATTGATTTTGTCTATCCATATGAAGCGCTGCACGGCGTGCAGGCAAAGGTGGCGGCTTCCGACCTAGCGGCGCAGGAGTTTTCCGCGCGGTACGCCGCGACCTCACGCCCTGCGTTTTTAAGCAGGAAGGGGCTGACCCCCGCGGAACGCGGCACGGCGCTGCATCTGTTCATGCAGTTTGCGGATTATTCCAAAGCCGCTTTGGACCCAGCCGCGGAGCGGGACCGGCTGGTGGAACAGAAATTTATGACGGCGGAGCAGGGCGACGCGGTGGAGCTGGATAAAATCCGCGCGTTTTTCCAAAGCTCCGTGGCGCGGCGAATCCTTGCTTCCCCTCACGTGATGCGGGAATACCGGTTTACGGTTGAAATCCCGGCCGGCACGGTAAAGCCGGAACTTTCGGGCGAAATGGCTTCCGTTCCGGTTGTGCTGCAGGGTGCGGTGGACTGTGCATTTGAGGAAGACGGCCGGCTGGTAATTGTGGATTATAAAACCGACCAAACGAAAGATCCGAATGAACTTTGGAATCGCTATCGTGCCCAACTGGCGCTTTACCGGCAGGCACTGGAGCAGTGCACGGGGAAAACGGTGGCTTCCTGCCTACTTTATTCTTTTTCGTTAAACCAGGAAATTGAAAATTTCGCCTTGACAAACGCAGAAAATGCTGATAGAATCATTAAGTAAAACAAAGCGGGGCACATGTTATTGTGTTCACACCTTTGGGATTTCGTTCGCCATGGGTCAATACGTTTGAACTCCAGGTACTGGAGTTTTCTGAATGTGTATTGAAAGCGGGCGGATATTCTGCCCGCTTTTTTATTTTCTGTTGAGTTAACGTGTTTTGGAGGTGCTTAACTATCAGCAACAAGGAACTGCAGATTAACGAAGAAATCCGCGATAAGGAAGTACGTGTAGTCGGTGCGGATGGGTCCCAGCTTGGGGTAATGTCGGCCGCTGCCGCGCTGGAAAAGGCTTATGCGCTGAATCTGGATCTTGTCAAAATCGCGCCGCAGGCGACGCCACCGGTGTGTAAAATCATTGATTACGGCAAGTTCCGCTTTGAACAGGCCAAACGCGAAAAAGAAGCGAAAAAGAATCAGCACATTGTTGATATCAAGGAAATTCGTTTGTCTTTAAACATCGACACCCATGACTTTGAAACAAAAGTCGGTCATGCAACCCGCTTTTTAAAAGACGGCGACAAGGTGAAGGTTTCGATCCGTTTCCGTGGGCGCGAAATGGGCCACCCGGAACAGGGCCATGCCATTATGAAAAATTTTGCCGATGCGCTCACCGAGATTGCAAACGTTGAAAAGCCGGCTAAGCTGGAAGGACGCAACATGTTGATGTTCCTTGCTCCAAAACCCGCTAAGTAATCATTTAAAGGAGGACAATACAATGCCTAAGATTAAGACCCATACCGGCGCGAAAAAGCGCTTCAAACTTTCAAAAAACGGAAAGGTCATCCGTGCCCACGCCAATAAGTCTCACATTTTGAATAAAAAAACCACCAAGCGCAAGAGAGGCCTCAGAAAGACAACCGTTGCCGATAAGACAAATGTGGCCAAGCTCAAGAAGTTAATTCCTTACAAATAAGAATTGACGGATTTTTAAATTATAACCATTTATTGGAGGTAATACAATGGCACGTATCAAAGGCGCAATGATGACCCGCAAAAGAAGAAAAAAGACTTTAAAGCTTGCGAAAGGCTATTGGGGTTCCAAGAGCAGACATTTTAAAATGGCCAAACAGGCTGTTATGAAATCCGGCAATTATGCCTACATCGGCCGTAAAGCCAGAAAAAGGGATTTCCGCCGTCTGTGGATTACTCGTATTTCCGCCGCCTGCCGCGCGAACGACATCAGCTATTCCGTTTTCATGAACGGATTGAAAAAGGCGGGCATCGTATTAAACCGCAAGGTTCTTGCCGAAATCGCGGTTGCCGACGAAGCTGCATTCAAAAGCCTGATCGAAAAAGCAAAGGCTGCGCTGTAATAAGCCGTTATTGCGCCCGGAATAGTACCGGGCGCAAATTTTATTTGGGGGGATACGGAATGCCGAATGTCATTAGCAGCCGGAAAAACGAGATTATCAAAAATGCCGTCCGTTTGTCCTCCTCTCCGGAATATCGTCGCGAAGCGGGGCTGTTTTTAGCAGAGGGTGCACGCCTGTGCAGTGATGCAGTGCAAAGCGGAATCCGGGTAAGAGCATTGTTTTATACCGTGCATGCCATGGAAAAATACGGGGAATACCTGAATGTAATTCTGCCCGGCGCGCGCCAGGTCTATGAAGTGGAGCCGCATGTCGCCCAGTTGCTGTCAGATACGAAAACCACGCAGGGTGTGTTCTGCATTTGTGAGATTCCCCGCCGCGCCGGGGAACTTGCAGAGCTGAAAGCCGACCGGCACTACGCTGCGTTTGAAAATCTGCAGGACCCGGCCAACCTTGGCGCCGTGCTCCGTACGGCGGAGGCACTTGGGGTCGGCGGAATCATTTTGGCCGGCAGCAGCTGCGATGTGTACTCCCCTAAGGTGCTTCGAGCCAGCATGGGCGCGGTATTCCGCCTTTCCTTTTACACGGCGCCCGTCTTGGCGGATGTCCTTTCCGAATTGAACCGAAAAGGCTTCCTTACCCTTGCGGCTGTGCCGGATTCCTCCGCGAAGAAAATCACGGAGTTTTTGTTTGATGCTCCGACGGTGATTGCGGTAGGCAATGAGGGGAATGGGCTTACACAGGAGGCCATCGAAGCCTGCGGCCAGCGGGTAACCATCCCGATGCTGGGCCGTGCCGAATCGCTGAATGCTTCTGCCAGTGCCGCTATATTAATGTGGGAAATGATGCGCGGCCAGGCAGGGAAGGTCTGAAAATAAGAACCGGTCTTTCCATTAAAAGAATTTGCGTTTGCGGGTTTTATTTTATCATAGGTTCTGAGAGGGATGGTTATGATGACGGAAGTGGATCGCCGATCTTACTGGATTTGGCTGCAGCACGCGCTGGGCGCAGGCAGCTCCAAGCAGAACCGGATTCTGGAAACGTATCCGTGCTTAGCGGATTTTTATGAGTCTGGCATTTCCGCCTGGCGGTTTGAGGGATATTTTACTGCACGTGAACTGGAAAAGCTGAGCGCGTTTTCTGTTGAACAGGCACAGGCGCTTCTGGAGTACAGCGAACGCATCGGCCAGCGTGTTGTAACGCCTGAGTGTGCGAATTACCCGGAGCCTCTCCGGCACATCCACAACGCGCCGTGCGTACTTTATGTCAAGGGGGAACTGCCGGATTTCACGCTGCTTCCGGCCATCTCGGTTGTGGGTACGCGCAAGGCGACGGCAACCGGAATTTCCGCTGCGCACAGCTTTGCATACAGTTTGGCACGGCGCGGCGTAGTGGTCGTCAGCGGGGGCGCGCTCGGCATTGACACCGCCGCACATAAGGGAGCGTTGCAGGCGGGCGGGAAAACCGTCTGCGTGCTCGGCTGCGGGATTGATTTTAATTATCTGATGGCAAACGCTTCCCTGCGGGACGCGATTGCCGTAAACGGCGCAGTGATTTCGGAATATCCGCCCAACACCCAGGCGGTCAACTCCAACTTTCCCATTCGCAACCGTATTATTTCCGGCCTGAGTTTGGGAACGCTTGTGGTGGAGGCTGCGGGGAAAAGCGGATCTTTGATTACCGCCGATTATGCACTGGAGCAGGGAAGGGATGTTTTTGCCATTCCGTCGGGCATTTACAGTCCGGTTTCTCAGGGCGTGAACAACCTGATTAAAAACGGCGCAAAGCCGGTTTCCTGGCCGGAAGAAATTCTGGAGGAATACAGCAGCCGCTTTCCAGGGCTGCTAAACGAAGAAGATGCCGGGATCAACGTGGTGGTAAGCAAAGCACCGGTTTCGGAACAACCTCATCCCGGGCTAAAACCGAACCGGGAACTGCCGGACGAGTCCACGTTTTCCGCGGAAGCGGTTTCCCTTTACTATGCACTTTCCGGCGTACCGCAGCATATCACAGCATTGGCGGCGCAGGCCGGCCTTTCCATTCCGGTTTTGTTTCGGGCGGTGACCGAACTGGAGCTGGCAGGGAAAATACAGTCTTATTCCGGAAGGCGGTACAGTTTGCCGCATGGATGAATGATGCAAAAAATGATGAAATTTCTTTTAAAGATTGTTAAAACTTGCTGATTTTTTCGGCAGGTTTTAAAAATCTTTAAATTTTATGCTAAAGATGCATCATTTTTGTGTTGCTTGCAACGATATATGGTATGATATATGGTAACATTTTGCCCGGCAGCAAATAAATGCCGGAATTAATGATACTGCATACGGATTGAAAAAAGATATGAGGTGTAGTTATGTCTAAGCTTGTGATTGTGGAATCACCAGCCAAAGCCAAAACCATTAAAAAATATTTGGGCAACGATTTTGACGTAATCGCTTCCATGGGGCATGTCCGGGATTTGCCGGAAAGCCGCTTGAGCGTTGATATTAAAAAGGATTTCAAGCCGAAATATGAAATTATTAAAGGAAAGGAAAAATTGGTTGAGGAGCTGAAAAGCAAGGCCGAAAAAAGCGATACCGTTTACCTTGCAACGGACCCGGACCGCGAAGGAGAAGCAATTTCCTGGCACCTTGCGTACATTCTTGGGCTGGATACTCAGGCCCAGAACCGCGTGACTTTTAATGAAATCACGAAGACCGGTATCTCCGCCGGAATGGAGCATCCCCGCAGCATTGATATCGACCTGGTCAACGCACAGCAGGCGCGCCGAATTCTCGACCGGCTGGTGGGCTACAAGCTCAGCCCGTTCCTTTCGCAGAAAATCCGCAGGGGCCTTTCCGCCGGGCGCGTACAGTCCGTTGCGGTGCGGCTGATTGTGGACCGGGAAGAGGAAATCCGTGCTTTTGTGCCGGAAGAATACTGGACCATCGACGCAAAGCTGATTCCGAAGGGTCAGCGAAAAGCATTTCATGCTTCCTTTTACGGTGATGTCAACGGAAAAATCAAAATCGAAAACAAGGAACAGTCCGACCGAATTCTGGAAGAACTGAAAGATGCCGAATATAAGATTGTAAAGCTGAAAAAGGGCACGCGCAGAAAATCCCCTGCGCCGCCGTTCATCACGTCCACCCTTCAGCAGGAGGCCTCGCGCCGCCTGGGCTTTCAGGCGCGCCGCACCATGAAAGCGGCGCAGGAACTTTACGAAGGCGTTGAAATTGAGGGCATGGGTGCAATCGGTCTGATTACGTATATGAGAACGGACTCCCTGCGCCTTGCCGAAGACGCCGTTCGCGACGCAGCAGCATACATTGAGGAACGCTGGGGCAAGAAATACCTGCCGGACACGCCCCGCCATTTTAAAACAAGGGCGGGCGCGCAGGACGGCCACGAAGCCATCCGTCCCACCATGCCCAGCCTTTCGCCGGACAAGGTAAAAGCAAACCTCTCCTCCGACCAATATAAGTTGTATAAGCTCATCTGGGAGCGTTTTATCGCCTGCCAAATGGCAAACTGCCAGCAGAGCACCACGCAGGCGGATATTCAGGCGGCAAACTATATTTTCAAAGCGTCCGGCTATACCGTTACGTTTGACGGTTTTACCGTTCTTTACGAAGAGGGAAAAGACGAGGAGAGCGAGGACGAAGGTTCGCTTCCCGTATTGGAAAACGGGATGCTCCTGAAGCTGAAGGAAATCGCGGGCAACCAGCACTTTACGCAGCCGCCCGCACGGTACACGGAAGCTTCGCTGATTAAGGCGCTAGAGGAAAACGGAATCGGCCGTCCTTCCACTTACGCGGCCACCATTTCCACCATTACGGGGCGCGAATACGTTGTTCGTGACGGAAAAGCGCTAAAGCCAACCGAGTTGGGCGAAGTAACAACCAAACTGATGAAGGAACGTTTCCCGAAAATTGTAAACGTAAAGT
Organism: Caproiciproducens sp. LBM24188; assembly: GCF_054130445.1. Taxonomy (NCBI): domain Bacteria; kingdom Bacillati; phylum Bacillota; class Clostridia; order Eubacteriales; family Acutalibacteraceae; genus Caproiciproducens; species Caproiciproducens sp. LBM24188. Next base: position 1,596,076 of record NZ_CP196862.1, read on the forward strand.
TTACCGCGCAGGTGGAAAACGACTTGGACCAGGTGCAAAGCGGTAAAGCCGACTGGGTGCAGACGCTGAAGGATTTTTACGGTGATTTTGAAAAAACCCTGAAAACCGCGAAGGAAGAAATGCAGGGCGTGAAAATCCAGCTGAAGGAAGACGAAACGGATATCATCTGCGAAAAATGCGGCCGCCGCATGGTTATTAAAACCGGCCGCTATGGCAAATTTATCGCCTGCCCGGGCTATCCGGAATGCAAGAACATCAAGAAGCTGGTGCAGGAAACCGGCGCGGAGTGCCCGCGCTGCGGCGGCAAGATTATTGTTAAGAAATCCAAGAAGGGCAGGGTGTTTTACGGCTGTTCCAATTATCCCGAATGCAACTTTATGTCTTGGGATGAGCCTACTACGGAAAAATGCCCGCGCTGCGGCAAAACGCTGCTGAAGAAAAAGGGCAAACATCCGAAATACTATTGCGTAACGCCCGACTGCGGTTATGAAAAGGTAATGGAGGACGAATGAGTATCACAGTAATCGGAGCCGGCCTTGCCGGCTGTGAAGCCGCCTGGCAGATTGCACAGGCCGGCATCCCGGTTGAACTTTATGAGATGAAGCCGGTGAAGTTTACACCAGCGCATCATAATCCGAATTTTGCAGAGCTGATCTGCTCTAATTCACTGAAAGCGGAGCGCGTGGAAAGCGCCGCAGGTTTGCTGAAAGAGGAAATGCGGCGGCTCGGTTCCCTGCTGATGCAGTGTGCGGATACCTGCCGGGTTCCGGCGGGCGGGGCGCTTGCGGTGGATCGGGACGAATTCGCCGAAGCGGTCACACACCGTATCAAAAGCCATCCGCTTATCCATATTCACACGGAAGAAGTCACGGAGATCCCGATGGACGGTTTCACGATAGTCGCAACCGGCCCGCTGACCTCCGACGCGCTCGCGGCCCGGATTGATTCCCTCTGCGGCGGCGGGCGGCTTAGCTTTTTTGACGCGGCCGCGCCGATTGTTACCGCTGAAAGCCTGAACCGGGAACGCGTGTTTGCTGCTTCCCGCTACGGCAAGGGCGGCGACGACGCGTATTTGAATTGCCCGATGAACCGGGCGGAATATGAAGTGTTTTACGATGCCCTTCTCCATGCGGAGCGCGCGCCGATTCATGACTTTGACGTTGCCGACCCAAAGGTCTACGAAGGCTGTATGCCGGTTGAGGTTATGGCACAGCGCGGTGCGGATACTTTGCGGTTCGGCCCGTTAAAGCCGGTCGGCCTGCGTGATCCGCAAACCGGGCACCGCCCGTGGGCGGTTGTTCAGCTTCGCCGCGAAAACAAAGACGGTACGCTCTACAATCTGGTCGGCTTTCAGACCAACCTGAAATTTCCGGAACAGAAACGGGTGTTCGGGCTGATTCCCGGTTTGGAGCACGCAGAATTCACCCGGTTCGGGGTAATGCACCGCAATACCTTTCTCAATTCTCCGCAGGTGCTGAATTCAGATTTCAGCCTGCGCTCCCATCCGAACGTGTTTTTTGCGGGCCAAATTACCGGCGTAGAGGGTTACATGGAATCCGCTTCCTCCGGCATTATGGCGGGAATCAACGCTGTGCGGCGTCTTGCCGGGAAAGAAACGCTCATCCTTCCGGAGGATACGATGATTGGTGCGCTAAGCCGGTACGCGGCGCAGGGCGGCGAATCCGACTTTCAGCCGATGGGCGCGAACTTCGGCATTATGCCGCCGCTCGATGTGCTCATCAAGGACAAGCGTGATCGTTATGCCGCGATTTCCGAACGGGCGCTGCGGTCGCTGGCGGATTATCTTTCTGCTCAGGAATGATCCATCAAAAAAGGGGTGTTTTAAATGAAAATCATAGTAGATGCTTTCGGCGGCGATAATGCACCGCTGGAAATTCTGAAAGGTTGCGCCATGGCGGTGGAAGGGCTTGACCTGGACTTTTTGCTGACCGGGCGGGAGGAAGAGATTCGCCGTGTCGCACGGGAAAATGATATTTCCCTGAACCGAATGGAAATCATCGACACACCCGATGTAATTACAATGGAAGACCATGCCGGCGAAGTGATGAAGTCAAAATCAAACAGTTCCATGGCAGAAGGCCTGCGCAGGCTTGCTGCGGGGGAAGGTGACGCCTTTCTTTCCGCAGGGAACAGCGGCGCGCTGGTCGTCGGTTCCACCTTAATTGTCAAACGGATTAAGGGCATCAGCAGGATCGCGTTTGCCCCGGTTATGCCGAAGGACAAGGGTTGCTTTATGCTGATCGACAGCGGTGCCAATGTGGACTGCAAACCGGAAATGCTTCGTCAGTTCGGCGTTATGGGTTCCATCTATATGCAGAAGGTAATGAAAATTTCAAATCCCCGCGTGGCCCTTGCCAATATCGGCACGGAGGATCATAAGGGCGGGGAACTTCAGCATCAGGCCTTTGCCATGCTGAAACAATCCAATGTGAATTTTATTGGAAATATCGAAGCGCGCGACATTCCTTTTGATGCCGGCGACGTAATTGTTGCGGACGGCTTTACCGGCAATGTAATTTTAAAGCTTTACGAAGGCGTTGCCATGATGCTGATGGGCAAGCTGAAAAACATTTTTACCGCTCGAACTTTAAACAAGCTGGCCGCAGCCATAGTTTACCGCGACCTTGGCGGATTAAAGAAAACAATGGATTACAACGAATACGGCGGCGCCCCGCTGATGGGCTGCGCGAAACCGGTTTTCAAGGCGCATGGCAGTGCGAAAGCGAAAACTTTTTATAACGCGCTTCGCTTGACGAAAGAATATGTTTTGGGCGATGTGGTAACGGAAATCGCCAAATCGGTAGAGGAATATAAAAAGAACTGGAAACCCGAAGGGGCAGAAGACTCCGAGGAATGACCGGGAATTCCCTGATTGCCAAGACCGGCCACTCTTCCGGCTGAAAGAAAAGGATGGTCCTGTTTATGAATGAACTGGAAGAAAAGATTGGGTATCACTTTAAAAATAAGGCGTTGCTGAAAAACGCACTGACCCACTCTTCTTATGCGAATGAAACAAAATGCCCCGGCGGCAGCAACGAACGGCTTGAATTTCTGGGCGATTCCGTGTTGGGTTTTGTTGTTGCGGATTATTTGTTCCGCCATTTTCCTGACCTTCCGGAGGGCGACCTGACCAAAAAGCGCGCTTCATTGGTTTGTGAAAAGGCCTGCTGCGGTTTTTCCAAACAGCTGGAGGTAGGAAAATTTCTGCTGTTGAGCCATGGCGAGCAAAATTCAGGCGGCCGAACCCGCTCCTCCATTCTTGCGGATGCTTTTGAATCCATTACGGCGGCAATCTATTTGGACGGCGGCATGGAGGAAGCGCGCAAATTTATCCTTCGTTTTGTGCTTCCTCAGCTGCAGACCGCTAAGCCGAAAACCTTTAAGGATTATAAAACTGCTCTGCAGGAAATTATTCAGCAGAATCCGGAAGAACGCCTGGAATACGTTCTAACCGGGGAAAGCGGCCCGGACCACGACAAGCACTTTACGGTGGAGGTCCACTTGAACAGCAACGTCATTGGAAAAGGCGGCGGCCGCAGCAAGAAAGAAGCGGAGCAGCAAGCCGCGCGGGAAGCACTGGAGCTGATGGGCTATTGAAGCACGCGAACGTCGCGCTTTTTGTTCCCCATAACGGGTGCCCGCATCAGTGCAGCTTCTGCAATCAGCGCAGCATTACCGGCCAAGCGGTCCAGCCCAGTCCGCAGGATGTGCATCGAGCCGTACATACGGCGATCCAGAGCCTGGGGGAAGAAACGAAAAATGCGGAAATCGCATTTTTCGGCGGCAGCTTTACCGCGATTGAACGGTCGTACATGATTTCGCTGTTGGAAGCGGCGTATCCTTATGTAAAGGATGGCACCTTTTCCGGAATTCGAATTTCCACCCGCCCGGACGCGATTAATGGGGAAATTCTCAGCCTGCTGAAGCAATACGGCGTGACCACGATCGAGCTTGGCGCGCAGAGCATGGATGACCGCGTGCTGGAGCAGAACAGGCGCGGGCATACCGCGCGGCAGGTGGAACAGGCCTCCGAACAGATTCGGGCGTTTGGGTTTACGCTCGGTTTACAGATGATGACCGGGCTTTTCGGCGACACCATACCGGGGGCTTATGCAACGGCAGCAAAAATCGCCGCTCTAAAGCCGCAGTGCGTGCGCATTTATCCCACCATTATTATGCGTGGGACCGAACTGGGAGAAAAATATCTTGCGGGTGTTTACCGGACCTTTTCACTGGAGGATACGGTAACGCTGTGCGCGAATTTGCTGGATTTTTTTGAGGAACGGGGCATCGCGGTCATCCGGCTTGGTCTTCACAGTTCGCCGGAACTGGAGCGCGACATGCTTTCAGGCCCGTGGCACCCGGCGTTCCGCCAGCTTTGCGAAAGCCGCAGGATGCTAAACAGAATAACGGATTACCTGCAAACCAACTGTATTCCGAAAGGAAAAATTATAATCTGCGTGAATCCCCGCTGCCTTTCCACGGCCATTGGCAACCAGAAAAGCAATCTAAAGCTGCTGGCGCAGATGGGGTTTCAGGCAACGGTAAAACCGGATGTTTCCTGTCTTAATTCGGATTTTTCAATTTTTGAGATACGCTGATTTTGTTGCCGGGCGGTGATTCAGGGCTGTAAAGAACGGTCCGAATTGCTTTCATCAGCGTTTACCTTGCGCAAAGGGGATGAAAACATGCTGCTGAAATCACTTGAAATTCAGGGTTTTAAAACCTTTCCCGATAAAACTATACTTACTTTCGACCGTGGAATTACGGCGGTGGTCGGCCCAAATGGAAGCGGAAAAAGCAATATCAGCGACGCGGTTCGCTGGGTTTTGGGCGAACAGTCCACCCGCACGCTGCGCTGCACCAAAATGGAAGACGTTATCTTCAACGGCACGCCCACCCGCAAAGCGCTGGGGTACGCAGAGGTAACGCTGAATATCGACAATTCTTCACGCGCTCTGCCCTTTGATAACGACAGCATAGCCGTTACGCGCCGATATTACCGTTCCGGGGAAAGCGAATACCTAATTAACAAGGTTTCCGTCCGGCTGAAGGATATTAACGAACTGTTTATGGATACCGGCCTTGGCCGGGACGGCTATTCTATTATTGGTCAGGGTAAAATCGACAGTATCGTTGCTGCCCGCTCGGAAGACCGCCGTGAAATTTTTGAGGAGGCGGCGGGAATTTCCCGTTTCCGCTACCGCAAAGAGGAATCGGAACGCCGGCTGGGTCAGGCGGAGGAAAACCTGCTTCGTCTGCGCGACATCGTTTCCGAACTGGAGGGGCGCATCGGACCGCTGAAGGAGCAGTCCGAAAAGGCGCAGAAATACCTGGAATACGCACAGGAAAAGCGTTCGGTGGAAATTGGCCTGTGGCTGAATACGCTGGAAGAATCCGGCCGTACCCTGCGTGAATACGATGATAAAATCACGTTGGCCCGTACACAGCATGAGGCTGCGGAGCTGGAACTGCAGGAGATCGACGCGCAGATTGAAGACAATTTCAGCCAGTCCAACGCCTGCGGGGCAAAAGCGGACGAAATCCGTCAGCAGGCTGCAGGCCTGGAGGAAGCTGCCGCCAAAAAAGACAGCGAAGCGCTGGTTTTGCAGAACGATATCCTCCATAACAAAGAAAATATTAACCGCATCCGCCGTGAAATAGAGCAGAGCGCGCAGTCCGGCCAGGATATGGACCGCCAGATTGAAGAAAAGAATCGGCAGATTGCGGAAAAGAACGATTACATAAAGCGAAAGCAAAAGGAGTCGGATGCGCTGAATATTCGGATGGAGCAAATCCGCCGCACCATGAGCGAATCCGACGCCGGAATTGACCAATACACACAGAAAATCAATACACTAAACGGGCAGGCAACGGATGCTAAACTGGCAGAAATGACCTCTTCATCCGCCATTTCCGAAATCAGCCTGCGTCTGACCTCCGTGGAAAAATCTATTCAGATCAAACAGACGCAGCTGCAGGAACTGCAGAAGGCCGCGGAAGACTATGCCAAAATGCTGGCCGATACCGACGAGCGCATTACCGCCCTCAACAACGCAGTCAAGGGCTATGAAATGCGCCTGACCTCCCGCCGCCAGCACATGGAGGCGGCAAAGCAGCAAAACGAAAAACTTCGGCTGGACGCGCAGGAATGTGCCCGCCGCGCTCATCTTTTAGAGGAACTGGAACGCAATCTGGAGGGCTTCTCGCAAAGCGTAAAAACCGTGATGAAGGAAGCCGGAAGGGGTAACCTCAGTGGAATCCATGGCCCGGTTTCGCGCATTCTCAAGGTTCCAAGCAAATACGCCGTTGCCATTGAAACCGCGCTCGGTGCCGCCATGCAGAATATCGTGGTGGAAAATGAGCAGGACGCGAAGCGTGCCATCCAGCTGTTAAAACAAAAGGACTCCGGCCGCGCAACCTTTCTGCCGGTTTCCACCATCAAAGGAAGCGTCTTACAGGAACAAGGGCTGGAAAACTGCCCAGGGTTTGTGGGAATTGCGGGCCGCCTTTGTTCCTGCGAACCGAAATATAACGGAATTTTGAACTCCCTGCTCGGCCGCATTGCCGTGGCGGAGGATTTGGACAGCGCGGTGGCCATCGCGCGCCGTTACAGCTACCGGTTCCGCATTGTTACGCTGGACGGCCAGGTGGTTAATGCGGGCGGCTCCCTGACGGGTGGTTCGCTTGCGCGAAACTCCGGTCTGCTCAGCCGTGCTTCAGAAATTGAGCGCCTCAAAGCGCAGGCGCAGGAGCTTGGCGCAAAAGCGGAGCAGTCCGCCGCCGCGCTGAAAGCGGCAACCGAAGAGGTCTCCGCTGCTGAAGCGGCGCTGACGGCGTCTAAGGCAGAGCTTTCTTCCGCACAGGAGGAACGCTACAAAATCAACACCGAGCATCAGCGCGCCCTTGCGGACGCGTTAACGGTGGATCGCGACCAAAAAGCCCTTGTGGAAGAGCAAAGCACCGCTTCTGCCCGTTTGGAGGAGCAGAAGCGAATTCAGGCCGAGGCGCGTGAAAAATCCCGCCGAGTAACCGAACAAATCGTCGCGCTGCAAGCAGAACTGAATCAAATCAGCGGGAACCGGAGCGAGCAGAACCGCAAATGCGAGGAAATTACCGCACAGCTGCAGGAAATCCGGATAGCGTGCCTGACTGCCCAGAAAGATATTGAATCCCAGAATGCGGCTATTGCGGAAATTGAACGCCGCAAGCTGGAGCATGTCGACCGGATGGAATCCCAGGAGCAGGAAATCAAAGCACTCGAAGAATCCAGCGCTTCGCTTTCCGTTCAGATCGACGAACTGAAAAAGCAGGCGGAAGCCCTGCGTGCGCAGGCGGAGCAGTCCAAAGGGCAAATCGAAGCGCTTCAAGCCAAGCGTCTGGAATACGAGCGCCTTTCCACCGAACTGCGCGCGAAGGAACGTGACAAGTCGGCGGAAAAGGAAACCATCGGTCATGAACTGGCGCGTCTGGAAGAACGCAAGGCCGGGCTTCAGAAAGAATACGATGAAATTATCAGTCGTTTGTGGGAAGAATATGAGCTGACCCGCCGTGAGGCGGAAGAATCCGTGGCGAAAGTCGAGGATGCCGCCAAAGCGCAGAAACGCCTGAACGAACTCAAAAATCGAATCAAGGAACTCGGCGCGGTCAATCTAGCCGCGGTCGAGGAATATAAAGAAGTATCCGAACGCTACGAATTTATGTCCACGCAGGTTGCCGATGTGGAAAAGAGCCGCGACGAGCTGAAAAAACTGATCGGCGAACTGACTACCCAGATGAAGGACCTGTTTACCGTACGTTTTCAGCAGATTGCGGGGCACTTCAAACAGACCTTCCGCGAACTGTTTGGAGGCGGCGACGCGGAGCTGTCGCTCAGTGATCCGGAAGATCTTCTGAACTGCGGCATTGAAATTGCGGTTCAGCCGCCGGGCAAAATTGTTGCGCATCTGGAGTCGCTTTCCGGCGGCGAAAAAGCACTGGTTGCCATCGCTCTGTATTTTGCCATAATGAAGGTCAATCCTCCGCCGTTCTGTGTGCTGGATGAAATTGAGGCCGCTCTGGATGATGTGAACGTTGACCGTTTTGCCGCGTACCTGCGCCGGATGAACGAGAACACGCAGTTTATCGTGATTACCCACCGCCGCGGCAGTATGGAGGAAGCCGACGTGCTGTACGGCGTTACCATGCAGGACGAGGGCGTTTCCAAGCTGTTGGAGCTCCGAGTTTCGGAAATTGAATCGGCTTTGGGAATGAAAGAAGAAATATGATATCATGATATTGTAATAATATAGTAGAATGATATTGTGAAGATAAAAGGAGGCTGCCGAATGGGTTTCTTTTCAAAAATAAAGGAAGGCCTGAAAAAAACAAGGGACAGCATGAGCAAACAAGTAGAAATTATGCTGAATTCCTTTACCAAAATTGACGAATCCCTTTTTGAAGAACTGGAAGAGCTGTTGGTCATGGGGGATGTTGGCGTCCACACAGCAGAACATATCTGCAACACGCTGCGCAAACAGGTGAAAGAGCAGGGTGTGACCGACCCGAACAAGATTTACGACATGATTCGGGAAATCGTTACGGATATGATGCGCGGCGGCGAAGAGCTGAACATTAGCACAAAGCCTTCCGTGATTCTTGTCATTGGGGTGAACGGTGTTGGAAAGACAACCACAATCGGAAAAATTGCCTCCCGTCTAATCAAGGAAGAAAAGAAAAAAGTAATTCTGGGAGCGGCGGATACCTTCCGTGCGGCTGCCATTGAGCAGCTGGAAGTTTGGGCGGAACGCTCCGGCGCCGATTTGGTGAAACAGGCGGAAGGCAGCGACCCTGCCTCCGTTGTATTTGATTCCATCGCCGCCGCTAAGGCGCGCAGTGCGGATGTTGTTATTTGCGACACCGCCGGCCGCCTGCACAATAAAAAGCATCTGATGGATGAGCTGTCGAAAATTAACCGCGTTATTGACCGCGAATTGCCTGGGGCGGACAAAGAAGTGCTGCTTGTTCTGGATGCCACCACAGGGCAGAATGCTGTAAATCAGGCGCGCGAATTCAAAAATGCCGCTAATATTACCGGAATTGTGCTGACCAAGCTAGATGGAACAGCGCGTGGCGGCGTGGTTCTCGCTATCCGTGAAGAACTGGATCTCCCCGTAAAATTTATCGGCGTGGGCGAACAGGTGGACGATTTACAGCCGTTCCACGCGGAGGAATTTGCGGCGGCATTGTTTGAACGGTAAGAGAGGAACCATAAAATTATGGCTACATTTGTAATTGCGACTCATAATGTGGGCAAACTGAAAGAATTGGAACGGATTCTTGCTCCGCTTCATATCCGTGCTGTTACCGCGGATTTGGAGGAAGTGGAAGAAACCGGAACTACCTTTGAAGAAAACGCGTTTTTAAAAGCGGATGCCGCTTGCCGCCAGACCGGTATGCCCGCCGTTGCGGATGATTCGGGGCTGATGGTGGACGTCTTAAATGGGGAACCGGGCATTTATTCCGCGCGGTACGCCGGGGAAAATGCGACCGACGCGGACCGCATTCAAAAGCTGTTGGATCATTTAAAAGGCGTGCCGCGTGAGCGGCGTACAGCCAAGTTTGTCTGTGCGATTTGCTGCGTGTTCCCAAACGGTGAGAAAATCACCGTGCGAGGAGAATGCCCCGGCATTATTGCGGATGCGCCGCAGGGAACGGGCGGCTTCGGCTATGACCCCATATTTTTGGTCAATGGGAAATCATTTGGCGAGCTAGACCCCATCGAAAAGGATAAAATCAGCCACCGCGGCATCGCGCTCCGGCAGCTGGCCAAAGAATTAGAAAAAATGAAGGAGAACTTTTCATGCTGACAAGCAAACAGCGCGCTTATCTGCGCTCCCTTGCAAACGACATCGACACCATTGTAATGATCGGGAAATCCGGCATCGGTCCGGAGCTGATCCATCAGGCGGACGACGCGCTCACCGCGCGGGAGCTGATTAAGGCCAAGGTACTGGAAACTTCCCCGGTAAAAGCCAAGGAGGCGGCACAGCAGGTTGCGGAGCAGACGCAGTCCGAAGTGGTGCAGGTCATCGGTTCCAAATTCGTTCTTTACCGTAAAAATACAAAAGAACCGAAAATAACTCTTCCATTCGCGCCGAAAAAGTAATATGATATAAATTACTATAACGTTTTTACTTCCGGAAAGACGGATTTTGGTAAAAACGTACTTGTCAGCGTGATTTGAAATATGAAGCGACATTTGTTTAGGAAAGAAAATGCAGAAAATAGCTGTTTACGGCGGAACGTTTAATCCAATTCACAATGGGCATATTCATGTGGCAAAGCAGTTTGCTCGGCTGCTTGGGGTGGAGCACGTTCTGCTGATTCCCACAATGGTACCGCCTCATAAAGAGGCACCCGACCTGGCCCCCGCCGACGACCGGCTCGCTATGTGCCGGCTTGCCGAGCCGCAAACATTGTTTCAGGTCAGCGATCTGGAGCTTCGTCGTGAAGGCCCAAGCTATACCGCTGATACGCTGAAGGAGCTGAAACAGCTTTACCCGAACTCGGAGCTTTATCTTCTAATGGGTGAGGATATGTTCCTGACCGTTCAGAATTGGTGGCATCCGGAGGTTTTGTACGCGCTTTCCACTCTTTGTGCCGCGCCTCGCAGCGCGAGCGGCACGAAAAACCTGATGGAACACGCCAAACTGCTGGAGCGCAGCGGAGCAAGGTCCTATATTGCAGACATTGAATATCTGCCGGTTTCTTCTACCATGGTGCGCAGTGCGGTGAAGCATGGTCAACGAATCTCCGAACTCGTGCCTTCCCCGGTAGAACGCTATATTTATGAACATCATTTATATTTGGAGTGACTGTAATGAAGGATTTGGAAACCTATAAAAGCATTATACGGCCGTTTTTGGGGGAGAAACGGTTTTATCATTCGGTATGTGTCAGTGAAGCCGCTGTAGAGCTCGCCAAAAAATACGGCGCAAACGAAGAAAAGGCGGCAGTTGCCGGAATCCTGCACGATATTATGAAGGATACTCCGTCGGATGAACAGCTGAAAATGATGACGCGTTACGATATTATCCTAAGCGATGTGGAGCGCAGGACCCCGAAGCTTTGGCATGCCATACTGGGTGAAGCATATTTGGAACAAGAACTGAAAATTTCGGACCACGATATTCTGGATGCCGTACGGTATCATACCACCGCACGTGCCAACATGTCTTTGTTGGAAAAAGTCCTGTTTATCGCCGACTTTATTTCCGCTGACCGGGACTATACCGGAGTGGAAAATATGCGCCGTGCCGCGAAGGTCAGTCTGGAGGAGGCCATGGTGGAAGGCCTTACCTTTAACATTAAGGACCTTGCCTCCGGCTACAAGCCAATACATCCCGACACCATTTCCGCCTATAATCAGGTGGTTGTGATGTATAAATCCTAATTTTGATTTAATATTTTGAAAGGTTGTTGAGAATGGAACCATTGGAACTTGCCACCGCAGCAGCTGAAATACTGGATAACAAAAAAGCAATTGATTTAAAAGTAATTGGAATTAAGGATATTTCCGTTTTGGCGGATTATTTTGTCATTGCGACTGGTACCAGCAATACTCATGTAAAATCATTGGCTGATGAAGTTGAATTTAAGCTGAAAGAGCGGAATGTTACCCCGCAGCATACGGAGGGATATCATTCCAATTCCTGGGTTGTTTTGGATTACGGCAACGTGATTGTTCATGTGTTTACTCCCGAGTCCAGGCAGTTCTATGATCTTGACCGTCTGTGGCAGGATGGCGAGACTGTTGCGATTCCGGGTATTGAATAAAAACCGGAGACCGGTTCGAACTTTTTATGTACAGGAGCGAAGGATAAATGAAATACGACCATAAGCAGATTGAAAAAAAGTGGCAGGACAAATGGGAAGAGACCGGCGTTTTTCACGCTTCGAACTCTTCGGATAAACCGAAATACTACACCCTGATTGAATTTCCGTATCCATCCGGGCAGGGGCTGCACGTCGGTCACCCGCGCTCCTATACCGCCCTTGATATTGTGGCGCGTAAACGCCGCCTGCAGGGCTACAATGTGTTGTATCCAATCGGATGGGACGCATTTGGCCTGCCGACCGAAAACTTTGCGATTAAGAATCATGTGCATCCGGCGGAAGTAACAAAAAAGAACATTGCCCGCTTTAAAAGCCAGCTTCGGTCTTTGGGCATTTCCTTTGACTGGTCGCGCGAAATCAACACCACCGACCCGGAATACTACAAATGGACCCAGTGGATTTTTCTGCAGCTCTTTAAGCATGGGCTTGCCTATAAAAAGGAAATGTCCGTCAACTGGTGTACTTCCTGCAAATGCGTTCTGGCCAATGAAGAAGTGGTCAACGGCGTCTGCGAACGCTGCGGCAGCGAAGTCATTCACCGCGTAAAATCCCAGTGGATGCTGAAAATCACCGAGTACGCCCAGCGCTTGATAGACGACCTGGAACTTGTGGATTATCCGGAACGCGTAAAAGCGCAGCAGATTAACTGGATTGGTCGTTCCACCGGTGCGGAAGTGGATTTTTCCACAACGGCAGGCGATAAGCTGACCATTTATACCACCCGGCCGGATACCCTTTACGGCGCAACCTATATGGTGGTTTCCCCGGAACATCCGGTAATTGAAAAATGGGCGGACAGGCTGAAAAATATAGATGAAATTCGCGCGTATCAGGCGGAAGCCGCGAAAAAGTCCGACTTTGAGCGTACCGAGGTCGCCAAAGAGAAAACCGGCGTGCGGTTGGATGGCGTTTCTGCGATTAATCCTGTCACCGGCAAAGAAATTCCGATTTTTATTTCGGATTATGTTCTGGTTTCGTACGGAACTGGCGCGATTATGGCGGTTCCCGCGCACGATACGCGCGACTGGGAATTCGCGAAGAAATTCGATCTTCCCATTATTGAAGTCGTCAAGGGCGGCGATGTACAGAACGAGCCTTTTACAGACTGCGCGACCGGAGTCATGGTGAACTCCGGAATTCTGGACGGCCTGACCGTTGAGCAGGCCAAGAAAAAGATTATCGAGTACTTAACGGAAAAGGGAATCGGACATGCCAAGGTGAACTTTAAGCTGCGCGACTGGGTATTCTCCCGCCAGCGCTACTGGGGCGAACCAATTCCGATTGTCCATTGCGAGAAATGCGGTTATGTTCCGGTGCCGGAAAGTGAGCTTCCGCTTCGTCTGCCGGATGTAAAATCTTATGAACCGACGGATAACGGCGAATCTCCGCTTGCCCACATGACGGACTGGGTGGAAACCACCTGCCCGCACTGCGGCGGCAAAGCCAGACGCGAAACGGATACTATGCCTCAGTGGGCAGGTTCCTCCTGGTACTTCTTGCGCTATATGGATCCGCACAATTCTAACGCGTTTGCCAGCAAGGAAGCACTCAAATACTGGGGTGAAGTTGACTGGTACAACGGCGGCATGGAGCACACCACGCTGCACCTTTTGTACAGCCGCTTCTGGCATAAATTCCTGTATGACATTGGTGAAGTTCCTACGCCGGAGCCGTACGCAAAGCGTACCAGCCACGGTATGATTTTGGGCGAGAACGGCGAAAAGATGAGCAAGTCGCGCGGAAACGTCGTAAATCCAGATGAAATTGTGGACGAGTATGGCGCGGATACCATGCGTCTGTATGAAATGTTCATCGGTGATTTTGAAAAGTCCGCTCCATGGAGTGCTGCGGGCATTAAGGGCTGCCGCCGCTTTGTCGAGCGCTACTGGAATTTGCAGAACAATATCAGCGAGGAGACTGGTATCCGGAAAAGTTTGGAGACCTCTTTCCATAAAACAATCAAAAAAGTCGGCGAGGATATTGAAAATCTGAAATACAACACCGCAATCGCGGCACTTATGGCGCTGATGAACGACTTGGCCGACGCGGGTTCCATCACGCGTGACGAGTTGAAGATCTACACTATTCTGCTCAATCCGTTTGCTCCGCACGTTACCGAAGAAGTTTGGGAAGCGCAAAAACTTGGGGAAGGCATGGTTTGCCAGCAACAGTGGCCTTCCTACGAGGAATCTAAGTGTATGGAAGATACGATTGAAATTGCGGTACAGGTCAATGGCAAGGTGCGTGCACGCCTAAGCGTTGCAGCGGATGTGACCAAAGATGATGCCCTTGCTGCCGCAAAAGCAGAGGACAAGGTTTCTGCGGAAATCAGCGGAAAGAAGATTCTGAAAGAAATTTATGTTCCCGGCAAACTGGTAAATATTGTGGCGAAGTAAAGAAGAAATACAAATCAAAAGGAGCCGCCCGGCCGAGCCGGACAGCTCCTTTCTGCTATGCATAATATTTGAAGTAAAGAAAAGAACCGCAAAGTACAATCTGAAAAAAGAGGATGAGCGGAATTCCAATCATAAACTTTTTACGCTGGGTTTTGTGTCGGATTTTTTTCATGGTGATCAGCATGGCGGGGGAGCCCCCCAGAGCAGACAAAAGCAAAAGGTCGTTTTCCGGAATCCTCCATCGGTGCCGTGCCGCACGCCGTTTGTCGGAAATGGTTGCCGCCATTGCAATGAAATTAATAATAATCAGCCAGCCAATGAAATATATATAATCAGGCATGTCTTTCTTCCTTAATTCAGTTTGGTGCCGCAGTTGGAGCAGAAGTGGGCATTTGGGTCCACAGCGGTATGGCAGTTCGGGCATGTTTTGCCATAAGCGTTGTTAAAATTCCGTAAAGCATACATTTGGGACGGGTTGATTTCCGCACCGGGGTCGCGTGCTATCCGGCGGCCCTCTTCCCGGGAAAGCTCATATACCGTCCCGCATTGTGGGCAGGTCACGAAATAGCGCTTTCCAAAGCGAAACAAGGGAATAAAAAACAGCGTGAATACCTGATAGGAACAGGTAACTGCTGCCATTGCGCCGTAGCGATTGCAGCATGGAAAAAAGGTGCATTTTCGCAGGCCGATGTTTTCGGACCCGCTGTCGATTCCAACAATAAAAAACATGGAAACACCCCCATAGCTTTAATGAATGCATATTACCGAATGAGCTTTTACAATACTTTATTTTCTGTAATCCAATACTTCGTATTTAGCGTCGTCTTACCTCCCGTGTCGATCCGAACGACGGACCGGTCTGACCGAAAATAAACGGATTTTGAAAGGAAGGATTTTTATGGTCGTAAAGATATTCAACCGCCACAGTATCTTAGTGTGTGTCTGTATCCTTGCAGCGGTGATTGCCGTTACTATGGCTGTGAATGTCAGTCTCCATCCGAAAGAGAACAGCCCTGCCGTTCCGACGAATCTGGCGGCAGGATCTACCTCGCCGGTCAGTCCGTCCAATTCCGTTTCCGCTGCCGCTGCCACAGCTTCCGTCAGTACTGTTAACGGGGAGATGCGCGCGGTGTGGGTGCCGTATATGAGCCTTAATATGAGCAAGGAAAACGATAAAAGTGAAGCTGCCTTCCGAAAGAAATTTTCAGGTATTGTCACCGGCGCCAAACAATGCGGAATGAACACTCTGATTGTTCAGGTTCGTCCTTTTGGTGACGCATTGTATCCATCCGCTTATTTCCCGTGGAGCAACGTGGTGGGGGGCACACAGGGGGTCAATCCGGGTTATGACCCGCTGAAGGTTATGGTAGAGTTAACCCATCAGGCGGGGATGAGTATTCATGCGTGGATTAATCCAATGCGGATTCAAATCTCCGGTTCTCCTTCCATTTTGGCAGAAAATAATCCCTACACGGTATGGTCAAAGGATGCTTCCAAAGCCGGCTGGGTAGTCGACACAGGCAGTGGGAAATACTATAACCCCGCGTATCCTCAGGTGCGCAAACTGATTGCGGACGGTGCGCAGGAAGTCGCAAAAAATTACGAAGTAGACGGAATTCAGTTCGACGATTATTTTTATCCCACGCAGGATGCTTCCTTCGATAAAGCAGCTTACGACAGCTACTGTACGGAAGCCGCTAAAACCGGTACGCCGCTTTCCCTTGCGGACTGGCGGTGTGCAAATATCAACGCGATGGTTTCGCAGGTTTACCGGCAAATCAAGGCCGTAAAACCCAATCTGGCGTTTGGAATCGCGCCGCAGGGGAATGTGCAGAACGACTTGAAAATGGGCGCTGATGTTAAAGTGTGGTGCTCTGCCCAAGGGTATGTGGATTATATTTGCCCGGAGCTCTATGTGAATTTTGACAATCCGGTTCTTCCGTTCGATACCGCGGCGGAAAGCTGGAGAAAAATGGTGACCAACAAAAATGTCAAACTATACCTTGGCCTTGCGGTTTATAAAGCTGGTTCCGATGCGGACAGCGGCACCTGGAAAAAATCTACCAATATCCTGGCAAAGCAGGTGGAACTGGGCCGAAAAACCACCTGCGACGGTTTTATGTTTTATTCATGGGAATATCTGAACAGCAGTCAAACCAAAGATGAGGTTCAGAATGTGATTAAAACGCTGAATGGAACATAACAGCTTTTCCGCTGAATCCGATCGTTCCGGTGTACATATCGCCCGACAAATGGGGCGCAGACTTCCGTCTGCGCTCTTTTATTACGCTGGTTCGCCGGTGCAGAAATCTTTTTCCGCTGTGCTGATTTTGACCGGAAGAATCAATCCGCTCAAGCTTTTTTCACTGTTTATTCGGACAGGCGTATAGTTTTCTGTATAACCTTCAAAAACGCCCGGTTCCACTTCCTGTTCAAACAGAACCGGTTCCGTGCGGCCGATCTGCTGGCGGAAAAACGCTTCTTTGGTCCGTAAAGTCGCTTCAATCATGCGGTGGCTGCGTTGTTCTTTGACTTTCTGCATTACCTGCTCCGGCGCATCATATGCCTTTGTACCGGGTCTGCGCGAATAGGCGAAAACGTGAACCTTTGCAAACGCGATTTCTTCGGCGAATGCAAGTGATTTTTGAAACTCTTCTTCGGTTTCCCCGGGAAAGCCAACCATAATATCCGTAGTGATTGCGGCGTTGTCAAACACAGCGCGAAGATTTCGCACGATGGTGCGGTATTCGTCCGCTGTGTAGTGGCGGTTCATGCGGCGGAGCGTTTCGTCGCAACCACTTTGCAGGGAGAGATGAAACTGCGGGCAGAGCTTTTTCTGACGGTGCATTCGGGCGATTACCTCTTCGCTGAGCTGCTCTGGTTCCAAGGAACCGAGCCGAACGCGCTCGATTCCGTCCGGTTCGCAGGCGGCTTCAATCGCGTCGCAAAGGGTAAGCCCCAGTTCCTGGCCATAAGCAGGCAGGTTAATGCCGGTCAGCACCACTTCCCGGTATCCGTTCGCGGCAATCTGCGCGATTTCCCGCTTCAGGTCCTCCAGCGGCTTGGAACGCACCCGGCCGCGCGCATAGGGAATAATGCAATAAGAACAAAAACGGTTGCACCCGTCTTCAATTTTTAAAAACGCCCTGGTCCGTTCGTGAAAACGGTTTACACTCATCGGTTCAAATCCGTCTGCTTTTCCATGGGGAACAATATCAATAATTCGGTGATGCGAGGAAAGGTATTGAAGAATGTCAGGCAGAAGGGAGGCACGGTTCGAGTTGCCCAGAACAATATCGGCGTCGGTCAAGCCTTCCGCCAGCTCGGGGAAAGCCTGCGGCATGCAGCCGGTCAATACGAGGATGGCGTCTGGGTTCTGGTGGCGTGCACGGTGCAGCGTCTGTCGCACTTTATGGTCGCTGACCGATGTTACAGTACAGGAGTTTACAATTACAATATCGCTCCCGGAGCTACCCTCGTTTGCGGTGAAGCCAGCATCCAACAGCTGGTTCAACATGGCCTGGGATTCGTATTGGTTTACTTTGCAGCCGAGCGTAATAATAGAAACTTTCATATTGTATCCTTTCAATAAAAATACATATTTTAATTGTGTATTAGGCATGATGTATAGTGAAAATGAATATTGACCATTTTCGCAACGTGCGATATTATTGAAGAATACAGCGAAATATGGAGGTACATTCAAATGTATACAACATCAATCATGTTATCCAGTATTGAAGCGGTCAAAAAGTTTGTCACCCTGACTAACAGTTACGAATTTCCGATCAATCTTACTACTGATAAATATAAAATTGACGCGAAATCCATCATGGGTGTATTTAGCCTGGATTTGTCCAAGCCAGTGGACATTGAATTTGAGAGCGAAAGCGAAAAGGCAGACGATTTTATCAAACAGTTGGAACAGTTTAAAGTAAAATAATAAACATACACATTTTTGAATGTATTGCCCGGCTGAGCCGGGCTTTTTTTAATTATTCGTACTTTTGAGCCAGTTCGCTCCATTTCTGGAATAAGGCATCATTTTCCTGATGCAGTTCGTTCAGCTGTTCGGTGATTTCCATTGCTTTTTCGTAATCCGTGGCGATTTCCGGTTTTACAAGCTGCTCTTCCAGTTCAGCGATTTGCTGTTCCACTTCTTCAATTTTTGCTTCCATTCGTCTTAATTCCGCCTTTTCTTTGCGAATGGCGGCTTCGCGTTCCTTGCGAAGTTTGTAATCGTTTGCCTTAGGTGGTTCTTTTTCCACCGCTTGGGCTGCGGCGGCCTTGCTTCTTTCCAGATAATTATCGTAATTGCCAACGTATTCCGTTACGCCGTTTTCGTCCAGAAAAAAGACCTTGTCCGCAAGTTTGTTCATCAGGTATCGGTCATGGGACACAATCAGCAGGGTGCCCTCGTAGCTTTGCAGCGCGTCTTCCAGTGCTTCGCAGGAGTTAATATCCAGATGGTTGGTCGGTTCGTCCAGCAGCAGGAAGTTGTTTTGCGAAAGCATCAGTATCAGCATGAGCACGCGAGCGCGTTCCCCTCCGCTTAACGCGGAAACGGGCTTAAATACGTCGTCACCTTTGAACAGAAACACCGCCAGCGCATTCCGGATTTCTGTCTGTGTCATACGGGGGTAGCAGTCCCAGACTTCGTCGATGACGGTCTTTTCCGGGTGCAGACCTGCCTGTATCTGATCATAATACCCAGTTTCAATTCCCGCGCCGAAGCGGATTTCGCCACAGTCCGGGGAATAGATGCCGAGCAGCGTTTTCAGCAGGGAGGTTTTTCCGCAGCCATTCGGGCCAATCAGAAAAATTCGCTCACCGCGGTGAATTTCAAGGTTTACATTTTGAAACAGCTTTTTATCATCAAAGCTGAGTGCCAGGTCTTGGACGCTCAACACGTCGTTTCCGCCTCGCTGGCGGATACTGAAGTTGAAATGGATACTTTCCGGCGTTTCGTCGGGTTTGTCCAAAGTTTGCTCCAGCCGGTCAATCATTTTCATTTTGCTTTCTGCGGTTTTAATGCTCTTTTCGCGGTTCCATTGGCGCAGCTGAGTTACAACGCCCTCCAGCCGTTTAATTTCTTTCTGGGTGTTGTCGTATTTCCGCTGAGCGGCCAAATGATTCTCTTCCTTTTGGGAAAGATAAGCAGTATAGTTCCCTTTGTACAGCGTAAGACGCTGATTTTCCATTTCAAACGTCCGGTTCGTTGTCCGGTCCAGAAAATATCGGTCATGGGAAATCACAATGTAAGCTCCATTGTAGGAGCGCAAAAAATCTTCCAGCCATTCCACGGAGGAAATATCCAGATGGTTGGTCGGTTCGTCCAAAAGCAGTAAATTCGAACCACTCAGCAGCATTTTGGCCAACTGCAGTTTCGCTTTCTGCCCGCCGCTTAGTACGCCGATTGGAAGTCCCATCTGCTCATCGTCAAATCCCAGCCCCAGCATCGCAGCACGGGCGCGGCTGCGGAAGGTCAACCCGCCGTCCCGCGTAAACCGGTCGTTTAAATAAGCCTGACGTTCAATCAGTTCATCCAAATGTTTGGGCTTTGCCTGAAGTTCCTGATTGATTTTTTCCAGATCCTTTTCCATCTCGATCAGGTCATGGAAAACGCTCAGCACTTCGCTGTAAGCGCTGCGTTCCAAGTCCCGGCAGACGTGCTGTTCCATGTAGCCTACTACGGTGGAATTTGCCTTGGAAATGTCGCCGCTGTCGGCTTGCATTTCACCGGTCAACAGTTTAAATAGCGTGGTTTTGCCGGAACCGTTGACTCCGACTAATCCAATGTGATCGTTTTCCTGTATTTCAAACGAGACACCGCTGAAAATCAAATCGGTGCCGAATGACTTTGTCAGATTGCTGGCGCTGAGAAGACCCATAACCGTACCTCTTATATGTAAAAATGCGGAGCGTCGCTCCGCTCATGAAAAATCAATCGCTGTTCTATTATAATGAAAAAGCAGGATGAAATCAAGCGCTTTTGCCGGGTACGGCCGGAAGGCTCAGTTAAGGAATTGCTTTAGTATTTCAATATGCTTTTGTTCTTTTGAAATATAATCATTTGCCAGTTGCTTTGCCCCGGCGTCGGACTCGCTCATGTTATTCATTTTTTTGGTTAAGTCGATGATGCCCATTGTAGTTCCGTTAATCATCAATTCTGCAATATGGCCAGTGGAATGATTGGCTAAGGTTTTCATTTTAATGCTGCTTTTCAGCATCATTTTTTGGGAAAGTTTCTCCTTTTTCGGTTGTTCCCCGCTTTCATGAAGCATGGCTTTGGCTTTCAGCCCCAGGCTTCGGTAATCTTTTCGATGCTGTTCAATTTGTTCCCGCAGCGAGGCATCCTTTACTTGGGGAAGAATGGTTTCGACTGCATCCAATCCCATTTGAGTTGCAAAATAAACTTCATCTAGTAAACTTTCGTTTTGTCCGATTTGTTCGCTTTGTGCGGCCATAATCTCCGCGCCTCCTGTTTTAGTTTTTATTCTGGCGCGCGGGCTGGAACCCGCGGCGTTGCTGCACTTTCGCGGCAAAATCCCTGAACGGTGTTCCGGGTTTTGCGGCTATTTCTTATCGTACCCGGTAATTCAGAAATTAAACTGGACAAAAATTATATGGCGGAATATAATTTTAATAAAATATCTGTATTTTTTGTTGGCAGGAGGCAGCTCCGGCGTTTCCGTGCCATGTTTGTCAGCTGTTCTATGAATGCGTTTTTCAATAAGGCCGTTTCCGGTTAAAATGATTCCTTCCGGCGGCAGAAATGAAACGTTACTATTCGGTACGGAGATGGAGGAGAACGAATGCGATCTGGAATTTCTACCGCGTGTTTATATCCGATGGAACTGGAAAAATCCCTGCCGCTTCTGATTGGCATGGATTTCCATGTGTTCGAAGTCTTTATCAATACATTCAGCGAGCTTCAGCCGGAATATCTGTCCGAATTGAGGAAGATGATCGATGACAGCGGCAGCTGTGTAAAATCAGTCCACCCGTTTACCTCGGGGTTTGAAAGCTTTTTGTTGTTTTCGGATTATGAGCGAAGGTTTTTGGATGGGCTTGAACTGTATAAGCGCTTTTTCGAGGCCGCGAACCGGTTGGGGGCGCATATTTTGGTTCTTCACGGGCAGCGGTCGGAAAAGAGGAGCCGCATTACGGAAGAGCAGTACTTTGAACATTATGCAAGGCTGTTTGCGCTGGGACAAACGTTCGGCGTTACCGTAGCGCAGGAGAATGTGAATTCCTTCCGCAGCGATGACCCCGGGCTGATCCGTCGGATGCGTCAGTACCTGAATAATGACTGCGCTTTTGTGCTGGATATTAAACAGGCGGTACGCGCCGGAAAGAACCCGTTTGAACTGTGCGATGCCATGGGGGAGCAAATGATTCATATTCATTTAAATGACAATCGGAAAGGCTGCGACTGTCTGCTGCCGGGTTTTGGCACCATGGATTTTGATCTTCTGGTCCGGAAGCTGAAGGGATTCGGTTATGACGGCGACTTGATCATTGAGGTATATCGGGACAGTTTCAGCTCGATGCAGGAGCTGGAAACGGCAAAACACTTCACAGAACGACTAATTTCTTGATTTTATTTCATGATTTGATGTATATACTACTTGATTAAATTGCGGTATTTATGTTATAATTATACAAAATATAGTTGAGGTGATTCCGCGATGCGCTGTCCATACTGCGGCTATACAGAATCCAAAGTGATTGACTCCCGTCCGACTGATGAAGGGGAACGAATCCGGCGCCGTCGGGAGTGCCTAAGCTGTCAGAAACGTTTTACCACTTATGAAGTAATTGAAACGGTTCCTATTATTGTGGTCAAGAAAGACCGGTCCAGAGAAGCGTTTGACCGGAACAAGCTGTTGAACGGGCTTTTGCGTGCCTGTGAAAAGCGGCCTGTTTCACTGGATACTCTGGAGCGGATTGTAGACGAAATTCAGAATATGCTACAGAATTCACTGGATCGAGAAGTCCCTTCCAGCCTAATCGGAAAGTATGCGATGGAGAAGCTGAAAGATGTGGACGAGGTTGCCTATGTGAGGTTTGCTTCTGTGTACCGTCAGTTCAAAGATATTAATACCTTTATGGAAGAACTGAACCGTATGATCAAAAATAAATCGAATTAAAAACATCGGCCGGAGTTTTCCAGCCGATGTTTTTAATTCGTTACACTGTTACCGCTCATGACAAGGAAATTTGTTGCTTTAAATTGCTGCCTTACGACTCAATCAGCGCTTACCTAGAATATATTCTGGATGGTCGGAATTTCCGATTCGTTCAGATACTGAATTTGTGTGATTCCGCGGTCGCATTCTCCCTCGAACTGTTCGTTTGCCTCGTTTTTTACCAGAGCGGGCAGGACGGCCAGAGTCTGGTCAATCGCTTCCAGTTTTGCATGAGACATGTAAACGCAGAGAATTTTGTGCTTTTGGTGCCAGTCTGCAACTGCTTTCTGGCTCATCTGATAAGCGGTTTTCAGGTCACCCACCTCTGCGGCCTGTTTTGCCAACTCGATGGTTTGTTCTACCTCGGAACTGACTTTTTGCGTGTTGATAATACCGAAAATGCACATGGCAAGTAAAAGCACGAAAATAATTCCGGAAACCCAGATTCGTTTCATTTTGACGCATCCTTTTTAATAATATTAAAATCGCCTTTCCGGTTAGCGGTCATAATAAAAATATCCTCCGCCTTAATCTTTTTCCCGTTCAGTACGCCGTTCAGCCAGTCCCGGTTTTTCCCGCAGAGGGAGAGGGCGGAGTCATAAATAACGCCGTCGCTGATGACGACGGTTTCAATACCAGTATCCGGCACAGCGATTCCCAGCATTCCGGCAGTAGGGGTTGATTTGTCAGGCTTTTTTATGATGCTCATTTTGCCGTTCGTTTCAACAATCCCGTACGCTACGTCTTCCAGACTGAAAATATCTTTCAGACGAAGCTCTTCCATTAAGTCTTCCGTGGTCATGCGAAGGCGTCGCATTTCTTTCTGATCCACTCGGCCGTCGTTGATTACGATAATTGGACTTCCGCAGATGATCTTGCGGAATTTCGCGTTTTTAACCATTCCGCAGGATACGACGATCTCGCACATCACCAAGGCTGCAATGGGCAGCAGACCGCTGACCAGCGGCTGGCCGGTATCCTGCATGGGAATGGCCGCTATGTCGGAAATTAAGAGCGTAACTACCAACTCGCTTGTCTGCAGTTCGCTGATCTGTCGTTTTCCCATTAGCCTTACTGCTACTATAATCACTATGTAGAGCAGTAAGGTTCTGATAAATGATACTGTCATATTAGTCACCGCTTTACTAACTTAAATAAATCAAATTGCTGTTGCAAGTAGCATTAGTATGTGCGGTAAATATTGGATTATGTAAAAAATCCGAGCTGCCTGCGAACAGCCCGGATTTTTCTACTTCGCTTTTATTTCTTCCGCAAACCTTCGGAAGTTGTCTTGTGCGCAGAATTTTTTCTGCCATTCTTCCCGGCAGTTTTCCCGCAGCTGCTGCATTTGTTCCTTGGGCAGCAGAACGGCTTCTTTTATTTTTTCCGCTAATTCTTCCGCGGTAACATCGGCGCTGACCAAAAAACCGGTAATTCCGTTTTGCACAATTTCTCCGGTTCCTCCTACGTTGGTTGCAAGCGCTGGAATCCCGAACGAACAGGCTTCCATAATGCTGACCGGCAGTCCTTCGGAGCTGCTGGTGTTTACAAATAAATCCACGGAATTCTTTTGATAGTATTCCATCAGCTTCTCGTTTTGAATTTCCCCGCTGAATTCACACTTCATAAACGAAAGGGCACTGTCCGCGTACTCCTTCAAACGATTCAGCCCTTCACCGCCGCCGAAATGAGTCCATTCCAGCTTCAGTCCGCTGTCTTTCAGGCATGCCAAAGCCTGTGCCAAAAGCTCCACCCGTTTTACCGGAACAATATGGCAGCAGCTGACAAGATGGAACGCAGTTTCCTCCTTCGATGTGGATACTCCAAAATCCTTTGTTCCAAGGTATGCGGTGTGGATTTTATCCGAATATTCGGGATAACGCTCTTTCAAAAAGCTGCTGCCATTTTCAGAGCAGGGGTACAAAGCGTCGATATGCTGCAAGATGTAACCGCGCATGGGCAGATAATTCATTGGATTGCGATACGGGTAAAGGTCATAACCATGCGCGCGGCTGACCACGCGTTTTACGGCAGCGGCGCACTGTTCTTTCAACCGGATTGCGGCGACGGCGGTATCATAGAACCAGTAGCTGTAGAAGGTTACACGGTCGTATTGTTCCAGATTGCAGCTTTGCAGAAGTTCAGTTGCTTCCCGGCAGACAAGGTCAGCCTTCGCCAGAAAATAAGTTAGGAATAATCTTTTTTTCAAAGAGTGGCCAAGCAGTGTTTTCTCCTGTGCGTCACACAATCCTTTAAATCCAGAAAAGGGGAAATACTTTACAGCAGTAGAAGGGAGCCCCTTCCGTATTTTTGAAGCGGGCACGGAGAACACACGGACGTTGTCGGCGGTTTTTCTGGTTTGAACAGGCTTGTCCCCGGTGCTTGTCGCAATCAGTATAACCTGATGAAACGACTGGGCTAAGATGGGAACTTCATTTTCTATAAATTCTTCCCCTTTGTCAAAGGGGTAGGTTTTGGTCAGCAAAACAAGACAGTCTTTCATGGAACTCCTCCATATTAACATTTACTAAAGAATACCATAGGAAATCATGCATTTCAACCTATTGTAACGATACTGCACAAATTCATCTTGTAATCAAATTAAGCAAATGATATAATTTCTACATCTGACAATATTGAGTCTTGTGAATGAAGAAATAAACTGGATGGAAAGCGCAGGCCCTTTTCAGGCAAAATTTTATCGGCCTGTGCGTTTCTGCCAGAGCCGCGGATTTCTCTGGCTGCCGGTCGGAGCAATCGCGGTCACGGAAAATACGGCGGTGGCCCAAGAAAGGGCTGAATTCTTTTTGCCGTCAAAAAACGGAGGCCTTAATTTGCCGAAGGTAAGTGTAATAGTACCTGTTTATAACGTGGAAAAGTATCTTGCGCAGTGCGTGGAAAGCATTCTGGCACAGACGCTGGATGATATTGAAATATTGCTGATTAACGATGCATCAACAGACCGTTCTCTCGAAATCGCGCGTACATACGAAAAGGATCCGCGCGTAAAGGTGTATGACAAGCCGCACGGGGGGCTGGGGGATACGCGAAATTACGGCGTTGCCCGCGCTTCCGGTAAGTATTTAATCTTTATTGATTCTGATGACTGGATCGACTCCGGGATGCTCACGAATCTGTGCGCCTGCGCGGAAGAGTATCATTCCGATCTGGTGGTTTTTAATTATGTGAGGGAAAATACGAACAACGGGGAACAAAGGGTTTGCAGGCTGCCCATAAACTACCCGGATTTCGGGCTTGAAATTCAGGAAACGGTGCTGAGGCAGCTGATTGGTCCAGACCCTGCGGATACCGACTGGCGTAAAGTGGAAATGCTTGGCTGTGCTTGGAGGAGGATGTACCGCCGCGAGTGGTTTTTACAGAACCAGCTTTCTTATTATAACGAACAGGAAATCATGCTTGAAGATCTTCCGGTCAGCATTAAGGCGCACGCCCTTGCAAAGCGCGTGTTGTTCGTCGGCGGTGCTTTTTACCATTACCGCTATAACCCACAGTCGCTCAGTATCCGTTACCGTCCCCACAGAATGGAAATGATGGCGGAATGTTATCAGATTGTGAAAGAGTTTTTGGAAAGCCGAAACCTTTATGAAAAATATGCCGAGCGGCACCAAGCGTGGTTGCTCCGGAGCGCCGCCCATTCCTCCTTTGTCAACTGTTTCAGCCCGCAGAATAAGGTCCGCTTTTCGGAACGTTACCGTGAGGTACGGGGCATTCTGCGCAATCCGCTTCTCAGGCAGGCCGCGAAATCACATTATCTGGAAAGCGGCACTCGTGCGGACCGGTTGATTTTGCGCCTGATTCGTATGGGAAACCCATTTTTTGTATATGTGTTTTACCGTTTGTATTCCTATACTTTATCCATAAACGTGAGGAAAAAATGATGTCAATGATACCGGAAATGCCCGAAAAAAAGAAAATCTTGTTTGTGAATTACAGCCTGCACAGCGGAGGAATTGAAAAAAGCCTTGTCACACTGTTGAACCTGTTTGATTATGACCGGTACGATGTGGACTTGCAGCTTTTTGTCAATGAAGGCTTGTTTTTAAATCGCGTCCCAAAACAGGTGAACCTGCTCCCGCCGATTTTTCCTCCGGAATATAAGCTGAACATTCGCAAGGCGTTCCCAAAACTGCTTCAAAAAGGGCATCCGCTTTTGGCTGTCTGCCGTATGTTGGTTACCATTGTCAGCCTGCGCGGCACCATGGGCGAACGACTGGCCAACATGTGGAACATCGAGCGGCGTTTTGCCCGCACAAACCGGAAGGAATATGACGCGGCTGTGGCTTTTATGGAGGGTCAGCCGATTTATTATGTGGTTTCCAAGGTGAAAAGCCGCACGAAAATCGGGTTCATTCACGGCGATTATAAGGCCATGGGGCTCAGCAAGATTTACGATTATGACTTTATCCGCCGGTTGGACGCACTATGTACGGTGTCAGAATCGTGCAAAACCGCGCTGGATGAAACGTTCCCGGAATTCCGGAATAAGTTTCATGTTATCTATAATATAATTTCAGCGAAGTTTATGCGCAGCATGGCGGAGGAACCGGTCGATTTCGATTCTTCCTATCACGGCACGCGGATTTTGAGCATTGCGCGTCTTTCCCATCAAAAGGGACTTGATATTGCGATTCCAGCGATTGCCGCGCTGAAGAAAAAAGGGTTTGACTTCAAGTGGTACATCATTGGAATCGGCCCGGAAGAAGCTGCTTTAAAGGAGATGATCGAACGCCTAGAAATCCAGGATACGGTCGTTTTCCTCGGGGAACGGCCAAACCCGTACCCGTTCCTGAAATCCTGCGATATTTACCTTCAGCCATCCCGGTTTGAAGGAAAGTCCATTGCCGTAGATGAGGCAATGGTGATGTGCAGGCCGATTCTTCTGACGAATTTTTCAACGGCGGCGGACCAGATTGATTCAGGGCGCAACGGGTTGATTGTTCCGATGACGAGCGAGGGAGTTGAAAAGGGTCTGGAGGATTTACTTTTGCATGAAGAACGCCGTGCGGCGTTCATTGCAGAATTGGAAAAATCCGATTATACCAATGAAGAGGAGATCAACAAGCTTTACGCACTGATGGAGGACAAAAAATAGAAAAGGGGTTTTCTTAGTATGAGTATTACCCTTTGCATCCTTTCTGTCGCAGCTATGGGTTTCTTTTTTGACCGGTATTTCCATCATCGCAAAGACTATAAAGACAATAAGGTCGCGCTGATTTATAAAGCCTCCGGCACGCTGGTTCCGGTTTTACTTTGTCTGTATGCGCTGCTTCGCCGGGCCCCAGCCGGTGTGTACTGGCTGCTTTTTACCGGTATATTCCTGTGTATGGCGGCCGATGTGGTTATTGGCATCCGTTTCGAGGCCGGAACTTTGGTTTTTCTGGTTGCGCAGCTGTGCCTGATTGCCTATTACTTTACGTTGGCGCCGTTTCACTGGGTCAGTATCCTCCTTTTTTTCGGAATTCTGATCCTCGAAGCTCTGATTTTAAAACCTTCTTTTTCCTATCCTTTGAACCGGCTGATTTGCTGCGGGGCTTATGCGCTGGCGCTGGCCTTTATGGTTTCTATGGCGCTGCTGCTTCCGTTTTCGGTTTACCTTTCCGGTACTATACTGCTGGCTGTGGGTGCGGTACTGTTCCTAATTTCCGATACAATGCTTGCCCAAAATACCTTTGGCAAGCCGGTGCAATGGCGTGATCGGCTTTTAATGGCATTTTATTATTCAGCTGTTTATCTCATGGCGGTAAGCACCTTTTACCTGTAACCGGGGTGCCGAAAAACAGATATAAAAATGCGGATATGGAAAGAGCCTGAATGGTATGGTTACGCATTCAGGCTCCTATTTCGTCCGGAGGTTTTTGTGAAAACCGCACCGGTGGAATTTTCACTATTCCCCCAGTGCGGTTGAGACTTCTTAACCTGCTTTTACTTTTACTTTTTTGGCGGCTTTTTCCGCGATTTTTGCTTTTCGTTCTAATTCCTTACGAACCTTTTCCTCTGATCTTTCGCGGCCTTCGCTGGCGTTCCAGAGCTCTTCTGCCACCGGTTCCCACTGATGCGCTGCGTCCTCGCATTTTTTGCTTAGGGCTTCTACGTCTTCCGGATGCTGCATATCGGTTGACACCGCGCCGGATTTCTGCACCATGTCTGTCAGGCGGCCGGGATTGTCAAGCAGCGGACAGGGTTGGAGCATATTGTTGTTGAATGGCTGGTTTTTGCGGTACTGCATGAACAGAGGGGACTGTAGCGCTTCCAGCAATGTTTTTTCTTTGATATTGGAATCCGCATAATGGATAAACGCGCAGGGTTCTACATCTCCGTTTGCGTTGATGTGCAGATAGCACCGTCCGCCTGCGATGCACCCGTTCACATATTCGCCGTCGTTCCAGAAGTCCATGGTAAACAGCGGCTTTGTCCCGCGGAACTTACGAATCTGGTCATACATGAATTTGCGCTGCTGCGGTGTGGCCATTAGTTCCGGCACCGCGTCTACGCCGACCGGCATGTAAGTAAAGAACCATGCGAATTTGCAGCCGTGTTCAATCAGGAAGTCAATGTATTCTTCACTGCCGATGTTTTCCGTATTTTTGCTGGTGTAGCAGAGGGATGCGCCAAACGGAAGCCGCTTTGTCCTCAGCAAATCCATGGCTTCGATGACCTTCCGATAGGTCCCTTTGCCCCGGCGAAAGTCGGTTTCTTCTTCAAAGCCTTCAATACTGATGGCGGGAACGAAGTTTTTCACACGCAGCATTTCGTCCGCAAATTTTTCGTCGATCAGCGTACCGTTTGTAAAGGCCAGGAATTCGCAGTCGTTATGTTTTTCGCACAGGCGGATGATGTCATCTTTCCGCACCAGTGGTTCGCCGCCGGAATAAATATACATGTAGGTTCCAAGCTTTTTACCTTGCTCAATGATGCTATCCAACGTTTCAAAGCTCATATTGAGCTTGTTTCCGTAATCCGCGGCCCAGCAGCCCGTGCAGTGCAGGTTGCAGGCAGACGTGGGGTCCATCAGGATTGCCCACGGAATGTTGCAGTTGTATTTTTCTTCGCATTTATTTTTCTTCTGGGAACCGATAATAGCAGAGTTTACGAGGAAATTCTCAAACAGCTTTTTGCGTACGCCGTCGTCGATTTCTGTATACATGCTTTTGATCAGCCGGTTCCAGTTGTTATCCGGATCTTTCATGAATTCTTCGATCATATCGTAAGTGTTGTTGAAAAATCCATCGCTGTCCAGTTTGCGCAGCCAGCCGATGAGTTTTGGAACGTTTTCCTCAGGATTGCTGTCCAGATAGCCAAGAACCTTTTTGAGCCCGAAAGCTTCCAGCTTCTCATTGACGATACCCATTTCCTATTCTTCCTTTCAGAAAAAATTTTGTGGTTCGAATGATTTCTATGTTAAATTAGAATATCACCGGCAGCGTTCCTACCGCTTTCATGGATACCTGGAAAACGGTAAAATGCTACGTCCTTAATTTAACATATTGTAAACGGGGCGTAATCAGACAAAAATCAGGGGAAGTATGTTTTTTATACAAAATCTGGAAAGTGTCATATTATTTATTATAATTCTTTGCCTTAAAAATTATGCAATTGACTTTGGAAAAGTATTATTGTATGATCAAAAATATATTAAAGTTTTTTGGAGGAAATACCATGCGTCTTGCAGATTTGCTGATTGGTTTACCATATACCTGCTCTGGGAGCACAGAGCAGGAAATTACCGATATCGTGATTGATTCCCGAAAGGTAACAAAGGGCTGTGCTTTTGTTTGTCTGTGCGGTTCCCGAATTGACAGCCATGAGTTTGCCCAGCAGGCCGCCGATGCGGGTGCTGCTGCGATTATTGCGCAGCATGAAGTCCAAGTTTCTGGCGCGCCAGTGGTGATGGTGGAAAATACGCGCTACGCGCTGGCGGTACTTTCCGCCGCGTATTTCGGGCATCCGGCAGAGAAACTTACCGTGGTCGGGATTACCGGTACGAAAGGGAAGACCACTACTTCCTACATGATCCGTTCCATCCTGGAAGCCGCCGGCATTAAAACCGGCCTGATCGGCACGGTTGGTATTATGATCGGGGAACAGGTGATTCAAACGGAAAACACGACGCCGGAATCCTATGATGTACAGCGCTACCTGCGGCAGATGGCGGACGCAGGCTGCAAAGCCGCAGTGATTGAGGCCTCCTCCATTGGGTTAAAGGATCACCGTGTGTCCGGGTTTACTTTTGACATCGGTCTTTTTACCAATTTCTCTCCCGACCACATTGGGGGCAGCGAACATGCTTCTTTGGAAGAGTATATGCAGTGCAAAAACATGCTGTTCCGCCAGTGCAAAACGGGAATCGTCAATATCGACGATGAAAACTGGAAGGGCATTACCGCGAATCATACCTGCAAACTGGAAACCTATGGCTTTTCTTCACAAGCAGAGCTTCGTGCTTCGGGGGAAAGGTTAATCTCCCGTCCAGGCTATGTGGGTGTTCATTTTAATGTAGAGGGCGCGCTGAACTTTGGTGTGGATGTGGATATTCCGGGCCGGTTCAGCATCTATAACGCGCTTGGCGCAATCGCCGTCTGCCGGCATTTCGGTGTGCAGGAGCAGCATTATCAGCAGGGCCTAAATATCGTGAAAGTTAAGGGCAGGGTGGAGCCGGTTCCCGTTCCGGGAAATTACACGCTCCTCATCGATTACGCGCATAACGCCCTCAGTATGGAGAATATTCTGGGAACCCTCCGCGAATACCATCCCAACCGCTTGATCTGCATGTTCGGCGCGGGCGGCAACCGCGCGCGCTCCCGCCGGTATGAAATGGGGGAGGTCAGCGGCAGAATGGCTGATCTTTCCGTTATTACGGCGGATAACTCCAGATTTGAAAACGTAATGGATATTATCGAAGATATCAAGGTCGGCCTTGCCAAAACCAACGGCAAATATGTGGTCATTCCGGACCGGAAGGAAGCCATCAAATACTGCATGGAAAACGCGCAGGACGGTGATATTATTGTTCTGGCCGGAAAGGGTCACGAGGATTATCAGGAGATAAACGGTGTAAAATATCACTTGGATGAACGCGAAGTCATTGCGGATATTATTCATCACAAAATTTAAGAGCCGATGATCCGCTTTCTCATTGAATCTGGAGAAACCAGCCGCGGGCAGATTCCGCTTCGGGCTTCTGCCAGAAAGGAAATTTCGGCGTAATTGACTGAAACGAAAGGTCGAACAGAATTATGAAAATAACAGTGGGAGAGGCCGTCCGCGCCTGTGGGGGAACCCTGCTTTGCGGGAATCCGGAAACCATTCTAACATCCGTCAGCACAGACAGCCGGAAAATCACGCCGGGTTCGTTGTTTGTGCCGATTAAGGGAGAAAACACGGACGCGCACGATTTTATTACCGCTACCTTTGCAGCGGGTGCGGCGGCGACGCTGACGCAGGAACACAGCCAAATGGACGATGCCCATGCGTGGATTGCTGTGCCCGACACTTTGGCTGCGCTGCAGCAGATTGCCGCAGCTTACCGGAAAAAATTTCAGATTCCGTTTGTGGGGATTACCGGCAGCGTGGGAAAGACCACAACCAAGGAAATGGTTGCACTTGCTCTTTCTGCCGAACGAAACGTAATGAAAACAGAGGGAAATCAGAACAGTCAGGTGGGTCTGCCCTTGACGATGTTCCGGCTTTGTACGGAACACCAAGCTGCGGTGGTTGAAATGGGAATGAGCAATTTTGGGGAAATGAGCCGGCTGGCGGAAATTGCCGCACCCGATTATGCCGTTATGACGAATATTGGAATTTCTCATATTCAGCAGCTGAAAACCCAGCAGAATATTTTATCTGAAAAACTTCATATTACCGATCGATTTCACGAGGGTTCGGTTCTGTTCCTGAATGGGGACGATGAATTGCTTGCTGGTCTTCGCGGGAAAACGAAGTTTGAAACCGTATTTTACGGCACACAGCCATGGTGCGATTATTATGCCGAAGATATACAGAGTGAATCCGGAACCACCACCTTTACGCTGCGTACAAAAGAGGGCAGCAGGCAGATTACCATTCCGGTACTTGGAATGCACAATGTTCTGAATGCCCTTGCATCGCTTGCCGTTGCGAAAACCTTGGGCGTATCGGTGGACCACGCGGCGGAAAAGCTCGCCAATTACCGTCCGCTTGCCATGCGCCAGCAAATCCATACGGTCAATGAAATCACGGTAATTGATGATTCGTACAATGCCAGTCCTGATTCCATGCGCAGTAGCCTGGAACTCTTGTGCAGCTTTCACAGCGGAAAGCGGGTGGCGGTTCTTGCAGATATGCTGGAGCTTGGCGAATATTCCCAAAAGGCGCACTTCAATGTGGGTGTTTATGCTGCTAAAAGTGGTGTGGACCGTTTAATCGCCATTGGTCCGGAATCCCGGGAAATCATAAATGGCGCCAAATCCGTTAATCCAAACTTGGACTGCTCCTATTTCGAGCAGAACGGACAGGCGATTGAGCTGCTTCAGGCAACCCTGACCGGGGGAGATGCGGTTTTAGTAAAAGGCTCACGCGGAATGCATACGGATGAAATCGTTAAGGCACTCTTATAGTCAAGTGCTATAAAATCATAGATTGTAATTGCAATACAATACACAAAAGTCAGAAGGCGGCGGACAAATTGTCCGCCGCCTTTGTGCATTTAAACAACAAAATCCAGAAAAATTTGTAATAAAAATTGGTCAAATTTATCTATATGGGCTTGCGACACAAAAAGATTTATGTTAGAATGTAACCAATTTGTAATCATTGTAATAAATTGTAACAGAAGTTGGACGAGAACAAACAAATATGCAAAAAATCTACTTTGGCGTGATTTGAAATTTGGATCATTTCCGCCGGGAATCAGAACGGAGATTGGGCGGCGCCGAACCGGTTAAAGATTACGGCTCGCAGAGAAAGGATCGTCATCAGAATGAAACGAAAACTGTTTTTGATGTCTTTTTTTGTAGCGGTGTTCCTTGTACTTGCAGTCATAACTCCCAATGTAGGTGTTTCTGCGTCCGCAGTATCCGAAGAAAAGACGGGTGTTGGGCTTTCTGAGCATGTACTGAAAGCGTATCGGGAAAACTGGCAATACCGTTCGGGGTGCTATGGCCAGTTTGTAAACGGCCGGCGCGCTACGGATTGTTCCGGATTGGTGAAATCCTACCTTTGGTGGACTGGGGAGAAAACCAATCCGTCGTCCAAGTTAATGTCGGTTGCAGGCAGTTCCAGTGCCATGCTTCGCTCTGCTAAGGTCAGCGGGACAATCAAATATTCGGATTCGTCTTCTCTTCCTCGGGTGCACGGACTGATTTTGTACCAGCCGGGCCATGTTGGCGTGTATGTCGGCAACAATATGGCGGTCGACAACCGTGAATCTGGCGTAAATATCAAGTATGAAAAAGTGTTTGGTCGCTCCAGCCCAAAGTGGACAAAATGGTTTAAGCTTCCGCAGATTACATATCCGACCACCGGTTTGGTTACGTTTGACGGGAAGGAATACTATTATGAGAACGGGCAGTATATCGTCAATGCCAATAAGCTGATTGACGGAATTCCGTATCACTTTGATTCCGCAGGGGTCGGTACGCCCCTGTAAATTAATACTTAGAATTCAGGCTCCTACGGTTTCGCCGCGGGAGTCTTTTTTGTGTGTTTTTTCTCTCATTCGCTATTTACAGAAATAGCAATAGCTCGATTGAAAAACAAAGAATGGCAGAGAAAAACAGAGAAAAAAGAAATGATTCTATCGATAAATTAAAAATATGAGAGATTTTTACTGTTTTATTCAAAAATATCTTGACAAAACAATATTTTGACACTATATTTGATATGTTGCGTTTGCATCTGAAAATCGGCAGCGTTTCATTGCCGCAGTCAGCTTTGATTGTGAAAAATCCTTTGCGGAGGGCAATGGTTTGTGCGCAGCCGGAATTGCGTTTAACCGCCAAGGCTTAACGTGACTATTATAAACCGCAAAGGGGATGCACAGAATTGACCCAAAGTCCAATTATTACTCTGCAGAACATCGCTGTATCGTTTGACGGAGAAGCCGTGCTGAAGGATTTTAATCTCAACATCCGAGATGGAGAGTTTGTTACCCTTCTTGGTCCTTCCGGTTGTGGAAAAACCACAACACTGAGGATTATCGGCGGTTTTGTCCGACCAGATGCAGGCGATGTTTTTTTCAGTGGAAAGAAAATCAACGATGTACCGCCGCATAAACGGGAAGTAAACACAATCTTCCAGAAGTACGCGCTGTTTCCGCATCTGAATGTATACGATAACGTTGCGTTCGGAATGCGCGTCCATGGCAAAACAGAGAGCCAGGTAAAGGCCAAGGTACACGAAATGCTTCAGATGGTGAATCTGGAAGGCTTTGCCCACCGGAACGTAAATCTTTTGTCCGGTGGTCAGCAGCAGCGCGTGGCTATTGCGCGCGCTCTCGCGAATGAACCAAAGGTGCTTTTGCTGGACGAGCCGCTCGGTGCGCTGGACCTGAAGCTGCGCAAGGATATGCAGGTGGAACTGAAAAAAATACAGCAGCAGACCGGAATTACCTTTTTGTTCGTTACGCATGATCAGGAGGAAGCGCTTTCCATGTCTGACACGGTGGTCGTTATGGATAAGGGCATCATCCAGCAGATCGGCACGCCGCAGGATATTTACAACGAACCCCGCAACGCGTTTGTTGCGGATTTTATCGGTGAAAGCAATATTGTGGACGGAGTGATGCGTGAGGATTATGTTGCGGAGTTTGCCGGGCATAAATTCCGTTGTGTGGACAAGGGCTTTCAGCCGAACGAGCCGGTAGACGTGGTCATCCGGCCGGAAGACATTGATGTGGTGGAGCCGGAGGAGGGGCACCTTTCCGGTGTGGTTACCAGTGTCAACTTCCGTGGTGTGCATTATGAAATCATCGTGGATGTAAATGGATTTAAATGGATGATACAGTCCACCGATTTTCAGCCGGAAGGCAAACAAATCGGCATGATGCTTCAGCCGGATGATATTCACATTATGAAAAAGTCGGAATATTCCGGTATGTTCGGGGATTACAGTTCTTTCAGCGATGAAATGGACGATGCGTCCGTCCTGGACGAGGAGGAGGGTGAGAGATAAGAATGAAAGCAAAATCAATCGCCGCGCCCTACCTGGTTTGGATGACGATTTTTATTGTCGTTCCTATGATGCTTGTTATAGGCTTTGCCTTTACAGACCGGAGCGGAGCGTTTACCCTGCGCAATCTGGAGGGCGTGGGCCAGTATTCTAATGTCTTTCTGCGCTCCATCTGGCTGGGTGCGCTTGCTACCCTGATTTGCCTTGTTCTCGGCTATCCGCTTGCCTATATTATTTCTCACATGAAAGCAAAGCGCCAAAGTGTAATGATCATGCTGGTGATGCTCCCCATGTGGATGAATTTCCTGCTTCGAACCTATGCCTGGATGACATTGCTGGAGGACAACGGAATCATTAACACCTTTCTCGCATCACTGGGCCTTGGTAAGCTTCAGCTTATCAACACACAGGGCGCCGTTGTACTGGGGATGGTTTACAACTATATCCCTTATATGATTCTGCCCCTGTATTCCGTGCTGACGAAAATTGACCAAAGCGTAATTGAAGCGGCTCAGGATCTGGGTGCCAATCAGAGAAAGGTATTTTTCAAAGTGATTTTTCCTATGAGCACTCCTGGAATGATTTCCGGCGTGACCATGGTTTTTGTACCGGCAGTCAGCACCTTCATTATCTCTAAAATGCTGGGTGGCGGTGCGAATCTGATGATCGGTGACCTGATAGACATGCAGTTTTTGGGCAGCGCCTACAACCCAAATCTTGGTTCTGCCATTTCCCTTGTATTAATGGTGATTATTCTGATCTGCATGGGCATTATGAATCAGTTTGACGATGGAGAAAGCAACGGGGGAGGGATTATGATATGAAAACTCTTTCCCGATTTTATATCTTTTTGATCTTTTTGTTCCTTTACGCGCCAATTTTTGTCCTTATCATCTTTTCTTTTAACGATTCCGCCACGATGAGCCGTTCCGTCTGGTCCGGATTTTCCATGAAGTGGTACTCAAAATTGTTTCAGGACAGAATGCTGCTTGAAGCGCTTCGCAATACGTTAGTGATTGCCCTGATTGCGTCAGTTGTGTCCACTGTGCTGGGCACCTCGGCGGCTATCGGCATTAACGCGATGAACCGCTGGATGAAGCGTGTGGTTATGAACATTACGAATTTTCCCATGGTGAACCCGGAAATCGTGACCGGCGTTTCCTTGATGCTGCTGTTTGTCTTTGCAGCGCGCGGAATGGGAAATGCTTCGCTCGGCATGATTTCGCTGATTTTGGCACACATTACGTTCTGTCTGCCTTATGTGATTCTTTCCGTCATGCCGAAACTGCGGCAGATGGATCCCCATCTGTATGAGGCGGCGCAGGACCTTGGCTGCAATCCGGTCAGTGCGCTGTTCAAAGTGGTTCTGCCGGAAATTATGCCCGGTGTGATTACCGGCATGATTATGGCGTTCACCCTTTCTATTGATGATTTTGTCATCAGCTACTTTACCAGCGGCACTACGCAGACACTGCCGATCTTTATCTATTCCATGACCAGAAAGCGCATCAGTCCGGAAATCAACGCGCTTTCCACGCTTTTGTTTGGAACCATTATGGTGCTGCTCCTCATTATTAATTTCCGCAATAACAAAGAGAACAAGGCAGAGATTGCAGGGGAGGAGGAGATGGGCCGTTGAAGAAAAAACTACTCTCTCTTTTCATCGTGATGCTTCTCCTGATGATGTCATTTCCGGTTTCCGCCCGTGCAGAGGAGGCTTCCTCCGAAGCAACCGCCGTACCGAAGACTGGCGTAACCATTAATGTCTATAACTGGGGCGAGTATATCTCAAACGGTGTGGACGACACCATAGATGTCAATAAGGAGTTTACCAAACGCACAGGGATTGAGGTAAACTATACCACCTTCGACAGCAACGAGTCCCTGTATTCCAAGTTGGCCAGCGGCGGCGCAAGCTATGATGTGATTATACCGTCGGACTACATGATTTCTAAGCTGAAAGACGAGGGGTTAATTCAAAAAATTGATTTTCAGAATGTCCCGAATTTTCAGTATATTGATGAAGAATTCCGCAATCAGGAATACGATAAAACCAACGAATATTCTGTGCCTTATACCTGGGGCGTGGTTGGCATCTTTTACAATAAAAAGTATGTAAAGGAAAAGGTCGACAGTTGGAAAATCCTGTGGGATGAGAAATATGCCGGTAAAATATTGATGTTCGACAATCCCCGCGACGCCTTCGGAATCGCACAGAAACTTCTAGGCTACTCCTTCAACTCCACCAATCCGTCTGAATGGGAAGAGGCGGCTTCTCTGCTGAAAAAACAGAAACCTCTGGTTCAGGCGTATGTAATGGATCAGATTTTTGATAAAATGGCAAACGGAGAAGCATGGCTTGCGCCTTACTATGCAGGCGATGCGGCCACACTGGTAAAGGATAATCCGGACATTGGCTTTGCCATTCCGACCAAAGAAGGAACCAATTTCTTTGTAGATGCCATGTGCATTCCGACCAGTGCTCAGCATAAAAAAGAAGCAGAGGCATACATCAATTTCCTCTGCGAACCGGAGATCGCTGCGGCAAACATGGACTATATTGGTTATTCTACACCGGAAAGCGCCGCGAAAAAGCTTCTTCCGGAAGAAGTCGTCAATGACCCGATTCGCTATCCGGATCAGAGCATTCTGGATCGTTCGGAAGCCTTTGTAAATCTTCCGGACGACAACAATATGCTGCTGGATACCCTGTGGGCAGAAGTAAAAATGGGCGGCCCGGGCCAGACCGCTATGCTGGTTGCGGTTCTTGCCGGATTCCTGGCGGTTTATATCGGAATCGTCATTTATAAAAAGGTTAAAGCAAAACGCGAGCTTCAATAAAATCCCTTTTTAAATGACAGAACCTTTTAAAAGCATTGCTGCGGAGCGAACCGGCAAATGAATTCTGCTGGAAAATTATGCTTGATTTGTTTTTACAAAAGAAAATACGAAGTTTGGGTTTGCTTATGGCCCAAGGAAGAATTTTCCGAAAACGGAGATGCTGCAAAATGAAACTTATTTCTTATGCAGCATCTCCGTTTTTATTGCCAGCCGATGAAATTTTATCTATTTGCGTCCCAAAGATGCGGGTCCGCAGAAAAAGAAATCCATCTTTTCCCAAAATAAAACATTATTGACATAATATTTTTCACCGTCCTGTGGCAGATTAATAAGGCGTCGCCTAGGAGGTGAATTTATGAAAAAATTTATGAAAGGCATCACCGCAACTGCGGCCATTGCTGCGCTTTATCTAATTATTAGTATAGGCGTTGCAAATTATTTTACTCCAGATTCGTTTCAGGTTGCCGCCGGTCAGGATTTAGACTGGAACATGCCTTCTATAACGGCTGTCAGGGACGGTAATAGTATTTCCAAAAACTCTCTTGCAAAGGCAAATCAAAGTTATAAGGCAAAACTGATGCTCTATAATATAGTACCAGTCAAAACGGTTGACGTTAATGTTGTAAACGAACCAATGCTGATTCCATGCGGCACACCGTTTGGAATCAAACTGTTTACCAACGGTGTTGTAATTGTTGGCGTGGCCGATATACAAACTTCTTCCGGAGCCGTGAACCCCGCTTCCATTTCGGGAATTAAGGTGGGGGATGTAATTACTTCGGTTAATGGAAAAGCGATTACCACAAATTCTGAGATTGCGGCTCTTATGGCGGCAAGTGAAGGAAAAAAGATGAAACTGACCATACGCAGGGATAACGTGAGCATGAATGTGGACATTCAGCCGGTTCTGTCTCAGGTAGACAACACCTACAAGGCCGGATTATGGGTCCGGGACAGTACTGCCGGCATTGGAACGCTCACGTTTTATAATCCGGCCACCAAAAGTTTCGGCGGCTTGGG
Source organism: Caproiciproducens sp. LBM24188 (assembly GCF_054130445.1). NCBI lineage: Bacteria > Bacillati > Bacillota > Clostridia > Eubacteriales > Acutalibacteraceae > Caproiciproducens > Caproiciproducens sp. LBM24188. The sequence goes on from NZ_CP196862.1 coordinate 1,635,587, forward strand.
GCACGGCGTATGCGATACCGATACCAATGAACTGATGCCCCTGCTCAATGGCGATATTCTTCCGGTTACCATCAATGGAATTTCCAAAGGGGAACGGGGTGCCCCGGGAGAATTGCGCGGATATTTTTCGACGGATGACGCAATCGGAAGCCTTCAGGCAAATGAACCTTCCGGTGTGTTTGGGGTTCTTTATTCCGCGCCGAAAGGAAAAGCCATGCCCGTCGGGCTGAAACAGGATGTGAAACCCGGCGCCGCAAAAATCTTAACCACCATCGACGGTAAAGGCCCTCAATACTACGATGTGCAAATTGAAAAAATTGATTACCGTGATTCGATTACCAGTAAAAATTTGGTTCTGCATATTACCGATCAAAAGCTGCTGAATCAAACCGGAGGTATCATTCAAGGAATGAGCGGAAGCCCCATTCTGCAAAATGGAAAATTGGTTGGTGCCGTGACACATGTCTTTGTAAATGACCCGACAAGGGGCTATGGTGTATTTGCTGAAAATATGCTAACCGTAGCGCAAAAGGTAAACAGCAATACAACGAAGAAAGCATCTTAATTTCTTTTTTATAGATATTTTTCCCCTTTTTAGCAAAAATATCATTACAAGCTATTGCCAAAATTCCCAATATATGGTAATATAGCGATATATTAAATCAATTAGGGGGACTAAATATGGAAAAGCGTATAAAACTGCTGATTGCAAATGATAGTGTCGAATTTTCACGCGATTATGGCCGCGTTTTTGAAGAATCCGGAATGGAGACCATCTATACACAGAAAGACGGCATGAAATTGCTGGAAAAGATTGAAACCCTCCATCCAGATGTTGTGATCGCTGATCTGTTTATGCCCCGTCTTGATGGAATCGGCGTGATGAAAGCGACACAGGCAAAACTTACCGGAACAAAACCGCTGTTTGTCATTATTTCGAATTTTACCAGCCCGACTCTGGAAAGGGAAGTAATGATGTCCGGTGCCTCTTATTTTGCAATCAGTCCGTTTAGCGCTGCGGATTTATCTGACCGTATTGCCCAGCTCTGTGCAATTTCAGGGTTGCTGCCGAAAAATGCGGCAAAACCTCAGGCGGCGCCGGTACAGGAACCGTCACTGGAAATTCAGGTTACGGAGATTCTGCACCAGATTGGAGTTCCTGCGCATATCAAGGGTTACCACTATTTACGGGATTCCATCATTATGGCGATTGAAACTCCCGATATTATTAATGCTGTGACGAAACGACTGTATCCAAGTGTTGCAAAACGGTATGAAACCACCGCGTCGCGGGTGGAACGCGCCATCCGTCACGCGATTGAAGTTGCATGGGACCGCGGCGACGTCGATATCCTGAATTCCTATTTTGGTTACACCATTCACAATACACGCGGCAAACCGACCAACAGCGAATTTATCGCAATGATCAGCGACCGTCTAAGACTCCATATGAAGACGGCAAGTTAACACTGAAAAATGCTTGAATACTGGACAAACAGAGATTATTAGTAATGATTTCACACCGATAAAGAATACTAAAGTACGAGTGAAATCAATTTCTAAACCAATGAATTTTTAAAATTTTACCGATAAACTTCTTCACTTTATTGGGTATGCAATTTTACCGACTCAATAAAGTGAAGGAGTGTTTTTTTTATGGTGCAATTTGATTATGATATTGATGATTTTATGAGTTACTGTCAATGTCAGAACCTAAGACCTAAGACAATGCAAAGTTATGAGCAAGCATTAAGGATTTTTGAACATTACTTGGTAGAAGTACATCATATAGAATCTGCGGAAGATGTGAAAGAGGGGCATATTAAAGAATATGTCAAGTATTTATCTGAAAGAGGAAAATACACCATAGTTGTCAATGAGCAAAGTAGGAATATGAATTTTCCACAAAATAGAACTGATTTGAACAAACCAATGAGCAAGACAACTATAAATAATTATTTGCGTAATATTAAAGTGTTTTTTAATTATTTGTATGAGAATCATTACATTAAGGCAAATCCTATTCGCAGAGTTAAGCAACTGCCAAATGAACGCAAGCCGGTTGACTTTATAAGTGATGAAGAATTCAAAAAACTAATTAGTGTTTTGGATATTTCCAAATTTCATGAGTACAGGGATTGCACAATCATTCAATTAATTATTGATACAGGCATGAGATTAGGGGAAACGCTTTTAATTGAACTTAAAGACGTTGATATGACTAGAAAATCTATCTATCTTCCACCTGAAAACACAAAAGGCAAAAAGGGCAGAATGGTATTTTATAGTGCAGAAATGGATAAGTATTTAAAGAGATGGTTAAAATTCAAAGACCGGTATAGAGATAGTGAATATTTATTTTGTACTAATCAAGGAAAACCTTTAACAGTTGGAAATTTTGAAACTAATTTTAAACAATATGCAATGAGAATTGGATTGAAAGATGCACACCCTCATATGCTTCGTAATAACTTTGCTAAACGATTTCTTATGAATGGGGGAGATATCTATACTCTAAGCCGTATTTTAGGGCATAGTAGCGTTACAGTGACCGAGAAGGCTTATCTTGATTTAGATAATGATGATTTAAGGACAAATTATGCACCATACTCACCTTTAACAAAGATTATGAAAACAGGAAAATATTAGTGTGAAACATTAACGTGGAACATTTATAAAAATGAAATGGATAATACTCATTGTATATGTAGTGAAAATACCATTGTACAGTGAGTATTACTGTTTTATGCAGGATTCTGTAATGGTTTAGGGATATAGGAAATAGATACAGATATGATGTAAACCGATTATGACTATATCATACCTATTTAGTGTACATTAATATCACTGTTCACTATTTCAATATGATTGACAAATTGCCACAACTGGGCATAAAAAAACAGATGATGTAGCAAAACACTACACCACCTGCAACTATTATGTGAATTTGGGATATACAATTATACATCAATATACGGAATATATACATTTCTCATTTATAATGCAAATTAAGAACAAATACACTCGGATTCATTGGTTAGCAGTATCTAATTATACAAAAGACTAGTTTTAACTAATTAGTTATGTGGATAATAACTAATAATAGACGCTATAGATAGTACATTACTTGTTAATATTTACAAACAATAATGACATATACCATATATAGTGATTCAAGCCGGAGATAGACCGATAAAACAAGCCAATTCCATAGGAAATTAGGCATTTTAACCAGTGGAAGTTAGAACCAAATAAAAGTTTTATTACAATATCAGAATGAGGATTATACATTTAATATACATAAATTATGTATAGAATCACATGAAAAAAATGTAGTGGAGAACCCCCTTTTCCGAAAATGCCGCCATAGCTAACCTATTTTTTTTCTGCCAAACAAAATTTCACCCCTATCAATTAAGGTAGGGGTATTCTTATGTCAAATTTATGTAAATAAATAATAAAATCTACCTTAAACTCTTTCCCCATGAAATTACACCCCTAACCCCTCATATACCAAAATCTATAATACTAAATAAAGAAATACAACCCTAGAATCGTTTATATAGTAAGGGTATGAAATTATACTGCCTAAAGATAAAATTGTCTAATTACTTCAAAAACTATATAACTACATTATGTTTTAAGACAACGTGGAGATATTTCAAGTAGTTCTTTAAAAATGGGTAGAATTATTTGTGAACTTGAAAGAATTTATGGAATTCAAAAAGGTAACAATCAGCATACCACCATTGGTGGATTCCAAAACCTATTAACACCTTTTGCAAGGTGTGTCAAATTTAACCCTCCCTCAAATTTGAAGCAGGGTGTTCCATTTCGTACACCCCTATATACATTACATAGAAAGGACTGATACAATGGCAATAACAACACTTAACCGCTTAAAGATGGAATTGAACAACAAGGATTATTACCCTGATGATACGCTATCCATCTATCTTACTGAAAATTCCCTTGATGGAACTGTAACTTATGACAAGGCAACCATGCAAAAGAATTTATATCAAACCGTATATGATGTATTGGATTCCCTTGCAAATAATCTTGATTTATTCAGATCAGTAGAAACTGAATTCACAACAACAGGACAAGCCTATACATATCTGCAAAAGCGACTTGATACACTTCAAAGCAAAATACTTTCAATACCTGATGCAGCAGGTACAACTGATTCACAATTCAACTTTATGTATCATGATTGAGAGGTGATAGAATGTATGATACAGTTAATTCTGCCTTTTCTGATGCCCTAAAGCGTGAGGGTAAAGTAATTACCGCCTATTCAGATAATACCCCATACAATGTTATATTCAGGCGCAATAGTGATACGAATAAATTACAGAATACAATAACAATATTTTATAATGCCGATTCTACTATTTATGCCGGACAACTCTTGAAATACAAAGATAAAACATATCTTTCCATCAATCAAGAATCCGCTGAAAATGATACATACTTAAAATCGGACTTGCGGCAAACAAATGCAGTAATGAATTATATCAGTGGGGGCATGGAATTTAATGTTCCTGTCTATGCCTATGATGTGAATGATGCTTTGATAGTAGAAAGCAGCGCAATATCAGTTGTTGGCGGTAATATTGAAATATTGGCTGAAGATAATTCAATTACAAGAGCATTAAAAATTAATGATTGCTTTTATGCTTTGGGCGGTTATTGGAAGATTGACAATCTGATTTACAAGGACAATGTAATTTATATTTACGTTGAAAGAGAAACAACCAGTACAACCTATACAGTAACCATTACTGCTAATGATTCCTATGACAGAGGAACAACTGCACAATTTACGGCTACTGCAAAAGCAGGTGATACAGTAGTTACCAATGCCAATATTATTTGGAGTTCTTCAGACACAAGCAAAGCAACAGTAGATTCAAGCGGCAATGTCACATTCCTAGCAAATGGTAGTGTTGATATATCCGCTGCATGGCAAGAACATAGTGTAAGTTCTACAAAATCAATCACAATAACAGAACCGCCAGTATATGGACTTACTATTGCAGGTAATGATTCTTATACAACTTCTGATACACCGACATTGACCGCAACGGCTACAATAAATGGTACGGCAGATACAACGGCAACTATTACATGGATTTCTTCCGATACTTCTATTGCTACAATTGACAGCACTGGCAAAATTACATTCCTTAAAGCAGGAAGTGTTATATTTACCGCAACATGGGTAGAACACAATAAAACCGCTACAAAAGCAATTACTGTTACAGTTCCAGTACCAACTACACAATACACTTGTAAGATTACAAATACAACGGCTACATGGACAGAATATAATGATACTACTAATATAGCTACAGTTAAAGTTGGCGGTAGTTTAAAGCCGTTTATGTGTCATTTCTATGATTCTACTGGAACAGAAGTTACAAATATAACTCCTGTATGGTCAATAAATGTAAGTGGATTGACAACGGCACAACAGGCAGAAATACATCTAACATATCAAACTGCTTATCCATTGAGAGCATATTTGAATGTGGATAATGATACAACGCTTATAGGCTTACAATTCACATTGTCTTTAACGAATAGCACAGGCACTTGTGAGGTAAAAACAGTTCCGATTAAAATTACAAGTCTTATGTAATGGTTTTTACTGTATTTGAAAAAGAAAATGAATGGCAAGAATATTGTAACGATTGTAAAGGATATCAAAAAGTAAAATCTAAAACTTTAGTTTGTTGCGATTGTCATAAACCTTTCAAAGTAAATGGGAATGTAAAAAATAAAAAAAGGTGTGATAAATGTCAATTAATAAAAATCAGAGAATACGAAAGAATCAAAAAACAAAAGCAAAGACATAAATAAATGTCCCAGATTGTCGAAGAACCCATCCAACGCGGTTAAACGAAGGATGGGTTCTCTTGATAATATGCAGGATAGGAAAATAAGCAAAGTAAAATCAATAAAAACCCGGAGGGATGGCCATCCCTCCATTTCCACATTGCCAGCTTTTTGAGATTCATGGCAGCAAACTTAAGCTTAACCCAATTCGTCACTTGAGTTAAGCCCCGGTAGAGCGTGTACCGCATCCCATATTTCACTTTTGCATCGGCGAAGACACGCTCAATGGTTTCTTTTCGTTTTTTGTAAAGCTCTTTGTATTTCGGTGTGTGCCTGATATCTTCCGCAAGCTCCACATAATCCTGCCACACATGCCGCGTTACGGTTTTCGTACAGCTTTTACTTTCGGTGCAGCGAGAACGGAATGGACATTTTTCGCAGATGTAACTCCGGCTTTTGTATTCCCGGTATCCCTCACGGTTGGTTGTTGCATAATGCAGAACCTGATATTCAGGGCAGATCACACAGTCATAATATTCGTCGTATACATACTTCCACCATTCCAGATTTCCCGCTTTGGTCATTGGCCGCTTGTATGCTGTGGAAAGTACTCGCCCGTCGTCAAACACCCGTTTGCAGATATGCGGCGTTTTGTATGCGGCGTCCGCCACCACTGTTTCAATTTCAGGAAACCGTTCCGTCACTTTGTCATAGACCGCATCAAACGCCACGCTGTCGTGTACGTTTCCCGGAGTCACCTCAACGCCAAGGATAAAATTATGTTTGTCGCAGGCAGTATGCGCTTCGTAGGCAAAGCACTTCTTGTGTTCGCCCTTTTGAAACAGCCCGCTTTCCGGGTCTGTTTTGGACTCCGTGATTTCTTTTTCCTTCGGCGGTTTCGGAGTACTGTCGAATGGCTTCTTCCCATGATCTTCCCGATCAGCGTTAACCTCTTCCATTAATTCTGAGGCATATCGCTTTGCAGCCTGAGGGACTGCCTTTTTGATCTTCTTATTGATGTTGGCGTTTGCTTTGATATGTGTTCCATCTACAAATACTGCTTCCGGCTCCAAATATCCGGCGCAGTTTGCCTCCTGCAAAATCCACGAAAATACCTGTTCCACAGTTTCCTCTGTGAACCGGTGCTTAAAATTGTAACTCACAGTGGAGAAATGCGGCAGTTCCTCGTTCAGTGTATATCCTAGAAACCACCGGTAAGCGATATTCATATTGATTTCCTGCATTGTCCGGCGTAAAGAGGGAATTCCGTACAGATGCTGGATCAGAACAATCTTAAACAGGACAACCGGGTCCACACTGGGACGGCCGTTGCACTCACAATACAATGCTTCTACAAAGTCATAAATATGGTTAAAATCTACTGCTCCGTCAATCTTTCGCAGCAGATGATCCTGTGGCACCAATAGATCTGTATTCACAAATTCAACTGCATCTCTGCGCAGTTTTTCTCGTTCCAACATCTTTCATCACCTGCTTCTATTTTACCATTTTACAACCAAAAAGCCCAGCTTTCGCTGAACTTTTTCGACAGGCTGAGACATAAATAAATGTCCCTATGTTATATTAAAATGATTATATTTATAAAGTCCAGTGTCCATGCGGATTACTGGACTTTTATTATTTTAGTAATTATTATTAAAAACGCTAATAAACCGCATGGTTAAGCCATATATTACTATATTATATGATTTTAATTTGTTGCCTACAATGGAAAGCACCTAACCCAATCTACAAAAATTATCGGTTAAAGACAGGTTTTCCATAATTAAGTTCTAAAGACAATCAAACTACACGTTGTAAAGAATGTCAACATAAACATTGGAACGAATATAATGCAATGAAACAAAAAGAATACAGAAGAAAAAAACGTGTATAGCACAAATTAAATAAAAATACTTAAAAAGTCCAGTAACCATGCGGGTTTCTGGGCTTTTTAATTTTTTCTAACTTATGGATAGTAATTAAATTATAATATCTCATTTAATACTATACCACAACATAATTGATATTGCAGAAAAGGAATGATTAATATATAACTAATAGAACAGGAGAGTGAAAAAATGGATATGCAAGCAATAACCAACTTAATCACAACTGTAGGATTCCCTATTGTGTGTTGTTTGGGTTTAGGTTGGTTCATGGTCAAATACATAAATCAGCAAAGAGAAGATAATGTCAACAGAGAAAATAAATTACTAGAACAGATTGACAAACAAAATGAAGTTCTTGTCAGTATTAATTCTAATATGGATAAAATGTCAACTAACCTAGATAATATGAATCAGCGGCTTGATGTGCTGGAGCAAAAGGTTGAAAGTAAATAAGATTAAGACACGCACAAATTAAATAAAATTTATTAAAAAGTCCAGTAACCATGCGGTTTTCTGGACTTTTTATTTTTTTCTAACTTATGGAATAGAGATAAAATGTCAACATGAAAAGCATAAAGAATATCAACCGATTGAAAAGAAAGAGTTAATATGTTGTGATTGTCATAAACCTTTTGAAGTTAGAGGTATTGTAAAAAATAAAAAGCGTTGTGATGAATGTCAAAAAATATTGAGAGATAAACAAAACAAGGAAAAATCTTCAAAATATTATTATAATCACAAGTAATCTTACCAGTTTTATTTTAATAAAAATATTAAAAAAGTCCAGTAATCATGCGGTTTTCTGGATTTTTTATTTTTTTCTAACTTATGGATAGAGAAAGCACTAGACATTTTTAATTAAAAGTCAATCAAGAATGTTACGGTTAGCAAATCTAAAGTCTATGCGGTAAATCTATACTATTTGTGTACGTTTTGGGTAAGTTCTAAAGACAATCAAACTACACGTTGTAAAGAATGTTATGATATTTGGAGGCAGGAAAAGAGTAGAGAAAAATCATTAAGATATTATAATAAACACAAAACTTTACCAGCACAAATTGAATAAAAATACTTAAAAAGTCCAGTAACCATGCGGGCTGTGCGGATTTTTTATGTACAGTTATATATACAGTATGGAAAAAATTATAATAAGTTAAAACATCAAAAAGAGTATTATGGATTATCAAACAAAGGTAGTCGAGATAAACGTAGATATAAGCGTTGTCAAGATTGTGGCAAAATGTTTTTTGCTAATTCCAAAGCTAATAACAGATTAAGATGTGACGAATGTAAGGAAATAGAACGTTCAAGAATAAATCATAATAACTATTTACATAATTCAGACCAGTCAAATTGAATAAAAAACTCTCTAAATCCGCATGGTTCTAGGGCTGTGCGGATTTTTTATGTACAGTTATATATACAGTATGGAAAAAATTATAATAAGTTAAAACATCAAAAAGAATATTATGGATTGTATTTAGATTATTATAATCATGTTGATAAGATAGTCTTGTGTGATTATTGTAAACAACCTTTTAAACAAAGACGTAAAGATTCGAGGTTATGTAATAAACATAAAGATTATCAACCAATAGAAACTAAAACATTGTTATGTAAAGATTGCGGAAAAGAATTTCAAGTAGATGCTCGTAATATGACAAAGATTAGATGTGATGAATGTTATAAAAAATATAGAGCAGAAAAGAGCAGAGAAAAATCACTAAAATATTATAATAAACATAAAAATAATTAAAAACTTTACCAGTTGTTTTTAAAGTTTAAAAATCTTGAAAACCGCTTGGCTCTAAGGCTAGGCGGTTTTTTTATACCCTCTATATATACAGTATGGAAAAAGTTAAATAAATAAATAATTCCACTTTTGTTTTTTAATAAAAATATTTAAAAAGTTCAGTAACCATGCTGAAAAATGGCACTTCTCATTTTTTCTAACTTAGGGTAGAGAATAAATAACATGATTGATTGAACCTTGCTCTTTTTTGAGCGAGGTTCTTTCTATATACAAAATTATAAACAAATGGGACAAGTCACAGTAACCAGTTTGGGGATTGTGACAAGTAACAGGAAAGAGGTTTAATTTATGGAAGAAAATACAAATGTAGAACAACAGGATCAGGACACTATTACCATTAGCAAGAGTGATTATGCAAAGGCAATTCAATCAGCAGAGGATAAGTTAAGGACAAAGTATTCAGCAGATATTAAAGCATTGAAGGACAAGATTGCTGAACTTACTCCAAAACAAAAATCTGATGCAGAGATTGATTTTGAAAATCGCTTGAAAGCACTTGAAGCAAAGGAAAAGAAAATTGCTTTACTTGAAAAATTGAACACAAAAAATATTGATGGTTCAATTGCCGATTTTTTAAAAGATGATGTGGACGTTGATAGTTTTAATACTGTAATTGAAAATCTTGTTAATACAAGAATTGAGAAAGCAGGATATAAACCAACTGGACACATGAATAGTGAATCTATTTCAAAAGAAAAATGGGCAAGTATGAACATCTCACAAAGAACGGAATTTTATAATTCCAACCCTGAACTTGCTAAAAAGTTGATGGGTATGTAATCGCTCAAATTTGAGCAAAAGCAGAGTCACTGAAACGGTGACACAGAAATCAAAATTTTAATGAAAGAAAGAGGTAATTTATTATGGCTATATTTGTTCCTGAAATTTTCGCAAATGCAATTAATGAGAAACTCGGTACTACCCTCCGCTTTGGTTCTGTAGCGTTTGATGCTTCTAGCCTTGTATCCGATATTAAGTCCGCAGGTGACATAATGCACTTCCCCAAACTGAAAAGAACCGCAACAGTAGAAACAGTTGTTAAGGGTACTCCCCTCACTCCTGCTACTATTGATATGACAGATAGCACAGCAGTTATCAAGTACATTGGTTCTGCTTTCCGTGTGTACGATTCAGAATTGTCACAGATTAAAGGTACTGTACTCGATAAGATTGTTGAGCAGGTAAGTACCGCTATGGCAAAACAAATTGATACAGACCTTGCAGCCGCCGCAGATACAGCAGTATTTAAGAGTGCAACCGCAGCAGCCGATAAAATCACTTCCGCTGAATTACAGAGTGGTATTGATAATTTTGGTGACAATGTGGATACTGATTCCTTTGCCGCTATTGTTATCAATCCTAAACTCCGCTCTAGTTTTGTAGGTATGGACGAATTTGTAAATACCGCAAAAACCTATCAGACCGCAGGTAACGCAATTGTTCAGAATGGTATTATCGGTCATTATTTCGGTATTCCTGTAATTGTAACTTCCAACGGTACATGGGATACTACTAAATTAGAAGCCAAAACTTACATTATCAAGAAAGATGCTCTCGGCTATGTATTCCAAAAGAATATTACTCTTGAAGAAAGCCGTCAGGCACTTTTACTTGCAACTGATGTTGTTGCATCTAGCCTTTACAGCACAAAGTTACTTGACGATTCTGGCATTGTAGTTTGCAGAAAGACAGTAGCATAATCAATTAATCAAAACTGAATAAGACTTATAAAGGTCAGAGTAGCAATAGTTACTCTGGCTTTTTCTATATCTACTGTAAATCAATAGGTATAGAAAAGGTAACAAATTTGTTACCTTTATATTTCTATGGAAGAGGTGAAATCAAACGTGATAACAGGAAAAGAATTCAAAGAAATCAGAGAATACAAAGGTTTGTCCTTGCGTGATGTAGCACAGTTTTGTGATGTATCACCGCAACTGATCGGACAGATTGAGCAAGGCAAAAAGTATTTTACAGAAAATAACTATCAGCAAATTATTGATGCTATGAACCTTGCAACAGTAGCAAAGGCAAATGGAAAACTTGAAAAACACAAAGGAATCAAATTAACAACAAATAAATGAAAATCAAAGGAGGAATTAAACAATGATGTGTTTTATGGCATTACAGGTAGGAAGGAGATGTGATGATAAGCATTAAATCCTATGGGAGATAGACTAAATATCGCTTGAACCAACTGTAAAACTCTTGTGAAAACAAGAAAATGAAGCAACAATTATTAAATAAATTTCCAACATGGTATGAGGACTTAACACCTGAAAAGAATTATCTAGTCTTATCAAATGACTATGACAGTTATTATTCATGTTGTCTATTAAGAAATAAATTCGGATTAGAAATAGGCGGCTTTTACTCTCTCAAAGATGGTTTATATCTTAATGCAGAACATACAAAGGGTAAAGAACCTATATTTGTAGATTTGAGTGTTACCAGACGCAAGACATTTGATAACCACTTTACATTTATTAATAATCCTGAATCTATCAATCCAAATATCATTACAGATGTTTATTACAGGAAATATAACGGTGGTACATTACCTTTGTTATGTTCCTTATACAATAGAGATTTATCAAAATACAGTGAAAAAGCATTAACAATATTACTTTGCATTGATGGTTGGTATATTGGTTATTACAATAAAGGCGGCAGATATAAGGATGTCAATATCTATTGGATGGAAATGCTCGATATGGACAAATATCTTTTGCCAATATTAGAATCACATGACGAACAATATTTTACCGACTTCATAAAGGAACATCATTTAAAAACAACTATCACAATGAAAAATAATCACTTGTATTGTGAAAGAAATATTAATATTCCAGATTATGAATTTGAATTAGTGCAACCAGTAACAAGAGAAAATATGAGTGATTCTGAATTGAGATTACTCTATAAAATGAATCCTGATGAAATCATAACAGCAGCGGCTTGTTATAAGGATTCCTATTCAATATGCAGAAAGGCAGGATAAAAATGACACAGGAAGAAATTCAGAAATCAATTAGTGATCGGTTTATTATCGTATATAGTTGCCGGAAGATGTTATATCTGAAAGACAACGGATTTAGATACTTATTCAAATGCTTCAATGAGGGAAGTAGATGTAACTTTTGGGTATTTGATGCTACACCTGAAATCAGAGAATCATTAGCAGAATACAAAAGACCAGATCAAGAATAAAAAATAAAGAATTAGGGGTACGGTGTAATGCCGTATCCCTTTTATATTGTAAAGGAGAAAATAAATGAATATCAAATGTATGTATTACAGTAAACAATTTCAGAATAAGCCAAAAGGTTATGAAGTAGCAGAGGTACAAAAGAATTTATCTCAAACTGAAATCACGATTGAGCAATTAGCAGATGGATTATCTCATGGAGCAACATTCAAACCTGCTTTACTCAATGGTACTCATTCAGCCGATTGGATAAGCCAAAAATTATTCGCTTTGGATTTTGACCATGATACAACAATACAGGAACAACTTGAAAAATGCTCTCAATTAAATATATACCCTTGCTTTGGCTATACGAGCTTTAGCCATACAGAGCAGGAACATCATTTCAGATTAGTATTTTGTACAGATAAGGTTATTACTGATGTTGAAACTAGAAACAAATTGCAAAATACTCTTATTTCTATTTTTGATAAATCAGATAATGTTACTAAGGATTGCACACGCATTTTCTTTGGTGGTAGAACTCTTATCTGTAATGATTTTGATAGACGAATTAACGGCTACCAAATAATTGATAGATATTATGAAGAATCTTTGCAGAAACCGACTAAGGTTAGTAATTCAAAAACTTGTAAAAAAAAACTAGACTATAATTCTAATAAGTCAATATTAAAACAAAATGATGATAATATGGCTTTAAAAGTTGAAGCTATTAAGTCATTGAATGTAGGTGCGATGAGGGCGATACTGGAAAGCAATACTGATAAAAAAGATAATATACCTTATTCTATCAGTATTACATTCCAGTTGCATGACAATCAGAAAGTGTTTAAAAGCCAAAAGGAACTATATGATTTCATTAACTCAATTGACTTATCAGAATATCTAGGTATTTATGGCTATGTCAAATGCATTTTGCCTGAACATGATGACCATGAACCAAGCGCACATATATATGAAACAGATAGCGGAACACAGGTATATAAATGTTTTGGGTGTAATAAGGCATATACGATAATTGGTATTACAGAAAAGTTAGCAGGTTGTAAGAGAAGTGAAGCAATCGAATTTATAAAGAGTGTTTATAATCTGCAATTGGTTCAATCCGATTGGGTAAAGCAACAACAGCAGATAATGATTGATAGCGCAAATTATCTTGATACAGAAGAATTCAAAACAGAATTTCCAGTATTGTCAACACTTATTAGGACAAGAAAATTACATATTCAAAAGATGCTAATGCACTTCACACAGTATGTTAGTGATGATTTAAGAGTTGATAATAAACCGCTATTCTACAGTAATTATCAAACACTCATGGAAATATGTGAAATAAAAGATAAAACAAGAATGGCACAGTCATTGACATTATTTGCTTTACTTAATATGATTGAAAAACTTCCAGTAGAATCTATTCCAGAAAAAGAATTAACGAAAGCAAAGCATATTGCCGCAAAGTATGGACATAAAAAGCTAACTAATTTTTATTCATTTGAGGAATATGGCGTGAATTCACTTGCTAATAGTGAAGAAATTGCAAAGACATTGAAAGCAAATAACTACTCACTTAAAGGGTTAAGCAGAGAATACATATTAAGAACCTTCGGTGTGGATTTAGCAAATAAATGTTTCCCACAATACAAGTATGAAAATGCAAAAGGTACAACGAAAGAATCTGATAAGCGCACTTCACAAATAGTGGAGTGCCTTTTTTATTGTATAGAGCAAAAAGGATATGCAACAGAAAAAGATGTGGTTTATTTGTTAGGTGACAAATACAAGTATCAAACTACAGAAATTCAGATTAAGAAAAGCCTACAAGAAATACTTGTATCCTATGGGTTGGTTAGAGTTAAAGCCAGTAAGGACAATAAATTGAAATATAGCATTAGTGATGATGTAAGTTATCAAACATATGTCATATGCAAAAATTGTGTTGACGAGTGAAGAATTGAAACTGCGTTAAAGGGTGTCACAGAAATGTGATGCCCTTTTATATTGTACAAAATGATAATCAAATTTAGAAAGGAAGTATTTACTATGAAAAATACAGAAAAAGAAATTAAGACATTAGAGGATGTAATTTCCACTATGCAAGAAATTAAAGATAATATGCTATGGGATAAAGTTTGTGAAAACAATAGAAAAATTAATCTACTGAATGAAAAGTTAGATATGATTATTGAAAAGTTAGGTGGTAAGTAATGGCAGGAGGAAGAAAAAAGTCAGATCATTTAGACGGATATGCACAAGGCAAAAGTGTATCACAGGAGCAAAGCATTCAACAAAAATTATTTTCACTTGTAAAGACTTATCCCAAAGTATATTTTATCATGTGGAAATATGCTCCACAACTTTTACCCAATTCAGATATTAAAACATTTGATGATTTAAAAAATACTTATAAATCTTTTACAGCAGGTATGACAGAAGTTAGTTGTAATAATTGGCTGATGGAAGAGAATGTACAGACGGCGGTTAAATGGCTGCTGAAAAGAGAACATCAAGCCAAATTAATTGAATTGTACAATACATATTATGATAAGGCAAAAGATGATACAAATGCTTTCAAGGCATTTACTGATTTTTCAGATAAGTTCTTCGCAGAGGAAAAGGACAGTGAATTGTTAGGAATATTGAACGGCATTAAAGATGATGAATTAGAATAGTGTATAAGCGTTTCTAGGGGTTATAGGGCGGCTTTTATAGGTAGGTAGTGTAATTTGCTTACTGAAATAAAAGTGCCTTATATCCCCTTATTTATTAACGTAGAAAGGGGGGTAACATGACAGTACAAGATAAGCTAAAAAAGATAGTAAATAATCCGGTTCTATATATGGAAAAGTTCATGAATGTGGTTGATAAAAACGGTAAATTAGTACCGTTCAAATTGAATCCACAGCAGAAAGAACTTTTACAGGGCATGGATAAATATAATATTGTACTTAAAAGCCGTCAGTTAGGAATTACAACGCTTTCATGCGCTTATTCCATATATCTTGCTATGACAAACAGTAATATTACTTGCTTATTGGTGTCCTATTCTATTGATTCCGCTACTGCTATTTTTGAAAAGTTAAAGCAGTTATATAATGATTTACCAAATGCATTAAGAGTTGAATTGATAGCCAATAACAAAAAGGAATTGAAATTTGTAAATGGTTCAAGAATTATTTGTGCCACTTGTGGGAGCAAGGATTGTGCCAGAGGTTTAACACTTAGGTTTTGTCATGTTAGTGAAGTAGCGTTTTGCAAGGATAACATAGACAAACAATTACTTGCTATTGAACAAGCATTAACACCGAATGGGAAAATCATTCTTGAATCAACTGCTAATGGTTTAAATTATTTTTCAGAATTATGGAATAAGGCAGAACGCAAAGAAAATATGTACAAGCCGCTTTTCTTCAGTTGGATAAATGACAAGGTAATGTTTGCTGATGAATACAAAGAATTTTGTGATAAATATATTGCTATTCATGGTTCATTACCAAAAGATGAAGAATTAACCGATACTGAAAAAGCGTTAAGGTCACAAGGTGCTACTTTAGAACAATTAGTATGGAGAAGATTGAAAGTCGCTAATAGTAGTGAAGAATCATTTGCACAAGAATTTCCTGCTAACCCCCTTGAAGCATTTATCAGTACAGGCAGCAATATCTTCTCCCCTAAATTGATTCATGATAGATTGCAGTATATTGATGAAGTCAAGTCGATAAAAAACAAGCCTATTGGATTGCCAGTTAGCTTAGTTCCGTGGTTAGGGCATGAATTGACATTATGGGTTCTCCCCAAAAAAGGGGAAAAGTATTATATTGGTGTCGATACTGGTGAGGGTATGGGACAAGATTATTCTGCTTTTCATGTATTATCACAGGATGGAATACAAGTCGCAGAGTTTAAGAGTAATAAAATAAAACCGTTCCAGTATGCGGAAATAGTAAATGATATAGGGATCTATTACAATAAGGCATTACTTTGTGTTGAAAAAGCAAGTGCCGGACATACCGTTGTGGATAAACTCAAAAATGACTATAGATATTCCAACATGTACAAATACAAGGATTATGATGCAAGGGGTATCCCTATGAAAAAAGTAGGTTTCGTAACAAATCCAAAAACTAAACCCCTTATGATTAATGACTTTGTAGAACTATTTGAAACAAATCAGATCGTCATTAACAGTAAGGATTTATTATCAGAAATGAAAATGTTCCAGTTCAAAGATGGAAAAATGGAAGCCACAATAGGTTTTCATGACGATCTAGTAATGAGTTTCGCAATGGCTATCGTTGCGCTAAAATCAGGTGTCAATTATATATAAAGAGAGGGTGATATAATGGATATAAAAAGTGAATTTTGGTTTCAAGATGAAATAAATAAAACAGAGCATATGAAACGTATTTCCAATGTTGTTGATATAAAACAGTATCTATTACGCTTACATAAGGTATTGCAGCGTAAAGATTTTAAGTTTAAGGAAGAAACATATACAACCGCTAAAATCGTTCTGAATACATTGAAATCTATTATAAATTTCCATACTTCCTATGTTGTGGGTAATCCCATAAGCATTACAGGAGAGCAGGAAATTGTAAAGAAATACAATAGCATTTACAAGAAAGGTATGTACACAAAGACCGATTATGAAATTGCAGAGGATTTATATACCTATGGCAATGCCTTTGAATATGTATATTCCGATAATGGGGTGATAAAAAGCAAGGTCATAGCAAATGAAGATTCATACCCTGTATATGATGAACATGAAAATTATGTGGCGTTTATTGAGTATTGGGAAGATATGGAGAATGGACATAAAAACTATATCGTATATACTCCGGCAATGGTTCAGGTGTATCAGGACAATACCCTTGTTGATGAATATGCAAATTTGAGCGGCTTACCTATTTGCTATTCTAGTTTGGACAAGTCCGAATACAATTTCTTTGGTGATAGTCCTTTAAATGACCTTATGCCAATTATGAATCAGATTGAAACTTTGTTAAGCAAATTAGATGATGCAATTAATACCTTGTCTATGAATCCTTTAGGGGTATCTATGGGACAGAGAATCACAGACAGTATTCCTAAAGATATTTGCGGTGCCACATTGAATCTTGAAGATGGCGGTGATTTTAAGTATGTAACTGCTCAAATGGATTATCAGAATATTAAATTGCTATTGGATAGCCTTACACAACAGTTATATGCCGTTGCCAGTGTACCAGCCAGTGTGATCGGACAAGGTAATATTGCAAATGTGTCTGAAATCAGTTTGAAGTTACTTTTTAGCCAGACAGATAACAAGGCAAAACAAATGATTCAGGTGCTTAAAGAGGGTATGTACAAAAGGTTTGAATATATCCGTAAATTGCTTAAAATTCAGGGTGTAACATTCTCTGATGATATGTATGATAGTTTGGATATTACTTTCAGTGTCAATCGTCCAGTGGATACACAAAGCATGATGAATGAATTGAAAACCCAATATGATATGGGTGCTATCAGTAAACAGACAGTGATTGATAAATCGCCTTATACTACTGATACTGCCCTTGAATTACAGAGGATTGCAGATGAACAAGGGGAACGAAATACCGTTCAGCCGACAACAGACGATACACAGATAAATAATTAATATTTAGAACTAAAATATCACTCGTACTTTCATAGCCTTTATTGGGTTAGAACTTGCCTTTATAGGTTCAATATGATATAATCAGACCAATGAAGAAGTGGGGTTCATACCAATAAAGTGTAAGGGTAGAATTATAATCTTCATTGGTTTAGAGCAATTTTTAAAATCATAATAATCCAGTATTCATGCGGTTTTCCGACGTCGATATTCTGAATTCCTATTTTGGTTACACCATTCACAATACACGCGGCAAACCGACCAACAGCGAATTTATCGCAATGATCAGCGACCGTCTAAGACTCCATATGAAGACGGCAAGTTAACACTGAAAAATGCTTGAATACTGGACAAAGTAAGAAACCAGGAATGACTTCAGAGTGAGGAAAGATAGAATATTATATTTTCTTTATTATTGTTATCTTTAAAACGTAATTTTAATAGGCTCCTTTACTTTTGCTGGATTTGAATTTTTATTCTTCTAGGAAAGTAAAGGAGCTTTTTTATGCAGTAAATTATTGATGGAGATCCGCTCCTACCGATGATTTTTCAAAAAGTTTAATATATTGTAGCGGTATGAGCTGATGCAGAGAATTTTAGAAAAGAAACCGATAGATCGGAACGGCATTTAAAGGAGCAGTCGGAGAAAGGTTTTCCGGAATTACTAGCAATGATTGTTTTGATTTCCATCTCCGCCGCTGGTATTCGCCGTCGCGATTAAAGTCAGTTGATCCCCAATCACATTGAAAAGGGCGCCCAGTAAATTTGCTTCGTCTGTGGTTACTTTTTCGGCAATGGCAATGACGATGGCGGTTCCCACTACGGAAAGCGAAACACCGTTGCAATTTTTTGATGGTTCCATGGTTCACCATCTTTTCGTTTTAAATTTTTATATAATACGTTTTCAAAGAATCAAATGCCAAAAAGGACCGGATGAAAGAATGATTTGTTTCGAAAGTATCATAATAATAGCATCAACTATTAGGCGGTGCTAATTTGGATCAGAAAAATCGAGACAAAGCATTAAAAATTTTGGCGGCTGTCATCGCAGGGGTGAGCGTTTCTGCTGCGGTAACGGCATTTTTGTATTTTCCCCATAAGGGGATTATGAGCAACATATTTCGTACTGCTTCGTCGTCTCTTGCTTCCAACAGTGCGGACAGTTCTGCCGTAAAGACGGTCGCTGCACAGGAACAACAATTACACGATTGGAGATTGGTGTTGGTAAATTACAGTCATAAAATGCCGGACAACTTTCAACATGTTATTGTAAATGAGCTCGGGGTTGAAATGGATTCGCGCATTATTGAGCCTTATAAAAAAATGAGGGATGCGGCTGCAAAGGATAACATAACACTTTGGATTTCCTCCGGTTACCGCTCGCCGGAAAAGCAGCAGGCCCTTTTTGAACAGGAGATTAATTCCTACTATCAAAACGGCGTTACTTATGCCGATGCAATTACAAAAGCAGAGTCTTCCGTCGCCAAAGCGGGGTACAGTGAGCACAACACGGGGCTGGCCCTTGATTTGAACGGGGTGCGGGAAGACTTCGGGGGAACGCCTGCTTCCAACTGGCTTCAGGCACATTCTGCAGAGTACGGGTTTGTGCTTCGCTACCCAGCGGACAAGCAGTCTATTACCAAAATAAAATATGAACCCTGGCATTATCGTTATGTGGGCGTGCAGCACGCGAAAGAAATGAATCGGCTGCATATGTGTCTGGAAGAATATGTAGATTATTTGGGGAAAAAAGAAAAAGCGGGCGATTGAATAATCCATTTCAATTTGCTATAATAATTAAATCAGTATTTTTATGCGGAAGCCGGCGCTATTTGACGCGACAGGCATTCCGCCTGAACTTTTTTGGGGGTTACAAAAATGCAGGAGAAAATGGTAAGGACAAGGTTTGCGCCTAGTCCGACAGGATTCATGCATGTAGGTAATTTACGCACGGCACTGTATGAATACTTAATCGCAAAATCAATGGGGGGGAAGTTTGTCCTCCGAATTGAGGATACCGACCAGGAACGGTTGGTGGAAGGCGCGGTTGATATCATATACAACACATTGCGGCAGGTTGGACTGCAGCATGATGAAGGCCCGGACATCGGCGGTGAATACGGCCCGTATGTTCAGAGCCAGCGGAAGGATATTTATCTGCCTTATGCCGAACAGCTGGTTCGGGAAGGAAAGGCATATTATTGCTTCTGTACCAAAGAACGTCTGGAATCCCTGCACTCCGGCAATGGGGAAGGGGAATTCGGCGGTTATGACCGGCACTGCCGAAATTTGCCGAAAGAAGAGGTAGAGCGTTTGCTTGCCGCAAAGACTCCGTATGTCATTCGCCAGAAAATGCCCATTGAAGGCTCCACAACCTTTGAGGATGCCGTTTATGGTTCCATTACGATTGAAAACAAAGAGCTGGAGGACCAGATTCTAATTAAATCGGACGGGTATCCGACCTATAACTTTGCCAATGTAATTGATGACCACCTGATGCATATTACGCATGTGGTGCGGGGATGCGAATATCTGTCCTCTACACCGAAGTATAATCTGCTGTATCAGGCGTTCGGCTGGGAAATCCCAACCTATGTTCATCTTCCCCTGATTATGGGCAAAAACGACGACGGAACGGTTTCCAAGCTGTCAAAGCGCCACGGTTCCACCGGCTTTGCCGATCTGATTCGGGAGGGCTATCTGCCGCAGACTATTGTGAACTACATAGCACTTCTGGGATGGTGCCCGAAAGAAAACCGGGAACTGTTTACGCTTTCGGAGTTGGCTGAGCATTTTTCCATTGACGGAATCAGCAAATCGCCGGCGGTTTTTGACTACGATAAGCTGACATGGTTCAACGGGGAATATATCCGCGCCATGTCGCAGGAAGATTTTATCGCGGCGGCCATGCCGTATTTTCAGCAGGTTTTCGGCGCTGCACAGTTAAACTGGCCGGTGCTGGCTTCCATTTTACAGCCGCGTGTTACAAAGTTCACGCAGATTCCCGAAATGATTGCATTTTTGAAAGAGCTGCCAGACTATCCGGCAGACTTCTTTGTCAATAAAAAGAGCAAAACGAATCTGGAAAATTCCGCAGATATGCTGAACGCCGCGATTTCCGCACTGAGCGAACTGCAGGAGTGGACGGTGGATTCCCTGCACGAAACTTTAATGGGTCTGGCACAAAAGCTGGAAGTGAAAAACGGAACCCTGCTGTGGCCGGTACGCATTGCGGCTGCCGGTATGCTGGTAACGCCGGGCGGTGCGATTGAAATTCTTGCGATTCTTGGAAGAGAAGAATCCCTGCGGCGGCTTTCGTTTGGGCTTGAGAAATTAAAGGCATAAGGAGCGGAAAATATGAGTGATGAAGTGATAAAAGAAGAAATTTCGGAAGGTTCCGGAAATTTCATTCATACTTTGATTAAAGAGGATATTGCTCCCGGAGGGCGTTTTGAGGGCAAAACGGTGCATACCCGCTTTCCACCGGAACCGAATGGCTACCTGCACATCGGCCATGCAAAGGCGATTTGCATTGATTTTGGCACAGCGGAAAAATTCGGTGGAATCTGCAACCTCCGTATGGATGACACGAACCCGACCAAAGAGGATACCGAATATGTTGATGCGATTCAGGAGGATATCCGCTGGCTCGGCTTTACCTGGGACGACCGGTTCCACTATGCGTCCGACTATTTTCCACAAATGTATGAATTTGCATGTCAGCTGATTCGGAAGGGCCTTGCGTATGTGTGCGAGATGACGCCGGAACAGATGAAGGAAAACCGCGGCGATTTGTCGCATCCCGCTGTCAGCCCGTTCCGTGACCGTCCCATTGAGGAAAGTCTGGATTTGTTTGAACGGATGAAGAACGGAGAGTTTGAAGACGGGAAAATGACGCTCCGAGCAAAAATTGATTTGGCCTCCGGCAACTTTAATCTGCGCGATCCTGTGATTTACCGCATTAACCATATGGCGCATCACCGCACTGGCGAAACCTGGTGCATTTATCCGATGTACGACTTTGCGCATCCGATTGAAGATGCTTTGGAACATATCACCCATTCGCTTTGCTCGCTGGAGTTTGAGGACCATCGTCCGCTGTACGACTGGGTTATCAATAATATCGACCTTCCGTCTAAGCCGAGACAGATTGAGTTTGCGCGCCTTGGCATCAATAATACCGTAATGAGCAAGCGCAAGCTCCGTACCCTGGTGGAGAACCATTATGTGACCGGCTGGGATGATCCCCGTATGCCAACCCTATGCGGCCTGCGCCGCCGTGGCTACACCCCGGCTTCCATTCGGAATTTCTGCGACCGCATCGGTGTTTCCAAAGTTAACAGCACGGTGGAATACGGTTTTCTGGAGCACTGCCTGCGGGAAGACCTGAATATAAAGGCACAGCGCACCATGGCGGTGTTGAACCCGGTTAAACTGGTTATTACCAATTATCCGGAAGATAAAACCGAACTGTTTGAAGTGGAAAATAATCCGGAACGTCCGGAGGATGGAACCCGGACGGTTTCTTTCTCCCGCGAAGTTTGGATTGAGCGGGAAGACTTTATGGAAGAACCTGTAAAGGGATACTTCCGCCTGTTCCCCGGTAACGAGGTCCGTCTGAAAACGGCTTACGTGGTCCGCTGCACCGGATGTAAGAAAGCGCCGGACGGCACCGTAGAGGAAATCTATGCGGAATACGACCCGCAGACGCGGGGCGGCAATACGCCGGATGGCCGGAAAATCAAAGGCACCATTCATTGGGTGGATGCCAAAACTGCCGTAGATGCCGAGGTGCGCCTTTATGACAGCCTATTTACCGTGCCTGACCCGGAAGCGGGCGATTATTTGCAAGAGCTGAACCCCGATTCGCTGCGAGTCCTGAACGGCTGCAAGGTGGAACCTTCCCTGAAGGAAGCAAAGGTGGGGCAGTCCTTCCAGTTTATGCGTCAGGGCTATTTCTGCCTGGATAACCGCGACAGCACGCCAGAGCATTTGGTGTTCAACCGTTCTGTATCACTGAAAGACAGCTTTAAAAAGAAATAAACAATCAAAAAGTGGGTGCCGGTGAGGGAGTTTTTCTTCCAACATCAGCACCCGCTTACTTTTATGCCTTATTGCCCGTATATTCCCTGTACGGTTACTTCTCCAGAAAATACTGGAACGGTTTCGCCGTTTTCACACCGCACGATCAGTTCTCCTTCCCGGGAAATATCAATGGCCGTGCCGGTCGCTGGCTGCCCGTTCCGGGTGAACCCCACGGTGCGGTTCAGGGAAATACATTGCTTTTTGTAATCTTCCAGCAGAGCATCCGGCCCGCTGGATTTCAGCTGTAACAAAAGAGTTTCGAAATTCGTGAGTACTTCCTGCAAAAGAGCGGTGCGCCGGAAGGGCTTACCGCTTTCCAAAAGGAGGGAGGTTGCCTTTACCCGAAGTTCTTCCGGGAACTCTTTCTGGTTTACGTTGATTCCGATTCCAATAATCACATAATTGATGCGCTCCATTTCAGCCGCCATTTCGGTCAGAATACCGCAGACTTTTTTGCTGCCGATTACAACGTCGTTCGGCCATTTTATTTTTGCGTCGCACCCGGTTTGCGCCCGAATCGCCTTGCTCACCGCGAGCCCGGCCAGAAGAGTCAGCAGTGTGACCTGCTGCGGAATGGACTGTGGGCGCAATAGAAGGGTAAACCACAACCCTGTTCCAGCGGGGGAAGACCAGTTCCGACCCAGCCGTCCTTTGCCGCTTTGCTGTTCTTCCGCGATGAACAAGCTGCCGTTCGGCGCGTTTACAAGCGCCTGCCGCTTCGCTTCCTTGTTTGTGGAATCGACGCAAGGTAGAAAATAGATTTTTTTGGCGGTAAAACCCGTGTGCAGGGTGGAGTGAAGCTCTTCTTCTGTGATTAGATCCGGACGGGAAATCAGGCGGTAGCCCCGGTTGGTGACCGACTCAATTTCATAGCCAGCTTCCCTTAGAGCATTGATATTTTTCCAGACGGCGGTTCGTGAAACCTGAAACCGTTCGCTGAGCTCTTCCCCGGAAACAAATTCCTCTGTACTGCTCAGCAATAACAGTATCTGTTCTTTTATCTTCATGTTGTCCTCTCATCCCGTATTCTACGGTATCATTTTTCTTATTTTTTTCAGAATAATTTTATTATAACTGCTTTTTTCTTTGTGTGGCAAGCAAATATGAAAAATATGTTGTTCTATCGGATTGTTTGGTGTTATACTATAAGGGAATTTCGATTCGAAGAACTTCCAAGATGATGCTGTAGAATGGAGGTATGCCGACATGGATGTAAGGCCCGGCGATATCCTGCAGATGAAAAAACCTCATCCATGCGGGAGCAAAACCTTCCTTGTGCTGCGTTCTGGTATGGACTTCAAAATCCGCTGTACCGGCTGCGGGCATGAAGTGATGGTGCCAAGGCTCAAGTGTGAAAAGCATATAAAAAAGATTATCCGGGAAAATACACAGGATGAATTATAGCTTCCTTCAATTTTGCAAACCGTAAATTTGAAGGAGAATTAAAATGTTTGAAAATTTAAACGTTTTTGAGAAACGCTATGAAGAGTTAAATCAAAAATTGTATGACCCTGCCGTGCTGGCCGACCAATCCCTTTACACAGAATTGATGAAGGAACACAAAAATATTACGCCGATTGTCGAAAAATATCGGGAATACCGGAACGCCTGCAAATCTATGGAGGAGTCTTTGGAACTGCTGAACGAAGGCGGGCTGGAAAAAGAGCTGAAGGAATTGGCGGACGAGGAGCTTCAGCAGGCGAAAGAAGACATGGAGCGCACGGCCGAAGAACTGAAAATTTTGCTGCTTCCGCGCGACCCGAATGACGACCGCAACGTAATTGTGGAAATTCGTGCTGGGGCGGGAGGGGAAGAGGCCGCTCTGTTTTCCGGCGCGCTGTACCGGATGTACAGCATGTATGCGGAGTCCCGCGGATGGAAAACGGAACTGCTGAACGCGAACGAAACGGAACTCGGCGGCTTTAAGGAAATCAGCTTTATGATTACCGGCGAAGGCGCGTATTCCCGCCTGAAATATGAAAGCGGCGTTCACCGCGTGCAGCGTGTGCCGGAAACGGAAACACAGGGCAGAATCCATACTTCCACTGCAACCGTTGCGGTGCTGCCCGAAGCCGATGAAGTAGAGGTTGAAATTAACCCGAAAGATTTGCAGATTGACACGTTCCGTTCCAGCGGAGCGGGCGGCCAGCATATCAATAAGACTTCGTCCGCCATCCGTATCACCCATCTGCCGACTGGTATGGTGGTGGAATGTCAGGATGAACGCAGTCAGTACAAGAATAAAGACAAGGCAATGAAGGTGCTGCGTTCCCGTCTGTTTGAAATTAAGCAGAGGGAGCATGACGAGCGCATTGCGTCCGATCGAAAATCACAGATTGGCACCGGGGACCGCTCCGAACGGATTCGCACCTACAACTATCCCCAGGGCCGGCTGACCGATCACCGCATCGGCCTTACCCTGTATCGTTTGGACGATGTGCTGAACGGTAGTTTGGATGAAGTAATCGACGCCCTGATTACCGCGGACCGGGCGGAGAAAATGAAAGATACCATAGAGAATCAGTCGGAAGAACGAGAAGCTTGAAAACCATGTTTTCAAGCGGAATGTTCTGTCCTGTTCCGCTAAGATTCGGGTGGAACTCCGGCTGAAAAAGAAAGGATGCCATAGAAAAAGAAATGCAAACCAAGTTATTAAATGCGAATGATCCGCACGCCGTAGAAACTGCCGCCCAAATTATTCGCGATGGCGGTTTGGTCGGCATGCCGACGGAAACCGTATACGGCCTTGCCGCCAACGCGTTGGACGGCAAGGCCGCAGCAGGCATTTTTGCGGCAAAGGGCCGTCCGATGGACAACCCTTTGATCGTACATATTTCGGAATTTGATCAGATTCATCAGCTGGTGCGGGAACTGCCCGATTCTGCGGTCCAACTGGCGGAAGAGTTCTGGCCGGGCCCGTTGACAATGGTTTTGCCAAAATCCGCGCGGATTCCGGATGAGGTTAGCGCCGGTCTTGATACGGTCGGCATACGGTTTCCGTCGCATCCGGTTGCCCGTGCATTGATTACCGCTGCGGGCCTGCCGATTGCTGCGCCCTCCGCGAACACCTCCGGCCGTCCCAGTCCAACCACTGCTGCGCATGTCATGCATGACTTGGCCGGCAAGATTGAAGCGGTTTTGGATGGCGGCCCGTGCGGTGTGGGTGTGGAATCTACGGTACTGACCCTAGCTACCAATCCTCCGCGCCTTTTGCGCCCGGGTGGGGTTACGCTGGAACAGCTGCGCAGCGTACTCGGGAAAGTCGATATGGACAGCGCGGTTCTGAACCCGCTCAAAGAGGGGGTAAAGGCTGCATCACCCGGTATGAAATATAAGCATTATTCTCCGAAGGCAAACGTAATTATTCTGGAAGGCAGTTTTGAGGCGTATCGGAACTATGTAAACACGCATTGCGAAGAGGGAACTGTTGCTCTTTGCTATAACGGTGAGGGGAAAGAACTGAAAGTGCCCTGCGTTTGTTATGGCGGGGAACAGAACGGGTCACAGCAGGCGCATGAATTGTTTGAAGCGTTGCGCAGACTGGACGAAATGAACGCAAAAACCGTTTATGCGCGCTGCCCGGAGCCGACAGGAGTTGGTTTGGCGGTGTATAACCGCTTGATTCGTGCGGCCGGCTTTGAGGTGCTTCATCTTGAATAAGCCGGTCATTGGGCTCACCGGCCCCACCGGTGCCGGAAAATCCACCGTGGCTCAGGCTTTGAAAGACCTGGGGTGTATGGTGATTGACGCCGACCGGATTGCCCATGAAGTGGTAAATCAGCCCGAATGTGTTTCGGAGCTTGTCCGGGAATTCGGTTCCGACCTTATCCTTCCGGACGGGAGCCTGAACCGAAAGCTGCTAGGCAGCCGCGCTTTTTCTACCCGGCAGAAAACGGACCGCCTGAACGAAATCACACATCCCAGAATTTTGGGTGAGGTTCTGCGCCAGATTGAAGCCGGAAAGGCCGGCAGCGCCAAGGCGGTGATTCTGGACGCGCCGTTGCTTTTTGAAAGTGAAGCAGACCGTTTCTGCGACGCTGTGATTGCCGTGACGGCACCGGCGGATGTACGGCTTGGCCGGATTATGCAGCGGGACTCCATCCCTGCGCAACTCGCGCAGGCGCGAATCCGAGCGCAGCATGACGAAATGTATTACAAAGAACGGGCAAAATATTCCTTTGACGGTTCTCTGCCAATTTATCTAATCCCTGAATCGGCGCGTAATTTATTGGAGAAAATATTTGGAGATTTGCATGAAACGATATAGAAAGCCTTATAAAAAGCCTTTTTTTATTGTAGTTGGTCTGGTGTTGCTGCTCGTTCTTGGCTATTTCGTTTTGTCACGCTGTTACGATTCTTTTATGAAGCAGGCATATCCCCTAAAGTATTCCGAAATTGTTTCGGTGGAAGCAACCGAAAATAAGCTGGACCCAGCACTGGTCTATTCAGTGATAAAAGTGGAAAGCAATTTTGACGCCGAAGCCGTTTCCCACGCGGGCGCCGTTGGACTGATGCAGCTTACCCCCGATACGTTTGAATGGCTTCAGACCAAAAGCAAAAGTGAAAACAATTCGGTGTATACTTCGCAGGATTTAAAAATGCCGAACATTAATATCCGTTACGGCTGCCGCTTTCTTGCGCTTCTTCTCAAAAAATATTCCAACACCCGTACCGCACTTAGTGCCTATAACGCGGGCATCGGTACGGTCAACGGATGGCTGAAGGATTCCGAGGTTTCCAAAGACGGAATAACGCTGGAACACATCCCATATGCCGAGACCCGAAAATATGTCGATGCAGTTTTGAAAAACTATGAAAAATATAAAAGTCTGTATCAATTCAACAGCAAAGGAGAAATGATTAATGGCTGAAAAAATGGAAAATGAAACAGTCAAAAAATTAAAAGAGGAACTGCTGATTAACCGCAAGAACGGTTATTTTCAAATTCCGGACGAAAAGGTAAAAGAAGCGGACCGTTTCTGCGAAGACTACAAAAAGTTCCTGAATGAAGGTAAGACAGAACGCGAAGTTGTGGCGTACGCTGTTAAGGCGGCGGAAAAAGCAGGATTTGTTCCTTATGATTTCAATAAGCAGTACAAGGCGGGCGACAAGGTTTATTACAACAACCGCGATAAAGCGTTGATTCTGGCTGTAATCGGAACGGAAGGATGCAAGAACGGCGTCCGCATCGCAGCATCGCATATCGATTCTCCGCGCCTGGATTTAAAGCCCCATCCGCTTTTCGAAAAGGACGATATCGCGTGGCTGAAAACACATTATTATGGTGGAATTAAAAAGTATCAGTGGATGGCAACCCCGCTTTCCCTGCATGGACGGGTCGTTCTGAAGGACGGCACCAAGGTTGACGTCCGTCTTGGCGAAGAGGACGGCGAACCTCAGTTCTGCATTACCGACCTTTTAATTCACCTTGCTGCTGAGCAGATGGACAAAAAGATGTCCAAGGCAATTGAGGGCGAAAGTATGAATATTTTAGCCGGCAGCCGGCCGGTGCGGGCGGACGAGGGCGACAACCTTGTAAAGCTCAATATCATGAAGCTTATTCATGAAAAATACGGCATGACGGAAGAGGATTTTGTTTCCTCCGATTTTGAGTTTGTTCCCGCCCATAAGGCGACGGATATCGGCTTTGACCACAGCATGATTGGTGCTTACGGTCACGACGACCGTGTTTGCGCGTATCCTGCTTTAATGGCTGCGCTTAATGTGAAAAATCCGAAGAATACGGTCATTACCGTTTTGGCAGATCGTGAAGAAATCGGAAGTGACGGCAATACCGGCCTGAATTCCCAGTTCCTGCACTATTTTATTGCGGACCTGGCACAGTCCGAAGGGCTTAGAACCCGTTATGTCCTGCGTAAATCCAAGTGCCTTTCCGCGGATGTTACCGCTGCGTACGACCCGAACTACGCCAGCGTTTATGAATCCATGAACAGCACGTACCTCAACAACGGAGTGGGTATGTGCAAATATACCGGTGCCCGCGGCAAGAGCGGCACCAGTGAGGCAAGCGCGGAGTTTGTTGCAGAAGTGCGCAATATTTTTGAGCAGAACGACGTTCTGTGGCAGATTGGCGAACTTGGCAAAATCGATGCAGGCGGCGGCGGAACCGTGGCGATGTTCATTGCGAACCTGGATATCGACGTACTCGATGTCGGTGTGCCGGTGCTGTCAATGCATTCCCCGTTCGAGGTGGTTTCCAAGCTGGATGTATATATGACTTATAAGGGCATTAAGGCGTTTTACGAAGCAAAATAAAAAGAGGCGGGCCGAAAGGCCCGCCATTTCTATGCCAAAAGGAAGATTTAACTGAATTTTTTCAAGCTGACTTTATCGGTTACTGTTCGATGCATATGCACGTTCAATACCAATCCAAACCCAAGATATAGACAGGCTGCGGAGGAACCTCCGGCACTGAAAAACGGCAGCGTTACACCCATAACCGGCAGAAGGTTTAAACACATGCCCAAATTGAAGAGCGCCTGTGCCGCCACCATTCCGAAAAAGCCGAAGCAGATGGAATTTCCCATGGCGTCTCCTGCCTTCCGCGCAATATGGAGCGTGCGGAGAAGAAGCGTAAACAAAAGCAAAATAATGAGTACGCAGCCAACAAATCCCAGCAGTTCGCCCGCTACGGAAAAGATGTAATCCTTATCCTGCACCGGAACGAGCCATTTGTTTACACGGGTCTGTTCGTTGTATAATCCGCGCCCCCACAGGCCGCCGCTTCCAATAGACAGTCTGCCCTGCACCTGCTGCAGCCCTTTGTCCAGAGGATCGGAGTCCGGGTGCATAAAAATGGTCAGGCGGTCTTTTTGGTAAGGCTTCAGCATGAATTTGTAAGCCAGCGGAAATGCAACGCAGAGGGATGCAAATACCGCAACAAAGTAACGTAGCTGAACTCCGGAACCAAACGCCATCGCAAGGAACATGCAGAAGAAAATAACTGCGGCACCGTCGTCGCCCTGAAAGTGAACCAGAATAACCGGAACCGCTGCGTGTGCCGCAAGCAGCATAACATGGGGGAAGGAATAGAGCAGCCCACGCTCCTTAACTTCCGAAATATGCTTGGAAAACGTAATCATAAATCCGATCTTCACCAGCTCGCTTGGCTGGAACGTCAGGCCGCCGGGCAGTTTAATCCAGGCCTGCGCATTCACGCCGCCGCTGTTGGTAACGGCCGTTCCTTTCAGCTTGGTATAAAGAATCAGGAACAAACAAAAGCCCGCTACAAGATACCAAAAGCTGGCGATTTCATGGTAATCGATTAATGTGATTAGAATTGCACCGCAGTACCCGAGCAAAATCGCAATCAACTGAATGGTGAAAACGCTTCGCGATTTTCCCTCTGTTGGGATTCTGCTGAGCAGCAGCAGACTGTAGGCCGAGATTGTAAGCATCAGCAGCCAATACAGTTTGTCCGTGCGTTTTAAATAATCAAGCAATGGTTTTAATACGCGCATGAATTCACCTCTCAATCTTACTTATTATAAGATGCGAGCGCACAACATGCAAGCAAATTTCGGAATGGTTACAAAACATTCACAATGATATTTGTGGATAATTCGAATTTCTTTGCCGGTTTTAGTTCATTTTCGACCTGTAATATGATATAATTTTTACATATTTTTGTGTTAGGAGAATGCCTCATGCTCACGGACATTGAAATTGCACAGCAGGCAAAGCTGGTGCCGATTGCACAAATTGCTTCCAGACTGGGAATTCAGGAAGAAGAACTCGAGCCTTACGGCAGGTATAAGGCCAAACTGAACGACGCGCTTTTTCAACACCTGCGGGATAAGCAGGATGGAAAACTAATTCTGGTCACCGCAATTAACCCGACCCCCGCCGGGGAGGGAAAAACGACCACGACCGCCGGACTGGGCGAAGCAATGGCAAAAATCGGGAAAAACGCGATCCTCGCGCTCCGTGAGCCGAGCCTTGGACCGGTTTTCGGCATCAAGGGCGGCGCGGCAGGCGGCGGCTATGCGCAGGTTGTGCCAATGGAGGACATTAATCTGCATTTTACCGGCGATTTTCATGCCATTACCTCGGCTAATAATTTGCTTTGCGCGATGCTGGACAATCACATTCAACAGGGAAATGCGCTTCAAATTGATCCCCGCCGGGTATTGATTAAGCGCTGTCTGGATATGAATGACCGCGCCCTGCGCAATGTGGTCATTGGATTGGGCGGCAAAATAAACGGGGTCCCCCGTGAAGAGGGGTTTTGCATTACGGTTGCTTCGGAAATTATGGCTATTTTCTGCCTTGCCGCCGACCTTGCCGACTTAAAAAAGCGTTTGGGAAAGATTCTGGTTGCCTATACTTATACCGGGGAACCGGTTTATGCCAGTGACCTGAAGGCACAGGGGGCAATGGCCGCTTTGTTGAAAGATGCGATTAATCCAAACCTGGTGCAGACATTGGAAGGTACGCCTGTGATTATGCACGGCGGCCCATTTGCCAATATTGCGCACGGCTGCAACTCCGTGCGTGCAACCCGACTGGCACTGAAGCTAGCTGATTACTGTATTACCGAGGCGGGCTTCGGTTCTGACCTTGGTGCGGAAAAGTTTCTGGATATTAAATGCCGGTTTGCGGGTTTAAAGCCGAACGCGATTGTGGTAGTTGCCACGGCGCGCGCACTGAAATATAACGGTGGAGTCCCCAAAGACCGTACAGCGGAAGAAAATCTGGACGCCCTGAAAAAAGGAATTGTGAACCTTGGCGCCCACATTTCCAACATGAAAAAATACGGCGTTCCGGTTGTGGTTGCTATCAACCGCTTTTTGACCGATTCCGATGCGGAACTTGGCTTTATTGAAGAATATTGCCGTCAGAACGGCGCTGATTTTGCACTTTCCGAGGTGTTTGCAAAAGGCGGGGAAGGCGGAATTGACCTGGCAAAAAAGGTGTGCGCTGCGGCAGAGAAACCGTCCGATTTTCATCCGATTTATTCGGAGCTTGCCCCTGTAAAAGAGAAAATCGGCGCGATTGCACGTGAAATTTACGGCGCAGACGGCGTGGATTATACCTCGCAGGCGGAAAAGTCCATTCGGGAAATTGAAGCGCTCGGCGGGGATAAACTTCCCGTGTGTATCGCGAAAACGCAGTACTCCCTTTCGGATAACGCCGCGCTGCTCGGCCGGCCGACCGGCTTCCGGATTACTATCCGCGATTTGCGGCTTTCCAACGGCGCCGGGTTTGTAGTGGCTTATGCAGGTGATATCATGACGATGCCCGGTCTTCCGAAAGTTCCGAGTGCCGAGCGGATTGACGTGAGCGACAGCGGCAAAATAACAGGATTATTTTAAGGACAGTTAAAAGTCTTTATCTCCGCAAAAAATAAGGCGGGGATTTGGTCAGATCGGCCGTGGTATGCGGCCGGCAGCGAAAGGATAAGACATAAGAATGCAGGAAATTATAACATCGTCCCCGGCTCAGACGGAAGCGCTAGGTGAAAAAATTGCCGCGCGGCTGCGCGGAGGAGAAACGCTTGCCCTGTTCGGCGGGATGGGAATGGGGAAGACGGCGTTTACACGCGGCCTGGCCCGCGGTCTTGGGGTGGAAGACGGCGTTTCCAGCCCGACCTTCGCCTTGGTGCATGAATATTCCGGCAGAATCCCGGTCTATCATTTCGACATGTTCCGCGTGACGGACTGGGACGACCTGTATTCCACGGGCTTTTTCGACTATTTGGAAAGCGGCGGAGTACTGGTGATTGAGTGGAGTGAAAATATCGAGGCTGCTCTTCCGCAAGACGCTGTCCGGATTGAAATCCGGCAGGGAAATGCGGAAAATGAAAGGATTTTCCGGATTGACGGAATAGAAGTTTAAGGAACAAGGTTTTCCAGCAGCTTGTGAAAGGACGGTTATATTATTGAGAATACTGGCGGTTGATTCCTCCGCCACTGCTGCTTCGGCAGCTTTGGTGGAGGACGGCAAGGTACTCGGGGAATTTTACATCAATACAAAGCTGACCCACAGTCAGACCCTGATGCCGATGATAACCAATGTGCTCCAATGTACACGTACGGAGTTGTCTGAAGTGGATTTATTTGCGGTTTCCGCTGGCCCGGGGTCTTTTACCGGAATCCGAATTGGCATTGCAAGTATGAAAGGCCTTGCCATGGCGCAGAATAAACCTTGTGTGGGGGTGTCCACGCTGGAAGCAATGGCGGAGAATCTTTCCCATTTGAAAGGCACTGTCTGTGCGGTGATGGATGCGCGCTGCCAGCAGGTTTACAATGCGGTCTTTGCCGTGGACCACGGCAAAATGGAGAGACTTACCCCAGACCGCGCTCTTTCCATTGAAAGTTTGGCGAAAGAATGCGAAGAAAGTAAAAATTATGAAAAACCGCTCTATTTGGTTGGAGATGGGGCGAAGTTGTGCTATAATATAGAACGGTTTCAGGAACTGGGCGCCGTTCTCCCGCCGGAACCGCTGATTTATCAGCGTGCCTGCGGCGTAGCAAAGGCGGCAGTACGCATTTATGAAAACGGCGGTGCGGTAAGTGCCGCGGCGCTGATGCCTGTGTATTTACGTCTTCCACAGGCGGAGCGCGAGTTGAAAAAACGAATGAAGGAGAAGTAGCATGATAGTGTTGGGAGCCGACCACGGAGGAGTAAAACTAAAGGAAGCCATTAAAAAATATTTGGATGAGCAGAACATAGCCTACAAGGATTTCGGCACATTTGATGAGAACTCGGTTGATTATGCGCCGATCGCGTCGAGAGTTGCCAATGCGATTGTGGACGGCGAAGCTGAGCGGGGTTTTCTGTGCTGCGGTACGGGTATTGGAATGAGTATTGCCGCGAACAAGGTAAAGGGAATCCGCGCTTCCGTCTGCTCCGACCCGTTCAGCGCGGAAATGACACGGCGTCATAACAATGCCAATATCCTTTGTCTGGGCGGCAGAGTGATTAATGAGGAAAAAGCGGTTGAACTGGCGAAGATTTTCCTGAATACGCCTTTTGAAGGTGGACGCCACCAGCGCAGAATTGATCAGATTGCTGCTATTGAACGTGGGGAAAAGCTGTAAAACCGGGACGGTTCCCGTAATGAATAAAGAAAACGAAATTTGGAGGCTGTTAAATGGAAAATCAGGTATTCGTCATGGACCATCCGCTGATTCAGCATAAACTAACTTTATTGCGTGATAAGAACACTGGTTCCAAGGAGTTCCGTGCTTTGGTCAGTGAAATTGCTATGCTGATGTGCTACGAGGCAACCCGTGACCTTCCGCTGGAGGAGACCATAATTGAAACGCCGATGGGCACGGCTCATACCAAGGTAATTTCCGGCAGAAAACTTGCATTTGTTCCGATTTTAAGAGCTGGTCTTGGTATGGTGGACGGTGTGCTGGAGATGGTTCCGGCGGCAAAAGTCGGTCATATCGGCCTGTATCGCGATCATGAAACCCTTCAGCCGGTGGAATATTACAGCAAGCTGCCGCAGGATATCGACGAGCGCGAGGTCATTGTTCTGGATCCGATGCTTGCAACGGGCGGTTCGGCCATTGATGCGATTACAATTATCAAACGCAGCAATCCAAAATGCATTAAATTCATGTGCATTATTGCCGCGCCGGAAGGACTGAAGGCGCTAACGGAAGCGCATCCGGATGTTCAGGTCTACTGCGCTGCCGTGGATGATCATCTGAACGAAATAGGTTATATTGTTCCGGGCCTTGGCGATGCAGGGGACCGTATCTTCGGAACAATCTGATTCTGGTTTTAAAATTTACATATGTATTCAAAGAGGGCGGCCGGTGAAAACCAGCCGCCCTTTTTAACTCGATTTACAATTAGAAAAAGAAGAATGGGGATACTCATAAATCTATTTCAAATTAGCAATGTATTCATCAATGTCGTCTTCCTCCGTCGGCACATCCCCATCTGTTTTGTAAAGCGCGAGGTTTTCCACATGACGGATTCCTTCCCCAGGCTCCATATTATACAGGGGGCTCAGCGTCTGCATTTCCACATAATCCCCACAGACGTATGTTTCATACGAACAGCCAAAGTCCGGATACGCCGCCTTAGCATTATGAACGAAACGTTTGACCAGTGTATAGCCGTGGTTGCTGTATGCCGCCCAGCCCAAAAGGTTGTTGCATCCAATTTTTAGCGGCTCGGCGATTTTTGGGTCGTGCCGGATGGTGATAAATTTATTGGATAAGGAAATTCGATTGTCATGAAGATCTGTATAAGGCCAATAGGAAAGCAAGCGGTTCGGCAGAATCAGGTTGTCCGGCGTGTTTTCGCGGTTCTGCGGAATCAGTTCTGTTCCCCCTCCATTCAGCATGGTGATCGCACAAAGCGCAAGCGTTTGATTTTCCTTTGACTGATTTTTAGCAGTATGAAGAATCATAACGTCGGTGGCGCCTTCGCCAAGTATGATTTCAAAACCCAGCTGAATCTCGTTCTTCTTTTGGCGGGCGGGGGTAAAGCTGACGCCGTCCGGAAGAATTCCATAAACGACTGGATCGTTGTCGGGGTAATAACTTTCCGGCATACGCTCGGGGCTAATCCAGACGCGGTGCCCGCCGTAACAGTAAAATGCGGCATTCTTTCCGTAGCGCTCTGCAATGCTCGGATTGTGATTTACTAGCTTTCGCTCTAAGTCGTTGTACAACACATTTTCTTCGTTTACAAAGCCAAACCGAACAATCCGCGGGCCCACTTCAATGGTTACAACAAGGTCAATCAGGCCGTTGCTGATCTGCACGCATCTGCCGTAATTTTCATACTGAATTTCCTTTACTTCAGCTGCCATATCAATACATCCTTTCAAAATGAAGGCGAAGCGATGATTATGCCGGTGGTTCGATCCAGCCCGCACGGGGCTGATTCCGGCATACAAAGAGCATAAAGATCGGTTGCTCTGTTTTCTAATTCAATCACATTTTTAGCCCGATTGTCAAGCAATAAAATGTCCGAGGAATGGCTGATTATCGGTAATTTTTTGACATTTTTCGCACGCCGCAGGATTTCCGTTCCGCGGTTATTCATTCCAAGCACCCGCAGATAGGGGGGAGTACCCTGATTCATGCCGGAAGTTACGCCGAGAAAGGCCGAAAGCACAATTCTTCGAATACGAGCGTGCGTATAACGCTTTGATTTGGTAAGCGAAAAAACTTCTTCCAAAGTTGAGGCTTTTTTTACCGCTTGAAACAGCCGGTTTTCCAACCCTTCGCTGAGGTCCGGCAG
Organism: Caproiciproducens sp. LBM24188; assembly: GCF_054130445.1. NCBI lineage: Bacteria > Bacillati > Bacillota > Clostridia > Eubacteriales > Acutalibacteraceae > Caproiciproducens > Caproiciproducens sp. LBM24188. The sequence goes on from NZ_CP196862.1 coordinate 1,672,300, forward strand.
CGATGCATACTCCGATTTTTCCATTGTTCTTAGTTTCGCCAGAATGGCCCGTTCCATGCACAAAAGGGAAACGGGAGCCCGTCCGGCTTCGATTTCTTCTTTTAGAATTTCTGCGCTGGACGGCGGCAGCAGTTCGCAGTAATTTCCTTTGGAAAGCACGGTGTTCCGGATTTTAGAGGCGGAAGCGATTGGCGAATCTGAATTCTGTTCGTCGTGCGCTGCCCCAACGCGGCGGATGGTAAACGGAATCGCTTTTGCGTTCAGCTGATTCAGCGCTTTTATATACTCAATTCCCAGAATGTTGTTCGGTTCATTCAAAAGGCAGGCAGTTTTGGTCCCAAACAGGGATTCCACGGCATTCATCCGGGCCCGTGCATAGGTAATTCCTTCCTGCAGTTCGCGCCGAATTTCTGCCTGCAGCCCGGGGTCCAACAGTGCATTTGCCGCCTTGGTCAGCGCCTGCACATCCCCGCACTCGCTGCCAAAGCCCAGCCAGTCCACGCCGAGGGCGTCCGCCAGTACAACGCCGCCCAGTGCGAATTTTTCCGCTCCCGCAACGGCCCATGGCAGAGGCAGTTCCACCACCAAGTCAACCCCGCAGGACAGCGCCTGCTTTGTTCGTGCCCATTTTGACAGCAGGGCGGGTTCGCCCCTTTGGACGTAGTTTCCGGTCATGATGGCGGCAACATGAGTCGCACCAGCTTTTCGCGCCTGCTGAATCAGCGCGGCATGTCCGAAATGAAAGGGATTATATTCGGAAATAATACCGCATACCTGCATTTTACATGAAACTCCTTGAATTTGATGGTTCAATGTACTATTATAATATACATGTTTCCTGTTACGGATTCAACCGTCAGACAAGCCTCTTTACAAAGGAATTACCAATTTGAATAAAAGCAGCAAACTGTTTTGAATCATTCCTTTCCGTGCAGTTTCCGCACGGGGAATATTCGTTTGTTCCATGGGAACGTTTTGTTTCTCTTTTCCTTCATTGCGGTAATTGGAAAGATAGGCCTCGGACGGAAAAAGGAATATTTTAGGAGGAAGAAAGACATTGAAAATTCTCGTTATTAATGCGGGCAGCTCTTCGCTGAAGTATCAGCTGATTGATATGGATACTGAAGCTATGATCGCGAAAGGCAACTGCGAAAGAATCGGTATAGAGGGCGGTACTTTCAGCCACAAAACTTCAGATGGCCGGAAGAAAGAAATGAAGGTCAACATGGCAAACCATACTGATGCTTTCAAGCTGGTTACCGCCGCTTTAACCGATAAGGAAGTCGGCGTAATTAAAAACCTTTCCGAAGTTGCGGCTATTGGCCACCGCGTTGTACAGGGTGGTTCCATTTTCAAGAAATCCCTTTATATCAACGATGAAGTGATTGAAGGAATCCGCAGCCTGATTCCACTGGCTCCGCTTCATAACGGCCCCGAACTTCAGGGAATTCTTGCCTGCCGTGAAGTGTTTGGCAAAGATGTTCCGGAGTGTGTTTCTTTTGACACTTCCTTCCATTCCACTATGCCGCAAAAGGCATATATGTATGCGATTCCCTATGAATATTATGAAAAATACAAAATCCGCCGTTACGGATTCCATGGTACCTCTCATCGTTATGTGAGCAACCGCTGCGCACATCTGATGCATCAGCCGTTGGAAGACATCAATATGATTACCTGCCACATTGGCAACGGTTCCTCCATTGCTGCAATTAAGGGCGGTCAGGTAATTGACACCAGTATGGGTCTGACCCCGCTGGATGGCTTCATGATGGGTACCCGCTCCGGTTCGTTGGATCCGTCCATCGTAACGTTCATTATGGAAAAAGAGGGCTTGACCTCGGCGCAGATGGACGAAATTCTCAACAAGAAATCCGGACTTCTCGGCATTGCCGGTTACAGCGACGACCGCGATGTAACCAAGGCGGAAATCGAAGGGGATCCGAGAGCGATTCTTGCGCATGAAATGCTTTACTACCAGATTACAAAGCAAATTGGCGCTTACGCAGCCGCAATGAACGGCGTGGACGCAATCGTATTTACCGCCGGTTTGGGCGAAAATCAGGCGCATATGCGCTATGCTATCTGCCGTGGCCTGAAATACCTTGGCCTGCGGGTTGACGCGGAACAGAACGACAAAATGGTTTCCGGCGCAGAAGGAAAGATTTCCGCCTTTGATTCTAAGGTTTCCGTTTATGTCATTCCGACCAACGAAGAACTGGTAATTGCGCGCGACACCAAGGAAATTGTGGAAAAGCTGAACTATGCTTCCACAGAAGACAAGACGGTCGTTGATTTGGAAGATATTTGACTGCAACGGCTTTCAAACAAATGAACAAAAAGGATGCTGCCGGGAATTCGAATTCGGTCAGCATCCTTTTTCTTTGAATTATTTAGCAGGAGATCAGCACTTTTGAACGCCGCTGAACACAATGCCGCGCGCCGCGTCAAGCGTAACAGTCGTTCCGCTCTTTAGAATTTTCGTCGCGCTTTCCGCGTTGACAATAACCGGCTTGTCGAGCGCTAGTCCGACAATAGCCGCGTGCGAATTCATACCTTCGGCCTCTGCAATAATGCCGGACGAATTTTTCAGAAGATTTAAGATTTTATTGCTTGTCTGAGGAATGACAAGAATATCGCCGTTTTTAAACTTTTTCAGCGCTTCTTCTTCGCTGGAACAAACGCACAGGTTTGCACAGACGCTGCCTTTGGTCACACCCATTCCCGAAACCAGCACGTCGCCGACAAGTTGCACCTTCAGAAGATTGGTGGTGCCGGATACGCCAAGCGGAACGCCGGCGGTAATTACAACCAAGTCGCCGTTTTGTACCAGATTGTGGCTGCGTGCAACATTCACAATATGGTCGAAAAGTTCATCCGTATTATTTTTTTCGTCCACCATAATTGGGATAACACCCCAGGAAAGATTCATCTGCCTGCGCACGGTGGGGTCGGTTGTGCCGCTGATGATGGGGCATTCCGGACGGTATTTGGAAATCATCCGGGCGGTTCTTCCGGATTTTGAAACCGTAATAATAGCAACTGCACCGAGATCGTGCGCTGTGGTGCAGGTCGCGTGGGAAATGGCAGAGGTTACGTTCGGCTGGTCCTGCACGTCACGTTTGGCAAACCGGGCTTTATAGTCAATGTCCTGTTCGGTACGCTCTGCAATGCGCGACATGGTTTTCAGCGCGAGAACGGGGTACAGGCCCGCGGCGGTTTCACCAGAAAGCATAATCGCGCTGGTCCCATCATAAATCGCGTTGGCAACGTCGGTTGCTTCCGCACGGGTCGGCCGGGGATTTTTGATCATGGAATCCAGCATCTGGGTTGCCGTAATTACCTGTTTCCCGGCGTTATATGCTTTTTTAATTAATTGCTTTTGTATGACCGGAATTTCCTCCATGGGAATTTCCACGCCGAGGTCGCCTCTGGCGACCATGATGCCGTCCGACACACGGATAATTTCGTCGATATTTTCCACACCGTCGGAATTTTCAATTTTTGCGATAATGCGGATCTTATGGCAGTTCAGCCTTTCCAGTTCGGTGCGTAAATCAATAATATCCTGTGCGCAGCGTGTGAAGGACGCGGCAATAAAGTCAAAGTCTTCTTCCACGGCGAAGGCAATGTCCTGTTTGTCCTTTTCACTAATGAAAGGAAGCGACAACTTAATTCCCGGCACATTGATGCCTTTGTGAGCGGAAATGACCCCGCCGTTTACCACGGTGCAGTGAATGTCAGTGTCTGTGCAAAAATCCACCTTTAATTCAATCAGGCCGTCGTCAATCAGAATTTTCGCCCCGGTGGAAACTTCCCGGGGAAGATTTTGGAACGTAATGGAGGCTGTGGTTTCGTCCCCGACAACGTCGCGGGTTGTCAGCATAAATTTGCTGCCCGCCTTCAATTCAATTTTCGGCTGTTTAAAGTCCCGAACGCGGATTTCGGGCCCCTTTGTATCCAATAACAGAGCCACCGGAAGGTCCAATTCTTCCCTCAGTTTCTTCACGGCGTCCGACCGGACTTTTTGTTCCGCAGACGTGGAATGCGAAAAGTTCAGCCGTGCCACATCCATTCCGGCAAGCATCAACTGTTTCAATACTTCCGTATCGTCCGTTGCCGGACCAAGCGTACAAATAATTTTTGTTTTACGCATATCACAGACTCCGTTTCATTAAAAAATAACATTAAAAATTTACCCATTTTATATGATACTACATCTATAAAATAAAATCAATTTTCCTACATGATATTGTACATTGCTCTGAAAATAATAAATTGGTTGAATTGTTTTAATGAAAGATATACAATGATTACAGCATAATATGGAGAATATGAATAATGAAAATACAGCGAAACAAAGTGATAAAATCAAGATCCGGATGGCAGAAAGCCGATCAGGTCAGGCGGATTAAAATCGTAATGACGGTCGTAGCAGTTGCGCTTTGCCTGTCTGTGGCGGCAGGTTCCGTTTTGGCCTGGATGCAGCTTCGTCATCCGTTCGGTACGGCTTCCTCTTCCAGCGCGGTTCCGAGCAGTATGCCTGTTTCCTCCGGGGAAGAAACACTTCCGGTTTACGATGATACTTACAATTTAACGTTAGTTAATTCCAGCCATCCGTTGGAACCAGAGTTTGTTTTTCAGCCGAAGGAGTATCAGGGAATCCTAGTGGATGAAAGAATTTTTCCCGCATTGGAGAAAATGATGCAGGATGCGGAAAAAGATGGCTGCCCGCTGAAACTTTCCGGCGGCTATGTAAGCGCAGACCAGCAGGATAAACAATACCAGTCCCTTGTGGAAAGCCTGAAAAAGCAGGGCATGTCGCAGGTTCGGGCAGAAAATCAGGCGCAGAATACGGTTGGGCGCGGTGGTTATAATGAGTTCCAAACTGGAATGGCGGTTGTATTTTCCGCAGAAGGGGAAAAATCGGATACGGATTTTAAAACTACGGCGCAGTACCGCTGGCTGAATAGCAATAGTCTTCGTTACGGCTTTGTGCTTCGTTTTCCACAGGATAAAACCGAGATTACGGGGCGTAGCTTTAACCCGCGTTGTTTTCGTTATGTTGGGGAGGAAAATGCGGAGAAGATGAGGGAATATTCCATGTGTCTGGAAGAATACGCATCTTACCGGAGCAAAACCGCGGAATAAACATTTCACGCAGTTTCATATTAGCAATTTGTGCAAATTGAAATTTGTACTTGCTTTTTTTGAAGTGGTATGATAAAATTCAAATGTTAAGTTGCAGTTTGGCTGAAAGAGGTGACAAGAATGAAGGAAGGAATCCATCCTAAGTATCAGGATACAACGATCACATGTGCATGCGGCAATGTCATTCATACAAGATCGACAAAGGAAAATATCCGCGTTGAAATATGCTCGAAGTGCCACCCGCTCTTTACTGGTAAACAAAAGCTTATTGATACAAGCGGTCGTGTCGATATGTTCAAAAAGCGTTACGGTATGGATAAGTAAACAACCTTTTACGTATTGGATCGGCTTAGGCGGCGCAGATAATTGCGCCGCCTATTTTGTATCTTCAGTTTTACAGAAAGGGCCTGAAGCATAGAATGTTTTAGGACTGGGGTTGTATCAATGAAAGAGTGGACGGAATACCGCACTGTAAAACGGCAGGCCTGCGCGGAATTTGTGGAGCGCAAGTCGCGCTTTATCGGGTGGGCAAAACCGGTAACCTCGGATGAGGAAGCCGTTGCGTTCATCAATTCTGTAAAGGCCGAGCACCGGGAAGCAACGCACAATGTTTACGCCTATTCTCTGCGCACGGGGCAGATTAAACGCTATTCCGATGACGGAGAACCGCAGGGGACTGCAGGAATTCCGACGCTGGATGTGATTTTAAAGTCGGAGGTAACGGATGTTGCCGTTGTGGTGACCCGTTATTTCGGCGGGATTCTGCTAGGCACCGGCGGACTGGTGCGCGCTTATTCCCATGCGGCATCCATTGCGCTGGAGCAGGCCGGAATTGTTACCATGCATCCAGGCGTTACGGCACGGGTAAGCTGTGATTACGCAAGCTACGGAAAAATTGCATCGCTAATTCCGGAAAACGGCGGCGTGATTGATGACACGGTTTTCACAGAAGCGGTGGAAATCCTCTTTCATATCGGTGTGGAGCGGGTATCTGATTTTCAGCGCCAATTAGCCGACGCTACCTGCGGAAAATACAGCGCAGAGATTCAAACTCAAAAATATTTTGAAGATTTCTGAAAAATTGCAGGGATTTTGTTTCATTCTGCGTATACATATATAAGCTTGTTTCATGTGATAAAAGAGAGGTGGCTTAGGAATGACAGTAAGTGAGCGTACCATGCAGATCGAAAAACAAATTCTGTCGCCCTATGCTGCGTTGTCCAAAAATACGCAGGGCAGGGATCGGTTTGAACCCGAATGTGACCTGCGAACCCCTTATCAGAGGGACCGAGACCGGATTATTCATTGTAAGTCATTTCGGCGCCTGAAGCATAAAACGCAGGTGTTCCTTTCCCCAGAAGGCGACCATTACCGCACTCGTTTGACCCATACGCTGGAAGTTGCGCAAATTGCGCGAACGATTGCGCGGGCGCTGCGGATGAACGAGGATTTGACCGAGGCGATTTCACTCGGCCATGACCTGGGCCATACGCCATTCGGGCACGCAGGGGAACGGGCCCTGAACGAGCTTTTTCCCGGAGGGTTCCGGCACTATGAGCAGAGTGTGCGCGTGGTGGAAAAGCTGGAAAAAGGTGGTATGGGGCTGAACCTTACCAAAGAAGTCCGTGACGGCATTCTGTGCCACACCAAAGGCACGGAGGCTTCTACCTGTGAAGGCCGTATTGTCCGTATCGCGGATCGCATCGCCTATATCAACCATGATATTGACGATGCCGAACGCGCCGGAGTGTTAAAGGAGTCTGATTTTCCGCCGGAAATTACCCAGGTACTCGGCGCCAAGCGTTCCGAACGCATTGACCGGCTGATTCACAGTGTAGTGGAAACCAGCAGGGACGGTGTGCTGAGTATGGAACCGAAGGTGCAGACCGCGTTTGACCGGCTTCATGAGTTTATGTATCAGTCGGTTTACCTGAATCCTTATGCAAAGGCGGAGGAGAAAAAGGTGCCGTTTTTAATAGAAACGCTTTACCAGTATTTGCAAAAGCCGGAAAATCTTCCGGAAGACATGCGTTTTATTGCGGAGCAGGACGGATATGAACGTGCCGCCTGCGATTATATCGCGGGGATGACCGACCATTATGCCGTTCAGCTTTTTGAAAATATTTATGTTCCGAAATCTTGGAAGATGTAGTGCAAAAACTCGGTTGGAATCGGAGGTGACAGTATGCCGTTGCCGGAATCCTTTTTGCAGGAATTGAAGGCAAGATGCGAACTTTCAGAGATCGCGTCTTCTTATGTGAACTTAAAGCGTGTGGGACGGAATTTGGTCGGGCTTTGTCCTTTCCACAGCGAGAAATCGCCGTCGTTCAATATTTTCCCGGAAAACGGATCGTTTTACTGCTTTGGTTGCGGTGCAGGCGGCGATGTAATCACCTTTATCCGTAAAATAGAAAATCTGGATTATATGGAATCCATTCGCTTTCTGGCCCAGCGCGCAGGCCTTCAGGTTCCGGAAAGTGGAGTGGATGACGGAATGAGCCGCCTGCGTGCGCGCATTCTGGAAATTAACCGGGAAACCGCACGGTATTACCATGCGATTCTGCGGTCAGAGCAGGGTGCACCGGGAATAAAATACCTGACCGGGCGCGGCCTTACCCTGCAGACGATTCGTCATTTCGGCTTGGGCTATGCGCCCGAGTCGCGTTTTTCCCTGGTTGATTATCTTGCGAAAAAGGGGTATACTCAGAACGAAATCATCCTGTCGAACGTTGCCGTGAAGGGGCGAAATGGAAAAGCGATTGACCGTTTTTACCACCGGGTCATGTATCCGATTATTGATTTACGCGGAAATGTGATTGCGTTCGGTGGCCGTGTTCTGACGGATGAAAAGCCAAAATATTTGAACACTGCGGAAACGCCGGTGTTTAATAAGGGGAGTTATTTATTCGCGCTGAACTTTGCAAAAAGCAGCTGTGCGGAGCAGTTGATTTTGTGTGAAGGATATATGGACGTAATTTCCATGCACCAAGCAGGTTTTACCAACGCAGTTGCTACTTTGGGCACTGCGCTGACTCCTGCACAGGCGCATCTGATGGCGCGCTATACCAAAGAGGTTGTAATCTGCTACGACTCCGACGCAGCGGGGCAGAAAGCTGCTTCCCGCGCGATTCCGATTTTGCGGGATACTGGGCTTCTGGTGAAAGTTCTGACCATCGCCGGCGGGAAAGACCCGGATGAATACATACGCTCCAACGGTTCGAATGGACGGGCAAAATTTAAAAATATGCTGGATGCCTGCGGGAATGATGTGGAATACCGGCTGCAGAAGGTACGTCAAAGCTGCAATTTGCAGAATGCAGAAGGCCGCGTTGCCTATCTGACCGGCGCAGCAGAAATTTTGGCCACGCTGGAAAACCGCATTGAGCAGGAAGTTTACGCCGGAAAATTGTCCGAGGAAGTCGGCGTGGAGCGCGACACCATCATGCGCCAGGTGGACAAGCTGCGCAGCCGAATGAAAAAGAACCGGGAAGCAAAGCAATTTAAGGAATTTCAGCAACAGACCGTCGGTTACCGTGACAGCATCAATCCGGAAAAGTCACAACACCTTCGGGCGGCCAGTGCAGAAGAAGCGCTGATTGCTTATTTGATGAACAATCCGGAACGCGGAATGCAGATTTATGAGCATTTACCGCCTGAAAAATTTGTCACAGCGTTCAATCGCCGTGTATATCAGGTAATAATGGGCAGAATTATAGACGGAAAGGCGGTAAGCCTTACAGACATATCGGAAAACTTTTCGATGGAGGAAATCGCTGCGATTGCTAAAATTTTTGCCAAGTTTCATACCGTTGCTGTCACGGACCGTGACGCACAGGAGTACATTCAGGTTATATTGCAGGAAAATGCAAAGAGAAACATTGAAAATGTTGCTTCCGCTCCGGCGCAGGACATTCAAAGTTACCTGCGCGAGCTGAAACAACAGAAGAAGTAGGGGGATATAAAATGGGAGCACCGGATAAAAAGACGGTTATCAGGGAATTGATCGAGCAAGGCAAAAGCAAGGGGCAACTTTCCACCAAAGAGATTCTTGATGCAATCGGCGAACTGGAATTCGATCCGGAACAGATCGAGAAGTTTTATGATACATTGGAAGGACTTGGCGTTGAAATTATAGAGGATTTTGGGGACGCTCCTCTGGATGATTTGGATTTCGATATTCAAATCGATGAAAACGAGGATCTGGAAGCGGCGTTAAGCACCGAGGGCATTTCCATTGATGACCCGGTCAAGGTTTACCTGAAGGAAATCGGCCGTGTGCCGCTGCTGACCCCGGAGGAAGAAATCGACCTTGCCATCCGTATTAAAGACGGCGACGAGGCGGCAAAAAAGCGCCTTTCCGAGGCGAACCTCCGTCTGGTTGTCAGCATTGCAAAGCGCTACCTTGGGCGTGGTATGCAGTTCCTGGACCTAATTCAGGAAGGCAACCTGGGCTTGATTAAGGCTGTTGAAAAATTTGATTATACCAAAGGCTTTAAATTTTCCACGTATGCGACTTGGTGGATTCGTCAGGCAATTACCCGTGCTATTGCCGACCAGGCAAGAACCATCCGCATCCCGGTGCATATGGTGGAAACCATCAACAAAGTAAAAAAGGTGTCTAGCCAGCTGCTGCATACCAACGGCCACGAACCGACAGCGGATGAAATTTCAGAAGAGCTTGACATGCCGGTAGACAAGGTGCGCGAAATTATGCGTGTTGCACAGGAACCGGTTTCGCTGGAAACGCCGATCGGCGAGGAGGAAGACAGCCACCTGGGCGATTTTATCCCGGATGACGACGCCCCTGCGCCGGTGGATGCCGCTTCGCATATCCTGCTCAAGGAGCAGCTTGCCGATGTGTTGGATACACTGACCCCCAGGGAAGAGAAAGTGCTTCGTCTTCGTTTCGGTTTGGAGGACGGTCGTTCCCGTACACTGGAGGAAGTAGGAAAAGAATTTAATGTAACCAGAGAACGTATTCGCCAGATTGAGGCAAAAGCGCTCCGTAAGCTTCGCCATCCCAGCCGCAGCAAGAAACTGAAGGACTTTTTGGATTAAGGGGAAACAGCAATGGTAATGACTCTGGAAGCCGATTATGCGGTTCGTATTGTGGAAATGCTCTCGATGACACAGTCCAGAATCGATGCCCATACCATTTCTGAGGAAACACAGGTGCCGCTGCGGTTTGCACTGAAAATTCTGCGCAAGCTCGTGGCAGGCGGGCTGGTACTGTCGTATAAGGGCGCGCGGGGAGGATATACGCTTGCCCGAAAGCCAGGGGAGATCACCCTTCGTCAGGTGATAGAGTCGGTGGAAGGACCGTACATGATTAGCCGCTGCCAACAGGAGGAATACGACTGCGCCAAGACTTCCTGCCGGTTTTATCGGATTTACGACGAAATTTCCGCAGTAGTACGTGAGAAGCTTGATTCTTATACATTCGAGTCGATTGACTCTGGGACTCAGGCGCAGAAATAAGTGCCGTTCATTCCCGTAAAAATCACAAATAAAATAAAACAGCCGGCGGTCAAACGACCGCCGGCAAATTTGTGTGAAAAAAAGAGAGAAACAGCTTGACAATCACAATATATTGTAATAAAATAATATACTGCATCATCATGGAAACATATACTCATGTCTATTTTTTATATAATATCACAACGCTTCGAAAAAGGCAAGAGAATATCGTAAAATGCTTAAGAAAGCAATGATGAAGCAAATTGTTTTTGTGCTTAATTTATGCCGCGGATGGTAAATATATGAATGGAGTGATTAAGCCGATGGTGAATGTCAAACCGGTGAAAGTTGGCAAAGAGGTCCGCATGAGCTTCGGGCGAATCGACGAGGTTCTGGATATGCCGAACCTGATTGAGGTTCAGAAAAATTCCTATCAATGGTTTTTGGACGAAGGGTTGAAGGAAGTTTTCAAGGACGTTTCAGGTATTACGGATTATACCGGAAACCTTGTGCTGGACTTTGTGGATTATAAACTGGATGATGACAAGCCCAATTACAGCGTAGAGGAATGCAAGGAACGCGACGCTACTTATGCTGCACCTCTCCGCGTGACAGCCCGCCTGCTTAATAAAGAAACCGGGGAGATTAAAGAGTCCGAGGTCTTTATGGGGGATTTCCCTCTGATGACCGAAAGTGGTACCTTTGTAATCAACGGTGCAGAACGTGTTATTGTATCCCAGCTGGTTCGCTCCCCTGGCGTTTACTATAAAATGGAGTATGATAAAACCGGTAAGGAACTTTTCAGTTCTACGGTGATTCCGAACCGCGGCGCCTGGCTTGAATATGAAAATGATGCGAATGACGTATTTTACGTTCGTATCGATAAAAACCGTAAAATCCCGGTGACTGTGTTTATCCGTGCGCTTGGTCTGGGAACCGATGCGGAAATCCGCGAATATTTCGGCGACGACGACCGGATTAATGCGACGATTGAAAAGGATCCCTGCAAAAATACGGAAGAAGCTCTGTTCGAAGTATACCGTAAATTAAGACCGAGCGAGCCGCCTACCATTGAAAGTGCCCAGTCCCATATTAACGGCTTGTTTTTTGATGCGCGCCGCTATGACCTTTCCCGTGTCGGCCGCTATAAATATAATAAGAAGCTGAACCTTGCCGGCCGTATTACCGGCCAAAAGGTCACCCGCCCGGTGGTCAATCCGCTGACCGGTGAACTGATGGCGGAAGAGGGCGAAATCATTAGCCACGACAAGGCGAAGGAAATGGATGACGCCGGCGTCAGCGTTGTGTATGTTTCCGTTAACGAAAAGGAAGTCAAGGTTATTTCCAACGGCATGGTCGATATCAACAACTTTGTTTCTTTCGATGCAAAAGCGGAATGCGGCGTAAACGAGCGCGTGCGTTTCAGTGTGCTTGCGGAAATTTTGGAAACCTGCACCACGGAAGAAGAACAGAAAGATGCTATCAAGGCCAGAATTGATGAACTGATTCCGAAGCACATCATCATCGACGATATCTTCTCTTCCATCAACTATATGAACTGCCTTGCGGTTGGCCTTGGCACCACAGACGACATTGACCATTTGGGCAACCGTCGTATCCGTTCGGTCGGCGAATTGCTGCAGAATCAGTTCCGCATCGGCTTTTCCCGTCTGGAGCGCGTGATCCGCGAAAGAATGACTTTGCAGGCGCAGGATTTGGAATCGCTGACACCACATTCTCTTATTAATATTCGTCCTGTAGTGGCGGCTATTCGCGAGTTTTTCGGTTCTTCTCCGCTTTCTCAGTTTATGGATCAGACTAACCCGCTTGCCGAACTGACACATAAACGCCGTTTGTCTGCATTGGGCCCCGGAGGTTTGTCCAGAGACCGTGCTGGATTCGAAGTGCGTGACGTTCACTACAGCCATTATGGCCGCATGTGCCCAATTGAAACGCCAGAAGGTCCGAACATCGGTCTGATTTCGTATCTGGCAACCTTTGCAAGAATCAACGAATATGGATTTATTGAAGCTCCTTTCCGTCGCGTGGATAAAAAGACCGGCTGTGTAACACGTGAAGTGGTCTATATGACGGCGGACATGGAGGATGACTATATTGTCGCCCAGGCAAACGAGCCTTTGGACGAGCAGGGACGTTTTAAAAACGCCAAGGTAAACGCCCGTTACCGCGATGAATTCCTGGAAGTTGAACGTGAACGCGCGGATTATATGGACGTTTCGCCAAGAATGGTTGTTTCGGTTGCTACGGCGATGATTCCATTCCTGGAAAACGATGACGCAAACCGTGCACTGATGGGTTCCAACATGCAGCGGCAGGCGGTTCCGCTTTTGAGAACTGAAGCCCCGATTGTCGGCACCGGTATTGAATACAAAGCCGGTACGGATTCCGGTGTTTGTGTTCTTGCAAAGCGCGCCGGTGTGGTCCGTAGCGTAAGCGCCGACGAGGTCCGCGTTGCGACCGATGACGGTGCGATTGATGTATACCATATCATTAAGTTCGCGCGTTCCAACCAAGGAACCTGCATTAATCAGGTTCCGATTGTTGATGTGAATCAGCGCGTGGAGGTCGGCGATGTGATTGCCGACGGCCCTGCAACGAAAAACGGTGAAATCAGTCTTGGCAAGAACGCCCTAATTGGATTTATGACCTGGGAAGGTTACAACTACGAAGACGCCGTTCTGATCAGTGAAAAAATTGTCCGTGAGGACGTTTATACCTCTATTCATATTGAGGAATATGAAATCGAAGCTCGAGATACCAAACTTGGGCCGGAAGAAATTACCCGCGATATTCCGAACGTCAACGAAGACCTTCTGCGTGACCTTGACGAAAATGGCATTATCCGCATTGGTGCTGAGGTTCGTGCGGGCGACATTCTGGTTGGCAAGGTAACGCCAAAGGGCGAAACCGAACTGACTGCAGAAGAACGTCTGCTGCGTGCCATCTTTGGCGAAAAGGCTCGTGAAGTCCGCGATACTTCCCTGCGCGTACCGCACGGTGAATACGGTATTGTTGTGGATGTTAAGGTCTTTAACCGTGAAAACAGCCACGACGAGCTGAGCCCCGGCGTTAACAAAGTAGTTCGCTGCTACATTGCCCAGAAGCGTAAAATTTCCGTCGGTGATAAGATGGCCGGCCGCCATGGTAATAAGGGTGTTGTTTCCCGTATCCTCCCGGTCGAAGACATGCCGGTTCTGCCGGACGGCACTCCGCTTGACATCGTCCTGAACCCCCTGGGCGTGCCTTCTCGTATGAACATCGGTCAGGTGCTGGAAGTTCACCTTGGCTATGCGGCAAAACTCCTCGGCTGGAAGATTATGACCCCTGTTTTTGACGGCGCACACGAAGACGATATCGTGGAATGCTTCCGTCAGGCGGGAATCAGCGAAGACGGCAAGACCCGCCTGAGAGACGGAAGAACCGGCGAGTATTTTGATAATCCGGTTACCGTTGGTATTATGTACTACCTAAAGCTGCATCACCTGGTTGACGATAAAATCCATGCCCGTTCCACCGGCCCGTACTCCCTTGTTACCCAGCAGCCTTTGGGCGGCAAGGCACAGTTCGGCGGCCAGCGTTTCGGAGAAATGGAAGTTTGGGCGCTGGAAGCTTACGGCGCAGCCTATACTCTGCAGGAAATCCTTACCGTGAAATCCGACGATGTGGTTGGCCGTGTTAAGACTTACGAATCCATTGTAAAGGGTCAGAACATTCCTGAACCGGGTGTTCCGGAATCGTTCAAAGTCCTGATTAAGGAACTTCAGTCTTTGGGTCTTGACGTTAAGGTTCTTGACAAAAACAATGATGAAATTGATTTGAAGCAGAACTTTGACGATGACGACGACATTAGCTTTAATCCTACGGAAGGCAATTTCGACGAACAGAATGTTGCCGATGACCTGGAAGGATACTCCGTTGATGAGCCCGAAGAGGATGATCTGTTTGATGAATCCGACGGCTATGTAAGCGAAGAGAGCGATGATGAATTCGATAAGGACGAACCCTTTGACCTTATTTCAGGCGATGGCGATGGCGATATAGAATAAGGGGGATGCAGCATGGAATTTAATACTTTTGAATCGATTAAGATCGGACTTGCTTCACCGGAAAAAATCCGGGAATGGTCCCACGGTGAAGTGAAAAAGCCCGAAACCATAAACTATCGTACCTTGAAACCGGAACGCGACGGCTTGTTCTGCGAACGCATTTTTGGACCTACTAAGGACTGGGAATGCCACTGTGGAAAGTACAAGCGAATCCGTTATAAGGGCAAGGTGTGCGAACGCTGCGGTGTTGAGGTTACCCGCGCGAAAGTGCGCCGCGAGCGGATGGGCCATATTGAACTGGCCGCTCCGGTTTCCCATATCTGGTATTTTAAGGGAATTCCGTCTAGAATGGGTTTGATTCTGGACATTTCTCCCCGTATGCTGGAAAAAGTTCTGTATTTTGCCCTTTATATCGTTACGGATCCGGGCAATGTGCGCGAACTGCAGAAAAAGCAGCTTCTAAATGAAAAAGAATACCGCGATATGCGTGAAAAATATGAGGATGACTTTGAGGCAGGTATGGGTGCAGAAGCGATTAAAAAGCTTCTGGAAGAAATTGACCTTGACCAGACTTCCGAAGAATTGAAAGCGGAGCTGGAAGGTGCTTCCGGCCAAAAACGTGTTCGTATTTTAAAACGCCTTGAAGTAGTGGAAGCATTCCGCCTTTCCGGCAACCGCCCGGAATGGATGATCCTTGATGTGGTTCCGGTTATTCCACCGGATATCCGTCCTATGGTGCAGCTCGACGGCGGCCGTTTTGCCACGTCGGATTTGAACGACCTTTACCGCCGCGTCATTAACCGCAACAATCGTTTGAAAAGATTGTTGGAACTGGGTGCGCCGGACATTATCGTGCGCAACGAGAAGAGAATGCTGCAGGAAGCCGTTGACGCGCTGATTGACAATGGCCGCCGTGGCAGACCGGTTACCGGCCCGAACAACCGCCCGCTGAAATCCCTTTCTGATATGCTGAAAGGCAAGCAGGGCCGTTTCCGTCAGAACCTGTTGGGCAAACGTGTTGACTATTCCGGCCGTTCCGTTATCGTTGTCGGTCCTGAACTGAAAATGTACCAGTGCGGTCTTCCAAAGGAAATGGCGCTGGAACTCTTCAAACCGTTTGTGATGAAGCGTCTGGTGGAAACCGGAGCCGCCGGCAACATTAAAGCCGCCCGTAAAGCGGTGGAACGTGCAAAGCCGGAAGTGTGGGATGCGCTGGAAATCGTCATTAAAAACCACCCGGTTCTGCTGAACCGTGCACCTACGCTGCACAGACTGGGCATTCAGGCATTTGAACCGGTACTGGTGGAAGGTCGTGCCTTGAAACTGCATCCGTTGGCCTGTACGGCTTACAACGCGGACTTTGATGGCGACCAGATGGCTGTTCACGTGCCGCTTTCCGCAGAAGCGCAGGCGGAGGCCCGCTTCCTGATGCTTGCTGCGGGCAACCTGCTGAAACCTTCCGACGGACGCCCGGTCACAGTGCCTACGCAGGACATGGTTCTGGGTTCCTACTACCTTACATTGGATAAGGACGGCGAAGTCGGCGAGGGCAAGGTGTTCCGCGACTATGATGAGGCAATTATGGCCTATGACGCGAAAGTGGTTGGCCTGCATGCGAAAATCAAAGTGCGCAGAACAATGGAGATTAACGGGGAAAAGGTCTCCAGACTGGTGGATACTACGGTTGGCCGCATGATTTTCAACCGCCCGATTCCGCAGGATCTGGGATTTGTTGACCGCTCCAAGCCGGAAAACCTCTTTAAATTTGAAATTGATTTCCTGGTTGGCAAAAAGCAGCTTGGAAAAATTATTGATAAATGTATTAAAATCCATGGCACGGCCGAAACCGCCGATGTTCTGGATAGCATTAAGGCGCAGGGTTATAAGTACTCTACATTGAGTGCTATTACCGTTGCCGTCGGAGATGCGACTATTCCGCCGGAGAAAAAGCAGATTATCGCCGATGCGGAGCAGAAGATCGACATCATTATGGAACAGTATAAGAACGGTTTGTTCTCTGAGAACGAACGTTACAACGCTGTTCTGAAAACATGGGCAAAAGCAACGGACGATGTTTCGGACGCTCTGCAGAAGAATCTGGACCGTTACAACCCGATCTTCATGATGGCGGATTCCGGTGCTCGTGGTTCTATGAGCCAGATTCGCCAGTTGGCCGGTATGCGTGGTTTGATTGCAAATACCTCCGGCCGTACCATTGAAATCCCAATTCGTGCGAACTACCGTGAAGGTCTGAACATTTTGGAATACTTCATTTCTTCCCGTGGTGCTCGAAAGGGTCTGGCCGATACCGCTCTGAGAACGGCTGACTCCGGTTATCTGACCCGCCGTCTGGTCGACGTTTCACAGGATGTGATTATCCGTGAGGACGACTGCGGTACAACGGAAGGTCTGGAAGTATTCGATATCTGCGAAGGCAAGGAAGCCATTGAAACGATGCACGAGCGTTTGATCGGACGTTACCTTGTAGAAGACTTTGTGGATGAGAAGACCGGTGAGGTTCTGGTATCCAAGGATAAGATGATGACCGACGAAGATGCCGATATTATTGTCGGCAGGGGCGTCAAGCGCATCAAAATCCGCTCTATCCTCAATTGCCGCGCAAAGCATGGCGTCTGCAAGAAGTGCTACGGTGCGAACCTTGCAAACGGCCAGCCGGTTAACGTCGGTGAGGCGGTCGGCATTATTGCTGCTCAGTCCATCGGTGAACCTGGTACGCAGTTGACCATGAGAACCTTCCATACGGGCGGTGTCGCCAGTGCGGAAGATATTACACAGGGTCTGCCGCGTGTTGAGGAACTTTTTGAAGGCCGTAAACCGAAGCATCTTGCAATCATCAGCGAAATTCCCGGTGTGGTTTCCTTTGAGGAAGTTAAGAAAAACCGCCATGTTGTGGTTACCAATAATGAAACCGGTGAATCGAAGTCGTACCTGATTCCGTTTGGCTCCCGCATTATTGTTACAGAAGGCCAGGAAATCAAGGCCGGCACCCGGATTACCGAAGGCTCTGTCAATCCGCATGACGTTCTTGCTATCAGCGGCACAGAGGCCGTTCAGGATTATCTGATTGAAGAAGTACAGCGTGTTTACCGGATGCAGGGTGTTGATATCAACGATAAGCATATCGAAGTTATCGTACGCCAGATGATGAAGAAGGTAAGAGTGGAAGACGCGGGCGACACCACGTTGCTGCCGAGCTCCCTCGTAGAAAAGAGCGAGCTGGAAGCAGAGAACGAAGCCATTCGAGAGAGAATCGCCAACGGCGAAACCGATCTGCGTGAAGCAACCTATACCCCGGTTCTGCTTGGTATTACAAAGGCTTCTCTGGCTACAGATTCGTTCCTCTCCGCCGCATCCTTCCAGGAAACGACACGTGTTCTTACCGATGCCGCCATTAAGGGCAAGGTTGACCCGCTGCTCGGCCTGAAGGAAAATGTCATTATCGGTAAGCTGATTCCTGCAGGTACCGGCATGAAGTGCTACAATAATGTAGAAATTGAGCCCGCAAATGATGTATTGACAAATGATGCAGTATAGCGTTATAATTAACAATTGTGATGGTTTGATGATGTAAGGTCTTCCTGCTTCGATGATAACCGGAGCAGGAAGGCACTTATTTGTTGAAATCAGTTGCTTATTTTGCTGTTTTGCGGATAAAATAAAATCCGCTTAACATATTAACTTACTGTGAGGAGGTGTCTTATGCCAACATTTAACCAGTTAGTCCACAAGGGCAGAGAAGTTGCCGTTACAAAGGCGAAGGCCCCTGCGCTGTTAAAGGGATGGAACTCCAAAAAGCGTGTCGCAATTGATCAGGATTCCCCGCAAAAGCGCGGCGTGTGCACTACGGTTAAAACCGCTACCCCGAAGAAGCCGAACTCTGCTTTGAGAAAAATTGCTAGAGTAAGACTTTCTAACGGCATTGAAGTCAGTGCTTATATTCCGGGTATCGGCCATAACCTGCAGGAGCACAGCGTTGTTATGATTCGTGGCGGCCGTGTTAAGGATCTGCCTGGTGTGCGTTATCACATCATCCGCGGTACCCTTGATGCTCAGGGCGTTGCTAATCGTATGCAGGCTCGTTCCAAGTACGGCGCGAAGCGTCCGAAGGCTGGCGCAGCAAAAGCTGCAAAAAAATAAGGGAAATTTTTTGACAGAATCCGAACGGCTGCATGTTTTTATAACATAATGCGGCGGCGTTTATATATAATATATTGGACGCCTCTGTGTTGGCCAACGGGAGTTTGTCGCTTTCGAGTACCTATGATATCATTTTTGTGAAGGAGGGAAGTAAAGTGCCAAGAAGAGGTAATGTTGCAAAACGTGATGTTTTGCCGGACCCGCTTTATAACTCAAAACTTGTTACTCGCCTTGTGAATAATGTAATGGTCGACGGTAAGAAGGGTGTAGCCCAGAAGATCGTTTATGGCGCATTCGATATTGTCAGGGAGAAAACAGGAAAGGAACCCCTTGAAGTCTTTGAAGCAGCAATGGAAAATGTAATGCCTGCTCTCGAAGTTAAGGCTCGCCGCGTCGGCGGTGCAACCTATCAGGTTCCTATGGAAGTTCGCCCTGAAAGAAGACAAACTTTAGGACTGCGCTGGATCACGACTTATTCCAGAATCAGATCCGAAAAGACAATGAAAGAAAGACTTGCCGGTGAAATCCTTGATGCTGTAAATGGTGCAGGCGGCGCCGCCAAAAAGCGTGATGATACGCATAAGATGGCGGAGGCCAACAAGGCATTTGCTCATTACAGATGGTAATCCGGCGATGTCCGCCAGATTCATTTCTATAATGACAAATTTATCTCGTTTACAGAATTAAGGAGGAAACTATGCCAAGGCAGGTACCACTTGAATTAACAAGAAATATCGGCATCATGGCTCACATTGACGCTGGTAAAACAACTACAACTGAACGCATCCTGTATTATACGGGTATTAACCATAAGATAGGCGAAGTGCATGATGGTGCCGCAACGATGGACTGGATGGTCCAGGAGCAGGAAAGAGGTATTACCATTACCTCCGCCGCAACTACCTGCTTTTGGAAAGGGCACAGAATCAACATCATCGACACCCCTGGCCACGTGGACTTTACGGTTGAAGTTGAACGCTCCCTGCGTGTGCTCGACGGCTCTGTAACAGTTTTCTGTGCAAAGGGTGGCGTTGAGCCGCAGTCCGAAACGGTTTGGCGTCAGGCGGAGGAATATCATGTTCCTCGTATGGCTTACGTCAACAAAATGGACATCATGGGCGCTGACTTTTATCGTGTGGTTCAGATGATGAAAGACCGTCTGAAGTGCAATGCCGTTCCGATTCAGTTGCCAATCGGCGCCGAAGATACCTTCAAGGGCATCATCGATCTGATTGATATGAAGGCCGACGTGTACTATGACGAAATGGGCAAGGAAATGCATGTTGAGGATATTCCGGAAGACATGAAGGAACTTGCCGAAAAATATCATACCGAACTCATTGAGAATGTCGCTGAACAGGACGACGCTCTTATGGAGAAATATCTGAGCGGCGAAGAAATTACGAAGGAAGAAATCATCGCAACCATTCGTAAAGCTACGATTGACAACAAGATGGTGCCTGTCACCTGCGGTACTTCCTACCGCAACAAGGGTGTTCAGAAGCTGCTTGACGCCATTGTCGCCTTTATGCCTGCTCCGACCGATATCCCGGCAATTCGGGGTACCGACCCGGAAACCGGGGAAGAAAGAGATTGCCATTCCAGCGATGACGAGCCGTTTGCCGCACTCGCATTTAAGATTGCGACCGACCCGTTTGTTGGTAAACTGTGCTTCTTCCGTGTGTACTCCGGTACATTGGATGCAGGTTCCACCGTTTATAACTCCACGAAAGACACCAATGAAAGAATCGGCCGTATTCTGCAGATGCACGCAAACCACCGCCAGGACATTGAAAAAGTGTATGCCGGTGATATTGCAGCCGCTGTTGGTTTGAAAAGCACGACAACTGGCGATACGCTCTGCGATGCTGCTCATCCGATCATTCTGGAATCCATGGAGTTCCCTGATCCGGTTATCGAAGTTGCTATCGAGCCGAAAACGAAGGCCGGTCAGGAAAAAATGGGTATTGCTCTTGCGAAGCTTGCAGAAGAAGACCCGACTTTCCGTGCGTATACCAATGAGGAAACCGGCCAGACCATTATTGCCGGTATGGGTGAACTTCACCTGGAAATCATTGTTGACCGTCTGCTGCGTGAATTCCACGTGGAAGCAAACGTCGGTAAGCCGCAGGTTGCTTACAAGGAAACCATTCGTAGCAATGCAGATGTTGATACGAAGTACGCTCGTCAGTCCGGCGGCCGCGGCCAGTATGGTCACGTTAAAATCAGAATTGAGCCGAATCCGGGCAAGGGCTACGAGTTTGTCAACGCTGTTGTCGGCGGTGCGATTCCGAAAGAGTATATCCCGGCTGTTGACCAAGGTATTCAGGGAGCAATGCTCTCCGGCGTTCTTGCTGGTTATCCGGTCTGCGACGTGAAGGTTACTCTGTACGACGGTTCCTATCATGAAGTCGACTCCTCTGAAATGGCATTTAAGATCGCCGGTTCTATGGCGTTCAAAGAGGCAATGAGGAAGGCCGACCCGGTTATCCTTGAACCGATCATGAAGGTTACCGTTACCGTTCCGGAAGAGTACATGGGTGACATTATCGGCGACCTGAACTCTCGTCGCGGCCTCATCGAAGGCATGGACGCGGTTTCCGGCGCTCAGCAGATTCGCGCTCACGTTCCGCTTTCCGAAATGTTTGGCTATGCAACGGACATGCGCTCCAAAACACAGGGCCGCGGCCAGTATGTTATGGAACCCGCAACCTCTCAGGAAGTTCCGAAGAATATTTCTGAGAAGATTATTTCCGAGCACGGCAAAAAGGCGGAATAACTTGAAAAATATGCTTGATTTTTATACATTTAATTGATAAAATGATAGGCATAGTTTAACTGTAAAATTTGTATTTGTACAATAAAAAGGAGGAATTCCAATGGCAAAAGAAAAGTTTGACAGATCCAAACCACACGTAAACATTGGTACAATTGGTCACGTTGACCACGGCAAAACCACCCTGACTGCTGCTATTACTAAGGTTCTTCACTTCAACGGTGAAGCCGAATTCATGGATTACGCCAATATCGATAAGGCTCCTGAAGAGAGAGAACGCGGCATTACAATTAATACCGCTCACGTTGAGTATCAGACTGAGAAACGTCACTATGCTCACGTTGACTGCCCCGGCCATGCCGACTATGTTAAGAACATGATTACCGGTGCTGCTCAGATGGACGGCGCTATCCTCGTTGTTTCTGCTGCTGACGGCCCGATGCCGCAGACCAGAGAGCACATCCTTCTTTCCCGTCAGGTGGGCGTGCCTTACATCGTTGTTTTCATGAATAAGGTAGACCAGGTTGACGATCCGGAACTCCTTGACCTCGTAGAGATGGAAATTCGTGACCTCCTGAACGAGTATGAATTCCCGGGCGACGATACCCCGATCATCCGTGGATCTGCTCTTGCTGCTCTTGAGTCCACTTCCACCGATCCGAATGCACCGGAATACAAGTGCATCCATGAGTTGATGGATGCTGTTGACGAATTCATCCCGACTCCGACCCGTAAGGCTGACCTTCCTTTCCTGATGCCTGTTGAAGACGTATTCACCATTACCGGCCGTGGCACAGTTGCTACCGGTAGAGTGGAACGCGGCACCGCTAAGGTTGGCGAAGAAGTCGAAATCATCGGTCTGACCGAGGAGCGTAAGAAGTCTGTTATTACCGGCCTCGAAATGTTCCGTAAGACTCTGGATTTTGCTGAAGCAGGCGATAACATCGGTGTTCTGCTCCGTGGTATCCAGAAGAATGAAATCGAACGCGGCCAGGTTCTGTCTAAGCCGGGCACCATTCACCCGCACACCAAGTTCCGTGGCCAGGTTTACGTGCTGACCAAGGACGAAGGCGGCCGTCATACCCCGTTCTTCAACAACTATCGTCCTCAGTTCTATTTCAGAACCACAGACGTAACAGGCGTTATTTCTCTTCCCGAAGGTGTAGAGATGTGCATGCCTGGCGATAACGTTGAAATGGACGTTGAGCTTATTACTCCTATCGCTATTGAAGAAGGCCTCCGTTTCGCTATCCGTGAAGGCGGCCACACCGTTGGTTCCGGTGCTGTTATCAAGATTAATGATTAATTAGTCTTTGACATGATTAGCCCCATCCTGAAAAGGATGGGGCTTTTTGTGTCTTTTTCTGTTTTAAATCGATATGCTGCTGTAGAAATTTTGAGTTATTTGTGATATAATCCAAACATCACAAAATTATGGAGATTAATATGAAAACAAATCGAAAAGCATCAGGAAAACGAATTGCGGTACGTGTGGCCACAGCAGTGGTTCTGGTTGGCGCCTGTGTGTCCGGTATGGTATTTTTGCTACGCCAGCAGGGCAAGGAAAATCAGCTTCCGATTTCTTCGGCATATGCTTCCGAAGTTTCCTCATCAAAACCCTCATCCTCTTCACAGGAATCTTCCTCTAAACCGGTGCCAAAGCCGGTGTCTATTACCATTTTGGGAACTGGGGATAATCTGATCCATGATGTGATCTATAAGCAGGCGGCAAAGCGTGCGGACGGCAAGGGATATGATTTTTCCCCGGTATACGAAAGGGTCGCCAGTGACATTAAGAATGCAGATATTTCCGTCATCAATCAGGAGACGGTTCTGGCGAGTAAGGTTGCACCGCTCTCCGGATATCCGCTCTTTAATTCACCAACACAGCTTGGGGACGAACTGGTTGACCTCGGATTTGATGTCATTAATCACGCAAATAACCATGTGCTGGACCAAAGGCAGAAAGGGTTGGAGGCCACGCTTGACTATTGGGATACCAAGCCGGTTAAGGCAATAGGGGCGTATCGAAATGACGCTGATCTGGAAAACATACGAATTGTAGAAGCGAAGGGAATCAAGACCGCCTATATCGGAATTACCGAAATGACGAACGGACTATATCTCCCCAAAAATTCACCCTATCGCATTGTCTATGCGGATAATACACAGCTGATTGAACATCTGATTAAAAAAGCAAAAAGTATGGCCGACGTTGTGGTGGTATCCGCTCATTGGGGAACCGAGAATACCTTTACATTGACGGAGAAACAGAAAACGCTTGCGCAAAACATGGTAGACTGGGGGGCAGATATCATTTTCGGCAACCATCCGCATGTTTTGCAGCAGTTAACCGTGCTTACCCGCAGTGATGGTACCAAATGCCCGGTCATTTTTTCGTTCGGAAATTTTGTTTCGGCGCAGCAGTCTGGCATGAATATGGTTAGCGGTCTGCTTACGGTGACCATGACAAAGGATTTTACAACCAATAAAACCACGTTTACGGACATGAAATTTAAGCCGGTTGTGACGCATTACGGCCAACACTGTGCCGGGCTGACTATTTATCCGCTCAGCCAGTATTCCGACCAGTTGGCGTCGGCCCATGGCGTCAGAAAATATACGCCAAAGTTTAACATGAATTTCATTCAGTCTATTGTTGAAAAAAATATTCCAAAACAGTATTTAGCAGAATGATTGACAGCCGAATGGAACTGTGCTATACTGCTAATCAAATAAAATAAGCTGTCTTCGGGGCGGGGTGTAATTCCCCACCGGTGGTAATGCGGTTGCAGACCGACAAGCCCACGAGCGACGAAAGTTGCAGATTTTGGTTTGATTCCAAAGCCGACGGTATAGTCCGGATAAAAGAAGAGGCAAATATTGCGTTTTCTCGTCCCACAGTATTTTACTGTGGGACTTTTTTCGTTGGCGGCTAAAAAAGGAGTCTTTTTATGAAAGCAAACGTAAAGAAAAGTCTTGTCAGTATGACGCAGCTTGCCATGCTTGCTGCCGTTGCGGTTGTTCTGATGGCGTTTGTCCGCATTCCCATTGTTCCTGCGGCACCTTTTTTGGAATACGATATGGCGGACGCTCCGATTTTAATTGCCGCTTTGATGTTTGGCCCAGGACCATCCCTATTGATTCTGTTGATTATTTCCATAATACAGGCGTTCCTGTTTGGAGGAAACGGCTGGGTAGGTTTGGTAATGCATTTTGCTGCTTCCGGCGCACTGGTGGCTTTGGTGGGCTTTTTCTATCAGCACAGGCATAAATTTTTCGACGCGGTATTGGGGATGATATTAGGCACCCTCGCGATGACGGCGATTATGATTCCAATGAATTACATATTTACTGTTCATTTTTTTGGAACGCCCAAGTCAGTGGTAGATGCGCTGATTCTTCCGGGAATTGTGCCGTTTAATCTGTTAAAAGCGGGGTTGAACAGCGCCATTTCCGGTGTACTTTGGAAAGCGCTCATGCCTTTTTTGCAAAATAGCGGTTTATACAGAACCAACACGGAAAGGGAGGTTTTATAATGGCCGAAAGAAACATTAAGCTCTTTCAACCGAGGTCGATTGCGCAAATTGGGGTTCTTTCCGCAATCGCTACGATTCTGATGCTGTTTGAATTTCCTTTGTGGTTTGCACCGAATTTCTACAAAATGGATCTCAGTGAACTTCCCGTATTAATCGGAGGTTTTGCAATGGGGCCGCTGGCCGGCGTAATGATTGAATTGATTAAAATTTTGCTGAATCTTGTAATAAACGGCACAACAACGGGCGGCGTTGGCGAGTTGGCAAACTTTATATTAGGTTGTGCCATCGTTTTGCCGGCGGCGATCCTGTATCAGCGTCATAAGTGCAAAAAATATGCGTGTTTTGGCCTGGGAATTGGGATTCTGTGTCTGGTATTGTTCGGCTGCGCTATCAATTATTTTGTTCTGCTTCCGTTTTATGCTACGGTGTTTCATATGCCGCTTCAGGCGCTGGTGCAAATGGGGACCGCAGTGAATCCGGCAATCCATGATCTTTGGTCCTTCATTTTGCTGGCGGTAGCACCGTTTAATCTGGTCAAGGGTATTTTAGTTTCCGCAGTTACCATGTTGTTGTATAAGCGTGTCAGCCCGATTCTGCATCGAAATTAGGAGGACACTGAGAAAATCAGTTCTAGTACAGTGAAAAAATCTGCGCCTTCGGTTCCCATTATGGAGAACGAAGGCGCATTTCTGGAAGTATTCCACAGAATTGAGTATAAAAATCGGACAAATTCCTTGTTTTGTATATTTACCGTATGAATAATCCATGCTATAATAAGCTCAAAAGTGAATAGGCCCTTATCAAGAGTGACGGAGGGAACAGGCCCGATGATGTCCGACAACCTGCCAAGCGGCAAGGTGCCAAATCCTGCGGTAAAGCCGAAAGATGAGGTAGTAATACACGCTGTTCGGGTTTTCCGGGCAGCTTTTTTATTTCTATTGTAGCAGGAGGATATAGACGATATGTCAAAATATTTTTTTACATCGGAATCGGTAACGGAAGGGCATCCGGATAAGGTATGCGACCAAATTGCAGATGCGGTGCTGGATGAAATCATTGCAAAAGACCCACAGGCGCATGTGGCCTGCGAAGTCACCGCAACAACCGGTGTGATACATGTGATGGGGGAAATTTCAACCGAATGTTATGTCGACATTCCGGCAGTTGCCAGAGAAGTGATAAAGGATATTGGCTACAACAATCCGTCTTATGGATTTGACGGCAATACCTGTGGGGTGATTACATCCATCGACGTTCAGTCGCCCGATATTGCGATGGGCGTCAACCAGTCCTACGAGGCGAAGAACGGCGCCACAGATGAAAACGACCTTATCGGTGCGGGCGACCAGGGAATGATGTTTGGCTATGCCTGCGATGAAACGGCAGAATTGATGCCGCTGGCAATTTCTCTAGCACATAAGCTTTCCAAACGATTGAGTGAAGTGCGGAAGAATAAAACGCTCTCTTATCTTCGTCCGGATGGAAAAACACAGGTTACTGTGGAATACGACGATGGCCAGCCGGTTCGGGTGGATACAGTAGTTGTTTCTACCCAGCATGACCCGGATGTTTCGCTGGAACAGATTCGTAAAGATATTGTGGAACATGTGGTGCGTGCGGTTATCCCGGCAAAGTGGCTGGACGACAACACTAAATTCTTCATTAACCCAACAGGCCGTTTTGTCATCGGTGGACCGGTTGGCGACAGTGGCCTGACCGGAAGAAAAATTATTGTAGATACCTATGGTGGATACGGCAGACACGGCGGCGGAGCTTTTTCCGGCAAAGACCCAACCAAGGTAGACCGCTCCGCAGCCTATGCGGCTAGATACGTTGCAAAGAACATTGTAGCCGCTGGACTTGCAAAAAAATGCGAAATCGAACTTGCCTACGCCATCGGCGTGGCAAGACCGGTTTCTATCATGGTAGAAACCTTCGGAACTTCCAATTACACCAATGAACAGCTTTCCGCCGCGGTTAGCCGAGTGTTTGACCTGCGCCCAAGCGCGATTATTCGTGACCTTGACCTTCGCCGCCCCATTTACCGCGCAGTTGCCAGTTATGGCCATATGGGCCGGGAAGACCTGAAGGTTTCCTGGGAGCGCTGCGATAAAACGGAGGCGTTAAAAGCGGCTTTGAATGCTTAATAAATAAGTAAAAGCAAATTATTTTCGCAACTGGAATGAGCAGAAAATCACTTCAGCACATAAAATGTGTTGAGGTGATTTTTCATGTTTGACACAATAGCCGAGATTGTCTTTATTCTGCTTGCCATCACCGGAACCGTCGATCTTGTTCGGTGGCTTGCCCACTGGCTGCTGAAAACCGATTATGACGGAAAGATTGTTTTGGTTGTACCCATTCACGGGCATGAGGAAAGCGCAGAAATGATGCTGACCGGCGCCATTGAAAAGCTGGATTGGCTGACGGGGAAGAATAATCGGGTTATTTGTGTGAATTATAACATGGATCAAGAAACGGAATTGGTTTGCCGAATTATTGCCGCGCGCAATCCCTGTGTGGAAATTTGTGACCCGGATGAGCTTGCAGGATTACTGGAATATTAGGTTTACAATACATACTTCTTGTATTATACTAAACTTAATTAATTGCGGCATTTTTATTTAATGCAAATTGAAGTTGTGTTCCCTGCGCTGGTTTGTACACTGTGGGCAGGGAACACACAAAAAGGTTGTGGTCAAAATAAATTTGCCGCGAAAACTGTTTGGGGAATGAAAATGCAGGAAGAGGCGCTTCTTGAGATGACCGGCTCGGTGGAGCAGGTCATTTTTCGAAATGAAAAAAACGGATATTCTATTCTTGAATTAAGCGTCAGCGGTGAACTTGTCACCGTGGTGGGGACTATTCCAATGGTAAGCGTTGGGGAAGAGCTGCACGTTATGGGGAATTGGGTCAATAATCCAACTTATGGGACCCAATTTAAAGTGGAAGCCTTTGAGCGTTCCATTCCGGCCAACTCTGCGGCAATGCTGAAATATCTTTCGTCCGGTGCCGTCAAAGGTATTGGGCCGGGAACCGCAGCTAAAATTGTGGAGATGTTCGGAGAAAACACGCTTCAGGTACTGGAAAACGAGCCGGAGCGTTTATGTGTCATCAAAGGAATCACCAGGGCGAAAGCGCAAAAATTGTCGAATGAATTCCAAAAGGTTCACGGAATCCGCGAGATTATGCTTTATCTGAGCAGCTTTGGCATTACCCCGGAAGAGGCGGTTCGCGTCTGGAAGCTCTTTGGACCGCAGTCCGTCGACCGCATTCAGGAAGATCCGTACTGCCTTTGCGACGATGCCCTTGATATTGGCTTTCAGCGTGCGGATGAGGTTGCCGCGGCTTTGGAACGCCCTCAGGATGATTCCTGCCGTATCCGCGCGGGCATTGTATATGTGCTGAAACACAATACCGGAAACGGACACACCTGTCTTCCTGCGGACAAGCTGGTTCCTTTGTCCGCACGAATGCTTGGGGTGGAACCATCCCTTGCTGCGGAAAATCTGGAAGCGCTGAACGCGGAAGGTTCGGTGATTTCAGCCGTTTTTTCAAATCGGGAATATATTTTTACCCCGAAGCTGTACCGGTCTGAAGTTTATGTGGCCGGGCGCATCAATATGATGATGCATTATCCTGCGCAGCCGATTATCGGGATTGAAAATTATATTACCGGTATTGAGCAGGAGTTCCAAATCACCTACGCTGAACGCCAGAAACAGGCGATTCGCGAGGCGCTGTCGCGCGGGATGCTGATTTTAACGGGCGGCCCGGGTACAGGCAAAACCACGACTCTGAATGCCATTATCCGCATTTTGGAGCAAAAGGGAGAAAAGGTTCTGCTTGCTGCGCCCACAGGCCGTGCCGCGAAGCGCATGTCGGAGTTGACCGGGGAAGAAGCAAAAACGATTCACCGCCTTCTGGAAGTGGAATGGAATGAAAATGATGTCCCGGTGTTTGCAAAAAATGAAAAAAATCTGCTGGACTGCGACGCGCTGGTGATTGATGAGCTTTCTATGGTGGATATCACGGTTTTCGATGCCGTCCTGCGCGCGCTTCCGCTTGGCTGCCGGTTAATACTGGTGGGGGACTGCGACCAGCTGCCTTCTGTGGGGGCTGGAAATGTGCTGGGCGACCTGATTGCGACCAATCTGCTGCCGGTCGTTCAGCTGAACCAGATTTTCCGCCAGTCAATGCAGAGCCTTATTGTAACAAATGCACACCGCATTGTCAGCGGACAAATGCCGGAGCTGAACGTTCACTCGAGCGATTTTTTCTTTTTAACCCGCAGGGATCCCGGGGAAATTGTCTCAACCATCCTAGAGCTCTGCGATCAGCGCCTGCCTGCTACCTATGGATTTTCTCCGATGACAGATATTCAGGTGTTGTGCCCGGGAAGAAAGGGCGAGCTGGGAACTGCAGAAATAAACCGCAGGCTGCAGGCGGTGCTGAATCCTCCGGACAAAAAGAAGAACGAAATTACCATTAACGGCACCCTTTTCCGCGAGGGGGACAAGGTCATGCAGATTAAAAACGATTACAACCTTCCATGGACAAAGTTCGATGGAACCGGCGGGGAGGGGGTATTCAACGGGGATATGGGAATTTTGTGCGGTATTGACCGACGCGCTTCCACCATGACGGTACAAATGGAAGACCGAATCGTCCTTTATGACCTGGAGTCTGCGTCAGAACTGGAGTTGGCCTATGCCATGACTGTGCACAAAAGCCAGGGCAATGAATTTGCCGCCGTGGTTATGCCCATGTATCCTGGTCCGCCGCAGCTTTATTTCCGCAATTTGCTGTATACGGCCATTACCCGCGCAAAATCACTTTTGATTCTGGTCGGCCTTCCTAAAACCGTACAGACGATGGTGGAAAACGACAAGAAAACAAGACGTTACACCGGCTTGTATTATTTCTTAACAGGAGGCGCAGAACTTGCAGATTAAATCTGTGCTTTCCCGTTTTTTAGAGCTGCTTTTCCCACCGCGGTGTGCGCTGTGCGGAGCGGTGATTCCCGCCGGCGTGCAGGTCTGTACACGGTGCCGGCAGGAAAATCCGTGCGTTCATGCCGAAAAACGCATTGATTTGCCAGAAGGCGGGAAGACTATTTCCTGTAAAGTTCCATATCGGTACGAGGGCAAAATTCGGGAAGCGATTATTCGCTTCAAATTCTATGGCAGAACATCATCTGCCATTTTCTTTGGGGAACGGGTTGCCGATGAGTTTGCCGGGCAAGCGGATCAGTTCGATTTTATCACGTCGGTTCCGGTTTCTGCTCAGCGGAAGAAAAGGCGCGGGTATAACCAGTCGGAACTAATTGCTCGAAATGCAGCGCAGAGGCTGCGGCTTCCTTACGCAGAAGTACTGGAAAAGATTGCGGACAACCCGGAACAGCATAAATTGAGCCGAGAGGACCGCAAACGCAATGTGTGCGGGGTCTATCGTCTGCTTTCCTCCGGAACGATTCAGGGCAAACGGATTCTGTTGATTGATGATATTGTAACAACCGGCGCAACGCTTGGCGAATGCGCTAAAGAACTTTTGGAAGCGGGCGCGCAGGCGGTAACCTGTGCGGCAATCGCGGAAGTGGAATACCCGCAATTGAAATCATAAGACATCTGTATTATAATAAACCTAATATAGGATTGGATGTGATACTATGCTGGGCACTGATATAGCGCTCGACCTTGGTACATCAACCGTTAAAATTTTTCTTGACGGAAAAGGAATTATACTTAATGAACCAGCGATTACCGCTGTTAACGTAGAAACCGATGAAGTTGTTGCGATTGGCAAAGTAGCATATGAAATGGTGGGACGTACCTCCGACCGGATTAAGGTGGTTCGGCCTCTTTGCAACGGAGTCATCTCTGACTTTGATCTTGCGCAGTACCTAATTGGTGCTTATCTGAAAAAAATCAGTGGAAGCAAGCTCTTTATGCCGCGCGTGGTGGTCAGCGTGCCATGCCAGATTACCGAAGTTGAGAAACGCGCTGTGGTGGATGCCATCAGTTCTACCGGCGTTCGCAAAATCTGTCTGATTGAGGAGCCGGTCGCTGCGGCCATGGGCGCGGGTGTCGACATTGCCCGTCCCTACGGTTCCCTTGTTGTGGATATTGGCGGTGGCACAACAGATATGGCGGTGCTTTCCCTAAGCGGCATTGCCATTTCCCGTTCGATTAAAGTTGCCGGTAATTCGTTTGATGACGCCATTATCAAATATATCCGCAGAAAGTATAATCTAATTATCGGACAGCGTATGGCAGAGGAAGCCAAAATGGCAATCGGCTGCGTTTACCCCAGAAAGGATTTGGCCAAGTATCGTGTCAAGGGGCGTAACGCCATGACCGGCCTGCCGCAGTGGGCGGATATTACCGTAGATGAAATGCTGGAAGCATTGATTGAACCGGCCATGCAGATTGTAAGAACGATTCAGGAGATGCTGGAAATTACACCGCCGGAATTAATGGGTGACGTTTACAGCGACGGTGTGATTTTGACGGGCGGTTCCGCGCAGCTGTTTGGATTTGATACCTTGATTTCAAAGAAGGTAAAAATGCCGGTTCACGTGGCGGACGACAGCGAGATTTGTGTCGCGCTCGGCGCCGGAAAGGCTATTCAGTTTATAGACGATATGGAGAACAAGGAATATGGCGTGCTGAATCCTCTTAGCGCAGCGTATTAAAAAGGAGTACTGCAAAGTGAATTAATTCATTTTGCAGTACTCCCTTTGGGGTTTGCGCGCGTATATAAATCCGTATTGTAACAGATGCGGCTCTGTTTTTACAGAACATCCGCAGATGGATTTGAATAAATTTATTTGCTCATCATGTAATTGATAAACAGCAACTCGTCTTCCGGATTTTCTACGTTCAATTCGGCGGAAATTGTCGAATTTTTGGCATTTTCCAGAAGCGTACGAACGCCGTAAAGCTGAATCAGTTTACTTTTCAGGTTCAGCCTATTGCCGTCTTCTGTTACTAGGTAAACATTGCCTTTTGTCTGATCCAAAAGATCAATCAGTTTGACCACATCAATGTCATAAAGCTTCATATCGTAACCCCCTTGTATTTTATTTAACTTTATTATACCATGCGAAAAGAATAAAGACAATCATTATTTGTTGAATTTTTTTAAAATCATAGAAGTATAAGATAAAAATTTATGAAAAATTTCTTTCTTTTTGTGCGTCTAAACATAGGTTGAAATAAAATTAATTTCTACGGAATGAACCGGACACGAGATTACACTTCCAATGGAAAGTAATCTGATTTCCTGCGACAGGAGAATTCTTTTCTTATCATATTATATATGTAAGTGTATTGCCGTTTACAGGAATGATTTAAAAACGTATCGAGAAACATTCCATCGTTAATTACTGTAAAATTGTTTACATATTGTTAATTAAATGAATCCTAATAATATAGTAAAATAGCAGTATCAGCAATTTATATGCAGTTATAAGGATGATCTTATTGTTTGGTTATATAAGGCCGCAAAAATCAGAACTGCTGGTTCGCGAGTTTGAACAGTATAAAGGAATTTATTGTTCGCTTTGCCGTCAGCTAGGAAAAAGCTATGGCCCGGTTGCCCGGCTTACGCTTAGCTATGATTGCGCCTTTTATGCCATGCTTCTTTTATCCCTGCAGCCCAAATGCACTGGTTTTCACACCGGCAGATGCGTTGTAAATCCCATGAAAAAGTGTATGTTCTGCAGTGAAGGGGAAGAGGAATTCGTTCAAGCCGCCGCGTTATCGGTTTTGTTGACTTATGCAAAGCTGAAAGACGATATAGAGGATTCCCGGTTTTTGGGAAAACTGCGCGGCTGCATTTTTTTGCCGTTTGCTGCATCTGCCAAAAGAAAAGCAGAAAAACAATTTCCTGAGCTTGCTAATATCGTAAAATCCTACATGGAGCAGCAGAAAGCGGCAGAGCGTATGGAGCCGGTAGAAATTGACCGCTGCGCCGAGCCGACTGCCAATATGCTCAGCAGGGTGTTCGCAGTCTCGGAAACTGAAAACGATTCACAGAGCCCCGAAATCCGCATTCGAAATGAAATCGGATATTACCTTGGCCGGTGGATATATTTAATGGATGCGGCGGATGATATTAGAAAGGATTTAAAGAAACACTCTTTTAATCCGTTTGTACAGCGTTATCAACTAAATGAAAATTCCACGGATGAAGAGATTCTCAGTGTAAGGGACCATGCAAATCAGGCGCTTAATATGACTTTGTCCAGGTTGATAGCTGCTTTCCATTTGTTAGAGATTAAGCACTTTGAATCTATTCTGGGAAATGTAATTATTAAAGGTTTGCCTGAAATTCAAAGAGACCGACTATATAAAGAGGAGAAAACGAATGTCAGATCCTTATAAGGTATTGGGCGTTTCCCCAACTGCAACGGATGAAGAGATTAAATCCGCCTACCGCGAGCTTGCAAAAAAATATCATCCGGATAATTATTCCGGCAGTCCCATTGCGGACTTGGCGAGCGAAAAAATGAAAGAAATCAATGAAGCGTACGACGCCATTGTTTCGGAGCGGAAACAGAGAAGACACAGTGCAGCTTCCAATCAGAATACAGCACCGTATGGCGGTGGATACACGGGTTACTCTGCAAACACCGGCAACTATGGCGGTTATTACGGTTCCGGCTCCGGATTCAGTGATGTGCGAAATCTGATTATGTCCGGCCGGATTGCGGATGCAGAACAGATACTGAATGGAGTTCCTGCGGAAAACCGTAACGCAGAATGGCATTTTTTAAAGGGTACGGTGCTCTACAAACGAGGCTGGCTGGAAGAGGCCTATAATAACTTTGCCAGAGCGTGCCAGATGGATCCGGGCAACCCTGAATATCGCGCGGCGCTGAATCAGGTGGACAGCCAGCGCAGCGGAGTTTATGGCGGCTATAATCCTGCGATGCCGCGTACCGGCGGATGTAGTTCCTGCGATATCTGCTCCTCCTTAATTTGTGCGGACTGTTGCTGTGAGTCCATGGGAGGGGATTTAATCCCGTGCTGCTGAGGCGTTTACGCGACTGAGCGCCAGTTAGGGGGATTTCGGTTGAGAAAGAGTATCGCAGTGGCTTTTTGCGGTATTATCACTGCTTTTTGCGTTATGCTGCTGTTTTTAACCGGCCTGATTCCGATCGGGACTTATGCACTTCCAGCCGTTGCCGGAGTTCTGCTGATTGTCATTGTAGTAGAGCTTGGAACCCGCTGGGCATGGCCGGTCTACTTTGCATCTTCTATTTTAGCAGTTTTTATTGCGGCAGATAAAGAAGCGGCAATGCTGTACGTTTTATTTTTCGGGTATTATCCGATTTTAAAAGCCGTTCTGGAAATGAAACATATGAAGTTGTCGGTTACGTACTTTTTAAAGTTTACCGTCTTTAATGCTTCCATGGTATTGGGATATTTTCTGAGTATCTACATTTTGGGTGTTCCGGCAGATAGCTTTACAGTATTCGGCGTATATCTTCCCGTGGTATATTTGCTTCTTGGCAATATTACTTATTTCTTCTATGATCTTGCGATTACATCTTTAGTTGTTTCTTATGTGCAACGCTTTCATAAAACAGTGAACCGTTTTCTACGGATGAAATAGATATTTTGCCCCTTTTTGAAAGATTTTAATTTGAAAATGCACTTGAATAGGTACGAAAAAGCCCCGATGGGGGCTTTTTGCTTGTAAATGCTTTATATGGATGCATTTACGAATAAGTTCTTTAATATTCTTGCAGAAGAAGCGAATTTACTTGATTTTTAATGGGCTTCGAATTAATATGGATAGTAGGAGTTGGTAGAATGAATAATTTACTGGTAACACGAATTAAAAATAAGATGCCTGAATTTTCCAAAGGGCAGAAATTAATCGCAAAATATATTGAGGAACATTATGACAAGGTAGCTTTTATGACAGCCTCCAGACTGGGCGCTACCGTTGGGGTCAGCGAATCAACCGTGGTCCGCTTTGCGACGGAGATTGGGTATGACGGTTACCCCGAACTGCAGCAAGCGATGCAGGAAATGATCCGTAACCGTCTTACTTCGGTGCAGCGCATGGAAGTGACGGCGGAACGAATCGGAAATTCCGATATTCTGGATTCTGTTTTTAATCAGGATATTGACATTATTCGCAGAACCATGGAAGAAACTTCGCACGAAGCGTTTTACCGCGCGGTGGATGCCATTGTTAGTGCGCATAAAATTTACATTATTGGAGCGAGAAGCTCCTTAGCGCTTGCGACATTCCTTTCTTATTACTTTAATTTGATTTTTGGGGATGTTGTTCTGGTACAGGCAACCAGCGAAGCGGAAATTTTTGAGCAGATGATCCGCGTGAATGAGAAAGACGCCGTTATCGGCATTAGTTTCCCACGTTATTCCAAAAAAGCGGTAAAAGCAATGAATTTCGCCCATTCAAGAGGTGCAAAGGTCATTGCCATTACAGATAGTTCTCTTTCGCCTCTTGCCGAGCCGGCTGACAATCTTCTGCTTGCGCGCAGCGATATGGCTTCTATTGTGGATTCTTTGGTCGCGCCGCTCAGCCTGATTAACGCGCTGATTGTAACAACGGCGCTGCGTAAATCAGATGAGGTCAAGCAGATCTTCAAAGGTTTGGAAAATATTTGGGACGAATACGGAGTCTATGAAAAGGTGGATGGTAAATCTGAGCAGGACGATGACTCCATCATATGATGTAATCGTAATCGGCGGGGGCGCGGCAGGAATGATGGCGGCCGGAACCGCAGCACAAAACGGGTTTCACGTTTGTCTGGTTGAAAAAAAAGAGAAACTTGGCCGTAAAATATGTATTACGGGGAAGGGACGCTGCAATCTGACGAATGATTGCGACGAGCAGACGTTTATCGCCTCCGTGCCGACAAACGGCCGCTTTTTGTACAGTGCCATTCACCAGTTCACAACCAGAGATACCATAGATTTTTTTGAAGCGCTTGGTCTTTCTACAAAAGTAGAGCGTGGCAACCGTGTTTTTCCCCAGTCGGACAAGGCTGCGGATGTGGCGGAAACGCTTGCCCGTTTTGTCCAGAATGGCGGTGCAGAATGGATTACCGCTGAGGTGAAAAGCCTGCTGCTTGATACCGGCCGGGTTTGCGGCGTGGAATTACGAGACGGCCGGTCCCTTTTGGCTGGTCACGTGATTGTTTGCTGCGGTGGGGCTTCCTATCCGGGAACCGGTTCCACCGGGGACGGGTACCGGTTTGCCAGACAAGCAGGGCACACCGTCACGCAGCTGCGGCCGTCGTTGGTTCCACTGACGGTGGACGGGGACGAATGCCGGGAAATGATGGGACTTTCTTTAAGAAATGTTGGTCTGCAGGTTTTTGACCGGGAAAAGGACAAGCGAATCTATGAGGACTTCGGCGAAATGCTGTTTACGCATTTTGGCCTGTCTGGCCCTACCATATTAAGTGCAAGTGCGCACATGCGCAATATGTCGCCTGGCCGTTATCGGGTGGTAATTGACCTGAAACCCGCTCTCAGCCTGGAGCAACTGGATGCCCGCATACAACGCGATTTTTCGGAAAACCGGAACCGTGATTTCAGCAATTCGCTGGGAGCTCTGCTTCCCCGTAAGCTGATTCCAGTTATCATAAAACGTTCTCAAATACCTCCCGAAATGAAATGCAATCAAATTACTCGGGAAATGCGGCGCTCTTTCGCTGAACTGTTGAAGTCGTTCTCATTTACGATTTCCGGCTTCCGTCCCATTGAAGAAGCTATCGTGACTTCCGGCGGAGTAAAGGTTTCGGAAATCAATCCGAAAACGATGGAATCCAAACTGGTGCAGGGGCTCTATTTTGCCGGCGAGGTGCTGGATGTGGATGCCTATACCGGAGGGTTCAATCTTCAGATTGCGTTCAGCACAGGGCGGCTGGCGGCTAATTCCATATCGAAACCGATATAGTACAATCATACATTTCAACGTGTCTTTCGTATTCATATAAAGTGAGAATACTATCAGATAGGAGATTTCCATGACTGCAATTGCCATCGACGGCCCCGCAGGAGCGGGGAAAAGTACCATCGCGCGCCGTGCTGCGCGGGAACTGGGCTTTATATATGTAGACACCGGTGCGATGTACCGGGCTATTGGACTGTATATGCTGAAGAAGGGCGTGGATCCCTCGGACGCAGATTCTGTTGTTCCTTTGCTTTCCGGCATTACGATTTCCATTGCGTTTCGCGACGGGGAACAGAGGGTAATTCTGTGCGGAAAGGATGTTTCCGACGAGATTCGCTCCCCGGAAGTGTCCATGGCGGCATCCAACGTTTCTGCTATTCCGGATGTTCGGGCTTTTTTACTTTCCCTGCAGCGGAATTTGGCGGACGGCAACAACGTTGTTATGGATGGGCGTGATATTGGAACCGTGGTTTTGCCGAATGCGGAAATTAAGATTTTTCTGACCGCCTCGCCCGAGGAGCGTGCAAGAAGACGCTATGAGGAACTCATTAGCAAAGGCGTAAAAGCCGAATATGAAGAGGTGCTCAGCGATTTGAAGCAGCGGGATTATAACGATTCGCACCGTGAGGTTGCGCCCCTTGTTCCCGCTAAGAATTCGATTCTGGTGGATACCACCGGAAACACGCTGGAGCAGTCGGTCTGTCAGCTAATCGGTGTTATAAAGGAAAGACTTCACTCATGAACTGTTGGTGTGGCCGCTTTTTACTTCTGCTGTGTCCGAGTGTTTATGGAAAGACACAGGGATTTTTACTGACTTAATAAAAATACGGAAATCGGGGATACTATGAAACGTACGCCGCTTTATGGATTTGCCAAAATATTCGCACAGTGGTTTCTCAAATTTTTCATTCGATATAAAGCAATTGATTCGAAAAACATGCCCGAAACCGGAAAAATTATTGTGTGCTGCAATCATGTCAGCCTTACAGATCCGGTTCGTCTGGCCTTTACCCAGCACAGACAAATCTACTTTATGTCGAAAGCGGAACTTTTCGAAAATAGATTTCTAAAGATTCTTCTTTCTGCCTTGGGTGCTTTTCCGGTCCAGCGCGGAAAAGGGGATAAAGGCGCGCTGAATGTAGCCGGCCAGCTTTTGGAAGAAGGCAAGGCGCTTGGAATTTTTATTGAGGGTACACGGTCCAAAACCGGTGAGCTGCTTCCGGCGAAAGCGGGAGCAGTTATGCTTGCGCACAGTTATAACGCTCCTCTGATTCCGTGCTGCATTACGGCGAAGGGCGGAAAGCCCCCCAAGCTTTTTCGAAAATGCATTGTTTCCTTTGGAAAACCGACTACTCCACAGGAACTTGGCGTAGTGAACGGTTCGCTTTCGGAGTACCGTGCGGCGTCACAGGAATTAATGCGGCGGATTGCTATGCTGCGTGAGCGAGACTTAAAGAGGTTTGATTAAAGGCTGAACTATGTTTTACTTGTTTTGGCTGCGCCTGCTTACCCCTTTGGCAAAGCTGATTTTTCCGTTTCAAATTAAAGGTGCTGAAAATATTCCGCGGGACGGAAAACTTATTGTGTGCAGTAACCATAAATCGCTGATTGATCCGTTCCTGCTGGCGGTTCCGTTCCATCGGCCCATTCGGTTTATGGCGAAATCAGAGCTTTTTCTGGAGCACGGTGCATTGGCTCGGTGGCTGCTCTATCAAATGGGGGCGTTTCCGGTAAGGCGTGGAAAGGGCGACACAGGGTCGATAAAAACTGCGCTGAAAATTCTGGAGCAGGGCGGAGTGGTTGGAATTTTTCCCCAAGGGAAATGCGTCTTTGACAACGCTCCTTTCCAACCGAAGGCAGGCGCCGTAATGATTGCGCTGAAAGCGCATGCACCGATTCTTCCTGCTTCCATTTATTGTGATGGAATCATTAAGCCGTTTCGTCCTATTACCGTGCGCTTTGGTGAAGTTATTTCCTATGAAACACTGGCACAGGTGGGCGGAGGTCATAAAAATATACGGGATGCTTCGCTGCTTTTATCCAGGCGGATCAATACCATGTTGGAGGAAAAAGGTTGAAATTTTATGTTGCAAAGTCGGCCGGGTACTGTTTTGGCGTCAACCGGGCGGTCAATCTGGTAAACAAGCTTCTGGAAGAAGAAAAAAAAGTTTACACGCTCGGCCCGATTATTCATAACCCGCAGACGTTGGCCGAATTGGAGGCCAAGGGCGTCCGTGTGGTAAACAGCCCGGGCGAAGTTCCGCCTGGCGGTACCATCGTGATTCGATCCCACGGGGTTCCAAAATCAACATTGGAGGAAGTGAAATCCCAGGGACTGGAGTGTATGGATGCCACCTGTCCTTATGTTGCGAAAATTCACCAGATTGTTGCCCAAGCCGGAAAAAATGGGAAAACGGTTCTCATTGCGGGCGATGCTTCCCATCCGGAGGTACAGGGCATTCAAGGCCACTGCATCGGCGAATGTTTTGTTTTTCGCGATGCGCAGGAATTGCAAAATTTAGTAGAAAATCATCATTTTGATGGAAATTCCGGGGTTTGTGTGGTAGCCCAGACTACGTTCAGCGTTGCAGAATGGGAAAATTGTTTGAAAATAATAAAAAGGGTATATACAAATCCAACTATTTTTGATACAATATGTAATGCTACTGCTAAACGTCAGTCGGAATCGGCTTTTTTGTCGCAGAAATGCGATCTTATGATCGTCATAGGGGGCAGACAAAGCTCTAACACCGCAAAATTGCGAGATGTTTGCGGTAAATATTGTACTACTTAT
This sequence comes from Caproiciproducens sp. LBM24188, assembly GCF_054130445.1. Taxonomy (NCBI): domain Bacteria; kingdom Bacillati; phylum Bacillota; class Clostridia; order Eubacteriales; family Acutalibacteraceae; genus Caproiciproducens; species Caproiciproducens sp. LBM24188. The sequence goes on from NZ_CP196862.1 coordinate 1,712,185, forward strand.
TTGATAGAGTCCGCGGACGAGCTTCCGCTGTCGGCCCTAAAAGAGGCCGGTTGCATTGGCATTACTGCTGGGGCGTCTACTCCGGCAAGCATTATAAAGGAGGTACTTGATACCATGTCAGAAATTATTGAGGGTGCAGATCAGAATTTAATGGAGAATAATGCCGAGGGATCCTTCGAAGAGATGCTCGAAGAGTCCTTAAAGAGCTTAAATACAGATGAAAAGGTACGCGGTGTGGTTGTCGGCATTACCCCGAGTGAAGTATACGTTGATGTCGGAAGAAAACAGGCCGGCTTTATTCCGGCTTCCGAACTTTCTGCTGATCCGAACGTTAAACCGGAAGATATCGTTAAGGTTGGCGATGAGCTTGATCTTCTGATTATGCGCACAAACGATCAGGAAGGCACCATTATGCTTTCCAAAAAGCGTCTGGATGCAGTAAAAGGCTGGGAAACCGTTGCTGCCGCAGAAGAAAGCGGAGAAGTTCTTACCGGTGTTGTTACTGAAGTGATTAAAGGCGGTGTCATTGCCGTTACAAACGGAATCCGCGTCTTTATTCCTGCTTCTCAGGCAACTGCGTCCCGCAATGATCCCCTGGAGGACCTGTTGAAGAAAGAAGTTCAGTTCCGTATTATTGAGGTGAACCGTGGCCGCCGCCGTGCTGTTGGCTCCATTCGTTCCGTTTTGAAGGACGAGCGCAAGAAGCAGGCTGAAAAATTCTGGGAAACCGCCGAAGAAGGCAAAGAATATACTGGCGTGGTGAAGTCTCTGACCTCCTATGGTGCTTTTGTTGATTTGGGCGGTATTGACGGCATGATCCATATTTCTGAACTTTCTTGGGGCAGAATTAAGCATCCTTCCGAGGTTGTCAATGTTGGCGACACGGTGAATGTCTATATTAAGGGCCTCGACCGTGAAAAGGGTAAGATTTCTCTTGGCTACAAGCGCGAAGAAGATAATCCGTGGGAAATTTTGAAGCGTGATTATCCGGTTGGAACCGTTGCAGATGTTACCATTGTTGGTATGACAACATTCGGCGCTTTCGCGAGAATTATCCCCGGCATCGACGGATTAATACATATTTCTCAGATTGCCGACCACAGAATCGAAAAGCCGCAGGATGTTTTGAAAATCAATGACGTTGTAAAAGCAAAGATCACCGAAATTGATTTTGACAGAAAGCGCGTCAGCCTTTCCATCCGTGCTCTTCTTGAACCCACAGAAGACGCTCCTGCAGATGAAACTGCCGAATAATTTAGCAGATTGATGTTTTGGGCACAAAGAGCTTTGTATCTTTGTGCCCAATTTTTTAGTTAGCGGGCAGATTCGATGTAAACTCCACCGGATATTTGTTTGTTTTGTCACACATTGATTCTTTCTGAGTATTATGGAGGTAAGACCAAAGGGGGAATCACTGTGAAAAGGTGGAGAAATACATATCATCGACGATATATGCTGCGCAAAGCCGTAGTCATTATTCTCTTAATCATCCTTTGCTTCATTGGAATCGATATGAAATTACGTCCTATTATTGTATCGGTTACTACGAATGAGGCACGCATAAAATCAATTGATACCATCAACAATGCTATCGCGGAGGAACTGAAAAATAACGAGATTTCCTATGCCGACTTGATTACGGTGGAGCGGAGCAGTACCGGCGAGGTACTTGCCATTACCACCAACATGATTAAGATGAATGAATTAAAGTCCATTATTATTAAGGATGTTCAGAAGGAATTGGGCGACACCAGTCATCAAAATGTTGGAATTGCTTTGGGTACTTTGATCGGCAGCGATTTTTTGCATGGCTATGGTCCGAACATACCGCTTCGTGTTACGCTCAGCGGAAACGTAAACGCGGATTTTAAAAGCTCGTTTGAATCCGCAGGGATCAACCAAACGAAGCATCAGATTTACATGAACATACATACCAGTGTATATTCCTTTTTACCTTGGTTCAATACTACTACGGAAGTCGATACGAATGTCCCGGTTGCTGAAACGATTATTGTCGGCCAGGTTCCGCAGGTAGTGGCAAACGGAACCGCAGCTTTTCCGATTATTTCGGATGCTTCGGGGAAATAAGGAATGGTTTCGAAAAAGAATTCCGGTGTTTGATCAGTGCATTTAGAAAAGCACCGGTTTCTTAGGCCTTTAAAGAGGATATTCAGTTCAAAAAGCAGATTCAGACCGGGGTTTCTATTTCCATCCGTCTATCGACGGGTGGAAATTCAGTTGTACCAGATTGGCTGTAACTCACGGATTCTGCGAAAGGAATGGTCATTATTATGGATTTTGAGGAAGCAAAAAGGCTTTCAAAAGAATTGGCTGAGCAAATCACATATCATAACCAGAAATATTATGTGGAGGATGCTCCGGAGATCGACGACTACGAATATGATATGCTTTACCGCCGCCTGCAGCAGCTGGAAGCAGAATTTCCGGAGTTGATTACGCCGGATTCGCCAACGCAGAAGGTAGGCGGCGCGCCGGTGAGCAAATTTGAGCCGGTCGTTCATACGGTGCCGATGGAAAGTCTTCATGATTCCTTTTCAGAGGAAGAATTGGCCGATTTTGACCGACGTGTCCGCTCGGTTGTCGAAAACCCGGTTTATATTGTAGAGCCGAAGTTCGACGGGCTTTCCGTTTCCTTGGAATATCGGGACGGCAGGTTTGTCCGCGGTTCCACCCGAGGCGACGGGACCGTTGGAGAAGATGTGACGGAGAATCTGCGCACCATTCGCACCATTCCGAAAAAATTGAATCAGCCGCTTCCTTTCCTGGAAGTACGCGGGGAAGTATACATGTCCCATGAAAGCTTTCGGCAGCTTTGTGAAAAGCAGGAATTAAACGACGAGAAGCCGTTTAAGAATCCGCGCAACGCCGCGGCCGGGTCTCTTCGTCAGAAAAACCCTGCGGTAACCGCTTCCCGTGTTTTGGACATTTTTGTTTTTAATGTGCAGCAGGTCGTGGGCGCAGAACTGCATGAACACGATGAGTCTTTAAATTTTCTTAAGAGCCTCGGTTTTACGGTGCCTCCATTTTATAAAGCGTGCACCACGGTGGAGCAGGTAATTGAGGAGGTGCGCAGAATCGGCGATCTGCGCGGAAGTTTGGGGTATTCCATTGACGGTGCGGTCATCAAAGTAAATTCTTTCGCGCAGCGTGCTTTGCTGGGCAGCACAGCGAAATTCCCCAAATGGGCAGAGGCGTATAAGTATCCGCCGGAAGAGAAAGAAACGAGGCTTCTGGATATCGAAATCAATGTCGGCCGTACTGGCGTGCTTACGCCGACCGGAGTTTTTGAACCGGTAACTCTGGCGGGAACGACTGTGAGCCGTGCCACCCTTCATAACGAGGATTACATTCGGGAAAAGGATATTCGTATCGGGGATCAGGTGATTTTGCGGAAGGCCGGGGAGATTATTCCGGAAGTGGTTTCCGTGGTTTCCCACGGGGATCCTTCCAAACCTTATGAAATGCCGAAAGAATGTCCTTCTTGTGGCGCGCCGGTGCAGCGGGCCCCCGGCGAGGCCGCCACGCGGTGCACCAATCCGGAGTGCCCGGCTCAGCTTTTGCGCCATATCATCCATTTTGCCAGCCGCGACGCGATGGATATTGATGGGCTTGGCCCGGCCATGGTAGAGCAGTTGGTACGGGAAAACCTGCTGACGTCGCCCGCGGATTTGTATGAGCTGAGGCAAAGCCAGCTGATGGAATTGGAGCGTGTAGGGGAAAAATCCTCTCAGAATTTGATTAATGCCATTGAGCGCTCCAAGGAAAACGACCTATACCGGTTGATTTTTGCGCTTGGCATTCCTCACGTTGGGCTGAAAGCGGCAAAGCTTCTGGCTTCCTATTACCGCAGCATAGACGCGATATTCCATGCGACAAAGGAAGAAATTGCCCATATTGAAGGATTTGGGGATACTATTGCGCAAAGTATATCGGATTTCTTCCTCTTGCCGAATACGGCGCACCTGATTGGCCGCCTGCGTGACGCAGGGGTGAACATGCAGAGCAAAACGGTAACGACGGATACCCGTTTTGCCGGAAAGACTTTCGCTCTTACCGGCACCCTGCCGACACTGACGCGTGCTCAAGCGACGGAAGCGATTGAAAAATGCGGAGGAAAAGTTTCAAGCAGTGTCTCTAAAAAGACGGATTACGTCCTTGCGGGGGAAGACGCGGGAAGCAAGCTGACCAAAGCGCAGCAACTTGGTGTTCCGGTGATTTCTGAAGAAGAATTTCAGCAGATGCTGGAATAAATAAATCTATATAAGAAGAAGGCTGCGAAGCATTATGCTTCGCGGCCTTCTTCTTTTTCGATAAAACGGAACAATTCCTCCACGGGTTGCTGGAAAACGTGCGCAATATCCATAGCCAGTTTTAACGACGGATTATAACGCCCGTTTTCCAGATGAACAATTGTTTCACGACGAACTCCGACCCGTTCGGCCAGTTGCTCCTGACTTATACCGAATTTTGTGCGATATTCTCTGATTTTTGTTACAAGCATTGGCATATCATTTTCCTTTTTTATCATAAAAATAAAAGATAACAGCGTATAGAAGAAAGATAAAGCCAATTAATAAAAAGAAAAATGAGATGGTAAATGTGGGCAGTTGGTTCCGAATGGTAAGAATCATAAGAAGAATGATTCCTCCAAACCCGGTATATGCGATAACTTGAATGGTTTTCAAATGATTGAAATGACTTCGCTCATCTGTTTGTTCAAGCAGGCCTCGGTTTTTTAGTCGATTGATCGGAATATTATAAATGACCATCAGAATGCTTTCAGCAAAAAGAAGTATGGTGCGGTTCAAACTGCTTTCTGCGAAGGAATATGCAATCGCGAACATTATCATGAACAAAGCACAGCAGATACACGAGAAAATAAGATATTTTCGGTAGGGGATTTTTACTCCCTTTTCAAGGGGTGTCCTTTTATTATACAGACGATTCATAAACAAAACCGCCTTCATGTGATATATTTATAACATATGTTATAAATATATCACATAACCTACTCGTTTGTCAAGTTGAATATTCCTTACGAAATTTTGCTTGGTTCGGTTCTAATAGAACGAAGTTGTCCATATCTATGTGATGTAAGGAGGGACAAGACGATGGAAAAGAAAAATAGTCTCCGGTTTGATTCTGCGGCGGGTGCGCTGTGCGAACGAATCCGGAAGGTAGTTAAACAGATTCCGGACGGTGTAAAAGAACAAACGCAGGAGCTTCGTTTGCGCATCAACAGACCGGTTTCCGTTTGCTGCACCGGGGGAATTTACTTTGTAACCAATCGGGGCGGAATCAGCTGCCGCCCCGGAAACGATATGCTTATGGCAGAAAAAGAAGATCTGGAGGAAAGCTTTCATACTATCTGCAGCTACTCGATTTATAGCCATCAGAATGAAATCCGCAATGGCTATGTGACACTGGCCGGCGGCCACAGGGTTGGGATCAGCGGAACAGCGGTGTGCAAAGAAGGGGAAATCACAGGGATGCGTGATATTTCCTCTGTTAATGTTCGGATTGCCCGTGAAATCCCCGGTGCGGCGGACGGCATTATAGAGTGCCTGCACCATAATCTTTCGTCCGGACTTTTGCTGGCAGGTGCACCGGCTAGTGGAAAAACGACGATACTTCGGGATATTGCCCGTCAGTTATCCAGCGGAATCTGTGGAAATATTAAAAAGGTAACAGTGGTGGACGAGCGCGGGGAACTGGCCGGGACTTACATGGGAATTCCGCAGAACGACCTTGGCGTGTGCAGCGATGTTCTGGACGGCTACCCAAAGGCGCAGGGAATTCTGCAGGCGGTGCGCTCGCTTTCCCCGGAGTACATAATCTGTGACGAGCTAGGAACCAGCGACGAAGTGAGGGCTGTAGAACAGGGACTAAACGCGGGTGTGAGTATCATTTCCAGTATCCATGCGGGCAGTATTGAGGAGTTCATCCGCAGAAGACAGGCCGTTGCGCTTTTGGAAACGGGGGCGTTTGGCAATGTAGCGATTCTGGACGGCCACGAACACCCCGGAACGATTCTTGGCGTTTATAAGGCAGGTGATTTGCTTGCTGAAGCTTATCGGCGCACTGATGCTGATTGCGGCGGGAACGCTCGCCGGTATTATGGAGTCGCGTAGGCTGGCGGTACGGGTGGATCAACTGGAAGCGTTTCTCCGGTTCCTTTCCCGTGCCCAAACGGAAATCCGATTCGCTGCCCTGCCGGTGGAGCAGATTGTGCAGCGTCACGGCGGAGAGCTGCAATTTCTAAAGCGCTGTGCCTCCGGTTGTTCCGGTGGAATGCCATTTACCGTGGCCTGGCAGGACAGTGTGAATGCAGCTGCAAAGGAAAAAAGTTTTCTGCCGGGGGATATTGACCTTTTGCGCAGCTTTGGGGAGGGCTTTGGTGCAAGTGATGTGGAGGGGCAGATTTCACATTGCGAACTGTATACGGAACTGATTGGGGAACGCCTGAAAAACGCACGGGACGAAAAAGAAAAAAAGTCCAAGCTGTATTTGACTTTGGGCGTTTTCGGCGGTCTGGCGGCGGCTTTGGTGCTGTGCTGACGGGAAAAAGTCCCGTTTTGAAGTGCCCGGATAAAAACCCGGAAAGTTCAAATAGAGGACGGAAGTTTGAAAACAAAATTTTCAAACCGATATCTGCGAAAGGATGACCACAGAAATGGATGTCGATTTTATTTTCAAAATTGCCGCGATTGGAATCATTGTGGCGGTTCTGAATCAGCTGTTGGTTCGTTCCGGGCGTGAAGATCAGGCAATGATGACCAATTTAGCCGGGCTGATCGTTGTGCTTATGATGATTATCCAGCAAATTGACACGCTTTTTAAAACGATAAAGTCTCTTTTTGGGTTGTAGGCCATGAACATCATTGGAATCGCCGGGATCGCAATTATCGCCGCGGTTATGGCAGCAATGATCAAGCGCTATCATCAGGAATACGCCATCCTGATCAGCATCGCAGCGGGAATCATTATTCTTCTGGAAATCTTTGCAAATGTTTTTCCGGTTATTCAGCAGATTAACACGCTGATTTTAAGTGCCGGCATTTCCGCAGAGTACCTTCTGATTCTGCTGAAGGCACTGGGCATTTGCTTTTTGACCCAGTTTGCGGCGGATTCCTGCAGGGATTCGGGAGAAAGCGCGCTTGCCTCTAAAGTGGAACTTGCCGGAAAACTTGCCATTGTGGTAATGTCGCTGCCGCTGTTTGAAAGCATTGCGAAAACGTTAACCGGACTAGTTGGTACATAAATTATGAGAGTATTAAAAATATTCTTCAGCTGTTTTATCGTATCTGTTTTTCTGTTTTTCACGCCAGTAACGGCGTTTGCCGCGGATCCCCAATTTAACTATTACAGCGAACAGTATCAGGAGAGCGGGGCCGCGGACCTGACGGACAAACTGCCGGATGACACCCGCAGTTCGCTGGAGCAACTGGGCGTAAGCGGGGCAGACTGGAATGAAATTACATCGCTGTCCCCGCAAAGCCTGTTTCAGCAGGTTTTTACTATGGTTGGCGGCAATTTGCAGGAACCGGTTCGGGCAGCCATTGCCGTAATTGCCATGATGCTGATCTGCGCATTGCTGAACGGAATGAAACTATCCTTTGGGGACAGGCCGGTAAGCAGCGTAATCGGGTTGGTGGGAACACTCTGTGTCTGTACCGTCGTTATCCAGCCGATTGTGTCCTGCATTCACAATGCGGCGAACATTATTCACGCGGCAGCCGATTTTCTGCTTGCCTGCGTTCCGGTTTTGGTCGGCATTATGATAGCCGCCGGACAGCCGGTATCTGCCAATTCCTACAACCTGCTGATGATGGCGGCGGGAAACGGAATTTCGCTTCTTTCCTCCAACATACTGGTTCCACTGATGAACATTTTTTTAGCTTTTTCTGTGGTATCCGCTGTTTCACCGGGAATCGGCCTGGGGGGATTGTGTGCCGCCTTTCATAAGGTGGTGAAGTGGACCATTGGATTTTGTATGACTGTATTTTCTGGACTTCTCACCATTCACAGTGTGGTTGCCGCTTCCGCGGACAGTGCCACGGCAAAGGCGGCAAAGTTTGTGGTCAGCAATTCCGTCCCGATTGTTGGCAGCGCGCTGGGCGATGCGGTGCAGAGCATTGGGGCTTGTTTGAAAATGCTCAAATCCGGGGTTGGCGCATTCGGTCTTCTTGCCGGCATTTTTATTTTTCTGCCGCTTCTGATTCAGTGTATTTCGTGGGTAATTATGATGCATATCTGTTCCGGAATCAGTGATGTCTTTGACCAGAAGGAAATTTCATCGGTCTTAAAGGCGTCGGCCGCGGTTCTGGAAACAATGCTTGCCATTACGTTTTGCTGCATGGCGCTGCTAATTGTATCTACTGTGGTCATTCTCATTATGGGGGGAACGACATGAATGCGGTAAAAGCGTGGTCCCTTGCAATTTGCCTGGCGGTGCTTGCTGCGTCCATGCTGCACAATCTGGTTCCGAACGGCTCCATGGAACGGATGATCCGCTTTTTAATCGGTGCCTTTGTGATCTGCGTCATGATCCAGCCGATTACTTCCATTATCCCCGAAATCAATTTTGATGTTCAGCAGAGTTTTCCAAGCCAGACGGACGACCGGCTGCAGAATACCGTAAACCGTCAGATGACAGATGCCGCCCAGCAAAGCATACGAAATCTGGTCATATCGGAATTGAGTCAAATGAACATAAAATGTGAAAATGTTTCTGTGTTTATGGATACTCGGGAAGATGGCAGCATATCAATTAACAAAGTGATTGTAACGCTTGCGAAAGGATACGGGGCTTACCGCGATGCCGCGGCCGAGCATCTGAAAAAAGTAACGGGACTGAAAATGGAGGTAGCCGCCAATGGATGAAAAAGGCAGGAAAGAAAAAAATACGCTTTTTGATAAGCTGGCGAGCAACGATCAATATCGGACGATCATTGTAGTATGCTGTGTTATTGCAATCGCCCTGATTTTTCTCTCCGGATTTTTTAAAAACAATAATAATGCAGAGGCAAAAGCGGCTTCTTCCAAGCCAACGGTTACGGCCGACCAGTATGCTTCGCAGATGGAAACAAAGCTGACGAGCATTATAACAGGAATACGGGGCGTCGGCTCCGCAAAGGTCATGGTAACCATGGAACGTGACATGCAATATGTTTATGCAACGGAAGAGAAAACAAGTAATCAGTCTACCGAAGACAAATCCAACGGCTCCACAGCAAGAAACCAAACCAATGGCAGTTCGGAAAAGAAATACACGATTATAAAAGATGCGGATGGCTCGCAGAAAGCGCTGGCCGTGACAGAGGTTCAGCCCATTGTAAAGGGTGTGGTTGTGGTGTGCGACGGCGGGGATAATCCTGCCGTACAAGGAGATGTCATCAATGCCGTAACAACCGCGCTGGATATTTCTTCCGCGCGCGTGTGCGTGATAAAAGCGAAATAATTTGAAACAGGGGGAAACTATAACTATGAATATGGGAAAGCGTCAGCTCGTACTTGCGGCCTTGATCGTCGCACTTGGTGCAGCAGTGTATTTAAACTGGCAATTTTACGGAAATAATACTACGCTTGCAACGGATGTGGCGGCGACTTCTTCATCCACCAGAACGTTAGGGGAAGCGCAGCTTGTGGAAGGGTCGGCGGTTTCCGGCAATCCGAAATCTGCGTCGTCGTCCGCGTCGTCGGCTGTTCAGACAAGTGCGGATACGTACTTCACCCAGGCCCAGCTTTCTCGCAAGCAGGTGCGGGACAGTGCTGTTGACATGGTAGAAAAAATTATTAATGACTCCAACACAGGGGAAGCCGCGAAAAAAGAAGCAGTTGACAAGGCCGCCGCGATCGCGCAGAATTCCATTCAGGAAAACAATATTGAAACCCTGATTAAGGCCAAGGGCTTTTCCGATTGTCTGGTGTTTATTCAGAACGGCGAGTGCAGCGTAGTGGTGAAATCGAAGGATGCCGACCAAAAATCCGCCATTGTGATTAAAGACATTGTTTCCGGCCAGTCCGGTATCAGCTACGATAAAATTAAAATTAACTTTGTCTGATTCCCTTTTGCCTTCCGGGCCCTTGAACCTATTGGAATCTTTTCCGGTCTGTGGTATAATAAACCCGTGGACGTTTGAAAACAGAATCGGGAAAACATATTTTAATGTTTTTCAAACTTTAACCCTCCACATTTGCTGGAGGGTTTTTTCATCTTTCTGATTTTTTGTGGGAATATTGGTGAAAAATCAGAATGGGCAGGCATGTTTATCAGCAATATGAAATTGCTGTGAAATGCTGCGCTGAGCAAACGCGGTTAAAATTTGCCCCGTAAACAGGGACGTGGAAAAAGCAGCGGGTTCAGCCCGCGTGGAGGGAATCATGAAAAGACGCGAAGCGAGGGAACAGGCATTTATCCTGATTTTTGAACGGAGCATCAACCATTACACAACAGATGAAATTATTGATGCGGCTGAAACGTGCAGCGACATCCGAATTGATGAGTTTGCAGAACGAATTGCGTCCGGCGCAGAAAAGGAAGAAGAGCAGATTGACGCTCTCATCCAGAAGTCGATTCGGGGCTGGAAAATGAACCGGCTTTCCAAAGTGTCGCTTGCTCTTCTGCGCATGGCAATTTACGAAATACTGTTTGAAGAAGACATCCCGGTCAGCGTTTCCATCAACGAAGCGATTGACCTGGCAAAGAAATACGGCGGTGCGGATGACGCTCCGTTTGTAAACGGGGTTCTTGGCACGGTGGCGAAAAATGCCGGGGAAAAATCCGAACCCGCCGTGGAATAACGGCTTTCCCAAGGGGTTTGGCCACCCGGCCGTGGGAAAGGATGACTTAATTCATGGCTGAAGTACTTGGAATCGACACCAGTAATTATACAACATCTTCCGCCCTTTACCGGGGCGGCGAAGTGAAGCAGCAAAAAATGCTGCTTCCTGTCAAAAAAGGAGAAGTAGGGCTCCGACAAAGCGATGCGGTTTTTCACCACGTGCAGCAGCTGCCTCAGGTGCTGGAAACGCTGCTGGAACAGAAACCGTCGCTCTGTGCGGTGGGTGCTTCCGATCGCCCACGTGACGCAGAAGGCTCTTATATGCCGTGTTTTACCGTGGGAACGGGTACCGCAAGGGCAATCTCCCGCACGCTTGGCATACCGGTTCACTTCTTTTCCCATCAGGCCGGTCATATTGCCGCGGCGCTCTATTCGGCGGGAAAGCTGAATTTAATGGAGCAAAAATTTCTCGCGTTTCATGTTTCCGGCGGCACGACCGAAGCGGTTCTGGTTACGCCGGACCGGCAAAAGATTTTTCAGGTTCAGTTGGTTGCACGTTCCCTAGACCTGAAAGGTGGACAGGCAGTTGACCGTGTGGGGGTTATGCTTGGCCTTGCTTTCCCTGCGGGGCGGGAACTGGAGCAGCTTGCGCTGAAATCCACCGCGAAATTTTCCATCCGGCCTTCTATGAAGGGCATGGACTGCTCACTTTCGGGAATTGAGAACCAATGCAGCGCCATGCTGCGTGCTGGAAAGCCGAAAGAAGACATTGCAGCTTACTGCCTGAAGTCGGTTCAGGCGGCACTGGATGCAATGGCAGACGCATTGCTCAAGCAGTATGGAACGCTTCCGTTGGTTTTTGCGGGAGGGGTCATGTCGAACAGCATCATTCGGAATGCACTGACCGAAAAATACGGCGCTTATTTTGCTGCTCCGGAGTTTTCTGCCGACAATGCCGCCGGAATTGCTGTGCTGACCGCTCTTGCGGAAAATATTATGATTGCTTGAATGGATCAGTCGGCCATCGGCATAGTGATTTACCGGAACAGAAGGAGGCGAATTTCTTGCTGCAGGCTCCTGTCGTACTTAGTGTAACGCAGTTAAATACGTATTTAAAATCTCTGCTTGACGGGGACGAACACCTGAATCATGTTTTTTTGAGCGGGGAAATTTCTAATTTTACCAATCATTATAAATCAGGACATTTTTATTTTTCGCTGAAAGATGAACGCAGTGTTATTCGGGCGGTAATGTTTGCCCAGAATGCGCGCCGCATTCGTTTTCTTCCGCAGGACGGCATGAAGGTTTTGGTTCGCGGGCGGGTAAGCATATACGAAGCGACCGGTCAGTACCAGCTGTATGTGGAAGACATGCAGCCGGATGGAATCGGAGCACTTAACCTTGCGTTTGAACAGCTGAAGACCAAGCTGGAAAAGGAGGGCCTTTTCTCCGCAGACCGGAAAAAAGCCCTGCCGGCGTTCCCAGAACGAATTGGGGTGATTACTTCTCCAACCGGCGCGGCGGTACACGATATTACCACGATTTTGGCGCGGCGTTATCCTTTGGCACAAGTAATTCTGTGTCCCGTGCTGGTTCAGGGCTCCGGCGCGGCACCACAAATTATTAATGCGCTGAAACGGTTTAACCGCCTATCCTGTGCGGATGTGATCATCCTTGGCCGGGGCGGGGGTTCGCTGGAAGATTTATGGCCTTTCAATGAGGAGTCCGTAGCCCGCGCGGTCGCTGCTTCCAAAATTCCGGTTATTTCGGCAGTTGGGCACGAAACAGATTTTACCATCTGCGATTTTGTTGCCGATCTTCGTGCTCCCACGCCTTCCGCGGCGGCGGAGCTTGCGGTGCCTGACCGGGAAGAACTCCTAGCTATGGTGAGTTACGATGCTTTTCGGTTGTCAAAAAGCATGCATTCCAAGCTGGATGCTCTGCGCCAACAGCTGAACGACGTAACTGCTGCTTCTGCTTTTCGCAGACCGCAGGAATGGATTGCATTGCAGAAAATCAAAATTGACCGGATGATGACCCGCCTTTCCGCGGCGGTGGAACGGAAGGTCGGCACAGCCAAGGAAGAGCTTGCTTCTGCCGGCGGCCGTCTAAATGCGTTAAGCCCACTGGCTACCTTGTCCAGAGGATATTCCATTGTTTATAATCGGGACAAGGCCCCGGTGTCAAGCGTTCAGAAAATTAAAATTGGTGAATCGGTCACAGTGCGGATGAAAGACGGAAAGCTGAACTGCACGGTTAACGGCAGAGAGGAAACCGTTTAAGGAAACAGAGCTTTCAAACTGCGAAAGGATGGCCATCAGAATGAATCGGAATATGACGTTCGAAACAGCCATGAAACGGCTGGAGGAAATTGTGAACAGACTGGAAAGCGGGGAAGAATCGCTGGAAACTTCACTGAAATTGTTTGAAGAGGGTTCCTCACTTGCTGCTCATTGCTATGGGAAATTACAAAGTGCGGAACAGAAAATCAAGCAGATTACGGACTTGGAAGAAACATCTGTGAAGAAAGAACAGGGTGAATAAATGGAACCGAACGATTTGGAATTGGTAGAGCGTGAACTGAAAGCATTGCTGCCGGAGCAGGAACTGCGGCAGGCGGAATTGATTCAGTCCATGCGTTACAGTCTTCTTGCGGGCGGAAAACGGATTCGCCCGATGCTGGTTCTGGAATTCTGCCGTTTATGCGGCGGAGACACCCGGACGGCGCTTCCGTTTGCGTGTGCCGTGGAAATGGTGCATACGTATTCGCTGATTCACGACGACTTGCCGTGCATGGATAACGATGATCTTCGCCGTGGGCGCCCGTCCAACCATAAGGTGTACGGGGAAGACATGGCGCTTCTTGCGGGGGACGCCCTGTTAACCATGGCGTTTGAAACCATGCTTTCCGATCGGGCCATCGCGCTGGCGGGTGCGGAACGTGCCGCAAAGGCCGCCGGGGTATTGGCCAGAGCCGCCGGAGCCTACGGAATGGTGGGCGGTCAGGTAATTGACCTGAAGAGCGAGGGGAAAACCGTTACACTGGAAACGCTAAAAGTTATGGATGAATGCAAAACCGGTGCGCTGATTCGTGCGGCTGCCCAAATGGGCTGCATTGTTGGCGGCGCGGATGCGGGGCAGCTTACAGCCGCCGAGCGTTATGCGAATGCAATCGGTCTGGCGTTTCAAATCGTAGACGATATCCTGGATGTCACCAGCGATACGCAGACGTTGGGAAAGCCGGTTGGCAGTGATACTGAAAACAGCAAGAGTACCTATGTTTCTCTTCTTGGTCTGGAAAACGCACGGGTAAAGGTGGAGGAACTGACGGAAACGGCGGTGTCAGCCCTGTCCTGCTTTGGCCCAAAGGCTGAATCGCTTGTGAATCTTGCAAAACAGCTTGCCTCCAGAGAAAAATAAGGAGGATTTTCCAATATCTTTAAAACGTTGGTTTTTCCGTTCATTTCTTGACAAATTTGTTTCCTTATGATATTATTGATAAGCCGCTTATTACGGGCTTTCAAGCGGGTAACCCGCCCGATAGTAGCGAGATTAAAGAAAAGGCAGGACCTTTTAACCATGTTTGCAGTGATTGAAACAGGCGGCAAGCAGTATAAGGTACAGAATGACGATGTCATTTTTATCGAAAAGCTTGCAGCGGAAGAAAATTCCGAAGTCAATTTTAAAGTGGTGGCAGTCTGCGGCGACGACGGACTGAAAGTTGGCACTCCTTATGTGGAGGGCGCTACCGTCACAGGTAAAGTTCTGAAGAACGGAAAAGCAAAGAAAATTACAGTCTTCACTTACAAACCTAAAAAGAATGAAAAGCGCAAGATGGGTCACAGACAGCCCTACACCAAGGTTCAGATTACCGCGGTGAAAGCGTAATTCGTGCGAACAAGTAATTCGCTATGATTCGTGCGGAGTTTTTTATTCAGGCTGACGGCGAACTTTCCGGGTTTTGTGTGACCGGTCATAATGGCGAAGCAGGGCAGGATATCCTATGCGCGGCGGTTTCCTCTGCAGCGTATCTGGTTGCCAATACTGTAACGGAAGTGATACGGGCAGATGCCGAAGTAGCCGTGGAGGACGGGTACATGCTGGTACGTGTAGCGTCCGGGCAGCTTAAAAACTGCCGCAGCATTTTGGAAGGATTTAAGCTTCATTTACAGGGGCTTGAAGAGCAGTATCCCCAAAATATTATTGTAAGTTATACGGAGGTGTAAAGAATGTTAAAGATAAATATTCAGCTGTTTGCTCATAAAAAGGGAATGGGCTCCACTAAGAACGGCCGTGATTCTGAATCTAAGCGCCTTGGTGTGAAACGTGCCGATGGTCAGTTTGTTCTGGCCGGTAACATCCTGGTAAAGCAGCGCGGAACACATATCCATCCCGGTGAGAATGTTGGCATCGGTTCGGACGATACGCTGTTTGCTCTGGTTAACGGCAAAGTGAAGTTTGAACGTGTTGGACGTGACCGCAAGAAGGTCAGCGTTTACGCAGAACAGTAAAATTTCCGAAATAAAAACCCGGGCGAAAAGCCCGGGTTTTTGTTTTGGTTTTCCGGGAAAATTGTGGTATAATAATTAAATCACGTTCGGCTGATTTGACTTCTAACAATGACGAAGTGGTGGGCTTCCCGCCTGCGGTGGCCGCAGGTTTAAACTGAGGTGTTCCATTGTCTTGCGTTTCATTAAGGGAATGCCCGGTCAGGGTGAAAACAGCGACGTAATTGCAGTGTGAATCAGTCCGAAGCATAACTAAAGTACGACAGGAAACGGCGGTATAAATCAGTATGTTTATTGATAGTGCTAAAATAATGGTCAAGGCGGGCGACGGCGGCGATGGTGCGGTTTCGTTCCATCGTGAAAAATATGTGGCGGCCGGCGGGCCGGATGGCGGCGACGGCGGCCGCGGCGGAAATATCTATTTTCAGGTGGATGACAACCTTTCCACTTTGGCTGACTTTCGCTACAAACGTAAATATGTCGCTCCCAACGGCAACCGCGGCGGCGCCAGCCGCAGCTCCGGCAAACGGGGAGAGGATCTCATTATCCGCGTACCGCGCGGAACTTTGGTCAAAGATGCCGAAACCGGCAGGTTGCTGGCGGATTTGTCTACCGATGAACCGCAGTTGATAGCCAGGGGCGGCAACGGCGGATGGGGAAATTCGCATTTTGCTACGCCAACCCGACAGGCGCCTCGTTTTGCAAAACCTGGTATGCCCGGGGAATCGTTCGAACTTCAGTTGGAACTAAAGCTTCTCGCGGATGTCGGTTTGGTCGGTTACCCGAACGTGGGGAAATCGACGCTTGTTTCGGTTATCAGTGAGGCCAAGCCTACCATTGCGAATTACCACTTCACGACGATTACGCCAGTGTTGGGTGTAGTACGTTTGGGTGAAGGCAATTCCTTTGTTGTGGCAGATATTCCCGGCCTGATAGAAGGTGCGGGCGAAGGGGTCGGCCTTGGATTCCAATTTTTACGTCACGTGGAACGCTGCCGGATGCTGGTTCATATTGTTGATGTTTCCGGAAGCGAGGGAAGAGATCCGAAAGAGGATTTTCACATTATCAATCAAGAATTGAAGAAGTTCAATGCAGATTTGGCACAGCGCCCCATGCTTGTGGCTGGTAACAAATGCGATCTTGCCACCGAGGAGCAAATTGCTGATTTTAAGAAATTTGTAGAAGAACAGGGGTATGAGTTCTTCCCAATTATGGCGGCGATCCGTTATCAGGTGGATCCTCTTTTGAACCGAATTGCGGAAATGCTGAGCAAACTTCCGCCGGTTAAGCGGTTTGAGCCGGAAGCGGCGCCGGTTGTCCCGGCGGAAGAGGTTGGTCGTCAGGAAGTGAAAGTTACCAATCAGGATGGCGTTTTTGTTGTGGAAGGTGAATGGCTGCTGCAGCTGATTCGTTCCATCAATTTTGATGATTATGAATCGGTTCAGTATTTCCAGCGTGTCCTGATTAGTTCTGGCGTGATTGACGCATTGCGGGAAGCCGGAATTCAAGAAGGCGATACGGTCAGCATCTATGAAATTGAATTCGATTTTGTGGAATGATGAACGGGTAGAACCCCTGCTTATCAATAAGAAAGGCCGATGAATTTTTACAGTAGAATTATGGAAATTTCTGCTATGCTTCAAACTGTTTTATTATGGTCGGCATAATTTCAGTTAAAACAAACGGAACGCTTTACTTGGTAAACAGGAGCAGGAAAACCCGTAGTAAGATACAGCCGCCATACGGCTGGGACAGGAGTGTTTGGTTGGAACGTTTGTTTAACGGAGAATGCGACCCCAGGTTGTTAAGCCCGCTGACGCTGGCTTTTGTTGGGGATTGTGTTTTTGAACTCTTTGTGCGGGAACGACTGGTCTGCGCGGGCAACTGCCCAGTAAATGCTCTGCATAAAAAATCGGTTGCACAGGTGTGCTGCAGTGCTCAGGCTCAGTCGCTGAAAACAATCGCGTCCTCTTTAACGGAAGAAGAAACAGAAATTCTGAAAAGAGGCAGGAACGCACATACAAATCATTTGCCTAAAAATTCAAACCCGGCGGATTACCATGCTGCTACCGGATTTGAGGCTTTGTTTGGATATCTTTATCTGTCGGGAAGAATTGACCGTCTTCGCGAATTGTTTCAGCTGATTTGTGGGGAATCCTGATCGAGGTGTATGTTGTATGACTTTCAGCAAACAGGGAAGTAAATCGGAAGAAATCTTGAAAGACGCCATTTGCATGGTCGCCGGAAGCATGATTTTTGCCGTTTCGGTGAATGCGTTTACATCTCCGAATAAAATTGCTCCGGGCGGAGTTACCGGTGTCAGCATTATGGTAAACCATTTGACCGGCTGGCCGATCGGTATGTTCAGCCTGATTTTAAATATTCCGATTTTTATCTGGGCGATTGTAGAAATCGGATATCAGCTGGTTGGAAAAACCATGATTGCCACGGTTTTATTTTCCGTCGCAGTAGACGTTGCGTATCGGTTTATTCCGGCGTATCACGGCAATCAAATGTTGGCTGCGATTTTTGGCGGCGTTTTGGAAGGACTGGGGCTTTCGCTCGTTTTTATCCGCGGCGGAACAACGGGCGGAACGGATTTGATTGCCCGGCTAATGAACCGGCGTTTTCACCATATTTCCATTGGGAAATTAATGTTTGGTGTCGATCTTGCGGTGATACTGGTGTCTGCATGGGTATATCAAAGTATTGAAAGCGCCTTGTATGCCGGAATTGATATTTTCGTGTCCACCCGGATTATTGATACCGTACTTTACGGCACGGATATTGGAACAGGAAAGATTCTGTTTATCATGTCGGCAAAGAACGATGAAATTGCGAAGGACATTCTAACGGATGTCGACCGCGGCGTTACCATCCTGAAATCCCGGGGCGCATACAGCGGACGGGACGGGGAAGTGCTTCTTTGCGCGGTCCGGCGCTATGAAGTGATCAAAGTAAAAGAAATTGTTCGTTCGCATGATGACGAAGCTTTCATGATTGTTGGCGATGCAGGCGAGATTTCCGGAGAAGGATTCCGAGAAGTCCAACCTGATGACAAGACTTTGAAAGAACTGCTGAAATGCATTAAGAAGAAATAGAAACAGGCGGTCTTGTATCTGCTACAAAACCGCCTGTTTTCTTGAAAATATTCAGTTGTCTCTGCAGTTGGAGCTAGTGCCCGTCGTACGGGTCGTACTGGTTGGGTTGTTGTTATTCGATGAGGTACCGGTGGAGCTGGTCCCTGTACCGGTGCGCGTAGAGCTTGTACCGCCTGTTGTGCGGGTGGAGCTGGTACCGCCGGTATGGTTCGAATTGTTCGAACTGTTGTATGAACTTTCGTTATTGTTGGAGTTGGGCTGCTTATTCATGGCTTTCACCTCCTTTGCCCATATTATTTGCCTGGAAATTGGAAATATACAATCGGATAAGGGGATATATTGGAATGATTTTACAGCCTCTGGAATTTCAAAACAGAATGCGGGATATGCTGCGGGAAGAATATCCGAATTTTATTGAGGCGTATGAAAAACCGCATTTCCGGGGAATCCGGTTAAACCCGCTGAAGTGCAGCCTTGAAACTCTGAAGTCGGGACTTCCATTTCCCATTAATCCGGCTCCGTTTTCTCCTCTTTCCTTTTATCTTCCGCAGGAGGCCGGAAAAATCGGGACTCTTCCGCTGCATCACGCGGGTGCTTTCTATTCACAGGAGCCCTCGGCTGCTTCTGCAGTTACCGTACTGAACCCTCAGCCCGGCGAACGGATTCTGGATTTGTGCGCTGCACCGGGAGGAAAATCCACTCAAATTGCTTCGCTTTTAAAAGGACAGGGCTTACTTTGGTCCAATGAGGTGGTCCGCAGCCGGGCCAACATTCTGCTATCCAATTTGGAACGCTGCGGTGTTTCCAACGCGGTGGTGTCTTCCTGCCATCCCGATAACCTATGTACCGCTTTGGCCGGATATTTTGACCGGGTTTTGGTGGATGCTCCTTGTTCCGGAGAAGGCATGTTTCGGCGCGACGAGCAGGCAGTGCAGGAATGGAGTCCCGAACATGTGGAGGCGTGTTCGGTTCGTCAGCTGGCGATTTTGGACAGCGCTTCAAAGGCTATAAAAGAGAATGGTGTTCTGGTTTATTCAACCTGTACGTTTTCGCCGGAGGAAAATGAAGGCGTTGTTACAAAATTTCTGGCATCCCATGAAGATTTTCAGCTTATAGACTGCGGCGTAACATTTGGCAGACCGGCCACGCTGCCCAAGGCCCGGCGGATTTATCCTATGGATGGGGGAGAAGGCCATTTTGTTGCGGCAATGCGGCGGTGTTCGCCAAACCCGTGCATGGTTCCGGAGTATGAACAAAGGAATACCGAAAAATTAAGCTCCGCGCAGGAACTTTACATGGAAATTTTCAAGGAAAAACCGGCCAGGCGGATTGAACCGGTTGGCAATCTGTATTTATTGCTGCCCGATGTTTTGCCGGAATTAAAAAATCTAGGTGTCATCCGGGCGGGCGTTTTACTGGGGGAAGCGAAAAAGAACCGGGTGGAACCTGCGCATGCTCTGTTTATGGCGGCGGCGCCTTCCCAGCTGAATACAGTTGTAGCCTTTTCCCATGATTCGCCGCAACTTGCGGCTTTCCTGAGAGGGGAAGAACTCTCAGTGGAACCTTCCCTTCGTGGTTACGCGGGTGTTGCGGTGGACGGGGTAATGACCGGCTTTGGAAAGTGTTCCGGCGGCCGAATGAAAAATCATTATCCCAAGGGGCTGCGAAACAATCCGGTGTAATGGCTGTGTAAAAAATTGGATTAACTCAATTCACTTTACCGTGTTAAAATCTTGAATTTATTGGGAAGCAATGCTATAATATTTGATAAACGAAAGAAAGAAGGCCTTTGAAGTGCAGGAAATTAAAGTGCAGTTGACGGAACACCCGAAGCAGAAGCCGACCGACTCGACAAAACTTGGATTTGGTACGATTTTTACGGATCATATGTTCTTGATGAACTATGATAAGGGAGAGGGCTGGCACGATGCCAGAATCGTCCCGTTTGGCCCGATTGAGCTGTCTCCTGCGGCCATGTGCCTCCATTATGGACAGTCTGTGTTTGAGGGAATGAAAGCTTACCGTGCGGTGGACGGAAGAATTCTTCTGTTTCGCCCGGAAAAAAATATGGCTCGGCTGAATTCCTCCAATGACCGGCTTTGCATTCCACTGATTGATGAAGAATTTGCTAAACATGCTATTGAAAAGCTTGTTTCCATTGAAAGGGACTGGATTCCGTCCGGAGAAGGAACCTCTCTTTATATTCGTCCGTTTATTATCGGCGTGGACCCGCACATTGGCGTGCACCCGGCAAGCCACCTGCTTTTTATTGTTCTTTGCTCCCCGGTGGGTGCGTATTATCCGGAAGGCCTGAATCCGGTAAAAATTTATGTGGAAAAAAATTATGTCCGTGCGGTAAGGGGCGGTATGGGCTACACCAAAACGGCGGGCAATTACGCAGCTTCCCTGAAAGCACAGGATGAGGCCGAAAAGCAGAACTACACGCAGGTCCTTTGGCTGGACGGTGTGGAACGCAAATACATTGAAGAAGTCGGCACCATGAATGTCTTCTTCGTGATTGACGATGAAGTAGTAACGCCGGAACTGCAGGGTTCCATCCTCCCCGGCATTACCCGTATGTCTTCCATTGAGCTGTTGAAGTCCTGGGGCATGAAAGTATCGGAACGCAGGATTTCCATCGACGAACTTGCGGATGCTGCAAAAAACGGCAGATTGAAAGAGGCTTTCGGTACCGGCACGGCGGCGGTTATCTCTCCAATCGGCCACTTAAAGTGGGGCGATGATATCATGGAGATCAACAACGGGAAGATTGGCCCGATTTCGCAGCGCCTTTACGATACTTTGACCGGTATCCAGTGGGGTAAAATTAAAGATACCTTTGGTTGGACGGTTGAAGTAAAATAACTAACTTATTAGCTGGTCAAATCATGAAAGTTTGCAGCGGCGGCGTTTTACCGCCGCTGTTTTATGTTTATTGGAGGTCCATATGAGGGAGCTCACCTTCTCCGTGCCGGAAGGTTATTCCGGAATCAGTTTGAAAAGTTTTCTGCGAAACTGCTGCGGTGTTTCCGCTCGGCTTATGGTTCGCCTGAAAAAGGAATCGATGGGAATTACGCGAAACGGCCGACATGCCATTGTGACAGAAATCCTGGAACCCGGCGATGTTGTCCGTATTCTGCTGCCGGACGATCAAAAACAAATCGAGCCGGTGGATGCTCCGCTTGACATTCGGTATGAAGATGACGACGTGCTCATTGTGAATAAACCGGCGTTTATGCCGATGTACCCTTCTCCCGGGCATGACCGGGACAGTCTGGCAAACGCGGTGTCCGCTTATTATCGCGGGCAGGAAGTTCCGGTCGGATTTCGCCCAATTTATCGATTGGATAAAGACACCAGCGGCATTGTGGTGCTGGCTAAAAATTCTTTTGCTGCAGCAAAGCTGGCGGGAAAGATTCAAAAGGATTATTTTGCGATCTGTGAAGGGGAACTGAATGGGGAAGGAACCATCGACCGTCCAATAGACCGAAAAGAAGGTCACGCCATTCAGCGCGAGGTCTCTCAAAATGGAGAGCGGGCGGTGACACACTGGTATTCCCTGGGCTGCGGCTCAGGACACAGCTTTTTAAGACTGCGGTTGGAAACCGGTCGCACGCATCAAATTCGGGTGCATTTGTCCAGTATGGGGCATCCGCTGGCGGGGGATGATATGTATGGGGGCACGACCAACCTGATTCTTCGTCAGGCACTGCACTGCGGCATGGTTTCGTTTGAGCACCCGTATTTCGGAGAATCAATGTGCCTTTTTTGCGAGCTGCCAAATGATATGAAAAGCCTTTTATCATGCTGTGGTATTCAATCTGTACAAAAGCATGAATAAAAAACCGAAAGAAACGAATTAATTGCATAATAATGAATGAATATTCAATAAATCGCTTGATTTATGCATAAATATGCGTTATAATACAAACATTCCAAAGAGATATGCAGTTTATTCAAATATGACGGAGGGTAATGATTATGAAAAAAGGTTCGAAACTCGCAGCGATTGTCCTTGCAGTTGCTATGGCGGTTTCCATGGGCGCGTGTTCTTCTGCCGGCACAACGGCTGCTTCATCCGGCGCTAGCAGCGCGGCGGCATCTACAACTATTGATAAAATTAAAGCGGACGGATATATTACCATGTCCACAAATGCAGAATTTGAGCCGTTTGAGTATAAGGACGGCGACAAAGTTACGGGAATCGATGTTGAAATTGCCCAGAAAGTTGCGGATAAGCTTGGCGTTCAGCTGAAAGTCAATGATATTGCCTTTGATACTCTGATTACCGAATTGAATTCCGGAAAATCCAATTTTGTAGCGGCGGGTATGTCGGTTACGGAAGACAGACAGAAGAATGTGGATTTTTCTGATACCTATTTTTATGCATCACAGGCTATTATTGTCACAAAAGACAGCCCCATTAAATTGCCTTCCGATCTCAATGGCAAGAAAGTAGGCGTTCAGCAGGGAACTACGGGCGACACTTACTGCACCAATGAAGACGGTAAGAATGATATTAAGGTTAGCTCGGTGGAACGCTACAACAAGGGAGTTGACGCGGTTGCCGATTTGATGAACGGAAAGATTGACGCTGTTGTCATCGACAGCTTCCCGGCAACTAAATTTGTAGAGAAGAATTCCGATAAGCTGGTAAAACTCAATGATGCCCTAACGGTAGAAAAGTATGCCATTGCCGTCAAAAAAGGCGACAAAGAAATGCTGGATACCATAAACAACGTACTGAGCGATATGAAGTCCAGCGGCGAACTTGATAAAATCATTGAGAAGTACAAGGCAGCTTTGGGTGCCTAAGTTTCCGCATCTGATCGTAATTGGCAGGGTAGGCGGAGAAATCCGCCGCCCTGCTTTTGCAGTTTTAACAGGAGGCATTTTATGAATATGCTTATGGCAGCGCTGCCGCTGTCCTATTTTTCTGAATTTCCCCAGAAATTCTACGATTCCTTTATTGAAAAGTCGCGCTACAAAAACATTGTGATTGGTCTGGGCAACACTTTGCTGATTACGTTTTTTGCCGTTTTAATCGGAATCGTTCTTGGCACACTGATTGCGCTGATTAAGGTTTCGCATCAGAACAACCCGAAAAAGCTGCGGATTTTAAATGCAATTGCGAGCGTTTACCTCGCGGTAATCCGCGGTACACCTGTGGTAGTGCAGCTTTTGATCATGTGGTTTGTCGTTCTGCAGTCTGCCAATGTTGACAAGGTGGTCGCTGCCATTCTGGCATTCGGCATCAATTCCGGTGCCTATGTTGCGGAAGTTATCCGCAGCGGAATTCAGTCCGTTGACAAGGGGCAAATTGAAGCCGGGCGTTCCCTTGGGCTAAATCAAAGGGCTACCATGGTTAAGATTGTTTTCCCGCAGGCGCTGAAAAATGTACTCCCCGCCATCGGAAATGAATTTATCGCCCTGTTGAAGGAAACCTCCGTCGCGGGCTATATTGCGATTCAGGATTTGACCAAAGGCGGAGATATCATTCGCAGCATTACCTATGACCCGTATACTTCGCTTCTGACCGTGGCGGCTATTTATCTTTTGATTGTGTTGGGATTGACTACGTTGCTTGGCAAACTGGAAAGGAGGCTGCATCAGAGTGATAACCGTTAAAAATCTGAAAAAAAACTTTCATACCATGGACGGCGAGATTTCGGTGCTGAAAGGAATCAATCAGACGATTGAAAAAGGGGAAAAGGTCGTCGTAATCGGCCCGTCCGGTTCCGGAAAAAGCACCTTTCTCCGCTGCTTGAACCTGCTGGAGCAGCCGACCGACGGAGAAATCTGGTTTGAGGGCACGCAGATTAACAAACCAGACTGCGACATCAACAAGCTTCGCCAAAAAATGGGCATGGTGTTTCAACATTTTAATTTATTTCCGCATCTGACGGTGTTGAATAATATTACCCTTGCGCCGGTCACGCTGAAACTGAAAACACAGCAGGAAGCGGAACAGCAGGCCATGCAGCTCTTGGAACGGATCGGCCTTGCTGACAAGGCACAGGCGTATCCCGCGCAGCTTTCCGGCGGCCAGAAGCAGCGCATCGCAATAGTCCGTGCGCTTGCTATGAATCCGGATGTTATGCTTTTTGACGAACCCACCAGTGCGCTGGACCCTGAAATGGTCGGGGAGGTTCTTCAGGTTATGAAGGAACTTGCTGAGGACGGAATGACGATGGTGGTTGTAACACATGAGATGGGGTTTGCCCGCGAAGTGGCCACGCGCGTTTTGTTTATGGATCAAGGGCAGATTCTGGAAGAAGCAGCTCCCGATGAATTTTTCGGCAATCCGAAGAATGCAAGATTGCAGGACTTTTTATCTAAAGTCCTTTAAAAATATTTAATAATATGCTAGAATAAAGAGCACAGTTTTAAACTGCGCTCTTATTTTTTGCCAAGGTGCTTACTATGCCGGCGTTCATTGCTTATTTTTTACATGCGTAAAAAGTCCTGTAGCGCCTAAATTGGCAGACAGGGGCCGGATTTTTTATATTGCCATCGTATTTTACTGTTTGAGCATGGAAAGAACCTGAGGAAATATGCATAACAGTTGCACTGGGAAAAAACCTGTGAAACCGCAATGAGGGAGTATTTGGACCTACAGGAACAAAAGGAAGATTCTCTCTTATTTTCAGCGAATTTATGAGCATTAGATTGTATAGCAATCAATTAGATAAAAGGAGTTTTTACAATGGAACGAATTGCAAGTTTTTGCGTCGATCACAATAAACTGCTGCCGGGAATCTATACGTCCCGTATCGACGGTGATATTATTACATATGACATTCGAATGAGAAAACCAAACACCCCGCCTTTTTTGGAAAATGCAGCGATTCATACCATTGAGCACCTGTTTGCTACTTATGCGCGCAATTCTGAACGGAAGGACCAGGTGATCTATTTTGGCCCGATGGGATGCCGCACGGGCTTTTACTTTCTATTGCGTGATGTAAAGCCCGCGGATGCGATTCGAATGATTCAGGAAGGCTTTACGTTTATTGCCAATTTTGAGGGCACTGTTCCGGGAACGACAGCGTCTGAATGCGGCAATTATTTGGAACACGATTTGGAAGGAGCCA
The DNA here is from genome assembly GCF_054130445.1 of Caproiciproducens sp. LBM24188. NCBI lineage: Bacteria > Bacillati > Bacillota > Clostridia > Eubacteriales > Acutalibacteraceae > Caproiciproducens > Caproiciproducens sp. LBM24188. The sequence goes on from NZ_CP196862.1 coordinate 1,737,693, forward strand.
AAAAGGAAGCCAAAGAATTTCTGCCAATTATTAGCACGTGGACCGAGGAAAAACTGCAGTATTAAGCCAAATTTTGTCGATTCATATTTTTCTTTTTTGTTAATTTTTTGCAAACGGGTTGCAAAATTGTTACCTTTGTTTTATTATATTAAAGATGATTACAAAATTGTAACAATTTAATATTGCGAAAGGATTTGGCTTCATGCAAATGTCTAAGCTGAAGAAGCTTTTCATTCAATTGTGCAGAAGCAGCTATGATTTTTTATATATCGTTGGAATACAGTCCGTACGCATCTTAAAAAGGCTCCGTCGCAGAATTCGAAAACTGCTGCATCCGGTCACCGACCTGTTCGTCCGTCTGTATGAAGTGTCCCTGGGAAAACAGGTGGCCCACCTGAAAAGAGAGATTCGTTCCATTCAAGAGGGATTTTGCATTGCTAGGCAGCGGATTAAAGAGGCAAGAAAGCATGGTTTCCTACGCGCCACCCGGGAATATGCATGGGTGGCCGCAAAAAGCTTTGTCCGGCATCGCGGTTTTTTCTTTGCGCTTCTTAACATTGCCGCTCCCGCGGCAGCGATCGCCTTTTTGGTGCTTACGGTGCAGCACTACAACAGTTTAAATTACGGTCTGACTTTGAACTATGATGGACAAACTGTTGCAACCATTCAGAATGAAAAGGTATTTGAACAGGCAACGGAGATGGTCAGCGGCCGTATGGTGCACGATACGGCCGATTCAAATACGGGAATGAACTTTACTCCCAAATTCCAGCTCACCATTGCGGACTCCTCCGAATTTGCCTCCATTAATGAGGTCTGTGATAAAATCATCCAGCAGTCCAATGGAATTATTGAAGAGGCGAGCGGCCTTTATGTGGACGGCCGATTGATGGGCGCGGTAAAAAGCAGTGCGGATCTCCGCTTCCTCCTGCAGGAACTGCTGAACAGTGTGCGTGGTTCCGACAAGTCTGCGCAGGCGGAGTTTATTCCAAACGTGGAAACAATTAACGGCCTATTCCCGACGACTTCCATCATGACGACGGAATCTATGAAGAAAATGCTCAACAGCACTGCACAGTCGGCGGTTGTATATACGGTTAAGGAAGGGGATACGGCAACTTCCATAGCAAAAGCGCATCACATGACGCTTTCGGAACTGAATAAGATTAATAACAACAGGCTTGGGGACGATTTGCACCCCGGGGATATTGTCAATATTGAAGTTGCGGTTCCAACGATTGGCGTCCGGCTGGTAAAGACGGTTACCTATCAGGTGCCGCTTTCCTACAAAACGGTTACCATACAGGATAATTCTCAATACACCGATTATTCCAAGGTAAAAACAGAGGGAGTAAACGGGGTTCAGCAGTGTGTGGATAAGGTCTCCTATGTAAATGGTATTGAATCCGGCAGAGAAATTGTCAGCCGCACGGTAATTACTCCGTCGGTAGACGAGGTGGTTGTCACCGGTACCAAAAAACGCCCGCGCATTAGCGAGCCTGGTCAAAGCACCGGCAGCTTGATGTGGCCGGTTCCATCCCTCCACACCATTACCACCTATTTTACTTGGCGCTGGGGAAGTTTCCACAGTGGAATCGATATTTCTGGCGGCAGTGCATATGGCAAGACGATTGTTGCCGCAGACGGCGGAGTGGTTGTTTCGGCCGGTTGGAGAAACGGTTATGGCAATTGTATTGAAATCAGTCATGGAAAGGGTCTGCACACGCTTTACGGCCATGCAAGCAAGCTGCTGGTATCCTCCGGCCAGCGGGTTTCGAAGGGCCAGGCAATTGCAAAAGTGGGCAGCACAGGCAATTCCACCGGACCGCACTGCCATTTTGAAGTCATCAAAAATGGCACTAAGGTGAATCCGCTTGGGTATGTAAAACGCTAAGACGGAAAAGCACAGAGGAGTTCGCATCTTCCGCGGATTCTTCTGTGTTGCCGTTAGTTAGATTTTTTGATTTTCTTATGTTACATTTACACATTGTTACAAATTAGTAACCTTATTATTTGTCTTATTGACAATTTTTATTTCGTGTATTATTATCAATGAGTATGTAATTTATATTTTGGGAATAATTGATTGGAAAAAATTATAAATTTGAATTCAATATATTAACAATTATAGAATACTAAAATACGCTTGATATTTTACGAAAAAATGCAATAATAGTACTGTTTAAATTTTAGATTGGAGCGTGCCGCGTTGGATAAATTTGTAATTAGAGGTGGCAGTCAGTTAACCGGGGAAGTTACGATCAGCGGGGCCAAAAATGCCGCGATCGCTATTATTCCGGCAACCATTTTGGCTGACGATATTTGTCGTATAGAAAATGTTCCCAATATCACCGATGTTACGGCAATTACCAGAATTTTATATGATATGGGAGCAAAGGTTCGAACTGTAGACAAAGGTACTATAGAAATTGATCCTAGGCATATCCGCACCCATGTGGCTTCTTACGAATTGGCCCGTCATATCCGCGGCTCCTATTATTTAATGGGTGCACTGCTGGGCCGGTTCCATCACGCTCTTGTTACAATGCCGGGCGGCTGTGATTTCGGAGTTCGCCCGATTGATCAGCACCTGAAGGGGTTTGCCGCTCTTGGCGCAACTTATAAACTGGAAGGCGGAATGGTGGATGTTAGTGCGAAAGAATTGAACGGTGCGAACATTTACCTTGACGTAGTTTCCGTTGGTGCCACAGTAAATATTATGCTGGCCGCAGTAAAGGCGAAAGGGCTTACCGTAATTGAAAATGCCGCCAAAGAGCCTCACATTGTTGACCTTGCGAACTTCCTTAATTCCATGGGAGCGGATATTCGCGGAGCTGGTACAGATGTAATTAAAATTTATGGTGTGGAGCATTTGAGCGGTACTTCTTACTCGATTATTCCGGATCAGATTGAAGCGGGAACTTATATGGTTGCCGGTGCTGCAACATGCGGTGATATTCTTGTTAAGAATGTCATTCCAAAGCATTTGGAATCGATTTCCGCAAAGTTGGAGGAAATGGGCGTTCTTGTGGAAGAATTTGATGATTCCATTCGCGTTTGCCGGAAAGGCAAACTGAATAAGTGCAATATCAAAACTATGCCGCATCCCGGCTTTCCTACCGATATGCAGCCGCAAATTGCCGTTTTGCTGTCCCTTGCAAATGGAACAAGCATTATCAATGAAAGTGTGTGGGACAACCGTTTCCGTTATGTGGAGGAATTAAAGCGCATGGGTGCCCAGATTTCTGTAGACGGAAAACTGGCCGTAATTGAAGGGGTGGATCACCTGAATGCAGCCCCTGTTAAGGCGACGGATCTGCGCGCTGGTGCTGCAATGCTGATTGCTGCGCTGGCCGCGAAGGGCATTACTCAGATTGAGGACATCAATCATATTGAACGTGGATATGAGGATGTAGAACAAAAACTTCGCAATTTGGGTGCGGATATTAAACGCATTCATGTTCCGGAACCCGCCGTTGCGCAGGCAATTTAAATGGAAACTCTGATGAACTATTATACGGCAATCCGGTCAATCTATTCATCAAGACATAATTGAAGAACATTCCGTTTTGGGCGCGTTTCATTTTACCGTGCGAAAGGCTTGCCGGTATTATCGAAAAAGAGAAATGATGTATGAATGGGGATGGACGATGAGTCTTTCCCTTTTCTTGTATCTGGGGGTTATATTTATATGGCAAGATTCTGTCCGCTATTTAGCGGAAGTAGCGGCAACAGCTATTACATAGGTTCGTCCACATCCGGGATTTTAATTGATATAGGAAGAACGGCAAAGCAAATCGGAAATATGTTGTCGCACTGCGAAATTGACCCGACGGCGATTCGGGCAATTTTCATTACGCATGAGCATACCGACCACGTGAAGGGGTTGCGTGTCTTTGCTTCCCGTTATCATATTCCCGTTTATGCGTCACGCGGTACACTGAATGAGCTGGAGCGGATGGGCTGCCTGGAAGGAGCGTTCGAATGCGCTGAAATCACCGAATCGGGCGTGGAATGCGCAGATTTATTAATTCAGCCGTTCCATACTTCGCACGACAGTGCGGAAAGCGTTGGCTACCGCATTCGCACTTATGACGGTCGGACGGTCGGCATTTCCACCGATTTGGGGTATATGTCCGATGAAGTGCGGAATTCCCTGTACGGCGCGGACCTGGTCGTTTTGGAATCAAATCATGACATTGGGATGTTGAAGAACGGTCCGTATCCATATCCTTTGAAAAAACGGATTTTATCCGATACTGGCCATCTTTCGAACCTTGCCTGTTCGGAGGAACTGCGGGGACTTGCGGAGCATGGAACCGTACGCTTTTTCCTAGCGCATCTCAGCGCCGAAAACAATACGCCGGAACTGGCTTATCAAACAGCGTTCTGCGCCCTTTCCATGGCGGGTATGAAGGCCGGAACGGACTTTGAACTCAGTGTTGCTCCCCGTGAAAATACGGTGGGGAAGATTACGATTTTTTGAGGCGGAAATCATGCTATCCATTCAAATTATCTGTGTGGGAAAACTGAAAGAAGCATACTGGCGGGATGCCTGCGCCGAATATGCAAAACGGCTGCAGTCCTTTTGCCGGTTTTCTATTGTAGAACTGCCGGAAAGTCGCTTGCCGGATAATCCTTCTCCGGCGCTTATTGAAGCGGCGCTGAGCAGCGAAGGGGAGAAAATTCTGGCGGCTTCCTCCGGCTCGGCACGGCTGGCACTTTGTATAGAGGGCAAACCGCTGTCCTCCGAACAGCTGGCCATGAAAATCGATGCGCTTGCAGTCGGCGGAATCAGTTCCATCAGTTTTCTCATCGGCAGCTCCTTCGGACTAAGTCAGCAGGTAAAACAGGCATCCGATTTTCAGCTATCTATGTCGCCAATGACATTCCCGCACCAGTTGGCTCGTGTTATGCTGTGCGAACAAATTTACCGTGCTTTCCAAATTAACCATCATGGCAAATATCATAAATAAATCGAGGAGGAATGAAAATGAAACACACAGGAACCCAAACCATTGAAACCGATCGGCTGGTTTTAAGGCGTTTTACGGTAGAAGATGCTGAAGCGATGTACCGTAACTGGGCCTGTGACCCGGAGGTAACGAGATTCCTCCGCTGGGCACCTCATGCGAATGCTGAGGTTACGCGCGGCTTGCTGGAAGAATGGGTGGAAAACTACAGAAAGCAGGATTATTATCATTGGGCGATTGAAGTAAAGGAGGATCACGCGCTGATCGGTTCCATTGGAATTTTGGATGTATCCGAGCTGGATGAGTGTGGCGAAATCGGTTACTGCATTAGCAAACGCTGGTGGGGAAAAGGGATAATGACGGAAGCAGTCAAAGCGTTGATTGCATTCGCTTTTCAGAAGATTGGTTTACACCGGCTTGAGGCGTACCATTCCGTAAATAATCCTGCTTCCGGACGCGTGATGCAGAAAGCCGGAATGATTTTTGAAGGTACGGCACGTCAGAAATACAAGTGCAGAGATGGATTTCAAGACAGTAATCTTTATGCAATTCTGAATGAAAAAGCGTAAATTGTGGTGACAAATCATTATTGATTTTTTCAAAATCAAAAGTGTATTTGCGCAAAAGTGAACAGGATGCTTCATCGTTACAGAAAGTGTTGCTGAATACTGCAAAATTTGTGCATAAAAATGAAAACGCCATTTCAAATGAAAATGCATTGACAGGTCATAATAAATATAATATGATATAAATAATGTTGAAGAGAATATTATTCTGAATGACAAGGAGGTTCTGAAAAAGAGCAGCTTTGTCATTTTTATTTTTAAGGAGGTATAAATATGGCTCGATATACGAAAGATGACATTATTCGTATGATTGAAGAAAATAATGTTCGTTTTATCAGACTGCAGTTTACAGATATTTTTGGAACGCTGAAGAATGTTGCGATTACAAATAGCCAAATTGAGAAAGCGTTGGACAACAAATGTATGTTTGACGGTTCCTCCATTGAAGGATTTGTTCGAATTGAAGAATCCGACATGTATCTCCGCCCGGATTTGGATACTTTTGTCATCCTTCCATGGCATACACAGCATGGCAGAGTAGCGCGCCTGATTTGTGATATTTATAAACCGGATGGAACCCCGTTTGAGGGGGACCCGCGTTACGTTCTGAAGAAAACTATTCGCGAAGCCGCTGAAATGGGCTATACATTCAACGTTGGCCCCGAGTGTGAGTTCTTCCTCTTTAACATGGATGAATTTGGACATCCTACTACAATTACGCATGATACGGCGGGCTATTTTGATATGGGGCCTTCCGATTTGGGAGAAAGCGCGCGGCGCGACATCTGCCTGAATCTGGAGGAAATGGGCTTTGAAATCGAAGCTTCGCACCACGAAGTGGCCATTGCACAGCATGAAATCGATTTTAAGTACAGTGAAGCGGTATCCGCTGCCGATAATATTCTTACATTCAAAATGGTGGTCAAGTCCTGTGCGGATGCGCACGGCCTGAGCGCAACTTTCATGCCGAAGCCCATTTACGGCCGTGCGGGTTCCGGCATGCATACCAACATGTCCCTGTTCAAAAACGGAGAAAACGCGTTTTATGATCCGGCAAGTGAAACCAAACTGAGCCATATTGCTTATAATTTTATTGCGGGTGTTTTAAAGCATGTAAAAGGAATGTGTGCCATCACCAATCCTCTAGTCAACTCCTATAAACGCCTTGTGCCCGGATACGAGGCGCCCTGCCATATTGCATGGACACTGAGCAACCGCAGCGCGCTGATTCGTGTTCCGGCCACAAGAGGTCTTGGAACCAGAATTGAACTGCGCAATCCGGATTCAGCCTGTAACCCTTATCTGGAAATGGCTGTGCTGCTGGCAGCTGGACTGGACGGCATAAAGAACGACTGGATGCCGCCGGAAGCCGTGTCCGCGAATATTTACGATTTTAATTCGGAAGAACGGGAAGCTGCAGGAATTGACAGCTTGCCTTCAAATCTGAACGACGCGGTGCAGGAAATGAAAGCAGATCCGTTTCTCCGCGAGGTCCTTGGGGATCACGTTTTCAGCAAATATGTTGAAGCCAAAGAAAAAGAATGGTATGAATTTTCCACTGCCGTTACGGAATGGGAGCTGGAACAATACCTGAATAAATTTTAATTCAGTTTAAAATGCCACATCCTTGCCACGGAGTTGTTGATCATGAGCAGTATACTGGTAGCGAATTCCAACGAGGATTCCGCTAAGAAAATTGCGGCGGTGCTCCGGTCTGGCGGTTTTAATGTGAGCGGTGTGTGCACATCGGGGTCCCAGGTGATTAACTTTACCAATCGGCATTATCAGGGCGGCGTTGTGGTTTGCAGCGAAAGACTAAAAGATATGCCGGCGCTGAGCCTTTTAAGGATGGTTAATTCGAATTATGATTTCGTATTCCTTATGAGGTCAATACCGGACGTGGTTCCTGAGTCGCAGATTTTTACCAGCTTATTATTTCCGATTAATCGGATTGAGTTGATTGCAACCGTAAACATGCTGCTGGATTTGTCCGGCGTAAGCAGCCTGAGTGTAAAAAAGAAGCTCGCTTCCGGAACTTTGAATAAGACAGAAGTAATCGAATCCGCAAAGCACGTGCTGATGGAACGGAATCATCTAACGGAAGCACAGGCACACCGTTTTATTCAGAAAAAAAGCATGGACAATGGTAGAAAAATGGTGGAAACGGCATTAATGATTCTGAATCAGTAAGCGGAAAGAATGACATTGGATGAATCAATGGCTGGAATTTGGTTTTGCCGAACTCCGCCGAAGGCTGCGAAAGGATGGTTTGGGCTTGAATTTCACGAAGATGCAGGGAATCGGAAACGATTACATTTATATCAACTGTTTTGAAGAAAACGTCAGCGACCCTTCTGCGCTGTCCGTTCGCCTGAGTGACCGGCATTTCGGAATCGGTTCCGATGGAATCATTTTGATTGCGCCCTCACAAACAGCGGACTGCCGTATGGATATTTATAACGCAGATGGTTCCCGTGCCATGATGTGCGGAAACGGAATTCGCTGTGTGGGCAAATATGTCTACGAACGGGGCATAGCTCGAAAAGAAACGCTTCGGGTGGAAACGCTCAGCGGAATTAAAACGCTGCAGCTGAAGGTTGAAAATGACACGGTAAAAACTGTTTCCGTGGACATGGGAAAGCCGATTCTTAACGCACAGGATATTCCGGTTGCGCTTTCCATGGAGCAGGTTGTTCAGCAGCCGCTGATGGTGGATGGAACGGAATATCGGATTACCTGTGTTTCCATGGGCAATCCGCACTGTGTACTGTTTGTGGATGATGTCAACGCGATGCAACTGGAAATGATTGGCCCCAAAATTGAGACAAATCCTCTGTTCCCCAATCGTGTAAATGTAGAATTTATTCAAGTTGTGAATAAAAATGAAATTAAAATGCGCGTATGGGAACGCGGTTCAGGAGAAACCTGGGCCTGCGGCACCGGCGCCTGCGCTTCTGCGGTTGCCTGCTGCCTGAATGGAAAAACTTCTGAAAAAGTCAGGGTACATCTGAAAGGCGGCGACCTTGATATTACGTGGGACAAAGGAAAAACAGGAAGCGTATTTATGGATGGTCCCGCAGAATTTGTTTTTGACGGATCGATAAAAATTTGATATAATGCATATTAATGTATAAATATAACGAAAGGGATGGCATGGTTTGGCGAAGGTAAACCAGAACTTTACAAAATTATCCCCCAGCTATCTGTTTGTTGAAATTGCAAACCGGGTAGCACGATTTTCAAAGCTACATCCGGAAACGGAGATTATTCGACTTGGAATCGGTGACGTAACCCGTCCTCTGCCCAAAGCAGTGGTGGAGGCTATGAAAGCGGCCGCTGAGGAAATGGGACACGCGGAAACCTTTCGCGGATATGGGCCGGAAGCGGGTTATGAGTTCCTGCGCACGGCGATTGCAGAGCATGATTATCGCTCCCACGGGGTAGAAATCAGCGCGGATGAAGTTTTTGTAAGCGACGGTGCAAAAAGTGATACCGGTAGCATCGGTGATATTTTTGGGCTGGACAATATCGTGGCGGTTTGCGACCCGGTGTATCCGGTTTATGTGGATACCAACGTAATGGCCGGCCGTGCAGGCGAACCAATCGAGGGAAAAGGCTGGAGCCGGATTGTCTATATGCCCTGCCTGAAAGAAAACGGATTTCTGCCGGAGCTTCCGAAGGAAAAAGTGGACATGGTTTATCTCTGCTTCCCCAACAATCCCTCCGGAGTCGGCATCAGCCGTAAGGAACTGAAGAAATGGGTCGACTATGCACTGGAAAACGATTCCGTAATTCTTTACGACGCGGCCTATGAGGCGTTTATCCGCGAAGAAAATATGCCGCACAGCATTTTTGAAATTGAAGGAGCCAAAAAGTGCGCGATTGAATTCCGCAGCTTTTCCAAGACTGCCGGCTTTACCGGCACACGCTGCGCGTTCACGGTTATCCCGAAGGAATTGGAGGTTGAGGGAGTTTCCCTGAATCATCTGTGGGGAAGAAGACAGTCTACGAAAATGAACGGTGTTTCCTACATCATTCAGCGCGGTGCCGAAGCGGTTTATACCGAAGAGGGGCAGCGTGAAGTCCGCGCAAACATCGACTATTACCTGAACAATGCCAAAATTATTCGGGAAGGCCTTGAAAAAGCGGGATTCGAAGTATATGGCGGTGTAAACTCCCCGTATGTCTGGATGAAAACACCCGATGGTTTGAGCTCTTGGGACTTCTTTGATCTGCTTCTGGAAAAAACAGGAATTGTGGGAACTCCGGGTTCCGGTTTTGGCATTCATGGGGAAGGTTTCTTCCGGCTGACGTCATTCAATACCAAAGAGAATACAGAAAAAGCGGTTGAACGAATCGTGAATTCTTTCGGCAAGTGACAGGTTTTCGGCACGTAAGTACGGCAAGGTCCGTTTTGTGCCGGAATAATATTGGCCAGGCAGTTAATTTGCCTTTGCGGCGGTCTGCCATCCGGTGTTTTCTAGGGTGCCGGGCCGGCGCAATGGCGGTTTAAAATAAAGAATGGTTGGTGATTAAATGAAAGCATTGCTGATGTTGGAAAACGGTATGACTTTCGAGGGCGTTGGTTTTGGCGACGAGCATGATGTCCTGTGCGAAGTTGTTTTCAACAGTGCGATGGTTGGTTATCCCGAACTGCTGACCGATCCTTCCTATGCAGGTCAGGGCGTTGTAATGACATTTCCGCTTATGGGCAACTATGGAATCAGCTACGATGATGCGGAATCCATTAAGCCGTGGCTCAAAGCCTTTATTGTTCATTCCGTATCCGGTCTTGCAAGCAACTTCCGCTGCGACGCCGACCTGGATACTTATTTGAAACAGAACCATATTCCGGGAATGCAGGGGATTGACACCCGGGCATTAACAAAGGTCCTTCGCGAAAGCGGCACCATGCGCGGTATGATTGCGTACGGCGATTCTATCGATCCTGCGGTGATGAAATCGAAAATCGATTCGTTTGTAATGGAGTCCTGCGTCCCATTGGTGAGCAGCAGGGAAAATAAGGTTTACGGGGACGGCACGGTAAAAATTGCGCTTGCCGATTACGGGGTAAAGAGCAACATTATTCGTTCCCTTGTCAAACGCGGCTGCACGGTGAAGTGCTTCCCGTACGATGCTTCTTTTGAGGAGATGATGGCATTCTCTCCGGACGGGATTATGCTTTCCAATGGACCGGGTGATCCAAAGGCATGTACAAAGGCGATTTCGGAATTGAAAAAAGTGTACGCATATGGAATCCCCACCTTTGCAATTTGTCTGGGACATCAGCTGATGGCTCTTTCCCAGGGATTTGATACTTACAAATTAAAATATGGCCATAGAGGTATTAACCACCCGGTGAAAGATTTAGCAGCGAACCGAGTGTATATTACTTCTCAAAATCACGGTTTCGTGGTCAATGGCGACACCATTAATCCTTCAGTAGCCGACATCAGTTTTATTAGTATGAACGATGGCAGTATTGAGGGATTAAACTATAAAAACGGGAAAGTTTTTTCAGTTCAGTTCCATCCGGAGGCATCGCCCGGGCCGCTTGATACGGGCTTTCTGTTCGACCGGTTCATGAAATTGATTGGAGGGGGCCAGCTATGAAACGGCAGGATATTAAAAAAGTGGTAATAATCGGTTCCGGCCCGATTATTATCGGTCAGGCTGCAGAATTTGACTATGCGGGAACGCAGGCCTGCCGGGCGCTTCGGGAAGAGGGAATCGAGGTTATCCTGATTAACTCCAACCCGGCTACCATTATGACCGACAAGCAGATTGCCGACAAGGTTTATATTGAGCCGCTGACCGTAGAAACGATTAAAAAGGTCATTTTGAAGGAGAACCCGGACAGCATTCTTCCAACTCTCGGCGGCCAGAACGCGTTGAATCTTGCGGTTGAACTGGAAGAATCCGGATTTCTGAAAGAAAACAATGTGAAGATGATCGGGACTAATGCCGACACCATCCGCATGGCGGAGGACCGCGAGCTGTTCAAAGAGGCTATGGAACGCATTCACCAGCCCTGCGCGGAAAGCGCCATTGCGGAGTCGCTGGAAGACTGCATCAAAGCGGCAAATCGCATCGGTTACCCTGTTGTGGTCCGCCCCGCCTACACCCTTGGCGGAAGCGGCGGCGGTATTGCCGCCACTGAGGAAGAGCTTGTCGCGATTGCGACCGTCGGTCTGCACCGCAGCCGTGTGAATCAGGTCCTGATTGAACGCTGTATTTCCGGATGGAAAGAGATTGAATACGAAGTGATGCGTGACCATAACGGCAACTGCATTACGGTTTGCAATATGGAAAACTTTGACCCGGTCGGCATCCATACCGGCGACTCCATTGTTGTTGCTCCCTGCCAGACCCTGGCCGATAAAGAAAATCAGATGCTTCGCAGCGCCGCACTTTCCATCATTACCGAGCTAAAGGTAGAAGGTGGCTGCAACGTGCAGTTCGCGCTGAATCCGAAGAGCTTTGAATATTGTGTCATTGAAGTCAACCCGCGTGTCAGCCGATCCTCTGCGCTGGCTTCTAAAGCAACCGGCTACCCGATTGCTAAGGTAGCTTCCAAAATTGCGCTTGGCTATACGTTGGATGAAATCCCGAATGCCATCACGCAGAAAACCTTCGCCTGCTTTGAACCAGCGCTGGATTACTGTGTAGTGAAAATTCCGCGCTGGCCGTTTGACAAATTTGTGTACGCCCGGCGTCTGCTTGGCACACAGATGAAGGCAACCGGCGAAGTTATGGGAATTGCCCATAATTTTGAAGCGGCGCTGATGAAATCCATTCGTTCGCTGGAACAAAACATGTTCAGCCTGATTGACAAAAATTTGGAATCTCTTTCGGATGCGGAACTGGAACAGAAGCTTCACGTTGCGGATGACCGCCGCCTGTGGGTAATTTCGGAGGCGCTCCGCCGCGGCATCGCTCCTGAAGTGATTCACGATATTACGAAAATTGATCTGTGGTTCTTGGATAAGCTGGTTTCCATTATCAAAGTGGAAAAAGCCCTTGCGTCGGAGCCGCTGGACCGTGCATTGCTCTACAAGGCAAAAGACTACGGATTTTTGGATCGGACCATTTCCGAGTTAAGTGGGAAGAGCGTGGAAGAACTTCGCACTTTGGAAAAGGAATGGAACATTCAGCCGGTTTACAAAATGGTTGATACCTGCGCGGCGGAATTTGAAGCCGCCACTCCGTATTATTACTCCAGCTATGGAACCGAAAATGAATCGGTCGCTCAGTCGGATCGCAAGAAAGTGCTGGTCATCGGCTCCGGCCCGATTCGCATTGGGCAGGGCATTGAATTCGACTTCTGCTCCGTGCATAGCGTGTGGGCGCTGAAAAACCTTGGCTATGAAACCATCATCGTCAACAACAACCCCGAAACCGTCAGCACGGACTTTGATATTGCCGACAAGCTGTATTTTGAACCGCTGACGGAAGAAGATATCCTCCATATAGTAGAGCTGGAAAAACCAGATGGTGCGGTGGTTCAGTTCGGCGGCCAGACTGCAATTAAACTTGCCGGTGCAATTGAAAAAATGGGCGTTACGATTTTCGGCACCTCCTACGACAGCATTGACGCAGCAGAGGACCGTGAGCGTTTTGATAAAATCCTAAACGATTGTGAAATTCCGCGCGCCGCCGGCCGTATGGTGTATACCTGCGACGAGGCAATCCGCGCTGCGAACGAACTTGGATATCCGGTTCTGGTGCGTCCGTCCTATGTGCTGGGCGGCCAGGGCATGCACATCGCCTATTCCGATCAGGATATCGTGGAGCAGATTGGCATTATCAACCGAGTCACTCAGGAGCATCCGATTCTGGTGGACAAATACATTATGGGTACAGAAGTGGAAGTGGATGCCGTGTGCGACGGAGTGGACTGTGTCATTCCCGGCATTATGGAGCATATCGAGCGCGCGGGCATCCATTCCGGCGACAGTATTTCCGTATATCCAGCGGTCAATGTTGCAAAAGAAATGCAGAATGTGATTGTGCAGTATACCCGCCGCCTTGCGAAAGCGCTGAAAGTGCGGGGTCTGCTCAACATTCAGTTTATTGTGAAGGACAATGAGGTTTACGTCATTGAAGCCAATCCGCGTTCCTCCAGAACCGTGCCGTACATCAGCAAGGTGACCGGCATTCCGATTGTTCCGCTGGCAGTCGGAACCTTTTTCGGCAAGACTCTGCCGGATATGGGTTACCATTACGGCCTGCAGCGCGAACAGGATTTCATCGCCATTAAAATGCCGGTGTTTTCCTTTGAAAAGCTTTATGGTGCAGATGTTGACCTTGGTCCGGAAATGAAATCCACCGGTGAAGTGCTGGGCATTGCCCGCACGTTTGACGAAGCGCTGATCAAAGCCTTCTATGGGGCCGGCGTTCACATGATTAAAAAAGGCAAGGTTATTTTCACCGTGAAGAACAGCGACAAGGAAGAGGCGCTTCCCATCGCTCGCGGCCTTTACGACCTTGGCTGGACAATTTACGCAACCGCCGGAACTTCGGACTTCTTTAACGATCACGATATTCCGACCATCCGCACCAATAAAATCGGCGCGGGCAAGCCGGATATACTGGACCATATTACCTCTGGAAAAATCAATCTTGTTATCAATACCCCGTCGAAGGGCATGGCGCACAACCGCGACGGATATAAAATCCGCCGGAACGCGGTGGAATCTGGTATTCCATGCCTTACCTCGCTGGATACCGCGAACGCATTCCTTACCTGCGCGCGCCATGTGGAAACCACCCAGCTTTCCGTTATTGACATCACCAAGGTGTCGACGTTCCTTAACTTTATTTGACCCGCGCTTCTGCGTAGCCAATAAATCATACCAGGAAATATGGAGGAAAGAAAAATGAAAAAATGTGAACTTCTTTATGAGGGCAAAGCGAAAAAAGTTTATGCAACCGATGACCCGAATTACTGCATTGTGGATTATAAAGACGATGCCACGGCGTTCAACGGTCAGAAAAGGGGAACTATTGTCGGAAAAGGGGTAGTAAACAATAAAATGTCTAACTACCTTTTCAAACTTCTGGAAAAGAAAGGAATTAGAACTCATTTTGTAGAAGAGCTGAGCGACCGTGAAACCCTTGTGAAGAAGGTCAAAATTGTTCCTCTGGAAGTCATTGTGCGCAATAAAGCCGCCGGCAGCCTTGCCCAGCGCCTTGGCCTTGCGGAAGGTACCTCAATGAAGTCGACAGTTCTGGAATTCTGCTACAAGAACGACGAACTGGGCGACCCGATGGTTAACGAGTATCACATTCTTGCCGCTGGCTTTGCCACAAAGGAAGAGGTTGACACCATCAGCAACATGGCGCTGAAAGTCAATGAAATCCTGAAAGAGTTTTTCCTTTCCGTCAACATTGATCTGATTGACTTTAAATTGGAATTTGGACGCTGTGCGGACGGAAGCATTATACTCGCGGATGAAATTTCACCGGATACCTGCCGCTTCTGGGATGTGAACACCCATGAAAAGCTGGATAAGGACCGCTTCCGCAGGGATCTTGGCGGCGTGGAAGAGGCTTACGCGGAGGTTCTAAAACGAATCGGCCTTTGATAAAGTCAATTTATTCTTCTGATGGTTTCTTTTCCGTACCTAAGTAACCGCTGCGGTTACCTAAAAACAGAATCTTTTGAGAGCGGAAGGCGAAAGCCTTGCAATGTGATTGACTTTTGACAGGATGGTGAGCTTTTGAACGTTTCGGGAATGGACTACGATTTCGGCAAACCGCATGAAGAGTGCGGAGTATTCGGAATTTATTCCGATGGAAAAACCAATCCGGCATACGCGGCTTACAACGGACTGTTAGCGCTGCAGCACAGGGGGCAGGAAAGCTGTGGGATTGCAGTAAACGACTGCGGCGTGGTTTCTTACCACAAAGACATGGGGCTGGTTACGGAAGTATTCAATGATAAAACGCTGAACAGCCTTACCGGCCAAATGGCAGTCGGGCATGTACGTTATTCTACCGCCGGTGCGAGCGTGCGTGAAAACGCCCAGCCCTTAGTAATGCGCTATATTAAAGGGACGCTTGCCATTGCACATAACGGTAATTTGACGAATGCCTATGAACTTCATCAGGAACTGGAGCGCAGAGGCTGTATTTTCCAGACTACGATTGATACGGAAGTCATTGCCTATATGATTGCGCGGGAACGCGTTGATGCTCCCTCCATTGAAGAAGCAGTCCGCCGCGCCCTGCCGAAAATCGAGGGTTCCTATTCTTTGATTGTGATGAGCCCGCAAAAACTCATCGCCGCGCGCGACCCCCACGGCTTTCGTCCGCTTTGTATCGGTAAAATCGACGGAACCTATGTGTTTGCGTCCGAAACCTGCGCATTGGATGCCAACGGCGCGGAGTTTGTACGCGACGTAGCGCCGGGGGAAATTGTGGTGGTGGACAAAAATGGCCTGCGCTCCATTAAGGACCCGGTGAATGCGAAAAAATCGCTCTGTGTATTTGAGTACATCTATTTTGCCCGCACCGACAGCGTAATTGATGGAATCAGCGTTTACGAAGCCCGTAAGGAAGCCGGCCGCCTGCTTGCCCGCCAGCATCCCGTGGAGGCGGACATGGTCATTGGTGTGCCGGAATCCGGTGTGGACGCGGCAATCGGCTATAGCGAGGAATCCGGGATCCCGTTCCAGAAGGGAATTGTAAAGAATACCTATATTGGTCGTACCTTTATTAAGCCGAACCAGTCAGAACGGGTACGCAGCGTGCGAATTAAGCTGAATTCCCTTGCTTCCTCCGTAAAGGGCAAGCGTGTTGTCATGTTGGACGATTCCATCGTGCGTGGAACTACCAGCGCGCACATCGTGACGATGCTGAAAGATGCAGGCGCTAAAGAAGTGCATCTGCGCATCAGCTCGCCACCGTTCCTGTGGCCCTGCTACTACGGCACGGATATCCCTTCCAAAGACGATCTGATTGCCTGCCACCATACCATTCAGGAAATCGGGGAAATGAGCTTTGCCGATTCTATTGATTTTCTGGAGTATAACAATCTGCCGAAAATGCTCGGCGGAAAATGCTCCGGTTACTGCGACGCCTGCTTTTCCGGAAAGTACCCCGCGCATGTGCCGGATTACCTGATTGCAAACAAGGATTATAATTACTGTACGCCGATTAAGCGTTTTGATTAATATCCAATTAAAAATGAAACAGTGTGAAATAAGCATTCCTGCCGCGTCCATTTTGTTCCCGACTGCTTTCGTTGGTGTATCAACCGAAAGCAGTCGGGAATTTGAGGTTAGCGCACCGGATCACGGAACTACGCGAACGGTTCGTTGGCTTTGGTAAAAATTTGAGTATAATAGAAATTAACCAATCAATTTATTTCCTGGAGGTACCGTTTTGAAAAATACTTATGAATCCCCACTGAATTCCCGCTATGCGGACGATAAAATGAAATACTTGTTCTCACCGGACAAAAAATTCCGGACCTGGAGAAAGCTTTGGATTGCTTTGGCGCAGGCGGAAAAGGAACTGGGGTTGAATATTACGCAGGAGCAGATTGATGAAATGATTCAATTTGCAGATAATATCAACTATGAAGTCGCAGAGGCAAGGGAAAAGGAAGTGCGCCACGACGTGATGGCACATGTTTACGCCTTTGGCCAGCAGTGCCCGAAAGCGAAGCCGATTATCCATTTGGGCGCCACTTCCTGCTATGTAGGCGACAATACCGATGTGATTATCATGACGGAAGCGCTGAAGCTGGTGCGGGAAAAGCTGGTCGGGGTAATCCGCGTGCTTTCTAAGTTTGCGCTGAAATACAAGTCGCTGCCAACCCTTGCGTTTACCCATTTTCAGCCGGCTCAGCCGACTACCGTTGGAAAGCGAGCTACGCTTTGGATTCAGGATTTAATGATGGATTTGGAAGATGTGGAATATCAGCTTTCCAAAGCAAAGCTGCTTGGTTCCAAGGGCACCACGGGGACGCAGGCAAGTTTCTTAGAGTTATTCGACGGGGACCATGAAAAGGTGAAAAAGCTGGATCAGCTGATTGCCGAAAAAATGGGTTATGGCTCCGTGTTTGCTGTTTCCGGCCAAACGTATTCCAGAAAGCTGGATTTCCAGATGCTTTCTATTCTGAGCGGAATCGCACAGAGCGCGGCAAAATTTTCGAATGACATCCGTCTGCTGCAGCATTTAAAGGAAGTGGAGGAGCCGTTTGAGAAAAACCAGATTGGTTCTTCTGCTATGGCCTACAAACGCAACCCCATGCGCAGCGAGCGGATCGCCTCCCTTTCCCGCTATGTAATTGTGGACAGCCTGAACCCAGCCATAACGGAAGCCACTCAGTGGTTCGAGCGGACGCTGGATGATTCCGCAAACAAGCGTATCAGTATACCGGAAGCCTTCCTTGCCGTAGATGGCATTCTGAATCTTTACAGCAATGTCGCGGACGGGCTGGTCGTTTACCCGAAGGTCATTGAACAGCATTTGCGCCGGGAACTTCCCTTTATGGCGACGGAAAACATCATGATGGATGCCGTCAAACGTGGTGCAGACCGCCAGCAGATTCACGAGCGGATTCGCGTGCACTCCATGGCCGCCGCGAAGGTGGTCAAGGAAGAGGGCGGAGAAAACGACCTTCTTACCCGAATCGCAGGGGATCCAATTTTCGGCGTGACCCTGGAAGAGCTGAATTCCATTATCAAACCGGAAAAGTATGTTGGACGTGCTCCTGAGCAAACGGAAGAATTCATTCGGGATGTTGTTATGCCCAAGCTGGAGTCCTATCATTTCATTTCCGGGGAAAAAGTGGAAATCAATCTGTAATCGGTTCCGCCTTACAAACAATATCACCGTAATAAAGCGGAAACGCTTTTCAAAATTCTGAAAAAATCTTTTATTTTGCGTTTCTCTTTGTTTTTATAAAGTTTTATGCTATTATATTAGAGTTGTCAAATACTGTCCAAATTCGGCCGCTGGGCAGTTGGTTAAAATTCCGTAGCGGCGCGGCGGAGAGAGTTCTCTATGATTAAAGCAATTGTCGGCGCAAATTGGGGCGACGAGGGCAAAGGTAAAATTACCGATGTGGAAGCTGCTCGTTCCGACATTGTCATCCGTTTTCAGGGTGGCAGCAACGCCGGTCATACTATTATTAACAATTACGGTAAATTCGCACTGCATCAATTGCCGTCCGGCGTTTTTTACAGCCATATTACCAATGTAATTGGCAACGGCGTGGCACTCAGTGTGGAAAATTTTGTGAAGGAGCTTGCTTCCCTAGAGGAACGCGGTGTTCCGAAACCGAATATAATTATTTCTGACCGTGCTCAGCTGGTAATGCCGTATCACATTCAGCTGGATACTTTTGAAGAAGCCCGACTTTCTTCTCGTTCTTTCGGTTCCACAAAATCCGGCATCGCACCGTTCTATTCCGATAAGTTTGCAAAAATCGGATTCCAGATCAGTGAGCTGTACGATGATGAGGAAAGCCTGAAGCAAAAAATTGAGCAGGTTCTGTCCGTAAAGAATACTCTGTTCGAGCACCTGTATCATCAGCCAAAGCTGACGGTAGATGAGGTCTATGCTAAACTGATGGAATATAAGGAGTTGCTTGCTCCTTATGTGGCAGATACGTTTACCTTCTTGCACAAGGCGGTGGCAGAGGGTAAAAACATTCTGCTGGAAGGTCAGCTCGGCGCACTGAAAGACCCCGATTTCGGAATTTACCCCATGGTAACATCCTCTTCCACTCTGGCGGCATATGGCGCCATCGGTGCCGGACTTCCGCCTTATGAGATTAAGGAAATCATCACTGTGGTAAAGGCGTATTCCAGTGCTGTTGGCGCAGGCGAATTCGTCAGTGAAATTTTCGGGGAGGAAGCCGATGAACTGCGGCGCAGAGGCGGCGACGGCGGGGAATACGGCGCAACGACAGGGCGTCCGCGCAGAATGGGCTGGCTGGACTTGGTGGCTTCCCGTTACGGCTGCCAGGTGCAGGGTGCGACTTCCGTTGCAATGACGGTGCTTGATGTTTTAGGGTATCTGGATGAGATTCCGGTTTGCGTTGCGTATGAGCTGGACGGCAAGCGTATTGACCATTTCCCGACTACCGTTGAGCTGCGGCGCTGCAAGCCGATTTTAGAAAAGCTACCCGGCTGGAAATGCGACATTCGCGGGATTAAAAAATATGAGGATCTCCCGGAAAATACACGTAAATACATTGAATTCGCGGAACGTGCAATCGGCGTGCCGATTCACATGGTCTCGAACGGACCATCGCGCGAGGATATTATTTACAGGTAAATCAAAGGCAGTAAGGAAGCGCCAACATTTCCAATGGCTTTGTTGGCGCTTGCTAATTTTATTAATGCCGAAGAAGGTGCATTATAATGTGTGGTATTGTTGGTTATATTGGTGAAGATCAGGCGGCCCCGATTTTGCTGAATGGGTTGGAAAAGTTGGAGTACCGAGGATATGATTCCGCCGGGGTTGCCGTTTATGATGGAACTTCGCTTCAGGTTGTAAAAGCAAAGGGAAGACTGAAAATTTTAAGCGGTATGATTGACGGCGGCAAGGATGTTCCCGGAACGGTCGGAATCGGCCATACGAGATGGGCAACCCACGGAAAGCCGTCCGATATCAATTCGCATCCGCAAGTCAGCGATTCCGGTAAATTCGCGGTTGTGCATAACGGAATTATCGAGAATTATCTTGCGCTAAAAGATTACTTAATAAAAAAGGGCGTTAACTTTGTTTCGGAAACCGATACTGAAGTAATTGCTCAGCTTTTGGAATACTATTACAAAGGCGATATTCTGGATGCGGTGACTAGGGTTATCCGCAAAGTAGAAGGTTCTTATGCGCTTGGAATCATCTGCGAGGATCAGCCAGACCAGCTGTTTGCGGTGCGGAAAGACAGCCCGCTGATTGTCGGCTTGGGGAAAAACGAAAACTTCATTGCATCTGATATTCCGGCTATCTTAAGTAAGACCCGCGACATCTACCGTCTGAACGACGATGAAATAGCTGTTTTGAAACGCGACAGCGTAATGGTTTATAATCTCGATAAGGAAATCGTAACCAAAGAGCCGGTCCATATTGAATGGGATATTTCCGCCGCGGAAAAGGGCGGTTACGAGCACTTTATGGCCAAGGAAATTATGGAACAGCCCAAGGCGGTGCGTGATACGATTTCGCCCCGAATCAAAAACGGCAGAGTGGTTTTGGATAACATTACCCTGACGGAAGAGCAAATCCGGAATTTCTCTAAGATTTTCATCGTTGCCTGCGGCTCCGCCTATCATGTGGGTGTGGTGGCAAAATATGTACTGGAAAAGGTCACGCGGATTCCGGTTGAGGTTGACGTGGCTTCGGAGTTCCGTTATCGTGAGCCGATTATCGACGATTCCGTGCTGGTCTTGGTCATTAGCCAGTCGGGGGAAACCGCAGATACATTGGCTGCCATGCGGGAAGCAAAACGTTTGGGAGCTCGCACGATTTCCATTGTCAATGTGGTTGGCAGTTCCATTGCAAACGATTCCGATGACGTTATCTACACCTGGGCCGGTCCGGAAATCGCAGTTGCGACGACAAAGGCTTACAGCACACAGCTTGCAGTTGTATATCTGCTTGCCGTGTATCTGGGTGATAAACTGGGAAAACTGACCGCACAAGAGTATTCCTATTACGTTTCTCAGTTGCAGAGCCTGCCGGAAAAAATCACGGAAGTTCTCAGCAATAAATCCCAAATTCAGTATCTGGCCTCGCAGTTCTTCAACGCCAAGGATATTTTCTTTATCGGCCGCAATCTGGACTATGCTATGTCATTGGAAGGTTCTTTGAAGCTGAAAGAAATTTCCTACATTCATTCGGAAGCTTATGCTGCCGGTGAATTAAAGCATGGTACGATTTCGCTGATTGAAGAGGGCACCTTGGTGGTTGCGCTTGCCACACAGCAGACTTTGTTTGATAAAATGATGAGCAATGTCAAGGAAGTCAAGGCGCGCGGCGCGGTTGTTTTGGGCCTTACAACCGAAAACAACACAACCATAGAGGAACAGGCTGACCACTTTATTTACATTCCTCAAATCTGCGATATTATGCTGCCTTCGCTGGCGGTAATTCCATTGCAGTTGTTTGCTTATTTTGTCGCCTCCATGAAGGGCTGCGACATTGATAAACCCCGCAATCTGGCCAAATCTGTAACCGTTGAATAATGTTTCATGTTGCAGGATGACCGCGCTGATGAGCGGAATAGAAAAGAATGGTGATTCAATAATGACTCAAAACGAAGCGGTACTCATTCTCGATTTCGGCGGGCAGTATAGTCAATTAATCGCACGCCGTGTACGTGATCTCAATGTGTATTGTGAAATTAAATCTTATAAAACCACCGCCGATCAAATCAGCGCGGCTGGATATAAAGGTATTATTTTTTCCGGTGGGCCGGATACTGTCTATGATGAAAATGCGCCCAAATGTGACCCGAAAATCTTTGAACTCGGGATTCCAGTTCTAGGTATATGTTACGGCGCCCAGCTAATGGCTTACGAGCTTGGCGGCTCGGTAGAAAGTGCGAAGGTTCGCGAGTATGGAAAAACCGACGTAACCTTCCAGACCGATTCCTCTCTGTTCCAGGGTGTGAAAGAGCGGTCGGTCTGCTGGATGAGCCATACTATATACATTGCAAAGGTACCCGAAGGATTCCGAGTAACTGCTACCAGTGAAACATGCCCCACCGCTGCGATGGAGAATGCAGGTAAACGCCTTTATGCGCTTCAGTTCCATCCCGAAGTGGAGCACACCGAGCAGGGCAAAGAACTGCTGCGCAACTTCCTGTACAGCATCTGTGGCTGCTCCGGCGACTGGGTTATGGCTTCTTTTGCTGCCACAACGATTGAACAGATTAAAAAGACAGTAGGGGATAAAAAGGTAATCTGCGCGCTTTCCGGAGGGGTGGATTCTTCGGTTGCCGCTCTGCTGGTTCATAAAGCAATCGGTAAAAACCTTACCTGCATCTTTGTCGACCACGGATTCCTTCGGAAGAACGAAGGAGACGATGTGGAACGTGTGTTCCGCCAGCAGTTTGACATGAACCTGATTCGTGTGAACGCGCAGGAACGGTTTATGGAGAAACTAAAAGGTGTCACGGAGCCGGAGCGAAAGCGCAAAATTATCGGCGAAGAGTTCATCCGTGTATTCGAAGATGAAGCAAAAAAAATCCGCCATGCGGAATTCCTATGCCAGGGTACTATCTACCCAGATGTAGTGGAAAGCGGAACGGGCGACGCTGCCGTTATTAAGAGTCACCACAATGTGGGAGGCCTGCCAAAGGATGTGGGCTTTACGGGCCTTGTGGAGCCTTTGCGCAACCTGTTTAAGGATGAAGTCCGCAAAGTCGGCCTGGAACTTGGCATTCCGCCCTTCTTAGTCTGGCGTCAGCCGTTCCCGGGGCCGGGGCTTGCCATCCGCATTATGGGGGAAATTACACCGCAGAAGCTGGACATTCTGAAAGACGCGGATGCAATTTTCCGTGAGGAGATCGCAGCAGCCGGGCTGGATCGCTCCATTAATCAATATTTTGCCGTTCTGACCGGAATTAAGAGCGTTGGTGTAATGGGGGACGGAAGGACCTATGATTACACGATAGCGCTCCGCGCTGTCACGACTTCCGACTTCATGACCGCCGACTGGGCGCGGATTCCTTATGATCTTCTGGAAAGAGTCTCTAACCGTATTGTAAATGAGGTTAAATCTGTAAACCGCATTGTTTACGATATTACTTCAAAGCCACCGGCAACCATTGAGTGGGAATAAACAACACAAAGCCACAAATCCAGAAACTATGCGGGTTTGTGGCTTTAAATTTAAGCTGATGGCTCTAAAATGGTTCTATTATCTGTGAGAAGGTGGAGAAGCTGACTAATGTTTGGGCAGGAGATTATTGAAATTCCAATTTACCGATGTTCTAAAGAAGAGCATTATGCTCAATGCCAGAAAGAGATTGAAAAAAGCATGTTAAAGTTCCGGGAGCCGATAGAGGATAATGTTCGTCAGTATTTAGATGAACATTATAAGACCCCTTGGAATTATAATGAGGTCATTCGTTGGCTTGTAATTTACCGACAAGGAATCGATTTAGTTGTATAACCCAAAAAAACTCGTGTCACGAATAAAAAAGTCGTATCAAAAATAAAAAAGTTGTGTTAAAAGTCATGGTGAAAATAGGGTAGAAAACCTTATTGGTGAATAATACAAATAAACTCCACTCCGTAATAATAAACTTCGCTCTATAAAAATAAAGTTCGTTCCAAAATCCCGTAGTCGAAGCAGGAAAAATCCTGAACGGCTGCGGGGTTTGTTTTTTTGTTGAGTTAGGGTTAAGTGATAATGGATTAGGCTCAAGGCATTGATTATAAAAGGATTGAGAGTATTATATATTGATACCGGAATTGAAAAAATATTTGAAGGAACACATGGGAAAATGCAACCTTATACCTTTTCCCTTGCACCTTATCCCTAAAAAGAACCGACTTTATTTTAAAAATTGTTACAAAAATTAAGGAATAAATGTTATTAAATGGAATGAAAATATTGAATTTTAGAGCGGACTTTATTATCTGGAAGAGATTAGGAGAATAGGGTTAAGACTAGAAGGCATAAGGGTTTGAGGGAAAGTGGTTTGGAGCGGAGTTTATTTTAAATATACAGTTGACCAAATGTGCGAGCAAGGTATAATACAAAAAACAGGCTAAAACAGATACCATCGCATCTTTTTTAGCCTGATCACTTTGGTGCGAGGGGGGGGACTTGAACCCCCATGAACTAAGCGTTCACTAGAACCTGAATCTAGCGCGTCTGCCAATTCCGCCACTCTCGCATTTATTTACTTTTTGTCTTGGCGCTTTGTCTTGGCGCCACCGCGTCGCGACTTGATTATAATATCATATACTGTTTTATCTGTCAATACTATATTGCCAAAAAATTTTAAAAAATAACTTTTTTACTAGTACGCGCTCAAGAATTGATAAAATGAGTGTGAAAAGCTGTTGGATGGACGGCATTCAAAGCTGAAATTAATTGCGTTCCATGAACCGTGTGATTCATACATATCTAAAAATACCTTTTGCATATAGATGCAAGGGGTGATAGCAGTGAAAGAAAAAAGGACCTCCATTGTACCAATTGCCGTATTAATTCTTTGCTGTTTGGCATTTTTACTACTCTCGTATCTTTCCTGTGATAGGATTGATAAAATGGCGTCAGCACTCGTGGGGGACCAGCTTCCTACCATTGTAATTGACCCCGGGCATGGTGGGGAAGATGGCGGTGCCAGTGGAAAGAACACCATGTTGGAAAAGGATGTCAATCTTGCCGTTGCAACCAATCTGCAGAAGCTTTTCGAGGCTTCAGGGTATCATGTGGTAATGACCCGGACGACGGACGTTTCCATTAATGATGAAGGCCTTGGGACCATAAGGGAACGAAAAGTTAGTGATCTGCATAACCGTCTGAAACTGCTAGAATCCCAGGGGGACTGTATTTTTATCAGTGTTCATCAAAACTACTTTGAACAGAGTCAGTATTATGGAACGCAAGTGTTCTATTCCACTAAAAATCCCGCCAGCAAAGAAATAGCAGAAAGCATCAAAAGCCGAGTGGTATCCTTGCTGCAGCCGGAAAATAAACGGGAAACTAAGCCTGCCGATCGCTCTATTTATTTGCTTTGGAATGCAAAGGTTCCCGCTGTGCTGGTGGAATGCGGATTCCTGTCCAATCCCCCGGAAGCGGCCAAACTGAAAGACCCCGCATACCAGCAGAAAATGGCCTTTGCTATTTATTGCGGTATGCAGGATTACATACACGAAACCTATGGAAGCGGAACCTTGTAAGATCAGGAAAATTCCTATATAATGAAGAAAACGTTAAAAAGAGGAACGAAAAATGGCTTCCAAATCAAAGAGCGTATATATTTGTTCGGAATGCGGATTTGAGTCCGCAAAATGGTATGGGAAGTGCCCCGGGTGCGGCCAATGGAACACCATGAATGAAGAAATCAAGGAAATTGTGCCGGCAAAATCGGCTGTTTCCGTGTTGAGCAGAAGCGGGGCGCGCCCGATGCCGATCAGCAACATCAGCACGCAGGAAGAAGCAAGGTATCACACCGGCTTATCTGAATTGGACCGCGTGCTTGGCGGCGGTATTGTAAAGGGTTCGCTGATTTTAATTAGCGGCGAGCCAGGCATCGGAAAATCCACCATATTGCTGCAGATATGCGAATACCTAGGAAAAGAACTGAAAATCCTGTATGTATCGGGGGAAGAATCCAGCCGACAGATTAAACTGCGGGCTACCCGATTAGGCGTACAAAGCGACAATCTTTATATTTTGACGGAAACGGATATTCAATATGTAATTGAGCAGATTCGGGAAGAAAAACCGGATTTGGTAATGATTGATTCCATTCAAACCATGAACTTTACCGATTTGAATTCCTCACCCGGGAGTGTCACGCAGGTTCGGGAATGCACAAACGCCGTTATGAGGGCGATTAAAGCACTGGAAATTCCAACGATTTTGGTTGGTCACGTCAATAAGGACGGCGCCATAGCAGGGCCGAAGGTACTGGAGCATATTGTGGACGCCGTGCTTTATTTTGAAGGGGATCGGCAGATGTCATACCGTATTCTGCGTGCGGTCAAAAACCGTTACGGTTCCACAAATGAAATTGGTGTGTTTGACATGGGCGACAGCGGCCTCCAGCAGGTGGACAACCCTTCCCAGGCACTTTTAGCCGGGCGCCCAAAAAACGTTTCCGGTACGTGCGTTACGTGCGTAATTGAGGGTTCCCGACCCATTTTAGCGGAAATACAAGGCCTTGCCACCACAACCGGTTTCGGTAATCCGAGAAGAATGGCCACGGGATTTGATTATAACCGGATGAATTTACTGCTGGCTGTTCTGGAAAAGCGCGCTGGTTTTTACTTTTCCAATCTGGACGCATACGTAAATGTCGTCGGCGGATTAAGGCTGGATGAGCCGGCGACTGACTTAGCCGTTGCCATGTCGCTGGTATCCAGCCTGAAAGACACGCCGATTCGCGATGATGCGATTGTATTTGGGGAGATCGGATTGGCCGGCGAAATTCGTTCCGTCACGAATATTGAGGCGAGAATCGGGGAAGCCGCACGTTTGGGCTTCAAAAAATGCATTTTACCTTACCATAATAAAAAACAACTTACCGGAAAATTTGGAGATATGGATTTAGTTGGCGTCAAAGATGTGCGGTCGGCGTTTGAAGCGTCGATTGAGTAGGGGACGTAGGAGTTCTCGGGGTCACTTTAATACAATGTACACAGCCATCACCAGTATAATTTGTGATTGCGGAGGGCATTTCCAAACTACAATATCCGTCGTGCTGATAAATGCAGTCGATATCGCATTGAATGATGCTCATATGTCTATCACCTCATTAGTATTTTTCTGAATCTAAAACGAATTTATTCATGGAAACAATCGAAATTTATACAAAGCTGTGTTTGGAAAAATAAGAAGTCATCATTCGGAAAAAATATGAGGTGACAATAAAATACTGAGCAAAATAGGGAGTCCTTTCGATACGCATAACCTGGATTAAATTTGCTGATTTTACAAACAAAGCCTAATATTTTCCCTTTGTCTTCATAAAATAACCGAAGACGGAGGGATGAGTAATGAAAAAGTATGTGATGCTATTTACCTTTACATTTATTGCAGTAGGAAGTATGGTGATTATTAGCGTTATTTCTCGAAATGCCGTGGTTCCAGTCAATGCTGTAAAGGTAAATGCAATTACAGTGGAAAATTCCGTAACTTGTACCGGCAGGGTCGAACGCATTGCGTCTACAACGGTACGTTCCACGGACAGCGGAACGGTTAATGGCGTTTTTGTCAAAACGGGCGATAAGGTTCGTGTTGGGCAGCCGCTGTTAGCCATTCAAACCATAGATCATTCCTTGTCTTCGTCTTCCAGCTCCGTTGTTCCTGGGCTGCCCAGTGGATTAGCCAGCGGGTTGCCCAGCGTTCTGCCGGATGATTATGAAAGTCTGTTAAGTCTTTACGGAAATCGGCTTTCTTCCGAAAACAGTAAGGCTTCTTCCGAATCATCTGCACCGGTTAAAAATGTCAAAACGATTGTTTCTCCCGTAGAGGGCGAGATCACTTCCATTTCCGTTGCAGATCAAAGCTATGTATCTTCCGGCACATCTGTCGCAGTAATTGCCGATAAAAATGGGCTGCAGGTTCGTCTTTCCGTGAATGAATCTCAAATATCCGATATTAAGATTGGACAGAAAGCCGTCATTACGGGTGTTGGTTTTAAAAATTCCACCTACACGGGTAAGGTGGAAAGCATTTCAACTGAAGCAAAGCAGGAGATTACCGGGACAGGCCAGGAAACCGTAGTAGAAGTTATTGTAAGCGTTGAGAATGCGAAGGAGGATATTAAACCGGGCTATACCGCAAAGGTAAAAATTATTACATCGCAGGATAGTAATGTACTTGTCGTGCCCTACGAGGCCGTAAGAGCCGATAAAAATGGAAGTGAGTATGTTTTTAAGGTCGAAGGGAATCAGGCGGTGAAAACGCCGATTACTACGCGACAGGAATATGACAGCGGCTTTGAGGTGACCAAAGGCCTGAAGAATCATGATTTGGTTGTCGAAAGTCCGGACGAACTTTCCAATGGAGCCCGGGTGATTTTGAATTCGGCTGATGACAGCGGGAAGAACCAGGTGAGCTCGGATGATTGATTTATTAAAATCCGCTTTTCATAATATTGGACGAAAACGTTCCCGCACAATGCTGACCATTTTGGGAATCGGAATCGGCGTGGCTTCCGTGGTGATCATAGGGAATATAAGCCAATGCGGAACAAATGTTCTTTACAATGAGATGGACAGTCTTGGCTTGAGCGGATTGTCCATTGCAGCCTCTGCCGATGCCAAACCAAACACGGTTTCGCTGAATGAATTCGATCTGAAGTTGGTGCAGAATGCAGATCAGGTCATACAGGCAGCTCCGGTCATTGTTCAAACAACCGATATTTCGGTTCGCAAAGTGAATACCAAAGCGGTAGTCTGGGGAATCGACACAAAAGCCAGCCAGATTATATCCATTAATCTTTTATATGGGCGGCTATTTAATCAAATGGACATTAAGTCCAACGCAAATGTTTGTTTGGTTGACGAAAAATTTTCTCAGAATGCATATTCAAGGAGCAATATCATCGGAAAAAAGGTTTCCATTCTTTGTGGCGGTGCAATGGAAGAATTTACTGTAGTTGGAATTATCAAAACCGGTACCGGACTTCTTCAGAATATTATTGGCGATTATGTGCCTACCTTTGTCTATGTTCCTTATACCACGATTCAGTCAGCGGTGGGGCGGAGCGATTTTGATCAGATTGCTGTAAAAATTCAACAGGGAGCAAACGTAGATGAAATTGGGAAGAAGCTTACAGACAGTTTGAATCATTATAACGGAACAAAAGACGCGTTTATTTCTAATAATCTTGCAAAGCAAAGGGACGGGCTGTCCAACATTTTAAATATTATGACCTTAATTCTTACCGCCATCGGGGGGATATCCCTGTTGGTGGCCAGCCTCAGTATCATGACGGTTATGCTGGTTTCCGTGAATGAACGTACACGGGAAATTGGCATAAAAAAAGCGATTGGAGCAGGTAAGGGTTCTATTATGCTAGAATTTTTGTTCGAAGCAGTACTGATCTCTGTTATTGGCTGCTTCACAGGTTTATTAGTCGGTTATGCTGTATCTTATGCAGGAGCTGCGTTTTTTCGAGTCACGTTGAGCCCGCGCATGGATATTATATGGACGGCAATGGCATTTTCCATTCTGACGGGTACTGCGTTCGGCGTGTATCCCGCCTATAAAGCAGCCTGCCTGAAACCGGTCGATGCATTAAGACAGGAGTAAAACAAAATGGAATGGGTTCATACACCGAATTTGCCGGAAAAGGATGCGACTCTGGTAGCCGTATCCTTTCAAAATAATACGATAATTCACGCGCTTCACCAACGAAACATAGACACAATTCTTATTCCGCCGGACCCAAGGTTTCCATCATCCATCAGCAGCCATGCAGACATGCTGATTCACCATTTAGGCCGGAACCACATGGCTGTTGTGAAAGGAAGCATATTAAAAGATCGATTGGAAAAGATAGATTTTGAAGTAATCGAAACCGATAAAAATATTTCAGAAAAATATCCGCATGATGTTGCTTTGAATGCTGCCCGTGTAGGTGATTTTTTAATCTGCAATCCTTCCGCATTGGATGAAAAGGTTTATTGGTACTGCGAGGAAAAGAAAATTAAAATGATTCCGGTTCGGCAAGGGTATGCGAAATGTTCCGTTGCAATTGTAAATGAGTTTTCCATTATAACAGCGGATTTGGGTATTGCTCAGGCAGCGGAAAAGGTTGGGCTTGATGTTTTGAAAATTTCACCGGGATATGTAAATTTGGATGGTTATTCCTATGGCTTTTTGGGAGGAACTTGCGGTAAAATTGGGAAAAATAAGCTTGCTTTCGCTGGGAATATCCAGTTGCATCCGGATTATTTTGAAATCCAAAAATTTTGCTATGATCGGAATGTTGAAGTGATATCACTTGCCGATATACCTTTGACGGATATTGGCGGAATTCTTCCACTAAAAACCTGTTAAAAAACGAAATCAGATTTATTGCCAGATCAGGTACATACAGGAATATCCCGTGATTTATGATAGGCGGTATCGGACAGGGAATGATATTATTAAGCCTTTATTATCACAAATAGGGGGTTAATAATATGTTTGATTTTGATAATGATCAAATTAATATAGGTTGCGATACCTGTGAGCATTCACAGTATTATAATGGAAGCGATCTGAACGGGCCATCCTGTGATGTCGGACTAAGATATGAAGAAGGATGCCCGAGATACCGGATGACATTCAATTATTTTTGTCAAAATCATGGTTTATATGACCGTAATACTGGTCACCTGAAGAAAATAAACGGGAACCTGACCTCGGTTTTTTTTATTTAGTTTAAATTTAATAATATCTGGTATGCGAAAAACTAAAAAGGGATAATGCAAAAGCTAAATTTCCACATGTCCAATTTTTTGCAAATGATTAGACAAAATAGAAATTTTGTATAATTAAGGTAGGAGGAAAATTTGAAAAAAGCCGCCAAAATGTGTAAGTTTTGACGGCTTTGATTGTACCTTAAATCTAGATCAGGAATTTATTATATTTATAAACTGCATTTGCAGTGATTTCTTTTATGAAGTATAATAATATTAGTTTTGTTTTCTGTTTCCAGTAAAAACTTTTTTATTTCGGGACCAATTAGACTGAACTTACCAATAACTCCGTTTTTACGAATTACTCTGTGGCATGGTATTATAACCGGAATTGGATTTTTACCGATCGCAGTTGCAACAGCTCGAACGCTTTTACAACTAACGGCTTTTGCAATATCGCTGTAAGCAACCGTTTTTCCATAAGGAATTTGCATCAAAGCATTCCAGACTTTTAATTGTAAATCCGTACCATTCAACTGAACCGGAATATCAAAGCTGGTTCGGCTGCCATTAAAGTATTCGTTTATTTGAGAAACAGCCAAATCGCAAACCGGACAGACAGTTTTAACAGATTTCAAGTCCACCGTATCTTTATTTTGGTGTACCGGTTCTGCTGTTAAACGGATGATAGAATCGCCCCGACAAGTAAGCTCAATAATCCCTATTGGAGATAAAAATTTTATACTGTGAAACTGTTTCACAAGCAATCCGTCCTTTTACTTATATCCTTTATAGTTTTTATGTATTTTAATTTAATTCGGAGCTGATTCCATAATGAAACCGGAACTTTTGGCGGAAGCACCGCCGATTATTAAAGAATTTTTGGGCTACCTGGAAACCATTAAAGGAAAATCCCCAAAAACGGTTGAAGAATATTATCTTGACTTGCGGACTTTCTTTCGTTACATACTAATGTCACGCGAAATGGTTTCTGCTGATACAGATTTCGAGTCCATCGATATTTCCAAAGTCGATCTGGAATTGATTCGAACCATTAATCTTACCCAGGTTTATGAGTACATGAATTATCTTGGTTCTGCCAGGCATAATCAAGCTTCCACGCGCTCACGAAAAGTATCCAGCCTAAGGACTTTCTTTAAATACCTGACCAGCAAGACCGGCAAATTGGAGAAAAATCCGGTTCTGGAGCTTGAAACACCCAAACAGAAGAAGGCTCTTCCCCACTACCTGACATTGGAACAAAGTCTGGAATTGCTTTCCAGTGTGGACGGACCGACCAAAGAACGGGATTATTGTATTCTAACTTTGTTTTTAAACTGTGGGATGCGTCTTTCCGAATTGGTTGGCCTGAATCTTAACGATATCCGCTACAAGCGGAATGAAAGCGAAAAAGATGAGGCTGCGACGCTTCGAATTGTAGGAAAAGGCAATAAAGAGCGTTTGGTGTATTTGAACGAAGCCTGCATCGACGCAATTCAGCGCTATATTGCCGTACGGCCTAAAGATGCTCTTGTAGATAAAAACGCGCTGTTTATCAGCAAACAGCATAAACGAATCAGCCCGAAGACGGTGCAATATATTGTAAAAAAGTACCTGGCACAAATTCATTTGGATGGCCCAGGATATTCCGTTCATAAATTACGGCATACCGCCGCAACCTTGATGTACCAGCACGGCCATGTGGATATTCGTGTGCTGAAGGATATTCTCGGCCATGAAAACCTTGGAACGACAGAAATTTATACGCATCTATCCGATGAACAAATGGCCAACGCAGCAAAGGCAAATCCTCTTTCCAAGGTGAAGCAGCGCGGCACTTCCATACAAAACATAATAAAGGACGAACAAAAAAAAGAGCCAAAATAGATGGCTCTTTTTAATTAATTAATCATCGAAATCAGAATCGTTCTCTTCTTCTTTCTTCTGATATGGCTGAATCATAATTTTATCGATTAATGGATAAACCGTAAAATTGATCAGGAACATGCACAAAGAGAAGAACAAAAACGCTAACAGCAAAATACCAATGATAATAGTCAATGGACTATAGTTAAACAGAATATACATGATAAAGAGCAATACGGCCAAAATAACCGTAAGCAGAAGATTTCTCCATAATCCTAAAATAGAGAATATAAAGGAATTTTTATAAAGGTCCTTTAACTTAAGGTCAAAGGTAATGGCCATGACGGAGAAATAATACTGTGCGAAAAGAAAAAGAGTGGAAACGATGATACAGAGTGACAGCGGGATAAAGAAAATCCAATTATCGCTTACATGTGAGGAATAATAGGAAATCGCCACGCTGAGGATAAAGTACGCGACAAAAACAATAGCTCCGTTGATTAAAAAATACAGCCAATTTTTTTGGATTGCTTCTTTAAAGTCCGAAAAAATAAAAGCGTGTTCTTCCCTAGCATAGTTTCTAGTAACAAAGCACAACCCAGCGCAAAACGGAGAAAGCAAAATTACCGGAAGATAAACAAAATAGGTGTCCCCCGTAAATCGGCCCATAAAATAAACCAATGCAAGAACAGCAACAACCGGGATGCAAAACAGTAGATTTAATTTAATGAGATCCCAGAATTTGCGGAAATACAATTCCCAAAAAAGGAAAAAAGGCTTTTTCTTTGGCTCGTTTTTACTAACTCCCGGACCGGGACGACTGTAGTGATTGCTGAATAAACCCAATGGATTTCACTCCTAACCTAATTTTGCACGAGGATGACAATTATTATATACCTCTTTAAAATGATCGTTCAGCATGTGGACATAAACCTGAGTGGAAGATATATCCGCATGTCCGAGCATATGTTGAATATCTTTCAGATCGGCGCCATTTTCAAGCAGGTGCAACGCAAACGAATGGCGCAGTGTATGTGGGGTAATTTCTTTTACAATTCCGGCTTGCTCCGCATAACCTTTTACAATTTTCCAAAAGCCCTGACGAGTCAGTCTGCGGCCATTCAAATTTGTAAACAACGCATGTCCGCCGTCTGGAACGATAATAAGGCTTCTGGCTCGTAATATGTAATCTGAAATCATAGAAATCGCAGTCTGGTAGACAGGAATCATCCGCTCGGATTTTTCCGTTCTGCAGCGAAGCATCCCAGTGTGTAGGTTAATGTCCTCCACATTCAGTTCCACTAGTTCGGATACCCGGATTCCTGTGGCATACAGCAATTCCAGCATCGCCTTGTC
This sequence comes from Caproiciproducens sp. LBM24188, assembly GCF_054130445.1. Lineage (NCBI taxonomy): Bacteria > Bacillati > Bacillota > Clostridia > Eubacteriales > Acutalibacteraceae > Caproiciproducens > Caproiciproducens sp. LBM24188. The sequence continues at coordinate 1,771,515 of NZ_CP196862.1, forward strand.
ACGGCAGCCTTTTGGCTCCTTGATATTGGGCTGGGCCAGCAGAAGCTCGATTTCCTTTCCGCTTAAAATCTGCGGCACTTTTTTCTGGATTTTTTCCAGCTTAACTGCCTTAGCCGGGTTAGTCTGCGCCTTCCCACTGATAATCAGATATTGGTAGAAGCAACGGATGGACGCGACGTTTCGCGTGATGGTTGAATTCGATTTTTTTAACCGACTCAAATTTTTCACATAGTTTTCCATCGTGTTCTGGTTTGCTTCGGTTGGACTTTGCAAATCCTCTGCCGATAAGTAATCCAGAAAATGTTTTACATCGCGTACATAAGAATCCAGCGTATTTGCGGATACCGATTTTGTATGAATTAAATAATCGCTGAAATCCTCACAAAAGTCCTTCATTTTTTCCTATCCCCTCATGTTCAAAAACGGAACAACCCCGCAAAACAGGCGGATAGAAGCAAATCAATTAATGCCGCAAAAAAAGAAAGTGCCAGAATTGCTCCAAACCGCATTAGATACAGCTTAAGATTACTTCGGCTCATTACCCCATTTGGAGCGGAAGTGCCGCAAGCCGCCATCCGTTTTGAAAAGCGTGTCCCTTCTCTTGCTGCTAGTAGAATCGCAATGCAGCAAAATAGTGCGCCAGGTAAAATGACTACTAAATTGTACAAAACCCCTTCCCACGCATAAGCGGCATAAATATATCCGGAAGTCAGACCAAGACCGAAACCCCGGAAAAAGACAACAAAGGGAATGAAAAACATTCCCCACATGGACAAACCACATAAAAAGCAGAATAAAATAAAAAGAAACGACGATGCAAAAGAAGCACAAAATACAGACAACAGCGGCTGAGCGGCTCTGGCTTTAAAATTACTGCAGAACAGGAAATCTAATTTTTCCAGCCACGAGTTCTCCGCTCGTTTTGCAAGAATTGCTCCGCAGGCAACTCCCCCCAAAAGAAAAACCGCAAATAAAACCATCGCCCTATTTTCCGAAAGCGCTTGAAAGAAAAAAGAAATCCAGCTAACTTTTGAAGCGGACCGCCTTTTTCTTCCAGGGCTTATCCCAATTACGTTCATACACAGCCCTCCCATGAGCAACTGTTAATGTGTATGAGCGTTATTCGCTTCTTATGATTATCCGGAATCATCTCGCATAACTTTTTGTACAGGCTCCTAAAAAACGCGGTCAACCGTTTTGAACCGTGTAGACTTACTATAATACATTTCATGTTCCAAGGCAATACAAAAAGTTACAAGATTTTCATTTTTATTCATAATGCTTAAACTTATGTAAATTATATTATGTAACCTAACAAGATATTATGTAAATATGTTTATGTAAACACGTATAACAGGGCGCATGTGAGATCCTCCATGGAAGATCCTCCATACACCCTGTTTGCTTTATTCAGCGAGAGCAGCCTGAATCATAATTGCGCACTCCACGCGTTTCTTCTCAAGTTTACATGAGATTTCGTGAGCTTTGTGAACGTCCTTTTCATACTGCCAGTTATTTGCGTTGCATCCGCCGCTGCAATAGAATTTGGCCCAGCAGTTTTTGCAGTCCGGCTTACTGTAAATATTGGTAAGGGCGAATTCATTCTTTTTCTCCATGTCAAAGGAACCGTCTAGAATATTTCCCATTTTCCAGGAGTCATCCCCAACAAACTGGTGGCATGGGAAAATATCCCCTTCCGGAGTGACACAGACATATTCGTTGCCGCAGCTGCAGCCGCGCAGGCGCTTAATAGCACAGGGCCCCTGCTGCAAATCCACGTTGAAGTGGAAGAAGTTAAAGCCTTTCCCCTGCTTTTTCCGCTCTATAATCACATTAGCTAAGTGTTCGTATTCTTCGAATACCCTCGGCAGGTCGCCTTCGTCAATCGAGTAATCCAGTTTCGGGTCGGATACCACCGGCTCCATCGAAATCTGGTCAAAGCCGAGATCCACATAATGCAGAATATCGTTTGTAAAATCAAGGTTATGCTTTGTAAAAGTGCCGCGGACATAATAGTCCTTATCGCCGCGTGTGGCAACCAGCTTTTGAAATTTTGGTACCACAGTATCATAGCAGCCGCTTCCGTCCACACGAACGCGGAGACGGTCGTTTACGCTTTTTCTTCCGTCCAAGGAAAGAACACAGTTTGACATTTCACGATTGATATAATCGATTTTATCGTCCGAAAGTAAAAGACCGTTTGTTGTAATGGTAAAACGGAAATTTTTATTATGCTGCTTTTCAATGCTGCGCGCATAGTTCACAACCTGTTTTACCACATCGAAATTCATCAGTGGCTCACCGCCGAAGAAATCCACTTCCAGGTTATGTCTGCCTTTCGAGTTCTCTATTAAAAAGTCGATTGCCTTTTTGCCGACTTCAAATGGCATCAGCATTCTTCCGCGGCCGAAATCGCCTTTGGCCGCAAAGCAGTATTCACAGCGAAGGTTACAGTCGTGCGCGATATTCAGACACATCGACTTAATCGGAGCATTCTTCATCATGCCGGCAAATTGTTCGTATTCGTCTGCAGAAAACAGCAGCCCTTCATGATAAAGCTCTTTCAGCTCTTCGTAAGCTTCCTGAATGGTATTCTCATCATATTTACCCTTCATTTCCGCTATCAATTTGTCCGGCGGGCAGTCGGGCACACTGTCATCCAAATAATCCAACATTTCGTACGGTGCTGCTTCAAATAGGTGCACCGCGCCGCTGTTAGTGTCCAAAACAAATCGATAACCATTAAGGGAATACTTATGTATCATTTGGTTTTCTCCTACCGTTTTAAATTGCATTCTGCCGGCATTTCGAAAGTTGCTCTGGAAATAAAACCGACAGAACCGACTAAAAAGCAAAATTTAAGGGACAGAATTCTGTCCCTTAATGATTTCGGATGGAAAGCGAATTATCGGTTTGCGTTTTCGCACTTCTGATTTGCTACGGTGCAGGATGTTTTGCAAGCCGATTGGCAGGAAGCCTGGCATTCGCCGCAGCCGCCTTTCACAGCGCTCTCTTTTAAGTTCGCTTTATTCAGTGTTTTAATCTGTTTCATTCTTAAGCCTCCGTTTCCATGTCAACATTAGTCCGTTCCCTATTATACCACAAGGGAAAGAATATGAAAAGTGTTATTTTACCGGGTTTTGGTTATGAGGCGAAAAATCACCAACTATTTGGACTTCTTGTTCACGCCGAGAAAACCGCCGATTGCCCCTGCGAGAGCCATAATGACCAGACGGATTCCGGCTTCCATAGACACCGGGCCTTGAGATGCCGCCAACCCTGCAAGAAGGAACAAAAGGAACAGCAATACTCCGGAAAGCATTCCGTAGATCAAACCGCGCTTTTTCGAAATTTTAGCGGTAATAAATCCCGCCAAAAACGCACTGAGCACGGAAAGGGCAATGACCAGCGGGGATATAAAGTCCTGCGGGATATTCCCTGCTGAAACAAATGCCAGTGAAAAGACGCCCAGCAATGCGGCACAAAATGCCGCACCAATTACGCACCCGATAATTATGGCGCGTAGCGCTCCCAGAACCGGATTTTCATTTGAATGTTTATTGCTCTTCATAATCAGCGCTCCCTCCAATATCTAATAATATAGATATTCAGAGGGAGCGCCGGATATACGTCGTTATTTTATTCAATCATTCCGCGTCGTCATGAATTGTGTCGACGCTTCCGATTGCCCAGCGTTTGATTCTGAGTTTTGCCCGATCGGAACCGGTTTCAATAATCAAAGAATCTGTATCTTCCTTAATTCCGACGACACGCCCGGAAATCCCGCCGATCGTAGTGATCTCATCGCCAATTTGCACATTCTTGCGCATCTGTTCTTCTTTTTTCTTCTTTTTGTTTTGCGGACGCATTAACAAAAAATACAACCCACCGATTACAACGGCATAAATGATGATGATAAACCACATGTTACCGTCGCCGGCTGCCTGGGTTGTTAAAGCGTAAAAATTCATCCTTTTACTGCACCTCCATTTAATGCTTTGATTATATCAACAAATTGCCGGTCATGCAAGCATTATTATATCCTTAGACTAAGTTTTTCACGGTTTTCTTCATAAAAAGTAGAAAATGTGTCCGTGTCCATGGCCTGCCGGATTCGTTCCAGAAGCGTATTATAGAAATAGATATTATGCATGACGCAGAGACGCATTGCCAGCATTTCACCACTCTTGAAAAGATGATGGATATATGCGCGTGTAAAATTGCGGCAAACCGGACAGTCACAGGTTTCATCCAGAGGACTCTCGTCCAATTCGTATTTGGCGTTGAATAGATTCCGGCATCCTTCCCAGGTAAAGACATGGCCGTGGCGGGCGTTGCGTGTCGGCATGACGCAGTCAAAAATATCGACACCGCGTTTGACGGATTCCAGAATGTTGGTCGGCGTACCCACACCCATTAGGTAGCGCGGCTTATCCTTCGGCATTTCCGGTTCCACCGCCTCAATAATACGGTACATTTCTTCGGCGCTTTCCCCCACTGCGAGTCCTCCAATGGCATAGCCGTCCAGATTCAGTTCACGGATCTGCCTCATATTTGCAATGCGAAGATCTTCGTACGTGCTGCCCTGATTAATTCCCCAAAGCATCTGTTCGGGATTGATGGTGTCCGGCAAGGAATTCAGCCGGTCCATTTCTGCCTTGCAGCGGTACAACCAGCGCACGGTGCGTTCGCAGGACTGCTTCGCGTAGTCGTATTCCGCCGGGTTTGCCACACACTCGTCAAACGCCATTGCAATGGTGGAACCAAGGTGGGACTGAATCTGCATGCTTTCCTCTGGCCCCATAAAAATTCTGTGGCCATCAATGTGGGATGCGAAGGTTACGCCCTCTTCTTTAATATTCCTGAGCTTTGCGAGGGAAAAAACCTGAAAACCGCCGCTGTCCGTCAGAATTGGTCCGTCCCAGCGGGTGAATTTATGAAGGCCGCCCAGTTTTTTAACAGTTTCATCTCCCGGGCGCAGGTGGAGGTGGTAGGTATTGCAAAGCTGAACCTGACATTTCAGATTTTTTAAATCCAGAGCGGAAACGCCGCCTTTAATCGCGCCGGCTGTGGCTACGTTCATAAAAGCGGGAGTCTGTATGGTTCCGTGTGGAGTGGAAAACTCCCCGCGCCGGGCTGCTCCGATTGTTTTCTTTAGCTGATACATTCAGTTGTTCCTTTCAATAAATTAACATGGCGTCGCCAAAGCTGAAGAAGCGGTACTTTTCCTGAACGGCCACTTTGTATGCATTCATGGTGTGGTCGTATCCGGCAAGAGCGGATACCAACATGATGAGCGTACTTTCGGGAAGATGAAAATTAGTAATCAAACCATCCAGTACTTTAAAATTATAACCAGGATAAATAAAGATATCGGTCCAACCATCGCATTCCTTGATTTCACCGTATTTTGTGCCTACTGTTTCAAGGGTGCGACAGCTGGTGGTTCCTACCGCAATTACCCGCCCGCCGTTTTTCTTCGTTTCATTGATTGCATCGGCGGTCTTTTTGGGCAGGTAATAGTGCTCGGAATGCATTTTATGGTCGGTGACCTTTTCCGCTGTCACCGGGCGGAATGTTCCAAGCCCGACATGCAGGGTTACAAATTCCACTTTTACGCCTTTTGCACGTGCAGCGTCCAGCAGTTCCGGCGTAAAATGCAGACCGGCGGTTGGGGCTGCAGCCGATCCTACTTCTTTGGAGTACACGGTCTGGTAGCGCTCATTGTCTTCCAGCGGCTTGGTAATATAGTGCGGCAGAGGCATTTGGCCAATTTGATCCAAAATTTCATAAAAGTTGCCAGTATAGTGAAATCTCGCGATGCGGTTGCCTTCATCAACGATATCAATTACCTCCGCCGTCATTAAGCCATCGCCGAATACAAAGCGGGAACCGGGCTTTGCACGCTTTCCTGGGCCACAGAGCACTTCCCAGTCGTCCCCCTCTTTGTGGGTCAAAAGCAGAAATTCTACTTTTGCACCGGTGCCTTCCTTTATTCCGTACAGGCGTGCGGGAAGGACACGGGAATCGTTTAGTACAAGGCAGTCACCCGGATTAAGGTAATCCAAAATGTCGTAAAAATGTTTGTGGGAAAGCTCCCCTGTTTTTTTGTTCAGTGTCATCAGGCGGGAATGATCGCGCGGTTCGGCCGGTGTTTGCGCAATCAGCTCCTGCGGTAAATCATAATAGAAGTCTTTTGTTTGCAGATTGTTTAAGTCAAGTTCCATTTTTAACCTCCACGTCCGCTCAGCGGACATTAGTTTGTACGTCCATTACGTTCCATCTGATTATCTTCCATATTTGCAATGCAGATGTTCATTATAAATAATTTGACAAGCAATAGCAAGCCATGGTATTATAATAAAAATTTATATATCGATAGAGGCGCAATTTTTATGAGTAGCAAATATGAGGCTGCCGCCAGCCGGCGAGGATTTGTGAAAGGAAAAATTGCCGAAGGGGATACTGTGCGGCGGGTATCTGCCTGGTTGCTTTGTGAATAACAATTCAACTGTCGTCATATGAAGATATGATGGAGCGCTATCAACAGACACCGGTTGTATTAACTTCCGGTTTATGGCGAACAGTTCTATTATATTTTGTTGACGACCGGTTTTCAACCGGTTTTTTTATTATCATGATATTTTTATACCATTCGAACATATATTATAGGAGGTAAAGAACAATGAAAAAGTACAGTGTAGGTATCATCGGCGCAACGGGTATGGTAGGTCAAAGATTTGCCACATTGCTGGAAAATCACCCTTGGTTTACGGTAACTGCTTTGGCTGCTAGTTCCCGTTCTGCCGGCAAAACATACGAAGAAGCTGTGGGCGACCATTGGCTGATGACTACACCCATGCCGAAAAGCATGGCAAAAATGGTAGTATTTGATGCCGAAAAAGACGTTGAAAAGGTTGCTTCCTTGGTTGATTTCGTATTTTGTGCCGTTAACATGAAAAAAGACGAGATTAAAGCATTGGAAGAAAAATACGCCAAAGCAGAATGCCCGGTAATGTCCAACAACAGTGCCAACCGCGGCGTTCCGGATGTTCCGATGATCATTCCGGAAATCAATGCCGACCATGCGGAAGTGATTGTTTCCCAGCGGAAACGCCTGGGAACAAAGCGTGGGTTTATTGCTGTAAAATCCAACTGTTCCTTGCAAAGCTATGTTCCGGCGATCCATCCATTAATGGATCTTAATGTAACCAGAGTTTTGGCCTGCACCTATCAGGCAATTTCCGGTGCCGGAAAAACGTTTAAAACATGGCCGGAAAGCCTGGACAATGTGATTCCGTTTATCGGCGGTGAAGAAGGCAAATCAGAAAATGAACCGCTGAAAATCTGGGGTCATGTGGAAAACGGCGTGATTGTAAACGCCACTTCTCCCTGCATTACGTCCCAGTGCCTGCGTGTGCCGGTGTCAGATGGGCACACGGCGGCCGTGTTTGCTTCTTATGAAAAGAAAGTAGAAATGGAAGAAATTATTTCCCGCTGGGAAAACTATAAAGGAGTTCCGCAGAAGATGCAGCTGCCCAGCGCGCCCAAACAGTTTCTGCATTATTTCCGTGAAGAAGACCGTCCTCAAAGCCGGCTGGACCGCAACCTGGAAAACGGAATGGCCGTGTCCATTGGACGCCTTCGCCCGGATACGCAGTACGATATTAAATTTGTATGCCTTTCCCACAACACGCTTCGCGGTGCAGCAGGCGGCGCAGTTCTGATGGCAGAACTTCTGTGCGCAAAGGGTTATTTGGATTAAGCAGAAACGGATAAAAGCAAATCGAAGCCTCTTAGCACTGTGTTTTTGAGGCTTCGAATTGCTGCCCAATGACGGAACTGTTCATCTAATTTGTTAGTGTATTGGTAAGTGTTTTGATCAATTTTGGAGGTAATTTTGTATGAAGAAGCTCATTTTTACCGGGTCCGGTGTTGCACTGGTAACCCCGATGAACGAGGATGGGTCCATTAATTATGACATGTATGGAAAGTTAATAGATTTTCATATAAAAAACGGAACGGATGCGCTGATTGTTTGTGCCACTACGGGAGAATCACCGGTTTTAAATCACGATGAGCACTGTAAAGCGATTCGGTTTGCCGTGGAGCGGACCAAAAAACAAATCCCGGTAATTGCCAGTTCCGGCAGCAACGACACGCGTTACGCCGTAGAGCTTTCTCAATCTGCACAACAGCTTGGTGCCGATGCTCTATTATTGGTTACCCCCTATTACAATAAGACTTCTCAGGTTGGTCTGGTCAAACACTATACCTACATTGCCGACCGGGTGGAGATTCCGATCATTCTGTACAATGTTCCTTCCAGAACCGGCTGCAACATTAAACCGGAAACGTATGTTGAGCTTTCTAAGCATCCGAATATCGTAGCGACCAAGGAAGCAAACGGCGATATTTCTTCCGTTGCAAAAACCATTTCTCTCTGCGGTGATGACTTAGTCGTTTATTCTGGAGAAGACAATCAGACCCTTCCAATTCTGTCTCTAGGCGGCAAAGGAGTCATATCGGTATTTGCCAATATTCTGCCGCGGCAGATGCACCAGATTTGCGCAGATTATATGAGCGGGAATACGGAAGCCAGCCGTTTGGTATTTTTGAAATATCTGGAGCTTATGGATGGCCTTTTCATGGATATCAATCCGATTCCGATCAAAGCTGCGATGAAGATGGTGGGAATGGATTGCGGCGACTGTCGACTTCCGTTAACCACCATGAACGAAGAAGCACAGAAAAAGCTTTATGCGATTTTGAAAAAGCTGGATTTGGTACACTAATTTTCGGAGGAACGTTAAAATGATAAGGATAATACTCAGCGGCTGCAACGGAAAAATGGGTCGTGTCATCACCGATTGTGCCGCGCAGAGTAAAGATTGCCGTATTGTCTGCGGAATCGACAAAAATCAGTCAGTTCAAAATGATTATCCCGTTTATTCCAACCCGTCGGAGATTACGGAAACAGCGGACGTTATCATTGATTTTTCACATCCTGCGCTGCTCTCTTCCCTGCTGGATTATGCGTTGAGCCGTCAGATGCCGATTGTTCTCTGCACCACGGGGTATGATAAGGATCAAGTTAAGCAGGTGGAGCAGGCGGCGGAGAAAATCCCTGTATTTTATTCCAGAAATATGTCACTTGGTGTAAACCTGCTGATTGAACTTTCTCGGAAAGCAGCACAGGTTTTGGGCAAGGATTTTGACATTGAAATTATAGAGCAGCATCACAGTCAGAAAGTTGACGCTCCCAGCGGCACCGCTTTAATGATAGCCGATGAGATTTCATCCGTGCGGGAAGGCGCAACACATTACATGTATGACCGTCATTCCCAGCGTAAAAAACGGGATCCCTCCGAAATCGGAATTCATTCGGTACGCGGTGGAACCATTGTAGGCGAGCACGAAGTCATTTTTGCCGGCCAGCAGGAAGTGATTACCCTGTCCCACAGTGCCCAGTCTAAGGAAATCTTTGCAAACGGTGCGATTAACGCCGCACATTTTTTAGTGAAACAGCCTGCAGGATTGTACCAGATGTCTGATTTATTAAGATAGGAGGTATTTGAATGATTATGAATCCCGTGATTACCACCACAAACGATATTACGCTGATTACTCTTCAAAATTGTCCGTCTGATTTAAAGTTTATTGCAGACGTGTTTCGGCATATCGCTGATTTCGGTGTGGATGTCGACATGATTTCTCTGGCTCCGACCCAGGGAACCTTTACCTCAGTTTCCTTTACCATTGCGGATAATGATTTAGGAAAAATTCTGGCATTTACGTCGGAACTGCACGAGAAATCAAAAATCAAAACCATTGTAAGCAGCGGAAACTGCAAAATATCCGTATATGATCCGGCAATGAAAAACTCCCCCGGCGTTGCTGCAGAGGTGTTTCAGGCCGCGGCAATGATTGAAACGGATATTCGCATTATCACGACCTCCGAAGTGGATATTTCCCTCCTAGTTACGGCAGCTGATTTTAATCAGACACTACAAGAAATTGAAAAAAAATTCTGCACAAAGCAATAAAGCAGAAATAAACGGCCGGTACGTTACCGGCCGTTTCAGATTGTCGAAGAACCCATCCAACGCGGTTAAACGAAGGATGGGTTCTCTTGATAATATGCAGGATAGGAAAATAAGCAAAGTAAAATCAATAAAAACCCGGAGGGATGGCCATCCCTCCATTTCCACATTGCCAGCTTTTTGAGATTCATGGCAGCAAACTTAAGCTTAACCCAATTCGTCACTTGAGTTAAGCCCCGGTAGAGCGTGTACCGCATCCCATATTTCACTTTTGCATCGGCGAAGACACGCTCAATGGTTTCTTTTCGTTTTTTGTAAAGCTCTTTGTATTTCGGTGTGTGTCGGATATCTTCCGCAAGCTCCACATAATCCTGCCACACATGCCGCGTTACGGTTTTCGTACAGCTTTTACTCTCGGTGCAGCGAGAACGGAATGGACATTTTTCGCAGATGTAACTCCGGCTTTTGTATTCCCGGTATCCCTCACGGTTGGTTGTTGCATAATGCAGAACCTGATATTCCGGGCAGATCACACAGTCATAATATTCGTCGTATACATACTTCCACCATTCCAGATTTCCTGCTTTGGTCATTGGCCGCTTGTATGCTGTGGAAAGTACCCGCCCGTCGTCAAACACCCGTTTACAGATATGCGGCGTTTTGTATGCGGCGTCCGCCACCACCGTTTCAATTTCAGGAAACCGTTGAGTCACTTTGCCATAGACCGCGTCAAATGCTACACTGTCATGTACGTTTCCCGGAGTCACCTCAACGTCAAGGACAAAATTGTGTTTGTCGCAGGCCGTATGTGCTTCGTAGGCAAAGCACTTCTTGTGTTCTCCCTTTTGGAACAACCCGCTTTCCGGGTCTGTTTTGGACACCATGATTTCTTTTTCCTTCGGCGGTTTCGGAGTACTGTCGAATGGCTTCTTCCCATGATCTTCCCGGTCAGCGTTAACCTCTTCCATTAATTCTGAGGCATATCGCTTTGCCGCCTGAGGAACTGCCTTTTTGATCTTTTTGTTGATGTTGGCGTTTGCTTTGATATGCGTCCCATCCACAAATACTGCTTCCGGCTCCAAATATCCGGCGTAATTTGCCTCCTGCAAAATCCACGAAAACACCTGCTCCACGGTTTCCTCTGTGAACCGGTGCTTAAAATTGTAACTCACAGTGGAGAAATGCGGCAGCTCCTCGTTCAGTGTATATCCCAGAAACCACCGATACGCGATATTCATATTGATTTCCTGCATCGTCCGGCGTAAAGAGGGAATTCCGTACAGATGCTGGATCAGAACAATCTTAAACAGGACGACCGGGTCCACACTGGGACGACCGTTGCCCTCACAATACAAATCTTCTACAAAATCATAAATATGGCTAAAATCTACCGCGCTGTCAATCTTTCGCAGCAGATGATTTCCCGGCACCAATAGGTCTGTATTCACAAATTCCACTGCATCTCTGCGTAGTTTTTCCCGTTCCAGCATCTTTCATCACCTGTCTATATTTTACCATTTTACAACGAAAAAGCCCAGCTTTCACTGGACTTTTTCGACAGGCTGAAACGGCCGGTACGTTACCGGCCGTTTATTTTTTATAAAAAACAAGCAGAGGGAAAATATAAATCATAAAAAATACGCAGGCAAAAACAAGACTAAACACAATTTGTATAGGATATTCTATTGCCCGTGCCTTCTGCAGCAGCTGAGTTTTAAATCGAGCGGCTAAAACACAGGCAATTCCTCCAATTACCGAAATCCACATTCCAGCCAAAAATCCTTGGGGTATATAGCGGATAGAAACTGTATTCTCCCCTTTCTTTAATTTTATAGCCATCATGGAATCAAAAACCGGTTCAATGGGGACCTTTTGGTCGTTTACATAGGCAGTATACCCCGCGTCATAATTGATTGGAAGAAAAAGGTATTCCCCGTCGGAATTTGCTTTTGCCGTTCCCATGATGCTGTTGCCCTGCTGCCGGAGTGACGCGGATTGCAACGAATGGATGGCGCGCTGAAAAACGCTGTTTTTCATTGCACTTAAACCGAAAGAACTGACGGAAATATCCTTCTTCACCTCCACTTCAATGTCTACGTTTTGATTCTGAAAAGTTCCAAGATTCAAAATCGCATTATTGTTCTGGCTAGGGTAATCGAATTCTACTACTTTTTCATTCACAGAAATGCTGAGACTGGAGTTTATAGGCTCAACCAGTTTGTTGGAAAGTTTGTAAAAGCAGTCAAAATACAGCGTTGTCTTGTCCGAAACCGGAATGGAATAGGTGATATATCCTGGGTGGGCGGAATTTGGCCGGATAATTTTGTTTTTGGTAATGCTGACATTATCCAGCTTGGTTGGTACACATTCGGTGAACAGTTGTTCTTTTGCCTGAAAAATCGATTCAAAAAGAAATTCCTGGATTCCTACCCTGGAAGCTTGTGGGAGCTTTTGGACGGCAGCCGGATTGAGATCCGGTATCAGAACTCCTACCGGTAAACCGGTGGGATTCTGCTCGATTGCATACCGGTCATTCTGATAAATAATTCGGCTGCTCTCTTCCCCATTGCCGCTATGAACAATCGTGTAACGATTTCCTAAAAGCGCATCGGAAAGTTCCGTTCCGCCATTGGAACTTACTTCCATCCAATAGGAAGAATATCCAAGCTTTTTCATTAGATACAGAAAGTTCTGATTCGTCAGTGAAGTATAATGACTGAGGGAATTATAGCCCAGTGCCCCAATTAAGTTTACTTCAAAATATTTCTGTTTCGTTTTTACGCGGTATAAATCGTCATCCTGAATACGCTCGGCAAGATCGGTGATTAAAGAATAGGAGGACGCGTTGCTTATGGGCGAAACCATATAAACCGTCGTATTGAAAACACACTCGATGAAAACAGTAAGACAAAGTAAAACGGATCCAATTTTTTCGTAATTCCTGTTTCTGCGGCATAAGGATGCAATAAAATAATAAGAAATGGCAGCGGCCGCTGAAAAAATCAAAACGAGGTAGAACTCACTCCTGGAGCACCAAAGGGATCTCGTATATACGGTAAGCGTTCTGTATTTTTGATCGATAAAATAAAAAGCCAGCCAAGCTACCCCGAAAACGGAAAAAATCCCGAGAAAAAGCGGAATCCTGGTTCCTGATTTAAAAGTTCTCGGTTGGGCTAAAAGGATTCCATACAAAATCAGGCTGAAAAAAATGGGGATATAGCCGTAACGTACCGGAAACGCCTGATAACTTCCTGTGTGCCACATTTTATTAATTGGGTCAATAAAAACGGGGATTAAAGTTAGAAGGATCATGCAGAAGAGAAAATCCGTTTTTCTGTTATGGCTTTTGCCTAAAGATTGAAAATAAAGGATGAGAGCGGTAATTAATGCGCCGGTAGCAAGGATTACAGAAGCGTTGGTTTCCCATTGACTATACAGGTTTCCGCCGCGCAGTTTATTCAGCAGGCTGCCGCTTCTTGCCGAAGCGAGATACTGATAGAACGAGGGAATCCAAATGACCGCCGTCAACAGCATTACCAGAAACGTAGAAGCACCAAACAGAAGGAGGACTTTTCCACGCGTTTGCTTTGGTGTACAAAATGCGAGGTAGAGGCCGGCGGCTAGTACCAGAAAAACGGATACCATATAGCTGAGATAAAAATTGACTGCCATAATTGCGGAAAAAGTCAAAATATATAACCGGGGTTTACCGGTTTCGGCAAGGTTCAATAATCCAATCAGCAACACCGGGAACAGGTACATCATGTCCAGCCAGACATGATTCTGATAATAAAACATGGCATATCCGGAAAAGGCATACATCAGAGAAAGTGAAGCATTCTGTAGCCAATTCAGGGTACCCAGTCTACGCCGAAAAAAAATGCTTGCGGTAAACCCGCAGGTCATCATTTTCAGTAAAACGAGAATATTGACCAGATGATAAATTTCCTGTTTGCTAACAAGCAAAACAAGAAGAGTAAACGGGCTGGAAATAAAAAATAGAAAAACACCCCAAAAGCTCATACCGCCGGCATTTTGAAGATTCAAAAACAGATTGGTTTTTCCGGATAGAATATCCTTAAAATCCATTAGAAAGGGAATTACCTGTTGATTCATATCACACCAGGCAATCGTTCGGTCGCCGAACGGGTAAATGCTGTAGCATGCGTATAGAGTCAGCATGATTCCCATAACAGCGGCCGGAGCAATAATACAGGAGCAATACTTCCTCACGATTTCACCTCTAGGTCAGTGCAGATCGGCGCAAAATGAAAGGCCGGATAAATCAAAAATAGTATTGCCCTTTTTGCCAAAATAACCCATGCCAACGAAACTTGGCATGGGTTATTTTCAAAAGAAAAATTTGGATTATTTTGTTAAGACAACCTTATGAAATACCTTTTTCCCTTTTTTAATAATGACATATCCTTTTTCAAACTGTTCCATGGTCAGTTTAAGCGTACCGCTGGCTGCTTTTACATCATCAATGGAAATTCCGCCCTGTTCCACAAGACGCCTTCCCTCTCCCTTTGATGGAACCAACTTGGTCTTTACCAGAACATCCAAAAGGCCGATTTCACCATTGGTAAAATCGTTCTCAGAGATTTCTGTCGTGGGCATGTGTTCCGTGTTGGTACCTGCCCCAAACAGCGCGCGAGCGCCTTCCTGCGCCTTCTTCGCTTCTTCCTCACCGTGAATGGATTTGGTTACTTCATACGCAAGGATTTCCTTCGCTTTGTTCAGCTCGCCGCCTTCCAGCTTTTCCAGTTCCTGAATTTCTTCCAGAGGCAGGAAAGTAAGGAATTTCAGGCATTTAATGACATCGGCATCACCGATGTTTCTCCAATACTGGTAGAAATCGAACGGGCTGGTCTTGTTCGGGTCAAGCCAAACAGCGCCGCGTTCTGTTTTTCCCATCTTCTTTCCTTCGCTGTTAGTCAACAGTGCGAAGGTCATGCCGTAAACATCTTTCCCCTCTTTGCGGCGGATAAGCTCTACGCCGCCGATGATGTTGCTCCACTGGTCGTCGCCGCCAAGCTCCATTTGGCAGTCGTACCGGTGATTCAGTTCCAGAAAATCGTAGCTCTGCATGATCATATAGTTTAATTCAAAGAAGGAAAGACCACGCTCCAGACGCTGCTTGTAGCATTCGGCAGCCAGCATCCGGTTTACGGAAAAATGCACGCCGACATCGCGCAGAAATTTAATATAGTTCAGGTTCAACAGCCAGTCGCCGTTGTTTGCCATAATGGCCTTGCCGTCAGAAAAATCGACCAGTCGCGACATTTGACGCTTAAAACATTCAATGTTGTGGTTAATCTCTTCCGGGGTTAGCATTTTACGCATATCGGTTTTTCCGGAGGGGTCTCCAATCATACCGGTTCCGCCGCCAAACAGCGCAATCGGAACATGGCCCGCGCGCTGCATATGCGCCATTACCATAATCTGAAGAAAATGGCCGACGTGCAGGCTGTCCGCCGTTGGGTCAAACCCGATGTAGAATTTAATCTTGTGATTGTCTAGAAGATCACGGATTTTTTCCTCGTCCGTCATCTGGGCAATCAGGCCTCTTGCTTTTAGTTCTTCAAATACTCCCATTCTTACTGTTACCTCCAATTTTTCGGGGGCAATAAAAAAGCCCCCTGCGTTTTGTGCAGAGGGCGGAAAATCCGCGGTACCACCTCATTCACCGTACCCTCACAGATACGGCCTTACGGGTACTAACATACCCAGGCGCTGTAACGTGCGCTGCCACGGCCTCACCTACTTGGTTCCCCGTTCAGCGGGCGGCTCCGGGATGTATTTCAGCTCATCGCCGTACCCGCTTCCACCAACCGCGGACTCTCTTTGCCGGCTAAATCAGCTTACTTCTTCCCTTCATTGCTTTTCAAAAATTATAATGAATTTTAAATCATTTGTCAAGTATCTCCATCTTTATGCGCCATATTCAGCATTTCCGCCGCGTTTTGCAACATAAGTGGGGTAATTTCAGTTCCACCCATAATACGGGCAAGCTCCGCTTTTCTGCCTTCATAATCCAGTTCGGTTACATCGGTATAAGTTTTATTGTCGTGAACGTGCTTTTTAATCAAAAACTGAGTATCCCCAAGCGCCGCAATTTGTGCCAGATGTGTGACGCAGATTACCTGGCGGTTTTTCGCGACCTCACGCAGTTTCATCCCAACTTTCTGGGCGGCGCTTCCGCTGATTCCCGTATCCACTTCATCAAAGATGAGCGTATCAATCTCGTCTTTGTCTGCGAGAACGGTTTTTATTGCCAGCATAATGCGGGAAAGCTCGCCGCCGGAAGCAATTTTTGCAATCGGCTTCGCGGGTTCGCCCGGATTGGTGGAAATATAAAATTCCAGCTTGTCACACCCAAGCGAATAAAGCGGAACGGTTTCCTGAATGACCTCAAAATCAATATTCGGCATATCCAAAAAGCGAAGTTCCTGCTTGACCTTGGCGGCAAAGGTTTCCGATGTTCTTCTGCGATATTCAGAGAGCTGGTCTGCGAGTGTCTGCGTTTTCTTTAAAGCCTGCTCATACTCCTGATTCAAGCGTGCAATCGTTTCGTCGGAAAGCTGGATTTGGTTCAGCTGTTCTTTTGACTGTTCCAGAAACGCCAGCATCTCCTCCACCGAACCGCCGTACTTTAATCCTAAGCGATAAATTTGATCCAGACGAGCTTCCACCTGCTCTAACTCCTGCGGATCGTATTCGGTTTGGGAAGCAAAGTTGCGCAGTTCTTCCGTACAGTCCTGCAAATCGTATTTGATGGTTTGGATTCTTTCCGTCAGACTATGTAAATCCGGCAAAAAGCGTTCCGCCTCGCTCAGAGCGGAGGAAGCAGAAGCAATTGAAGCAACCGCACCCTGCATCTCTTCGTCGCCGTCCAGCGCTGTTTTGGCAGCGGCCAGAGCTGCCGCGATTTTTTCGCTGTTCATAAACATAGTGCGGCGCTGATTCAGTTCTTCCTGTTCTCCCTCGCGCAGATCCGCGGCTTCCAGTTCTTCAATTTGATAGGTCAGAAGGTCGATTTGCCGTGCTTTCTGCTGTTCATCCATACGGAAAGAGGAAAGTTCCCGCTGAATCCTGCGCATATTCTCATAGCAGGTGTGGTACTGTTCCAGCAATTCCGCCGGGACTCCCATACGGTCAATATAGTGAATATGAAGATCCGCCGAAAGCAGTTCATAACTTTCATGCTGACCGTGAATATTCAAAAGTTCCGGCCCAAGCTCTTTCAAAATTGAAACCGACGCCGGTCTGCCGTTAATTCTGCAGACAGCCTTACCTTCCGGGTTGATTTCTCGCTGTATCATCAGGGTTCCGTCTTCCTCGGTTACATAACCAAGCTGCTCTAATTTTTGACGGGCTTTTTCACTGGGATTGGAAAATACGGCGCTTACATAGGCAGAACGGGCACCTGTACGAACCAGTTCCCTTGAGGTTCGTTCTCCCATAATCGCATGAATGGAATCGATGATCATGGATTTTCCGGCTCCGGTTTCACCGGTCAGCACATTGAATCCATTGTGGAAATCAATCGATGCTTTTTCAATGACGGCGATATTTTCAATATACAGCTGAGAAAGCATATATCATCACCCAATCATTTTTTTAAGTTCGGCTACCATATTTTCGGCTTCTGCCTCGGATTTACAGGCGACAAAAATCGTATCTTCCCCTGCCAAAGTTCCGACCACGCCGTTCCAGTGCATGGAATCCATTGAAGCGCAAACAGCCTGTGCCATTCCGGAAAGGCATTTGATGACGACTAGATTGCAGGCATAATTAATCGACACCGTGGAATCGACTAATAGAGAATAAAATTTGGAAGAAAAATCTTTGGTATTATCCGTGCCAATTGAATATTTATATTTTCCATCTTCCGAAAGGGTTTTGACTAATCTCAACTCCTTAATATCCCTTGAAACAGTGGCTTGCGTTACGTCAAAACCACCCTGCCGGAGCAGCCTAAGTAGTTCTTCCTGCGTATCGATATTATATTGACTGATCAGCTCCAGTATTTTTGCATGTCGTCGAGTTTTCAAATTAGTTTCTCCCTTCCGCTAATTTTTCGTTTACAATCTCATAAAAATTATCCTGTTTTAATTTAATGATTCTCGCTGTTTGATTGGAGCGAGCGATTTCAATACTTTGGTGGTCGGCAACCCGAACGGAATATTCCCCGTCAACTGTAAGAAAAATTTCACTTTCATAATTGGAATACGCCTGTAGGCTTAGCTTTGATTCCGACCCAAACACGACGGGACGGTTCATCAGCGAGTGAGGGCAAATCGGCGTCAGCAGAATGCATTTCAAGCTGGGATCTATTACAGGGCCTCCGGCAGAAAGCGAATACGCGGTGGACCCAGTCGGCGTGGAAACGATCAACCCGTCCGCACGGTAATTTCCGATATTGGCATTATTGAAGTTCACCTGAAAATCCAAAATCCTGGACAGAGCACCGCGTGCAAGAACCGCGTCGTTTAACGCCTGATAGACCAAAGTCTTGTGATCCTGTTCAAACCGGATATCCAGCATCATGCGATGTTCAATGGTATAATTTCCATCAACCAGATTTTTCAGAGCATCCAGTTCGTCGGTTTCAAGTCCCGCCACAAATCCAAGCCGGCCAACGTTAATACCTAAAATCGGTTTTTCCACTGCTGCTGCATGACGCGCGAAATGAATAATCGTGCCGTCCCCACCGACTGCAATCACTGCGTCGCAGTCCTCCATCAGCCGAAAAAAATCCGTATAGAAAGTTACACCCATGTCAGGAAAACATCTTTCAAAAGCCGATTTCATCAGGACTTCCGCACCGAGTCCTTGCAGCTTTGTGATGACTCTTTCCGTATGAAGCTGAGCGTTTGTTTTACTTAAGTTTGGCATTACTGCAATTTTCACGTTATACACCGCCACTTAACTGATTATGTGATTCTTCTACCAAAGCGCGAATATCCAAAGGAATACTTTGCGGCTGTTCTGATTTTTGGAGGTAAATCAAATATTCAATGTTCCCCTCCGGTCCTTTCACCGGGGAAAAAGTCAGTCCAAGTACCGAGAACCCGTTTTCCTGCACAAAATGTACAATTTTTTCAATTACTTCAATATGAACCGCTTTGTCCCGCACGACCCCTTTTTTACCGACTTTTCCACGACCGGCTTCAAACTGAGGTTTAATAAGGCAAACCGCCTGCGCGTTTTCCGCCATAAAATTTCTGGCAACGGGCAAAACAAGACATAACGAGATAAAGGATACATCGACGCTGAAAAAATCGATTAGATCCGGAACCTGTTCCTTTGTTAAATAACGCACGTTGGTTCGTTCGAGGTTTACAACCCGTTCATCGGTTCTAAGCTTCCAGGCCAGCTGACCGTAACCTACGTCAATCGAATAAACCTTTTTGGCTCCGTTTTGCAGCATACAATCGGTAAATCCACCGGTCGAGGCGCCGATATCCATGGTAATTTTTCCGTTCAGTTCAATCGGGAAAACCGACATTGCCTTTTCCAGCTTCAGCCCGCCTCGGCTGACGTAACGGAGGCCTTCCCCGCGGACCTCAATTTCGGCATCAACCGGAAGCATGGTTCCAGGCTTGTCCGATTTCTGGTGATCCACATAAACATTTCCCATCATAATGATGGCTTTTGCTTTTTCTCTGCTTTCCGCGAAACCGCGTTCCACAATTAAACAATCAAGTCTTTTCTTTTCTGTCAATGATTTGTAACCGCCTTTCGCGGACTATTTTTGAACGTCGCATTCCAATAGAATTGTATCGATCATGCCTTTTTCTGTCAGGCCGAGGTTCTCCAAGGATTCCAACATCGTTGCATGGGGCACAAAATTCTCAATCGCACGCAGGAGGAATTTTCCATTAAAACCGGCGGTCGAAAGAAGATGATGCAAATGCTCCCCTATACCGCCTTGCGCAATTGCTTCTTCAAAGAAAAACACTTTTTTTGCGCCAAGCAAAGATTGAACCACCTGCGAATCAATGGGTTTTATGCGATTCAATTTTAAAATGCGAACGGATATGCCTTTTTCTTTTAGCAAGGAAATCGCTTTACAGGCAAAAGAGAACAGTCGGCCATAAGTAACCAGTATATATGCGGATTTTTCGTCCCCGTAAAGGTCAAATGCATTACAGCTGCTTTTGAAATCATAGGGTCGGAACATCTGCTTGCCACGTGGATAACGGACCGCAGCAGCCCCTTCGCAGTGGTAAAGAGCCTGATCAAAGGCATAATATAATTCATCGTAATAGGAAGGAGAATAAACGGTAATACCGGGGATGGAATTCAGAAACGCCACATCGAAAATTCCCTGATGTGTTTCTCCGTCTTCCCCTACAATGCCGGCACGGTCAATAGCAAAGACTGCCTTCACACGCTGTATTGCTACGTCATGAATGATCTGGTCATAACCGCGCTGCAGGAAAGAGGAATAAACAGCAAAAATCGGAAGAACCCCGCCGGCAGCTAGTCCACCAGAAAAGGTTACAGCGTGCTCCTCTGCAATTCCAATATCAAAAAACCGAGTTGGAAATTGTTTTGCAAATTCGGTTAACCCAGTACCTAACTGCATTGCGGCGGTGATTGCACAAATTTTATCATCTTTGCTCGCCAGCGTGCAGATATGACTTCCAAATACGCTGGAAAAATTTTCTCCGGTAGAAATGCTTTTCCCGGTCTCTATATCAAAGCTGGATACCCCATGGAATTTACCAGGATTCTGTTCGGCAAAAAGATATCCCTTCCCTTTTTGTGTAAGAACGTGAAGCAAAATAGGATGGTCTATATTTTTAACGTTTTCTAATACGCTGATCAGCTTTTTTAAATTATGGCCGTCGAATGGTCCGTAGTAGTAAAATCCCATATCTTCGAATATGGTGGTGTTATGATACATTGCCTGCTTTAATGCACCCTTTGCTTTGGATAGGAAGTGGTGCAAAGGCTTGCCGGCTAAGGGGACGTGATCCAACACGTTTTCCACATTCCCTTTTACCCGGAAATAGCCTGGCTTTGTACGGATATGTGCAAGATATCTTGCCATGGATCCAACATTCCGGGAGATGGACATTTTGTTGTCATTTAAAATGATAATTAGATTTTTGGGAAAATGTCCCGCATTGTTTAGGCCTTCATAAGCCAGGCCGCCGGTCAACGCTCCGTCCCCAATTACGGCAATGACATTGCCAGGCTGACCAGTGAGCAATTTCGCATAGGCGATTCCGAGTGCCGCGGAAATGGACGTGCTGCTGTGCCCGGTATTAAACGGATCATAGTCGCTTTCCGAACGATTCGGATACCCGGACAAACCGCCTTGTTTACGAATGGTAGACAGGCGGTCACGTCTGCCCGTTAATATTTTATGGGTATAGGACTGATGCCCCACATCCCACACAATATCGTCATCTGGAGAATGAAACACCCGATGTAGAGCGACGGTCAGTTCAACCACACCAAGGTTGGAAGCCAAATGGCCCCCATTGTTGGATACGGTTTTTATAATTAGTTCCCGGATTTCATTGCACAGCATTTCCAATTGTTCCAACGAAAATGATTGCAGATCTTCCGGAGAATTGATCTGATTAATAAGGTCCTTCATTCATTAACCTCAATATTATTCTGTAATGCCATGATGCATTTTTGCCGCGGTAACCGTATTTTTTAGAAGCATTGCAATGGTCATGGGACCAACTCCGCCAGGTACCGGGGTAAGATAAGAAGCGATTTTCTCCACAGACGCAAAATCCACATCACCGCATAACTTACCTTGTGGGTTCCGATTAATGCCGACATCAATTACAACTGCGCCGGGCTTGACCATATCCGCAGTAATAAAGTTCGGCTTTCCTACGGCAGCAACCAGAATATCGGCACTTTTACAGAGTTCCGTTAAATTCTTCGTTTTACTGTGACAAATGGTTACGGTACCGTTTTGATGGAGCAACAGCATAGCCATGGGTTTTCCTACAATATTGCTCCGCCCAACTACCACACAGTTTTTACCGGAGATCTCAATCTGCTCCGAATGGAGAAGCTCAATGACTCCGGCGGGGGTGCAAGGAAGAAAATGGTAATTTCCTATCATTATTCTGCCCACATTGGACGGATGAAACGCATCAACGTCTTTTTCCGGATTAATTGCTTCCACAACCGCTTCCTCATTTAAACCGTTCGGCAACGGGGACTGTACTAAAATTCCGTCAATCTCTTTTTTACGGTTCAGGGTTTCTACCAGCTGCATCAATTCGCTTTGCTTTGTAGTAGCGGGAAGCGCATACTCCTCCGAGTAGATTCCGACTTCCGCGCAAGCCTTCTTTTTGTTGTTGACATAGGTTCTGGATGCGGGATCATCTCCCACAATCACGACAGCAAGCCCTGGAGTTACACCTAACTTTTTCAGGGTTTGTACTTCCTGAGCAATATCTGCCCGGACTTTTGCAGCAACCGCTTTTCCGTCAATTAATTTTGCCATTCCATCTTGCCCCCATTTCAAGCGTTGTCGCTGGGAGGAAGTTCTTGGGATTCATCGCTTTCCGTTTTCAGCTGTTCCGAATCGGATTCCAAATTCCCCTGCGAACTGGTTTCAGAATTTGCATCATGTTCCGATTCCTGGTGGGTTTCATCGCCTGTTTCAGACGGTGCTGTATTTGCATCATCGTTCAAGTCAATCGTTTCAAAAACCGTGCTGGTCCCGTCGTCAATCATATCTTCCGGGATTTCATCCACCAAAGAATTCAGTTCCATAATTTTTTTGGAGCCGCATCCCGTGAGGACGGTTCTTTTACGGAATACAATAAGCAAAACGACTGCCGCAATTACACTGATAACCGCAACAAGCTGCGATACGCGAATCGGCAGGAACGGTGTAATCAAGCTGTCGGTTCTTAATCCTTCAATGAAGAAGCGGCCGACACCGTACCAAATAATGTAAAGGAGAAAGACCTGACCGTCGTATCTTCTAAATTTCCTGCTGAAGATATGTAGCAGAACAAATCCCAGCAAGCACCAAAGGGATTCATATAGGAAGCAAGGATGAACCGGTCCGGATGCAATTCTGGAGGTTGCTTCGCTGGTCATGCCCCAGGGCAAACTTGTTTCTACGCCAAACGCTTCTTGATTGACAAAGTTTCCCCATCTTCCAATTGTCTGGCCAATTAAAAATCCAAGGGAGGCAACATCCATCACTGCCAAAACGCTGAGCTTTCGGTGCTTCGCCATTAAGGCGCCGCAGAGCAATCCGCCGATGATGCCGCCGTATATGCCAAGACCGCCTTCCCAGATGTAAAGCGCACTGACGGGATTTTTAATATACTGACTGCTGGTATCAAACAGAACGTAATAAGCCCTAGCCCCGATAATACCGCCAATGATGCCGACAATTACAACGTCTAGAAATTTGTCGTCATCAATCCGCATTTTTTTGCAGCTTTTCATAGCGTACAGGAAAGCAAGTAAAAAACCAACTGCGATAATTACACCGTACCATTTTACCGTCATAGATCCAATGGAAAAGGCAACGGGGTTGATGTTCACACTGATTCCAAGTCCCGGAAATTGAACATTATACATAATCTCCACCTTTTCTCCACGCGTAAACTTGAGAAATCTTCGGACAAAGCGTGGTTTGTCCGAAGATGCGTTTCAAATTTTATTCAGCTGGCTTGATAATGGATAACGCCGAATATTCGGGCAACAGCTGTGTTTTTAAACGATTTTGCACCGATTCCAAATCCGCTGACGCTACAGCGTTTAAATAATCAAACAAACTGCGTTCGGCAAAGGCATCTGCAACCAGCGCATTTGCTAAATAATCCACACTGTTGAAGGAAGATACAATTCTGCCGTAAACCGCTTTTCGGGACCGCTCAAAAGCATCCCTGTTCAGGCCGTTCTGGCGCACCGCAGCAAGCTCTTTCTTAATTTCATCCGCCACCTTGTCAGGGTCTTTGGACTCACCGGAAAAGATGACGGAAGCGTAACCGGGGCCTTCAAAATATTCGTAAGAAAACGAAGTTTCATTGACTAATCCGGCATCCAGCAGCCGACGGAAAAGCGGAGACGCGTCGGACGCAATCGCGTTCAAAAGGATTTCGGTTTCCGCAACTTCTTTTGAAGAAAGACGCGTTTTTCCAGCCTTCTCCTTAAAACCAAGCTCAAAAAGCGGAACCGCTACGGAAAGCTTCTGCTCCACACGGTCCTGAACAATAGCCTGCGGTTCTTCTTCAAAAATGCGGTCAACCTGTATCGGCTTCGAGGGCTTCAACATTTTGTCGCATAACTGCAATACCCGGTCAACATCAATATTTCCGGCCACGGCAAGAGCCATATTATTTAAATTATAAAAAGTATGATAGCACTTGTAAAGAAGTTCGGGCGTAATTTTTGCAATGCTTTCCACCGTGCCGGCAATATCCGTTTTTACTGGGTGCTTTTGGTACAAGGCGCCCAGCAGATTGAAAAGAACTCTCCATTGCGGATCGTCATCATACATACGGATTTCCTGGCCGATAATCCCCTGCTCTTTCTGGACGGTCTGTTCCGTAAAGTAAGGAGACTGTACGAAATCGAGAAGAATTTCCAAAGCTTCGTAAATATTATCGGAACCGGAAAACAGATAACAGGTAGCATCGAAAGAGGTGTAGGCGTTTGCAGAAACACCGGTTTTTGCATAGCGGGTAAAGGCATCCCCGTCTTCGCTTTCAAAAAGTTTGTGTTCCAGGTAGTGTGCGATTCCCGCAGGAACCTTCTGAACTTCCGAATCTTCGGAAGATTGAAAACACATGTCGATGGAACCGTATTTTGTTCCGAATACGGCATATGTGGAATTGTTATTTTCCTTTGGGTACAGGAAAATTTTTAATCCGGATTCATGTTGAATCTCAAAGTATTTGTCACCGATTCGGTCACTTTTAATTTCTTTAATCTGATAATTGCTCATTCCACATTTTCCCCGCTTCCTACCAGACGATATACGGTATCCAGAGTTACCTGGTTTGCTGCTTCCATAATTTCTTCTTTTGTAATCCACTGAATATCTTCGGCGGCTTCCTCCGGCGTTTTGATTTCTTCCGCGAAGGTTTGGGAAAGATACCAGGCTTCCATGGCGCCCAAAGAGTCGCCCACCGTGCGATAACCGTTGCACAGGGCAAGCTTGGCAGCGTTCAGCTCATTGTCATCGAAGTTGCCTTTTTTTATTTCCTCAAGCTGAGCCAGAATTTCCTGTTTCGCGTGGTCCACATTTTTAGTTTCCACACCGCTTTGAACCAGCATAATTCCCTTCATGGAATTGTACTGAGCGCTGCAGTAATAGCAAAGACTCAACTTTTCACGTACATTCAAAAATAATTTTGAACTTGGGGTTCCCCCATACAGCGCCGTCATAAGCCTTACCACAGGGTAACGTTTGTCGCGCAGAGAAACGGCGGTACGAAAACCCATTACCAATTTTGATTGAGCGACATCCATCTTTTCCGTTACTTCATTGACCTGATCCGCACGCGAGACATTGGTGGTTGTACAGGCAGCTGGTTTTTCTTTCCGGATTTCGCTAAACGCGCGATAAAATCCGCGGTATGCCGGTTCCGGGTCACAATCCCCTAAAACAAGGATTTCCACTCTGGCGGTCTGAATCATGTTTTTCCATGCTTCCGTCAGATTCTCCCGCTTCAGATTCTGAATATCTTCCTTGCTGCCGTAACGGTTCAATCCATACGGCTCATTCTTACACATAATTTCTTCACAGCGAAGTCTTGCATAAGAACGCTTGTCATTATATTCGGATTCGATCATCTCAATAGTCTGACGTTTTTCCTGCTCAAATCCATCCTGCGGGAACAAGTTGTTTTCAAGCGGCGGGTCAAAAATAATACTGCAGAGCAGCCTTGAAAGCTCGGCGGAAATTTTCTCTCCGTCCAGAGCATAGCGGTCTGCAATGCCGGAAGCGTAAATAGACAGCAGCTGAACATCCCCAAGCTTTTGTACGTCCGCATCAATCTGCGCGCCGTAAAGCTCCTCTAACCGTTCGCTCAGCTTTGTAAAATCCGGGTATTCACGGCTTGCCCGGCTTAACAGAAAAGGAAGAATTGCGTTGCTGGCCGCCATGGACTTTTCCAAAGGAAGCATAAAATTAACCGATACACGCACTGTTTTAAACCGGTCGTCTTTAATGCTGCGGAAGTTCACACCGTCACAAACAGAACGCTGTTCAATATCTGCCATTTATTTTCATCTCCAAATTATTACAATAAAATTAAAATTCATGATACCATAAAACGAACACGCTTTGAAACGTGCCCGCCTTACGGCAAAAAGGTGCAGCGCACAGTAATTCCGAAAGTTAAATTAGCCGCAACTTATTTGATTATTATACCACAATTAGGGAACTTAGAAAAGAATTATTATTCTGAAAAGTTTATGAACATGCAAAATAAGGTCGGCATTTAGAATTGATTCAGTTGCGGAAGCAGTCAAACATTGTTATAATAAACAGGATTACACAGGAAGAGGTGCGGCAACGGTTGAAATTGAAAAATCCTGTTTTTTTATCAGAAGTCGGTTTGGTCGTTACAACCTTGATTTGGGGTCTGGCGTTTGTGGTGGTAAAAAATACAACCGCCTGTGTTCCTACCAACTATATCATCGCCATTCGGTTCG
The DNA here is from genome assembly GCF_054130445.1 of Caproiciproducens sp. LBM24188. NCBI lineage: Bacteria > Bacillati > Bacillota > Clostridia > Eubacteriales > Acutalibacteraceae > Caproiciproducens > Caproiciproducens sp. LBM24188. The sequence continues at coordinate 1,798,232 of NZ_CP196862.1, forward strand.
GAATTGCGGCTGTTTTGATGCTTGTGTTGTTTTTCCCAAAAATCAGAAAGATTGATTTACACTCCATACGGTCCGGAGCTATTCTTTCCGTCATACTGTACACCTCTTACTTTTTTCAGACCTATGGCGTACAGTTTACAACCGCCGGCAACAATGCATTTTTGACAGCGGTCTATGTGGTTTTTGTTCCGTTTTTATATTGGATTGTGCAAAAGGTAAAACCCAGCGTCAATAACATTATTTCTGCTTTCATCTGCATAACCGGCGTCGGTTTATTATCACTCCATCCCGGGTATTCCGTAAATATTGGGGACATGTTCTCTCTGCTCAGCGGCCTGACGTTCGGGCTGCATATCGTAATTATTGGTATTTTATCCGAAAAAAGTGACCCTATTCTGCTGTCGTTTACGCAGTTTTTCTTTACAGCGTTGATTTCGCTGGCGGTCGCATTGGGGACGGAACAATTCCCTTCAAAACTAGAAACTCCCACCATACTGTCCCTGCTTTATGTGAGCGTGTTCAGTACAATGCTGGCAATGGTGCTTCAAACTGCCTGCCAGAAGTATATTCCACCGTCGAGAGCCTCGCTTATCATGTCCATGGAATCATTGTTCGGTACCATGTTCGGAATCATCTTTCTTGGGGAACCGCTTACCATAAAGATCTTTTTGGGGTTTTTACTGATTTTTGCCGCGATTCTTCTTTCGGAAACAAAATTTAGCTTTTTAAAGCTCAATTTTATTCATACCATAAAACAGCGGGCCGCGGCGTTAAAAAAAGAGGAGTCTTGAACTCCTCCTTTTTTATCTTTAATCTGTATTTATAGCCGATTGAGCGCCTGTTCGATATCGTCAATGATATCCTGTATATTCTCAATGCCAACCGACATCCGAATCATGTTCGGGGTAATTCCGGATTCCTCCAACTGCTGGTCCGTCAGCTGACGGTGGGTGGTACTGGCGGGATGAAGAACACTGGTACGAATATCCGCCACATGGACTTCGATTGTGGCCAGCTTCAGGTTCTCCATGAATCTGGAAGCGGCCTCCCTGCCCCCTTTTATGCCAAAGGAGATTACGCCGGATGTTCCGTTGGGCATATACTTTTTTGCAAGTGAATAATATTTGTTGCTCTTCAAGCCCGGATAATTCACCCATTCAATGTTTTGGTTCGTTTCCAGATAAGATGCGACTGCAAGTGCGTTGGAACAATGACGTTCCATTCGAAGAGCAAGCGTTTCCAAACCGAGGTTCAGCAGAAACGCATTATTGGGGCTGGACACAGCACCTAAGTCCCGCATCAGGTGCACACGGGCTTTTGTAATGTACGCGGCTTTTCCAAACTGCTTTGTATACGTTACTCCGTGATAGGATTCGTCCGGCTCGGTCAGCATCGGGAATTTCCCGTTTTCCCAGTTAAAATTACCGCTGTCTACAATAACTCCGCCGATCTGAACCGCATGGCCATCCATGTATTTTGTGGTGGAATGGGTAACTATATCCACACCGAATTCAAAGGGGCGGCAGTTGATCGGGGTGGGAAAGGTATTATCCACAATGACCGGAACACCGTGCTCGTGCGCCACGGACGCAAACAGTTCCAAATCAGTAACAACCAGGGACGGATTGGTCAGAGTTTCAGCAAATACGCAGCGGGTGTTTGGCCGAAACGCTTCTTCCAGCTCCTGCTTTGTGCAGTCCGGCGGAAGAAAAGTAAAATCAATGCCCATTTCATGCATCGTCTTATAAAACAGGTTGAATGTGCCGCCGTAAATTGCGCTGGAACTTACCACATGGTCGCCCGCATGGCAAATATTCAGGACGGCAAGAAGAGAAGCAGCTTGTCCCGAAGAAGTAAGCAGTGCGCCCACTCCCCCTTCCAAGTCTGCGATTTTCTTTTCGACCGCATCGTTGGTTGGGTTCCCCAGACGGGTATAAAAAAATCCATCTGCTTGAAGATCAAACAACTGCCCCAGGGTTTCCGCACTATCATATTTATATGTAGTGCTCTGGACAATCGGAACAACACGTGGTTCCCCATTTTTGGGCTGATAGCCTGAATGGATACACTTGGTATCCGGACGATACTGATTCATACAGGTTCTCCTTTTCATGAAAGTGATATATAAATATGTTTTTTATAGATTGGCCATCAGGTCCTTTAACGCGTTGGCCGCGTAATCCGACACGGACACAACTCCCCAGACAACCATAACGAACAGAAGTTACTTTTTTCAATACTATCATAGCATATTTTTTAGTGCTTTAACAGTATTGCTTCTTCCAAAATGTGACAGAATTATCCGGAAAGAAAACAGCGATGCTGCAAAATGAACCTTCGTTCACTCTGCAGCATCGCTGTTTGGAAACATTGTTGGTAAGTCACGGTTTTCTCGTGTCTGCATATGGAGCTGTTTTGCAAGTCTTGAAATTTGAGGTTATAAAAAATAGATTGGCTGCCGCTGTTTTCCCTCCAAAGCGGAAAGTGCCGTCGGGAGAATCTGTTCAAAGTCTGCATTAATCGAATACGGTTTCCTTTCCGGGTCATCCTGCCGCATTGGTGTGAAATAAATATTTTTTACATTCAGCAATCGGCCGATGTTCTGAGCAGACGCAGACAGTGCGTCGTTTGTGGCTGGCGCCAGCAGGACCGGTCGGCCGATGCGCAGCGTAGATTTTACCGCCATTGTTACCGAAGTATCCGTTATTCCATTCGCCAGTTTTGCTAACGTGTTGCCGGTACAGGGGGCAACAATCATCAAATCCACCATTTTTTTCGGCCCGATCGGTTCCGCTTCCACAATGGTATGAATGACCGGCCTTCCGCAAATATCTTCCACTTTCCTTACGATCTCTTCCGCCTGACCAAACCGGGTATTGGTGGAATAGGCCGTTTGCGACATAATGGGAAGAACGCGATATCCGGCTTCCACAATCTTTTTCATTTCCGGAATGACTTTGGAAAATGTGCAGAATGAACCGCACATTGCAAAACCAAACGTGATGTTTTCCATACCTCCTCACTCCTCCATAATATGATAAATCGTATTCTTGATAATCTCTCCTGCGGTTTTTGGAGCCACGATTCCCGGAAGAGAGAGTGCATGCACTGTTTTGATGCCTAACTTTTTCGCTGTTTCAAAATCGACGCCGCCCGGCATGGAAGACAAATCAATGATTAGCGTTTCCGGCTGAAGTTTGGACAGAATCCGCCGGTTAAAAATCATTGCGGGTGCCGTATTAAAGATAATATCATAGGAATTCTGTTCGCAAAGTTCCTCGGTTTTTACTGCGGTATATCCAAAGGAATTCACCCACGCAAGGTCGGACGGCTTTCGGCAGGCCACGGTCACATTTGCCCCGATTCCGTGCAGCATCCGGGACAGTGTTTTCCCAATTCTGCCGAACCCAACCACAAGACAGTTGCTTCCGCTAATGGTTCCGGGATATTCGTGAATGGCGATCTCAATGGCGCCTTCTGAAGTTGGGATTGCATTCTGCACAGCAAATTCTTCTCTGGTATAATAATCAAAGGTATCAATGGATTCCCAGACTTCGCTGGTCTGGTATAATTTTCCCATCATACCGCCAAATACCTGCTTATTCTTCATAAGCTCTGCAAATCCGTCATCCAATATCACTTTTTCATTGCTGTATACCATGTTTAACGTATGTCCATCCGTAGTGACGGGCAGAGGAAGGATAATGTTCACACAGCGTTCCACAGCATCAACCAGTGTCGTTTTCTGAACCTTTCCCCGAAAGTTAATATTGTCAAAGCCAACGGCATAAGCGTTATATCCATCCCCGGCAATCGATTCCGCAAGGGCTATTTGTCTTTTATCGCCGCCAATGATTGCAAAACTGTTTATGTCTAGCATTCCAACAACCTCCATATTTTCTTACCTCATATAGTATGGAAAGTCCCTGCACAATGTGATGCCTGCAAAACAAAAAGCAGTTGTGAGGCGCGCGAAGGAATTTAATTTAAAACTTGCATATATAGGCAAATGTGTTTATTATAATTAAGTATGACCGTATACTATAAGTTGCAGCATAACGACAAAATCAACCAATTGTAAGGAGTTCATCATTTATGGAGTTTCATGACATGTTGTCAAAGGTTAAAAAAATACATTTTATTGGAATCGGCGGTTCCGGCATGTGCCCTCTTGCAGAAATTCTGCATAACAAAGGCTATGAACTGACTGGATCCGATAATAATGAATCAGAAACACTCGACCGGATCCGTTCTTATGGGATACCGGTTACGATGGGACATAAACCGGAAAATGTGGATGGCTCTGAACTAATTGTATATACCGCTGCGGTAAAGCAGGATAATCCGGAACTTGTAGCCGCACGGGAAAAAGGTATTCCGGCGGTAGAACGTTCCGTAATGCTTGGCATGGTAACGCGCCGTTATGAAAACTCCATCGCGGTTTCCGGTACTCATGGAAAAACAACTACAACGGGAATGATTACACAGATTTTAATCAATGCCGGAAAGGATCCTTCCGCAGTAATCGGTGGGAAGCTGCCCTTTATCGGTGGAAACGGACGCGTTGGAAACAGCTCCACCATCGTATGCGAAGCCTGCGAATACGTGGATACGTTCCTTCAGCTGGCACCTGCCATTTCCGTCATTCTGAATATCGACGCCGATCATTTGGATTATTTTAAGACGTTGGAAAATATCATTCATTCGTTCCATAAGTTTGCTGAGCAAACCACGAAGCTTCTGGTCGTAAACGGGGATGACGAAAATTCCAGAAAAGCCATGGAAGGCATTCAGACGTCAATCGTCACGTTTGGACTGGAACATACAAACGACTATTATGCGGACAATATCGCCCCAACCAAACAGGCAAGAGAACAATTTTCCATTTACAAACACGGCCAGAAAATGGTCGACGTTACCCTAAGTGTTCCGGGTCGCCATAATATTTACAACGCCCTGGCGGCATTTGCGGTAGCGGATTCCATGAACATTGATTCCCAAAAGATTGCGGAAAGCCTTCATCAGTTTACCGGCGTGCACAGACGTTTTGAAATTCTTGGGAATTTTAACGGCATAACCGTTGCAGATGATTTTGCACATCATCCTACGGAGCTTACCGCAACACTGACCGCGGCGAAACAAATGGGATTCCAGCGCGTGTGGGCAGTATTTCAGCCTCATACGTATTCTAGAACATATCTGCTTCTGGATGAATTTGCGAAAGCACTTTCCATTGCCGATAAGACAGTACTGTCGGAGATTCTAGCGGTCCGGGAAGAAAACACTTACAACATCTATGCCAAAAATCTTGCAGAAAAAATTCCGGGAAGCGTTTGGTTTAAAACATTCGAAGAAATCACCGATTATGTAACATCCCATGCAAAGCCCGGCGACCTGATCTTGACCCTGGGCGGCGGCGACGTTTATAAATGCGCGAACATGATTGTGGCGAAGTATCAGTCAAAATAAATATTCAACTAATTAAATAAAACGGCACAGGCCGCAGCAACGCATCCTACGCTGCTGCGGCCTGTGCTTTTTTCTTTTGCCGTAAATTACGATTTTTTCTTTTTCCGGATTCCATCAAACCCTACGCCCAAGCAAAGCCCGATTGCAATTCCTGTGGCAAGATTATTCGATAGGAGTCCGTAGGCCACGCCAAGCGCCAACCCAATAGCCAGACCGGAACCCGCGCTCCAATCGCTCTGGCCATTTTTCTTCGGCTGTTTTTTTCCGTTTGCTTGTTCCGTTTCCTTATCATCCATGTCAGTCTTCCATCCTTTTCCGCTTATCCCTTTTATTTGCCGGACTTTGAAGCGAGCATTTTCTTTAAATACTGCCCGGTATAAGATTCGGGAACCTTTGCAACTTCTTCCGGTGTACCCGTGGCAATTACGGTTCCTCCGCCACTGCCGCCCTCCGGACCAAGGTCAATAATATAATCGGCAGTTTTTATTAAATCCAGATTATGCTCAATTACCAGAACGGTATTGCCGTTATCCACCAGCTTTTGCAGAACATTAATCAGCATGTGCACGTCGGCGATATGCAGCCCGGTAGTCGGTTCATCCAAAATGTAAATGGTTCTACCCGTGGAGCGCTTGGAAAGTTCGGCGGCCAGCTTAACACGCTGCGCTTCGCCGCCGGAAAGGGTCGTTGCAGGCTGACCGATTTTGATATAACCTAGCCCAACGTCCTGCAGGGTTTGGAGCCTACGAGCAATCCGTGGGATGCTGGAGAAGAATTCCAGCCCCTCTTCTACCGTCATTTCCAAAACATCGTAAATGCTTTTTCCTTTGTATTTGATTTCCAGTGTTTCACGATTGTAGCGCTTTCCTTTGCAGACATCACAGGGAACGTATACGTCCGGAAGAAAATGCATTTCGATTTTAATGATTCCATCGCCTTCGCAGGCCTCACAGCGGCCCCCTTTAATGTTGAATGAAAATCGCCCGGAGTTATACCCACGCAGCTTAGCATCTTGAGTAGACGCAAACAGCTCCCGAATATCGGTAAAAAGCCCGGTATAGGTTGCGGGGTTGGAGCGGGGCGTGCGCCCAATCGGTGACTGATTAATTTCAATCACCTTGTCCAGCGCCTCAATACCTTTAATTTCTTTGAACGCACCAGGTCTGGTTTTGGCTCCGTTCAGTTCTGCCGCAAGATATTTATAGAGGATCTCATTAATCAGAGAAGATTTTCCGGAACCGGATACACCGGTAACGCAGACAAATTTTCCAAGCGGAATATCCACATTGATGTTCTGAAGGTTGTTCTGGCTTGCACCAATAATTTTCAGCTTTTTGCCGTTTCCTTTTCTGCGTTTTTCCGGTATTTCTACCCGTTTCTCACCGCTCAAATACTGCCCGGTGATGGAGTCTTTGCATTTCACAAGATCTTCGACTTTTCCGTTAAAGACTACGTTGCCGCCGTGAATTCCAGCCCCGGGGCCAATGTCGACAATATGGTCCGCCGCACGAATCGTATCCTCGTCGTGTTCCACAACAATGACTGTGTTGCCAAGGTCACGCAGACGCTTTAATGTGGCAAGCAGCTTATCGTTGTCGCGCTGATGCAGACCAATACTAGGTTCATCCAGAATATACAGAACCCCCATCAGGGATGAACCAATCTGGGTTGCCAGACGGATGCGCTGGCTTTCCCCACCTGAAAGCGTACCGGAAGAACGGGAAAGGGTTAAATATTCTAAGCCGACACTTTTCAGAAAGTTCAGTCGGCTTTTAATTTCTTTTATAATCGGCTTTGCAATCATGGTTTCCCGGTCATTCAGTTGTAGCCCGTCCATGAATTCCAGCGCCTGCGAAATGGATTTTTCGCAGAAATCGCTAATATTAATTCCCCCGACAGTAACAGCCAGGCTGATAGGTGCCAAACGCTTTCCATGACATTCGTCGCACGGAATGGTGCTCATATAAGATTCAATTTCTTCTTTAATCCAATTGCTCTGCGTTTCACGGAACCGGCGTTCCAGATTGTTGATAATCCCCTCGAACTCAGTATTGTATACCCCACTGCCATATTCATTCTGGCGGTGAATCTGAATCTTTTCCCCTTTGGTTCCATAAAGCAAAATATCGATAATTTCCGGCGGAAGCTGTTCCAACGGGGTGTCGAGTGAAAAATGATAATGCTTCGCAAGCGCTTCCATATACATGGTGGCGATGGTACTGCCTTCCATAGCCCACCCGCTTGCCTTTAAACCGCCCTGCTTAATGGAAAGCGACTTGTTTGGCATAATCAAATTAGGGTCAATTTTCATAAAGACACCCAATCCGGTGCACTTGGGGCATGCCCCGAACGGATTGTTAAATGAAAACATCCGGGGGGAAAGCTCTTCTACGCTGATTCCATGCTCCGGGCAGGCATAATTCTGGGAAAAGGTCAGGTCCTCCCCATCCACGATGCTGACGATAATCAATCCGCCTGACAGGGATGAAGCAGTTTCAATGGAATCGGCCAGACGGGAATGGATGGAAGGCTGAATTACCAAACGGTCAACAACAATTTCAATCGTGTGCTTTTTATTTTTTTCCAGGCTGATTTTTTCCGCCAAATCGTAAATAATTCCATCCACACGCACACGTACAAACCCGCTTTTGCGTGCTGCTTCCAGCTCTTTCTGGTGCTCTCCCTTCCGGCCGCGTACCACAGGAGCAAGGATCTGAACTTTAGTTCTCTCCGGCAGAGCCAAGACACGGTCTACAATTTGGTCAACCGTCTGCTGCGTAATCTCGCGGCCGCAGATTGGGCAGTGCGGAATGCCGATGCGGGCGTACAAAAGACGCAGATAGTCATAGATTTCCGTTACCGTACCCACTGTGGAACGAGGATTTTGGGAAGTGTTTTTTTGGTCAATGGAAATCGCCGGGGACAAGCCTTCAATATAATCCACGTCGGGCTTGTCCATCTGCCCTAAGAACTGACGCGCATAGGAAGAAAGCGATTCCATATAACGGCGCTGTCCTTCCGCGTAAATGGTATCGAATGCGAGGGATGATTTTCCGGAGCCGGACAGGCCGGTAAATACAATCAGCTTGTCGCGCGGAATTTCAATATCGATATTTTTCAGATTGTGCTCTCTGGCACCCTTTACATAAATGCTTTTTGCTGTCATCTTAATGGTAATCCTTTCGCTGTAAGCTGGAAGCCTTGCAGTTGGTACTTCCTATTAGAAGAATTATTTTCAAGCTTTTTTTGGAAACCAAAATTTATTTTTGACCGCTTAACTCCTTAATTTTATCGCGGAGATAGGCAGCGTGCTCAAATTCCAGCAGTTTAGCGGCAGCTTTCATTTCCCTGGTAAGCTGTTCAATCATCTGCTTTCTCTCTGCAGGAGTGAGACGCTTTTTCTTTTTCTCCTTGCTATCTTCTTTATGAGTCGATATTTCCAGAATATCGGCTACCTTCTTTATAATTGTTTTCGGCACAATACCATGTTCCTGATTATATGCCATTTGAATGGAGCGGCGGCGCTCTGTTTCACGAATGGCGGCTTCCATGGAAGGTGTTACGGTATCCGCATACATGATAACTTGACCTTCTGCGTTTCTGGCGGCACGCCCGATGGTCTGAACCAAAGAACGCTCCGAACGAAGGAAGCCTTCTTTGTCCGCATCAAGAATCGCGACCAAAGATACTTCCGGGATGTCCAAACCTTCGCGGAGAAGATTGATTCCAACCAGCACATCGAATTCACCTAGGCGTAGGTCGCGGATGATTTCCATGCGTTCCACCGTATCAATGTCATGGTGCATATAGCGAACCCGGATTCCCATGCCTTCCAGGTAAGAAGTCAGGTCTTCCGCCATCTTTTTGGTCAGGGTGGTAACCAGCACGCGTTCCTGTTTTGCTGTGCGCAGATTGATTTCCGAAATCAAATCGTCGATCTGCCCGTCGGTTGGTTTGACAATGACCTCTGGGTCGACCAATCCTGTTGGGCGAATTACCTGCTCTACAATCTGAGCGGATTTCTCTTTTTCAAAATCCCCCGGAGTAGCGCTTACAAAAACCACCTGATTCACGTGCTCATAGAATTCGTCAAAATTCAGCGGGCGGTTGTCAAACGCAGATGGAAGACGGAATCCGAAATCAATCAGGGACTGCTTGCGTGCGCGGTCACCGGCATACATAGAGCGAACCTGCGGCAGCGTAACATGGGACTCGTCCACAAAAAGCAGGAAGTCTTTCGGGAAATAGTCCAGCAATGTAAACGGAGCGCTGCCAGGCGCCCTACCCGACATAACACGGGAATAGTTTTCAATGCCCTTGCAGAAACCGATTTCACCAAGCATTTCCATATCATATTGCGTGCGTTCCTGAATGCGCTGTGCTTCAATCAGCTTTCCCTTACTTTTGAAATAAGCCACCCGCTCTTCCATTTCCTGCTGAATGTTGTTAAGGGCCCGCTGCATTTTTTCGCGCGGTACAATATAATGGGAAGCCGGATAAATCGCAACGTGTTTCAACTCCGCTTTTAATTCCCCGGTTAATGCATTGATTTCGGTGATGCGGTCCACCTCATCCCCAAAAAATTCAACCCGAATCGCAGTGTCATTCGATTGGGCAGGGAAAATCTCCACAACATCACCGCGCACCCGGAATTTGTTACGGGTAAAGTTGACGTCATTTCGCTCGTATTGAATTTCTACCAGCTTTCGTAGCAGATCGTCACGATTTTTCTGCATACCGGGCCGCAGGGAAATCACCATCGTTCGGTAATCGATTGGGTCGCCCAAGCTGTAAATGCAGGACACGCTGGCCACAATTATAACATCCCGGCGTTCAGAAAGCGCAGAAGTTGCAGAGTGCCTTAACTTGTCAATCTCATCGTTGATTGCGGAATCCTTTTCGATATAGGTATCCGTTGTGGGAATGTAGGCTTCCGGCTGATAATAATCATAGTAGCTGACAAAATATTCCACGGCATTTTCCGAAAAGAATTCTTTGAACTCGGAGCACAGTTGCGCGGCAAGCGTCTTATTGTGCGCGAGCACAAGAGTCGGCCGGTTTAATTGCGCAATCACATTTGCCATGGTAAACGTTTTGCCGGAACCGGTAACCCCCAGCAGCGTCTGTTCTTTGTACCCATTCTGCAGCCCGTTGACCAGTTCCTGTATCGCCTTCGGCTGATCGCCGGTAGGTTTGTACTGTGAAACAAGTTTAAAATCCATATTACTCCGTATCCTCTGTATCCTCTTTCTGATTAAACAAATCAGGCATAATACCGCTGTTAGCCGTTGAAAAATAATCGTTGTCGCTGACAATAATATGATCAATCAGACGAACTTCCACGGTTTGAAGTGCTTCAAAAACCCATTTGGTCGTATTCAGGTCCTGCTTGGAAGGCAGACAGTTCCCGCTTGGATGGTTGTGCGACAAAATTGCATAAACCGCATTGTACTGTACGGCAAGCCGTACAATCTGCTTAATATAAATATTCGCGGTAACCGCCGAACCCTCGTTTACAATTCCGCAGTACAGAACCCTGCTTTTGCTGTCCAACAGCATCAACGTTACCGCTTCGTTCGCACGGCCGATATATTTGGGAAGAAGATATTTCGCCGCTTCGTCAATGCAGTAAATGCGGTGCTTCTCGCTGTTCAGGTTTTCCTGATAACATCTGCTGATTTCCGGAATCAATTTGATTAAGGTGGCAGCGGACCGCCCAATGCCATCCACCTGGAGCAATTCTTCAAAGGGAGCGTTGAACACCCCGGAAAGCGAACCGAACCTCTGCAAAAGCTCGTGCCCAATGGGATTAGTGTCTTTCAACGGAATCGCAAAGTACAGGAGCAGTTCCAGCACTTCATGCGGCTCAAAATGGTCCAGCCCTTCCGCCAGAAATTTATTTTTTACCCGTTCTCGGTGCCCACTGTGTACGGAGGAGGCGGCGTTTTGTTTGGCTTTCAGCGTGTTTGTTTGCTCCGGTTTTTCCAACGCAGCCACCACCTTTCTTTGCATAGGCAAAATTTATATTTTTCGGCTTCCCGGCTTCACTGGCGCGGGAGCCCCGGCTTTGCACAAAGGGCAGTCTTCCGCTTCCCAAGATTCCACTTCCATGGAAATAACAGCGCGGAACGGCACGCCGAAATCAATTTTCCCTCCGGTTCGGTCCACAATGGAACCTACTCCCACTACAACGCCGCCCGCTGCTTTGACCAGCTCAATCACTTCACGCACAGAGCCGCCCGTGGTTACCACGTCTTCCACAACCAACACACGGTCGCCGGGATTCACCACAAATCCGCGGCGGAGGGACATTTTCCCCTCTTCATCACGTTCGGTAAAAAAGTTTTCACAGTGAAGGGAACGGCTGACTTCATAAGCCATTTGAACAGCTCCCATAGCAGGCCCGATGACAATTTTAATCCGATCGTTTTTAAATTGTTCGGCAAGCGCACCGCAAAGTTCTTCACTGTACTTCGTGTTGCGGAAAATCCTGGCACACTGCAAGTACTTGTTGCTGTGCCGGCCGGACGTCAGTTTGAAATGCCCTTCCAGCAGAACACCGGCTTCTTTCAGAATTTCCATGATTCTTTCCTGTGTCATCGCATCTGGTCCCCTTTTCTTTCTCTTTCGATTCATTATATACTAAAAAATATTGTTTGAAAAGTATTTTCGTCTTTTCGGAGGCGATGATACGTGCTATAATCATGGTTGCCGATTTTATTCTTATATTGGTATTTCAGCAAAAAAATAAACACTGTAATTTCTCTATTTTGTACATGGGAGCAACACAATGAAGCAGGTTGTAATTCAAAAAAATGACGCCGGCCAGCGTCTGGACAAGTTTCTGACCAAAACCTACCACAATCTTCCCACATCGATGATGTACAAGGCAATTCGGAAAAAAGATATTAAGTTAAATGGGAAGCGCTGCGAAATTTCGACTCATCTTCAGGAAGGCGACGTGTTGACCATGTTCCTGAAAGATGAATTTTTTCAGCAGGAACAAAAGGAATATGATTTTCTTAAAGCGCCCAATCGATTGAATATCATCTATGAAGACGAGAATATCATGATTTTAGATAAAAAGCCGGGTCTAATCGTTCATCCGGACGAACACTATCATTTTGATTCCCTGATTGCCCGGGTGCAGCATTATTTGTATGACAAGGGCGAATACCATCCGGAGGAGGAAGCCTCATTCGCTCCGGCATTGATTAACCGGATTGATCGGAATACCGGCGGCATTGTTATGGCAGCCAAAAATGCAGAAACCCTACGCATTATGAATGAAAAGGTAAAAAAGCGCGAACTGCAAAAGCTGTATCTCTGCATTGTGCACGGTGTGATGAAGAAAAAAGAGGCGGTTCTGGAAGGATACTTGGAAAAAAATGAAAACCAGAACCGCGTTTATATCCATAACACGAAAACCGACGATTCCAAAACAATTCGCACGAAGTACCGGGTATTGGAGGAACATGGGCCATTCAGCCTTCTGGAGGTGGAACTGCTGACCGGGCGTACGCATCAAATCCGCGCACACCTTGCTTCCATTGGCCATCCCTTGGTCGGGGACGGGAAGTACGGAACCAACGCCATGAACAAAGGAACCGGATTCAAATACCAGGCGCTATACTCCTATAAGCTGAAGTTTGAGTTTAAAACGGATGCTGGCATTCTGAACTATTTAAATAACAGAGAGTTTGAAGCAAAAGAAGTCTGGTTTTTAAACGAATTTAAAAAACTGTAGTAAACTGCTGTCAAAAAGCTTTTAAAAAACAGGTGCCATATCTTTATGGCACCTGTTTTTTCGTTACCAATCATCAGCTGAGATGGGAAATCGGATTTCCGATATTTTCCCAAATTGCCACAGCAGAGTTCTTTTTTCCGTCAATTCCTTTCAGAATTTGCTGCAGCTCCGCCATATGCTCATGATAGGCTGGGTTTTCAATGACGGTAATCAACGCTTTCCGAATCTCATCTGCTTGCCATTGTTGGATGGGAATGCGTATTCCCGCGCCGCGCTCAACAAGATGATCAAGGTTAACCTGCTGTTCCGGCTGAACGGCAAATCCGACGATGGGTGTACCGCAGGAAATCGCCGTTTGCACCGTCCCCTGTCCTCCATGTGAAAGCACAAGATCGGCCATCCCATTCACTTTAACAGCGGGTACAAAGGAATCTGTTAGATAAATATGCGGATTTTCGCCCACCAGCGCCCGTGCTTCCTCAATTGGGCACACGGAAGGCGGGCAGACAACGACTGCATCCCATTCCGGATGCTCTCCTAGGGTTAGCGCGCGAATGGCTTCCAGCAAATTTTTACTTTCACCGGAACTGCCCAGCGTACAAAATATTTTTGTGTTTTTATTTTCCGGAGCAAAGCGCTTTAAGATGTTAATATCAATCTCATCATAGGGTTCGCTTGGCGAAAACAAAGGCCCAACCACCTGAAAATTTTTCGGCATGGGGTCGCCTTCGTAAAATACCGGAAGATCGTTTACAATCGTAAAATCCGCCTTCAGCATATCAAACAGGTTCTGCATTTCGGGCGTTTCTGTTTTTCGCGTTACTTTTTGATAAGCCGATATAATATTGTTCTGTTTCAGCAAAGGCGCTTTTAGCTTGAATTTCGGCGGCATTTTCGCCATAATAAACTTTCTTGCTTTAATGGGTAAGCGCGTCAAATGCTCCAAAAAATCGGGAATATCTTTTAACAGATAGGTGCAGAAAGGGTCCTGAGCAAACGGAAGCGGAAAATAGGCAATTTCTTTATTAACCCGCGCAATTTTTGCGGCAACGCCAGCAATCGGCCAAAATCCGTGGATGAAAACATCCGGACGAACCTCATGGATGGCATCAATTTCCCCTTGTAACAGTTGAACCGCCAGTTCTTTATCTCCAACCATATCCACCACGGTCGACTTTAAATCATGCCGGAAACCGACCCCGGGCAGTTCCGGTGCAACGCGATGCACGCTGAATCCATCCATCTCAATTTTATTGTCGAAGGAACTCCCATGGCTGAAAAAAACAATTTCCAGTTTTATTCCCGGAGGGCAGTTTTCACGTAGACCGCGTGCAAGTTCAATGGCACGTGTTGCTTCCCCTGCATCCTGCAGCAAAGAAGAAATTGCTATTTTAAAGATCGGAATACCTGACATAGAAACACCTCTCCCGAACTTTGATTAGGACACTGATTTCTGTCCCGCTGTTCTGTATTGGTTCTAATACAACCGGTCAAATTGGTTCATCCCCAATTTACCCGATGGGGTAGAAATGCACCAAGGATATTCGACCGCAATTGGCTCCGGCTGGAGCCTACACATATCAACATAGATTTATATCGGAAAAATTCCAAAAGAATTTACCTTTCGGTCATAAATTAATTCGCATTGGAAAAACTATCGAAGAAAAATCAAAGAATGAAAGAAATGAAAAAACGAAGCATCAATATGATTTCAAAGAAAGGATGGTCCTATTTTTGAAGACAAAATACAGCGGATTATTTGAACTGCTCGGGGAAGACCGACAGGCAAAAGAATATTATGACTCCTTGCCGGATTATGTGAAACAGTCAATTTCCGCGCGGGAACAGAATATCAATTCGTTTGCTTCCCTGCAGGATTATGCCCAGAACCTGTTAAGGAACGAATAACAAAATCTTAGGCGCCCCTGAAAAGCCGCGTATGATTGGCTGTTCAGGGGCGCTTTTTTATGGCTTGAGAATGGCCTGCTTCATGCTTTTTACAAAATCCGTCACCGGTTTCAACGAGTTCTCTCTGTTCTGTTCCACGATTTTTACAATGGCGCTCCCCACAATCACACCGTCGCAGTAAGTGCTCATTGTTTTGGCCTGGTCCGGCCGTGCAATCCCAAATCCAAGCGCACAGGGGATGGATGCGTATTTGTGAATTAGACCAAAGAATTCGCTGAAATCCGTCGTAAAACTGCTTCTGGTTCCGGTTACGCCGGTGGAAGAAACGCAGTACAGAAAGCCTCTGGCCTGCTTTGCAATGGCGGCAATCCGGTCATGAGAGGTCGGCGCGACCAAATTGATAGAGATGACGCCGTGCTGTTGAGCCACATCCAGAATTTCATCCCGTTCCTCAAAGGGCATATCCGGTACAATCACACCATCGACGCCACACTCCGCACATAGATGGAAAAAACGTTCCTTCCCGAAACGGAAAATCGAATTCAGATACAGCATCAGCAGGAGAGGTTCATCGGTTTTTTCGCGAATGCGGCGGACCATTCCAAAAATCCCGACCAGTGTGGTGCCAGAATCCAACGCGCGTTTGCTTGCTCTTTGAATGACGGGACCTTCCGCAATCGGGTCGGAAAACGGCACACCGATTTCCACCAGATCGGCGCCGGATTCAATCATGCCGAGCACCAGCTTTTCCGTGGTTTCCAGATTTGGGTCACCCGCCGTAACAAACGGAATAAATGCCTTTTCCCCGTTCTGCTTTAATTGGTGGAGTTTCCTTTCAATTCTGTTCATTCAAATTCACCCCTCTGTATCTTGCTATGGAATAAACGTCTTTGTCGCCGCGCCCGGACAGGTTAATAATCATAACCTGATTTTTACCCATTTTGGGAGCGATTTTCATGGCCGCCGCGACCGCGTGAGCGGACTCAATCGCCGGAATGATTCCCTCGGTTTTCGACAGGTATTCGAATGCCTGAACCGCTTCCTCGTCGGTAATCGCAACATAGTCCGCACGCCCGGTGCGAAACAGATTGGCATGTTCCGGCCCGATCCCGGGGTAGTCCAATCCAGCCGAAATAGAGTACACCGGGGCGATCTGTCCCTCTTCATTTTGCAGGAACAAAGATTTCATTCCATGGAAAATTCCAGTGGTACCTTTGGCAATCGTCGCCGCATGCAGGGCCGTGTCAACTCCTTTCCCGGCAGCTTCCGCGCCGACCAGGCGAACGCCGGAATCCGGAATAAAGTCGTAAAACAGCCCCATTGCGTTGGAACCGCCCCCAACACAGGCAACCACGCAGTCCGGCAGTTTTCCCTCCAATTCCATAAGCTGGCGTTTTGCCTCCACACCGATTACTTTCTGAAAATCGCGCACCATCTGCGGATAAGGATGTGGCCCCATGACGGAACCAATCAAATAGTAGGTGCTTTCCACATTGGCCGACCAGTCACGCATGGCTTCGTTGATTGCATCTTTCAGCGTTCCGGTGCCGGATTCCACCCCGGTGACCTTTGCGCCCAGCAGCTGCATCCGGTACACATTTAGCGACTGGCGCTCCATATCCTTCACGCCCATGAACACCTCACATTCCAGCCCGAACAGCGCGGCCGCGGTGGCGGTAGCAACACCATGCTGGCCCGCGCCCGTTTCCGCAATGATACGTGTTTTGCCCATACGCTGCGCCAGAAGAATCTGGCCGAGAACGTTGTTGATTTTATGGGAACCAGTATGGTTCAGGTCTTCCCTTTTTAGGTAAATTTTTGCCCCGCCAAGGTCCTTTGTCATTTTTTTCGCGTAATAAAGCATGGAGGGACGGTTTGCATAGTCCCTGTACAGCGTCTGAAGCTCCTGCTGGAACGCGGGGTCGGCGTGGTATTTTTGGTAAGCCTCCTCCAATTCGTGAATGGCGTTCATCAGCGTTTCGGGTACATACTGACCGCCAAATTCCCCGTATCTGCCGATTTTACTCATGAATTCTCCCTGCCTTTCTAAATCATGAAATCACAGAATGTTTCGTATGATTCGCATAATGGTTTCGATTTTTTTCCGGTCTTTTACGCCGTCTGTTTCAATGCCGCTGGATATGTCTACGCCATACGGGTGTAAGGACGCAGCTATGGTGCGAATGTTGTCGCTATTTAACCCTCCAGCCAAAAAATATGGACGGGCAATGTTTGCTTTTTGAATGACTGCAAGATTTGCGATTTTCCCCGTACCGCCGTAAGAGGAGTCAGAAAAGCTGTCCAGCAGAAGAAAGTCGGCGGACAAACGAAGCGCGGCGGAAAGACTCCGTTCATCCTGTACGCGCACTGCTTTCCAAACGGAGCAGCTCGGCAAACGGGCGCGCAGATACGCGATCTCTTCTTCTGTTTCGTTTCCGTGCAGCTGAATAGCCTGCAGACCAACCATTTTGGCAACCATGGCAACGGTTTCCGGCTGCTCGTTTACAAAGACCCCCACCTTCTGAATGTTCCGGTCCAGCTTTTCCGCCAGCTTCGCCGCCGTCTGCGGCGTAATTCTGCGCTTCGTTCCCGCGAAAACGAATCCAACGTAATCCGGTTGGAATTCGTTCATATACCAGATATCCTCCGGCCTTTTTACGCCGCACAGCTTTACTTTCACAGCTTTCTCCTCAATTCACGCAGCATTTCGGGAATGGAAGGGCTCCGCATCAAGGTTTCCCCAATCAAAACGGCATCCGCCCCTGCCTGTTCCGCGGCAAGAAAATCTTCGTGGGTAACAATGCCGCTTTCCGAAACCAGCACACAGTCCTTCGGAACATGCTTTGCCAAACGTGCGGTGGTCTGCAGGTCAACCTGAAGGTTTTTTAAGTCCCGGTTATTAATTCCGACCAGCTTGCTTTCCATTGCTAAAACGCGCTCCAACTCCCGCTCGTTGTGTATTTCCATAAGACGGTCCAGTCCCAGCGAATCGGCAAGTTTCGAATATTCCCTCAGTGCTTCATCCGGCAGAAGGGCGGCAATCAAAAGCACGGCGTCCGCTCCAATTGCTTTCGCCTCGTAAATTTGATACGGATGAATGATAAAATCCTTTCGCAGAATGGGAAGGCCGACCGATTGGCGGATTTCTTTCAGGTAGACGGAGGAACCCTGAAAATAGACTTCTTCCGTTAGGACGGAAATCGCATCCGCGCCGGCGGTTTCATAAGCTTTTGCAATGGTAACCGGGTGAAAATCCGGACAGATCAGCCCTTTCGATGGAGATGCCTTTTTTACCTCTGCAATGACCGACAGCCCGTTTTTTTCCAGTGACGCGGTAAAAACGCCGCAGTTTGCTGCATGTTCCGCGGCTTTTTTTACCGTTTCCAAAGGAACGCGGTTCATTTCCCGTTCCAGCTGAATCCGCCTTTTTGCTGCAATTTCATCCAATATCAATCGTGGTCGCCATCCTTTCGCAAAAACTTATGGTACCAACCATTCCGCTTATTTTGAGACACGGTTGGAGATTGCTTTAAGCTGATTCAGTTTCTCCCTAGCCGCACCGCTGTCAATGGACTGCTCTGCCAAATGGATTCCTTCTGCGATGCTGCCGGCAAGCTTTCCGACGTATAAGGCGCAACCCGCGTTTAGCAGAACAATGTCGCGGGCGGGGCCCTTTTCGCCGGAAAGCACCGCAAGTGTTATTTGGGCGTTATCCTCCGCCGTGCCGCCAACGATATCCGATTTCTTTGCCAGCCTCATGCCGTAATCGACCGGGTTCAGGGTATATCGCGTGATCGTTCCATCCCGAATTTCGCAGAGCTCTGAGCAGGCGGAAATGCTGACTTCATCCAGGCCGTCGCTGCCGTGCACCAGAAGTGCGCTTTTCACACCGAGATTTTTCAAGACGTTGGCAAGCGGCTCCAGCAGCTTTTCGTCGTAAACACCGAGCAGCATGGTGTTGGCATGTGCCGGATTGGCAAGCGGCCCCAAAATGTTGAATACGGTGCGCAGACCAGTTTCCCGGCGCGGGCCCGCCGCGTAACGCATGGAGCCGTGGTAATTCTGGGCAAACAGAAAGGTAATTCCGCATTCTTCCATACATTGCGCGGCCTGTTCCGGGGTAAGCCGAATGTTAACGCCCAGTGCCTCTAAAACATCCGCCGCGCCGCTCTTGCTGGAAACGCTCCGGTTCCCGTGCTTGGCGACTTTTAACCCCGCCCCCGCCGCGACAAACGCAGAGGTGGTCGAAATATTAAAGCTGTTCGCAAGGTCCCCACCCGTACCGACAATATCCGTCGCCGCCGAGGAAATCGGTACCGACTTGGCTTTTTCACGCATTACTTTTGCAAAACCGGTGATTTCCTCAATGGTTTCCCCCTTCATTCGAAGGGCGGTAATAAACGCCGCAATCTGGGAATCGGTGGCCTCGTCGCTCATGATATAATTCATGGCTTGCATGGCTTCCTGCTCCGTCAGATTTTTCCCATCCACCACTTTGGAAAGATAGGGCTTTAATCCGATTCGTTGTTCCGCCGGAATGGAGGGAACAATCGTCTGCTGCAATACCAAGTGACACACCTCTTTCAGAAAATTATATAGAATCTGATCCCCGCAGGCGGTTAATACGGATTCCGGATGGAACTGAACCCCGTAAGTAGGGTCGGTTTGATGCTGCAACGCCATAATCTGGCCATCTTTATCCTGTGCGGTTACAATCAAACATGCCGGCAGAGAATTTCTATCCAAAATCAGCGAATGATACCGCGCCGCCTCCATTTCTTTCGGAATTCCGCGGAAAAGCGGACAATTCGGATTCACCCGGATCTTACTGGATTTTCCATGCATCACCCGGGAAGCACGAACGACAACCGCCCCAAACGCCTCCCCAATGGACTGATGGCCGAGGCATACACCGAGAATCGGTATTTTCCCGCTGAAACGCCGGACGGCCGCCACCGAAATTCCAGCGTCCTTTGGGTACCCCGGGCCTGGGGAAAGAATCAAAGCCTGCGGGTTTAACGCTTCTATTTCCTCCAGCGTGATTGCATCGCTGCGAACTACAAGAATATCAGAATACAGCGCTCCAATCCGCTGGTACAGGTTATAAGTAAAGCTGTCATAGTTGTCGAGCAAAAGAATCATAGTTCATTCGCCTCCCGGATTGCATTGATTACAGCCTGCGCTTTATTTCTTGTTTCCAGATACTCTTTTTCCGGTATGCTGTCGGCGACAATGCCGGCCCCGGCCTGCACATAGGCTTTGCCGTTGCGGAACAGTGCTGTGCGGATGGCAATGCAGGTGTCGATATTTCCGTCGAATCCAAGGTAACCGATTGCCCCGCCGTAAACGCCGCGCTTTTTGGGTTCCAGCTCGTCAATGATTTGCATTGCGCGGATTTTCGGCGCGCCGGAAAGGGTTCCCGCAGGGAGTATGGAAAGTAAAGCGTCCACCGAAGTTTTATCATTCTGCAGGGTTCCATGCACCTCCGTAACCAAGTGCATTACCTGGGAACAGCGTTCCACATGCATGAAATCGGCCACCTGCACAGAGCCGAACCGGCTGACGCGCCCCACATCGTTGCGTCCCAAATCAACCAGCATGGTATGCTCCGCCCGTTCCTTTTCATCCTGTAACAACTGCTGTTCCAGCATTTTGTCTTCCGCTTCCTCTTTGCCGCGCCGAATAGTCCCCGCAATCGGTTTATTGGTAATGAAACCGTCCTCCACATTGACCAGCATTTCCGGGGAAGCGCCCGCAATTTGAAATGCCTTGGACTGAAAATAGTAGAGGTACGGAGAAGGATTCGTTGCGCGGAGCGCCCGGTAGACAAGAAACGGTTCCGGCGGGTTTTCAATTTCAAAGCGCTGCGAAAGAACAACCTGAAAAATATCACCCGCCAGAATATGTTCCTTCGCCCGGTTGACCATATCGGTGTATTGTTCCGGTGTAGTATTGGAATGGATGATTGGATCGCCCCCGTTCTTCGCAAAAGTGGTTCCGGCGGATTCTTCGCCGATTTTCCGAAACAATTCTTTGGCACGCCGCTCACAAAGCGCGTACTGCGTTGCTGCATCCGAATCACGGTGGATATTCAAAATCACAAATACCTTGCTGCTTAAATGATCGAACGCAATTACTTCATCGTATAAATCCAGTACGCAGTCCGGCAATAGCAGGTCATCCTCCGGAGGGGCCTTCAGCGTATTTTCCAGGTAACGCAGCATATCATAGCCGAAGTATCCGACCAACCCGCCTGTAAACCTTGGAAATCCCGCAAAAACGGGAGAGCGGTACTGTTCCATGATTTTGGAAAGATAGGAAGCCGGATTTTCGATGCGTTCGGTGTGCGACGTTCCGTTTTGATTAAAAGTCGCTGTTCCGTTTTGAATGGTTACCTGTGCTTTTGGATGGATGCCGATGAATGAATAGCGCCCCCATCGTTCCGAATTTTCTACGCTTTCCAGAAGAAAGCATGTCTCCGAATACGCTTTCAGCGTGCTGAAAATACCAACCGGTGTCTGGCAGTCCATCAACTGGGAGGAAAAGACCGGAACCGTTCGGTAGCTTTGCAGAAATTCCTGAACGACTTCCAAAGATGGGTACAACATTGAAAAACTCTCCTTCCGTAATAAATTTGAGTAAAAAAAGAGCCTATCGTCCCCTTTTGCTAAGGGACGATAGGCTCGTGGTGCCACCCTCATTCGAGAACGAATGAACGTTCTCCTCATCCGGGTACACAACCAATCAGCTTTCAGAAAAGGTACGCCGCATTTGCTTGGATACCCTCCCGCTGTAACGTGCGGAGCACGGCGACAGATACTCGGGATTCCCCTTTTCCTGCGCTTCTCACAAATCCATTCGCAAACATCGTTTGTACCGGCTCTCACCATACGCCGTGCTCTCTGTGACACCGTTGTGTTTGTTACTTACCTTTGCTCAACGAATTTATCTTATGTGAATCCCATTTAGCGATTCACATTATTCAATTGATGTAATTATAAAGCGTTTCAAATCATCTGTCAAGGGCTTTTAAGTCTATTTTATGAGGAAATGTCTGAAATAGTTCGCGTTTTCTTTCTTAATTTTTATCCGCATTTATTCCCGCAGTAATTCCGGCAACATATTTCGATATACCACCATTACCTGCGGGTACTTCCCAATCCAGTGCAGCGCCCATTCGCCGCGATGCGGTTCCATAACGATAATCGGAATCCCTTTTTGGCCCGCCAGCTCCAGCCCGGATTTTCCCGCCTTATTATTTTCATCCATGTAATTATACTGAATATAGCCCCTGTCTGTTTTGTACTAATCATACCGTTGAAAGAAACTGGTTGCAATACCTGAAATGATATTTTCTGCTGATCCAGAAAAGTAAGGAAGCAGGAACCCACCGTTCCTGCTTCCTTTTCCCGATTAAATTCCAAGTTCACGGTAATGATGTAGCTCGACCATTAAGCCGTACTTCGGAATATTCAGTTTTCGTATTCGGCCCGTTTCCCCATCTACGGATATTGTATAATCGTACCCGAAGGAACTGCCGGAAAATTCGTTGCCGTGGGATGCGGTTAACGCCCCGGAATAAGAGGCAGAGTCCAAAGTTTGCTTAATCAGATAGGCAAAGCTTGTTTTGGGCAACACGCAGTCTTCGCTTTCTGCCGTCAAGCCGCTGTAAGAAATGGAAAATTTGTTGTCTTTCCAAAAATAGGTCATGCCATTGGCATCCCCAGAAGTGATTTTTACACTGATAACACCGGGTGCAGACCGGCTGACATCGCATTCCGTCTGCTTGCCATTGTTGTTCACAGTAGCCTGACACTGGAAAGTGAACAGAATATCCTCCGGTTTTATGGTCTTATCCTCTCCCTGAGAGCAGGCGGAAAAAGAGAATAAAACTGCAAGAGTAAGCCATACCAAAACCGCACGCCTCATGCGCAGCACTCCCCGCTGATATTTTATCGAGTCAGGGGTTCCGCCGTGTTTTCCCGCTCGATTTTTAAAAACAGCTTTGGAAGCATCTGAATTAGATCGGTTGGAAGCATCGCACACTGGGAGAATTCTTTGGCGCAGCGGTCCCCAGCTTCACCATGAAGGTAAACCGCGCCGACTGCTGCCTGATAAGGCTCGATTCCCTGCGCGACAAAAGAAGCAATCATTCCGGCCAGAACGTCGCCGCTGCCGCCTTTCGCCATTCCGGCATTCCCGGTGGGATTTAAATATGCTGCACCGGACGGCCCGGCAATAATTGTGCCGGCACCCTTCAGAACGAGCGTTACCCCGTAAGTAAAAGCAAACTTCTGCGCATATTCCAGCCGATGCGCCTGAACATCCCGCACCGTAGTTTTCAAAAGCCTCGCCATTTCACCCGGATGAGGCGTGAGAATAACGGGAACTTCCGCTGTTTTCAATCTATTTATATGTTGTGCTAGAAGGTTTATGCCATCTGCATCGATGATCAGCGGGATTTTGGAATGAGCAAGAACCTCCATCAGCAGGTCAAGGGCAAAGCTGCTCTGCCCCAAACCGCATCCAAGCAGGCAGGCACTTGCCTTTCCAAGTGATTGCAGAAGCGCCTCCCTGCTCGTTTCCGTAATGGTGCCGCTTTCGGTCCGGTCAAGAAGCGTGTATACCGGTTCGGCAAGCCGTGAACCGACAATTCCATAGATGGACCTAGGAAGCGCAATATCGACAATTCCCGCTCCGCAGCGTACTGCCGCACCGGCGCTCATGACCGCGGCGCCGGCCATTCCCTCACTGCCGCAAACGCACAGCAAGCGCCCATAATTCCCCTTGTTGCTTTCCGGATTGCGCGGCCTGATGATGGATTTTGCGTGTTTCCATTCTGTTACCTCCAGTGTGGATTCCTGCGTTTCAATCAGGTGCGAGTCAATTCCGATTGGAAGCACTGCGACGCGTCCGCAGAAAGAACGCGCCGGTTCCAGTAAATGACCGTTTTTCAGAGTGGAAAAGGAAACGGTGTAATCTGCCGCCATACATGCGCCTTCCACAGCTCCCGTGTCACAATTGGCACCGCTCGGAATATCGAGGGAAACCAGTATGCCACCGGCCTGGGCTGCCGCATGAAACAAGGATGTCATATTTTCCGGAGCGCTTCCATGGAAGCCAGTTCCATAGATTGCGTCAATGATAAAATCCGCGGAACTTACCATCTGCTCCACTTGCTCCGGAAGTTCTTCATAAAATACTGTTTTCACGTTGGTCTGCTGCAGCCGTTCGAACATAGTGCGGGAAATTTCTGTCGCGGGAAGGCCCTGAACCAAGACTACAACCACCAGAGCACCGGCTTCTGACAAACTGCGGGCAACCACATAGCCGTCGCCCCCGTTGTTCCCTTTTCCGCAAAGAATCACAACATGCTTGTTGGAAAATTGAAATTGTTTCTTTAAAAACTGGGCAGCGGCATTCCCGGCGTTTTCCATCAGCTGTAAATAGCTGATGCCGGAAGCCACCGCCCTTTTTTCCAGTTCCCTTGACTGGGCACAATTCAGGACTTTCATGACGGATAAACCGCTCCTTTCATCGTGTAACATCGGCCGGGCGGCACGGGAAGGAAGGCTTACCCCTGCTTTTCTTCCCCAATTACCACGGCCGCAGCATATTCACGGGTATGCGTAATACTGACGGAAAAAGTGATTCCACGTTCTTCTGCGATTTTGACCGCATTGCCGCTTAAATGCAGGTATGGCTGACCGTTCGGGGCGCGGAGCAGCTCCACCTCATTCATGGAAAATCCACGCAAACCGGTACCAAGAGCTTTTGAAAACGCTTCTTTCGCACAGAAGCTGGCCGCTACGCTTTGAACGGGAAATCCGCGCATTTCAAGCTGAGAGTACTCGGACGGACCGAGTACTCTCAGACAAAAGCGCGGATTTTTCATCGCATTTTTTATTCTGTTGATTTCAACCAAATCAATTCCGACCGAATGCATCAATCGCTACCTGCCTTTGGAGAAACGGCTTGATTGCTCCAAGGACCTTTTCGTTGGGGCTGAATACGACCAGCACATTCCCGCCCTTTTTCGAATCGTTTCCGACAAAATACCATGCGTCCTGACCGTCGTCCGTAACGGAAGCAATCAGTCGGGCAGCATATGTTTTCTGCTGATGTTCTGCGGGGTTGTATTTTCCCATTTTCTCAACATTATGTGCATCCATGGAAATGACTCTTTTCCGGCTGCGGCGGTTAATAATTTTATCAATGGTAATATCGCCGTTTGTAATGCTGTATTCAAATTCCAGATTTCGGGAAGAAATCAGATAATAGGCTCCAAAACAAACGGCTATCAGTATAATTAAAGAAAAGCTGGGAATAAAGAGCATGCTTGCAGCAATGAGGAGAAGCCCCACAATTATAATTCCGGCAAAGATCAAATAATCCTTGGTTCCAAACTTCTTCTTTATAATTTGTTCAATAAATACATCCATTTTCCTGCCTCCATTTGTTAACCATTACTGCATATTGTAGCATACCCGGTTTTTATTTACAACCATTATTCTAATCTTTCCCATTACTGCAATAAAGATGTCATAAGTTGGAATAGCGCGCGGTCAACAGCAATATCCCGGATTTGCCGAAAATCTGCAGGCTGAATCGTAAAATTATGCCATAGGATATGCGACCGTTTGGAACTACTTGCATTTTCCAGACAAAAGTGATAATATTATTCAATACTGAGACAACATGAGGAAAAAGGAAGTAACCTTTGGGCATCCGCCAAGAGAGAGCGTGCCACCGGCTGAAAACACGCTTGCGGATAAAAAAGGCGAAGTTCCCTTTGGAGTGGCGCAGCTGAACAACAAGCGAGGAGCAAACAGTAGGCTGCGACGGCAGGCACCGTTATTGGCCGTAAAAGCATCAATTAGGGTGGTACCACGGAGCTAAGCCTTCGTCCCTTTCGGGGCGGGGCTTTTTTATTTTAAGTTTTAAAATATTTTCTTATAGCAGGAAAGGAAGGACTTTCATGAAAGAAAAGCTTGAGGCGATCCGCGAGCAAGCAATCCGCGAGCTGGCTGAGGCAAAGGGCCAGCAGGTATTGGAAAATTTGCGGATTAAATATCTGGGCAAAAAAGGGGAATTGACTTCTATTTTAAAGCAGATGGGCAGCCTGTCCCCGGAGGAACGGCCGAAAATCGGTCAGCTTGCAAACGATGTGCGCGCATTCATTGAACAGGATCTGGTAAAGCGCGCCGCAGAACTAAAGGAAGAAGAACTTAACAGAAGGCTGCAAAAGGAAAAAATAGACGTTACCATGCCAGGAACCAGACACAAGCTTGGTTCCAAGCATCCTCTTTCCATCGAATTGGATGCCATTAAAGAAATCTTTATTGGCATGGGTTTCGAAATCGTAGAAGGCCCCGAAGTGGAATATGACTACTACAACTTTGAAGCACTGAATATTCCGAAAAACCACCCAGCCAGAGATACGCAGGATACCTTCTACATCACCGACAATATTTTACTGCGTACCCAGACTTCCCCGGTTCAGGTCCGCGTGATGGAAAAACAGAAGCCACCGATTCGCATCATCTCCCCTGGCCGTGTCTACCGTTCCGACGCCGTAGATGCCACCCATTCCCCACTGTTCCATCAAATTGAAGGCCTTGTGGTTGACAAAGGCATTACTTTTGCCGATTTGAAGGGAACACTGGAAACGTTTGTAAAGCGCATGTACGGCGAAGACTCTGTCATCCGTTTCCGCCCGCATCACTTCCCCTTCACCGAACCTTCGGCGGAAGTTGACGTACAGTGCTTTAACTGCCATGGCGAAGGCTGCCGCCTATGCAAGGGCGAAGGCTGGATTGAAATTCTGGGCTGCGGCATGGTTCACCCGAAGGTTCTTTCCAACTGCGGCATCGACCCGGAAGTTTACAGCGGTTTTGCGCTTGGCATGGGACTGGAACGTGTCGTCATGCGGAAATACAACATTGACGATCTTCGTCTGTTCTATGAAAACGACATCCGGTTCTTGAAGCAGTTTTAAGTCATGAGGAGGCGTATTTAAAATGAATTTATCCATGAGATGGTTAAAAGAATTTGTCGAGTTGGACGAAATGCCAATGCGTACTTTCACCGAAGCGGTCACTATGAGCGGTTCTAAAGTGGAAGGCTGGGAAGTCGAAGGCAGCGAAATCAACAATGTGGTTGTTGGAAAAGTGCTGTCGCTGGAACGTCACCCAGACTCCGATCATTTATGGATCACCAAAATAGACGTTGGCAGCGGAGAGCCGCTCCAAATTGTCACCGGGGCACAAAACCTGAAGGTGGGCGATGTGGTTCCGGTCGCTTTGAACAATTCCACCCTTCCGGGCGGCAAGAAGATTAAAAAGGGAAAGCTACGCGGTGTGGAAAGCAACGGAATGCTTTGTTCCCTTGGGGAACTTGGCTTAACCAAACACGATTTTCCCTATGCCATTGAAGACGGTATTTTTGTTCTGCAGGAGGACTGCAAACTTGGGCAGCCCATTTGTGAGGCGCTTGGTTTCAACGATACCAAAGTCGAGTTTGAAATTACCTCAAACCGTCCGGACTGCTTTTCGGTCATTGGTTTGGCGCGGGAAGTTGCCGCAACGTTTGATAAACCTTTAAAGCTGCACAAGCCGATTGTAAAAGGCGGCCACGGCTCCTGCAAGGACATGCTGGATGTAAAAGTGGAAGCGACAGACCTCTGCTCTGTCTATTCCGCCCGTGTGGTAAAAAACGTACGGGTAAAACCGTCCCCGCGTTGGATGCGTGAGCGGCTCCGCGCCATGGGTGTCCGCCCCATCAACAATATCGTAGACATTACAAACTATGTCATGCTGGAATATGGCCAGCCGATGCATTCGTTTGACCTTCGCTTTATTAAGGACAACAAAATCCGCGTACGCCGCGCCAAAGACGGCGAGTCGATTACTACGCTGGACGGCGTGGAACGCAAATTGACCACCAAGAATCTTGTAATCGCCGATTCCGAAAAACCGATTGCCATTGCCGGCGTCATGGGCGGCGAATACAGTGGAATTATGGACGACACCACCACCATTGTCTTTGAATCCGCGTGCTTTGACGGAGCCTCCGTGCGTACCACCGCCCGTGATTTGGGAATGAGAACCGACGCGTCATCCCGCTATGAAAAAGGGCTTGACCCAAACAACTGCCTGCCGGCGTTGGAACGCGCCTGCGAACTGGTGGAACTTCTGGATGCGGGCGACGTAATGGATGACTATATGATTGATCGTCATTATGATTCGGAGCGCAGAAAAATTTATCTCGATGTTGACTGGATCAATCGTTTCTTGGATACTCATCTGACTGCGAATGAGATGAAGACCATCTTAAAGAAACTGGACTGCGAGTTTGAAGGCAACCTGATTCTGGTGCCGACCTTCCGCCCTGACTTGGAGCACAAAGCGGACATTGCCGAGGAAATCGCGCGCTTCTACGGCTACAATAAAATTCCAGGCACCCCCCTCCCCGGCGGCGCACAAGGAAAATATTCCGACTGGCAGAAATTTAAGCGTACCATTAATGATACCATGCTCGCGCTTGGCGCAAGCGAAATTATGACGTACTCCTTCATCAGCCCGAAGTACT
The DNA here is from genome assembly GCF_054130445.1 of Caproiciproducens sp. LBM24188. NCBI lineage: Bacteria > Bacillati > Bacillota > Clostridia > Eubacteriales > Acutalibacteraceae > Caproiciproducens > Caproiciproducens sp. LBM24188. The sequence goes on from NZ_CP196862.1 coordinate 1,826,946, forward strand.
ATGATAAAATCCGCATGCCGGCGGATTCCCCGCTTCGTAAATCGATCACCATATCCAATCCGCTTGGGGAAGACACCAGCATTATGCGCACCACAGCCTTACCGTCCATGATGGAAGTACTTGCCCGCAACTACAATAACCGGAACGAAGCGGTTTGCCTGTTTGAACTGGCAAGCGAATACATTCCGACCACGGAAGATAAGCTTCCCGAAGAAAAGAACACCTTGATTGTTGGGATGTATGGAAATCAGGCAGATTTCTTCACCGCAAAGGGAATGGCGGAGCAGCTTTTGGAAGAACTTTCAGTAAGCGGGTATGAAATTGAAGCTTCATCCGATGAATACAGCTACCATCCCGGCCGTTGCGCCGTGCTCACCCTGGATGGCGAGCGTCTTGGCGTGATTGGCGAAATACACCCCAAAACGGCTGAAAACTATGGGATAGCAGAACGGGTCTATTGCTTTACCTTGGATGTGGACCTGATGTTCCGACATGCAAAAGCGGAGAAGACTTATATTCCCCTGCCAAAATTCCCTGCTGTTACACGTGACCTTGCGCTGCTTTGCAATGAGGATATCCCGGTGCTGAAGCTGGAAAAAATCATCGCAAAGGCTGCCGGAAGTCTGCTGGAAAAAATTCGTCTGTTTGACGTGTATCAGGGCGAACAGATTGAAACCGGTAAAAAGAGTGTAGCGTTCAGCCTGGTTCTGCGTTCCAGCGACAATACCCTGACGGAAGAGCATACGGCCTCCGTAATGAAAAAGATCATGAAAGAACTGGAAAAGGCGGGGATCTCGCTCCGTTCATAAACATTTGTTCACAAAATGTTCTTGAATTTATATGCCGTATGTTGTATTATAACAGTACTGGAGGTGTTTCCATGCTAGATAAGACGATGACGTTTTCAATTGGTGACGATCGCGAAGGGGATATTAAAAAGGTATTGACTTTGGTTTATGATTCCCTGAAAGAAAAGGGGTACAACCCCATTAATCAGATTGTAGGCTATATTCTGTCGGAAGATCCCACCTATATTACCACGCACAATGGGGCTCGTAGTCTTATCCGCAAGATAGACCGGGATGAATTATTGCAGGTTTTGCTGAAATCATATCTTGGCGAGTAATCGGCTGAAATCGGCCGGCGCTTCCTTGTAACTGAATAACAGGAGGAATTCTTGAATGAATGAAAAGACAGGCAACGCCGAGCAGTTCCCTACTTATAGGGGAAAACCGTTGGTGCGCTGCGGCGATGTAATTTATTACGGAAGCATGAAAGATAAATACGTTGTGAAGCTAGAAGTCAAGAGCAAGAAAAAGGTTCAGGATTTGGAAGTTGCCGATAAGGTTTCCATTCAATTGATGTATACGGACCAGAATATACGTGCCCGTAAACAGATTGTAAAATCCAGCGAAAAAAGCGGTTTATACCTTGCCATGGACATTGCCGACGCTTGGCTTTCAAGAGCATTAGCTGAGTAAGGTCAAAAAGATATTAATTTAGGCGATACGGAACTTCCGTATCGCCTTTTCTTATGCTTAATTATGTTTTAACGGTTGATTTTTCCAATATCACGGCGGTAATGTGCGCCTTCAAAATGAATTTTTTCCACGGCGGCATAAGCCTTCTGCAATGCCTCATCCAGGCTCTGCCCTGTTGCGGTTACGCCGAGAACACGCCCGCCGTTGGTGTAAAATTTATCGTCTTTCCATATCGTCCCAGCATGGAACACCTCTGCCCCATCAACCTGTCCCGTTTCATCCAGGCCAGCGATTTCCAGCCCCTTCGGGTAACTGCCCGGATAACCCGGGGAAGCCATCACGACGCATGCACAGGCTTCCTCCAGCCATTCGACCGGCTGTTCCGGCAAACGTTCCTCTACCACGGACTCAATGATATCCACTAAATCGGTTTTCAGCCTTGGAAGTACTACCTGGGTTTCTGGGTCGCCGAAACGAGAATTATATTCAATCACCTTCGGGCCGTCCTGTGTCAGCATCAGGCCAAAATAAAGGCAGCCTTTGAATGTACGGCCCTCCTGATTTAACGCATTCATGGTCGGCAGGAAAATCGTATCCATACATACCTGGGCGAGTTCCTCCGTATAATACGGGTTCGGACTGATGGTGCCCATACCACCGGTATTGGGGCCTTTATCCCCGTCGTAAACCCGTTTATGATCTTTGGAAGAAACCATCGGTTTTAAGCATTTGCCATCCGTAAAGGCCAAGACCGATACTTCAGGCCCGGTTAAAAATTCCTCCACTACAATCCGATTCCCGGAGGAACCGAAAATTTTGTCCTCCATAATAGAATGAATAGCCCGCTCCGCTTCCTCATAACTCGCTGCAATCACCACGCCCTTACCGAGCGCAAGCCCATCCGCCTTAATCACCGTTGGATATTTCCCGGTCGTTCGAATATAATCAAGCGCTTGGTGCGAATCCTGAAAGACCGTGTAGTCCGCTGTAGGAATATGATGGCGTTTCATAAAATCTTTAGAAAAGACTTTGCTGCTCTCAATCACCGCGGCATTCGCGCGTGGGCCGAATGCGGGGATCCCCGCGGCTTCCAGCGCGTCAACCATACCGACGGCAAGGGGGTCATCCGGTGCTACAAAAACCAAATCAATCCGCTTTTCCATGGAAAAGCGCACTATTCCGTCCAAATCCAAAGCCGGAATGTTGACGCATTCTGCGTCCCGTGAAATTCCTCCGTTACCGGGGGCGCAGTAAAGCTTAGTAACTTTACTGCTTTCCTTTAATTTACGTATAATTGCATGTTCGCGGCCTCCGCCGCCAACTACCAGTATTTTCATGGTTCTTCCCCGCCTTTTTAATGATGGAAAAGACGGACGCCGGTGAACGCCATGGTGATTCCGTACTTGTTGCAGGTTTCAATCACATGGTCGTCGCGAATGGAACCGCCCGGCTGTGCAATATAGCAAACACCGGACTTGTGTGCGCGTTCAATGTTGTCGCCAAACGGGAAGAACGCATCGGAGCCAAGCGAAACCCTGGTAAGGGTATTCAGCCATGCGCGCTTTTCTTCGCGGGAAATTGGCTCCGGTTTTTCGGCAAAGAAATTTTGCCAAACTCCGTCCGCCAGCACATCCATATAATCGTCTGAAAGATATACGTCAATGGTATTGTCACGGTCGGGGCGACGGATATCGCTGCGGAACTTTAATCCCAGCACCTTCGGGTGTTGCCGCAGAAACCAGATATCCGCTTTATTCCCGGCAAGCCGGGTGCAGTGGATTCTGGACTGCTGGCCGGCACCTACGCCAATGACTTGACCTCCCTTTGCATAACAAACTGAATTGGATTGGGTGTATTTCAGCGTAATCAGGGAAATCAGAAGGTCGCGCTTCGCATCTTCCGGAATTTCTTTCTGCTCCGTCACCAGATTGGCGATCATGGATTCGTCGATCTGGATTTCGTTCCTTCCCTGTTCAAAGGTAATTCCATAAACATCCTTGCATTCCACAGGATTGGGGCGGTAGCTTTCGTCCATGGCAACTATATTGTATCCGCCTTTGCGCTTCGTTTTTAAAATGGCGAGCGCTTCGTCCGTGTAGCCCGGCGCAATGATTCCGTCGGACACTTCCCGCGCAATCAGCGTGGCGGTTTGTTTATCGCAAGTGTCGGAAAGCGCAATCCAGTCGCCATAAGATGACATGCGGTCCGCTCCCCTTGCCATTGCATATGCGCTGGCAAGCGGGGATAGCTCCAAATCGTCGACAAAATAAATTTTTTTCAATGTATCCGAAAGCTCGGTTGCAACGGCTGCGCCGGCCGGGCTGACATGCTTAAAAGAAGCCGCTGCCGGCAGACCGGTTGCTTTTTTCAGCTCCTGAACCAACTGCCAGCTGTTGAACGCATCCAAAAAATTAATATAGCCCGGTTTGCCGTTTAATACCTGAACCGGCAGCTCGCTGCCGTCTTTCATAAAAATGCGTGACGGCTTTTGATTTGGATTGCAGCCGTATTTTAAAGATATTTCAGACATTACATACCCTCCGCTCAATGATTTTTATTAATGATTCTGGTTTCCACCGCTCCATTCTTCAAATTGATGAAGCGGGTAAACAGAGAAACCTTGTTTTCTTCATTCAGACTGCGCCAGACGGATTCCGTAAAGGTATCGATCGTTCCGTATATCCCAACACGGATTGGTTCGCCGTCAAAAGACGGAAGCGGGTTGCCATCCCCGGCATAGGTATGAATTAAATGCCCCTCCCCGTTCACCGGTGATTCGTATTCATAAAAATAGCGATGTACGGAAGCAGGGGATCCATCCGCACTTTTTAAAATGGAAAGACGGTAGTTCCCGTTCGGTGCAACAACGCCGGAAATTCGCGGCGTATAGTTCGGCGCATCCGGTTCAAACGTACGGGTACGCAGCGCTTCGGCAAAGGATCTTCCCTGTTTCAAAAAATCATAAATCGTATCGGTCTGGTCCCCGTTTGTTACAACGGTCGTTTGGTCCAGTACCCGCACGGGGGAATAAATGATGAGAGACGGATTCACCAATTTTGCGGGGTCAAAAGCCTGCGTACGGATTCCCTGGCCGTCTTCCACAAAGATGCGGTTCCGGCTGTTTTCACTGCGGCCCATAATAAAATAGGCAATAACCGCGCAGGTTCCGTCTGAGCTTTTTCCCAGAAGAATCCCGCGGCCTGGGTATGCGTTTGTGCCGAGCACAGTTTCAAATCGTCTAATTTCCAACATTATTCCTCCTTAATGATTGTTTTCCCGTCCTGAACCAGGATTCTGCCCTGACAGAACAGCGCCGCCGCCTTGGGCAACAGCTGCCACTCCGCCTGTTCCATGACCCTGCGCTGCAGGGTTTCCGGTGTATCCCCAGGAAGAATTTCAACGGCCTTTTGCAGAATGATCGGTCCGCCGTCGCAAACTTCATTCACAAAGTGCACGGTAGCCCCGGTTACTTTCACCCCTCTGCGCAGGGCTGCCTCGTGAACCTTCAGGCCATAATACCCTGGCCCGCAAAAGGACGGAATCAGCGACGGGTGTATGTTGATAATTTGATTTTCATACCGGCGGATGACCGTTTCACTAATGATTGTCATGAAGCCAGCAAGGATAATTAAGCCAATCTGGTTCTGATCCAGCAAAGCGAGGAGTGCCTCATCGTAATCCTGTTGCGTGGAGTAATCCCGGCGGAGTAACACTTTCGTTGGAATTCCGGCTTTTTTCGCCCGTTCCAGCGCATAAGCATCCTTTTTGCTGGAAATCACCAGTGAAAGGACGCCACCGGGCAATTTCCCGTTGTTTTGAGCATCAATTAAAGCCTGCAAATTGGTGCCCCCGCCGGATACCAGCACGGCGATTTTCAGCATAAAATCACGCCTTCTTCGCCGGAGGTCACGGTACCGATGACAAACGCGCGTTCCCCCATGGCATTCAGTTCCTCCACCGCCCGATTTGCCTGCTCTTTTGCCACAACCATGCACATGCCTATGCCCATATTAAAGGTATTGTACATATCGCGCTCCGGAATATTCCCCTGACGCTGCAGCAGGGTAAAGATTGGAAGCTTTGGGAGCGATGCCCGCTCAATTTTTGACGTTGTGCCGGGTTTGAGCATCCGGGGAATGTTTTCGAAGAACCCGCCGCCGGTGATATGCGAAATCGCTTTGATTGTTACCTTTTCCATTAAGGAAAGGACTGGCTTTACATAGATTTTCGTCGGGGTAAGCAATTCTTCCCCAATGGTACGGCCCAGTTCGTTCAAATACATCCCGATGTTTTTTTCACTGATATTGAAAATCTTACGAACCAGAGAAAATCCGTTGGAATGTACACCGGAGGACTGCAGACCGATAATCGCGTCACCTTCCTGCACCAAGGAGCCGTCGATAATGCGGTCACGGTCCACCATACCGACGGAAAAACCGGCTAAATCATACTCATCCATGGGATAAAAGCCCGGCATTTCGGCGGTTTCACCCCCGACCAACGCGCAGCCGGACTGCACGCAGCCCTCCGCAACGCCGGAGACAATCTGCGCAATTTTTTCCGGGTAGTTCTTGCCCACCGCAAGATAATCCAGAAAGAAAAGAGGTTTTGCACCGCAGCATATAACGTCGTTTACGCACATTGCCACACAGTCAATTCCAACCGTGTCGTGCTTGTCCATTAAAAACGCGATTTTTAGCTTTGTGCCGACGCCATCCGTTCCACTGACCAGAACAGGGGTATTCACTCCCTGCAAATCCGGCTGGAACAGTCCGCCGAACCCGCCGATACCGGAAACCACCCCGGGAATCCGGGTTCGTGCCACATGGCTTTTCATCAATTCTACCGCGCGGTAACCTGCCGTTACGTCGACCCCGGCTGCTTTGTAACTTTCACTGAAGCTTTTCATATTTCCCCGTTTCCCCGTGCGCAAAAGTGCATGAATTTGTTCAGAATTTGCACGGAATGTTCAAATGAATGTATTATGATATTATTTTATCCTCTGCTGTGAATTATATCTTACAATTCACGTACTTTATCCTGAATTGCCAAATCCTTCTTCGCAACACCTTCCGCCATGGTACGCTTCATTGCGTCCAGCTTTGCGGATAGTGCTTCATCCGAAAGGGCAAGCATCTGCGCGGCTAAAATTGCTGCGTTTTCTGCACCATCAATGGCAACGGTGGCAACCGGGATGCCGCTCGGCATTTGAACCGTTGCCAAAAGTGCGTCAAGGCCGTCTAAAGTGGAAGATTTAACCGGGATGCCGATGACCGGCAAAGTTGTGTTGGCGGCCAGAACTCCGGCCAGATGAGCTGCTTTTCCGGCTGCGGCAATAATAACACCAAAACCCTGCTCTTTCGCAGTGGAAGAAAACTCCGCCGCCACGGCTGGAGTGCGGTGCGCTGATATGACATGTACCTCCACGGGAATATCCCACGCTTTTAACTTTTTCACTGCAGGGGAAACGACAGGAAAATCACTGTCACTTCCCATAATAACCGCTACTTTTTTGTCTGCCATAGCAAAATCTCCTTACTTTATAAACTTCAACGGCTTTTCCTAATATTGACGCCGGTTGATGGCGATATCCCTTCATAAAAAACAGGCTGCGACGCAATGATACGGCGCAGCCTGTAAACGGATAGTTGACGCAATTCGGCAGTACCCCATTCGAACCATAACGGCTGACGAAACGGAAGAACTTGTCATTGCATTAACCTCCGAAACACTTTATGTGTTTATTGTATGTGATTTTTTGATTAATTTCAATAGATATCGAAATTAAATTTGCAGATTTGTAAAGAAACGGTTATGCAAGCTATTAGATATGTTCATTTTTGTTTATATTGACATTTTATTTCGCAAGTTTTACATCATCCGTTACCAATTCCTTTAAGGAAGTGGCCAAACCCGCAAACGACTGAATGTTGGAAGGAATAATAATCTTGGTGGCCTTTCCGTCCGCAGCTTTGCCAAACGCTTCCAGGCTCTTCAGTGCAAGAACGCCGTCCGCCGGATTCGCCTCGTTCAGCAGTTTAATACTGTCCGCCATAGCCTGCTGCACCAAAAGAATTGCCTGTGCTTCACCCTGTGCCTGACGGATCTTTGCTTCCTTCGCAGCTTCCGCACGCAGAATTGCGGATTCTTTTTCACCTTCCGCAACCAGAATGGCGCTTTGCTTTTCGCCTTCCGCGGTCAGAATCTGTGCGCGGCGTTCGCGTTCCGCCTTCATCTGTTTTTCCATTGATTGCTGGATTTCCTGCGGTGGAATGATATTCTTCAGTTCCACACGGTTGACTTTAATGCCCCAGGCATCCGTTGCCTCATCCAAAATCGTACGGATTTTGCTGTTAATAACGTCACGGGAAGTCAGTGTATGATCGAGCTCCAACTCGCCAATGATGTTTCTCAGCGTGGTTGCAGATAAGTTCTCAATGGCGGATATCGGTCGCTCCACGCCGTACGCATACAGCTTTGGGTCCGTAATCTGGAAATAAATCACGGTATCAATCTGAATGGTTACGTTATCTTTGGTAATCACCGGCTGCGGGGGAAAGTCAATGACCTGTTCCTTCAGGGATACTTTTTTTGAAATCTTGTCAATGAACGGGATTTTAAAATGGAGACCCGTCGACCATGTGGCACTGTAAGCCCCCAGGCGTTCAATTACATAGGCGTTAGCCTGCGGAACCACCTTGATGTTGGAAATAAGCACCAGAATGATGACCACTACCAGCGCAATTAAAACATAAGCACCAAAACCCATAAAAAATCTCCTCTCTATTTTTCAATGATTTCTACCATTGCGTTGCTGTAAATGTACCGTTTGCCGTTCAAATCAAATTTCACTCTGCCGGATTCGTTGAATTCAACATCGATTCGGCCTTCATAAGAAGCAATCTTTTTACCATCATAGCTGTAAATATTTACAACCCGGTTTAGGCCGCCGGCTAAATCACTATGAACATCTTTGCCCCATCGCTCCAGGGAGGCACACCCGGCCAGCGCCGCTGCCAGAGCAAAACATACAATTCCGATCGTTATCTTTTTATTCATTCGAAATCCCCTGCCTCATCGGCACTACCATAAGCTTTACTCCTTCAATTCCTTTGACTTGAACGCTGCATCCAACCGGTACAATGGAATTGTCTGTACTTCGCGCGGTCCAGATACTTCCCATCACATTTACCTGTCCCGTACCCAGCTGATTGTTAATTTCGGCAGTTACAATGCCGACTTTTCCAATGTAGCGGCCCACATTGGTATCCACATGCTTCACGCGCAGTAGCTTTTTGACCAATGGACGTGTAGCAAGCAAGGTTAACAGGGTAATGACGGCAAAAATCACCGTTTGAAGCCACAGTTCCGCACCGCAGAGCTGTGCAATAAGCGCACCCAGCCCCCCAATGACAAACCAGATGGAAACCAGCTGTGCGGTGGAACCTTCAATAATAGCCGCCGCCACGATAACTGCCAGCCAGATATAAGGCATGAATGCTTCCATGTCTTCTCTCCTTTCTTTATGTTGATGATAGTGTATCATATGCTTTCAGGAGATACAACATGGCTAAAATGCGGAAAACGAGCGATTTCATTCGATTTAGCGTGGCGCTATGGCCAGTCTGGCCGAATTGCAGTCGGGCGAGTCAACGCGAAGCGGCGCTAATCCTTTCGTTATTTTCTTATCAAAAATCGTTACCCATTCTATGGCTAAACCATTTCAAACGATTTTTCTTGCAGGTAAATTTAATAACTTCGGAAATTTCCGGAGGATATTTTTATTGCATGATACCGTCTGATAAAATATTAGGCTTGTTGAGTGTATCTGCATAATATATTTTGAGGTGGTCTCCATGCTCAAAGATTATACCCCGGAAGAATTATCGTATTTGGCAACCACGTTTGCCGTGGCAATTACGAAGGGGATGGATATATTATCAATTCGGGTTTTATGCAGCTTTTTTACAAATGTAATCGGTACTCTGAACCTGATTATTAACCAGCGGATCCTAAACGACGCGCCGCTGGAAAAAAAGCCATTAACCAAACCTGCTGAAAAGGTGATTGAAAAAACGCTTGAGAAACCGCTTGGAATCCCGCCGGAAAAGAAACTGTAAAAAGCAATATTGCAGCGTTCTTTGGGAAATATAGGATTATGCCAAACTGACTGTTTGGCATAATTTGACGGAATGGATGAAATAAAAGAGGATTTCTTTCTATGAAAAAGACTTTTAATAAAAGGCACTTAATTGTGATGTCCCTGGGGAATATCATTGGATCCGGTATTTTTCTGGGGTCCTCCACGGTGATATCAGTCGCCGGCCCAGCTGCTGTGATTGCCTACCTGCTGGGCGGATTTTTAATGGCGTTTGAAGTAATGTTTATTGTTGAAATGTGTGTGATTCATCCGGCTCCGGGTGCATTCCGCGTTCATGCTTCTGAAATTTTCGGCCCGTGGATCGGCTTTGTAAACGGATGGATGTTCTGGTGCAGCGGAGTATTGGGAATGGCCAGCGAAGTCGCCGCAGCAGCCATTTTTACTCGCTTCTGGTTTCCCAATGTTCCATTGTGGATTTTTTGCGTTATTTATGCAGTTTTCATGACCGCTGTCAATTTCAGCGACCTGAAAGGGCTCAGCCGGATTGAAACCTTGCTCGCTTCAATTAAGGTGGTAGCGCTCGTTCTTTTTATCCTGTTTGGTATTTTATCTCTGCTAGGGATTTTTCGTTTTAATAACAATCAAATGGTCAATCCTTTTACATCGTTTCAAAGCCTTTTTCCGAAAGGCATCAAGGGCGTTCTCGCTTCCATGATTATGGTCATGTTCTCCTTCACGGGAACCGGAATCATTGGCCTGGCCATAGCGGATATGGATAATCCGTCCCAAAATGCACCATATGCTCTTTTTACCATTATCGGTTCTGTACTAGGTCTCTATGTTCTGTCGATTCTGTTTCTCCTTCTTTTCATTCCATGGACAACGATTTCCGAATCGGAAAGCCCATTTGTTTTTTTGCTGAACCGTCTGCACATTCCGTTTTCCGACAGCATTTTGAACTTCGTCGTATTAACCGCTTCCTTATCCGGGTTAAACTCATCCATGTACAGTTCCTCCCGGATGCTCAGCTCGCTCAGCCGGGAAGGACAAGCCCCCAAGATCTTCCTGAGAACAAACCGAAATGAAGTTCCCCTTTACGCCGTAACATTAAGCAGCGTCACGCTTTTGGTGACCGTCATTCTTTCCTATCTGCTTCCGGAGAAGGTTTTTGTAATACTTGCTACTTCAAGCGGATTTCTCTCATTGTTTAACTGGCTTACGATTTCCGTAACGCATTATTTTTACCGCAAGAAAACACTGAAGGAAAACCCGCAGAAATTAAAATTTAAGGCACCCGGTTATCCGTTCACCACATTTCTTGAAATTATCCTGATTCTAGCGGTATTTGCAACGTCTCCCCTATATCCGGGACAAGTCTCCGGCTTAATCGGCAGCATTGTGTTTCTGGTGGTTCTAACCCTGTGTTACTTTACCTTAAAACGGATGAGTGTACTGAAATAATTCTTCCGGTCAGAAGCAGTCTTTCTTTCTCATGATCCTACAAAATTCCAGCTCTTTTTTTGGTAATTCAAGTCTTCCACAATGGTATTCAAAATGCTATAATAGGAAACGCTGTTTGTAGTAAAACACTGATTAAAGCAATTCCGAAGCCGATTAATTTGGTATTTTTTACGGTCTTGAATTGCCGTTCTGTGACTTAATCAGCAGATTCTATTGCGGAATTGGCTCGTTTTATACAAAATATTTATTTTCTCTATTTTCACGGCCTGATTCTGCTCATTTAATTGATTTGGGGACTTGAAAACATGAAAGAAACAAAGCAAAACTACGGCCTATTTACCACCATTACAATGATTGTAGGAATCTGTATTGGCTCCGGAATTTTCTTCAAAAGCGATAACATTTTAACCTTAACAGGCGGAAGCGTATTTTTAGGTGTTCTCGTTTTTATTTTAGGGGCAACCAGTATTATTTTCGGCGGATTATGCATCAGCGAGCTTGCCTCCCGCACGGACCGCCCCGGCGGTATTATTACGTATGTGGAGGAGTTCGCAAGTGAAAAATTAGCTTGCGGTATGGGCTGGTTCCAGATTTTCGTTTATTACCCGACCATCGCCGTTGTTGTTTCCTGGGTAATCGGAATCTATATCTGCCTCTTGTTTGGTTGGCAGGGCACCCTTGAAAACCAGTTATTTATCGGCTTTCTTTTCTACACCCTAAACTTTCTGGCAAATTCCCTTTCTGCGCGGCTTGGCGGTGGATTCCAGAACTTCTCCACAATCAGCAAAATGCTGCCTCTCGCCGTCATAGCGATATTTGGATTAGCATTTGGCAACCCAGCGGAGGGGTTTAAAAATATATCGGCCCAAACGCTTGGCGGCGCAACTTGGCTGGCGGCAATCGGCCCGATTGCCTATTCCTTCGACGGATGGACTATCTCAACCACTATTGCCCCTGAAATAAAGGATTCAAAACGGAATTTACCGAAAGCACTGGTCATCGCACCCATTATTGTTCTGCTGACTTATGTTGCATATTTTATAGGAGTTACCAGTCTGGTCGAGCCCAAAAAAATCATGGAACTTCAGGACGCACATGTTTATCTGGTGGCACAGAAGCTGTTCGGCGGGTTAGGCGGTCAGCTGATTTTGATTTTTGTGATTATTGCGGTTATGGGCACTGCAAATGGCATTATTTTGGGCTATATTCGTTTGCCGTATGCCATGGCTTTACGCGGTAGCGAGATGTTCCCGCTTGCCGATAAGCTGATTAAAACAAGCGGGAAAAACAATATGCCTGTAAATTCCGCAGTTTTTTGTTATGTAATTACGCTGTTTTGGACGGTTGCACACTACATTACGGTTAAGTTTAATCTGCTGCCGAATTCCGACGTTTCGGAAATCTCCATTGTGATGAGCTATCTGTTCTACATTATTCTGTATTATAAGGTATTTCAGCTTTACCGGAAAGGAGAAATCCAAGGCGTTTTTCGCGGGATTGTGATTCCATCCCTGGCAACTTTAGGTTCTCTGTTTATCCTGTCCGGCGGTCTGCAAAGCAGACTGTTTGTGTTCTACGCAGCATTCTGCGTTGCGGTCGTATTCGCTGCTCTTCTTTATTATTCCCGCAAAAAACAGCGTGCATAAGAAACTTGCGGCTTTTTCGGACAGCTTAATAAACAATCTTAAAAAAGCGTCAAATGAAATTCATTTGACGCTTTTTATTTTTCAATCCGGCCCGAATTCATTTTATTCGACAACCGTCAATTCCTTTGTCACTTGGTTGAGAACTTCGCATCCAGTTTCGGTAACGACCACCAGGTCTTCAATGCGAACGCCCAGTTCCCCGGGCAAATACACACCCGGCTCCACAGAAAATACCATTCCGGGCAATGCGATCATCGAATTCGCACTGCTGTTTTCAGGCATTTCGTGGCATTCCAGACCGCATCCATGCCCAAGCCGGTGGGTAAAATATTTTCCGAATCCGGCATTCTCCAAAACCTTTCTTGCCACACGGTCGAATTCACACATGGGCAGTCCGGGACGAATAAGTTCCTCCGCGGCCAGGTTCGCCCGCTTTACCGCTTCATACACCGTCTTCTGTTTCTCGCTCACATGACGAAAAAACACGGTCCTTGTCATATCACACCAATAGCGATGAATCGGCGTAAAAATATCCAGTACAATATTATCCCCATCACGGATAACCGTATTGTTCGCCTCATGATGCGGGTCTGCCGCGTTTCCCCCAAAGGAAACAATCTGCCCTTCTGGGGAATGATCGCCACCCCGTTCGGCAAACATCTTTTCAATACGGCCGGAAATTTCGCTTTCTGTTGCGCCCTCATGAATCAGCGAAATGGCGGTTTTCATAACGTCATCGTTGATTCTGGAGGCGTTCCGCATGACTTCAATTTCCTCCGCGTCCTTTTGCAAGCGGGCCATATCAACCGGAGTCGAGCCGTTAACCGGAACAATGTCCTTACGAAGTTCCATCAAGCCGATCAAATATTTGGATTGCCAGGTTTTGTCAATCCCGATTTTTCCGGGCTTTACCACAGAGGCTAAGTCCGGCAGAGGATTCACCCCGTCTTTTCCAACCACCAATTCCATTCCGGGCTCAGGCTGAAGACAGAACAGTTCGTTGCCAAACAATACAACTCTTCCGCTGTCGTCCAAATACAGGGCAAACATCCGCTCGAATGGGTCCACCCATATCCCCGTCAAATAATAAATGGACTCCTTTGACGATATGATAATCTGCTTTAATTGTTCGGCTTCCATGTTTGCGATTACCCGTTGCACTCTACTCTGCTTCAGCATTCCGATTTCCTCTTTCCTCAAACTTTTATTTTATATATTACCATAACTTTCATCCGGATAAAACACTTTAGTCGCCTAGGAACCGAATTATACCAATTTTCGGCACATTTCTGATACCGCTTCCCTACTTTTCTGAAACGAGCAAATAAAAAATCGCTGTGCGGCAGGCTCGAGTTCTGAGGCAGGACAAGTAATTACCACAAAAAATGCGAAAAAACTCCTGAACTTCCGTTCACCGGTCTCTCAGGCGTTTTTGGTGTCCATCAGGGATCTGACGTTTTGCTGTCTTTTCTTTTTGATATCAAAAAAGAAATGATTGCCGGCATTACGGAAATAAAAATAATGGCTACTACCACCAAACTGAAATGATTCTTTACAAAGTCAATATTGCCAAAAAAATAGCCTAGGCCAAACATCAAAGACACCCACAGGAATGCACCGATAATGTTATACCCGATAAAATGGTGGTACGTCATTTCCCCTACCCCTGCAACAAAGGGGGCAAAGGTACGTACGATTGGAACAAAACGAGCAATGGTAATGGTTTTGCCGCCGTACCGTTCAAAGAACGCATGGGTCCGTTCAATATATTCCATCTTTATCAAAGGAATGTGTTCCTTTTTGTTTATTTTTTTACGCAGAAAGTGCCCGATATGGTAATTCACCGTGTCCCCCGAGATGGCGGCAATATAAAGCAGGATGATCACAACGGGAATATTAATGGAACCGCCAACAGCGGCAATCGCACCGGTTGCAAAAATCAAAGAGTCCCCTGGTAAAAACGGGGTGACGACCAGTCCGGTTTCAATAAAAATTGCTGCAAATAGAATGACATAAGCCCAAATGTTATATTGACAGATAATTATATTTAAATATTTATCCAGATGGAGGACAACATCCACAATCAAATTGAAATCCAAAACCATTCTCCTTAACATGTTAACAAGCCGTTTTTCAACATACTTTACTTATTATATCAGTCCTTTGCCGTCTGTGCAAAATTATTTTCACATAGGGGGAATTTATCAGCGCTATTGCCTGCTGTTCCTAGGATATACAATGGCTCCGGTTTTCGCCATGACGGCGCCACAGGCAATAAAATTGCACAGTGGGGTTTTTACCTGATTTCGTGGTCAAATCATGCTTTGGAGCCGTCATATCCTTTTTGTGATGGCTTTTTCTGCTTCGCAGGATGTTTCTGTCTACTGGAGCACATACCAATTTTTGGTCAGCTGCGCAATACCAAGGAATGGCCGCATCTACTCTAACTTTACGCAGTAAAAATCCATATAGAAGGAACAGTGCTTGAACCGTACCCACAAATCATTAGCTCAAAAGGCAGCAAATCTTATCATTCGCTTAAACTGTGTATGTAGGATTTGCGCGTATCTCTTTTTTGAAACATCTATACAGTATAAAAACAAAAAGCGGCAAAACAATAAATGGGAGAATTTTGAATATGGCCCTGCTTTTTTACTCTTGTTCTTAAGTTGTTCAAAGTCCCATTCTTTTCACCAAACATTTATAGAGAACTATAAGAATTGCCGGAATCTTCTTTACCGTGACCCTAAATAAACATAAAACGAAATCGCCGATGGACTGTAATCTCTACAATCCATCGGCGATTATTTTGATAATACTGGAGGCGTCACCCAGATTTGAACTGGGGAATCAGGGTTTTGCAGACCCTTGCCTTACCGCTTGGCTATGACGCCACATATTGGAGCGAACGACGAGGCTCGAACTCGCTACCTCCACCTTGGCAAGGTGGCGCTCTACCAGATGAGCTACGTTCGCGAAACTGGTGCCTCCGGGCGGAATCGAACCACCGACACGGGGATTTTCAGTCCCCTGCTCTACCGACTGAGCTACAGAGGCGAATGGCGACTCGGATCGGGATCGAACCGACGACCTCTAGCGTGACAGGCTAGCGTTCTAACCATCTGAACTACCGAGCCATTCTTGGTGGGAACAATAGGACTCGAACCTATGACCCCCTGCTTGTAAGGCAGGTGCTCTAACCAGCTGAGCTATGCTCCCGATTGCGTCGCGTTCATCAGCGACGTGTTATATAATACTATATATTGTTACAGTTGTCAACACCTTTTTTAATTTTTTTCCATGTTTTGTTTTGCGTGGGAGGACTCTGCAATTCTTTTCAAATCATTCACCGATAAACGGTACGCATGGTTACAGTATTGGCACTTAACCTCCGCATATCCGGTTTCATCTGCAAGCGAACAGAGTTCTTCCGGCTTCAAGGTGGACAGTGCGCGTTCCACGCGTTCCATGCTGCAGTTGCAGGCATACGAAACAGAGTACTCATCCAAAACTTCCACGTCAAACCCATTTAACGCCGTGCGGCAGATTTCTTCGATATTCATTCCTTTTGCCAGCATGGAAGTAACGGAATTTAGTTGATTCACATTCTCTTCCAGCTTGGCAATATCCGATTCCTCCGCACCTGGAAGCACCTGAATCAGCAGGCCGCCGGCCAGAATTTGGCGAATATCTCTTTTATCCACCAGCACACCAAGCGCGCAGACCGTAGGAATTTGTTCGCTTACCGCATAATAATGCGTAATATCCTCCGCTACTTCCCCGGTTTGAAGCTCTACCTGGCCAGAATACGGATTTCCTTCGCCGTAATCCCGTATTACACCAAGCAAGCCGTCGGAACCGATTCCCTTTCCCACGTCAAGCTTCCCGTTCGATTTCAATGGAAGTTCCACTTCCGGGTGCTCCACATAACCGCGGCAGTTCCCTTTCCCGTCCGCTATTGCTACTACGGAGCCTAACGGTCCGCCGCCATTCATCTTCAGGGTAATGGATGCGTCCGATTTTTTCAGCATGGTTCCCATCATGGACGAAGCCGTCAGCAGCCTGCCAAGTGCGGCGGTTGCCACTGCGCTGGTGTGATGAATTTGCTGAGCGGTTGCAACAATATAGGTAGAATCAATTGCGGCGGCCATGATTCCGCCGTTTGACGTAATACATCTTAAAACTTTATCCATATAAAAATTCCTTATCTTTTTCTGGCAACAAATACTACCCGCTCGGAGGTTTCCTGCGGGTTTTCAAAAGTAAGATCGTCAAACATGCCGACCGCTTCCATTCCGGCGCGGTCCAGCAAAGAAACAACTTGGTCTAGTTCATAAGCACGTTCGTAAAAACGCTCCGTGCTTCGGTGGTAGGCCCCTCGTTCATCCCGCCCGAAAAGGTCTAAAGTAATGCCCACACGGCAGTTTTTCTCGTTGAGATGGTTCTGCCAGACACAGTAAACCGAATCCGTATCGTAAATAAAAACATTGTTTGCCAAGATATGCTTATGTTTATAAATAGTGTTTACATCAAACACAAAATATCCGTCCGGATTCAAAAAAAGCGAAACGCGCTGAAACGCTTTCAGCACTTCATTTTCTCCGTTTAGGTGATTCACGCTGTCCAGCGCGCAAATGACGGTGTCAACCGTCCCGAACAAATCAAGCCGCAGCATATCCTGACAAAGGAACAAAAGATTCAGCTGCGCCTGGGCCGCTTTTTGCTGCGCGACAGAAAGCATGGCGGACGAACGGTCTACACCGTACACATCAAAACCGCGCTTGGCAAGTTCCACGGTTAGGCTGCCGGTCCCACAGGCCAAGTCCAGAGTAATTCCCGGTTCATGATTGTACCGTTCCAAAAGGCCGCAAAAATAATCAGCTCTTTTCTGATACTCTACATTTTGGGTCAAAGCATCATAATACTGCGCAAAAGAGACATAACTCATTCTTTCTTTTCTCCGGCGTCCAAACGATTGAATACCAGTTCATAGCCGTCGCAGCCATAATTCAAAGAGCGGTTTACGCGGCTGATTGTCGCGGTGGAAGCTCCAGTTTCGGCTACAATATCACTGTAAACACGTTTGGTGCTCAGCATATGCGCGACCAGTAAACGCTGGGACATGGCTTTAATTTCCGGCACCGTGCACAGGTCCTCAAAAAAATTATAGCATTCGTCCACCGTTTTCAAGGTTAGGATTGCCTTAAATAAAAAATCGACACTTTCGTCTTTAATTTTAGAATTCAAAAAGATTCCTCCTTAATGTTCTAATCCGCTAAAATTTTAACACGTAAAAGCAGAAATGTAAAGCAAAATCACGAAACTTTGCATCTTTTCCCATAGAAGCAGCTTTCAGCAAAAAACCAAATTGCAGTAAAAATTCGGGAAAAAACCAAACAATTTTTTCCCGAACCAATTACTGGTTTTCACAGCCGGCAGAACAGGCCGATTCAATTTTTCCCCTCAGTTCTTCTATTCCGATTCCGTTCAACGAAGAAACCGGAAGCACACAGATATTCGGGAAACTTTCCTGAAGCATGTTCCATCGTTCCGTAAACTGCGTTTTATTTAACTTGTCACACTTTGTCGCGGCAATCAAAAACGGATTTCCGGACTGTTGCAAATAGTCGATCATGTGAAGATCATCCTGTGTCGGTTCATGACGCATATCGATAATCTGGATCAACAAACAAATCTTTCGTCCGGCGTTCAGATAGCCCTCCACCAGTTCTGCCCAGCGAAGTTTTTCCGACTGGGAAACTTTTGCGTAACCGTATCCGGGCAGGTCCACCAAACGGCATTCCGGGATACGGTAAAAATTAATGGTACCGGTTTTTCCGGGGGTTGCGCTGACTCTGGCCAATGATTTTCGGTTCAGAATCTTATTAATCAAAGAAGATTTGCCCACATTGGAGCGCCCCGAGAAAACTATTTCAGGAACAGTGCTGTCGGGCAGCTGATTCAGCCGCCCGGCACAAATTTCAAATGCTGCGTTTTCAAATCTCATATGATTTATCCCATTCAATGCGTCAATTCATGATTCTGGGTCTGTTGTGGAACGGTCTGGGCGGTCTGAAATTCCTGCGATGACGGCTCCAACGGCTTTTTCTCCGGCATTTTAACCAGTGCGGCTTCTAATACTTGATCGATTTTTTCAACCGGCAGGAACTCCACTGCATCCTTCACAACCGTGTCAATTTCCGCAAGGTCGGACACATTGTCCGCAGGGATGATGACCTTTTTGATTCCGGAGCGATAAGCGGCCATGGTTTTCTCTTTCAAGCCGCCGATTGGAAGCACACGACCCAGCAGGGTAATTTCACCGGTCATAGCAATGTCGTGCTTAATGGGAATGTTGGTCAATGCAGAGGTAATGGCTGTCGCCATGGCCGTACCAGCGGAAGGACCGTCTTTGGGTACTGCCCCTTCCGGCGCATGAATATGAATATCGAATTTGGTGTAAAAATCGTGGTTAATGCCCAGTTCCGAAGCGCGGGTACGGATGCAGCTGATGGCCGTGCGGGCGGATTCTTTCATGACATCGCCAAGCGAGCCGGTCAGCTCAATTTTACCCGAACCGTCCATTACTGCCACTTCAATTGGCAGCAGCTCACCGCCGACGCTGGTCCATGCAAGACCGTTTACCAGGCCCACCATATCTTTTTTCTGAAGTTCATCCTTTTTAAAGCGCTTCGGCCCTAACAATTCTTCCAGATTATCCGGCGTTACCGTAACCCTTTTCTCGCTCTGCTCCACGATTTTTTTCGCAACCTTACGGCAAATGGTAGCAATCTGCCGTTCCAAATTACGAACGCCGGCTTCGCGGGTATAACCGTCGATTAATTCATGAAGTGCTTCCGGCGTAATTCTCATCATTCTGGAGTTGATTCCGTGCTTTTTCATTTGCTTAGGAACCAAATGCCGGTGCGCAATCTGATACTTTTCTTCGTGGGTATAGCTGCCAAGCGTAATGACATCCATACGGTCATAAAGAGGTTCCGGAATGGCACTCGCATCGTTTGCCGTCGTGATAAACATAACCTTGCTCAAATCAAACGGCATATCGATGTAATGATCGTAAAAACCGGAGTTCTGTTCCGGGTCCAGTACCTCAAGCAAAGCAGAAGCAGGGTCACCACGGAAGTCATTTCCCAGTTTATCGATTTCATCGAGCAGAATCAGCGGATTGTTGGTACCCGCTTGTTTCAGCGCGGAAATAATGCGGCCCGGCATAGAACCGATGTAGGTCCTTCTGTGCCCCATAATATCCGACTCATCCCGCACGCCGCCCAAAGAAACGCGAACATACTTTCTTCCGATTGCCTTCGCAATGGACTGCGCAATAGAAGTCTTACCAACACCCGGAGGGCCCACCAAGCAAATAATCTGACCTTTGATATCCGGCGCCAGTTTTTTGACCGCGAGCACCTCAATAATGCGTTCCTTTACCTTTTTCAGACCGTAATGGTCATGGTCCAATACTTTTTGTGCTTTCTCCAAGTCGATGTGTTCCTTACTGGAGGTATTCCAAGGAAGTTCCAGACAGGATTCGATATAACTGACCACCACACTGGCCTCATGGGAACCATAAGGCATTTTGGCAAGGCGGTCGCATTCTTTCAGAAGCTTCTCTTGCTGCAGTTCAGGCAGCTTCATTTTCAGCACGCGCTCCCGCAGCTCATCCGCTTCATCCTGAGGACTGTCGTCATCCCCCAGTTCGTCGGAAATCGCTTTCATCTGCTCCCGCAGGTAATACTCGCGCTGATTTTCCGATATCTGCTGTTTTGCTTTCTCACTGATCTGGCTTTCAATCGAAAGGACTTCGATTTCTTCTTTCAGAATATCAACCAGCTTTTCCAGCCGCTTGACCGGATGGAGCTCTTCCAGAATCAGCTGCTTCTTTTCAAAGTCCAGCATGACATTCGCAGTGATAAAATCCGCCAGTTCCCCACAGTCTTTTTTCTGCACCACACCCAGCACGATGTCGGGTGGAATCCGGCTGTAGTTCTGAATATATTCTTCAAAAAGCTCTTGGGTATAGCGAACCAAAGCTTCCGTCTTGTGGGAAGAACGATAGGGTTTTGACTCCAGTTTTACCGTTTCGGCCAGCAAAAACGGGCTTTCGCTGACAATGGACTGAATTTTGGCCCGATAAAGGCCCTCCGCAAATAAGCGAACCCCATCTTCCGTGTGGCGAATTATCTGCTTAATGCTTGCCACAACGCCGGTATGATAAATCTGGTTGCCGTTCGGCTCATTCTCACCAAGGTCTTTTTGGGCAACCAGAAGAATTTTCTGATCTGCATCCATCGCTTTTGACAAAGCAAGAATTGACTTTTTACGCCCCACATCAAATTGAAGCAGCATTCCAGGGAATATAACCAGACCCCGGAGAGCAAGCACAGGAATCTGAATGGTTTCCTTTTTTTGCAGTTCAAGATTTGTACTCATAGTTTGCTCCTTAGCACAAATGGCTGTCGTGTGATAACCAGAGTGCTACCACGCCAACAGCCATAATCTTTCGACACGAATTGCTTCGCTACGACGCGGTATTTTTCCGCCCGCGCTTTCTTGGAGTTGTGATCTTGATTTTTACCGGTTTTCTTTCCGGATTATATACAATCTCCGGTTTAGCGTCTTTTGTAACCGTGTCTTCGGTAATTGTTACCTTTTCCACGGTGTAATCGGTAGGCACGTCAAACATTAAACGCGTTAAAAGGCCTTCCATAATCGAGCGAAGTCCTCTGGCGCCCGTGCGGCGTTCAATGGTCTTCTTCGCAATCGCCTTTAATGCCTCCGGCGTGAATTCCAGTTCTACCTTATCCAGCTGGAACAACTTTTTGTACTGGCTGATCAGGCTGTTTTTCGGTTCGGTCAAAATTCGTACCAGTGCGTCTTCGTCCAAACCGTTCAGAGCGGTAATCACCGGCAGACGGCCAACCAGTTCGGGAATTAAACCAAACTTTACAAGGTCATGCGGAACCACGTCCTGCATCCAACCGATTTCGTCCAGCTCTTTTTTACTTCTTACCGTTGCGCCAAAGCCCAGACCAGAAGAAGCGGTACGTTTCTGAACAATTTTTTCAAGGCCGTCAAAAGCACCACCGCAGATAAACAGGATATTGGAAGTGTCGATCTGTAAAAATTCCTGCTGCGGATGCTTTCTTCCGCCCTGCGGCGGAACATTGGAAACGGTGCCTTCCAGTATTTTCAGAAGCGCCTGCTGAACACCTTCGCCGCTGACATCGCGGGTAATGGAAGGATTTTCGGACTTTCTGGCAATTTTATCGATCTCATCAATATAGATGATTCCTCGTTCCGCGCGCTCAATGTCAAAATCGGCGGCCTGGATCAGGCGAAGAAGGATATTTTCCACATCCTCGCCGACATAGCCGGCCTCTGTAAGCGTGGTAGCGTCGGCAATAGCGAACGGAACGTCCAGAATACGGGCCAGCGTTTGGGCAAGAAACGTTTTGCCCACACCGGTCGGGCCAAGCAGCAACACATTGCTCTTGGTCAGCTCTACATCGTCTTTTCCATAATAGATTCTCTTGTAATGGTTGTACACTGCCACGGACAAAGCAATTTTCGCTTCATCCTGGCCAATTACATACTCATCCAGCTGCTTTTTGATTTCATGCGGTTTTGGCAGCTCCGCAACCGGCTCGTTATAACTTGCTTTCCGGTTGGAGAGATTTTTTTCATCTTCCAGAATCGACATGCAGAGTTCAATGCATTCGTCGCAGATATAAACCCCCGGGCCAGCAATCAAGCGGCGCGCTTCACTCTGAGGTTTGCCACAAAAAGAACAGCTGACGCCTCTTTCTCTGGTCTCGTCGTTATTCGACAATTTTTTCCACCAACCTATCTGGTATAAATGACCTTATCAATCAGGCCGTACTGCAAAGCCTGCTCCGATGACATGAAATTATCGCGCTCCGTATCACGCTCAATCACCTCAAGCGGCTGACCGGTCCGTTCGGATAAGATCTGGTTCAGTTTTTTCTTAGTAGCAATAATGTGATCCGCGTGGATACGCACATCGGTCGCCTGACCCTGCGCGCCGCCGCTCGGCTGATGAATCATAATATCGCTGTTCGGCAGCGCAAAACGCTTGCCCTTTGCACCAGCCGCGAGCAAAAATGCCCCCATGCTAGCCGCCATACCCATGCAGATGGTGGAAACATCGCATTTAATGTACTGCATGGTATCATAAATCGCCATTCCAGCGGTTACGGAACCGCCAGGGCTATTGATATATAAACTGATATCTTTAGCGGGATCCTGCCCTTCGAGATATAACAGCTGCGCAACAACCAAGCTGGCTGATGTATCGTTGACCTCTTCCGTAAGCATTACAATACGGTCATTGAGCAGACGGGAAAAAATGTCATAAGAACGCTCGCCGCGGTTTGTCTGTTCAATTACATATGGGACCAAAGCCATTCTTTCGTACCTCCAATTAGCTGCAATAAATTCATCTTTGGCAGGATTCGCGGAAATTATTCGGCCTTTTTCTCTTCCGTAACAACTGCGGTGTCGCGAATCAGCTGAATAGCCTTTTCAACCGCGATATCCTTGACCAATTCTTCCTTCGGAATAAAGGACTTCACCTTGTCGGCATCCATTTCATAAGCTTTGGCCAGCTTCTCATATTCGGCGTTGATTTCGTCCTCGTTCGGCTCAATTTTCTCAAGTTCAACGATTTTTTCAAGTGCAAGGCGCACTTTTACCTGACGCTCCGCCTGCGGCTGGAACTGCTTACGAATGGAATCCTTGTCCATTCCGGTATATTTCATATAAGTGTTGATGTCAAGACCCTGTGCCTGGAGACGATAGGCAAATTCACGAATATCTTCGTCGATTCTATTTTCGAACATCGCCTGCGGAATTTCCGCCTTCAGCTTTTCGACCAACTGGTCAATCAACTGATTCTCAACGTCGTCCTGCGCTTTGGCTTCTTTCGCCTTCTGCAGCTTTTCCTTCAAGTCTTTTTTGTAGCTCTCAAGTGTATCGAATTCGCTGACATCCTTCACAAACTCGTCGTCAACTTCTGGAAGTTCTTTCATTTTGATTTCATGGAGCTTAATTTTAAAGACGGAGTCTTTGCCGGCAAGTTCTTTTGCCTGGTAATCGTCCGGGAATTTCACATTAATGTCAAACTCTTCACCTGTATGATGTCCGATAATTTGCTCTTCAAAGCCGGGAATAAACTGACCAGAACCAAGAGTGAGACTCTGATTTTCCGCCTTGCCGCCTTCAAAAGCAACGCCGTCAACAAAACCTTCAAAATCGATTACAGCAATATCGCCGTTCTGGGCTGCACGGTCTTCCACCGTTACCATTCTGGAGTTGCGTTCCTGAACCTTCTTAATTTCCGCGTCGACTTCTTCTTCGGTCACTTCAACAGAGGGTTTTGTTGCCTTCATGCCCTTATAGTCTTCCACTTCCACTTCCGGTTTGGTGGTGATGGTTGCTTTAAATACCAAGCCGTCTTTTCCGGCGGAAACAAGGTCAAAGTCAATTTTGTCTTGAACCAGTTTCAGATTTGCTTCTTTGACCGCACTGTCCAAAGCATCAGGATAAACCGCATTGATGGCATCCTCATAAAATACCTGTTCACCGTAGTATTTTTCAATAAATGCGCGGGGTGCTTTGCCCTTGCGGAAGCCCGGGATCGTGATTTTTTTGCTCTGTTTATGATAAACCTGATCTACTGCCTTTGCAAAGGTCTCAGCATCAACCTCCACTTCTAGCTGGTAGCGGTTTGTCTCAACCTTATTAGACGATTTTAAACTCATTTTTATTCCTCCTGCAAAATTGCAAATTATCTCAACGTATTATAACACATGTGAAATAATTATTCTATATTTAGTCTGAAAATTAATAATTTGTTTACCGGACCAATACCGGGGTAAATCCGACATGATCGCAGGAAATCAAATGCATTTTAATTCCTTCGTATTCCCCAACCACAGCACGCTTTGCCGCCTGGCTGCCGTGGATATGGCCGAAATAGCACTTTTGAATTCCCCGCTGTTTCAAAACCTGCAGTATTTCATCGCATTGAAACACATCGTAAACCGGCGGATAATGCAGAAAAACTATCGGTTCCTTTCCCAACCGCACCGCTTCGTCAATGGAAGCATTCAAGCGGCCCACTTCCCGGTTCACTATTTTTTTGTCCTCTTCCGTTTCGCCGTTATACAGCCAGCCGCGGCTTCCGCAGACTGCCACGTTCCCGACACTCACCGCATTATTATGCACAATTTGAATGGAATGGAAACCATTTGCCGTTAAAAAAGTTTCAATTTTTTTCCGCGTGGACCACCAATAATCATGGTTACCCTTGATAATCAGTTTTTTCCCCGGCAGCGCATGAATGTAGGCAAAATCTTTTTGTGCCTCTTCCAGCTTCATCGCCCAGGAAACATCCCCGGCAATCACCACCGTGTCTTCCTCACCCACAATAGAACGCCAGTTGTGTTCCAATTTTTCTGTGTAATTTTTCCATCCCTCAAACACATCCATCGGCTTGTCGCTGCCAAGGGACAAATGCAGATCGGCTATTGCAAACAGTGCCATGTTATAATTCCTATTCGATTCCCGCTGCTTTCAGCACCATTTCACCCATGGTACCCTTTGTGCAGCTGTTATGAAAACGAACCGGTTTGGAAGCCAGTGCGGCAATCGGTGCCGGAACCGGAGTGCCGGTCAGCTCAGACAGTTCCTGAACCTTACAGAATTCCGAAGCGTCGCGAAGATAATCCTGAGAAAGGGAACCCAGCACGCTGTCCGCAAATTTATACGGGCTGGCGGTGGAAGCGATTACCGTCGGCGTACCCAAATCATTGGTATCGTTGATATACTGATGATATACGTTCACCGCAACCGCAGTATGCGTGTCGCAGAGATAATTTTCCTCGTGATAAATGTCCTTAATCGTTGCGCGGGTCGCGTCATCGTCGCAGCAGCCAGCATAGAACAGGCTTTGAATCTGCTCCAGAACATCCGCGCCAACCTGATACTTGCCGGTTTCAGAAAGGTCTTTCATCCATCCTGCTACCCGCGCGGAATCATTTCCCGTTAAATCAAAAACCAAACGTTCCAGATTGCTGCTCACTAGAATGTCCATGGAGGGAGAGATCGTGGTAAAGAACTGCCTGCCGCGATTATAAACGCCGGTGCGAATGAATTCCGTAAGTACATTGTTGGAATTGGACGCACAAATCAACCGGTGCACGGGGAGTCCCATCTTCTTTGCGTAATAGGCGGCAAGAATATTCCCAAAGTTCCCGGTCGGCACAACAATATTGATTTCCTGCCCCTCCCGCTTGAGTTCACCTTTGGCAATCAGGTCACAGTAAGCGGAAAAATAGTATACGATCTGCGGCAGCAGTCTGCCCCAGTTGATGGAATTCGCACTGGAAAACATCATGCCGTTATGCGCCAGCAGCTCGTTCAAGTTTGCATCGGTAAAGATTTTTTTCACGCCGGTTTGCGCATCGTCAAAATTACCCTCGATTGCGCAGACAAAAACATTATTCCCTTCCTGCGTGATCATCTGGCGTTTCTGCATTGGGCTGACACCATTCTGGGGATAAAACACAAGAATACGTGTGCCGTCCACATTTTTAAAGCCTTCCAGAGCTGCCTTTCCAGTATCCCCGGAAGTTGCCACCAAAATTACAGCAGTTTTGTTCGAATGGATTTTTTGAAGCGACTTCGTCAACAGATGGGGTAAAAGCTGAAGCGCCATATCCTTAAACGCGCACGTAGGGCCGTGCCAAAGCTCCAGCATATACATTTCGACCCAGCCTTTTTGCAAATGCACCAAGGGCGCCGGCGTATCATAGTCAAACTTGCCGTCGGCATATGCTTTATGAACAGCCTCCTCTATTTCATCACAGTCAAAATCAGTCAAATATTCAGAAAGAATCCGAACGGCACGTTCCGTATAGGAAAGGTGGCTGAGCTCACACAAATCGGAATAAGAAAACTGCGGAAAGCTTTCCGGTACGAAAAGGCCACCGTCATCGGCAATTCCCTGTGCGATGGCCTGTGCAGAGGTAACGCTTACGTTGCTGCTTCTTGTTGATTTATACTTCAAGGTTTTTCCCCCTTTAAATGGCTGATATCAATAATATATCATGAAACTCAAAAAAGTGAAAGGAAAAAGTGATAAGCATTGTCAAATAATATCGAATGTACTAGATTTTCGGAATAATTGTGACGAAGCATTTCTTCCGCCAGATTTTCAATGGATTCCACCCCGGTGATTCCGGATGGCAGCGTGCCGATGCCGTCAAAATCACTGCCGACCGCCAAGCAGCGTTCGCCGCCAAGCGCCAGAAAATGCTCTACATGCTTCAGTACATCCTGCAAATCAGCGATACCGGACTCGTTCAAAAATTCCGGTACAAAGTTAATCCCCACAAGACCGCCGCGGTCACGAATGACCTGAAACTGTTCGTCCGTGAGATTTCTTCGGTGGCCGCAGAGCGTGCGGGAATTGGAATGCGTAGCAAGGAAAGGCTTTGCGGTGAGGGAAGCAACGTCGTAAAACAGAGCATCGCTCGCATGGGAAATATCGATGGCAATGTTCTGCCGCTCCATTTCAGCAATGACTTCTTTTCCAAAATTGGTCAGGCCTTTCGGTGACTTTGCATCGGCTCCGTCGCCAATTTCACAGGATGAATTCCACGTAAGGGTCATTGCCTTAACGCCGCATTCTGCTAAAAAAGCGAGCCGCTCTAAGCTGCCGCCCAAGGCT
The DNA here is from genome assembly GCF_054130445.1 of Caproiciproducens sp. LBM24188. Taxonomy (NCBI): domain Bacteria; kingdom Bacillati; phylum Bacillota; class Clostridia; order Eubacteriales; family Acutalibacteraceae; genus Caproiciproducens; species Caproiciproducens sp. LBM24188. The sequence goes on from NZ_CP196862.1 coordinate 1,854,408, forward strand.
GCGCCGCCTTCCACCGTCAGAATGGCGCCGATTTTATGTTCCCGCTGCGCATTGGCCAAATCGTCGGCTGTTTTGCAGAACATAACGTGTTTGGAATACCGTTGAATTTCTTTTTGCAGCTGTCCATACAGCGCGTCATAATGTGCCACAGCTTTTTGTCCACGCAAATCATCCGGGATAAAAACAGCAAAGCATTGGAACCAGGTGCGAAATTCGGAACCGCGTTTTAAGGAAATGTGCAAGTCCCCGTCAAACAACGATTGGTGCGATTCGTAGCAGCCACCAATGGTATCGCAATGCAAATCAAAGTAGTCCACTGAGTTCATAAATAGCCTCCAAAGGAAAACGCGTTTTCAATATGTTCCACGGATTTCACTTGACAATCGGTTCCGGACGTCACAATCCCAATCACATCAAAACGCGGCTGCAAACCGGTAGGATGGGACTGCAGATACAACATTGCGGTTTTACAAAGCTTCTTCTGCTTGCCGGCCGTCACCGATTCCAACGGACTGACCAAAAACTTTTCGTCCCTTGTTTTCACTTCTGCAAAAACAATGTATTCTTCATTCCGCGCGATAATATCAATCTCTCCGAAGCGGGAATGATAATTTCTTTGCAGTACTTCATATCCCTGCTTTACCAACAGCTCGGAAGCATACTCCTCCCCGATTTGGCCGGATTCATTTCGCACGGCAATCATCCCCTGCCAGAATCTTTTTCAGGAAGGTGGTTCTATGTACTGGGCACGGACCGTATTTTCGAATCAATTCCGTATGCAGAGCGGTCCCATAACCCTTATGCTTCGCAAACTGATATTCCGGATAGAGCTTGTCAATCTCCAGCATCAGCCGGTCACGGCTGACTTTGGCCAAAATGGATGCCGCGGCGATGCTTGCAGAAAGGCCGTCGCCCCGGATAATCGTTTCCGCCTCCACCCCGAGCTGCGGCATTCGGTTGCCGTCCACCAGGGCAAAGTCCGGCCGGATTTTCAGGCCGTCGCAGGCGCGCTTCATTGCCAAAAAGGTAGCCTGCAGAATATTGATTTCATCAATTTCCTTTTCCGTCGCAAAGGCAACCGACCAACTTAGGGCCGTTTCCATAATTTTGTCGTACAGCAGTTCCCGCTTTTTGGCGCTCAGCTTTTTAGAGTCGTTGAGCCCCTCGATTACAGCGCCCTCAGGCAAAATAACTGCGGCAGCGAACACCGGTCCGGCCAATGGCCCGCGCCCGGCTTCATCGATGCCGCAGATGTACTGATATCCTTTCGCTTTTGCAGCGTTTTCATAAGCAAACCAATCCATGCTATTCCCCAGCCCGTTCCAATGTAATTCTTCCTAGGGTGCCGCTCCGGAATTCATCCAAAATCATAATCGAAGCGCGTTCCGTATCAATCTCTCCCCCAGAAATCAGCATACCGCGTTTCTTCCCGATCATTTCAAGCAATTCATACCCTTTTCGCTCCGCGATGTCCACCTCTTCCAGCTTATAGCGTTTTTTTACCGCTTCCGGGTAGCTGTCGCGTAAAACCTCCAGCAAACGGCAGGAAAGGCCTTCCGTGTCCACAACGTCGTCCTTTACCGCACCGGTAAAGGCAAGCCGTTCTCCTACTGCTTTATCTTCAAATTTTGGCCATAGAACACCGGGGGTGTCCAAAAGGTCAAATCCTTTTCCGATGGTGAACCACTGGTTAGAGCGTGTCACACCGGGGCGGTCCTCCACGTTTGCTTTTGCATTTTTGGAAAGCCGGTTAATCAGCGAGGATTTTCCCACGTTCGGAATGCCAACCACCATAACACGGATCGTGCGGCCTACCATTCCTTTGGCCTCCCAACCGGCAATTCGTTCACTCAGAACATCGCGAACCAAAGGAATAAACCGATTCAGGCCTTTTCCGGTACGGCAGTCGATTGGCAGCGCACGGATTCCCTGTGATTTATAATACTCCACCCAGCGGCTTGTCTGCGCCGGGTCAGCAATATCGCTTTTATTCATCAGAATCACGCGCGGCTTACTTTGAATAATCTGATGCAACACCGGGTTCCTGCTGCTTACCGGAATCCGCGCATCAATAATTTCAGCCACCACGTCAACCTGTTTTAAATACTTTTCAATCTGTCTTCGGGTCCTGGTCATATGACCAGGAAACCACTGTATGGATTGCGCTTCACTCATTCTATCAATCGTCCTCTGTCATTCTAAAATAATCAAACCGGGACTTGTCCTCAAACGGCAAAAGTGTGCCATAAAACTGCCATAGCAAGCATCGCGGCAAAACAGGGAAACAAGTTCCGCACAAGATTTTACCGCTTCAATCGCTTGGCGGCTAACTAATATAGTACACCGGCTCTGTCAAACGGCAAAAGGATACATTCTGCCCTGCCCAAAATATTATGTTCGTCAATCATGCCAACATCGCGAAACCGGCTGTCATTGGAAATGGAACGGTTGTCCCCCAATACAAAAACATGCCCTTTCGGAACCGTTAGCGGGAACTGGAAATCGGAATTTTGTTCCGTTAATCCCTTTTTTCGGTCGGAGGATTCTTCCAAAATCCGGCCGTTCACCGTAATGATGCCGGTTTGGAAATCAATATCCACCGTGTCGTTTTCCAAGGCGATTACTCGTTTAATAATTGGTTCATTCAGCATTGCCGTATGTGTGATTACAACAATATCATTCCGGCGGGGACGGTAACCCAAGCTCCGGATCAGCACGCGATCATTTGATTTCAAGGTGGGCAGCATGGAAGGTCCGCTGACGTTAACAATGCGAAAAAAGAGGGTAAAAAGAATGACAACGCAAATGAGCGAGGCAAAAACCGACTCCATCCAGTCAAAGCAAATTTTCACCATTTCGTTTCCGCAGTGATTCTGATTCCCATCTTCCATCTTTTTGCTTTTCTTTTTTTTACCAAACAACACAGAGCCAGCTCCTTCGTTAAGGATCAATCCGCTCCAAAAAGGATACCCTCACTGCAGTTTTCCGAACTTTGAAAACGGCATGATAATAAAATTCGCCTTACCGATTACATAGCGTTGGTCAATCATTCCAACTTCGCTGAACCGGCTGTCCTCCGATATCGACCGGTTATCCCCCAAAACAAAAATGTGCCCGTCCGGAACCTTCTGCGGAAACGTAACGTCCGCCTGATCCTTGGTGATTCCGTTTTTAATATAAGCGGATTCGTCCAGCTGCTTTCCATCCACAGAAACGATGCCGGTATTAAAATCAATATCCACCGTCTGTCCGCCGGTGGCGATTACCCGTTTGACCAGAACAATGTTCAGGTTAGTACCCTTTCCGTCGATAACGACAACATCCCCGGTTTTGTAACTGCGGTCAAAACACGAAACAAACATTTTATACCCATTGATTAAATTCGGTTCCATGGAGGAACCGTTTACCGTAATCACACGGAACAGCACCGTAAAGATAGCAAGGATAATAATCAAGGCGGGAATTAACGCTTCCACCCATTCAAAACAGCTGGATACAGGCTTGCTGATGGCACCCGGTACCGTGGTTTCAAGCTCGGAATCTTTATCATTCGGAATCAAAAGACGCCACCCCTTTAAATTTGCTATATTCCACCGGAATATGCATCGCTTATGGCCGAACCATGATGAAAATCAGGCCGGCCAATCAATATGCAGTAGCAAAAAAGGGACACATACATGTCCCTTTCCACAGCTTATTTAATTTGTTCTTTAACCTTAGCTGCTTTGCCGACACGGTCACGCAGATAATAAAGCTTTGCTCTGCGAACGCGGCCTTTGCGGATAATTTCGATTCCTTTTACGTTTGGAGAATGAATCGGGAAAACTCTTTCCACACCAACGCCATAGGAAACACGGCGCACAGTGAAGGTTTCGGAAATGCCGCTGCCTTTGCGGGCAATCACGGTACCCTCAAAAACCTGGATTCTTTCTCTTTCGCCTTCGCGAATGTTTACGTTTACGCGGATGGTATCGCCGATTTCAAATTCGGGGATCTCCGCTTTTACGGAATCCTGAGCAATCAATTTTAATGCATCCATGAATTAATTTCCTCCTAAATTTCAGACATTCATGCCATTCAGGCAGAGGACTGTCCGCTTCAATGTCTCGGATAAACCGGGCATTGAACCCCACCGGAACAAGCCGACGGATTCCAAATGCTTCTATAGCATACCACAATCCGGCAAAAGGTGCAACGTTTTTTTAAGATTTATTCGAATATTTTGCCCGTATTATCGTACAAACCGGTTCTTTCAATGTCTGCGTACGGTTCCAGATTCAAATATTTTTTCAATGCGTCCAAAATCAGCATGGGATTTACGTTCCCGTTGCTCCCGGCAGGGAGAAGCGTTTCCATTTCCACCCCATCCCCTTTCACGGAAACCGATGTTTGATTTAAGTACGGTTTTAAATCAAAATCAATGATTCCGCTTTTCGTATGTTTTGGAACCACAATTTCCGACGCCTGAAAAAAGTCCCTGATTTGGGAACAAAGCTCATCTGCGCTGGTGTTTTCCGGCTCCAATAAAATCCGATAGGAAGCCGTAGCAATCTGACCGGGCTTCCTAACCGGTTCGGTTACGTCAAACACGGCCAGGTCTTTCGGCAGAGCCGTATTCAGGCGGGAAATCATTTCTTCCCGGGAAATCACGTCGTCATCCAGTTTTAAATCCATGCATTCCCGCTCACTCCTTATGCCAAGCGGCAGCGGAAGCGCAAAGGTCAGAAACGCATGCGGGTTAAACCCCTGCGTATACCAGAGCGGAATATTTGCCTTGTGCATTGCCCGGGACATACAACGGTTTAAATCCAAGTGGGAAATATAACGCGCGGCTCCTGTCTTTCGGAACCAAATTCTAACGACTTTCAACGCAGATTCCTCCTTTCAAGCAGGATGCGCCGCACGCGGAACAGGCCTCTCGGCAGTTCGGGGTGGTTTTGTTTGCATAAGCGCGTTTGCATTCTTCCATTAGGAAGGACTTTTTCACGCCGTAATCGATATGATCCCATGGAAGATGCTCGTCGAAGCTCCTCTTGCGGTTTGCGTAGAACGCGGGGTCAATTCCGCATGACGCAAATACTTCCAGCCATTTCTGCAGGGAAAAGAAATCCTGCCAGCCGTCCATCTTCATCCCCCTGCGGTGCGCCTCCAGCAAAACGGCACCAAGCCGGCGGTCTCCGCGCGCAAATACGGCCTCCATAAAGCTGGTGTCCGCTTCATGCCAGCTGGGCTCAATCTTTTTGGAATGAATGGAAGACAGCAGATGACGCTGTTTAGCATGAATCGTTTCAATCGTGTCCTGCGGCTCCCACTGAAACGGCGTGAACGGCTTGGGAACAAAGGAGGACGCACTGATTGATACTTTAACGGATTTTCCACGCGGTTTGTTCGGATGATTATAATAGGCATCCACGACCTTCTGAGCCAGATCGGCGATTCCCTCCACGTCTTGTAATGTTTCCGTCGGCAGGCCGATCATAAAATAAAGTTTGATGGTTGTCCATCCCCCGCCGAATGCGGTATTGACCGTTTTCAGAAGCTCCTCTTCCGTTACGTTCTTATTGATAACGTCGCGCAGGCGCTGCGTTCCCGCTTCCGGCGCGAAGGTCAGGCCGCTGCGGCGAACCGCCTTAATCTTTTTCATCAGTTCGTTGGAAAAACCATCCACGCGCAGGGACGGCAACGAAATTCCGGTTTTTCTGTCCTCCGTCCAGGCCATCAGACGGTCGAGCAAATCGTTGATTTTTGAATAGTCACTTGTGCTCAGCGAAGAAAGGGAAATTTCGTCATACCCTGTGTTTTCACACAGGTCACGGCATTGGCGGTCTATCGCATCAATCGATTTTTCACGAAACGGGCGGTAAATAAAGCCCGCCTGGCAAAAACGGCAGCCGCGGATACAGCCGCGCAATACCTCGGAAACCGCACGGTCATGTACAATTTCGATGTACGGCACCACAAATCGGTCTGGAAAATAGGACTTGTCCAAATCCATCATCACACGCTTGTGAATCACCGCCGGAGCATTTCCGCGCGGCTGAAATGTATCGATCGTGCCGTCTTCCTTGTATGTTACATCATAAAGCGAAGGGACGTAAACCCCCGAAATCTGTGCGGCAGCCGCCAAAAAATCCTCTTTTGTGCCGTTCTTTCGCTTAAAATCCCTGTAAAGTTCAACGACTTCACAGTCAACCTCTTCCCCTTCCCCGATGAAAAACAGATCAACAAAATCCGCCAGCGGCTCCGGGTTGCACGCACACGGCCCCCCGGCCACAACCAACTGGGAAAGGGAGCGGCGGTCGCTGGATTTCAACGGAACCCCAGCCATATCGAGCATATTAAGCAGGTTGGTATAACTCATTTCATACTGAAGCGTGAAGCCAATGATATCAAAGTCCGCAAGGCTGTCTCCGCTTTCCAGGGCATAAAGCGGAATGTGGTTCTGACGCATCTGTTCTTCCATATCTGCCCACGGGGCAAAAACGCGTTCGCACCATACATACGGAACTTCATTCAGCTGACTGTACAAAATCTTCATGCCAAGGTGTGACATGCCGACTTCATAAATATCCGGAAAGCAGAACGCGAACCGGACTTCGATATCCTTTTTGTTTTTTATGACACTGTTCAATTCCCCGCCGACATAGCGCCCCGGTTTTTGAACTTTAAGGAGCAATTTTTCGATTTTATGGTCAATCATGGAGTACCTCCGATTATTCAGTATTTTTTATTATACTGCCCGGAGGTTCGGATTGCAAATCAATAATATCTTCCGTTTTTAAAAACCAGCAGAAAGATCAAATATAGACTGACCGCCAAAATGGAAAAATCCCACGGCGACTGAAATAAAAGCAGGAAACCCAGAACGGCCACAGGTGTCAGCACCACGAAAGAAATTACGGATACCGCTTTTGCGGCGCGTTCCGAAATCCAGTGGATGCACAGCAGGGAATAAAGCGCCTGACCGCCGTCAAGCGGCTCAATCGGCAGCAAATTAAACAGTGCAAGCGCTATATTGACCTGAACAAACTGCAGAAAAGAACGGCCAAAAAGAGAAAAAAGAGCGGCAGTCAGCAAATTTGCGAATGGCCCGGAGAGGGAAATCAGGGCGTCGTGCCAATAGGTCCGTTCGGCGCAGCGGGATTTTTCAATATCGATTCCAAAGGGTGTAACGCGGATTTGCGACAACCCGGTGCCGAAAATCCGCATCACCAGAAAATGTCCGCCTTCATGCAGGGCGGCCGCACAAAACGTTGCCGCAACCACGCCGGTATGGTCCAGAAACAAAAGGGCAGCGGCCATGGCAAGGAACAGGTAACTGACAGAGATGCAGCAGCCCCTTATGCGAAAATTCATCATACTATTCGATTAGGGACTGCGACGGAACGGAGGCCGCCGTTTTGCTGGCAGCATTGTTGTTCCCCTGCTGGCCAGAAGAGGAAACCGCCTGTGAACCGACCGGCTGGGAGCTGACACTCCCCGTGCCATTGGAAGATGCGGCTGCATTGTCAGAAGCAGCCGGCTGCGAAGGCGCATTATCCTGCGCACTGGCTGTTCCCTGCGAAGAAACCGCCTGCTGCGCCTGAGAAACTCCGGAGGACGGCTGCGGCTCTGAAACAGCTTGGCTTTCGGAAGACGTTGGGAAAAGATCGATTACCCGTTCCTTCACATTGTTCATCTGTTCCTCGGGCACAATGGACTTATTAATATTTTCTATGTACCAGGAACGCACCTTATTATAGGTATCTCCCCCGCCAATACGTATAATAACAGCGGCAATCAAAAGAATGGAGCAGACTGAAATCTGAATGATGGTTAAAAGTGTTACGCTGGTTCTTTTCTTGTTTTCCCCTTCGTTTTCCGGCGTGTTCTCTTCGTTCTCGTCGGCGGGATAGTCGGAGAGCTCGTATTCCTCGTAACCGTCTTTGTATTCTTTCATTGTTTTTCCTCCTGTAAAATCAATCTCCAAATAATAAATATGTATGTCCGAACAGGAAGAGAACCGGACCTGCAAAAAGAGGGAGCTGCAAATGAACCTAAATTCATCTGCAGCTCCCTCTGTCTGGAAAAACTGTTATTTGGATTGAATATACTCGTCGATGGAACGCGCCGCTTCTTTGCCGCCGCCCATCGCCAAAATAACCGTAGCGGCACCACTGACCGCATCGCCCGCGGCATAAACGCCCTTGCGGGTGGTCGCCATGGTTTCATCGTTCACAATAATACAGCCGTGGCTGTTAGCCTCCAGGCCCTCCGTAGTGGAACGAATGAGCGGATTCGGCGAATTGCCGATTGCCATAACCACGCAATCCACCGGAATTTCGAAGTTTGAGCCCTTCTTTTCGACCGGTTTGCGTCTCCCGGAAGCGTCCGGCTCACCCAGTTCCATTTCTACGCACTCAATTGCACGCACGCGGCCGTTTTCATCGCCATGAATGGCCACCGGGTTATGAAGCAGGCTGAAAATAATCCCCTCTTCTTTGGCGTGGTGGATTTCTTCCTTACGGGCAGGCATCTGCTCTTCCGCACGACGGTAAACAATATACACATTCTCTGCCCCGAGACGTTTTGCCGTTCTGGCCGCGTCCATCGCTACGTTTCCGCCGCCAACTACAGCAACGTTCTTCGGACGGATAATCGGGGTATCGTATTCATCCAGATAAGCCTTCATCAGGTTTACACGCGTTAAAAATTCATTTGCGGAATAAGTCCCGACAAGACCTTCGCCCGGAATATTCATAAAGTTCGGCAGTCCTGCGCCGGTGCCGATAAAGACTGCCTCGTAGCCCATTTCAAACAACTCGTCCACGGAGAGAACCTTGCCGATTACCATATCGGTTTTGATTTCAACGCCCTTTGCTTCCAAAGAGGCGATTTCCTTCTGAACAATTTCCTTCGGAAGACGGAACTGCGGAATGCCGTACATTAAAACGCCGCCCGCTGTGTGCAGCGCCTCAAAGATTGTTACGGAATACCCCAGCGCGGCCAAATCGCCTGCACAGGTTAAACCGGCCGGGCCCGCGCCGACAATTGCCACTTTGTGGCCGTTCGGCTGAACCTTTTCCGCTTTTTCTTCTCCGTTTTTCATGTACCAGTCGGCGACAAAGCGTTCCAGCCGGCCAATGCCCACCGGTTCGCCCTTAATGCCACGGACACAGTTATGTTCGCACTGGGTCTCTTGTGGGCAGACACGACCGCAAACCGCCGGCAGCGAGTTGGTCATTTTAATGGTCTGATATGCGCCTGCAAAATCGTGCTGCGTCACCTTCTGAATAAATTCAGGGATGCGTACGCCAACCGGGCATCCATTCACGCAGGGCTTATTTTTGCAGTTCAGGCAACGCTGTGCTTCCTCAATTGCCATTTCTTCGGTGTATCCCAAAGCGACCTCTTCGAAATTCTTGTTGCGTACGTTGGGGTCCTGCTCCGGCATCGGAGTTTTTTTCGGAGTCATATTAGGCATTTTTCGCACCCTCCATCAATCGGCAGTTATATTCCCGGGCGGATTCCCGCTCCAAATCAAAATAAGTTCTGGTCCTTTTGATTGCTTCGTCAAAATCCACTTCGTGACCGTCGAAATCCGGGCCGTCCACGCAGGCAAATTTGGTCTTTCCGCCCACAGTCAGTCTGCATCCGCCGCACATGCCGGTGCCGTCGATCATGATCGGATTCATGCTGATAATGGTTTTAATTCCAAATTCCTTGGTCAAATTGCAGACCGCGCGCATCATAACAAGCGGCCCGATTGCAATAACAAGATCGTAGCCTGCGCCGTCTTCAATGTTCTTACGTAGAGCATCGGTTACAAAGCCTTTGTTTCCGTTGGAGCCGTCGTCGGTAGTAATCACTAAATGATCGCTGACCGCGCCCATTTCTTCTTCCAGAATAATCAGGTCTTTGTTGCGGAAGCCCGCGATCACGTCGACCTTAGCCCCCATCTGATGCAGTGCCTTTGCCTGGGGATATGCGATTGCGCAGCCAGCGCCGCCGCCGATTACCGCAACCTTTTTATAGCCCTCCAGTTCAGAGGCTTTTCCAAGCGGCCCAATGAAGTCGAGAATGGCGTCGCCTTCATTCAGCTGATCCAGTGCCATGGTGGTTTTGCCAACGATTTGGTAAATAATAGACACGGTTCCCTTTTCACGGTCATAATCCGCAATAGTAAGGGGAATCCGCTCGCCAAACTCATTGACGCGCAAAATGATAAACTGGCCCGCATTTGCCTTTTTTGCAATAAACGGAGCGTCAACGACCATTTTTGTCATAGAATCGTTCAATTTACGTTTTTCTATGATCTTAAACATATCGGCTACACTTCCTTCAACGCATTTTAAAATAATACACCAATCTTATCACCGCACAGAATAACCGCAGCTGATGTTAAGATATTGAACCCATTACAGTGAATTACTTCTATTATAATGGCTACTTTATATTTTATCAACTAAAAAAGATGATTTGGTTATTTTTCCAACCAAACCATCTTTTCTATCGCGTATTTACAATATGATGCAAATCAAGCCGTTGCAACCGTCGTTAATAATTCTTTCGATGGTTTCGCGCACCTTATCTCTGGCATCGTTCGGCATACGGTACAGTTTGTTGTTCAGCCCCTCGCTGACCAGCTCATGCAGGTTTTTGCCGAAAATGTTGGATTCCCAGATTTTCGCCGGATTCTCCTCGAATTCTTTAAGCAAATAAACAATCAGTTCCTGCGACTGTTCCTCCGAACCAACAATCGGCGTCAATTCTGTGGTAATCTGTGTTTTCAGCATATGTATCGAAGGAGCAGCCGCCTTCAGGCGAATGCCATACTTGCCACCCTGCTTGATAATTTCCGGTTCATCCAGGGTCAGTTCCTCAATGCTTGGCATAACGATTCCATAGCCGGTCTGCTGCACATCCTCATAGGCTTCTTTGATCTTATCGTACGTTTTCTTTGTTTCCGCGAGGCTCAGCATGCACTCAAGAAGGCTGCCCTCGTCTTCGATTTCGATCCCGGTTTTCTCACCAATAATCTTGTAAAACAGGTTGTGGTCCAAAGAGATGGCAATCCGGGTGTGGCCGGTTCCCAATTCCGTGGTAACGGTCCTTGCCCCGCGGACATATTCGCATTTTTGCAAATCGTCGATGATGGTATTGACCTCGCGAATTTTTGATACCTTCGCCGCCGACTGCTGAATTGCGCTGAACAAAGCGGAACGCAGCCAATGGCCTTTTTCCAGCGTGGAAATCCATTTTGGCATTTCCACCTTAATTTCTTTCACTGGGAATTCGAACAACACCTTGGAAAGAATTGTCCGGATTTCTTCTTCCTGCATGTCAAGGCAGTTTACCGGCAGAACTGGGACCCCGTACCGCTGCTGCATTTCCTGCGCCATAGAAACGGAGTTTGGAGAATTGGGGTCAACACAGTTGAGCAGAACAATGAACGGCTTTTTGATTTCTTGCAGTTCATTGATAACCCGTTCTTCTGCCTCTTCATATTCCGCGCGCGGAATATCGCTGATGCTGCCGTCTGTCGTAATCACCAGACCAATGGTCGAGTGTTCCGTGATAACCTTTTTCGTGCCGATTTCCGCGGCCATGTTAAACGGTATGGGTTCGTTATACCACGGCGTCATGACCATTCGCGGCATATCGTTTTCAATATAACCAAGCGCACTCGGGACAATATACCCCACACAATCAATCAGGCGAACCGAGAAGGTGGCGCTGTCATCCACATGGACGGTCACGGCCTGTTCCGGAACGAATTTGGGTTCCGTGGTCATAATGGTACGGCCCGCGGCGGACTGAGGCATTTCATCAATCGCCCGGTCGCGGCGGTAGTTGGAATCCATGTTCGGCACCACAATCAAATCCATAAACTTCTTGATAAAGGTGGATTTTCCGGTGCGAACCGGACCGACAACGCCTATGTATATGTCACCATTCGTGCGCTGGGAAATATCTTTATAAATGTTGCGTTCTTCCATTTTACCTCCCCCTCAGGCAGAGAATTTATAGATAGGCACTCTGAAAAACTTGCGGATTTACATTGGAATCAGCAGCATCCCCCTGTTCTCAACGAATTCGCCGGCAAGATCGTTTTCCAGCTTAATCGCCTCAACTGAGGTACAGTAATCCCTGGCAATGTTCCAGAGGCTCTCCCCCGGATCGGCATAATAAATGCTCAATGCCGCCGTTTTATCCTGCGCCCGCGGTTTGGTTTCATCCGCCGTTGCATCCGTAATCATTTTCATATTTTCCTGACGGCTGACCGACGCATTTAGTTTTAGTTCCACTTTTACGTCCACACCTGTACCGGTGAGCCGATAACTGATTCCCCCCACCAGGGCGTTAGCCGCGCAGCGAAGATTTTCGTCTGCGTTTGCATAAGGCCTGGAATACTCAAAATCGGCAAGGCGCTCAAAGTAGAACGGCTGATTATCCCCATTTAGGGCAAGCACGCACAGATTGACTTTTCCTTTATATTGAATCTGCCCATTTTCTACAGCCGCGTTCACGGTGCTCATTTCATTCCAGATATCCAGCACTTTTGTAATGGTGTCCTCTTCCGAATTTAGGGAAGTTTTCATCAGGTAACTGTCGTTCTCTAAACTCACCAGGTTGTCAAAGCTCTTCTGCTTATACGCAAGATTCATTTCATACTTCTTGGAATACGCGTCGGTGACCACCGTATTTTCGCTGCTCATGTAAACCGCCGCGGTCGCAAACATTTTAATCTGCACGTCAAAGAAAATTTTATCTCCGGAGTAATCGTTCTTGATTACCACGTCGATTCCGACCACTTCAATCTGAACATCGCTCATGCAATCATCCGAAGCGCCTTCACAGTCCAGCATCTGATTAAACGGAATGGCATATTCCATCGCTTCCGGAGAGGCTTCATCTTCACTGGAGGAATACAGGATTTTAACATAAACCTCGCCGGTAACCAACAGTTTATTCAGCGAGACTTTAACATCCTGCACCATGGCGAAAGCATCGGTACGAATCAGATTATCGGCCGGCGGCTTTCCCTGCCCCAGTTCCAGGATTTCATCCACGCTGAACTGCTGTTGGCCGTGCCCGACCATCTTATTAACGGAGATTACTTTTTTCTGTTGTTCTACATCATCGCCGCCGATATTGCTGACAATATCGCTGACTTCCTGCGCTGTAACCTTGGCGCACAGGGAAAAAGAACCGTGAATATCCAGTCTGCGCGGACTGGCCGCACGGCAATTTATGTATTCCACGCGGGTAAACGCGGTCACACGTGCATTGTCCGCATTTTGCTTCAAATTAATCGTTGCGGTGAAATTTTCACTGGCGTCACAGCAGCGAACCGCTTTTCCTCCGGAATCCAGATAAAGCACCTTTACGGTATAGGTACCCTCCAATTCCAGCCGGTCACCGGTTACACCCCGGGAAACAACATGCGGGTAAACCTGACATTTTAAAATGCGCTGGATATCGGGGCAGTAATCGGGCAGGTTGATATCAAGGTCCACAGGCTGCTCCTGGCACCCATCGTAAATCACTTCGCTGGCCGCCAGTGCCTCTCGGTTCAGAATATAATCCATAAAGGCTCTCTCCTTTTTCTGATTCTACCTAATGTTATTCGAATCTTGTACTTTTTATGCCAGTAACCCCAAAAAAAGTACCGGGCAAAACCCCCGACTTGCTTTTCTTTCACCTTAAAAAGAAAAGCGCCGGTTGTGTGGACCGGCGCGGAAAGCGGATATTTATTGCTGCTGATTCATATTTTGAAATTTCTGTTTGGCCTGCTGAACCTTTTGCTGATCTGCGGAAGGGGTCTGATACCAGCCGCGTTTGCTCATTTCATCAAATACTTCTGCCTGAATCTGGTGTTCTTCCGTAAGAATCCGCATAAATTCGTTGCGCACATTCGGGGAACTGCATTCATTGGCAAATGTGTTGTACGTGTCGGTAATCAGCTTTTGGGAAGAAAGCATATCATTGAAAAGTTCTTTGTCCTGCATTTGTATATTCGTATTCATTCGTGATCCCCCTTAACCTAAAAAGCTGAACAGCTGGTCGTAATGCGCCTGATGTTTGTCCGCAATGCATTCACACTTTTTCTTCAGTTCAGAATCGGAGCATAATTGGGAATATGCCCTAAGTTTTGTGACCAGAAGCTTTTCTTCGCTTAACTGGTCTTCAATGGCAGAAAGCTCTTTTTCGGTTAATTGCATTTCAAGCACCTCTTTGTACAATAATAGGAATACCATCGGTGTCTACCGATGGTATGTTCCTTTTTCCTATTATTTTACATGGCGTATGAAATATACGTTTCTTTTGTGATTTCAGGCATTTCTATGTAGCCTGACGCTGCAGATGACTCTGATCAAGACCAAAGCTGATAGACAATGCCTGATCGACCTGAGACATAAACGTATCGTCAAGACGCCCCATACGTTCTTTCAATCTGTGTTTATCAATGGTGCGCACCTGCTCTAGAAGTACAACCGAATCTTTAGCCAAACCTGTTGTCTGCGCATCCAGCATAATATGAGTCGGTAAATTCGCTTTGGAACGCTGACTGGTAATTGCCGCGGCAATTACGGTCGGGCTGAAACGGTTGCCGACATTATTCTGAACAATCAATACTGGCCGTACTCCGCCCTGTTCGGAGCCAACAACCGGACTAAGGTCTGCGTAGTAGATGTCTCCTCTTCGAATGTTCACTTTTTTCACGCTCCGCGTTATTAGAATTTTAAGGTTTGCAAATAGTCTTAACATTCTTTCAGGGATTTATTCGTTTGCAACCTCTACCACATAATATTATTGTCCCGCAGAGGTTGACATAAAAATAAAACGGGAAAAAGGCGAAAACGTGAAAAGCCCCGCACACATTATGTGTGCGGGGCAAAGGAACTATAACAGCCAGGTTGAATCAGGCGTTACGGGCAGCCATAGCCTTTTTAACTTCTTCCGTAAACAAAGGAAGGATTTTCAAAGCATCCCCGACAATGCCGTAATCGGCAACTTCAAAAATCGGAGCGTTTTCATCCTTGTTAATTGCAATAATCACATCGGAATCTTCCATGCCGGCCAAGTGCTGAATGGCACCGGAAATACCGCAGGCAATGTAAAGATTCGGGCGGACCGTTTTACCGGTCTGGCCGACCTGAATGTCTTTTTCCACCCAGCCGGCATCCACCGCAGCTCTGGAAGAGCTGACCGTTCCGCCAAGTGCCTCTGCAAGATCCTCAAGCAGCTTGAAGTTTTCCGGACCGCCCATTCCACGGCCGCCGGAAACCAGAATTTTTGCATCCTGGATATCCATTTTATTGGATACCTTTTTAATGACATCGACTACCTGAACATTTACATGCTCTGCGCCGATTTCCAGATCATACTTTTCAACGGGCACCTTTGCGCCTTCAATCGGTTTGATTTTCTGCATAACACCGGGGCGCACAGTAGCCATTTGCGGGCGGTGGTCCGGGCAGAGAATCGTCGCCATTATGTTACCACCGAATGCAGGACGGGTCATCATCAGGTTCTTCGTACCATCTTCCGCAACCTCAAGCTTGGTGCAGTCCGCCGTAAGTCCGGTTTTCACTCTGGCGGAAACACGCGGAGCAAGATCGCGTCCAATCGCGGTAGCACCGTACAAAACAACCGCCGGTTTGTACTTTTCAATAATATGGTACATGCAGTGGGCATACGGCTCTGTGGTATAAACCTCCAACGCCTTGTTGTCCACCAACAGAATTTTATCCGCACCGTAACGTGCCAGTTCCGGGCAAAGGTCTTCGACGCCATAGCCGAGCAGAACCGCGGTAACTTCCGTTTCCATCGATTTAGCGAGTTCTTTTGCCTTACCTAAAAGCTCAAAGGACACGCTGGCGATTTTATGGTCAACCTGCTGAATAAAAACATAAATACCCTGATAGTCTTGAATATTCATTTTGCTCACCACTTTCAAACTATATAATGAATTTTTCCCTGAGCTTTTCCATCATGTAGTCGGCCGATTCCTGCGGATCCAATGTGACCTGCTGGCCGGCAGCTTTCAAGCTCTTGGTAAATGTTTTCCAGACTCTGGTCGGTGAGCCTTTTAAGCCGATTGCCGTATCGTCTACTTCCAAATCGGCACGGGTAAGAATTTTGACCTCTTTTTCCCGGTATGCGTCGAAAATGCCGCCTGGGGTCATGTAGCGGGGCTGGTTCAGCTCGCTCAGCGCGGTAATCAGGCAGGGCATTTTAACCTTAATGATGTGATAACGGTCTTCATACTGACGCTTTACGGTTACTTCGTTGCCCTCAACCTTGAGGTCTTCCGCGTAACTAACGTTCGGAATGCCGAGGTGTTCGGCAATCTGCGGGCCGACCTGGGCGGTATCGCCATCGATTGCCTGACGGCCGGTCAGAATGAGATCGTACGGGAGGGTTTTCAGCGCGGCAGCAATTGTTGTGGAAGTTGCCAGGGTATCCGCGCCGCCGAAGGCACGGTCGGTAACCAAAATTGCTTCATCCGCACCCATGGCAAGCGCTTCGCGCAGAGCGGCATCCGCCTGCGGCGGGCCCATGGAAAGCGCCGTAACATGCGCACCCTGCTCGTCCTTCAGGCGCAGAGCCGCTTCCAGACCTGCTTTGTCATCCGGATTGATAATGCTCGGCACACCTTCACGAATCAGGGTGCCGGTAACCGGGTCCAGTCTTACTTCATTGGTATTCGGAACTTGCTTAATGCAAACTACAATATTCAACAAAATTCACTCCTTCTCGGCTTATCGCGATTAAAGCTCATTTGCGGCGATAACCATGCGCTGTACTTCGCTGGTACCTTCGTAAATCTCTGTAATCTTGGCATCGCGCATCATGCGCTCCACCGGATATTCTCTGGTGTAACCGTAGCCGCCGTGAAGCTGTACTGCTTTCGTGGTGATTTCCATTGCAACTTCCGCCGCGTACAACTTCGCCATGGCGGCTTCCTCGGAGAAGCGTTTTTGTTTGTCTTTTGCAAGAGCGGCACGGTAAACAAGCATTTGCGCCGCCTTAATTTTGGTTGCCATGTCGGCAATCTGGAACTGGGTATTCTGGAATTTCGCAATCGGTCTGCCAAACTGTTTTCTTTCTTTTACGTACTTCACAGTTTCCTCGTAAGCGCCTTCCGCAATACCCAGTGCCTGCGCGGCAATGCCGATACGGCCGCCGTCCAGGGTATGCATGGCAATGCCAAAGCCCTTGCCTTCCGCACCGAGCAGATTTTCCTTCGGAACAATGCAGT
Organism: Caproiciproducens sp. LBM24188; assembly: GCF_054130445.1. Lineage (NCBI taxonomy): Bacteria > Bacillati > Bacillota > Clostridia > Eubacteriales > Acutalibacteraceae > Caproiciproducens > Caproiciproducens sp. LBM24188. The sequence continues at coordinate 1,871,656 of NZ_CP196862.1, forward strand.
TTTCAAAAATCAGTTCTGTCGTGGAAGAGCCGCGGATGCCCATTTTCTTTTCCTTTGTTCCAATGCGGAAGCCTGGGAAGTTCTTTTCCACGATAAACGCGGAAATGCCCTTGTTCCCCTTGCTGCGGTCCGTCATGGCAAAAACAATATATGTATCGGCTTTTCCGCCGTTAGTAATAAAGATTTTGCTGCCGTTGAGCACATAATGGTCGCCTTCCAGAACAGCCTTGGTCTGCTGGCCGGAAGCGTCCGTGCCGGCATTCGGTTCGGTCAGGGCAAACGCGCCCAAATATTCACCGGAAGCGAGTTTTTTCAGATATTTTTCCTTTTGCTCCGGCGTACCGTAATTTTTAATCGGATCGGAGCCCAGGGAAGTATGTGCGGAAACAATAACACCGGTTGTAGCGCAAACCTTGGAAAGCTCCTCCACACACATAATATAAGTAAGGGTGTCACAGCCCTGGCCGCCGTATTCCTTCGCAAGGGGGATACCCATAAAGCCGAGTTTTGCCATTTTGTCGACCGTTTCCTGCGGGAAGCGTTCAGTTTCGTCCACTTCCTGTGCCAATGGCTTTACCTCGTTTTCCGCAAACTCTCTGAAAAGAGTGCGGGCCATTAAATGTTCTTTGCTCAGTTCGAAGTCCATACTCGTTCCTCCAATTAATTTACACACAGATTCGGATTATTTCGTGTAATCAAAAAATCCCTTGCCGGTTTTTCTGCCTAACAATCCTCCGCGGACCATCTTTCTCAGCAGGGGATGAGGACGGTATTTGCTGTCTCCGGTTTCGGCCTGGAGCACTTCCATAATGGCAAGACAAACGTCAAGACCAATCAGGTCGCCCAGTGCGAGCGGTCCCATCGGATGGTTTGCACCGAGCTTCATGGCGGTGTCAATGTCTTCTGCGCTAGCCACGCCGTCTGCATAAATGCCAATGGCTTCGTTAATCATCGGAATCAGGATGCGATTGACCACAAATCCAGCCGCTTCGTTGACCTGAACCGGAGTTTTGCCGATTTCCGTTGCAATCGTCTTGATTTTTTCAACGGTTTCCACAGGAGTGGTAATGCCGGCAATGACTTCGACCAACTTCATAACAGGAGCTGGGTTAAAGAAATGCATACCGACCACCGCGCGGTCAAGGCCCTGGGAAATTTCTGTAATAGACAGAGAAGAAGTGTTGGTCGCAAAAATGGTATCTTTTTTGCAGATGCCCTGCAGCTCTTTGAACAGGTCTTTTTTCACCTGCATATTTTCAAGAGCGGCTTCCACAATCAGGTCACAGTCAGAAACAATTTCCTTTGTACCGGTTGTGATTTTGGAAAGAATTTTGTCGGCCGCAGACTGCTCCATCTTCCCCTTCGCCACCAATTTGGAAAGGCCCTTTTCAATCTTGGCTTTTCCGCCTGCGGCAAACTGTTCGTTAATATCGCAAAGCTTTACTGTGTAGCCTTCTGTTTGTGCAAATGCCTGCGCAATACCGGAGCCCATGGTTCCCGCGCCAATAATACCAACAATCATGAGAATCCTCCTAACAAAATTATTTTATAATTGCAATTCAGTTTACCACCCTAAACCGGGTGGTAAACTGAATTTATTACACCATATTATAATTACTTATTAACAAACGGTTCCGGTTTCCGCTTTTCGCAGAACGCAGTCATCGCGTTCTTCTGGTCTTCTGTTTCAAAGCATCCACCAAACTGTTCCGCCTCGATCGCAATTGCGGAATCAATGTCCACCTGCATTCCGTCGTTGATAGCCTTCTTCGCGGCACGAACGGCAATCGGGGCGTTGCGCGCAATTTTTTCCGCCAACTTCAGGCATTCTTCCATCAGTTGACCGGAAGGATAAACCGCGTTGACCAAGCCAAGGGAAAGCGCTTCGTCCGCTTTTACTTTAGAGCAGGTATAAATCATTTCCTTCGCTTTTCCGATTCCGATGGTACGGGCAAGGCGCTGTGTACCGCCAAAGCCCGGGGTAATGCCAAGGCCGGTTTCCGGCTGGGCGAATACCGCGTTTTCCGAAGCGATGCGGATATCGCAGCTCAGGGAAAGTTCGCAGCCGCCGCCAAGGGCAAATCCGTTTACTGCTGCAATCACGGGAATCGGTAGCTTCTCGATTTTGCGGAATACCGCGTTCCCCTTTTCGCCGAAGGCCTTGCCTTCCGCCTTGGAAAGCGTGCTCATTTCGGAAATATCCGCGCCGGCAACAAAGGACTTTTCCCCGGCACCGGTAATAATCAGGCATCTGGTGTCTTCCACAGAAATGGAATCAACGGTTTGTTCCAGTTCGGTAAGAACCTGACTGTTCAGCGCGTTTAGCGCCTTTTCACGGTTTATGGTAAGAATACCGACAAACCCTTTTTTCTCGTATTTAACATACTCCATGAGTAAGGCCTTCCTTTCATTATGAACCGGAAGTTTCGCCCAGCCCAGACGACGGATTCTTGTTGAAACGCCGGTCAGGTGGGAAAAACTTCCTGCTGTATTTTTCTTCCGCGTGCAAACGATCCGGATGAAAAATCAGATTTTCATAAGGTTTTATTCACCCATTTTAACAATGGCGGAAACACCCATACCGCCGCCAACACAAAGCGTAGCAAGGCCGTATTTGGAATTTCTACGTTTCATTTCATGGAGCAGGGTGACCAGGATGCGGCAGCCGGAAGCGCCGACCGGATGACCCAGTGCAATTGCGCCGCCGTTAACGTTCACCTTGGAGGTATCCAGATTCAGCAGCTTTACAACCGCGAGGGACTGAGCGGCAAACGCTTCGTTCGCTTCAATCAGGTCGATGTCGTCGAGCGTAAGACCGGTCTTTTCCAGAATCTTCTTTGTGCTGTACGCGGGGCCAACACCCATAATGGCAGGATCCACACCGGCGGACTGACCGGCAATCCAGGTTGCCATAGGAGTTACGCCCAGTTCTTTTGCTTTTTCTTCGCTCATGACCACAATCGCAGCTGCGCCATCGTTAATACCGGAAGCATTTGCGGCGGTTACGGTTCCGTCCGGCTTGAAAGCGGGTTTCAGTTTTGCAATGCTTTCCGGAGTTACACCGGCACGCGGGCCTTCGTCCTTATCGAATAAGAAAGTCTCTTTCTTTACTTTAACCGGGACGGGAACAATCTCATCCTTGAATTTCCCTTCTGCCTGCGCTTTTTCGCATTTCTGCTGGCTAAGCGCAGCAAACTCATCCTGCATCTGGCGGGTAATGCCGTATTTTTCCGCAACATTTTCCGCGGTAATGCCCATGTGATAGTTGTTGAAAGCATCCCACAGTGCATCGTTGACCATGGTGTCGATTAATCTTCCATCGTTCATACGATAACCGAAACGAGCCTGATTCAAGGCATACGGAGCCGCAGACATATTTTCCATGCCGCCCGCAACGATAATATCGGCTTCGCCCGCTTCAATCAGAGCAGCTGCCATGTTGACTGCTTTCAGGCCGGAACCGCAGACATTGTTCAGCGTAAGTGCAGGAACTGTATCGGGTACACCGGCTTTTATCGAAGCCTGACGTGCAACATTCTGGCCAAGACCAGCCTGAATCACGCACCCCATCAAAACTTCATCCACCTGATCCGGTGCAACTTTTGCACGGTTCAAGGCTTCTTTAATCACAATAGAACCAAGCGTTACAGCCGGCACACCGGAAAGAGAACCACCCATCTTACCGATTGCGGTACGAACCGCGCCTGCCAGAACAATTTTCTTCGCCATACATTTTCCTCCATTCTGCTTGCAAAAAGATTCGCAATTTTTCCGTAATTTCAGTAAAAATTGATAAAAATTAGCATATGTTAAATATATCACAAGTTCAGATTAGTTTCAATAGAATTTCAAAAGTTTTGTTAAATTTTTAGCAATCATAAAAATAATAAGGAATCTTTTTTTAAATTCTGGAAGAATATCCAAAAATGGAGCGGGTTTGCAGGTGATATGTTCATTTCAAGATCAAAGGGGCGGAGTCGTGTGACTCCGCCCCTTTGATCTGTTATTTTTCAAGCCATAAGGACATTCCTGCTCCATACTCCCGGTTTGGGCGCCGCTTAAACCCCAATTTGCGGTAAAACGCTTCTTTCCCTTTCGCCGCGCTCAAATTGAGCAATATGCTGTCCCCATGCTCCATTTTGGAATACAGAAAATCCATGATATTGTCCACCATCTTTTTGCCGATTCCAAGTTCCTGATAATCCGGGTGCACGATGACATCTGCCAAATACGCAGTATAGCCACCGTCCCAAAGAATTCTTGCCATTGCGACTGTGGTTTCCCCATCCAGCGCGGCTACCTGATACGCCGTGTTCTGCAGACCGGCTTGTGCCTGATGCAGCGGAATTTCGCGCCACCCGGCGGCTGCACGAAGGCGGTTATAATCTTCCACTGAAATCGAGTTCACTAGACGGATTTGCGCATTCTTCTTTTCGCTGGGCTTTAATTCAAACGGATACCGAACGCCCCAGTCTGCGCGCAGGTCGTCCATAATCTTCATAATACGCAGGGTTTCCTGGTGCGGCATTTCGGGGCATTCGCTGGCTCCACGGTTGATTGCCTTTACCGCTGCGCGGACTTCGTATTCATAGCCGGTGAAATCAAACGGCACACGGTAGACTATCGGCTCCGTCTGGTCGTTGAGAAAAACCTTGATTTCCTGCGGATGCCAGAAGGGCTCCACTTCAATCCGACCCTTTTGGCCATATATGATTCCCTGATTCTTCTCTTTGGAAAGAAAAGAACAGTGCAAAATCGCCATTTTGCCGTCGCGGTAAGTAAGGGTGATACTGTCCTGAGCATCCACACCACGGTCCGATTTTATTGCCGTAGAGGTGATGTCTTTAATATCGTTGCCGAAAAACAGGGAAGCAAATGTTAGGTTATAAATGCCAAGATCCAACAAAGCCCCGCCCGCAAGCTCCGGAGATACTAAACGCTGCACATGGGTCAGATCCTGCGCAAAGGTTGCGGTCATCGTCAGCGGTGTCCCAATCACACCGCTTTCCAAGATTTCTCGGATTTTCGGCACAAACGGCTGAAAGCGGGTCCATACCGCCTCGGTAATGAAAAGCTTCTTTTCTTCGGCAACACGGAACAATTCCTCTGCCTGCCTGGCGTTTGCCGTAAATGCTTTCTCACACAGAACATTCTTTCCGTTTTCCAGACAGAGCTTTGCGTGTTCAAAATGATGGGAATGCGGCGAAGCAATATAAATCAATCCCGCATTTTCATCTTTTGCCAGTTCTTCATAAGAACCGTAGGCTTTTTGAAACCCATATTTGTCGGCGAGCTTCTGCGCCCGTTCCAAGTCGCGGGCAGCAATCGCGTAACACGTTACTTCCTCCATCTGAGAAACAGTTTTAGCCATTGTTTCGGCGATATTACCCGCACATAAAATAGAAAAATTGATTTTCTTCATTGCTCTGTCTCCTCTTGATTAATGAGTCAGCCTGTTAAAATCATCAATAAAGCAGCCCACCGCATCTTCCGGTGTAGCCCAGGAAGTGACAAGCCGGATCGCGGTTTCCCCTTCGGTTGGCCTGTCCCAAATTTCAAATGCATAATGTTCCGACAGCTGCTCAACCAGTTGATTCGGAAGAACCGGGAAAATCTGATTAGTGAACGACGGCGACAGAAAGTGGAATCCGGCATCTTTGATTGCCTGATACAGACGAAGGGCCATTTTGTTGGCATGAGCGGCTAGTTCAAAGTAAAGATCGTCCTCAAAAAACCGCTCAAACTGAGCGCCAAGAACCATTCCCTTTGCCAGCATAGCACCCTTTTGCTTCAGAATGTAGCGAAAACCGTCTTTCAGAGCGGGGTTCCGGATAACCAACGCTTCCCCAAGCAGTGCGCCGTTTTTCGTACCGCCGATATAAAACGCATCGGTCCACTCGGCAATTTCCTGCATGGTCAGGTCATTTTCAGAAGAAGTCAAGGCCGAACCCAGCCGAGCCCCATCCAGATACAGATATAAATCATATTGTTTGCAAACGCGATGAAGATCGGAAAGCTCCGATTTGGAGTAAATCGTGCCGATTTCCGTGGAATCGGAAATATATACGAGTTTCGGCTTTACAACGTGCTCATCCGGGTGAAGCGCCACAATCCGCTCGACGTCATGCGCGGTCAATTTTCCGTCTTGTGCAGTACAAGTTAAAATTTTGTGTCCCGTTGCCTCTACGGCGCCGGTTTCGTGCGTGTTGATATGACCGGTTTCGGCCGCAATGGCCGCTTCGTGCGGTCTAAGGAAAGCGGAAATTGCAATCAGGTTCGTCTGTGTTCCGCCTTCGAGAAAATGGATATCGGCATCCGGGCAGCCGATACGTTCCCGAATCAAATTTCTGGCATGCTCACTGTGCACGTCATTCCCATAAGCAATGTTCTGTTCGCAGCTGGCCTTTGCCAGGGCCTCCAAAAGTTTTGGGTGCGCACCTTCGCTGTAATCATTTTTAAAACTGTAAAAGTTAAACACGTCCTGTCCCCCGATTATAATTTTTCATTGAAAAAACGCTCAATATCATTTCTGGTTCCCCGTACCGAGCCCTGCACCAGTTCTTTGGAACCGCCGCCGCGTCCCCCAAACGCCTCATTCAATTTCTTTCCAAGCGGGCGCACATCGTTTGATGAACTGCAAACGGCATATTTATACCCGTCTTCATCGCTGCCAGACAATACGGCAGCAAAGTCTGAACATTTTTCGCAAAGCAAAAGGCCGAAACGTCTCAGATCATTAGGAAGCAGGTTCTCTTCAAACAGGCAGAGCTTTTCCGTTCCCTCCGGTACGGAGCTTGCCTTATACTCAAAAATCTGATTCTGCAGTTCCGCTGTCTGCTGCTTCAAAGCAGCAAATTCCGTCTGCAGCCGTTCCGTCGCAGAAAAAACTTCTTCCGGCTTTGCAGATAATAGTACAGAAATCGCATTGACGCTCTGCGCTTTCTCGCGGTAATCTTCCAGCGCGCGTCTGCCGCAAACCAACGTTATGCGAGTACCTCCCTTATAGCGCTGCGCGGAAATCAGGCGGATCATTCCGATTTCGCCGGTACGGGCCACATGAGTGCCGCAGCAGGCGCAGACATCATATCCCGGAACAGAGACAATTCGGATGGCACCGCTCAACTCCTTTTTGCTCCGATAAGCCATGCTGGCCAGCTGTTCCGCAGACGGATATTCTGCTTTCACCGGGATATTTTTATACACCGCCTCATTTGCGAGTGTTTCCACCATAGTAAGCTGATCCCCGGTAAATTCCCCATTAAAATCAACCGTAACCACTTTAGAACCAAGGTGAAAACCGACGTTGTCATAACCAAAAAAGCGGTGGACGATTCCCGAAACAATATGCTCCCCGGAATGCTGCTGCATACAGTCAAAGCGATGCGTCCAGTTAATTCCGCCCGTCACCGTGGTACCTGCCGCAAGGGAACGGTCCGTGGTATGAATAATTTCCCCGCCGCATTCATGAACATCCAAAACATTGACCGTATTTAAAACGCCGATATCGGAAGGCTGTCCGCCTCCCTCTGGGAAAAACGCAGTACGGTTTAAAACAACCTCGTAATGCTCCCCCTTTGGTGTACAGGAAAGCACCTTTGCAGTAAACGTTCTTAGATAAGGATTGCAGTCGTATAGCTTCTCTGTCATTTTCAGTTCCAGCCTTCTTTTTCTCAAAGATTCTACCGGTAACACCGGAACAAAACTGGGCGTATGCTTTTGAACTTGCGTCCACTACAAGATAGAATGGCGCCGCCCGCAATTTTGAATATCAAATTGATTCTGATTATTATACCACAAAATTCCGGTTAGACAAACACCTTTTCCGGCGGAATGCCGAAAGACAAACTAAAATTAAAAGGTGGCACAGGAGGAATTCCCGTTCCTCTTGCGTCACCTTTTCATATTAGAAAATTATGGGAAATTAGCAGGAAAACCATCTTTCAGCCCTCATTCATGGATTCGTTTCGGCAGTTCTTTACCGCTGCAGCTTACATGGCCTCCTGGCTGCTTTTTATGTACCGGTCACGCCACACGCACCAACCGGTTACCGCCGCGATTACAATAACCCCTCCGATCAGGGCCATTTTTCCCGGTGCTTCGCCGTTAAAAAGGAACACCCAGACGGGATTTAACAGCGGTTCCAAAGCACCAATCAGGGAACACGCCAGCGGCGGACAGTTTTTCACTGCCAGCCCGTACAGAATGTAAGGAATGCCAAGCTGCAAAACGCCCAGCAACAATACGTTAATCATAATCACGGAGGTAATAGGCGTTTGGACAAAGAACGCCACCGGCAAACCGAACAGCGCCGTAAAAACGTGCCCCAGTAAAATTCCGCTCATACGCGAATCTTCATCCGTATGGCCGGTGATTACATACATGCCCGCCATGAAAACACCGGCGACAATGCCAAGACAATTTCCAATCAAATTCCCGGTTCCCAATTTGTCAAAGAAAAACAGGGAAATTCCGAACATAGTAACAACCACGGTAATAAGATCCGCTTTGTGAAAGCGCTGGCGGTATATCAACGCCGATAAAATCATGATAAAGACCGGAGAAGTAAACTGGAGCACAATTGCATTTGCCGAAGTAGTCATTTTATTCGCTGTAACAAACGCAAAAAAAGTTCCGGCAATCGAAAAACCACTGAGTACGGAAGCACGGTTTATTTTCATTTTATATCCGGTCATCCTCATAAAAATAAAAACCACAACCGCGGCGATTGCGCTGCGCGCTCCGGCAATGACAATTGCATTCCAGGGAATCATTTTAATCAATATTCCTGCAATACTCCACAAGCAGGCACATAGAACCATATAAAGGACAGAACGTTGCTTTGTCTTTTGGGACGCCGTTTCCATGACGCATACTCTTTTCATTACAGTGATAAAATTTGTAAAATGTTTTAACGCACCCCAATATAATACTTTACCTGCAAAAATAATGCAATAAAAAAGTCAATTATTGTCATATATTTTTTATTCCCAGCGGCATTTGAAAAAATTTTGGTTTCTAGGTGACTGCGCAATTCGAAAACCGCTTCGGTCAGAAGCCTTTCGGCTTTAAAGTGCTGTCTTAAAACAGAATTCATGGTTCCCTAACGCCAATATTTCATTTATTGAACCATTATATTGTGTTTTCTCGACGTAATCTTTCTATATTATACAATTTTTTTATTATATAATCGTGTTTTTTAATCTTTATTTACAAAGCTTTTGATGTTATAATCCATATAACAAAATAATGAAGAGGGGTTGATTTTCTTGAATTTGGACTTGTTTTTTTTCCTGATTGTCTCCGCCGTGATTGCAATCCTGTCTTTTTTGTTTGCAGCATGGCTCAGGCACTGGATTAACAAGCAGCCGTCTTCCAACAGCAGAATTGCCGAAATCGGAGGTTTAATTCGAAGCGGGGCAAACACCTTTCTGAGAAAAGAATACAACGTGCTTGCAAAATTTGCAGGAATCGCGGCAATTCTTATTTTAACCTTCCTCCCCACTCCAATCTGGCAGGGCAACATTCGGGACAACATCGTCATGGCAATCGCCTACCTGTTCGGGACCACCTTGTCCGCAATTGCCGGAGTCATTGGAATCCGTGTTGCCACAGTCGCGAATATTAAGACCGCAGAAGCCGCGCAGAAAGGAATTAAGCCGTCCTTTATGTCCGGGTTCCGCGGCGGTGCCGTAATGGGAATGGCCGTGGTCGGCGGCACCCTTCTGGGTGTAACCCTGGTCATGCTGATTACAAATGACACCACTGCACTGTTAGGGTTCAGCTTCGGTGCAAGCTCCCTCGCCCTGTTTGCCAAAGCCGGCGGCGGAATTTACACAAAAACCGCGGATATCAGCGCCGACTTGGTTGGCAAGGTGGAACTTGGCATTCCCGAAGACGACCCGAGAAATCCTGCCGTCATCGCAGATAATGTTGGCGACAACGTCGGCGACGTTGCGGGCATGGGCGCCGATTTGTTTGATTCGAACGTGGCTTCCATGGCAGCCGCACTGGTTATTGCTTCTTCCCTGGACAAAACGGTCGGCGGTACTGTAAACAGCAGCATGGTATTCTGCTATGCCGCGGCCGGGCTGCTTGCTTCCATCATTGGCGTAGCAACCGCTCGAATGGGAAAGCACGGCAATCCTACCCGCGCGCTAAACAGCAGCACCTATGTAACAACCGCAGTGTTCATTCTTCTGACCGCCCTTGCAACATGGGCGTTCCATCTGCAATGGAGAATCTGGGGCGCCAGCATTGTTGGCCTTTTAGTTGGTGTAATTATTGGTATTGCAACGGACTATTTTACCGATGATTCCAAGCATCCGGTTCACCATGTGGCAAAAGCGTCTGAAAGCGGGCCGGCGTTTACGATTTTGTCCGGCGTCTCCTACGGTTTTATCAGCACACTTCCAGCCATGATCGGAATCGCATTTTCCGCCCTTGCCGCCTATAAAATCTGCGAGCCTCTCGGACAGGGTTACCCGATGTTCGGAATCTCTATGGCGGCCGTCGGAATGCTGTCCATTGTCGGAATGATTATTTCGAACGACGCTTACGGACCTATTGTTGACAACGCACGCGGCCTGGCAGAAATGGGCGGCCTGGGGGACGATGTGATTGAAATTGCAGATTCCCTTGACAGCGCAGGAAACACTGTAAAAGCTGTAACAAAGGGATTCGCCATCGGTTCCGCCGGTTTGACTGTAATCGCGCTGCTGGGTGCTTTTATCAGCGAAGTAAACGACGCGGCCTCTGCTCTGCATGTGCAGTTGATTACCGGTTTTGATATCATGAACCCCATGGTATTCTTCGGACTTCTGGTCGGTGCTTCCATTCCGGCGGTATTTTCCGCAATGCTGATTCTCGGCGTCGACCGCAACGCACAGCGTATGGTGAGTGAAATTCATCGTCAGTTCCGCGAAATCGCCGGGCTGAAGGAAGGCAAGGAAGGCGTTACCCCCGAATACGGGAAATGCATTGAAATTGCCACGGCCGGAGCACTGCGGGAGCTGATTCCTGCCGGACTGATGACCATTATTGCTACGATGGTGGTCGGATTTATCGGCGGCGTTCAGGCAATCGGAGGATTCCTGTGCGGCAACATCGTAAGCGGCCTGCTCCTTGCGCTGTTCATGAGCAACGCCGGCGGGCTTTGGGATAATTCCAAGAAATACATAGAAGCCGGAAATCACGGTGGGAAAGGCTCGGAAGCACATAAATCCGGGGTTGTTGGCGACACCGTTGGCGATCCGTTCAAGGATACGGCAGGTCCCTCCATCAACACGCAGATTACCGTAGTTTCCCTGGTATCGTCGCTTATGTCCACGATTTTCCTGACCTGCTCGATTTTCCACTAATAACAGGCAAAAAGCCGCAGACGAAATCGTTTATTCGTCATTTGAATGTTTCATCGGCGGCTGTTCGGAATATAACGTTAAAAACGGGAGGCATCCAAATTTGGATGCCTCCCGTTTTTTTAGGTAACCACCAAGGAAAACAATTCGAAAGCCGCTCGGTTCAGATCGGTTCAAAATATTCTCATCTTTGAATGGTTACGACGAAATCAGCACTTACCTAGGTATTTTTATCGACTTGATGAAATGTCTTGAGGTTTCCGGTCTTTTCGCTTCGCTTTTCCAGCTCAGTTTTCACTTCTTCCAACGTAATACCCTGTTCGACCATCAGTACGGTCAGATGATAAAGCAGATCGGAAATTTCATAAACCGTTTCCTCATTTTTTCCGTTTTTTGCGGCGATGATGACTTCACTGCACTCTTCCCCGCATTTTTTCAGGATTTTATCCAACCCTTTTTCAAAAAGATAGCAGGTATACGAACCTTCCGCGTGATTCTGCTTCCGGCTTAGAACCGTATCATAAAGCCCCTGCATGGTATCATCCATTGGATTCACTCTCCTTTTCCCCTATGTATTCAGACGGATTTCGCCAAATTTCATGAAAGAAGCAGCTGTGTGAACCAGTATGGCAGGCGGCACCTGTCTGATGAACCACTACAAGAAGCGTATCGTCATCGCAATCACCGTGAATGCTGACGACTTTCTGCAAATGGCCGGATGTCGCACCCTTGTTCCACAGTTCCTGCCGAGAACGGCTGTAAAACCAGGTATAACCGGTTTCCAGCGTTTTTTGCAGGGATTCCCGGTTCATATAAGCCAGCATCAGCACTTCGTTTGTGCCGTATTCCTGAACGATTGCCGGGATTAAATCCCCTTTTTGAAAGAACTGTTCCAAATTGGTTCTTTTATTGCTCATCCTGTTGTTCCCCTCCGGCAAGGGCGATGGCGTCCCTTAAATTCAAGTTTCCGCTGTAAAGTGCCTTCCCGCAAATAACGCCGTAAAGCCCAAGATTTTTTAAGTCCGCAATATCCTTACTGCCGGCCACGCCGCCGCTGGCAATCACATGGCAGGAAACCGAACGGTTGAGCGCTTCCAGCTGCTCCAAATTTGGGCCGGTCAGCGTACCGTCACGGGAAATATCCGTAAAAATAAGGTTTTCTACCCCGATTTGTTCCATTTGCTTGGCCAACTCAAGGTACTGGACGTTGGATGTTTCCAGCCAACCCTGCGCGGCAACCAGACCGTTGCGCGCGTCAATCCCAACCGCAATCCGGCCGCCGTATTCCCGCACGGCGCTTTTTACCAGATCCGGGTCGCTGAGCGCGGCGGAACCGAGAATCACTCTGGAAACCCCGCTGTTCAGGTAAAAAGAAATGGTTTCCATATCGCGGATTCCGCCACCCACTTCCACGTTCAAATGGGTGTTTTGCACCACGTTCCAAAAAACAGAATGGTTCACCGGTTGTGCGGATTTTGCGCCGTCTAAATCAACCATATGAATCCATTTGGCCCCCGTGGCCTCAAAGGATTTTGCGGTTGCTAGTGCATCTTCCGCCACTTTATGCGCCGTGGCAAAATCACCTTTTACCAAACGGACACACTCGCCGTTCTGCACATCGATTGCGGGTAATATAATCATAGATTCACTCCTGATTTTGATTTTTTACAGCACGCCCTTGGTGGACAGAACGCCTCCCTGCGTTTGAGCGACCGCCAGCTGCATGGCACGGGCGACCGCTTTGAAAAGCGCTTCGATTTCATGATGGGAATTTGCTCCGTATTCTACACGCGCATGCAGCGTAATCCCGGCGTTAACCGCGAATGCACGGAAAAATTCCTCCGTCATGCAGGTATCAAAATCACCCACGCGCTCCTGCGGGAAGGAAGCCTGAAAGACTAAAAATGGGCGGCCGCTCACATCGACCGACGCAAACGCCAGTGATTCATCCATAGGAATATAAAAACTCCCGTAGCGGGCAATTCCGGACTTGTCCCCCAAAGCTTCGGAAAACGCTTTGCCAAGAACAATTCCGACATCTTCCACCGTATGATGGCAGTCCACCAGAAGATCTCCCTGCACCTCCACGCTCAGGCCGAATCCACCGTGAACGGCAAACGCGGTCAGCATATGATCAAAAAAGCCGATTCCGGTGGAAACGGAAACGTCCCCGCCGTCCAGACAGAGAGAAAGCGAAATTTCGGTCTCCTTCGTTTTCCGATATTGAACCGAGGTTCTCATACCGCCACCCGTCCTTTCCTCTTACTGCTCAATTAGCCGATAAGGCCCGTTCAAAAGCAGAAACAAAATCGCGATTTTCCTGTTCCGTGCCCGCCGTGATCCGGAGAAAATCGCCCATAAACCGGACTGCAATCCCCTCCTGCAGTAGCCTGAGGTAGACTTCCTTGGCTTCTTCCAAGCGAACCAGAATAAAATTGGTCACCGAAGGATAAACATGCATTTCCCGCGAGAAATTCTCCTCCAGACGCTTCATTTCACGGTACAGCTCATCCCGTGAATGAAGAATTTTTTGAATCCCCTGAAGAAGAATCTCCGGTTCCGATAAAACAACGGACCCGATTGCCTGCGTTAAAGTATTTACATTATACGGTGATTTTACCGCTTTTAAGGTACTGGTCAGAGAACCGTTCGCCACAGCAAAACCAAGGCGGATTCCCGCCATGCCAAAGGCTTTGGAGCAGGTCCGAAGAATAATTAGATTGTCGTATACGTCCGCCTCTTGTATCAACGACTGATCCCAAAAATCCATGTATGCTTCATCCAATACCACCAAAGCATGAACGGAACGAATCAGGCGGCGAACCTCTTCTTTTTTTAACCCCAGCGAGGTTGGATTGCAGGGGTTGGAGAAAATAAGAAGTTTCACATTGCGGCGGTTTACACATTGAATCAGTTCATCCACGTCGATGGACAAATCCGGTTTTTTCTGATATTCCACGCAAAAGCTTTCTGAAATGGAGGAATAAAACCGGTACATGGAAAAATCAGGGCAAAGCGTCATCATGGTTTCGCCCTTCATTAGAAAGGCGTTGCAAATAACGGAAATTAGTTCATCCGAGCCGTTTCCCGCCGTCACATTTCCAGGATTGACCCCATAATATTCGGCAAAGCGTGCACACAGCTCTTCCGCCTTTGGGTCCGGGTAACGGTGGTATTGAATTTTTGCGGCAGCCTTGAGAATGCGGTCGCGAATTACCTCCGGAACCGGGAGGAATGACTCATTGGCGTCCAATCGGATTCGATACGTTCCCGCAATCGGATCGTACGGCTTTAAATCCCGGATTTTCTCATTCAGCCGGTATGTCATTTTCAACGCCTCACTTTGATGGAATTCGCATGAGCGGTCAAGCCTTCGGTTTCCGCCAGTTTTACAATATCGTCGTGCGCCTGATTCAGCGCGTCCTGTGTGTAATATATAAAGCTGGATTTCTTAATAAAGCTGTCCACGGAAAGCGGAGAAAAGAAGCGTGCGGTTCCACTGGTGGGAAGCACATGGTTCGGGCCGGCAAAATAGTCCCCGAGCGGTTCCGGGGAGAAATTTCCGAGGAAAACTGAACCGGCATTGTCAAGTTTCCCGATATATTCCATGGGATTTTCCGCGCAGACTTCCAAATGCTCCGGCGCAAGCTCGTTGGCAAACGAAACCGCTTCTTCCATAGTATCGCAGACAATCACTGCTCCGAATCGGTCTAGCGACTGAAGGATAATTTCTTTTCGGGACAGCGTTTCCACCTGACGGTAAATTTCCGTTACCGTTTCCTTTGCAATGCGTTCCGATGTGGTCAGCAAAATGGCGGAGGCAAGAACATCGTGTTCCGCCTGGGACATTAAATCCGCGGCGAGGAACTTTGGGTTCGCCGTTTCATCCGCAAGAATTAAAATTTCGCTTGGCCCCGCAATCATATCAATATCCACCGTTCCATACAGATGCTTTTTCGCGGTGGCCACATAGATATTCCCCGGACCGACAATCTTATCGACTTTCGGTATGGACTGCGTGCCGTATGCCAGCGCGGCAACAGCCTGCGCACCGCCCACCAAAAACACGCGGTCAACCCCGGCAGCCAATGCGGCTGCCATAATGTCCGGATTCGGTTTGCCGTCTTTTCCCGGCGGCGTAACCATAATAATTTCGCCCACCTCGGCAATTTTTGCGGGGATTGCGTTCATCAGCACAGAAGACGGGTAGGCCGCTGTACCGCCGGGTACGTAAATTCCAACCCGCGCCAAACCGCGAACGCGCTGCCCCATAACTACCCCGTTGGGCTGAGTATTCAGCCAGCTTTGCTGCTTCTGCCGGCGGTGGAAATCTGTGATATTTTCCGCCGCACGATTCAATGCGCTCAGAAAATCCGGATCACATTGCTGCACCAGCTGACGCAGCTCATCCCGGCTGATTTCCAGACGTTCCGGTACTGCGCCGTCAAATTTTAAGGTATAGCTGCGAACAGCCTCGTCGCCGTTTTTTCGCACATTTTCAAGGATTTCTTCCACGGCGGCATCCACCGCGCGGCTGGAACTTTCGCTGCGCTGTTTCAGCTGCCGGATCCATTCCCGGCCGGACTCGCCGCCCTTTGTTACCATCGAAATCATGCGCGCTTTTCCTCCTTTGCCCGTTCCATCTGTTCCACCAATGCCTCAATCTCTGTCTTACGCAGTTTCATACTGGCGGAATTTACAATCAGCCGGGCGGAAATATCGCAAATCGGCTCAATGACTTCCAACCCGTTTTCTTTCAGGGTCGTACCGGTTTCCACAATATCGACAATGGCATCGGCCAGCCCCAGCAGGGGAGCGAGCTCCACAGAGCCTTCAATTTTAATGATGCGGACATCCATCGCCTTGCGCTCAAAATAGTTTCGGGCCACATTGGGATATTTGGAAGCAATGGTCTTTGCGGCATAGCCGCCGAAAAAGTCTTTCCCTTTCGGCCCCGCAAGAGCAAATTGGCATTTTCCAAACCCTAAATCAAGGACTTCGTAAAACCCGCCGCCATATTCCAAGATGGTGTCTTTCCCAACCACACCCAAGTCACAGACGCCATGCTCCACATAAGTGATTACGTCCGCCGCTTTTGCCAGAACTGCTTCCAGCTTTCCGTTTCCAACCGGGAGAATCAGCTTACGCCCTTTGTCGCGGACGGCAGAACAGTCATAGCCCACAGCCTCTAGGAGCGATACGGTCTTTTGTTCCAGTCTTCCCTTCGTCAGTGCAATTCTCAGCGGTCTCATACCATCATTCTTTCTCCAACGTTATAGTTTCGGTTGTTTCGGCAAGAAAGATCACCTGTTTCATTCCGCTTGCTCTGGCGTAGGAAACGGCCTCTTCCCGTGTTTCAAAAACGCTGGTTTCACACCGGTGTCCCTGGTTGGCAATGTCCGCCGCATAGCGGAGCGCCTGCACCTCGTAGCCGGGATCCCCGTGAACCAAAATTTCCGCTGGATGGACCGCGGGAGTTTTTCCCTCTTTCAGCATGATTTGCGCAATCGCGTCCACATTAATGGCAAATCCGACCGCCGGCATCGGCAGGTCGAAAAGGCCCAGTAAATTATCATAACGACCGCCCAACAGAACGGCATCACCAAATTCTTCCACATATGCGCTGAACACGATATTCGTGTAGTAATCGTTGCGCTGCACCAACCCTAAATCCACAATCACCTGTTTTTCCAACCCTAACTTTTTCATGGCAAGATAAAGCTCATGCAGGTAATCCAGCGTCTGCGCGGATTTTTCATCAAAGCAGAGCGGCGCAGCCAGGGGAAACACCTCTTCCCCACCGAACAAACGCGGCAGCCTGCGGATGGCGGAAACCGGCTGGGACGCCGGAAGTTCATCCAGAATCGCATCCAGCGCAGCATAATTTTTGGATTCAATCGCCTGACGAATGTCTTCTCGGACATTGTCGGTCACAGGCAGCTGTTCCGCTAAAGCACGGAAAAAACCGGCGTGCCCAAGCTCCAAACGAAAATTCGGAACACACTGGCTCAGCGCCTCCACCGCGGTGGCAATCACCTCCAAATCCGCGCGAATTCCGGCCGCGCCTAAAAGTTCAATGCCCGTCTGCACCGTTTCATCGCTGTGACCAGTTAAGCCCGGATGGTTGCGGTAAATCGGCTGCGTGTAAAACAGACGAACCGGTTTCGGCTGGTTTTGCAGCCGGGTTGCCGTAAGCCGCGCAATCGGCATGGTAGAATCCGGCCGCATAACAATCAGCCTGCCCCGGCGGTCGGTCATTTTATACATGACCTCTTGGCCGATTCCCGAAACTTCGGGCTGAAAAACATCATAAAATTCAATTCCAGGCGTTACCACCTCGTGAAAACCGCGGGAAGAAAAAACTTTTGCAAGCTTTTTCTCCACAAACCTGCGGGCAAGGCAGTCTTCAAACAGAAGGTCGTTAGTTCCCTCCGGCGTAATTTTGTAATATCGTTTCATAACAGCCTCAAATGCTTTAGTGTGATAATATAATACCACAGTAAAGTATGCTCTGTCAACTAAAACAAACTCATCTGGCTGCTTTCCGGCAAACCTGCCAAAACTCCTGCAGAAGCGAGGGTTTCAATTACCGATTTTGACACCTTGGAACGGGTCTGAAGGTCATCGATAGAGATATATGGTCCACCTTCCCTTGCCGCGGCAAGGCTGTTTGCAGCAGCTTCACCGACACCGACGAGCGAAGAGAACGGAAGACGGATTTTCCCGTCCTCCACCAGATACTTTCTGGCGTCGGATTTATAAAGGTCTACCGGAAGCACTTCAATTTTACGGGCAAGCATTTCGTTAATAATTTGAAACGTTGCATACTCCGCTTCTTCCTTCGCGCTTGCCTCTTTGCCTTTCATGGAAATTTCATTCATACGGCGGCGTACTGCCTCCCTACCCTGCAAAACGGTGGCACCGTCAAAATCCTCGCCGCGAACCGTAAAATAAGCGGCGTAGTACTCGACCGGACGGTGCACCTTATACCAGCCCAGGCGAAGCGTTGAAATCATATAAGCGGCGGCATGTGCTTTCGGGAACATGTACTTGATTTTCATACAGGAATCGATGTACCACTGCGGTACGTCATGTTCTTTCATCGCATTGATGTATTCCTCCGTCAGGAGCTTGGTCGCCTTTCCTTTACGGACAATTTCCATAATTTTAAACGCCATTTTTGGCTCTAGCCCTTTTAGGAGCAGATAGGTCATAATACTGTCACGAGTACCGATTACCTCAGAAATCGTGCATTGCCCGCTTTTAATCAAATCCTGAGCGTTGCCGAGCCAAACGTCAGTACCGTGGGACAGACCTGAAACCTGAAGCAGGTCAGAAAAAGTCTTTGGCTGGGAATCGATCAACATCTGGCGTACAAAGCTGGTGCCCACTTCCGGCAGGGAAAAGGTTCCGGTCTGAGAATCAATGTCCTCCGGCGTTACCCCCAGCGCTTTCGTTGAAGTAAACAGCGACATCACTTCCGGGTCGCTCATGGAAACCTTCATGACGGGTATTCCAGTATAATCCTCCAGATAGCGGTAGATGGTCGGCACATCATGGCCGAGTTCATCCAGCTTACAGATGGTGTCGTGTATGGAATGGAAGTCGAAATGCGTGGTAATGTTGTCTGAATTCTGGTCGTTTGCAGGGTGCTGAACGGGACAGAAATCATATACGTCCATCCCCTTTGGCACAACAACCATGCCGCCCGGGTGCTGGCCGGTGGTACGCTTAATGCCGGTGGAACCCATAGCAAGGCGCAGCTCTTCCGCACGGTGCAGGACAACGCCTTTGGTTTCCTCGTATTTTTTCACATAACCGATTGCGGTCTTGTCCGCTACGGTAGCAATCGTTCCGGCTTTGAAAACGTTGTCCTTTCCGAACAATGTTTCTGTATATCGGTGCGCGCTGGACTGATATTCGCCGGAAAAGTTCAAGTCGATATCCGGTGTTTTATCCCCGTCAAAACCAAGGAAGGTTTCAAACGGAATGGTGTGGCCGTCCCGGTTATACTCTGTACCGCAAACCGGGCAGTTTTTCGGCGGAAGGTCAAAACCGCTGCCGTAGCTACCATCGGTAATAAACTCACTGTGCTTGCATTTTGGGCAGACATAGTGCGGCTCCAGCGGATTGACCTCGGAAATGCCTGACATATTGGCCACAAAGGAGGAACCGACCGAACCACGGGAGCCAACCAGATAACCGTGCGCAACGGAATCGGCCACCAGCTTCTGCGCAGTCATATAAAGAATGGAGAAGCCGTGCTTCGTAATGGAACCCAGTTCACGGTCCAGGCGGTTTTTCACGATTTCCGGCAGAGGGTCGCCATAAATTTCCTTTGCCCGCGACCATGTAATCGAAGTCAGCTGCTCTTCGGCGCCTTCGATGAACGGCGGGAAGGTCCCAGGCGGAATCGGCGTAACTTCATCCACCATATCCGCAATCAGGTTGGAATTTTTCACCACGATTTCATACGCTTTTTCCTTGCCAAGATACTCGAATTCCTTCAGCATTTCTTCCGTGGTGCGCAGGTACAGCGGCGCCTGATTGTCGGCATCCGAAAATCCTTGGCTTGTCATAAGGATTTTCCGGTAGTCCGCATCTTTCGGGTCCATAAAGTGAACGTCGCAGGTTGCGACAACCGGCTTATGCAGTTTTTCGCCAAGCCGAACGATGGTGCGATTGAACTCTTTGAGCTTTTCTTCGTCCGGCACCATGCCTTCCCGTACCATAAACTGATTGTTGCCAAGCGGCTGAATTTCCAGGTAATCGTAAAAGTCGGCGATTTCGCACAGTGTTTCCCACGGCTGAGCGGAAGTAATTGCACGGTAAAGTTCACCCGCTTCACAGGCGCTTCCGATAATCAATCCGTCGCGGTATTTGATTAATTCACTCTTTGGAATGCGTGGATTCCGATAGAAATAATTCAAATGCGCCTTGGAAATCAACCGGTACAGATTTTTCAGGCCCGTCCTGTTTTTCACCAGTATAATCTGATGGTAGGACTTCATCTTTTTCACATCTCCGCCGGCCAGCGAAGAGTTGATATCCATAACGGTTTTTGCCTGCATGTCCTCCTGCAGGCGATTTGCCAGCGCGATGAAGATTTTTCCCAGCACCGTAGCATCGTCACTGGCCCTATGATGGTTAAACGGGTCCAATTTCAGATATTTCGCGACTGTGTCCAGTTTGCAGTTCTTAATATCTTTCAGCATAGAACGGCACATCGGCACTGTATCAATATATGGATAAGAAAATTCCATCTGATGGCGCTTGGCAGCGACACGGATAAAAGATGTATCAAAGTCCGCGTTATGGGCAATCAATACAGCATTTTCTCCGCAGAAACGGTAAAACGCCTCCACCGCCTCCTGCTCCGAAGGAGCATCCTTTACCATTTCGTTGGTAATGCCGGTCAGTTCGGTAATTTTGGGCGGAATCGGCATTTCGGGATTCACAAACGTGTCGAAGCTCTCTACAATTTCACCATTGCGGATGCGTACCGCGCCGATTTCTGTAATCCGGTCCTTGTTCGGGCTTAAACCGGTTGTTTCAATATCGAAGGATATAAATTCTCCGTTCAGTGGCTGGTCGGACTTTCCTTTTACAGCGGGAACCAAATCGTTGACAAAATACGCTTCCACGCCGTAGATTACCTTGATGGGCTTTCCCTGCTTCTTCATGTCTTTTGCCGCGTTCATCGCTTCCGGGAACGCCTGCGCCACGCCGTGGTCGGTAATTGCAATCGCCGGGTGCCCCCAGTTCGCGGCCCGTTTGATTAGGTCGCTGGCAGAGTTTACACCGTCCATACTGGACATATTGGTATGAACATGCAGTTCCACACGTTTTACATCGGCATTGTCCACCACTTTTACCTGTTCCGCCGTGCCGATTCCCTTGGGGCGCAGAACAATTTCATGGTCATACTTGTCATATTCTACATCCCCGCGCACCACGATCGTCGTCCCATTGCTGAGTGTGTCCAGCGTTTTGCACTGGGCAACCATTTCAATAATTTTCAGGGTAATGGAACCGGTGTAATCTGTAATATTGATGGAGTATATCTTGCGCTGCTGATCACGGGTCAGTTTGCTGTCAATCGTGAAAATTTCGCCCCAGACCGTTACGCTACCAATATCCGGCGTGATTTTACTAATCGGAATCGGTTTGGACTTTCCAAGGTGCCCGTACAGGTCACGGATGCTTTCCGGAATAATTGTCGGGAGTAACGTTTCGCCGCTTCTTACGCTGATGGTCTTGGGTGTAAAAGTACGGCTCATGCTGCTTTCATAATGTTCCATTTCTTCCATGACGGCTGCCCGCTTAATCTTTTCCTGCACTTTTTTCTGCTTTTCAATATAAACCGTACTGGTGCTGTCAATGGAAAGGACCCCATCGAACTCAACGTCCAAATGGATTCCGAATTCCTCCTGAATCAGTTTTGTAATCAAGTGATCGATACGGCGCGCCTTCAGCATATCGGCTCCGCCGTGCGTCAGGGTAATCAGCAGCTTGTTCCCCTCCACACGCGCAGTTGAATCCGTCAGCGTCCCGTTGATGCTTGCTTCACGGCGCTTCAGTTCCAGTACCAGGTTCTGATAATAGTCGGCATTGAAGCTTTCGGAAGGAAAACGGGGCATGATTTTTGCCTTGGCAAGCTGCAGCTCTTTACAGGATTGAATGCGGTTTTCCACATCATAAAGCACGCGGCGCTCCACCAGTGATGGAAACGCCACTTCTGCTGTAATAATTCGGTTATTGCTGTCAATTTGCAGCTGGGAAATCAATCCATTTTGAACGGCGGGAGGAAGTTTCGCCGTTTCTATGTATCCACTGAAGAACTCGCCAAACGTTTTCACTGAAGATTCATCCTTTACAATTTCTCTATCTCTTCCATTAAACTATCCACAAGAACATTCTCCGGAACTTTCCGGATCACTTGTCCTTTTTTAAAAATCAGTCCAACGCCGTCTCCGCCGGCGATTCCAATGTCGGCTTCCCGTGCTTCGCCAGGACCGTTCACAGCACAGCCCATTACGGCAACCTTAATATTCTTTCCACAGGCCGTCAGCCGTCTTTCCGCCTCATTGGCAATTCCAATCAGGTCAATGCGGGTTCTGCCGCAGGTTGGGCAGGAAATAAACTGGACGCCTGCCCGCAGGTCCAGCGCTTTTAAAATGTCAAATCCAGCTGCAACCTCGCGTACCGGGTTGGCAGTCAGCGATACCCGAATGGTATCTCCAATTCCACGCTGAAGAAGCGAGCCGATCCCGATGGCGGATTTAATGACGCCCATACGCTCCGTACCCGTCTCTGTCACACCAAGATGAAGCGGGTAATCGCAGCGCTGCGCCGCCAGCTCGTAAGCCCGGATGGTGGTATCTACGCTGGAGGATTTGATGGATAGCACGATATCTTCAAAATCGAATTTTTCCAGCAATGACGCATGGTACAAACCGCTTTCCACTAGGGCTTCCGGGGTCGGGCCGCCATACTTCGCCAGGATTTCCTTTTCGAGCGAGCCGGAATTGACCCCAATACGAATAGGAATATGCTTTTCACGACAGGCAACAGCCACCGCCTTTACCCGGTCTTCGCTGCCGATATTTCCTGGGTTAATCCGTACTTTATCTATGCCGGCGGCGACCGCTTCCAATGCCAGCCGGTAATCAAAATGAATATCAGCCACAAGCGGAACGGATACCGCCTTCTTAATCGCAGGAATTAGCTTGATTGCTTCCATATTTGGAATGGCAAGCCGGATGATCTCACATCCGGCCTTCTCCAGTTCAACCGCCTGCTGCACACTGCCGGCCAGGTCCGTGGACGGAACATTCAGCATAGATTGCACCGTCACCTTTGAACCCCCGCCGATTGGAACATTTCCTGCATATACGGTCCTTGATTTTCTTATTTCTCTCATTATGATCCGAGTCCTTTTCCCGTTACAAGCCTTAAAATATCACTAAACGTTACAATGGCCATAAAACAAAGCAGCAGGGCAAAACCGGCCGCATTCACCCAGCCTTCATATTTCGGGTTCACCGGTTTGCGCCGGATTCCTTCCACAATCAGAAAGACCAGACGTCCGCCGTCCAGTGCAGGGAACGGAAGAAGGTTCACCACACCGAGGTTCACAGTGATAATCACCATCATCAGCAGAATATTATTTAACCCCGCAAGAAAACTCTGTTTCAAGCCGATGCTTGCCGCTTCCCCAATCGCGTTTGCCGCGCCGACCGGACCAGCAACATCATTAAAGCCGAATTTTCCGGTCACCAGCCCTACCAGGCTGTACCAAACCATTCGCACAATAGAAACCGTATCCTGTGCGGATTTTACAATCAACGTTCCGGGATTCTTTGGAATTGCCTGGACCTTGAAATCGATGCTCAGGATCTTTTTGCCGTTATATTCCTGCGTATTGAATTTTACATCTTGAAACGACATCCATTGTCCGCCGCGGTCTACTTCAATGTCTACTTTTTCCGGATTCGCGGTAGAAAGGGCAAAACTGATGTCACGGTCGCCGTAAACCCTGTAACCATCGACACTCGTGATTTTATCCCCGGTTTTTAATCCGGCCGCCTGTGTTGCAGCGTTCGGCGTAAATTCCGCGATGGTTGTAGAGCCAAAAGCTGGCTGCTGGCCTAAAATAACCATCATCAGGACTAACCCCAGCACAATATTCATGACGGCGCCCATCACAACAACCAGAATCCGCTTCCAGACCGGTTTTTTATTAAATGCGCCGCTGTCCTCGCTTTCCCCATCTTCGCCTTCCATGGCACAGAATCCACCAATTGGTAATAGCCGCAGCGCGTATTTGGTTTCCCCTTTTTGAAAATGGAACAGCGTTGGGCCCATGCCAATCGCAAATTCATTGACACGAATCCCCGAAAGTTTCGCCATGAAGAAATGGCCAAACTCATGGATAAAGATGATAAATCCAAAGAGAAGAATCGCAATTACGGTCAACAATACCTGACTGATTCAAATCACCTCATAACCCGCCGGCCAGTCGGAGCACATATTCCCGCGCCGCTGCGTCGGCTTTCAATATATCGTCAACGGATGTCAAAAGATCATCCGGCTGATTCTCCATTGCTCTGCGGACCAAACTGCCAATTTCGGTAAATCGAATTTTTCCGTTTAAAAACAGCTGAACCGCAACCTCATTGGCCCCATTTGCCGCTGCCGGCGCCAAGCCGCCGCGGCTGATGGCCTCTTTGCATACCCGCAAACATTCGAACGTTTCATCGTCCGGTTCATAAAAGGTAAGTGTTTTATAATCTGTAAGGCTTAATTGTTTTACAGGAGATGGAACCCGTTCCGGCCAGGTCAACGCATACTGAATCGGAATGCGCATATCCGGAACACCCATTTGCGCAATAACAGAATGATCCTGATATTCGATCATGGAATGAACCACACTTTCCCGGTGTACCACCACATCAATCTGTGAGGGTGGCACATCAAACAGCCAGCGGGCTTCCATAATCTCAAGGCCTTTATTCATCATGGTAGCGGAATCAATCGTTATTTTCGCACCCATATTCCAGTTGGGATGTTTCAGCGCCTGTTCCGGTGTAACGGTTTGAAGCTGCTCTCTTTTCCAGCCGAAAAACGGTCCGCCCGACGCAGTAAGAATCAAACGCTTCAGCGCTTTTTTCTCCGGACATCCCTGCAAACATTGAAAAACAGCAGAATGTTCGCTGTCCACCGGAAGAATTTTAACGCTGTTTTCCTTTGCGGCTTTCATTACCAGAGCACCGCCGGCCACCAATGTTTCCTTGTTGGCCAGCGCCACGTCTTTATTGGCCTGAATCGCAGCCAACGTAGGCTTCAACCCCACCATGCCCACAACCGAGTTTACGACGACATCTGCCGAAGAAACGGAAGCGACTTCACAAAGGCCGTCCATCCCCTGTACCACTTTCACCGGTAAATCGGCGACGGACTGTTTCAAAGATTTTGCCGCATTTAAGTTAAAAACCGCAACAAGTTGCGGTTTAAACTCTCTAATTTGATTTTCCAGCAGTTTCACATTCGCATTTGCGGCTAACGCACAGACAGAAAGGTTTAAATGCCGTACAATGTCAAGCGTCTGCGTGCCAATGGAACCGGTGGAGCCCAAAATAGAAATGGAACTTTTCATTATTATTCCTCATTCAAAAGATTTATAACCATAAAATCAAGCAGATAGCTATCCTTTTATAACAATCGGCATGACTTGCACAAGCAGATAAATAAATGGTGCATTGAAAATAACACTGTCGAACCGGTCTAGAATCCCTCCGTGGCCGGGAATCATTTCACTGAAATCCTTAATATGGCAGCTGCGTTTAATCAGCGAAAAACTCAAGTCGCCAAGCACAGACATTACCGTGCTGAAAATACCGATAATCAGCAGAGTTTGATAAAAAACCACAACACTGTTGTGGTAATAAACTGTACCGAACAAATAGCCGAATACCAGCATTGCGGCAATATTCAGTACAAATCCACCAATGACGCCTTCCACGGTTTTTTTCGGGCTGATATTCGGGCAGAGCTTATGTTTTCCAAACAAACTCCCGCCAATATATCCGCCGGTATCGGCAATCCAAGCCGAAGAAATGGCAATAATCACATAGAACATTCCATGGCCGCCGCCTAGCTGCCGGATTTCAAGAATCGTTTCCAGCGCAGTCGGAATCAAGATCGTCATGCTGTAAAGCACGCCCAATTCACGGAATGTAATAAACTGATGATAAAAAATCAACGCGCCGAACATCACAACCGTATATAAAAAGTACACGGCTTGCAGCAGCAGCAAATGTGGATAAATAAAAGGCAGTACTGCAGAAAACAAAATGCTGGGTACCAGCAGGATATAATTTTTCGATAGGCCAAGCGCGGAAATAATCTCATATACCGACAAAATCGAGATCAGTGCTAAGGCGATATTTAGTGCTAACGGAAAACTGCGATTAAACAGAACAATTGCTGCAAAAAAAATAATGATGGTAGCCGCCGAGGTGAGCCTGTCTTTCAATTAAACCCCTCCAAAGCGTCTGTTTCGATTCGCGTACTCTTTAATAGCCCGGTCCAAATCCTTTGGTTTAAAATCCGGCCAAAGGATGTCCATAATGACATACTCAGAATATGCGGACTGCCACAGTAAGAAATTAGAAATGCGGTTTTCGCCGCTTGGCCTGATAATCAGGTCAGGGTCCGGCTGTCCTGCCGTATACAGCTTTTGCGCAAAGGTTTCTTCTGTAATTTGTTCAGGAGTAAGCTTACCGCTTTTTACCTCCTCAGACAATAACCTGGCAGCACGAGTCAGTTCGGCTCTTCCTCCATAGTTCAAAGCGATATTCAGCACCATGCCGGTATGATTTTTGGAAGCCTCTTCTGTATCCCGAATCAGCTTTTGCAATTCTTCCGGAAAAGCGGAGGTATCCCCCATGAAAAAAACCTTAATATTTTCATTCAGAAAATCCCGAAGGGCTTCCTGCAAATACTGTTCAAACAACTTGATCAGCATTCCGACTTCTTCACGAGGGCGTTTCCAGTTCTCCGTAGAAAAAGCATAAATGGTCAGATATTGTATTCCAATCGAGCTACAGTACCGGACAATTTTTTTAAACACATCCGCACCAACCTTGTGACCGGCGGTACGGGGAAGGCCGCGTTTTTTTGCCCAGCGGCCGTTTCCGTCCATAATAATTCCGATATGTCTTGGAAATTGGCTAAATTCCATTTTTACTTCCTATATTTCCATAATTTCCTTTTGTTTGCGGTCAAAAATCGAGTCGACCTCTTTACAATATTTATCGGTCAGATCTTGTGTTTTCTTTTCTGCCTGCTTCAGGTCGTCTTCCGTCAGCTCACCATTTTTCTTCATGCCCTTCAGCTTATCCATGGCGTCGCGACGAATATTGCGAATCGCAATGCGGCCTTCTTCCGCCATCTTGCTGATATCTTTTACCAGTTCGCGGCGGCGCTCTTCCGTCAGCTGCGGGAACGTGAGACGAATCACCTTGCCGTCGGTCTGCGGATTAATGCCGATGTCGGAAGTCTGAATTGCCTTTTCAATGGCGTGGCAAACAGAAATGTCCCACGGCTGAATGGTCAGGACGCGCGCTTCGGATACAGAAACGGCGGCAAGCTGATTAATGGAAGTCGGCGTTCCGTAATAGTCAACCCGGATTTTGTCCAAAATTGCCGGGTTTGCACGTCCCGCGCGAACGGTGGAATATTCCTCCGTCAGAGCAGCTACACTCTTTTTCATACGTTCTTCTGCGTGTGCCAGAATTTCTTTCATTACAGTTCCTCCTTCACAATCGTACCAATCGGTTCCCCACAAACCGCTTTCAAAATATTTTCCGGATGATCAATATTGAAGACTAAAATCGGGATGTTGTTGTCCCTGCACAGCGTAGCGGCTGTGCTGTCCATAACCTGCAGATTCTTATTTAATACATCCATAAAGGATAACGAATCAAATTTCACGGCGTTCGCGTTTTTCTTCGGGTCACAATCGTACACCCCATCCACCATCGTGGCTTTCAGGATAACGTCTGCGTCAATTTCAGCCGCACGCAGTGCTGCAGCCGTATCGGTGGAAAAAAATGGGTTACCGGTTCCGCAGCCAAATACCACTACCCTGCCCTTTTCCAGGTGACGCACCGCGCGGTTGCGAATATACGGCTCCGCAATCTGCTGCATGGCAATAGCCGTCTGAACACGCACCGGCACACCCAACTGCTCCAGCGCATCCGCTACACCGAGTGCGTTGATGGTGGTTGCAAGCATCCCCATATGGTCGGCTCTGGTACGGTCCATCTTTCCGCTGCTGCGGCCACGCCAGAAGTTGCCTCCGCCGACAACAATCCCGATTTCCACGCCCATATCCGAGCAAGCTTTAATCGGCTGACAGATTTTCAGGACGGTATCAAAGTCAATTCCGTGCTGCTGACCACCCGCGAGAGATTCGCCGCTGAGTTTGAGAAGAATCCGTTTATATTTAGGTTGCAAAATCAACACCCCTATTTTTATTTATTTCATTTTACAATATAGGCTAAATAAAGTAAAGCCTTTCTTGTGCAATTAACACTATTATTGGCAAGTTTTATAGTTTGGTAACAATCGCTTCAAATTTTATTCAACAGCCGTTTAGTGCCCGTCTGCAATGGAAAAATTTCAAAAACGAACAGCCAAAGGCACCCACTTTTGGATGTTCCAATTTGGCAAACAGCAGCTTTTATTACGGTACCTGCGCAAAAAAATAGCGCAGGAAATTTTTCCCGCGCTATCAACCCAAACAGACTTATTTAATCATACCGGCAACTTCGTCGGCAAAATTATCTTCGCGCTTCTCCAGGCCCTCGCCCTTTTCAAAACGAACATATTCCGCAATTTTAATGGAACCGCCGAGCTCTTTCGCGGTCGCATCGGTGTACTGCTGAACGGAAATATTGCCGTCCTTAATATAAGCCTGATCCACAAGGCAAACATCCTTGAAGAACTTGCCAAGTCTGCCGGCAACAATCTTCTCTGCAATTGCAGCGGGCTTGCCGTCGTTGACAATCTGCTCTTTCAGGATGGATTTCTCATGCTCTACAACATCTGCCGGAACAGCGTCGCGGTTCAGGTACTGCGGGCTGATGGCCGCAATCTGCATCGCGATATTCTTGGCATACTCCTTGAAGCCTTCCTTCGCGGCAACTTCAGGAGAAGTTTCGAACTTAACCAGAACGCCGATCTTGCCTTCCGCATGGATATAAGCGGAAACAACGCCTTCCAATCTCTTGAACCGGCGGATTTTGATGTTTTCGCCGATCACGAGGATCTTTTCTTTCAGAAGAGCGTCAACCGTCTTATCGGAACCGGAAGCGGTGCACTGAAGCAATGCATTCACATCAACCGGATTCTGCTCCATAACGGTCTGTGCGCACGTGTGAACAAAATTCTGGAATTCTGCGTTCTTAGCAACAAAGTCGGTTTCTGCATTTACTTCAATGTCAACACCGACGGTAGAGTCGTCATTTACGGTTGCATATGCAATGCCTTCCGCCGCAATACGGCCGGCCTTTTTGGTCGCTGCAGCCAATCCTCTTTCTCTCAGAAAATCAATTGCTTTGTCAAAATCACCGTCCGAAGCGGTAAGTGCCTTTTTGCAGTCCATCATTCCGCAGCCGGTCTTCTCACGAAGCTCTGCAACGTCTTTCGCTGTAAAAGCCATTCTTTATTCCTCCGATTCTATTTCAGGGTATCCTGGGTGCAGCCACCCAGAAATACCCTTATAAATTCGTTATAGTATAATATCGTAAAAATAGATTATTCCGCGGTTTCTTCTTCGTTTACTTTTTCTGCTTCCGCTTCTTCTGCAGCAGCGCCCATCTGGCCTTCTCTGCCTTCAATGATTGCGTTTGCCATTGTTGCGGAAATCAGTTTTACCGCACGGATTGCATCGTCGTTGCCGGGGATAACATAATCAATTTCATCCGGGTCGCAGTTGGTATCAACAATTGCAATAATCGGGATACCGAGCTTTCTGGCTTCCGAAACTGCAATTCTTTCCTTGCGGGGGTCAACAATGAACAAAGCGCCGGGAAGTTGCTTCATATCTTTGATGCCGCCGAGGAATTTCTCGAGCTTTTCAATTTCAAGACGGAGCTTGATGACTTCTTTCTTCGGAAGAAGGTCAAATGTACCGTCTGCTTCCATATTCTTCAGCTGATTGAGGCGGTCAATTCTGCGGCGAATGGTGCGGAAGTTTGTAAGCATACCGCCCAGCCAACGTGCGTTAACAAAGAAAGCGCCTGCTCTTTCCGCTTCTTCTCTTACGGAATCCTGAGCCTGCTTCTTGGTACCGACAAACAGAATCGGCTTGCCTTCAACGGAAAGGTCACGAACAAAATTGTACGCTACCTCAAGCTTTTTAACGGTTTTCTGCAGGTCGATGATGTAAATGCCGTTACGCTCGGTGAAGATGTATTCCGCCATTTTCGGGTTCCATCTTCTGGTCTGGTGGCCGAAATGAACACCGGCCTCCAAAAGTTGTTTCATAGATACTACTGCCATTGATTTATTCCTCCTTGGTTTTTCCTCCGCCGAACCTGAACAGACGAAACCCTGAAATTCAGAGCACCAAGCCGTCATGATATCGGCGTGTGTTTTGCGGGTAGTATTATACCACAAATAAAAATATAATACAAGCCCAATTTCAATCCCCACTGAAAAATCCGCGTACTCGCTTTTTCATAGGACGATACGGTTCATTATAGCATACTAATATGGTATCGTCACCAATTACTTGTATGTCCTGCCATTTAATAATGATATCGTCTTCCCTGCCCAGCAATCCGAAAAAACGAAGTCGGCCATAAATCACAATTGAGGTCAGCTTGGCGTTTGTCGTGTCGAATTCTACATCGCAAACCGCCCCCAAACGTGTGCCGTCCTTTATGTTAATTACTTCCTTATGACGTAAATCAACGACTCTGCAATTCACGCTTTCGCCTCCCGTAGCTATAGTGTTTTTCCCTTTCACGTTAAACCTGGTCGATATCCACCTTAATACTCCGTATCCTGATTAAGAAAACAGCCGATAGATTATATGCCGTTTTTCGCGGCAATATCATCCGATAAAACAAAATAACCCGCCGCAGGGCATGAATCTGCGGCAGGTTATTATCCAAATTTATATAAGGAGCCTTTTGTCATACCGCCCATGCCTGGCCGCTGAACATTGGAGGATACCTGGGAGCGATACTCGCTTTCATCGATCAAAACAGCGTTTTCTTTCACATAATTGATTACTTCTGAATTTCTGCTACCCCCGCCCATTTCGGATGAAATGAAAAAGTAGGTTATTTTTCCTTCTGAAACGTACAGTTTCAGCTTTTCCAGCGACAAAGAATTATCCGTCCCTAAAAATCCGCCGTAAGCATAGCATGGCAGCCCCGTATCAATAATGAATTGAGCAACATCGCTGGCCCGCTGGGATACCACCAGGAAACTCCCTTCCTTATAGTTTTGCACCAAATAATTTTCCAGGCCGGAGCTTCCTCTGTTTCCGCTCGTATTGGTTCTATCCGCGAATCCACGGCTTCCGCTGTTTCCGGAAAGTTCTGGCCCGGCATACGGCATGGTTGCGTTCGGAACATAAAGGACCGGCGTCAGCGACCAGTAAAGCGGAGCCGCCAACAGGGAAATGGTAAGCGCCGCAGTGGAAAGATACAAGGCCATCTGCTTTTTCCCAAAGTGATGAAACAGCATTAGAATGAGGCCGATTCCAGCTCCGGCCAGGGTTACGGGCAAAACCCATGCGGGAAGGTTATTGTAATTCATGAGATAGCGAATTTCCAAGCCAAGATTCGCTGCCAGTACAGCCAGCAGAAAAACCGGACGAATGTAATCTTTCCGCTGCTCTTTTTTACGCTTGAACCCACGAAACATAACCACAATACCAACGCCGCTCAGCACGGCAATGGCGGGAGCCAACATACTCAGATAATAACGGTGGTAAAATCCCGCGAAACTGAAAAATACGGCCATTGCAGTCAACCAAAGCATCCAGTAAAGCAATACGCCCTGACTGCTCTCCCTTTTGTGGAACGCCGCTTTACTCAGGCATCCGCAAAATCCGAGAAGGGCAAACAACAGCAGCCACGAATTCTGGCCAAACAGATTTGAATTCCACAGACGCAGCGGTGATGCCATACCAATTTCGGAGTTTCCCATTCCGCCACCGCCCCTAAAGGGTTCTCTGCCATCCATGCTGCGGCTTTTTCCGTCATCCCCGCGATTGGAAAAATCCGGGCGATCGGATTTTAATCCCAAATTGGAAGAAGAACCGTCATTCGGCATTTGCGGCGGCGTGCCGTCTTGAGGAACCGCACCGTCTTGCATCTGCGGAGGTGTACCGTTTTGTGCAGCCTTGCCGCCGTTCATCTGAGGTGGCATACCTTCCGCTCTGCCACCGTCGCCCTGTCCTGCGCCAAAGCCGCCGTCCATACCGCTGCCAAACAAGCGCTCCGTACCGTTATGTCCGGTAATCAGTTCCAGCATAGAATTCCTGCTTGTGCTGTCCACATACGGCCGGTTTGACGCCGGGGTCAGTTCCACCGCAGCCACCCAGGCAAAGGACACACCTAGCATGAGCAAGACGGCGGCAGCCCCGACAAGCAGCCGTTTCCTAAATTTTTGTTTTGCAAAAATAAGATAAGTGACCGCTATGGCGGGAAGAATCATATAAGCCTGCAGCATCTTAATGTTAAAGCCCAGGCCGACAAATACCCCCGCCCACAGCAGATAATGTACTTTTCCACTGTCTACGGACCGAAATACAAACCAGGTTGCAAGGAGAAGTACAAAAATCAGCTGCATGTCCATGGTATTGTTGCGGGAAATGACTACCACGGACGGGGACAAAGCAAAAATCAAGGAGGAAATCAGTCCCGCCGGGCGTCCGAAATATTTTGCTGTTAAAAGATAAATCATTAGGCAGGACAAGGTTCCCGCAATCGCCTGAGGCAATAAAAATGCCCAGCCGTGGTAACCGAAAATCAGGACAAAAATAGCCTGAATCCACAATCCAAGCGGCGGCTTGTCAACCGACACCATGCCGGCTGGATCAAAGGATACAAAGAAAAAATTTGAGACGCTCTGCGTCATGCTTTTGATACAAGCCGCATAATATTCGTTCGCCGTACCGTTCTTGGAAATTGCGTAAAAATTTAATCCAAATGAAAGGATAAGAATCGCACCGAGTATGATGAAATGGTATTGTTCTTTTAATTTACGCTTCATAGATGGATTCCCTCCATAACCTATTAAGCGCATTATATTAGCCTTATGTGACAACTAAATGAATTTTATTGCAGGAATTCCGGTATTTCTGTGTGGAAATATTTGTTAAAAAGTCAAGGGTGCTGCAGAAAGGGAAAATCCTTTTTGCAGCACCCTTGTTATGGAAAACTTAGCTTGCGAGAATCATTATTGACAATAATAATATAAAGTTATATATTTTTTAAAGAATTATTTTAGAGAAATTATTTTTAATACTGAGAGGAGGCTGATTCCCATGGATTGTGTTAGTAGGGTGAAACTTGAAGTTTTATTTATGAAAACACATAAAAGGAGCTTAAAAAATGAATTATAGTAAAAAAGCTTTTATTTTTTGCTAGTTTTAAGTTTATTCTTTTCTTTTTCTGTAGAAGGATTCGCTGACTACAGCATAAAAAAGCCATCTAATACAGGAGTAAAGGATTCACTGATATCATATATATCATGTGAAGATTCGTTACTATTGGCAAATAAATTTATTGATAATTAAATTAAAAAAGTTTTATTCAAGTTTAAATAACTATTGATCTATGTACCATGAATGGTGCTCTAAAGAACATAATTATGTTCTTTAGAGCACCATTTTCTCGTCATATTGCGAAAACGGTATACTGTTGCAATCATTCCTGCTTCTTCAAGTTCACGTAGGGAGCGTGTATCGCTTGTCCATATTTGCTAGTGACAGCGTCTCCTCAGATATCTTTTTTAATTTTATCCAGTGCGGCTTTCTCCAGGCGGGAAACCTGCGCTTGGCTGATGCCGATTTCGGAAGCGACTTCCATTTGCGTTTTACCCTGAAAAAAGCGCATGGAAAGAATCCTTTTTTCCCTGCTGTTCAAATCCTTAATTGCTTCCTTCAGGGCGATTTCATCCAACCAGTTCGAATCGTCGTTGTTGTCTCCGACCTGATCCATCACATAGATGGTGTCCCCTCCGTCGGAAAAAACAGGTTCATATAAGGAAACCGGCTCCACAATGGATTCGAGCGCAAGTACCACGTCTTCCCGCGGCAAATCCAATTCCTTTGCAATCTCTTCAATGGTTGGTTCCCGGTTATTCTCTGAAGTCATTTTTTCCTTTACCTGCATCGCTTTATAGGCAGTATCGCGCAGGGAACGACTCACCCGAATAGAGTTGTTGTCCCGAAGATAGCGCCGGATTTCACCTATAATCATCGGTACTCCGTAAGTGGAGAAACGCACACCCTGATCGGTATCAAAATGATCAATCGCCTTAATTAGTCCGATGCAGCCCACCTGAAAAAGGTCGTCCAGATTTTCCCCCCGATTGGTAAAGCGTTGAATCACGCTTAGAACGAGTCGGAGATTTCCCTTTATCAACTCCTCCCGGGCTTTTGTATCACCGTTTTTTACTCGGCGCAGCAACTCCATTTTTTCTTTTTCCGTAAGTACCTTCAGCTTAGAAGTATTCACCCCACAGATTTCCACTTTATTGTACTGCACTCTGCAACCCCCCTATGTCGGTAATACAGTCTCAGTATTGCCATGAAGTGTGGGGATCATGCAGGTAAAAATTTTTTATCGAACCCAACAATTCTTGCTTTTCCGACTTACAAAAGTGTATACTGAAATTAATCTTGGGGAATCCAAACCAAATTGAAAAATTCTGACTAAATTTGTTTCATTGGAGGACTGCATGAAGGCAAACGTGATTTTTGAGCTGCCGGATGCGGTGAAAAAAATTCTGAATAAACTGACCGGAGCAGGTTACCCTTCCTACGTCGTCGGCGGCTGTGTGCGCGACCAATTCATGGGCCGCACCCCAAACGACTGGGATGTGACCACCAGTGCCCGTCCGGACGAAATGAAGCGGGTGCTTGGGGAATGGAAGTTGCTGGACACCGGCTTAAAGCATGGTACCATTACGGTTCTGCTGGACCAAAGCATGGTGGAAGTGACCACTTTTCGGGTGGATGGTGCTTATACCGACAACCGTCACCCGGACGAAGTCTTTTTTACTACGAAGCTGGAAGACGATCTGGCCCGCAGGGACTTTACCATCAATGCGCTGGCCTATCACCCGGATTCCGGAGTGATTGACTGCTTTGGCGGAGTGGAAGATTTAAACCGGAAATTAATCCGTTGCGTCGGTGAACCGGACCGGCGGTTTCAAGAGGACGGACTGCGTATTCTTCGGGCGCTGCGTTTTGCTTCCATTCTCGGATTTTCTATCGAAAAGCAGACTTCCGACAGCATTTTCCGAAACGCTTCGCTGCTGAACGGGATTGCGAACGAGCGAATCCGCGAAGAATTTACAAAACTTCTGTGCGGAAATGACGCCGTCACCGTTCTTCGAAAATATCAGCCGGTCATCGGGTGTTTTCTGCCTGAACTGAACGCTATGATTCAGTTTCCGCAAAGGAACCCGTACCACTGCTACGACGTATGGGAGCATACGCTGAATGCGCTGGAACATACAGCGGACAACCCGGTTTTGCGGATGGCAGTTCTCTTACATGACAGTGGGAAACCGGCGTGCCATACTCGGGATGAAAACGGCATTGACCACTTCCACGGTCATGGTGAGAAAAGCCGCGAAATCGCCCATAAGGTTTTGCGGCGACTCCGTTTTGATAACAACACCATACGACAGATTGAAATCCTGGTGGAAGCTCATGATATCGCCTTACCCGCCGATCGGAAAATCCTGCTGCACCGTTTAAATCGTTTTGGGGAAACGAACCTTTCTCTGTTGTTTCAGATTAAGGAAGCGGATATTCAAGCGCAGAACCCCGACTATTGGAGCCGCCTGAATGAATTGAACGAAGCAAAGAAACTTCTGGAACAGATACTATTCCAAAAGCTTTGCTTCCGATTAAAGGATTTGGCTATCAACGGCTCGGATTTGATAAAGCTTGGCATTTTACCGGGGCCCAATATTGGCAGAATACTGAACCGGCTTCTGGACGAAGTCCTAGATGGAACCTGCGAAAACCAGCGCGGCGCGCTAATGCGGCGTGCAGAAGAAATAAGGACGGAAAAGTAATATGGAATACATTGAGCATACGATTCCCCCTGTTTACGATGAACATTCCAAAATTCTGATACTGGGCACGATGCCTTCTCCGAAATCCCGGGAATACGGCTTTTATTATTCCCATCCGCAAAACCGATTCTGGCGTGTTTTGTCGGAACTATACCAAGAGCCGTTACCGACCACGGTGGAAGAAAAGGCCGCTTTTGTCCTACGGCACAACATTGCCCTGTGGGATGTTCTAAAAAGCTGCCAAATTCAAGGCGCGGACGACAGCAGTATCCGCGACCCTGTTCCAAACGATATTACTGGTCTGGTTCACCGCACCCACATCGAACGTATCTTTACCACCGGCACTAAGGCAGCGGCGCTTTACAAACGGTTCTGCCAAAAAACCGCCGGCCCTGCAGTGCCGCTCCCTTCCACCAGCCCCGCAAACTGCCGTCACTACACGTTTGAACGTCTGGTAAAAGCATACCGGGTTATTCTATCGTAACAAGAGAATCCAGGCAGATACAAAAGATTTATTTGCTATCACATACTTTCGGGCATCAAAAAAGGAAGCTTTAAAAGCTTCCTTTTTTGATGTGATAAAATCAGCTGACCCGCTCCAGGTCTTTTTTCAGCCGTTCAATAATGCGCTTTTCAAGGCGCGATATGTAAGATTGCGAGATGCCGAGTGCATCGGCAACCTCTTTCTGCGTGTGCTCTTTCCGGTTGTTCAGGCCAAAACGAAGTTCCATAATCTCGCGTTCCCGAGGTGCTAAATGGGAAACCGCACTGAGCAGTAAGTTCTTCTCCACCTCCTGCTCCAAGTCGTGATTCACAGTGTCCTGCTCGCTGCCGAGGATGTCGGATAATAACAGCTCATTTCCATCCCAGTCAACGTTAAGCGGATCGTCAATCGAAACTTCATTTTTCAGCTGAGAGCTTTTCCGCAGATACATCAATATTTCATTTTCAATACAGCGTGACGCATAAGTGGCCAGTTTAATATTCCGCTCTGGACAAAAGGTATTTACCGCTTTAATCAGCCCGATGGTCCCGATGGAGATCAGGTCTTCCACGCTGGCACTGCAGGATTCAAATTTTTTCGCAATGTACACCACCAGCCTTAGATTGTGGGTAATCAGCGGTTCACGCGCGTTCGGAACATTGTTCATAATGTTCTGCATGACCCGCTCTTCTTCCTGTTTGCTCAGCGGAGGAGGCAGAGTTTCCGGTCCATTAATATAATGGATATCCCCCCCTAGGCCAAGCCGAAACCACCATTCTGCCAGTGCTTTTGCCAGTTCCCTGATGCGTGTGTCCATTCCCATTTTCACTCACTCTTTCCCTTTTGCCGCCGCCGTCACGGCTTGATAAACGCGTCTGTCAACGGCCAGATTTAGGCAGACGTTCTTTGCAACAAGTCTGGATTCAGTAAAGCCTCGGCTTCTCCGAGCCGTGCCTGAGTAACTGCTATGTAAACATTCTTTTGTTCGTATTCTTTTTTTCCGGAAAGAATCACCAAGCGGTCCGGTTTAAACGCCGGTAAAAGTCCATTCCCCGAAACTGCATGAAAAGGAACCAGGCGGATTTTTCCGCTGTCTTCCGAGGGAAGCATCTTCCCCGCACAACCGTTGGTCACGACCACCACCGGGTAATTGGAAAAGGGTTCACACAAGGAATTGCCCGTATCCACTTTGGCCACGCAGGCAGCCGTTTGATTGCCATACTCAATCCGTATCCGGTAAAAAAGCTGTTCCGGTGCCTGCCGACCGGAAATTCGGTGAATTAGCCGTATCATAAGGTAACAGACAACCGTCAGGAGAATCAGCAAAAGCGGTGATATATTGAAATAAACAACCGAATTTTTAATGATTAGCCCCTGCGGTGCAATAAAGTACCAAATGGCGAGCATTAAACCTGCAAACGAAAAGCTGATAATATAAAAAGTTGCCAACTGCCGCAGAAACTGCTTGAATCCCCGGAACGAAAAAGAGGCTAGAATAATGGTCGCCGACATAATAAGTTTGACCAACAGGGACAGCATAACCGGAATATCCGGTAAAAGGATAAACAAAGAGTACGCTGAACCCAGCAGCGCACCCAGCAAAATTCTTCTTCTCCGCACCGGAATAGTTAAGAATTTTGAAACCGCAAGCAGCAAAAAATAATTGATAAACAGGTTGACGCCCACTAAGACATCCACATATATTGTCTGTTTCATGGGATCCCTCCCTGCCGCTTTACCATAAATTATACCGATAGGCGCAGAAACATTGTGTCAAAAATTGTTCGTTGAAAACAAAAAGAGCCGGCTGCTTTTGCAGCCGGCTCTTGATTTATTGTTCCTTTTTAATATTGAATACCGCCCGAAGCAGAAATCCTAAAAATTTACCGCTCTTAACAATTACGACTTTCATACGGAGACCTCCTAAATATGTTCAGCACCGAAACAGTGCTATCCCCAGTGCTACAATGATGCATGCAATGATGAACATCATGAGCGGAAGGGGACAAAAACAAGAGATGATCAGTCCGATTCCAAATGCAATGGCATATTTCCCAATATTGCTTTTCCCGTTGAACCTTCGCATTCGGAACACCACCTAACATCTATCTGTTAGTTCAGTATATTCCGTTTCCGTAAAATTGGTTAATCAATTATTAGAATAATTAGAGCGCTACCCTCCAAAACCTGAATTTCCGCTTCGTCTTCCAGAATGCAGTTGCTCACCCCAAGGGGAAAACTGGACACCAGAGTATGGTTTGTCAGTGGATATTTCAGCCCGTGGTAGGTCACAGTACAGGCCGACGTACCAAAGGGAAAAACCGAAACAGTTCTGCCCTTAAAACCATTCAAGCGAAAGGTTCCAATCCCCTGAAAATACACGAGACTGCCATTTCCCGCCAAACGAGCCCTGCAGCCTTGCTCCGCAAGATATTGAAGCACACAGAAATTGGCATACGTATGATCCAAACGTCCGCCCGTACCGCCAATCAGGAGAAAATCCCGAAAACCACGTTCCAAAGCGATTCGGACAGCCGCCATAAGGTCCGTATCATCCTTTTCCACCTTCAGCCGGATGATTTCCGACTCAATCGGCAAATCCCCCTGCAGGGAATCAAAGTCGCCAATCACCAGGTCTGGCACCATTCCATAACGGCGGGCTGTATTCAGTCCGCCGTCTGCACAAATGAGGAACGATTTTTCACGGTCAATCTGCTGAAAATCACGGCCGCCGCATTCCGGCGAAGAGCCTATAATCACGCACTGTTTTATTTCAGGTCCCATTCTTTCAGGTCCTTTACTTCGTTGTACATTTCGATATAACTGCGATGCCTTGACTCGCTGATAATTCCATCCTGCACCGCCTGAATTACCGCACAACCCTTTTCACAGGTATGCGAACAGGAATGAAACTTACACTGATTCAAATAGGGAGCAAATTCACGGAAGCAATACTGAAGATTCTCTTTTTTCACGATATCGTACCGCTCCATTTGAATGGAAGAAAAACCTGGAGTATCGGCAACGTAAGTATCCGGTTCCAGCTTAATCAGTTCTACCTGCCGCGTGGTATGCCTGCCGCGCCCCAATTTCTGACTGATTTCGCCGGTGGGGAGCTGCAGTCGTTCGTCAATCCGGTTCAGCAGGGAGGATTTTCCTACACCGGAGTTCCCCGTAAAAGCAGATGTTTTT
This sequence comes from Caproiciproducens sp. LBM24188, assembly GCF_054130445.1. NCBI lineage: Bacteria > Bacillati > Bacillota > Clostridia > Eubacteriales > Acutalibacteraceae > Caproiciproducens > Caproiciproducens sp. LBM24188. Next base: position 1,911,529 of record NZ_CP196862.1, read on the forward strand.
CCATGCAGCACATTCCGTACTTTATCTACGCCTTCCCCTGTAACGGAGGAAACCGTAAAAAGCAAAATCCCTGTTTTTTGATAAATATCCACAAGCCACTGCGAATCCTCCAGGTCGGTCTTGGAAATCACCAGAACCGGTTCGATCCCTTTATCTTCCGCCGCCGCGATGGTTTTGTCAATAATCAGCGTACTTGGTGCAGGGTCGCAGGTAGAAACAACCACCAACAGCTGGTCGATGTTCGCCACCGGCGGACGGGTCAGCTGATTTTTTCGCGGCAAAATTTCTTCAATAGAGCCTGTCCCGTCGGTTTCCACCGCAATCGTCACACGGTCGCCCGCAAGAGGCGTAATTTTATTCTTCCGGAAAATCCCCCGGGCTTTGCATTCATAAACCGCATCGGCGGTTTCCACATAGTAGAAGCCGCCGATGCCTTTGATAATCAATCCGCTTTTCTTATCCATTCGTTTCCTCTTAACTCGTTACAGAAGTCGATGGGTTTGATGCCTGGCTTTCCTGGCCTTGACTGCTCGGCGTATAGGGATTGCTTTCCGTCTGCTTCGATTCCCCTGTGTCGAAATTAATGGTGTAAACCTGGTACCGATGGCCGTCCAGTTGGATAATCAGCTGTTTCTGTCCCCCGGTTCCCTGTACGCTCAGCGTGAAGATATCATTATAAGACGGATTTACCGTTTTCTGGTCCAGCAGTTCATTGCCCAAATACGCTTTCAGCTGAATGTCGTGGTTCACATCTTTCGGAAGCTGCACATACACCGTCACGGTAGTTGTCGGTTTTACGCCGGAACTGACCACCAAATCAACCTTGCTGCCTTTTTCCACTTTCACGCCCGGAAGCGGAGAGGATTCCAACACGGTATTTTTGGCCTTATTACTGTCATCGCGTGTCTTTACCTCACCAACCGTCAAACCAGCGGCAATAATCGCTGTTTTTGCATCGGCAAGCGGAAGGTCAATCACGGCCGGAACCGGCACCTGTACCACAGCGGGACCGGAGCTTACAAAGACCTGAATCTCCGTGGCACCTTCCACCACCTGGGTTCCTGCGGTCGGATTCGTATTAATAACCTTTCCTTTCGGCGTGCTGTCATCCTGAACCGTTGTAATCTTATACTTTAAGTTCAGCTGCTTTAATGCCTCAACCGCTTCTTCCTGCGTTTTGTTGGAAAGGTCCGGAAGATTCAGCGTTTTTCCGCCTCCGTTAATAACCAGGGTAATGGTTGACCCAGCCTTTACAACGGTTCCTTCCTTCGGGGTTTGGTTCAAAACAATGCCGGCCTTTTGTGACGCGTCATTCTGTGTGGTTGTTTCAAATTTAAAATTCTTCTGATAGTCCGGATTGGACTGAATATCAGTATAGGCTTTTCCGATAAAGCTCGGCACGGTAACATCGCTCGGCCCGCTTTTAAAACTGTTGATTAAGGCGGTAATGCCGAAAACAATTGCGGCAATCAGGAATGCTGCGGCAATGCCGGCAATAACCAAGAGCGACCGATTCTTTTTCTGTTTCGCAGGAACCGCATCCGGCTCCTCCTCGTAAACGTAATTATCATTGTACGCAGGCATATCCGTGCTCTTTACCGCATTAATTGCGTCAATATATTTTGTCGGCTTTTCATCCACAAAATATTTATATTGAAAACGAATACTCGGATTTCTTCGAAACGCTTCAATATCCCGCAGCATATCGGCCGCGGACTGATACCGCTGCGCGGGATTCTTCTGCATGGCCTTCAGTGTAATCTCTTCCAGCCCGTCCGGAATATCCGGATTAATCTCGGTCGGCGGCTTCGGGTCTGCCTGAAGCTGCATAATCGCGACGGAAACCGCGTTATCCGCTTCAAAAGGAAGGCACCCAGTAATCATTTCATAAAGCATAACGCCGACGGAATAAAGATCGGCCTTTTCGTCCGTTACATCGCCCCTGGCCTGCTCGGGTGAAATATAATGGACAGAGCCAATCGCCTTGTCCGTCATTGTCCGGGTTTCGCTTCTGGAAAAACGAGCAATGCCGAAGTCCGTCACCTTGATGGTGCCGTCCTGCAGAAGCATGATGTTCTGCGGCTTAATATCCCGATGAACAATCCCTTTTTCATGGGCATGCTGGAGCGCACGCAAAATCTGGATGGTAAAATGAATGGCTTCCTTCCATTTTACCTCCTTCTGCTGGTCCAGATACTCCTTCAGCGTAATGCCATCAATAAATTCTTCTACAATATATTGAATCCGGTCACCGAAACTAACGTCAAAAACTTTCACAATGTTCGGATGGGAAAGGACCGCGATTGCTTTCGATTCATTCTTAAAGCGGCGGATAAAATCATCGTTTCCCAGAAATTCATCTTTCAGAATTTTAATCGCAACAATTCGGTCGTCAATAATGTCGTAAGCACGGTAAACCAGCGCCATGCCACCGACTCCGATTAATTCATGAATTTCATATCTTCCGTCGAGCCGCTTTCCTGTGTATTTATCCATATCAATCAACTCCAATCAACCATCAGTTTTCGACAATGGCAACCGTAATATTGTCACCGCCTCCGGAGTTTTTCGCCAGTTCAATCAGCTGCTCGGTCAGAGCACCGCCATCCACTTTGCGGGAAAGCTGAAAGATCTGCTCCGCCTCTACATAATTGGTCAGACCATCCGTACAGATCAGCAGCTTGCTGCCCTGTAAAAACGGAATTTCACAGTAATCAATTTCAATGGAATTTTCCACACCAAGCGCACGGGTAATGATATTCTTCTGCGGATGCTGCCTTGCCTGCTGTTCCGTAAGATCGCCGTTATTCACCATTTCCTGCACCATAGAATGGTCGGTGGTCAGCTGACGGATTTCATCGGGTGTGATCAAATACGCTCTGCTGTCGCCCGCATGCGCAATATGAGCCGTACCGTTCGAAATCAGTGCTACGACTACCGTGGTTCCCATTCCGCTCAGCTCTGTGTCCGAAGAGGCCATGTTGTGGACTTCCATGTTCGCGTTGACGATGGAGGATAAAATCAGCTCCTTAATCATGCTGTCGGAAAGGCCTTGCTTATAATTGGAAACCATATGTTCCGAAATTTTTCTGACTGCGACACTGCTGGCAACCGCGCCGCCGTTCGCACCCCCCATACCGTCACAAACAACTACCCAAGCGGACTGGTCGGGCAGAATACCGTCGTTATAAGCGTCCTGATTTGAACTTCTAACAAGACCAATATCACTTTTGGTGTAAACTTTCAACATCGGCCACCTCCTCCTGATACCTGCGCCGTAACTGTCCGCAGGATGCATTGATATCAGAACCAAGCGTCCGCCGAACGGTCGCGGTAATTCCGCTGTTTGCCAGAATACGGGTGAATTTCTGCAAACGTTCCGTGGTACTTTTTTTATATCCGGAACCGGACACCGTGTTGACCGGAATCAGGTTCACATGACTTAGCGTTCCTTTCAGCCGGCCGGCAAGCTCCCGCGCACAGGCATCGCTGTCATTAACTCCGCTGATCATGGCATATTCAAAGGATATTCTGCGTCCGGTTTGCTTGTTGTAATACCGACAGGCTTTTAAAAGTTCCTCGACACCCCACCGGTGGTTCACCGGCATGGTACGCGACCGGATTTCATCATTTGGGGCATGCAGAGAAACAGACAGCGTTAGCTGCAGTTTTTTGTCGGCAAGATCATATATTTTATCCACAATACCACAAGTTGACAGAGAAATGTGTCGCATTCCGATATTAAGACCTTCTTCGGAGGATACGAGTTCCAAAAAACGAAGAACATTGTCGTAATTATCCAAAGGCTCGCCCATGCCCATCAACACAACATTGGAAATGCGCACGCCAATGTCCAATTGGGCGGACTGAATCTGCGCCAGCATTTCGGAGGGTGCCAGATTTCTGGAATAACCGCTTTTTCCCGTAGCACAAAAGGAGCAGTTCATTTTACAGCCCACCTGTGTGGAAATGCATATGGTGCGCCCATGATGGTAGTTCATCACGACACTTTCCACAAACTCCCCGTCATTCAGACGGAACAAGTATTTGATCGTATCATCCAGCTTGGATTCAAGTTTTTGTTCAATTACCGCATTTGCGATGGTATATTTTTCAGCAAGCTGCTGACGAAAAGCTTTTGACAAGTCGGACATTTCATCAAAGCTGGTCACACCACGGTGAAGCCAGTGATACACCTGAAGTGCGCGGAAAGCAGCATGACCGTCCGCGGCAAACTCTTGCTTTATTTCAGGCAATGTCATCGACTTGATATCCTTTCGGCTCAAACGTTCCACTCCTACCTTTTTTGAAAAGCCGCGATAAAAAATCCGTCCGTCCCATGAACGTGCGGCATTAAAGTAATTTCGTTTTCCGGTTCTTTTACAACGTGATGAATCGGATCGGGCAGACGAAGCGCAAACGGTGAAAAATCCGGATGATGCTCCAAAAAGCGCCGCGCAACCAACCCGTTTTCCTTTGGATTTAATGTGCAGGTGGAATAAATCAGCAGTCCGCCGTTTTTTACCAGCCTGGAGGATTCACACACAATACGGTACTGCAAATCTGGAAGACTGTCAATACTTGTCTGCAATTTATACCGAATTTCCGGTTTTCGCCGAATAATCCCAAGACCTGAACAAGGCGCATCACAAAGAACCCGGTCGGCGGGTTCCAAATGTTCGGGCGGGGGGGTTGCAGCATCCCGCACGGAAGCTTGTATGATGGACAATTGCAAGCGTTCCGCGCCCTGCCGGATCAGCCGGACTTTTCCCTTATACTGGTCAAAGGCAAGCAGTTCCCCGTCGTTTTGCATATGTTCCGCAATGGTAAACGACTTACCGCCCGGCGCTGCGCAAACATCAATCACCCTTTGGCCGGGCTGCGCGTCCAACAACTGGCAGCACAGTTGCGAAGACAAATCCTGAATATGGAAAAGCCCGTTTTGAAATGCCGCGGATTCCCGAATGGAGCCGGTTTGTTCCAAAGAAACCGCATCTTCTAGCCATGTAATGGCATTTGCCTTTACGCCTTCTGTCTGCAGCCTTTCAATCAAACTTTCCCTGGAAATAAGGGTGCTGTTCACTCTGGCATAAACCGGCGGCCGGTCTACGGAACTTTCCAGCAGGCCACGTACACATTCTTCCCCATAAGATTCCTGCCACAGCCGGATCAACCATTCCGGAAAAGAATATTTTACACTCAAATAAGAAATCAGGTTGCTTTGCGCATCCGGCATGGAAAGGGAATCCTGATTTCGGATCAACGACCGCAAAACCGCGTTAATAAAGCCCGAAGCCTTTACAAGATGATTTTTCTTAGCCAGATTAACCGATTCGTTTACCGCTGCGGACTTTGGTATTTTTTCTAGATATAAAATTTGATAAGCCCCCAGACGCAGAATTTCAAGCACCTGAGGGTCCAGTTTATGAAGCGGGCTTTTTGAAAAGCGGCTGAGATAATAATCCAGCGTGATGCGCCGTTCCAGCACGCCGTAGAAGATGGCGGAGGCCAGCGCTTTATCCCGTGAATCCATTGGGAAGGACGCTAAGGTTTTGTCCAGTACAATATTGGAATAGCCCTCGTTGACATCCACATGCAGCAAAGCCGAGAGGGCGGCAGACCGTGCGTTAATCATCAATCCCTCCCCCGTCGGTTCCCGGCAAGCGCCAGAAGCCGCAACAAATTCAAAATTGCCGCAAAGCTAGCTGCCAAATAAGTCATTGCCGCGGCCGTCAAAACTTTTTTTGCGCCTTCCAACTCATCCGGATAAAGGATTCCGGTTTCATCCAGCGCTTTAATCGCCCTGCGGCTGGCATCAAACTCCACAGGAAGAGTGACCAGTTGAAATAAAACCGCCAGGCTGTAAAGGATAATTCCGAAATTCACGACAAAATCATACTGTGGCGGCAGAATCAGTCCGATAATTACAATCGGAATCGCAAGATTCGAGCCAATATTCGTAATTGGAACCAGTGCGGTACGAATTTTATTCGGCAGGAAATCCTTTGCATGCTGAATCGCATGACCGGCCTCGTGTGCCGCCACGCCAACCGCCGCAATTGTGGAGGCGGAATAAACGTCGCCGGAGAGGCTGATGGTGTTGCTGCGCGGATCATAATTATCACTTAATTCGCCGGGGATACACCGAACCATAACCCCATACGCACCGCCATACCGTGCAACCGCATCCGCGGCCTGCGCGCCAGTCAGATTTTTCATTGTGGCAATCTGAGAATACTTATGAAAAGCGGATTTTACCCGTATCTGGGCGATCATCGTGATAATTAGCGCCGGAATGACATAGATAAAGTATGTATAATCATAATAGTAAAAACCCAAGCCTCTCATGATCATTCCTCCCGTCTAATTATTGAAGCAAAACAGGCTCTTTCAGCGGATGGCCCAACAGAAAATCCCTTCCGCTCATTCTCTTTTTCCCTTCCAGCTGAACTTCCAACAGTTCCAGCGTGCTGTTTTCCCCGCAGGAAACATAAAGCAGACCGTCCCTGCTGAACGCAGAACCGCTTTCCAGTTCACTGTGCTCAACCACTCTGGTTCGGTATATTTTCAGTACTTTTCCATTGTAAACCGTACTGGCCACAGGCCAGGGGGACAGCCCGCGCACCTGATTATGGATGCTGCGTGCGGATTTACTCCAGTCGATGTGGGACAACTCTTTTGTCAGCATAGGGGCATAGCAGGTCTCTTCTTCCGACTGTGGCGTTCTGGAAGCCGTACCCTGCTGCACCGCTTGAAGCGTTTTTACAAGCAGTTCTGCTCCCAAAACAGACAGACGGTCGTGCAGCTCCCCGGCGGTTTCATCCGGATCAATTTTCGTCACAGTCTGCTGAATCATATCGCCGGTATCGATACCTTCCGCCATATACATCGTCGTAACCCCGGTTTCCGGTTCGCCGTTGATTACCGACCATTGAATCGGCGCCGCTCCCCGATATTTCGGCAGGAGTGACGCATGCACGTTAATGCAGCCGTAAGGAGGAATGTCCAAAATTTCCTTTGGCAATATTTTTCCGTAAGCAACAACAACGATTGCATCGGGTCGCATTCCACGGATTTGCTCAATAATTTCCGCATTTCTTAAGGTTTTCGGCTGATAAACCGGAATCTGATATTTGAGCGCCAGTTCCTTTACCGGGGGCGGTGTCAGTGTATAACCCCTTCCCTTCGGTTTGTCCGTCTGTGTAAAAACAGCACAAACATCATGACCGGCATCCACTAAGCTTTGAAGGCTGGGGACCGCAAAATCCGGTGTTCCCATAAAAACAATACGCATTTTATCACCCGATTATTTCATTTTTTCAAGCTCTTCTTTACTCAACATGCGAACCACATGTGATTTGAATAAAATTCCGTTCAAATGATCGATTTCGTGGCAGCAAGCCGTTGCAAGCAGTTCTTCGCCTTCCAACTCGAAAAATTCGCCTTTTCGATTCTGAGCGCGTACCTTTACATGCATCGGTCGGTGCGTAATGCCATACTGACCGGGTGAAGACAGGCAGCCTTCCACGCATTCCTGATCTCCGCTCTGCTCCAAAAACACCGGATTAATCAGCTCAATCGGCCCATCACCGACATCAATCACCACAACACGGCGCAGAACACCGACCTGAATGGCAGCCAGACCGACCCCGTCGGCCTCTTTCATGGTTTCTTTCATATCATCCAGCAGAACTGCCAGTTTATCGTCGAATTTATCGACCTCGCGGCAGACTTTATTTAAAAAGGGGTCGCCTTCTTTTATAATGTTTCTAATAGCCATAATTATACCTCCAATTATAGAATTGTATCCGGATTCATATCCACATATACCGTAACATTGGAATATTGCCGTTCCGCAGAAAACTGGACCAAAAGCCTGGAAATCATTTCCCGGAATCCGCGGTTGTTGCGGCACTTAATAATGATTTTATAGCGATATTTATTGCTGACCTTACTGATTGCAGCGGGAGTCGGCGACAAAACACGCATCGGCTGACTGGAATATTCCCGTTTTGCCAGCTCACTGAGCATTCGTAGGAAAGCCATGCTTGCACTCGAAACCCGGTCCTCGTTTTGCCCGACAAACCCAATCAAGCAGATGTCGGAAAACGGCGGATACAGCATCATTTTACGGATGGCTATTTCGCCGCGGTAGAACTCCGGATAATTCTGTTCAGACGCAAGCCGGAAGACTTCGTTTTCCGGAGTATAGGTTTGAATAATCGCACGACCGGTATACTTCCCTCGCCCGGAACGGCCGACCACCTGGGTCAGCAGGTCAAACGCGCGCTCGTAACTGCGAAAATCATCCCCATAAAGCGTCTGGTCAGCGGAAAGTACGCCAACCAGCGTAACGTTTTCAAAATCAAGCCCTTTTGCCACCATCTGCGTTCCCACTATCATATCATATTTGCCTTCAGAGAAAAGCCGGAGCTTCTTATCATAAGAAAAACGCGACATGGTGGAGTCAGTATCGAGCCGGAGAACACGAGCCTGTGGAAACAGCTGCTGAAGCTGCTCTTCCGCCCGCTGGGTACCGAATCCCGCATAATGTACGCTGGACTCATGGCATTCCGGGCATTCCTTTGTAAAAGGAACGGAATATCCGCAATAGTGGCACATTAAACGGTTATTCGCAGAGTGATAAGTAAGGGAAATACTGCAATTGGGGCAGGTCAGCACATAGCCGCATGCCTTGCAGGACGCAAATGTATGATACCCCCGGCGATTTAATAATACAATCGATTGTTTTCCGTCTTGTAAATTTTCATTCAGCGCATCCGTCAATTCCGCACTGAAAAGGGACACATTTCCCCGTTCCATTTCTTGATTCATATCCACCACGGAAACTTCCGGAAGTTGGGCTGTTCCATAGCGGGCACAAAGCGTGTTCAGCGAATACTTTCCACTTTGTGCTGAATAAAAACTTTCCACTGACGGAGTGGCGGAGCAAAGCACCAAAAGGGCTTTATGGTATGCACACCGGAATCTGGCCACGTCACGCGCGTGGTAGCGTGGAGAGGATTCCGATTTATAGGTCGATTCCTGTTCCTCGTCCATAACAATTAAACCAAGGTTCTGGAACGGAGCAAAAACCGCAGAGCGGGTACCAACCGCAATCGACGCTTCCCCATTCCGTACGCGCTTCCATTCATCCAGCCGTTCCGCAAGGGTCAGCCCACTGTGAAAAACCGCGACGCAGGACCCGTAACGCTGATGAAACAGGGAAATGGTTTGTGGGGTGAGCGATATTTCCGGCACCATTACAATAACGCCGCGGCCTTCCGACCGGACCTCGTCGATCAAGCGCATAAAAACGGAGGTCTTTCCGCTGCCGGTAATTCCATACAGCAGGGAAACGCCTCCCTCACCGGAATGGTACTGACGGCATAAGGAGTTGTACGCCTTTTGCTGTTCCTGCGAAAGAACCAGCTCGCGGTCGCAGGCAGATTCCTTGACCGAGTACGGATTCCGATACACTTCCACCTCATAATACTCCGCCAGACCCTTTGCTACCAATTTATCCACAACCGCAGGGGTCGTTCCGGTAAAATAGCAAAGCTCCTTGACCGAAGCGCTTCCAATATCCTTTAAAATCTGGTACACGCTTTTTTGCTTGGGTGACAGCTTCGGCGGCTGTGCAACTTCCTCGCAATTGGTAAGGCGCACCATTTTCATGGTGGCGTCTGCAATGACCCTTACCGTATCGCTGTTTTTCAGCAGCAGATTTTTACGGCACAGCTGTTCCGGTACCGGAGAATTTGAATCCAGCCCAAGGGCGTTCAGCAGCTTTTCCCGTTCCACCGGCCGTTTTTGCCCGGCCAAATAGGAAAGCACCTGACGCTCCGTGGGGCTTAACGCCTCCAACTCTTCCGGCTCCGGATAGTGGGAAACTGCATAAAGTGTTTTGACTTTCAAATTAATTCCGGTTGGCAACAGTAAACGGACTGCATCAAACAAAGTACAAAAATAGTGATCTTTCAGCCAGAATACCATTTGGACCGCTTCATTTGAAAGAAGCGGCGCCTTGTCAAGCACCGCTAGTAAAGGCTTTATTTTATCCGAAGAATCAGACTGCTCTAACGCAAGAATCATGCCCTGGCGGCGGCTGTTGGAAGCGCCGAAAGGAACCATAACGCGGCAGCCCGGCTGTGCATTTTCCGAAAATTCGGGAGGAACCAAGTAATCAAAGGCTTTGTCAAAATGATAGACAGTGTTCTCCACGGCAACCTTTGCAACGGTCATATCGGGAAAATGCTCCTCTCGGATTAATCCTCCAAATCATCGTTCGGTACGAACTGCTCTTTGAAAGTAAACTTGTGGTTCATAAAATCCTGTACCGCAAGGTCAACGGGTTTTTCCGTTAAAATTTCTCCCTTGGTTTCCGCTTCCGCTGTAATTTGGCGGGCACGTTTTGCAACAGCAATTACAAGGGAGTATCTGCTTTGCTCTGGACTAATAATAAGACCGGCAGATGGTTTAAGCATGGTTCAGCATCCTTTCAATGAAATCTGCGTTCCGATATACTTTATGCTTTTCGGCGCAAATTATTTGATTAATTTCATCGACCGCTTTTTCAACGGTATCGTTGATAACGCAGTAATCATAATGAACGGCTTCTTCAATTTCTTTTTGCGCTCGCATCATTCGTTTTTGAATGACTTCGTCTGCTTCCGTTCCACGGCCCCTGAGCCTTTGCTCCAAGACCTCCATGGAAGGAGGCAGAATGAAAATGCTGACGCAATCGGGGCATTTCGTTTTTATTTGAGAACCGCCCTGCACTTCAATTTCCAAAATGACATCGTGGCCTTCGGCCTGCCAACTGCGAATTGGGCCGCTCGGTGTGCCGTAACAGTTGCCGCAGTATTCTGCGCTTTCCAGCAGTTCATCATTCTTCAGCATATTCTGGAACTTTTCTTTGGTGATGAAATGATAATCCTTACCGTCCACTTCCCCCTCGCGCGGGGCGCGGGTGGTAGCCGACACGGAAAGCCGGTAATCGGCGTTCGTTTCAAGAAGACGTTTCAGAATGGTGTCTTTCCCAGCGCCGGATGGCCCGGAAAAAACAATCAGCAATCCGTCATTCTTCATCCTCTTCCAATTCCTCCTCGGATAGATCTTCGTCGCGGTCATTCAGCCTGTTTGCAACCGTTTCCGGCTGCACCGCAGAAAGAATGACATGGTCGCTGTCTGTAATAATCACCGCTCTGGTGCGGCGGCCGTATGTTGCGTCAATCAGAGTTCCGCGTTCCTTGGCATCCTGAATAATCCGCTTGATAGGGGCGGATTCTGGACTGACAATGGCAACCAGACGGTTTGCGGAAACCATGTTGCCGAAGCCTATGTTGATCAATTTCATGTGGTTGACTCCTTTTTCTGCCGCATGCCGAAGCGATGCTTATTATTCAATATTCTGAACTTGTTCTCGGATTTTCTCGATTTCAGCCTTCATATCCACCACGAGATGCGCAATTTCCGAATCTACGCATTTAGAACCGATGGTGTTGGCCTCGCGGTTCATCTCCTGCACAATAAAGTCGAGCTTGCGCCCCACCGCGTCGTTGGATTCCAGCATCTTTTCACACTGGCTGAAATGGCTGCGCAAACGCACCGTTTCTTCAGCTACGGCAACCTTATCCGCAAATACGGCGGCCTCCGTCAGAATCCGCTGCTCGTCAATATTGCTGTCGCCCAGCATTTCCGCTAAGCGCTGCTTTAATTTTTGCTGATATTCGACAACGGTTTGCGGAGAACGTTCCTCCACCTTTTCGACCAGCTTCAAAATCGTTCCAATCCGTTCCAGAACGTCTGTTTTCAGGCGCTCCCCTTCCGTTTCCCTCATACGAATCAATGAAGATACCGCGCGTTCCGTTACAGACTGAACGGCATTCCAGATGCATTCTTCATCTTCCGGCGATTTGTGAACGGTAAAAATATCGGAATATTTTGATACGGTACTGACGGAAATGTCATCCTTCAACCCGTACCGGTCGGCCAGCTCTCGCAGCGCGTTAATGTAACCCGCGGCAAGGGAATGGTTGACCAGAACCTGAGCATCGGTGTCCTCCAGTGTTTCAATGGATACGAACACATCGATTTTTCCCCTGGAAATCTGGCTTTGCAAATAAGACTTCAGCTTTTCGTCCAAGAAACCATATCCCCGGCTGATGCGTGAGGAAAATTCGAAATATCTGTGGTTTACCGACTTTATCTCGACAATAATATCATATCCGTTAATGGTATCCTCACACTTACCAAAACCGGTCATGCTCCTGATCAAGAACTATCATCTCAATTCCAAATTTATGATTTATCTTTCTGTGATCCTCTAAAAAAGAAACTGCCGGAAAGCATTATCTATTATTTTAACAGTTTTTCTAGTTAATTGCAACTACTGCCACACAACCGCGTACCCGGATAAAATAATTCAGCCCCATTGAGGGGCTGAATGTAAAGAAACCCAGACTGGGTCAAACCGGGTGAATCATTTTTTCAGAATCGGCATGCTTGCCGTCGATTCCATATTTTTTCTCCGCGCGCTTTTTGAAGAAATCGGTCGCCACTTTGGGGAACTGGGCATAAGACAGAACGTCTTCCTCCTGTTCAATCCACTGGGCACATTCCTTGCGCAAGGTTTCCAGCTCTGGCTCCAGAAGATCGGCAGGACGGCAGGTGATCCGTTCCGTGTCGCCAATAATCTTTTTCGCAAACTCCTCGTCAATCGGCACCGGAGTGGTTCCGTATTTGCCTGCAACCAAATCCTTAAATTCTTTGGTGCACATCTTGTAGCGCTCGCCATTAATCACGTTAAAGACAGCCTGTGTGCCGACAATCTGTGAAGTTGGCGTGACAAGCGGCGGATACCCGGCATCTTTGCGCACCCGCGGCACTTCTTCCATAACCGCTTCCAGCTGATCGGCTTTTCCGGCCTGTTTTAACTGGGAAAGCAGATTGGACAGCATGCCGCCCGGAACCTGGTAAATGAGCGCCATGGTATTGGTCGCCAGCATCTTCGGGTCAAGAAGCCCGCTCTTAATATATTTTTCCCGCAAGGTCATAAAGTAATCACGAATTTCGTTTAAAAGGAGCAAATCTAGGCCGGTATCGTATTCGGTACCTTTGAGTGCAGCAACAATGGATTCCGTAGGCGTGTGGGAAGTACCCAGCGCCAACGGGGACATCGCCGTATCCAGCAAATCGACGCCGGCTTCCACGGCTTTCAGTTCACACATGGAAGCTAAACCCGATGTGTAGTGCGTATGGAGCTGAACCGGGATTTTAACCGCTCCCTTAATTGCTTTCACTAGGTCGTAAGTCTTGTATGGAGTGAGCAGAGCAGCCATATCTTTGATGCAAATGGAGTCCGCGCCCGCTTCTTCAATCCGTTTGGCGTAGTCAACATAATATTCCAGGGTAAAGACCGGGCCGGTCGTATAGGATATGGCAACCTGTGCGTGCGCGCCCTCTTTCTTTGCCGCTTTGATTGCGACGGTAAGGTTCTTCAGGTCATTCAGTGCATCAAATATACGGATGATATCGATCCCGTTCGCGACAGAACGCTGAACAAAATATTCCAGAACATCGTCCGCATAATGCCGGTAACCAAGCATATTCTGTCCGCGGAACAGCATTTGCAGCTTTGTGTTGGGGCAGTGCTTGCGTATGGTGCGGAGTCTGTCCCATGGGTCTTCATTTAAAAAGCGCAGGCATGCGTCAAAAGTGGCACCACCCCAGCATTCCAAGGAATAATAGCCCACCTGATCCAATTTTTCCAAAATCGGGAGCATATCCTCAATCGGCATTCTGGTTGCAATCAGGGACTGATGCGCGTCACGCAGGACGGTTTCCGTAATTCCAATCTTTGCCATAACAACGCCCCCTTACTGGAGGGAAACAAGAGGAGTACCGGATTCCACGCTGTCCCCCTTGTTCACATGAATGGCTGCCACCACAGCGTCGTGCGGAGCCATAATTTCGTTCTCCATTTTCATTGCTTCCAAAATTAAAAGGACGTCGCCCTTTTTCACCGCCTGTCCCGCCTTAACGTTCACAGATACAATCGTACCCGGCATCGGGCAGGAAATGAGTTCTGCGTCGGAAGGCACGGGCGCCGCAGGTGCGGCGGCAGGCGCCGGAGCAGGTGTTTCAGCCTTCGGTGCGGCAGGTGCCGAAACCGGAGCAGCAGGTGCGGCCGGAGCGGCAGCCGGTGCCGGAGAAGCGGGGGCAGAAGCGCTTACCTCTTCCACCTGAACATCATAGGCAACGCCGTTTACGGTTATCTTTAAATTTTTCATCTATAACACTCCTCACTTCAAATTGCAGGAACAAATTCTTACAGCTGAATGTTGCTGTGCTTTTTGGGTAAACCCGAAACACGTTTGCTGGAAAGCATTTCTAAGGTGGAAATAATTCTGGTGCGCGTTTCCCCGGGAAGTACAATATCTTCAATCAAACCGTCGGCAGCTGCCTTAAACGGCGACGCTTCCGTCGTTTTGTACTCTTCCACTAATTTCCGCCGGTCCTCCAAAGGCTGTTCGGAACCGGCAAGACGCTGATTCCACAGAAAGACTGCCGCGGTTTCAGGCGCCAGCGGCGAAATAACCGCATTCGGCCATGCCATGGTATAATCGGAATTTGCTCCGTGCCCTGCTACGGCAATGTAAACCGGACCGTATGCCGTTCCCGTAATGACGGAAAGTTTCGGCGCCGTCGTTTCGGAATAACTACTGGAAAGCTTGGACGCTTCCCGCAGGGTGGTAAAAGAACCTGCGTTCACAAAGCTGACAATCGGAATGGAAAATGCATCGCAGAAACGAATAAACCGTGCTGCCTTGGAACCGGCATCTGCATCAATGGTTCCGGTGTAAGAAATCACGCCCGCTGTGGCACCGTTTATGGAGCACAGTGCGGTCAGGACCGCCGGACCGAATGATTTGCCTAACTCAAGAATACTGTCCGAATCACAGATGGCCTCAAGAATCTGCCTGCCGTCGGATTGCTCCGTCAGTTCCATCCCCGAATCGGCATTTTGGGGATTCAGTGCTGGATTTCCCGAAAGGTTGTTGGAAGGAAGAAGAGTAATCAGTTTTCGAACCTTAGCAATCGCGTCCGGCTCGTCCGTAGCCAGAATATGACAGTCGCCGCGTGCCGCTGCCTCTCCAGAGGATGCGCCCGAACCGTCTGTTGCAATGGTCAACTCCGCTTTCTCCGTCATAACCACAATATCAGCGCCTGCCGCAATTAAAGCGGACGTTCCGATACAGGGCCCGAGAATCAAAGAAATTTGGGGAACCACACCGGAAAGATTGTTGGACTTCAGCAGGATTTCTCCATATGCCGCCAACAGGTTGTCGCCTTCCTTCAGGCGGCCGCCGTGGGAATCATAAATGCCGATCACCGGAGCACCGGTTTTCAGCGCCATGGAATAAAGCTTACAGATTTTTGCAGCCTGCGCTTTGGACATTGCGCCGCCGGCAAGTTCACTGCTCTGAACAAACGCATAGGCAGGGCAGCCTTCGATGGTTCCGTAACCCGCAACCGCCTCCGTATAATCTTCCCCAGACTTGGAATATCCGTCGATTTCATTGAAACTGCCCGCGTCAAACAGGGAAATAATTCGCTGATAGCCGGTACCTTCCTGTCTGGCGCTGCGAGCCTGCCTCAGCAGTTCGGCGTTGCCGATATTACTCATTTTGATTCCTCCGTTTATCCGGGACAACTCTGAAAACTCCATTTTCATCTTTCGCCGATGAAAGCCAGTCCCCATCTGCTGAAAACCTCCGGTCTTTTTCGAACCGACATATCCTGAGTAGGGATATGTCCCAAAACTTAGGCCGATAATCCGCCAAAAAAGTATGCGGCACAGCAAAGCACATTAGGCTAAGACGAACTTTCGAAACCCCTCTCACGGCGTTTTCAGATGCACCCAAAGTACCATATTATTCAAAATAATTATAATATACGATTCCTTTATTGGCAAGCAAGTTTATGTACTTTTTATGGATTAATCCGCTAATCCTTACAAATTTTAATAAAATTTGATAAATTACATAAAATCTATCAGATCAACTCGATCGTCGGGGAAAGCCCTGCCTTTTCAAAAAGGGCTCAGTATTCGCTGATTCGGCATTCCATTTGACATACGCCGACCGAAAAGCCGTCGTTGGCTGCCTCCCGAAGCAGGCTTTCAGCCGTCCATTCACGGTCTGGAACATTCTCTTCCGCACAAAGGCGCAGAATCCGGACCACGGAATTGACTACGTCGAGCACCAGACAGCATCGTCCAGTCCCACATCGTTCATGGGCAAAACTTGCGCATTATCTGCCGCGCCGGTAAGTCCGCGCATTTTGTCCTCGTGTTTTTCTTTGTCCTGCACTGGAATAATGGAGAGCGCCTGATCCTTCTCCCTCTGCTCTTTCTCTTTTTTGTATCTTGGCCTGTTTGTCCGCCTTAACCCCTGCCATCAGCCGTTTCACTTCCTCCGGGGTAAGCGCGCGCCATTTTCCTGGCTGAAGCATTCCAAGCTTCAGCGGCCCGATCGCGACGCGTTTCAGTCTTGCAACCTCCAGCCCGAGCTGCTCGCACATTTTGCGAATCTGGCGGTTTCTGCCCTCATGAAGGATAATTTCCAGCACCACTCGGCCTTTTTCCTGCGAAAGCACATTGACCCCGGCGGGTGCGGTCATCCGGCCGTCAATCATCATGCCGATCGACATCTGCGTGAGCTGATCTTCCGTAATGGAGGGACGAACGGTAACCCGGTAAACTTTCGGAATATGAAGGGACGGATGCATAATTGCGTTAGAAAACTCGCCGTCGTTTGTCATCAGCAGCAGTCCTTCGGATTCGCGGTCCAGCCGACCGACCGGGTAAACACGCTCCGGGATATCCTGCACAAGTTCCGCCACACACTTGCGGTTCATTTCATCGCTCATTGTGGTGATGTATCCCCTTGGCTTGTGCAGCATGATATACACATTGCGCACATGGGTATCCAGCGGTTTTCCATCTACGCTGATTTTGTCTTTTTTGGAATCTACCTTATCTCCAATTCGGGCGGTCACCCCGTTCACCCTTACACGGCCCTCCTGAATCATTTCCTCGGCTTTTCTTCTGGAGGCGATTCCGCAGTCGGCGAGTACTTTTTGCAGTCTTATATCTTTTCCCATGAATTATTTTCATCCTTTATTTTGTAAAATATTTTATAATATTTTCCCAGAATGTGCGGAACGGACTGGCCGGTTCCTCGTGCCGCGCGATCGTTTCGCCGCACACCAGCTTTGTGCTGCCCACGGTTTCCCCGTTCACCACATAACGCACGGTACCCATTACCTGGCCGTTCTGAAGCGGAGCATACACAAACTTTGGGAGTTCCACCACACGCCGCAGCAAAACACTGTCCGTTTTGGTAAGCATCAGATTTTCTCCTTTGGTGCCGCAAACAGTCACCGACTCTTTCACTCCCCCGACAACTGGTAAATCTACAGAAAACGCCGAATCATCCATCGGATAGCTTTCAAAGCAGGAAAAGCCATAATCCAGCAGCTTCTTATGGTCGCTCCAATCGTCCGAATCGTTCAGGGTGACGACAATCAGCGACACCCCGTCTTTCTGCGCGGCGGAAACCAGGCATCGTCCCGCTTTTTTCGTATAACCCGTTTTCACGCCGATGCATCCGGAATACATGCTTAACAACTTATTATGATTGGTATATCTTCTGGTTTGCTGCGGATTTTCAAACGGCACACTGATGACCTGTCTGCCGGCAATTTCCGCAAAATCCTTGTTTTTCATGGCCGCCGCCGTCAAGAGCGCCAAATCGTGCGCAGTGGTGTAATGATTTTCATCATCCAGACCGGAGGGGGTCACAAAGTGCGTTTGGGTTAGATTCAGTTCCTTAGCGCGTTTGTTCATCAAATCCGCAAACCCGGGAATTGAACCGCCAATGGCGATTGCCGCGGAATTGGCTGCATCGTTTCCGGAAATGGAAAGCATTCCAGCCGCCAGCGACTTTAGACTAAGCCGGTCACCCGGCCGAAGGCCCATGGAAGAGCCCTCCACGCGCACCATCTCATCGGTAATCGTGATAATCCGGTTGTTTTTCTGCGCAGCTTCCAGCGTGAGCAGTGCCGTCATAATTTTTGTGGTACTAGCCATCGGGCGCCGGGTGTTTTCATCCTTGGTAAAAACAAAACGCCCGTTTGCGGCATTCATAACCACAGCCGATCTGGCAGAAATACTGGGTACGGCTTCGGCCCATGCGTGCGCGCCGGCAGAAAAACAAAGCACCATTACTGCCAGCAGAGATACCGTTCTTTTTAACAAAGCAACCACCTACCTATAAAAAATATATGCAGGCGGTTGCTTTATTATCGTTATTATATTTGCGGATCGGTAAGATTAATATCGTTTACGGAAGAAGCGGTCGCTTGTGCGGCAGGCTGGGAACCGCTCTGATTTTCTTGCTGTTTGGATTTCTTCCCGTTTTTGCTAATCATGGAATTAATTTTGTCGACCGCTTCCGGGAACATGCCGATAATCCGGTCAACCGTATTATTGTACGGGTCAATCTGCAGCAGTTTGACATTCCCGTTGCAAATCGTAATGAACGCAACCGGAGTAATCGAAATCCCGGCGCCGGTACCGCCGCCGAAAAAGGTCTTGTCCGTTTGGGTTTTCGTCGGGAAGTCGGAGCCCCCGGAGGCAAACCCATAGCTGATTTTGGAAACAGGAATGATGATGGACCCGTCGGAAGAAGTAATCGGATCCCCGACGATGGTATTGATATCCACCATCTCTTTGATTTTTTCCAGTGTGGTATTCATCATACCTTCAATTGGATGATCGCTCATAAAAACACCGCCTTACTTTAGTTTTCAGTAATTTGTTTCTCATTTTTTAAAATTATCAGGGACCGGATCAAAGCTTGCACAGCAGGCACCAGCAAAAACAACAGCAGAATGTGAACCCTGACTCTGAATTGAACTTCACATTTCTTTTTCTGGAAGTTTGGGACAATGTTAATGTGGTATTGCCTGCACTTTAAGCGATTGAGCAGAATTCCCATCGGTGTATAGACGCCGGCGCAAACTTCGCCATACAAAACAGCCGCCTGTGCGGCATCTTCATCCGCAACGGTGATTTCCAGATACAGCCGGTCAATCACCATATGCGCAATCCATTTTTTTGCCGCGTCTGCCACAACGGAAGCGAACTCGCGCAAAAGATTCATTAAGCCTGATAGTCCCTTTTGCTCTAGTATACCCCTTATTTTTGATTTTGATGGAGCAATCTCTTTTTTTTCATTTTTTTCCGGTTGTTTTTTCTTTTTTCTTGCCTTTTCAACCTGCGGATAAACCTGAATTTTTACAAACAGATAACGCACCATTACCTGAAATTCATTTTCAAAACCGACAAACACGGAAACAGGGCAAAAAAGTAAAACCAGAAGAAAAAAACAAATGCCTAGAATTATCCAGAGAGCTGTCATAGATCCTCCCTACATGAAATAAACCGCCGATTTTTATTCCTGCGTAATTTCATGATTCTCTTCCTCCGGCTCCTGCTTCGGTTCTACCGCAGGCAGCTCGCTCAGAGACGAGATATTCAGACACCTGAGAAAATTTGCCGTAGTGCCATAAAGCAGCGGCCTGCCCGGAAGTTCCAATCTGCCTCTTTCTTCAATTAGCCCTTTTGCACTCAGGCTGGACAGCACACCGGAACAATCGACTCCGCGAATTTGTTCCACAAAAGCTTTTGTAACCGGCTGGTTGTAGGCAACAATTGCCAAAACCTCCATTCCGGCCTGGGACAAAGGCGTATTTCTGCGAATATCCAGCACACGGCGGACGTTCTCTCCGTATTCCGGGTTCGTACACATCTGAAACTGGTCGTCCAGACGGACAATTTCGATTCCGCCGCCGCGCTGGTTGTATTCATCCATCAGACTCTGTAGCAGTTTTAAAGCGGTGGGCCTGTCCAAATCTAAAACTTCTGCAATGCGGTCAACAGAAACAGGATCCCCACTGGCAAACAGAATGGCTTCTATTGCTCCCTGGAGCTTTTTGATTTCCAATTCTTCATCCCGCCGTTCATTAAAATTACTGTTGCGTTGCGTTTATCTCCCTCCACGCGAATCCGTTTTCCCTTCACAAGTTCCAAAATTGCCAAAAATGTAGCAACCAAATCGGAACGCTCCGTTGAGGAAGCAAACAGCGATTCGTATTTTACGGAATTAGTTTTCCAAAGTGCGCGCAGTACGTGAATGATTTTGGATGCAACCGAAACAATTTTGTGCGTGACTATTCCGGAAAAAGCCTCCGGCGAAGGGGGAAGCATCCGCTTCCCTCGACCGACCGCGTTGCGATAAGCAGCCACCAGTTCCTGTGGGGAATGGGTTCTGCGGTACGTCAAATCCGTTTCGAATTCCATTGGCTCACGCACAAACTGGTCAAACTGAAACTGTTCCGAAAGCATCAATGCCACGCGCTTGCACTCCTGATATTCCAGAAGCTGGCCCGTCAGCTCGTGCCGCAGTTCCTCTGCCTCCTCATGCTTAGGCAGAAGCGAAACCGTCTTTATATAAACGAGCCGGGCCGCCATTTCCAGAAATTCGCTCGCAACATCCATGTCCTGCTCTTTCATGCGGTTAATATGCTCCATATACTGGTCTAGAAGCTCAGAAATCTGGATATCGCAGATATTTAGTTTATTCTTCGTAATTAAATAAAGAAGAAGGTCCAACGGCCCTTCAAAGACAGGAAGCTTATAAGACAGTTTTTCCATATTCCTCCACTTTATTACCTCATTTTTATAACAAACCGAGCCAATAATACGGAAGCTGTGCTAACCAAAGCACGCCATTTGCAAAAAACTCCTGCAGCACAACAAGCGGTCTGGACAAAACTCCGCTTAACAGAATAAAGAAAGAAACCATCACGATGACGTTCTGATACCGGTAATAATTGTAAAGCGCCCGGTTGGACAGAAATGCGCCCAAAATTTTAGAACCGTCCAGCGGCGGAAGAGGAATCAAATTAAAAACCGCCAGCGCAACGTTGATGGAAATGTAGGCGATAAAGAAATCGTGAACAATGATAGGCAAGCTGAATTTTGCCGCAACCACAACACCAACATAAATCAGCGCGCCCACGAACGATGCCAACAGGTTGGAAAGCGGCCCCGCCACCGCGGTAATCGCCATATCACGTTTCGGGTTCTTAAAATAGCGGGCATCTACCGGAACCGGTTTTGCCCAGCCAAAACCGAAAAGAAGCAAAAACAGCGCACCGGTCAGGTCCAGGCTGACAATCGGGTTCAAGGTAATTCTGCCTTGGTATTTCGCCGTACTGTCGCCCAACTTATAGGCCACCCAGCCATGGGCGCACTCGTGAAGCGGCAGAATACAGAAAATAACGAACAGCGTAGCTAATATCTGCGAAACCACGCTGGCAAAATCAATGGATTGGCCGCTGAACACTCCACGGATCATTTCAATCAGCATAAAGATTCTCCTTTTAACAATTACGTGCCAAAAATTCAACGGTCAATAAACGGAATCAGCTATTTGCTTTCGCGTTCAGCCGATGGTAATTGACTTTGTAATTATAATACTTCACAGATAAAAAAACAAGCAAAGTGCCGGATTACTGGGAAAAAATGAAAACATTCCGCTTTTTATTCGGGAATATCACAGAAAAGTCTTGCATTTCAACTATATTTCTGCTAAAATACGAATGTTGCAATCCTATAGACAGCCCTTTTAAAGGAGGTGCAGACACATGGCAAAGTGTGAAGTTTGTGGCAAGGATATGGCTTTCGGCATTCGGGTTTCTCACTCTCACAGACGTTCCAACAGAACTTGGAAGCCCAATATTAGACGCGTTAAAGCAATTGTTAACGGTACTCCTAAGCGTATTTACGCCTGCACCCGTTGCTTGCGTTCCGGCAAGGTTACCCGCGCCGTCTGATGCAAATCGAACATTAAGTTGAGAGGAGCCTAATTAGGCTCCTTTATTCTTTTTATTCAGATTTAAAAACGCCGCCCGATTACACGGAACTGCGCTCTATTTGTTTTTCAGTATACCATACTGTCTAACAAATGGGGCGCAGTTCTGTTTCGGGCGGCACTTTTCATGCTTTTAAAAAGAAGCGGATGCTATGTTGAAATTAGTTCGTCTTCTTATGAATGGAAATCTTTTTCTCTTCTCCCTTTCGAATTCGCTGAATATTGGAACGATGCTTATAAATCAGGATCATCGCCATCAGTAAGGAGATTGCTGTTGTGACGGCCACATAAGTAATAGATGCCGTGCTGGAAGCCGAACCGGCCCGGTAATCCGCAAAGAAAGTGACCAAAAACGTAACAATCGGTAACGCAGATGCTGCGCAGATGGAACTCAAAGACACAATTCTGGAAATGAAAAAAACAATAATAAACACGCAGATGACGGGAATAAATACGCGCCAGTCAATCAGCGCGATCATGGCGGCACAGGTAAGAACCCCTTTTCCGCCCTTAAAACCGAAATAGACGGGATAAATGTGGCCAATGACGCAGAGAACGCCCGCAATATATGCCCCATACTGAGAAATGAAGTACAGCGTTCCACTCGAAATTCCGGCCTGCATACCTGCGAAGTAGAATACATATCTTCCGATTAAAACGGATACCGCGCCCTTTGCAAAATCAAAAACAAAGGTAAACGCCGCCGCTTTTGCCCCAACGGAGCGCAGCACATTGGTCGCGCCGGCATTTCCACTCCCCATGGTGCGGATGTCGGCATGGTTATCAAAAATCCTGGTAAAGATGATGGAAAAACTGATGCTCCCCAACAGATAGGCCACAACCGCTACCAACACCGACGGCAGCGCGAAGATTTGTAAATAATTCAAATTCGGCAACCCCCTATTTGTCTCCGCGCTCTCGCACGATCATGCGAACCGGTGTTCCTTCCAAACCAAATGTTTCTCGGATCCGGTTTTCCAAATATCTTTGATAGGAATAATGGAACAGATCTGCAGAATTCACAAAGCAGACAAAAGTAGGTGGCTTTACGGAAGCCTGGGTCATGTAATAGATTTTCAGTCTTCTGCCCTTATCCGTAGGCGGCTGCACGCGCGCCACAGCCTGCGCAAGAACATCGTTCAGCATTCCCGTGGAAATTCGCATGGAATTCGAATTGGCGACGTGTTTAATCAGTTCAAACAGGCGGTCAATCCGCTGGCCCGTTTTCGCGGAAATGAAAATAATCGGCGCATAAGACATAAACGAAAAGTCTTTCTCCAATGATTTGCGGGCTTCAATCATGGTGTGGTCGTCCTTTTCAACCATATCCCACTTATTTACCACAATGATGCAGCCCTTTCCTGCCTCGTGCGCAAGGCCCGCCACCTTGGAGTCCTGATCGGTAAACCCAACTGAAGCGTCAATCATAATTACGCACACATCCGCGCGCTCAATGGCCATTTGGGCACGCAGATTGCTGTACCGCTCGATGCTTTCTTCCACCTTGTTCTTCCGGCGCAGTCCGGCAGTGTCAATCAGAGTAAAACGACCGTATTCATTTTCAATCGTAGTATCAATCGCGTCACGGGTCGTTCCGGCGATATCGGACACGATGCACCGTTGTTCCCCACAGATTTTATTGACCAAAGAGGATTTGCCCACGTTTGGCTTTCCGATAATCGCAACGCGGATCAGTTCGCCATCGGTATCCGTTTCCTCTTTCTGCGGCAGATGCTGCACAATGGCATCCAAAAGGTCACCGGAACCAAGGCCGTGAACAGAAGAAACCGCAATGGGGTCACCAAGGCCAAGGTTGTAAAATTCATAGAACTCCGCCGGAGGAGCCCCGATGGTGTCGCATTTATTCACACAGAGCACTACCGGTCTGCCGCTTTTTTGCAACATGGAGGCAATATCTGAGTCCGACGCAACCAGCCCGGTACGAACATCCGTGACAAAAACAATCACGTCAGCCGCATCAATCGCCAGCTGGGCCTGCATCCGCATCTGCGATAGAATAATATCATCGGTATTCGGCTCTATACCGCCGGTATCCACCAAAGAAAAATGATGACCGCTCCATTCGCAGTCACCGTAAATACGGTCCCGCGTTACGCCCGGAGTGTCATCTACGATGGAAAGGCGCTGACCGATTAATTTATTAAACAATGTCGACTTACCCACGTTGGGGCGGCCGACAATTGCAACGACCGGTTTAGACACTGGCATCACTTCCTATTATTGCATTTAACAGCTCATATCCGTCGTTTGGGATCACTGTAACTTTTACATTCAGTTCCCTTTCAACATCTTCCACTGTAACATCATCCAGAAAAACATTCGTTTCATGCCGCAGCATAACATTCGGCATAATTAATTCGGAACCGAGCTGTTTTCCCTTCAGCTGGCGAATGACATCGCCCCCGGTAACCAAACCGGCTACATTGATAGTATGACCAAAAAAATCATTCCGAATTGGTACCACATTGCAAGTAAGATTATGGCATTTTATTCGTAATTCGTCAAGCAGTTCGTCCAAAAAAGGATGGGCAGCCGTTCCGGTGATAAGCGTGACGGAGCGTTCTTCAGACATACCCGAAAAATCCTCCAGCGCAAATTCGAACTCCTGCTTCAAATTTGCCAGAAGGCCCACTCCGTTTTCCAACTGATCAAAATCACCGTAAAAGGATGCAGGAGGAATCGGGCGGTTTGCCTTTAAATAAAATTCGTCCGCCGCGTAACAGATTTTTGCACCGTACTTTGCTTCAAAATTCTCCGCATACCGTTCGACAATCCGAATCGTTTCCTCCGCGGAAAACGCATCGTACGACTTAAGGGGATAAAGATCCTCCCGGAATTTGGTTAAGCCGACCGGAACAACCGCAATGCTCTGCACCGACGGATAAAGCGCGCCAAGGTCGCTGAGGGAGCGTTCCAGCTCCTTGCCGTCGTTCAGCCCGGGGCAAAGCACCAGCTGGGAATTGATTTTCACGCCGGCCTCTGCCAAGCGGTAAAGGATTTTCAGGGAATCACCGGCAAAGCGGTTCCCCATCATTTTCACCCGCAGTTCGGGGTTGGTTGTATGGACGGAAATATTGACCGGGCTGATGTGCATTTTAATAATGCGTTCCACATCGCGGTCACTGATGTTGGTCAGGGTAATATAATTCCCGAATAAAAAGGACAGCCGGGAATCGTCATCTTTAAAGTACAGGCTGCTGCGCATTCCCTTGGGAAGCTGGTCGATAAAGCAGAAAACGCATTTGTTGCGGCAGGAATGCTCCTGATCCATCAGATAGGTTTCAAATTCCAACCCAATCGGCTCATATTCCCCTTTTCGAATCTGTACGTTGCGAACCTGACCATCTTTCCCCTTTATGGCAATAGAAAGACTTTTATTGGTTTCGTAAAACCGGTAATCCAGAACGTCGCAGATTTCATTGGAGTTGATGGAAACCAGCGTTTCGCCCGGGCAAATGCCCGCAAGCTCCGCTGGGCTGTCTTTATCAACCGAAAAAATTTTTACCGACATGGCGACTCCTAACAATACTGAATAATCTAAAGAGTTCTCGTTTTCTTCCGGTGAAAAATCGCATCACTTTTTACGCTTCACACCGATTAAAACGGATTCTAAAATCAAAAAAATAAGAGAAGGATTTCTCCTTCTCTCCATTTCCGGAAAATCAAGAATTAGGCTTCCTTCTTAATTACTTCCCTGCCGTTGTAATAACCGCAGCTGTCGCAAACTCTGTGGGGAGCCTTATACTCGCCGCATTTCGGGCACTTCATCAGAGCAGGAGCACTAATCTTCCAAACATTTGAACGTCTTTTATTTTGTCTGGCACTTGATACTTTTCTCTTTGGTACAGCCATTATCAGCACCTCCTTAATAAACTCGGACTAATCTATCAGTGTTTTAAGAACCTCCAGGCGAGGATCAACCTGATGCGTATTGCAGTTGCATGGCCCTTCGTTCAGGTCTTTGCCGCAAACCGGGCACAGGCCTTTGCAGTCTTCGCTGCAAAGAAACTTGGTCGGCAGTTCCAGCAAAATATCCGCCCGGATCAACTCGTCCAAATCCAGCTTATAGTCCTGAACTTCCACATAATGCTCTTCATCGTCTTTTTCCAACGACAAAACGAGAACATGAGAAAATTTGTACTGATAGTGCTTTTCAATCTGCCGAGCACAACGGTCACACGGAATGGAAAACACGAAGGAAACATCAGCGTCCAGCGTGGCAAAACCGTCATGGCTTTTTACAGTACCCTGAATTGATACAGGTGAAACGAACGGGTAAGTTCTGTTGATATCCGTCGAAGACAAGTCCAATTCATAATCAAAGGATAAACTTTCCTGTTCGCCGGAAAACACCTTTTTTAAATCCAGAAGCATAATAACACCTCAGCGCTACATTCATTTATTATATCGGTTCCTTCGTATTTTGTCAATAAAAATTTCCTATATTCAAACATTTTCTCACAAAAGTGCTGCCGGAAGAGGAAAGAACCGTTCATTCAGTCACCTAACAGCCGCCGAAAGCCGCGAAATCCCTTGAATGAGCGGCCTTGGAACTGTATTGGCAACGGTTACTCTGCGCCCCCCGGCAGCAAGCTTTATTGACTCCTTATAAAGGGAACCGGAATCCGGTTAGACCTGAACTGCGAATTCGTTAATCTCTTTCGGAAGTTCAGACGGCTCAATGGAAACAAGAAGGGTAATTTTCGTGTCGGCTAAAGCAGAAAGTGAATTCATCTTTTGCACAAAAGAAACGAGTACATTCGTATCCTGACCAATGATTTTGAGCGTAGAGTCTACAAACAGATCTGTCACATCATAGTTGCCCGCGCAAATACCGCTGATAAACCCGCAGAGCGCATCCGCACCCTGAATACCGTACGCATCTGTGTCAATCAAACGTGCCTGATGGGAAATATCATAGGTAAGCTTCAGACCCTTTTCAACTACAACTACATTACCATTGGATTTTTCAATTGCCTCGTTTGCGCGCTCAATCAGTTTTTTTGTTTTGCCCGAACCTTTTTTGCCAACGATGAGAGTAATCATAAAAACTCCTCCTGCTTTCATTAATTATTTCCGTCGAAACGGATTCTTGCTGTAATTTTTAATTTTTCAATCTGGCTTCCAACGCCTCTTTTTCGGATTCGTAACCCGGTTTGCCCAGTAAGGCGAACATATTCTTCTTATAGCTTTCCACGCCGGGCTGGTCAAACGGGTTCACACCCATTAAATAGCCCGAAATTGCGCAGGCTTTTTCAAAGAAATAAATCATGTAACCAAGGGTATCCTCGGAAAAGTCGGAAGCATGCAGTACAACGTTGGGGACTCCGCCGTCCGTGTGGGCAAGAACGGTGCCTTCAAACGCCTTGCGGTTAATGTACGCCATGCTTTTGCCTTCCAGGAAGTTCAACCCATCTACATTTTCCGGGTCGTTGCCAATAAAGAGGTCTTTCTTTGCCTTGTCAAACAGTACCACCGTTTCAAACAGGGAGCGTCTGCCGTCCTGAATGTACTGGCCCATAGAGTGCAGGTCGGTGGAAAAAATGACGGAAGCTGGGAACAGGCCCTTTTTGTTTTTGCCTTCGCTTTCGCCGTAAAGCTGCTTCCACCATTCGCACATCATGGTATAGGCGGGTTCATAGCTGACAAGAATCTCAATTTCTTTGCCCTTGCGGTAAAGAATATTGCGAATTGCCGCGTATTTATAGCAATCGTTCGTCGCCAGATCCGGGTTATTCAGTTCTTTCTGCGCTTTTGCTGCGCCGGCCATCAAAGCGTCGATATCCGCGCCGCTGACCGCAATTGGCAGTAAACCAACAGCCGTTAGGACGGAGTAGCGTCCGCCCACGTCATCCGGAACTACAAACGTTTCATAGCCTTCCTTGTCCGCCAACTGCTTCAGAGTGCCGCGCGCACGGTCTGTGGTGCAGTAAATGCGTTTGCGCGCTTCCTCTTTTCCGTATTTCTTTTCCAAATAATTGCGGAACACACGGAATGCAATGGCAGGTTCCGTTGTCGTGCCGGATTTTGAAATCATGTTAATAGAAACGTCTTTGCCTTCGCAGATTTCCAGAAGTTCGCTTAATGCGGTGGAACTGATGCTGTTGCCGGCAAAATAAATATCGGGAGTATCCTTTTTCAGAGCGTTGTAATTCGGTGATTTCAGGAACTCAATTGCAGCACGGGCACCAAGATAAGAACCGCCGATGCCAATTACGATAAACACATCGGTATCCGATTTGATTTTCTGGGCAGCTGCCTTGATTCGTGCAAACTCCTGTTTGTCGTAATCGGTCGGGAGATTGACCCAGCCAATAAAATCATTTCCCATTCCGGTACCGGAGTGAAGCATTTCATGCGCCAACTTCACCTGGGGCGCAATTGCAGTATATTCATTGTTGCCGATAAATTCGGAAAGATGTTTTGCATCAAGTTGAACCGACATAAAGTCTCCTCCTAAATATGGCTATTGATTGACTTTATTTTACAATATGTTGAAAGGTTTTGCAAGGAGGAGTGGGGTATTTTATTAATTTTTCCTATAAAATTAATACATTTTCAGCAGATGTTTTGCCAATAAACGGAATACCAGAGAAAAGCTAATTTGTTCCACGTCGTTTTTTGCATTAATCGTATATTCCTTTACCACATCATTCCCAAGGGTATAGGTAATTTTCCCTACGACCTGCCCTTTTTTCACCGGGGCGGCAACCGATTCCTGATAGGTCACTTTTGACTTAATATCCTTTTGTTTGCCTTTTGGAACAAGGATGCTGCCGTCTGCGGCACAAACGGTTTCCACTTCGCTGCTCATCCCGTTGGTAACCGGAACTGGGTGCAGCGCATCGTTTGGAATAGCAGGGGTCGTAACCGCCCAGTTGGAAAAGCCGTAATCCAGCAAAGTGGCAGCGGCTGCAAAGCGGTCTTTTGTATTGGAGGAACCGAGAACCACGGCAATCAGCTGAACGCCGTCGCGTTCTGCGGTCGCGGTAATGCAGCTGCCCGCTTTTCCGGTTGTTCCGGTTTTCAGGCCGGTAATGCCGGAATAGGATTTCAGCAGTTTGTTGGTGTTCACCAGCTGCGTTTTCCCGTCGCGCAGATAATCCATCCACGTCTTGGTATAATCAAAGATTTTTTTATGTTTCGTCAATTCGCGGGACATAACCGCCACATCGTAGGCGGAGGTTACATGGCCGTCTTCATCCAGCCCATTGCAGTTTTTGAAGGTGGTTTCTTTCATGCCGAGTTCCTTGGCCTTTTCGTTCATCTGCTGCAGGAATTCATCTTCACTGCCCGCGACAAATTCGGCCAGTGCCACCGCTGCATCGTTCGCGCTGGCAATGACCGTCGCTTTTAGCATATCGTCAACACTCATGGTCTCCCCCGGTTTCAGCCAGATATCGGACCCGCCCATGGACGCAGCATGTTCGCTCGTGCTCACGATATCGGTTAGTTTGATTTTGCCGGAATCCAGCGCCTCCATTACTAGGAGCAGCGTCATTACCTTTGTAATCGACGCGCAGGCGCGCTTTTCATGAGCGTTTTTTTCATAGAGAATTTTCCCCGTCTGAGCCTCCATCAGCAGAGCGGAGGGTGCTTTCACCTCCGTGTCGGCCAACGCAGCCGCCCGCACCGGCAAGGCAGAAATTAGAATCAAGAAAGATAAAAAACATGCCGACAATTTTTTCAACATCATTCCAGCACCTCCTATTGTTTATTAATTCTTATGCCGCATTCGCAGGTTCTATCCATAAATTTTATACATCCTCGACACGAGAAATACAAAAGTCCGCCGAAAAAAGGAAAGAAAAAAGAAGATGCGGTGCAATCAGCCTAAAACTGCTTTGCGGCATCTTCTTTTGGGTTGCGTCAGCCCCAGATTTATGATGAATGATTTAGCGGCGAACCGGAATTCCCCGGCCAGACAGGTAATCTTTCAGCTGCGGAATCGTGATTTCGCCGAAATGGAACAGGGACGCGGCCAGAACTGCATCAGCCTTTCCGACGGTAAAGGCATCATAGAAATGTTCCAGTTTTCCGGCTCCGCCGGAAGCGATTACCGGAATATCCACGCTTTCCGATACCGCAGCAGTCAGTTCCAGGTCATACCCGTTCTTCACGCCGTCACAATCCATACTGGTAAGCAGGATTTCCCCAGCTCCAAGACCTGCGGCTTCTTTCGCCCAAGCCACCGCGTCTTTTCCGGTATCCACACGGCCGCCGTTCAAATAAACCGTCCAGCCCCCGCCTTCCCTGCGCTTTGCATCGATTGCGCAGACCACGCACTGGCTGCCGAACTTTTCCGCCGCCTCTCGGATCACGGAAGGTTTTTTCAAAGCTGCGGAATTGACGGAGACCTTATCCGCCCCCGCCCGGAGCAGCGCCGTAAAGTCGTCTACCGTCCGGATTCCTCCGCCGACGGTAAACGGAATGAAAATCTGGTTGGCAACCCGGCGTACAATATCGAGGATAATCCCGCGTGCCTGCGCGGAAGCGGTAATATCAAGAAGTACCAGTTCGTCCGCACCCTGGCGGTCATATTCGGCTGCAGCTTCCACCGGGTCACCGGCATCCCGAAGATTCACAAAGGAGGTTCCTTTCACGACGCGGCCGTTGTTCACGTCAAGGCATGGAATAATTCTTTTTGCATACATTTTTATGAGCATCCTCTCTGTTTCGGGGTTATCCAACTAAACGGATAAAGTTACGAAGCATCTGCAGACCGGTTTTTCCGCTTTTTTCCGGGTGAAACTGTGTGGCTGTAACGCTGCCGTGATGTACCGCCGCATCAATCCGAACGCCATACTGCGTGACGGCGGAAACAATTTCCGGCTGCTCTGTCGCAAGATAATAGGAATGTACAAAATAGACATAAGGATTTGGCTCCAGCCCCTGAAAAATCCCGTCCTGCTCCCTCAACTCCAGGGAATTCCACCCGATATGGGGAATTTTCAGTCCGGTTTCCGCCGGAATCTTCCGGATGGTTCCACGGAATACCCCAAGCCCACTAACCCCGGGCGATTCCTCGCTGCCCTCAAACAAAAGCTGCAAACCAAGGCAGATGCCGAAAAACGGTTTGCCGGATTCAATAAAATCCAGCACGGGATTGACCAGATGGGACTGCTTCATGCATTTCATGGAATCGCCGAATGCTCCGACTCCCGGCAGCACTGCGGCGTCCGCCTGCTTCAGTTCTTCCGGGTCGGAGGTAACGCAGATATCCGCCCCGATATATTGGAACGCTTTTACAACACTTTGCAGATTTCCAGCTCCGTAATCGATTACAGAAATCATAACTTATTATCCTTTTCCCATATTGTCGTTTCAAAATCCGCTTTTATTTTATCACTTTATCACACTAAAGTCAAATAACAGCGAATAAAAAATGCTCATGGGCTTTCATTTCACCCATAAGCATTTTTCCGGTTCCCTGGGTTAATCGCTGTCATCCTCCCAACCGCGGCAGCGCTGAACCGCTTTATGCCAGCGTTTCAGCAGCTTTTCCGCACGGGACGATTCCATGTCAGGAGAAAATTCTGTTTGCGCTTTCCAAAGTTCGCAAAGCTCATCCATCGATTCCCACATGCCCACCGCAAGGCCGGCCAGCATGGCGGCGCCCATAGCCGTTGTTTCCACGCAGGCGGGGCGGTAAACCGAACAGCGGGTCAAATCCGACTGGAACTGCATTAAAAAGCGACTCCTGCTGACGCCGCCGTCCACACGCAGTTCACGGATGGCAACGTCGGCATCTTTTTGCATGCATTCAAACAGGTCATATGTTTCGTATGCAATACTTTCCAATACTGCACGGGCAATGTGCGCATCCGTAGTGCCCCGCGTCAGGCCAATCAGCTCCCCCCTTGCATACATATCCCAGTAAGGCGCGCCCAAACCGGTAAAGGCGGGAACAAACACCACCCCGCTGCTGTCCGGCACGCTTTCCGCCAAAACATCCGCATCACGGGGCTCGTGTATGATTTTTAGGCCATCCCTCAGCCAGTTGATGGCCGAACCAGCGTGAAAGGCGCTTCCCTCCAGCGCGTAAGTCACTTTTCCGTTGACGCGCCAGCCAATGGTAGTTAACAAGCCGTTTGCCGATTGTACGGGTCGGTCGCCCGTGTTCATGAGCATAAAGCATCCGGTTCCGTATGTATTTTTCGCCATGCCGGGTTCAAAACAGCATTGCCCAAAAAGCGCCGCGTGCTGGTCGCCAGCAATACCGGCAATCGGAATTTCCAGTCCCAGAACCGGGCTCTGGCACATGCCGACGATTCCGCTGGATTCCACTACCTGCGGCAGTGCTCCGCGCGGAATGCCGAATTCCTCAATCAGCTTTTGGTCCCAGCACAAGCGGTGAATATCAAACAGCATAGTGCGGGAAGCATTGGAAACATCGGTAACATACGCCTGCCCGTCCGTCAGGGAATAAACCAACCAGGTATCAATCGTTCCAAACCGCAGTCTGCCTTTTGCCGCCAGCTCCTTTGCGGCGGGAACATTATCCAAAATCCATTTCATTTTGGTGCCCGAAAAATACGCGTCAATAATCAGGCCGGTGGTTCGGTAAATGTAATCCCCCCATCCTTTTTCTTTCAGGCGCTCGCATTCCGGCGCGGTTCGCCTGCACTGCCAAACAATGGCGTTACAAATGGGAACGCCGGTCAGGAAGTCCCATGCAACGGTGGTTTCACGCTGGTTGGTGATTCCGATGCAGGCAATGTCCTCCGCCTTGATTCCGGCTTGGGCGACGGCCTCGCGCATCGCGTAAAGCTGTGCCTCCAGAATTTCCACCGGGTCCTGCTCCACATACCCGGGCTGCGGGTAATACTGGGTAAACTCCTTCTGCCCCATGCCTGCGATGGCTCCGTAAGCGTTGAAAATCACCGCGCGGGAACTGGTTGTTCCTTCATCCAAAGCCATAACATATTTGCCTATTTGCATGATATCGGCCTCCTCACCACTTAATCGAAACGCAACTACATTCTTGCCCGTAAGAATCTGTAAAAAGAAAATAATCGAATAAAACCCAGAAATACCAATTTTTTCGGATTTATGGTCGGTTCCATACGGCGCCCTTCGTCTGGCTGCGCAGTTTACGGCATGTTGCAAACAATGCCTGGCTTTAATGTTTCAAACAAAACGCGGACGTTGAATGAAATAGCTTTATCAGCTTTATTTATATATCGGAAATTTTGAGAAATAAATTGACATTATTTTTGAAAAATTATATTATAAATAAGTTTACTATCGTCAATTACGGTTCAATATTTTCGGCATGTGCACGAATGTTTCAGATGAATTTTCTTTTCAACCAGGAAACCGGATTTTTATCAATCCGGCTGGCTTGAATATAAAACAGTTTTCTTAATTTTCAGCGGGTTGCAGAATGAAATTCAGGCAGCCGGCAAACGATGAATGGTAATTGACCGGATGATATCGGAGGATTTTCAATGGACAGTGTTTCTCTTTGCGGAATTGCAGTCGGCCTTGCCATGGACGCATTTGCCGTAAGCATTACAAACGGAGCGATAACAAAGAAAGTAACCCCGCTGTTTGCTTTAAAAATTGCCGTCTGCTTCGGCTTTTTTCAGGCTTTAATGCCAATGATTGGCTGGGCGGTCGGAAAAGCCGGCGAACAGATTATCTGCACTGTAGACCACTGGATTGCTCTGATTTTGCTGGGATTCCTCGGAATCCAAATGATTGTGGAATCCCGCAAAAAAGCCGGCTGCGGAGAATTTCACGGAAAGCAGAACGACATTCATTTCAAACGGCTGATCGCGTTGGCGGTCGCAACCAGCATTGACGCGCTGGTTACCGGTGTAATTCTGCCAACTGCTGTGGGCGCTTCCACCATACCGCTGCTGTTAGCCTCCATTTTGGTGATCGGGCTGATTACATTCGTCATTTGTTTTATTGGCGTTTACATTGGAAAAACATTCGGAATTTTCTGCTCCTCCAAGGCGGAAATTTTCGGAGGGATTGTGCTGATTGGAATCGGATTGAAAATTTTTATAGAGCACATGTTTTTTGACTGATTCCATATGCCCCACGCAGTGCTTCGATTTGGTGAATCATTTCTTCACGAAGATGTTTTGGCTGCTGAACCACAATCCGATCCCCGTACTGCAAAAGCCATTCTACCAGGCCTTTGCTGACGTAAACACGGGCACGCACAGTAAAACCCTTTTCATCGTGACAGCAAAACTCCACTTCGTCCCCGAATTTGTCTGCCACCGTTTCCAGAATATCGTTCGTACAGCGGAGCTCCACCATTTCCTGCTCACCATGATACATATTAAAGCTTTTTTTCAGATAGTCGGCGGAATCAAAATATTCACGGTAGGGGCTGACTTCTGAAAAAGGACGCGCTTCCTGTTCGGTAACGACCACGTGCCGCATTCGGT
Organism: Caproiciproducens sp. LBM24188; assembly: GCF_054130445.1. Taxonomy (NCBI): domain Bacteria; kingdom Bacillati; phylum Bacillota; class Clostridia; order Eubacteriales; family Acutalibacteraceae; genus Caproiciproducens; species Caproiciproducens sp. LBM24188. The sequence goes on from NZ_CP196862.1 coordinate 1,945,964, forward strand.
CCACTCGGTAATTGCTTACGTCGTCATATTTGGCATAGTTGCCGGCAAGGTAATACTTATCGTTCGCCCAAATCAGCGCATAGGGGCTAATGGTAAACTCTCTTCCTGAATCAAACCCCAATTTATGGTCTTTAATGACGCGATGCCGGTACTGAAAGGTAATCTGCTTATTGTTTGCAATCGCACGGTTGATTGCATCAATGGTATAATAAATTTCTTCGTTGTCAAATTTTACGCGTTTTTCAATAAAAATCTGATTGGATATACTTTCTGCCTGATGGCGGCTTAACAACGACTTGAGCTTTTCCGTAAGTTCGGTCGTTTTTTTATTGGTGATAAAGGGTGCAGTAAGCACCGCGTCCATTAAAAGACGTACTTCCGGCAGTTCAAATTCCCTTTTTGCAATAAAAAATCCCGGACGCGGCGATTTGGTGCGGACAATATCAATTCCGGCTTCTGATAAAATAGCGATATCGCGATACAGGGATTTGCGCTCACTGTGAATCCCGGCCTGCTCTAAAAGTGAACAGAGCTCCGAGGAATTCATCGGATGTTCCTCGTCGGAATATTCCGTCAGCAATTTCATTAGAACAAGCAGCTTCATTTTTGTATTTCCGGTGTATTCCATGCTCAACAATCCTTTCGCAGCGCTTCCATTTTCGACCTGACCGCGGCGGAAAAAGCGAAACTTTTCCGGTTATTCGTAAAAGTTTATAATAGTTTAGCATATTTGAAAGATTTTTTAAACAAAAATATTCTTTTGCTGGCACACAGCTTCAAAAGATTCTCTTACTTGAATTCATTTCCTGAGAATGATATAATATTAACAATCTATTCTACTGGGGAGTGTCGATTCATGGCTGTAAAAATTATTACTGCGCGTGAAGCCGCCGATTTGGTCCCGGACCACGTAAATTTGGCGACAAGCGGCTTTATTGGTGCATCGTTTCCGGAAGAACTTGCCCTGGCAATCGAAGAACGCTTTATGGAAACCGGTAGCCCGAAAGACCTGACGCTGCTGTTCTGTGCGGCGCAGGGGGACGCAAAAGAAAAGGGACTGAACCATTTTGCCCACGAAGGACTGGTAAGCCGGGCAATTGGTGCACACTGGGGCCTTGCGCCGAAGCTTGGCAAAATGGCTGCCGACAATAAAATTCTTGCTTATGATTTTCCCCAGGGCGTTACCGCCCACATGTTCCGCGACTGCGCGGCGCATAAGCCCGGCACTCTAACCCACGTGGGGCTGGGCACTTTTGTGGACCCCAGACTGCTTGGCGGAAAGCTGAACGAGCGGACACGGCAGGCCGAAGACCTTGTAAAACTGGTAGAAGTGGACGGAAAAGAATACCTCTTCTACAAAACGCACCCGGTCGATTTCTGTATTCTTTCCGGTACATATGCTGACGAGGATGGCAATATCTCGATGGAGCGCAGCGGCGTAAAGGCGGAAGCTTTAGCCGTTGCTCAGGCTTGCAAAAACTCCGGCGGAACCGTTGTTGTGCAGGTGGAACGTGTGGTGAAAGCCGGCTCGCTTGACCCGCAGAAGGTGGAAATCCCGGGAATCCTTGTGGACGCCGTCGTGGTGGTATCCGATATAAAATACCACATGCAGACCTTTGCCACACAATACAACCCCGGATTTTCAGGGGAACATCAAATGGGCCTGGCTGAGTTTATCCCAGCCCCACTCGGCAATAAAAAAATTATTGCCCGACGCGCCGCGATGGAACTGAAACCAAACAGCATTGTCAACCTTGGCATCGGAATTCCGGAGTATATTTCCTCCGTCGCAATGGAAGAAGGCATTACCGACCTCTTTACCCTGACCGTAGAATCCGGCATCACGGGCGGGAATCCGCAGAGCGGACTGGATTTCGGTGTCAGCCTGAATCCCCGCTGCATTATGCCGCAGCCCTCTATGTTTGACTTTTATCAGGGTGGCGGGCTGGATCAGGCTTTTCTCGGCTTTGCGGAAGCCGACCCCGACGGCAACGTGAACGTTTCCAAATTCGGGCCGAAACTGCCCGGCTGCGGAGGTTTCATCGATATTTCACAAAACGCAAAGCAGGTCATATTCTGCGGCACTTTCACGGCAAAGGGACTCAAAACAGAAGTACGCGACGGAAAGCTTCATATTGTAAATGAGGGCTCCGTAAATAAATTCATTGAGAAGCTGGAACATATTACATTCAGCGCAAAACAGGCGATTAAAACAAACCAACCAATTCTTTATATCACGGAACGCGCGGTTTTCCGCCTTACAAAGGACGGACTGGTGCTCTGCGAAATAGCACCCGGCATCGATTTAGAAAAGGATATTTTTGCACATATGCCGATGAAACCGATTCTTTCCCCGGATCTGAAGGAAATGGACGTCCGGATTTTCCGGGAAGAAAAAATGGGACTGAAATAAGAAGTCCTGGGCATATATTTTTACAAAGGGCACTGGAAACCGGTGCCCTTTGTAAAAGAACGTGATGGAAAGCGTTTTTCCGCCTAAAAATTTTTTGACTGGATGGACGGACGCGATGATAGAGTACAATAAAGTTCGCAATTTCGCGAAGGTATAGAAAAGCCATTGGGACTCCGATAAAATGAATGGTATCGAGACATTCAAAGAAGGAGTTGGCCCCAATGACTCAAGGAAAGAATAACACAGATCTTACGGAATTGCTACTGAAATGTATGGCGGAGCCCGACCCGATGCTCAGTATGCTGGAATGGCTCTGCGCTCAACTGATGGAGGCGGAGGTTTCCGGCCTTGTGGGAGCGGAAAAGAATGCGCATAATCCGTCTCGAAGCGACTACCGCTGCGGATATCGCCCCCGGCGGCTGGATACTCGCGTAGGGACGATGTATCTCATGGTGCCAAAGCTGCGCAGTCAGGGATACATCCCTTTCTTTGTCACGGAACGCAAACGCAGCGAGGCGGCGCTGATACAGGTTATTCAGGAGGCGTTCGTGCAGGGCGTGTCTACACGGAAGATGGAAAAGCTGGCTCACAGTCTGGGGATAGAGAACCTCTCCCGCAGTCAGGTCAGTGAGATGACAAAAGGACTCAATGAACAGGTACAGGAATTTCGCAACCATTCTCTGACGGATACCCGTTATCCTGTCATTTGGACGGATGCCCTGTACGAAAAAGTCCGTATGGATGGCCGTGTCGTCAGCATGGCGGTGATGGTTGTCTGCGGCGTAAACGAGCAAGGACACAGGGACATTCTCGCCGTAGAACCGATGCTGGATGAATCCAAGTTGTTTCAAAGTCTTTTGGATCGCGGTTTGAAAACGCCGCTGCTGGTGGTTTCCGATGCGAACAAAGGGCTGATTGCCGCCATCCGAGAAAGTTTTCCCGGCGCATCCTGGCAGCGCTGCAAAGTGCATTTCATGCGAAATATTCTGGCTCATATACCGCAGAAAGAAAAAGAATCCTTTGCAGCCCAACTAAAAGAAATCTGGCTGGCACCTTCTCTCCAATTAGCCCAACAGCGCGCAAAGCAGTTGTCGGAGCAATATGGGAAGCGGTTTCCCAAGGCAATCGAGCTTCTGGAAGATGGGCTGGAGGACTCACTGGCTTTCTATGCATTCCCCGAGCTTGATGCCCGTAAAATTTCATCGACCAATATGCTGGAACGGCTGAACAAGGAAATCCGGCGCAGAACCAACGTCGTTGGGATATTTCCAAACAACGATTCCTACTTGCGGCTGGTAACAACATATCTCATGGAATACGCTGAAGATTGGTCCGTTTCCAGAGCATATTTGAATCCTAAATCGATTCAGACACTTCTGCTAAACGCAGCTTAATTTATTTCGTGGAGCCCCTAAATTGCGAACTTCTCTTGACATAGCCGACGCGATCTTCCCTAGAAACATAAAATGTGCAAAATAAAAAGGCTGCCGCAAGGCAGCCTTTTCTGATTGGACGGACGCGATGCTCGCGTCCATTTTTTATTTGCGGAATTAATACATTCCGCCCATGCCCGGGTCAGCCGGAGCAGCAGGAGCCGGGGTTGGCTCTTTAATATCGGTGACAAGGGATTCGGTGGTAAGAACCATGGTTGCAACGGAAGCAGCGTTCTGCAGTGCGGAACGGGTTACCTTCGTCGGGTCCACAATACCGAAGGACAGCATGTCGCCGTATTCCTCGGTCAGTGCGTTGAAGCCATAGCCAATCTTATTGGCCTTCTTAATGTTATCAACGATAACGGAGCCTTCCAGGCCTGCATTTGCAGCAATCTGGCGAATCGGCTCTTCCAGAACTCTCAGTACAATCCGAGCGCCGGTCTTTTCGTCGCCTTCGCAGGAATCCACAACCTTCTGGACATCTGCCATGGTATTGAGCAGAGCAACGCCGCCGCCGGCCACGATGCCTTCCTCCACAGCTGCCTTTGTTGCGGCAAGAGCGTCCTCAATGCGGAGCTTCTTTTCTTTCATTTCTACTTCGGTAGCAGCGCCAACTTTAATAACCGCTACGCCGCCGGACAGCTTTGCAAGGCGCTCCTGGAGCTTTTCACGGTCAAAGTCGGAAGTAGTGGTAGCAATCTGAGAACGAATCTGGTTTACTCTGGCTTCGATTGCCTTCTTGTCGCCCATGCCGTCAACAATGATGGTGTTCTCTTTGTCCACTTTCACCTGACGAGCACGTCCGAGTTGTTCCAGAGTGGTATCCTTCAGTTCAAGCCCGAGTTCTTCAGAAATAACCTGGCCGCCGGTCAGAACTGCGATATCCTGAAGCATTTCTTTTCTTCTGTCGCCAAAGCCCGGAGCCTTTACGCCAACGCAGGTAAAGGTGCCGCGCAGTTTGTTCAGAACCAGCGTGGTAAGCGCTTCGCCCTCAATATCCTCAGCAACGATAACCAGCTTCTTGCCCGACTTCAGAATGCTTTCGAGCAACGGAAGAATTTCCTGAATGTTTGAAATTTTCTTATCGGTGATCAGGATATAAGCGTCGTCAATGACGGCTTCCATTTTTTCGGTATCGGTTACCATGTAAGGAGAAACATAGCCGCGGTCGAACATCATGCCTTCTACTACTTCGGAATATGTTTCCGCTGTCTTGGATTCCTCAACTGTGATAACACCGTCGGAAGAAACCTTCTCCATCGCTTCGGCAATCAGTTTGCCAATAAAGTCGTTGGATGCGGAAATGGTAGCAACACGGGCAATATCATCGGTTCCGTCAACCTTCTTAGAATGATCCGCCAAGGACTTCACCGCCGCGTCAACAGCCTTCTGAACACCCTTCTGCAGAATCATCGGATTCGCACCGGAGGTAACGTTCTTCATGCCTTCACGAATCAGGGCCTGAGCAAGCAGAGTAGCCGTTGTGGTACCGTCGCCGGCCACGTCGTTGGTTTTTGTGGAAACTTCCTTTACCAGCTGAGCGCCCATATTCTGGAAGGGATCTTCCAGCTCAATTTCCTTTGCAATGGTAACACCGTCGTTAGTAATCAGCGGAGCGCCGAACTTTTTGTCCAGAACGACGTTGCGGCCCTTCGGGCCAAGTGTAATCTTTACCGTATCGGAAAGCTGATTAATACCGCTTAAGAGAGCTTTTCTGGCTTCTTCGCCATAGATAATCTGTTTTGCCATAAAAAATTCCTCCACTTAATAAGATGATTGTATAAAAGTCAATAAGGTTGCATCCCGCAGCATTTCACACGCGTTTGTTTCTGAATTGACTTATTCAACAACAGCAAGAATATCGCTCTGGCGAACAATGGTATATTCCTGACCGTCCAGTTTAATCTCGGTGCCGGAATATTTGCTGGTAATGACGCGATCGCCTTTTTTCACGTACATTTTAACTTCTTTACCGTCGACCATTCCGCCGGGGCCAACTTCAATTACATCAGCAATCTGCGGTTTTTCCTTTGCTGCACCGGCAAGAATAATACCGCTTTTTGTTGTTTCTTCCGCTTCTTCCATTTTGATGAGAACTCTGTCTGATAATGGTTTAACAGTCATAAATATGTCCTCCTTAAAGTTTATTAAGTTACTTAGCACTCTATTCCCATGAGTGCTAAACCTATTTTAGCGGCTTGCTAATAAAAAATCAATAGATTTTTTATGAAAAAATGCAATTTAATAAATTATTTACAATTTTTATTGAAAAAACAGGAATCACATGGGAGCAGGAAGCGAATTGCGCGCGGCAGCACCTGAAAACTTTCTTTCTGAATCAGCCGATATTCCCCATCAAAGTTAGCGGCAACCGGCCGGTCCGCCTCCACAGACATCCTTTTCCCACGGCGAAACGTAAGGAGTCCGTTGAACTTCGGCGAAGTTAAATGCTTTCCTTCCCGGAACAGGGCAACCCGAGCCGGGATGCGAAGAAGGGGCGGCTTTTGAATCAGGATAAAATCGAGCAGTCCGTCGTCCGGAACAGCTGAAGGCGCGCAGCAAAACCCGCCTCCGTAGTACTTTCCGCTTGCGGCAATCGCGAAAAGATAATTTCCCTCAAAATACGTTCCGTCAATGCAAATCCGCAGATGATTTTCGAGCGGGCCAAACAGCGTTTTCACCAGTGCTGTTTTGTAAATCGCAGGGCCATTGACGAATTTGCCCATAGACAAAATCCGTTTCAGTCGTTCCGATTCCATTCCAACTTTCGCGTCCAACCCGACAGAGCTTTCATTCAAAGACCGCTGTCCGTTGGATTCAATCATATCCACCCAGCGCGATGCCGCGTGAATCTGCTTTTCAGGCGAAAGGAAGTCCTCCGCTGCGCCAAACGTTTTGACATAATCGTTTCCGGAACCACAGGGAATTGCCCCAACCTCTACATTTGGCATTCCAAAGGCGCCCGCGGCTACCTCGCTGAGCGTTCCGTCCCCGCCGATGGCATAAACGCGAACCGCATCCCCCTTGCTTCCGTGCTGTCTGGTCAGTTCGGTCGCCTGTCTGGGCTGGGCAGTAATGTGGACAGTATATTCAATTCCCTGCTGCCGACAATAACTGGCAATCTGCGGAAATACGGTCTGGTATGGATTTCGTTTCCCCGCGGTGGGATTAATGATGAATATATAGCGCATTGTACTTTGTAATCTCCTGTTTTTTGTGCAGCGCATCTTCGGATGCTCACTTATATCAAACAATATTATTGGATTTAAAATACATATAATACTGGCATTTAATCATTCCGTTGTACAGTTTTCTGCGACGATCTGCCTTTCTGCCAAAACATTCCTCGAAGGTTTCATCGGGGCTGATGATGGAATAGCTCCAACCATGCCTGCGTTCAAACACCCTGCCCATAGTGCGGTAAAGCTCTTCTGCCTGACGAATGTCAAGCAGGCGTTCCCCATAGGGTGGGTTGCAAATGACGCAGCCGTATTCCCCCTCTGGCTTAAATTCTTCAATGGCCCGTTTTTCCGCCCGTACATGGGCAATTACCCCAGCCTTTCGTGCATTTTCCAGCGTAAGGGTCACCGCGGCGCCGTCAATATCATAACCGTGCGCCATAAAAGAGGAATCATGCCGTACCAGTTCCTGCGCACGTATCCGTTCCCGCTGCCACACGTTTTGGTCAATAGTATCCCATTTTTCCGCAGAAAAATGCCGCTGAATTCCAGGGGCAATATTGAGCGCGTATAACGCCGCTTCAATCAGGATGGTACCCGAACCGCAAAACGGGTCGATAAAATTGGCATCCCTGCGTACCCGTGACAAATGCACCAGTGCGGCAGCAAGGGTTTCCTTAATCGGGGCTTCGGTCGAATTTGCGCGGTAACCCCGCTTATGCAGTCCTGCGCCGGAAGTATCGATCATCATACTGACCTGATCTTTCATAATCAGGAACTGAATTTGCACCAGCGCTTCAGTTTCTTCAAACCAACCGACATGGTATTTCTGCTTCAGACGTTCCACCACCGCTTTTTTGATGATGGACTGGCAGTCCGGAATACTGGCCAATTTGGAATTGAGGCTTCTTCCCTTTACCGGAAACGCATCGTTTTTCGCAATCCAGCGTTCCCATGGCAGGGCTTTTACGGATTCAAATAGTTCTTCAAAGCTGCGGGCTGTGAAACTGCCCACCTGAATCAGGATTCGCTCTGAAAAACGCGAGTTGAGGTTCGCACGCGCCAGCATCTCATCGGAACCGTCAAAAAACACACGGCCGTTCTGGGCCTGAACATTCTGCGCTTCCATCTGTTTTATTTCGTCCGCCACAAGCCCCTCAATTCCCAAAAGGCAAGGGGCAACCAGCTTATATTCTTCCATTCGTAACATCCTTTCCATACTGCAAAAAAAGGGCTGCGCAGAACGCAGCCCCATAAATTTAAAAGTAAATTCAATCTATTAGGCACCGTGTTGAAACGCACGGGCGTGTGCGGCAAATTCTATTATTCCACATCGGGTTCCAATAATCCATAGTTCCCATCTTTTCGCTTATAAACAACGTTGATCGCTCCGTTGTCCTCATTGCGGAACAGGAAGAACTGATGGTCCAGCAGATTCATTTGCAAAATTGCTTCATCTGTGGTCATCGGCTTTACAAAGAAGTGCTTGGTACGCACAATCTGATAGTCCTGCGTATCATCCTCTTCCTGCGAATGCAGATATTCCTCCACGTACTGATCCAGCGCAGCGGAATGAATCTGCTTTTCCAGTCTGCTTTTATTTTTACGAATCTGGCGGCCCAGCGAACTAATGACCTGATCCAGTGCATCGTTCATCTCGAAGTCGGTGGATTCTGCTCTAAAAATGATTCCTCGATTTCGAATGGTAATTTCCACTGTCTGGCGATTGCGTTCCACCGTTACCACAACGTTAGCCTGCGCATCCTCATCAAAGATACGATCAAATCTCGACAACTTCTTCTTTGCCAATTCCTTAAAATTATCCCTTAAGTTCACTTTTCTGCCGGTAATAGTAATTTTCATACCAACATCTCCTTAAAAATAGGACTATTTGGATTATAAAAGGAATCCATGGCTATATTATAACATAATAACTAAAAAAATACCAGCAAATAGCAGTTAAATTGTCGTACTTTTATGCCTTGTGACATGACAGCCAACATTTACCGAAACGGGCAGGCCCGCAATATGGGTGGGAAACGTTTCAATATTAACCGCGAGTGCGGTTGTACTGCCGCCGAATCCCTGCGGCCCGATATTCAGTTCATTGACCGCTTTCAGCATGCGTGTTTCCAGCTCCGCGTAAAACGGGTCTGAGTTCCGTTTGGAAACGGAACGGCAAAGCGCCTGTTTCGCCAGCTCGGCGCATTTTTCAAAGTCCCCGCCGATTCCAACACCCAGAACAACCGGGGGGCACGGGTTGCTGCCGGCGGTTCGAACCGTATCTGTGACAAAATCAATAATATCCTGTTCCGTCGCAGAAGGCGTAAACATCTTTATTCTGCTCATATTTTCGCTTCCGAATCCTTTAGGCGCCACTGTAAGGTAAATCCGGTCACCAGGCACAAGACGGGTATGCAGAATCGCCGGGGTATTATCCCCCGTGTTTCCGCGGCGAATGGGGTCGGAAACCACCGAACAGCGCAAAAGTCCCTGCGTGTAGCCCTGCCGCACACCTTCGTTCACCGCGTCCTCAAACCCGCCGCTAATATGAACCTCTTGCCCGATTTCCGCAAAAACCACCGTCATTCCGGTATCCTGGCATATTGGGAGCTCCAATTCCCGCGCGGCATCCATATTCCTGCACAAATCGGACAGAATGGCCTGCCCAAGCGGAGAAGATTCCATTTCCGCTGCGTCGGTTATTTTCTGTTCCAAATCCTGCGGCAGAATGCGGTTTGCTTCCACGCAAAGCCGCCTAACCGCCTCCGTAATTTGAGAAGCCTTGATTTCCCTCATAACTAACATACCCCTTCCGGGTTACTTCCTGGAAACTATTTTTCCACCTGCAATCACATACTTCGGTTTAGATGTCATATCCAAAGGATTCGCGTCAAACACTACCAAATCGGCATCTTTTCCGACTTCAATGGAACCGACTCTGCTGTCAATCCCGCAGATTCTGGCCGGATAAATGGTAATCGCCTTCAGCGCCTCTTCCGATTTCATTCCTTCGCGAACCGCAAGCCCGGCGCACATGGGCAGATACTGAAGAGGGATCACCGGATGATCAGTGATAATTGCAGTGGGAATTCCTTTTGAAGAAAGGATCCCGGCGCAGGCCGGAGTCAGATTATGCAGTTCCGGTTTGGAACGATCGCAAAGGAACGGTCCGGAAAGAATCCGAACTTTTTTCTGTTTGAGCGCGTCGGCAATCAAATGTCCTTCCGTCCCATGAACAATGACATAGTTCAGATGAAATTCCGTGCCGATTCGTACGGCAGTGAAAATATCGTCTGCACGATGCGCGTGAAAATGGACTTCAATTTCCCCTTTCAGCGCAGGTATCAGCGCTTCCGATTTCATATCGTACTCCGGCGGGTCAAAGTCCTCGTCTTGCTGCGAACGCTGCAAGTCTTCCATATAACGCTTTGCCTTGAACAGTTCCTCACGAATCAGCGCAGCAGTCGCCATGCGGGTAGACGGCGCCTGATTTTTTCCGTGGTAAACCGTTTTGGGGTTTTCACCCAATGCCATTTTAATGGCCACCGGCGCTTTTACAATCATATCGTCAATACAGCACCCATAGGTCTTGATTGCAGCCATTTGCCCGCTGATCGGGTTTGCACTGCCGGGGCCGGTCACCACGGTGGTTACTCCGGCTTCCAGAGCTTCCGTAAAGCAGCGGTCCAGTGGATTCACCGCATCAATCGCGCGAAGCTGCGGAGAAACCGGGTCGGTTTCCTCGTTGGTATCGTCGCCCTCAAAGGTCAGGCTGTCTTCACAAATCCCCAAGTGCGTGTGGGCGTCAATAAATCCTGGGTAAACACCTGCCCCGTGAACGTCAAGAACATCCTGCGCGTTCCCGGGAAAATCCGTCATTTCCCCCAGCGCAGCGATTTTCCCGTTCTCTTCGTGAATCCAGCCGCATGGAATGATGGTTCCCGTCATGGTAAAAACTTTTGCATTGATTATGTACATAAATCCTCCAGAATATTCCATAGCATCATCGTGGCTGCCGCCCCGGTATCTGCTATCAGTGTGTCATTAATTAATCATGTGAAAGAAACATGTGAAAGAAAAAGCGGAGTGCGCGCACTCCGCTCGGTATTATATCAAGTGATTAACGATTCGGGTTTGAATGCCGGGAAAAACCGCCGCGCTTCGAGTCCATGCATTTTTTCAGGTCGGACATTTTTTCGTCGCTGGCCTGCTTAAACTTGGACATCATATCCTCAAAATTCATCGATTCATTTTTTCTGGCCTGCCATTCGTAATTCCCCGGTCTACCGGGTGCGGACGCAGGTGCAGTTCCCCTTGGCGGAGGAGTAATTGCTTTTTTCATGGACAAGCTTACTTTTCCATCTTCACTGATACTCATGATTTTCACTTTAACGGTTTGGTTTTCCGTTACGAAATCACGAATTTCCTTCACAAATGTGGGCGCCACTTCCGATATATGAACCATGCCGGTTTTACCGCCCGGTAATTCAACAAAAGCACCAAACTTTGTGATTCCTGTTACTTTGCCTTCCAGAACTGTTCCTACCTCAAGCTGCATATGTAAGCAATATCCTCCTTAAAATTGAGCCATTAGTTCCCGGCTATATTTACAAAAACACGCTCACCCGGCTTTGCCATATGCAAGGATTCACGGGCGATACGCTCCATATAATCCTTGCTTGCGCTGTCACCGGTCGTTAACGCATGTTTTATGTCTTCGTTCTTAATTTCCTGTATTTGTATCTGCTGACGGATCGCTTCCAGTTCTTGGCGCTTTTGAGTAATTTGAACCTGTTGATTCACAAGAGCCGCAACCGTATAAAGAGCGAAAGCAAAAACTGCTATCCGCAGCAAAATACTGCCGTGCCTTTTTTTACCCTTGAGTACCTTCATGCTCTGTTCCGACCTCCAGCTTGTTTGCGCTTCCGTATTTTAAGCGTCTTGTTCCCGGCTCCTCTTTTTCGTGCTTTTTGCTTGGTTTTCACGCGTTTTCTATTAGATTGATTATACACTATTTGTTTGTGCTGTTTCAAGCGTTTTTTCTGATTTTCAATGGTAATTTTAACATTTTTATATAGAAGATTGAATTTTTTAAAGATCCAGCGAAAAATCATCCCGAAAAACCGCTTAAGCGGATAAATCAAATACTTTCGCAGAATATGCGAAACAAAGCGGAAAACCTGATACGTAACTGTGCCGATGGTCAGGTAGTACAGGCACCAGCCGATTGCCTCTCCTGCCAAAATATAAAAGCGAACCTCCCCGAAGTTCACCCCGACGGACACCAAAAACGTAATTAGGGCGGCACACGCCATATAAAATAAGTCTTGAAAGAAAACCGCTCGCTTTTCCGGACGAAACACCGTCCGGTAAATACGGAAAAAATCATAAAAAAGCCCCAGCAGAACACCGGCCAGAATGGAAACCAGGAAGCCCTGAAACTGGTAGTCTTGACTCGTATACAAGAGGCCTCACTCCCTATTTGAACAGCCTGGAAAATAAGCCTCCCGCAGGCTTGTTGTCGGTATAGGTCATGGAGGTGATCTCTCCGGTCAAGCTCAGCTCTCCGGTCTCCACATTAAGTTTATTAATTTTCAGCTGAGAGCCGTGAATCACCAGTTCCCCAAGGTCAGTATAGGCAACAATCGTCTGCTCATCAAAACTATCTACATTCGACACCCCGGTGGCGGTCAGCAGTTTTCGGTTCTCCACAATCAGGCTGTGAGGCACCTTGACAGTCTTTTTCTCTTCAGTCATTTTTACTCCCTCCTACCTGTTATCCCTAATTTGTATGCGGAAGGAGAGAAGCATATACTAAGTAACCGCTGATTAAAGTAATTCACAAGCCAATCCGGCCAGTTATTACGCGGTTCTTAATTTCTATTGAACGACTTAATTCGTAATTCCAAAACTGACGTTTTTTACGCCTTTGGCTCATCGGACAGAATTTTATACAGTTCTTCTGCCTCCCCTTTTCTTGCATACTCGTTAACGCTGAGAATCTGCGCTTTTACCACGCGGGAACCCAGCTGCAGTTCCAGAATATCATCGGGCTTTACTTCATAAGAAGCGCGCGCAACCTTTCCGTTTACCAACACGCGCCCCGCGTCACAGGCTTCGTTTGCCACAGTGCGGCGTTTGATAATTCGGGATACTTTCAGATATTTATCCAATCTCATCGTCGAGTCCTCCATCGTATTTCAAGAAATTTGTAGTATTGTGAGAAGATATAGAAAGGGCTGTAACGATTACTGTTACAGCCCTGAAATGACAGAAAATAAGGAACAGAGATTATTTTGTAGTCGCGTCTTTAAATGCCTTGCCAGCCTTAAATGCAGGGACTCTGGAAGCAGGAATCGTAATCGGAGAATTTGTTCTCGGGTCACGGCCCTGACGTTCGCTGCGGGAACGAACCTCGAATGTACCAAAACCAACAATCTGAACCTTCTCATCGTTCGCTACAGTAGAAATAATGGTGTCGAGCACCGCATTTACAGCCGTATCGGCATCCTTCTTAGACATTCCTGCTTTTTCAGCAACAGCAGCAATTAATTCGGTCTTATTCATTAAATATAACCTCCATTTTTTTATTATTCAACAGCTTCATGCTGAGAATCATTACATCACCTTGGCCTCATTCCAAAGCTGATCCATTTCCTGCAAAGTTAATGTTTGCAAATCCATTCCGCGTTCTTGTGCAAGCCGTTCCATTACTGCAAAACGGGCAATAAACTTTTCGCACGACTTGGCAAGGGCTTGTTCGGGTTCCACTTGGAGAAACCGGGAGACGTTTACAACGGAAAACAGAAGGTCGCCCAGTTCTTCCTCACAGTGCTGCGCATTTTCGGAAGCAATCGCCTCGTTCAGTTCTTCCGTTTCCTCACGGACCTTTTCCATTGCGCCGGAAATATCGGGCCAGTCAAAACCAACTTTGGCGGCTTTGTGCTGGACCTTCGCGCTGCGCATAAGCGCGGGCAGCGCTTTGGAAACGCTCTGCAAAACCTGCGTCTGTGTGGTCTGGTGCTTCGTTTCCTTTTTAATCTCATCCCATTTGATGAGCACTGCATCGGAATCGGATGCCACGGCATCGCCAAAAACATGAGGATGGCGAATCACCATTTTTTGCGCAATTCCATCCACAACATCGGAAAAATCAAAGCGTCCCTGCTCTTTTTCAAGCTGTGAATGAAACAGAACCTGCAAAAGAACATCGCCGAGTTCTTCCTTCAGCAGTTCCGAATCATCGTTGTCAATTGCTTCGACCGCCTCATAAGTTTCTTCAATTAGGCAATTTCGAATGCTTTGATGATCTTGTTCCCGGTCCCAAGGGCATCCTTCCGGGGAACGCAAGATTTGCATAATATTCAGCAGTTCATCAATAGTATACCGGTTCTTCCGCTTAAAATCCAAATTTAAAATCTCCATTGTAAATTTCTCGGTGAAACTGCTACCATTTTACCTTATCCAATTATGTTTTTCAAGTATTTTTGTAATTTTTTGTCCTTTTGGAAGCATAATTAGGTCGCTTTTATGCAAAGCACGGAACCAAAGCATGCAAATTACGTAAATAATACCTGCAAGGACAATGGAAAAAAGCGTTGCGATCTTTGCGGAAATCACCATGGATAGCAGTTTTTCCGTAAAATACGCCGCCCCCACGCAAATCAAAGAAGAAAGAAGCGGTTTGATGAAAATGGCGACAAAGTTCGGGATTACCTTGGTTTCCCTGCAGAGGAAGTAAAGGGAAAACACGGTAATAAACAAGTAACACACAAGCGTCCCGGTGCCCGCGCCCATTACATTGATTTGTGGAATGCCGACAAGAGTGTAATTAAGAACCAATTTAATCAAAAGCCCGACTAAAAGGAGTTTAACCGGCAAATCCACACGGCCAACCGCTTGAAGCATACTGTTGATGGGGGTGCTCATAGCCGCAAAAATCGCGCCAAGTCCCAAAACTACCAGAATTCTGCCAATGATGTCGGGGGCATTGTCCGCCCCGCCGAACAGCAGCTTGGCAATAGGCCCAGATAAAACCGACAGCCCCATACCGGCCGGAATGGTAATCATAGCCACAATGCGCAGAACCATTTCAATGCTTTTCTTAATCCTTTTCGGGTTGCCCTGCGTCCATGCCTCTGTTACATTTGGAAGCGCACTTACGCCGAACGCCTGTGTAATTGCCGGCACCAGCATAAACAGCGTGCTGGCGTTGGCAAAACAGCCGTACAGTGCCGTAGGAACGTTATTCATCTGGACAACATAGGCCGGAAGATCGTTTTTATACATGTTCAAAATCACATCGGGGTTGGACAACATAATATCATTGATTCTGCGCTTTAGAAAAGTAGCGTCAATCAGCGAAGACAGGTTGACCGCGATGGCGCCCAGTGCAATCGGAATGGCAGTGCGGATCAGGCGGGAGCGCGTGACGCGCATCGGCAGCGGACGCGGGGAGGAACGAAGCATTTCATGGGTAATCCCGTCGCCGCGGAATTTATAATAACAAAACAGGAAGATAAACCCGATTACGGAGCCGATTGTGACGCCGAAGATTGCCGCTGCCGCGGCGTATGGCAAGGTCGCCTGTTTAGCGAATTCAGCAGATGCCTGCTTAACCCCGTAAACCGTGCCATACGCGGAAAACTCCCTCATACCGGACTGAATCACCAGCAGAGCCCCCGCAAGACCGAAAATGAGTTTTGACAGGGCCTCCAGTATTTCCGAAATCGCGGTTGGATACATATTGCGCAGGCCTTCGTAATATCCGCGGTAAATCGCCATCAGGCTGTTAAAGAAGACCGCCGGCGCCAGCGCGTAAATGGCAGGCAGGGCGTTCTGCGGGTTATTGCTGTCGGCATACTGCACATAGACCTTGGCACCGAAAAACATTACGCAGAACGCGAAGATTCCCAGCACAATAAAAATCCGTTTTGCCACTTCGTGAATCTGCCGGATGTCACGATATCTTCCGCGCACGGAATTTTCCGATACCATGCGCGAAATAGCGATTGGAAAGCCCGCTGTCGCCAGACTGAATATTGGGAAATACAACGCGTAGGCGTTGCCGAAATATCCGTTTCCCACAGAAGTCAATATCCAGGCCAGCGGTATTTTAAAGAGGGCACCGATCACCTTGACCAGTGCGATTGCTACCATCAGGATCAGGGCACCATGTAAAAAGCTTTGCTTGCCTGTTCCTGTCGATCTTCTATCTCTCATCGTGACACATCCGTTTCCGTTTTATCAAAATACCGAATACCATTGTACACACAAAGTATACGGAATGAATGAAAATAATATGAACAATCTGAATAATCCGAGCATTGAAGGGGGTGCTGAAGAATGAATGCGCTTCATTCCTCAGCACCCCCTTTTGAAAAATTGCCTACGGTCCAATAATGCGGCCCGCATTCCGTAATTTTTCAAACTCTGTTACGGTTTCCTTTCTACATCTGCTGCAGAAAAATTAGAACGGTTCCGTTTAATTTTCGGACAATTTACGGCCGCACTTGTTGCAGTAAATCGCATCCTGCGGATTCTCTTCCCCGCACCCCTTGCAAACCTGTTTCTCCCGCATGGCGGCAATCTGTTCATTGACTGCATCCAGCTGCTCATACAGATCGTCTATTGCGGTGATGCATTCATTCACTAGTTCGGAAGAATCATTATCGGTTTTCTTTGCCTCATAAATAGTACGGCCAAGAGTTTCGAATCTTTTTGAAATCTCATTATTTAAATCGGCTGCGCTGATTCTAAGCTTGGATATGTCAACAAACTGACCGGCTTTTTTGCCAACCACATTTACGGCGGTTTTTGCGTTTACAACGACATCTTCAAAAATACCCATTAACAACACTCCTTTTCAAAGTCAATCTTTACCGAACGGAAGCCCTGCGAAGCTTGAAGAATCGCCGTCCATAATTAACTTAGTATTATCTTTTCTCAGATTATAGCACTAATACTCCGGTAATTGCAATATTTTCCCTAAACCTTGGAAGGTAACGCCAGACAGGGTTTGCACCCGGCATTCAAACAAACTTAATAGATTCCACCGCCGACAAACTCGCGCAGGATGGAATTTTTCGGAACCAACTCCTGGCTGATGGCGACAAACGGCTCCAGACTTTTCAGCAGACGCTGGGCCGTGCTGTACTGCGCGCTCTGCTCCGGGACTGCGCGAAGCAGTTCCATCGCCTGTGTTTTCAGCACGCAGGTTTCATAAAGATGAAGCGAATTAATCGTATAATCCACGCGGGAACGGTACGGCTTAATGTATTTGCGCTCCCCGTCCATAACGGAAGGCCACATTTGCAAAGTGCGCTGCGGGGTTGTTCCACGAAAATTGTAATCGCGTACAATTCTTCGTACCAGCCTCATTTCATTCGCATCAAACAGCTGGCGTGAACCGTCACGCATCCCCTGCTTAACACTAATATAGATTTTTCCAACTCCTTTTTCCGGCAAGTTCTGCAGGATAATGGGATTCAGCGCATGAATGCCTTCCACAATGGCAACCCCGTTCTCTTTCAGTTCCACATGCCTGCGGTATGGATGAGGCCTGCGGATTTCAAAGTTGAACTGAGGCATGTCGCAGGAATGATTTTGAATCAGACTCATCAGGCACTGCCGGATTTCAGGAATATTCAGCGCCTGAACGGATTCATAATCGTGCTGGCCGTTCGGCAGAAGCGGCGCCTGACTTTCCCCACGGTAAAAGTCATCCAGGGAAATAATGACCGAATCGATTCCCATTTGCTGAAAGATGTTCCGCAGCAAATGAGAGGTTGTGGTTTTTCCGCTGCTGCTCGGCCCAAACAGCAACACCAGCCGACAGGAATTCGCCGTAATGCTTTCGGCAATGGACAGCAAATTCCGGTGGTAAGCTTCCTCCGTACGATTTACAAAATTTTCAGGTGAAGCAAGCGCTGCGGCATTGATGCTGCTTAACTCATTCTTGTACTCTACATAGTTGGTTGAACTATTCTGTTTTTGGGATTTGTTGAAATCGTTCATAAATACTCTTCACCTGGTCTTTCCTGTCGAGTATTTCCTGGAAGCGGCTGACATACTCAAATGGATATTTAAAATTAAAAATCCGCTCCAGCTGGTCAGCGCGTGGGCCCTTTATTTTACTGCTTGCGCCGGCCCCGCAGGCGAGAATCGTCTGCGTTTCGTCCATAATATAAACATTATACGGGCTTTCCGCGCCCGGTTTGGCCCAGCCGGTATTTTCCAGATTGCCGACCATGCGGCTTTGACGGTACAAATAGTACGGCCGATAACCGTTTTCTGCCAGCACCGCGTCCGCGTAATCCAACATTTCGCCGGCCGCAAGCGCATCGCTGCCAAACGGTTCGTTTTCCTCCTGCATCATCCGTGCGGAACGCTTTAGCGCCAGAGTATGCACGGTAATGCTTTCCGGTGCCAACGCAACCACATGGTCCAATGTATTTTGAAAACCGGGAACGGTATCCCCCGGCAGGCCCGCAATTAAATCCATATTAATGTTATGAAATCCCTTTTCGCGGGCAAGGGAAAACGCAGAAAGGGTCTGCGCCGTTGTATGGCGCCGCCCGATGATTTTCAGAACATCATCGTTCAGCGTTTGGGGATTAATGCTGATGCGGGTAATCCCGCCGTCTTTCAGTGCATCCAGCTTTTCCGCCGTAATGGTGTCCGGTCTTCCAGCCTCCACAGTGAATTCCCGGATAATCGAAAGGGTAAAATTCTCCCGAATCGTTCGCAGCAGCAAAGCCAGCTGTTCCGCAGAAAGCGTTGTCGGCGTTCCCCCGCCGACATAAACCGACTCCAAACGCAGCCCCAGTTCGGACGCAATTTCTCCGGTGCGGCGGATTTCCTCGCAAAGCAGCGGAAGGTACTGCGGAATCAGCTTTGCCGTCTGTTCCAGGGAAGACGACACAAAGGAGCAGTAAGAGCAGCGGCTGGGGCAGAATGGAATCGAAACATACAGGCTGAAGGACTCCGGGCGGGAAAGCGCCAGAATCGGTTCTTCGTTGTGCATGGTGACACGGCTTAATTCCGCTTTTTCTTTCGAAACCAGATAGTTCGTCTGAAATTGCTCGAAAGCTTTCTGCTCACCCAATTTCGTTTTCAGCTGCCGGAGCAGCTTTACCGGACGTACCCCGGTTAAGATTCCCCATTTGGGCGTGTAACCGCAGTATCTGGTCAGCAGTTCAAACAGAAGAATCGCCATATGGCGCTCCTGTTCGCCTTCCGATTCCGCCGTCTGCCCGGTAAGCAATTCCGTTTTCTCTTCCGAAAAAGAATTGCCGTGAAAGCGGGCGGTCAGCAGAACCCCATCCTGTTTTTTTGCCAGTCCGGTATAGGCCACAAGGCCGTCTTCCACGGTATTTTCAGCCCCATGCAGGACCTCGATTTTTTGATATGGAAAAAAAATGCGGCACAAGTTTTCCATTTCATAATGGAAAGAATGGCCGTCAATCATTAAAATCATGTTTTGGCTTCCTATATTCCCATGTATGGATTATTTTTTCTTTCGTATTCCAGTGTACTTTCTTCCTCATGACCGGGATAAATGTGGTAGTCGCCCTGCAAGTTTTTCAGCTTTTTTAGTGACTCCAGCATCTGCGCATAACTCCCTGTGGGAAAATCCGTTCTGCCACAGGTGCCTTTCATCAGGGTATCCCCCGTAAAGATTGCGTCCTCCACCAGGTAACAGCAGCTTCCGATGGTATGCCCGGGCGTGTGCAGCACACGAATGCTCAAACTCCCCAATTCAATGATTTCCCCGTCATTCAGCGCTACATCCGCAGTAAATGTTGGGATGGAAGCAGGCAGCATCATGCCGGACAGATTCAGCGCAGGATCGGTGGTAAAGTGCCAATCATCCGATTCGATATAAACTTTCGCGTGAGTCAGGCGCTTTATCCCGGTCACTCCCATAATATGGTCAAAATGACCGTGAGTTAATAAAATCGCATTTACTTTTTCCAAGCCGACGGAAGAAAGTGCGCGGGTAAGCTGCTGACTTTCAAACCCCGGGTCAATTACGGCGGTTTCGCCAGTCTTTTCATCGGTCAGCAAATAGCAGTTAGTCGGCAGCGGACCGCCTGCAATTCGCGTTACTTTCAAAGCAATCTCTTCCTTTCTTACGCCTCGCTTCCCGAAGCGGGCTCTATTTAATTAACAACCCCCTAAGGAACTACTGATCCTTGCAAGACGGCAATTCTAAAACCGCTAATATTCTGCGCTGGGCGGCTTTCAAACTGCGTTCATTACCGGTTCCTTAGGATCTTCGAATGGATACGATTCCCGGAATGTTGTTCAGCCGACTGACAATCGTTTGCAGATGATCCAAGCCGTTAATGGTAATGGTGGCTAAAATGACCGCGCTCCCGTCTTTGGTTTCCCGGGAATTCAGGGTATGAATAGAGATATGCATATTAAATAGCTGCTGCGTAATGTCCGCCAATAGGCCGGAACGGTCATTGGCGACAATTTCCAGGGTAGTCTTGAATTCTTCTTTTACGTTATCAGTCCAATGCACCGGCACCCAGCGTTCCGATTCCGGGGATTCGCTGATATTTTTCGGTACATTTGTGCAGTTCCTTTTATGAATAGATACGCCGAAGCCCCTGGTAATAAAACCGATGATTTCATCACCAGGCAGAGGATTGCAGCAGCGGGAAAATTTAATAAGGCAGTTCTCCATTCCATCCACCACAACGCCGCTGGCCGCTTTCCGGTTGACCGGTTTTGGCGGCTGGACGGTTTCCACCGGCTGCGGAGGATTTTTGACCTTCATGTAATCCTCTTTAATTTTCGGGATCACCTTCCAAAGCTGAATCCCGCCGTAACCAATCGCGGCATAAACGTCGTCGCTGCTGGCACAATTTTGCTTAGCGCCGATTTTTTCCAGGACCTGCGCCAGTTCCGCATCCGTCAGTTCAATGTTGTTCCTGCGGAATTCCCGTTCCAACTCCGCTTTGCCCTCTGCAATATTTTCATCCCGTTTTTCCCGTTTAAACCAGGAGCGGATTTTATTCCGCGCTTCGCTGGTCTTAACGATTTTCAGCCAGTCGCGGCTGGGCCCGCGCGTTTCCTTGGACGTCATGATCTCAATAATTTCGCCTGTTTTGACCCGGTAATCCAGCGGAACAATGCGTTTATCCACTTTTGCGCCGACCATGCGGTTCCCGACGGCGCTATGAATAGCGTAGGCAAAATCAATTACCGTAGACCCGGAGGGAAGGCTGATAACGTCACCCTTAGGGGTAAACACAAACACCTCTTCCGGAACAAGGTCAGACTTGATGTTTCGGATCAGGTCGGTTGCGTCGTCGCTGTCCTTCTGGTTTTCCAGCATCTGGCGAATCCAGGTGAGGCGCTGCTCCAGCGAATCTCCGCTCTTTGCTCCAAGGCCGAGCTTATATTTCCAGTGTGCCGCAATTCCGTATTCCGCTGTGTGGTGCATTTCCCAAGTGCGAATCTGCACTTCGAACGGAATTCCTTCCTTACCGATCACCGTGGTGTGAAGGGACTGATACATATTCGGCTTCGGTGTGGAAATATAGTCTTTGAAGCGGTTTGGAATCGGGCGGAACATGTCGTGAATAATACCCAAAACATTGTAGCAGTCATTTACCGTATCCACAATGACACGCACCGCGTAGATGTCATAAATTTCATCCATCGCATGATTCTGCATAAACATTTTGCGGTAAATTCCGTTGATGCTTTTTACGCGGCCTTCCAGATACACATTGGGAATCAACGTGGAAACCCGTTCATAAATCCGTTTTTTGGTCAGTTCAATAAAGGCCGTGCGTTCGCTGCTGCGCAGTTCCAGGTTGCTTTCAATCTCTTCGTACGCAATTGGGTCAAGACAGCGAAGTGACAAATCTTCCAGTTCTTCTTTTACGGCACGAATACCAAGGCGGTGCGCAATCGGCGCGTAAACCTCCATATTTTCCAGCGCCTTGTCACGCTGCTTCTGCGGCGGCATGAACTCAATGGTGCGCATATTGTGCAAGCGGTCTGCCAGCTTAATAATAATAACGCGGATATCCTCGGACATAGCAATCAGCATTTTACGCAGGTTTTCTGCCTGCTGCTGTTCACGGGAAGAGTACGGAATACGGCCTAATTTGGTCACGCCGTCCGTCAGACCGGCGATTTCAGCGCCGAACTCTTTTTTCAGCTGTTCCAGATTAACCGGGGTATCCTCCACAACATCGTGCAGCAGTCCAGCCGCAACAGATTCGGTATCCATACCAAGTTCTACCAAAATGCAGGCAACCGCCACCGGGTGGGAAATATAGGGTGAACCTGAAAGGCGTTTCTGCTCCTCATGGGACTTCAGTGCCAGTTGGTAGGCGCGGTCGATTACCCCCAGGTCATATTCATGCTCGCTCGCCCGAATTAAAGCAAGCAGGTCGTCATAAGTCTTGAGAGGCCACGCCATTGTGTTCACCATCCTTTTTTAAATTGCAAAGATTATGAATAATGTAAGAATCCATTA
The DNA here is from genome assembly GCF_054130445.1 of Caproiciproducens sp. LBM24188. Lineage (NCBI taxonomy): Bacteria > Bacillati > Bacillota > Clostridia > Eubacteriales > Acutalibacteraceae > Caproiciproducens > Caproiciproducens sp. LBM24188. Next base: position 1,968,497 of record NZ_CP196862.1, read on the forward strand.
GATTTACCTTTTGTGACACCGGAAGCATTTCCACAGTAACCTTTCCGGCAAAAAATTCAAATAGAATCAGATTGCGCTCGGCAAGCACCTCGAGCGCAATAAGTAGTTTTTCCACCTTCATACCAGGCCGCCCTAGATGCGCCAGCAGCACTTCGGCGTTACCGGAGTACCCGTTCTGCGCCCGCAGCAGCCGATAAATCGCAGCAAAATCGTCGCGGTTTGGGAGAAGTCGGTTCCCCTGTGCGGAGGAAAGCGGCTCCCCTCGATGATAGCGTTCGTACAGGGCAAAACCGGCAAACAGTTCCTCTTCCCCGCTTCCGCTCAGTTTAATGTCGCGAATATAGATGGAAAGAGTATTTTTCCCGTTATATTCTCTGGCATCCAGTGTTACTGCAAGATCCAGCCGGTCCCCCACATGATATGGAAATTCCTCCAGCGTGGTGCCAAATTTCATGCAGCGAACAGTGTAATTTCCCCGTGAAACACTCACTCGAAGGTGTTTGCCGCCGCCGACCGGAGTCAGGTCAGTCAGGGTAACACCGAACAGCCCGAATAAAGGAGCTGGGTTTCCCATTCCAAACGGCTCCAGCATAGAAACACAGCGCGGGATTTCCGTGCTGAGCTCATCCGGCTGCAGCAAGCAGTCAATGCGGAGGATCGGCACCGGCATGGCGGCACTGTGTTTTGCGGCATACGCATTGATTGCGGTTCGGAACGCATCAATCTTTTCCGTTGGAAGGGATAAGCCGGCCGCCATGGGATGACCGCCGAATTTTGTCAGAAGGCTTTCGCAGGAGCAGACCGCTTCAAACAGCGAAAAACCCTCCACGCTTCTTCCGGAACCCTTCGCCTCGCCGCCGCTGTAAGAAATAATGACACTCGGCTTGCCGAACAGTTCGGTGATGCGGGAGGATACGATTCCAATCACGCCCTGATGCCAGTTTTCTCCTTCTACAACCAGAACACGGTCATACAGCCGTTCCGGATGTTCCTTTAAAATCTCAATGACCTTTTCAAAAATTTCACTTTCAATCTGGCGGCGATAATCGTTATCATCGCAGATTTCCGTAGACAGCTCCACCGCCTCATCCGGAAATTCCGAAATCAGCAAGCGGACAGCACGATCGGGGGAACCGATGCGTCCCGTCGCGTTGATGCGGGGAACAATGGTAAAGGCTACCTGATTGGCAGTCAGCTTGCGGCCTTCCATGCCAGCCTGTTCCAGCAGCGCCTTCAGGCCAATGCGGTCCGTGCGCGCAATGGATTCCAGCCCAGCACGGACAAAGCTCCGGTTTTCCCCGTTCAGCGGCACAACATCGCCGATGGTGCCGATCGCCACCAAATCGGAATAGTTATCCAGCAGTGAAGTCAGGTCGCAATCTTCGCCTTCCAGCGCCATAATCAGTTTAAAAGCAATTCCAACGCCGGAAAAATCCTTAAATGGACTGAAATCATCCGGTCGGTAAGGGTCAACCACCGCACAGGCAGGTGGGAGTATTTCACGCGGACGGTGGTGGTCCGTAATCACCACATCCATGCCAAGGCTGTTCGCGTAAGCGACCTCATCCACGGAAGAAATTCCATTGTCCACCGTAACAATCAGGTTGATTTCTTTTTCCCGCAGCACCTTAATTGCACCAAGGTTCAGGCCGTACCCTTCCCCTTCCCGGTCCGGAATATAATACGTGACGTTCGCCCCACAGGACTCCAAATAGGAATACAGCATCGCGGTGGCGGTAATTCCGTCCGCATCATAATCACCGTAAACCGCGATGGACTCAAACCCATCAATCGCCGCAAGAATGCGCTGTGCAGCCTGATCCATATCCTTCAATAAAAAAGGATCGGTAAACGAATTCTGATTTCCAAACAGATTCCGTATCTGCTCCGGGTCGGTATATCCGCGCGTCTGCAGCAGCACGGCCAAAATTTTCGGGATACCAAGCGTATCCGCCATTTTTTCTGCCGAAACCACATCGCACGGCAAAACATTCCATTTTTTTACACTCAATCTCTACACCTACCCCATAATAGCCTATTCTACCATTTTACTGCCGCATATTCAATCTTTTTTTCGGCAGACACATAGAAGCGGCGCACCGGGTTCGGTGCGCCGCTTCTGTTTGAATTACGTATTTATTTTTGATTGATTCCAATATTGGCCATATAGCTTCCATAAACCCAAGAACTGACGGAGTTGCTGATGCTGATAGTAACCGGCATTTCGGTATGCCCGGTAAAATTCTCTTTCCCAGCCATGTCAATCTGTGCCACCAGGTTATTTTCCGTCAACTTGGAAAGTTCAATTTCCGGCCCAACCACGGTAACGCTAAGGCTTTTAGTGTAAATGCTTGCCGTTTTATCCGCAGCAAGATTTTTAATCGTAAAATTGCTCACCGTCATGTCGCGCGTTTTCAAGTCGCCAAGGTTTAGGGTAACGGACGCGTTGGAAGTATTGCTCAGGTTTTTGCAGCCGGTCGGCAGACTGACCGGAACGTTAAAGGTGTTTTTCATCGGACTGATTCCCGTAAAATCCAAAGGAGTCAGGGTAATGTCGGTTAATGCATCCAGAACGTTTTTCGGGCCCGCAATCTCAATATTGCTTGGGCTGATGGTAACCTGTTCCGGAGAAAGCAGCAGCCCTTCCGGCTTGTTAGTAAAACCGATATTCAGCGGCACAACCTTTCTAAACAGAACCGGGATGGTCACATCCACTTTGGTGTCGCTCATTTTCAGACGGCTTCCGGAAAGCTTATTTCCGTTGGTATCATAAAGGATTAAATCCGAAGTAAAGCTTTTATTCTCCGTCAGCGTATCGCTGATTTCGTACTGAATCATGACTTTACTGATTTGGGAAATGTCCTTCTCTGGCCCGGAGATATTGACCGTGTCTACGCTTAAAACCGGGGAACCCACAAAATAAGAAGGGTTGGATTGATAATTGGATTTATACTTAATGTCACATTCGATTGGGAAGGTTTTTTCCTTGTAGCGGTCTACACTTACAATCGCCTGACTGGGCGAGGTGGAAACCACTTCAAAATTATTCAGGGTCCCGACTTTCTGTGCCACCAAATTGACCGGGTAAGTGCCCGGGCTGGTAATGGTGGAAGCCAACGGGGCGACAACTTCCAAATCAGAAGCCTGAATCTGATTCACAATCAGGCTGTTGCCTTTAATATAGACCGTCGCGGTCGAATTGGTTGGGCTGAACACTTTCAGGCCGTCTTTCTGTGCTGCTTCGGAAAGGGTAATGTTTACCGGCACGTTTTCAATGGCGTGAGGAAAATCCTCCGTATTGGTAGAAACCATGAACAGCCACAGCACAACCGAGGCAAAAACGGAAAAAAGCAGGACAAATTTATCGTTGTTAAAAAGGTTTCCAAGTTTCTTTTTTGGACGCTTTATCATTTTTTAACCCTCCATTTCGAAGGGAGTCTGCTCTGGCGTTTTTCTCCCTGTTCCGGGTTATGGGGCAGAATCAGCGTTTCCAGTTCACTTTTGAGCGTTTCCCTAGTATAATTTCTGGTTAAAATACCATTGACCGCCACGGAAATCTGACCGGTTTCCTCGGAAACAATGACCACAACCGCATCGGAATTTTCACTCATGCCGAGAGCTGCGCGATGGCGGGTGCCGAGTTCCACTGCAACCTTGTCACTCTTGGTCAGCGGAAGGATGCATCCGGCTGCGTGCAGCATACCGTCCCGGATAATCATGGCACCGTCGTGCAAAGGCGCTTTATTGAAGAAAATATTGCAGATAATGGGTGCAGAGGGAATTGCCTGCACAACCGTGCCGGTATCAATAATATCCCCCAGTCTTGTCTGCCTTTCAAAGACAATTAAGGCGCCTGTTTTCTGCTTCTGCAAAACCGCAGCGGCGTCAACAACCGCATTCACCCCGCGGCGCACCTGCTGCAGGAGAAGTTCCCGTTCAGACGATGCGGCGCCGAAAAGCCAGTTTTTGCTGCTGCTGATCCCGCTGCGGCCGATTTGTTCCAATGCCCGCCGGATTTCCGGCTGAAAAACAATCATCAGAGCAATAAAACTGAACTGGAAGAAATAGGTCAGCAGCGTCTTTATCATATAAAGCTTTAAAAGGTTGGAGGCGCCCCAGACCAGCAGCAAGATAATAATTCCCTTGACAAGCTGCCCCGCGCGCGTTTCGCGCACCAGTTTGATTGCGCTGTAAATAATAAACGAAACAAGGAGCACATCCAGCGCATCGGTAAGGCGAAAGGTTTTTATAAGACTGAGAAATGTATTCCATAGTGTTGTAATGTAGTCCATAGCCTTTCATCCTTCCGTAATTTTTTCACCGCATTTTTCATTTTATCATATCTGGTTTGAGATGCAATCTTTTTCCACTGCATTTTCAAATTATCTTCCTTACCGACGAAACAAATCCCCGGATTTCGTTAAAAGTGCTGAACGTAGACGGGCAGGCCCGAACCGTGCCTTGATGAATGGTGCCCATATATTCGTGCGCACTGGGTGCACAGTGCAGGCCGGCTCGGACGGCAATGCCGTAACGATTCAGTTTCTGTGCGGTTTCTTCGCTTGGCAGGTCGCGTATATTAAAGGAAAGAACTGGTGCAAAATACCGTTCATCCGGTTCCTGAGTATAAAGAACCACACCGTCCAACTTTGACAACTCCTCATACATATATCGGACCAGTTCCATCTCCTGTTTAAGAATTGTTTCCGGTTTTTTTCTTTTTATATATTCCATTCCGGCACGAAGTCCGGCGATTCCGGCAACATTCTGCGTTCCACTCTCCATCCGGTCCGGCATGGATTCCGGCTGCTCGTAGGAAATGGAGTTCGTTCCGGTGCCACCTTCGACTAGGGTGGCAAGTTGGGACCCTTTTTCCGTAATCAGCATACCGGTGCCCATAGGCCCGTATAATCCCTTATGCCCCGCCAAACAGAGGTAGTCATAACCGTATTCCTTCATATTGATGGGAAGAATACCCGCTGTCTGCGCACAATCCACGGCAATCGGAATCCCATACAGATGCGCCAGCGCCGCAATGCGCTCAATCGGAAGCCGTATTCCCCACACGTTGGAAGCGTGCGTGCAAACAATCAGTTTGGTGTGTTCATTCAAAGCACTGCGAAAGGAATTCAAGGTTGCGTCATTGTCACCGGGGTACACCTGCGCCACCGTGAACGTGATTCCTTTCTCAGAAAGGGCGCGAAGGGGGCGCATGACCGCATTGTGCTCCAGACACGATGTAACCACGTGATCACCGGGTTTCAGCAGTCCTTTCAGCACGTAGTTCATCGCGGCGGTACAGTTGAGTGTGAACGCAACGCATTCCGGGCCGGGAGCGTGAAACAGCTCCGCGGCAACCAAGCGGCAGCGATAAATCTCTTCTGCGGTTTTCAGCGACATATCATGCCCGGCCCGGCCTGGATTAGCACCATAATGAAGCATGGCATAGTTGACGGCATTCCGTACGGAAACAGGCTTTGGATAAGTGGTGGCCGCATTGTCAAGGTAGATCATTTTCGACCATTCCTTTCTAATCGACCCAGAATCCGAATCCCCATTCTGGACAATATTTTCTCGGCTTCATCGGTTCGTTCCGGCACATATATGCTATAGCCGCAGCCAGCATTGCTGCCCTTCGGCGTACGTTCCACATAGGCTCTTATCCCGTATTTGAATAGGATATCCCTGCTTTTCATGGCATACGTGATGGAGCTTAACATAATTAAAGGCTTGCCCACAATCATCACCCCTCTGTTTTTATTACAGAGTATGCGGGTTTCGCCCCTTTTGATTCTGGATGAGGAAACACCATTCGCCGTTTTTTGCAACAATATTCAATCTATTATAGGAAAAATAGCTGATTACTATTTTAACCTGCTTTTTCAATTAGACAGACCGCATGAGCGGCAATGCCTTCCCCGGAACCGGTGAAGCCAAGCTTCTCCTCCGTGGTAGCCTTTATGCTGATCTGCTCAACATCCATCTGCCCAACGCGGGCAAGATTTTGGCGCATCGATTCAAGGTACGGCATCAGCTTTGGCCTTTGCGCAATCACGGTGGAATCGATATTAACGACCTGATAGCCGTTTTCGCGCAGCAATTCCATTACTTTTGCAAACAGAACAAGGCTGTCGGCGTTTTCGTAGGCAGGGTCGTTGTCCGGAAAATGCTTGCCGATATCGCCCAGCGCAGCCGCTCCAAGCAGAGCGTCCATGACGGCGTGTGTTAAAACATCCGCATCGGAATGGCCCAGCAGCCCCTTTTCATAGGGGATATCAACGCCCCCGAGGATCAGTTTCCGATTTTCCGTCAGCCGATGGACATCATACCCATGGCCGATCCGCAGCGCACTTACCGCGCACATGACAGACACTCCCTTTTCTGAAGAATCGCCTGGGCAGCCGGAATATCCTCTGCGGTTGTCAGCTTGATATTAGTATAATCCCCCATGCACAGATGAACCGGGATGCCGGCGTGTTCCGCAAGCTGGCAGTCATCCGTGTAATCGGCCCCTTCCGCCTGCGCACATGCCATTGCTTTTTGGTACAGGCCTTTCTCAAACACCTGCGGCGTTTGCACCGCCCACAGCATGGAACGTTCGGGTGTTGCGCAAACAAACCCATCCCGATTGACCATCTTAATGGTGTCCTTCACCGGAACCGCCAGTGCCGAAGCGCCGTAGCGGACGCCGTCCCGCACGGCGGCCATGATTTCTTTCGGGGTAATCAACGCACGGGCGCCGTCGTGTATCGCATAATATTCCGTTTCCTCCGGTGCGGCCAGAATGCCGGCCATAACCGACTGCTGCCGGGTATCACCGCCGGGTATGACCGCATAAAGTTTTTGTATCTGGTATCTTTGAATCAGCTGTTCCATCATTCTCCGGTCCCCCGGGCGGCAGACCAGAACCACAGAGGTAATGCAGTCCGAGTTCTGAAACGCGAGCAGGGTATGTACAATGGCCGGTATTTTATTCAGAAGCACAAACTGCTTGGAGCAACTCATGCCCATCCGGGTAGAATTGCCCGCTGCAACTACAATGGCACAGCAGTTTTTCTTTCGATTCATAGCTTGTCCTCCGACACTTTGGTCTGAAACCGTATTAAAAATCCTGTTGGTCGTTTAGAAGCTTTGCCTCTCTCATTTTAAATACGGAATAAAAAGGTATTATTGTATTTAAGAATATATTCGCACAGTGTATTTTATTATAGTATTTTTTTATGTCTAAATCTAGAACTTTTTGAAAAGTTAAAATTCTGTTCACATCACATCACTCTTGCATGTTTTCCGTTTCTATTATAGAATAAAATAAGACAAGATATAATTTGGAAAGACTGTATGGAAGATTTTTCAGCAGGAAGTTTCGATTTGGTAAAACAGGAAAGGACAGAACAAGATATGGACAACCGCATTGCAAAACATGTATCGGATTCAGAAACAGAACAAATTCAGGTTATATTTGACCATCACCTTAACGGCCAGGGGCGCGTGTTCGGTGGGCAGCTGGCCGCGTGGATTGATATTGTGGCGGGCGTGGTGGCGAGAAGACACAGCGGCTGCAATGTTACAACCGCAGAAATCGACTCGCTGCAGTTCAAACGCCCCGTCTATTCCAGCAATACCATCGTACTGCATGGAAAAATCACCTATGTGGGAAACACCTCCATGGAAGTGCGCGTGGACAGTTACGTGGAATCGCTTTCCGGTGAGCGCGAGTTGGTCAACACCGCCTATTTGGTTCTGGTCGCGCTGGACGAACACGAAAAGCCGACTCCGGTTCCCAGGCTGATTTGTGAAACAGAGGAAGAAAAGCGGGAGTGGTCCGCTGGGGAAAAGCGCCGCCAGTACCGCCAGATGCGCCGGAAGGAAGCATTTTAAGCATTACCGAACAGGCCGTTTGATAGAAAAAAGGGTGGGATTTTCTCCCACCCTTTCTTTTATCCGTTCACCTTTACGCCGAAGGTTGCCGGTTCACCATTGATATTCCATTGAGCCACAAAGCCGGAGGGCTCTTCAAATCGGAACTCATCCGCCAGAACGTCGTGCGCGATGGCTTCCTGGTTTTTCTTCATGATGCCCAACACTTTTTCACTGCCGGCAGCATACACCGTAATTCGGTCGGTCAGGTTAAACTTTGCTTCTTTCCGCATGGACTGAATTTTGCTGATGATTTCTCGGACAAAGCCCTCTTCCAGCAATTCGTCCGTCAGCGTAATATCCAATACCACCGTAATGCCGTTGTCCGCCACGGACTCATAACCCGGTTTCTGCGCCGTTTCAATCAGCAGATCGTCCGCAGTCAGGCGAACTTCTTCCTCACCGAGGGAAAGCGTTAAAAATCCGTTGGAATCCAATTCTTTTTTCGCTTTGCTTCCGTCTAGCTGCTGCAGGGCAGTACGAATATCGTTCACTTTTTTGCCGTATTTCTGCCCCAACACACGAAGCTGCGGCTTGAAGCTGTAATCCACAAAACGTTCGGCGTCATTTTCAAAATGCACCGCCTTGATGTTCAGCTCATCCCGGATGATATTGCGGTACAGCGGGCCAAGGTCGCGTTGCGCGCTGATATACAGATTGGCAAGCGGCTGGCGGTTTTTCCGGTTTGCCGCGTTGCGGGCGGTACGGCCCAGCGTAACGACCTGAACGGCCTCCTCCATATCTGCTTCCAGTTTCGGGTCAATCCAAGAAGTATCTGCAACGGGATAATCGCAGAGATGGACGCTTTCCGGCGCATCCGGATTGACACTGCGTACAAGGTTCTGGTAAATATCTTCGCACATATAAGGAATCATCGGCGCGGCAACCTTGGCAACGGTGACCAGCGCGGTATAAAGCGTCATATAGGCGTTGATTTTATCTTCCGTCATTTCCGAACCCCAGAAGCGCTCGCGGCTTCTGCGCACGTACCAGTTGCTCATTTCATCCACAAAGCTCTGCAGCGCGCGGGCAGTTTCCGGAATCTGGTAGTTCGCCAGGAAACGGTCCGCATCCCGAACCAATGAGTTCAGCCTGGAAAGCAGCCAGCGATCCATGAGCGTGAGTGTTTCCGGATTTAATTTGTGTTTAGACGCGTCAAACTGATCAATTTCCGCGTAAAGCACCCAAAACGCGTAAGTATTCCACAAAGTGGAAAGAAATTTACGCTGCCCTTCGGTAACGGCCTTCGCGTAAAAACGGTTTGGCAGCCATGGTGCGGAATTGCTGTAAAAATACCAACGGATAGAGTCCGCGCCAAAGGTGGAAAGTGCGTCAAACGGGTCCACCGCGTTGCCCTTTGATTTGGACATCTTTTGCCCGTTTTCATCCTGCACATGACCAAGCACGATGACGTTCTTAAATGGAGCCTTGTCGAACAGCAGCGTGGAAATGGCCAGCAGCGAATAGAACCAGCCGCGGGTCTGGTCGACCGCTTCCGAAATAAAATCGGCCGGGAATTGCTGATGGAACAGGTCTTGATTTTCGAACGGATAATGATGCTGTGCAAAGGGCATGGAACCGGAATCGAACCAGCAGTCGATGACTTCCGGCACACGTTTCATCTGTTTTCCGCATTTGGGGCAGGTAATGGTAACCGCATCAATATAAGGGCGGTGCAGCTCGATGTTCTCCGGGCAATTCGGGGACATGCTTTTCAGCTCTTCCACGCTGCCGATGGCGTGACGATGCCCACAGGAGCACTCCCAAATATTCAGCGGTGTTCCCCAATAGCGGTTGCGGCTGATGCCCCAGTCCTGCACATTTTCCAGCCAGTCGCCGAACCGGCCCTTTCCAATGCTCTCCGGAATCCAGTTCACCGTATTGTTGTTGCGAATCAGCTGATCTTTGACCGCTGTCATTTTAATGAACCAGGATTCTCTGGCGTAATAAATCAGCGGCGTGTCGCAGCGCCAGCAGAAAGGATAGCTGTGCTCAAACGCAGGTGCAGCGAACAATAGGCCGCGTTCGGACAGGTTTTTCAGGACTTTCGGATCCGCGTCCTTGCAGAATACGCCCGGCCAGAGCGTTTCTTTGGTCATCTGGCCTTTTCCGTCCACCAGCTGCACCAATGGCAGGTCGTAGTTCCGGCCGACGTTCGCGTCGTCTTCACCGAAAGCTGGGGCAATGTGAACCACGCCGGTGCCGTCTGTGAGAGTGACATAGCGGTCGCAGGTGACGTACCAGCACTTTTTATTCGGCTGCACAAAATCAAACAGAGGTTCGTATTCCTTGTATTCCAGCTCTTTTCCGGTATAAGTTTCCAGTACCGTGTAGTCCTCGCCCAGAATCACAGGCGCAAGCTGCTCCGCCAGATAATAGGTTTCGCCCTTGCTGCTCACCTTAACATAGGCTTCATCCGGATTGACGCAGAGCGCCACATTGGAAGGAAGTGTCCAAGGCGTGGTGGTCCAAGCCAGGAAATAGGCCTCTTCGCCCTTCAGCTTAAACTTGACGATTGCGGATTTTTCCTTAACATTTTTGTAGCCCTGTGCCACCTCGTGGCTGGAAAGAGGGGTTCCGCAGCGCGGGCAGTACGGTACGATTTTAAAGCCCTTGTAAAGCAGACCCTTTTCCCAAATCTGCTTCAGTGCCCACCATTCCGACTCGATAAAGTTATTGTCGTAGGTCACGTACGGATGGTCCATGTCTACCCAATAGCCAACGGTGCGGGAGAAGTCCTCCCACATACCCTTGTACTTCCAGACGCTTTCCTTGCACTGCTCGATAAACGGCTCCAACCCATACTGTTCGATTTGCTCTTTGCCGTTAATATGCAGCATCTTTTCCACTTCCAGTTCCACCGGAAGGCCGTGCGTGTCCCAGCCGGCCTTGCGGGGTACCTGATACCCTTTCATGGTGCGGTAGCGCGGAATCAGGTCTTTGATTACGCGGGTCAGCACATGGCCGATATGCGGCTTGCCGTTCGCCGTCGGAGGGCCGTCAAAAAAGATATAAGAATCCCCATCCTTACGCAGGTCAATGCTTTTTTCAAAAATTTTGTTTTCTTCCCAAAATGCTTCCACGGATTTTTCGCGTTCCACAAAATTGAGATCTGCAGATACTTTCCGATACATACCATAACTCTCCAATCATCAGATTCGGTCATGCCGTAATGGTTCATCGATAATAAAAAAGTCTTTGTCCCGTATGCACAGGACAAAGACGAAACTTTGTTATACCACCTATTACACCATACCGTCATATGTGTTCCCGTTAACGGTGGAAAGCCGGCGCCACCTACTCGGTTTCCCTTTCAGCTTGCAACTACAGAGGGATTTTCCGGATTCACCTACTCATGCCGGGCTTGCACTGCCCCCGGTTCGCTGTAATTTTGAGTGAAAGCGTACTTTCTCTGTCAATGTTGTTCTAAGGCTTTATAAAAAGCCGTTATTCGATTTCTTTATAATATTAGCACAAAAACACAAATTGTCAAGGCATTCCAAAAGGTAGGTTGGCGCGCCTGCCTTTTCAAAATGGTTGGCTTTGATTTTCTAGTTCCAGAAATCGCTCAGGATTTTTTGAATATCATCCCCGTTTTTGACCGAAAGGCAGTGGCTCCAGTGTTTTGGAAAAAGCCGCTTGTAATCCCTGCGGCCAAACCGTTCATCCACAAGGAGCACCACGCCCCGGTCGGTTTCGGAGCGAATCACCCTGCCGGCCGCCTGAAGCACCTTGTTCATGCCGGGGTACTGGTACGCGTACTCAAATCCCATCCCGTTTTTTTGATCAAAATAATCCCGAATCAAATTCTGCTGAACATTCAGCTGGGGCAGCCCCACGCTTACAATTATGGTTCCGATTAACCGACTGCCTTTTAAATCGATTCCCTCGGAAAATACCCCGCCAAGCACACAGAAGGCAAGATAAGACTGTTCCGGCTCTTCCTGGAAAGAAGCGAGGAACTCCTCCCGCCTTGGTTCGCTCATGACGGACTGCTGCTCCACCGCGCTGATTTCGGGCCAGTTCGCCTGAAATGTTTGAAACACGCTGTGCATGTACTGGTAGGACGGAAAGTACACAATATAATTGCCGGTCTTTGCTGACACCACCGTATGAATCAGTTCGGCAATTTTCCCCACACTCTGTTCCCGGTACCGATATTTGGTTGAGATCCGGTCCGCGGCCATGAGGCACAAATTGCTTTGGTCAAACGGCGAATCGATCGTCAGCATCCAATCCTCCGCGCCCCCGCCGAGCAGGTCACGGAAATAATCCAGCGGCGCAAAAGTAGCCGAAAACAAAACAGCGGAACCACAGCGCCGAAACGCTTCGCCAAGAAGGTACGAAGGGTCCAGACAAAACAGCTTGACTATTACTTCATTCGCATGGGATTCTATCAGCGTTACATACCGCTCGTCATATAAATCCGCAAGCGACAAAAAATTCTGAGCCTCAAAATAAAGCCGGAGAAAATCCCTATCTTCCCGTAATGCGCGGTCTTCTTTGAGCAGCTGTTCACAGACGGACGAAAACTCCGTCAGCAGCTTCAACAGTTCTTCCGGCAGGTTGGTGCTGGTAATGGTCCCGGCTTCCCCGCAGTTTTTCCGCGTTTCAATCAAAAACTGATTGATCTGGTTCAGCACCCTGCTGAGCGTTCTGCTTCTGCCCTTATACTCTTTTTTTGCCTGATAAAAATGCGTTTTATAAAGCTCCGCAGAAAACATTTCCCGGGAACGGTCCACCAGATTATGGGCTTCGTCAACTAGAAAAACGTAATCCGTCTTTTCCCCGCTGTTTTCCCCGAAAAAGCGCCTGAGGTACGCACGCGGGTCAAAAACATAGTTATAATCGCAAATAACGCAGTCCACCCAAAGGGAAATGTCGAGAGAAAGCTCGAACGGACACACGCGGTTCTTGCGCGCACATTCTTCCACGGTACTACGTGTAAATTCATCGCAGTTTGTAATCGCATCCAGAATAGCATCATTGATTCGGTCATAATGTCCTTTGGCGTATTCGCAGTACTCCGGATTGCAGTTCGGCGTTTCGCAAAAACAGATTTTTTCTTTCGCCGTCAGCGTTAAGGTCTTGATTCTTAAATTCCCGGCGCGCATTTTTTGAAATGCTTCTTCCGCAGCCTGGCGCGTAATCGTTTTTGCCGTCAGGTAAAACAGCTTGGAGGTTTTTCCTTCCCCCATCGCTTTCACCGCCGGAAACAAAGTGGAAATCGTCTTCCCTGTTCCGGTAGGAGCCTGCGCAAACAGCTTTCCGCCCCGATCAATCGTGCGGTAGGTACCGACCGCCAGCCTGCGCTGCCCCTTGCGGTATTCCGGAAACGGAAACTGCAGCTGCCGGATGGTTTCATTGCGCAAAGCCTGCCATTCCAGCGTGAAACGGGCCCATTTTGAATAACTCCGGATTAACTGCATCAGAAAAACCTTCAACTCACCAAGCGAAAAGGATTGGATGAAATTTTTCATTTCCTGCGTATCCAGATTAAAATAAGTCAGCTGAACAGAGATTTCCTTCAGTCCATTCTGAGCCGCGTAAAGATACGCATAGCACTTTGCCTGCGCCCAGTGCGCATCGCTGAAATCTTCTTCAATGGCATCCAATGGTAAAACCGTCGTTTTGATTTCATCAATTACAGTTTTGCCGTTTTCTGTAAAAATCCCGTCCGCGCGGCCCTCCAGAAGATACGAAATCCCGCTGTCTTCCAGCTCCATGGATAAGACGACTTCGCTTTGATAATCCTCGAAGATTTTTTTCTTTTCCCTTTGTATTCTGCGGTGTGCTTTTGCTCCCTCATACATCCGGTCCTTTTCCACATAGCGGCTGTCAATGTCGCCGGAACGCAGAATAAACTCTACCAACTGCCGGACCGGAAGCTTTACCAGATTACCTTGTTCCATGGCAGCATAACCTTTTAAAATATGACAAAACGCCCAGGGCGGGTATTCCAACACAGGGAACCGCGAAAACACCGTGAATCAGGAGAAACAGACCGGGACCATAACTACCCGTGCTGCTCCCCGATATGATGGACAATGAAAAGAATAAGAACGCTGATAACGTCAGAATAAAAGAACACATTACCAACTTACGGTTCATAAGGAATCCTTTCCGGTTGTTCCAATTATTTTTATATTCTAATTATTCTCTATCACGTTTCACTCGGTTTGACCATTCTGAAAACGGCTTGTCCAAAAAAGCGCTTACTTTTTCAGAATGGATGCGACCTGTGAATGCTTATAATCTTCGTTCCACTGGGCGTAAGCGCTGTCGGAGCGGTGATCGGTTAAATCGTAGTTTTGAGTCAGATAATCACCGAAGTAAGTACTGACTTTATAGGCTCCCCAAAGATTCAAATGCCCGGAATTGTTCATATCGTTGGCAAAATCAATTCCAATATCGTCCGCCAAATCATACAGGTCCAGAAATGGAATCTGGTTGCTTTCTGCATAGTCCGCCACTGTGTTAAACAGCGCCTCGCAGTCATCCACCCAGCCGCTCTGCTGATTCGGTTCGCTGTAATCACACGGCATATTCACCAGAATAAGCTTAAAGTTTTCTGTTTTAGAAAGTTCGACAATCTTATTCAGATATTCCAAAGTTTTTGGAGGAATGTCAATTCGGTTGTCCGTATCTTCCCACTTTGAAATTGGCTTTCCGTATCGATTCGTACCGGCCTCAAATCCCTTCGTATAATAAACAGAAGAGTAATCGAAACCGAAATCCTTCTGCTGCAGCGAGGACCACCGAAAGTGGTATTTTAAGACGGGAAAAAGATACGGAATCCAATCTTCCGGAGGAGTGCAGTTTCGAATGGCTTCCAGCTTATTGAACGAGAATTTCATATTGTCAATCGCGTTACTGACCAATCCCCGCTCGCCGTACTGATTCGTCATTCCAAGGTAAAACACATCCAGAACAACAATCGGGTGCTGATGTTTTTTTAGGACATCTTTCAGCAGATAGTATGTAGCATCAATTGGCTGGCCGCCGGTAGCATAATTAAAACTGGTAATTCCATGCTGATTCCAAATCACATTGGGGTCCATGCCGCCATTCATATGGCTGGAACCCATAAAAACCACATCGTACTGATCATCGGACAGATACAGACCTTCCTCCAGTTTACCCATGTGCTGCGTTTTGTACACAAAAATGGGGCTGATTAGACCGAAAATGGTAAAAAGTAAAAATAGAAAAAGAAGACCTTTCCCGATTAGTTTTTTCAAAGCACATACCCTCATTAAAACTGAAAATAGATAAAACTCTGTGCACTATATTCCGACCCATAGACCCCAAATAACATAAGGATGAGCACGGCCGCCAAATAGACCGTCCAACGTAAAACTACATTTCTGCTCATTAAAGCGGTCCTCAAATCGATCCGCTTTTTCAGAATATCGACCAGCATTATAATCGCCACACCCAGAAGCCCCGCAATAAACTCCGGCTCCGTTAATCCCAGCTGAAAGAGCGCCCCATTCCAGATTGCTGCGGGATCAAACTGGAACATATTTCCAATGAGCAGAAAAGCATTTTCCATGGTATCCGCGCGGAAGAAAATCCACGCAAAATTAACGAGCAGGAAGGTGATAGCAACTTGTATGATACGATAACCAATGGACTGTTTTTTAATGCCCATCGCTTCCCGTGCACGTTCTTTCAGGGGCTTCAGCAAAAGACCGATGACCTGATAGATTCCGTGAAGCAGTCCCCAAAATAAGAACGTAAGGGATGCACCATGCCAGAAGCCACAGACCGTAAACACAATCAGCACATTCAGGCAGCGGCGAAACTTCGAGCATCTGCTTCCGCCAAGAGGGAAATAGAGGTAATCACGGAACCACGTGCTCAGGGAAATATGCCATCTGCGCCAGAAATCCTGAATCGACTTTGCAAAATACGGGCAGTTAAAGTTTTCAGCCAGATGGAATCCCAACATTTCCGCCGCGCCAATCGCAATATTGGAATAACCGGAAAAATCGCAGTAAATTTGAAATGTATAAAAAAAGCTGGCCAAGATGGATTCTAACCCATGGTATTTGGATGGATTTTCATACACTGTATTGACCAAAATGCCCAGGCGGTCCGCTACCACCATTTTCTCAAAATAGCCCCAAAGCATGAGAAGAACGCCTTTTTTAATGCCGGCATAATCGAAGGGATGAACCTCATCGATCTTTTTTAAAAAGTCCTTTGATTTTTGAATAGGCCCCGATACTAAAGTCGGAAAAAAAGATACAAACAGGGCGTATTTGCCAAGATGGGTTTGCGGTTCCACATCGCCGCGGTAAACGTCGATAGTATAACTCAGTGACTGAAACGTATAGAACGATATCCCAACCGGTAAAATCAAATGAAACGCTTCGGTTGCAACACTGACCCCAAATAAAGCCAGCAGGCCGGAATACGTTTCACGGAAGAAATCCGCATATTTGAAAACCATCAGAATGCCGATATTAATCAGCAAACTGAATACAACAATTAACTTCTTGTATTTTTGTTTTCCTGTTCCGCTGTTTATCCGTCCAATTAGCAGTCCACTGCCATAGGTAACCACGGTAGACACGATTAAGAATATGGCGTACACCGGACTGGAAAATATATAAAACACGTAACTGGCCGCAAGCAAACAAACCCACCGGTATCGATGTGGAGTCTGATAATATACCAATACGGTGGCAAAAAGCAAAATGAGAAAACCGATTGAGACAAAGGACAATGCCCGGACCTCCAAATCACTAATCATTCGATAAATATTTAATGGGAATATCTGAGGAGCCTGTATATTAAAACACATAAATATAAACTTTCTGTTAACATTGTAATAATTGTGTTACTAATTTGTAATATTAAATACACAAATTCTTAATAACAGCTTAATTTTTAAGGAAAATAATTCCGTATATATATAGTTTGTGTTTTATTTCGTTCAATCGACTTTATTGGAAGGAAACGAAATACGCTCATTTTTATGTTAGTTTAACATTAATATAAATTTTTCGGTACAAAAAGAAAGGGTATCATTTTCAGCGAAAGAACGCCTGAAAGTGATACCCGACTTGATTATTATAAATGACAATTCTGTTCAAAAAGTCCCTTTTTCTTTCCGTCGTTGGCCACTCTGTTCTGCGTAACCGGTTTTGTTCATGTTCTTCCCGTATCCCGGCGGTAACGCTAGTGGTAAGTCAGCATTTTCTATAGTCCTCAGAATCATAAATAGCATATGGTATTTAAACTTCATATTATGTACTATCCCTTTCGGACAGGAGGTTTAAATATGTATAAAGATTTATACTGGGATCCTTGCTATAATCTGATTCGATTTGGAAAATTTATTCGTAATTTCTATGGATGGAATTGTTATTGTCATCGCAACAGCTGTTACTGGGGCTATTAACCGACTATAATGCTTAAATAATATCAGCACCCTACCGTACCGTAAGGTGCTGATTCTTTGTTGTGTAGGGAAAACATCCAAAAGTATACTTTTAGAATGATCCTTTCACGAAAAGCTTCCCAAAAGGGATAACACTTGGAACTAAGGTTCTCAAACACAACACGGATAGATATCAACTAACAGAGAAGAGCCTTATATGGTGTGCAATTTTGACTTGCATTTTAACTTACATATTTTCAAAATATCTTATAATTGCTTGTAATATTATGTACTCATAAGCAAAATAAAACCGCACCAAACAGCCGGAAAATGGCTATTGGATGCGGTTTTAATTGGTGGGCCATCAAGGACTCGAACCTTGGACCGACCGGTTATGAGCCGGTTGCTCTAACCAACTGAGCTAATGGCCCTTAAATATACAAATGCCGCCGCTAATAAATAACGGCGGCATTTATACTGGCTCCCCAAGTTGGACTCGAACCAACGACCCTGCGGTTAACAGCCGCATGCTCTACCGACTGAGCTATTGAGGAATATTTGTGTTGGCACCTTCCTATTGTCCCGGGCCGTCGCCAGCCAAGTATCTTCGGCATCGATGAGCTTAACTTCCGTGTTCGGAATGGGAACGGGTGGACCCTCATCATCATCAGCACCAACTCTATATTTATCACATTGCTGTGTAAATACCTTGGTTATTCTTTTTTAAAATTTGGTGACCCGTGGGAGAATCGAACTCCCGTTATCGGCGTGAGAGGCCGGTGTCTTAACCGCTTGACCAACGGGCCACATATCGCACTTTTTAGCCAGATTCAGAGGTCAGAGGTGCCTGGCCCCTGTTCCGACTTCCTTTGGTGCACCATCAGGGACTCGAACCCGGGACACCCTGATTAAGAGTCAGGTGCTCTACCAACTGAGCTAATGGTGCAGCTCCGCGGTCTTTTCCCGCCGTTACCATCAGTGTTGTGCTTCGTCAGAAGCTCATTGTGTACACTGAAAACTGAATAAAGATATGAAACAGAAAGCGCCATGCAGTGTGCACTGCATATTGGGCAAACCAAAAAATATGGTCAAGCCCTCGGCCTATTAGTACTGCCAAGCTGAACACGTTACCGTGCTTACACACGCAGCCTATCAACCTTGTAGTCTTCAAGGGGCCTTACCAGCTTATGCTGTGGGATATCTTATCTTGGAGCCGGCTTCACGCTTAGATGCTTTCAGCGTTTATCCGATCCGCACATAGTTGCCCAGCTGTGCCATTGGCATGACAACTGGTGCGCCAGAGGTGCGTCCATCCCGGTCCTCTCGTACTAAGGACAGTTCTCCGCAAATATCCTGCGCCCACGACAGATAGGGACCGAACTGTCTCACGACGTTCTGAACCCAGCTCGCGTACCACTTTAATCGGCGAACAGCCGAACCCTTGGGACCGAATACAGCCCCAGGATGTGATGAGCCGACATCGAGGTGCCAAACCTCCCCGTCGATGTGGACTCTTGGGGGAGATCAGCCTGTTATCCCCAGGGTAGCTTTTATCCGTTGAGCGACGGCAATTCCACTCTCATACCGCCGGATCACTAACTCCAACTTTCGTTACTGCTCGGGCCGTCACCCTCGCAGTTAGGCCAGCTTGTGCGTTTACACTCTAAGGCACGGTTTCCGTCCGTGCTGAGCTGACCTTTGAGCGCCTCCGTTACTCTTTTGGAGGCGACCGCCCCAGTCAAACTGCCCGTCTAACAATGTCCCCCGGCCGGATTCACGGCCGCAGGTTAGAATTTCAGCAACTTAAGAGTGGTATCCCAAGGACGACTCCGCCGCGGCTGGCGCCACGGTTTCCCAGTCTCCCACCTATCCTGTACATAAGCTACCGAAACCCAATATTAAACTGCAGTAAAGCTCCATGGGGTCTTTCCGTCTTGTCGCGGGTAACCGGCATCTTCACCGGTACTACAATTTCGCCGGGCGGGTAGTTGAGACAGTGCCCAGATCATTACACCATTCGTGCGGGTCGGAACTTACCCGACAAGGAATTTCGCTACCTTAGGACCGTTATAGTTACGGCCGCCGTTTACTGGGGCTTCAATTCGATGCTTGCACATCTCCTCTTAACCTTCCAGCACCGGGCAGGTGTCAGCCCCTATACGTCATCTTACGATTTGGCAGAGACCTGTGTTTTTGCTAAACAGTTGCCTGGGCCTATTCTCTGCGGCCACATTGCTGTGGCACCCCTTATCCCGAAGTTACGGGGTCAATTTGCCGAGTTCCTTAACTACCCTTCTCCCGTTGGCCTTAGAATTCTCTTCCTGTCTACCTGTGTCGGTTTGCGGTACGGGCGCCTCAGATATACATAAGACTTTTCTCGCCCTGATTCATGCATACTTCCCTACTCTAATTTCGGTCCCTTACGCCCGGGGCAACCATCGCCCGGGTTATGCACTTCTCAGGTGTCCTCTTACTTAAATCTTTTGGCGGCTACGGAATTTCAACCGTATGTGCATCGGCTACGCTTCTCAGCCTCACCTTAGCTCCCGGCTTACTTGGAGCGGACGAACCTTCCTCCAAAAACCTTAGACTTTCGGCCAATATGATTCTCACACATTTCGCGCTACTCATTCCGGCATTCTCACTTGAATAAAGTCCACCAGCGCTTCCGCTCTGACTTCACCCCTTATTCAACGCTCTCCTACCATTCCTTACGGAATCCCAAGCTTCGGTATATGATTTAGCCCCGTTAAATTTTCGGCGCAGGGTCACTCGACCAGTGAGCTATTACGCACTCTTTTAATGAGTGGCTGCTTCTAAGCCAACATCCTGGTTGTCTGTGCAACCCCACATCCTTTTCCACTTAACCATATTTTGGGACCTTAGCTGTGGGTCTGGGCTGTTTCCCTTTTGACAACGAAACTTATCTCACGCTGTCTGACTCCTGTACATCAATTCTCCGGCATTCTTAGTTTGATAGGCTTCAGTAACCTTTCGGCCCCTAGACCATTCAGTGCTTTACCTCCGGGAATCTAATACAAGGCTAGCCCTAAAGCTATTTCGGAGAGAACCAGCTATCTCCGGGTTCGATTGGAATTTCTCCGCTACCCACACCTCATCCGCTACCATTTCAACGGGAGTCGGTTCGGTCCTCCATGGGGTTTTACCCCCACTTCAACCTGGACATGGGTAGGTCACCCGGTTTCGGGTCGAATACATCTGACTTCATACGCCCTATTCAGACTTGGTTTCCCTGCGGCTCCAGACCTGAAGTCCTTAACCTTGCCAGATACATTCACTCGCCGGACCATTCTACAAAAGGTACCCGATCACCCTTTGACGGGCTCTCGGTGCTTGTAAGCACAAGGTTTCAGGTTCTTTTTCACTCCCCTTCCGGGGTCCTTTTCACCTTTCCTTCACAGTACTCTTCTCTATCGGTCACTGGGTAGTATTTAGGCTTGGAGGGTGGTCCCCCCATCTTCCCACCGGGTTTCACGTGTCCGGCGGTACTTTGGATACAGCTAGGCGCTTTCCTTTTTCGCATACGTGACTCTCACACTGTTTCGTTGGCCTTCCCATGCCATTCTGCTAAATTCCAGCATCCACATTGCCGTCCGAACCCCGGGGATATTGCTATCCCCGGTTTAGCCTCTTCCGCTTTCGCTCGCCACTACTCGCAGAATCTCGTTTGATTTCTCTTCCTCGCCCTACTTAGATGTTTCAGTTCAGGCGGTTCCCTCCGTATACCTATGAATTCAGTATACGGTGACTGGACATGACTCCAGCCGGATTGCTCCATTCGGATATCTATGGATCAATGCCCACTTACGGCTCCCCATAGCTTTTCGCAGTTTGTCGCGTCCTTCATCGGCTCCCAGTGCCAAGGCATTCCCCTTGCGCTCTTTGTAGCTTGACCATGTGTTTTCTTGGTTCTTTGAAATTGTAGATTTAATTATTTCTAATTAAAAATAACATCTTTCTCGCTTTATCTGCTTCTTCTTTATTCAGTTTTCAATGTACACGTGCAAACAACATCGTTGTTTGCTTTGGTGGGCTTAAGTGGACTCGAACCACCGACCTCACGCTTATCAGGCGTGCGCTCTAACCGGCTGAGCTATAAGCCCATATTTCTGGCTAGAGGCTATCCGGTTTAATTCTTGTGCCCATATAGCCACATTTGTCTTTCGGGCTGTGCCCGTGGTGGAGATTAACGGGATCGAACCGTTGACCTCCTGCTTGCAAAGCAGGCGCTCTCCCAGCTGAGCTAAACCCCCATTATGAAAGGCAGCGTCACTCAGGTTGTTCTACCCTTGTTTCCACTTCTTGAAAGCTCTTTTCAGGGCCTTCAAAATTAAACAACGTTTTCAAATTAGGCTTCCGTAACCGACCTTGGATGTTAGACCAGTTTCTTTCAACTGGTCAGTTCTCCATAGAAAGGAGGTGATCCAGCCGCACCTTCCGATACGGCTACCTTGTTACGACTTCACCCCAGTCGCCAATCCTACCTTCGGCAGCGTCCCCCTTGCGGTTAGACTACTGACTTCGGGTATTACCGGCTCCCATGGTGTGACGGGCGGTGTGTACAAGGCCCGGGAACGTATTCACCGCGGCATTCTGATCCGCGATTACTAGCAATTCCAACTTCACGCAGGCGGGTTGCAGCCTGCGATCCGAACTGGGACCATTTTTAGGGTTTTGCTCCACCTCGCGGTCTTGCTTCCCTCTGTTAATGGCCATTGTAGTACGTGTGTGGCCCAGGTCATAAAGGGCATGATGATTTGACGTCGTCCCCACCTTCCTCCGTTTTGTCAACGGCAGTCTGATTAGAGTGCTCTTGCGTAGCAACTAATCACAAGGGTTGCGCTCGTTGCGGGACTTAACCCAACATCTCACGACACGAGCTGACGACAACCATGCACCACCTGTCTCAACTTTCCCCGAAGGGCACCTAACGCATCTCTGCCTCGTTAGTTGGATGTCAAGACCTGGTAAGGTTCTTCGCGTTGCTTCGAATTAAACCACATACTCCACTGCTTGTGCGGGCCCCCGTCAATTCCTTTGAGTTTCAACCTTGCGGCCGTACTCCCCAGGTGGATTACTTATTGTGTTAACTCCGGCACGGATGGGGTCAGACCACCCACACCTAGTAATCATCGTTTACGGCATGGACTACCAGGGTATCTAATCCTGTTTGCTACCCATGCTTTCGTGCTTCAGCGTCAGTTAAAGCCCAGTAGGCCGCCTTCGCCACTGGTGTTCCTCCCGATCTCTACGCATTTCACCGCTACACCGGGAATTCCGCCTACCTCTACTTCACTCAAGCCCCACAGTTTCAAACGCAGTCTATGGGTTAAGCCCATAGTTTTCACGCCTGACTTGCAGAGCCGCCTACGCACCCTTTACACCCAGTAAATCCGGACAACGCTTGCTCCCTACGTATTACCGCGGCTGCTGGCACGTAGTTAGCCGGAGCTTCCTCCTTGGCTACCGTCATTTGTTTCGTCACCAAGGACAAAGGTTTACAATCCGAAGACCTTCTTCCCTCACGCGGCGTTGCTGCATCAGAGTTTCCTCCATTGTGCAATATCCCCCACTGCTGCCTCCCGTAGGAGTCTGGGCCGTGTCTCAGTCCCAATGTGGCCGTTCAACCTCTCAGTCCGGCTACCGATCGTCGCTTTGGTGGGCCGTTACCCCGCCAACTGGCTAATCGGACGCGAGTCCATCTCTCAGCGGATTGCTCCTTTGATACCAAGACCATGCGGCCTCGATATGTCATGCGGTATTAGCATCCTTTTCAGGATGTTATCCCCCTCTGAAAGGCAGGTTACTCACGCGTTACTCACCCGTCCGCCACTAAGTGATTCAAAAGCAAGCTTTCAAATCACTCCGTTCGACTTGCATGTGTTAGGCACGCCGCCAGCGTTCGTCCTGAGCCAGGATCAAACTCTCTAAAATATTGTATATAAATCACTCTTTCGAGTGTTTACATCAAATATTCAGAGCTTGAATCGCTCGAAATACGATACACTAACGTGTATTCTGCTGTCTTTTTTCTTAAGTGACAGCCAACTTCGTAAATCCTCAAAGTCTTTCAACTTTTCCGGAATCTTTACGGGTTCCTAATTCGTTACGTTGTTTAATTTTCAAGGTCCTGTTTTCTCCGTCAATTCTTACAGAGGAACACTTGATATTTTATCATGTGTTATGAAAGCTGTCAAGTGTCATTCTGCATTTTCTGCGGAGCGTTTACTATCTTACCATACTGTTTTCGATATGTCAAGAAGTTTTCACTCGCAAATGACGAATTTTTTAATAATACCACATTCATTACTTCATGTCAACAACTTTTTGAAATCGTTTTCATTCTGTATGATTGTGAACCGGTCAAAAATCGAATTTTTAAACCTTTCTGAACTGCTTTTCAAATTGTGAGAAAGCCGATTCAGTCTGATTTTTTTCATCCATTTTTCGACGGCTTTGCTATAATACCACTTTGAAAACGGGATGTCAACACTTTTTTACTGAAATCTTCAATTTTCGATTTTGGTTGCAGCATTATGGCATGTTTGCTATAATAATTTCACTATACTATATTTATATACTATATTTAGGGGGTAGAATGCATGCCGATTAAAATACCGGAAAATCTGCCGGCTGCAGAAGTTCTGGAATCGGAGAACATCTTTGTGATGACGCAGCAGCGTGCGCAGTCGCAGGATATTCGTCCGCTTAAGATCGTAATCTTGAACTTAATGCCCACAAAAATTGAAACCGAAACCCAGCTGCTTCGAATGCTTAGCAATACCCCCCTTCAGGTTGATATTGAGTTAATGCAAATGGCGACTCATGTTTCGAAGAATACTTCCGCTTCCCATTTAAGTACGTTTTATAAAACATTTGACGAATTGAAAGAAGAAAAGTTTGACGGTATGATCATCACCGGCGCGCCGGTGGAAAAGCTTCCGTTTGAAGAAGTGGACTACTGGGATGAGCTTTGCGATATTATGGCGTGGAGCCGCAGGAACGTCTATTCCACACTGCATATCTGCTGGGGCGCGCAGGCTGGTCTGTATTATCATTTTGGCGTTCCAAAATATTTGCTGGGACAAAAATTATCTGGAATCTTCCGGCACACGGTGCTGGACCCGCACCACCCGTTGGTGCGCGGTTTTGACGATCATTTTTATTCCCCACATTCCAGGTATACAGAAGTCCGGCGTGAAGACATCGAGAAACATCCAGAACTGGTGATTCTCACCGCATCTAATGTCGCCGGTGTTCATATTGTTGCAAACAAAAATGGAAGGCAGTTCTTTGTTACAGGGCACTTGGAGTATGACCGAACCACTTTAGCCGACGAATACTTTCGCGATGTAAAAAAGGGGCTTCACCCCTTTATTCCGCAAAATTATTTTCCAAACGATGACGTTACGCAGGAACCGCCGTTCGTCTGGCGCAGCCCTGCCAGCTTGCTGTTCAGCAACTGGCTCAATTACTATGTATATCAGCAGACACCATACGATTTAAAAGAACTTTCGGACAGCTAAAGCAAACAATGCGCGGCACGGGAATTATCCGTGCCGCGCATTAATTTTTAAAAGGATTCCGATGATAGAACTGGCGTAACGGGAACTGTACCGACTATCCGGAAAGCTTTGCGCGAAGCTGGTTTAAAATCACTTTTTCCCTCCGTGAAACCTGCACCTGCGTCATTCCCAGCGCCTGTGCCGTCTGCGTCTGCGTGCGGCTCTGGAAATAGCGGAATACAATAATGCTGCGGTCTTTCGGGTCCAATTCCGTGACCACCTGCTTTAAAGAAAGTAATTCCGCAATTTTATCATCTGCCGGCTCCACACTAATGTCAATTTGACCGCCGCCGTCATCCTGCGAAGCAGTAAGCGAAAGCGGAAGCTGCGATGCGCCTAGAGCCTGAGCCGCTTCTTCCGGTTCCACCTGAAGAATCTCCGCCAATTCCCCAACGGTAGGCTGTCTGCCCTCCCGTTCGGCAAAAGCGGTGGCTTCGCGGGAAGCGCGCATGGACAGCTCTTTTAACCCGCGCCCGACCTTGATTGCACCGCCGTCACGGAACAGGCGCCGGATTTCACCTAAGATGACCGGCACGGCATAGGTGGAAAACTGAACGCCGCGCTCCTTATCAAAATGGTCAACGGCCTTAATCAGGCCGAGGCACCCGGCCTGAAACAAATCATCATATTCCAGTCCGCGTCCTTTAAATCGCCTAGCACAGGCATGAACCAGACCGATATTGTCTCGAATTGTCTGATCTCTGTCCATTATTCTTCAGCCATTTTCCCTTTTACGGATACTTTTGAGCGGCGTTCAATCGTTTTATGCATGGTTACAACAGTACCCACCCCTACTTTGGAGGTTACCCGCAGAACATCCATAAAACTTTCCATTACCGCAAACCCCAGCCCGGCGCGTTCCCCGCCCGCAGTGGTAAACAGCGGCTGCATCGCCTGTTTTACATCCTCGATTCCGCATCCTTTATCGCGGATTCGAATCGTAATCTTTCCGTTTTCATATAGCTTGCAGCTTATGTATACGGTTCCAATCGTATTTCGATATGCATGTACAATACAGTTGGTTACCGCTTCCGACACCGCCGTTTTAATATCGCTCAGTTCGTCTATTGTAGGGTCAAGCTGTGCCACAAAGGCCGCAACCGCAGCGCGGGCGAAAGATTCGTTGGACGAGCTGCTGGGGAACGCCAAAGACATTTCATTCATCGGCTTCATCTTTTTTCACTCCCTTTACTACCGTGCAAAGCTGATTGATTCCCGATAAGGACACAATCTTTTCGATTTTCGGTGGCAGATTGGCAATACGCACAGCTCCGCCCCAAACCTGCATCAATTTACAGCGGCCCATAATCAGGCCGATACCGGAGCTGTCCATAAACTGAATGTCGGAAAAATCCAGGGTCAGCAGCTTCGGCTTCACCTTGGATGCCGCATCGTCAATCGTTTCCCGAATCTCCCGCGCGGAGTGATGGTCGATTTCACCGCTCAGAACGGCAGTTAGCTCTCCCTCTTTTAAAATAAGCCGTACACCCACTTTGATTCCTCCTGATATGTAATATTCGTAAATATGGGGACGTTGGCAATGTTAATTCACTTATTTTTCCCGGTTTTTTCCCGGTTTATGCAACGAAAAACAAGTTTTTAGAATGAATGCCGCCCAAATAAATAAAAAAATCCCTTATTACTTACGATAAGGGATTTCATGTAAAATATTACTCGAATTTTGCGGACAAGCTATATTTATTTTCTCGAAGAATGCTTTATCCATGAAACTTTTGAACCAGATACGGTCGAACCTCTCCCGCGAGGTACAGGGAGCCACAAATCACAACGGCTCCGTCCTTTCCGGCAAGCGCGAGGGCCCGCTCGACTGCATCCTCCACATAGGCGCAGGGCTGTGCGGAAAAATCCTCCGAGTGAACTTTTCTGGAATTTAACGCAATGGAATTCCAGAGTTGTGCCAACTGCGTAGCGCTCATGGCGCGCGGATTGTTCGGCGCAAGTGTAAAAACATGAGAAAACATTCCCGACAGATTCCGGAGAGCGGAATCAACATCCTTATCGGCCAGCATTCCCATCACCGCAACGACGCGTTTCCCATTAAGATACTTTTTCAAAGCGGCCGCAAGCGCCGCGGTTCCACCCGGATTATGGGCACCGTCCAGCAGCACCACAGGCGAAGTGGAAAACACTTCAAGCCGGGCTGGGTTGACCGCATGGTCAAATCCGGATGCTACCGCGCGGTCCGGAATCACCCAGCCCTGCCCGCGCAGAACTTCCACTACTGCCAGCGCGGCGGCAGCGTTTTTCACCTGGTGTTCCCCAAGGAACGGCAGCCGGAGCGGCAAGCCCCGGTAATCCAGTTTTGTACCGGTTAAGCCGGACGACCGTTCGCAGATACCGGTTGTGTCTGCGATAACCAGCTGATTCTGCCGTTCGGATGCGACGGTACGGATGACTTCCATCGCTCCTTCGGGTTGATCCGAATAGCAGACCGTAATCCCGTTTTCTTTGATGATTCCGCATTTCTCATACGCAATTTTTTCGACCGTGTCCCCTAAAATCGCAGTATGGTCAAGAGAAATCGAGAGAATCACCGAAACGAGGGGTGTGGGTATTACATTGGTGGCATCCAGCCGGCCGCCCAAGCCAACCTCAAGCACAACCACATCACAGTTCTGCTGTGCGAACCACTGCATGGCAAGCGCGGTAATAAATTCAAATTCTGTAATTTCTTCTTCGTTCTGCGCCATCCGCTCCACGAACGGAAAGGTGTGCTCCACCAGGGCTGCCAAATCCGCGTGTGGAATCATACGCCCGTTTATCTGCATCCGTTCACAGAAATCCGAAATGTAAGGGGAAATATAAAGTCCGGTTTTATAATTTGCCCTGCTCAGCACGGAGGCAGTCAGGGCACAAACAGAACCCTTTCCATTTGTTCCAGCCACATGGATGAACTTCAGGCGCTCCTGTGGATTGCCCAGCAACGCGAGCAGCTTGCGAATCCGCTCCAGACCCGGTTTTGTCCCGAACCGCTGCAAAGAATGAATTTTATTAAGCGCCTCACCATATTCCACTCCATTTATCCACCTTTCGATTAAAACAAAGTATGTACAAAAATCACATACTTCATGAAAAAAGGCGCTGCAAAATGAATCTGAATCCATCTTGCAGCACCTTAATGGTAAACTTAATTCTTCAGTGCCTCAATTCCAGACTGAAGCAGTGCGATATGCTCGCTCAGCTTTGCCGCGTTCTGTCTGACACCATCCACAACATTGGCCGGCGCTTTGGACAGGAAGGTTTCGTTTTTCAGCTTTGCCTGTGCATTGTCATACTGTTTTTGCGCCATGGCAAGCTCTTTCTTCAGGCGTGCAAGCTCAGCTTCCTTGTCCACCAAGTCGTTCATCGGAATATAAACTTTTGCCTGCGGGGTTACAATGGTAACCGCGCCGTCGATATCGAACTCCGTTCCGATTTCCACTTCGCTGGCATAGGCCAGTTTTGCAATAATCGGCACGCCGGTGCGGAAGGTTTCCACCGCGTTGGTAGCGATATAGATGTGCGCTTTACGGGACGGCGGTACGTTCATTTCCGAACGGCGGTTGCGGATGCCGCGGATGACATCCATGATGCAGCCCATTTCTTCAGCGGCCTGCGGGTCACAATGTGCTTCCTGGAATTCCGGCCACTTGGAAACCATAATAGATTCGCCCTCGTGCGGGAGGCTCTGCCAGATTTCCTCGGTAATATACGGCATAAACGGATGCAGCAGCTGCAAGGTGCCGGACATAACCCACACCAGCGTCTGGCGAACATCCTGTGCCGTCTGTTCATCCTGAGAATTCAGGCGGATTTTCGCGATTTCAATATACCAGTCGCAGAACTCGTCCCAAAGAAAATCGTAAAGTTTCTGCACGGCAATGCCAAGCTCAAACTTTTCCAGATTTTCCGTAATTTCCTTCGCCACACGGTTGAAGGAATCCACAATCCAGCGGTCCTCCAGTGCGAGCCGCGCGGGCAGCTCGTTCTTCACCTCATGCCCTTCGATATTCATGAGGATAAAGCGGGCCGCATTCCAGATTTTATTGGCAAAGTTGCGGCTTGCCTCCACCTTTTCGGTAGAATAGCGCATATCGTTCCCGGGGCTGTTGCCCGTGGCAAGCGTAAAGCGGAGTGCATCCGCACCGTACTGGCTGATGATTTCCAGCGGATCGATGCCGTTGCCCAGCGATTTGCTCATCTTTCTGCCCTGCGCGTCGCGCACAAGGCCGTGAATCAGGACCGTATGGAACGGAACCTGCCCGGTATGCTCAATAGCGGAGAAAATCATACGGGAGACCCAGAAGAAGATAATATCGTATCCGGTGACCAACGTATCGGTCGGATAGTAATAACTTAGTTCCTTGGTTTTATCCGGCCAGCCAAGGGTGGAAAACGGCCAGAGTGCGGAGGAGAACCAGGTGTCCAGCGTATCTGGATCCTGCTTCAGGTTTTTGGAACCGCACTTCGGGCAGGTATGGGGTTCTTCCCGTGCCACTATCGTTTCGCCGCAGTCCTGGCAGTACCATGCCGGAATCCGGTGGCCCCACCAAAGCTGGCGGGAAATACACCAATCTTTGATGTTTTCCATCCAGTGAAAATAGATTTTTTCAAAGCGCTCCGGAACGAATTTCACTTCGCCCTTTTTCACCTGTTCAATCGCGGGTTCGGCAAGCGGCTTCATTTTAACAAACCACTGCTTGGAAACCCTTGGTTCCACAACGGTGCCGCAGCGGTAGCAGGAGCCGACGTTGTGCTTAATCGGTTCCACTTTGACCAAAAAGCCCTGCTGCTTCAGTTCCTCCACAATCTGCTTACGCGCTTCCAGTGCGGGCAAACCGGCGTATTTTCCGCCGTTTTCATTGATGTTTCCGCAGTCATCCATTACATTGATGACCGGCAGGTTATGGCGCAGACCGACTTCAAAGTCGTTCGGGTCATGCGCGGGCGTAATTTTCACCACACCGGTTCCGAAATCGCGTTCCACGTAAGAGTCGGCGATGACCGGAATCTCGCGGTTGACCAGCGGGAGAATCAGCGTTTTGCCAACCATATCTTTGTAACGTTCATCGTCCGGATGCACCGCGACCGCCGTGTCGCCCAGCATGGTTTCCGGTCTGGTGGTGGCAAGGTTGATGTATCCGCTGCCGTCCTTAAACGGATACCGCAGATGCCAGAAGTAACCTTCGCGCTCGCTGAACTCCACCTCCGCGTCGGAAATGGAGGTTTTGCAGTGCGGGCACCAGTTAATAATCCGTTCCCCGCGGTAAATCAGGCCTTTTTCATACAGACGCACGAACACCTCGCGCACCGCTTTGGAGCATCCTTCGTCCAGGGTAAAGCGCTCGCGGTCCCAATCGCAGGAAGAGCCGAGCTTTTTCAGCTGCTCAATAATACGGCCGCCGAATTTTTCTTTCCACTTCCATGCGCGGTCGAGGAACGCCTCCCGGCCGATTTCCTCTTTGGTTAAGCCTTCCTTGCGCATGGCCTCCACAATTTTTGCTTCCGTTGCAATCGAAGCGTGGTCGGTCCCCGGGAGCCACAGTGCGGAATAGCCCTGCATTCTTCTCCAGCGGATGAGAATATCCTGAAGCGTTTCATCCAGGGCATGTCCCATATGAAGCTGTCCGGTAATGTTCGGCGGCGGAATTACAATGGTATATGGTTTCTTTTCCGGGTCGGGTTCCGCATGGAAATACCCGCCGGAAAGCCAGAAGTCGTAAATACGATCCTCCACTTCCTGCGGCTCATAGGTTTTTGCCAGTTCTCTGCTCATGCTGCATCCTCCTGAATTTCCCAAATACGATATTGATTTCAAACATAGCAGTAATGTTAAATCATAAAAATCACTGCCATTTCTGGGATGGAATCCATTTATAATGGAAAAACCCCGGCAACAACTGGGGTTTACGAAAGCCAATCATAGCCATAAGCCTTCAACTTTCAGCCGGTGGTAATTGACTTTTGGATAACTTTTTTATTATGACATTGTGGGGATTATTTGTCAAATCTTTTTCAAGCTGTTTCTAATTTGCTGGTGCAGGTACCGCCACGCCGCCGAACACCGTGCTGTCCAAAATGACCGCCAGGCACAGGCAAACCGGCACATCCGCTTCTTCGTGAATCTCTACGCCGTAACAGTCGCCAATCTTGTTCCAGCATCTTCCATGGGACATGACAACCGAAGAATCCACATTAATAATATCGTAAGAACGGCTGATTAAATCCCCGCGAAAGCGCCAGCTTACGCCCTTAATTTTCACCTTCTGCTGTTTTGCCGAACTGTTCCAGGTAACGCGGGCACGTTCCTTTTCCCCCACGCTGATGGTATATTTTGATAAGTTGGGCAGGCCCACGCTGTATATGCGAGCAATTTCAACGTTTGCGGCATCGATCATGCTCAGTTTGTTTCCAATGGCTAACGAATCTCCGGTCACCCGGAAAACAGGCTGGCCGGCAGAATCCATAATGGTAAACAGTGCGTCCGTGTCGGAGCCCTGGCAAATATAGAATTGCATTCGGCCACCTCCCTGATAGGTTCTCTTCCAGCAACCACTGATTCCGTCGTAAGACAGCAATTCAAAGGAGCGATATTCTGACCTGAACGGCTCTTAAATTGCTTCCATCAGTGGTTACTTAATATGTTCTAAAATATTATAATATCATTTTTTGTTTATTTGAGCAACGGATTCTATGAATTTTACTATAGGTTATGATTCTCCGGATATAATTGATCGACTATTTTACAGTTTTTTGATGATTGACTCAGGCACCGTAGTATTCTACAATAAATGCAGAAAGAACGCACGGTTTGGGGATGAATTGGATGAAAGAACGGCTTTGCCGGATAAAATTCAAACGTTTTTGGTTTCTTCTGCTTGCGCCCATCGCGCTCGTCCTAAATATTGTTGCGGTGAAACAGCCATCATTTGCTGAATGGTACGCGGCTCACCTTTATCCGTGGATTTCCCTCGCACTGAATTTCATCACTTCGCTGGTACCGTTTTCCATAGCGGAGGTTCTGGTTTTTACGTTACCCATCGCTGCACTGGTTTTACTGGTCCGTTTTATTGTTCGGCTGGTCCGGCGAAAAGGAAAGCGAGGAGAAACCGCCGTGCGGTTTGCCGTCAACTTACTCTGTATTGCAAGCGCGGTTTATTTCGCTTTTACGCTGAACTGCGGCATCAATTACAGCCGCCGCACATTCGCGCAGACCAGCGGGCTGAGCGTTCAGCCATCTTCCAAAGAAGAGCTAATTGCGCTCTGCAATTCACTGGCGGAAGATGTCAATTCCCTGCGCACAAGAGTCCAAACCGATTCCAATTCGGTCATGAAATTAAGCCAGGACAGTATTTATGATACCGCAGAAGAAATGAAAGCCGCCTACGACAAAATACATACGCAATACCCTCTTCTGCGCGCCGGTTATGGCAGGCCAAAGCCGGTTTTCGCTTCCCGGCTCATGTCGCAGACGAACATCACGGGAATATTCTTCCCATTTACCTTTGAAGCAAACGTGAACACCGATATTCCAGCATATTCCATTCCGGTTACCATGGGGCATGAATTGTCCCACCTGCGCGGATACATGCGGGAAGACGAGGCAAACTTTATCGGTTACCTAGCTTGCGAACAAAGCGGCAACCCGGATTTTGAATACTCCGGAAAAATGCTCGCGTTTATTTATGCATCGAATGCGCTGTACGATACCGATCGGGATGTGGCGGGTCAGCTTTACGCCACATTAAGCGAAGGGGTTCAGCGCGATTTAAGAGCCAACTCTGAATACTGGAAGCAATTCGAAGGTCCGGTCGCGCAGGTTTCCACTTCCCTAAACGACAGCTACCTGAAAGCAAACCATCAGGAAAGCGGTGTGAAAAGTTACGGTGCAATGGTAGAC
The DNA here is from genome assembly GCF_054130445.1 of Caproiciproducens sp. LBM24188. Lineage (NCBI taxonomy): Bacteria > Bacillati > Bacillota > Clostridia > Eubacteriales > Acutalibacteraceae > Caproiciproducens > Caproiciproducens sp. LBM24188. Next base: position 2,001,291 of record NZ_CP196862.1, read on the forward strand.
CTTCTGCTTGCCGAATATCGAATAAAGCAAGGAGCCCGCTAACGCGGACTCCTTTTTTAAGAAGCACTACCGTATCCATCAGGCTTTGCCGGGAAGGGTTGTGGTGTAATCGGGCTGCTGCTCTTTGTTCGACATTTTCCGAATATGGGCGTCCAGCAGCTGTTTGAATAAATCGTTCACCCGAGTGCGGCCCTGCAGATCCGTATACCGGACGGGTGAGTAATACTTGCTCTTAGTCTGCTGCATTAAGAACAAAAGCGCCTCTTCCCTGCCGCGCAGCCTGGCAAGCGTATCCGAAGCCTTGACCGCATACATGGCGCTGTGCGGAGCAATCCGGTATGCCTCCATCAGGCTTGCCAATGCATCCTCCAGGCGGTTCAATCCTTCCTGTGCCTTTGCAAGGTCCGCCAGCACGGCTGCCTTTCCAGCCGCAGCGTAATCGATTCGAATTCCGTTTTCTATTTTCGTCCGGCTGGGCAGCTCTTTCCAACCCGGTGTGCGCAGATATTCGGTTGCGCAGCGCGCCGCGTCCTTATAATACTTTTTCCCGAGCCAGCTGTACGCTTTGCAAGCCAGATAAAGCTGCTTCGGCGTTTTCTGCTTCCCGCAAAGCTCAATAATTTTCAGCAGCTGCTTGTCGTGGTCTTTCACCTCCCGAAGAATCCTTTTTGCCTCATCCAGCCGTGCGCTGTTGTAAGGGACAGGTTCGCCCAGCAAATAAAACAGTGCGGCGGCAAGGTCATCGTTCGAATTTTCCATCAGCATCCTCCATTCAATTTTTCAGTATCTCTTTTATTTTCTGAGCACGCAGATTGCGGCGCTCATTGACGGTTAATTTTTTCCCGCTCATGACTAAAAGCGTAGCCGGCTGCATTTCAAAGGAAAGCCGGTCGACGATTTCATACCCGATTTCGGTGATTAGGCCGGCGGAAATGCCAAAACGGACATTGGAAATCAATCCCTGAAATTCTTCGTAGCTCATGATTCGGGCACTTTTTAAAATCCCCAGGGAGCGGCAAATCGTATCCTGAACCTCAAGTTCTTGCACCAGCTCGTCGCGGGCGGCGCGCTCCTGGGTAATAATCTGCATGGCAATATTTTGTAAGTTTGAGATGGCCTCGGACTCTGAAAGCCCAAGAGAAACCCGGTTCGAAAGGTAATAAACCGCGCCTTTCGGCTCCGAACCCTTTCCCCCGCCGGCACGAAGCGAAAGGCCAAGCGGAGCAAGGCTGGCGGAAATTCGCGCGGCACCGCCGTTTTCCTGAAGCGCCGGCAAATGCAGGGAAAGCGAGGCAGAGAGCCCGGTGCCTAAATTCATAGGGTTCTGGGTGAGATAACCGAGTGTTTCATCAAACGCGAAGGTTAAATTTTTTTCCAGAAGGGAGTCCAGTTCATCCGCCGCGCGATAGGCATTTTCAAAATCCAGGCCAGCTTCATTTGCCTGAACTTGTAGGTGGTTTTCCCCGTTCAGCAGAATGCTCACGGATTCGTCCCCGGAAAGCAGAACTCCACGGCCCTCCGGCACCGAAATAAACTCCGGATTTGCCAGCTGCAGTTCCACAAGGGAAACCATTTCCGTCTTCGTCAGCTGTTCCATCGGAAGATACTGCAGTTGAAACCGGTCGAGGATACAGGAGTCCTTCGACGCCTGAAGCACGCATTTCGTTACCGCCGCTTGGTGGGAACGGCTCATTTTTTCCGAAAACGGATAGTCGCGCAAATTCCGGTTCAGACGGATGCAGGTGGAAAGGACCACGTCATTTTCGGGGCCGGTCTTTTCATACCATTTTTCCATTCTGACCTTCTCCTTCCAGTGCGCGGATGCGGTCCCTCAATTCGGCCGCATGCTCGAAATTTTCAGAATCGATGGCCCTGCGCAGTTCGCTGCGCATAACGCTCAGCTGAGTCTGCGGATTTACCGAAAGCTGACTGCCGCCCGGGACTTTGCCCCGGTGCTTCGCATTCCCATGAATCTGCTGAATCAGGGGAATCAGCCGATTGTAAAAAGTGTGGTAGCATTCGGCGCAGCCGACTTTTCCGCTGCGCGCAATATCGTCAAAGGTAGAACCGCAGAATTTGCAGCGGACGACATCGGCTTCCGGTCGCTCCATATGGCTGAAAAAGCCGCCTAAAAGGCTGCCGACGCTAAGGCCGAGACCGGTTGTCAAGTTGCCATACCCCAATTTCTGCGCACACTGGGCGCAGAGGCAATATTCGGACAGTTCCCCGTTGATAATCGTTTTCACATGCGTGGTTGCCGGAAAAACTCCGCAGGATTCGCAGAGCATAAAATTCCTCCTAACGTAATCTGACCTTTCACCATATACTATTATTGACATAGTAAATCTTACATGACTAAAAAAACAAAAGAATAAAGAGAAAAGAGAAATAAATAATTGTAACACGATTTATGCGCCTGCAATATTATGTATTGTAAACCGAAAGGAGGCAAACAATTATGTGTAACAATGGTTTTGGCGGTTTTGGCGGTAATGGCTGCTGGTGGATTATTCTGCTGATTATCATCCTGTGCTGCTGCTGCAACAACGGTGATAACTGCAACGATCGCTGCTAACTGCTTAAAAGGACTGCGAGGCAAACTCGCAGTCCTTCCTCTTTGGGAACCACTGATTTCACCTTCCGGCAACAGTCCGAAGCCGTGAAAACACCGGGTTGAACGGCTTCGGACTACTTTCCTCAGTGATTTCTTTCTTGCTGTGACTGCTCCTCTTTTGCCTTCAGCAACGCCGCGGCCAGTTGGTCCGGACAAGAAGTCGGTTTAAAACCGCACCGAATTCCTTTGCAGCGCCGAATAACTTCGTCAGCCTTCATACCTGCCACAAGAGCGCTGATTCCTTTGGTGTTGCCATTACAGCCACCGACGAATTTCACCGACTGAACCGTATCGCCCTCTAAGTTTAAAATCACTTCAGAAGAGCAGGTGCCTTTTGTTTTATATTTGAACTCCAAGGAAGTATTCCTCCTTATTTTTTACATAGACCCCGCGGGATTATCGTTTGCAATTTTTTAACGCTTCCAGCTGATCGTCCGGCGTAACGCACGTGCCAATGTGCGTTTTTCTTTTTGTATACATTCCGTGGAAATCGGAACCTCCGGTCATAACCAGGCCATACTTCTTGGCGGTTTCGATAAATTTTTCCTCATCCCCCGGTTTGTTGCGCGGGTGCCAGACCTCAACTCCTTCAATTTCATGGGAAGAAGCCAGCTGTTCCAGCAAATCATAGCTGTCGTATTCCCCCGGATGCGCCAAAACAGCAATTCCGCCCGCTTCATGCACCTGGGCAATCACTTCATGAACATCAGGGTAAGTTATCGGGCAATACGCCAAGCCGCCTCGGGAATCAAAAAGCTTGTGAAACAGGGGCCCGAAAAATTCTTCCGCATACCCTGCGTCAATTAGTGCGTGCATAATATGCTGCTTATAAACCGCCGTACTGCCATGAGCGCGGCGCATAATCATTTCCGCCGTCACCGGATACAGCCGCATGACTTTCTGAATCATAACCAAAGCGGCTTGTTTGCGGCAGTCAGAAGTCCGTTTGCACAGCCCCACCAGACGGTCAGGATGGTCAAACAGGTAGCCCAAAAGGTGGGCTTTCCGCCCCGTAGCGGGATCAACGCAGGAGAATTCCACCCCCGGAATTACTTCTACACCGTGCCTGTCGCCAAATATCTTTGCTCGTACGGAACCGGCAAGGGTATCGTGATCCGTTACGGAAATTGTAGAGAGTCCTTCCTTCTTCGCAAGCATCACCACTTCGTCGATTCCAAGCGAACCGTCCGACATTTTGGTGTGACAGTGCAAATCTGCTGCCATTCAATCGCCTTCCATTTTATCTGTTAATGTATTATTCTGATCCTTTTCATTATAATACAAGTTTCAGATATACGCAAATACGATTAGCGTAGCAGTTTTTCCGGCGTAAAGGAATGGGACGCAATCAAAAGCAAAACCGCATCGGCTGCCAGCACGCCAACGGAGATAAAAAAGAGTAGCAGCGCGTCGAGTTGGAACAGGCCGGTAAACTGGCCGATGAACAGCAGTACAACCGGCAAAACAATATAGCCGGAGGTCTGAATGGATTCCATATAACTCTTGCTTCGGCCGGAAACCAATACCATGAAGATAACGCCGAAAATCGTCAGCGCCGGGGCAAACAGCACCACCAGCACCAACCAGTTCCAGTTAAAGAAAAACGGCATCTTCAAAAGGATATCACCGGCAGACACAACAATGGTAAACACAACAAATGAAATCATGGAAGAAAGAAAAGAAATCAGAAGACAGCCATACACCTTTGCACGGAAAATCTGTTTGACGCTTAGCGGCGTAAGGAGCAAAGTTTCCATTGTGCTGCGTTCTTTTTCCCCGACAAAGCTGCACGCCGCCGAAACGGTCGAATTCATCATCGGAATCATTAAGAAGAGCATCGGGCATAAATAGTTCGTCAGGAAATAGTACATTGCCTGCCGCTGGGTGTAGTATTTTATTTCCGGCGGCAAAAGTTCCATCATTTTATCCACGCCGTTCATCTGACTGGTCGGAACCAGATAAATCATAAGCAGAAAAAGCGCGGGAATGGCAACCACTAAAACAGCGGGTACAAGAATCAGCGTGGTCCGGGCCATTTTGGTATTCCAGACTTCGCCGAAATCCTTTTTGATAACGGCTTTTTCCGCGGATGAAACCAGCTTCATGTTGTCGCCTCCTGATGCTCCAAGTATTGAAAATAAACCTCTTCCAGCGTCGGTCGAATCAGCCGTGCTTCATAGACATTATGACGGTCCTCCACGATTTTTTGCAGCAGAAGGGGCATTTCCTCCTCTTTCAGCAACTCCGTCTGCCACCACCCGTCTTTTTGTTCATAGCCCTCCAGCTGTTCTCCTTCCGCAAGACGGAATCCCGCCTTGATGTGGCAGCCGGCTCCGTCGCACAGCGTCTGAAAATCGCCGCACGCCAGCAGCTTTCCGGAATCGATAATGCCGTAGCTGCTGCAAATATCCTGCGCATAGCGAAGCTGATGCGTGCAGAGAAACACTGTTGTTCCCGCTACGGCGGCCAAGGAAGAAATCATTTCATTAACCGATTGAGCCGATTCGGGGTCCAGCCCGCTAGTGGGCTCGTCCAAAAACAGCACCGGGGGCCGGTGAATCAGCGCTCGGGCAAGGGAAAGCCGCTGTGCCATTCCGGTGGAATATTCGCTCAGCTTTTTGTCGCGGGCATCCCACAAATCCAGCTGTTTCAGCAGCTCGCCGGCGCGCTGCGCACAGGCGTCCGGCTCCATTCCTATGGTTTGAGCGAAGAAAACCAGATTTTCCATGCCGGTCAACTGGCCATACATTTTCGCGCTTTCGGTCATAACACCGGAAACACGGTGAACATCGCAGGGATTCTGACTGGGTGAATATCCGTAAACAGTGCATTCCCCGCTGGTTTGCCGCAGCAAGCCAGTCAAAATTTTTACCGTGGTAGTTTTTCCCGCTCCGTTCGGCCCCAAAAAGCCGAATACGGTACCCTGCGGTATGGATAAGCTCAAGTCACTCAGCGCATAGTTTACATTGTCATATGTCTTAAACAGGTGTTCTGCATAAATGGCATCCAAAGTGGTCACTCCTTGTTCCCGTTGAGGACAGCCCACTGTCTGGAAGCCCGGCCGGGATTTCTGATTTCCATGAATTCAGACCAATCCACCGGGACCAATTACAGGGAATTTCTCTCCGAGCTTTTTTCCGGCATTCTTAGAATAACATACTTGGCCGTGATGGCGGTGCTACGTGTTTTGCGGTACCGTTTCCTTCACGGAATGTGCTTTACAGTACCTTATCATTCATATTTTAATTAATTTTATCAGAGAATCAAGTGGATTCCGAATAATAACAAAATTTGACAACTTTTCTCCCTGATTTTTCACGACCGGTTTCCGCCGATGCGGACGCACACTCCGTTTTGCGCGCACTCTTCCATGCAGAAAGAACCCTTCACACAGATTTGCTTTTCCAGCCCGTCGCACACAATCAGCCGATCCAGTATTCGAATTCGTCGCAGGAGCTTTTCAAATGACAGAAATCTCCAATACAAATCGGAATCTTCATCACCTTTGCAAAAGATTTTTTGCTGCCCACATGATAGATTCTTAACATCATACCATTCCATGGAAATTTGCGCAAGGCCCAATTTGAAACGAAAAAACTTCGGGTTGACCGACAATGATATGCTTCAAAATGTGGTAAATACGGCTACGAAAACAAGCAGGTTTAAATTTTCAGATACAAAGAAAGGGCGCGTCAAAAACACGCACCCTTTCCTCCGGTTTATGGGTTATTCCAAATTAAGTTTTTTGGTAAGCATCCAGTTGGTCAGGAAATAGAACGCTAAACCGAAAACCAATGTATAAAGAATCAGGACCAGCATAACAAGTTCCGATACGTTCATAAGCGTCTGAACCCCGCTTCTGCTGATGGACTCAAAATACTCCTCGACATTCGGACCGAGAGCAGTGATAAAAATAGAAACCACGATCTGCTGAACAATGCCGAATCCAATGAACGCGCCGACACCGGCAAGCAGTTTATGCTTGGAACTCAAGTTTCCAATCGTAATCGCCGCATAAATTTCAACAATGGAGCCTAATGTTGTGATAATCAGCAAAAGGATGGCTTCCAGCAAAAGGACGTAGGCGCCGGGGCCGACTTTTGCGATCACATCCGAAAGCTCCTTCCAAAGCTGGCCAAGTTCTGCGAAAACGTTATGATTCGCAATCATAACAAAAATCGCGATCAGAGACACCAAAACGCTCAGCAAGGACCATACGAACGATGCGATCATTTTGGCATCAATATGCAGGTGCGCTTTTACCGGAAGCGTGAAGGAAAGATAGCCCTCGTCGGTCAGCAAACTCTTATTAAAACGCTGAATCGTGATAATCAAAGTCATCACGCTGATTCCGGCAATGACCACAATAAACACCGTCATTGAGATGATCTTAGGAATTTTAAAATATTCGAAATTATTGGAATAGAAAAATTTATTGATAAAAGACATGACAATCAGCAGTGCGTACATCGGCAGGAAGGTTCTGCTGGTTGCCTTAAACTCATATTTGAGCAATTTGCCTAGCATCTGAATACCTCCCTGAACAGAGCATCCACGCTCTTGTTTTCTTTTTCTCGGATATCATCCACCGTAGACGTTAGAACAATGTTTCCATGGCTGATAAAAACAACATCATCCAGAATTTTTTCTACGTCGGCAATCAGGTGGGTTGATATAATCAGGGTTGCGTTTTCGTTGTAATTGCTGATGATGGTGTCCAAAATATAATCGCGCGCTGCAGGGTCTACGCCGCCGATGGGTTCGTCTAGCAGATAAAGCTCGGCTTCCCGGCTCATAACAAGAATTAGCTGCACTTTTTCTTTTGTGCCCTTGCTCATGGTTTTAAGCCGCTGCGTCGGGTCCACTCCGAGCCGCTGGAGCATATCGTAAGCCTTTTGATGATTGAAATCCGAATAAAAATCGCGGAAAAATTCAATCATGTTGTTCACGGTCATCCAGTCGTTCAGATAAGTACGCTCCGGCAGGTACGAAACAATTTTTTTCGTTTCCGTTCCGGGCTCCATGCCGTTGATGAGCAGCTGCCCGCTGGTGGGAGTAATCAACCCGTTCGCCAGTTTAATCAACGTGCTTTTGCCGCTGCCGTTCGGCCCAAGCAGGCCAACAATCCGGCCTTTTGGAATGGAAAGATTAATTGCGTTCAGTGCCAGGCAATTCGGGTAAAACTTTACCAAATTGCGGCACTCGAGAATGCTCTCCATATTCATTCCTCCTCTGTCATCTGGGATATCAGGGAAAGAGTCTGCTGACGGTCATAGCCTAGTTTACTCATGTTTTGAATAAACTCTTTGACCAAGGTTTGAGCCAGATTGTTTTTCGTCTGCATAATTCGATCCACATCCTCTGTTACAAATCTGCCGCTTGTTCGTTGAGAATAAAGAAGCCCTTCGCTTTCCAGCTGGGAAAGCGCACGCTGCATAGTATTTGGATTTACCGATGCCTCCCCCGCCATATCGCGGACGGACGGGAGCTTGGTCCCCGCCGGGTACACACCGGAAACAATCATCAGTTCAATCTGTTCAATCAGCTGAGCATAAATTGGCCGGTCGGAACTTAAGTTCCATGCCACGTAAACCCACCTCCGGTTCATTCTTTGGTATATTGCAAGGTTTTGTATTATTGTACTATTGAACTAATACAATGATATTTGATTCTTTTGGTTTTGTCAATAGGTTTTTTAATTTATTTCCTGCTTCCGGAAAACAAGAAGACCAAGAATGAAAAATACAACAAGATGGATTAACGCGTTTACAGCGCAATAAATCAGCTCATTTTGCGGCACAGCTGCCACGATTTGGGACTGCATCAGCATCGTCTGGTTCATAATTCGAACGAAGACCGGATTTAAATAGGCCAGACATTTCAACATTAAAGCAGGAAGCACCAATGCCACGAAGTAAGCAAAGGTAAACAGGGCATTGCGCTTTAAAACACCGGCCAAAACCGTAGCTAGAATCGCCGCCGCAAGATAAATGAGCACGGTGGTGCCAAGGCGAAGGAAAAAGTCTGACAAAACCGGGGTAAGGTCCGCTCTTTCCGGATGGAGCAGAAGAAATGCGCATGCCAGATAGACACAAATCGTCACAAAGGCCACAGAACAGGCAACCAGCACCGTACTGACCATTTTGGACATGAGAAGTTGTGTTCTTGTGGTTCCATAAGCAATGGTATTCTTCATGGTGTGTTCTTTGTTTTCTTCTGCCATAACAATATCCGCAAACATGCAGATCAGGAACAAAGGATACAGAAACAGGTTGGTCGCGAGGTTAAGGCTGGATTCCAGAGACGCTCCGCCAGTTGCCAGAACAGCGTTCAGAAAAATGGACAATGCCGCCATTACCATCATGAAAATAAACAGGTACATCCGGTGAAATGATTTATAAAGATCTGCGCGAATCAGATTAAGCATGGTTCATACCTCCAACCAGTTCGATAAAGTATTCTTCAAGATTCAGTCCGGTCTGATGCACATCGGCAACCATCACATTGTTTTTGACCAACGCCTGCACAATGATTTCGGGCGTATCGAGAAACGCTCCAATCTGAATTTCCTGCTCGTTCAATACCAGGAATTCATTGCAGTTCAGTTCATTCTGTAAAATCACCGCGGCCTTTGCAGTATCGCTGACTTTCAGCTTCAAGCTGCGTTTGCATTTTTCCTCCAATTCTGCTGCGGAAATATGCTCAACCAGCTTGCCATTATGAATGAACCCGTAGGTGGTCGCAATCTGGGACAGCTCGCCCAGAATATGACTGGAAATTAATATGGTGGTATTTCTTTCCCGGTTCAGTTTCAAAATCATTTCGCGGAATTCCACAATTCCCATTGGGTCCAAGCCGTTAATAGGTTCGTCCAGAATCAGAAATTCGGGGTTCCCCATGATGGCAAGCGCCAGACCCAGGCGCTGCTTCATGCCAAGGGAAAAATTCTTAAACCGCTTTTTCCCGGTGTCCGCAAGGCCGACAAACTCTAAGGATTCACGGATGCAGCTGGGATTGACAATTCCTCTTTGCTGGCGGTAATACTCCAGATTTTTTTCGGCGGAAAGGTACGGAAGAAAGCTCGGCGTTTCAATCATGCAGCCCGTACGCTTGCGGGCCTTGTTCAGACCGGTTTCCGTTGTTTCCCCGAAAAGCTCCAGGGAACCCGAATTTTTCAGGGCGAGCCCGCTAACCATTTTCAGCAGGGTCGTTTTCCCCGCACCGTTTTTACCGACCAAGCCGTAAATTTCACCGCGCTTCACTTCAATATCCATATTACTAACCGCTGTGAAATTGCCGTATTTCTTCGTGAGACCATGCGTTTTCAGAATTGTATCCGACAATTTGTTCATCCTCCAATTGTATTATTGTATTACTGTACTGTTGTACTAAGAACTTAATACAATAATACACATGCTCCCCATATTTGTCAATATCTTTTTCAAAAATAATTTGACTCTTTTAAAAGCTCCCCGCAAGCAAAAAACCGACCGCCGCGAAACAAACGCTTCACGGCGGCCGGTTGAGATTCAGAGAATTATTCGGTATGGCTTATTCTGCGGGGACAACTGCTCCGCTGAAAGTATTCTTAATAAAGGCTTTCATTTCGTCGCCTTTCAAAACCGCTACCAGAGCTTTGATCTCCTCCCGATTCTCATCGCCCTTGCGCACAGCAATAATGTTAGCGTAGGTAGTGGCGGCAAGCGAATCGGCGGCTTCCACGGCCAAAGCGTCGGAAACCTTTAGGCCGCCCTGCAGCGCATAGTTTCCGTTGATTACGGCAAGGTCAACGTCCGGCAGAGCGCGCACCAGTTGTGCCGCCTCCATTTCCGTAAACTTCAGGTTTTTCTTGTTTTCCGCAATATCCTTCTGGGTTGCGGTGATTCCGGCGCCGTCCTTCAGCTTAATCAGGCCCTGCGCCTGCAAAAGGAGCAGCGCTCTCGCCTCGTTGGTGGTATCGTTAGGAACCGCGATCGTCGCGCCGTCCTTTAAATCGGCAAGGGCTTTTGTTCTGCCCGCGTAAATGCCGAACGGCTCATAATGAATGGAGCCTGCGGAAACAAGATTGGTTCCCTTTTCCTTATTGAAATCATCCAGATACGGCTGATGCTGAAAATAGTTGGCGTCCAGTTCCTTGCTTTCCAGTGCGGTATTCGGAAGCACATAATCGGAAAATTCTTTGATTTCAAGGTCGTAGCCCTTGTCTTTCAGCAGCTTGGCGGCTTCTTTCAGAATGACTGCATGCGGGGTCGGCGAAGCGCCGATGACAATCTTTTTCAGCTGCTGCTCGGAGCCGGAAACGTTCGAGCCTGCGGCGGCAGAGGGGCTCGCCGTACTGGATGTGGCGGAGCAGCCGGCGAACGCCGCAATGGAAATAGAAACGGTTAAAAGCGCCGATAGGAACTTTTTCATAAATAATCCTCCTAACAAATCAATCGGAAAAACCGACGGAGCTTATTTTCGTTTGTCATAATACTTGGCTGCCTTCATGCCGATGCCCTGAAGCACCTGCACAATCAGCACTAGCAAAACAACGGTAACCAGCATAATCGCATACTGATACCGGTAAAAACCGTAATTAATCGCGATTGTTCCAAGGCCGCCGCCGCCGACAAAACCGGCCATGGCAGAATAGCCGAGAATGGTTGTGGTAGCAATGGCACAACCCACAATGAGGGATGGTTTTGCTTCCGGAAGCAGAACCTTCAGAACAATCTGCATACTGGAAGCACCCATGGACTGAGCCGCTTCAAGCACCCCAACATCAATTTCTTTCAAGGATGATTCCACAAGCCGTGCGATAAACGGCGCGGCAGATAGAGTCAGTGGAACAATCGTGGCATTGGAGCCAATCGTGGTCCCAACCACCATTCTGGTAAAAGGAAGGATTGCGACCAACAAAATCAGGAACGGAATGGAACGTGTCAGGTTCACAATCACATCCAGCGTTTTATAAACCACTGCGTTCGGGCGGATCCCGTCCTTTGCGCTGGTAACCAGCAGAATTCCGATGGGAAGGCCGATGACATAACCAAAGAGTGTGGAAAAGAACACCATATACAGGGTTTCACCAACACCCTGAATCAGCATTTTGAGCGTTGCTTCATCCCACATAATCTACCACCTCCTCTGCAGTAAGGCCCCTTGCCCTTATATAGCCAAACATTTTCTTCGCAAGGTCCTCATCTTCCGGCAGTTGAACAACCATTTGTCCAAACGCCTTGCCGTCTATATTTTTGGTATCTGCATACATGATATTCACCGGTGCACGATATTCCAAAACCAGATTAGCAATGACCGGTTCATAAGAAGAATTTCCGTCAAAAACGATGCGCATGCATTTTTTGCTAATTTTGCTTTCCACACGGCCGCCGTTCGGATAAACAAACTTCCGTGCAGCCGCTGTCTGCGGTTTTGAGAAAATATCCTGCACCAGCCCGGTCTCTGCAATTTTGCTTTCATCGATAATGGCCACACGGTTGCAAATTTCTTCGATTACACTCATTTCATGCGTAATAATGACAATGGTAATCCCGAGGCGGTGGTTAATGTCTTTCAACAGGGCAAGAATGGAGCGTGTTGTGGAGGGATCCAGCGCGCTGGTTGCCTCGTCGCAGAGCAGCACCTTCGGGTTGGTTGCCAGTGCACGCGCAATGGCAACCCGCTGCTTCTGCCCGCCGGACAGTTGGGACGGATAGGCTTTCTCACGGTCGGCAAGCCCCACCAACTCCAGCAGCTCCGCTGCACGCTTTTTTGCGGTATTTTTATCGATTCCGGCAATTTCCATTGGGAAACACACGTTTTTCAGTGCCGTACGCTGCATCAAAAGGTTAAACTGCTGGAAAATCATGCCCATAGAGCGCCTTGCTTCCCGCAGTTGAGCGTTCGACAACAAGGAAAGATCGCGCCCGTCAAAGAAAACGGTCCCTTTCGTCGGTCTTTCCAACATGTTCATACATCGTACCAGTGTGCTTTTGCCCGCCCCACTCATACCGATAATTCCAAAAATATCGCCTTTCTCAATGGAAAGGTTGATGTCGTTTAGGGCATGCACTTCCGTCTGATCAGTTTTATAGGTTTTGCTGAGCGACTTTATTTCAATCAATGCCTGGCCCAACAGGAACCCCCCTTGTTTAGTTTATTTCACTAAACTTATATGAATTATAAGTTTATCGGTTGAGTTTGTCAATGTCTTCAAAACAGTTTTCGAAAATATCGCACTATGAACGGATTTTCGCAATGAAAGCCTTAATCTTTATTCCTTTTTCCAGGAACATTTTTTCATGTTCCGTCATACATAACTCCGCAAACTGTTCCGGATGTTCTTCGCCGTGAAGATCCGTTGTTTTCCGAAGAATATCGAAGCCGCTTTCCTCCATATAATGAAGCGAATCCGCAAACAGGTTTTCATCATCGGTTTTAAACCAGATTTCCCCGTCCTTGGCCAGAAATGTTTTGTATTTTTCCAACTGGCGTGGATGGGTCAGGCGGCGCTTCCAATGCTTCGGCTTAGGCCATGGATTGCAGAAGTTGATATAAATCCGTTCCACAGTATCCTGCTCATTCATCATCGTTAAAATCTGCTCAATGTCATGCGCAGTCAGCACAACGTTGTCCGGTTCTTTTCCATACTCGTGGAACGCCTGCTCAATTAAGCGCTTGCCGGGGCCTAAAACCGTATCCTTTAGGTCAATCCCCAAATAATTAATCTCCGGCGTTTTGGGTGCCAGTTCCGCTAGAAAAACCCCTTTTCCGCACCCAAGCTCCAAATGAAGCGGCTGCCGACGAGGAAAAAATTCATGCCAGCGGCCGGAATAGGCCTCTGGTTTCCGTACAAAAAACGGGCAGGCGTCCAGTTCGGGCGCAGCCCAGGGCTTGTTTCGCATTCTCATAATATAATACATCCTTTGCTTAATCCGTTTTTGTGAATCGAAATTTGGGTCGCTGCTCCTCACGCTTCCTGCGACTCCCAGTTTTTGCACACATCAACCCACTTTTTGCTTCTGGAAACCTGGAACAGTTCTTCGCAGGTCAGCCGGACGCAGGAACTGTCACTGCCGCCGGCAGGGTAAACCTCAGAAAATCGCCGCAGCGATACATCGCAGTATACCTCGGCGCTGGAAGGATTGGCAAACGGACATACCCCGCCGACCGGATAACCGGTAAGCGGCTCCACTTCCTCCAAAGGCAGCAGCTTTGCTTTCATGCCGAATTCCGTCTTAAATTTCGAGTTGTCGATTTTTGCATCCCCGGCTGCCACTATAATCACACAGCCGTCCCCGCTTTTCAGAGAAATGGATTTTGCAATTCGGGCCGGCTCTACCTGCAGTACCTGTGCGGCCAGCTCTACGGTTGCGCTGGACTCGTGAAACTCCATTAGGCGGTCTTCCATATGATAGTTTTTTAAATAATCCCTTACAATTTGAACCTTTTGCCGTGACATGACGATTCCTCTTCCTATTTATTCGCATTTCAGAAAATTTATACAGTTTCCCGTTGATTTAGGTATTATTATAACATAAACGGTCAGGGAAAAAAACCACCATATCATTCGGTTCAAATTGTGATTATTCCAGAAAACAACCGCCAAAAAGACGGAACAACTGGACAATAATTCAAAACGTGGTATAATTTTAAATCATATTTTTCGAAAGATTAACCGAATTGAAATATTTTTGCCTTACGGGAGGGATTCATGAAGCGTCTGATTCATTCCGCAGCTGCTCTAAAACCGAAAAAACTGCTTTTCCTATTATCGGTTCTGCTGGTGCTGGTAATAGCCGCACTAATTCTCATCTGGACCATGCTGCGTCCAAAAGTGCAAAGCTATGAATGCACAAATTTTGCAATGAACACTTATATTCAGCAGACCGTATACGGTGCCAAACGGGAAGAAGCTGCGGCCGCCGCCGCCAAAAGCATTGGCGAGCTGGAAAATTTGATTTCCTGGAGAATCGGGGATTCGGACGTTGCCAAGCTGAACCAGGAGGCCGGTGTCGACTGGATTTCCATCGATTCAAAAACGCTGAGTATTCTGGAAACCAGTCTGGACGTGGCGCAAAAATCCAACGGCGCGTTTGATCCAACCATTCTGCCAATCTCTTCCCTCTGGGATTTCAGCGGGGAAAACCAACACGTGCCGTCCCAGCAGGAACTTCAGAAATTTCTCCCGTATGTAAATTACAAGAATCTTCGGATTAATACAAAGGATTCCACGGCATCACTGAAAAATCATTACATGGCGATCGATTTGGATGCCATCAGCAACGGAGCAGCCTGTGACGAAGCTATTGCGGCATATCGTTCATCCGGAGCGGACTACGGAATTATTGCGGTAGGCGGAAGCGTCGGCGTTTTCGGTACAAAGCCCGACCGTTCCCCATGGCATGTTGCCGTGCGTGACCCCGCCACTGCGGAAAGCAACGCCGCCGCAATGGGGGAAATTTTACTGGACAGTGGTTTTATCTCCACCTCTAGCACCTATGAAAAACGCTTTACCCAGAACGGCGTCACCTATCACCACCTTTTAAACCCCAAAACTGGATACCCGGAAAGCAACGGCATTGTCTCCGTAACGGTGGTGTGCAGCAGCGGTACACTGAGCGACGCGCTTTCCTACGCCTGCTTTATCCTTGGAAAAGATAAAGGAATGGAGCTTTTGAATCAGTACTATGCGGATGGAATTTATATTGATGCCAATAATCAGGTCTACATCACTGAAAATCTGAAATCTAAGTTTAAAATAACGAATAGCAAATACAAATTGATGAGTTGATGGTTCACCTGGCAC
The DNA here is from genome assembly GCF_054130445.1 of Caproiciproducens sp. LBM24188. NCBI lineage: Bacteria > Bacillati > Bacillota > Clostridia > Eubacteriales > Acutalibacteraceae > Caproiciproducens > Caproiciproducens sp. LBM24188. The sequence continues at coordinate 2,016,695 of NZ_CP196862.1, forward strand.
GACGGAACTCCGATAATTTGAAAATTTTACTTGATTTTTATCTCGGTTTATTATATAATAAATTTCGCTGTCCCACGCCGGTGTGATGGAATTGGCAGACGTAGTGGACTCAAAATCCACCGGTAGCGATACCGTGCCGGTTCGAGTCCGGCCACCGGCACCAAAAGACCCACGAAACTTATTGTTTCGTGGGTCTTTTCTATTATGGCCACCTGTCATGCAGATAATTTGGGGATGGAGTTATGCGTATTCACTTAACAGGCTATGCTAGTAGACTTAGGCCAGCTGAGCACCGACCATAAGATTAGGCTCTTTCGTACAAACGTGTTGATATTCTGCCTCCAGAAGGCCCCAGAAGATATTAATAATTCATATACTTTAAAGCCGGTACAGCCGTTGGAACATCTCAACTGCTGTACCGGCTTTTGTATTTACTGCTTGGTGACACATAATAGCAACTAAATTTCATACAGCTAAAGAAATAATCGTGAAACAACGGTAAATACTAAGAATGGAAACAAAATGAAATTACATTAGGCCTTGTAGTTCCCCGTCAACAGCTATATCGATTGATACGATTCTTGACCTTATTAAGCAGGACAAATTTGACTACACATAGGGTTTCACTTTCTGTGGGTATCCTTGCCTAATAAATCTTTGATAAAAAGGATGTTGATTGCATTAAAGTGATTTGAAAACCCAAAATAAGCACTTATAAATTTTTGTTATGAAAGGAAGAATTGATTTGTTTAAACATGAAAAACAGTTATTAATGGATGTAAAGGTTGAAAGACCGAATACAAATTATGCCAATATGCTGCAGGAACAGTTAGGAGCATTCCTGTAAGGAATAAAAATGAACTTTGAAAAAGAAGATGCCAACCTGTAGAATTTGATATGTGAGTTGCGTGACGGTAACCACAATCAAAAAATACAGGAGGCATCTAATATGAAGCGTACACAAAACGAGAAGATTTTGCAAATCAAATTTGAAACCCTTATCGTCGGAATAGACGTAGGAAAGGAAGCACACTATGCCAGAGCTTTTGATTTCAGAGGATTAGAACTAGCAAAGCTCCTCAGGTTCAGTAACACCAGACAAGGTTATGAGTCTCTTGAAAACTGGATGCAGGAAATTATGAGGGAGCATGGAAAAACCGAGGCGATTGTAGGTTTTGAGCCTACAGGGCACTACTGGTTCACGCTGGGGGATCACCTGCAAAGACAAGGCCATCGGCTCGGGATAGTGAATCCGTTTCACGTAAAGTGTACAAAAGAGTTGGATGATAACAGCCCAACCAAGAATGATCGGAAGGATCCGAAAACCATAGCCATGCTGGTGAAGGACGGGAGATTTCGGGAGGTATACATACCGGAAGATTTGTTCCAGGAACTCAGGGAAGCAGTAGCTGAGAGGGAACGGCTGTTGGAGCAGCTGACCATATTAAGTAATCAGGTATTACGCTGGCTGGACATCCGCTTTCCGGAATTCAGTGAAGTGTTCAAGGATTGGAACAGAGACGCTGCCTGGCTGACATTGAGACATCATTCGACACCCCAAAAAGTGGTAACAGCCGGGGTGGCAGGTCTAATGAAGACCTGGCGGCAGGAGATGAAACGGCCAAGCTTGAAAAGGGCTGAAAGATTGGTAAAGGCAGCTTCGGAGTCTATCGGCAGGACCGCTGGCTCAGAGGCGGCAGAAGCAGCATTGCAAAATATTTTGACACAATATGAGTTGATCGACCGGCAGAAGCAAGAAACTGAAATGCTTATGCAGGAGCTGTTGTTAAGGGTGCCAAATGCATCAAAACTTTTGGACATAAAAGGAATCGGGATGGTGACGGCGGCAGTCATCGTCAGCGAGATCGGAGACATCCACCGATTCCATGATCCTCGACAGATACAGAAAATGGCGGGCTTGAGCCTGAGAGAGAACAGTTCTGGTAAGCACAAGGGGAAAACCACTATCAGTAAGAGAGGAAGGAAGCGACTCCGTGAAGGGTTGTTCCGAGCGATCATTACCATGTTGGCAACGAATCAGGAATTCCGGGCGATCCACAGGAGGAACCTGACGCGGGAAAACAACCCGTTGACCAAGATGGAATCGGTCATAGCCCTGTGCGGGAAGTTAATTCGAGTTATATTTGCAATACTTACAAAAGGTAACGATTATGACGCAAAGAAAATGATGAACGATATGAACCGGTCGATGAAGGCGGCATAAGCCTCCTGAGACAAGCAAGGCAGCGGTATTTGAGGAAACTTGCCGGCCGCAGCAAGTGGAATCAGGTACAACGATTACAGCAATAGTGGGCACCAAATTGCACTTTGAAAAGGAAGAGCCGGGGCAGTCAAGTTGAATTTCACCTTTAGGGCATAGACCCAGTTTAGGAGCATGATTGACGTTCCACCTCCAGGATAAGCAGGACGAAGGAATTAGGCACATTCGATGCCGGAAGACATGGGAGGTTTGCTGCTTGGAGTTGATGTGGGATCCCGATGGCCGAGACAGATAAAACATATGCGGTTTTATTTGCTCTGCCTGAAACCACAAAACTACCAGCTAAATCGCAGTATCTGGAGTAAAGGCTCAACCAGATTAACATGAAAATCTATGAAAAATGAAGACAAATTAAGTATGAGAGACTTTATTAAGGGAGGTCCGCAAGGAGAGCTAAAAGCTGCCCTTCAATATATTTCTCAAAGCTACCGTATCAAAGATCAAAAGATAAAAGACCTCTTTCTGGATATTGGAGCAGAGGAATTGGGGCACATGGAAATGGTAGCTACCTTAGTAAATCAGTTAAACGGTCATAATCTGGATGCACAGAATACAACCTCAGGCAGCATCGAGGCTTCCGTTTTGTCTGGTCTTACTCCTATGTTGGCAAATGCCTCCGGGTATCCGTTCAACGGTGTGTATATCAATGAAACGGGTGACCTAGCTGCGGATATTTTGTCTGACATCGCTGCGGAACAGCGCGCTAAGGTCGTGTATGAGTATTTATATCGCCAAATTACGGATAAGGGTGTCCGGGAAGCGATCGATTTTTTGCTAAACCGAGAAGAAGCCCACAATACACTGTTCCGAGAAGCCTTTAATCAGTTGGAAGAAACCGGGTCGCTTCAGGATTGGGCTGCTACCATGGACAGCAAAAAGTACTTTGATCTTTCGTCACCCGGCAAGTTTTATGATGAAAGCAACCTGAAGAATGCTAAGCCACCCAAGTTTAATGTTCCAAACCCTTCAGCACCGCAGAAGGGACAAGGAATGGTACACTAAAATAAGAGGCTTCGAGTTTTATTGCCTGAAGCCTTTCTAATTTTGAACTACAAGCAAAATCTGAAGATGTTAGGTTCAACTCTGACTGCGCTATAGCATATAAATGTTATAATAAATACTTGGCATTTTTGGAGCTTGCAGAAAATCAGTATTCTGATTCCGATTTCCCAATTAAACAAGAGAAGATTGGACGTATTTTTCTGCTCACTCGAGTTCTAACGTATAAAAGAACCTCATTATTTTCATCATAAAGAATAAGCCGTTTGAACGGCTTATAATAGTAAAAACCGGTCGAAAACCTATAGCAGAGGACATGACGGATTACGTTGTGTCCTCGTTTTTTTTGATGTATAATATCAGTATGCCTATTGGACCTCAGTGGCTATTCTTTTTTCGAATGCGCAGGTGGTATAAATGAGCAGAAATATTAAAAAGAAACTCAGTGGTGCAATGGCTTTTATTGTGCTGATGGGCATTGTCAGTTTGTTCTCGGATATGACCCATGAAGGAGCAAGAAGTATTCTTGGCGAATATCTGAATCTTGCCGGAGCATCTGCGGCAACAATCGGATTCGTATCCGGCATTGGTGAACTCTGCGGATACTCGCTCCGATTGCTTTCCGGTTTTATTGCAGATAAAACAAAGAAATACTGGACACTTGTAATAGCCGGTTATGCGCTGCAGGTTCTGGCTATTCCTGCGCTTGCGCTGATCCCGGAAAACGGGTGGGTCGCGGCATGCGGTCTTGTAATTTTAGAACGTATTGGCAAGGCCGTCAAAAAGCCGGCAAAGAATACCCTCGTTAGTTTTGCTGCAAGCGAAATCGGAACAGGCAAGGGGTTTGCCTATCAGGAATTTTTGGACCAACTTGGAGCATTCCTGGGGCCTGTGATCCTTTTTATCATTGCCGCAATCAAAGGAACCGGCAATCTGTTTTCCACCTACCGTATCTGCTTTGCTGTTCTCGGTATACCGGCGCTTATTACCATCATACTTGTGGTTTTTTCAAAAGTAAAATATCCAAATCCGGAAGTGTTTGAAAAGACAATAGAGGAAAAGACAGAATTCAGGTTTAAGAAATCCTTTGTATTCTATATGATTGCCATCTGCCTTTTTGCCTTCGGCTTTGTCGATTTTACATTGATCACCCTTCATGCGGCAAAAATGCAGGCCTTTCCGGATGCAACACTGAGTCTACTCTATGCGGCGGCTATGGCTGCGGACGCCTTTGCAGCCCTTTTCTTCGGTTGGCTGTTTGACAGAATCGGTTTGAAATCCCTGATAATATCTACCTTTTTCAGTGCTTTCTTTTCCTGCTTTGTATTCACGACCGGAAGTCCTTGGATGATTGGAATCGGCATTATTCTTTGGGGAATCGGTATGGGTGCGCAGGAAAGTATTATGAAAGCTGCGGTCAGCAAAATCATACCAAAATCTATGCGCAGTACCAGCTTTGGAATCTTCGAAACAGGCTTTGGAATAGCATGGTTTCTCGGCAGCTGGCTGCTTGGTGCATTGTACGACATTAAACCGGGTTTGCTTGTAGTCGTATCCGTCATTGTTCAAATCCTTGCTGTTGTTTTTTACGGGCTTTGCATACAGCAGCAAAAAATGCAGAATAATATAAAAATTTAGGCAGGACAAACCCTTTCCCCTGCCTAATTGCGTTATATAATTTTAGGAATTAATTCTTTTTTCCGCGGTTGACTGTCCCCTGTTTATAAATTATAATCCTTTATTTTGTGGACTAATTGCCTTTCAATTTCATCATAATCATCGGGATAGTCAATATCCATTAAGATTCCCGCATCATTGGTGTCAACTGATTCGTAGCCGCACTCCGTGATATATTCGTAAAGCGTTTTAAAGCTGCCCACTAATAGCTGTATTTTTGCGCTGTTGCTGATTAAGACGGGATGCCCCGTTTTCCCTTTATAGCGAGGTAAAAGTATATTCACATCAGGGTGGTTTATCATAATTTGAAAGGTTTCGGGACGGACAGCAGGATAATCTCCCGGAATGATAAAGAGTTTCCCCCCATTTGTTTGCTCTAAGCCCTTTTGAACGGAAGAGAACATTCCGCGCTCATATTGTTCGTTATAAATGACTTGCAATTTCGAATATTTTTTGCTTAAATAATTGAGTTTTTCTGCATAAAATCCGGATACAACGGTGATGCGACTGCAGGTTTCAACCATGCTTTGAATCGTATATTCAATGACCGCTTTTCCCATAATTGGATGGGTCATCTTAAAATCCCCAGCTCTGGAAGAATATCCAGCTGCCAAAATAATGCCTGCTACATCATCCATTGAACAAAGATTGTCAATATAGGAAGTACATAGGAAACCGCCGAGACGAAAGTGCTCATTACCGGTGACATTCCCAATTTCGTTTTAGATTTTTGACGGAAAGCATTCGATATCTTACCGGAATATTTGAGAAAGATAAAGACGGTCAACGCATTAACAACACAATGGAATCCATCCTTTAAGTAGGAGTTTGCGTCTGTAACGGCGGGGATTGCGGCAATAAAATTCGGAATAATCAGGATATAAATCATATAAAAGAGTTGATACAGGGCGCTGGCGGAGAATGCGCGGATGAACTGATACCGATTAAATGCGGAGCGCTTTTGAATCACCCAGAAGGTGAGATACACCGCGCAGCCTTCCAAGAGAATCGATACTGCGGGATTCAGCACCTTATCAATTCGAGTGAGGAGAAGGAAGTCGGTTAGTTTTATGGCAGATGCGAGACCGGCCGTATAGAGAATAGAGGCTAGTTTTCCGGTTTTGCTGTAAACCGTATACATGAAGAAATACGCCAGTGGAAACCAGAACAGCCAGCCAATGCTGAAAGGGAGATGATGCAGAAAGTGGCCGAGCGTGGCCTCCTCAAGTCCCCAAAGCGAGCCCCACAGCAAGACACATTCCAACCTGCTTTTCATAACGCATAACTCCTTGCAATTTATGATTGTTATAAATCATATGAAGAAATATCATTCTTTATTTACATGTGCCGGATAAAACTTTCCGAATGGCGTTTCCGATTTCTTCGTAGCTTGTGCAGCGGCAGATATTACTTTGCAGCCATTCATCTATGACAATATCCGGCGGATTGGGGTGGCGATTCGCCAGCGCATGACAAACCATCAGAAATCCGGAGGTACAGTATCCGCATTGAAAAGCGAATTGCTCTATAAAAGCCTTTTGTATGGGTGCATCTTTCAAGCCTTCCACCGTTGTAATTTGCTTGCCGATTGCTTCTGCTGTCAGCATCAGGCATGATTTTACGGGAAGTCCGTCAACCAGTACCGTGCAGGCACCGCAATCCCCATTGTAGCATCCGGGTTTTGCGCCGGTCAGCCCAAGCTGTTCCCGCAAGGTAAATAAAAGGATGTCGGACGGCCGTATAAAAACTTCATACTCCTCCTGATTTACATTGAGTTTTATTAAACTTCTTTTTGATAATGCAAACATGGTTATACATCCTTCATCGTTTCCAGAACATTAATAATCGTATTTTCCAAAACAAATTTCCGATACTCGGAGGAGCCGCTGGTATCGTTTAAAATGTTCTCCGATACCGTATCAGCAATTTTATCCGCTCGTTCTTCAAAACTGCCCGTGCCATTTAAAATGTTTTCTATTTGCATGCTTCGGAACGGGTAAGAACATAAACCGCTAAAGGCAATCCGCAGCATCCCGCCAACCTTTATGCCGGCTGTGGTAAGCAGAGGGTAGTCAATTTTTTCGTTTTTTGTTTTCTTAATATGGAAGTAGGGGGATCCCGCAAAACCCCTGTTTGTAACGATCTTTACAAGGAAACTTCCTTTCTCCAGATTCAACCTTTGGTTAAAAATCTCATTGATAGGGTATTCCCGCAGCCCGTCATGGCTTGCTACAACCGCCCTACTTTCTGCTGTAAGCAAAGGTAGCACGGTTTCGCGGTAGATGATGGTAGAAGCAAGATTACCGCCCAAAGTAATCTTGCACTGCATGGTATGGTCGGCGATTCGCCCGGCTGTTTTTCCCAACAGAGGAAACTGGTTTGACTCTGTAATCTCGGATAATGTAAGCGCCGAGCCAAGAACCAAGTTGTTGTCTTGGTCGTACTCCAAAACCCTGCATTCCGGAATATTTTTTATATCGATGGCCGCGTCAAAGATCACATTGCCCACGCGCGCCATGCTGATGAGCTCCGTGCCTCCGCTATAATACACAGGAGTCTTTCCTTCCGATTCCAACTGCCGAAAAATATCCGTTGCTTCCTGCATGGTATCCGGTCTGTAATATTCAAAATCAAAAGGAATCATGAACAGCCTCCGGTTTTTATCCGCCAAATTGTTTCCGGCGTTAATGGAAGTTCATCCAGTTCCGCCTGCGCAGCAAGGGAAAGAGCGTTTGCGAGCGCGGCTGGAATCCCGATAATCCCATGTTCCGCGATTCCTCTTGCCTGATAGGGTGCATCAATTTCCGGTGTTTCCACAAACTCTACAAGATACTGCGGCGTTTCGCCAAAATGCATTACTTTGTAGGTCCTTAAACTGGTGTCGAGAACCTTTCCGTCTTTATCGTAGGAAAACGATTCACGACTGCCAAGTCCAAGTCCCATACACATTCCGCCTTTTACAAGTCCCTCCGCCATCTTGGGATTCAAAACTTTTCCGGCGTCCAGTACGGTGGCAGCCTTCACAAATCGATAGGTGTAATCTTTTCGGTCGTACTCAATTTCCACCGCCTGCGCGCCAACCGTCCAGTATGGGCCGGATTTTCCTGCGCCGGTTTCCTGGTCCAGCAGGTTTAAGTCGCCCATAATGAAGCTTCCTCGCCCCAGAATCTGGCCGCCCACGGAATTTCCATTCGGATATTGATACCCATGTACCAGATCCTTGAATTGTAAAAATAGCGAGGGGTCTTGGCGAACAGAAACCTGTTCGTTAGCTACTTCAAGGTCTTCTGGGGGACATTTCAACACAGCAGCGGCAAGGTTTTTCAGTTGTTGAATAACATCTTCCGCCGCGCGCAGAACCGCACGCCCTACCATATAGGTTGTCATACTGGCAACCGTCTTCCAGTGTTCGGGATTGTATTTGGTATTAACCTCCATATTTACAGAGATACGGTTGATGTCCATCTTTAATTTTTCGGAAAGTATCTGTGCGGCGGTTGTTTTCATACCGGGCCCACATTCCACACACCCACAGTTCAGATTGATACTCCCATCGGTGTTAAATGTGAGGAGAACGCCGGAAACCGCGTTCGGCGGAGAATTGGAAGTTTTCCAAAGACAAGCCATACCTTTTGCCCGAACTTTCCCGTTGCCGACTTCAATCATCGTTCCTTCGTCCCAGTTTATTAAAGCTTTCAACTTGTCAATGCAGGCAGTAAGATTTCCAAAAATACTGGGGGTGATTTTTACCTGTGTCGGCGAGGTGTTGCCTGGCTGAAGCGCATTTTTTGCTCTTATTTCGGCGGGGTCCATTTGAAGCGCATGAGCGAGTTTGTCCATCATGCGCTCAATACAGAACGCGCTTGATGCATGGGAAAACCCTCGGAAAGACGTTACATAAGGATGATTCGTATAAACACAGAGCGCGTCGCACCAAACATTAGGAATATTGTAAGGACCGGTACAATCAACTATCATGGCTTTAATCAGCCGGGGCCCAACATCCGAATATGCCCCGGTATCCAGCAGATAAGTTATTTGCACGGCTTGAATCATACCGTTTTTGGCTGCACCCAGTTTCACAGTTGCTTCAAGACCCATACGGCACGGCGAGGAGGCAATATCCTGTTCACGTGAATTTATCATCTTCACTTCTTTTCCACCAACCGCCTTAGATGCCATGTAGGCGAGCAGTTCAAGCTGTACGGGAGCCTTCCCGCCAAATCCTCCGCCGACAAACGGCACCTCAACGATAATTTTGTCCAAATCGATATTGAAGGTCTGGCTGATGCTCTCTCTTACGGAAAACGGAGTTTGCGATGAAGTTTTAATAAACACCGTACCGTCTGCATCGATTCTTGCATGTACGGCGCGAGTCTCCATGGCAATATGATCCGATTGGGGCAAGGTGAATTTTGAATCCAAAATAATATCGCTGGCCGCAAAACCTTGCTTAACATCTCCTTTGCGAATCTTTTTCCGGTCACAAATATTCGTGTTAAGCTCGGGATAAATATCCTCACTTGTCAGATGATACAAAATCATTTGTTCGTGCAGAACAGGAGCATCCTTCTCCAACGCTTGGGACGGGGAATTCACAACCGGAAGCGGCTTGTATTCTACTTGAATCAGGGACACCGCTTTGGCCGCTGTAAAATCACTGTCCGCGACCACAAGAGCGATCGGTTCACCGTAATATCTTACCTTTTTTCGCGCCAGTGGAGGGCGGTCTTCAATCAACGGGCCGCAAAGGATAGGGTAGCTGTCACCGGTCAGAATGGCTTTCACACCGGGTAATGCTGCCGCTTTGGATATATTAATATTTTTAATTTCAGCGTGGGCATAGGTACTGGTAACCATATGAACGGACAGGATACCGTTCGAACTGAAATCGTCGGTATACTTTGCCTGCCCGGTTACTTTTTCCCACGCTTCTTTACGAATGACCGAAATGCCAACACCTGTTTCAGCCAAGTATGAAAACCCCGTTTCCTATAAGTAATTAAACACATTGTTTGCACTCAGCAGAAAATTATACCAATAGAACATCAGTATAATTCGGTATCGTCGGCCTTTTGAGCACTCGCATGTTAATGCGACCATATAGAATTTTCTCAGGCGCTACCATCAAAAAATTGAAATCTACTAACATTTCATCGGAAATTCTGATTTATACTTTGCTATTAATTCACTCCGTAGATCTGATCTAACCAATCAAGGATGGTATCTAATGCCAGCATATGGTTTCCAATTTGGCAGTGCTGCTCACCGCCTTCCGCTTCCGTAAAAAGTCGACAGGTGAGGGATCGTGCATGCCGGATGTTCTCTTTCAAACGGTAGTACTGATCTGTTGGAATATAATGATCCTTTTCACCACCCAGCAACAAAATATCCTGCGTCAGATTGTCTTCTATTCCGGATAGTTTGTGTTGGAAAATATTCTGATAAAACTCGTATGCGGTCTTCGTACCGGTAATATACATGCCTTGGGAAAGCGCCCAGTCGGCAAGAATGCTTTTTCTCCGGATAATATCCGTAAGCCGGTTGATGAGCCTGCTATTATGATGTCGGAACGCTGTCCGAATGAGTTTGCAGACCAACGCCGGGAATACATTCGTCATCACTTCAAAGCCATTGTCCATGACGTCATAGGCCACGGCCGCTGTAATCCGCTTTTCAAAGGCCGAGCTGCGCAGAGCAAAATAACCGCCCCAAGAGATACCAACCATCGCGCATTGATTAAGTCCAAAATAATCGAGGATAGCGGTGGTCGGCTTTTCAAAATCATACCTGAAATACATTTTTTCGTGCAGACAGTAACCCTGCCCTGGTCCCTCAAATAAGATGACAGAATACCCCCGTGCAGCCAAGTCACGAATTTGCAGCACAAATTCTTCAATAAATGAGTCATAGCCCCCGCAGACCAGGACAGTTCCTTTTGGGTGAACGGCCGGTATTGTGATGCAGTTCAGGGTACCATTTTCAAAGGGGATACGGTGCCGTTTGTAGGTCAGATGAAGTTCCGAATCAAAACCAAGGTAAAAATACCGAAGGCATTTTTCGTAGATCCCCTCCTTCTGCGGATTGTCGGCTTTTAAAAAGAATTCGGACATTCGGTAATAGTACGCTGCGTGGAGATACCTGTCCTCGCGCTCCGCCTTTTGCGCAAGGGCAAGCCATGCTTTGTTCCAATCGTCAAGCGTGCGGATACTGGGAACCGCCTCGAGGATTTCCTGCGGGTTGCATGCCAGTTTGCCGTAGGTTAAAACCCGGTTGGCCTGAAAGTTGAATTGCTGAATAGGGTTTATCTTCTTATAACTCATTTCCTTTCCTCCAATTGCTGGTTGTTAATCAGCTAAACAGACAGAACAAATTTACTTAACCTGTTCCGGGATTGTTTCCCATAAGCTCTGCAGACTCGTCATAAGGGATTGAAGCTGAGCTATGGTGTCACTAGGATAGTCCGCAAGGATGCTGCTCAGCCTCTTTCTGAGCCAAATATGCTGCTTCTCGTGCCATTTACATATCTTTTCCCCGCTCTCTGTGAGTGATAGGACAACCTCGTTTTCTGTTTTTGGAGACAGTTCCCTCCGAATAAAGCCCTTTTTAACCAATCGGCTGACCATCTGGGAGGCGGCACTTTTTGAAATGCCCTGCAATTTGGCCAGCTTTGTGATGTTTATACAGTCGTTATTTCCAATGTCAACAATCGTATGGGTTTCTGACAGATGCAGTTTTTGTTTTGTCCCATAGGTATGCATTTCCTTTTCCAATTGTCCGAACTGATGGACAGTCTGGAGAAAATGCTCGCACAACTGATCCATTTTGGCTTCCTCATTCATGCAGTTTACCTCGCTCTGTTAATATACTTAACAGAATATCCTAGCGATTATTAAAAGTCAAGTTATAATTCTTAATTAATAGTTTAAATGATAAATTATGGTGTAAATACTGCTTATCGACTGCCTTGCAATCATTGATTTTACTGGATAAATGCCGTAAGAACACTCGCTCCAAACCGGTAAGCAAAACGCTCCTCACTGTGAGGAGCGTTTTGTGCCCGCATTATTTTAGCGGCATGCATTTGTTTTGTATCAGAAAGGCTATTGATACCCCTAACCGACTTTGATACTCCGCAGCAGATGCCAAGGAACATCGAACAAATGGCTTTCTGTTAATTCAATCAGTTAGGGAAAGGTAACCTTGAAAAAATTCCTTATCAATGCTATTATAAAAATGCAAGAAACATAAAGTAAAAAAGTAACAATGACAGAGGTTTTTTATGAATGATACAATAAAAATTTTAATTGGCATCATCATCCCGCTTGCCGGAACAGTCCTTGGTTCGGGAATGGTATTCTTCCTAAAGGGCGAAATGAGGCCGAACCTGCAAAAAGCATTGCTCGGCTTTGCCTCCGGAGTTATGATTGCCGCATCCGTCTGGTCGCTTTTGATTCCTGCAATTGATATGACAGAAGAGCAGGGCGGCATTGCTTGGTTACCGGCGGTTGTCGGGTTTATGATTGGAATCGGATTTTTACTGTTCCTTGACAGCGTGATACCTCACCTGCATATAGATTCGGATAAACCAGAGGGTAAAAAGTCGAAACTGGGTAAAAATACAATGCTTGTCCTTGCAGTGACACTCCATAACATTCCGGAGGGAATGGCGGTCGGGGTTGTGTTTGCCGGAGTGCTTGCAAACAGTGCAACGATCTCCGTCGCCGGAGCTTTTGCTCTGGCAATTGGCATTGCGATACAGAATTTTCCGGAAGGCGCAATTATATCCATGCCGCTGATCGCAAACGGTATTTCAAAGCGAAGGGCTTTTTCGTATGGAGCTTTATCCGGGGTAGTGGAACCAATTGGTGCCATTCTAACTATTTTGCTAACAGCACTGATCGTTCCGGTTTTGCCATATATTTTGGCATTTGCGGCCGGAGCAATGATTTATGTTGTCGTAGAAGAACTGATCCCTGAGGCGCAGTCTGGAGAACATTCCAACATCGGAACAATCGGCGTTGCCATCGGCTTCGCGCTGATGATGATATTAGACGTGGCGCTAGGATAAGATCCTTTGAGCGTTCCCTTTCATCTTAAAATGGTTCCGTGGGTTCGCATTCCACCGTTTCCAACAACAGAATAGCCAGCAAGCGAAACGCCCCTCTAGTATGAGGGGCGTTTTGCTTTGTGTAATCATTTTAGGACCGCAAGCCAACACATAAGGCAGCAATTTCTTCTATGCCTAAAATCAAAACAGAAAAGGTGCACAATCTCAATCCAACTGTATGATAGTTGACTTTTAGGAAAGATGATGACTACATTACGAAACCTTTTCGCCCACGTGAATTGATAGCGCGAATTAAAACCGCCCTGCGAAAAAGCGGAAGCTCCCCGTCTGTTTTTGAAATCTCCGATCTATATGTAGATACGTCAAACGGTGTTGTGAAAAAGAATGGCCGTAAAATTTTTCTTGCCGCCCTAGAATATCGGCTGCTTTTGGTGTTCATTAACAATCCGAAAAGTATTATTACAAGGAGCGACTGCTTGACGAATTGTGGGATGCTGCAGGCGAGTTTGTGAATAACAATACACTGACTGTCTACAGAAAACGCCTGCGGGAAAAAGCGGAGAACGACCCGACAAACCCGCAAATCATTTTAACCGTTCGTGGAACCGGTTACCGATTGGGGGATGGACATGTTTCGGAATAAGGAAATACGGAACTTTTCGGTGGTGTTTGCCATAATTACGGTCATCGTTGCTGCAGCAGGTTTTGCAATTCATCTGGCAGCTGGAATCTTTGTTCTCATTTGTGCCGTTGCCTTTGGCACGGCATTTTTTGTATTTACCAAGGCCAGGTACAAGAGTATAGCGCAGCTATCGGAACAAATTGACCTTGTCTTACATAATGCGGACCATCTGTTCATAGGCGAAAGGAATGAAGGCGAGCTTTCTATTTTACAAAGTGAAATTACAAAAATGACGCTGCGTATTCGGGAGCAAAACGATGCCTTGAAAAGGGAAAAAATATCTTGCCGAGTCCATGGCTGACATAGCCCATGATACTGACAATATGGTTCAAAGCATCTTTTAATAATCACTTTCTGCTTTGAAATTTTCCCGTCAGTTCCGCCTGTTGTAAAATATGTCCTTTTATTGCCGCTAAAAAGTCACGCTTTCTTCGGTTAGCCGGTAAATCCAATTTGCAGTCCAACACGTAAACCGTAAACACATAGGTGTGCGTGGAATGAAATGGCGGTTTTGGCCCCTTGTACCGATGTCTTCCATACGCAATCCCCTGGATTGCGCCGCCCAAACGGTCAACGGATTTGCCTTTTGGAATTCCCTCCGGAATGACCGCCTGCACCGGTAGATTCCAAATCACCCAGTGGTTATAGCTCGGAAACAACGGATGCGACGCGTCATCCAGTGTAATCGCAATGGATTTCGCACCAGAGGCGATTCCTTGCAGTTCAAAGCTGGGAGATCGGTTTTCTCCGCGAGCCGAATACTGAACCGGTATCCAGCCGTCCTTCTGAAACGCACTGCTTGTAAGCTTCAAGGTTTCCATGCTACTTTTCCTCCTTTTTTATAATACCGCCGATGATAATATTCAAGACCTCATCAAGGGCCTGAGTCGACTTCATCCCAATCTCAAGAAGAAAATCGGTGTCGAGAAACATGTCGCTGACCCGTTCCAGCATAGCGGATAGAATGCCGAAATGCACATCCGAACGCAGAAGCCCCTCATCGGCCGCTTGCTTCAGAAGATTTTGAAACACATCCAGCTTGAACTGCTTTAAGGCTTCAATTTTTGTCCATTCGTCGGGGTAAAACTGTTTCACCTCGTCCAGAATCCGTACAGGCAGCCGGTAACGATGGCTCGAATGCACAATAGCATGGATTTTGTCTAGAAAGCTTCGGTCGCTTTCGACGGCATCCAAAACACTTTGCCTGTCGCTTGCTAAGATTTCCTCAAAATACTCACGAATCATCTCATCTTTGCCGCTGAAATACTGATAGAGTGTTTTTTTACTGATATGCAGCTCGGCAGCCACTTCATCCACCGTGAATTTTTTCAGACCGTACCGTTCAATCAATCGTGCCACGACATCCAGAATTTTATTTTTCATATTCCGAGTCATTCCTTTCCGGCTCTTTTGTATGGGATTGCCGGCTAAGCGCAATCAATATAAATCCGATTCCTCCGGCAGCGATGACAATCAGCCAGGCTGCCGTCTGAGAAAATCCCCATACGGCTCCCATTGCTAATGCGCCGCCAAAATTACCGATATATTGAAACGAATTGAAAATCCCGTTTCCTGTACCGCGCAGATGATCCTCCACCACCTTATTGACATGGGTAGCCGCAACCGTGGCAATCGTGATATATCCGCATAGAAAAGCGGTGGTTCCCAAAAGCAAGAAAAGAAATGAGGACGGACGGAAATAAAACAGAATGCTTAAACAAGAAACGGCAAATGCGGCAAGAAGCACCGGATTAACAAGCCCTTTGTCCACCCACCTGACGGTGGCCTTCATAACCAAAATGGCAACGATAATCGCGGGTACAAAAATCTTCCACATTCCGTTCTGCCCGGTCACCTGATCCATATAAATCGGTGCAGCATAAAAAACGGCCATCATCATGAAGTTATTCAGAAACGCCAATAAATTCATTATAACAAAAGATCGGTTTCGCAGCAAGGCGGCAACTTCACCACGCTGTGGTACAGATGCTTTTCCGTGGTCACCGGCCTCTTTCAGAAAGAACAGAATGTAGAGCGAATTCATGGTAAGAAGAATCGCACCGGCCAGGAACATCCAGCTAACAGACATGACACCGCGCAGCAGCGGACCAACCGCAAAAGCAAGGGCCGCCGCCCCGGAAACAAACGCCCCAAGAATGCTCATGGCTTTTGTGCGGTTCGAATCCTCGGTAAGACCCGCTGCCCATGAATAGCCGACTCCAATGACTGCTCCGCTGCCCTGCAGCACGCGCGCCAAAATCAACATCCAGATACTTTGAGCAAAAAATCCGAAAAGAAAACCGACAATCACCAGTGCCAGACCGGAAAGCATTACGCGTTTATTTCCATACCGGTCGCTGAGCATTCCGAACGGTATTTGAAAAATAGCCTGCATCAGTCCAAATACCCCGACAGCAAGCCCTGCCAGCAAGGGTGTATATCCGGCAAGGGATTTACAGTAAGTGGAAATGAACGGCGCCACAATTGTCATAGACATTTGCCGCAGAGCCAGCGCCAAGCCAATCATCACCACCGGGAACATTCTATTTTTTGTGTTCGATTGTGTAGACATGCGAAAGCCTTCGATACTAAATAAACTGTTTTTGTTTTTATAGTTTCCAATGGCTAAATATTATCCCTTTTTTGTAGATTTGTCAATAAACAACATCGTATGGAGGTCTCCGTTCTAGAAATAAAGCGCAGCAAAGAATTTAAAAACACCGGTTGACTCTCCCATTATGGTATACTCTATAATGGAAATGAGCTCAAAAAACGCACGCGTGTGAGGTATGAATCATGCTGAAAATAGGTGATTTTTCAAAACTGTCGAGGATCAGTATACGGATGCTGCGGCATTATGACGAAATCGGCCTGCTGGTGCCCAAAAGCACCGATTCATTTACTGGTTACCGCTATTATGGTGAGGATCAGCTTCCAATAGCCGGGCAGATTAATTCCCTTAAAGATATGGGATTTAGCCTGGCCACGATTGGAGAAATTCTTAAAATCTACGATGATCCGCAAAAGCTGGCGGAGTTTTTATCCGTAAAGCAAGCCGAAGTAGAAGCGGAAGCCAAGGAAACCGCGCACCGTCTGCTGCTCCTTAAAACAGCCATTAAGAGGCTGAGAAAGGATGGAACCGCGATGAGTTACAACGTAACCTTAAAAACGCTGCCTGAACGCTATGTAGCCAGTGTCCGGCAAATCATACCCTCATATGAGTACGAGGGTAAGGCCTTTGGAATGTGCGGTGCTTACCAGGTTAATCAGATCCTGTTTGGATCCGAAGTGTGGATCAGCTTTGTTGTAATCATGGGTAAAATATCCATGATAGCCAGACTCGCTCTTGTCACGGCTCAATGGCTCATTCTCTGACACCGGAGAAATCCAAATTGCAGTAACCCCTAAATTCTTAATATAGTCCAGCTTTTGCGTTAAGCCTTTCCAATCACCGCCTTGGGTATATTTTAAGTTGCCGGGCCTGTATTCTACGTTCAGGGTCCCGTTATTGGAGGAATCCCCGTCATAAAAGCGGTCGGTCAGTACCATGTAAATAATATCGTTCTCGTTAAGGGCTGAACTGGACTGAACATACTGAGAAATATTGGTGTCGGCGTTTGTACCGGTCCCTGCAACTGCTTGTGCAGACGCGGAGTTCGACAACAGAAGCGAGAAAGTCAGTAGGAAGGAAAGGCCTATGCTTACAACCTTATTTTTGAATACCTTTTTCATTTTGATCTCCCTTCTTAACAGCAGGAGTTCGCAATGACAGGCTAGCCTTTGATACCGCCAGTCTGCAATCCTCTTACGAAATATTTTTGGAAGCAGATAAAGATAATCAATACTGGAATTAAGCTTGCAACGGACATGGCGAAAACATAGCCCCACTGCGTAAACTGATGCTCACCAAAAAATCCTGAAATTGCAATCGGCAGTGTGCGTTTCACATTATCATTGATGACAGTCAATGCCCAGGGATACTCTTCCCAGGCGGTTAAAAAATTGAAAATGCTTACTGATGCAATGGCCGGACCTGACAGCGGTACGGCAATTGACCGGAATACGGTGAATACGTTTCCACCATCGATATAGACGGCTTCATCAAAATCACGCGGAATATTCTCTATGAATCCCTTAATCATAAATGTGGAAAACGGAATTACCCACGCGACATAGAAGGGGATTAATCCCCATAATTTATTGGTAACATGAAGAAAAGACGCAAGTTCAAACTGTGGGACAATCAGCGCCGTTCCGGGAATTATCATGGTCGCAATGACCAAGCCAAACAGCATCTTTCTTCCTGGGAACCGAAACCGTGCTATGCAAAAAGCCAGGGCCGTTGATATTACGGCAGCCAGCGCGATGGTGGCGAGTGATACCACCAAGCTGTTAATAAAATTCAAATAGAATTTTTGTTGCTGAAAAATGTAAATGTAGTTTTCTATTGTTAGGTTATTTTTATTTGGAAAGAAATGAGGCGGATATTCATAGAGCGCCCCGTTTGGCTTTAAGGACGTACTGATCATATAAATCATTGGCAGCACAGAGATCAATCCGCACAAAGATAAGACCAGGTATATCCATAATTTCGCTGCTCTAATTTTTTTCATATGCATGTGTTTATTCTCCTTCATCCCGGTTTTTCATTGCCTTGAACTGCAATACCGCAAGAAAGACAAGAACCACTGCGACAATAAAGGAGAGAGCAGCGGCATAACCAAACTGTCCCTCATTGAACGCTTTGTAGTACATCCACGTTAAAACCGTTTCCGTTTGGTGCATGGGTTTTCCGTCCGTAATCATTTTTATGGACGTAAAAACGTTAAATCCGCCTATTGTCAGCATCACGAGCGCGAACAGAGTCGTGCTTTTAATGCTGGGTAAGGTAATGTAAAAAAATTTATGTACGGGGCCGCAACCATCAATCGCCGCAGACTCATAAAGGGCTTTTGGCACATTCTGCAGCGCTGCAAGGAAAACGACCATGTTCCACCCGACGCCTTTCCAAGTTCCGAGAATCATGGCGACAGTAAGCCCGCCCCATCGGCTGTCAAGCCAGGCAATATTTCCGCCTGTCACATGAATCACCTGTGAGAGAAAATAATTCAGCATTCCTTCCGTATTGAAAATGTATTTAAACACAAGAGAAACAATTACCCATGATGTAATAACCGGGAGATAATAAATGACTCGAAAGCCAACCTGAAAACAAGGGAGTTCGTTGATTAGGACAGCAACCAGGAGGCCAATCGCCATTTGGGCCGGTACCGTAACCAAGGTATAGAGTAAGGTGTTGTCAAAGGAAACCCGGAATGTCTGGTCAGATAAGACCATTTTATAGTTCTGAAAGCCAGCGAAGGCGTCTTTCAGAGAAACACCATAACCGCTTTGGAAAAAGCTCATGAAAAGCAGTTTCCCGATTGGATAAATGGTGAACACTGCGAACATAAAAATTCCGGGCAGTAAAAGCAAAAAGATCTGTAGTCTGTTTTTGAACGATTTGGCCTCCATGATGCCATCCTTTCCTCCCATCTTTCCAAAGAACAAATACCGTTGCCTGTTGACGAAACAGTTATTGTTGGTTATACTATTATTTTAGTAGTTCATCAACTTGAGACGCAAGTTGGTCAAGTGTTTTCTGCGCATCCGCTCCGTCCTTAATAATGGAGGTCATAGCGGTTGTCAGCTGATTATCAATTTCCGTCCATTTTGCTACTGGAGGACGAGCTTTCGCGGTTTTAATCGCATCCAGGAAGGGCGCATACGACGCATCTTTGACCGTCGCGCTTTCCAGCGCTTCTTTATTAACAGGAATCAGCCCGCATTTAGCCATTTCCTCCTGAGCAAACTCGCTGGTCATGAATTTCATAAACTTCCAAGCGCCTTCCTTGTTTGCGGAAGAAAACATACCGATATCTTCGCCGCCAAGGACAGAATGGGAGCCTCCCTCTCCTGCTGGTACATCCGCTGTTCCATAAGAAAAGTCAGGATACGCTCCTTTTAACTCTGCAATCTTCCATGGTCCTTCCAGCAGCATGGCATAACGGCCTGTTCCGAAGCCGTCGGTCATGGGAATATCTCCGCTGTTAAAACCGATTAAGGCTTTGTTTTTATAAAGGTCAGCAAGCATTTGGACCGCTTTTACTGTTTTTTCCCCATTCAAATACCCAGAAGCTTTTGTATAGTCGTTGTTGGTAATTTCGCCGCCCATGCTCCATATGTAAGGGAGTACATTCCAGCCTGCCAGTGCGGGTTCTGTGCATCCCCACACCTGTTGACCATTGCTGTTTTTGCCCGAGAGTTTTTTAGCGGCTGCGGCGAATTCATCCATCGTTTTCGGAATGGACACGCCCGCTTGCTCCAACGCAGCTTTGTTATAAAATAAGATTTTTGTGTTGGTATTAAGCGCCAGCGCGTAGTAATTTCCCCCGATTTCGGCTGTGCTCATGGCGTTTGCCAAAAGGCTGCTGGAATACGGTGAAAAGTCGCTCATTTCCTTATCAAGTGGTACAAGAATATTGAGCTTTTGGAATTCAGGGACCCAGGCAATATCCAACCTTGCGACGTCTGGCAAAGTATTGGCATTGGCGCTGACCAGAATTTTGTCGTGGAGCTTTGCCCATTCATAGGATGTTGCGTTGATTTTATAACCTGGGTTTTCTTGTTCAAATTTGGGGATCAATACTTTCGTTAGAGTTTCATTCTCCGGAGATTGTGCACTGTAATGATGCCAGAAGTTTAACGTAATGGTTTCTTTTGGCGCGTTGTTTTGGGAAGTATTTTGATTTCCCTGCTGGTCTTCGGATGATGGACTATTTTCTGGTGTTTGCCCGGAACATGCAGTTAGTGCTGTCAACATTAGGACTGCTGAAAGGGTAAATGCCAGAATTTTTTTTGCCCACTGGTTTTTCATGCTTCACACCACTTTCTGAATAAATATTTTTACGGAATAGGGCTCCATAGTCGTTTGCAGCCTGCTTCCGTATTGTGCGATGTCGTGATTGTAATAGCTTTCTCCCTCCTGAATTTTTATGGAAGAAATCTTCTCTTCGTTCAGCAGTTCAAACCATTCGCTTTCTTGTTCCAGAAGAGGGACAGCTGCGTTTTGCCTTTGATTGGTCGGATTTAAAACAATATAGATGTTCTGCTTACGATATGATCGGATGAATCCGTATAGCCCCGTTTCTGAACTGCAAAGGTTGGTGCAGTAATCTCCCAGAATCAGTGCATCGTATTTTTTGCGGATTCCAATGAGCCTGCGGTACCAGTCAAACAGCATATGGTTTTGCTTCGTACTGTCCCAAACCATAGCCTGCCGGCATTCTGGGTCGTTTGCTCCCGTCAGGCCGATCTCATCCCCGTAAAAAATGGCCGGGCAGCCTGGGAATGTCATCATGAATGCAACAGCCAGCTTCAGCTTTTGCAGATTGCCGCCGCAATCGTATAAAAATCGAGGCGTATCGTGACTATCCAGCAAATTATACATACATCGGCAGGTTTCTTCCGGATACAGGGACAGCATGCGGTTGATGCGGTGATCAAATTCTGGAGCATCAATTTTTTCTTTTGCCAGCCAATCGGTAACGGCATCCTTGAAAAGATAGTTCATTGCTCCGTCCAAACGATTGCCAAGCACCAAACGACCGGCGTCGCCCCAGCTTTCTCCAATCAGCACAATATTCGGAAAATCCTGTTTCAAAGTTTCAGAAAAACGTTCCCAAAACCGGCCCTCAATTTCATCCGCTACATCAAGCCTCCAACCGTCGATCCCGCACTTGTCAATCCAGTACTTCCCGACATGGATAAAGTAATCGCTTGTTTCCGGATTGGAAAGGTTTAACTTCGGCATCCATTTATAATACCCGACACATTCATAATTCGGCGGATCGGATTTTACCGGAAAACCAAACGAAAAAAACCAGTTTTTGTATTTGGACTGTTCACCGTTTTGAATCAGGTCTTGAAACGGTGGAAAATAATAACCGCAGTGATTGAACACGCCATCCAGCACAACCCGAATCCCTCGTTTATGGCACTGATCGGTAAGCGTCCTTAAATCTTCTTCCGTGCCAAACTGGGGATCAATTTTGTAATAATCCACTGTATCATATTTATGATTGGAAGAGCCATGAAAGATAGGCGTTAAATAAAGGCACGTAATTCCAAGACTCGTTAGATAGTCCACACAATCTAGAATTCCCTGCAAGTCGCCGCCCATGGTGTTGCTTCGGCTTGGGGGGGTCCCCCACGGCACAGTATCCAAGGGGTCATTCTTTGTGTCTCCGTTTCGAAATCGGTCGGGGAATATCTGGTAATAAATCTGTCTTTCGCACCACCCCGGTGGGTGAGGCCCATCGCTTACATTGGGGTATAGATACTCGAAATAATTCTCATCCGGTCTGGTGGATTGTGCTCCTTGCGTGCCGTACCAAATGGTTTGGTCGCCATCACTTAGTTCGAAATAGTACCTTATGTAACAAGCGGTTTCCTGAAATATGGCTTTACAGGAAAAGTAATCGTGTTCCCGGTCGCGCAGGACACATCGCATTGGAATGCGGTGGACTTTTTCAGGTGGTTCATACCTTCTCCAGCAGACCAAAACACAGGACTTTAAATCTTTTCTTGCTGCCTGAAAGCGAAAAATAAGTTTCTCTGAAGAAACCGGATAAATAAAACTTTCCACAGGCCGATGTGCCAGAGCTGCGTTATTCACCATCCTGCCTCCTTTGATTTCTTTTTGTCGATTCTCGTTCCACAATTTTTGTGGATAATAAAATCTGTCTGCTGCTCATATCCTTATCTTCAATTTTCTGTATTAATATGGAAGCTGCCTGTTCGCCCAATCCAAACGTATCAATATCCACCGTCGTAATGGCAGGTTCTGAAAGCTCCGTCACCGGCGTATTGTCAAAGCTGATGATCCCGAACGCTTCCGGAACCGGGAGTCCGTTCTGCCGCGCCGCACGAAGGGCGCCCACCGCAAGATAAAAATCGCTGCATATCACCGCATCCGGGGGAGTATCGGCCTGGAACATCTGTGACATAGCGTTCAGACCATTTTCCACAGTGGAATTGCAATGACAAATTCGCTCATCCAGCACGGGAAGCCCCAGCTCATGCAGTGCCCGACTATAGCCGGTGATGCGGTCCTGATTAAAAATTTCTTTGCTGCCGCTCGATAAAAAAGCAATATTTTTATAACCATTTTTCACCAAGTGGTGAACGGCAAGAGCCCCGCCCTGAACGTTATTTATATCTACCCAGCTGTTGTCAGCGTCAAGCGTTCTTGGATCACCTAAAACAACATAGGGAAATTGGATTTTATTCATCTTTTCAATAAAGGCGTGGTCAAGCAAAGAGTTTGGCAGAATAATGCCGTCCACTTTTTTCCCAAACACCAGTTTATCTGCCGAGGTGATATTTCCTTTTTGCATTCGCCCGTTCGTAATAATCAAGTTAAAGCCATTTTCATGGGCGACTGTTTCAATACCGAACACACTGTTGTTAAAAAAGTTATTTGAAAAAGAACGGGTTTCTATTACATCAATGACCAAAGCAATTGCAGAGGTGCTGCCGTTTGCAAAACTTCGCGCCGTATCGTTTGGGACATATTCCAGCTTTCGCATGATTTCTAAAACCCGATCCCGTGTTTTTGCTGAAATGCCCCCCTTATTGTTGATGATGCGCGAAACAGTAGACGAAGAGACTCCTGCAGCCTTTGCCACATCGTGAATTGTTGCTGACATATTTCCTCCTATGCAACCGGTTTACTTATGTATTACAGGTTATATTTCGATATTAAGTCAATTATATACAAGTATTTCACTCAAAATTCAACTGAATTGTTATTTTTATTGTACATTAATTTAAAATTTATGCAACCGATTGCGTTAATCAAATTATAGCATCTATAGAATATTTGTCAATATATTTTTTAATGTGAAAAAGTTTTTATTATAACTGTCAAGACGCTGCAGCCTACACCCTTATTTCCCTAACACGAGAGGCAATTTTAAGCTAAAGTGAAATAAACCGAATCAAGCAAAGCATTTCGTGTTTTCTATCGACAATATATTGGCATATTTTTGCAGTAATCAGGTAATAAAGATGTAACATTTGTTAGTTTTATATAACTTACTTCAGAATATTTATAGATTTTGTTGTCAGTTTACATTTTTACAAAAAAGCAATAAGGTGAATTCAAAAGAGCAATTTTTAAAAACAGGTACGCAATTTTAAAAAACAAAACGGAATTTGTTTATGCTATCATAATCTTGACAAAAACTTAGCACTGGATGATATTAGTTTCCAGGCACATAGCGGTGAAGTGCTGGCTTTCCTGGACGGAAACGGAGCGGGCAAATCTACCTGCTAAAGGTTTAAACGGCGATTACCAGCCGGATAAATGTGAATATTCTCTGGATGGGGTGCAGAAGCGGTTCCGTCCTCCACATGAAGCAATTGAGGAAGGAATCAGCATTATCTATCAGGAACGCCACATTTTTTTGATTGGACTTTCCGTTGCTGAAAATATTTACTTAGGCAGGATGTCTGTTAAGTTGCAATACATAGATCACTGTGAAATACCAACGCAATTTGGCAGAAACATCAGACAAAAACGTTCATGAAACGGATCCGTGGTTACAAAAAGGCCGCCCTGTCATAATTTTCTGCAGGGCGGTCTTTTTTAACTTTTTAAGCTAGTTCCCTTGAATTTCAAGGGTGTTGTACCGGTAGCTTTCCTAAAAGAAGTACAAAAACTGCATTCGTTTTCAAATCCGCTGCGAAACGCAACTTCCTTGATTCGGGCATCCGTCGATGTAAGCAGGAACTTTGCAAACTCGATGCGGACCCGGATAATATACTCATGGGGCGTAAAACCCGTTTCCTTTTTAAAGACCCTGGTAAAGTAAAAAGGACTCAGAGAAGCCCTTTTCGCCAGTTGCTCCAAGGTCAGCGATTTATCTAAGTTTTCAGAAATATAAGCCAGAATTTCTTCAATCATACTTCCATTATTATCTCGAGAGACAATCTTATTAGCGCACAGAATCAACTCGGTCAGCAAATCCGTAATAATTTTTGAAACAACCACCTCACTGATTTTCCTGTGCCCATGGTAACCTTCAAAAATCTTAAACATACAGTGCTCGGCACTGTATGGATTCTGCGGCGCAAACACAATCCCGCCGCGGGTAGCGGTTTCAAAATACCGCCGGGCAAGGACTCCGTCAAAATGGACCCAGTAAATTTCCCAACCGCTCTTTGTATAATACTGATGAGGCTTATAACAGTCGATGAACGCCAGGGAGCCTTCGTGCAACGGAATGTGACGTCCGTTTTGCACCACAAAGCCGTTACCCTTGCACACATAAATAATTAGAAAACTGTTATAGTTCTGCCGGTTTACAGCATAGGTGCTGTCGCAAAAATAATGGCCCGTGCAAAGCGGATAAAAATACATCTCCTTGGCCTGCGAACTGTGTGTATGGAAATAAATATCGGAGGTTTGCAAAACACCCTGGTCATTTATTTTCACGTCAGTATTCCCCTTTAATTTGAAATAAATAGATATCTTTTCTCGATCACAGGTATTTTATTATAGATATTTAGACGATAATAGTCAAACCCTTCTTGAAAAATTTGTTTAAAAATCAGGAGGCATCATCATGAAGCACATTAAAAAGCAAGTAGAAGTATGGCAGGAAAAAGTGACAATACCGACCTATGGCGTCGGTATTCCGGATAAAAACCCGATGTTTCTGGAAAAACGTGTTTATCAGGGCAGTTCCGGCAAAGTTTATCCACTTCCTGTCATCGATAAAATATACGACGAAAAAAAGGATCAGGATTATAATGCTGTTTTCCTGGAAAACGATTATATTAAGGTCATGATTCTGCCGGAACTGGGCGGACGTATCCAACGCGCGTACGACAAAACAAACGGCTACGACTTCGTTTACTATAATGAAGTCATCAAGCCGGCACTTGTTGGTCTTACCGGACCATGGATCAGCGGTGGAATCGAATTTAACTGGCCACAGCACCACCGCCCCTCCACCTTCTCCCCCGTGGATTATACCCTTTGCGAAAACCCGGACGGCAGCAAAACCGTGCGCGTCAGCGAAATAGACAAAATCAACGGCACAAAAGGCATGGCGAGCTTCACACTCTATCCGGACAAAGCTTACATAGAAATCAAAGGCCAGCTTTATAACCCCACCGATATACCCCAGACATTCCTGTGGTGGGCAAACCCAGCTGTT
Source organism: Caproiciproducens sp. LBM24188 (assembly GCF_054130445.1). Lineage (NCBI taxonomy): Bacteria > Bacillati > Bacillota > Clostridia > Eubacteriales > Acutalibacteraceae > Caproiciproducens > Caproiciproducens sp. LBM24188. Next base: position 2,042,671 of record NZ_CP196862.1, read on the forward strand.
AGCGTAAATGACAACACCCAGTCCATTTTCCCGCCGGATGTTCACGCAGTGATGGACCACGGAAAACGTGACGTTTCCAAATTTCCGATTGCAACAGGTGTTTATTACAAGCACGATTACGGTGCCGGTGTGGACATCTCCCGTTACAAAAACATCCCCGTACCGACCTCTTATATGGCATATCATTCGGACTTCAATTTCGTCGGCGGCTATGACTACGGTGTGGAGGCCGGAATTCTGCATATTGCCGACCACCATGTTTCGCCGGGCAAAAAGCAGTGGACTTGGGGCTGCGGCGAGTTTGGAAAAGCGTGGGACCGCAACCTCACGGATAAAAACGGTCCCTACATTGAACTGATGACCGGAATGTTTACCGATAACCAGCCGGACTTCACATGGCTCAAACCCTTTGAGGAAAAATGCTTCACCCAGTATTTCATGCCCTACAAAAAGGTAGGCAGCGTCAAAAATGCAAGCACAGAAGTCGTTCTAAATCTGGAAGCGAATGAAAATACCGCAAACATTTGCGTCTATGCAACCGGTGTTTACAAGAACGCGAAAATTGTACTTCAGGCGAACGGCAAAACAATGTATGAAACCGTTCAGAAGATTTCGCCCAACGATGTTCTCAGCGCGGAAGTTTCTACACATGGCATAAAACCAGAAGAATTGACTTTATCCGTTTACGACGAAACGGGCCGCCTAATGCTCCGCTATACCCCCGCACCGAAAAAAATTGAAAAACTTCCGGAGCCTGCCCAACCCGCAAAAGACCCAAAGGAAATCGCTACGAATGAAGAGCTCTACTTAACCGGCCTGCACATTGAGCAGTACCGCCACGCTACGTATCTGCCGGACCCGTATTATTTGGAAGGACTCCGGCGTGACCCTGGCGACAGCCGCATCAACAACGCTTATGGACTGCTGCTGTTTCGCAGGGGATTGTTTCGCGAAAGCGAAGCGTATTTCCGCAAAGCAGTGGAACGCATTACCTGGAAAAACCCCAACCCGTATGACAGCGAACCCTACTATAACCTTGGTCTCAGTCTGCTGTACCAGAATCGCCATGACGAAGCTTTCGACGCGTTTTATAAAGCAACTTGGACCAGCGCGCAGCAGGAAATGTCTTTCTATCACCTTGCTGCGATTGCCGCAAGCAAGGGCAGTTGGCAGGAAGCGCTGGTCTTTGTGGAGCGTTCTTTGGTAAAGAATCTGCACAACATTAAGGCACGTGCTTTGAAAGCGCTGATTCTGCGCAAACTCGGAAAAACCATAGAAGCACAAGAGTGGCTTCAGGAAAATCTCCGCGTAGACCCGTTTGATTATACCTCCCGTCTGGAGCTCGATTCTCTGACGGGCAGGGGGCATGAAGAAACACTTTGCCTGATGCGCAATGAGCCGGGAACTTTTCTTGAGGTGGCTTCCGAATATGCTTCCTACGGCTGCCTTGACGAGGCCATCAGCGTTCTTCGCCTGTGCACTGCAAAATATCCGATGCTCGCCTACTATGAAGCGTATTATTTCGCCCGAAAGGGCAGCGATAAGGAGAGCAAAGCCGCTCTTTCAGAGGCTGCAAAGCGCAGCCCGCTGTACTGCTTCCCGAACCGGCTGGGCGATATCGCCGTTCTGGAATATGCCATCGAAGCAGCGCCGTCGGACGCGAAAGCTCCCTACTATCTTGGCAACCTCTGGTATGACCGGAGGCAGTTTAAACAGGCACGTGAGCTGTGGGAAAAATCCATACAGCTTGACGACACGTTCCCGACAGTATGGCGCAACCTATCCCTCGCCTATTACAATAAAGAGCACAACCCGGACAAAGCACAAAAGGCGCTGGAAACTGCGTTCGCCCTGGATAAAACGGATGCGCGCGTATTCCTGGAGCTTGACCAGCTCTACAAAAAGCGCGGTGTCTCTCCGGCAGAACGAATCAAGCACTTTGAGGCAAACAAGGACGTCGTTGAACAACGTGACGACCTCTGCGTGGAATATATTACACTGCTGAATCTGCTTGGACACCATGAGGAAGCTTATCAACGTATTCAAGCTCGCAAGTTCCACCCATGGGAAGGCGGAGAAGGTAAAATAACCAAACAATACACAGTCGCATTGTTAGAGATGGCGCGGAAAGCGCTGGCACAAGGCGATGCAGCAAAGGCGAAAGGTCTGCTGACCAAAGCGCTCGTCTTCCCGGAGAATCTGGGAGAAGGAAAACTAGAAGGCCAAAAAGACAATGATATTTACTACTACCTCGGCTGTGCCTGCGAAGCATGGGGCGACATCCAGGGCGCAAAGCAGAACTGGGAACTCGCAACCATCGGCAACCAAGAGCCGGCCGGAATGATGTATTACAACGACCAGCCAGCCGACATGATTTTCTATCAGGGCCTGGCTCTGCAAAAATTGGGAAAAACAGAAGAAGCGCTCAGCCGTTTCCACAAGCTGGTTGATTACGGCGAAAAACACATCTTCGACAACGTCCGCATCGACTATTTTGCGGTTTCCCTGCCGGATTTGCAGCTCTTCGATGAAGACCTGAACCTCCGCAACGAAGCACACTGCCGCTACCTCATCGCGTTGGGCAGCCATGGTCTGGGCGATAACGAAAGAGCCTTGCGGTCCTGCCAGGAAACCTTAAAAATAGACTGTGCCCACATGGGTGCCGTGCTGAATCAAAAGCTATTTCAGCAGGGCATGTGAAAAAATAAAGAATCGGTTCCGCAGCATCCAGGGGAATGAAGAACAGAAAACGGTAACCGTCAGCATAAGTTGCATTCACTATAAAAGTGAGAGGGTCTACCGCCTGCTTTTCGCAAAGCGAGCAGTAAATTCTTCTAGCACACAAAAAATCCGTACAAAAGAGCATAACTCTTTTGTACGGATTTTTTATCACTAACCTGCCGTTATGTAATATGAATATTTACACCGTTTACTTCGACCCCTTCGTCTGCGCGGATTAAAATATACTTGACCCCATTGATGATGCGTGTTTCCACCAGATCGCTGCGTTCCGGGTTCACACGAATTGTCACATTTGGAGTGTGAATTTCAAATTGTTTGGTATCAATCAGATTCCGCGGGCTAATCTCAGTATTGGCACCGAATTCGGTATCGTATTTTTCTTCAAACGCGGTCACGCGGGCTTCGGGGATACCACAGGATTCCAAAACCCCCTTGACGGTTTCTTTGGAAATCACCAGCGGGTCCGCCTCTTTGTTTGCTTTATGCTCTTCAATCATTTCGGATAACTGCTCATGAACCGCCTGTACCACGTCAAGGCTGCAATCTTCAGCGACGGTGTCCGACAGAATGGACTGGAAGGTCTCTTTCTGCGCGGCAGCCGGCATTGGAATTTCGCTTTTGAACACGGTATCCACGAATTCCTCGTGGTTTTCTGCAATGTTGCGGGAATAGTAGAGCGCATTATAAATGTTGGCGCTGCGGTCGTCAAAAGCTGGAAACAGGAATCCAAGCTCGGGCGCCGACACCACCCAGTCGGCCGTAATATTGCGGAACGTGTTTTCGGAAACATAGTAGCCAAGCGCCGGTTTAGTCGGTTTTACAGGGCAAATGCTGCACAAAAAGTAGGAATACACTTCGGTCGAATCATCCTGCTTTTCCCCATCTTTTGTGTAGTATGGGACATCATATTTATCGCAGGCCAGAAGAATCAGATAATGACCTTCCATGTTGAGCGACTGAATCACACGATTGTAAAATTCCCGCACGGCGGCATCGTCTTCCAGGGCGGAATCTTTGAGCGCCATAAGCAGCTGATGTTCCTCTCCCTCCAGCACCTGTTTCGTTGCAAACTCGATGTTAATCAGGTTCTTTTCGAGAGTTCCGGACAGTGTCTTCTTCAGAATGGTCAAAAGCTCTTCGGATTCCTCCTGAGGCATTAAAGCAAGCGATTGATTCAGTTCTGTAACAATTTCTCTTTTATCGTTTACATAACAGCCGCGCACCCGGGTTATGTTGCTTTTATCCGGACGAAAGCGCCGACGGACTTCCGCAATTTCTTTTTCATTCATCGTAAAATATCCTCATTCAATTATGTATGTAGTTTCGTTCTGATTCCGTATTTTTCATTGTATCATGAAAAAATGCCTTTGTCACGATACTCAAAAGCCTTTCACTTATGGATTCCACTCGTAGATTGCAAGAATGCGCGGAGTATATTCATGAAAGCTTGTTTCGGGGGCATCCGCCGCCACCAGAAAATGCCCTTCCACGCGATAAACTCCGCTGCGGTATAGCTGGGATTCCTCATCACTGGACAGGCAGGCTCCACAGTTTGCACAGCAGCAGGCGTCGGGATCACCAAATTCCACCCAAACCAGTTTTCCTTCGTACGGTTTCAGATTTTTGATAACATTGCCTTTCATTCTATATTCCTTCCTCATAGGATTCCTCGTTTCGTCTGTCTGACTGCCCATCATTTCCGAAACGAGGAATTTCCGCTTCTAATAGCATTTATATAACACGTATCCGCAGGTCTGTCAATGGACAGTCGGATATGATTCCCCTTGCGCGGTGAAAAACTGTTGGTTTCATCAGGACAAAATATGCCGTGCAGAAACGTGTCTTGGCACCTGTCGCAAAACCTTCCAAAAGGCAGAAGACGCCTCATAACATTTAGGGCACACGTTTTTGGAAACGTGTGCCCTAAATTGGAACTATTAAATGACATGATATTTTCGGAGCAAGTCCTCAATGACCGTACCGGACACTTTCTTCAGTGCTCGCTTTCCTATAAAGTTCATGGGGAATGGCAGCTTCATTTCGGAAAGCTTTTTACCGTCCATCATTTTAGAGGTAGAATCCAGCAGTACGCGAATGTCATAGCAGGAAGCGAACACTTCCGGCACGCCGCGGTCGATATTCAGCAGGGTGTAAACCGCCTCCATAGCAGTGCGGACGGAATATTCTACGGTAAAGATAGTATCGCGCTCCGTTTCCGCAAACTGGCCGATGAACGCAAAGTTTACGCTGCCGTCCGGCACAACGTTTGGCCGGTCGTCCTTCCTTCTGGGCATGAAGAATGCGGTTACATAGGGCATCATGCAGGGAACGCAGTGTGTGGAGTGAACCGCCATATCGTGAATTTCCGATTCCGGCACGCCCAGATGGTACAGCCATTCTTCTGCGATTTCCGTACCCGTGCAGTCGCGCATTGGTTTTTTTATATAGTTGCCCGGAACATTCGTAAACAGGCTGTAAATCCATACAACCAACTGGTTTCTCGGCTGTTCCTTAAAATGCGGCTGGCGGTTCAGGGTGTAGCTCATCAGCCAGTTGGAATCTTTAATGGTAATAATTCCGCCCGTAACCACCTTGCCGCTGAACGGGTCGCGCTTGCAGATTTTTTCAATATAGGGCGGAATCCGGTTGTCCAGCGTGGTAAGCGTTGCGGATTCCCAGTTGGTCTTTTCCAGATTGGTGCAGAACTTATCCGGATGGCCGAAAGACGGGTCCTGCTTGGCGATATTCCGCCACAATTCCCAGCAGGCGCCTGGAGCCGTGTTCATAACCGCCGGATGGTCGTCGTCGCCAAGAGTTGAATTTTCGGTCAGGCTTCCGTTTGTAATAAAGATGAGGTCGTCTTCAATCAGGTCGATGCATTCCTCTTTGCCGCCGCGTTCAAATAGGATTTTGGTAGCAACCTTTGTCCCTTTTTGAATATCAAACAGCACGTTGGTCACTTTGGTGTCGTACTGGAAGTGAACATGATGGGATTCCAAATATTTCACCATCGGAAGGATCAAGGACTCGTACTGATTGTACTTGGTGAATTTCAGAGCGGAAAAGTCCGGAAGACCGCCAATGTGATGAATAAAGCGCTGAATGTACCGTTTCATTTCCAGTGCGCTGTGCCAGTCCTCAAAGGCAAACATAGTGCGCCAGTAAAGCCAGAAATTGGATTTAAAAAATTCTTCCGTAAAGACATCGGTGATTTTTTTATCGTACAGGTCTTCATCACGCGTGAAGAAAAGCTTCATAATTTCCATGGAAGCTTTGTCCGAAAGGCCAAATTTTCCGTCGGTATGGGCATCCTGCCCCCTGTTTACGGTCGCCCGCATCAAGGAGTAGTTCGGGTCCTTTTTGTTCAGCCAATAAAATTCATCCAAAACAGACGCGCCTTCTGTTTCCAAAGATGGGATGGAACGGAACAAATCCCACAAGCATTCAAAATGGTTTTCCATTTCGCGGCCGCCGCGGATGACAAAGCCCTTGTCCGCATCGCGGATTCCGTCACATGCACCGCCCGGAAGCTTCGTTTCCTCCAAGATGTGAATGTGCTCGCCCTTCATCTGGCCGTCACGCACCAAAAAACATGCCGCCGCCAGAGAAGCCAGACCGGAACCAACCAGATAGGCGGATTTTTTATCGACATTCGCCGGTTTCTGCGGGCGCGCGAACGCCTCATAATTTCCGCTGCTGTAATACATGATAAAGCACCTCCAAATCGATAAAATCAATCTGATGGCTTTATCATAAAGAAAACCACCCGCAAATACCATAGACAATTCCGCCTGGGTGTGCAAGGTTTTGACACCGGCCGAGGATTGTAAATACTTTTTACAAATAACGCGAATTGTCTAAGCCCGCCGATTTGCGCTGAACTTTTCCAGCGCTTCCGCAATATCGCCGCGCATCATAATATCGAGCTGACCGATGATATAAGCCGGTTCTTCTTTCATTCCCGTGCGAATCCATTCCAGCATTAAACCCACAAAGGCGTATTTATAAAAATGGGCGATAAATGCTTTGTCATCTTCCCGCACGGGCATTCCCTGTGCAATTTCATTTATTACGCCGATCAACAAATTGTAGGTTTCGGTGTAAAGATAACGCTCCAGAAAATCACGATTGATGGAGCGGTAAGTACTGGAAATAAAATTCTTGTTTTTCTGCACATATTCAAAAATATGTAGGAACCCCTGCTGCCAGGTGTCGTACGTTTTTTTGCCGTCCAGCGCCCGGCCGGCTTCCGTTGTATAGATCCACTCCACCAGATCATAGATATCTTTAAAATGGTAATAAAAGGTCTGGCGGTTCACTTCGCAGTCTTCCACAATATCCGTGACCGTAATCTTATCCAGCGGTTTTTCCGCCAGCAGCTTTTTAAAAGAAGCGGCAAGCGCCTTTTTTGTGGTTTGCGCCATCGGCTTTCCCTCCAGATAATAATAAAATCAGTCCCAATGATTAATTTTATTATTATCCCACAAAACTATGAACTTTTCTACAAACCGCTTGTCGCTGCTATTCAAATCCTACGCCGATACATATTTTGCGTAATTTTTCTGGGAAGGACAATGGGTTCACGGTCGACGAAAAAAGTCCGGTCTTCCCTGGTTTTAATATCCCATTTCATAAGGGTAATCTCCGAATGGACAATTTCAATGCAGGTAATGCAGTTGGGATGTACACAGCTGCCGTCGTTAAAATAGGGTGGTTCGTCCTCTTGCGGGCAGGTGGGGCGATGGGTATGCCCCGCGATGACCGGCTGATTGTTTGCTTCCACCCAATCCTTGATTTTACGTTCTACCTTTCGCTCCTTTTCATAGTTTTTCGCCGCGCTGGTGGGGTCCTTATGACCGAAAAGTTCCAGTCTGCGCCAGACATACCGGGTCAGGAGCCGGCCAACCCGCCAGAAAATATCACTGACCAGGTCGCCCTGATGGCCGTGAACCAGAAAAAAGGTGGTCTGCGTTTCCTGATGCTTCAGAATCAGGCCTTCATGCACCTCAATATTATCAAACAGCGGTTCAAAACGTTCGGTATGGCTGTCATAATACCGCTGCAGGTTTTTCTGAATAAAGCACGGGGTTCTTTTCTCAATATCATGATTTCCGTAAATCAGATAATACCGCCCGTCCTGATAAAATTCGTGAAGCAGGTGGAAGATGTCCGTGTAGACATTGGTGATATCGAAAAACTTCTTGTTTTTCCACAAATCGTCGCTGTCGCCAAGGTCAATATAAGTATAGCCGTTTTCGTAGTAATATTTGATTGCGGCGTAATAGATATTCTGATTGTTCGTAAAGTTATCGACCCAGCTGCCGTCCCCGCGATGGCAGTCGCTGATGAGCACGATTTTGGATGAGTCGTCAATCGGGATTTCCTTGCAGGAACGGTAGATTTTTGTTAACCGGCTAAACGTGGATAAGCTTGACATTTTATCGATCCCTCGGAGCGCTAAAAAATTCTCTTATTATTTTGTGCGGCGCACAGAACGGTATGCCCGTTTTTCAAAAGAGCGGCAAAAACAAGGGAGCGAAATGGCACATTTGCCGGTGGAACAAACTAAAGACCGGGCTTGTCTTTCAAGCCCGGTCTTTAGTTTGGCGCGTCGTGGGAAATAAATGAGATGATGACTCATACGTAAACTATGTCATCGAAACCGGAAAAGTCAGTAAATACGGTAGTTCCCGCTAAGAGCAAGAAACGCAAAAAAGAAAAGGCAATTATCATAATAACGTCTTGGTCCCATACGCAAAGGGGTCTCCCAAAATCGTCTGACACACTCCTGTGCATACTTTCCATGCGAAGCAAGGCTTGCCTGCGCATTCACGGCACAAATAGCAACCGGATGAAGCGCATTGCCCGGAAGCACCGTTCCGTCAACGCGATAAATCCCATTTGGGTGGTCTTTTACCGTTTCGCAAAAAAACGTCTGAACACGATTTGCTTCCTCGCAAGCCCATTCATCGGGAGCAAACCAACAATAATCCAGCGCAATATTAGCAACGGTGCGGTAGGCGTCGCTGTAATACCAGTCATGCCGGCCCCAGCGGTCAATCTCCTTTGTATAAGGCTTTCCGTCAAATTCGGAATACTCCGGGCTCAGCCCCGTAACGGGGTGACAGGCCTTTTTCAAATACGCGCGGCTGGCTGCTGCCGCCTGTTTCCAGAATGGTCTATCTTCTTGGTCTGCCCATTGTGCAAACAATTCATAAAAATGCGGCAAATGATAGGAAGGGTCTGTAAAATCCGCTTCCGCTACAAATCGAATCAGTTTGTTATTTGGGTCCCACATGGCTCGACCGGGATCCCCAGCTTCCCCCTTATGAACGCAGATATGCAGAAGTTTTCTCGCACACGCGCTATATTGGAAAATTCCTTCTCCATCCCCCCACCTATGGGATGCTAGCAGCAGCGCCATGGCGAAATACTCCTCCCCGTCGGGAGCCGCACCAAATGAGTTTTTGGAGCCGTCGGGTGCACAGGACCATGCGAAATAGCCCGCATTGGGCCCGCTCTCAAGGCGCATATAGGTTACGGCCCATTTCCAGAGCCGGTCAAACTCATTCTTTCGATTCAGCTGTACACACATCATCATGCCGTAGGACATGCCTTCCGTACGGACATCCAAGTTTCCCGTGTCTTCGATGTATCCCATATCACTGCCAACTGGGTGGTAAATACGCTCCTCTTCGGAGCCATAAAACAGAGTGTTAAAAATGTCTTCTTTCCGATTTTGAATTTCCAGTTCGCTGTAACCGTATTCCGCAAAAACATTGCGGTAGACACCTGTTTCAAACGCACCTTTCATGTTTCGACTTCCTTTCTGCGCAGGATGATCTGATGAAGCGACATTCCTCAGCAACGGGATACGATTTATTCCTTGACAGCGCCTAGGGTCATGCCAGTTATAAAATAACGCTGAAGGAACGGGTACAAGCAGACAATTGGGAGCATGGTTACTATGGAGCCGGCGGCGCGGATGGACGCGGGGGTAACCATGCTGCCGGTATTGCTGTGGCTGTACTGAGTACCGGCGCCCGAGGTTGTGGCGGCAGCAAGCAGCTTCATCAACTCATATTGAAGGGTCGTATACTGTTCGCTCATGCGATTATAAAGCATAGCGTCGAACCAGCTGTTCCACTGGCCGACGGCGATGAAAAGCGCCACAGTAGCAAGAACAGGAGTGCATAACGGAAGGATGATTTTCAGAAAAATTGTCATATATCCGGCCCCGTCCAGTTGTGCGGATTCCTCCATACTGACCGGAAGATTTTCCATGTAGCTTCTCAAGACCATCATATTGAACGCACCCGTCAGGCCCGGCACAATGTAAACCCAGAAGGAATTCGTGAGACCGAGGTCTTTATAAAGCAGGAAAACCGGAATCATACCGCCGTTCACATACATGGTAATGATCCAGAACAGATTCATCTGTTTTTTGAGCAGATATTTCGGGCGGCTGCACATAAACGCAAGCAGCGCAGTAATAAAAAGGCCGAGAACCGTCCCTAGAACGGTGCGCGCCACGCTGATCCAAAGCCCCGTAAGCAGGTTTTGCCGACTGAGAACAGTAACATAGTTCTGTAAACTCAACTGCCGCGGCAGTACATAAATTCCGCCCCGAAGTGCATCTGCCGCATCGTTGAAGGAAATTGCCAGCTGATTGATCACCGGGTAAAGGGTAACTACCGTAAAAAGAATCAGAAAAATAGTATTGCAGATTACAAAAGCCCGGTCGGCCGGAGATTTTTTGACAGTACGATGTTTGGTTGACTCCGGCGCTGTTACAAGAGTTTTTTCCGCCATATCGCTTCCTCCTTAGAATAGCCTTGTATCGCTGGTACGTTTGGCGATTGCATTCGTGATAAGAATAAGAACAATACTTACCGCACTCCGAAAAATACCTGCCGCAGTACCGATGGCATAATTGCTCTGACTGATGCCCCATTTCAAAACATAGATATCAATGGTCTGCGAGAAATCGCGTATGACATCGTTGCCCATCAGATACTGTACTTCAAAGCCGGAGTTTAGCACATTGCCCACATTCAGGATCAGTAGAATGATAATCGTGTTGGCGATACCCGGAAGTGTAATATAGCGCATTTTGACCCACCTTCCGCCGCCGTCGATGGCGGCGGCTTCATAAAGGTTGGGGTCAATGGAAGTAATGGCGGCAAGATAAATGATTGCATTCCAGCCGGTTTCTTTCCAGACAACCGCAATGGCCACAATCCACCAAAAACCTTGCGGGTAGGAAAAGAAATTCAACGGGGCAGTAATCACATGCATTTTCATAAGAAGCTCATTCACAATTCCTGTGCTGCCGAGCGTATCAAACAGAATATTGCACGCTACTATCCAGGAAAGAAAATGAGGCAGATAAGAAACCGTCTGTACAAATTTTTTCCCGATCATGCAGCGAACCTCATTCAGAAGAACTGCAAACAGAATTGCAAAAATCGTGCTGAAAACCAGATTCAAAAGGCTCATCGCAAGGGTGTTGCGAACCGTCAGCCAAAATTCCGGATCTTCAAATAGGGTTTGAAACACCTGCAGCCCCACAAATTTAGAGCCGAGTATACCGTCACGCGGGCGGTAATCTTGAAAACCGATGAGCCATCCAACCAACGGCAAATAGCAAAAGATAAACCCGTAGGCAAAAAACAGAACCGAAAGAACAAGCAGCGATTTCTGTTCCTTCGCCTGTTTACACCATGCTTTCCAACTCATTCGGCGCTTAGAACCTCGTATTGCATTGGCGTTCATAATAAATCACCTCTGAGATTTTTGTAAGAATCCAATCTGAAATGCGCAGTTAAAAAAGCAGGCGGCCGGCCAAATCATTTGCCGCGGCCGCCTGCTCTCACCGTTAGTTATATTTTGACGTTTTTCTGAAAGAGCGCCATACTGCCGTTCAGGTTACTTGTTTTCCTGAGCAAACTTAATACGATTCTCCAGTTCTGTCTGCATTGCAGAAATGAAATCCTGCGGTTTGCATGCATTGTAAGCCGTTATGTAGTTGTTCCATTCGGATTCAAAATCCTTTGCCATGCAAACCTGAGGCAGCCATTTGTGCTTGCACTCAGCCATCTTCGTCCAGGCAAGGCCGGCCGGAGTGGAAGTGTTCAAGGAACTGGAATAGGTATACATTGGGTACCAGTCGCCGGGTTTGTCGTTGTTGCCAAGCATGTCGACATAGTTTTTCGCACCGTAAGCGGCGAAACATTCCTTAACATCCTGCTTTAGTGTCTTTTCAAACAGAGAAGGCTGACGATTCGGCATAACGGAGTTTTTCCCATCCGGAAGTCTTCCGGTAAAGGTCGGGAAGTAGCTGTAGGGGCACAGGTGTGCTGCCTGATAAGTCAGGTTGTTGCAGTTGCTGTCCTGTTCGTCCGAACGGGTAAACAATCCGTCCGGGCCGACGGAATAATCTCTGCCCTCGATGCCCCAATTGCGAAGGGCCAGCGCTTCCTGCGAAAGCAGATCGTTCAGGAACTGCATGGCACCGTCAACATCTTTGCAGCTTGTTGTAATACCAATGCCGCTGGAAACATTCAGAACACTGCCGTCCTTGGTATGCCACTGGTTTTTAATGCCATCTTTAATGGTGATTGGAAGCGGAACGTAGTCGCAGCCCTGCTGATCCAGTTTCTGGGTATTGAATGCCGGAACAATGCTGTACTCGAAATCCCAGTACTGGTCAATCATGCCGAGAACACGGCCGGTAGAAAGCTTGGAAATGTACTGGTCGTATTTCTGCGTAAAGCTTTCCGGATCAACAATGCCCTTTTTGTATTCTTCGTTCAGCTTTTTGAAGTATAGCTTTGCAGTCGGAGTCGTGTTGTAATCGATGACCTTCTGCTGTTTCGGATCCACGATAACGGAACCGTCGTTCGGGTAACCGTCGAGGAATTCCGGCGCGTTTTCCAAGCAGAAATAGCGCCAGTCATCGCACAGGATGGTGTAGCCGATGTTCGGCGTGCCGTTCGCCATTTTCGGGTTTGCTTTTAAGTAACGTTCGATCAGGTCGAAATACTGATCCATCGTTGTAATCTTCGGATAATTGGCCCATTTCAGAACACGGGTCTGAATCCAGAACGCCTCGTCATTATGTATGGTTTCGTTCGGCTCGCCATATGTGGCGCTGAACTGCGGAATGTAATAGATGTGGCCGCCCTCCGCCTGTCGGAGCTGCGCCCACTGCAGGGTTGTGAAATATTTTTGTATGTTTGGGTATTTTCCTATGTAGTCGTCTAAATTGACAAATGCCCCCGCCTGAAGAAGCTGAGGTGTCGCGTTGGAACCATCCAAAAAGTCCGGGTACTGGCCGCCGGCAATCATCATGCCGATTGCCTCATCGCAGGTTTGGCCGGTCAGCCATGTTTCTTTTACCTGCGCGCCGGTTAACTCTGCGAGTTTCTGTTTCACCTCGCTGGTGTCTTTGGTGTCGGCACCGGACAGTGGAACGGCAAAAAACGCAGTGAAGTTCTTGATTGCACCTGTGCTTTTCGCAGAACTGGCTGATGCTGTGCCGCCCGAAGACGAACTCTGCTTGCCGTTGCAGCCGGCAAAGGCACCGACCATTAATGCCGCAGAAAGCATAAACGCCAGAATTCTCTTTGCAGATTTCATAATTCAATTCCTCCACATAGTGATTTTGCAATCACTTTTTTATGTTTACATGCCAATTATAGACGAACTGCACAAACCCCACAACGGGAAAAAGTTTTGGGAAGACCCGGAGAAAGTATAGATGTTGTAAAAAACACTATATTTTCTCCAGCAAACTATAAATTTTCGTCCTTTTCCACGCAACTTGCCCGTCGCCGAAATTTCGTCGGCGTGCAGCCTTTTATTTCAACAAAACGGTCAATGAAATAGTCGATATCGTGATAACCTACCTGCTCGGCAACTTTATATACTTTCTCGTCCGTTTCGAGGAGCAGCTGGGCCGCTTTTTCAACCCGCAGAGATGTAAGATAGTTTTTAAAACTCACACCGAATTTCTTTTTGAAAATCTGCCCCAAATAGGCGCTGTTCAGATAGTACTTTTCACTCAATGTTTTTAGGCTCAGATCTTCCGCGTAATGTGTTTTGATCTCCTGTTCGATATTGCCGAGGATGCCACGCGCGCACTTGTTCCGGACCGAAGCAAGGTATTCCGCGTACTCCGTGGCAAAGCGCAGAAGGTTGTTTTCACTGTCGCACGAACTGTCGCTGTCAAATGCATTTTCGCTGATATAATGCAGAATCTCTTCTTGATTGATGTTATCATCCTGCTGAAACGCAAGATGGAGCAGATGAAACAGAAAATAATCCATATCCAACGCAATTAACTCTTCATCAACATCGGCATCACGAAACTTGTTATAAAGCTGCGATACATCGTTTTTGATTTCAGACTGGTCGTTGGCAGCAACCGCGTCAATCATTGCGTCGATAATGCGTTTGTCTTCGGAAACGCCGTTGGAGGGGATCTTCATTTTCTTTTCGAGCCAGCCCAAATCCCGCCCGACTGTAAAAGCCTGGCAAGTTCTTGCAACCGCGGCCGTGCGGTATGACTCTGAAAGCTGGGTCAATTTATCCACCTGCGACCCAACATAAAACAGAACCGGGCGCTGAACAGCATGGGAAACAAATGCGCGAAGCTGCTCTAAAAAGACGGGTGTGGTCATTCCAAGAAGACTGCATAATTCGCTGCAGCAAATAATTCCGACATCATAGCATCCTTTCCGCTGTGTAACGCCGAAAATACAGTACGGACGGCCTTTTTCTCCGATAAAATCCAGACAGGAACGGTAAAGGACTCTTTGAAAGGTTCGCTTCTCGTCATCCGACATTTCTTCGTTTTCCAAGCAGTTTTTCGCTTCCATGCCAACATACTGCAAACAAGTAACTTTGCCTAAACGGTTTTGGACATTCTCGATATCCGCATGATCATATGTACCCATCAGGAGTGCAACCATGCTGCGTGCGTAAAAAGCCTCTGCCATTCGCGCGCTTTCTTTTTTCGCCTCCCGTTCCTGCTTCACACTGTTTGAAACATCGCTCAGCAATTTAAGCAGATCATTCTTTTGAACCGGTTTGAGAATATATTCCATACACTGCAGCCGAATGGCTTTCTGGGCGCTTGCAAAATCACTGACGCCGCTCAAAAGGACAAAGCGTGCATTGGAAATGTGATTTTTTCTGATTGTCTCCAAAAACTCGATACCGTTCATCTGGGGCATGCGGATGTCCGCAATAATCAGGTCAACGGGCTTTTCACGCAGAAAATCTATGGCCAAAAGTCCATTTTCCGCCGTGCCCTCAATATAAAAGCCCTGTGCCTCCCAATCAATGATTTCCCGAAGACCTTGAAGGATAAACGGCTCATCGTCCACCAAAAGAACTTTCAGCATGGTTCGCTGCCTCCTTTTTCATCTTCGTTATTATCAACACCCGAACCGAAAGCCATTTGTCTTTGGGCACACTCCAATGGAATATGAATGGTCACTGTCGTGCCGACCCCCTCTTCACTCTCAACATGGAAACGGCTTTTTCCCTGACAAAAAGACTTAATCCGCACGCAGGCGTTCATCACCCCTACTCGGCTGCCCTTCGCTTTCAAACGTTCCATGCTGGCACATTCCATACTCTCCTGCATAACCGCAAGCGCATGCGCTGACATACCGACACCGGTGTCTTCCACCTCCAGTATCATTTCCCCATTAGAGCGGACAACTTCGAGGAAAACCCAGCCCGGGCTTGCTTTTTCCTCAATCCCATGTACACAGGCGTTCTCAATGAAAGTGACAATCGTAAGTTTTGGAATATAGAGCTTTTCGCAGTCCGGCGCAATCTGAATCCGGTAAGACAACTGATCGCCGAAACGGTACTTTTGCAGCTGCAGGTATGCTTCGGCAAACCGGATTTCCTCCGCAACCGTGACAACGTCCTCCGACCACTCCATGGAATTCCGCATCATCAGCGATAATTTACAGATCATTTCGGCCGTTTCCTCTTCATGCCGGATGATGCTGTGCATGCGGATACTTTCCAACGCATTAAACAGGAAATGCGGGTTAATTTGGCTTTGAAGGGCAAGTACCTCCGCACGCTGCCGGGCAATATCCGCTTCTTGCTCTTGCAGTTTCCGCTTATACACCACCTGAATCAGTTCATTGATTCTGGCAGCCATACGGTTGTAGTTGTGCATCAGTTCGCCAATTTCATCCCGCCCGCGGATATCGCAGATTTTTTCAAGATGATCGTTGTCTTCCCCTACCCCTTCCAACCGGCTGCTCAGTTGACTTAGCCGCAATGTGAACGAGCGGTTGAACAAGTACATGAAAGCAAGCGGAAACAGAACGCTGAAAGCAACCACCCCCACAATAAGCCCCAGGTTGTTTTTAAGCATCAGAAGAACGCTGGATTCCTGGCGGATGACATAAATGTTCCACTGCTGTGTATAAAATTCCAAAGGCTGTACATACCCAATGTTTTTTCGCTGCGCATCGGGAAAAACACCAAATTCGCCATTCTGAGAGGTACTGACACGATTGGAAAACAAAACCTTATTTCCGGAGCAAACATAGACGGCGTAGGCAAAGTCGGAATTGATAATTGTATTTTCAATACTACCGTAGTCCAAATCCAGCTTCAGTATTTTTTCACATCCGGGGTACGCGTCCAACCTGCGGATGACACTGATTCGGCAAACAGGATCCTGCGCATTTCCCTCTTCGTCGGTTTTCACAATATAAGGGTAAATGACAAGTGCCTGCCCGGAATTCTTAAAATACCGGAACCATTCCTGATTTTGGATGCGGCTGAAATTTCCAAATTCACCGCCGTTAATGATGCTGCTGTTATCGGAATAAAGATGCAGAGAAGCACCGCGGCCCACCAAACTTACGTCTGCGGCGATTGAATTGCTTTCAATTTCGTTGTATCTTCGATAAAAATCATACGGAGAGGCATATTTAGTTTCCAGAAAATCATTGGCTGTCTGGCTCCGCCAGTAATCCTTTGTAATAAAAACCGCATCGTCGATTGTTTGCGTAATATTGTATTGAACGGCATTGGCAATGTTCTGCATATCATTTTCCTGCCTTCTTGTTTCTTTGCCCAACAGATTAGTCAGCAATATTCCATTCAGAAGAATAACAGGAGCCACAACACACAAAATATACTGCAAAAATAATTTTTTCTTTAGCGAAAAATCATCAATAATCCGACTAAAGTGATCCGCAATTTGCCGAACTCTCCCCACCAGTCTCATTTTTGTGCCTCCTCCGTCTTATATTTCTAATTTGGCCAAAATGCGTAATTACCATATTAATATATTTTTTATCATTAATCAAATTAATTCTGTAGAAAAAACTAGAGTAAAACGTTGACAATTCCAATAAATCCTTTACGGCAACATCTTCTTTCTGCTATTTATAGCAGAATCGGATATTTTTCTTCAAAGAAAAGCTTTACAAAAATTTATGGGTATGCCACGTGTGGCATACCCATTTCGCTTTAATCCATTGATTTGACAGAACGGATTCATTTATAAGGCCTTTTGGCAGGAGAGGAACACAAATGCGCAATGCATTTAGTTCCGGTCCGTTTATAATGAAAAAATCCTCCAATCAAGACTGTTTCCCACTCAACTTCCATCGTACCACTTTTATGCAAAACGATATTCGCTCTTGTAAACATCTTAATTGGAGGACTATGATATTAGATCCCGTTCTGTACAGTACAAAGAGAACGGTTTTAAAGTTTCTGAATGTGCTGGGGTAGTTCCGAAGCGTTCGGTAAGGGAACCGTAGTGGTAGAAATATACCACTTCAGGCGTGGAAGAATCATCGAGATATAAAAATGCATTTTATCGTCCTTGACAAAAAACGTGCTTCGGTATAAGGAAACATTTTTGAGGTTTACCATATCTACATCCGGATAAATCGACTGTACGTTCTTGAAATGAATTCCATCCTGCGAGGAAAGCAAAAAGAGAGAAAACGTGTAATTGGACACCTTTTCCGCCGTTTGCAGCAAATAATATTCCCCATTATGACGAATCAAATCTTGATGGTAAGGCTGGCGGCCCTTGGGCAGAGGAACCGTACAGGCAACGGGGGTGCTCCAGTTATGTGCGTCCCTGCTCTGCGCATAGAAAAGCTGGCCGCCGTAAGTTGCCCACCACGTTTTGTAGACACCGTCCTCGTAATTGACGCAAAGGCTGAGATGCCCATCGGAACTTTCGAGCAGCTTTTCCGGCTGGCTCCAGTGCACGCCGTCCGTGCTGGTTTTGCGGTAATAAATATTCACCGAATTGTTCGGCAGACGCCTCTTTTTCTTATTGGGAAGCGACGGATTGTAACGATACCACAGCTCCATGGTATTGCCCTTCATGACCAGCTGCGGGTCCGAATAATGGCCGCCCTGCTTGGAATCTGCCGGAATCCCGGATACCGGATTTTTTCCCCCGACCGGCAGCCCCCAGGTTTTGCCGTCGTGGGACACTACGATGGAAGGGTTTTCATAAATGTCACGCTCGTACGGGTACGGTGTCATGGACATCCAGTATTCATAACCGTTCCATTTATTTGCAAAATAAAGAATCTTGGGATGAGTGAGCTGATAAGAACCGTCATAGGTTGGGATGGAAACCAGGTGGTATTTTCCCTGCAGCCGTAAAAAATCGACCGGAGGCTTCGCCGCTTTTTCCGGATGAATCGGCTTGGGTACGGACAGAACCACCGCAGCGGAAGAAGGAACCGAGGGCTTTCTCACGGGAGATGCCAGCCGGTTTCCGCCGGTAAGTGGCCATGATACCGATTTCTGTACAGCAATATTTTCCTGAATCGGTACTTCGTACATAGAAATTACTGCGGCGCTACAAATGGCTAGGCAAAGAATCAGTCCAATTCTGAAACGTTTACAAAGCATATTGAGTACAACCTTTCAAGCGACAATATTTTTTATTTATCCCATTATATGTTGCTGAAAGAATCTTGTATAGTACTTTTTTAGAAATAAAACATTCCAGTATTGTTACATACGGATTTCATTTTTGTAACAATAAAGATAAAATAAACCTTAAATTATGGTGTTCAACCTGCTCAAAAGCCGTTATCTTTAAGCATTATCCTGATTAATCGTATCCAAATTCTGCGCTTTCAGATAAGCATTGATAAACCCGTCCAAATCGCCGTCCATTACCGCGTTGATATTGCCGGATTCGTAACCCGTGCGGTGATCTTTCACCAGCGTATAAGGCATAAAGACATAAGAGCGAATCTGGGAACCCCATGCGATTTCCTTCTGCTCCCCCTTAATATCTTCAATCCGGTCCAGATGTTCCCGCTCTTTGATTTCCATTAACTTGGATTTCAGCATGCGCATGGCAACGTCGCGGTTCTGGTACTGGCTGCGTTCCACCTGACAGGCAACCACAATGCCGGTCGGGATATGAGTTAAACGAACTGCGGATGAGGTTTTGTTAACCTTCTGCCCGCCCGCGCCGCTGGCACGGTAAACATCCATTTTAATATCTTCCGGGTTGATTTCGATTTCGATGTCGTTGTCAATTTCCGGCATCACTTCCAGCGAAGCAAAAGAAGTGTGACGGCGGCCTGAAGCGTCAAACGGAGAAACGCGCACAAGACGGTGAACACCCGCTTCGCTTTTCAAAAAGCCGTAGGCGTTTTCGCCTTCCACCAGAATGCTGGCGCTTTTCAGCCCCGCTTCTTCCCCGTCCAGATAATCCAGGGTTTTCACCTGAAAACCGCGACGCTCGCCCCAGCGGCAGTACATACGGTACAGCATTTCGGCCCAGTCCTGCGCCTCCGTACCGCCCGCGCCGGCGTGAAAAGTAAGAATCGCATTTTTGGAATCGTATTCGCCCGAAAGCAATGTGGTCAGGCGCTGGGCCTCCAGCTCAGACTTCACTTTGTTGAATTCTTCCTGCGCTTCCGGCAAAAGGGACAAATCCCCTTCCTCGTCGGCAAGCTCAATCAGCGCATAAGTGTCTTCATATGCGCTTTTCAGGCTTTCATAAGCCGCAATTTTATTCTTCAGCATTCCGGAACGCTGCAGGGTCTTTTGCGACTCTTCCTGATTGTCCCAAAAGCCCGGCTGAGAAGCTTTTTCGTCAAGCTTCGCAATCTCTTCACGCATCCCGTCCAGCCCGAGTGCGTCGGCGAGGTCCTGCAAATCCGGTTTCAGGGCTTCCAGCGCAAGTTTTAACTCTTCAAATTGCAGCATATTATCATCCTTTAAATCAAATAATCATGTTTTTATCCGCCGCTGAGCCGTTTTTTCGTTTACGGCTTTCCACGGCAGCCGTCTTCCGGTGACAAAAGGAACGGCTTAACTGATTTATTATAATTTATTTTCCTTGCATTGTAAAGATTATTCGCAGCAGGTAAATGAGGTTCCCCAGCGGCCGCCTTTGCCATGGGATTTTCAATAATTTAATCGTGCTGGAGCACACCAAATTCCGACTTTCTGTTTTATTTCGACCCGACGGAAACCGACAGACTTTATGAACACGAAGAAAACTTCTGTAAGAAACGATTGAAGTTTTCCAAAAAATCCGATACAATAAGGTGATATATTCGCTAAATTGCGTTTGTAAACCAATCGTAAAAAATTACCGACTGAAAACAATCCCACGAATTTTCACCTTTTTCCATGCAGGGTACTTTACAATTTTGAAAAATCTCTGTTTATGCCAACAGAAAACGGCGCGTCCGTAATTTTTTACGTTACAAACGGATGGAATTCCTTTCTTAGGAGGATCAGATATGACTGATTATACCGGTTCCAAATGTCCGGTTTGCGGAAGACCTTTTACCGCCCACGACGATATTGTCGTCTGCCCCGAATGTGGAGCTCCCTATCACCGCGAATGCTACACGCAGGCGGGGAAATGTGTTTTTTCGGACAAACATGGGGCATCCTTTACCTGGTCTCCGCCGCAGGAAAAAGAAGCCTGGCAGGAAGGAGAACCTGCAAAGCGCTGTCCGCGCTGCGGCTGCCCGAATTCCGAACACGCACTGTTCTGCCAACACTGCGGACTTCCTCTTGCTGCCGGCGGCCAGCAGAATCCCGGTGGCTATCCCGGCGGCCAGCCGCAGCAAAATGGTGGATTCCCGCCGTACGGTGCACCGTTTAACCCGAATGCTTCCAACGGGTTCCCGCCGCAGAACGGCTTTCCCGACGCACAGATTCCTTTTATTTTCGACCCGATGGGCGGAGTCAACCCAAACGAACCCATTGACGACGTTCCCGCCGGCGACGTTGCCAAGCTGGTACAGAATAACACGCAGTATTATCTGCCGGTTTTTATGAACGAAAAAAAATTCGGTCACAACCGGTTTAATTTCAGCGCTTTTCTGTTTACGGGCGGATGGCTGCTGTACCGCAAACTATATAAGATTGGCTCCATTGTTACCGCCGTTATGCTTGCGCTCCACCTGCTTTCGTTTTATGTTTCCCTGAATTTTGCAGGGCCAATTTTTGAAACGATCATGCAGCAGACCGGCATTTCCTCCGACAGCCTTGTAACATCCTACGATCAAGCCCTGAAAATTTGGGAACTGATTGCGCAGCTTCCCTTGGATCAGGTGCTCCTGTGCTTTTTGCCCAGCTTTATCTCAATCGTTGAATTTGTGATTATGCTGGTGGTGGGCTTCAGCGGAAACAAATGGTATTCCAGGCACTGCACCCGCAAGGTAAAACAAATCCGCGAGGAAACACAGAATACTTCAGAAGCTGCCGTGCGCCTTCAGGAAGAAGGCGGCGTAAATACCGCACTGGCAGTCAGCCTGGTCATTTGTTATATGATTCTGCTGTACATATCAAATTTTTAAAACTAGGAGTTGTTAGACGTGAAGAAAGTTACAAAAGCCGTTATTCCCGCAGCCGGACTTGGAACAAGAGTACTGCCCGCAACAAAATCCATGCCGAAAGAAATGCTGCCGATTGTTGATAAACCTGCAATCCAATATATTGTGGAAGAGGCGGTCCGTTCCGGCATCACCGATATTCTGATTATTACCAACCGCGGAAAGGGACTGATAGAAGACCATTTTGACCGCGTGCCGGAACTGGAAGGCCGACTGACCAGCGGCGGCCCGGAAAAAGAAAAAATTCTGAACGACATCATCAACATCTCTCACCTTGCCAATATTTATTTTGTCCGTCAGAAGGAAACACGCGGTCTTGGACATGCCGTCAACTGTGCCCGCTCTTTTGTGGGGGACGAGCCTTTCGCGGTTTTATACGGCGACGACGTCATCATTGGGGAAGACCCTGCCTGCGGTCAGCTGATCCGCGCTTATGAAGAATTCGGACGTGGCGTGCTGGGCGTAAAAAAAGTTTCCGCAGAGGCTATCACCAAGTACAGCTCCCTGAAGGTGGAACCGATTCACGACAACTATTTCAACTGCACCGATATGATTGAAAAGCCGAGCCCGGACAAAATTATGTCCCTTTACTCCATCCTTGGGCGCTGCGTGCTGACTCCGGACATTTTTGATATTTTAGATCAAACACAGCCGGGAGCAGGCGGTGAAATTCAGCTGACCGACGCCATGTGCACCCTTGCACGCCGGGAAGGCATGGTTGCGGTGGATTACACCGGGACCCGTTATGATATGGGCAACAAGCTCGGCATTATGCAGGCCCAGGTGGAAGTCGCGCTGAACCACCCGGAAATTGGGGCGGACTTCCGAAACTATTTAAAGAGCATTTGCGCCTCTCTGTAAAATTCAGGCTTGACTTCATTTGTTCCTGCTGATATAATTGACCTGTTAAGCTGCTTTGCAGCTTTTATCCTTGCTCCGGTACAACACCGGGGCCTAACGTCCAGAAGGAGGTGCAAATTATGCCAAACGTAATTAATTCCTATGAGACCGTTTTCATTCTTTCCACTACGCTGGGAGAAGACGGTATCGCAGCAACGGTTCAGAAGTTCAAAGATCTGATCGCAGCACATGGTACGGTTGAAAGTGTTGATGAATGGGGTAAACGCAGACTTGCTTACCCGATCATGAAACAAGAAGAAGGCTACTATACGCTGATCAACTTCACGAGTGCTCCTGAATTCACCGCCGAGCTTGATCGTATTTACAACATTACCGACGGTGTCCTTCGTTCTCTCATCGTAAAGAAAGAAAAGTAAGAAGGAAGAGTGATTTGAATGCTCAATGTCGCTGTTTTGATGGGCAGGCTTGTAGCTGACCCCGAACTCAGACATACAGCGAACGATATTTCCGTCACGAGCTTTACTCTTGCGGTCGATCGTTCCTATGTAAAAGCGGGCGCAGACCGTCAGGTCGATTTTATCGACGTGGTCGCCTGGCGCAGCACAGCGGACTTTGTGTGCAAGTATTTCCGCAAAGGCCAGCTGGTTGCCGTACAGGGTTCCATTCAGACACGCTCTTACACGGATAAAGACGGCAACAAGCGCAAAGCGTTTGAAGTGGTGGCCGACAACGTTCACTTTGCTGAGTCCAAGCGCGACAGCGCCGCGGCGTCGGGCAACTATCATTCCAGAGCAGACGTCAGCGCAGATCAGCCTGCTCCCGCTTATGCAAGCGGTGATACAGGCGATTTCGAGGAAATGCCTTCAGACGACGATTTGCCGTTCTGATTTTTGAGATTTCCGCTCCAAACATTTGAGAAAAGGAGGCTTCTGGCCATGGCTGAAAATAAGACTGACAGACCGGAAAGAGACCGCCGTCAGGGCGGCCGCAAAGGTCGTAAAAAGGTTTGCAGCTTTTGTGTAGACAAAGTGGAAACCATTGATTACAAGGATGTTGCCAAGCTCCGCCGCTTTATTTCTGAGCGGGCTAAAATTTTGCCCCGCAGAGTTACCGGAACCTGCGCACATCATCAGCGTGAGCTGACCACCGCGATTAAGCGTGCGCGTCACCTTGCACTGCTTCCCTTCAGCAGCGACTGATTTGCTGTGTTAATTGAATCACTTGGGCGAGCGCATTTTGCGCCCGCCCTTTTTTGGTTTTGGTGTAAAGTTCGAGGCCGGGACCGCATTTCCATAACCGCAATACTTTCTATCTATGTTTAAAAAATTGTGAGCTTCTCCTATCACAATGAGAAATGCAGGGACAAAAGACGGTGAATTGGACAATTTTTTAGAAAGAGGGGTATTGCAGAAGGAACATTTCTTCTGCAATACCCCTTTGTATCAGGAAACAAAATTTTAATTTTATGGGAGAATCAGCCTTCCAAAACTTCGGATGTGTTAGAAGAACCCACATTGCGCGATGGCTCAAAACTGACGGTGGAGCTGGGTGCGGGACCTTTGCTGACTAAAATCACCACCTGCGAACCATAAGCCATCTGGCTGCCTTCCTTAACATCACGATATCCAATCACAAGGCCTTTCGCGACGGTGTCACTGTATTCTTCTTCCTTCGTCGGAACAAATCCCGCAGAGGTTACTGTTTCCGAGGCATTTGTAAGGGTTTTTCCGGTAATGGACGGCAACGTGCGAACAGCAGGGCCCTTGCTGACCACGACCACAATTTCCGCACCCCTTGTCATTTTCGTTCCCGGTTCCGGAGATTGCGAAATAATCATTCCCTCCGGCACCGTATCACTGAACTGGGAGGAAGAAAGCAGGACTTGGTAATCCGCACTGCCTTCCGAAGAAGCTCCGGACGATTCCGCACTTTTCAGGCTTTCATAACTCTGTCCGGTTAAATCGGGAGTTTCAATCATGTTGGGATCATCCGAACTGACACTGTCGGCGACCAGCAGGTTCTCCTCTGAAGAAGATTCATCCGTTTGGGATGAAGATGCGGTTTGCCCGACCGAAGCCAGAGCACCGGTATTATCCATATTGGAGATCCAAGTCATGCCAATTACGGTAAATACGACCAGGGCAAACGCACAGGAAAGAACAACCCACAAAAACGCAGGCACTTCTTTTTTCTTTTCAGGTTCCGGCGCAGGGCGGCGGACCGGTCTGGAAACCGGCTGTTCCAGCTGCTGCGTGTGCTCAATGGTGGCCGTTACGGTAGGCGCTGCAGACAATTCATCGCGCAGACGTTCAAACGTTTGCGTCCGCTTCTCCGGCGACACCTGCAGCGCGTTTGCCATAGCAGACACAACGTGAGGCGGCAGGCTGCGGAGAATACTGGTAGGAATCAGCAGGCGCGTATCCGTCCTGCGTTTCGGCGCTTCCATCGGCATGGTTCCGGTTAAGGTAAAAAACAAGGAAGCGGCAAAGCCGTAAACATCGGTCGGCTCCCCGGCTTCATAATCCATAATATACTGTTCGACCGCCGCGCAGCCGGGTACCAAATCCGGCGGAAGGTCTGTGTCCATGCGGCGCACTGTTTTAATGCAGAAACCCCGCAGCTTCATCCGCCCGTCCTTTGTAATGCTGAGCGTATCTGGGGAAATGCCAAGGTGGCTGATTCCCGCCGCGTGAAGAGCCGTCAACGAAGAAAGCACCGGCATAAAAAGCTGCCGCGCAGTATTCCAGCTCAGACTGCCGCCGCTGCGCTCCACAAAGTAGCGAAGCGTAATACAGTCGCTCCATTCGGATACGGTATATGCCGTATTGTTTTCTTTAAATATGTCGTAAATCTGCACAATGGAAGAAAGCTCGCGCATATGGGCGACTTCGCGGGAATAACTCAAAAATTCATTCAGGCATTCTTCATAGATGATTTCACTGCCCGGGAAAATACGCGCCGTTTTTTGGTCCT
The DNA here is from genome assembly GCF_054130445.1 of Caproiciproducens sp. LBM24188. Taxonomy (NCBI): domain Bacteria; kingdom Bacillati; phylum Bacillota; class Clostridia; order Eubacteriales; family Acutalibacteraceae; genus Caproiciproducens; species Caproiciproducens sp. LBM24188. The sequence continues at coordinate 2,068,143 of NZ_CP196862.1, forward strand.
TGCTACGTTCGCAGATTGTCTGCGGAAAATATTCGTGCAGTTCAATCGGGATATTCAGAACCGTGTCATAACCGATATAAGTGATTCCTTCCCCGTTGCATTTTTTTGCCCGCCCAACCAGATAGCGGTTTTGAAGTATGGTGCGGTACGGTAAAGCGTGGTTCATCTGCGGCTCGTTGGAGCGGAATCCACAGTTCGGGCACTCGGTTCTGCCGGCTGTATCAGATATGCAGTTCATACATAAGTTGTCATAGCCAGTCATAGTGTGTCCTCCATAATTTTAACAAAATGGAAAAACTTTCTAATGTATTCTTGGCTGTAAAATTCAAATTTATCCCATTTTTGTGAATATTTTACGCTGAAATCAGTAATCCATCTCTTCATTTTTCATAAACACAATCGATTTATAATTTTATAATAGTCATTACAAATAATTATTATAATTCGTTTATTATATTAATTCTAATTTATTAAGTATATCACATCTGCGGGAACAAAAGCAAGCATTGTGCCATTATATCCCAGTAATTCCTGAATTTCCATGCAAGGCAGATGTCACCCTCCCCTGGGTGGCTCACGCCCATAGGCATACCATGCATGGTGATTTCACTGCTATACCTCTGGGGTATCTGCTGTCTGTTCACCTTTACAAAAATGCACCGGTGGTACCTATCCTCTTTCGTGGTCGCTGCCGGAACAGCTCTGCAATTTGGGATCAACGCCATCGTGGACCGGGCACTTGCCGCCCGGGCCGGACCGGATAAATGGGACTGTTTTTCCGCTGTCTGCATTCTGATTTTGGCGGCCTGTATGCTAGCGGTATACGGATGAAAAATGCCCTGAAACACAGATTGTGTTTCAGGGCATTTTTCATTCCTTCTGAATGGGGCCTGTACTAATTAAAAAAATCCTGCGAAAACTATGAGTGGAGGTGATGATATGTATAAAATATATAAGGATTTACATGATTTGCTGATGGACGATGACGAGTGCCGGGCATATCTTTTAAAACTTCCGGTTCGGGAACAGCTTACCGTTCATCAGCAGAATGATACCATCCGAACAAAAGAAGAGCTGTGGCGGTACATTGACCGAATGACCAAAATCCAAAAGTAGCAGTGGGAACAGGATAGTACAAGTGCCGCAACATGGCTATTTTATCATTTTTATTATCTATGGTATTCCTTGGTTCTGCCGTAAACATCAATCATGCCGTTCATCCGCATTGTCGTAGGTTTCACAGAATCTTGCCGAAAAGGATGGCTTCTCGCCCGCAGCATACAAGTGGGACAGATCACCGAAGGAGTTCATCCGAAAATAAGCGATCCCTCTTCTCCGCTCTTCAGTAATCAAAGTGGTCACAGACGTGGGAGAAGCGCAAAATCCATGCCAAACAACCATAGGAGAGATTCCCAGCAAATGTCCCAGCATGACGCACTCCACACCAAAGTGACAAAACAAAACAATGGTATCATTGTTCGGCTTGACCGCCCGGTACAAGTTTCCTTCCCGCTTGTAACCGTGTTTTTCCAACACCGCATCCAGCCCGGAGTAAACGCGCATCGCTTCGTCAATCACATGGCCCGCCCGCATAACGGGTACCGTATGCCAAAGATTTTTGTCATAAAACTCTTCAACTGTAGTCCAGTCCGCGGGAAGCCAGTCCCAGGGAATACGCTCTTCCCCTGTTTCTTCATCCACAATCGGGGCCTCAAATTCCCTAAGCCATGGAAGGATCTCCGCCGTCCGGTTCATCTTCTTCAGCGTAGCAGATGCCGTATCCTTAGCCCGGCCCAAAGGCGATAAGTAAAACGCCTTAACGTTCATGGCTGCTATTCGGTTGGACAGCAGTTCGGCTTCCCTCCATCCCTTTTCGGTAAGGGAATCGATGGAATAATCCGGATCCCCATGACGGATGATCATCAATTTCATAAGTACTTACTCCTTATTTCTTGCTACGTATTGTAAAGTTAAATGAAAGTTGAGGACTCGTCAGCCCTTCTGGTACAATGGTTTTGACACAAAACAATGTACTCCCGAAAGGAGACGAGTCCTCATGACAAAATCATACCAGATTTGCTGTCCGAAATGCAACAACCATCAAAACTTTTATCGTTATGGCAAAGATAAATATGGAAACCAGAAATATCTTTGCCGTGTATGCGGGCATCAATTTGCGCCGGATGCCCATGCGGCTGACAAACCCGGAAGGCCGCGCGTGCGTCCTTATCCGACTTGCCCTGTCTGCGGAAAAGCCATGTTCCTTCACCATGACCACAAATACTACTCAAACTACCAATGCTGCGACAAGAAGTGCGGCCATTCCATTTTTGTGCCGAAACCGGCTGCCGTTACGGCACCTTCCATGTCGAAGCTGTCCGGGAAAACAGATTTCAAGCGGATGCGTTATCCAGTGCATGTTATCCTGACGGCACTGTCGATGTTTTATCTGGGAAAAAACTCTTTCCGTAATATTGCTTTGATTCTGCGTACTGTCATGAATATTCAGGTTTCCCACACTACTATCAGTAACTGGTGTACGAAATTCGCGCCTTTGTTTCAAAACATCGCGCTTGAACTGATGCCAACGCTCAATTTCAACTCCGACGAATGGCACGCGGACGAAACTGTAGTAAAAATCCGAGGCATGAAGTATTACCTCTGGTTAATTGTGGACAGCGAAACCCGCTTTGTTCTCAGCTTCCACCTTTCCAGGCACAGGGACAGCCCTCAGGCGTTTTCCTTACTAAATTCCGTTAAACATCTCGGTAAACCCGGAGCCATCGTCACCGACCGCTACAGTGCTTACAAAGTTCCTGTAAAAGCAGTGCTTGGCGTGAAACATATCCGGGTCCAGAGCTTCAGCGATGATATTACCAACAACCTGATCGAATGCTTTAACAAGCAATTCAAGGCGTGGTACAAAACCAAACAGGGATTTGCCTCGTTCGATTCCGCCAACAATCTTATCGCGGTTTTTCTCTTCTTTTACAATTTTGTCCGCCCTCATTCCGCTCTTGACGGTCTGACCCCGGCACAAGTTGCGGGCCTAAACCTTTCTGCCAGAAGCAAACGCAAGCTTTTCCTCGTCGCTTGAAGCAATTGGCTGATTTCCCTTCTTAATCTTTCATGTTTACTTTACAAAGCCTCTTGCTATTGCACAAATTTATAAAACCACAAATGCCACGCGTTCCGCACTTTCCGACGGGTAAAAGCAAGCTAGTTGCCCAAAGAGCGTCCTTTTTCGCTCGGTGAAAATCAGGTGCATGCTCTGAAAAATCTCACGTTTTAATCTTCCAATCAACCACATTTACTTCAAAGAGATCAAAAAACCTAATGGGAACTGGTGGCAGGTGGTCCTGCTATATTCTATATTTCAACTTCCATAGGTGTCAAATTCATCGCTTTTCCCCCGACCTTGACTTCATAAATTTCATTTTCCTTTACCCTAAAAATACCCGGATTTCAGACGGCCTTTTCATAGAGTAGCCTTGTTCAAAAACGATATTGGAAGCTTGTTCCCTGCTGATTTTTCCATAGTGGTATAGGTAGCAGCCAAGCGCGCCACTTGATGTGCCTGTTGCCGCTTCTTTCGGGATCCCATATAGGGGTGCAAAGTTTCTGCAGTAAGCGTTCGCGCCATGTAAGGATTCCAAAGAAAAGACATGGTATCCGACGGTATGATATTTACGACTAACTGTTTTTATTTTTTCCATGTCCGGTCTGATTTTATCTAAAATCTCCATACTCCTTACCGGAACCATAACATCTCTAAGCCCTGTTGACACCACTTGAACCGGTAAATCCGGTAAAATTTCAGATGCACAAAGGTTCAAAGAATCCGCTACTTCTTCTTTTGTGAGAAGTTCCGAAAATATCGGAATCGATTGATCCATCATAACAAAACCATCGTCGTGAATTTCTATGCCAAGTATTCCGGCTCTGGTTTCCTGTTTATATTCTCCCGGTTTTAGCAGGTTCAGATTGGACATTGCGTAAAAAGCCGCAATCGTGGCATGGCCACACAGGTCCACCTCTTCCTTCGGCGTAAAGAATCTCACTTTAAAATCTGCCGTATTGGATTGCATTACAAAAGCAGTTTCACTAAATCCAAGAACGGCGGCAATCTTTCTCATTTCTTCTTCGGACAAGGAATCCGCATTCAGAACAACGCCTGCCGGATTTCCGCCTTCCTTTGTTTTCGCAAAAGAATTTAATGCGTATGCATTTATTTTCATTTCATACAAACTCCCATTTCCACTTACACACGAGCATGAAGCTGAATGAGCTCAGGCTAAGGTTCAGCCAGGGCGTGTTTATGTTTTGTGTTTCCCGTTCTCAAGAAAAACTTTGTTTCCCGCGCCAAGCCTGATTTCGTTCTAGAGAACAGACCAACACCTGTCAGTAAAGCAGGATTGGTTCATGAAAGAAGCGGTTCGATTTTCTCCTGAATGAACTGGACGCGATCAAATATCCGGGGTTGAAAGGTACCTGCGATTCCAACGCAAATTTCTTTTGCCTCGTTCACATAGATGATATTTCCTCCATCCCCGATGGCCGCATAAATTCGTTTGCTGGCATCGATAATCCACCATAGAAAGCCATATGACATATTCCCAAACCGATCATCTAAATCAATATAGGAAGTAGAAAATACGTTAATCCATGCCTCCGCTACAATTCTTTTCCCATTATATACGCCTTTTTGAAGGCACATCAGACCAATTACGGCAAGATCGTTTGCCGACAGAGCCAGTCCCCAACCGGCAGTATTCACTTTCTGTGGGTCTGCATACCAGACATTGCCCTTCGGTTCCTTACTCATTAAGAAGTTAAACTGATCCTCTTTCGATCGATCTTCCTTATTGATATGACGCGGAATTCCGAGCAGCTCAAAGAGATAGGTATTGGTAAAATCAATCACACTCATGCCGCTGGCATTAGCTATCACACCGGACAGAATCTGAATCCCAAGCGTTGAATATTTGAACTCCCCTGTGATACCCTTTCTTCCGCCAAGAAGATCAAGCGCTGCTTTGGTCCAGTCATCACTGGTACAGACCTTTGTCCAGGGTTCGGACTTGTACTTGTACGGGGCCGTCATCGTGAGTAGATGGCGGAGCGTAACCTCATAGATGGTCTTTTCTCCCCGCTTTACCCGATAGTCCGGAAAAAATTCCAAAACTTTTTGGTCAACACTCTTGATAAACCCTTTGTCAATTGCAATACCCGTCAGAAGCGCCATGATGCTCTTGGTGACCGACATAATATTGAGTGTATCCCCGCGCCGGTATCCATGCCAATAGTCCTCATAAACTACGCTTCCGTTTTTGGCTGTGTCAAGAGAAGTTCGCAATTTAGGGGCTCCACGAAATAAATTAAGCTGCGTTTAGCAGAAGTGTCTGAATCGATTTAGGATTCAAATATGCTCTGGAAACAGACCAATCTTCAGCGTATTCCATGAGATATGTTGTTACCAGCCGCAAGTAGGAATCGTTGTTTGGAAATATCCCAACGACGTTGGTTCTGCGCCGGATTTCCTTGTTCAGCCGTTCCAGCATATTGGTCGATGAAATTTTACGGGCATCAAGCTCGGGGAATGCATAGAAAGCCAGTGAGTCCTCCAGCCCATCTTCCAGAAGCTCGATTGCCTTGGGAAACCGCTTCCCATATTGCTCCGACAACTGCTTTGCGCGCTGTTGGGCTAATTGGAGAGAAGGTGCCAGCCAGATTTCTTTTAGTTGGGCTGCAAAGGATTCTTTTTCTTTCTGCGGTATATGAGCCAGAATATTTCGCATGAAATGCACTTTGCAGCGCTGCCAGGATGCGCCGGGAAAACTTTCTCGGATGGCGGCAATCAGCCCTTTGTTCGCATCGGAAACCACCAGCAGCGGCGTTTTCAAACCGCGATCCAAAAGACTTTGAAACAACTGGGAATAGCTCTCTTTGGATTCATCCAGCATCGGTTCTACGGCGAGAATGTCCCTGTGTCCTTGCTCGTTTACGCCACAGACAACCATCACCGCCATGCTGACGACACGGCCATCCATACGGACTTTTTCGTACAGGGCATCCGTCCAAATGACAGGATAACGGGTATCCGTCAGAGAATGGTTGCGAAATTCCTGTACCTGTTCATTGAGTCCTTTTGTCATCTCACTGACCTGACTGCGGGAGAGGTTCTCTATCCCCAGACTGTGAGCCAGCTTTTCCATCTTCCGTGTAGACACGCCCTGCACGAACGCCTCCTGAATAACCTGTATCAGCGCCGCCTCGCTGCGTTTGCGTTCCGTGACAAAGAAAGGGATGTATCCCTGACTGCGCAGCTTTGGCACCATGAGATACATCGTCCCTACGCGAGTATCCAGCCGCCGGGGGCGATATCCGCAGCGGTAGTCGCTTCGAGACGGATTATGCGCATTCTTTTCCGCTCCCACAAGGCCGGAAACCTCCGCCTCCATCAGTTGAGCGCAGAGCCATTCCAGCATACTGAGCATCGGGTCGGGCTCCGCCATACATTTCAGTAGCAATTCCGTAAGATCTGTGTTATTCTTTCCTTGAGTCATTGGGGCCAACTCCTTCTTTGAATGTCTCGATACCATTCATTTTATCGGAGTCCCAATGGCTTTTCTATACCTTCTCGAAATTGCGAACTTTATTGTACTCTATCAGCTTGTTGTCTGATAAAATTACTTGTTGAGTATTACGTTCAGTTAAGGACACTTTCACGGTGATTTAAGGACACCCTGCCGGTAAAAGAAGGACACCTCAACGCTCTATAGGGACACTGTCCCTCCCAAAATATATCTCCTATAATGAAGTTGCACATAATTGTGTGACTACATGGCTTTGTAAAGTAAACATGAAAGATTAAGAAGGGAAATCAGCCAATTGCTTCAAGCGACGAGGAAAAGCTTGCGTTTGCTTCTGGCAGAAAGGTTTAGGCCCGCAACTTGTGCCGGGGTCAGACCGTCAAGAGCGGAATGAGGGCGGACAAAATTGTAAAAGAAGAGAAAAACCGCGATAAGATTGTTGGCGGAATCGAACGAGGCAAATCCCTGTTTGGTTTTGTACCACGCCTTGAATTGCTTGTTAAAGCATTCGATCAGGTTGTTGGTAATATCATCGCTGAAGCTCTGGACCCGGATATGTTTCACGCCAAGCACTGCTTTTACAGGAACTTTGTAAGCACTGTAGCGGTCGGTGACGATGGCTCCGGGTTTACCGAGATGTTTAACGGAATTTAGTAAGGAAAACGCCTGAGGGCTGTCCCTGTGCCTGGAAAGGTGGAAGCTGAGAACAAAGCGGGTTTCGCTGTCCACAATTAACCAGAGGTAATACTTCATGCCTCGGATTTTTACTACAGTTTCGTCCGCGTGCCATTCGTCGGAGTTGAAATTGAGCGTTGGCATCAGTTCAAGCGCGATGTTTTGAAACAAAGGCGCGAATTTCGTACACCAGTTACTGATAGTAGTGTGGGAAACCTGAATATTCATGACAGTACGCAGAATCAAAGCAATATTACGGAAAGAGTTTTTTCCCAGATAAAACATCGACAGTGCCGTCAGGATAACATGCACTGGATAACGCATCCGCTTGAAATCTGTTTTCCCGGACAGCTTCGACATGGAAGGTGCCGTAACGGCAGCCGGTTTCGGCACAAAAATGGAATGGCCGCACTTCTTGTCGCAGCATTGGTAGTTTGAGTAGTATTTGTGGTCATGGTGAAGGAACATGGCTTTTCCGCAGACAGGGCAAGTCGGATAAGGACGCACGCGCGGCCTTCCGGGTTTGTCAGCCGCATGGGCATCCGGCGCAAATTGATGCCCGCATACACGGCAAAGATATTTCTGGTTTCCATATTTATCTTTGCCATAACGATAAAAGTTTTGATGGTTGTTGCATTTCGGACAGCAAATCTGGTATGATTTTGTCATGAGGACTCGTCTCCTTTCGGGAGTACATTGTTTTGTGTCAAAACCATTGTACCAGAAGGGCTGACGAGTCCTCAACTTTCATTTAACTTTACAATACGGACTACATTTTAAGGAGGTTCGATAATGGTTGATTATCGAGAAATTATGAGGCTAAGAAGCCTCGGCTACAGCCAGCGCCAGGTGGCTGCAAGCGTTCACAGTTCAAAGGATACAGTCGGCTCTGTTTATAGGCTAGCTGATATCCATGGATTATACTGGCCTTTGTCTGATGATCTAAATAATCAGGCAATACAAAATCTTTTTTATCCCGAGCGTGCTCAGTCAGACAGGAAAATCCCAGATTATGCACTCATGCACAAAGAACTGGCCAGGTCAGGAGTAACACTTACACTTCTTTGGGCTGAATATTGCGAAGCATGTTATGCAGAGAATTCCTTGCCATATCAGTATACCCAGTTCTGCGACAGCTACCGCAAATGGGCTAAGATAACAAAAGCAACCATGCGTATCAAAAGGAAACCTGGAGATACCATGGAGGTTGATTGGGCAGGAAACATTCTTACCATTTATGACAGCATAACCGGAGAAGAAATCCCTGCGTATCTTTTCGTAGCGGTATTACCTTGCAGCTGTTACGCTTATGCTGAAGCCTTTTTAAACCATGGTACAGAAAGCTGGATTAAAGCGCATATACACGCTTACCAATACTTTGATGGTGTTACGCGCATCCTTATTCCTGATAATTTAAAAACGGGAATAATCAGCAATACCCGTTATGAGACAAGGTTAAATAGAAGCTACTCTGAAATGGCTGAGTACTATAACACAGCAATCATACCGGCCAGAGTGGACAGGCCCAAGGATAAGCCTAATGCAGAGGGAACTGTCAACCATGCATCTACCTGGATTATTGCAGCTTTACGCAATGAAAAATACTTTTCCATCCAAGAGTTGAATGGTGCTATTGCAGAAAAGCTTAATCAGTTCAATAGAAAGCCCTTTACCCAGAGGGAAGGAAGCCGGTATAGTGCATTTATGGAAGAAGAAAAGAGCTTTCTCCAGTCACTACCCGCTTCTCCCTATGAGCTGGCTGTCTGGTCAACTGCCACTATTAAGTATGATTATCTCATAACTGATGGAAAAAACAAGTATTCTGTTCCTTTTGATTTAATTGGTCAAGAAGTAGATATCCGTATTACCTCCACCACCATAGAAGCATTTTATCAGGGATCAAGGGTATCCTCTCATCCACGCATATCTGAAAAGCGGAGAGATCCTATCATTAAAGTTGAACATATGCCAGATAATCACAAGAAATATCTGTCATACAACCAGGAATCATTTTTAGAATGGGCCGAAGGCGTTGGATTACATACAGTAACTGTTGTGAGATCATTCTTATCCTCAGGAAAGGTTGCCGAGCAGGGGTATAAATACTGTGCAAGCCTTACCAAGATGGCTGACAAATACGGTTATCATAGGCTGGAAATGGCATGCGAGAGAGCATTGGCTTATGTCCCTAACCCAAGTATCCGAAATATTGATATTATCCTTAAGACAGGGCAGGACAAGCTAAAAAAACCTACATCTGCTGCAATCACAGATTCAGCACCATCTTCAAGCCAATACAGCTTTACCAGAGGAGCAGAATATTTTGGAGGTAAGCACAATGATTAATCAATCAACAATTGAAACTTTACGTAAAATGCGACTCAGCAGCATGGTAGCTTCTTTTGAAGAACAACTTAATGACCCCAGGACCTATGCAGACCTGTCCTTTGAAGAAAGGTTCGGCCTGATGGTGGATGCTGAATGGGCAAAGCGTCAAGCTAACAAACTGAATAAATATATCAAACAGGCATGCTTCGCTAATCCAGAAGCCTGCATAGAAAATATCGAGTATTACCCGGACAGAAAACTGGATAAAGGGATGATGCTTAGACTGTCAACCTGCCAGTACATCGATCAGCAGCATCATGTAATACTAGAAGGTGCTTCGGGCAATGGGAAGACGTGGATTGCATGTGCGCTTGGTATTTCTGCCTGTCGCAAGCTGAGAGCAGTACGTTACATAAGGATGCCGGAGCTCCTGGATGAACTTAACGTTGCCAAAGGGCTTGGCACATTCAAAAAAGTTATTAAAAACTACCAAAAGGTTGACCTTCTGATCATGGATGAATGGCTTATACGGTGTCTGAAGGAGCATGAAGCATATGATCTTCTAGAAATTGTAGAAGCAAGGATGTATCATGGTTCCACCATCTTCTGTACCCAGTATGGACCAAAAGGATGGTATGAACGGATTAGCCCTGCCAGCGATGGGCCCATATCAGAGGCTATCATAGATCGAATCATACATAATGCCTTTGAAATCATCATTGATGGAAAAGTATCTATGCGTGAGCGTCATGGACTGAAGGCCTCTTATATGGAAGCTGCAGAGAAAGGTGACAATGATATCAAATAGACTGATTAACTAATACAAAGGGTGTCCTTCATGCCCGTTTATGTGTCCTTATTCGGGCGTGAGGGTGTCCCTATTTGACCGTGAAAGTGTCCTTATTTAATCGTAATGCTCACTTGTTAATTCTAATACCTCACAACCATTTTCTTATGAGTATTCTATTGCTTTTTCAATTAGTAATTTCCCATAGCCATTATTTTTATATTCTGAATTTACAATCAGTTCTTCAATTGTGGCAACTTTTTCTGAATGATGTAGTTGATAGGTTATATTCAAACTTAAAAAAGAAATGATTTTATTGCTAATAGTTCCAACTACACAATAGCAGTTTGATTCGTCCATTTTCTTTTTAAATGCTAATTCAAATTTTGAAATATTCATTTTTTTATTTTCAAGTTCACAAATCAAACTATAAATATCGTTTAAATCATTTTTGTTACATTCCCTTATTCCCATTTTATGACATCTCTATAAATTCTGATTTGTCGCTCTGACATCTATCCTCGACACTCAACGCCCTTAATATCTATCTCGGCCACTCAACCCTACGACATCTAAATGGACTACTCAACCCTCGCACATTTTTCAGAAAATCACAGTAGATATGTTCTCTCGAATCGATTAGTGCTCCTGATGTTCTTTCGAGGTCGAATCCCGAAAGCCACAATATTACTGGGCTTTTGCGCCAATTACCCCTCTTTCCTTGACATCAGCACGACCGTCTCAACGTGGCTTGATTTGATTGAATTGATGTCTATGGGCCATTTTGACAACCATTTGTTCATGAGAACATGTCAATGGGTTTTTCGGTCATTTTTGAAAAACCGTCGTACGAGGAAACATGTCAATTAACAATAACGTCAACCACTGAATGTGCAATTGGCGTTAATTAATTTTATGTCAGTTTCTTCTTCAATTCAATTATTCGGGCTTCAATTATTGAAATAACTTTTTTAAATTCCTCATCACTCTTACCCGTAGGATCATCCAGTCCCCAATCCTCTCTATGCTTGCAGGGAAGGTAAGGGCATTCCACATTGCATCCCATTGTAATAACAATATCTACCTGCGGGATATCATCAAGTAATTTTGGATATTGGGTTTTCTCCATATCTATACCATAAAGCTCTTTCATTAGACGCACAGCATCCTGATTAATTTGGGGTTTTGTTTCTGTGCCAGCAGAATAGCTTTCAAATACATCTCCTGCTAAATGTTTGCCCAATGCCTCAGCTATTTGGCTTCGACATGAATTATGAACACAAATAAATGCAACCTTTATCATTTTACTCTCCTTACAGCGCCAATAAGCGTTCACCCTTGATATCTTCAGGACTCCATGAAATCAGTGCGAACTTTCCATTTGCATGTTCATTGATGCGGTTGAGCCATTCTATTTCACCAGTTGCCTTAGCCACCAGTATGGGATTTGTCGTATCCGTGCCGTAAAGTGACTGATTGACCACCCACCACTTAGCGGCGATACCCGCGCGCTTTAAATCATCTTCAAGACGGAGAGCCTCATAAACGGGAGTCGCTTCCGGTAGGGTTACAATAATGACCTCGGTTTCGTCTGATTTCAACCGCGGCAACAATCGCGCCACCGATTCGGGTATCTCGCCCTTAGTACGTTCTATTTCGTGATTATAACTCTGTGTGGACTCCAACAGGAGCAGGGTATGACCTGTGGGAGCAGTATCAATAACTACAACCTGATCGTCTGCCATGTCAACTAATTCCGCAAATGCACGGAAAACAGCTATCTCCTGTGTACAGGGTGAGCGAAGATCTTCTTCGATATAGGCAATATCCTCGTCACTCATACCGGATGCGCGTGCCTTGGAGAGCACCTCTTGCTGATACTTTTTAAGCTCCTTAGCTTCATCAATATGGCTCATGGATATACCGCTTGTTTCGTCTATCACAAATTTTAAATGTGCAGCCGGGTCAGTAGTGGTAAGGTGGACTTTCTTTCCTCGCTTTGCAAGTCCTAACGCAACAGCAGCCGCAACGGTGGTCTTGCCTACACCGCCCTTACCCATCGTAAATATGACGCGCTTGCCTTCTGCTGCTAATTCATCTATCACATCGCTGAGCGAAGGAATATGGTCAGTATTCAATTTTCGCGGCTCAGTAGGGACATAGTTGGTAGTAAGTAAAGCACGCACATTTTCCAAACCAGTGACATTATACGAGCGTAAAGGTACTATATAGATTGGAAACGCCTTTAAGGCTTTCGGCATATTAGATATAGCTGCCTGCTGTTTTTCGTAAAGGCTGTTTGATAGAGCGTCTGTATGCTCCATCAATAATCCATTGATAACCAGCATCTGATTGTTAACACCTAACGCAAACAATTCATTGGAAGCACGTTCAGCTTCTTTAAATGGTGCAGTTTCCGGTCTGGTAACAAGTATTAATGTAGTCTGACTGCCATCCGACAATGTTTCCACAGCTTGCTGATAAATCGATTTTTTGCTCTCTAAACCTGATAGTTGACCGAGGCAGGATGCGCCATGCGTGCTTTCACTTATGAACCTGCTCCAAGCAGAAGGAAGCTGAAGCATTCGTAGGGTATGGCCAGTAGGAGCAGTATCAAAAATAATATGATCGTACTCCTTCTGAACCTTTTCGTCTGTTATGAAATTAGAGAACTCGTTGAATGCTGCTATTTCTATGGTGCATGAGCCAGAAAGCTGCTCCTCCATATTTGCGATAACAGAAGCTGGCAACTTACCCCGATAAGGCGCGATTACGCTTTCCCGATACTCAGCTGCGGCCTGTATAGGGTCGAGGTTAGCCACATATAGATTAGGCACACCGGGGATAGGCGTACCTTTGTTGCTCAATTCAATCGAGAACACGTCTTGGAGGTTGGAAGCCGGGTCGGTACTGATGAGCAGCACACGTTTGCCTTTGTCTGCGAGAGAAACGGCGGTGGCACAGGCGACGCTGGTTTTACCAACGCCACCCTTGCCGGTATAGAAAAGATATTTCGTTAAATGGATGTTTTGCGGATCGAATTTATTCACTTAACAGCAACCTCCCTTACAATTACATCCCCCAGAATTTTTCTTAGAAACCTTCACCTTGACGGACGTGCTCTTCACTCCCAACACATCTCCGGGAAGATCAAGCAGCTTGGTGAACTCTTCATTGGTAGGGTAGCGGCCAGTAATAACAATCTCATCATCAACCATAACTACCGGTAATCCCTCTGTTCCTTTTTCATTGATATAGGCATTGATGGTCTTATTTTTGATAAATTCAGCAGGTGCACTGTTAAGGTTGAAGCGATCAACAATTACACCATGTTTTTTTAACGTATCAAGCACTGTAGAGATACGCAAAAGTTCAGGGTCTACTCCCACGCCACAGAGTCCGGTTGGGCAGCACATCGCAGGTTCAAATATTTTCATTTTTTTCATGAAGAACAACTCCTTTTATATAGATGATTTTTCAGCTGAAGCAATAAAGATGTTAATTGCGGCACTACTGCAGGATTCACAGGAATCGCAGCAGCATTGTTCATTTAAGTCTTCAATTTTTATATTGGACAAGTTCGCTTCGGTAAACCATTTTCTGATATCCGAGCGTTCAAAGCCAAGCCAGACATCAAACTGTTCTTTGCGTAAAAACTCATAATCATGCCGGTCCAGATCAGCAATCACTAATTTACCACCGGGCTTCAGTATGCGTGTCATCTCTGAAATCGCCTGACCCGGATTTTCAACATGATGCAAGAACATATTTGCCATCACATAATCGACGCTGTCACTTTCCAGAGGAAGCGAATATGCATCCGCCTGTAAGCAGACGATCTCACCGACAGAACTGTATTTCTGCTTTAATACATCAAGCATTTCCTGCGACTGGTCGATTGCTACTACGCGAAGCTTTCTGTTAAGCAGTTCCTGCGTTACAAAGCCGGTACCTGCGCCGACATCAACAGCAGTCAAACCTTCTTTTACCTGTGCAGCCTCGCACATTTTCTCCCGGATACTGTCGAAGAAAAAAGATTGTCTTATTTCATCCCACTCGTTTGATATTCGGTCAAAATATTCTTTACTCTTCATATTAAACACTCCTTTCCGCAGGGAACCAGTGCCTTGTATTATTCGCTATCTTCACTAATATCAACATAACAGGTACTTCCGTCAGAACCCCTACAATGGTGGCAAGTGCAGCCGGACTTTGTGTTCCAAATAATGAAATCGCGACGGCAACTGCCAGTTCAAAAAAGTTTGAGGCACCAATCATACCGGCAGGCGCTGCTATCTCATGGGGCAGTTTTATAGCCTTGCTTGCCAGGTATGCAATGAAAAAGACTAGGAAAGTCTGAAGAATCAACGGTATGGCAATCAAAACAATATGCAGTGGATTATTCAGAATTACATCGCCCTGGAATGAAAAGATTATTATTAATGTCAGCAATAGACCTATGGTCGTGATATTTCCGAACTTCGGTATGAAACTCTTTTCAAAATACTCGAGACCACGCTTTTTTGTGATGGTATTACGGGTGATTATTCCGCCAGCCAGCGGGATAACAACAAACAATACTACGGACAAAATAAGAGTGTCCCAAGGTATGGTGACACCGCCGACACCCAGAAGAAACGCAACTATAGGCGTGAAAGCTATGAGAATTATAAGATCATTTGTTGCCACTTGCACGACAGTATAAGCCGCGTTGCCTTTGGTCAAATAACTCCATACAAATACCATCGCTGTACACGGTGCCGCTCCAAGAAGTATTGCTCCCGCAAGATAGTCTTGTGCCAATTCTGCCGGAATTAGAGGTTTAAAAATTACGAAGAAAAACAGCCATGCAATGCCGAACATGGTAAAAGGCTTTATCAACCAGTTGGTTATCCATGTAACGAAAAGCCCCTTAGGATTTTTGCCTACATTTCTAATACTTTGAAAATCTACTTTTAGCATCATTGGATATATCATAAGCCAGATTAAAATCGCCATAGGTATTGAAACATTTGCATATTCAAAACGTCCTAAAAACGCTGGGATTCCAGGTAAAAACTTTCCAATCAGGATACCCACTGCCATACAAAGAAGCACCCAAACCGTTAAGTATTTTTCAAAGAAACCGATTCCTTGTGTTTTTTCTCTGCTCATATCGTATTACCGCCTTTCTCACACCGTTCAGCTTTATCCTTGTATGCCTTGGCTATAAAATATTTCTTTAAATTTTCAGGAAGCTGATAGGCTTTGCGCTCAGGCTCACGTTGCCCGGTGTTATATACCTCGCGCAGGATGGCGTCCACAATCAATTCCTTTGGAGGGGACGTGTATTCGACTCCATTATATACCCATACACGGCAGTCAACATTATCTCCGCAAAGCGTTCCACAATCTTCGCAAAGTGATTCTCTAAGCTCTACTGCGATGTCATTTCCATTCACGCGGATGGTCGGCGAACTGATAAATTGATACTCAATCGCCAACTCCTTCGTTGTAATATTTACTTTGTTTACCTTGACTTCATATCCTGCCGCATTAAGTACCACGGCTACGCTGGAAACTGCTTCGTCCAGTGCCTTTTCAGTATCCTGGCATCTACCGCAAACGGTCGTGTCCAGATACAGAAAATCAATGTTGATCGGTTTTTTCGGCTGCGGCTGGCAACAGTTATCGGAAGAACAGCAACATTTACTCATTTTCATTACACCCCTTACAACAATTAGAATTTTCTTTGCAAATACAATTTTCTTTAGCGGATGTGATAGCACAGAAAAACTGTTTTGTTTTGCTGATGGTATCATCATCCAGCGAGTAATACGTCCATTTGCCTTCTTCACGCGCTTTAACAATCCCACATTCACACAGGATTTTCATGTGATGAGACAATGTGGATTGGGACATTTCAAACTTCTCCAGAATATTGCAGGCACAAAGCTCCCCGCAGGAAAGCATATCTACGATCATCGCTCTTTTGGGATCTCCCAACGCTTTAAACACTTTCGTGTTATCCAAGTAGTAATCCATAACATCACCTCAAATCTAAAAACTTCGATATGATATATTATATGCGTCAAATCGAAAAATGTCAATTTGATATATGAATTTAAAATAAAATATTTCATTAACATTTTTATCGGAGCTGTTTCTTCATTTAAATAGAGAAGCATCCGCTAATTACGGATGCTTAATAACCATGTATATAAACCTTTTTAATCCTCATTTAGATCCACTAAATTATCCTCAAAAACGAACAAGTTTTGAATTGGAATTTGTTCGCGCAAATAATATGTCAGATCAGTATCGCCAACCGTCACTCCACCACAAAGTGCCCCCTTAAAATTATGAGATTTACCGTCCGTATCTGTAATTTTCATTTCCCAAGTTCCTATATCAGTAGCATAGTAAGTCAATTGGTCACTTTCTATATACTGTGAGAAAAGCTCCAATATTTCCTTTACTGCGGATTTTCCTATATTAAACTGTTGCTTTCTAGAAATGTCGAACTGACCAAAACCATTTCCATACTTATATCCTGTAAACCATATTCTACCACTAGCAGATATAGTCAAATGCTGTTCCACTTCGTCATCAGGAAGTGGTTCTGGACCAAAGCATATATTATTTGATATAATTTTTACTTTTTGTATCTGCAATCGGAACACCCCCTGTGCTATTCCCTTTTTAATACTGGCAAGACAGTCTCTAAATATTGCTGCCAATATCCTTCGTCATCGCCTACCATATCATGAAGCCAATAATACATAAACAGAATTTCAAATTCTTGCTTTCTGCCTTTTATAAAGGGCTTTTTCGGTATTCTTCTGTATAGTGAATCAATATTAAAGAGATTACTTTTCTGCTTATAATCGTAGTCATACTTTCTCCAAGTATATTGACTCTTCTTTCTATGTGTTGAAGGCCAAATTTCCTCATTATCATAAAAATTATTTATCCAATCATATGCAAAAGCAAGAAGATTAACCTGATATTTTGTCCATGTATTATTGATCCAATCACTAATTTCTTCAGTAATTGTCGGTACTCCAAACTCAAAATGCTTTTGGCTTTGAACCCGATGATAATCTTTGATAAAAAGGAAAAGCATTTCAGTCTGATCTTTAAGAAACGGCAGTTTCTTAATAAGTTTAGTATAGCAATCATATGAAATATTTCTAAACTCGCTGTCCGAATTATATAGGAAAAACAGTTCATACTCCCTCAGTATATTACCGATATACCTGTGGATCTGTTTTCCATATTCATCGTAAATACCCACCACCCATTCTCTAACTTCAGGCTCATAATCTTGAAGCTGCTTACGATACTTGTCTAATTTTTCACTATGAAGTACTGTTTTTTCTTCGGCTTCAGTAGTATTCAAATAGTTGTTAAAGTACTCAAATACGTAATCCACACAAATTTTTAAATTTTGAGAACGTGCTTCAATATCAAATTCATTGAGTCTATCCTCTTTTTTCTATGAGCAATATACTCTTCAATACTCAGCATTTGCTCACCTCCAAAAATAGCACTGACTTATCTAATAAGGAATTAAATACCCGACTTATGGCTGCTTGATGAATAGCTCTTTTATTAATCAGTCACTTTACTAAATGCTATTCATTATCTCTTTCATGCTGTCAATTAAATAGTCCTTTTCAGAATCTGACACCTCGCTGTTCTCTTGCAGGCTGGCAATATAGGATTTAATAATATCTGGTCTGCTACAATTTTCATTGACTCCTGAAATAGGTGGAAGTAAAATAAAAACGCAAAGGAGTCGAAAAAAATGGGAAACAAAACGGTGTACGACAGAAGCTTCAAGGAAGAAGCGGTAAAAATGGCTATGGAAACAAACGTGAGCAGAGCGGCGCGGAATCTGGGGATACCGGAGAACACAGTCCGCAACTGGGTAAAACGGACGGTCGAAAGACCGGACAATCCGTTTATCGGCAGCGGACATAAATATGTATCGCCGCAGGACGCTGAGAAAGCCGCCTTGCTCAAGGAATGCCGGGAATTGAAGCGCGCCAATGAAATATTGAGGGAGGCTCTCGGTTTTTTCGCAAAGAGCCAAAAGAAGTAGAACCAGTAAAGCTGTACGGATTTGTTCACACCCGGCTTAAGGGATGCAAAATATCCGAAAAGTGCAGAGCTCTGGGAGTTTGCAAGCAGGGCTATTACAAATGGAAGCAAAACATGAATAAACCGTACAGGCACGCCGATCTTTTGGTTAAGATAAAGGCCATGCTTGATGAAGATCCGGAAAACAAAGAGAACTACGGTGCAAGCCGGGTATACCTGAGACTATCCCAGACTGCATATAACTATACCGGAAGCTATTCGACAGTTTATCGTGTAATGAAAGCAAATAATATGCTGCATAAGCCGAAGAAAAATCCGAACAGCCTGACAAAAGAGGATGCCGAAGCGCAGAAGAGCGAGAATCTGATAAAGCAGGACTTTTCAGCCGATATCCCTAATACAAAATGGCTTACGGACATTACCGAGGTGCCGACCGCAGACGGAAAGCTTTATGTTTCTCCGGTTCTGGATTGCTTCGACGGACAGATCGTGGGTCTTGCTGTGGATAACAGCATGAAAAAAGAGCTGTGCATCAACGCATTTGAGCAGGCTTGCAGGCGGCATAGCGCAAAAGGTATGATAATTCATTCCGACCGCGGCTCCCAGTATACCAGCCGTAAATTCCGTGAAACCCTTCGGGAATATGGAGCGTCGCAAAGCATGTCCGGCACCGGCAGATGCTATGACAACGCGAGGATGGAAAGCTTTTTCGCGACATTGAAGAAGGAAAAGCTGTACAAAATCAAGACCGAGCTGCTGCCGATGGAAACCGTCAAGAGCATTATTTTCCGTTGGATATTCGCCTATTATAACCGGAAAAGGGTTTATACCGGCAACGAGGGAGGATATCCGCCCTGCGTTAAAAGGCAAATGTATTACGCCTCAAGGCAGGCGGCATAAAACCGTCCGCAAATCTTGACTGCGCAATTAAAAGCGCTCGCAAAGCATTGCCGACGGCGAAGGGGAACTCAGAAATATCGCGCTCTGCACAGCCGCCGGACAAAAAATTATAGCACTTTTAATCGCTAACGCAGTCAAGATCAAGCCGCCGTCCCGGCGGTTGCTGCCTTAATTGCCTCCGGCTCGGAGAATCTTGAAATATCGATTGTGATATCAATTTTAAATTTCCACCAATTTATTGAGTCAATGAATATTGACAAGTCCAAATACTGCCTTTATGGACTTGTTTCCGCGAAGCGAAAAATTTTGATTTCGCTCAATGGGTTTCATGCCCATATGTGCGAAAAGCCTTGATATAGAGGTAAATTTAATTCTATACTCGGACTGCATTTATGGAGTTAAATTAAAAATCCAAACCATGCCACAGCAAGCATCGTATTTTATGCCTTCTTCCGTGTCAGGATAATTCCAATGATTCCCCCAATAAGGAAAATCGGTGCAAACCTGAAAAACACCCATTCAAATGCATGATAAGTTACCCCGACAACAGCAGTTTCAGGGCTACTATAATCCCAGCCCAAATAAGGACTGTTTGCAACCATTAACCCGGCAGCAATTATTACTATTACCGCGCACAGTGAGATAAAAAGCCAATGAATTGCTTTTCTTCTCGATGTTTTTCTTTGTGCCAGCTGCAGGTTTATAACCTCAAGCTTTTCGGAAATTGCTTTTAAGTCATCAGCCTTTGACTCAGCAACATTTTCTCCAAGTAAAGTACTTACAGGTGTTTCAAGCACCTCCGAAATACCAATTAACATATCAGAATCCGGGACTGATAATCCCTGCTCCCATTTAGAAATTGTTTGACGTACCACATTCAGTTTGATGGCAAGCTCTTCTTGGGAAAGTCCTTTTGCTTTTCTGATTGCTTTAATGTTTTCATTCAACATTAGGCATAACCTCCTTTTCTTCGTCAACACGATTGTATGAGGAATTGCCCGTTGCTGCAAGCAACGCAAATTAACATTCGGGTTTCGATATGAAATAAAATACAACTCACTATAGCTACCAACCACTCAACAACAATTTTTTCTCTTATTATCGTTCCAATAGTCTCGCGGTATCGACAGGACAGTTACACCCCCGATTTTTGGACTATCCGACCAATGGTATCGAGGCGATAGTCTCAATGGCATTTTTGACCAGTTTCGGTTATATGGCTGGCGGCTTCGGTCACGATTTCAAAACCACGATTCACACTGGAATATGCCAAAAATCTTATTTTAAGCCATTACTCAACTATTATGCCTGTTTTCTCGTAATCAATACTACACACTCCACGTGAAATTGGTAGGTTTTTTCACATCTTCTCTAAAACAACGTAAAAACCCTGTATTTAAGCCAATTTTACATCTATTCTGTTCACTCAAAAAACAATTTTTGATTAGGCTATTTTTATTTAGAGTACTTCTTTGAGCTATATTTTCTACTCTTCCTCTGGAACCCATCTTCGCTTTTTACAATATTACTTCGGTGCTGTTTTTCAATCTGCACCGCTTGAAACGTTTCCTTAGAAATTATCGCTGGATTGTTGTCTTCAGATAAATAACACAAGTCATGCTTTCCGTTATCCAGCAACCGTACATTGCCAATGTACTTTTCATTACTAAGGATTACTTCAATTGATCTCTTAGGCCATTTGTTCTTTCCTGTAGGGGACTTAATGCCCATCCGTTCAAGTTCTTTTACAATACCTAAAACACTCTTGCCCTGTAGGTAAAGATTATATATTAATCGCACGTTTTTTGCCTCTGACTCATTAATAGCCAGGTTTCCATCTTCATCATTATAATACCCATAGCATTTTCTGTTATAAAGCTTTGAGGTACCTTGTGCAGCACGTTGTTTGATTCCCCACTTAATATTTTCACTGCGTGACTCATTCTCTGCCTGCGCTATTGATTCGATTATGGAAATCATGAGAGCATTATCCGTATCAGCTGTATCAAGCACTTCCTGTTCAAATATAACACGAACGCCGAGATTTCTTAGCTGGTTCAATGCATCAAGAATTTCTACTGTATCTCGGCCAAATCGGCTGATGCTCTTGGTTAGGATAATTTCTATATCACGAGACTTACAGTCCTGCAGCATACGAGTAAATTCTTTTCGAGAGGAACCCGTCTTGCTAGAAGCAATGTCAATATATACATCAACCAATAGCCATTTCGGATTAGCTGATGTTAATCTAGTTAGCGCAGATACCTGGGCTGCAAGACTTTTCAGTTGTTCCGTACTATTTGTACTCACACAGCAGTAGATACCGACCCGCTTTTCTCGTTTCGGAGGCAATGGTGGTATAAAATGAATTGTTTTATTATCAGCCATGATAAACCTCCTTTATTTTTTTACTCCTTACCTTATTTTTCGCCATTTTAAATTCAGCGCTTTGATGTACGAACCCGTATAATTTAAATCTTCTTTTTCCAAAGCGTCATCCGCCCAAAAAACACATTCATTTTCAACAAATAAACATGCACTAAAAATTTCTCGGCTATAGTTTTCTTGTGCATGTCTTAAATTCATTGATATTAAGCCCTCAAAGCACAATTCCACTACACCATACCAACCTGAATTATCGAAAGTTACCGTCAAATTTCTTTCCTTATAATTCTCAACATACAATAATCTTTCAATTGTTGAATCATGAAATCCTGCAAATACATTAAAAAATGCATCTGCATCGCTTTAAGTCTTTATATATGTCCAATTGTCAATGTCACTCGGTTCTCTTATTTGAATTGAACACTCACTTCTTGGTACAGCTCTGTTTCTAAGGATTCGGAACATAAAATCAAAATCCTGAAAAACCTCATTATATCCGGAATATTGCTTTATAAAAGACTTCATACCATTATTCTCAAGGTAAAAATTGAGTTCCAAAACTTTACCTTTATCATATGTTACCCAATTATTTGTGTCAGAATTGATAATCTCTATCAATGGAGGCAACATGATAGAGTCCTTGTTTTCTTTATCCAAATAATCCACTAGCTCGAACGCATCTTCCCTAGGGTTATATACGATATTGCGCTCATAATAACCAATATCAATTTTACCGTAAATAATAGATTTATAATAAAATCCAGTCTTTTTATCAAACACACGCGCAAACAATGATCTAACCTCCTTTTGACATGATGACTATTAATCATCTTGGGTTATTTTGGAGATGTTGATTAGGCTATATTGCCCGTAAAATTTCAACATCTAATCTGTTCACACAACCTCAAAAATTTCTGAAAAGACATCTAAATCGACCACTCGCAAACACATGTTATCTAACCTGTACACTCACAAAGCGCTGACATCTAAATCGCTCTGTCACAAGGTTTTTTAGCTGTTTCGACTTGTTCTCATGAAGTGAAAATCAGCTAATTTACGTGCAGTGGTTTTTGGGATGGAAACCTCGAAATGCCCTTATATCAAGGCCTTTTTTACACTTGATTTTTCACCTTTGACATCAATACTACCGTCTCAACATGATACGTGTGCGGGAACATGTCCACCGGCTGAATTTTTTCCACCCGGTAACCGTGAGCGGTAAGGAAGTGAAGGTCGCGCTCCTGTGTTTCCGGATTACAGGAAATATATACGACCTTTTGGGGAGAAAGCTTAACCAGGGAAGACAAAAACTTCCGGTCGCTGCCCGCGCGGGGAGGGTCCATGAAAACCACGTCCGCCTTCTCGCCTTCGCTGGCCATCGCGCTCATAAATTCCCCTGCATCGCCCTCATAAAAACGGGCGTTTTTTATTTGATTCAGCCGAGCGTTTACAATCGCATTGCGGACTGCGTCGCCATTCACTTCCACGCCGATTACGCTTTTTGCGCCGCCGCTGGCCGTTAAACCGATTGTGCCAATCCCGCAGTATGCATCGATTACCGTTTCTTTGCCGGTCAGCGCTGCATATTCGATTGCTTTTCCATACAGGATTTCCGTTTGAACCGGATTAATCTGATAAAAAGATTTTGCCGAGATGCGAAATGTGCAGCCGCAAAGCTTGTCTTCGATATAGCCCGGACCGTAAAGCACTTTTTCCGCCTCGCCCAGCACCATGCTCGTGTAGCGGTCATTGATATTCAGAACAACCGTGGTAATTTCCGGATGTGCCTGCAGAAGCGCGTGAATAAAATTATTTTTTGCCGGAAGAACCGGTGAAACCGTGACCAGAACCACCATAACCTCGCCGGTGGAAAAGCCTCGCTTCACCAATACATGGCGCAGCAAACCACGGCCGGTAGTTTCATCATAGGGTTCCACCCGAAAGTCCTTCATCAGGCGGCGGATGGTCACAATAATCCGGTCTGCCGTTTCATCCTCAATCATGCAGGAATCCACTGGAACCACCCGGTGTGAACTGGATTGATAAATTCCGGAAATGATGCGCCGAGAGCGGTCCACAGAAAAAGCAGCCTGCACTTTGTTACGGTAATGATAGGGATTCTCCATGCCGATAATCGGTTCCACTGAATGGAATTTTCCCAAAAGATGCTGCACTTTTCCCTGCTTCCACTGCAGCTGGCGTGGGTAACTCATGTTCTGAATTTGGCATCCGCCGCATTTGCGGTAAAGCGGGCAAGGATTTGGATTGCGTTCCCCGGCATGGTCGGAAGTTGTTTTCTGCACGCGAACCGGCGTATGCTCCGGTACACGTTTTACGGCTTTTGCTTTCTTGTTATATTTCTGATTGATCTGTTTCATTTAAGATCTCCGTTCAAGATGTTCATCCAAACCCGGTTTTGGTTTTAGATTGGTTTACTACGCCGATTCTAAAATTCTGTTTCTTCCCGTCACCAGAATAATGGATTCAGTTCAATTTAAACATATGAAATTATTGTAACATACGGGTTCCAATTAAAACAGTCAAGGCAGTGAAAATTCCGTAGAAATGCGGCAGAAATTGTTTGCGATTCTGGACTTTTTGCCGCGTCTGCGTTATAATAATACGGAAAAAAGACAGGATTTGCCCGAATCCCGACAGGAACGGACGGCGGTGCGGCTTTATGACAAAAGAAGAATTGTTTCAGGATTTGGAAGTATCGCCTGTCATTCCGGCTATTAAGAATGACAAGGGCCTGAATCAATGCCTTTCCTGTGAAAACAAAGTGGTTTTTGTTCTGTACGGGGATATCAATACGATTCCGGGTATTGTGCGGAAGCTGAAGGACGCGGGAAAATCGGTTTTTGTTCATATTGATTTACTGGACGGACTTGCTGCGCGGGAAGCAGCTGTGGAATATCTGAAGCAGAACACCTGCCTGGACGGCATTATTTCCACAAAGCCCGCGCTGATTCGGTTTGCCAACGCCAGCCATCTTCTTACCATTCAGCGCTTTTTTGTACTGGATTCCCTTGCGCTGGAAAATATTCGCAAAGCCGATCAGCCCGATAGTGCGGATTTGGTGGAAATTTTGCCCGGTTTAATGCCGAAAATTATTAAAAAGCTGAATGCAGAAATTAAAAAGCCTGTAATTGCAGGCGGATTAATTAGTGATAAGGAAGATATTTTAACGGCGTTAAGCGCCGGAGCGGTCGCGATTTCCTCTACAAATGAAGAAGTTTGGACCATGTAGTTTCGCAAGCTTACAAAGCAAAATATATAATTCGTTACTGCAATTTTACCGAAAGAGTATGAGAGCAAAAGGTAAAACGGCCTTCGGCTGTTATGCCTTTTGCTCTTTTTTACTTGGCAGAATAATTTAAGTCTTATCGGTTGTCTGCCACCTTAAAGGAGGATATTCTATGTACGATGTCGCAATCATCGGCTGCGGAATTACAGGAGCCGCAGCAGCGTACGAGCTGAGCCGCTATCAGCTGAACACCGTAGTGCTGGAGAAGGAGAATGACGTCTGCGACGCTACGACCAAAGCAAACAGCGCCATTATTCACGCAGGTTACGACCCTTTGCCGGGAACTTTGATGGCAAAACTGAATGTGGAAGGAGCCGCGCTGGCCAAAGAGCTCTGCCACAGTCTGGATGTACCATACAAGCAAATCGGTTCCCTCGTACTTGCGTTCAGCGAATCGGAGCAAAATACCCTGCATACCCTTTACGAACGCGGCGTTCAGAACAGCGTGCCGGGAATCCGGCTGCTCAGCGCGGAAGAAGTCCGAGCCATGGAACCCGCCGTTTCGGAACAAGTCACCGGCGCGCTGTATGCGCCGTCCGCCGGTGTGGTAAGCCCGTGGGAATACGGCATTGCCTTGGCGGAAACCGCTGTACGTAACGGCGTAGAGTTGAAACGGTCTTCCGAAGTACGGTCGATTAAACGAATCGAGAACGGGTGGCGGATTTCGACTGCAAAAGGCGATGTGGAAGCAAAGTACATCATCAACGCGGCCGGCCTGAACAGCGCCGCCGTGCATAACATGGCGGCGGAACCGAAATTTCACATTGAACCGGTAAAGGGAGAATATTACCTGCTTGATAAATCCGAAGGTTCCCGAGTCAGCCACATTATCTTCCAATGCCCGAACGAAGACGGCAAGGGGGTGCTTGTCTCCCCCACCGTTCATGGAAATTTAATCGTCGGGCCAAATGCGCAGCATGTGGAGGACTATACCGACGTTTCGAACACCGCGCAGGGACTGCAGTTTGTCAAACAAGCCGCCGTCCGGTCAGTGCCGTCCATCGTATTCCGCGATAATATCCGCAATTTTGCCGGACTGCGTGCTACCAGTGAGAAAGACGATTTTATCATTGAAATCGCCGCGCCCGGTTTTGTGGATTTGGCCGGAATTAAATCCCCGGGTCTGTCCGCCGCGCCCGCCATTGCAAAATATGCGGTTGAACTGCTCCGGAAGGAAGGATTGGTAACCGTCAACAAAAGCTGTTGGAACGGAAGTCGAAAAAAGGTTCGCTTTGCATCTCTATCCCCAGAAAAAAAGAATGAACTGATTCGGCAGAATCCCGCCTACGGCAGAATCATCTGTCGGTGCGAAACAATTACAGAAGGCGAGATTCTGGATGCACTGCACAGCCCGATTCCCCCCTGTTCCTTGGACGGCGTAAAACGCCGCGCCGGAAACGGGATGGGCCGCTGTCAGGGCGGATTCTGCGGGCCACGCGTGCTGGACATCATGGCGCGCGAATACCGGGTCACACCGGAAGAAATTCTGCAGGATGTGGACGGCAGCTACATTCTGGTGGGAGAAACCAAACAGGGAGGAAACGCGAATGTATGATCTGATTGTAATCGGCGGAGGCCCCGCCGGACTTGCGGCCGCCTGCAGCGCATGGGAAAACGGCGTTCGAAAAATTGCCATTATTGAACGGGATAAGGAGCTTGGCGGAATTCTAAACCAGTGCATCCACAACGGATTTGGACTTCACTATTTTAAAGAAGAGTTAACCGGGCCGGAATACGCTGGGCGCTTTATTGACATGTTGAAAAGCACAGAGGTTCAGGTAAAAACGGACACCATGGTTCTGGACGTAACAGAGGAAAAAGGAGTTCATGTTGTCAGCGCTGCGGAAGGGTATCAGGTTCTGAAAGCAAAATCCATTCTTCTTGCCATGGGGTGCCGGGAGCGCACCCGGGGTGCGATTTCCATTCCAGGCAGCCGGCCAGCGGGGATTTTTACGGCAGGCGCAGCGCAGCGGTATGTGAACATGGAAGGACACATGGTTGGAAAACGGATTGTTATTCTCGGCTCCGGGGACATCGGGCTGATTATGGCGCGCCGCATGACATTGGAAGGTGCAACCGTGCTGGCCTGTGTGGAACTGATGCCGTACTCCGGCGGACTGAACCGCAACATTGTGCAGTGCCTACAGGACTATAACATCCCACTTTACCTTTCCCATACCATTACGGATATAAAAGGACGCGCGCGGGTCCGTCAGGTCACAATCGCGCAGGTGGACGAACAGCGCAGGCCGATTGCGGGAACGGAAAAGACCTTTGACTGCGACACGATCCTTCTTTCCGTCGGCTTGATTCCGGAAAACGAACTGTCCAAAAAAGCTGGAATTCAGCTGGACAGAAGAACCAACGGGCCGGTCGTTTTTGAAAATATGGAAACCAGCATTTCAGGAATTTTTGCGTGCGGCAACGTAGTCCATGTACATGATTTGGTGGATTTTGTTACGGCGGAAAGCCAGCGAGCTGGAAAAGCCGCCGCGCAGTACCTTGCGGGCGGTGCGCCGTCCACCGGAACGGTTCTGGAACTGCACAATGGTGACGGCGTAACCTATACGGTTCCACAGAAAATCCGGTTGGAGCATCTGGAGAAAAACGCAGAAATTTTCTTCCGCGTCAACCGAATCTGCGGAAAAAGCGAAATTTACGTTACTTCCGGCGCAGAGCTGATTACCCGTTTTCCGCGCGAACATCTTGCGCCGGGTGAAATGGAACATATTGTTCTTCCGAAACAACTGCTTCAGAAATGCAATTCCGGCAACATAACCGTTTCCATCAAGGAGGTTCCCAATGACTGAACTAATCTGCATTGTATGCCCGAAGGGCTGCCACTTGAAGGTGGATGAGCAAAACGATTACGCGGTGACGGGCAACTCCTGCCCGCGCGGCGCGGAATATGGACGCGCAGAGCTGACAAACCCCACCCGCGTGGTAACGTCAACAGTTAAAATCGAGGGTGCTTTGCATCCGCGCTGCCCGGTGAAAACCAATGCTCCGATTCCCAAAAAATTTGTGATGGACGCAGTGCGGGCTTTGAACGGAATCTGCCTGCACGCACCGGTCACCGTTGGGCAAGTCATTCTAAAGAACGTATGCGGTACCGGCGTGGACTTTATCGCAACGCGGAATTTGGAAAAGTTCTATTGAGATCCTTGTACAATTTCCCAATTTTATGGTATGATATTATAGAATTAGACAAATTATGCACAATTCAATTGGGAAAGGAGAAAAAGAAAAGGGAATGCAAATTGCAAACAAGCAACTGGCTTCGATTCGTTCCAAATGCACCATTTATCTTACTAATGCGACATCCGGGTTTCAGGGCTTTGTTTTCAGTGAATATTACAAAAAAACATTTGAATTCCACAACGAGGTTGAAATGCTGTTAGGCTTGAATGATTTGTTCGACGACATTGACTTTCCCCAGGCAGCATATCAGACCAGAAGTTTTTTTGATAAGCCTATACCAAAAATCATACGAAAGGTTGAGGACACCTTGGAGAATAAACCGAACGAAACCATTGACAATTCCAAAACGACTTTTATTGTGAATGTGCAGTACCGGCAAAACGCCTCGTGGCAGGGCTCCATCACCTGGGTAGAGCAAAGCCGCACCCAGCAGTTCCGCAGCGCATTTGAAATGATTCAGTTGATGAACGAAGCGGTCAGTCAGGGGCAGATTCAAAAAATTTCCTGGGAAGAATAAATTTTAAAACAGATAAAAATAAGGGAGTATTGCAGGATGGAATTTATCCTGCAATACTCCCTTTTTGCAAACCGCCAGTCGGTCGTTTCGCACCGCTGTTCCCTATGTTCTGTCATGCAGAGGAACATAGACACGGCGTGCTGCAATGCTCTTGTACGCGGGGCGAATAATCTTTCCGGTATTGATTTGTTCTTCCAGCAGGTGGGCGCTCCATCCTGCAATACGGGCCATGGCGAAAACCGGCGTGTACAGTTCCAGCGGAAGCCCTAGCATGTGGTACACAAAGCCGCTGTAAAAGTCGATGTTCGCGCTGACACCCTTGTATGTTTTGCGTTCCTGCGCAATCACTTCCGGCGCAAGGCGCTCCACAAGCGAATACAGCTGATATTCCCGGACAAGCCCCTTTTCCTCCGAAAGTCTCTGAACAAATTTGCGGAAGATATCCGCGCGGGGGTCGGAAAGCGAATAAACTGCATGACCCATACCGTAAATCAGGCCTGCGTGGTCAAATGCCTCTTTATGCAGCAGTTTTCTCAAATAATCGGTGACCTTATCCTCGTCCGTCCAATCATCGATGCTCTGCTTCATGTCTTCAAACATTTTCATGACTTTAATATTTGCCCCGCCGTGCTTCGGCCCCTTCAGGGAACCAAGTGCGGCCGCAATAACGGAATATGCGTCCGTACCGGACGACGCAACCACGTGGGTGGTAAAGCTGGAGTTGTTTCCGCCGCCGTGCTCCGCGTGAAGCACAAGCGCAAGGTCAAGAATACGTGCTTCCAGTTCCGTATACTGCTGATCCATGCGCAGCATGCAGAGAATATTTTCCGCAGTGGAGAGCTCCGGTTTTGGCGCGTGGATGAAAAAGCTGTTGTTCGGATTCTGATTGTGTACATAAGCCTGATACCCATAAACGGCAAGCTGCGGGAACAGGGCAATCATTTCAAGACACTGGCGCAGCACGTTGGGCAATGAAGTATCGTTGGCTTTCTGGTCATACGCGTAAAGTGTCAGTACGCTTCTGGCGAGGGTATTCATCATATCGAAAGTTGGAGCCTTCATAATAATGTCGCGCACAAAGTTGGTCGGCAGGGTGCGGTATTTGGAAAGTAGGTCTTTGAATTTGCATAACCGTTCCGCCGAAGGCAGCTCCCCAAACAGAAGCAGATATGTAGTCTCCTCAAAACCAAACCGATTTTCTGTAAGGAATCCCCTGACAATATCTTTAATATTGATTCCACGATAGTACAATTCCCCCTCGCAGGGTACGCTCTGCCCGTCTACCTGCCGGGAGGACACAATTTCCGAAATTTCTGTAAGACCGGTCAGAACGCCTTTGCCGTTCAAATCGCGGAGACCGCGTTTTACATCGTATTTCGCATACAGGCTCGGGTCAATGGTACTATGGCTGGTGCAAAGATCCGTCAGATCCAGGATTTCCGGTGTGAGAGCGAAAAAATCGCTGTTTGCGTTTCTGGCCATTTGCTTAACTCCTTTTCATAAGAAATATTAAAATGAATTTTTTTAAGTCATGTTATTCTTTATCTGTATAAAAAACCGGAACTTCCTGTAACTGTTTTTTACAGGTAAAAGCTCCGTTTCTTCTTACTTTGTAATCTGTTTTAAGAATATGGCTTAAAATCGTCGTTTAATCCTATTAAATAGTGTATAATATGAATTATAAATTAAAGTATATCAGTTCTTTAATTTTATGTCAACTGAAAAAGCATGAACGAATTATGAATTTCAAATGAAAAAACATGCAAAAAAATCCTTCGTCCGTTTGGGGGAAGGATTTTTTTAAACCAAATATTTAATATTGTAACACGTTACGACAAAATTCCGTCCCTGGCTTCCAAATATTCATCGTACGTTGTCATACGGTCAATTAGGCCGTCTTCTGTCAGTTCAATAATCCGGTTTGCAATCGTCTGCACAAACTGATGGTCATGCGAAGCAAACAGGACAACCCCTTTAAAATCAATCAGCCCGTT
The DNA here is from genome assembly GCF_054130445.1 of Caproiciproducens sp. LBM24188. Taxonomy (NCBI): domain Bacteria; kingdom Bacillati; phylum Bacillota; class Clostridia; order Eubacteriales; family Acutalibacteraceae; genus Caproiciproducens; species Caproiciproducens sp. LBM24188. Next base: position 2,098,915 of record NZ_CP196862.1, read on the forward strand.
GTTCACCGCCGTGATGGATTCCAGGTCCAGATGGTTCGTGGGTTGGTCCAGAACCAGTACGTTAGAACCAAACATCATCATGCGGGAAAGCATGCAGCGAACCTTTTCCCCACCGGACAGCACACTGACTTCTTTCAGGACGTCATCGCCGGAAAACAGCATTTTCCCAAGGAAGCTGCGCAGATAGGTTTCCGTTGTGTCGGAAGAATACTGCTCCAGCCACTTCAGGATGCTCAGTTTGCAGCCGTTGAAAAACGCGGAATTGTCCTGCGGAAAATAAGACTGCGTAGTGCTTACGCCCCATTTGTACGAACCTTCGTCCGGTTCCATTTCGCTCATCAGAATTTTGAACAACGTGGTGTTGGCAATTTCATTGGAACCGACAAACGCAATTTTATCGCCCTTGTTGACCCGGAAACTGACATTGTTCAGCACCTTTACCCCATCGACCGTTTTGGAGAGTCCCTCCACGGTAAGAATCTCTTTTCCGGGTTCGCGGTCCATAGTAAAGCCGACAAACGGATAGCGGCGCGAAGAAGCGGGCATCTCTTCCACCGTAATCTTTTCGAGCAGCTTTTTACGCGAAGTCGCCTGCCTTGATTTGGACTTATTGGCGGAAAAGCGCTGAATAAAGGTTTGCAATTCCTTGATTTTCTCCTCCGCCTTCCGGTTCTGGTCCCGCATCATACGCTGCATCAGCTGGCTGGATTCGTACCAAAAATCATAGTTGCCAACGTACATCTTAATCTGGTTGTAATCGATATCTACAATATGGGTACAAACATTATTCAAGAAATGACGGTCATGCGATACGACGATTACCGTCCCCTGATAATCAATTAGAAATTCTTCCAGCCAGGCAATGGATTTGTTGTCGAGGTCGTTGGTTGGTTCGTCCAGCAAGATAATGTCCGGCTGGCCGAACAGGGCGCTTGCAAGCAGAACCTTGACCTTATCCGCACCAGGCAGTGAACTCATTTGGGAATACAGGATGGAACTGTCCATGCCAAGGCCCTGCAACAGGCGGCCGGCTTCGGTTTCCGCATCCCAGCCGTTCAGTTCCGCAAATTCCGCCTCCAGGTCCGCGGCCAGTATGCCGTCCTCATCGCTGAAGTCTTCTTTCGCATAAAGCGCGTCCTTTTGTTTGGACACTTCGTAAAGCCTGGGATTGCCCATTATAATCGAATCCAGCACGGTATATTCGTCAAATGCGTGATGGTCCTGCTTCAAAACAGACATCCGCATTTTCGGGTCGATGGTGATTTCACCCTTTGTGGGTTCCAACTGCCCGGAAAGCAGCTTTAAAAATGTAGATTTCCCGGCGCCATTCGCTCCGATAACGCCGTAGCAGTTTCCAGCCGTAAACAGAAGGTTCACATGGGAAAATAAGGTCTGCCCGCTGAAACTAAGCCCTAGGTCGGTTACTGTAATCATACTACCTCCAAAAAAACAAGTGGTTTTTGCCAAGTGTGCAATTTTACATTCGATTTTACTATTCTAACATAAATCGACTCGGATAAAAATAGAAAAAACAGAAAGGTATTGCGGAGATAGTTGTTATATTTAAGGAATAATGCTATAATAACTAGAATATCAGCAGCTAAGGAGGTTTACCTGTGAAAATTCAGGAATCCGGGGAAAATTACTTGGAAACTATTTTGATTCTTCAAAATAGAAATGGATCCGTCCGCTCTATCGATGTTGCAAATGAACTGGATTTTACCAAAGCCAGTGTCAGCCGGGCTATGGGCATCCTGAAAGAGGCCGGTTTTTTAATTATGGAGCAAAACGGGAACCTTGTGCTGACAGACGCCGGACGGAAAAAGGCGGAAGCGGTTTACGAACGTCACAGACTGATTGCGGAATTCTTGGAAATGACGCTTGGAATATCCCACGAAACAGCAGTACAGGATTCCTGCAGGATTGAACATATCATTAGTCAGGAAACTTTTGACCGAATGAAGGAGTACATTCAAAACCGGGCTTGATAATAAGGTTTGAATCGGACGGCCCGCAACGGAAGGATGTTCAGTAATGGAATATGTGAAAGCGAACTGCCCGCACTGCGGCAAGGAACTTCAAATACCGCAGGATGCGGAACAGATTGTTTGTATGTACTGCGCAAAACCGATACGCGTAGCTACCGTGCTGCAAACGCAGGCGGAAGCGAAGCAGGATGGCCAGCAAACCGGAGAAAATTACGAATCACTCATGAAGCAGGCGGAAACGCTGCTAAACGACGACCTGTTTCTTGCGCAAAATAACATTTATTCACTGAAACAAAACAACTACGAAAAGTTTTTTCAGGATTATGAGCAATCTTTCCGCCCCGCGCTGCATGCTTACAGCCTGGCGGCCACGGAAGGCAGCGACGCGGCAGACCGGTTTGCCCATGTGCTTTTTGAAAGATTTTTAAAAAGTCTAAAACAGGAGGGCGTAAAAAAAGAAAGCGACCCCCGCTTTTTCGACTGCCGCTACCTAATTGTGGCTTACACCATTCCGGCCATTATGGAATATCATACCCCCGCCGCGGAAGAACTTGCCGACCGTTTTCTTGCGGTCTGGAACGAGCACTACCCGAAAAACAAACTTGGAAAATCGACTTTTGACCAAATCAGCAACGGGTTTCGCAAAAAGTTATGCTTTATTACTACCGCTGTTTGTACCAGCCTCGGCAAAGGCGACGACTGCGAAGAACTGAATGCGTTCCGCTCGTTCCGCGACAACTGGCTGGCAAAAACACCGGAGGGGCAGGCAAAGATTCGGGAATATTACCTGTTTGCGCCGATGATTGTAAACAGAATTGACCAATCCGAACGCAAAGAAAGGATTTATCAAGCCATTTGGGAATCCAGCCTTGCGCCCTGTTTGGAGAAAATACGCTGTGGTGAAAACGAGGCCTGCGCTAAACAATATGAACAGATGGTACGGGAGCTTGAAGAGCACTGGCTGAGCTAGGCGGTCTTGAGGAAAATCGTTTCAAAGCCGTTCCGGTTACGGCTGAACTTGGATTCGCCCGAACCGACCCTATTACAATCTAAAAAACACCCGGTCAGGAAATCCTGAACTGCACCCCATTTGTTAGACAGTATGATATACTGAAAACAAATGGGGTCATTTCATCCTGACCGGGTGTTTTTAATTGATTCGATTTCGGATTCGATTTCGAAATTGTCAGCCAATCGCTTCCGGGTATTTGGAACGAATCAGCGAAAGCGCTGCTTCGTCCGCAACAACCGTTAAATCGTTGTGCAGCTGCAGGATGGACGCCGGCACCTTCGGGGTAACCGGGCCAAACAGCGAACGGCAGAGAATATCGGCCTTGTTTTCTCCATTGGCAACTAACAGCAGCTTTTTCGCCTGCATAATAGCCTTAATTCCCATCGTAATCGCATACTTCGGAACCTGATCCACCCTTTCAAAAAAGCGAGAATTGGCATCGATGGTTTTCTGCTTCAACTTCACGCAATGCGTCATCTTGTCAAAATCCTCATCGGGTTCGTTAAAACCGATATGGCCGGTATGCCCAATTCCGAGCAGCTGAAGATCAATTCCGCCCAAATCGTTGATGATTTTGTCATAACGGCGGCATTCTGCATCCACATCCTGCGCCATTCCATTCGGTACATAGGTATTTTCCATGGAAATATTGATATGTTTGAAAAAGTTCGTATTCATATAATAGCGGTAACTTTGCTCATGGTCCCCCGCCAGCCCACAGTATTCATCCAAATTGACGCTGCGAACCTTTGAAAAATCCAGATCTCCTTTTTTGTACCAGTCGATCAGCTGCTGATACACACCCAACGGTGTAGAGCCTGTTGCAAGCCCTAGAACCGAATCTGGAAATAAGATTACCTGAGCAGAAATAATATTCGCTGCTTTTCGGCTCATACTTTGATAGTCCGGCGCACTGATAATTTTCATCCGACATCCCTCTTAAAAAATATTTTTACCGAAAACAAATAAATTAAAATATATTTTTATTATATCATAAATTTGGTAAAACTCAAGATGGAACCTTTAAAAAGACAATAATTAGCAACACAGCGCAAGTATAAACCACCCCATTCTGCAAAAAATTCAAAGGAACAGATTGGGGGGTAAATATGAAAAAAAGAGCATTTTTATTTCTCACCGGAGGAACCATATATCCTACGCTCGAAATCGCCGCGCGCGGCCGGACGGATTTTTCCATGGCGGTAGCCGGCGGGCTGTGCCTTTGCTTGATTGACCAAATCTGCAATAATCGGATCAAAAACGAACCGATTTTTATTCGCTGTGCGGCCGGTTCCGCAATCATCACTTCGGTGGAATTTATCATCGGCGTAATTGTGAATATAGTTCTGAAAATGGACGTGTGGGACTATTCCGCTATGCCGCTAAATATATTGGGGCAAATATGCCTGCCCTTCTCCCTGCTTTGGTTCGTCGCGACGATTCCCGCAATGGGACTATGCAAACTTTGCGACCGCTCTGCTTTTCTAACAAACAACTGATGCTGCCGCAGCAACCAGCATATTAGCATATTCATCACTAGGGCAAACCGTTTCCTTGGTAAATTTGTGTCAAACGCAGGACGGCTGCGAAGAACGGATTACCCAAGTACAAGGAAAATTAGAAATCGTGAAAGCCATAAAAAACGGTGCAGAACTTAAAATTCTGCACCGTTTTTTATCTTTTCATTTATACAGCCATTTTAAATCGGAAAAATAGCGATTACTTCTGCGGCGTTTCTGTGCGAAACAGTTCCCACCGGCAAGCGTCCATATCGACCCTTCCATCCGGTAAAAATGCAACGCCTTCCGCTTTCAGTAGTTCTCTTCGCAGGTCAGCATACGGGCCGCCGGCAAGGGTTCCGTCGGCCATGACCACGCGCTGCCAGGGCAGCCCGTCCGGACAGCGGCGCATGGCCCACCCAACCATCCGTGCTGCCCGCGGTTTCCCAAGCATCCAGGCAATTTGTCCGTACGAGATAACTTTTCCGAAAGGAATTTGTGCGACTATTTGATAAACTCCGGCAAAAAAAGAACTGGATTCCTGATTCTCCTGATTTTGTTTAGCCATACCTCATTCCTCCTCATTTTATACAGCGAATTAATATAAAAACAGCGCAGGGTCTTCGGTGTGCCGCCGAAATCAAACGGAGCCCTTATGTGGCCCGGGCACATAAGGGCAGACGCATCGTTATAATAGGATTATACCCGCAGCTTCCTACCAAATACCGGCACAGCTGAAGCGTCATTCCATCGGCTTTGGGTTTCTATTCCATTTTTGCGAGCGGTTCACCGAGGATACCGAATGACTTTTGGAGGGGGAAAAACCAGTGGGATCAAAAGTGACAATAGAAAGATTATACAGTTTATATCTACTGAGCAAATTAAAATAAAAAATAAATAAAAGAAAAGCCGCATGAAATCAACATTCATGCGGCTTGGCGGAGAAGAAGGGATTTGAACCCTTGCGCCGGTTACCCGACCTACTCCCTTAGCAGGGGAGCCCCTTCACCACTTGGGTACTTCTCCATATGGTGAATGATACACTAAAACCAATTTAGTTTTTAGATTGGCGGAGAGGAAGAGATTCGAACTCTTGGTCCCTTGCGGGATCACTAGTTTTCAAGACTAGCTCCTTAAACCACTCGGACACCTCTCCACTCACAAGTGCGAGATTTATGATATCACATCATTGGTATGCTTGTCAATATTAAAATACAAAAAATTCCCTAAAAATCCGCATTCTAAATTCTTCCGACTGGTTTCAGGCCAACACCATGATGGAAAATTCCAGAAAAATTCCTGAAACGAAATTCAAAAAAACGTTGAAATACAAAAATATATTGTTTATAATATAACAAACAAATCTGACGGCAAGGGAGCGGCCCGAACCGAAAGACCTTATTTGATCCGGATTGAGGACAGAATCCGTACACTTTTGGCCGCACCGTTTTGGCGCGGCCTTTTTGCTGCCCTGGTTTCAGAAAAAGCCGTATTCTGCCGGAATGCCGCAGTTTGTATGGATGGAAAGAGAGGAAAACAGATGGATACCAGAGTTGCTATCATCGGTATTATTGTGGAACATATGGATGCCGTCGAAGAACTGAATGAAGTACTTCACGAGTACGGAAAATACATTATTGGAAGAATGGGGATTCCTTATCGGAAACGCAATATCCATATTATCAGCATCGCCATCGACGCACCGCAGGACATCATCAGCGCGCTTTCCGGGAAAATCGGCAAGCTGCCCGGCATTAGCGCCAAAACCGCTTACTCCAATGTGATTAGTCATGAATCCTGAAGTAAAAGAACGGATTGACCGGCTGGCGCGGGAGCACCGCCTGACTGCGGCAGAGTTGAAAGCGCTGATCGACAGCCGCACGGAAGAAGCCGCGGAATATCTATTTGAAAAAGCACGGGAGGTACGCCGCCAATACTATGGCACCGACGTATACCTGCGCGGCTTAATCGAATTCACTAACTACTGCAAAAACAACTGTATTTACTGCGGAATCCGCCGCAGTAACGCCCGTGCGCAGCGCTACCGGCTGACGCAGAAACAGATTTTGGACTGCTGCGAAACGGGATATGGCCTGGGTTTTCGCACCTTCGTTTTACAGGGCGGTGAGGATTCTTATTACAGCGACGATGCAATCGTACAGATTGTTTCCGAAATAAAGCACCGTTTTCCGGACTGTGCCATTACGCTCTCCATCGGGGAAAAAAGCACGGAAAGCTACCGCAGATTTCGGGAGGCTGGGGCCGACCGCTACCTGCTGCGCCACGAAACCGCCGACGAAGCGCACTACAGCAAACTTCACCCACCGGAAATGTCCTTTCAAAACCGGATGCGCTGCCTGCGCGACCTGAAAGCGCTCGGCTTTCAGACCGGTTGTGGCTTTATGGTCGGCTCGCCCTTTCAGACTACTGACTGTCTAGTGGAGGATTTGCTGTTTGTGAAAGAACTTCAACCGGAAATGGTAGGAATCGGCCCATTTATCCCGCACAGCGATACCCCCTTTGCTGAAAAAGCAGCTGGCACGCTGGAACTGGCGCTGTTTCTGTTGGGCGTAATCCGCCTCCTTCTGCCAAGCGTTCTGCTGCCGGCTACCACCGCTTTGGGTACTATTCACCCGCAGGGGCGCGAGTTGGGAATCCTCGCGGGGGCAAACGTAGTTATGCCGAACCTTTCCCCACGCGACGTGCGCAAAAAATACATGCTGTACGATAATAAAATCTGCACGGGGGACGAAGCGGCGGAATGCCGCATGTGCCTGCAGCGCAGAATAGAAAGCATTGGGTACCATATCGCTGTTTCGCGCGGCGATTTTATCCGCGGCCGGAAAGCCGTTTAAACTTTCTGCTGAAATGGCTTTACTAGTATTTACTAACGGGAAAGAAAAGCTGACCCGAAAGAAAGGAATCTTTATATGTATAACCCGAAGTCGCTCAAGGCAGACGAATTCATCAGCCACGAGGAAATTCTCGAAACCCTGGACTACGCGGAGAGAAACAAAAACAATGTGGAGCTGATTGACCGCATTCTGGAAAAAGCCAGGCTGCGCAAGGGGCTTACCCACCGGGAGGCATCGGTTCTGCTGGCCTGTGAACGGGAGGACAAAATAGCGGAATGCTATGAGCTGGCTCAACAGCTGAAAAAGGATTTTTACGGCAACCGCATTGTGCTGTTTGCACCGCTGTACCTCTCCAATTACTGCGTAAACGGCTGTGTGTACTGCCCGTACCATCAGAAAAATCACCACATTCCACGGAAAAAACTGACGCAGGAGGAAGTGGCGCGCGAGGTTATCGCCCTTCAGGATATGGGGCACAAGCGGCTTGCTTTGGAAGCGGGCGAAGACCCGGTCAACAACCCGATTGAGTACATTCTGGACTGCATTCAAACGATTTACTCCATCAAACATAAAAACGGCGCAATCCGCCGCGTAAACGTCAATATTGCCGCTACCACGGTGGAAAATTACCGCAGGCTCAAGGAAGCCGGCATCGGCACGTACATTTTGTTTCAGGAAACCTACCACAAACAGAGCTACTTCGCACTTCACCCAACAGGACCGAAGCACGACTATGACTACCACACCGAAGCAATGGACCGCGCCATGGAGGGCGGCATTGACGACGTGGGGCTGGGCGTGCTGTTCGGTCTGGAGCGCTATAAATATGAATTTGCCGGCCTGCTGATGCACGCCGAACATTTGGAGGCCGTGCACGGTGTGGGTCCGCACACCATCAGCGTACCGCGTATCCGCCGCGCCGACGACATTGACCCCAACGTGTTCGACAACGGCATCGACGACGATACCTTTGCCAAAATCTGCGCACTTATCCGTATATCCGTCCCTTACACCGGCATGATTATCTCCACGCGGGAAAGCAAGGCGGTGCGTGAAAAGGTCATCCGTCTGGGCGTTTCCCAAATCAGCGGCGGGTCACGTACCTCCGTGGGAGGCTACGGCGAAGAGGAAGAGGAGGAGACCAGCCAATTCGAGGTTTCCGACACCCGCTCGCTCGACGAAGTCGTACGCTGGCTGATGGAGTTGGGCTATATCCCCTCTTTCTGCACCGCTTGCTACCGCGAAGGACGCACGGGCGACCGTTTTATGAGCCTGTGCAAGAGCGGGCAGATACAGAACTGCTGCCACCCAAATGCGCTGATGACGCTTAAAGAATACCTGATGGATTACGCTTCGGAGAAAACCCGCGCGATTGGAGAACAACTGATTCTAGCCGAAACAGAAAACATTCCAAAGGAAACGGTGCGGGAAATCTGCAAAGATCATCTGGTCAAAATTGAACAGGGCATCCGCGATTTCCGGTTTTAACCAGAACGATCGGAGGATATTATGGGACTAAATGATACTCCGTCCGCAAACCGGGTACACATCGGATTTTTCGGGCGGCGCAACGCGGGGAAATCCAGCGTGGTAAACGCCGTAACCGGGCAGGAGCTAGCCGTGGTTTCGGACATTAAGGGAACCACAACCGACCCGGTCTACAAGGCAATGGAACTGCTTCCGATGGGGCCGGTCATGATCATTGATACGCCCGGCTTCGACGATACCGGCGCGCTGGGAGAACTGCGCGTAAAAAAGACCAAGCAGGTGCTGAATAAAACGGACGTGGCCGTACTGGTGGCGGACGCAACAGAGGGGCTGCATGACTGCGACCGCGACCTGCTCCGCCTGTTTAAGGAAAAAGAAATTCCCTACCTAATTGTGTGGAACAAAAGTGATCTGCTTTCCGCACACGTGAAGCCGGACGCGCATTCCCTTTCGATCAGCGCGTTACAGAAAGCCGGTATTGAGGCGCTCAAAGAAAAAATTGCCAAGCTGGCGGTTGTGTCGGATTCCAAACTTCAAATTGTGGGCGACCTGATTCACCCCTCCGATTTTGTTGTACTGGTGGTCCCCATTGACAAAGCGGCTCCGAAGGGCAGGCTGATTCTTCCCCAGCAGCAGACCATCCGCGATATTCTGGAAGCAAACGCAACCGCCGTTGTGGTGAAGGAATTTCAGCTACGTGAAACACTGCGATCGCTTGGAAAGCAGCCCTCCCTCGTGATTACCGACAGCCAGGTGTTCGCCAAAGCTGCGGCGGACACGCCGCCCGACATTCCGCTGACCTCTTTTTCCATTTTGATGGCGCGGTACAAAGGATTTCTGGAAACTGCCGTGCGCGGCGCAGCTGCCATTGACAAGTTGAAAGACGGCGACCGTGTCCTGATAGCCGAAGGCTGCACCCACCACCGACAGTGCGACGACATTGGCAGTGTAAAACTTCCGCGCTGGCTGAAAAACTACACCGGAAAGCAGCTGAATATCAGTCTGGTCTCCGGCACGGAATTTCCGGAAAACCCGGGGGATTATGCGCTAATCATCCACTGCGGCGGCTGTATGCTGAACGAACGGGAAGTCCGCTGGCGCATGAAGTGCGCACAGGACGAAAACGTACCTATTACTAATTACGGAATCGCCATTGCATACATGCAGGGGATTCTGAAACGCAGCCTTGCGGTTTTCCCGCATCTTCTGGCTATACTGGAAGACGGCGCACCTTGCTAAATATCAAAATTTACAGTGGTTTCATCGCCGCACGAAAGAAAATTCGTGCGGCGATTTTTGCTGCACTGACACCTGGAATTTCTGAAGAAATTCTCCTCTTTGGAAAGCCGGAAATCAGCGTTCATTATGAACCATACCACCTTGCCGTACACGCATCGCAGAGGTATAATGAGAAAATGAGAATTAATATTTTAAGGGCCGAATCCATTCGGATGGAGAATGATATGAGAAGTAACAAGGTTTGGGGCTTTTCCAAAGAGGCATTCTTCGTTGCCGTTCTCTTCTGCGTATGCCTAATCTCTCCCCTATTTTTAGCTTCGTGCCATTCGGCGGAAAACAGCGGTGTCGCGGGCAAACCCGTATCGTCGGCAACAGGCACAGAGCCATCCGGCAGTAAAGCCGAACGCACGGAAGGTAAATCCTCGGAAAGCGGGAGCATTGCTTCCTCCAGCGGGGACACGGCAGAGACCGCGCCGGCATCCTCGGAGGTCACAGAGCAGGCGATAGAACAACAGGTACAGCAGAAACTGTCTGAAATGACGTTGGCTGAAAAAGTTGCTCAGCTTTTTCTAATTACGCCCAACGCACTGACCGGTTGCCAAAAGGTAACGGCGGCAGGCAGCACAACCCGTGCCGCCCTGCAGAAGTATCCCGTCGGTGGTCTGATTTATTTTGATTCCAACATTGTGACTCCGGAGCAGCTGAAAACCATGACGGCAAACACGCAGAAATATGCCATGGAAATGGAGGGGATTCCCTTATTCCTGGCGCTGGACGAAGAGGGAGGAACCGTTGCCCGCATTGGCAACAACCCCAATTTCAAGGTGAAACAATACACCGACATGGCCTTAATAGGAGCAAGCAGGGACCCGCAAAAGGCATATGAGGTTGGGGCGACCATTGGAAGCTATTTGTCCGAGTACGGGCTGAACCTTGATTTTGCCCCGGACGCGGATGTGCTGACGAATCCGTCCAATACGGTAATCGGGAACCGTTCGTTCGGCACCGACGCAGCCCTGGTGGCGGAAATGGATTTGCAGGTATGCCAGGGTCTTGCGGACCATCATGTGCTTTCCTGCTTCAAACACTTTCCCGGCCACGGAGCCACCGCTGGGGACACCCACAAAGGGTTTGCCTACACGAATAAGTCGCTGGAGGAACTGAGGAAAAGCGAAATGGTTCCGTTCCAGGCCGCGGCGCAGCACAACATTCCGTTCCTCATGGTTTCCCATATCTCCGTCCCAAACGTGATTGGGGACAATACGCCCTCTTCCCTTTCCAAAGTTATGATTACGGACATTCTGCGAAACCGGTTGGGATATAACGGAATCATCATCACCGACTCGATGAGCATGGGCGCAATCGTCAACAACTACGGAACCAAAGAATCGGTCCTCCGTTCCCTTCAGGCCGGGGCGGATATGATTTTAATGCCGCAGGATTTTAAAACAGCCTATCAGGCAGTTTTAAGTGCGGTTTCCGACGGAAGTCTCTCCGAACAACGCATTGAGGAATCGGTAAAGCGCATTCTCCGGGTTAAACTAGGTTTAAAGCAGTAAGTAGATTCCATCTGTAAAGTTTGGCGCGACCAGTGGATTTTCACAACCGCTGAAAACTTCGGAAAATCCAATATTGGAGCGTAAGTTCCGGTATAACCTCGAGTTTTGCGGAAAGAGCAAAGGAGGAGAAAGAACATGAATCGATGCGAATGGTGCACATCCGATGAACTGTATATAAAGTATCACGATGAGGAATGGGGCGTTCCTGTTCACGACGACCGAAAGCAATTTGAATTTCTGGTGCTGGAATCCGCCCAGGCCGGCCTAAGCTGGCTAACCATCCTGAAAAAGAGGGAAAATTACCGGGCAGCATACGACAATTTCGACCCGGTAAAAGTGGCGGCTTACGATGATAAAAAAATAGAAGAGCTGCTTTCCAACCCCGGCATTATTCGAAACCGCAGAAAGATTGAATCGTCCATCAACAACGCCCGCTGCTTTTTAGAAGTGCAAAAAGAGTTCGGCAGCTTTGACAAATACATTTGGAAATTTGTAGATTACCAGCCGGTCATCAATCATTATCAGAACATATCCGAAATCCCGGCCACTTCGTCTCTGTCCGATATCATCAGCAAGGACCTGAAAGCACGAGGATTCCGGTTTTTGGGATCCATTGTGGTCTATTCCCATTTGCAGGCCACCGGAATTATAAACGACCATATTGATTCCTGCTTCCGGAAGAAAAAATGTTCCGGAAAGCAGACCCTGTAAAAGAATAGAAATCAGCAGGGTATAAAATGATAAAATTTCATATTACGAAACGAAACGCTGTCCCGGAACTTCCGTCGGGGCAGCGTTTTGTATAGGAGGCTTTCTGCACCTTTTATAAATTGGAAGATAAAAGCTTTGACGTCCGGATAAAATATGGTACAATCATTATAAAATCCCCGGCATGGGAAACGCTTTCTCCCTTTTCGCCGGAGTTCGGGAATCGGCCGAACTGGAGGGGACAACACGTTCGGCGGACGGAGAAAGGACATCTGGAACATGACTCTGCAGCAGTTAAAATACATCATTGAAATCGTGAACTGCGGCTCTATTAACGAAGCGGCGAAACGGCTGTATGTATCGCAGCCGAGCCTATCCAACGCGGTGAAGGAACTGGAAACAGAAATTGGAATTGAGCTCTTTATCCGAACCTCCAAGGGAATCACACTCTCTGTAGACGGCGCTGAATTTCTTGGTTACGCCCGGCAGGTAGTGGAACAGGTCGGACTGCTGGAGCAGCGCTACCGGAACAAAAAGCCTTCCCGTCAGCTTTGTTCCATTTCAACACAGCACTATTCCTTTGCCGTCAACGCGTTTGTCAATTTGATTCAGCACAGCGGCGCCGAGGAATATGAATTTACCCTGCGGGAAACTAGAACTCATGAAATTATTGAAGATGTGAAAAACCTGCGCAGTGAAATAGGGATTCTTTACCGGAACCCTTTCAATACCAAAGTGATTGGAAAGCTTTTGAAGGAGAACCATTTGGAATTTCATCCCCTGTTCACCGCAAAGCCACACATTTTCATCGGCACGCAGAATCCCCTCGCCCATAAAAAAGCCGTAACGCTGGAGGATTTACAGGATTACCCCTATTTATCCTTTGAGCAGGGGGAATTTAATTCGTTCTATTTTTCAGAAGAAATCTTAAGCACGGTGTTCCATAAAAAGAGCATTCATGTCAGCGACCGGGCAACCCTGTTCAACCTGTTAATCGGATTGAACGGGTACACCATCTCCACCGGAGTGGTCAGCGCGGATTTAAACGGAAATAATATCATATCGGTTCCGCTTCTGGTGGAAGATGAAATTCAGGTTGGCTGGATTGCAAATCGGAAGGTACAGTTAAGCAAACAGGCAAGTGCCTATATCTGTGAGCTAAAACAGGTTATTTCAGAGTACGGTTTTTCGCTGCAGGAATAGGTTATAGTGATAATCTATAAGTCGTTATAAGATTGAAAAGCCGCTCTATATCATTTCCCTTATATGTTCTGAGCATAAGCAATCTATGAATCAAACAAAGCCTATGGTAACCGCTTTCTTCACATGAGGTTACGGATTTTCCGGGTACAGAAAATTCTTCACACGCATCTGGCATTCGTTGTCGCCGCAGTAATACAGAATGTCATCTTCCCGCAAAACCGCATAAGGGCCTGGGGACATTTGAATTTCCTGCCCTCTTTTAATACCAATCACCGTCGCATTGGTGTAATGCCAGAAATTGATTTCTGAAATTGTTTTGTTTAAGTAAGGCGTTTTAGAGGATACCTTAATTTCAAATGGAATAAAAGGGTTAAAGGACTGAAAGCGTTTCGTCCGATCGATGATTCCGCTGATACAGTCCTGAAGATATTTTGCTTCCTTTTTCTGGCGTTCCAGCGACTCTTGAATCTTCCGCTTCAAATCATAAATCGACTGAATATCGGTGTACTGCTGAACAAACCGAACGGCATTTTCATAGGATTTGATGATTACTCCGCTTCCCTTTGTAACATCCACAATATCCAAGTCCGAAAGAATACAAATCGCTTTTCGCGCCGTTTCGCACGAAACATTATACTGGCTGGCAAGATAAGACCTAGCATAGATTTTCTCGCCGATCTCATACCGTTTATCCACAATCTTTGATGCGATATCCGCGGCGATTTGCTGATAGATTGGCGCGGATAATTTGACCTTTTCTTCCATCGCTCTTTCTCCTTACTAATCCGCCGCTGTCGTTTTCCACGCGGGCAGTTTCGCCATATTCCGGGCGGCGAGCTGGCGAGCCGCTTCTTCATCCAACCCCTGCGTGCGGATTAAAAACCCCGTCATGCCGGCCAGCTTTTCCGAATACGACTGCATGGAGCCGTCGGGCCGCGCGCAGTAAACGCAGTAATCTTTGCTTTCATCCTCTAGCGGAAAATCAGAGGGTTTTGTCATGGGCATTCCACAGGATATACAGGTTTTCATATAAATTCTCCTTTTTGTTTGTAATTTATGAGATTGCGGATACGCGGCCAACAGGCCGTCATGCATCGTAAGGATTGACACCTAATTTCAGAAATTCACGGATTCCCAGATCGGTCAGAGCAAACTTTCTGGCCTCCTCGGGGTCTTTCTGAATCCAGCCCAGTTCCAGCATCCGGTCAAAAAGCATATCGCCCAGCTTCCCGCCAAGGTGCCCGTAACAGCATTTCACCTTTTTGACTTTCATGGGCTTCTCTACCATGCTTTTCCTCCTCCGTTTCATAATGGATTAATTTCATATAATATTCGATCAGGGTATCGCCGTGACGCTCCAAGACTTTCCCGTCCGGCGCAAACAAATCCCCGTTTGCCAGGTAATGATGAATCAGGCCGATCCACAGGTTAAAAAGTGCGCTGACCGGCAGCGCTGCCACCTGTTTCTCGCCGCGCGTCCGTTCCAACACACGGCCGAAATGAAAGGACACCGCCGATTGAATGTTAATCCAAGCATCCCGCGCAGCAGGCGGCAATAAGCGGTTTTCAATAACCAGCCTGGTGTAAAACGGCTCATATTCCTGAATTCCCTCCAGGTGTGCGGACAAAACCTCCTGTATGGAAGTGCAGGATTTGGCCAGCTCGTGCGTTCGTAAAGCAATTTTTCCGCAGTAAGTTTCCACTACTTCCGTAACCAAAGCTTCCTGTGTTGCAAAATGCAAAAATACAGTTCCGTGGGAAACCCCCGCCGCCTGTGCAATGTCAGACATACGGGTATTTAAAATTCCGTGCTCTGAAAAATATTCATATGCGGTTTTCAGTAAAAATTCCCTTGTTTGCTCTTTCTGCAATTGACGGGATGTCTTTTTCATAAAATGACCTCTTAATCACTGACTTTAAAGTCATTATAATCTACAAGGCAGATTTTGTCAATTCTTATTTTTTGCAAAAATAAAAAGCTGGCAATGGCCTATACTAATCAACGAAAAACATTTCCTTCCTGGATTATGTTTTTTAATAATTCATTCTAATCTTTTAATTGGAGGTGTATCCGTTTGATTTATGACACCCGGGAAAATATGAAAATGTACAAGGGTCTGGGGGAAAATCTGGATCGTGCAATCGCCTATTTTTTAAAAACGGATTTCAGCAAGCTGGAAGCCGGCAAATACCCGATTGACGAAGACCGTGTGTTCGCGCTGGTGCAGACACCCACCACTTACCCAAAGGAGAAAGCCCGTTGGGAGTCCCATAAGAAATATATCGACATTCAGTACTTGCTGAATGGAGAAGAAATGTTCGGCTTGCAAAAAACCGATCAGCTGACTGTCTCCGAGCCATATCGGGAAGAAAACGATATCACATTCTTTGAGGACAATGGCAAAGGATTTTTCCCCATACTTCGTCCGGACACGTTCGTTATCTGCTTCCCGACGGACGCTCACATGCCGTTAATCTGCCCCCATGAACCGATGGCAATTAAAAAGGTTCTTATTAAAGTTAAAACCGAATCCTGCGGTTGAGTTTGATTCGTTTTCAGGCTTGCCTGAATTCGAAAAAAGTTGTAAAAACACCGGGCAATGAACTTTCATTGCCCGGTGTTTTGCGTTACGGCTCCACCCAGAATTCCGGGGTGGTTAAGATTCCCGTTTGCTTCAAATGATATTCATAGCTCCATTTATTGCCGCTCGTTCTCCAAAGGTTTGGGCCGTACCATTCTTCCGTTTCATCCGCATTATGCACCGCGCCGAACGCGTTAATGCGATTGCCAAACAGTTTTAATTTCAGAACATGCTTTCCAGCCTGCACCGTTCCGCAGTTCAGCCGGTACGGCGCCAGTGCGACTATACCGGCGTCCCTGCCATCCAGTTTCACCTTTACCAAAGAGCCGCGGTACTGCGGAATTTCCAGATGAAGGGTTCCCGCCTCACAGGTAAACGGCACCTCGTAAATCAGGTTGCCCGCGTAGAACGGCAGGCCCTGATGTACAAAATCGCCAAAGGCAATATGGGTTGGCAATGCAGTAAGTCGTTTTTCCTTCCCGGCGACCTCCACACCAAAATCGCCCAGTAGGTAGCACCACTCCACATTGGTTTTGCGCGTGAAGGGAATATGCAGTTCCAACACGTTTTCTCCGACTAGCAATCCAGGCAGATGGACAGTCTGAATTGATTCGTCCACATACCACCCATCCACGCACATATCAATCAGCTTCTGGTTCCAGACCAAGCGGACGTCCTGCGGATGTTCCATGGCAAAGGTTACTTCCGGCAGGGAAATACTCGACGAAATTCGGAATCGCATATGTAGCGTATGTTCAGCCCTTGCTTGTGCGTGTTCCGTCCACGGCTGGGCAAGCGCTTCCATGCGAAGCGGGTAACCAAGCTTTTCCCGGAACTGGTTGTCGATGCGCAGAATTTCTTCTTCGCCGTTCCATGGGCCGTCATCAAACGCATACTCTGCTAGGTCCAACAGTAACACATTCTCTTCTTCCAGTTGGAAGGTTTCCGGCTCCGGTAGAATATGTTTCCCTCTCGGGAGCACATATTGTGGCTTTGCCGTGCAATGCATCTGCTTTCCTTTTTCCAGGCGAAACAGAATGCTGTCGTGCTGAGAGCAGTAGTACGGAATCTTCGTCCAGCCGTTTTCGTATTCCGCATACGCCGGGCGAATTTCACCGGTCATGGTGTCATACAGGGCTGGTGTGTACTCGCCTCGCACCTGAATGTTCAGCGATTCGATAAAGGTAACATCCTGATTCTGTGGGCGGTTCACATGGGAAAGGAACAGCCACCGGCTGTCGCCGTCCTGGCGCAGCTGATAAAACAGGTTGTTGGAGCGCACACCGCTCTCCCACTGCTTTACCTTAGTGGAGTTGGTACCATCCACCGCCTGCGTTTCCACGTCGATTTCCCGGACGTCATTCAACTCTTCCAGCAGAGAGCCTCGGCGGAACGGGATGCGCACACATTGTTTGGCCAGTTGTGCTGGCGCATCGTCTGGACGGGCATCCACATAGCGAGGCGCTTCACCCATAAAAATGACTTTCCCTCTGTGTGCGGCAAATTCTTGCAGCTTCATCAGCGTCGTTCGGCGCAGGGTGTGGCATTCCGGCACAATGACCGTATCGTAAGCCATTTCGCCCATACGGAAGGCATCTGCGCAGGACTGGGAGTCCGTGCTTAAAATAGATTCTGAAATAAAGTCGAAATCAATTAGATTATACAGAAGCCATTCAATGATATTGGTAAAGTTGCTCTCTAAATCCTGGCGGGCCACGGAGGTCTGGCGCTGATTGCCCCAGTACAGCCAATAAGATTCCACCGGGTGAATCACGCCCACATGAACCACCGGCTTTCCGCGCGTTAGGGCGGTGTTCAGCCGTGCAAAATGGTTCTCAATGTAAGGATATTCCTTGTACCACGGGGACTGATACCCGATACTTGCAGGATAATCCCGCTTTGCTTCGCCGCCCATGGAAACCCACGTCAGGTGCGGTACCCGAAGCGTTACACCGAGTGCGGCCTGCCAGTCTCCCGCAAGTTTATGATTGCGGAAGTCGAAATCCCACCCGGTCACGCCGTACAGTTCGCTCATCACACCCTTGCGGCCGCACTGGTGCGCCACACTGCTCGCCTGCTTCACGGTGGAAAGTTCGCGGCGGTCGCACAGCATGTCGACCCCCGGCAGGTCAAATTCCTTCATGGGGCGCATCACGTCGCCCGCCGACAGGGTTTGGGAATAGAGCGTCCATTCGTTCATCATGTGCCCAGTCAGTGCAAGGTTATGCTGTCGGCACCAGCGGCCAATGTTGTCGCCGAATGCTTCGGAAAACCGTTCGCACACATGAACATGGTACCAGTACCGGATTTGGGAAACCGGCTTATCCTTCGGCTCCCAGAGCAGCTCGGGCAGGTTTTCCAGCAGAGAAACACCGTATGTTTTCTGAAAAGTTTCCTCAAAATCATCCGTAAACGGCAGAATCTCGACGGTTTCTTCAAACGGGTCACGCAGCGCCGTCTTATGGCAGGTTTGCGGTTCATCCGTAAAAATGGTGGGAATTGTCGCTCCGAAGTCCTCCCCCATGGCTAGCTGTTCCGCCACCCCGGACAGGTCAGCCTGTCCTTTCGCGCCGTGCAGAAGAATCAAATTCTGCTGTTTGTTCAGTGGATTTTCCATAACGAAACCGGGAAACGGTAGTTGACCAGAACACAACGATTCAAGCTTTTCGGTAAAATCCATCCGCTCGGTCGTTACGGTTAAAAGCAAATATTCCTGGTTCCACATTTGATCATTCTCATGAAAAGAAGCCGACGTACCTTCCCACCAAGGATGCAGGATGGTGTTTAAAAAGAACTCCTTCTGTGCGAAATTGGCGACCTCTTGCTGCAGATGCTGAACGTGGCTGCGAGATTCCAGCTGTTCAATCGCTTTGCGCATCTGCTCCCCGATTTCTTCTGCAGAAAACGGCTTTAGAACATAACCGACAGCATGCTTTTCAATCGCCTGTTTCACGTAATCAAACAATTTATAGCCGCTGATTACAATCACCAATATGTTGGGGTACTGTTCATCAAGTCGCTCCAAAAACTCCATTCCATCCATACCACTCATTTTCATATCGGTAATCACAATATCTGGATGCATTTTTTCAATCAATGCAAGCGCTTCCAATCAGTTGGAAGCTTCGCCCACAAATTCTACCGGTAAAGATGGTATCTGACGGAGTTTCGCAATACAACCCTGCCGGATTATCATTTCATCGTCCACAATGATGTATGTATACAACTCCACTCTCTCCCCAAATGATAGATTTGAAAGCTTTCCTAGTACGGTATAAACATTCTGTTTTTAGGGTGCCAAAGAAATTTTCCATAGCAGCATTGCCGTATGGACATCCGAGACTGGACATGGACGGCTGAAAATGATATTCTTGACTCAGGTCAAAGTATGCTTGTGAGGTGTATTGAGACCCTTGGTCGCTGTGGAGGGCAAGTCCACCAGCGACCTTCTCTTTTTGTAAAGCATCTCGGATGGTATCAGTAACCAATGAGGCAGCCATATCATTACCAATACGATAGGTCAAAACCATTTTGCCACACAGGTCTACTACCGCACATAGATATAGCATTCCTTGTACCATAGGGATGTAGGTAATATCTGTAACCCAGAAAAGATTGGGTAATGGTTGCTCAAATCTCCTCTGCAACAGATTTGGATATTTATGTACTGCTTGTTTGTAATGCACATATGGCCGACGCCGACGTATTTGTGAAAGCAAGTCAAACTTTCGCATGATGCGCAGAATGGCTTTCACATTGACTTTCTTTCCTGTCTGCCGTTGAATCCAACGGCGTACCCGACGACAACCATAAGTTTGTTTGCAGCACTGTTGACAATTCATGATTAAGTCCGTTAACCATTGATCCTTAGCTTCTCTTGTCTGCCGGTTTCGCCAAGCATAGTATCCACTACGGGAAACTTCAAAAAATCGGCACATGGCCTCAATGCCGTATTTACCACGGAACCGCTCAATGACACGATATTTTAGCTTCACTTCCTTCCAACTTCGGATAAAAAATTTTGCAGCAGTTCTACTTTCATTCGCAGTTCAGCCAGTTCGTTGTTCCGACGTGCGTTTTCGTCTGCTATGTTTTTTCGCGGTCTGCCTTTAGGAAGGGGAATATACCCGTTAGCAATCATGCGTGTCTTTCGATGCTGGCGGCTGACCAACTGTTTGATTTGATATTTTGTTAATCCATAGCTTTCTCCTATTTCTCGGTTAGTTTCTCCTGCTGCCTTTCGCCGAAACACCTCTTCACTCAACATTTCTACTTTTGTATATTTTCTGGATATAAAATTACCTCCTATTGTAGTTTCCATTCTACAACAGGAGGTCTCTTTTTTCACTGTCCGTTTTTTAGGGGATAGTCCAGATGCACAGGGGCTCTTATGTACCCGGTATAATTAGCAGTGAATTTCGTTGCGGTATTCGTTTGGCGAAACCTGCTTGATTTTCTTAAAAATTTTTGAAAAATGCGTTACGTCGTTGAACCCAAGCATGTCGGAAATCTCGTGGATTTTCAGGGATGGATCCTCCAAAAGTTTTTCTGCTTTGCTGATGCGGGTCTGATTTAAAAGGTCGCAAAAACTTTTGCCAGTATATTTGTTCAGCAGCTTGCTCAGGTACCACTGGCTGACATAATTTTTTTCCGCCACCTCGGTCAAGGTCAGCTTCTCCGCGTAATGGGTTTCAATATACTTCAACGCACTGCGGACAATAAAGCTGTTGGCCGCATTTCCGTTCTGCGCTTCCTCCACAGGGCCCTCCTTTGGTTTCTGCGGCTCGCCGTGCAGCTTGCCGAGGGTTTCCGTCATAAACTGAAGCGCTTCCTCCAGCTCGCCCATTTTAGACGGTTTCAGCAGATAGCGGCTGACCCCCAAATGAATGGCTCGCTTTGCATACTCAAAATCACGGTACCCGGTTAGAACCGCAATCTGCATTTCGGGGAATTCCCCCTTAAGGCCAGCCAGCATGGTCAGGCCGTCCATTTCCGGCATTTTAATGTCGGTAAACAGAATATCCGGCCGGGTTTCCCGAATGACCTGAGCGCCGGACCGCGCGTCGGAGGCCGTACCGGCCACCTCGCAGCCGTATTTTTCCCAGTTCACTACCTTTTTCAAACCTTCCACAATGATATCTTCATCATCAATAATCACTACTTTATACATGACACAACCCTCCCGATGAAGCCGGGGAAACAACACACCCCCTAAAAATTATACCATAAACCAAAGAAGGCAGGTATATTTTTTGCCAACCAAAAAATATACCCGCCTTTGGGTTCGTGCCTATCCTTTTACCGCGCCGACCGTTAGTCCCTTAATAATATTTTTCTGCAGCAGGACATATACAATCAGGACCGGAATCACCACCAAAACCACCGCCGCGGCCATCAGGCCATAGTTCACGCCGGCGATGGACGTAATTTCATTCAGCAGACGGGTAATGGTAAAGGAATCTTTATACCGCAGGAAGAACATCTGGGTAAACAGGTCGTTGTAAGACCAGAGAAATGTAAAAATCGCAACCGTTGCAAAGGATGGCTTCGCAATCGGAAGAATCACCTGGAAGAAAATCTGGAACACATTGTATCCCTCCAAATAAGCAGCCTCCTCCAGGTCAATGGAAAGTCCCCGGATATACCCCATAAGAACCACAATGGCAAAGGAAAGGTTCCCGGCGATTTGCGGAAGGATGACGCTAAGCTGGGAAAGCCCGACGTTTTGCGTATTTACAATGTGCCATCGGAACATCATACGGAATACCGGAATAATGGTAGAAAAAACCGGGAACATCATGCTCGCAATAACCAATCCGTGCAGGAATTCCCTCCCACGGAACCGATAACGGGTCAGGCCGTAAGCGGCCAGCCCTGCAAGCACAATCACCGCAACGGTTACAACGCTGGAAATAATTAGGCTGTTTTTATAAGCCCCCAAAATATCTACGCGGTCAAACGCGGTCGTATAGTTTTCCAGCGTAAAGCTGTCCCCGAAGGGGATGGAAAAGGAATCCGAACGAATCAGTCCCTTGCGTTTAAACGAATTCAGAATCACCCAAACAAACGGGTAAATGGTGGACAGCGCCCAGATGGAAAGGAAAAAGTAAATCACAATTTTCCCCGGCTTGAAACGCCGTTTTGCAGGCACTTGCTCCAGCAGAATTGCTTCTTTTGCCGACTGCATTCCCTTTTCCCTCCTCAATACTCTTTTTCTTTGAAAATCCGGCTGGCAAGCTGGGAAATGATCACGCCAAGCACTACAATCACAATGGCTATGGTGGAACCGTAATCCACATCGCCCATGGTAAAGGTCTGATTGTACATATACGTACCGGTCAGCCACGACATATCCATCGGCATCCCGGCGCCCATCATCACCCATGGCAGGTCAAAAACCTTCAGCGCCCCGGTAATGGCAAGGGTGAGACAGGTACACAGAACGTTATGAAGAAGCGGAAGTGTGATGTAGCGCACCCGCTTAAAGCCACCGGCGCCGTCAATTTCAGCCGCTTCGTAAATATCCGGGGAAATGTTATTCAAGCCGGTAACCAGAATGACAAAATAAAAACCGACATACTGCCACATAACCGGAAACAGCATGGTAAAGAAGTAATGGGTTTCGTCTTTCCAGTCAATCGCCTCCGTTGCTCCGAATTTCATGAGCAACTGGTTTACCATGCCGCCATCATATAAAAATATCAGGTTGAACAGCAGGCCCAGCGCTGTTGCTGAAATTACAATCGGGAAAAAGTAAACCGTACGGAAGAACTGCGTTCCTTTTTTAATATTATCAATCAGCAAGGCAAGAATTAGTGCAATTCCAACCTGAAAAATTATTGTCAAAACCATGAGCAGCAGGGTGTTCTTTACCGCTGTTGCCATAATCGGGTCCTGAAAAAGCTGAACATAGTTCTGGTACCACGGCTGGTTCAGTCCCTGTGCCGCCGTACCAAGTCCCGTAATATTGCTGAAGCTGTTGTACACGTTCATGACAAACGGATAATAAAGAAACAGTGTCATGAACAAAAACGCGGGTATTAAAAATACCAGCAAAGGGGTTTTCTTTTTAAAAATCATAGAGTTCATTGTTATATCCCCTTTTCAAAAAGCCGGAGAGCTGACTCTCCGGCTTTTTGGATAATGGCAAGAATCAGAAGATGAGCAGATTAGCCTTTTATGGCAAGGCACTTGTCGATTGCTTTTTCCGCTGTTGTTTTTCCGGTAACAATATTCTTGATATCCGCAAACAGCGCGGTGCGGGCGGTTTGATTCAGTCCGTCCTGTGTAGCCGGTGCAATTCCGGTCGCTCCGGCAGCCATGCTTAAAGCCGCTTTTACCAGCGAATCAGCATTATCCGGGGCTTTTGTACCGTTTTTCAGTGCAGTAACCGCAGTTGCACCAAAGGTGGAAACCACTTCGTCCGTTGTCATGGCCTTTACAAAATCAACGCAAGCTTTTTGTTTTGCTGGGTCATCCCACGCTTTTTTGGTAATGTAGTAACCCATGGAAAGACCGCCGATGATGTCGGTTGTTTTACGCTGATTTGCCGCCGGAACATATGTAACAGTAAAGTCGTCGATGTTCTTCGCATTCTGCTGGAACCAGCCGATCTTCCAAGAACCGTCAATGGCAAACGCCGCTTTGTTGTCCGCCATCAGCTGGAAAGTTTCGGCATCGGTCGCCGTAGTGGTGTTCTTCGGGAAATAGCCTTTTTCATACAGCGTCTTGATGTCGTTCAAGCCGGCTGTCCATGCCTTCCCAGCTTCATCCGTAGAGGAGGTTGGCAGCTTGGTGTGTGTATCCACGGTGTCATGATTGAACACGCAGAACTCAAACCAGTAGTGCGGAACCTCCTGCAGGGAGCAGGCAATTGGAGTGTAACCCTTTGCCTTGATTGCTTCGCAGTCTTTCAGGAACTGATCCCAGGTATAGTCTTTTCCGGGGACTTCTACACCACAGTCT
This sequence comes from Caproiciproducens sp. LBM24188, assembly GCF_054130445.1. Taxonomy (NCBI): domain Bacteria; kingdom Bacillati; phylum Bacillota; class Clostridia; order Eubacteriales; family Acutalibacteraceae; genus Caproiciproducens; species Caproiciproducens sp. LBM24188. The sequence continues at coordinate 2,123,013 of NZ_CP196862.1, forward strand.
TTTAGGACTTTCTTATTGACGAAAAGGCCTTCCCAGTAACCGTTCACCGGTACGGAATAATTTTTGCCATCCACCGGGGAAGCACCCAGCAGTTCGTCTTTCATATTGCTGGCATAATCAGGATATTTTTCGCGGATTTCGTCAATGCTGACCACTTTGCCGCCCTGAACCAGTTTGTTGGAATCCACGCCGTTAAAATAGAAGAGTACATCAGGTTCGGCACCGGTTTCAAAGTCCGCCATAATTTTGGACTTCCACTCTTCGTTGGAAGTGCCGGAAGCGTCCTTAACCGTGTTGCCGGTTGCTTTTTCATACGCTTTGTAAGCAGCTTCATAGTTGGCCCGGTTTCCATCATCGCCGCCATAGGAAGTAACCACCGTAATTTCAACCGGTTTGGACTCGGCGGAAGACGCCGCCTGGGAAGAATCCGCCTGGGATGAAGGTGCCTGGGTAGAAGCGGCAGGCGCGCTCTGGCATCCGAACATTGCGCCGCAGAGTGCCATTGCAAGTACAAACGCAATTGCCTTTTTCATGATATAACCTCCATTATTTTAGAATTAACGCGAATCGATTCTGTAGCTACTATATTACTCTCATCCTTCCAAAAACATAATAGACAGTCTTGCCATTTCTTGTATATTATTGTTTGGTTTGTTCAATACCGATAACAATTTTGGAAACTGCGTGTCCTTTGCTGTTCATTTTAATTGAAAGTCCGCTGTTTTCCCCGTAAATTATCTTCAGGCGTTGGTTCACGTTGCGGATTCCCAAGTTGTAGGAGCTTTCCGCAGAAGCGTCGTAATCGTCGGACAAAAGCTGCTCAATTTTCTTTTCATCCTCCTCCCGCATAATTCCGTCGTTTTCCACCTCGCAAATCAGCTGATCGTTTTCCCGATAAATGCGGATGATAATTTCTCCCTTTTGCAGCGGCTGAATGCCGTGCTCAACCGCGTTTTCAATAATCGGCTGCATAATCAGGCGCGGAACGTAATAGTCCAGAAGGGTTTCGTCGATTTCCTTTGTAACCGTCAGGCGTTTTCCAAGCCGTTCGGAAATGATATACAAATAAGCGTCCACATACATCATTTCTTCCGAAATATGTACGATGGGCCGGCCTTTCCGGTCCATGGCCGCATCCAGCATGGTGGACAGCGCCTCAATCATACGGGAAACCTTCACATCATTCGCCAGCCTCGCCTCCCAGTTGATAATTTCCAAGGTGTTATTGAGAAAATGCGGGTTTATTTGGGACTGCAAAGCCATAATGCGCGCATCCCGCAGCGCAAGCTCCTCCTTATAAATGCGGTCAAACTGGTATTTCAGCCGGTAGGACATGCTGTTGAACGCTTCTTTCAAATACCGGAATTCCAGACTGGAAAACCGGTCACCAATCTGCACACCGAAATGGCCCTGTTCAATGTTTTTTGCTTCCGAAATCAGCCGGTCAATCGGCATGGAAATGTTCCTGGTGAAAAACCAAATGACCATGGCGAGCAGCGGAACAATCAAAATCATCATCCAGAACAGCGTCGTCTTAAATCCGGCAAACTCCTGCACCAGCGGCGAACTGTCCACCTTAATCATGTAGGAAAATCGATAGGCGTCCGTCTGCTTCGTGCCGTAAAGATAGGTGCTGTTTTTTACGTTGCGCAAAACCTGCCCGTTCGTTGGAACCTGGCTGCCAAGGCTTTCCGGGTTCAGCAGCGAACCGGTCAGCACCACAGCAGTATTGCTCAGCCAGACCGAGGTGTCCGTACCCCAAACCACGTTTTTCAAGCCGGAAAACATGGACGATATATTCAGCTGCATGGTCAGGACGGCGTAAGGCTTATAGTCGCTCCCCAGAATGTTGCGCACCATGTAAACGCGCCCCTGCACATTCAAAAAGCCGATGTCGGTTCCCAGTGTTTTTGAAAGTTTTTGAACCAGATCATGCACATTTTCGCGGTATTCGCGCACACCGAAGTAAGTGGCGTTGTAGGCTTCGTTGTAGGTGTAATAAATATTTTCCGGACGGTCGCAGAAATAAAGCGCGGTAATCAGGAATTTGTCGTCGTACTTGTACTGCTGGGACAAAAACGAGGTGACCTTGTCGTACAGTACACTGTCATCCGGATACTGCTGATAGTCGAGATACGCATTGCGGATGGTCGGATTATAGGACGTGTAGCGGGACGAAGAAACGGCCGAATTCATCTGGCTGACCGCGATATTCACGCTGTTGTTGACAGAGGACGTAATAGTGTTGCTCACTTGATCGTTAATGTTGTGAGAAATGTAATAGCCGGTCATTCCACTGACAATTGCAATCGGCAAAATCCAGCAGACAATTACAATCCCAATTAGTCCCCACTTGAGTGATATCTGCCGCTCTTTCAAAAGCTGTCTGAGTTTCATTTTTGCAACATCCTTTCCACTCCATGCCAACGATTTGCGCAGTTCCAGCTTTTTCATAATTATAGCACAAATTAAGAAACGCAAAAAAGCAGCCGACCGCTGCTTTTTTGCGTTCTTCTGAATAATATCGTTAAGATGAATGAGATTCGTTGAGCGAAAGAAACTCGCAAAATGCGTTCCGGGCATCCTGTGCCGCTTCCAGCGTAGGCATTTCGCAGAAAATACGCAGAAGGGGCTCCGTACCCGAAAAACGTGCGATAATCCAACCACCGTTCTGAAAGTAAACCTTGCAGCCATCCATATAGGATACTTTTTCAATGGCATAGGGGAATTCAGGAAGCAGCTTATCTTTCAGCAAAATGCCGGTAATGCGTTCCTTATCCTCTTGGGAGAAACGGTAATCGGATTCATCCGTTTCATAGGAACCGTAACGGTCAGTAATTTCCGCATAGAGTTCGGAAAGGCTTCTTCCCGTGGTGGCCATCATTTCAACCAGCAGAGCAGCGGCGTAAATGCCGTCTTTCCCCTGAATATGACCCCGAACGGTCAGCCCGCCCGAGGATTCCCCACCGATAATGGCATTGGTTTCCACCATTTTGGAGGAAATGTATTTGAAGCCCACCGGAACCTCATAGCAGGTTTCCCCAAAGTCCTCCGCAATACGGTCCAACAGATGAGTGGTGGCAATATTGCGCACCGCCGCGCCGTGCCAACCCTTAAATTTCATCAGGTAATAATACAGCAGAACCAGAATCTTGTTCGGATGCAGGAATTCACCCTGGTCGTCAATCACACCAAGGCGGTCGGCGTCCCCGTCTGTGGCAATGCCAATATCACAGTGCTTCTCCTGCACATAGTTAATTAAGCTGGAAAGCGTTTTGCTGTTCGGCGCGGGCAGTCTGCCGCCAAACAGCGCATCGCGGCGCTCGTGAATCACGTCCACATCGCACCGGGCGGTCAGCAGAATGGTTTGAAGCGCCGTTTTGCTGACGCCGTACATAGGGTCCAGCGCGATTTTTAGGTTCCTGCTGCGGATGGCATCCATATTAATGGAGCGGATGATGCTATCAATGTACTGATTCATAGGATCAATCCATTGGATCAACCCGCTTTTCATGCCTTCGTCAAAGGGAATTGTTTTGATTTCGGAAGGATCCATTTCTGCAATATACTTTTCCAGTTCCCCCGTGAGAAGCTCATCGGCATCCCGGCCGCCCTTCATAAACACCTTAATGCCGTTGTAAACCGCCGGGTTATGGCTTGCTGTAACGGCCATGCCATACGGCAGATTGTAATACTTTACCGTAAACATAATCAACGGAGTAGGGGCTTCCCGATGAATGACCCGGCACAGGATTCCCTGCCCAGCCATGACTTCCGCCGCCCAGCAGGCCGCTTCCTGCGAAAGGAAACGGCGGTCATAGCCGATGACAAATCCACCGGCTGTCTTCTCTTCCTCCAGCATTTTTTTCGCAATGGCGGCAGTCAACAGCTGAACATTCGCCTTGGTAAAGTCATCCCCGATAATTGCCCGCCAGCCGCCTGTTCCAAATTTAATCATATCTTCACCATATTTCTCCGTGCCGTATTCTGTGCTTTGCACGGTAAGCGCTTTTCATTTTCCCATGGTTACCACGACGCGGTGCTCGGTTCCCTCCGGCTGCACCGGAACTCCGCCGAAAACCTCAGTACCGTCCAGCAGGATACGTTTCACTCCCTTGCTGACTCCATCCGGGTTTTCCACATGAATTCGGTAAACCGCGCCGCGCCAGACCCGTTTTACATCAAATTCCTTCCAGTCCTTCGGAATACAGGGGTCAATCAGCAGCCGGTCGTAACCCGGACGAACCCCGAGCAGATAGCGGGTTGCCGCGAAGTAAGCCCAGCCTCCGCTCCCCGTCATGAACGGATGCCTTGCCCGGCCGAACGCGGTGTGATCCTTGCCCATGACAAACTGGCAGTAGGAATACGGTTCGGACTGCCGGACCTCGATTTCGTCATTCTGATTGTAGGGAAGTAATGCATTGTAGAATTTCATAGCGCGGTCCCCGCGGCCCAGCTTTGCTTCCGCGCACCACGCCCACGGATTGGGGTGGCTGAATATGGCGCCGTTTTCTTTTACACCTGGGTAAACTCGGGTGACGAACCCAATTTCATCGTCGTTTTTCGTATAGGACGGAGCATTCAGCATCAGGCCGTATTTGGTGTACAGGTAGCGATCCACGGAATCCATCGCTTTTCGCCCGCGTTCCTCGTCCGCCACGCCGGAAAACACAGCCCACGTGTTGGACTCCATATGTACCCGGCCTTCCTGATCCAGATGCGTGCCGATTTTTCGCCCGCTCGCGGTAATGCCGCGGATGTACCATTCCCCGTCCCAAAGATTTTCTTCGCAGGCTTTTTTCACCTTCGCAGCCATTGCCGCATATTTTTGCACCTGCTCTTTTTTTCCGGCAAATTCGGACAGCTCAATAAAGTTCTGGATCGCCCAGTAATGCAGGAAAGAAACCATGGCGCTTTCGCCGCCACCCAAATTCAGGCAGTCGTTCCAGTCCGCACGCAGGCCCTTGCAGATTCCGGTTTTGCCCACCTGGCGGTCCGAAAAATCGAGAATCCGCATCAGATGTTCATACACCGTCCCCTCGCCGCCGTCTGCATAAGTTACGACCTCATCCAGCAAGGAAATTTCGCCCGTTTCCTTAATATACTCGCAGACGGAAGCAACCAGCCAAAGCGCGTCGTCCGAGCATGCATCCTGAATGCCGTGAATCATTTTCGCACGACTGGGAGTCGGCACGACCGTGGGCGATTGAAAGCTCTGCTTCTTCCCCTGCAGTTCCGGGTCAAACCATTCCGGCTGAAATAAGTGGAGACCGTAACCTTCGCTGGTCAGGCCGCGCATCAGTTCCACAATGCGCTGCCTGCATTTGACCGGGTTGGAATGCGGAATGGTCATGGCATCCTGCGCCGTATCCCGGTACCCGAGCCCGGTTCTTCCGCCAACCTCAATAAAGGAGGCGAAACGAGAGAACATGATGTTGACTTCGGACTGGTAAAGGTTCCAAATATTCAGCGAGGTATTCATTCCTTCGTTGGGTGTGTACACCTGCAATTTTTCGCATTTTTCGTTCCAGAAATCTGCCAGCTTTTGGAACTCACGGTCAACCTGCTTGGCGTCGGAATACTTTTTTCGGTACGGAATGGCCGCGTCCCGTTTTCCCTCCCCAAGCAGAAACGTGAGGCGGGTTTCCTCCCCTGGCGCAAGAATCAGCTTTTTCTGCAGAGCGGCGCAGTGATTTCCCGTTTTTTCAAAGCTGCCGGAGCATACGCCCGTTTCTACTGCGATTGGATTGCTTTCATCCCGGTAGGTCCCCAAAAAGCGGTCGCGCAGGCAGTCGAACCCGTCCGGCTCAAATGTGGCAGTAAACCATTGGTAGCCGTTTTCTTCATAATACAGGTCGTTTTCAATAATACCATCCGCATAGCTGGAACCGGAAGAGTACAGGCTCATCTGGAAGTTCTGGTTATCCATGTCAATATGATGAAACGAAAACTCCAGATACGAATACACGCTCAGGCGGCGCGGCCGGTCCCCTGTGTTTTTCAGAACCACGTCCCAGATTTCCACCGGCTCATTCAAGGGAATAAAAATGGTCTGACTTGCGGAAATATCCTGATAATCGCACAGATACCGGGAATATGACAAGCCATGCCGGCACACATAGTGCGCTTTTTCCAGGTCTTTTGCAACCGGCTGCCAGGAAATGCTCCAATATTCCCCCGTATCGTCATCCCGAAGATAAACATAGTGGCCAGGGCGTTCCACCGGAGCGTTCGGGCGAAACCGGGTAATACGGTGATACTGCGGGGACTTGTAAAAAGCATAGCCGCCCGCTGTCTGGCTTAGTACGGCGCACATATCGTTCACGCCGATATAGTTCGTCCACGGTACCGGAGTATTTACATGGTCAATGACATACTCCTTCCGTGCGTTATCAAAATAGCCGTATCTCATTTTTTCGACTCCTTTGGATTGTTGTAAGTCCATTATAGAGCAAGCCCCAAAAGGATTGAATAGCAGATGTTGTAAATAATTGTATATTCTTGTGTAGGTTCGCGGTTCTGCGCGCGGAACTCTGCCTGCAATCCCACTGTTTCCCTCCAATCCCTGTTTTCAGCCCTGCTTTTCAAACGCCGGGTTTTGAGGTATAATAAAAGCCTTGGCCGGGCAGCATAAGCCGTGCCCGCCAGGGGGAAACCCCCGGGCGCAAACAAAACGAATTCCCAGTCCGCTTTCACTGTCGGAAGGCCGAATCCTTGTGGTCTGCGCTTCTCGTTTTGATCGATTTCAGATGCCCGGGATTCCGACAAAATAAGACTTGAAACAACAGAAAGGTATGACGTTTCATTTGCAGCGGGACAACAACGCAAAAGAAGTCACGGACCTAAAAATACAATATATTGCGGCGGAGGACGGCACATCCGTCTTTTCCGTCAAAGGCTCCGGTTCTGCCGTGTTTCTGCCGGAAGAGATTGCCGGTCTGCCAGTAAGAGAAATCTGTCCCTACGCGTTTTCAAACCCGGAGGACGCGGCTTCCCACCTTCCCGCGGGAAGTAAGGTTCAAACCGCAGAACTTGGCCGCGGCATTCCCCTAGGGGAAGAAGAACGATTCCTCGGCGGCCCTTTGCTGAAGGAGGTTCGTCTGCCGTCCGGGCTCCGCATCGTCGGAGAATACGCGTTTTACAACTGCACTGCGCTTGCCCGGATCACCCTGGGTCCTGGTGCAGCGCGGATTGGAAACGGCGCGTTTATGAACTGCCGTATGCTGAATGAAATTCTTTTTACGGCGTCAGCCGACGCACCCACCTGTCTGCCAGGCCTGCTGACGGAAATTCAGTGTGAAACACGGGTGACCTTCCGCACGGAAAGCGACCATTCTGTATGGATTTTCCCAGAATATTATGAAGAATCCGTGGAAAACGCACCCGCCCATATTTTTGAACATTTTTATCACGGTGCGGGTTACCGCTACCGGCAATGCCTGCAAGGCGACCGGCTGAACGCAGAAGATTACGACCGCCAGTTCACGATGGCAAAAGCCGAAGCGGAGCCGGTAACCCTGCTTCGGATTGCGCTGGCGCGTTTGCGTTATCCATTCCGCCTTTCGAATGCGGCGGAACAGCAATACCGTACCTATTTAATAGAAAATATATCCGCAGCGGCTCAACTTTTGATTGCGGACGACGATCCGGAAGGGCTTGCCTTTCTGGCTTCCCACGGTGTTTTCACGCGGGAAAGCATCAGCAAGGCGGTAGAAGCGGCGTCGCGCAAGAACCGTGCGGAATGCTTAAGCGTTCTGCTTAATGAACAGCATAACCGTTTCTCCCCCAAAGAAAAAACATTTGATTTATAAATCAGGCGGTAATACCCGCAAAAAAGGAGGCTGAGCCTGCATGGACGACATGGAAGAAAAGTTATCAAAAGTCGGGAATCAGATTCTAACGGCGTCACGCACAGAACTGTACCTAAACATGCGTTTCCTGGACTTGGCGCTCAGCGCCCTTTCTTATGAAATGCGCCCGTCCATCCAATACATGGGCACGGACGGAACGCATTTATTTTATGACCCGGACAAGCTCATCGACCGCTACCGCAGGAACCGCATTCTGATTAACCGCGCTTATCTGCATCTTGTTTTTCACTGTGTGTTCCGGCACCTTTGGAAACCCCAACCGGAAGACCGGGAACTGTGGGACCTTTCCTGTGACATAGCCATGGAATTTCTTCTGGACAGCCTGCCGCACCGCGGCATCCGGATGGCTTCCTCCTGGTACCGACAGAATTTTTACGAGGAAATGCAGGCCAAACTGAAAGTTCCGACGGCAGAAGGAATCTACCGGATGCTGGAGGAACGCAGCCTGCCCCGGTGGGAACGGGAACGGCTGGAAGAGGAATTTCGGGTGGACGACCATTCTTTTTGGCCTGACCCGGAAAAAGAGCCTCCGAAAGGAATGCCGTCCCCCCAGCAGCAGTGGGAAGACATTAGCCGAAAGATGCAGACCAATATGGAAACGCTTTCCCGCGACGCGGCGCAGCAGGCTGAAGCGGTTTTGCAGCAAGTGCGGGTGGAAAACCGCAAGCGGTACGATTACCGCCGCTTTTTGCAGAAATTTGCCGTTCTGCGGGAAGAGCCGCAGCTGGACCCCGATTCCTTCGACCCGATTTTTTACTCCTACGGAATGCGTCTTTATGGGAACCTTCCCCTGATTGAGCCGCAGGAAACGCGGGAATCGGTGAAAATCGAGGATTTTGTCATTGCCGTGGACACCTCCATGTCCTGCTCGGGAAAACTGATTAAAGCCTTTTTGGAACAAACCTATTCGGTTTTAAAAAATACGGAAAGCTTTTTCCGAAAGGTCAACATCCACGTGATACAGTGCGATGAAGCCGTGCGCTCCGACCAAAAAATTACCAGCGAGGAAGAGCTTCGGGACTGCATGGAGCATTTTAAGCTGATTGGAAATGGCGGAACCGACTTCCGTCCGGTGTTCCGCTATGTACAAGAACTGATTGAGCAAAAGGCGTTTCGCCGCCTCAAGGGATTGGTTTATTTTACGGACGGACGTGGAATTTACCCGCAGCACCGCCCGCCATACGACGTGGCGTTTGTGTTCCTGCAGGAGGACTACACCGACGCGGACGTACCGCCGTGGGCCATGAAGCTGATTCTGGAGCCGGACGACCTGGAATCACCGCCCGAACCGTCGCAAGACTTGATAGAAGACTGGGAGGACCTACCTCATTATGAATATTAAAAGTGCAAAAGAAGAAATCAAAAATACCGTGCGGGCATACCTTGCACGGGATGACATTGGGAATTTTCGCATTTCTCCCATCCGCCAGCGCCCGCTGCTACTAATGGGCCCGCCTGGCGTGGGTAAAACACAAATTATTGAGCAAGTTGCACAGGAATGCGGCGTGGCGCTGGTGGCCTACACCATTACCCACCACACGCGGCAAAGCGCTGTTGGCCTGCCGTTTATTAAAGAGAAAACCTACGCGGGGCGCACCCGCTCTGTAACGGAATATACCATGAGCGAAATTATCGCCTCCGTTTACGATAAAATGGAAGCCACCGGTCTTAAGGAAGGTATTCTGTTCATCGACGAAATTAACTGCGTATCCGAAACACTGGCCCCAACGATGCTCCAGTTTTTGCAGGGCAAAACGTTCGGCAACCAGAAAGTTCCGGAGGGCTGGATTATCGTGGCGGCGGGCAATCCGCCGGAGTACAACCGCTCCGTTCGCGAATTCGATGTTGTTACGCTGGACCGCATCCGCAGAATTGACGTGGAACCGGACTTTGCGGTCTGGAAAGAATACGCTTACCGGAAGTCCATTCACGGGGCTATCATTTCCTATTTGGAAATCCGGCGGGAAAACTTTTATCGGATGGAAACCACACCGGATGGGATTCTGTTCGCCACCCCGCGTGGATGGGAAGACCTTTCGGAAATGATCCGCGTCTGTGAACAGTTGGAACTGCCGGTCGGGCAGGAACTGGTTTTGCAGTACATTCAGAATCCCGCTGTTGCGAAAGACTTTGCAAATTACTATGAACTGTATAAAAAGTACCGTAACGATTACCGGGTGGACGAAATTCTGGACGGGCATTTTTCCGACGAAGCCGTCACCAAACTGCGCCTCGCCCCGTTTGATGAAAAACTCAGCGTAATCGGACTGCTACTAAGCCGGCTGAACGATCAGTTCCGGCAGTCTTACCGGATTGACCAGTACACGGAAGAACTGTTCGGAAAGCTGCGGGAATGGAAGGAAATGCTGCCCGGCGCAATGGAAGCACCGGATGTCCTTCTTCAGCGTTTGGCGCAGCAGATGACGGATCAGCTGGAGCTCCGCAAGGAAAACCGTCAGGCGGGCTCGGAAGAAGAGTGGGTTCAGTTGCGCTGCATCCGCAAACTGGAATCGTATGCCAAGGCGCTGCAGATAAATGAAAAGCGGGAACCCGATGAAGCCTTTGCGTATGTAAAAGAACAATTTGCCCAGGAACCCGAATTGCGCAAAAAAGAAATTTCCGCCGCTTCCGCGGCGTTGGACCACGCATTCACCTTTATGGCGACCGCGTTTGGGGAAAGTCAGGAAATGGTTGTGTTCGTCACCGAATTGACCGTGAATTTTTACAGCTCCAAGTTCATCGCGGATAATGGATGCGACCAGTATTATGTTTACAACCGTGGCCTTCTGTTTGCCGAACGCCAGCAGGGAATTATGAAGGAAATTGATACGCTGCGAGCGCAGGAAAACGTCGACATGCTGCAGGAACAATAAAAAATCCGCTGCAAAAAGGTCGGCAGAGGCGGCCGGCCGAAAAGCAAAAATTTGTATTTTTATAAAAATAAATGCACCGCATGGGTTTGGTAACTCACGCAATTTTCCATTTTCCAATAGAGGAGTGCTGCAAAATGAGTTTGCATTCATTTTGCAGCACTCCTTTTTAACGACCGTGTCAGGCCTTTGGATTCGACTCCAGTTCTTTTGCCACGTCTTCCGGAGAAAGACCATCTGCGTTGATGACAACCGCCTTGGTCTTGGTATTCTCCATACCAAGCAGGTCCGTGCTCATACCGGAAACAACAATGGCGTCATACCCCTGCAGGTTTCCGGAGGATTTCTTCCCAGTATCCAGGCATTCTACCTGTTAGCCTTTTCGGGAAAGATAGTCCTTCACTGGAGTAAGGCTGCTTTCTACAGCAATTTTTCCTTTCAAAATCATCACCTCGTTTTTTATTATTTGTCCGCAAACGTGTTCTATCCCAATCCAACAAAAAATTACGCCAGCGTGAAAACGTAAAATGTCGGTTTGCCTATTTTATCAGTCCTAAAAAACAAAAAAATTTGTTAATTCGATATAAGTGAAATAAGTTGACATTATTTTATTGTAAAATAATATCGTATTGAATTAATATTTTATTAAATTAGCCTTGATATGGAACATTAGCTCATAAAGAAAACTTCGTAACACACAGCCACACTCGAAGCCCTGCTTCAACCCAGTAGGCAGCGCCACCGGACCTGATCTTGTTCCGGTGATGAAACCACAGCTAGGAAATTCACCGTCCTCCTGTTCTGACTATACGTTTCTCCGCAAAAAATCGTTTTCTATAAACCCCGCACAGCAGCTTTTTATAACGCTATCTCCATACCATGGCGGGAAACACCTTCGAAAGTTATGCGGGCCGGCTTCAAATTATTTAATATGTATTTTTATGCAATTTCCCATTCTGAAAAACCAAATCTCCACCCTCTTGTCTTTTAACATATTCTTTGGGCACTTTGGAAAATGTTGAATGAGAAAAGACCGCCTTCTTCAACTGGAAGGCTGTCTTTTTTCTTTCGAATTTTTCAGCTTACGCTTTCTACGCTTTCCTAGTAATTAAACTTTTCACCTGCATGAAAGAATGTTCCCAATTTAAGTGCTTTCATACCCAATGGTAAGTTCCTAGACTGCGAAACGATTTCAGTACCTGATAAGCATCAGTAGATTACAGCGATTTATCAGTCAGTCTGCGCTCCGTTTTCGCTGTAATCCAGGCTTTTTTGCCCACATCAAACTCTCGGTGACACGGCCGAATCAAATTTTGCAAAATTCCTAAATTCTTAGTTTTTTTATTCCGAAAACCTACAATATTTCCTAACAAAAATATATTAATATATAGCATATAGAAAAATCAGATTATTAAGGTTATTGATATTTCATTTACATTTTTGTTTCCATTACTAAAATTTAATGGAAAGGACATGATGCTATGAACAGAATTAAATTACTGCGTCTTACTCACAATTTAACCCAGGAAGAACTGTGCAAAGTCATCAACATCAGTCAGGCGTCGCTTTCCGGGTACGAAAACGGAAAATATGAGCCGGATAACAAAACGTTAATTCAACTGGCGGCATATTTCAACGTATCCATTGATTACCTGTTGGGGTATGACATGATGCACACGGAATCCGGCACAAAAACGATTCCGGTTTTTCGCTTTGTCACATCGGAAACACTGGACTCCAAATCCCAGGAAATTTTAAAGTATGAGGAAATCAGCAAAAGCATGGCAGAAGACGGCGAGTACATTGGACTTTTAATGCTCGGCGACAGCATGGAGCCTCGGATTCTGGAAGGTGACACCATCATTATCCGCAGGCAGAGCAGCGTGGAAAACGGAGATATCGCGGTCCTGCAGATTGGGAAAAACAGGGCTACCCTAAACAGGGTCTTTAAGCACGACAACGGAATGATATTAATTCCGTACAACTCAAAATACAGCCCATTGGAATATTCTAATTCCGAAATCGAGCAGCTTCCCATTACCATTATAGGGAAAGCGGTTGAATTCCGTGGAAAGTGCTGAACGGCAGGATTTTTCGCTCCTCTTCCACGTATTTACAAGCTCTCCTTTTTCGGATACACTAATACTAATCTATTTCATTAAAAAGGAGAATGCAAAATGCCCTGCATTGAACTAAAAACCAATGTGAAAATCAGTCCGGAAAAAGAAGAAGCCATCAAAAGCAAATTCGGCCAAGTCATCTCCATTCTACCCGGTAAATCGGAGCAGTGGCTTATGGTTTCTCTGGAGGACGAGTGTCGCCTGTATTTTAAAGGCAACAATCAAACCGGGATTGCTTTTGTACAGGTAAACCTTTATGGTAAGGGGAATGCCGACGCTTATAACAAATTAACCGCAGCAATTACACAGCTGCTGAACCAGGAACTCGGAATAAGCCCGGCTAACATTTATGTAAAATACGAAGAAACCAACTACTGGGGATGGAACGGGAGCAATTTTTAACGTGAAACCGGAACCAGCAAAAAAGACGGCTGACCCAGGAAACCTGGGTCACCGCTTTTTACTGTGCAAAATTGCAGACGCTGTTTGCTATTTCAGTTTGTTTTCAATAATTTCCAGATTGTTTTTCAGCCTTTCATCCCCTGGATTTAAAAGAAGGGCCGCACGGGCGTGTTCAGCGGAACGTGAATACATTCCAAGCCAGTAGCACGCAATGGCGCACAGGTCATCCGGGGTGGAATCCCAAGCGTACCCCATATTAATATAGTTAGTTAATTTATTCTTAATCTTCAGCGCCTGCTCCGTCATAAAGAAGCACGTCGCCCAATCTTGAATGGCGTAAGCCACCTGCGCACATTCCACATACGCTTCCCGCTGATAGGGAACCTCTGAAATAGCCCGAAAATACCAACGGTAAGCCTCCTGGGTCTGTGACAGCATGTGATAGGATTTGGCAATCCACCGCATGGAGGCGCACCGTTCCTCTTTCCAGGTGGACCGCGGCAGCGACAAGTGGCGCTTTAGTGCAGCGATGCAGTCTTCCCATCGGCCCTGATAACAATACTCCCGCCCCAAATAGTAAGCCATGCGGTCATCGTCCGGGTTTTCTGTGACAGCCAGTTCCAAAAGCGAAAGATAGGAACTCCGCGATTTTTTCGGGTCCGGATAATGATCCAGCGTTACTCCATCGAGAAACACCATTACTTCCGGTCCGTTCCCGCAATATTTCAGGCATTCGTGCACGGGGTAGGCCCAGCGGTAACTGAATCGCTCATGCACCTTAAAATACTGAAACTGAACATCGGGGGAACCATCTTCCTTATGACTCCAGTTGTACCAATACTTCCCCATTTTTGCACCGGGGCGCCAGGAGCGTTCCAATTTTTTTCGCCAACCGGGTGAAAACACCTCATCCAGATCCGTACAGACACAGATCTTCATATCCTTTGGAACATGGTCAAGCGAGCGGTTCCTTGCCACGTCAAAACGCCACGGTTCAATTTTTTCCTCATACACAACGGCCCCGCGCCCGCGCAGCTTTTCCACGGTACCGTCCGTGGAACCGGTATCGGTAACAACAACCATATCCGCTTCCTGCATGGAATCCATCCAGCGGTCAACAAACTGTTCCTCATTTTTAGAAATTGCATAAACGCAGACTTTATACCGACTCATATACATCCACCCTTAGCAGAAACAGAAAAGGCTTTCATACCGTTCACCATATGAAAGCCCTTCCCGGATTATGACGCACGCATTTCGATGATGCAATCGATCATCAATCAGGTGCTGATATAATGAATGGAAACCGTAACCGATGGAATCACAGGACTCCCGTCGGGCGTATAAGAATACAGTCCTGGACTTCCGGTTGTACTGCTGACCGACTGATAAATTTCCACGCTCTGTCCTGCTGCGGCCTGCAGCGTGTATGACTCTGTCAGGATTTTTACTTCATTTGCCGTGTCTACAGACACTCTCCGGTTCGAATTCGGCACATCGGCTCCGCCTGACCGCAGCCATACATCAACCGTGTTGGCAGCGGACGACGTTTCCGATACTTCCGCCGTAATCACAATCAGATACACTCCGCTTATCGGGAAAGTGATAGTTCCAGTTCCGGGCACGTGACTGAGGCCCACAAGTACTTGATTGTTGCTTAACGTAACTGGTGTTGGCTCACCAGCGGTAGCCGGAGTTTGTGTTGTCGTATCCAAAATCGTTGCATAGGGGACCAGACCCAATCCCGCAGGGCCAGTCGGACCGGTGGCTCCCATTGGTCCAGTTGCCCCGGTTGGGCCAGTTGGGCCGGTGGCTCCCGCTGGACCCGCTGCTCCAGTCGGACCAGTCGGGCCGGTTTCTCCGGTGGCTCCCGTCGCCCCGGCCGGTCCCATTGGCCCCCGTGAACCGGGAGGACCCGGAATACAGAGGCAGCTGCAGGAGTTGCCGTAATGTACCTTCATTTCGGGGTTGAAATTTTCAGACCTCCGATTTCCACATGACATAATCAAGTCTTCCTTTCCTTTGGATTTAGAGGCTGTATGAATGCGATCCTTCTTTCAGGCGCGCAGATTCGGGACTCCCGGATGTACAATAAGTCATGCCATTTACTATAGTATGTTTTTCGGCGTAGGAAGTACACAACAACATAAAAAGAGGATGCTGCAAAATGAGTTTTTAGCATTCTGCAGCATCCTTTTAAAAAACGCCTGTGGTTCGTCAGACCCACAGGCTCTATTTGATTTTATGGTTCGCCAGCATTATTTCGAAATGGCCATGCCATTAATGGAAAAATATCAACATCATCATTATGGAAATGGCCGTTCCAATCAGGCTGCCCGCCAGAACATCACTCGGGTAATGTACAAAAAGATACAACCGCGAGTAAGCAATTGTGGCAGCGAGAAGAAAGACAAACACTCCCAAATGGGGAAGTGTGCAGGCTATAATAAAGGCGGCGGCAAAAGAAGACATCGTATGCCCGGAAGGGAAGGAATAATCCATTGGACAGGGAATCAAAAGAGGGACTTCCGGTGTAACATGGCACGGACGCGGTCTTGCCACCAAAGGCTTTAAAACTAGATTCGTCAACAGCGCGCAAATGGCAAGGGTAACAAACAAAACCAATCCCGCACGGCGATAAACACGGATTCTGAGGAAAATAACCACCACAATACCCCAAATTAAACCACAGGTTCCAAGTGAGGTGATTGCCGGCATAATTTTATCCAAGAAAGAGCATCTCGCCCGTCTTTGAATTAACGCAAGCAGTTTATTATCCATATTCAAAATGGACACAAGCATTCACACGTCCTCCTATAATAGATCAGGGTCCTCTCTACAGTTTACCGAAACAGAATCCGAATTGCAACCTTTGTGCATCATATTCTTTCATATAGGTTAATAAAGCAGCATCGCAGCACGGTAGCCGGCCAAAAAACACAGCAAACCGGCAAGGACTGTAAAAAGGATATACCAAACCGCTTTTTTCCTGGCTTTCCCGCAGATTAACTGTACTCCTTCCAATGTAAAGGTGGAAAAAGTGGTAAAGCCTCCGCAAAAGCCGTCCCCAAGCAAACCAAAAGCACTTTCCGATAAATGCATTCCGCTGAAAAAGCCAAGCAGAAGCGAACCGATTAGATTGATGAACAAGGTTCCAAACGGAAAGGTATGTTTCTCTTTGCGAAGCAGCACTGCGCCAAGCCGATAGCGGGCAGCCGCCCCAACTGCGCCCCCAATTCCAATCAAAAACAACGTCATGCGGGGAACCTCCGTTCCAGGCGCTTTGCTGCGCGGATGCCAAGCCAGGCCGCAGTCAGGCCAATGGTTACGGAGAAAAAAAGATAAGCACAGGACAGCAGCGGATAACCGGAATCAAACAGAAACACCGTTTCCTTGCACAGCGTGGAAAAAGTCGTGTAACCTCCAATGACGCCGCTTGTAATCCCGGTGCGCAGCTCCGCTGATACCGGAACCAACCGGACAAACAGGATAACCAAAAAGCCCAGCAAAAAGCTGCCGCTTATGTTAATTGCCATAGTGAGGACTGGGCGGTAAAATTCACCCCCAAGAATCGGGATCATTTGAATAAGGTGGCGGCAGATCGCGCCGACCGCGCCGCCAATTCCTACTGACGCTACTTTTTTCATTCTTTGTTGTTTCCTTTCCCCTATCGCTGTCAGCGAAATAGCCCGAAGTGCATCTGCGGCAAACCAAAAAAGCCACCACACTTTGGGCAGCAGGGGAAGCGGAAAAGCAAACGACCGAAATTCCTGCAAGCTGCAAACATCGCACAGGATTGTCCGGCCATGAAAGAAGCGGCCCGTACAGCCGGTGCTTCCCTGGAAAGCCATTCAAGCACATCGGTAATTGCAGAAGTCATCAGCTGTAAAGCGGTTTTGCATTCTTGCAGGGGAGAACTTCATTCCCTGAATTGTTATTATATCATATGACTTTCCTTTTATCAATATTTGTATTTTGCGGGGACTTTGCCTGTTTCTGGAGTTTTCTTCCGGCAACCAGCATTCCCATGAAAGTCTTTTATAGAAATAAAAAGCCCCGCACCCCGGCGGGACCTCTTAATAATTTTATTTGTACATTTTCGTTCAAGCAGCGTTACGCACAAAAATTTTTATAGAATTAATCATCCACACAGAGGAACGCGCCGAATTCGACCGTCGCAGTGAAATCGCAGACTTTAATGTGCTTCGGGGTGGGAAAATACACAACATAATTCCGGCTGCAAAAATCTGCGGGCAGGCGAAAGAACAATACCGCACCTTCGCGGGTGATGCTTTTTTCACATTCATCCTGATCCAGATAACGAATGGTGATTCCGTATCCTGCATTCACCAGTGTGCTGTCTTCAAAATTGATGCACCGTGTGACCGTATGGTAAACAATACAGCCTGTTACGCATTTCAGCCCAGGCAGTTCAAACGTTTCGCGGATGCATTTTCGTATGCATTCCCGTCCGCCCGCATCTGCCGCAGTATTGGGATTCTGACTCAATCCTCTCACCCACTTTCCCATATTCGGTGACCCACGTTAATCCGCTTAGCCTATAATATGCCATAATCTTTCTATGGTTCCTCTTTTTCATGGGTAATAGTAACAAATTGTTGAATCAATATTTTACATGATGTTGAATCTGTGATAAAATTAGAGCGCTATTTATGAAATATACTACCAAAGCAAGAGGAATCAACATGCCTAAAATTGGAATGAGAATTGTTAAATCCGCATTAGCGGTATTTTTTTGCTTTCTTTTATATTATGTGCGCCAAGACGGAATCCCGTTCTACTCCGCCATTGCGGCGGTGCTCTGCATGCAGCCGGACGTTCCCAACAGCTGGCGGGTCGCCTTTAACCGGATTGTGGGCACTTTAATCGGCGGTATGTTCGGCATGTTCATCATGCTGCTTGAACAGCGTTTTCTCCCGCCGCAATACCCAATTTTCAAATATCTGTTAATCTCACTGATGATTATACCGCTGATTTATAGTACGCTGCTGGTAAAAAAGCCAACGGCTTCTTACATTACGTGCGTCGTTTTCATGAGCATCACCGTTTCCCATGGGCAGGATGCCAACCCGTACTGGTTTGCCATAAACCGTATTCTGGACACGCTCATCGGCATTTTCATTTCCCTGGGCATCAATGTGTTTCACCTGCCAAGGCGAAAAAACAGCCGTCTTTTGCTGGTCAGCGATTTATGTGGCACCCTGACCAACCACGCCGGGCAAATCAGCAACTATACCAGGGTAAAGCTAAACCAGCTGATTCAGCGGGGCGCACTGGTTACCGTCGCCAGCCGCCGTTCCCCCGCTTCCGTTCTTCCCGTGCTGAAAGGGATACGGCTCAATCTTCCGATTATCGTGCTGAACGGTGCGGCCCTGTTTGACCTGAACACCAATTCCTATCTTTACAGCAAAACAATCCCTTACCCGGCCGCCAAGGAAATTTTGAGCGTGTTTGAAAAACACGGTCTGAACTGTTTTGTTCATACGATTATCAATGACGTTCTGCACATTTATTACAGTGATTTTACAAATCCGGCGGAAGAAAAGCTGTACCATTCCAGTAAAATGCATCCGCTGAAATGTTATGTATACAGTCCGCTTCCGCAGGAGCGGGACGTGGTATTTTTCCGTGCGGTAGACACGCTCGATATGGTGAAACAGCTGCATTTGGAAGTCTTGCAGTTGGAGTGCGGCAGTCAGATTAATGCAGACTATTATCCGGACGAATCCAACGAAGGATATTACTTTTTGGAAATTTACAGCGCGCAGGCTTCCAAAGAAAACGCCGTGTTCGAGCTGAAAAAGCGGCTTTCCGCCGACCGTGTGGCCGCGTTTGGGGATGACCGGAGCGACCGGTTTATGATTTGCGACGCGGATTACGGCTATGCGGTGGAAAATGCTTGTGCCGAACTGAAAGAATATGCGCCGAATATCATTGGCGACCGGGACAGCAACGCGGTCGTGAGAAAGATGGAAAAATTGTTCCATTCCAGAAGACTGATATGACTCAGCACAATAACACCCCGTGTGTTTTCCGGCACGACAAACACACGGGGTGTATTATATGAAAAGATGGAACGGATGCCGTTCCCTTTTTTATGTGTAATTTCTGCAGAGCTCGTCAAAACGCTGCATTGAGCAAAGCGCGGCTTCTTTGGGGCGCACCTCAAAATTCAGATAGATGTGCTCATGAAGAATCAGCCTCAGAAAGCGCGTAAAATCTATGTTCCCCTCCCCAATAACTTGATGTCGGCCATTCTCGTTGATATCATGCAGATGAGCCTCACGAATGCAGTCTTTGTGGGCGGAAAAGAATTGACAGACCTCCTCCCGCAGGGTAAGATCCTGGTTGAACAGCTTCGGAATATCAACGGTGAGATAGACCGGCTTTTCGGCCATGAGTTCCTCCATACAACTCATGACAAACGGGCTAAAACCGTCGTTTTCCACACATACCAGAACGTCGCCGCTCATGTCGGCAATCTGGCTCAGATTTTTAATCAGAATCTCTTTGTAATAATCGCCGTACTTTGTAAGATACTCGTTTGATTCGCTGTTTGCCAGTTTGAACTCCGGGCAAAGTCCGGTATGCAGGGTGATATGCCGTGCGTGCAGCAGCTTTGCCTTGTGTAAAATCACCTTGTACTGCTCCAAGATGCCCGACCGGATGGCCGGATAGTCGGAAAAAAGACTGACATTGTCGCACGGACCATGAAAAGTAATTTCCACGTTTTGATTGCGCGCGTGGGAAGCGATTGATATCAGTTCGTCGTCCGGAATATGGTCCAGAAAGTGATTCGGCACACCCAAATCGTACTGAACAAAATCAAAACCGCTGACGGCGGCAAAATCAATCGCCTGAATCAGGTTTTCCTCATATACGGAATGATAGCCTTTCTTCATGCCAACCCCTCCGTTACTGAATAATAAAATCATATATATTAATTATATTTCACTTTTTACAAAAAATATATACTTTTATCCCGTCGAATACAAAACATTTCCGTAAAAAGTGACCGAAACTGGAAAGGATGGCTTTCCATGCGAACAGCTGAACCGGTTACGGTAACAGAAATCGGTTTTTTCAGTGTTAAAGTAAAACGGCCCATAAGACCCGATGGTTATGCTGACGATACCATTGTGAATTCCCACTCATCGGTTAATCCATCTTATTTCAAATTATAAGACTTTAAAAGTACGTCAACGTCTTTTCCCGATTCGTCCTTCCAAGTTGTTAATGTCCAACCATCAATTTTCTGTACATTAACGCCAACCTCCCGCAGCGGTTTGGCTTCGATGACAAATGCCAGATCTTTGTCGTTGTTTTGGAAGTCCTTGGCGAACTCAAATATCCCACCGTTTAGCGCAATGCCGTAGCGGTCCAGTTCCTGATGGTAAGTGAGTGCCTTCCGTTCTGCAGTAACGCTTTCGAAAAACGCCTGCGTGGGGGTGGTTTTGACCCCGGTTCCCTTACCGAAGTCGGTTACAAGGTACAAACTGGCATCATCCGATTGATAGCCCTGGCCAAGCTTCGTTACATCCAGCCCGGCCTTTACAAATGGCTGAAGCGGTGTCGAAATCAGCACATCTTCCTCGGAAGCGGAGTAATCCCTGCTGATTTTCAAAAGAGTTTCCTTATCAACGGTCAGCACATAGTAGTTATCCTGTGCTTCCGTTACCGTTATGAGGGAAGGATATGCGCTCAGAAGATTGGAAAACGATTCTTGGCTGTTTTTCAGCACCGTGTCGGTGGATGCACACCCCGCAAGCAAAACGCCCGAAATGAAAACAGCCAGAACCTCGGCTGTTATTTTTCTCATGATTCACTCTCCCTGCCTATTTCACTTTGAAATAACGAAGCCAAAACGCATTGAACCCACAAAAATGGAACGGAGCGCCAAGGCCATTGTCCATACTTCGTTAGTATTTCTGTTTTCTCTCCGTTCTATCGATAAACTGCGCCGGGCTTTTTGCAGGAGATTACGCAACACAGCTGTTCGGCTGTTTGGGAAGTGTTTTCGCGCCGGATGATTGCGAAACTTCGTTCCTTGAATGGAAAATAATTCCACAAATAAATTCGATGTGAAATTCATATATTGAAAAAAGATTGTTAAAGTTTTGATTATAATAGTACTTGTTAAAAAAATAATTATTACGACTGGAGAGATACCATTTGTTAAAACTGATGCGGGCGCCTTCTAAATACGTTCAGGGCCCAGATGCTCTGCTGGAACTGTACGATCAGGTCAAAGACCTGGGCAAATCCTTCCTGTTTGTCTGCAGCAAAAGCGGGTACAAAGCTGCACAGCCTAAAATTGAAAAGAGCTTTGCTGGGAAAGATGCCAAAATTCTTTTTGAAATTTTCGGCGGAATCAGCTCTACCGGGGAAATCGCAAGAATGCAGAAAATCGCTGCAGAAAATAATATCGACGTAATCTGCGCCATCGGCGGCGGCAGCGCCATTGATACCGCAAAAGCGGCAGCCTTCTACTCCCACCTGCCGGTTGTGATTATTCCGACCGTTTGCGCAACCGACGCGCCCTGCACCGGCCTTTCCGTAATTTACAATGACGATGGAACTTTCTCGAACTACATTTTTTACCCAAAAAATCCAGACGCCGTCATCGTGGACACCTCCATTATAGTAAAGGCACCGGTCCGCTTCCTTGTTGCGGGCATGGGCGATGCGCTGGGTACATATTTTGAAGCCAGAATGTGCGAAAAAACCAATTCGCCAAGCCTGGAAAACGGCGGCATTACCAAGTCTGCCATGGCCCTGTGCGAGCTTTGCTACAACACGCTCCTAGCGGACGGATACAAGGCCAAAAAGTCCGCTGAGCTTGGCGTTTTGACTCCTTCCGTAGAAGCTATTATTGAAGCAAATACTTACCTGAGCGGCGTTGGCGCGGACAACGGCGGACTTGCCACTTCTCACTCCGTTTACAACGGATTTACTGCTCTGGAAGAATGCGAAAAAACCATGCACGGTGAACTGGTAGCATTCGGAACGATTGCCCAGCTGATTCTGGAAGATGCACCGATGGAAGAAATTGAAGAAGTCATGGATTTCTGCGTATCGGTCGGCCTGCCTGTTACCCTGCGCGAAGTTGGCGTAACCGATTCCTCCAGAGTGATGATTGCGGCTGAAAAAGCCTGCGCACCGGGTGAATCCATTCATAACATGCTCGGCGACGTAACGCCGGAGCAGCTTTATAACGCAATCCTTGCCGCAGACGCACTCGGCAAAGAGTTCCTCGGCGAATAAAACATCCAATTTTCACGGTTCACAGAGAAAAGCACGCCGCGCCTTCTACGAAAGAAGGCGCGGCGTGCTTCTTTATTGCCGTTTATTTGGCGGCATCCTCTTTTACTTCAGCTCTTCGTCCGGATTTGCGGCTTATTTTCTGCCCAATTCCCCACGAAAAGGGATTCTGCGAAATTACCAGCCCAATCAGGGTTAGCGCAGTTCCGCCAACAATCAGCGCAGTAATCTGTTCCTGTAAAAAAATCGCCGACGCGATAATCGTAATCACCGGACCAAGGTAGGTATAAATACTCGTTTTTACAGCCCCCAGGGACTTTACGGCCAGATTCCATGTTACAAAGCAAATTGCCGAAGCGCAAAGCCCCAGATACAGAACATTCAGCAAATTGGTTGTTTCCAAAAGGCGGGCAAAGCGCGCTGCATCCCACTGAACCTGAAAAATCTTCATCGTCGGTATCATCAAAATCACACCGTACAAAAAGATTCTTCGGGTAGTCTGAATGGTATTGTATTCAAACCAGCTGATTTTCTTCACCAAAACGGAATACAGCGCCCAAACCATGGCCGCCAATATAGTCAGGATATCGCCCAGAGGATTTAATTTCATTTCCCGGCCGTTCAGGCTGATCAGCACAATTCCTGCCATGGCAATCACAAAGCCAAAAAAAAAGCGAGCGTTTAATTTCTCTTTATTAAAGAAGTAGGAAAATATGGCGGTAAAAAATGGAATCACGGAAATAATTACTCCGACATCGGAGGCAGTGGAATATGTTAACGCGATATTCTCGAGCAAAAAATAAAGAACCGTTCCGAGAAGACCGGCCGCGGCAAAATACCATTCGTGCTTTCGGTTAGTTACCTTAAGCCGGTGCGGATATGCAATCGACAGTGCAATCAAGGCAATGAAAAAGCGGATAAACAGGACTTCGACCGGTGAAAAATCCCTCAGCAGAATCTTCGTTGAAATAAACGTGGTACCCCAAATAGTAACGGTAAACAAAGCCAACAGATGGCCGGCAGCAATATCCTTTTTCGTAGTAATTCTCCTAAATCATTTATTTTAATTTTCATTATAACTGATTTTGCAGCCGACCGTCAACACAGAATAATCCGGCCGTGTCCTTTCGGTGTCTTGAATAAACGCATCGATTTTTTCATATATGTAATTATCCGAAATATGGGAGGATTTTACATGACGCCAACCAGCAACAAGGTGATTTACCGCGGGTACTCGGATTCTTCTCCCTACCCGCCGATCAAGGTTCAGGCCCCAAACCGGGATTATGCAGATCTGCTGATGGATGATCTTGCCGGGCCAAGTGGTGAATTTACGGCCATGAGTCTGTACTTTTACCAGCATTCCGTGGCAGACAAACAATTCGGGGATTACAGCATAATGACAATGCGAATTGCAATAGCCGAGCTGCACCATATGGACATTCTCTCTTCCGTAATCCGCGAACTGGGTGGAAACCCGGTGTTCCAGAGCAGTACACGGTCAAATGCGCGCTATTGGAGCGCGAAAAACGTTGTTTACAGCAGTGATCTATACAAAAGTCTGCGCATCGCCCTGGATGGCGAAACGAACGCCATTGAAACATATGGAAGGCACATTCAAATGATTGACGACCCATACCTGAAAAATATTCTGGAACGAATCGTAGTCGATGAACGGCTGCACAGAAGCTACATCTATCATATGATAGAAGAATATTGCAGATAAATGTTTTTCTTTGTTTCCTTGCATCCCCGCCGGTACACATACCGACGAGGATGCTTTTTGCTTGCGAACCACTCTTATTATGCCTTATGAATCTAGCTGCCGGAACGCAGGAATCATGAACATCGTTTTCAGATATTCTTTATAGAATCGACACACCTGATTTGTATACTAAAAATATCAAATCAAGTGATCGAAGCTTCCATCGCTTTTCTTACTGCAAATACCCGCTCGGACTAACAGAATACCGACCCAGAGGGTAATAGATAAATTACAAGTGCCTCGGTATGAGGAGAATATACTTTTTCATAATTCCTCTCTCAAAAGCCGCCCGAAAGAGCGGTTTTTCTTTTTGTCCGTAAAAAGGCTGATGGTTTTAACCAGGCTTGCAGCATAACGATGATTGCCAAACCAGCCAAATAGGAACGGCAGATTCCATTTTGTGTATGCTGCAGCGCAGGATTCCGCACGGGCAATCAAATTTCTCTGCCGAACCACGCCCTTTCACCCAATGAGATATTGATTTCTGCATTTCGTATTTATTAAAATATTTGACTTTAAAATTCTTGACAATTAAATAGAAAAGGAGTAACATTAATATAAACAATGCATATATATATACTATGAATTTGAAGGAGAGACAGCAATGAGCAACTGCAAAAAGATTCTAAGTACCAAAATCACTCGTAAAACTGCGTGTACCTGCCGCAGCTTTGCTGATTGCTGCCTTTTTCTCGGTAAAACCGGAATAAACCGCCGATGTTTGCCTTTCGGATAAAGTGTACTTTTCTATTCGGGCTTCGGCAGCAAAACGCCGGGGCCTTTTTTAAAGCTTCAAAATATTCGAAAGGGTTTGATTGATATGAAAGGTCACATGTTTAACACAAAGCTAATTCATGGCGGAGTTGACGGGGATGAACTTACCGGCGCAGTAAGCGTACCGATTTACCAGACTTCTACATACCGGCAAAAGGAGCTTGGGGGAAACGCCGCGTATGAATACTCACGAACCGGAAACCCCACCCGTGAGGCACTGGAAAAGCTGATTGCCGAACTGGAGGAAGGCATCGCCGGATTTGCCTTTGCTTCCGGCATGGCAGCCATTACAACCGTTCTGTTCCTGTTCCGCAGCGGAGACAAGATTTTGATTTCCAGCAATGTGTACGGCGGTACCTTCCGCATCCTTGACAAAGTGTTCCATTCGTTCGGGTTGGAATATGAAATTGCCGACACCTCCGATTTAAAAGCGCTGGAAAGCCGCATGGGTCCCGCCGTAAAGGCGGTGCTGACGGAAAGCCCCGCCAACCCCTTACTAACAATTACGGACATTGCCGCGGTTTCCGAACTGGCGCACCGACATGGTGCGCTCTCCATTGTTGACAACACCTTCATGACCCCGTACCTACAAAAGCCGCTTACGCTCGGAGCAGATATTGTGGTCCACAGCGCAACCAAGTACCTGGGCGGGCACAGCGACCTGGTTGCAGGGCTGGTCGTGACAAACAAGCAGGAGCTTGCGCAGCGCCTTGCATTCCTGCAAAACGCCGCGGGCGCAATTCTGGAGCCTTTCGATTCCTGGCTGTTGATTCGCGGGATAAAAACCCTTTCGGTACGCATGGACCGGCATTTGGAAAACGCTGCATTTCTGGCAGAGTTCCTGCGCAGCCACCCTGCGGCGGAAAAAGTGTATTATCCTGGATTTCCTGATTCGGAAGGATATAATATTCAAAAAAAACAGGCATCCGGCGCAGGTGCGATGATTTCGTTCGTTCTGTCCAACCGATACGATATCCGGGAATTTTATAAAAATGTCAATCTGATTGCACTGGGCGAAAGCCTTGGCGGCGTGGAATCCCTTGTCTGCCACCCTGCCAGTATGACCCATGCTTCCTTCCCCTATGAACTGCGGGAAAAAATCGGGATTGTAGACAATCTGGTGCGACTTTCCGTCGGAATCGAAGACAAATACGACCTTGCAAACGACCTTACCAATGCATTTCAAAAAGCGGAAAAGAGGGAAGCCTGATGAAATACTACAATGACATCCGCGATTTGATTGGGCATACCCCACTGGTGAAGCTGAATCATATGGAATTTCCGAAACGCGTAAATGTATTCGCCAAATTGGAGCTTTGGAATCCCGGAGGAAGCGTAAAAGACCGCATGGGTGTCGCTTTGGTGCAGGACGCCGAAAAGCGCGGTGTTCTAAAACCTGGCAGCACCATTTTGGAGGCAACCGCTGGCAATGCCGGAATCGGCATTGCTCTGGCGGCGCTCGGAAAGGGCTATCGCGTTATTTTCATTGTTCCGGAAAAATTCTCGTTGGAAAAGCAGGCCGTCATGCGTGCTTTGGGAGCAGAAATTATTCATACCCCGCTGGAAAAGGGAATGCAGGGTGCGTTTGAAAAGCTGGAAGAACTGCGGCAGAAAGTGGAACAACCCGTTTTGCTCAGCCAGTTTACCAATCCTCAGAATCCCCAGTCCCACTATGAAACAACCGGGCCGGAGATTTACAGCGACCTGGACGGAAAAGTGGATTATTTGGTTGCCGGGGCGGGCAGCGGCGGAACGCTTACGGGCACGGCACGGTTTTTAAAGAAAAAACTTCCGGGTCTAAAATGCATTATGGCGGACCCTTACGGTTCTACAATGGGAGGAGGCACCGCCGGGTGCTATGCCATTGAAGGCATTGGAAACACGTTTATGCCGGAAACAATGGATATGAGCGTTGTAGACCAGGTAATCAAAGTTGCCGATCGGGAGGCTTTTGAGGAAGTACGGCTGCTGGCCGCCAGAGAGGGAATCCTTGCCGGGTCATCCTCCGGCGCCGCGCTGACCGCGGCAAGAAAAGCCGCGTCGGATACCGAAACGGAAGGCAATATGGTTGTTATCCTTCCCGACCGCGGCGACCGTTATCTGAGTAAGAATCTGTTTTAAGTGGGTGAGGTGAAACAATATGGATTCGTTGGAATTACATTCGTTTCAGCCATCCGGCTGTGTAAAAGCAAATCTCCACAATGTTCACGAAACCCTTCTTCTGCCCCTGTGGTGCAGGGCAAAAGCTGCGGAGCTGAGCAGCGACAAATTCAACGATTTTCAAGCGATTCAAATGGTGCACCGCATCGACTACAATTTTTCTAGGTTCCACGCAAAAATCCGTAAGTTCTTCATCGTCATGCTTGCGGCACGGGCAAAGGAGCAGGACGGCATCATCCGCAGATTCCTGCTGGAACACCCGCACGCCACCATTGTTAATATTGGCGCGGGACTGGACACAACCTTTTACCGCGTAAACAACGGAACCGTTCAGTGGTATGATTTGGATGTTTCCGACGTGATTGATCTTCGGAAAACCCTACTGCGGCAGGACCCGCAGATTCATTATATTGCAAGGTCGATGTTTGAGCCCGACTTTCTGGAGGAAATCGCTCCGCCGGAGGATGGAATCCTGTTTTTGATCAGCGGGGTGCTGATGTACTTTAAAGAACCGGATATTCGTTTGTTTTTGAAAAGGATTGCCGACCGTTTTCCGGGCTGTGAAATCGCGTTTGATACACTGACTCCTTTCGGTGTTTCCATTGCGAACCGGATCATCCGAAAATCGGGAATTTCAAACGCACGAATTCAGTGGGGCATTTCCAGCGTCAACAACATTAAGAAGTGGGATTCTCGGTTTCTGGTGAAAGAACAAAAACCGGTATGCTACAGCGTTTTCCCTTACCGCCGGTTTGGTTTTCTTTCCTGCGCATTAATCTTGCTGAACCGTCTATTTCATGTTTACACACTGAATTGGATACAATACAATGCAGAGGGCACACCCTTATAAAGAGAGGAAGGACAGCCGCAATTAAACGGCTGTCCTTCCTCTCTTTAAAAATGTTCGAATCCCTCAAAATCTTTATGCCGATTATAGACTGCACAAGCTGCTTTAATCAGCAGGTAAAAGCGAAACTCGGCGACAGAACCCGTCCGCTATAGGAATTACCGGGAAACGAGAACCGCGGCAAGGTAAAACTCCGCAGCCGGTTCTGGTTCGGCCTTTGTGATGCGGATCTCGAGGCAATGTTTCCCTGCCGGAAGATCCTGCGCCAGCGTGGTAATAAAAAGGCAGTCGCCCCATGTCTCATCAAAATTACCATCCAAAATTACAGCGGACGACGGATCCCCATCCAGAACCGCCTGCGCTACCGGCGCCGGATGAAGAACGCTCTTCCGGTACTGAACAGCAACCCCCGTGCCCTCAAACTCAAACGAGATGGCATCGCCGACTTTGCAGGCCATCCACCCCTGTTTAAAACAGTCTTGAATGCTGTTCTGCTTCCGGTCATCACATCGAAACCCCAAACAATGCGGTGTGTAGCTGTAATTTCGAAGGCGGAAGGAATCCTCAAAGCGATTTTTCGTCACCGGTTTGGGAAGCAAACTGCAGGGCGGTTGTGCCGCAGCCGGTTGTAGGTAAATATCCTCCAAACAGGCCGCTACCGTGTCCGCGATAAGAGAATGCCCAAAATCGTTCGGATGCAATCCATCTGGGGAAATCTCGTCTGCCCGAATTAAGCCGGAAACAACACACGGGTACAAACTGGCTTTCATGCTGACACATGGAAGGTCATACGCTCTGCCGATTTTCAGGTGGCGTTCCTCCGCGCTGATTCCATTGTCGTAACGGACATTATGGAGCAGCAAAACTGCCGGGTGGTTAGCGCTTTTCAGTACCGTGCGCACGAGTCCCTCGTAAGTCTCTTCAAAAAAGTCCGTGGGGCCGTCGTTTACACTGAATTCAAGGATGATAAAATCCGGTTTTGCCGCCAAAAGATCTTCCTTCACGCGAGCCACGCCAAACTGCGAGGTCGTTCCCCCAACGCCGGCGTTGATGTAAGACACCGCCGACTTTGGAAATTTACGCTTCCACCACTGGTAAACCAAATGGGCATAGCAGGTTTCTGGAGAAGAAGCGAGGCTGCCCTGGGTAATGGAACCTCCCAAAAATCCCAGGGTTACAGGCTGGCCTGTCTCCGCTTTTTCCATGCAAAGCTGAATGCTGCGCCGGTTGCCCCGGTTTACCATGCCGTTTGGCGCAAATTGCTGAAAATCTTTGCGGTTCACACAGCCGCCTCCTTTTGGTCTGTTCTCGGAATGTGGAGATGCCTATGTATTTCCTAATATGGCACGAAAATAGCAACACGACCGAACGTCGAACGGTTAAGCAAATCCGGCAAATTTACATCATGGGTTGTCTTCCTCAAACAATGACTGCAGGGAGGCCCCAAGTTCTTGTTCCGGGTGGAATGCACCGCTTCGGACGTAGCTGAAAAGGCTGAACAGGAGCTGCCTTCCCTCCGCATGTTCCAAGAGCTTTTCATAGTCGCAGGCACAAACCAGCAGATTGCCTGAAAACACTTTACACTCAAACAGGAATCCCAGTTTATGGTTCCGTTCGAAATTATCGATGGTCTGGACAATCGGCCTGAAATTTTGCAAGGTGTTATCCAGAATCACCGAGCAAGAATTTTGAATAATATGCCACCACGGGTAAGTGGAATATTCTTCGCATGGGAAATATTTTAACGCCGGGTGCTGATTTTGAATCAGCAGTCCCATGGTCCCAACCGCAACTTCTTTTCCCATACTCTCCGAAATCGAACGAAACATCGGGTAGCACCAGAAATCAGTGCAGTAAAAGCCTTTTACTGAATTTTTCACCGTGTCCGGTTTGGCAAAAAGAATGACGTTCTCCCCCTGTTTCAGCTTTGCGTCCACTTGCGCGGAATAGCCGTTATACACATTCAGACCGGATAAATCAATCAGTATGTCTTTTGGGTACTCCCATATTGCATAGCTTTTTTCTATCCCCAGTTCTTCGATTTTTAACTGGAGAATCAGCTTTTTCATTCCAGCTGTATCCGGAATGGGAACGTTGATATCACAAATATCAATGTAATTTTCCGTTCCGGGGTCTGATATTTTGGAAGCTCCGGATTCATAAACGCGGCCGTCATCCCTGATTTTCCATATGAGCGTAAACGGCGGCAGCGGGGCGGCACGATAGCAGCACAATTCCAAATGCGCGTGGAATACTTCCCCCGAAACATAATTATACTTTGGAAACCTCGCCAAAAGCACCGTATCGGAGCAGAATGTACGCCATTCTTCCGGTGAAACAAGCCCTTTGGAATCCAAAAACGAATCCAAAATTCCTACCAGCGCCGTCCCCTGGCCACTGTAATCCTGCAGGTCAAGAAGCTGAAAACCCGCCAGCTTTCTGGAACGAAACGCCGTTTCAAGCTCGTCTTTGTAGCAAGCGACCGCCAGCTTTCCGGAACAATAAAAATATTTTTCCGCAAGATCACCCAGTCCCTTTTCTTCCAGCCTTTGACGGAAGATTTCAAAGTTTTTTGGTTTAAGCGAGCCGGTATATTTCTCGATTTCCTTATAATTCGGGTAAATTGCATATTGCCCGATTTCATGTGAAATCACGGGAATTTTGGGAACAAGGGCTTTCTCTTCTTGAGCACATTGTGCGCGAACGGTTTTTATCCCGGTTTCAACCTGAATTTGAATGGTTTGGCTTTCGCTCTTGGAGCTCTCCTTTTGCAAATCGGCAGAAGGAACGATATCGCTGTCATAATCCTTCTGGGTTCCCGGCACATCGGCCTGCACATGCCCCAGAGGGCCGTCGCACGTAGCGTAAGAACCGCGGATCAACCTGTTTTCGGAAAAACGGACACCGACAAAAAAGTCATCGTTTTCCAGAATATCCGGACAAAACTGAAAATTGTTTGAACCCTGCGTATAAAGGTGACGGCAGTCATACTCCTTGTACATGCCTAACACGGAATTCAGCACTTTTTTGCTGCCCCAAAGCTCATTACCCAAGGAAAACATAACAAATGAAGGGTGGTTGCCAAAGCATCTCAAAATCCGGTAACCTTCTTGCACTAAAAATTCCTGCTCTGCCCCGTTATGGTTTTCATCACCCTCATCCGTAACGGTTCCCCAAAATGGGAGTTCCGGTTCCAGATAAATTCCCATTAAATCGGCGGCCTCAAACGCGGCTTCGGGAGGGCAGCAGGTATGACACCGGTAATGGTTAATGCCGTAGGACTTTGCAATTTTAAAAACCCGAAGCCACTCGTCCACACCGGTAGGCGCAAAACCGGTGCGGGGAAAATTCAAGCACTCCTGTTTTCCACGGAGAAAAACCGGCTGTCCATTTACGGTAATCTTATCCCCGGTAGTGGATATTTCACGCAGGCCGCAGTTCACTTCAGTCGTATCAACTGTGATTTCGTCCTGTTTCAGCGTGATTTTCAATCGGTACAAGTTCGGGGTGTGCTCGTTCCACAGCACGGCATCCCGGCCGAGGAAATATTCTACGGTCGGTTCGTCCGAACGAACGGCAAAATCCTGTTCCGGCACAATGTGCTCTTCCCCGCCGTTAAAGCTCTTTGCCGAAACCGTAACCGTCCCGCTTTGTGTACCTGCTAGTTTGATTTTCAGTTTTACAGACCGGCTTTGCACATTCGGGTAAACTTGTACGTCGCTTATGTATGCTTGGTTAAATACCCGCAGCTCGATTCTGCCGGTAATGCCGTTCCAATTGGATTGCGAATCGGGGGAAGTTAGATGCCCGCCTTTCGTCGGATAATCCGTATTATCCACAAGAACTGTTAGGGTGTGACGGCCCGCCGTCATTTGGTCCGAAACATCGTAAACGTGCGGCGTACACAGACTGTTCCGACTCCCGACCTTCCTGTCGTCGATAAAAACGGTTGTTTTGCGCGTTCTTTCCAGCAGCAGAAAACACTTTTTCCCGAAAAGATCCGGCGGGATTTCTACCTCCCTTGAATACCACGCATAGCCTTCAAATTTGTATTCATCCGTCAGGCATCCGATCTCTCCCTTGGGATTTTTCCTGCCCTTTTTGCAGTAGGAAGTGGTTCCTGGCAAATGAATGGAGTCCCGGAATGTTGGCTGCGACAATTTTTTCTCCTCATCCAAGGCCAAGCCCCAGTTACCGCTTAAATCAATTACTCTTTCCATAACATGCCTTTCTCCGATTTAGGTTTGGATGCCTGCCCCATCGCAAAAACTCCGAATCATCGGCATTCAGTCCGTGATTCGAACCGGAAACCAAACGACAGGAGTTTGTTTTTGCTCCTATGCCCTGCGTGGCTTTTCTCTTTAAAGGATTTCCCCATTGGATACAATCAGGTCATGGTACCACCGGCCGGAATCTTTTATGCGGCGCTGCTGTGTTTCGTAATCCACATACACCAGCCCGAAGCGCTTGGTGTATCCTCTTTCCCACTCAAAATTATCCAAAAGGGACCAGTAGAAATAGCCCCGAACATCGACCCCATCCTGAATGGCGCGAAGATTTTCCCGTATGTAGCGCCGCATAAACTCGATGCGCTGGGGGTCATGCACTTTGCCGTCGGCGGAAACCCAGTCCAGGTTTGTCATGCCGTTTTCTGAAATGATGATCGGCTTGCGATACCGCTCATAAAAGAACTTCGGACCCCAATATAAGGATTGGGGAACAACATTCCATCCCATATCGGTCATTTCGCCTCCGGCTTTTGGGGCAACGTATTCCGCCCGGCCATCGGCAGATTTTCGTACTACGGTTCCATGATAAATATTCTGGCCTAGAAAGTCAATCGGCTGATGGATGATTTTCATGTCATCCGCACCGATTGGAGGCAGATCCTTTTCATAAGCACGAAGTCCGTCTTCTGGGTATGAGCCTAAGAACACAGGGTCTAACCACCAGGTATTATTGAACGTGGTGCCCGCTTTTACACGGAACGTTTCGTTTCTTGCAAGTGCGGTATCTTTCTCGTTTTCCGGGCAGACCACCATGCAAGCCGGGGCAATTCCAATTTTAAGCGGCTGCTTTGCGGCGGCGCGCATCGCCATCACCATTTTTCCGTGGGCCAGCAGCAAATTGTGCGCAGCGCGCAGGACCTCGTTCATTGGCAGAGTCAATCCGGGCGCATGGAACCCGGTACGGTGCCCCAGGTCGATATAGCACTGCGGCTCGTTTAAAGTAATCCAGTGAGAAACTAGAGGAGAAAGCCTTTCCGTTACAATCCCGGCATATTCAGCAAACCAATCCGGGCTTTCATCGTTCAGCATTCCGCCTTTGCGGTACAATGCATAGGGAAAATCCCAGTGAAAAAGCGTGATGTATGGCGTAATCCCGTTTTTCACCAGCTCTTCCACAAGGCGCAGGTAAAAATCCAGCCCTTTTTGGTTGATTTTCGAGGTACCATCGGGAAGAATCCGGGGCCACGAGATGGACATCCGGTATGCCTGAACCCCAATTTCCTTCATAATCCCGATATCTTCCGCCCAGCGATGGTAATGGTCGCACGCCGGGTCGCCGCTGCAGCCGTCCTGTACAATGTTTAGGTGGCGGCAGGCCTCGTCCCAAACGGAGCTCCCCCGGCCGTCCTCGTTTACCGCCCCTTCGATTTGATAGGAGGACGTTGACGTACCCCAGATAAAATGATCCGGAAATTTCAAAAAAACACCCGCCTTATCATTCAGATGGATCCGGGAATCGAGTGGTCGATTCCCGGAAGATGATTTTTCCTTTAATTAAAATTCGGTTTTTATGCTTGTTGCTGCCAATATCACGAATCATGGCCTTGGCGGCAAGATGTGCCATTTCTTCCAAATTGACCTGAACGGTTGTAATTTTCGGATTAGAAAGCATGGAGTGATTCGTATCATCAAAACCGGTTACCGAAATGTCATCCGGTACTTTATATCCGTGTGCTTTCAGATTGTTGATGAACAACATTGCGACTTCGTCGCAGTTACAGACAAAGGCGGTGGGCAGCGCCTTTGGAAGCTCAATATTGAGATAGGTGCCGTCGCTCTCGCGGTCATTTAAAATCCATTCTTGATTTAACGGGATATGGTGTTCAATCAGCGATTTATAATACCCTAAAAAACGGTCCTGTATGCTGCTGGTGGCATCCAAGGTTCCAACAAATCCAATTTTGGTATGGCCGAGCTGAATCAGCTTGTTGGTTAACTCATAGGTGTTGAAAAAGTTATCCGTATTAATGCTGGTAACGTTGAAATCATCGTAATAAAAATCCAAAAACACCAGCGGGATTTTCAGCGCCATCAAGCTTCTAAGGTATTCCCGGGAAAGCTGACCCATCACGATAATTCCGTCCACATCCCGGTTCTTCAGTTTCTCCGGAATCGTGATTTCCATTTCGCTCTGCTGGTCTACGATGCTCAGCATAACATCAATATTCAGCTTTTCAAATTCTTCCGAAAGGCATTGATACAGTTTCACATAAAAACAGTCGCTGCCTCCGATTCCAAAAAAGTGCCCGGCGGTCAATACGGAAATTTTGGAGATATCTGCTTTTTCTTTTTTATTATCATACACATACCCAAGGCGTGTTACCGCATCCATGATTTTTTTGCTCATTGCTTCGCTGACATCGCTTTTGCCGCGCAAAACTTTTGACACAGTTACCTTGGATACGCCCACACTGTCAGCAACATCTTGCATACTTACCTTATTGCTCATTCTTTGCATGCTCCTCAAATGATTTTTAAATACGGCGTAAACCTATGTTACATTAATTATATAAGGCATTGGGCAAAATGTCATGATGAAATCGAGTAAATAATTTATTATTCCGGACATCCTTGTAAAATATCGGAGACATCGTGAAACTATTTACCGGTACTTATCGGTACTCGATGCTGTCGCCGTCCAACAACCTGGAATTTGCTTTAATGTAACGAACCAGTTCGTCCACCTCTGCATAAGCTACAGAAACATAGGTATCGGCAGATCCATAGTAAATGGCAATGCGGCCGGTTGCGGCGTCGCACAGCGTGGAACATGGGAAAACAACATTGGGGACAAACCCAGTGGTTTCGTATTCTTTCTGTGGAGTCATCAGATAATCACGGGTTCGGTAAAGCACCTTGCTTGGATGGTTAGAATCCAGGATCGCCGCACCAAAGCTGTAAACATAGCCGTTGCACGTTCCGCAAACTCCATGGTAAAACAGCAGCCATCCTTCGCTTGTCTCAATCGGTGCTGGTCCGGAACCGATTTTAAGGTTTTGCCACCAGCCGCCTCCTTTCGTCATAACGCGCCGGTGTTTTCCCCAATAAATAAGATCCGGACTCTCGCTTAGAAAGATATCGCCAAACGGTGTGTGCCCGCTGTCGCTCGGCCGGCTGAGCATTAAAAAGTTGCCGTTTACTTTTCTGGGAAAGAGCACCCCGTTGCGGTTAAAGGGAATAAACGGATTTTCCAGTCTGGTAAACGTTTTAAAATCTTCGGTAACGCCAAGGCCCAGTGCAGCCCCGCCAAAATCCGTGCACCATTCAATATAATACTTGTTTTCAATCTTAATCGGCCGAGGGTCATACGCGTAAACCGGATCATACGGCTTACCGCTTTGGTCGACCCAGTGGATTTCCTCGTTTTCAATCTCCCAATGCAAGGCGTCCTTGCTTCTGCCGAAATGCAGCTGTGGAATTCCATCCTTATGGTCTGATCGGAAGATGCCAACAAATTCATTTTGATAAGGGATTACGGCGCTGTTGAAGATACGGGATGATTTTTCCGTGGGCTCCCAGTCAATAATCGGGTTTTCACGGTGCCTCCACACAACGCTTTTGCAGTCCTCCGGCTTTTCCTGCCACGGCATGCTGGGTAAATTTTCTCCGATAATCGTAACTTTTCCCATTCATATCTTCTCCTAATTTAAAATTAATGCAGAGAATAAAGAATTGCTTCACACAATTTGATAACGTCACTAAAGTAGATATTTAACGTAACAATAACATTATACTTCAACTATGCGCATTGTCAATATTGAATTTGCAACAATTATAATTTGCACAATAATTATGATATATGTTGCATTTAACAGTTCATATTGTTAATATTGGCAACATTAATTATCTTAACTTATTCAAAATATATAAAACAAAATAATATAAACACAAACTATTGACAAGATGATAAACCAGAATATAATTCTATTGTATCGTTATTGTAACGTGACAAAAATACAATTAATGTCGTAATTTGATAAATGCACGTATTTGGCGTTCCAGTACCCAATACAGTTTATCCCGTCATTCGCCGGGCCGGTAAAGAACTATGGGATTACAGCAAGGAATCCGGCCAAGTCATAACCACATACGGTGACAGTACTGATTGCTGCAAATGCCTTTGTTGCTTCATTCGAGATTGGAATAAAAGCGAGAGGAGGGACAGCATGACCATGATTCTGATCGCAATGGATTTTCATCCTCATTAGCCGGATGGTTCCCGGAAAACCGAATGAAATTACTTGAAAGGAAAATGCGCAATGAAAAAGCAGATTAGCGTTATAATGGCGGCAATCATGATTGCCTCTGCGGCGTCAGGCTGTCAGTCGCCCGGAAATCAGGCAACAGGCGCAACCTCTGGAGGAGAGCAGAAGGAGATTAAAACATTTTCCCTGTACACCATGGGCCAGACAACCCCGCTGGATCTTTCCAACACACCCGTTGGCAAAAAGGTTACGGAAATTACCGGTGTCAAACTGAAATGCGACTATCAGGTGGGCAGCGACGAGGCGACCATTGCAACCACCCAAACCGCCAGCGGACAGTATGATGATTTGCTGAATCCGCACAATGAGCTGAACGTTTACCGCGATGCCGGCGCTTTGGTTCCTCTGGATGATTACATAGAAAAATACGGCACTAATATTAAAAAATGGTACGGCGACGACTTGAAAAAGCTGAAGGACCCGGAAACCGGCCACATTTATTCCCTGTCCCCAGCAAGAAAAACCGTCACCCCCATCTACCCCCTGTATGGCTTCTACGTGCAGAAACAGGTTTTAAAAGCAAATAACTGGCCCAATAAAATGACACTGGACGACTTTTTTGCCATGCTCGAGAAATTTGCAAAAGAGCATCCTACCATTAACGGTCAAAAAGTCATTCCGTTTGCATCCCGCGGCGACCGCGATGGTTCTTATTTAATCAGCGGCGTTCCGGCTCTTCTGGCCGGGTACCCCAACACCGGCGGAAACTATTATGACGCCGACGGCACCGCACACAACTTTTCGCTTTCCAAATGGAGTCACGATTATTATAAAAAGCTGAACGAGGCACAACAAAAAGGCATGATTGACCCCAACATGTTTTCACAGACTGCCGATCAGTTCTACCAAAACATAGCGTCCGGAAAAGTGCTGGCGTTCTATGGACGAAGATGGGAAATCACTAACCAAATTGCTTCGCTGGAAAACCAGAAAATGTACGATCAGGTTCCGTTTGCTATTTCCGTGGTATTTCCGGGTGTAGAAGCAGAAAGTTACAACGGAATTGAATCTATTTCCGCCGGGCAGGGCATCTGCATTACCACAAGCTGCAAAGACCCCGTTGGAGCCTTTAAGTTCCTGGATGCCATGTGCAGCGAAGAAGTTCAAAAGCTTGTCCAGTGGGGAATTGAAGGCGAAGATTACACAGTTGTAGACGGAAAAATGACCCTGACCGAAGAACAGCTGAAAAAAGCCGACGATGCGGACTACGCCAAAAAGCAAGGCGTTGGTCAATGGTGGAACTTCCCGCATCCGAATCTTGATGCAAACACCAAATTCTCCGATGGCAACTACGTGCATCCCCAAAATCTGCCGCTGTATATTTCCTCCCATTACAAAGATTATGAAAAAGAGGTCCTGCAAGGCTACAAGGTATCCAACCTTTACGACATGCTGGCTCCCATGAAGAGCTCCAAATTTGGATATGGGTGGGATATCTCCATCCCCGACTCCCAGCCGGAGCTTCAAGATGCCCAGAAAAAATCGGGTGATATCACCAATAAATACCTTGCCAAACTAATAAACGCAAAAGCCGGAACCTTCGAGGACGTTTGGAATGAGTATTGCAATGAAATGAAGGCGGCAAAGTACAACAGCACCGAGTCTTACTTCACCCAGCAGGTGCAAAAGAGAATTAAGGAGTGGAACTAACCAGACTAAGGTTTTGATTTGAGGGTATGGTTGAGGCAACGGTGTTTGCCTCAACCATTGTTATAAACTGAAATCATTCCGCTTCATAAAAATTTCTTGCTGCTTTTGACCAAATGCAGGTATTTTATGAGGCCTGAGCGGCTTTTGAGCGGTAAGTGACATCGATAGGAAGGGATTTACTATGATAAAAGCTGAGGTCTCTCCAAAGCTTGAAAATGGTTCTGTGGCACTCATGCCAAAAAAGAAAAGTTTTTTTGCTTCGCTCGTGCGTCAAAAGGACCTTGTGCTCATCACACTGCCTTTTGCAGCGCTTTTGATTCTTTTTAATTATGTCCCGCTTTGGGGCTGGATTATGGCATTTCAAAATTACAAGCCGGGTCTTGGCATTTTTAATTCGAAATGGGTCGGTTTTAAGAATTTTTACGATTTGTTCCATGACTCTTACTTTTTCCTTGGCATACGCAATACGCTGGGAATCAGCCTGTTAAAGCTGGTAACCGGCTACTTGGGTTCCATTACTCTGGCTTTGCTCATCAACGAAATCAAAAATCTGGCGTTTAAGAAGACGGTACAGACCATTTCCTATTTGCCGCATTTTGTGTCCTGGGTCGTTGTTTCCGGTCTGGTATATACGTGCCTATCCACCGACGGCGGTGTGGTAAACGAAATTTTGATGAAGCTGCACATTATCTCTGAGCCATTTAATTTTATGGGAACCCCGAAACTGTTTTGGGGCGTTATGGCGGGTTCGGATTTATGGAAGGAAATCGGATGGAATTCGATTATCTATCTGGCTGCAATGTCCGGCATCAATCCAGATATTTATGAGGCTGCCGACATTGACGGCGCGGGGAGGTTCCGCAAAATATTTAGCATAACACTGCCGGGGATTTTGCCGACCATTAAAATTCTGTTGATTTTAAGCGTCGGAAACCTGCTGACGGTAGGATTTGAGCAGACTTATCTGCTTTCCAACAATATGGTGATTGACTATTCACAGACACTAGAGCTGTATGTATATAATTACGGCATGGGCATGGGAAGATATTCATTTGCAACCGCCGCCGGTATTTTCAACTCCGTCGTCGCACTCATTCTGGTTACGACTTTTAACAAACTCTCCAAAACGATCAGTGGTGAGAGCGCATTCTAAAATTGTGGGAAGGAGCGAACTATTTTGAAAGTGTTTCACCTTCACAGAAGAACAACCGGTGACGTTGTTTTTGATATTATAAACACCATTATCATGATTTTTCTGATCATTGTAACCTTGTATCCATTTTGGAACACATTGGTTTATTCCCTGAATTCCCCGGTCGATTCCCTGAGGGGCGGCCTTTACCTTTGGCCAAGACAGTTTACATTTAGTAACTATTCTTTGATTTTAAGCGAAGAAAATGTATATTGGGCAAGTGTTGTTTCCATTTTAAGGGCGTTGACGGGATCTGTGGCCAACGTGCTATGCACCGTAATCATCGGCTACGCGCTGTCGCAGAAATCATTTGTGCTAAACAAGTTCTATTCCTATTTGTTTGTATTTTCCATGTACTTCAGCGGTGGATTGATTCCGGGGTACTTCCTGATGCGGGATCTTCATTTGATTAATAACTTTTTGGTCTATATTCTTCCTGCTACCGTCAGTGCTTGGAACATTATGGTGGTGCGCAGTTATATCTCCGAACTGCCGAAGGGCCTGATTGAATCTGCGAAAATTGACGGCGCCAGTGAGTTTAGAATCATCTTTTCCATCATCTTCCCGCTTAGCATGCCCGTGGTCGCTTGCATCCTCTTGTTTGTTGCGGTAGGCCAGTGGAACTCATGGTTCGACACCATGCTGTATTGCGGAAACAATCAGTCCCTAAGCACATTGGCGTATGAGCTGCAAAAGGTGCTTCAAACCTCGCAAAGTCATTCCACCCAGTCCAGCCAGGCGCAGGCCCTGATTCCCGCGGCGATGCGCAACATTGTTACGCCGCAGTCGGTACGTGCGACCATGACGATTATCACGATTGTTCCGATTATGTGTGTGTACCCATTCCTTCAGAAATATTTTGTAAACGGGCTGACGCTTGGGGGCGTAAAAGAGTAAATCCGTGTACACAAATTTGCGTGCAAAAGGCACCGCTGTAAATAGCCGTTCAAAAAAATAAAAATGCACCTGAAACTGGCTTCAAAAGCCCGTTTTTAGGTGCATTTCTTGTGATGTAAGCCGCAGCTTTTTAGCAGCTTCTTTGCCGCGCTCCTCCGAACCGTTTGACTCCGACCCGGCTACCGGTCCCACTTATCGCAAAGCGAAATAATCTGGTCTGTAAACTTCGCCAGATCCTTATTGGAGCAGCCCTCGTTCTTTTTAATGACCAGTATCAGCCGTTTCCCGGCCTCCATCAAGCGGGCAAACGGAGCAGAAAACTTGCGGTCTCTTTTCTCCCCATGGCGAACGTCAGGCTCCAACCCCTCTTCCAGTACCTGATTTCCAATCAGGTCATAAACAGCGTCAAAATTCGGTGCGTAAGCGGGAAATCCAAGCACTCTCAGCTGCTGCGTAAACGCTTCGCAGACTTCCTGCTCCCCATGCACCACGAATACACGCTGCGGCTTTTGCCGGTATGCCTTAATCCATTTCAAAAGCCCCGTTTTATCCGCATGGGCGGACAATGCTCGGAAATTGTAAATGTGAGCCTGCACCGCAATTTCTTCGCCAAACAGCTTTACCTTTTTTGTCCCTTCCAGCAGCATCCGGCCCAGCGTGCCGTTTGCCTGAAAACCGACGAATACAACAGCGCACTCCGGCCGCCACAAATTATGTTTCAGGTGATGCCGGATTCGACCCGCTTCGCACATCCCGCTGGAAGAAATGATCACCTTCGGCGTCCGGTCTTCATTCAGCGCCCGGCTTTCCTCCACCGTGCTGCACACGTTCAGGTTGGAAAAGGAAATCGGGCGGAACCCCGACTGAATCAGGCGGATGGTTTCTTCATCCGCGTAACCGGTCAGGTCACCGCTGTATATTTTGGTGGCCTCCACAGCGAGGGGACTGTCGACGTACACCGGAAAATCGGGATTGCTTTTCACCAAGCCTCGCTCTTTGATTTCCCGGATATAATAGAGCAGCTCCTGCGTGCGGCCCACAGCAAAGCTTGGGATAACCACGTTGCCACCATCCGCAAGCGTGCGGTCAAACAACTCGGCCAAAACGGGGATATAATCCTCGACTTCCTCATGGTCGCGGTCGCCGTATGTGGATTCCATCACGACATAGTCCGCCTCGTCAATATACTGCGGGTCGCGGATAATCGGCTGATTGGTGTTGCCAATATCCCCGGAAAAAACAATTTTTCTAGTGACCCCGCGCTCTGTCAACCACAGTTCCACGGAAGCGGAGCCCAGCAAATGCCCCGCATCGGCAAAGCGGAAACGAACCCCTTCGCACAGCTCCACCATTTCCCCGTAGCTGCACGGAACCATTCGAGACATGGTTTCCTGCGCGTCTTCCACCGTGTAAATCGGCTCCTCCGGTTCGCGTCCGGCACGGCGGCCCTTTCGGTTTTCGTTGATCGCATCCATTTCCTGAATGTGCGCGCTGTCGCGCAGCATGATGGAGAGCAGGTTGCAGGTTGCCCGCGTGGCGAACATTTTGCCCGAATAGCCGTTTTTCACCAGCAGGGGAAGCCGCCCGCTGTGGTCGATGTGGGCATGGGTGACAAGAACATAGTCAATTTGGGTGGCATAAAAGGGCAGCCGGTGGTTGTCGTCCTCATCCGCCCCTTGCTGCAGCCCGCAGTCAATTAGAATCCGTTTCCCGTTCACCAGCAGGCAGTGGCAGCTGCCGGTAACCTCTTTATCCGCGCCGTAAAACAGTAATTGCATAAATGCCCTTCTTCCATCTTAAAATTGGATTCGCTCTTAAATGATTTTGTTGCAATGAAGCGCGTAGGCGTTGCCATTTAGTTTTCCGAAAGTATTAGTTCCACCGGGCAGTGGTCACTTCCCATAACGTCGGCCAGGATATTGCTTTCCACAATGCGATCACGCATACGGTCGGATACCAAAAAGTAATCGATCCGCCATCCGGCGTTTTTTTCGCGCGCTTTAAACATATAGGACCACCAGGTATAGGCTCCCGTCTGATCGGGATGAAGGTACCGGAAGCTGTCTGTAAACCCACTGGACAGCAATTCCGTCATTTTCTGACGTTCTTCATTGGTAAACCCGGCGTTTCCCACGTTGCTTTTCGCGTTTTTCAGGTCAATTTCCTGATGCGCCACGTTCATGTCGCCGCAAACCACCACCGGCTTTTTGGTATCCAGCTGCTTCAGGTACGCCCGGAACGCGTCCTCCCACTGCATCCGATAATCCAGACGGGTCAGCTCACGCTGCGCGTTCGGCGTGTAAACCGTAACTAGGTAAAAATCTTCATATTCCAGTGTAATCGAGCGGCCCTCCCCGGTGTGCTCCGGCGCGCCGATGTCATATGTCACCTGTAAAGGCGGCCTGCGCGTAAAAATCGCAGTTCCGGAATATCCTTTCTTTTCTGCAGAATTCCAGTATTGCGTATAGCCCGGCAGAAAAATCTCCGCCTGATCCGGCTGCATTTTGGTTTCCTGAATACAAACGGCATCCGCGTCCACCTGATTAAAAAAATCTAAAAATCCCTTGTTTATACAAGCCCTTAGGCCGTTTACGTTCCACGAAATTAGTTTCATTTTGGCTATCCTTTCTTCGTTCTCTGGGGTTTAACCGATTCCCTGTTATTTCAGTTCCGAGAATTTATTTCCTAATTACTGTCCTTGATTTTATGATTATGCTATTTATGCCATAAACAAACGTGGCTCCCGGTATAAAAAATCAACGACAGCAAATTTATCTTAGCCTTCATGGAAATTGTGGCCGCCGTTCGGCGGGAAGGCGCTGCGCGTCGCTCAGCAATTTTCGAATGTCAAATCAGCCCCTGCTGATTTGACTATTATACCATAGAATTAGATGCAAAGTGCAAGCCGTTTGTAAAAGTCCAGAATTTATAAACGGGAAAAAGCAGAATTTTTCACAACACGAACATTTGTCTTGAAGTAAGCACTTTCTCTGGGTATAATAATACCATGACTGCAATCGAAGGCACTCACATTTCCTGGGACACCGTGCACCCAGGGGATTCGATTGCACTTATGGCACGGAGAAATGGTGGTTAACACAATGAAAAATCCAGTTGTCACATTTGAAACCAAGGGCGGTATCATCAAAGCAGAGCTTTACCCGGATGTTGCCCCAAACACGGTGAATAATTTTATTTCACTGATAAAAAAGGGATTTTATAACGGTACCATATTCCACCGGGTTATCCCCGGCTTTATGATTCAGGGCGGGGACCCGGAAGGCACCGGTATGGGTGGCCCGGGTTACAGCATCAAAGGCGAATTTACCGCAAACCGCGTAAAGAATAACTTAAAACACACCAGAGGGGTACTCTCTATGGCGCGTGCCATGAATCCGAACAGCGCCGGTTCCCAGTTCTTCATTATGGTAGAAGACGCTCCGCATCTGGACGGCCAGTACGCGGCGTTTGGCAAAGTCATTGAAGGAATGGATGAAGCCGACCGCATTGTTTCTGTAAAACGCGATTATAACGACCGCCCGCTGGAGGATGAAGTAATGAAATCCGTCACAGTGGAGACTTTTGGAGAAGAGTACCCCGAACCGGATAAGATGTAACAGGAGGATCCATGTCAATTTTTAAACGGTTTATTCAGTATTACAAACCTTACCGTTCTATATTTTACTTTGATATGTTCTGCGCGCTGATCGTTTCGGCGA
Source organism: Caproiciproducens sp. LBM24188 (assembly GCF_054130445.1). NCBI lineage: Bacteria > Bacillati > Bacillota > Clostridia > Eubacteriales > Acutalibacteraceae > Caproiciproducens > Caproiciproducens sp. LBM24188. Next base: position 2,167,116 of record NZ_CP196862.1, read on the forward strand.
TCGACGTGGCGTTTCCCCAGATTTTGAACTGGCTGACCAAGGGCTACTACGCGCAGGGGACGCAGGTAATCCTGCGTTCCCTGCCGATTATTGCCGTGTCGCTTCTGGTAATGGAACTGGTTCGCCTTGGATGCCAATATTACATTACCAGCTGGGGACACATCATGGGTGCGCGCATGGAAAGCGATATGCGTCAGGATTTGTTCGACCACTTCCAGCGCCTGTCCTTTTCTTACTACGACAAAAACAATACCGGAGAAATGATGAGCAAGCTGGTATCGGATTTGTTCGACATCAGTGAACTGGCGCACCATGGTCCGGAAAATATTGTGATTTCGCTGCTTAAAATTATCGGCAGCTTTATTCTGATGATGCTGATCAACGTGCCCATGACCTTGATTTTGATGGTAGTCACCCTGGTGTTGATTATTTTCAGCATTCATCAGAACAAAAAAATGCGGGCCATTTTTATGGACAACCGCAAGAAAATCGCGGGAGTTAACGCAAAGGTTCAGGACAGTCTCGCAGGAATCCGCGTGGTAAAAAGTTTTGCAAACGAGCCGTTGGAACGTAAAAAATTCAGCGAAAGCAACCTGAAATTCCTGGATTCGAAAACCAGCAGCTACCGTGCTATGGGAATTTACCGTTCCGGCACTTCTTTTTTGGAGGGACTGCTGTTTATTACCGTGCTGATTACCGGCGGCCTGTTTATTGCCAACGGCTCCCTCCGGTTGGGGGACCTTGCGGTTTATGCCCTCTACATAAATATCATCATCAATCCGGTGGATGTTCTCATCGAGTTCACCGAGCAGTTCCAGAAGGGGTATTCCGGGTTCCGCCGCTTTGTGGAGGTTCTGGACACCCAGCCGGATATTCAGGACAACCCCGGCGCCACGGAACTGAAAGATGTTAAGGGCAGGATTGAATACCGCGACGTGTCGTTCCGCTACGATGAAAGCAGCGACGTTCTAAGCGGCATCAACATTCAGATTGACGCGGGAAAAACGGTTGCTCTGGTCGGTCCCTCCGGCGGAGGAAAAACGACCCTGTGTTCCCTGCTCCCCCGCTTTTATGATGTAACCTCCGGAAGTGTACTGATCGACGGTCAGGACGTGCGTTCCGTAACGCTGAAGTCCCTGCGTGATTCCATCGGGATTGTGCAGCAGGATGTTTATATGTTTGCCGGAAGCGTAAAGGAAAACATCGCCTACGGCAAGCCGAACGCGACGGACGAGGAAATTATCGAAGCGGCAAAGCGGGCCAATATTCATGACTTCATCATGGGTCTGGAAGACGGCTACGACACTTACGTTGGCGAGCGCGGTACGCGCCTGAGCGGCGGCCAAAAGCAGCGCCTTTCCATTGCCCGCGTATTCCTGAAAAACCCAAAAATTCTGATTCTAGACGAAGCAACCAGCGCACTGGATAATGAAAGCGAACGCCATATTCAGCGGTCGCTGGAGGAGCTTTCCAAAAACCGCACCACCATTGTCATTGCGCACCGCTTAAGTACCATACGCAACGCCGATGAAATCATCGTAATCGGCGACGAGGGAATTGTGGAACGCGGCAATCACCAAACGCTTCTGCAGCAGAACGGTCTGTATGCGAAATACTACAACATGCAGTTTGAAGGTTTAGAAGACTAACAAACCTTTCGAAATAATAAAGAATACGCCTTGAAACGGCTTTTTAGAGCCGGATCAAGGCGTATTCTTTTCCTGTACTATGATTTCCCATTCAGGCCGTTACACAGAATACTGTTCCACTCCGTCGCGGGTTACGCGCGCGTGGACAATCGGAATGGCCTTCGGAGGTTCGGGAGAGATGGTCACCGCACGCTGGAACAAGGCTTCCGCATCGCGGCAGCGTGCTTCGGTCGACGTGTAAAACGTGGCAATCGGCTCGCCTTTTTTGACCGCATCCCCAACTTTTTTCCGGAGCATAATGCCCGCGCTGAAATCGATGGGGTCTTCCTTCTTTTCCCGTCCAGCGCCAAGCTCTACGGAGGCAATACCGCATTGCTCGGTGTTCATGGCATAAATATAGCCGTCGCTGCTCGCTAGGATCTCCTGCTGGATCTTCGCCTGTTCAAATTTCGAGTTGTCCATCAGGACGGATACATCGCCGCCCTGCGCAGCAACCATTTCTTTGAGCTTTTCAAAGGCCGCGCCGCTTTCCAACTGGGTACGGGCCATGCTGCGGCATTCTGCAAGGTCACCCTTTCCGGCGAGGTACAGCATATTGGCGGCCAGTTCCAGGCAGATTTGCGTCAAATCCTGTGGGCCACGGCCTTTCAGTGTTTCGCAAACTTCGCAAATTTCCAGCGAATTTCCGATTGCATTTCCAAGCGGACGGTCCATATCCGTAATCAGGGCGATGGTCTTTCTTCCAACATGTTCCCCGATGGACACCATGGCCTGCGCCAAACGGATGGAATCCTCCGTGGTCTTCATAAATGCACCGCTTCCGGTCTTAACATCCAACAGGATACAGTCGGAACCGGCAGCTATTTTTTTACTCATAATACTGGATGCAATAAGCGGGATGCTTTCAATCGTTGCAGTCACATCGCGCAGGGCATACAGTTTTTTATCCGCCGGCACCAGGTTGCCGGATTGCCCGATTACGCTGACGCCGACCTTGCGTACAATGTCAAAGAAACGTTCGCGGTCCAGCGCAGTCTGCATGCCCGGGATGGATTCCATTTTATCGACGGTTCCGCCGGTATGGCCCAACCCACGACCACTCATTTTGGCTACGCGTACGCCCAGCGAAGCAACAATCGGGGAGATAATCAGCGTGGTCTTATCCCCCACGCCGCCGGTGCTGTGTTTATCCACCTTTACGCCGTCAATGGAGGAGAGGTCAACCATTTCGCCGGAACGCGCCATGCTCATGGTCAGCGAGGCGGTTTCCCGCGCGTTCATTCCCTTATAATAAACTGCCATTAGCAAAGCGGAAGCCTGGTAATCCGGGATTTCGCCCCGAACGTAACCGTCAATGAAAAACTGGATTTCTTCGTCCGTCAGTTCCCCACCGTCACGCTTTTTTGCAATAATATCATACATTCTCATTTTTATGTCACCTTCCTGTAAATCCGTTGCGATTGGATGCCGCTAATCGAGATCACTCTTTCCGAAACCAAGCGGCAGAAGATCACGCAGCGTATAAACCTTCCACTCCTCCGGCGACCGCGCAAGAATCACATGAAATTGGTCCGGGTCGCAGAATTCCATCATAACCTGCCGGCAAACACCGCAGGGCGGGCAGTAATCGCTGATGTCAGACTCCGCTTTTCCGCCGACGATGGCAATTGCTTCAAACTCTTTTTCTCCTTCACTGACCGCCTTAAAAAACGCGGTTCGCTCCGCACAGTTCGTCGGGGTTAAAGAGGCGTTTTCAATATTGCAGCCCCGATAAATTTTCCCGCTTTTGGTCAACAGAGCGGCGCCAACCTGAAATCCAGAGTAAGGGGTATAAGCCATTTTGCGTGCGGCAATGGCGGCATCTACAAGTTCTTTTTCCCGCATAAAATCACCTTCCTTAATGGCTGGTTTCTATCCGAAAACCATTGTTATATAAGCATTCCTATGGTCAATTCCAATTCCATTTTCCGCCTTGACTGCGGTCTAAGAAAGGGCGGATAAATCCGCCCTTTCCCTTTTCTGAACCCGTTCCGTACAGAACCATCCAGTCTGCATATCTGGTCAAAACCGCCTTAGTATCCGTGCGCTTCCTCGTTCTTGATAATCTTGATAATCCGGCTTGTTCCAAGTCTGGAAGCACCCAGCGATAAAAACCGCTCTGCATCGTCAAGGGTTTTAATGCCGCCGGCCGCTTTAATCCGAACCTTTGGCCCAATATGCTTCGCAAAAAGCTCCACATCTTCGAAGGTAGCACCTGCCGTGGAAAATCCGGTGGATGTTTTGATAAAGTCTGCACCGGATTCGGTCACGACTTCGCACATTTTAATCTTTTCTTCGTCCGTCAGAAGACAGGTTTCAATAATGACTTTTAAGATTCGATCCCCGCAGGCGGCCTTGATTTGTTTGATCTCGTCCAGCTGCAGGTCGTAAAGCCCGTCTTTCACCCATCCGATATTGATGACCATATCAATTTCATCCGCGCCGTTCTGAATGGCATCGCGTGTTTCAAATACTTTTGTCGCTGTGGTCGCATACCCATTCGGAAAACCGATAACGGTGCAAACCGCCATTTTATCGCCGACATATTCTTTCGCACGCTTTACATAAGAAGCGGGAATGCAGACCGAAGCCGTGCCATATTTCATGGCGTCGTCGCAAATCTGCTTGATTTCTGCCCATGTGGCGTTCTGTGTCAGCAGAGTATGGTCAACCGAACGCAATATTTTTTGAAGTTCCATTTTATCCTCCAGATATTTTTGCTGCGGGCAGCCACCGATAAAAGCAATCCGGAAGCCGCCCGGGACGATATTTTTCGCAGCTTTCAAGCGCTGCATGACGGGTTCATAACTAGAAAAATTCTTTACCGAACGCCTTTTTCATACGGAATGCCGTCCTCTTTCGGAGCAACTGAACGGCCGACGAACAAAATCAGTACGATAATCGTCAACACATAAGGCAGCATAGCCAGAATCTGGCTCGGAACATTAATTCCGCTGTCGCTGCCGCCAAGCACAACCGTCAGCGCCTGTGCTAAACCAAACAGCAGGCACGCTCCATAAGCACCGAACGGAGTCCACTTACCGAAGATAACAGCAGCCAGCGCGATGAAGCCTTGGCCGCTGATTGCGGTCGGATTGAACTGGGAAATAATCGCCAGCGTCATGGAAGCGCCGCCGAATCCTGCCAGCATACCGGAAGCCAGAACGCACAGGAAACGTGTGCGGCTGACATTGATGCCGAGCGTATCCGCCGCGGCGGGATGTTCACCCACGGAGCGAATGCGAAGGCCCCATTTGGTCTTATAGAGATAGAACCACATAATTGCCGTTACAATCAGGCCGAGGATGACCGTGATATCAACATTCAAATTCTCCACCGGAGTTCCGTTAAACGCATTGTTGCCAAACAGCTTGGGAAGCGTTTGTACCGGGGGGGTGGTTGTTGCATTCTTAAACAGGAGCCGGCAGAAAAAGAGTGCAAAGCCGGGTCCGATAAGATTGATGGCGATACCGGAGACGTTCTGATCCGCTTTGAAGGTCACCGAGGCAATGGCGTGCAGCAAAGCAATTGCCACACCGGCCCCACCGGCCGCAAGAAGGCCAATCCACGGGTTTCCGGTGTAATAGCTGACCGCCGCCGCGGTAAACGCGCCCATCGTCATCATACCTTCAATTCCGATGTTGACAACGCCGGAACGTTCGGAAATTACGCCGCCCAAAGCGCCGAATACCAGAGGCGTGGAATACATCAGCGTAATTCCGATTAAAAGTAAAAACTTACTGAGCATGGCCGACACCTCTCTTTTCCAGTCTTTCCGCAAGTGCGGGTACAACCTTGGTCAGCGCGACAAAGAAGACGATAGTACCAATCATAATATTGATAATCTCGGTCGGCGCGCCGACTTCCTGCTGAACGCTCTGGCCGCCGTAAAGCAGACCGCCGAAAAGCAGACCGGCAAATACGCATCCAATCGGGGAAGAACCCGCGATCATTGCAACGGAAAGTCCGTTAAAGCCGTAGTTTTCAAACGCAGCGAGCGTTGAAATTTTATGCGGAGCAATTCCGGTAATGGAAAGCGCCCCAGCCAGGCCGGACAATGCACCCGCAATGAGCATTGCCTGCACGATGTTGCGGTTCACGTTGATTCCTGCAAACTCTGCGGCGTCGCGGTTAAAACCAACGGCGCGCAGTTCATAACCCTTGTTTGAGCGGTACAGTAAAACCCAAATCACCACTGCCATCAGGATGGCAATCACAATTCCAACATTCACATCTGTTTTCAGCATCATTTCATACAGCCATTTATTTGGCTTTAATGCTGCCATTCCAGCGTCGGACGTCTTCCACTTCGGAAGAATCATGGTGTAGCTGGATTCATTGACCGGATAAGTACTTGTGGAATTCGGCAGATGGTAAGCCTGCGAACTCACAATAAAGTTTGACAGGTATAGGGAAATCCAGTTCAGCATAATGCTGGTGATAACTTCGTGGATTCCGAACTTTGCTTTCAAAAATCCAACCACCGAGCCGAACACCATTCCGCCCAGTACACCCGCCAGTACCACCAGCGGGACCTGAATCACTGCGGGCAGGTTCAGCTTTACGCCAACCAAAACCGCCGCAATGGATCCGGCCACATACTGGCCTTCTGCGCCAATATTGAACAGGCCGGTTTTAAAGGCGAACGCAACGCTTAACCCGGTCAGAATAATCGGTGTTGCCTTAATAATTACATTGGAAATGTACTTCGGTTTTGACAGCATTCCCTTAAACAGTGCTCCGAATGCCTGTCCGGGGTTGTAACCGGCAATTGCAAGCACGATTGCGGCAACCAGAAAACCGAACAGCAACGCAATGATGGTTGACGTAATCTGCTTTTTAAGTATTTTGGACAGCATTTTCATTCTGCTTGCCTCCCGCCATTAAAAGTCCGATGGTATTCTCATCCACTTCGCCCTGCTTGTATTCCGCCACAATGGTGCCGTCATAAATTACATCGATGGTGTCCGAAACATTCATGACCTCATCCAGTTCCAGGGAGATGAGCAGAATTGCTTTTCCAGCGTCCCGCTCGCGGACCAGGGTTTTATGCACATATTCAATCGCGCCCACATCCAGTCCACGGGTCGGCTGAACGGCAATCAAAAGATCCGGATCATTGGAAACTTCGCGCGCAATGATAACTTTCTGCTGATTTCCGCCGGAAAGCCCGCGCACCGGCTGGTTTTCGCAGCCCGCCGGACGAATATCATAATCCTGAATCAGCTTCTTGGTGTATTCCTGCGCTTTTTCACGGTTCTGCATGCCATGCCGTTTAAACTCGGGAGTACGGTATTTTTCAATGACCATATTTTCCGCGACGGTAAACGGAAGAACCAGTCCGCGCCGCTGACGGTCTTCATGAATGGTGGAAACCTTATGTTCAATCACATTGCGCGGAGTGGTATTCTGAATTTCCGTGCCGTTGATTTTAATAGTGCCGCTTTCCGAACGGGTCAGGCAGGTAATTGCCTCCACCAATTCTTTCTGGCCGTTCCCGTCTACGCCCGCAATACCGACGATTTCGCCCTTTCGCACCTTCAGGGAAAGGTCTTTGACCGCCTCCAACCCGCGATCGTCCTTTACGGTCAGATGATCAATTTCAAAAACGACATCGCCGGGTTTTGCCGGCGTTTTATCCACCACAAGCTTTACGGCGTGACCGACCATTTTGGTGGCAAGCTCTTCCTCGTCCACATCGGCAACCGGAACCGTATCTATGTACTGCCCGCGGCGGATAATGGTGCAAACGTCGGAAGACGCTTTGATTTCCTTCAGTTTGTGGGTGATGATGATGATCGTTTTGCCGTCCTCGATGAGGCTGTGCATAATGCTGATAAGTTCCTCAATCTCCTGCGGCGTCAGCACGGCGGTCGGCTCGTCCAAAATCAGGATTTCCGCACCGCGGTAAAGTGCTTTTAATATCTCAACACGCTGCTGCATTCCGACAGAAATATCCTCAATCTTTGCGTCCGGGTCTACTTCCAACCCGTATTTCTTTACAATGTTGAGAATTTCCTCACGTGCTTTTTTCATATCCAATACGCCAAACCGGCTTGTTACTTCGGTGCCCAGAATAATGTTCTGAGTAACCGTGAAATTATCGACTAGCATAAAATGCTGGTGAACCATTCCGATTCCGTGTTCAATGGCAACATTCGGATTCTTAATTACAACTTTTTCCCCATTTAAGTAAATCTCACCGGCGTCTGCCTGATAAAGGCCGTACAGCACATTCATCAATGTACTTTTTCCGGCACCATTTTCACCCAAAATAGCGTGTATGGAACCTTTTTTCACATCCAAATTCACATTGTCAAGGGCGCGAAACGTTCCAAATAATTTGGTAATTCCGTGCATCTGCACGGCATATTCCTTGCTGACCTCCATGACAAAACCCCCTTGCCTTGATTCACCCCTTCACACAAAACGGGGCGCTGTGAAGAACGCCCCGCGTATGAAGAGATTTTGATTGGGTTTGCAAAATTACTTCAAGCTTGCTTCAAACGTTTTGAAATCCTGTTCGTTGGCCGGAGGAGTGATCGTCTTATCCTTAATCTTCTGTTCCAGAGCAATCGCTGCATTATAGGTTTCGTCGCTCATCAGGTCATGCTTTTCCGGGATACCGACGGCATCTTCCGTAAGACCGTAATCATAGGTCTTTCCACCGATCTGCTTGCCCTCCAAAGCATCCTTAGAAACGAGTTCAATGGCTTTGTTGACCAGCTTCATGGCAGAAGTCAGAACATTTTCCGGTGCAAGATAGGACTGGTCCTTATCCACGCCGATGACCAGTTTCTTTGCTTCCTTAGCGGCTTCAATAACGCCTACGCCAACATTGCCTGCAGCATGGAACACGATGTCGCAGCCGTTGGAATACATCTTAGAAGCGATTGCCTTGCCTTTTGCAGAATCGCTGAAGCTCTCTGCATACTGAGAATCAACCGTGATGGTCTTACCAAGTTCTTTTGCAGCATAGGCAACACCTGCACGATAGCCGAATTCGAACTGATCGATGACAACGCCCTTAATGCCGCCTACAAAACCAACTTTATTGGTCTTGGTGGTTTTGCCTGCGATGTAGCCAACCAGGAAAGAAGGCTCCTGAGCACGGAACACAACACCGGTTACATTGGAAGGAGTATTCTCGTAGGAGTTATCGATGATAGCATAGTTGATGTCCGGGTTTGCTTTAGCCGCGTTGGTAATCGCGTCTGCCATGGCAAAGCCAATGCCCCAGATCAGTTTGTTGCCATCGTCGGCTGCTTTGTCAAGGTTTGTAGCATAGTCGGATTCCTGCTTGGATTCGGTGTAGCTAACTTTCGCACCGGTATCCTTTTCAAACTGCTGCAGGCCTTCCCAGGAAGACTGGTTAAAGGACTGGTCGTTGACACCGCCGGTATCCGTTACCATTGCCACCTTAAAATCTGTTTTGGCTGCAGTGGACGAGGCTTCTGCCTGGCTTTCCGCCGCACTTGTCGCCTGACTTGCCGCACTGGAAGTCGTGGATGAGTTGGAGCACGCAGTTGCCGATACCGCCATGACGGATGCAAGCAGGAGTGCAACAATTTTCTTCATAAATTTTCCTCCTAAATTTTTTTTGGGGTTATTTATACCACAATATGTGATATTACTACCTTCGGCGGGATTTTGCAAGACTTACCCGCATTTGACAAACAGATTTTTCCTTTTTTATATTGTCCTCAAGCTTTAAAAAAATTAGGCAAGCGCCAATGCGACTTCCATCATCTGCTTAAACCCGGTCTGCCGCTCTTCCGCCGAAAGCTCTTCGCCGGTAAACGGACAGTCGGAAATGGTCAGCAGGCAGAGTGCATTCTTTCCGGCTCTGGCGGCATTCATATACAGTGCGGCAGCTTCCATTTCCACCGCAAGAACGCCCATCTTCTTCCATGATTTCAGCGCGTTTTCATTGTCCCCGTAAAACACGTCGCTGGAAAGCACATTACCGACTACAGTTTTTACGTTCAGTTCTTCGGCCGCCTTGACCGCTTTGGAAAGAAGGTCGTAGCTGGCAATCGGAGCAAACGTACCGGGCAGGCAATACTGAGCCGCGTAATTGGAATCGGTGCACGCGCCCATGCCCACCACAACGTCGCGCACATGAACATTATCAGCGATTCCGCCCGCAGAACCAATCCGAATAATATTGTCCACGTTATAAAAATTGAAAAGCTCGTATGTGTAAATTCCAACAGACGGCATACCCATTCCGCCGCCCATGACGGAAACGCGTTTTCCTTTATAGTTTCCGGTGAAGCCGAGCATATTCCGGACCGTGTTAAAACAATGCACGTCCGTTAAATAGTTATCGGCAATGAATTTTGCGCGCAGCGGATCGCCCGGCATTAAAACCGTTTGTGCGATCTCTCCTGGTAATGCCCCGTTGTGGGGAGTTGGTACGTTTGCCATGATAGTGATCATCCTTTCAATAAACGGTTGAAAGACTCTGCTCTTTCGAAATTTCTCAAATTTCAAATCATTATTTTAACAGCTGCTTTAACCGTGATGTACCATTAATTTTTGGTGATATTCCGAAATAATCCAGTACGGTTGCTCCGATGTCGGAGAAAGTCGGCAGTGTGCCGAGGTTCGCACCGGCTTTGACTGATTTTCCGTATACAAGCCAAGGAATATATTCCCTGGAATGGTCGGTAGAAGGAGTCGCAGGGTCGCAGCCGTGGTCAGCGGTAATCATGAGAATGTCATTCTCCTTCAAGCCCGCCAAAATGCGTGGCAGCTGCTCATCAAAATACGTCAGCGCCTTCGCGTAGCCATCCACATCGTTCCGGTGCCCGTAGACCATATCGAAATCCACCAGATTAATGAAGCACAGGCCGTTAAAGTCGTGCCCCAAATATTCAATCGTGCGCTCAATGCCATCCGCATTATTTTTCGTTCGGACCGCTTCGGAAATTCCACGGCCTGCGAAAATATCCACAATTTTTCCGATGGAAACAACGTCAACCCCGTTTTCCGTCAGCTGATCCAGCATGGTAATGTGCGGCGGTTCCAAGGAAAAGTCATGCCGGTTGGAAGTTCTTGTGAAGTTCGGATATTCCCCAGTAAAGGGGCGGGCGATCACACGGCCTACACCGTGCTCCCCGGTAAGCAGCTCACGTGCTATTTTGCAGTAACGGTACAGTTCTTCCACCGGAACCACGGATTCATGCGCCGCCACCTGGAACACACTGTCCGCAGAGGTATACACAATCAAAGCGCCCGTTTCCACATGCTCTTTTCCGTAGTCGCGAATAACATCGGTTCCGGAGTAAGGCTTATTGCAGAGGACGCGACGGCCCGTCCGTTTCTCGAATTCATGAATCACTTCCGGCGGAAAGCCGTTCGGATAAGTAGGCAGAGGCTTGGGCGAATGGATTCCAGCGATTTCCCAATGGCCAATGGTAGTATCTTTACCTTTGGAAAGCTCTTGGAGCCTTGCAATTGCGGCCTCTGGCGCCTCGACTCCCTCCCTGCAGTTGACCCCGTCAATATTGAACAGGCCAAGTCGGCGCATATTGGGCATGTTGAAATAGCTGCTGGAAGCACAAGCGGCCAACGTGTTGCTGCCTGCATCCCCATATTCAGCGGCGTCGGGCTCTTCCCCAATGCCCACACTGTCTAGGACAATCAAAAAGATTCTTTTTTTATTTTCACTCATTGAACAAGATCCTTCTCTATTTATTTTTTCTTTTTGTAGTTTCCCCAATTTTAAGAGAAACCGGCAAAATATTTTCCTTCTGCTGAATGTTGTTTGTGGCAACCTGCTCGATAATGAGTTTCGCAGCCAGGCGGCCAATCTCCTCAATCGGCTGGGCCACCGTGGTCAGCGTCGGCGTAATCAGTTCGCTGAGCGCTACGCCGTCGTATCCGACTATCATCACGTCGTCCGGCACACGCCGCCCCTGCTCACAAAGCACTTTATACAGGGACATTGCCATCATATCTGTGGAAGCAAGAATTCCGTCCACTTCCGGAAAACGTTCAAGCAGTTCACGGGAACTACGAATGCTTTCTTCATAGCTGTACTGGCTGCTCAAAAACAGAGGCTGAACCCCGCGTTCGTTGCACGCATCCACATACCCCAGAAAACGTTGCTGGGTACTGGTGTACTGTTGCGGGCCGCGCATCAGCACAATCCTGCGGCAGCCGCAGTCGAGCAGATGCTCCGCGGCGATTTTTCCACCGGTATAATTGTCCGACTGAACGGAAGCGGTATAATGCGTTCCGGCATTTTTATCCAGCACCACAATCGGAAGCGGGCAATTTCGGATTTCCTCATCCAGATGCTCATTGTTTGCGGTGATAATAATACCATCCGCATTCATCGAAGTAAGCATATTGATGTAGGCGGCTTCTTTTCCCGGATCTTCATCCGAGTTACACAAAATCATTTTAAAACCGTTTTGGAAAGCTTCGTCCTCAATGGCACGGCCAATTTCATTCAGAAACACATTTAAAATGCTAGGGACTATATAACCAATTAGCCGAGATGACTTTTTGTAGAGAGAGCGGGCAATTTCGTTTGGCTTGAAACCCGTTTCACGAATAGCTTTCTGCACACGTCGGGCCTTCTCCTCGCTTACTTTAGCAGAACCGTTAATCACCCTAGAAACAGTAGCGCAGGAAACACCTGCCATCCTAGCTATATCGCTGATTTGAACCAACAAAAATCACCAATTCTTTCCATACAACTGAAAGTGCGCTTTGTTTTAGTCTTGAAAGCGCTTTCATGTTTGCAAGAACATTGTAACGCAAAAGCACCACATTGTCAAGAATTTTTGTGAAATTTATTGATATTCTATATAAAGTGATACGGTACGCCTTGAGGAGCTTGCTCTTCTTTGCTTCACAAAGCAGTACTGCATTCCGCTTTTCTCGCTGTTTTTGGCACTTTCAAAGCATTGTAGGTTAATTTTAGCACTCTAGCTATTTGAATGCTAAAATTAATAGTTTGTTCTTATTATGTTATTATATTGTTCACAAATAATTCCTATACTAAAACCGTAAACAGAGAGCGAAAGCTCCTGAAGATTCCGCCTTCGTCCAGGGCTGCCCCATAAAACGGCCCTCCCAAAACGAAAATGCGGGAAACAAAATTTTATAAATGGAGGTTTTGACTATGTTTGATTTGATTCCTTTTGAACAAAGAAGTAGAAACATGTTTGACTACTTTAACAGAATGAGTCAGGAGTTCTTCGGAGACTGGGATAAAGATTTTTATCCGTGCCGTACCGATGTCCTCGACCAAGGCGACAAATACGTACTCAAAGCCGACCTGCCGGGTTTTAACAAAGAGGATATTCATATTAACATAGAAGGCAACTACCTGACCCTGACTGCGGAGCACAGGGAGGAAAACGACAACAGCAACGGCAACTTCATCCGCCGCGAAAGAAGATATGGCTCTTTCAGCAGAAGCTTCGATATCACTAATATTGACGCGGACAGAATTTCCGCACGGTATGACAGGGGCGTTCTGGAGCTAAGCCTGCCCAAAAAAGAAACAGCCCTTCCGCCAAGCCGTCAGATCGAAATTCAGTAAAAATTCCCAAGGCCGCGCATGTTTTCAGAACATGCGCGGCCTTTTTATAAAATTTTCCTCTTCCGAAAGTAAAAAACCGATAGCGCCACAAAGAAAACAGACAGAAGAATGGCACATCCGTAACCATATGGCCAGTCCAACTCTGGCATATTTTTAAAGTTCATCCCGTACCAGCCGACCAAAAGGGTAAGCGGAAGAAAAATTCCGGTCACCACGGTAAAAAGCTTCATGATTTCGTTCAGCTTAATGTCCACCTGCGACTGATAAGCCTCCCGAACCTGCGTGATATAATCGCGCAGGTTCAGCACATGTTGGTTCAGTCGGCTGACACGAGAGGTGAACATTTTAAAATAGCGAAGGGAACTGGAGGTCAGCAAACCGTTTTCGTTTTCCTCCATACTTTCCGCCACGTCCAGCAGCTGCTCGTAGTATTTTTTATAAAACATAAGCTCTTTACGCAAATCCATAATGTCGCGCACATACTGCCCGTCTCTGTCCTCCATGATGCGCTCTTCCAGGTTGGAGATCTCATCCTCAAACTCTTCCAGTTCCTGCGAATCATTGTAGGTCAGACGAAGAAAAAAGGTGTAGAGGATGCGGGTAAGATTTAGATTTGCTGTCTTCCCTGCGGTGAAGGTTTCCAACACCTCTTGTACGATGCGGTTTTGGGTGCAGCAAACGAAGAGAATCCGCGTCCGCGTTACATAAAGCCCGACACGGTTCGTGGTAAAGCGGTGTTCCTCATCGGCAACGTTCAGTATAATAAAATCGTACCCGTCATAGGCCTCCAGCTTGGAAGGCCCCTCCTGCTCACATTCCTCAATGGTATGCAGTGCGAAATGCATAGTTTGGCGTCGTAATTCGTCCGGCGTGCAAACGCAAACCGCGCTTGTTTCAAAATCAGGAGCAATTTCTCTCAGCGTTTCTTCCTCGATTTTATAGCATTTCATTTTCCAGCAATCCAGTCCTTATAACGGATGTGGCACCGTTCTTTTTTATTTCTTGCGGTTCACCGCGGAAGTCCCTTTTTCGCAGAGGTAGGTGCTTTCTAGATCAGAAAGATGCAGTTTCACCGCGATGGGATATTTTTGATAGGCAAGGCCGATGGAAAAGCTGCCGCCTTTCACCGACTCATCAAAGCCACCCATGTGCCAACGAATGGCAATTGCCTCCGACGTTTTCAGGCGCATAAACCGCTCGATTAAGAAGACCGACTTTTCCCCGTGACCAAACGGATAACTGTCTTCAATCGTATAATAGGGCCGTTTTTCCCACGCTCCGGTTTCCTCGTTCTTTACATTCCGGACGCTTTCTTTATAAAACTGTGCCTTGCAGACATCATGCAGCAATCCGCAGATGGCAAAACTTTCTTCACTGTCCGTATCCGGCTCGAAATACCGGTTCCGCATGACATGATAAACACTGACACTGTGCTGCACCAAACCGCCCAGGCAGGCGCAGTGGAATTTTGTACTTGCCGGAGCAATGAAAAAGTCCGTTGTTTTCAGCCATTCCAGCAGGTCGGCACTTCCGGCACGCGCGATATGCGTGCGAAAAATTTCCTCGAATTCTTCCTTATAGCCCATTCTGTAGCCCCCATATTAATCTAACAGCATTATAGCACAGATAGGAAGGTAATAATAGGAGGAAATTGGAATAAATAAACTTCGTTAAAAATCCCGGGTAAAAATGTCACTGTGCTCTAGCAGGCTCTCCACCGTGTCGAACCCAAGGCGATGCAAAAGTTCGATAACGTACGGATTGTCAATCGGAGTCGGGTACGCGGCTTCTTCCCCATACCGATAAACATGCTCGCGCCCCTCTTCTTTGGGAATCAGACGTTTCGGTCCGCCCACGCAGCCGCCCACACAGCCCATACCTTCAATAAAGTTCGCCGTAATTTTTCCTTCCATCACATCATTCAGCATGGTTTTGCAAGCGGGAACGCCGTCCGCCTGCGCAGCGCGGACCGTAATTGTACGGTGTGGGTTCAGACGTTTCACCGTCTTTTGAACCGCCTCGCTCACACCACCGGTGGTTGCATAAATGCGGCCGGCTCGGGAGGAATGGTCTCGCTCGTCCTCCGGCATTTCCGCCAGATTAATGCCTGCGAAATCAAAAATATCCTGCATCTCCTGAAAGGTCAGCACAAAATCTGTAGAATCGGAAATGTCCTTTTCCCTGGCCTCTGCTTTTTTGGCAAGGCAGGGGCCAATAAAAACGGTAATTGCATCGGGATACAGCGCTTTAATGGACCGGCCGCAGGCCACCATGGGCGACACCGCACCCGGGACATGCGGAACCAGTTCGTGGTATACACGGCGGATCATGGCAATCCACATGGGGCAGCAGCAGCTGGTCAGCTGGTAATCCTTTTCGTTGACAATATTCTTGTCAAATTCAAGGGCTTCCTTCAAGGTCAAGATATCGGCAAACAACGCCACTTCCACCATTCCGGCAAAGCCAAGCCTTTTGAAAGCGCTTCTCAGCTTGCCCGGCGTAACTTCCGGGCTGAACTGGTTAATGAATGCGGGCGCAATCATGGCATAAACAGGTGCTTTGGCATCATGCACCGCGGCAAGAGTTGGAAGAATCTCCTTACTTTCCGTCAGTTTCTTGGCGCGGCAGTTTTCTACGCACTGCGAGCACCCTACGCAAAGGTCTTTATTGATGGCTACATTTCCCGACTTGTCACGGTACAGCGCTTCAAACAGGCATTTCCCCGCACAGGCGGCTTTTTCATTGTCCGAACAGGTGCAGTCCCCAATGCGGATCACCGGCGGATGCAGTTCCGGATTCAGAAGGCAGTCTAAATGATGAGGGTCGAACTCTTCCTGCCTCAGTTTTTCAAGCTCCTCCGGCAATTTATTTTCCACCGAGGCTTTTACCAGTCGGTTATATAGCTCATTAAACGTTGTCATTTGTCTTTCCTCTTTACATTTTAATCTCAGGATCATTCATTTTGAAAATAGTATAACCCAAGTTATGGAAGTCCATAAGTTCAGGACAGGTCGCGATGCAAAAATTGGAAAGGAACATTTTCTCCCATCGCATTGACAGTGAAAATTAGCAATGGTAAACTGAATGTCAACGAAATACCTCATGATTTCCTTTTATGAAATAAAAATCCATAAAGTGGAATAGGATGTTTTCCCTTGGCTATGGATAATTTTACCCCCTTATTTTCTCTGTTTTAGAGAAACAAAAAAATCCTGCCCACGGATAAACCGTCTGCAGGATTTTTTGGAGCTACTGGTCAGACTCGAACTGACGACCTGCGCATTACGAATGCGCTGCTCTACCAACTGAGCCACAGTAGCGTTTTTCAACGACTAACCCATTATACATAACTTAGCCATTTCAGTCAAGGGTTTGATGAAAAAAATTATTTGAAAACTGTAAAATTTGCGGCCCGTTCGTGAATAATAATCACGCAATTACTGTCAAAAAGCAAATCAATTATATAATCGATTTAGGATAATATGATGTATATCAAAGCGAAAGGCGGTGTATGTCATGAGTGAAATTTGTATTAACGAAAGACTGCGTGAACTCCGCGTAAAAAGCGGATATACTCAATATCAGATAGCCAAAATTCTTAATATAGACCGTTCCACCTACTCTTACTATGAGATTGGAAAAACCATGCCGGACATCAATGTTCTGATGAATCTTTCGCGTATTTTCAATATTCCGATTAATGAGCTGCTCGCCGACGAAAAATCACCGGAGAGTGTGTCGGACAGCGGAAACTCATCCAGCTTTATTCAGGGAAAGAAGAATTCCAGCCATATTTATGAACTCTCGAATCGGGAAAAAGAACTGGTCGGCTTTTTTAGAGTATGCACGCCGGAAGAGCAGGAAAAGATTTTGCAAACCATTAAGACCAAATATGTGTTTAATAAATCAGGCCGTAATTCCCAGAATTCCGATTGAAACACCTGTCCGCATGTGGTAAAATAAAATAAAAGAAAACAGTCAAAGCAACCTGCCCTTGCCCCTGGGCGTGTGAGCTTTGGCTTTTTTATAGTCGGAAACAGCTGTATTTTAATACCGGAGGTGCTATAAATGGAGTTTGATGCTTTCACCGGCGGAGTAGAACCGGGCGGGCTGCGAACAAAAAACGAGATTCGAATCTTGATTTGTTACCTCCTGTCCAGCGTAAACGCCCCTCTTTCCAAAGAAGATATTTTGAACATTGTTCAAGATAACGGTTTTGCCAATTATTTTGAAGTAACCGATGCACTTTCGGAACTGGCGGAACACGGAAATATCATCGTCAGCGGTGAGAAGAAAGAACTCTGCACGGCCAGCGATACCGCAAAATTGATTGCAAAACAGCTGGACACCGCCCTGCCCCATTCCGTGCGCGATAAAGCGGTAGCGGCAGCAATTACCCTGCTGGCAAAAGCGAAGCGGGAACAGGAAAATTCCGTGGAAATCCTCCGGGATGAGCGCGGCTACCAGGTGCGGTGCCACATTTCCGGCGGCAATCTGGAATTGATGAGCTTTACGCTGCATGTTCCGGACAAATTCCAGGCCAATATGGTGAAAGAGCAGTTTCACAATTCTCCGGAAACCGTTTACCGCATGATGCTCGCCCTGGTAACCGGGAACCATGACGTTGCGGCTGAAATTCTGAAGGAAAACACCTGACTGGTTGGCTGCTGTAAAGATAAGCACCCAAAGACAATGAGTTATCCCCGGCTCAACCGCGGGTTCTGCATATATGGGAAAAGTCCAATATTACCGACTGCGCCTCTAGGCACTCGGGGCTTTCTTACGCTTGCAATGACTCTTCTCACCCCCTGCCCCCTCCCTGCCAAAGCCCTTCTTACCTTATAGAAGCTCCCTATTTTCAACGAAGAATTGTGGGTGAGGTCTAACCCACATTTTTGGTTACTGTTAAAGCTTGCTTGAACTACAAAAAGAGGGTGCTGCAGAACGAATGGAAATTCATTCTGCAGTACCCTCTTTCGCTCACTGGAACACCAGGTTCAACAGGAGTAAAAGGGTAACGCCGGGGATTCCCGCTGCACCGGAAACTCCGATTGCCAATGGGCTGAGCGGCAGCGAAACGCCGGTGAAGAATCCGGTGAAATCCACCGCGGCAAGTGCAAACAGCCCCGTAAGTACACCACCGAAAGCGCGCTGCACCGGTTTGGGCGCTTTGACAATGACCTGAATCAGAACAAGAAGTCCAAATACCCCACATGCCGTGAGGACAATGACCAGGTACGGCAAAATAACACCTCCGTGTATTTTACTAAAGTCAATTACGCTTTAAAACCCCTGGCAGACGCACACACTTTTCAGTCGTTTTCCGCTCTTCAGGAGACTTTCATCCGTTGGAAATTGACTTTGTGAAAGGGGTGCAGTTAACGCCCTGCTGTCTGGCCGCTTTTAACAGGTAACGATAGCGGGAATACAATTCTTCACGCTGATAGATGCATGCATCGATTAGGTTTTCGTCGCTTTCCTGTTCAAACCAGTTATCATTACATGCGATCAAGCGTACGACTTCCTTTATCTCTTCTAGCAGCCTTTGTTTTTGCTCTTCATTTTCTTGTACGGCTGCGCAATCCGTGCGCTGAATCAGCTTTAAAACAGACTCCATACTAACAGCTCCGCCTTTCGGTTAAATTTATGTTAGTATGATGGTCATTTATTCCAAATTTTATACCAATAAAATCAATTTGTACGCAATTTATAAAAATTTACAATTTCGGCAAATCAGTCCGCCGATATCTCCACTTCCGCATCCGCCGGCACAAAATCGATTCGTCCGCTGGCAACGTCCGCCGCAGCTACGCGAATATCAATCGTCTGCCCAATGGTCAGTTTGTTCCCCGTCCTGCGGTCCACCTGGGTAATCAGTCCGTCAAACTGATAATCGGCGTTTTCAAACGAGGCAATCGGGACAAAGCCCTCTACGGAATTCGGAAGCTCCACAAAAATTCCGCGCTGTGTCACGCCACTGATTACACCAGTGTAAGCTTCGCCGATATGCTGTGTCATATATTCCGCCATATAGCAGTCTTCCGCGCTGCGTTCTGCCTGCATGGCCCGAATTTCCGCCTGGGAGGACTGGGTTGCGGCACCGTTTGCAAACGCAAGGTAGCGGCGGTTCAGCTCTTCTTTTCCGACTTTTTGCAGCAGTGCGGAGAGAATGCGGTGTATGGCCGTATCCGGGTAGCGGCGGATGGGCGAGGTAAAATGACAGTAATCTGCCAGCGCCAGCCCGAAATGCCCCAATGGGTTTGTGTCGTACCGAGCCTTTGCCATCGTGCGCAGAATTTGATGGGATATGACTTTCTGCGCGGGAGTTCCCGCGGCCTGATTCATAATATCCGCGAAATCCGCCGTACTGAGATCGCCTTTATGCTTTAATCTTTTTGTATTTAGTCCTAATGCATCCACGATTTGTATTAAAGTTTCCACCCGTTCCGGACTGGGAAGTTCATGAACACGGTAGACAAACGGGATTTCTTTTTCCCTTGCCAGTTTTGCCGCCGCCTGGTTCGCGGTAATCATCAGCTGTTCAATCATCTGCTCGGCTTCCCCGCTGTGGCGCGGTTCCACATTCACGCAGATTCCATCCTCATTCAGCGTAAAACGGGATTCCGTGCTGTCCAAATCAATGGTACCGTTAGAAATGGAGCGTTTCTTTAAAATATTGGCCAGCTCACGTGCAGCATTGAGGGAACGAATCACCGGCGCGTATTTCTTTTTGAGCGCCGCATCCGCAGTTTTGTTAAAGAGGCGGTTCACTTCGGAGTAAACACCCCGCACCTTGGAATTGATGACGCTTTTTCGGAATTGATAAGACAGAATATTGCCCTGCTTGTCCAGATGAATGATTGCAGAAAAGGTCAGTTTATCCTCCCCGGCATTCAGTGAACAAACTCCATTTGATAGCTCCTGCGGCAGCATGGGAATCACCCGGTCTGCAAAATAAACCGAAGTGCCGCGCCGGAAGGCTTCTGCGTCAATGGCGCTGCCTTCCTTTACGTAATGGCTTACGTCCGCAATATGCACCCCTAGTTTATAGCCATTTCTCGTCCGGCTCACCGAGATTGCATCGTCCAGGTCTTTTGCGTCTTCGCCGTCAATCGTGCAGATATTCGTATCCCGCAGGTCCAGGCGGCCTTTCAAATCCTCTTCCGTGATTTTCTGCAAGGCAATCTCACGGGCTTCCGTCAGCACTTCGTCCGGGAAGTGCGAAGGGATTCCGTTCTGGTCGATAATGGCATCTGCGCAGATTTTCGCGCTTTCCGATTTTCCGTACACCTTGACAATCCGGCCGGAATACCCGGAGGTATGGGGAACCCGGCTGACTTCTACCTGAACTTTATCGCCGTGCCTGCCTTTCATTCCTTTTCTTTTTTCAATCGGAATATGGTAACGGATCGCGTCGTCGGGAATCAGCTCATAAGAACCACTTTCATGGTTCAGCGTACCGGTAATTCTGCGGCTTGCTTGTTCCGAGATGGTTCCTACCTCAGCCGCAGGACCTTTTTCATCGCGCCGCAGGTTCTTAAGTTCCACCGTATCCCCAAGAAACGCGCTGTTCAGCCGGTCCGCGTGAATAAACACATCTTCGCCGCCGTTTTCCGGGCGCGCAAAAGCAAACCCCTTGGAAAGGGAGATAATTTTTGCCTTTACGGTTTCCTTGCGCTTCGGCAGACGGACGCGGTGGTCTTTGCTGACGGAAACCTTTCCTTCCTGCTTTAACTCGTTCAGCGCCCGGTAAAACTCCTTATGATCTTTAACCTTCAGCTTTTTGATCAGGCCGCGGGATGAGATGCTTTGCGGTGACTGCTGCATATATTTCAGAATTCTGCTTTTTAATTCTTCCAAGTTGGTTCCTCCTGCGAAATCATCGCATTGATTGAATAAAAAAAGCCCCGCCGTATCAGCGGGGCCTTTTTGAACATTATTTTTTCGGAGCAAAGTACATATAAACATTAATTGCAATCACGAGAATAAAGAAACCGATTGCAATCACCTTTGTCCATCTTGCAAGAAACGCATCAACCGAACGAGCCTTATTCTTGGATAAGAAAGTATCGGCGCCGCCTGTAATCGCCCCAAGATCCTGCTGATGGCCTTCCTGAAGAAGAACAATGATGGTTATCGCTATCGAAAAGAGTAACAATATAATTCCGAAAATAATTTCAGCCGCTGACATGACGCACCTCCGAATAACGTTAAACAACTTACATTATATTACCACATAAAGTACGCCATTGCAAGCAATATTTTATGCGGAGAATAAAGGACTATGCATAGTGCCGAGATTTTCGGGAAATCTACGAACGGACTTATCCGAGCGAAAGCGTTTGCCGCTCTGAAACGTCCCGCCGCTGTCAGCTATTGGCTGTTCAGCGGCGTTTTTTGTTTTATTGTTTTTACAGCTTCAGCTGTTCCCCTTCAGTGTCCTCTGCCGTCGGCAGAGCGCCCGCAGCCGGAATGTTTTTACGGTAGCGGTCCGGACGTTTCAGCATGCCTTCCTCGTACGCTTCTACCTTGAGGACGCGTCCGCTCTGTTTCAGCGTCATAACCGCAACGCCCTGCGTGCTGCGCGTTGCCTTGCTTTGAATCGCGCCGGTATGAATCAGTAGCATCCGACCCTGCGAGGAAGTCAGCAGAAATTCACCGTCTTCCGGAATGTAGAAGATCGCTACGATGGGCGACTTGTCGCTGTACGCGCCGATGAGCTTGCGACGGTTGGTTTTGGTCGCATAGGCGTTCATATCAACCTTAGCCACCTTGCCGTTTTCAAAGAAGAACAGCATGTAACCAGTGTAATCTTTCGTCACCGCCATATAAACGGCGCTTTCGCCTTCGTCCATCCCCAACTTTGCCGGAATGTATTCGCCCAGAACGCTGGCCTTCGTATCGCTGAAGTCGCTTGCTTTTGCTTTGTAAACCTGGCAGCGGTCAGTAAAGAACAGCAGTTCTGCCAAATTGGTATCTTCTATGTGCTGGATAATAACGTCGTCTTCCTTCAACTTCTGGTCGCCGCCCATACGCAGGGAAAGCGGCGTAATTTTCTTGAAGTAGCCCTCTTTGGTAAAGAACAGGTTCACCGGATAATCCGGAATATCCTGCTCTTCGGAATACTCTTCAATCTCATCCGGATAAATCAGCATGGTACGGCGGGGCTGGCCATACTTTTTCGCCACTTCATTCAATTCGGCGATGATAATCGACTGGACCTTGGAACGGCTGTCCAAAACCGACTGCAGCTCTGCAATCTTCTGCTCCAGCTGGCCGATTTCCTCCGTACGCTTCAAAATGTATTCACGGTTCAAGTGGCGCAATTTGATTTCCGCCACAAATTCCGCCTGCGTTTCATCGATGCCGAAGCCAATCATCAGGTTGGGAACAACCTCAGCTTCCTCTTCGGTATGACGGACAATGGAAACTGCCTTGTCGATGTCCAGCAGAATAGCCTGAAGGCCCTTGAGAAGATGAAGTTTCTCTTTCTTCTTGGTCAGGTCGAAAAACGTACGCCGCCGCACGCATTCAATGCGGAATGCCGTCCATTCCTCCAGCAGTTCCGCTACGCCCATTACACGGGGAACGCCGCCCACCAAAACGTTAAAATTGCAGGAAAAGCTGTCTTCCAGCGTTGTCAGTTTGAACAGGCGCTGCATCAGCTTGTCCGGGTCAACACCGCGCTTCAAATCAATCGTGATTTTGAGGCCGTCCAAACCCGTTTCATCGCGGATATCGGAAATATCCTTGACTTTTCCCTGTTTCACCAACTCGATGATCTTTTCTACAATCACTTCCACCGTAGTGGTCGGTGGAATCTGGGTAATATCAATACAGTTGGCGGAACTGTCATATGAATAGCGCGCGCGCACATGAAAACTGCCGCGCCCGGTGCGGTAAATCTCCTCCAGAACGGGACGGTCATAAATAATCTGGCCACCGCCCGGGAAATCCGGGGCAATCAGCGTGGAGGCAACCTCGTGCTGCGGGTCACGCATCAGCGCAATCGTTGTCTGGCAGACCTCGCTGAGGTTGAAGGGACAAATGGAGCTTGCCATGCCCACCGCAATGCCGGTGTTGGCATTGACCAAAACCGAAGGAAACGTAGCTGGAAGCAGCGTTGGCTCCTTCATGGTATTGTCGTAATTGTCTACAAAATCCACGGTATCCTTGTCGATATCGCGGAATAGCTCCTGGCAGATACTGTCTAGCCGTGCTTCCGTGTAACGGGAGGCAGCCCAGGCCATATCCCGGGAATAAAACTTACCGAAGTTTCCCTTGGAATCAACATAAGGATGGAGCAGCGCCTCGTAGCCACGGCTGAGGCGCACCATCGTGTCGTAAATCGCGGCATCGCCATGTGGGTTAAGCCGCATGGTCTGCCCAACAATGTTGGCGCTTTTGGTTCTTGCAGACCCCAAAAGGCCCATTTTATACATGGTATAAAGCAGCTTGCGGTGAGACGGCTTAAAACCGTCAATTTCCGGAATTGCACGCGAAAGAATCACGCTCATGGCGTAAGGCATGTAGTTGGTTTCCAGCGTGTCGGTAATGCGCTGTTCAATCACTTCCCCCGCACCCGCGATAACTCCCTTCGCACGCGGCTGAACCGCATGCTGCTCCGTTCTCTTTTTTGGCATTGATTTAGGCCACCCTATTCCATATAATCTTTTCGTTAAACCGCGAAAAGGTTTAACTTACATCAGCGGATTCAATATAACGATACCCGTTTTCCGCAATATAGTCTTTGCGGCCGTTCAGGTTATCCCCGAGCAGCAAGTCAAAGACCATGCTGGTTTTCTGCGCATCCGTCGGAAGCACCTTAATCAAGCGGCGCGTGGCGGGATTCATGGTTGTCAGGTTCATCATGTCGGGTTCGTTTTCACCAAGCCCTTTGGAACGCTGAATAGTATACTTCTTTCCCTCCAGTGATTTCAGGATGCTGTCCTTTTCCCGCTCCGTATAGGCAAAATACGTTTCGTCCTTTGTCTGTATTTCAAACAAGGGGGATTCCGCAATAAACACCTTACCTTCGTCAATCAGCGCCGGTGTCAGGCGGTAAAGCATCGTCAACAGAAGCGTGCGAATCTGGTAGCCGTCCACGTCGGCATCCGTGCAGAGGATGATTTTGTTCCACCGCAGCAGGGAAAGGTCGAACGAAGAAAGCTCTTTGTTCGCTTTGGATTTCACCTGCACACCGCAGCCCAGCACCTTGATGAGGTCGGTGATAATTTCACTCTTAAAGATTTTATCGTAATCCGCTTTCAGGCAGTTGAGGATTTTTCCGCGAATCGGCATAATGGCCTGGAAATTCGGGTCACGCGCCTGTTTGCAGGCGCCCAAAGCAGAATCTCCTTCCACAATGAAAATCTCGCGTTCATTGGCGTCTTTGCTGCGGCAGTCCACAAACTTTGCAACGCGGTTGGTCAAATCCATGTTGCTTGTCAGTTTCTTTTTCAGATTCAGGCGCGTTTTTTCCGCATCCTCGCGGCTGCGCTTATTAATCAGCACCTGCGCGGCAATTTTGTCCGCATCCATCGGATTTTCAATGAAGTAAATTTCCAGCTGATGGCGCAGAAAATCCGTCATCGCTTCCTGAATTCCTTTGTTGGTAATGGCTTTCTTTGTCTGGTTTTCATACGAAGTCCGGTTGGAGAAGGAGGAAATCACCAGAATCAGGCAGTCCTCCACGTCTGCGAACGTAATTTTACTTTCGTTTTTATTGTATTTTCCGTTTTGCTTTAAATACGAATCAATTTGATATACAAACGCATTCCGCACTGCCTTGTCCGGCGCACCGCCGTGCTCCAGCCAGCTGGAATTGTGGTAATATTCCACCTGATGGTTTCGGTTGGAAAACGCCACCGCCACATTGATCTTGGTGTTGTACTCTGGCTTGTCCTCACGGTCGCGAACCTTGCGTTCCGTCTGCCAGAACTGAACCGGTGTCAGGGAATTCTCCCCGGCAATCTCTTTCGCATGGTCCAGAATACCCTGTTCGTAAACAAACACGGTTTCCTCAAACGAAGAACCGACCTGATTGCGGAAGATGAAGCGGATGCCGTCGTTTACAATTGCCTGTCGTTTCAGAATATCCAAATAGTACTCTACCGGAACAGCAATGTCGGTAAAAACCGCTAAATCCGGCTTCCAGCGAAATCTGGAACCGGTATCTTTTCCCTTGTACGGTTCCTTATGCAGGCCGCCTACGTTCTCCCCGTGCTCAAAATGCAGGGTATAGCGGAAACCGTCCCGGCGAATTTCGGCGTCCATATACTCCGAAGCATACTGTGTGGAACAAAGGCCAAGACCGTTCAAGCCGAGGGAATATTCGTAGCTTTCGTCGGAACCGTTGTTATACTTTCCGCCGGCATACAGTTCGCAGAAAGCCAACTCCCAGTTGTAGCGCTGCTCTTTCGGGTTAAAATCCACCGGGCAGCCGCGGCCGTGGTCCTCTATCTCCACCGAATAATCTTCATACCGTGTAATGATAATTTCTTTACCGTAACCCTGCCGCGCTTCATCAATCGCGTTGGACAGAATTTCAAAAATGGAATGTTCGCATCCCTCAATGCCGTCTGAACCGAAAATTACCGCGGGACGGCGCCGCACGCGTTCCGCGCCTTTCAGCGACGAGATGCTCTCATTTCCATATTCCGTTTTTTTCGTCATGTTCTGAATTCGCTCCTAATGCATTTTTGCAATCAATACAGCTTTTCTCTTCCGAAAAGCAATCCCCATAGGCAAAAGCCGCTTTCAAGTCGGGCGGAATACCGCCAAAACCAGACCCTAAAAAAGTCCGACTTTGGCAGAAATCAGGTTCCCCAAAAACAAGTATGAATCAATGGGAAACTTTTGACCGTGCCTGGCTCTATAAAAAGCGGTATGTATCCTGCTAATTAATGTTGACTCCCCCAAAAACGGAAGTATACCGAATGATCAGCAAGGGCAGCGAAGGATCGTTCGGGCGCACCGCTGTGCACTGGCAGCCGCCAAGGAAAGGCGCGCCGCTCACCTGAATCCGACAATTCTGAGGAGCAAAAATCGTAATTCCGCCGAATACCGAATTGGCTTCCAACACCGCTCCATTCACCGGAACCGCGTTGCGCAGGTCAATGACAGCCCCACCAAACACCGCGGAAATCGTTCCGCCGAAGAATGCAGTGGAGGTATTTGCTACCTCCACCGAGCTGAAAATTGCGCTGTAGTTCACAGTACCGCTTGTGTCGTTTGCGCCCTTCACACCTTCAAACACCGCAGCGTCGTTCGGAGCATGGCCGTTCCACGACGGATGCCAGCGACGGTTGCCCACAATCAGGCGCAAGCCAATCAGCAGTAAAATCACGACCCATATAAGGCTGTTCGCCAACTGCCAGGGAAGCCAACCCTGTGCACGCGCCAGCAGCCACGTGCCCAGAAGCACCAGAATAAGGCTGCCTGTATTATAGCCATAGCTGATCAGTCCGGCCAAACCGGGAACAATCAGGAAAACCGTCCACCATCCGCTGAAATTCTGCACATACCACAAACCGGTGGCGTTTCCAAAAACGATAACCGCTGCAACAATAAACATGATGCCGAACAAAACCCGGGTAGTATTTTTTTGCATAACAGTACCCCCTATGTACAATGATGATGGGAACAAGCCGATGGTATCAATGAAAGCCTGCTGCCACGGGAACATCCACCGAATCAAATCTCCCGTTTGGAAGTTACAGGCAGCCTGAAAATCCAATTCACTTCTGTAGAATTTCCTATTATGAAATATCTTCGTGTTTCCGGTTTGCGCCGCACACCACGGCCAAAAGCTTTGCAAAAAGGAAGAGCCTATAGACACAGCAAAAGGGGAAATGCAGATTACATTCCCCCTGTGTTTTTATTCTACTGTGGTAACGGTCACTTCTGACCCGTTCGAATCATCCGGGGCGGTGGGCCTTTCCATGATTTCACGGAACTGTTCGCCCGACATTTTTTCATTCTGATACAGGTACTTCGCAACCTCATGAAGTTTATCCATATGCTCCTTGAGAATGTCTTCCGTCTTATGGTAAGCGTTCATCATCAAGCTGCGGATTTCCTCGTCGATTGATGACGCCGTCGTTTCAGAATAATTCCGGATGTGCCCCATATCACGGCCAAGGAACGGTTCGCTGTCATCCTGACCGTACATAATCGGGCCAAGTTCATCCGTCATGCCGTATTTAGTTACCATGCTGCGCGCAATTTTGGTCGCGCGTTCAATATCGTTGGAAGCACCGGTGGAAATATCATCAAGCGTAAGCGCTTCTGCCACTCTGCCGCCCAGAAGAACATTCAGCTCTTCCAGCATTTCCTTGCGGGATTTGTAGGAACGGTCTTCCGTTGGAAGCTGCATGGTATAACCGCCCGCCATTCCGCGGGGGATGATGGAAATCTGGTGAACCGGGTCCTGAGTCGGGCAGAAATACGCAGTCACGGCATGACCGCCTTCGTGGTAAGCCGTCAACGTTTTTTCCTTTTCGGTCATTACATGACTCTTCTTTTCGGTGCCCATTACAACCTTAATGGAAGCTTCCTCAATTTCATTCATGGTAATGGCTTTCAGGTTCTTACGCGCCGCAAGAAGCGCCGCTTCGTTCAAAAGGTTTTCCAAATCGGCGCCGGTAAACCCAGCGGTCGACTTTGCGATGGTTTTCAGTTCCACATCCGGGGCAATCGGCTTGCCGCGGGCGTGAACCTTGAGGATTTCTTCGCGGCCCTTAATATCCGGATAGCCAACCATGACCTGACGATCAAAACGGCCGGGGCGCATCAGCGCCGGGTCAAGGATATCCGGACGGTTGGTGGCGGCAATCATAATAACGCCTTCGTTCGCGCCAAAGCCGTCCATTTCCACCAGCAACTGATTCAAAGTCTGTTCGCGTTCGTCATGCCCGCCGCCAAGTCCGGCGCCGCGCTGACGGCCGACCGCGTCAATTTCATCAATAAAAATAATGCAGGGGGAATTCTTCTTAGCCTGTTCGAACAGGTCGCGCACACGGGATGCACCGACGCCTACGAACATTTCCACAAAATCAGAGCCGGAAATGGAGAAGAACGGCACCCCAGCCTCGCCAGCAACCGCGCGGGCCAGCAGGGTTTTACCAGTACCGGGAGGGCCCACCAGCAGCACGCCCTTCGGAATCCGCGCGCCCAGCTCGTTGTATTTTCTCGGATTTTTCAGGAACTCCACAATTTCACGCAGTTCCTCTTTTTCTTCATCCGCGCCTGCCACATCGGCAAACGTGGTTTTGCGCTTCTCGTCGGCCATCTGCTTTACACGAGCCTTGCCGAAATTCATCTGCTTGCCCGCGTCGCCCATGCCGCTGTTGAGGCGCTTAATCATGAACCACCATACCAGCACCATGGCGATCATAATCACCAACATGGGGATCATGCTGGTCAGCCACGACGTTTCCGCCGGGCGTTTCAGGTCGAAAGTCATGGGCTTCGAGGGATTGTCCTTGTTGTACTGCTCAATGTACGGCGAAATTTCCTGATAAATCAACAAGGAATTCGGAGCAACATAAGAGATTTTCGTGTTGTCCTTCAAGGTGATGATCATATCCCCGCTTCCCATATCCAGGGAAAATCCCGTCACCTGTTGCGTTTTAAAATTGTTGACAATATCGGAATAATTATAAGTCTTCTGCGGCCGGCTGCCGTAAATCCACGCAATTAGAATAAACAGCAGAATTGGGACGCCAAGAACCAGAGCTATATTTTTAATGGTTTTCTTATTGTCCGTGGTAATCACTCCTTACCTGAGCCGAATCGGCTTGGATTATTTCGAATAAACTTCCGGCTTTAAAATACCGACAAACGGAAGATTCCGGTACTTCTCCGCGTAATCCAGACCGTACCCGACAATGAATTCGTCCGGAACAACCGTTCCAACATAATCCGCTTTAATATCGGCAGTACGCCGGTCAGGCTTATCAAACAGCGTGCAAAGCCGGATGCTCTTTGGCGAGCGGGACTGCAGCAGCTCGAGTATGTAGCTCAAGGTGAGGCCGCTGTCAAGAATATCTTCAACAACCAAAAGGTCGTAACCTTCCAAATTAATATCAAGGTCCTTTGTAATTTTTACAACGCCAGAGGTCTTAGTGCCGGAACCGTAACTGGATACGGACATAAAGTCAATGCTGCACGGGATGGTGACCGCGCGCATAAGGTCGGCCATAAACACCACAGAACCCTTTAAAACACTAATCATCAACAGATTTTTATCCTTGTAATCCTCGCTGATGCGCTTTCCCATATTCTTTACAATTCTGGAAAGCTGCTCCTCTGTGAACAAAACCGACTCAATATCATTTCTCAAAACCTAGCACTCCTTAAACAATTATAATTTCCGCTATATTCTGCGTCTTGTCTGTGATACAAAACCCCTCGCCGGCACCGAATCCCTCAAGCCATGCAATGGTTCCGCCGCTTTCCAGAATTACGGCATTAGAACGGAGCATCGGTTCCAGTCGTGCCTCGTTGAAGAGTTTTTTCAGAGTTTTGGTCACGCCCCGCCCCGCCGGGCGGAAAACGTCGCCGTTGCTTCGGTTTCTTACCGAAGTAATCTTAAATATTGTATCATAGTTAATCGCATTATTAAATAACAAATTATTAAATTTCAGCCTGTTTTCATATTCTTTTCGGGATATTGGGACCACGGAAAGCACCCGGCCGTCCGGCAGAACGGTTCTTTCCGCGCAAAACGGAACGCACCAGTGCTCCGGCATATTTCCGGCCGCACTTTGGGGCGCAATAAAAAGAGTATTACCTTGTATGGTGCATTGTATTCCGCCCGCAGCCGTAACAGAACCGGAACCCGAACGTAAAATTTCCATAACTGCCTCAATATTGCCGGAAGACTGCCTCGCGGAAGAAACGGCGGATATTGCCTGCATCACAGCACGTGCCAGCACCGGCTGGGGAAGCCTGCGAAGAAGGCTTACGCGGTAGCCGCCGTGGTACTGCGCCTTTGAAAGACTCTCGCGTGCCAGTTCACTTAAATAAAAGTCGTCTTGGCTTAAGTGACGGGTCATTCCGGCAACAGCCGATTCAAAGGAAGGGTTGATTTTCTTCAGGGCGGGAATGACAGAATGGCGGATTTTATTGCGCGCGTATTCTTCCGAATCGTTCGTACTGTCCGTCACATAGGAAAGCTGATAATAAGCGCAGTAGGCTTCCACCTCAGCGCGCGTTACAGCCAGTAGCGGCCGCACAATTTGCCCGCGCACCGGCGGAATTCCACGCAATCCATGCGTGCCCGCGCCTTTTGCCAGATTCATCAGAACCGTTTCCGCCTGATCGGAAAGGGTATGCGCCGTGGCAATGCGGTCATTTTTCCCACAGATACTCCGAAAAAATTCGTAACGCACGGCGCGGCCGCATTCCTCCAAACCCATTCCTCGTTCGCGTGCCAGCTTTGGAACATCGGCATGAAGCACTTTGCAAGGAATTTGATTTTTTTTGCACCAGTCGGATACAAACTGCTCGTCGCGGTCCGCCTCCGCCCCACGGATCCCATGGTTAATATGCGCCGCTGTGAGCGGAATATGACGTGCTTTTCCATATTGAAAAAGAAAATGAGCAAGCGCCATGGAATCCGCACCCCCGGAAAGGCCGACCACTACGCCGCAGCCTTCGGGGAGCATGTTCCACTCGGCGATTACTCGCTCAATTTTTTTCTGAATGTGTTGGATTTTTTCGGGAGAAACCGGTTCGGATTCCATCGGTGCAAAATCCCCGCTTTCTTTATTCACTCCGGACAACCTCCTGCGCAGTAAAACGCATGAATTCGCCCTGCCAGTGTAGCGGAACCGTTTTTGTTTCGCCGTGACGGTTTTTGGCGACGATACACTCACCACTGTTATGGTCGCTGTTTTCCGACGGGGTTTCGGAATCCTGATAGTACTCTTCGCGGTACAGGAACAGCACAATATCGGCATCCTGTTCAATCGAGCCGGAATCACGCAAGTCGGAAAGCACCGGCCGGTGGTTGGTACGTTTTTCACTGTCACGGGCCAGCTGGGAAAGCGCCAAAACCGGCACATTCAGTTCCTTGGCCATAATCTTCATGTTTCGGGTAATCTGGGAAATTTCCTGCACGCGGTTGTCGATTTTTTGGGATGAGGTCATCAACTGCAGGTAGTCAATGATGACCAGGTCCACATTTTTCAGCCGCCGCAGTTTCGCTTTCATCTCCGGAATGGTAATGGAAGGAGTGTCATCTAAATATATATCGGCCTTTGAAAGAATATCTCCAGCCTCAATTAGACGAACCCATTCGTCGTCGTCCAGTTTACCGGTACGCAGCTTGGTGCCGGAAACCATGGCTTCCGTGGAAAGAAGACGGGAGGTCAACTGTTCCCGGCCCATTTCCAAAGAGAAAAAAGCAACCTTTTTGCCCGCCTTCACCGCGGCGTGCCTTGCAATGTTCAGCGCAAAGCTTGTCTTTCCCATGCCGGGGCGCGCGCCGAGCAGAATAAAGTCGGTGCGGTTCAGCCCGGTAATGGTATCGTCCAGCTCTTTGATTCCGGTCGGAACTCCCTTGTAAAGGTCGGCATCCGGGGAATTGAGCAAGTCCAAACGGTCAAAGGTCTGCACAATGACTTCATCGATTCGCTGCAGCCCCTGCATATTTTTGCCGCGCCGGATATCGAAAATGCGCTGTTCTGCGGCGTCCAGCAGAGTGGAAGCGTCGGCCGCGCCAGAGGAAGCCTCCTCCAAAATATCACGCGCGGTGGTAATCAGCGTGCGAATGTCGTACTTGTCCCGCACAATGCGCGCGTAGGATTCCACATTCGAGATGGAAGGCACCAGCTGCGCCAGCTGAAGCAAATAGGTCTTTCCGTTTGCCTCGTCAAAACCTTTCGTTTCTTTCAGGTGCTCGAGTACGGTGACAAAATCGATTGGTTTCCCCACCGTAAACATATCGAGCATGACTGAATAAATAAGGCTGTTATTCGTCTGGTAAAAAAAATCGGGGCGCGGCAGGATTTCCGCCACGCGGTCCATGCAGGAAGAATCCAGCAGCACCGCACCCAGCACGGATTGCTCCGCTTCCAGGCTGAAAGGCAGGTTTAGCGCATTGTATCCGCCCGTTATACTGTCGTCCATTTTGTCACCCCCGAATTTTCAAGACCCGTTTTTTAAAAATCAAGCCGGAATGAATTATAATTTTCTGTTATAAATTTTTAGAAAACCAGGCCCGGCGCCCAAATCAGCGCGTTATTCCTTTTCCCCCACGACCGCATAAACCTTGGCGGTAATGCCATTAATAAACTTAACCTCGCACGAAAACGTTCCAAATGCCTTAATATCGCCGTCCAAAGCAATCTTGCGTTTATCAATATCCACTTTGAACTGCTTTTTCAGCTCCTCCGCAATTTCCTTTGCGGTAATGGAACCGAACAGGCGGCCGCCCTGACCCGCCTTGGCATAAAGCTTCACGCTTTTGCCGTCGATCATCGAAGCGGTTTTCTTCGCGTTGTCCAGTTCGACCTGCATCCGGTGGGCCTTGGCCTCTTCTGCGTTTTTCAGCTCATTCATGGCCTGCGCGTTTGCTTCTTTCGCGAGTTTGCGCGGAAAAAGATAGTTGCGCGCGTAACCGTCGCTGACATTGACCAGCTCGCCCTTTTTTCCGCTTCCCTTAATGTCTTGCAGCAGTATTACCTTCATATCGATCCTCCTGAATGAAATTACTTGTAAATTAATACGATAAGATTACTCAATCGCTTTCGCCATGGTGTCATGAATCACCGCAATCAGCTTCTCTTTCGCCTGATTGATGTCCACATCAGAAAGCTGCGCACCTGCCATGGTCAGATGACCGCCTCCGCCCAGCGCCTCCATAATCAGCTGAACGTTTACTTCGCCCAGCGAACGGGCAGAAATGCTGACGCAGCCGTCCCCCGGAAAAATCACAAAGGAAGCCCGAACCCCTTGTATGGACAAGAGTTCGTCCGCCGCCTGCGCGGAAGTGATGCGAACGTCTGCAAAATCGTGCTCCACACAGGCAATGGCGCAGTCGTCCATAATCTCTGCGTGGGAAACGATTTCATATTTTGCCTGATACGACTCGATCGAGTCCGAAAAAAGCCGTTTCACCTGAACGGTATCCGCACCTCGCCCGCGAAGATAAGCCGCCGCTTCAAAGGTACGCACACCGGTTTTCAGCACAAAATTTTTGGTGTCCAGCATGATGCCGGACAAAAGCGCTTCTGCCTCTTGCTGATTGAGCACGCCGTCGCCGATATACTGCACCAATTCCGCAACCATTTCCGAAGTGGAACTGGCATACGGTTCATGATAGAATACAAGCGCTTTTTCAATGTGTTTAACCATCATGCGATGATGGTCGATTACCATAACGCGCGGGACCGCGTTTAACAGTTCCGCACTTTCCACAAAGTCCGGGGAATGGGTGTCCAGCACAATCAGCATAGTTTTCGGCGAAACCAGGCTCAGCGCCTCCATTGGGGAAATAAAAATCCGGCCCTCCTCGGAGGATTCCATGGAAGAAATCAGCTGAGCTGCCATCGTCTGATGCCGGTTCACCACAATGAAAGCCGGTTTTTTCAGCGCTCTGGCAGCCGCGCTCCACATACCAATGCAAGCGCCCACACTGTCCAAATCCGAATATTTATGTCCCATAATCAGGACATTGTCGCTGCTGCGAATGTGGTCGGAAAGCGTTGCCGCAATTACGCGCGTGCGCACCTTATCTCGTTTTTCTACTCCTTTGGAAAGGCCGCCGAAGAACTCATATGTATCGTTCTTTTGTTTGACGGCCACCTGGTCACCACCGCGCCCAAGCGCCATCTCAAGCGCCTTGCGCGCCCATTCTTCTGCTTCCATTAGGGTGGAAGCGCCGCGGCCTATCCCAATGGAAACCGTAGCGCTGCGCCGCTCCCCTGCTTTGATGTTACGAACGGTGTCCAGAATCTGAAACCGTTTTTCCATGGCTTCACGGGTATGCGCTTCATCCGTCAGAATCAGATAGCGCCCCCCGCTCAGCTTTTTGAAAAAGCCGTTCATACTGCGCGCCCAGTCGATGAGCGCGGCCTCTACCTCGGAGGTAATACGGGAATCTTCGCTTCCGGTGGAATCACGGGCTAGTTCCTCCCGGTTGTCAAACGACGCAAGTGCAACCACCGGGCGGCGCTCCGTGTATTCGCGGTTAATCTCTTTATAATAGGTATCGTCCACAAAATAGACGATGCTGCCATACTCCGCCTTGGCGGCAAAAACCGTGTACTGCCTGCGGTCAACCGTAATATTGGTGCCGCTGTTCTCCATAATCTGCTGCAGGGTTTTGGGGTAGATGAACTTTAGAATGTTTTCGCCCCGGGATTCCCGCTTCGCGCTGACCGAACTTTGAAACGCCTGGTTGACCCAGATAATGTCGCCTTCGTCGCCGACCACCGCAACCGGCATGGTAAAGTTCTGGAGCGCACGGTATTCATCGCCGCTCAACACTTTCTGCGCGCTTTTTACCGCTGCGGCAACGTGCACGTGAAAATGCTCCGTTAAAAGCGCAACCACCGCGATGGCAACAACACAAACCGCCAGCTCCGCAAAAAAGACAATCCGGTTCCAGAACCAACTGATGCCGGCCATAATGAGCATGGCCCCGGTAATGATATAAAATACCGGCGAAGAAACCCATACTTTTCTTTTCAAGTTCATCACCTCTTTGCAGCTGCTTCGCGATCCTGCCTCCACCCTGCTGCCAGCGGAAGAAACATTATACTTCCATAATAATCGGAAGAATCATAGGACTGCGCTTTGTCCTGTCGTAAAGCATGCGGGAAAGCTCATCCTTCACGCGGGTTTTGAGCGTTCCCCAGTCATGAATGTTATTTTGAATACAGGTATCCAATACGTCGGACACCAGTTTTCTCGCTTCGTCGATGAGGGGCTCGGACTCCCGCACGTATACAAATCCGCGGGAAACCACGTCCGGCCCGGAAATAACCTGCCCGTCGTCCGCACTGATGGTGCAGACCACAACAATCAGGCCGTCCTCCGCAAGATGCTTACGGTCACGCAGCACAATGCTGCCGACATCGCCAACGCCGAGGCCGTCCACAAGAACCCTTCCGGCCGGCACGGGTGCGAGTTTTTTCATATAATCCTGGTTCAGTTCCAGCACGTCGCCAATATCCCCAATAAAGACATTGGAAGCGTCTTTCCCCATGGCATAGGCCAGACCGGCGTTCTTGCGCAGGTGCTTCTGCTCGCCGTGAACCGGAATATAATATTTCGGCCGGGTAATGCCCTGAATCAGCTTCAGTTCTTCCTGACAGGCATGGCCGGATACATGCACTTCGTACATGGATTCGTAAACTACTTCGCAGCCGCGCTTCATCAGTTCGTCAATTACGGTTCCAACGGTTTTTTCATTGCCCGGGATCGGTCTTGCAGAAATAATGATGAAGTCGCCGGGGCCGACCTCCACCTTGCGGTGGTCGGCAAACGCCATGCGCGTCAGCGCGCTCATCGGTTCGCCCTGGCTGCCAGTGGTAACCAGCACGACTTTTTCCTTCGGATAGCGGTTGATCATGTCAAGGTCAATCAGCACGCCCTCCGGCACATTCAAATATCCCATTTCCACGCCGATGCCCATCACGTTGATCATGCTGCGCCCGGAAAGAGCCACTTTCCGCCCGAATTTCGCGGCACAGTTGATGATTTGCTGCACACGGCTGACGTTGGAAGCAAACGTTGCAATAATAATACGGCTGTTTTCTGCGCGCTGGAACAGGCGCTCAAACGACTCGCCGACTTTGCCCTCCGTCATGGTATAGCCGGGCCGCTCGGCATTGGTAGAATCGGCAAACAGGGCGAGAACCCCTTCCTGCCCCAGCTGGGCAAAGCGGTTCAGGTCAATCATGCCTCCCTGTGTGGGGGTGCAGTCGATTTTAAAGTCACCGGTATGCACCAGTGTGCCCGCAGGGGAATGAATCGCCACGCCAACCGCATCCGGAATCGAGTGGTTCACATGGATGAACTCCACATCCATGCAGCCTAATTTTACATGTTCACCCGGATTGACGATATTCATTTTGGTTTTGTTCGCCAGTCCGTGTTCCTTCAGTTTACCCCCAACAAGACCAAGTGTCAAACGGGTGCCGTAAATTGGCAGATTGAATTTTTTCAGCAAATAAGGAATGGCTCCGATATGATCCTCGTGGCCGTGTGTAAGAACCAGTCCACGAATTTTATCCACGTTGCGCTCCACAAAAGTAAAATCGGGAAGAACAAGGTCCACGCCGGGCATGTCGTCGTCCGGGAAAGCCATACCGCAGTCTAAAATAAACATATCGTCCCCGCATTCAAACAGGGTCATGTTTTTTCCGATTTCATTCAGTCCGCCTAAAAAATATACCTTAATAGACGGCTTTGGCGCACTTTTGCGCCCGCGTCTTCCAGACTGGCGGCGCGGCTGCTTGGCATTGGAAGTCGGTGCTGCCAACGCCTCAACCGTTGAAGCAGCTGCCGAAGCTGCCTGTGATGCCGGAGCAGTCTGCTTGCCGCTGGGCTTCCGCTGCGAGCGCTTTTGCGTTCTGCGCCGCTGCTGCGGAGCCGGAGCCGTAACCGACTCTCCTCCAATTACCTGATCCGCCGGCTTTGCCGACTGGGTGCGCTTTGCTGCAGTTTCCGTTCTCTTTCCCCGGTTCTTCGGCGGCACTACTTTCTGATAAAGAGATGTGCTGGCCTCGCTGACCGCTTCTGTCCTTTGTTCCGCTGCTTCTGCGCGTTCCTCCGGCTTATTCTGATTTTTTTCCGTCACGAAATAACCTCCATTGTTAATTCAGGGTGCAGTCGAATAAGGTCCGCCGGTAAACGGTGCCAGCGAACATGGCTTTTCCCTGTTATTTTTTCGCATCTTTTTACACTGCTTCGGGCAGCTGTAAATCAATGACTTGTTAAGTATATTTAATGTCTAAAATAAACTTACAAAAGAAATCCGGACACAAATATCTTTTTTATTCTACCCTGATTCCGAAACACTGTCAAGTAATTGCATTCCGTGGTAAGACAAATATATTATGACCTCAAATCCCGCAGATTAATCGCGGTTGGAATTGTTTCATGAAATATGGTACAATAGTGAAATCGGCTGCGGTCGATTTCACTTTCGGAAAATACTGTTCGGCACACAGTTCCTCCCCGCCTTCGGCGGCGTATTTTCCCGCTCAATGTTTTCCTGTGTGAAGCTTATCGGCTGAAGCCGATTCGAATCCACTAAAGCGGATGCTTCTATTTTCTTGGATCGGAAAGTATGGATTTTCGAGAGCAGTGTTTCCATCTTTCTGCATTCAATCTATTGGATAATTAAATCATAACTATATAATAAGAGAGAGGATGGGGTACAATGAAACAGGTGGAACTGTTCACAGACGGCGCCTGTCAAGGCAACCCCGGGCCGGGCGGCTGGGGCGCGATTCTCCGTTACAACGGCCATGAAAAAGAACTCAGCGGCGGCGAACACAACACGACAAACAACCGTATGGAACTTACCGGGGTTATTGAGGCGCTCAAACAACTGAAAGAGCCCTGTGAAGTGACCCTGTGCAGTGATTCCAAATATGTCTGCGACGCGATTGAAAAAGGCTGGGCAAAAAGCTGGAAGCGGAACAACTGGCGGAAATCCGACAAAAAGCCCGCCCTGAACGCCGACCTGTGGGACGAGCTGCTTTCCCTTTTGGAATATCACCGCGTCACCATAAAATGGGTCAAAGGCCATGCGGGTCACCCGGAAAACGAACGGTGCGACCGGCTGGCCGTTGCCCAAGCGGAAAAGCACCGGTAAAGGCGGTCGCATGAATGGAGGCTATCTGGCTATTATGAACCGAATCATTTATGTGGACAATGCGGCAACCACGCCGCTTTCCAAATCTGTACTGGATGCGATGATGCCCTTTTTTACGGAACGGTACGGCAACGCTTCCAGTTTATATTCCGTCGGCCGGGAGGCTAAACGCCACCTAGAGCTTGCACGGGAATCCGCCGCGCAATGCCTTGGGGCACAGCCGAGCGAATTTTTCTTCACTTCCGGCGGAAGTGAAAGCGACAACTGGGCTATTTTGGGAACAGCGCACAGCATGGCTGCCCAAGGGAAAAAGCACATCATCACTTCCCGCTTCGAGCACCACGCGGTGCTGCACACCTGCGAGGAACTGGAAAAGGAAGGCTTTTCCGTCACCTATCTTGACGTTCATGAAGACGGCATTCTTCGGCCGAAAGAGTTGGAAGATGCCATTCGTCCGGATACCGCACTGGTTACGGTCATGTATGCCAACAACGAAATCGGTACCATCCAGCCGATTGCGGAAATCGGTAAAATCTGCAAAGAGCACGGGGTAATTTTCCACACCGATGCCGTACAGGCCGCAGGCGCACTTCCCATTGATGTGAAAGAGCAGAACATCGACCTGCTTTCACTATCCGCACATAAATTTCACGGCCCGAAAGGAGTCGGCGGACTCTACGTGCGCCGGGGATTGAATCTTTCAAACCTGATTTACGGCGGAGCGCAGGAGCGCGGCCGCCGCGCCGGAACGGAAAACGTTGCCGGAGCGGTCGGGCTGGCCGCCGCACTGAAGGAAACCCGCGACGGCATGGAAGAACGGAACGCCCGTCTTACCCAAATGCGGGACAGGCTGATTGACGGCCTGTTGAACATTGAACGCTCCCGCCTAAACGGCGACCGCAACAGGCGGCTGCCCGGGAATGTGAACCTGTGCTTCGAGGGCGTTGAGGGTGAATCTCTTTTGCTGATGCTCGACGCAAAAGGAATTTGCGCTTCCTCCGGTTCCGCGTGCACGGCCGGTTCCGTGGATCCCAGCCATGTTCTTCTGGCCCTTGGGCTCACGCGCGAAATGGCCCGCGGCTCGCTCCGCATCACACTGAGCGAACAAAATACGCAGGAGGATGTGGATGAAATTCTCGCTGTTCTTCCACCTGTTGTAGAACGGCTGCGCACCCTTTCCCCCCTATAATCGTCTGCCCATAATTTTAATTTTTGCGGTACCTCTTTTCACATAAAAGCAGCGCCCCCTTTGTTCCGGTATCATACCGGATGACAAATGGGGCGCTGTTTTATGTTGCGCTTCTTTTCATGGAATCATTCTGCCAGAGCCTGTTCCAAATCGTAAATAATATCGTCAATATGTTCGGTACCGATGGAAAGTCGGATGGTGTTCGGCTTAATGCCGGACTCCAAAAGTTCCTGTTCCGTCATCTGGGAGTGCGTGGTGCTCGCCGGATGGATGACGAGCGACTTTACATCCGCAACGTTTGCAAGCAGGGAGAAAATTTTCAAACGGTCAATAAAGGCTTTGGCCTCTTCCGCACCGCCCTTGATTTCGAAAGTAAAGATGGAACCGGCACCGTTGGGGAAATACTTCTGATACAGGTCATGATACGGACTGTCCGGCAGGGACGGATGATTGACCCGCTCTACCTTCGGATGGTTTTTTAGGAAATCCACGACCTTCAGCGCATTCTCCACATGGCGTTCCACACGGAGAGAAAGCGTTTCCAACCCCTGCAGCAGCAGGAATGCGTTGAACGGGCTGATGGTAGCGCCCGTGTCGCGGAGCAGAAGAACACGGATGCGAGTCACGTAGGCCGCGGCTCCAACATCTTTTGTAAAGCTGATTCCATGATAGCTCGGGTCAGGATCGGTCAGCCACGGGAACTTGCCGGAGGCTGCCCAGTCAAACTTGCCGGAATCCACGATGACGCCGCCCAGCGTTGTGCCGTGCCCACCAATAAATTTTGTTGCGGAATGCACCACAATATCCGCGCCGTATTCAATGGGGCGAAGAAGATACGGAGTGGCAAAGGTGCTGTCAACAATCAGCGGAATCCCGTTTTTATGGGCAATATCCGCCACCGCCTGAATATCAATCAGGCTGGCATTTGGATTTCCCAAAGTTTCAATAAAGATCGCCTTGGTGTTTGGCTGAATAGCCTTTTCAAAGCTGCCCGGCACGTCCGGATCCACAAATGTGGTGGTAATGCCGAACGCCGCAAGGGTGTGGGCAAACAGGTTGTAGGTTCCGCCGTAAATGGTGGTGGCGGAAACAATATGGTCCCCCGCGTGGGCAATATTCTGAATTGCATATGTAATCGCCGCCGCTCCGGAGGCGGTCGCCAGCGCGGCAACTCCGCCTTCCAGCGCTGCAATACGCTGTTCGAACACGTCCTCCGTCGGGTTCATCAGCCGGCCGTACACATTCCCGCTTTCTGCAAGTCCAAACCGAGCCGCAGCCTGCGCGGAATTTTTGAAAACGTAAGAAGTAGTCTGGTAAATAGGAACTGCACGCGCATCGGTTGCCGGGTCCGCATTTTCCTGCCCCGCGTGGAGCTGAATGGTTTCAAATTTATATTTTCTTTCGCTCATCGTAAATTACTCCTTCTGCATGTTGTTATAAATCAAAAGAAAAATAGGATGGATTAGCAACAGAAACCACACATTCGCTCATGCAGAAGGTAGACATCCGGGATTCCAAAAGATAGTTTTTTGTTACTCATTGTCCCACTCCTATCCTTATAATACATATCTGATTAGTAATATTTTCTTCTTGCTGATATAGTAACATGGAATTTAACCGCTGTCAAGCAGTCTTTTGAATTTTATAAAAAAGAACCTGCAGAAATCAAACTTTCTGCAGGTTCTTGGTAAATGGACTTTATACGATTTGAAAGATGTAAAACTTTAAGTAATTGGTTTCCGGTACATTCCACAAAATGGGATGATCCGGGGATTGCTGGCGTGCTTCCACCTGGCGGAGCATAACCTGCGCATCGAACGCAGCGCTGCGCAGCATGGAGCAAAAGAGCTCCTCTGTCATGAAATGTGAGCAGGAGCATGTTGCAAGATAACCACCCCGCGGTAAAAGCTTCATGGCGCGCAGGTTAATCTCTTTGTAACCGCGCATGGCGCTTTCGACCGTGCTGCGCGACTTGGTAAATGCTGGCGGATCAAGAATGATCATATCGTAAGGATTCTTTGCGCCGCCGGGCATTCCCGCCAACAGGTCAAACACATTGGCAGTTTCAAAGGTCATCTTGTCCTGCAGGTTATTGCGCCGTGCATTTTCCTCCGCCATGGCAATCGCATCCGCGGAAATATCCACCGAGTGCACCCGTTCCGCACCGCCTTTCGCGGCATTCAGCCCAAACGAGCCGGTATGGGTAAAACAATCCAGCACACGCTTGCCCGCGCTGATTTTGGCAACCGCCTTCCGGTTGTATTTCTGGTCCAGGAAGAACCCGGTTTTCTGTCCATTTTCAAAATCTACCAGATATTCAATGCCGTTTTCCACAATGGTTGTTTTCGTGGAATCCGGCATCGGCATCCCCTCAAGCGGGAAAAAGCCCTTATTCTGCTCCATGCCCTCCAGACCGCGGATAGCAACATCGTTGCGTTCGTACACTCCGTCAATCTTTTGGCCGTCCTCCCGGAGGATTTTGCACAGAAGTGAAAACAGCATCGGTTTTATTCTTTCGATTCCGAGCGAAAGCGTCTGCGCGACCAAAATATTATTAAAGCGGTCCACTGTAAGGCCGGGAAAATGATCGGATTCTCCGAATATTATCCGGCAGCAGGAACTGTCTTCGCCCATAACCGTTTTGCGGTATTCCCAAGCGTAGCGCAGGCGGCGTTCAAAAAACGCTTCGTCAAACGTATCGTTTGCGTTGCGGGAAAGCAGCCGGATGCGAATTTTGGAATGGTCGTTGATAAACCCTGTGCCAAGATATTTCCCACGCGGATTGAGCACATCCACCAGGTCACCGTTGTGGTAATCGCCTTCCACCTTTTCGATTTCCGTGTTATAAATCCACGGGTGCCCCGTATGAATGCTGTTTTCCGCTTTGCGGGTTACACTGATTTTCGGATATCCTCTGTTTTGTTTCATTCAAATAGTTCCTCACATCATAATTTTTCGCTGAATTTCCGGATGACCGCAACCGACTGTTTAAAACGCGCCAGTTCTTCCGGAGTCATGCGCACTTCCACCACTTCTTTGACGCCGCTGCGGTTTAGAATTGCGGGCACCCCGGCAAAAACGCCTTTTTCCCCATATTCTCCGTCCAGAAGCGTGGAAACCGGAATCACCTTATTTTCATTCTGGAGCACCGCCTTGATAATGCCGACCGCCGTGGTGGCAATGCCATAGCTGGTGTTGCCCTTGCGTTGCAGAATTTCCCACCCGGCCGCCGCTGTTTCGTGCACCATGGCGTCCAGGTCGATTCCAGCCAGCCGCTGACGGTTATCCTCAATAATATTGAAAAAGTCCTTTCCGCCAATAGTCACACGGCTCCACGGCACCATCTGGGAATCGCCATGCTCCCCCATGACCGTGCAGTGAACGCTGCGCGGGTCCACGCCGACTTTGTTTGCAATCAAACATTTCAGGCGGGCCGTGTCCAGTGCCGTTCCTGTACCGATAACCTGGTTTTTCGGCAGGCCCGAAAGCTTCCAAATATAGTAGGAAATCACGTCGACCGGATTGGAGATCACAATAAAAATCCCGTCAAATCCGGTTTTCATAATCGGCTCCACCATATTCTTTACAATCTTCGCGCTTGCCTCCAGCATATCCAGGCGGTTTTGCCCCTGAACGTAGGGAGCGGAGGCGGTAATCACAACAATATCCGCGTTGGCGCAGTCCTCGTAGGAACCCGCGCGCACCTCCACATTCCGGTTCAGGTATTCTATGCCGTGGCGTAAATCCATCGCCTCGCCGACCGCTTTTTCCTGGCGGATATCGGTTAACACCACCTCGTCACAGACGCCCTGCGTAACCAAGCTGAACGCGGTAGAGGACCCAACCGCGCCCGCACCGACAATAACCACTCTGCTTTTATTAATCAACATTTCCGTAGCCTTCTTTCCCGTATTCCGTTACCCGGAACAATTTATGATGTTTCTAAAAAAATTAATCGAAGAAAAAATCAGCCAAATCTGACTCCGTTCATCACCCAATTCATGAAATTGCGCCACCGCAGGCGGGAAGGCGCTGCGCGCCGCACAGCAATTTCCCAATGAGAAATCAGCAAAGCTGATTTCTCTATTATATCAATGCAGATTTCACCTTTCAAGCGGTATGGAAAACTCCCGAAGAAAAGAAAGCCGAAGAACGTTTACAGTTTTGTAGTAAACGCTTACAGTTCTGTTGCTTTTGTTGATTTAACCCCCGCTTCCGGATAAGATAAGATTGAGGAAATGATAAGGATACAGGAGGCTTTGAAATGAAAAAAAGAGTAATTTCAGCAGTACTGGCACTGGCAGCAGTCTTTACCATGTTGGCCGGATGCAAAACCGTTTCAACGGTGCATAACGCTGCGGCTCCTGTTGAGCCGGCAGCGGTACAGACCGTGGCGGAAACAACCATAAATGTCAGCGAAGAAGAAGCGCTGAATGCCGTTCGCCAGACCATTCGTGTGGATTACAGCAAACACCCGGTTTGTTTGGTCAACAGCGCATTAAAATACAAGAATGAGGAATATTATCAATTTCAGATTTCATCTTTGCAGCCATATCTGATTGTCAGCAAGGAAAACGGTGCTGTTTACTGCTATTATGACGACCAGACCGTGACGGAAGTTTACCAGGATAAAACATTCGGTTCCAAATGCTAAAAAGCGTGAATTTTTAATTCTTTCCGCCCCGCACAGGCCCTTGCCTGCGCGGGGTTCTTTTATAGATTTCCTTCGTAAACATAGTGCAGTGATTCCCGCGCAACGGCCGCCAGCCTAAAGATGGTGTCCGGCGGGGTTGGCGGCCGGTCGGTCATGTGGAACATTGGGAAAAAGCGCGTAATATGAAGCGGAATTTCCGGGTCAATGGAAGCAAGCCAGCGGGAAAGGGTGCGCATTTCTTCTGTGGAATCGTTCTTCTCCGGAATCACCAGCGTGGTAACCTCCACATGACACTGCTTTGCCGCCAGTCGGATGGTGCGCTTTACCTCTTCCAAATCGCCGCAAAGTTCTCGGTAAAAAGCCTGTGTAAATCCTTTCAGGTCGATATTCGCAGCGTCCAGGTAAGGCAGCAGGCGGAGCAGCGGCTCTTCATTAATATAGCCGTTAGTAACCAGAATATTGTTCAGCCCGTTTTCCTGGCACAGTTTCGCACAATCCAGAACAAATTCATAGGATACCGTGGGCTCATTATACGTGTATGCAAGCCCGATGTTGCCGCACGGCACAAGCTCCAGCGCCCGGCCAACCAGTAGTTCCGGCGTAACTTCAACCGTATCTGCCGTGTCGCTGCTCGCCATGGAAATGCTGCAGTTCTGGCAAAACGGACAGCGAAAGCTGCAGCCGTAGCTTCCCACGGACAAAACCTTGCTGCCGGGGCAGAACCGGCGCAGCGGTTTTTTCTCAATGGGGTCAAGCGCAATGGAAGTCAGCTGCCCGTAGCTTTCGCATACGATGGTTCCGTTTTGGTTGCGTCGTGCACCGCAAAACCCGGTTTTCCCTTCCGCAATTCTGCAGCGATGCGGGCAAATTTCACAGACCG
Source organism: Caproiciproducens sp. LBM24188 (assembly GCF_054130445.1). NCBI lineage: Bacteria > Bacillati > Bacillota > Clostridia > Eubacteriales > Acutalibacteraceae > Caproiciproducens > Caproiciproducens sp. LBM24188. The sequence continues at coordinate 2,211,928 of NZ_CP196862.1, forward strand.
CTTCCTTCATTTGTGGCGCACCACCTCAAAGCGCTGCAAGGAATACGATTCCCCTTTCGGAATTCCCGCCTTCTGACGGGCAATTTCAATCTGCTGCTCCGGGGTATCCACGCCGCTTAAATTCGGCAAAAGCAGCCCACAGCGGGCACCGCTTGTCACAATCACACCATACCGTTTCGCATCCAGCTCTTTTGCAGAGGCTACCGGTTCCGCTTCGCCCAGCACATCCACGCTGTAAACCAAATCTTCCAGTTCGTCTTTCGTAACCGGTTCAAAACGTGGGTCACGCACTCCCGCGCTGACCGCATTATGAATAATCTCATCCGCAATGCAATCTTGTGTGGCTTCAATTGTGCCAATACACCCGCGCAGTTTGCCATCCTTTTTCAAGGAAACAAACACGCCGGCTTTTCTTGCAGTCAGCTCGTCCGAAAGACCGGCGGGGCGGTGCAGTGGCCGGCCCTCTTTCACATACGTTTCCAGCGACAGGCGGGCCAGGCGGACATATTCGTCTTCCCCTTCCCTGAGCCGCGCCAGCTTTTCCCGCCGCTGTGCTTCGTACTGTTCGCCGAAACACCTGCTCGAATCAGGCCCCTGCGGGTAAACCGCACAGACGGCATAACCTACCCCGAACGGGCCTTCATAAGACAGCAGTTCCGACTTTACCGCCTGGCCGTCCATGGCACCGGCCATAATCTGAAAAGAGCGAAGCCCGCATTCGCCGGCCGCTTCACAGAATTCGCCGTCGAAATTCAAGAATTGCAGGAAATTGCCCGTTTTCATTAAACCGACAATCATCCGGTCAAATTCGGGGCCTTCCTGAGCATATCCATACGGACCCTCCGGTTTGAGCTTATGTGACAAATCTCCACTGGCAATCAGAACCACTCTTCGGTGCAATTGGTTTACCGCCTGCGCAATACATTTTCCAAACGCGTAATGCACACCTGGGTTCAAGCCGGAAATGGAGCAACGCACCAACCGGTAATCGGAGTAAAAGCGGTTTACAAACGACAGTGGAACCATCGTGCCGTGATCCAACTCCGGATTCTGCTCTCCATAGGTTCCTGCGGGAATTCCTGCCCGGCCCGCGCACGCGGTCAGTGTGCGGACGAATTCCGAATCATAGCGAACCCTCATACTGCTCTGCGGTGCTCCAAAAGCGCCAAAATCGCCGTGGGCAGAACTGCCCGGCGAAATATGAAGATAGTCCGCATAGGCAACCGAGTGGGGGCTGACAACCACAATGGTCTCCGGACGAAGCTCCGCAATCCTCCTTGCGGCTTCCTCGTAAGCATCAATGGTTTTCTGGATTTTTTTCTCTTCTCCCTTACCGACCTCCGGAATAATCAGCGGCGGATGCGGCATGATAAATGCGGCTAAAATTCCCATTTTCTCACCTTCTGAAAAAACTGTTGAAAAATTAAATAGAATGCGATATAATAGTACAAAATCAGTTAAAGACTCTGATTTGTCAAATGCAACTAGAGTCAGGATTCCGGCACCATACACGAGCCGAAAAGCCCTTGCCCCGGGTTCACCTCACCGCTTTGAGCCAATCATCACGGACTTGAAGTACCATAGTGATTTTGTCACATACTATTGAAAAATATGTGATATAATACAATTAAATGCAGGGGCAATTTTCGTCGTTCGGAAACGCCTTAATAAATCAGTTTGGAAAAGAGGATATGTAATGTCAGTAGTAATGATTACACAAGATAACTTTAAATCTGAAGTGTTAGATTCTGAAAAGCCCGTTTTGGTCGATTTTTGGGCTTCCTGGTGCGGCCCGTGCCGCATGGTTTCCCCCATTGTGGACGAAATTGCAGAGGAATCGGACGGCAGCTTTAAAGTCGGTAAAATTAATGTAGATGAGCAGCCGGACCTTGCCGCGCAGTTCAACGTTATGAGCATTCCAACCCTGATGGTATTTAAAAACGGCACCGTCGCGGATTCCACTGTGGGCGTGCGCAGCAAGCAGGATATTCTTTCGATGATACAACAGGCTTAACAGAAAATGGGTATCCGTTAAAGTTCCGCCCCCGGCGGAACTTTTTTATTTGCAGATTCTACTCTTCCCGGTCCATATGAATATCCAACCGGCGGAACGGCAACTCAATCCCCTCTTCTTGAAAAGCCGCTTTCACACGCTCCTGTAAGTCGGAGTATAGCGTCCAGTAATCCTCCGTTCGGCACCAGACCTTCAAACTCACCACAATTCCGTCCTCTTTATATTCCCCAACCAGTACCTGCGGGGCGGGCTCATTCAAAACCATGCCGTGTTCTTCCGAAAGCTGCAGAAGAGTCTGCTTCACCTTAGAAAGATTGTCCCCGTACCCTACCTGATAGTTCAGGTCCAGCCGGCGGGTAGCCCGCGCAGAATAGTTGGTGATGACGCTGTCCGTTATTTTGGAATTCGGGATGACAATCTCTTTATTGTCAAACGTACGCAGAACAGTAAACATAATTTCAATGCGCTCCACCGTACCCTCCACATTTTGCAGGGCAATGTAGTCGCCCCCACGGAACGGCTTGGTAAAAATAATCTGTGCGCCGCCCGCAATATTGGCCATGTTGTCTTTCAGCGCCAGACCAATCGCCACGCCCGCGGTAGTCAACGCGGCAATCAGCGAAGTAACATTCAGTCCCAGCTGCTGTGCGGCCATAATCACCACAATAATTTTGAAAACCACCCTTAAAAGGGAACAAATAAAGCTGACAATGCCGGAATCAGCTCCCCCACGGGACATCCCCTTGCAAATCAGCTTGGTAAGTACATTGGAAAGCCACCAGCCAAGGCCTAAAATGAGCAAAGCTCCTAAAAACTGCGGCAGCACCCCCTGCAGCCAGTGCAGAAAATTCTCGATTGTTTTTTCAAAGTGAACGCCCATAGAAGTCCTCCCTATTTCTTTGCATACTGCCGTTGATTCTCAGCCGGATTCTTGACATCCTGCGCTGCGGGTGTAAGATTAAAACAAGGCAAAACCGGCGGCAGCCCGCTCAAACCCGCATAAGGATTGAACTTGCTGACCTGCGGTCGGATTGCGTATTCTGCATTCCATTATACCACAAAAACAGCGCTTTCCGAATTGCAGCCGGCTATAAAAAAACAGGTCTGATTCCGAACTGGAGTGAAACAAAATGAACGCGGAAATCTATTATTTATATCACAGCGGCTTTGCGCTGAAAACGGAAAATCACTTTTTAATTTTTGACTATTATCTGGACATCCCCAGAGGATGCGGGCTGAACAAGGGCGTAATTGACCCGCAGGAAATCAAAGACCATAACGTGGTCGTTTTTGTTTCCCACCGGCATCCCGATCACTATAATCCCAGAATTTTCAGCTGGCGAAAGACGATACCTAATATCCGCTATATTCTCGCCGATGATATTCGTACCAAAGAGGACGTGCTCACCGTTCACGCCGGTATGACCTACGACCTTGGTGACCTGAAATTCCGGGTGCTGGATTCCACCGACTCGGGCGCCGCCTTTCTGATATACGCGGACGGATTATGCATCTACCACGCCGGGGACCTGAACCTTTGGCATTGGAACGGCGAACCGGAGGCGGAGAATACGGCCATGAGGCGGCGTTACCGGGAACAAATCGACTCGATGAAAGGAGAAAAAATTGACATTGCTTTTGTTCCGGTGGACCCCCGTCTGGAAGAGCATTACCTGCTTGGTCTGGATTACCTAATGAAAACCGTTCCCGTTAAACTGGCGGTGCCGATGCATTTTGGAAATGACCTCTCAATCTTTGACGAAATCCGGCGCGACCCCCGGGCCGAACCGTACCGAAACCGTATTGCGTTCTTTTCCTGGCGCGGCGAACGGATCCTTGCTCCAGAAGAAGACCCGGCCAATGAAAAATTCAGTTAAATTCAGAAAACGGGTACCCCCAGGGCACCCGTTTTTTTCGTATTCCGAACCAACCGTTTCAGCAGAATCAATGGAATTGCAGCATCCGCTGCTCCACCGGAAGCGTTTCCTTCGCATCCGGCTCTGCGGTCGGCTTGCCAAACGGCATTTGTGCAATCAGTTTCCAGCTTTGCGGAAGATTCCAGGTCTTTTTCACTTCCTCATCAATCAGCGGATTATAGTGCTGCAGCGTGGCGCCCAGGCCCTCCTGCTCTAAAGAAGTCCACACGGCAAACTGAAGCATTCCGTTTGACTGTTGCGCCCAAACTGGGAAGTTTTCCCGGTACAACGGGAACTGCTGCATCAGCCCTTCGGTCACCGTGGTATCATCAAAATACAGAATAGTTCCATAACCGGCCGCGAACGAACGGATTTTTTCCTCCGTTTGGGGAAAATCTTTCGGCGGTACGATTTTGCGCAGGGTTTCCATGGTGATATTCCAAAGCTTTTGATGTGCTTCCCCGAACAGAATGGCCACACGTGCACTTTGACTGTTAAAGGCGGAAGGAACATGTTTAATTGCCTGCCCGACTACCTCGGCAATCCGCTCCTCCCCGACCGGGGATTCACCGCTGATTGCATAAATGGATCTTCTATCTTTTATTGCATCATAAAAAGATTTTTGCATAAAATCAACTCCTTTTTTCGTAATTAAAATTATTATTATAATTATTATAATGAATCCCCGATAGATTACAAGTATCCATAGCTACAATTTAATTGTATCAAATTATATTTTTTATCTTTGTATTGTTTTCTGATTCAGAAAGAACAACAATTTCCTTTTTTCAGGATTCAGAGTATAATAAATATTATGCCTAGATAGGATAAATTTTAGGAGGGAATGGATTTGAGTTTGACGGATGAAACGACCGCATTTGTCCAATCAGCGCTTCCGTTCTGGGAAAAACTGACGCCGGAACAGCAGAAGTGGATTCTGGCGAACTCGCTTCCTAAAAAATATTACCGTGGGGAAAGCATGCACCGCGGTTCCCAGCAATGCGCCGGTCTTCTTCTGGTGAAGCACGGGCAGCTGCGTGTGTATATCATTTCCGATTCCGGCAAAGAAATTACGCTGTACCGTCTTTTTGACAACGATATTTGTATTTTTTCCGCTTCGTGTATGATGAAAAACATCCGTTTCGAAGTCTATGTAGAAACGGAGCAGGAATCTGAAGTGGTTGTTATTCCCACGCCGGTTTATCAAAAACTGAACGAGACCTCAATTGCCGTTTCCGAATATACGAACCAGCTGATGGCGTCCCGCTTTTCCGACGTAATGTGGGTGCTGGAGCAGGTGCTGTTCAGCAGCTTTGACAAACGGCTGGCCTCTTTTCTTCTGGAACAATCCGCCATTGACGGTACCGACCGGCTGAGCATTACCCACGAAACTGTGGCGAATCACCTTGGCTCTGCGCGCGAGGTTGTGACCCGCATGCTGAAATATTTTCAGTCGGAGGGGATGGTCACCCTGTCACGCGGGGAAATCACCTTGACCGACCGGAAAAAGTTAGAGCGTCTGGCACTAACTTAGGCGCTGCCCGTACAAAAACAGCCTGTGCGCCGCTTTTGAAAGCGCACAGGCTGTTTCTTTTAGGTAACCACTAATTCTGTCGTAAGAAATCAGCGGTTCCTTAGTCTTTTGCAGTATAATATTTTCCCTGCCAGGTGTCCCGCCGTGCCAGAGTCTGATCAATAGAACCCAGCACAGATATTTTATCCACACACCAGCGCGGGGCAATCAGGCGGTCATGCGCGCCGTCCCCGGTAATCCGCTCAATCACCGTTTCCGGCGGAAGAAGTTCCAGCTGACGGCAGACCGTATCCAAATAATCTTCCCGGGTCATTGGAACCACCAGCCCGTTTTCATACTCACGGGCCAGAGCCGTTCCACGCATAATCTGAAGAAGATGGATTTTCAGCGCATCCACTTTCAACCCGGCAAGCGCTCGGGCTGTTTCCGTCATCATGGCGGTGTCTTCCCCGGGCAGGCCGTTGATGATGTGGACGCATACCCGGAGTCCATGGGACTTCAGCAGCTCATATCCGTTTAAAAATTCCTGCCAGGTATGCCCCCGGTGAATCCGGCGAGCGGTATCATCGTGCATACTTTGTAACCCAAGCTCGACCGTCAGGTAAGTATTTTTCGCCAGGACTTCCAAATACCGCACGGTTTCCGGCTCCAATGCGTCGGCGCGGGTCGCGATGCTAATACCGCAGACACCCTCCTGTAAAAGGGCGGTCTCGTACACCGCTTTCAGTTTTTCCAGCGGCGCATACGTATTGGTATGAGGCTGAAAATAAGCGATTACCTCCGCGTTGCTCCATTTTTTCCGGACGCGCGCCAGTTCCATACGAATCTGTTCTTCTACACTGAGAAACGGGTGGGTGAATTCCCCGCTTCCGCCCATGCAGAACGTGCACCCGCCCGTCCCTTTCGTGCCGTCCAGATTCGGGCATGTAAAGCCCGCATCAATGACTGCTTTGAAGACGCGCCTGCCAAAGCGTTGTTTCAGCGCATAGCTCAGCGTATGGTAGCGCTTGTTGTCGTTTGCATAGGGAAACGGATTCTTCTTCGTTTGCAGGACCATCCTTTCCATACCGGGAGCCATCGCCCTCTTCACGGGTTTTCAAGGTACATAGCAGTAAGGTATTCTTTTCCCAACGCGGTTTTAAAATACTTGTCCATTACCGTACGCGCCTGTTCTTGGCCAAGTTCCTCTTCATACAAGTTGACCAGGAAATCTGCTTCGATTAAAATCTGATAGTCAATCCCGTCAATATCGGTATATGTATGGTGATGCCCAATTAAAAAGCAGACACGCTTGGTGATTTCGCTGGGAATCCCCGCTTCCAGCAGCATTCTGCCGGCAACCTGCGGGCCTTCCAGTTCCTGATATTTTCCAGCGGAGGAACCATACTTTTCCTCACTGCTACGAATGCCGATGTCATGCAGAATAGCCGCAAGCTCCAGAATTTCCATCTGCTTTTCATCCAAGTGTTCCCGTTGCCCAATGGAAACCGCAAAGGAATGGACTTTCAGGGCATGGTGAATGCGTTTCGGATCCCCATGGTTATACCGGATCATGGAACGAATCATGGTATTGACGGATTCTTTCATTTTCATATCCTCCTGTATTCCGTTATTCCACATAATTTATTAAAACGGTTAAATTAACAAGATGAAACGTATTGCCTGAAAAGGTTAAAATTCCCTCGTCCCTCATACGGCCTAGCTCCCTTGACATGGAGGGGCGGGACACGTTCAAAAAATCGGCAAGCTCATTCCGGTTATACGGCAGGGTAAAGGTCGTGTTTCCGGTTTTTTTGTAGTATTCATAGAGAAAAGTGCAGAGCTTTCCGCGCATGCTTTTAATCACCAGAAAATCGATTTTCCGGTTTAAAAAAAGGGCCTTATCCGCTACAACATGAACCAGATTTTCCGTCAGGGTGCTATGCCATGGGCAGACATTCCGGCATGGATTCAAAATTTTATGTGGCAGAATGTAAAGGACAGTACAGGCTTCCGCCGCAAAAATCGTGGCACGGGAAGACGGTTCCCCGGAAAGCGCGATGACTTCCCCGTAAATTCCTCCAGCCGGAATTTTACTGAGCACAATGCGTTCCCCGAGCGGCGTTTCCTTGGTGACGGCCACTGAACCCGAAAGAACCACACCAATTTCATGAATCGGGTCACCAGCCTGGGTCATCAGTTCCCCTTTCAAATAGCTTGCGGTTCGCGGCTGAAGGCAACCGAGCATTCGGATCATGTCTTTTTCCTGAACATTTCGGAAAAGGACGCACTTTTGAAGAACGGAAAGATATTGCTCAAAAATAGAACCCACCTCCGCAAAATGTAGCCACGGCTACAGATCAATCCAAAAAATTATACTATAATCGTATTAGAAAAACAAGATTGATGCAGAACAATAAAGGAGTTTTCCGAATGAAACGTAACATAGTAAGTATCGATTCTGAAAAATGCAACGGCTGCGGACTATGCATAAGCGCATGCCACGAAGGCGCGCTCCAGTTGATTAACGGAAAAGCTGTACTGACCAGCGACAGCTACTGCGACGGATTGGGCAACTGCCTGCCCGAATGCCCTACCGGTGCAATCAGCATTATTGAGCGGGAAGCGGACGAATACGACGAACAGGCTGTTCAGGCAAAAATGAAGGCGGAAAGTTTAAACGAAACGCATTTCAGCGGCTGCCCCGGAGCACGAATACGCACGATGAACCGCGCACCCCAGGCGGCTCAACCCGCGGCCTCAACTGCCGTTCAATCCGAACTGCGGCAGTGGCCCTGCCAAATTAAGCTGGTCGCGCCGAATGCGCCATATTTTGCAGGGGCGCATCTGGCAATCTGTGCGGACTGCACCGCTTACGCGTATCCGAATATTCATCAGTTCATGCGCAATAAAATCACGCTCATCGGATGCCCGAAGCTGGACGACGTGGATTACAGCGAAAAGCTTACCGCCATCTTAAAATGGAATGACATTCAGAGTATTACCATTATAAGAATGGAGGTACCGTGCTGCGGCGGCATTGTTCACGCGGTAAAAACCGCACTGCAGAACAGCGGAAAAATGATTCCGTGGCACGTGATTACCATTTCAACCGACGGACAGATTCTGGAATCCTAAGTGCAAACTCTGTGTGTCCAGCACGCCGTGGGAAGTGGGAAGGGCCGACACTCCGGCTAACGGCCACAGAGATTTTTAAAAAGGGCAAAAAGGGTGCTGCAAAATGATGAAAAATTCATTTTGCAGCACCCTCTTTTTCATTCCAGAATAATCCGGTGGTCGACCAGATGCATTTCTTTAATGCGGGCCTTTACAGTCTTGCGTTCCCCATAAATATTTTCCATATATATTTTTTCTTCCTGAGGAATGACTTTGTCAACCGCGTCCATCAGAAGTTTTTCTTCACCATCCGCATCCATCAGATAAACATTCGCTTCGCACATCATCCTTCACCTCGAATCAATCCTTTAATATAGGCCGCCGCGTGCCGTACATGATGAGGAAGCGGCTCGCTGTTCACTCCCACAACGTATATTCCGCAGCGGTTCAGAGGAATCAGCACTTTCTTTGCGGGGCTGTCCGCAACGGCGCGCGCCATGGCGGGCGTAAGCTCACCCAGCATGGAATTTGCCGCAACAATGGCGACGCTGCCCACAATCACATCTACCTTCGGGGCATTTACTGCAATGGCATTTTCCCCCGTGGCACCTTCGTTTGCCCCCGCCTTGAGCATCAGCGAGGTGGCAAGGGCATTCGTGCCAAGCGCGAGAATTTCAATATCGTCCCCCAATTCTTCCCTCAGGTTTTCAATCAGTGCTTTTCCAATTCCTCCACCCTGTCCGTCCACGACAGCAATCCGCATTCCACCACATTCCTCTCCACTATTTGCCGCAAAAACAGCATTCCGTAAGGTCAAAGCTGCTAAAAGCTGATTTGGCTATTATACTATTGTCCAATTATCCAAAACTGATTTCTCTATTATACTATCTATCTATAAAAGCCGACTGCCTTCCCAGAAATTGAATCCGCCAATGGCGGGAAAGCGCTGTGCGCCGCACAGTAATTTTCGAATGTCCAATCAGCCGCAGCTGATTGGACTATTATACCATATTCTTCTTTTAAATTCCACGAAGGAACGTTTTTCGGCAAAAATACTTTATCAAAATGTATAATTTGCAGCCTCGGTACGAAACTAAAAACGAGGTGATTGTATGGAAGAACTCCCACTTGGATTCGGCATGGCGCTGGCAATGAATCCAAAAGCCATGGAGCGCTTCAGCGCACTGCCAAAAGAAGAACAGCAAAAGCTGATTGAGCACACCCATCAAATTCAATCCCGCAGCGAAATGCATAATTATGTGCAAAGCATTGCAGACCAATCGGCGCAGGGATAAATTACCCTGACCGGTATATGTAAAATAGTTACCCCCCGGCAAAGCCGGGGGTTCTTCATATGCGGGCAAAGCCCTGTTTTTCTGGCGGCGCCTCAAGGCGCTGGTACGGTCTGCCAATTGCAAAAGCTTGTTACTTGCTACCCGTAAACGGGTCGACGTACTCCTTTAGCGTCATCTGGTCTTCAATCTGGTCTTCTGCCAGTTGATTTTTGATATACTCGGCTATTGCTTTGTCATTCTTTCCTGCCGTGTCTACAAAATATCCCCTGCACCAGAATGTACGATTTCCATATTTGTATTTCAAATTTGCATGCCTCTCAAAAATTATCAAGGTGCTTTTCCCTTTGAGAAACCCTACGAATCCGGATACGCTCATCTTCGGTGGTATCTTTACCAACATGTGTATATGGTCGGGGCAAACCTCTGCCTCTACAATTTCCACCTGTTTCCAGTTACACAGTTCTCTTAATATTTTCCCTATCTCAACCCGCATATTTCCATATGCTACTTTTCTACGGTACTTGGGAGCAAACACTATGTGGTATTTGCAATTCCAGCTCGTATGGTTTAAACTATCTATGTCATTCGTCTTCATGTCGAATGTTCCTCCTTTTGATATGTCTTGTTGCAGTTGGCAGACCGCAGCTTTATTATATCAAAAGGAGGCTTTTTACTATACTCATCGCTAAAGCTTTTTTGGAACTCCCGGCATAGCCGGGAGTTTTCGTATTACAATAAAGGGGATGGAGCAAATTATCCTTTTGCCCCATCCCCTTCTGCATACTCAAAACTGGCTTCGTCCCTTGTTAAGTCAAACAAAAGCCTGCCGTTGCAATAAAAGCGAAAACGAACTTGGCAGGAGGCACTTTCCCGAATAACGCGGTTCATGTTCCCACACTGCGGCGCTTTCAGTATATTCTGTCCGTGTGACTTCAACACTTCCGTCTCCAGAAGAAGCCCGCGCTGGCGAATTAAAAATCCGGTTCTGTCCCACCGAAGAATCCGCACACCCAGGTAGGTGGCCAGACGGTATTCTTTTCCACCGCAGTAAATAAGGGCAATACAGCCCGGAAAGACAAAACCGCAAAACGGGATTTCTGCAATGGAAACCATAACGCTGAGGGAAGGCTCTTGCATGCTGACGTACTGCACCCATAGGTAGCGTTTGGGAAAAGAGGTTCCCCAGTCTTTTTCCATGTAGCCCGCACCACCTGTAAAGTCAACGGTTTGTCCGTTCAGTTCAAGGGTTCCGCGCAGCGTGTGTTTCATACTGAGAACGCCGTGATTACACTCCAGAAAGGGAAAAAGACGAAACGGCCCCATCACATCATAAGCAGGCGGTGTCAGGTTCCCGTAGTACAGCACTCCGCGGCATTGAAGGCCGGAGGTGTTAAAATCCACCCGAATGCCGCGTTCGCTGAACACCTGGCCGCCCACACGCACCGCAAACCCGCGCGGCTGCACGTGGAAATTCGCAGTGGAAAACGGAACATACCACGAAGACTGTTCCGTAATAACCTGAACAAAAGCGGATTTTTCCCCGTCTTCCCTGGAATGAACCCCGGGTATGAAAGCAACCGTATGTCCGTCCTTCTGGTGCTTTAAATACCAGCCCTCAAAATAAGAGCGGTTTTTCTCCGCCCTGTTACCCATTTTTCAGTCCCTTTGTGGCCGGATCGTTAATCAGTTTTCCGTCGCCTGTAAAGCGCGAACCGTGGCAGGGGCAGTCCCAGGTTTCTTCATCCGGATTCCACTGCAGCCTGCAGCCAAGATGAGCGCACCGCCTGCCGGGGGCGGACAGTGCACCGCTCGTAAGGCCCACAATGGAATGACCCAAATCGGAAATCAGGTTTTTCATGGAGGCAGATGCATTGAACCGGCGGGGAGAAAAAACGTCGGCGCAATCGTTTTTTTTCCCTAAAATCTGATCCGATAGAATCATAGCCGAAACCATGGAGCTTGTCATACCCCACTTTTTAAACCCGGTGGCAACATAAATATTCGGCATAGAGGGAGAATACGAACCAATATAAGGAACTTCATCCCAGGAAACGCAATCTTGGGCGGACCAATGATAAGCCTCCCGGCTTTGGGGATAGAACGAGCGTGCGGCATGACGAAGCTGCTCGTAGCAGCTGGTTTCCGGATGCTTTCCGGTTCGATGCCCCGCTCCGCCTAATAGGAGATAATCGCCGTAATCACGAAACGAGTAACCTGCCGAATCCTCATCAATATACATTCCGTCCAACCGAGCAGCATTTTCCAGCGCAAGCACATAGGAGCGCTCCTGATGCATTCTTGCAAAATACCAGCCCGGAACATTGATGATTGGGAAATGGGTGGTTACCACAATATGATCCGCAGTTACGCGGCCATGATCGGTAATCACCTGATTGTTCCGAATTTCCCGCACCATGGTATGCTCATAAATTTCGAGATTCTCGGCAATATATTTTAAAAATTTTAATGGATGAAACTGCGCCTGATTGCGGAACCGAACCGCCGCTTTGATGGGAAACGGAAGGTCGTCGGCCTGCGTGGTATAGTCTGCCTCAATTCCAAGTCTGCCAGCCGCCGTCACTTCTGCTTCAATTTTGGCGGGGTCCCGCAGGGTGTACACATAGGCTGGCTTGTTTTCCAGTTCGCAATCGATATGATGTTCCTGGATTATATCGCGATAGGCCTGAAGGGCGCGCTGATTTGCCAAGGCATACTGTTCCGCCAGCTCCAGACCAAATTTCTGAATCAGGGAATCATAAAATAAATCGTGCTGAGAGGTAATCTTCCCCGTTGTATTTTTCGTTACGCCGCTCGCTGTAACCGAACCTTCCAAAACCACTACGCGGACACCCTGCTGGTTCAGCAGATAAGCGGTCAACAAGCCGGCCATTCCGGCTCCTACCACAACGGTATCGACCACAAGGTCGTTTTTGAAGCTTTCTCTCGGCTTAAATGAACAAGTATCACTCCAAATTGATTTCATTCCGGCATCCCTCCGCCCTTAGGATTGCGGATTTTGAAGAAATTATACTTTTACCGGATTTTGATTCACGTTTGTCCAGCTTGTCCTGTTAAGAAATTTTCTCTACCAAAGCCTCGACTGAGGCATCGTACGTGCCGTTCAGCGGGCTTCTCCGTTCCATCAGCACGGTATTCCGCCAGATTCCGGATTTGTCCCGCGCAATTTTTTCGCGGTATCCAACCTCCCGGAAGCCGCATTTTTTATGTAGGGCAATGCTCGCCGCATTATGTTGCAAAATCCCGGATTGAAGAAGCCAAATTCCTTGTTTTTCAGACTCTTCAATCATTGCATTCAGCAGAATGGTTCCATAGCCATGCCCCTGAAATTCCGGATGAAGATAAATGCTGATTTCGGCCACACCCGCATAAACCGCCCGGCTAGAGTACGGGCTGAGCGCCGCCCACCCGATGACTTTTTCGCCCCATACCGCCACAAGCCGACATTCTTTTTTGTGGGATTGATCCCATACCTCATAAGAAGGACATTCTGTCTGAAAGGTCGCAACGCCAGAATCAATGCCAAACTGATAAATCTGTGCCACCTCGTCCCAGTCTGAAGCTATCATTTGCCGAATTGTCAGGCTCATGCCGTTATCCTCTTTTCCTTTTCGAATCACAGGGGGTTGGGAAAATACCGTTTCATTTCATTGTCTTTTTCCGGGGCACAATTTTTTGATTTCTAAATTATAGCATGGCAAAACAGAAAGTCAATATTGTGATTTATGAAATTTCGACATGAAAGAACATCCCCATTCTGCGGCGGCTTGCCAGAAAAACCAACCCGTTTCCAAACCAACCATTAGCGGCCAGGCCGCTCCACATATTAAAACTCTCCGATTATTCCACCGCCATCTACAGATTCATTTTGCTCCTGTCCAGCTGAATATTTCTCGATATTTTGCATTATATTTTTCGAAATTTATAACTGTATTTTGCTTCTAATTACAATTTATAAGAAATAAATATGGTGATTTTATCTTTTAATTGTAAAAATCAGAAGAAATATTCCGGTAAAAGTCGATAGAATCATATTGTTGACAGGGCCTATAACGCGTACTAAAATGATACCATGTTTCGAAAATACTTAATATAACAATGAAAGGAAATGGTTGGGTGAACGATTTAAATTTTCATAACATTAAAAATGTTTCAAATGACCCCGTCAAGCTGTCGGCCATATACCATTCACCGGATTTTGAAAAAAACTATTACTACCCGGAAGAACTTGGAGCGATTTATTCCCCCGACGCCACAACATTCCGCGTATGGGCGCCACTTGCGGATTTCGTATCGCTTTGTCTGTACGAACAGGGTTCCGGCGGAAAACTTCTTCAGAAACAGGCCTTGCATCCGGCAGACCACGGCGTATGGGAACGGACAATCACCGGTGACTTGGACGGTGTTTACTATACCTATGAAATCTCGAATTTCGGTGTTTCCACCGAAACGGCCGACCCTTACGCGAAGGCCGCAGGAGTCAACGGCAGACGCAGCATGGTAGTAGATCTTTCAAAGACCAATCCCCCAAGATGGGAAAATGATACGTTCCAGAGGCCCGAACATCCAACCGACGCCATTGTATGGGAAATTCATGTCGGCGATTTTTCTAATGACCCAAGCTGCGGTGTGCGCAAGGAGTGGTGCGGGAAATATCTGGCATTTACGGAACCGAACACTACGCTTCCGGACGGCAGAACGCCAACCTGTGTGAATTACCTAAAGAAACTCGGCGTCACTCATGTTCAGCTCATGCCGGTATACGATTACGGAAGCATCGACGAAACGCAGGCGGGCAAGGCTTTTAACTGGGGATATGACCCCTTGAATTATAATGTTCCGGAGGGTTCCTATTCGACCGACCCCTTCCACGGTCAGGCACGCATTCTGGAACTAAAAAAGATGGTCGCCGCACTGCATCAGGCCGGCATCGGGGTGGTCATGGACGTAGTGTACAACCATACCTTTGAAGGCCCCGGCTCCTGGTTTCACCGTACGGTTCCCTATTATTACCACCGAACGACTTCAGAAGGAAAATTTGCAGACGGTTCCGCCTGTGGAAACGAAGTTGCAAGCGAACGCTGCATGTGCCGAAAATACATCATTGATTCTGTACGGTACTGGGCGAAAGAGTATCATATCGACGGATTTCGGTTCGACCTGATGGGCCTAATCGATGTGGAAACAATGAACCGCATCCGCGCCGAACTGGATAAACTGCCTGACGGCAGAAAGATTTTGTTGTACGGTGAGCCTTGGTACGCTTCCACGCCGGCAATGCCCGCGGGAAATTTTCCCGCCGACAAAGAACATTTGTCACTGCTGAATCCGCGGATCGGCGTGTTCTGCGACAATACCCGTGACGCGATTAAGGGCGATGTCTTTTTCCGGCACAAAAAGGGCTTTGTTCAGGAAAACCTGAAATTCGAAAACGACGTAAAAGCGTCCCTTCAGGGATGGACCAGGAATGACTTCGCCAAACCTCTCGCGATGGCGCCCACCCAAATAGTTTCATATGTTTCGGCCCATGACAATTTGACGCTTTGGGATAAATTAATCGCTTCCACCAAGCGGGGAAGGATTTATACCGCGTATGATGAGGAAATGGTCCGTCTGAACAAACTTTGCGCCGTGTTGTATTTGATGGCGCAGGGAATGCCATTCCTTCAGGCGGGCGAAGAATTTGCCCGCACAAAACGCGGAATGGATAACAGCTATCGCGCATCCGCCGCCAGAAATCGGCTGGACTGGAAACGGACGCTTGAATTTTCGGATCTTCTGGACTATTACCGTGGTTTAATCGAAATCCGTTTTGCTTTTCCAATGCTTCGTGATTCTTCCGTACATACGGCAGGCAAAATGAAGTTTGTAGATTCGGTTCCCGGAACGGTGGCATTTACCCTGCGTGATGGGAAAGAACTCCTTTTCGTATGTGTAAACGTTCTCTCAGAGCCTGCTGAAATTCAGTTGGATTCCGATTTGCCAAAGGATTGGATTATTATTGCCGATGGCTCCAAAGCAGGGATTGTTCCGTTGGGAAAATTGCATGGAAACAAATTTTTGCTTTCCCGTAAATCCGCTCTCATTCTGAAAGCAGAGGTTGTATAAAATCAACTGAATTTTCGTAACTAAAAACGTTTATTTCGTATATCGTTCGAAAAAATCCAACATAAATCGGGTTAAATTGAATATTTAAAATAATGTAGATAAAAATTGTGAGAATATTATCCAATATATTTGTAAAAATATTATAAAACTTATTGACATTAACTGACCTCAATGCTATACTTGGTAACGCACTTAATGCGAAAATATTCGAAAAACACTTCAGCGTTATTCGAATATTAAATTTGTATTTTTTAGGAGGCAGTTATTCATGAGAGAAAAAGCGTGGAAAAGAGTTTCTGCAGGTTTTTTGGCAGCAGTACTTGCTGTTGGCGTAACGGCCTGCAGCGGCGGCAGCAATGCAACATCCGCTGCATCGGCAACAACACCACAGGCCTCTGAGGCGGCTTCGAGTACGTCTGCTTCTTCGGATTTGGGCGAAACAGGCGCCAAAATAACCCTTTGGGGCTCCGGCGACGATCAGAAGATGCTGAAAGAAATGGCGGCTGCTTTTGAGAAACTGCATGCAGACAAAAACTATAAGGTTACCGTCAATGTGCAGGATGAAGACAAGGCACAGGCAGCCATTCTGAAAGATATTGATGCTGCAGCCGATGTTTTTGACGTACCGCATGACCAGCTTGGTGCATTGGTGGAAGCAAACGCCTGCTATCCGAACACCGTATTTGCCGAAGAAGTGAAGGCAAACGATGATGCAAATGCCGTACAGGCTTCTACATATAAAGATACCCTTTATGGTTACCCGCGTTCCGTTCAGTCCATCTTCCTGTTCTATAACAAGAGCGTCCTGAGTCAGGACGATGTTAAGACGATGGAAGGCATGCTGAAAAAGGCGAAAGCGGCCGGCAAACAAGTCGGCTGGGATATGGGCAACAACTACAATACCGCTCCTTTCTATTTTGCAAACGGCGTTAAGTTGTTCGGCGACAAAGGTCTGGATGTGAACGGAAGCACGTTCAACAGCCCCGAAGCACTTGCAGTAGCCAAATACATCTCCACCCTGAAAAGCCAGGGCCTGAAGAATATCAACGACGGCGATGTTGTAAAACTGCTGAAAGACGGTTCCGTCGTTGCACAGGCAACTGGTTCCTGGAAAGCACAGGAGTATAAGAAAGCCCTCGGCGACAATTACGCGGTTGCCAAACTGCCTACCATTAACATTGATGGTACTGACAAGCAGATCGTTTCTTTCGCGGGCTATACCCTTTACCTGGTCAACGCTCACACCAAATATCCGCAGGCCTCTATGCAGCTCGCCGAATACCTGACAAATGAAGAAAATCAGATTAAGGCTTTCAAAGACAGAGGCGTTATCCCGGCCAATTTGAAAGCACAAAGTGACTCTTCTGTAACCAGCGATGAAACCGTTGCCGCTCAGCTGGAACAGGCAAAGACCTCCATTCCCATGCCTTCCCTTACCCAGATGGCCAACTTCTGGTCGGACTCCAGCATGGCTTACACGAAAGATATTTTTGAAGGCAAAATTAAAGAAGCCGAAATGCAGACCAAACTGAACGCCTGGAATGACTTGCTCAAATCCAGTGTAAAGAAATAATTTTGTACTAGAATTTTACAACTCAATAATTTCTGATTCTTGCAGCTAAGTTCGTATTAGGTAACCGTTAATAAGTCAATAGACAGCAATTCAAAGCCGCAAATATTCTGACCTGAGCGGCTTTCGAATTGCTGTTCTTAGCGGTTACTTAAGGATACTTAGCTGCAAACACTATGAAACGCTGGGGTGATAATTTTGGAGATAGCTGACAAGGCAATAAAAGAGCAAAATAGTCAAGCGCCTTCCATGCTTACTTTTAAATCGAAAGAAGCAGGGTCGTATTTTATTATGGGATTTGCAAATCTTGTAAATCACCAAATCATAAAGGGGCTTCTTTTTCTGGCTGTTGAAGTTGGATACATCGTTTTCATGGCACTAAAGGGAGTCAGCCTGATTCAGGGGCTTTATACGCTCGGCACGAAAAAAGAGGGCTGGGTAACACAGCCGGGGCAGCTGCTTCCGGTTTTGCAAAAGGGCGACAACTCCATGCTGTTTTTGATTTACGGTGTTGCGGCCTTAGTCATAACCGGATTATTCATTGTAATGTACTTTGTAAACCTATCCTCAGCCAGAAAACTGGTATCCGACCGCGCACAGGGAAGACGTCCCAATCATTTTAAGCAGGATATCAAAGCATTAGCGGATGAGAAGTTCCACGGAACCATGCTGACGCTTCCGGTTCTGGGAATCTTGTTTTTTACCGTTTTGCCAATTATCTTCATGATTCTGATTGCGTTTACCAATTACGACAGTCACCATCAGGTGCCGGGCAATCTGTTCCATTGGGTGGGGCTGAGCAACTTTACCGACATGCTGGGTGGAAACGCGGTTCTGTCGGGCACCTTCTTCCATGTACTGGGTTGGACTTTGGTCTGGGCATTCTTTGCAACATTTTCGAACTATTTTCTGGGGATTATTGTTGCACTGATGATCAATAAAAAGGAAATCCGCTTTAAATCCATGTGGCGTTCCATTTTGGTCACAACCATTGCCATTCCTCAGTTTATTTCCCTGCTTGTCATGCAGAACATGTTTAATCAGTTTGGTCCCATTAATGAACTTTTGGTTGCTCTGGGCTTTGACAGAGTCGATTTCTTAGTCAACAATGCCACCAATGCAAGGATTGTGGTTTTGGTGGTCAATCTGTGGATCGGCATTCCATACACAATGCTGATTACTTCCGGCATTCTGATGAATATTCCAAACGAATTGTATGAATCCGCGAAAATTGACGGAGCCTCTGCCATTCAAGCCTTTTTCAAAATCACGCTGCCATATGTTTTATTTGTTACAGCACCTTATTTGATTACTCAGTTTATCGGCAACCTAAACAACTTTAACGTAATTTACCTTCTGACCGGCGGTGCGCCGTCCACCACAGATTATTTCCAGGCGGGCAAAACAGACCTATTAGTTACGTGGCTGTATAAACTAACCGTGAATAACTACGAATACAATCTCGCGTCCACCATCGGCATTTTCTCCTTTATTATTTGTGCCATCGTGTCGCTGCTGACGTACCATAATACCGCTTCCTATAAGAGGGAGGGAGATTTCCAATGAAACATTCGGGAATGAAGACAAGAAAAATATTAAGCACTTCGCTGATTTACCTGATTTTAATCATTATATCGGTCCTTTGGCTGATTCCGGTTCTGTGGGTTGTACTCACTTCTTTCCGCCAGGAACCCGGCGCTTTTACCTCTAATTTCATTCCGGAGCACTGGACCTTGGACAATTACAAAAATCTATGGACCAATACGGTATATCCATTTAAAGACTGGTATATTAACACCTTTTGGGTCGCGTGCTGCACATGCGCCATCAGCACATTTTTCACGCTTTCCGTGGCTTACGTGCTTTCAAGACTACGCTTTGCTTTTCGCAAGCCGTATTTGAATGTTTCCCTGATTCTCGGAATGTTCCCCGGCTTTATGTCGATGATTGCCGTTTATTTCATTTTAAAAGCGGTGGGCCTAACGCAAAATCTTTGGGCTTTGGTCATTCAGTATTCCGCAGGAGCAGGACTTGGCTTTTACATAGCAAAAGGATTTTTCGACACCATTCCCCGTTCGCTGGATGAAGCCGCCAAAATTGACGGCGCCACGAACGCGCAGGTTTTCTTCCATATTATCATGCCAAATTCCGGCCCGATTGTTGTTTATACCGCTTTAATGGCATTCATATCGCCATGGAACGATTTCATTTTCGCAAATATTATCATGGGTGATAACTACAACAAATGGACCGTTGCCATCGGCTTATATCAGATGATACAGAAAAACAACATCTACAACAACTTCACTCAGTTCAACGCCGGGTGTGTTTGTATTGGAGTTCCCATCATGATTCTGTTCTTCATCCTGCAAAGGTTCTATGTGGCAGGAATCACCGGCGGCGCAGTAAAGGGGTAACAACCCCGAAAATGGCCATCTGTTTCTGAACCGTCCATAAAGGAATCAACGGACCAAGTCACAGGCAAAGATAAATCCCCCTTTATACAAGCTGGCACCGACGTCGAGCGGTGCCAGCTTAATTTTATTGCTTTCGATTTTCTAGGGCCGCACCTTAAACGTAGATTGCAGTTTGATTTTTTCGGAGCAAGACAAGGAAACCGGCCTTCCTACTATTTAGTTGGAAGCAGCCATAGTGCTTACAAAGGCTGCCCGCAAATGCACCTGCAGACCGTACCGTACAACGGAATGTCTTTTATTCCTTCCCTAATATAATAGAGGGTGCCGCAAAATGAATTTACATTCATTTTGCGGCACCCTCTAGTTAATCTATGGAAATAATCCCATGATGAAGCGCTTTAACGGACTCTCTCCCCATCAAGGGAAAAGAGGAGAAACCTCACAGATTGAAAGACGATTGGCAGTACGTACTTTCCTATGCACACAGTTTAGGTTTCCTGCGGCACCGCTTCAGCGGCAGAAGTTTATTTGCGCTTCTTGGGTTTTTCCCGTTTAACACGTCCGTATAATTCCGTAAGGTCCCGAATTTCAGCAGCAAGCCAGGGAGTAAGGTCTTCCTTCCGGACACGCCAGCGCCAGTTCCCGCCAACTGTACCCGGCGTGTTCATGCGCGCCTCGGCTCCAAGGTGCAGGTAATCCTGCAGCGGGATGATGCAGGTGTTGGCCACACTTGCCTGAGCCGCCCGAATCATGGCACCTGTAAAATCATCTTCCGGACCTATGCCAAGGTATTTGCGGGCAAACGCAACGTCTTCTTTTGGGGCAGTTTGCTGCCAGTCCTCGGTCGTGGTGTTATCATGTGTACCGGTGTAAACCACACAGTTCCGAATATAATTGTGCGGCAGATAATCGCTTTCTTCCCTTGAATCAAAGGCAAACTGAAGCACTTTCATCCCCGGAAAACCGCTTTCCGCCAAAAGCTCCCGCACATCGTCCGTCAAAAAACCTAAATCCTCTGCGATGACCGAAAGATGCGGCAGCTTTTCCTTCAGCGCATGCACAAAATCAATACCCGGTCCTTTGCGCCATGTGCCGTGTACCGCGTTTTTGCTTCCTGCCGGAACGCTGTAATAGCCTGCAAACCCGCGGAAATGGTCAATGCGCACTACGTCGTAAACCTTTGCAGCGCTGGAAAGGCGACGTATCCACCAACGGAATCCGGTGGACGCATGTTTTTCCCACGCATACAATGGATTTCCCCAAAGCTGCCCATCCGCTGTAAAGGAGTCCGGCGGGCAACCGGCAACATCCGTGGGCCTGCGGTTCTTGTCAACCTGAAAAAGCTCGCTGTGTGCCCACAAATCGGACGAATCGGGCGATACATAAATCGGCAGGTCGCCAATGATATAAATTTCCTGTTTATGTGCGTAGGTTTTTAAAGCGCTCCATTGTGAAAAGAATAGATACTGCGTAACCTTCCAGAAGCGGATTTCCTTTTCCAGCCGCACCCGAGCGGCTCGCAATGCAGCAGGTTTGCGAAGGCGAAGCTCATCCGGCCACTCCTGAAACGAAACCATATCGTTTTCTTCTTTTAGCGCCATAAAAAGCGCATAATCTTCCAGCCAGCCGGCATTGGATCTTTGGAATGCATGAAAACCCGGCTCCTCCTCCGGAAACCGGTCGGCCGCCATGCGAAGCATACGAAAGCGGTTGTCAAACAACGCCTTATAGTCAACCTGCTCCGGATCGTCACCGAATTGAAATTCCCTGAGCTCCTCTTCCTTTAAAAGCCCCTGCTCGACCAGCAGTTCCGGGTCAATAAAGTAAGGATTTGCCGCAAATGCAGAAAAACTTTGGTATGGACTGTCGCCGCATCCGGTTGGCCCAATCGGCAGAATCTGCCAGTATTTTTGACCGGTATCTTTCAGAAAATCGATAAACTGAAACGCTTCTTTCCCCAAACTCCCTATTCCGTATGGGGAAGGAAGACTGCTCACAGGCAGCAGGATTCCGCTTGCGCGACCCGTTAATTCTTTTTTGTCGGATTGTTTTTTAGAGCGTCGCATTCGTCTAATCCTTTCCATATACCGAGATTCACGGCCTTATCTTCCAGATATTCTGAGCATATTCCTCCACGCTGCGGTCACTCGAAAAGCATCCTGCGTTTGCAATGTTCAAAAAACCTTTGCGTGCAAAATCGAGGCTGTTTCGGTAATCCCGGTTCGCGTTTAGGCGAGCATTCTGATAAGATTCAAAATCATACAGCAAGAAATATTGGTCCGGCCGGTGCCAGCTTGCTCCCACCAAGATGGAATCATAAAGCTCCTTGAATACGCCGGTGCCGTCATCATTCAGCGTTCCGTTTATCAAAGCGTCCAGTGCGCGGCGCACACGCGCGTTGGACCGGTAAATTTTGTTCGGGTCATATTCGTTGCGGATGGAGTCCAGTTCCTCCACTCGGGCGCCGAAGATGTAGTTGTTCTCGAATCCGGATTTTTGCACAATTTCCACATTGGCACCGTCATAGGTGCCAAGCGTCGGCGCACCGTTCAACATAAATTTCATATTCCCGGTGCCGGAAGCCTCCGTTCCCGCGGTGGAAATCTGCTCGGAAAGATCAGCAGCGCAGACCAACTTTTCTGCGTAGGAAACGTCGTAATTCTGCACGAAAATGACGCGCAGATAGTTCCTGACC
Source organism: Caproiciproducens sp. LBM24188 (assembly GCF_054130445.1). NCBI lineage: Bacteria > Bacillati > Bacillota > Clostridia > Eubacteriales > Acutalibacteraceae > Caproiciproducens > Caproiciproducens sp. LBM24188. The sequence goes on from NZ_CP196862.1 coordinate 2,234,591, forward strand.
ACCGGGTCGGAATCCACCAAACGTGCAATTTCATTAATCAGTTTAATAATTCCCTTAGCGCGAATGTAGCCGGGTGCAGCTTTCGCTCCAAACAGAAACGCCGTCGGGGTAAAGTCTTTAATTTTCCCCTCTTTAATCTCATAATAAAAGTCCAGAATGGAGAGCGCATTCAAAAACTGGCGTTTGTATTCGTGCAGCCGCTTCGCCTGAATATCAAAAATGAAATCAGGTGGCACCTGCAGGCCGTCTCGCCGTGCGATATATTCGGAAAGCTGCTGCTTTTTCTGCTTCTTAATCGCAATAAATTCATCCAGAACTCCCTGATCTCCAGCGTACGGTATCAGCTTTTCCAGTTCGAACAGGTTTGTCACCCACGCCTGCGAGCCTAACAGACGGGTAATCAGTGCGGAAAGCTCCGGGTTACACAAAGCCAACCAGCGGCGCTGGGTAATTCCGTTCGTAACATTGTGAAAGCGTTCGGGGTAAAGCTCATACCATTCCTTCAGTACGCTGTGCTTCAGGATTTCCGTGTGCAGCTTTGCCACACCATTGACCGCGTCGGAAGCGTAAACGGCAAGGTTTGCCATGTGAATGGTTCTCTTTTCCTTGCAGGGTGTGACTTGGGGTTTGCCTGATTTCGGTTTTTGACGCTCCATCTTTTTCGTTACAATGGCGCAGGCTTCCAAATTTTCCGCAAACTTGCCGCCAAGCGCGGTGAATTCCTTTTTTTGACGTTCCGCAATTTGATCAATAATTTCGCAGATTTCCGGCAAAATGGAAGCATACAGCTCCTCATCCCACTTTTCCAACGCTTCCGCCATAACGGTGTGATTGGTGTAGCGGAAAATCTTTCGCGCAATTCCAAAGGCCGTTTCAAAATCGACGCCGTGCTCTTCCAGCAGGCGGATTAGTTCGCAGACTGCCACCGTGGGGTGCGTATCGTTCAGCTGCACCACACTGAGTTCTGCAAGCCTTGTGAAATCGTTTCCGTATTTTGCAGTGTAAGTACGTAGCATATCCTGCATCGAGGCGCTGCAAAAGAAATACTGCTGCCGGATGCGCAGAATTTTACCCTCATCGGTCGAATCGTTCGGGTACAGCACACGAGAAATATCCTCTGCCCGATTTTGGCCCTCAACCGCCTCATCATAAAGCTGATCGTTGAACTTCTGAAAATCAAACGGTACCAGGGGTTCGCTTTGCCACAGGCGCACGGTATTGATATGTTTTCCGCCGTAGCCAATCACCGGCATATCGTAAGGAACAGCGCGGACGGTCTGGTCCGCATATTTTACGATAACCGCGTCACGGTCCCTGCGCACCGACCACGGATCACCATACCGCGTCCAATCATCCAATTGTTCCGACTGAAACCCGTTTTCGAATTTCTGGCGGAACAATCCGAAACGATAGCGAATTCCGTACCCTTGAACCGGCAGTCCCAGCGTTGCCGCCGAATCCATGTAACAGGCGGCCAGCCGGCCGAGTCCGCCATTTCCCAGTGCGGCATCCTCCACCTCTTCCATGGCGTTCAGGTCCGCACCTAGTTTCTGAAAGAGATTACGCACCTGCTCCGTCAGCCCTAAAGCAAGAAGATTGTTGTAGATTGCGCGGCCCATAAGGAATTCTGCAGACAGGTAATAAACCTGCCTTTTGCGCGCATATTCCTCCTGACTCTCGTTCCAAACCGGTACAATCCGCTCCATTAAGCATTCCGAAAGTGCCTCATGCAGTTCCTGTGGGGTGGCCGTTTCCGGCGTGCATCCAAATTTCAGCAAAATCGTCCGTTTCATTTCTGCGGTGAATTCGGGATTTAAAACATCTAACATAAAGTTGGCTCTCCCCTGCATCTTATTATTGAAAAAAGAATAGCATAAATTTTCGATAATATCAAGTCCCTGTTTCGATGTTATCGAAACAGGGACTTGACCAACGGGGTAAGAACACAATCGGCAAAAACGCGGAAAACCGCTTTGCAACAGTGTTTTCAGTTTAAAACAGGGTACACCATGTGTGTGAAAAAATATCCGACCATTCTCACTTTTAAAATCAGCATCCTGACTAATTGTGCGGGGCGGCGTTTTTCGGCTTTCCGGTCGATTCCCGCACGACCAGTTCCGGAATTAGAAGCAGGCGGTTGATGCAGTTGCCCTGCATAATCTGTTCCATCAGCAGGCAGGCGTTTCTGCCGATTGCCAGCCGGTCCTGACGCACGGTGGTAAGCGGGGGCGTCGCGTAAGCCGCAATAGGAAGATCGTCAAAGCCGACTACACTGATATCGTCCGGCGCACGGAGGTTCATGCGGTAAAGTTCCCGCAGAACGCTGTGCGCAATCATATCGCTCGCACAGACAATCGCCGTCGCACCCGCATCCACAAAACGGCCCACAAACTTTTCCGCGCAATCCGCATTGTAATCTCCGTGGCCGATCAACTCTTCCCGGATCGGCAGCCCGAAATACTCCATTCCTAGCCGAAAACCGTTCAGGCGTTCACTAGAAACACGGCTTTGCGGTTCGCCGTTCAGCATGGCGATTGAGGTGTGCCCAAGCTCTGCCAGATGCCGCACCGCGCGGAAAATCCCCTGTTGATTGTCCACCCCAAGGCAGGCCACATTTTTATTGTAAATCACATTGTCCAGCAGAACGGTTGGCACCGTCGTTTTTTCCAGCTGACGGAGAAAATCATCGTGAAGCACAAACCCAAGCAAAAAGCCAGCGGAATAATGATTCGCGTGCATATATTCCTCATACTGAATACTGTTTTCCTGGTTCAACGCCATGGGAACAATAGAAACGTCCCACTGTTTGGCGGCTGCAGCAAGCTTAAATCCCACAATAATATCGTAACCAAACTGCTCAATTTGTTCGTAGCCCATATTTTCAATAAATACGCAGATCTTCGTAGGTTCCGCTGTGCGCGCCTGCCGGGATGCATACCCCATTTTCAGCGCGGTGTCCAGCACCAGCCGCCGTGTCTCGTCGCTGACATCGCTTGCCCCGTTCAGGCCCTTGGAAACCGTGCTGACGGATAGATTCAGTTTTTTCGCTATATCTCGAATCGTAGTCATGCTGTTTACACCTGCATTTTATAAATTTTCGAATTTTTCGATAATAATTTCTGTAATATTTTCATTGTATCATGCATAGTGTCACACGTCAATAAAGGAAAACGCAGCACCCCCGGCGGTCTGCTGATTCAGATATGCAGAAGGCACAAAAACAGTCCGTGCTGAAAAGCACGGACTGTTTTTTCGAACGATTATAAAGATTATACCGATGATTCTATGAACACGTTTCTGCCGTGCCTCCCCAAACACCTGAATTTTCCCGGCTTAAACGGAGGTCAGCAGGAATTCGGCGCTGCCCTGCAGCTGATATGTACCCATTCCTGCAGGAATGAAAATGCTGTCGCCCTTGGTAAATGCCATCGGTGGTTCTCCCTCCCACACAAGCTGTGCATCCCCGGAAAGGCACAAAATTGACTGAAAGCTAGAAGTATCTGCACAGCAGGAAATCGTTCCGGAAAGCTCCACACGGGAAACAGTAAAGTATTTGCACGAAGCAAGAAGCGTATAAGTAGCGTCCCCGTCCTTCTTCAGTTCGCCCTGCGGTTTGCAGGAACGCTGCGGCCGCTCCAGCTTGGTGACATCCATGGCTTTTTCCACATGGAGCGCACGCGGCTTCCCGTCCGCACCCACTCTTCCGTAATCGTAAATCCGGTAGGTTGTGTTTGAATTCTGCTGGATTTCCGCCACCAGAATTCCCGCACCAATGGCATGCAGCGTGCCCGAATCAATAAAGAACACATCGCCAGGGTGTACTTCCACCCGGTTCAGCACATCCGTCAGGGTATTGCTGCGAATTCGCTCGGCAAACTCTTCCTTGCTGATGGGCTTCTGAAACCCGTAATACAAAAAAGCGCCCGGTTCGCAGTCCACAATATACCACATTTCCGTTTTTCCGTATTCCCCTTCGTGCGTGAGGGCATACTCGTTGTTCGGGTGCACCTGTATGGAAAGGCGGTCGTTCGCGTCAATCAGCTTTACCAGAATCGGAAAATATTCGAACGAGTTGCAGTCGGTTCCCAACACCTGTTTTCCGGCCTGATCTATATATTCTTTCAGCGTCAGGCCATCATACTTTCCGCCGGTAATAACGGACAGCCCATCCTTATGGCAGGAAAGCATCCAGCTTTCCGCAATTTTTTCCTGATCGCTCTGTTGGTGATACTCGGTTCTTAATTTTGTGCCACCCCAAAGATAATCCTTGCACGGAGCTTTTAATTTTAAAGGTTCCAAAACACTCACTCCTTCGATAAATGTCAGGGAAACGGCACGCCGTTTGGTCATATTCCATCCCCTACGGAATAATGATACCCCATCGCATCTGGAACTTCAAGCATAAAGTCCTTTCCCCGACCTTCGTTTTAATTGTAGGAAATTACAAAATTCGAGCAGACTATTTACTTTAGCATGCTAATAAGGTAATATAGTGGTACAAATTGATTTTGAATTAAGAGAGGGTTTCCTATGAAAAAGATATTTTCCCTGCTGCTTGCCGCAGCGATTGCCGTATCCTGTTCCTCCTGCGGGTTGGTCGCAAGCGTTGGCAAAACCGCCAGTACCGGCACATCAGCCGCTTCCACCGCCGATGAATCCTGGGACAAAGTCCAAAAGGCCGGAAAGTTGGTACTTGGTCTGGACGACGCATTTCCTCCCATGGGCTTTGTGGATACCCAAACCGGAAAGCTCGTCGGCTTTGACCTTGACCTTGCCCAGGAAGCGTGCAAACGCCTGAACATTGAACTGGTAACGCAGCCCATTGACTGGGACAACAAATCCGCCGAACTGAACAACGGCAATATCGACTGCTTGTGGAACGGGTTCAGCAAAACGGCGGAACGGGAAAAAGAATTCAACCTAAGCATTCCTTACATGAAGAACAATCAGATTATTCTAATTAAAACCGACGCCTCCTACAAGGGGCTTGCTTCCCTGTCCGGAAAAACCATCGGCGTTCAAAGCGATTCCTCTGCGGAATCCGCGCTGAACGAAAACTCCTCCTTTAAAAGCACGCTGAAATCCGTGGTGCAGATTGACGATTACTCCAAGGCCGTACTGGAGCTGCAGAACGGAACCATCGACGCCATCGCAATCGATGAAGTAGTCGCGCGGTATTACCTGACGAACAACCCAGGCGCCTATAAAATTCTTTCGGATGACAATGGGAAAGACGCTTCCCTTGCCACGGAGGATTACGTCATCGGGTTCCGCAAGGCCGACAACGCCCTGAAAGAAAAAATTGAAGGCGCCATGAAGGATATGGCAAAAGACGGTACAATGACTTCCATTTCGAAAAAATGGTTTGGGGAAGATGTAACCACCGTTGTAAAATAAGCCGTAACAAAACCACAGCAGCGGGCGGCATGGGGCGGAAATTCGTGTCCCCATGCTCCCTGCTGCTTTTATACGTTTCACACACAGATAAAATCCATGATTAAATTATCAAGGAGGTTTCGGCCGTTTGAATTACCAGGTGCTTTTGCCGCAAATGCTGGAAGCTACGCTGATGTCGCTCCGCATCTTCTTTATAACGCTGATTTTTTCCCTGCCGCTCGGAATGCTGGTCGCCATGGGGCGGATGTCCCGACTGAAAATACTGAACCTTCCGATGCGTTTTTATATCCTTATTATGCGCGGAACGCCGCTCATGCTCCAGCTGCTGTTCCTCTTTTACGGAATGAAGCCGATCTTCGGCATTCAACTGGACCGTGTGCTTTCGGCGGAGGCGGCGTTCATCCTGAATTACGCCGCTTACTTCGCGGAAATTTTCCGCGGTGGAATTGAAAGCATTCCGCGCGGCCAGCATGAAGCCGCAAAAGTACTGGGATTTACGAAAAAGCAGACCTTTTTCCGCATCATCCTGCCGCAGGTTGTAAAGCGCATTCTTCCCCCGATGGGAAACGAATTCATTACCCTGGTCAAAGACACCTCGCTTGCCCAGGTTATTGGTGTGGTGGAGCTGCTGAAAGTCACCTCCAACTGGGTTTCCTCCTCGGTCAGCATGACGCCATTTGTGATTGCCGCGCTGTTCTACCTTGCCATGAACGCGGTCGTGACACGCTGCTTTACCGTGGCGGAAAACAAACTGAGCTATTACCGTTAGGAGGAGAACCATGCAGAATCCGCAGATTTTGACCGCCACAGACATTCGGAAAAGCTTTGACGGCACCCAGGTGCTGAAAGGAATTTCCATTCAGGTGACAAAAGGGCAGGTGCTTGCCATCATTGGGCCGTCCGGTTCGGGGAAAAGCACTTTCCTGCGCTGTGTCACCCAGTTGGAAACCGTGGATTCCGGAGAAATCTCCATCTGTGGGGAAACGCTGGTAAAAAACGATGCCGCCGGAAAAGCGGTTTACGCCAATAAGGCAGTTTGTGCAAAAATCGGGCTGCACATTGGCCTGGTATTTCAAAATTTCAACCTGTTCCCGCACCTATCGGTACTGCAGAACATTACAGAAGCACCCGTCCGGGTCCTGCATAAATCCAAAGAAGAAGCGGAAACAATCGCACGTGACCTGCTAAAGAAAATGGGGCTTTCCGAAAAAGCGGACGCTTACCCTTGCCAGCTTTCCGGCGGGCAGCAGCAGCGTGTTTCCATTGCGCGTGCGCTCGCCATGAACCCAGACGTTTTGTTCTTTGATGAACCGACCAGCGCGCTGGACCCGGAACTGACCGGAGAGATATTAAAGGTTATCCGCGGGCTGGCAGCGGAACACAGGACCATGGTGGTTGTAACGCATGAGATGAAGTTCGCCCGGGACGTTGCGGATTACGTGGTATTTATGGACAACGGGGTCATTGTGGAGCAGGGGCCGCCCGAAGAACTTTTCGACCATACGCAGAACGAACGTACCAAAGCCTTTTTGTCGCGTTTTAACGAAACCTGAACTGTACAGTCTGCTCTTGAAAATCGGGGGAAGATGGTTTATATTAGAACTATTAACCGCCGAAAGGAGAACAGATATGGCGTTGACCGCGCAGGAAGAAGCCTATTTTCAGGCCGTTGCAGGGGAGCTTTTGAAAAGTCCATCCGTACAGAAAATGACAAAATTTACACAACATGGCAGCATTTCCACCCTGGAGCACAGCGTATCGGTTGCGTATTACAGCTACCTTATCTGCAAGCGGCTGCACATCCGTGCCGATTACCGGAGCCTAATCCGCGGCGCGCTGTTGCACGATTTCTTTCTTTACGACTGGCACTGCGGAAACGGGAACGAGGGCCTGCACGCGTTCAGCCACCCGAAAACCGCCCTGCGCAACGCGGAACAGCAGTTTACTTTAAGCGAAAAAGAACGCGATATTATTGTAAAGCATATGTGGCCGCTGACCATCACGCTTCCCCGGTACCGGGAATCCGTGATTGTGAGCTGTTCGGATAAATTTTGTTCGGTGATTGAAACGCTCCGCCTTTATCCCAAATATATCCCCGGCAGCTCTGGCCGTTTCTCATATAAAAAACTATAACAAAAACAGCTTACTTCCGGCTGCAAGGCCGGGCGGTAAGCTGTTTTTTATTGTCCGCGCAAGACTACCTACACTGGCAGACAAATTTCCCGCATGAAACCAGACAGCAGAGCCGCCCGGGCATGGTTAACAAAACGCGTTTAAAGAAGCTTTGTTTCGTTGATAATCAGTTCAAACTGCAGGCCCAAAAATTCGGCCGCCTGCCGGCAGAGCACCATGCGCGTCATAAAGATTTCAAAATACTCCATAACGGGGCAAATCTGCGTGTCAATGGTAAGATCGAGCGTGACGGTTTTGCGCTCAGGGTCAATGCTCGTTTCCGCTCGTTCCACCGCATAGTTGACGCGGTCGTGAATATCCGCGCCAACCGTTTCCTTGTTGCGCACACGCGTGCGGCGGACGTCGCCCTTGTCGGAAAGTATCAGCGCAGCGGCAATGGGATTCACAGCGGCCGCCGTGCCTTCGTCGTGGTTTCCGATTGCCGCAACCACCAGCGCGACTTCTTCCGGCGGCATGTGGAGCCGGTTCAGAATTTGGAACGCCATTAGTGCTCCGCTCTGGGCGTGCGCCACCCGGTTCACCACATTGCCAATATCGTGCATATACCCGGCAATCGCGGCCAGTTCACAGGTGCGGTCGTCATAATTCAGGGCGCGAAGAATATAGCCGGCATAATTGGAAGAACGCTTCGCGTGGGCAAACCCGTGCTCTGTGAATCCGATTACGCCTAAATTATCATTTCCGTTCTGAATGTAGGCGTTAATCTCACGGTTTTTCAGAATGTCATCCAGAGTAACATGGCTGTACTGTTCCATAATCGCCTCTAAGAATGATATAAAGAATTAGTCCATAGTAGCCATACGGTACATGGCTTCCAAACAAATCTGCGCATGTTTCATGAACCAGTCGATGTCGATGTGTTCACCCACATCGTGCAGATGGCGGTCCGGTTCTTCCGGGAAGAACGGGCCGAACGCCACTGCCCTGCCATGAAATTCGCGCGCGTAGGTACCGCCGCCGGTGGAATACAGCTCTGCAGGTACGCCGGTAAACTCCTTATAAGAATCCTGCAGCAGCGAAATAAAGGGGCTGTCTGCCGGCAAAAAGAGCGGTTTTGTATGACCCAGAACCGTAACGCTCAGTCCGTTGTGCTCCGCGCATTCAGTGATGGTGCGGATAATCCCGTCGCCGTCGGAAAGCACGGGGTAGCGGATATCAATTCCTACGGAAGCGCCCTCACCGTTGATTTCCACCAAACCGAGGTTCAGGGTCAGCGGGCCGGATTCTTTGTCGCTCTGAGCAATGCCGAGGTTTTCTCCATGCAGCTGCGTTCCGATTTTATCCTTTAGGAAACAAAGGAAACCGCCAAGCTGTTCGGCAGAAAACACCGTGAAAAGCAGACGGATTAAATATGTGGCGGCATTTCGGCCTTCCTGCGGCTGCATGGCGTGGGAAGCCTTTCCAATGGAAGTAATCTGCACTCCGCCCGGCACTGTTTCAAACTGGAACTCACCCTCCAGCTTCTGCGCCGCCTGCTTTAACGCCGCAGCGTCTTCTTCGGAACAGGCAAGCACCGCTTTTGCTTTGGACGGCACGGCGTTGATGACGGTACCGGCGGTCAGTTCTCGAACGACCGCAGAATCATTAGCCGGTGCCGCAATGCGCAAACGCAGAATTCCTTTTTCGCGGTTGCAGATTCCATAATCGGAATCCGGCGTAAAGGCCATAACCGGAAGCGTTTCGGAAGAAAGGTACTGCTTAATATCGTCACTGCCGATTTCTTCCCCTGCACCGAAAATCACACGCATTTTGCGCTTTGGCGCAACGCCTGCGTCCTTCAGTGCCTTCAGGCAGTACAGCGCAACAATCGCGGCGCCTTTGTCGTCCGCCGTGCCGCGGCCATAGAACAAATTGCCCTTCTGCGTCAGCTGAAACGGATTCGTTTCCCAGCCTTCTCCCGCCGGAACAACGTCTACATGCGCAACCACAGCAGCCACTTCTGCGCCTTCTCCGTATTCCGCGTGGCCCGCGTATCCGTTCACATTCTTCGTGGCAAGCCCCATGCCATCTGCAATCGACAGAATCCGTTCCAGTGCGTCGGCGGCATGTTTTCCAAACGGCATACCCGGCTGTGCCTCTCCGTTTACGGAGGGAATCGCAATCAGCGTGGCCAAATCGCGTAAAATATCTTCTTTGTAATCCAGTATCTTGCTTCCAAAGCTCATTCGGATGCATCCTTTCAAATCATGGTAAAATAAATCATAAGATAGGTTTATTATAGCACGGATTTCTCTTATTACATACCGGGATTGGCGAAAAGATGGAAAAAACAGCGGAAAAGAAAGGTGAACCCCCTTAACGCGGTTCTGTGTGGAAAATAGTTACCCCCCGGCAAAGCCGGGGGTTCTTCATATGCGGGCAAAGCCCTGTTTTTCTGGCGGCGCCTCAAGGCGCTGGTACGGTCTGCCAATTGCAAAAGCTTGTTACTTGCTACCCGTAAACGGGTCGACGTACTCCTTTAGCGTCATCTGGTCTTCAATCTGGTCTTCTGCCAGTTGATTTTTGATATACTCGGCTATTGCTTTGTCATTCTTTCCTGCCGTGTCTACAAAATATCCCCTGCACCAGAATGTACGATTTCCATATTTGTATTTCAAATTTGCATGCCTCTCAAAAATTATCAAGGTGCTTTTCCCTTTGAGAAACCCTACGAATCCGGATACGCTCATCTTCGGTGGTATCTTTACCAACATGTGTATATGGTCGGGGCAAACCTCTGCCTCTACAATTTCCACCTGTTTCCAGTTACACAGTTCTCTTAATATTTTCCCTATCTCAACCCGCATATTTCCATATGCTACTTTTCTACGGTACTTGGGAGCAAACACTATGTGGTATTTGCAATTCCAGCTCGTATGGTTTAAACTATCTATGTCATTCGTCTTCATGTCGAATGTTCCTCCTTTTGATATGTCTTGTTGCAGTTGGCAGACCGCAGCTTTATTATATCAAAAGGAGGCTTTTTACTATACTCATCGCTAAAGCTTTTTTGGAACTCCCGGCATAGCCGGGAGTTTTCGTATTACAATAAAACGAGGGGTCTGTTCAAAACAGACCCCTCGTTTTATTTCTGTTTATACCAGTTCCAGAGCAACGCCCTGCTCGGTAATTTTTTTAATCATCGACTGCGGCATACCCAAGTCCGTAATAATCCGGTCCAGCTCGTTAAACTGGCAGATGCGAGCCAGAGCCGTGCGGCCGAACTTCGTTTTATCCGCAAGAAGAATGACTTCTTTGCCAGCCTGCACCGCCAATGTTTTAATTTCGGTGCCGTCAAAGTCCGAATTGGCAACGCCGAACTCCGGGTCAACTGCGTCTGCGGAAAGGAAAACCTTGTCCACCCGGATTTGCCGGATGAAATTTTCCGTAACGGAACCCACCAAAATATTGTTGCTTCGACGGATACCGCCGGTAATAATCAGGCTTGAAGACGGATGAAGGACCACAGCATTCGCAATATTCAGGTCGTTGGTAATCACGGTGAGGTTCCGCTTTTCCCCAAGGTTGAGGGAAAGCTGCAGCACCGTGGAACCGTAATCCAGAAAAACCGTGTCGCCGTCGCTGACATACCGGGAAGCCAGCGCGCCGATCCGTCTCTTTTCTGCCGCCTGCAAATCGGATTTATCTTGAAACACCCGCTCATACGGCGTGTTATGCCCATATAGAATAGCGCCGCCGTGCGTGCGTTTGATGCTCCCCATCTTTTCCAGTTCCGCTAAATCCCGCCGGATGGTCGCCTCGCTGACATTCTGGGCCTTTGCCAGCTCTTTTACCTGGGCACTTCCCTTTTCTTCTATAAATGCTAGAATCAGCTTCATTCGTTCCGCAGGAATCGCCGTTTGATCATCCACGCTCATAAAAGGTTCTCCTTCGCGATTGATACTTCACACTTTTGTTTATATTATAACGTTGCAAACGAAAGGGCGCAATATTAAGCACAGTTTTTCCGAAACTTTCTTCACATTCTGCAAAACGGACAGAAAAGTGCCTTGAAATCTATGCAATTTTCGCAGAAAATGAACAATAAACAACGATTCAAAACAGGGAAACCGGCACGAAAATATCCTGTTTTGGCACCTTGTCCCATGAAAAAAGCGGAATCAGCTCACTTGCCCGAACCGGTTCCTTTGTGTCGGTCAGACCGGCCAGAAACGCAAGGCGGCCCAACAGTTCCTCCGGGCAAAAACGCGCGCGCAGCGCGCCCATATCCAAATCGTGCTCACGTTTGGAAAGCCTTCTTCCGTCCGGCGCAAGGAGCAGCGGGATGTGGTAAAACGACGGTGCTTTCCCCTGAAACAGTCGGTACAAATAAAGCTGGCGCGGGGTGGAACTCAGCAGATCGCGCCCGCGCGCAACCTGATTGATTCCCATGCGTAAATCGTCCACCACGACCGCGAGCTGATAGGAAAACACACCGTCCGACCGGCGCACAATGAAATCGCCGCAGTTCTTCGCCAAATTCTGCGAATACACTCCACAGTGTCCGTCCGTAAAAGAGATTACCTCATCCGGAACTAGAATCCGCACCGCGGGCGCACGCACACCCGCAAGGTGCGCGGCTTCTTCCCGGGAAAGCGAACGGCACCGGCCGGAATAAACGATCTGCCCGTCGGAGGCATGCGGCGCCTGCGCAGCGTGAAGCTCCGCCCGGCTGCAAAAACAGGGGTATAATAGATTTTTTTGTTTTAAAATTTCATAATAAGAGCGGTAAATTTCAGAGCAGCGGCTTTGGTAATATGGTTCGCATACTCCCCCTCGGGAACCGCCCTCGTCCCAGTCCAGCCCAAGCCAGAGAAGGTCTTCCTCCAGCTGGCGTGCGTATTCCGGGCGGCAACGGTCTGGGTCCAAGTCCTCCACGCGCAGCACCATTTCCCCATGGGCGCTACGCACCGAAAGCCACGCAATCAGCGCACAGAACACGTTGCCAAGGTGCATCCTGCCGCTCGGGCTGGGCGCAAAACGCCCCCGAACCGGTTTTTCCCCCGGCTGTAAAGTACATTTCGCAGTGGAAACTTCCATCATCAAATTTCTTTAAAACAGGTTCCGTCCGGGGAAATGCAGATTCCTTCTTTGGTATGAATCATGTTTACATCCACCTTGTCCGGATGAAAGCCCGCACGCTCCAGCATTTTCAGCAGCCCATCCTTGTCCCTAGACAAGGTCCCAAGGTAAAGATACTCCAGACCGTTCGCCGCATCCAGAATCTCCTCCCGGATTCCCTTAAACTCGTTAAACAGAATACGGTACGCCCGGTAGGCCATAGCCGTTTCTTTCAAATATTTTCTTGGCACCCGGCGCATGGAAACGCTGTCGTTAAAAAAGCTTTCAGGGGCATCCATATCTGCAAAGGTCCCCATTTCAATAAGGTAGCTTCCGCGGCTCTTCGCAACTGAAACGCTCCGTTTGGTCATACCGTCCCGAAAATAATATGTGACGCAGGGCAGTGACCCCTGGCTTCTCATGGTCGTCAGCAAAACATCGTATCCGCCGTCTCCGCTGCCAAAACCGGCAACATGCCGAATGGTTCCATTGCTTGACACCTTTAAGCCGTTAATGAATTGTGGCATATGATTTTATCCCCTTTCTCAACAAAAAATCTGCCTTTCCCCATGTTTTTTCTATATTGATATTATATAATATGGATTTCAAACTGTAAAGGCATATTCCGACTAATTCCCTGTTTTTCGTGACCAAAGATTTTGGATTCTTGACACACCCTCACAAATATAGTATCATGAAGTAAATCTAGACGGATGGAGATGGAAAGATGCGCAAATAATCCTGCTTTTGTATAAGCCTAAATTTGGCTTACAGCGGGATAGTTGCGCCTTTCTTCCGGATGGAACCGAAAGGGTTCTGCGCCCTTGCGCAGACTCATGCGGTTACTGGCTGTGGGGAGCAATTCCCGCGGCCGTTTTTTATATCTTCCGGAGGTGACTCTCGCGATGTCTATGATTGAAGTCGCCGGGCTGACATTCGGCTACGACGGCAGTTATGATATTATTTTCGACAACGTTTCCTTTCGTTTGGACACGGACTGGAAGCTGGGTTTTACCGGGCGGAACGGGCGTGGCAAAACCACGTTTCTCAACCTGTTGCTCGGCAAATACGAATACCGGGGCACCATCCGCACTTCCGTTTCCTTTGATTATTTTCCCTTTCCGGTTCTGCACCCGGACTGGTACACGGCCGATGTATTGGAGGAAATCTGCTGCGGCGCCGAGCTATGGAAATTGAACCGGGAACTAAATTTACTGGAGGTTCCGGACAATGTGCGGTACCGCCCGTTTGAAACACTCAGCAAGGGAGAGCAGACCAAAGTTCTGCTTGCCGCGCTGTTTCTCAAGGAAAACAATTTTCTGCTGATCGACGAACCCACCAACCATCTGGACCGGCACGCCCGCGAAGTGGTCAGCCGCTACCTGAACAGCAAGCGCGGCTTTATTCTGGTTTCCCATGACCGGGCATTTCTAGACGGATGCGTAGATCATATTCTTTCCATTAATAAAACCAACATCGAGGTTCAGAGCGGAAACTTTTCCTCTTGGCTGCGCAATAAGGAGATGCAAGACCAGTTTGAGCTTGCGGCAAACAATAAGCTGAAAAAAGAGATTTCCAGACTGTCGGCGGCGGCCAAGCGAACCTCCGGCTGGTCCAACCAGGTGGAGAAGACGAAAATCGGTTCCCTGAATTCCGGACTTAAACCGGATAAAGGATATATCGGCCACAAAGCGGCGAAAATGATGAAACGCGCCAAAATAATGGAAAGCAGACAGACCGCCGCCATTGAAGAAAAGTCAAAACTGCTCCGCAATCTGGAGGAAGCCGAACCGTTGGCCATTCATCCGCTGCAGTACCGCACAGACGTGCTGTTGGAAGCAAAAGACCTGTGCCTTTTTTACGGCGAACGGCAGGTGTGCGGACCCCTTAACTTTCAAGTGTGCAGGGGCGACCGCGTTGCGCTCTGCGGACGGAACGGTTCCGGAAAATCCAGCATTTTAAAGCTGATTCTAGGTGAATCGCTTGTGCATACGGGCGAGCTGCGCCCTGGCAGCGGGCTGGTCTTCTCTTATGTGTCGCAGGACACCTCGTTTCTAACGGGGAACCTAACGAATTTCGCGCGGGAAAACGGAATAGATGAGAGCCTGTTCAAGACGATTCTGCGCAAACTGGATTTTTCCCGCGAGCAGTTTGAAAAGAATTTGGAAAGCTTCAGCGAGGGGCAGAAAAAGAAAGTGTTGATTGCAAAAAGTCTGTGTGAGCCGGCGCACCTGTACCTGTGGGACGAACCGCTGAATTTTATTGACGTGCTGTCCCGCATGCAGTTGGAAGCGCTGCTGACCGAATACCGCCCCACCATGCTGTTTGTGGAACACGATGCCGCGTTTACCAGCGCCGTCGCCACGAAGCAGATTGACCTTTCCGGCGAATTACACGAATAAAAAGAAAGAAGACAAAGCAATGACACAGCAAACCGCACTGGAATATTTACAAAAAGACCGGATTTTAAATATGGACATGATGGAATGCATCGTACATCAGGAAGCTAAAATCGTGCAGGTCTGCGCCGACGGGGTGCTTCTTTCCCATCCCGCCGCTCAGGTTTACATGATAAGCGCAGACAGCGAAGAAACCATGCGCAGACTGATGAGCCAAATCGATCATGCGCAGGAAGTCGTGATTCATCAGGAACAGTTTCTTCCCCTTGTGCAGGAAGCCTTCGGGCTGACTGAAGCCACGGTTTGCCATCAGGCGGTCTACACCGGCTCCACCCTTCTGCCAGAGCCTGAAAGCAGCCTGACGTTCCGCACGCTGGACGAAACCTACCTTTCCTTTTTATGTGAAAACTACACCCGCGGCAGCCGCGACTACCTGAGCGAACGGCTGCAGGCTGGGGTAATGACGGGCGCTTTTGCGGGGACCGAAATCACCGCGTTTATGGGAATGCACGCGGAGGGCTCCATGGGGCTGCTGGAGGTGCTGCCGCAATTCCGGCGGCGCGGCATCGCCCAAGCACTGGAAATCCACTACCTAAACACACTTCTGAGACAGGGGCGCATTCCCTACGGACAGATCATCGTGGGGAACGAAGCGTCCATACGGCTGCATGAAAAACTGGGCTTCACCTTTTCCAAAGGAACCGTAACTTGGGTTCATTAAGTCGTGCTTACAAAGTTAGATAACAACAAAATGGGCCTGTGGGGGCGAAAAGCTGCCCCACAGGCCCGTTTGATAAACAGAGAAATTACACCGTCATTTGAACCGTACTTCCGAAAACGCCTTTTTTAACAATAATCTGGCGGTCAATACGCTCTTTGAGCTCCGCAACATGGGAAATGATGCCCACCAGCCGGTTTCCGGCGGTCAGGCCGTTTAGCGTACGAATGGCCTGCTCCAGCGATTCTGCGTCCAGCGCGCCGAAGCCCTCATCAATAAACATGGTGTCCACTTCCACCCCGCCGGCGTAGCTTTGAATCACATCCGAAAGCCCCAGTGCGAGCGCAAGCGAAGCTTTAAAGGATTCGCCCCCCGAAAGCGACTTGACCGTGCGGATTTTTCCGGTGTAATGGTCCAGCACGTCCAGTTCCAACCCGGTCTGGCTGCGAAAATCCGTCGCTTCCTCCCGCCGCAGCAGTTGGAAGCGCCCTTCGGACATCTGCAGCAGACGCTTGTTCGCTTCTGCGATAATCTGATTGAAATACGAAGCCTGCACGTACTGTTCAAACGCCAGCTTCTGCTTCCCGGGCAGTTCGCCGTTCGCTGTTTTGGAAAGCCCGCTGACCAGCAGGTAATCTTCTTCGCAGCGCTTTCCATCCCGCTCGGATTTTTGCAGAGCTTTCAGAATCTTCCCATTGGCATTCATTCTGCTCCAAATGGTCTGCATCCGTTCGTCCTCCGCAGCTTTTTGGGATTCCAGTTCCTGCTTTTGCTGCAAAAGCGAGTCCAGATTCTGCGGTGTTTTCCCGTTCAGTTCCTGTTCCAGGCGGCTCTGCTCCTCCTGTGCGCGTTTGCACGCATCCCGGTATTCTTCCAGAATACGGCGCGTTTTTTCCAGCTCATCCTCGGTTTGGAGAGCCGCATGGTAGTCCTCTTCCTTTTCAAATCCCCCAGCTGCCAGCGCCTGTCGATAAGCTTCCTTTGCCTGTTCTAACTGTTCCTGTGTAGCGGCCAGCCGCCCGGTCTGGTCAGCCAGCACCGCCTGGTTCCGGTTTTGCTCGGTTTCCGCCCGGCGATACTGCTCGTCCGCCCGCTGCAATGCCTGTTTCAGTTTAGAAAGGCTTTCCTGCGTGCGGTTCAGCTGCTTCTGCGCTTCCTCCTTCGAAGGATATTCCAGCGCGCCGCGCAGCATCGCCAGCCTGGCCTGTTTGCCAGACTGCTCCGCCGTAAGCGCGGTAAGCTGTTCCCCGTTTGCACGAATCGCCTCATCGGTCTGCTTCACCCGGGTTTCCGCCGCCGCAAGCCGTTGCTCGCATTGTTTGCGTTCTTTCCACTGGGCATCCAGTCGGTCGCATTCCTCCGACTTTTGCTTCTGCTCCTCCCGGCAAAGTGCAAGCTGCTCCTGCGCAAGCGCCTGCAGCTTTCCCACCGTTTCAGGCATCGCGGTCCCCGCAAGGCATTCTTGCGCACTCCGGTGCAGATGCTCCGCGCTGGTTTTGTACTCCGCTTCCAGTTTGCCGGACTGCTCGCTCTCCTTTTGCGCGGCGTTCTGCAGCCGTTCGTTTTTCTCTTTGGCCTGTTTCCAGTCCGCTTCGCTGGGCGCACCGGCAGTGCGCGCCGCTTTGTGGGGATGTTCCGTGGAACCACACACCGGGCAGGGTTCGCCGTCTTTCAGGTCCTCCGCCAAAATTCCCGCCTGCTCCTGGAAAAACGCGGTTTCCTTTTGCAGATACTGAGTATGAAATTCCTGATATTCCCGCTGGGCATCCAAGAATTTCTGCTTCTGCGCCTGCCAGGAGCGGTACAGCACTTTCAGCGAAGCAGCGGAATTGAAGATGCCCTGCCATTCGACTTCCTTCTTATGCAGCTGCTCCAACGCGTGGCGGCAATCCGCAAGGCGGACCTCCGTGTCCGCGGTGCGCTCCAGCTCCGCGTTTAACGCGTCTTTCTCCGTTTCCAGCGCTTCTTTTTCCCTCTGGTTTTTTTCCTGCTGTTCCGTCAAAAGGGCCAACTGCTTTTCCAATTGCCCCAGTTCGCGCACAAGCGCTTCGGCATCTTCATACTGCGGCAGCATTTTGGCAAGGCGGTCCGCTTCGGCGGCCAGGCGTTCACGCTCCGGTTCTTTTTCCTGTTCGGCGCGGAATTCTTCCCGCAGGCAGAGCGTTTCGGCGTTCTGTGTTTCCAGCCGTTTTTGCAGGAAATGGATGCTCTGCACAAGTTCTTCGTAAAGTGTCGCCTCGCGGCGGTAAGCCGCTTCCGCCGGGGCAACGGTATGCAGCGCTTTCTCTGCGGCAGCAAGTTCCTTTTCCCGGGCGTTCATCTCCGCCTGCTGTTCCGAAAGCTCCTGCCGTTTCTTTTTTACCGTCTCCAGCTGCGCAAAGGCATTGTTCCAGTGCTGCGCGTCCGTCAGGGCGGCAATCTGGTTCGCCACCGCCTGTTCCAGTTCCGCAGAGCGCTGTTTCGCCTGCTTCCAGTCCTGTTCGTCCTCTTTCAGCACTTCCTGCAGAACATTCATAATTTTCTCCGTATTATGAATGCTCTGTTCTTCGATAAGCCCGGAAAGAGTATGGTAACGTTCCCCGTCCGCCAGTACAATGCCGGAGCAATACTGCAGAATGCTCCGCTCATTTTCCTCACAGCGGAGCTTTGCTTCCTTTTCCTTCTTTTTCAGCATCTCCTGACACGAGCGGAACAACTCCGTGTTGAACACGCGGCGAAAAATTTCCGCGCGGTCCTTGCTTTCTGCAAGAAGCAGCTTTTGGAATTCTCCCTGTGCAATCATGGCAATCTGCTTGAACTGCTTATAGGTAATACCGAGCAGGTCGGTCAGGTACGCGGTTACATCCCGGTACCCGGCGACCACCGTGCCGTCCGGCAGGGTCAGCGAAGCGTCCGCCGTTTCCGTGGTGGTTCCGGTTCCGGATTTTTTGGGACGCTCGTATTTCGGATTCCGGTGCACCGTATAGGTTTTTCCCTTGTGAAGAAACGTAAGCTCCACATAGGTTTTGCTTTCCGGGGCTGCAAAATCACTGCGGAACATGTCCGCTGTGCGGGTCAGCCCGCTGGCCTCCCCGTAAAGTGCAAATGCAACCGCGTCGAAAATTGTGGTTTTGCCCGCACCCGTATCCCCGGTTATCAAAAACAGGCCGCTCCCACCAAAAGGCTCCAAATTCAGCTGAACACGCCCGGAATACGGCCCGAACGCACTCATGGTTAGGCATACCGGTTTCACTGCACGTCACCCCCTGCCTGTTCCAGCAGCATTTGCATATAATTCCGTTGTTCCAGATTCAGTTCCGTATGGTTCTGCACCTGGTAAAACTCCGAAAACAGTTCCAAGGGACTTTTCCGCGCAACATCCCCGGAGGCGACGGTAACGGATTCCCCCTGCCCACGCGTCCGGCTGTTGTCAAAATCCAGCCGCATCAGGTTTGGATAAACCTGGCGCAGCTTGCCGACAGCATCGTAAATTTCCTCTTCATCGGTAAGCGTGGCGTGAATGTAATCCTGTGTGGGTTCCGCGCTGCCCGCTTTCAACAGTGCTTCAATCGGACCGCGGATTTCACGCATGTCCCGCATGGGAACCAACGGAATCAAACGGTATTGCACCTCACCCTTTGGTCCCAGTTCCACCACCGTAACCGATTTGTGCTGGTGCGACTCGGAAAACGAGTATTTCAGCGGAGAGCCGGAATACCGCACGGTGTCGCGCCCAATGCGCTGCGGCCCGTGCAGATGGCCAAGCGCCACATAATCGAATGGTTCAAACACAGAAACGTCCACATTGTCCAGCCCGCCAAGGCTCAGGGTTTCGGAATCGCTTTGCTCGGGCTGCTGCATGCCGCTGGTAACAAACTGATGTGCTACCAGAATATTCCGCTCCTTCCCGTCCACCTGTGCACCGGCAAGTGCCGCGCGCACCGCACCGTCACACGAATCGACCGGGCCCTCACAGTATGGGCGGACCACAGCAGGTTTGAGGTAAGGCAGTAAATAAATATGAACGCTGCCGAACTCATCCACAAGCGTCTCCCGACGAACCTCCCCACGGTAGGTGCCGGCAATGAAAACACCGTTTTTCCCCATAATGCGGCTGCCGAAATTCAGCCGTTCCGGAGAATCGTGATTCCCGCTGATGAGAAAGACCGGAAGGGAAAGCGACGTTAGCCCCGTCAGAAAATCATCCAGCAGTTCCACTGCTTCTCCGGAGGGCAGACTTTTGTCGTAAATATCGCCCGCCATCAGCACAGCCTGCGGCCGCTCCGCCTCCGCGATTTGCAGAATCTGCTGCAGAATATAACGCTGGTCTTCCAACATGCTGAATTCTCCGATGCGCCTGCCGATATGCAGGTCCGCCAGGTGCAGTAATTTCATAGCAGCCTCCTGTTGTAAATTACAAACATAAATTTCTTCTATCTGTTTTATTGTACCGAATCAGTTGGGAAAAGAAAAGTAGTATTTTGATTTTCGGTGGGCCGTACCGCCGAAAAACAAAAAACCGCCCCGAAAACGGAGCGGTTGAAACAACATAAATTGATTAGTCCTCGTCGGCATTCGGGTTATCCCAGTTATGCCACACGTTCTGCACGTCGTCGTTATCTTCCAGCGCATCCAGCAGCTTCTGCATTTTCAGCGCGGAATCCGGGTCGGTCAGGGTCGTGTAGGTGGTAGGAACCATTTCCACCTGAGCGGAAACGAATTCATAATTCTTCGCTTCCAAATCGGACAGAACGCCGCTGAAATCATCTGGCTCAGTGTAGATTTCAAACACGTCCTCATCGGCTTGAAAATCGGATGCACCTGCTTCCAGGCAGTCCTCCATTACTTTGTCTTCCTCATAGCCTTCCTTCTCAATGACAATAACGCCCTTCTGCTGGAACAAGAAAGACACGCAGCCGTTGGTGCCGAGGTTTCCGCCGAATTTGTCGAAATAGTGGCGAACATCGCCCGCGGTACGGTTACGGTTGTCTGTCAGGGTTTCTACAATGACCGCTACGCCGTTGGGACCGTATCCTTCGTATGTAATGTTCTCATACTTGGTGTCGTCCCCGTCGCCGGCAGCTCTTTTAATAATACGCTCAATATTTTCATTTGGCACATTTGCCGCTTTTGCCTTCGCAATGCAATCCTTTAACTTGGAGTTCACGTTCGGGTCGCCGCTGCCGCCCTCTTTTACGGCGACGGCAAGTTCACGGCCGATTTTGGTAAAAATCTTCGCCTTTGCGCCGTCTGTTTTTTCCTTCTTGCGTTTAATATTATTCCATTTTGAATGGCCTGACATAAATTTCGTCCTCTCAAATAGTATTGGCACACTTTATCATATCACAATTCAGATTTGATGGCAAGCGCAAGGTCGCGCGCTTCCCGTCGTGCACGGTCGAACGTGGAGCGGCCGCTGTCGAAATCAGTTCCCGTCCACACGGCTTCCCCGCACAGGGTTGTATTCATCACGGAAAACACCATCTTTAACTGGCGCGCCATCACTTGAGCGCCTTCCCGGCTGGCAGAGCCGTTCGTGACCAACAGCGCGGCAGTACGGTGCTTTGCAATCGGCGGATTGATTCCCAGGGAAAAACGCGCGGAAAAGTAGCGCTGCATTCGGTCAACAACCGCCTTGAGCGGCGCCGGAAAACTGAGCACATAAACCGGGGTGGCCACCACCAGTACATCGGCGCACCGGATCAGCGAATCCAACTCATCAAAGTCACTTTGGGAGCAGCGCTCGCTCCGGCAGCAGACGTCGCACGCGGTGCAGGGGCGGATGCCGCTGTCATATGCATGGACGACGCGAATCTGAACATTCTCGCCGAACGGGCTCAGAAATTCATTCAACAGTTTCGCCGTATAGCCGTTTTTCCGGGGCGAACCGAACAGAACCAGAATGAGTTTCCGGTCAGATGAGCGTTCTTCCGTCACAGTATCGGCATTCAAGCATGTCACCCGCTTCCCGGAACAAATGCGGAAGGTAACGCTCGGTGTGGGTAATGCATTTGGGATTGCTGCAGTTGTGCGGATGGGTAGAGGATAGCGTTTTGCTCTTTCGGCACGTTTCGCCGTTCTGCAAAATCGTCAGAATAAGCGCCATGCGCGCGTACATACCGTACACCGTCTGGTCAAAATACTTTGCACGTTCGTCGTCGTCCACATCGACGGTAATTTCATCCACACGCGGCAAGGGATGCAGAATGCGCAGATCCTTTTTTGCAGCAGTCAGCTTTTCGGAATCCAACACAAACACGCCTTTCTGCTCCTCATACTGGCGCGCACTGGCAAAACGCTCTCTCTGAATGCGGGTCATATACAGCACGTCCAACATGGGAATCGCCTCGCTCAGGCTGCCCGCCTCCACATACTGGCACCCCGCGGCGTCCATCACGTCCTTCACATACTGCGGAAGTGCAAGTTCGGGTGTGGAAATCAGCACAAAACGATTCCCCTTGTAGCGGGTCATGGTCTTAATCAGGGAATGAACCGTGCGCCCGTATTTCAGGTCGCCGCACAAACCGATACACAGGTTGTCCAGCCGTCCCTTTTCATTATATAGTGTAACCAGGTCGGTAAGGGTCTGGGTGGGGTGAAGATGCCCGCCGTCGCCCGCATTGATAATGGGCGACTTGGAATACAGGGTTGCCGCCGTGGCAGAGCCTTCCATCGGGTTGCGCATTACCACCACATCGGCGTAGCCGCTCACAACGGTAATCGTGTCCTTCAGGCTCTCCCCTTTGGAAACGGAAGAGTTTTCCGGGTTGTCAAACCCGATGACTTCCCCGCCAAGCCGATACATAGCCGTCTGGAACGACATTTTCGTGCGGGTCGACGGCTCGTAAAAAAGCGTGGCCATAATCTTTCCCCGGCAGGATTCCTGGTAGGCCCACGGATTGTTCTTGATGGTGTTTGCCAACTTAATCAGTTCATCAATTTCGCTTAGAGAAAGCTGGTCCAAATCGATTAGATGATTCAGCATTACGTCACCCCATATGCGATTTCTTTTTATTTTATCATTGATTTCTAAGAATAACAATAGAAATCAGATTCTGCCTGAAACGGCAGGGGATTCCATGTCATTTATTGGCCCCGCGCAGAGCGGTACTTTTCCTCCGACAAGACTTGACAACCCTGTCAAGTAAGGGATACAATGTGTTATTAGGTTAATGGAATTTTAATTACTATTAGAATAAAGAAACGGCGGTTACGGTATGAGAGTAGGCTTAGACGTCGGCTCAACCACGATTAAATGTGTGGTTTTAGACGACACTGATCAAATCATATACAAATCCTATGAACGGCATTTTTCGCAGATTACACAGAAAATGACAGAGCTTCTTACGAAACTGAAGCAGGAAGTGCTGCACGGGGAACCGGTTCGCCTGACCGTGTCCGGCTCCGCTGGTATGGGAATTGCAGAAACCTGCAAGCTGCCGTTTGTTCAGGAGGTTTATTCCACCCGCGTAGCGGTGGGAAAGCTGATTCCCGACACCGATGTGATTATTGAACTGGGCGGCGAAGATGCGAAAATTCTGTTCCTTACCGGGGGCATGGAAGTCCGCATGAACGGCAGCTGTGCGGGCGGAACCGGCGCGTTTATCGACCAAATGGCAACCCTGCTGAACATTTCCCTGGACGAAATGGATCAGATTGCGAAGGATTATGAAAAAATCTATACCATCGCCTCGCGCTGCGGCGTGTTCGCCAAATCCGACGTTCAGCCGCTGTTAAATCAGGGCGCGCGCAAAAGCGATATTTCCGCCAGTATTTTTGCCGCGGTGGCCAACCAGACCATCGCCGGGCTTGCCCAGGGACGCAGAATTGCCGGAAAGGTACTTTACTTAGGCGGGCCGCTTACGTTTTTGTCCCAGCTGCGCTACAGCTTTGACCAGGCGCTGAAAACCACTGGCATCTGCCCGGAAAATTCGCTTTACTTTGTCGCGCTTGGCGCCGCGTTTGCAAGCGATACGGAAATCGACCTGGAGGCGGCCATTCAAAATGTGGAAGCCTATGGAAACACCGCGAATTTTCTTTCCATTCCGCCGCTGTTTGCAAACGACGCGGAATACGAGGAATTTCGGAAGCGGCACGAATCTGCAAAAGTGCCGAAAGGCGACCCCAGCCAGTACCGCGGGGACGCGTTTTTGGGAATTGATGCCGGTTCCACCACTGTGAAGGCGGTTCTCATCGGAAAGGACGGAGAGGTGCTGGATTCCATTTACCAGAGCAACTCCGGCAACCCGATTCCAATTGTAAAGAACTACATACTAAACATTTATAATAAATATCCACAGATTCACATCGCCTCCAGCGCGGTAACCGGTTACGGCGAGGAACTGCTGAAAAACGCGTTCCGCATTGACACCGGCATTGTGGAAACGGTCGCGCACTTTACGGCGGCGAAGCGCTTTTTGCCCGACGTGGATTTCGTCATCGACATTGGCGGTCAGGACATGAAGTGCTTCAAAATTCACAATGGCGCCATCGACAATATCTTTTTGAACGAGGCGTGTTCCTCCGGCTGCGGCTCTTTCCTGCAGACCTTTGCCAACACGCTCGGCTACGAGATTCCCGAATTCGCACGGCTCGGTCTGTTTGCAAAGCACCCCGTGGACCTAGGCTCCCGCTGCACGGTCTTTATGAATTCCCAGGTGAAGCAGGCACAGAAAGACGGTGCCACCACAGAGGATATTTCCGCTGGGCTTTCTGTCAGCGTGGTCAAGAACGCCATTTACAAGGTTATCCGCGCGGCTTCTGCCGAAGAACTGGGCCGCCACATTGTGGTGCAGGGCGGCACCTTCCTGAACGACGCGGTTCTGCGTGTGTTTGAAAAGGAACTGGGCGTGCCGGTCGTCCGCCCAGACATTTCCGGCCTGATGGGCGCGTACGGCGCGGCGATTTACGCGATGGGAAAATCCACCGGAACCAGCACGCTGGTCAGCAAAGAGGAACTGGAATCTTTTCAGCATGAAGTAAAAGTGACCTCCTGCGGCCTGTGCAGCAACCACTGCCGCCTGACCATCAACATCTTTGGAAAAGACCGCCGCTACATCGGCGGCAACCGCTGCGAAAAGCCGGTGACAAAGCGTTCCTCCGGCAGCAGCCTAAACCTGTATCAGTACAAGCTGAACAAGCTGCGTTCCTACCAGCCGGTTGCCGGAAAACGTGGCAAAATCGGAATGCCCATGGGGCTGAACTTTTACGAACTGTTGCCGTTCTGGCACACGTTCTTTACTGACCTTGGGTTTGAGGTCGTCACTTCTCCCCTTTCCACCCGCGAGCTGTACCTGAATGGGCAGAGCACCATTCCTTCCGATACCGTCTGCTTCCCGGCAAAGCTGATGCACGGTCATATTCTTGCTCTGGTAGAACAGGGCATTCACAATATATTTTATCCCTGCATGTCCTACAACATTGATGAGGGACTGGGCGACAACCACTACAACTGCCCGGTTGTGGCATATTACCCCGAGGTTATTTCAGCAAACACCAGTGCGCTGAAGGATTTCAACTTTATTCACGACTATGTGGGCATTCACCGCAAGCATGATTTTCCGGTGAAAATGCACCGAATTCTGGAGAAGTATTTCCCGGACATTCGCTTTTCCGAAGTGAAAAAGGCGGCCAAAGACGCTTACAACGAATATGACCGCTACTTTGCCGACATCCGCGCGAAAGGCGACGAAATCATCGCTCAGGCACGGGAACAGAAGCGTGAAATCATCGTTTTATGCGGCCGGCCGTACCATTTGGACCCCGAAATCAACCACGGAATCGACAAGCTGATTACGGAACTGGGCGCCGCGGTTATTTCGGAGGATGTGGTCAGCTGCAAGGTAAAACGCTTTCCCACTGCAGTTCTAAACCAGTGGACCTACCACGCCAGGTTGTACGCGGCGGCCCGCTACATTGCCAACCAGAAAGACATGAATCTGGTGCAGCTGGTTTCGTTCGGATGCGGCGTGGACGCAATTACCACTGACGAGGTTCGCCGCATTCTGGAAAATGAGAATAAAATTTACACCCAAATCAAGATCGACGAAATCACGAATCTCGGCGCGGTAAAAATCCGGCTTCGCAGCCTGTTTGCCGCTTTGGAGGAATAATCAATGGCGGAATTAAAATTCAACAGCAAGGGACGCCTGCTTTTTACCAAGGAAATGAAAAAGGAATACACCATTTTATGCCCTTCCATGGCTCCGGTTCATTTCCAGCTGATTGTAAACGTATTTAACAACTGCGGTTATCATTTTGAGCTTTTAACCAACGACGGGCCAAATGTGGTGCAGGAAGGACTGAAATATGTTCATAACGACACCTGCTACCCGGCTCTGCTGGTCATCGGGCAATTTATGGACGCACTGCATTCGGGGAAATACGACCTGGACCGTACCGCGCTGGTCATTACCCAAACGGGCGGCGGCTGCCGCGCTTCCAACTATATTCACCTGCTGCGCAAAGCGCTGAAAAAGGCCGGGCTTCCTCAGATTCCGGTCGTGTCGCTGAATTTGTCCGGTCTGGAGCGGAATCCCGGTTTTTCTGTAACACTGCCCATGCTGCGCAAGTTTCTTGCGGCGCTCGTATACGGCGATGAACTGGTGCTCCTGTATAACCAGACGGAGGCGTACGAGGTCAACAAAGGCGATAGCCAGAAGCTGGTTGACCGCTGGATTGAAGACCTGACGGAACAATTCAACCATGGAAAAGGACTTTCCGCGCGGGAATTCAACGTAAATCTGCGTAAAATTGTAAAGGACTTCGCAAAAATCCCGATTCATAAGGTTCCAAAAGTAAAAGTCGGCATTGTCGGGGAAATTTATGTAAAATACTCGGCGCTCGGCAACAACCACTTGGAAGATTTCCTGCGCGAACAGGACTGCGAAGTGAACGTCCCCGGCCTGATGAACTTTGCGTTGTTTAAAGTTGACAACCGTCTGGAGGACATTAAGCTTTACGGCGGAAACCCGGCCAAATACGCGGTTTGCAACCTGTTGATGAATTACCTGCTGAAGCTGCAGAACATTCTCATCGACGCCGTGAAGTCGGAGCCGAAATTCCTGCCCCCTTGCCCTTACGCGCACACAAAGAGCCTGGTAAAAGGCGTAATCGGCTACGGCAGCAAAATGGGAGAAGGATGGCTTTTAACGGCGGAAATGATTGAGCTGGCTGAGCAGGGGTACGAAAATATCGTCTGCGCCCAGCCGTTTGGCTGCCTGCCGAACCATATTGTCGGAAAAGGCATGGTGCACCGTATTAAAACCGTGAACCCACGCTCCAACATTGTGCCGATTGACTACGACCCAAGCGCCACACGGGTTAACCAGGAAAACCGAATCAAGCTGATGCTCGCCGTTGCAAGGGAAAACCTAGTGCATGGCGAAAATGATTAAATTTCTTTTGTTTTCTATTCATTCATACAAGAATGACATTCTGTATTAAAAATCAGTTGTAAAAAAATGCCAATTATAGTATAATAATGGAGAAATGCAAACTGATCTACCAAAGTAAGTAAAAAGGCAAACCGGATAAAAGTCCGGGACGCAAAGCCATGGGGCTAACCTTTTCATTGCGTTTCTGCCGTCGGAAAAGAAATCCGTATGGTAGAAGCGCTTTAAAAGTATGCCAGCCGGCTGCACTCATTACGGTTAAGTAAATGCAGACTGCTTATCCGTAATAGATTTTGGGGTTGGTGTTTGTGAAGTACAAGAGTTACTTGATTGGAATTTCTCCTGCTTTCGTGTTTCTTGCTGTGGTATTATTTGAAACACAAAACACGCCGATTCGGTCGTTTGGCCTACGGGAATACATCATTGTGCTCGGCGCCCTTGTGGGGTCGCTCTGCCTTGTGTGGTACCGCTTTGTGGAAGGGCCGATCCGGGACTTAACTCGGTCGCTTCGGCGGGCAATTCAAGGGGATTATCAGGCGCGTTTTTCCTGTGATAACAGAAATGGCTTGTTTTATCAGGTTTCCCAGTTATTCAATCAGTTTATGGATTTTATGGAGCAGCAAACCGAAGAAGTCGCCAAAACCCGTCGTTTGCAAACCCAAATGTATGAAAATGAGAAAATCTACCGTTCTGCGCTGGAGCTGACCTGCGAGCGGGTCTTTGAAGCCGATTTGGCTCACAACCGGTTTCTTTACGGGCAGGAGCAGTACAGCCGCCATTTTTCTTTCCTGCAGACGGAACTGTATGATGATATCATCCGCTTTATTGCCGAACGTGCGGTCTTTGAAGAAGACGTAGAGCAGTACCGGAACACCTTTCAGCGTGCCAATTTGATGCAGATTTTCAAAGAAGGGCCGATTCGGGAAGTAAATTTGGAATACCGAGAAAAAACACCGGACGGAACGGTACAGTGGCGAATGGCTACGGTGATTCATCTTTCGGACAGTACGGGCGACAGCATGAAGGTCATTGGGTATGTGAAGGATATTGATTCCCGCAAACGCAATGAACTGGAAATGATTCAGCTTTCGCAAAAAGACGGGCTGACCGGGCTTTACAATAAAAAATTTACCCAGTCATTATGCGAAAGTTACCTGGCAGGCGAAGGCAGCCAGAGCATAAGCGCTGCGATTATGATCGATGTGGACAACTTCAAGAGCATCAACGACACGTTAGGCCACATCGAGGGGGACCATGCACTGGAACGTGTTTCGAACACCCTTCAATGCGTATTTCACGGCACCGATATTATCGGGCGAATCGGCGGAGACGAATTTTTTGTTTTATTTAAAGAGTATTCATCTAGGGACGCACTTCTTTTAAAGCTGAACCGGCTGTTGGAATCTTTAGATGAAATCCGGCTCGGGCCGGAACAGGATTTCCCCCTTTCGGCCAGTGTCGGAGTATCCCTTTACCCAGAGGATGGAAAAACCTATTCAGAGCTTTATGTAAAAGCGGATACTTCGCTGTACTACGCAAAACAGCACGGGAAAAAGCGGTTTTATATCTGCGGCGGTCCGTTTGCCCTTGAAAAGAAAGAATCCGTCTGATTTTTCAGAACCTTCCGCGATGCACCACGGAAACGTTAGAAAACACCATACTGCGCAAAAAGCGCGCCTTGATGGGGCTTAATTCGCCGTTTCAAGGCGCGTTTCTTTGCAATCAAAAACACTTCCTGCCACTTGCCGATTTTCTTTCTCAATGATAAAATAAACATATCATTTTCATCTGCGGTGGCTGGTCAATTTCATTCATTATTAGGAATCGGCCACGCGGATGATTCCGGTTGAAAATGGAGAAAAGACTATTTTCATCAGATGGGAGGAAGTAACATGGCAGAACTTTTCTATCAGGGGCACGCAAGTTTCCGAATTACCACGGACAGCGGCTGCGTAATCTATGTGGATCCGTATGCCGGAAAAGGCTATGACGAACCGGCGGATTTGGTACTGGTTTCACATGAACATTTTGACCATAACAACATCAAACTGGTAAAACTGAAAAAGAACGGAAAGATTTACAGAAGCTCCGACCTGCTGGTCAACGGTGAATACCGTTCTGTTGAGTTTAACGGCGTTCAGATTCAGGCGACTCCGGCCTGTAATAAAAATCATCCCATTGAACAATGCGTCGGATTCCTGATTACAGCGGACCAGCGAACCATTTATGCAGCAGGGGATACTTCTAAAACAAGTTATATGTCTGAAAAATTAGCGAACATTGCGATTGATTATGCGCTTCTGCCAACCGACGGGGTATATAATATGAATGTGCACGAGGCTTCAGAATGCGCAAAAGTCATCGGGGCGAAGCATAATATTCCCATTCACATGGTCGTGGGGGACTTATTTGATGAAAAAATTGCGGACGCTTTTCAGGCAAACGGAAAAATCGTACTAAAACCGGGTATGAAAATCCGACTGTAGCCTATTCCCCAAAAAGATTCAGCCGGTTTTGAAAAACGCCCGAAAAGGCGGCGATGGTGTCAACTCCATCGCCGTTTCAGGTTTGGCATATTGGGCCGGTTCGGTTTATTCCGCCTTTTTCAGGATTTCGAGAACTTCCTCGGGAGTTTTGCCCAAACGGGAAATAAACTTTTGAAGTTCTTCCAACTTCTTTTGCTGCTGCTGATCAAAAATGACCTGTTTTTGATCGTTCAGCGCTTTTATTTTTTCCTCAATTTTTGTTTTTCTTGACTCCAGTTCCGCAATTTGAGCATCTAAAATCTGAAGTTTTTGTTCGTCGGTTTTCTGAACTCCGCGCGGCACAATGATCAACTCCTTAAACAAAATAACCGTTTCTTTTGATTGAATTATATTCACTTTTCAAACGGTTTATACACCACAGAAATCCGAATGTTTTTAATTCTTCTTATAAATTAGAAAAAACACCATTGTTAACAGTACGAAGGAATAAAACGAAGAAAGGAGGTTTGATAAAAGTATGAAAACATTGCATCACGTTTGTATTCAAACGGAAAATTATCAAGAATCGCTGAAGTTTTACACCGAGATTTTAGGTTTCGAACTTATATCTGAAACCGCAAATTTTCACGGGCGCGATTATAATACTTGGCTGAAATGCGGAACCTTTTCGATTGAACTGCAAACCGGCAAACCCGGTGAGAAATTAAATCCGAACAGCTTAAAAGACACCGGAATTGTGCACATGTGTTTTAAAGTAGACGATATTCATCAGGAACTGGACCGACTTTCGAAAATCGGTGTTAAAAATTTTTTCGTAAAAAATGGAGCCATTCTTTATAAAGTCGAAAACGGCTATCTCTTTAAAATCAAAGCTCCGGAAGGTACGGTCATTGAATTTCGGGATACCGAAATGTAAAATTCAATTTTCCGCAGCTTTCCCGGCATTATAACGTATCAATGTATCAAAGAAAGGATTGCGAAATATGACTCAGCTGAAAGGCGCAATTTTTGATTTAGACGGAACCCTGCTCGATTCCATGGGCATTTGGGCAGCAATCGATAAACGGTTTCTCGCAAAAAGAGGTATCGCCCTTCCGGACGATTATGTAGAAAAAGTCACACCAATGAACTATGCGGACGCCGCTGCCTACACCATATCGCGCTTTTCGCTGAATGAAACACCGGAAGAGGTCATTCGCGACTGGGTGGAAATGTCCGAACAAGCTTACCGCGACGAAATTCCGTTAAAGCCCGGCGCCGAACAATATCTTCGGCATCTGAAACAAAGTGGAATCAAGCTGGCGGTCGCCACCGCGCAAACGCCAAGGCTGTATGAACCGGCGTTAAAGCGCAACGGAGTATTGGAACTGTTTGACGCCTTTGCCGACTTAAGTGAAGTAAGCCGCGGAAAAGGCCACCCGGATATTTATTTGCTGGCCGCAAAGCGGCTGAACCTTTCGCCGGCGGAATGCACCGTGTTTGAAGATATCCATGCGGGCATACAGGGCGCCAAGGCGGGCGGATTTTCGACCTGCGGCGTTTATGACCCTTATTCGGAATACGAGCAGGATCAAATCATTCGGGACGCTGACCGGTTTATCCGCTCGTATCACGAATTATGGAGCGCAACATAACCGCCGCACGTTCCCCATTCTTTTCCAATAACTTTGCAATAATCTGTTCCACACCTTTCTCTGGAAACACAAAGATACCGATTAGTGCGTCGTGCTCCGCGTGTTCTTTCGATAATCCCATAACTTTGGTAAAAAACTCAAAGACCCGAACCTCGTTGGTATAAAGCTTGTTCTCAAATTGAACCCCTGCGGCGTAAACGTAATTTCGCCGTAGAATTCTTTTTGAATCTGTCCGTCCGCGGTCAATGCATTCTGCATTTTGGAAATGCTGGGGCGCTTCACCTTTAAAAAGGATGCAAGCATCGACGAAGGAACCTGATTTCCTTCTATGCCTAGTTGGCAGATAGCAAAAAGGTATTCTCTTTTTCGCGGATGAAAGCATTGGAATTTTTCTTTCCCATAATACAGAAGCTGCCGCTGCCCAATTCAATGGGCGGCGGCAGTTTCTTTACAACTTATTTTTTACTTCGGCTTTCTCAGGCTCCATCTGACTGCAGCAGCAGGATGAACAGCCGCTGCAGCCACTGCAGCCGGCACAACCGCCGCTTTTTCGGGTACGATAGATACGGCGGACTGCAAGGACAAACAAAAACGCCAGAACAGCACAAACAATCATCGTGGCCGCGTTAGCGGCTAACCACTGCAACATATACGGTCAAACCTCTTTTCTCTGATTCAAACGATTATGGACGGATTTAAGCCGCTGCTTCGGAAGTATGGGCGCAGAGCTTTATCTGCGGATTGGACGAATTGCCGCCTGCTCTGCTGCCATCATCTTTGCTTCTGAATGTTAGTCACGGCTAACTTCTTGCTCTTTTATAAAGAGGTAAGCTTATGCTAACCTCCATCTGCGGTTAGTTTACCATGGCTAACCAAAATTGTCAAGCAGCAATCAGGATTTCTTTCAAATTGTTTTCCTATCTTCCCGATCAATGGAATTCAGTTCAAAGATTCGTGCCAGATTGTTTGGCAGGCTCATCCCGCTTCAGGGTCCCATAACGGCTTTTGATTCCGTCGAACGAGTAACCTTCAGCGCGATCCAAACAACTTCGTAAGCGGCGTTGCACTTCGACGTATGGCAGGTCATACGTGGTAACGAAGCTGTTCCTTTTCAAATCCAACATTTTGGATATCAAATATGTAGAAAGGCGAGATACCATCTGGAATCGGCTGAAGCAAGCCGCTCGTCTGTCAGTCGAATTTTGTCACGTGATTACGGTTTATATTGCCGCATTGCCAACCAAAACATTTTGAACAACAAAAAAGCCGCACCTTCCGGCGCGGCTGTCACAGTCATAGGAAGCCGCCCGTTTTACGGGACGGCTTACTTGGAGAAACAAGTGATAAGATTGCTACTATCTCAATCCATGCTGTTTCTCATAGCACAGTCTTATATTACCTAATTCATTCAAAAATTTCAAATGTAATTTCTGGAAATGCGGTAAAAAATATTGGAAAAAATTTTAGCATTTTAACAAATATCCCGATTTTTCACTATTATTCACAAAAGGAATTCAAAAAGCAAACCGCTGAGCAAACCAAGGGTTCCATTGCCTGCCTTTTCGCAGCAAAAAGTGGAAGCTGCAGTGTGAATAATGCTTTAGGAACGCACGCTAAAATATTTTTGCGCCTAACTATAATAAAAATCTTGCTTTTTGGCCGCTATTGTGATAAAATAAATTTTGTTGTCCGGGTGTGGCGCAGTTGGTAGCGCGCTTGACTGGGGGTCAAGAGGCCGTGAGTTCAAGTCTCGCCACTCGGACCAAATAATCCGCATGAACACTGGGTTCCAGAGTTTGTGCGGATATTTTTTTATTTGTGATTGTAGCAATATTGGCTCGTTACTATTTAATATCTTATTGCCTTAAAAGACTCGAAAAGCCACTTTTATGTGGACTAAAAAATACGCTCTACCACGAACGAGCAGGGTCAACACAAAGTGAAATCCATTATATCAGGGAAGAGCGGCTACGGTTGTACCCTCCCGGCTCCAATCTGGGTCAAGAGCGTCCTAAATACTCTTTCGGAAGACAACTCAATACTCACGGTGCGATCTATTTAGTTAATCAAAGAATGTCTATTGCTCCATAGCCGTCAATTTGCACGATTTCTCCAAGATGTATAGGCACAGGAGCTTTATAAAACGGTGCATAAGTTACAAGAGTATGATATTCGCCGTTTTCACCACAAACATCAGCTCCGGTTTGTCTTATTTTATCCACAAGTTCAATCGTGAGTTCTCTGCCTAAGAATTCATCATCAAGACACTTATGGTCAACAACTTTAATAACAGCAGTAATACCAGATTCAATTTCTTCTTTAACTGATGTTTCTCTGGAAGTTCCCCAAAGTGGAGCAATGCATTCAAGCTCTGCAGCATTACAAATGTTCTTATCCCATTCCAAATGCTCCTCTATATCTATATCACCAAAGACGCATGCCTCAGCACCCAGGGTTTTAGCTTGTAGCAACGCATTTGTAAAAGCCTCAACATATTTTTGTGTTCCAGTAGAACTGGCTGTTATAATCGGTAAACCGATTGAGTCGGCAATCTTCTCCGCTATGTTTTGTGATATGCCGTGGAACCACGATCTACCATCCCTTTCATTTATCGCAGTGATAAGACAGATAGGCTCGTGTCCTGCTTCAATCATTTTATACATAGCAAAAGCAGAATCTTTGCCAAAGCTATAAGACATTGCAAATTTCAAATCTTTCACCTTCTCTTTAGTTATTAGTTATATAAGCTTTTAATTTCTAAATAAATGAATTCACGTAGATCGTACATAGTTGCAGCTAGCTTATTCCCACATAAAGCATAAGTTATATGGCTGCAATTTACAAGTGCTCTTTTTATTTTTTCACACCCATTTTACACCTATAAAACGTGTTTTCTATAAATCTAATTTGTCAGTCGTCTTGCAGTTTTCGCCCTTTTTAGCTAAAACCCTATAAGCTAACAAATTACCAAAAAAGAAAATCTCCGTCAACCAATCGGCCAGCGGAGATTTGTTTTTGAGATGCTTGAATTCAATTAAAGCATTAGTATTAGAGTCATGCTTATTTTTTTATGCTAGCTTTTTTACAAATTCTGGGCGTTGAGTCGCAAGTACATCCAGCGCTCCCTGATAACTATCCATCCACTGAGTAATTTCTGTGTTGCTCAGCACTACAGGCATACGGTTATGAATCTCTGACATTGACATATTTGCTTCGACCGTCAGGATTACAAACCGACGTTCACCGTCAAAATTGTTCCATAATCCAGCCATATAAAGCGCACCTGAACTTGGAAGATTAAACTGATATTTTTTCTTTTTCCCATCATGCGACCATTCATAAAATCCTGTTGACGGAATAACACAGCGCTTAGCCTCTAAACTTTTACGGAACATTGGCTTTTCCGGGGCAGTTTCCGCACGCGCATTTATAATTACTCCTTTATTACGAAAACTCGGAAATCCCCACTTTATGGCATCAGGCGTAATGATTCCGTGCTCCTGAATCAGAACCGGAGCCTTGTCTGTCGGGAATATTTCACCGGTTTTAACTCCATCCACTTTTCGCTGAACCTCATCAATAATATCACGGATATCCTGCATTTCAGTGTCACTGAAAAGTACATATCGTCCACACATGTTCTCACCCCGCATTTATTGTATGGTCTTTTGCTTCAACGAACCATCGCGATTCTTCAAGCCAAATATATTTTTCTCTCCCTTTGATTTCGCAGGTATAGCGTATCCCAGCGCCGCCGGCCTTTAAGGATGCGCAGGGCCGGATATCGGTCACCCGATCTATTTCAAAAATCTCTCCAGGCGCCCATCGCACGGCCAATGGAATTATTTTACCGTCTTCCGTGTACTGTACAATCATATCCACATATTTTTTATAAACTGGCATGACGAGTTATACCCCCTAAAAATATCCAACTGGATGGATTGTGTGGTCTTTCTTTGGATCAAATCCCGAGAGCCGACGGTCGGCCAGCAACACCGCCGGTTGTACCGCATAGGTTCCAAATCGACTCTTAAGCCAATCCGTTGCGGCATCTAAGCGCTCTTTTCGCTCTCGGCTTCGTTCGTCACAATACAAATCAGTCTGCGCGGGGACGCAGTCCGATACAAGGTCGGTAACGCTGATTCCAATACTCCGGATTGGCTTATTCCACCGATAATGTTTGTAAAAAAGCTGTAACCCACTCTTAGCAATTTCCGATGTAATGTTTGTGTACTGCTTCATGGTATGCTGTCGGGTAAAGCAAAATAAATCATTATCCCGGACACTAATACATACCGTTCGACCTTTAAAACCTTGTTCCCGCAAGCGGCGTGCTACACTGTCGGCCAACACCAGCAACACTATTTTCACGTCTTCATCATTTAACAAATCACGAGGGGCGGTGGTACTATTCCCAATAGATTTTACCGTGGGGCTATTATCAAACTTTGCCACTGGTGTCGTATCCATGCCATTTGCGAAGCAGAATAAAATGTCGCCCCATTTTCCGAAGTTAGAATGGAGAATGTTCTGCGGCATATTGGCTAGCTGCCCGACGGTGTGAATTCCCATAGAATTTAGACGACGTTGGGTAGAGTAGCCTACGTAGAGCAAATCTCCCGCGGGCAGCGGCCAGACAATCTCTTTGAAGTTTTGCCGGGTTATCTCCGTAATTGCGTCGGGCTTCTTATAGTCGCTGCCAAGTTTCGCAAAAATCTTGTTCCAGGATACACCAATTGAAACCGTGATACCAAGCTCATACTTAATGCGTGCACTAATCTCCTTTGCAATGGTTAAACCATCCCCTCTGACCGCACTTCCGGTCACATCGAGCCAACATTCATCCAGGCCGAACGGCTCGACTTGATCGGTATAATCCAAATAGATTTGCCGGGCAAGTTTGGAAAATCGCATATAAAGGTGATAGTTTGGCGGCAGAATGACCAATTCAGGGCACTTTCTTTTTGCCTGCCAGAGTGCTTCGCCGGTTTTGATATTGTATTTTTTGGCCAGCTGATTTTTAGCCAAAATAATACCATGCCGCTGCTCAACGTCTCCACCCACGGCTACCGGCTTATTGCGTATCTCCGGGTGATGCAGGCATTCGACCGATGCATAAAAGCTGTTGCAGTCACTGTGCAGGATTACACGCTCTATGATAACCACTTCCAAACAATTGTTCTATCGTACAAAAGTTATTATAGAACGTGTGTTCTAAAATATCAATGGAAAATTCAGGAAGTACCAAAAAATTTTCTCAGAATGTGCGAGGACTTGTACTTAGTGGGCAAAAGGACTTTTCGATTGACTTAAGCTGTTTTTCGAGTTTCCGAACACCTTTTCAAAACGCTGTTGTATCAAGGCCAATATAGCCGCAAAGAATATTTTCTGATGCCATGATTTAGTTTCCTTATGGAATATTTTCTGTTTGCAGAATCATTGCTTCAAAGGGGTGATTGTATGATTTTTGGGAAAAAAGATAAAGATGGAAACATTGCAGTCAACATCATGCTAAACGAAGGAATACCAAATTGGATGGGTGGAAGTAATGTTCGTCTTGTCTTGGATGACAGCAATTCACAACTTCGAATCGAATCAAGGATAAACAAAAAATACCCGCCCGCTCTGCTGAAATACTCACAGCTCACGGCTGCTGAAGTTGTTACGGAACAAGAAATCAGAACAAAGTCAAAAAGCGTTGTTGGCCGTGCTGTGATAGGCGGGTTATTGTTAGGCTCTCTCGGAGCCACCATAGGCGGAATTTCTGGGATTGGAAGCAAGCAGAAAATATCAGAGAA
The DNA here is from genome assembly GCF_054130445.1 of Caproiciproducens sp. LBM24188. Classification (NCBI taxonomy): domain Bacteria; kingdom Bacillati; phylum Bacillota; class Clostridia; order Eubacteriales; family Acutalibacteraceae; genus Caproiciproducens; species Caproiciproducens sp. LBM24188. Next base: position 2,271,628 of record NZ_CP196862.1, read on the forward strand.
GCAATACCTCGTCATTAACTACACTTCTTCTGTAGACAGCGAGCCTAAGGTGCTGTCCTTTGAAATCGTTGGCGCTACATTGCATTTGAGCGATTTTATTATTGCGCTAAAAAGCAAATTGCCAGCCCCGAACCCGGAGTTGGCAACCCCATATCTGTAAAATATATTTCCAATCTCGTCAGCCTTTTTACCACATATGGACTTGGATTTTTCAAGATATTTGTCCAGATTTGACATTGTTACAGACAACACTGATTTACCGTATTTATTAATTCAATTTATTTGATTTTTTGCCCCAGCGTGATCCGAATGCCGTCATATGCTACCTCGGCCTGGGGAAAAATACTGCGCGCTTCGTCCAGGTATTGCTCCGGAGCGGTAAGGGCGGGGCTGAAATGCGTAAGCCACAGCCGCTTTGCGCCGGAATCCCGTGCAATCCGTGCGCTGTCCGAAAACAGCATGTGCCCCTTCTCCTCCACCTTGCCACGCATGGATTCGTCCCCGTACATTCCTTCACAAACCAGCAGGTCCGCATTCCGGGCAAATTCCGTCAAGCCGTCTGTTGGCTGAGTGTCGGTGCAGTAGCAGATGCTTAGGGGCGCACGCTCGCCATCCAGAACCATCTCCGGTTTCACCATTCGGCCATCCGGCAGCGTGACGGTCTGCCCCGCGTGAAGAGCATGATACAGCGTGACGGGCACGCCGAGCTGTTTAGCTTTCTGCGGGTTAAAAATCGGCTTGCGCTTCACGGAAACACGATATCCAAAGCAGGGAATACCGTGCTTCAGCGGCAGACAGCGAATTTCCATCGCATCCGCATCCAGCTTTCCTGGTTTGTCCGCCTCCAGTTCCAGCAGATAAAGCGGATAGGGCAAAACCGGCGCAATTACGGTCAAAGCTGCCACCACCAGATGAAGGCCCATTGGCCCGATGATTGTAAGCGGTGTGGTCTTTCCGCTGTTGCCCAGGGTAAGCAGCAAACCCGGCAGCCCCGCAGTATGGTCCGCGTGGAAATGTGTAATCAACAGTGTGTTCAGGCGGCTCAGTTTGCAGCCTGCTTTTTTCAGTGCGACCTGCGTTCCTTCGCCGCAGTCAATCAGCAAGGCTTTCCCCTGATGCTCCACCCAGCAGCAGGTCAGCCATCGGTTTTCCAATGGAATTACGCCGCCGGTTCCTGGCAAACAAACCTCCATCCCTTTCCGCCTCCTTTGAACGTATCCTATTATCTTAGCCTGCATACGAATCTACTGAAGTGCAATATATCTTATTATTTCCATCATACTCTTCTTTTTACTGAAATCAACAAAATATAGTAGGAAATTGGGCGCCGCGAAGTCAAGTTGATTCCGCGGCGCCCTACTTTTTCTCGTTTTAACGTGTTTCGCCTTGGTCATGTACAATCACCGCATTGGGATCGTGCTGCTTTTCCATCCGATGCCGAGCCTTACGGTTCGCCACCGTGTCGAACACAATGGAAAAATCATAATCCGGCGGATAGAGCTCATTGGCGGGCACCTTAATCTGAAGTCTTTTGTGGTTAATCCACTTTTTCCCACCTTTGATTTGCACCCCGATTTCACCACGCTCGTTCGCCGGATGAAATACAATTCCGATTTCCTTCTGTGGATACACCAGAACACTGTCCCCCATCCGGAATTTCGCCGCATGCGCGGAAACGGCAGGCTGTGGTTTGCTTTTCTGCAACCTGGGTGCACCGGGCAAAGCCACTTTTTCGCTGGTTTGGGCAAATTTTGGTTTTTCTTCCGGGGTACGGCGATTCTTCTTTTCCCGGTAAGCTTCCTCATAGGCGCGTTCCAACAGGCGGGGCGGCAGCCCGAGCCGCTGTGCAATATACAGCGCGCAGCTTTCCCCCGCTTTTCCCTGTTCCAGCCGATAGGTGGGCTGAAGGGTTTCACGGTCAAACGCCATGCGCGCGTTCATCATGCCGTAAGCAGACTGCGCATATTCCTTGACCTCCGGATAATGCGTTGTAACGACAAACAAGCAGCCCCTTTGCCGAAGCTCTTCCAAAACCGCAATGGCAATTCCCATTCCCTCCGCCGGGTCCGTACCCGAACCAAGTTCATCCAGCAGGACAAGGCTTTCCGAAGTTGCCCTGCGGAGAATTTCGATGATGTGGGTCATGTGAGCGGAAAACGTAGAAAGATTTTCGGAAATACTCTGCCCGTCACCAATGTCGCACAAATACGCGTTGTTCATACAGAACACGCTGGAAGCGTCCGCCGGAACATGCAGGCCGCTCTGCGCCATCATGGAAAGCAGGCCAACCGTTTTGAGCGCAACAGTTTTCCCGCCGGTATTAGGGCCGGTGATCACCACGCCGGAACAGCTGCTGTCTGCGTTGAAATTCAGCGGAACACACACCTTGGGGTCAATCAGCGGATGCCTTCCGTTTTGTATAGAAACTCTACGTTCGGTGGTAATCACAGCCGGAACCGCATTCATTTGCGCGCTGAGCTTCGCCTTTGCGAACACAAAATCCAAAGTTTCCATCGCTTCCATATCAAGCTTCAGCTCCGCACTGGATTCGTCCACCAGTGCCGTCAGTGTATAAAGGATTTTGCGGATTTCGTTTTCTTCCTCAATCTGCAGGGAATGCAGCTCCTCCTGCAGCTTTGCCACCGAAGCGGGTTCGATATAATAGGTGCCCCCCGTTCCGGACATACCAAGCACGCTGCCCGCAAACTGGTTTTTATATTCCCGTTTCACCGGCAAAGCAAACCGTCCGTTCCGCGTTACAACCATATTGTCCGAAAAATACTGCTTTTTGCTTCGCAGAATATCGTTCAGCTTATTCTGTACCTGTGCTTTTACGTTTTCTTCCCTGCGGCGAATGTCGCGAAGCGTGGGACTGGCGCTGCCGTCCACCTGATCGTTGCGGATACACCGGTCAATTTCCTGATGCAGCGCAGACAAATCCGCAATGCTGTACCCGTAGCAGGCAATGCTGCTGTCCAGCGCCTCCGCCTTTTTCAGGTAGGATTTTACCCGATTACAGGAAATGATAAACTGCCCCACGGAAACCAGCTGCTCCGGAATCAGCATGGAACCCGCCTTGCAGAGCGTCAGAATCTGTTCCATCTGCGTCATGGCCGTCAGCGGCGGCACACCGAGGGCATCCAATACCGTGCGGGCCGCGGTGGTTTCCTCCATCCTGCGGCGGCATTCCTTTTCCTCCAGATAAGGGGACAGCGCCATCAGACGCTGCCGCGCCTGTTCCGAAAGCGCGTGCGCGCAGAGCATCTCTTTGATTTTATCGTATTCTAAAATGGTTTCGGATGAATTCATTTTGATTTCTCCCTTTAAAATAGTAACCCACAGGAAACATCCACCCACACCTTCCCCGCCGGAAAAACGCAGTACACGGCCCGCGCAATCTTTTCGGTTTGGGGAAAATGTCAAAATGCTCCTGTGGGTATAATTCATCCAGGGAAACGCCGGGTGCACCGCCTATGCAAATCCATTGTCATCGGTCACGTGTTCGTCGAAATGGATTTCAGAAAGCCAGGACACAGGCAATCAAAAAAGCGTAACGGGACAAACCCATTACGCTCCGATTGCTGACACAGCAAAATCTATAACTGGATGGTTATATTGCGGCCGGTCAGCCGCATGGAAGCAGTCTGTAAGGGCAGATGTCCGACGGCACGAACGTGCCGCCAGAAAGGTACGACAAAACCAGGGTGCCAAAACACCCGCTTCTGTCCGAACCTTTCACAACTGATTCAGTTGTCGCTCACCTTTACAGACAATGCCGACATCAAAACCATCCTTTCATTTTTAAGAATAGCTATACTATAGCATGGGCAGCAAACGCTGTCAATAAACTCCGAAAAATTTCAGCTTTCCGAGCTACGTTCCTCCGTCTTCTGCTTTTTTCGCAGCCTTTTTTCCACATTCTCTCGCAACAGGACGTAAAGGACGGAACAAAGGGGGATATTAACCAGCATTCCCACCAAACCAAAGAGATTCCCGCCGATGGTTACCGCCACAAGGACCCAGAGCGCCGGCAGGCCAACCCGGGAGCCGACCACATGCGGGTAAATCAGGTTCCCTTCCAACTGCTGCAGAACCACAAAGAACACAATGTACCAAAGCGCCTGAATCGGGCTGACGATAGAAATAATCAGCGCCCCGACCACGGTGCTCAGGAAAGATCCGATAATCGGTATCAAGGACATAAAAACAACAAATACGGAAATCAAAAGTGCATATGGGAAACGGAAAATACTCATTCCAATAAAGCACAGCGTTCCTAAAATGCAGGATTCTGTGCACTGACCGATGATAAAATTCGAAAAAGCCCGGTAGGTCAGCCGGCATAAACGAAAAATAACATGATTGTACCGCAGCGGCACATAGGCCACCATTACTTTTTTGACCTGCCTCTTGAGCTTTTCCTTTTGCATCAGAATGTTCACGGAAATGACAAAGCCAAGCACAAACGTTATGAATCCGTGGAACACATTGGTGGTTGCCGTGACAGTCGAATTCACCAAAGTGCTGGCAAGGTTCTTTCCATACAAGGCAATCATTTCGCTGACGTTCGCCCAATCGATCTTGATGTTGCTCAGATAATTTCCAATGTCGGGATAAGCCGTTTCTATCCGGGCCAGATACACCTGCAGCCCGTTGAAGAAAGTCGGGATCTGGTTGGTCAGGCTCGTAATCGTTCGGACCAGCTCCGGAACAACAATGAGCAGAATCAGCGCAATTACACCGAGAATAATCAACAGGGCGACCAAAAAACTAATCGGTCGGCGAATTTTCGGCCAGATCTTGGTACAGCGGCGGTTCAGCCCGGCAAACAGCCTGGTTTCCACCAGCCGCATGAGAACGTTGATAATAAAGGCAAATACAAGTCCCAGCAGAACTGGCGACAAAACCGCCCCGACGAAATTCACAAACTGCGGCAGTAAATAAATATTTTTTACCGCAGTATAAAAGATAACCGCAAAGGCAATTAGAAAAGCGATTTTTTTCATATTGGCTTTATTTAGTTCCATCTTATTTCCTTTCCTGAGGCCCGGTTGCGCAAAATCGCGGATTCCCGCGCTTCGGTAAAAAAATTCGAAACAAAGCCCCGCGTTTCAAATGAATTAAAATGTTCCGTGAAACACGGCAAAATTTCACTTCCAGCAACATTATGATCTAACGACATTATGCATGAAATCGCTTTAAATAGCAACCGTTTCGGCAAATATCTTTCCGAACATTCCTGAATTCGTTCCCTTTTCAAAATTTTCCCGCATGGCAGCCGCCTCACTTATTTGAATGATAAGCGAAAATGAAGTCCGTTATTCAAAAGGCCCGCTCCATATCCGCAAAAACGGCCCACAAATTCACATTTCTATGTTTTTCTTCATTGTAATAATTATTTTTAATATTCACTTGTCGAAATTTGTCGAACGTGCTATAGTAAAAATACGAAAGTTAGGGGGATATCAATATGACACCCGAAGAAATGAAAAAGTTTGATCGAAAAGTCCGAGCCATACAGGATCCGTTCGGTACGGGGTACAAAGTGCTGCGGCGTCTGCTCCGCGAGGAAGCGACGAAACGCGGTATCCCGTACTTTGATCTTCTGCAGCTGTACCTATCCTGGAAAACCATTCAGGAGTGATGAATTATGCAATCATGCTTTCGTATTCCTTCTTCAGCCATTTCAGCATCTCCGTGCGGCCCTCTTCGGTTAAAGCAAATTCCGCCTGTTCGACAATTTCACTTTTCTCAAAGCAAAAGGGACCGTACCACACATATGCCTGAATGATTCCGTCAACCGAATCAATTTTATATCGGAATTCTTTAGTCTCCCGGTTTTCATAATCGGTAACGCTCCCGGTAAAAGACCCTCCGTTTTGAAAATAAAGCAGTCCCGGAATCAGACTGGGGTCAAACCAATCGACTTCTTTCATCGTGACAAGCATCCTTTCCATACAGATTATCCGTCTGATCCGCTCCATTTTCAGGCGGCTCTTTACATCCGTAATCTACTATACATTATAAGTGGAGCAGACTCGTTTTTCAACGTGATTTCTCCCAAGCAGGTTATGCATACTTCAAAAATCCCGGTTTGTTTTCAAGTAAATTTTTAGAACGGTTCTGAATTTGCATCGTTCTTCCCTCATGATTCCATCTTTTAAGCAAACCCTGAACCTGAATACTTTTGCAAAAGGCTCATAAATATTGGTTGAAAGGAGAAGACAAACATGATTAATATGTTAGGGCTATGGGAAATCTCGGGACTAATTTTTACCGTTGTGGTTGGAACCTTCCTGCATTCTGCTTATCGGTGGTCCGGAAAAAATCCGGTCATTGGGTTCTTCAGCCCGGTGAACGAAAGCGTTTGGGAACACCTGAAGCTTCTGTTTGTTCCCATGGTGCTGTTCAGTCTGGCGGAATATTTTGTCGTGGGCAAAAATTACCCCAATTTTGCCGCGGCAAAATCGTATGGAATTCTCTGGGGCATACTGGTTATTCTGATGATTCACTATACCTATACCGGAATCATTGGCAAAAGTATTGTTTGGGCGGACATTACTACCTTTCTGGTCGCCGTAGCAGCAGCTACCATATACAGCTGGAAGATGATGCTTGCGGCGCCTGTTTCCGCCGAGTCAGCCATTTTTTCCGTGATCCTGATCATACTGTTTGCTCTCTTCTTTGCCCTGTTTACATGGGATCCGCCGAAAATCCCCTTGTTTCTCGATCCGATTAGCGGCGGCTACGGAATTCATCCAAAATCAGCAAAGAAAACCTGACTTTGTTTTTTCCTAAGTGCTAAGCAGATAAAAAGCAGGAGTCCGCATTTGTTTCCTTACGGAAATCAGATGCGGACTCCTGCTTTATAAGGAGAAATGTCATGATATTGCTTTTTGTGTACTGTTTCAAGCAATTTGAAAGCAGCTAAGTCCTGTATTGCACAGCTTTAAGCCGCATATTCCTAAATTTGGGACAACTGATAAACTTTTTGCAGGAACCGCTTCTTCTGGGGCTCCTCCGGCACTATCACCCACGGTGCCCGCTGCAAGCTGGCCCCTGGGCCGATGCTGCCCGCTTCAAAATAGCGCACCGTTTTGTCGTCATCCAACCGGTTGCACCAGCGCGACCAACCCTGTGGTAAAATATGCTCTTCCATGTGACAGTCCAGAAATGCGGTTGCGGCGTATTCCCGCCACGGCCGTCCCAGAAAAACGGTACCCGGCCCACAGTTGGAAACCAGATGGCACTGGTGAAAAATAAAGCCGAATTCCTGATCTTTCGGTGTACAGGCCGCCGTAATATAACCGTTTACCGGAAGACCTTTGCTGAGCGAACGAATTTCACAGTTGCAAAACGCGGCTGCCGCCCCACCGAAGATGAAATCCACATCGCCCTCAATATAACAGTTCTTAAAGTAATCTTCACAGGGCTTTCTTGGGGCCGTTTCGCGCGGGCCGACAAAAGAGCCGGGGGTACGCGGCTGTTCCGGCAGAGGTGCTAAGAAAAGCGTATCCTGATGACCAAGAAGACGGATGTTAATGAACCGGCCCTGGTCCACATCCGAATAAAGTGCAATCGCTTGCCCCGCAGTGTCGCCATCCCCAGCGGTATTGGCAATGGTCAGATTCCGAAGTTCCGCCCGTTCGCCACCAAGGAATACCGTATAGCTGCGGAACGTGCCATAGGTTCTGCCATCCGGGTGTGTGTGATACGCGCCGTCATGATAGGTAATGACAGTTCGCTCCGCATCTTCCCCAATCATTGTCAGGTTCTTTTTCTCAATCAGCAGCTTCTCATGGTAAACGCCGTTTTTAATCCATATTACCGCCGGTTCGTCGCCAGGAATAGAGTGAATCGCCTCGGTAATGGTGGTATAATCGCCATCTCCCCTTTGGGAAACCACCCGTTTGACGCTCACTGCGTTTTCACCTGCCCAGCTGTTTTCGCCAAATCAAGCCGCAGCATTTCTGCATAGGCGAACAAGAAAGGCGCCACGCCCTTTCCCTCGTTTTTTACGACCGGTTCGCTGTAATAATAATCCGGCAATCCGCTGCGGTTTTGCTGCCCGCCCAACCCGGCGACCAGACAAATGCCGCCCAGGGAAGCCTGCTTTTCCGTTTCCTGCGTATAATACCGCTGCAGCGTGCCGTAAAACGCTTTTTCGCCATATTCCCGGTAGCACTCCGGGATCAACCGCAGACGCACCGCTTTTAAAATTCCGCAGGCAATCATGCAGGTACCGCTGGTTTCCAGGTAATTGCCCGGGTCATTGGGACGGTCTACCACCTGAAAAAACATTCCGCTTTCATCTTGAAAGGGCAGAAGCGCATCCACCAAGTCCCGCAGCATGGAGCAAAGCTGCCGGTACTCATAATACAGCTGTTCGTCCATCTGCTCCAGCGTATCGGTGAGCGCCATGACCAACCAGCCAATAGAACGCAGCCAGAAACTGGGAGAGCATCCCGTTTTTTTGTCTGCCCAGTCCATCGTGCGGGACTCATCACAGCCATGGTAATATAGCCCGGTGGTTTCATCCCGCATCAATTTGCGCACGTTCATAAACTGCGTGTAGATATCGTAATAATTCCGCATTGCATGGTACTTTGTTTCATACTGCATGTAAAACGGCATTGCCATATAAAGGCCGTCCAGCCAAATCTGATTGGGGTATATTTTTTTATGCCAAAAATTTCCCGACGGGGTGCGCGGAGACTCTCTTAGGTTCCGGTACACCAGTTCAATTGCCCGGTGGTATTTCTCTTTTCCGGTAAAATCGTACAACGGGAAAAACGCTTTGGCACCGTTGATGCTATCCAGGTTATAATCTTCCTTACGGAAGGTTTTAATCGTGCCGTCGTTACGGACAAAATCATCCATAAAGCGGTCCGCATAGGAAAGGAATTTTTTCTGCCCGGTAACCCGGTAAAACTCCAGAAAGGCAAGCATCATGCAGCCATCCACATAGTTCCAAGTGTTCTCCGTTTGTTTTCGAATATATTCCGCGTTCCATGCCGGATGGCGGGAACTGCTGTTCCGCATCAGTTCGTCCACGTAGCGGTTCAGGCTTTCCACCGGAAGCCGGCTGTTATTCATCGGCTGATTCCTCCTCTGAAAAATTCGCAACGTTTTCAATCGTGTATTTTTCTCCGTCCGCTCCGGTAATCCGTACATTCCGAAGTGTCAGATTCTGCACATTATTGGCGTACAGGCCTTTCCGACAGGTCGGTTCAATGTAGTCCATCATGGCGGGATAACCGGGCTGCGCGTCCTGCGCAAACGAAACGGAGACATTTTCCAGACGAATGCTTTCCACCGGTCTTTCCGGCAGGCCATAGAAAAACATACCGGCCACGCTGCACTCTTCACACACCACATTAGAGCATGTCATGCTGCCAATTTTAGGCGTGAATTCATCCACTGCCTTTTTCTCTTTCGACCACACCAATTCACTGTGGCCGTCCGGGTCGCAGTGGTAAAACATATTAATGACAAAAGGCGTAAGGACCCGGTGCATATGAACGTTTTCCAGCGAAATTCGGTCTACAACCGACAAATCGCCGCGCCCGCGCCGGGTTTTAATACGGATTCCACGGTCGGTGCCCTCAAAGGAACACTGGGTTACATGGATGTCATAAATTCCCGCCGAAACCTCGCTGCCAATGACGACCGCACCATGGCCGCGTTCCAACCGGCAGTTACGGATGATAATGTCGCTGGAAGGCGTTTTTAGTCGTTTTCCAAGGTACATTTTGCTGGATTTCAGGGCAATGCAGTCATCCCCCACGGAAACGACTGCGCCAATCAGGTTCATCCCACCGCAGGATTCGATATCAATTCCATCCGTATTAGGCGAATCTGGGTCGTTATAAACCCGAATATCCAGAAAACTGATTTGTTTGCTGTAATAAGGGTGAATCGTCCAAGCATAGGAATTCTGGAAGGTTACCCCATGCACGCGGACACCGCGGCAGTGGTTCAAAAACAGCATGCGCGGACGCCACGCACCGCGTTTCTGCTTGGGATTTTCCCACCAGTCGCCGCTGTCTGCATTGGCGTCAATCACGCCGCGTCCGATAATATCGACGTTTTCCACGTCCACACCGGTCAGGAGGCTTGCGTAGGAAGAAAGGGGATTTCCCTCCCATGCGCCCAAATAATATTCGTCCTTCGCATCGTCTGAAAAGGTTACACCCGGAAGAATGGGGTAATCGGCGCGATTAGTAACACCGAGCAGTGTTGCGCCCTCCTCCAGTTCCAGCGTAATATTGCTTTTTAAAAAGAGGGATGCCGTATAATAAATGCCTGGTGGGATCAAAACCGTTCCGTTTTTTGGGCAGCACAGAATCGCTGCCTGAATCGCCGCCGTGTCCGGCGTTACTCCGTCGCCTGTTGCGCCAAAATCACGGACATTCAGACGAAAGCTTTCTGCCTTCGTCCGAAAGCTGTGCGTACAGCTCTCCCCGTCCGATTCGATTGTGACGGTGTACTCCCTGCCGGGCGTAAGCCCGAACAGGCTGAACACGTTTTTAGTTTGGTTTTCTGCAACGCACTGCCCGTTGAGGACAATGCGATAAGGAGTTTTGCAAGAGTAAATTTCTGTGTTAATAAGTTCAAAGACAGCGCTCCGAACAAACACTCCGATTTCTCTAAAATTCATGTTGATCCCTCACCGTATCGGAATCGCTTCAACCAGCCTAACAGCCCTCCGGCCAAGTGGTTTTGCGACCCGGGGAATGATGTTTGAAGGTTGCAAAATTTGAAAGTTGAGATGATTGAAATTATAAAAAGTTATGCTAAAATAAAAATATTAAAAAAGGGGGCTTGGACTTTGCAGGAATATATTTATTCACCGCATTATGATTTTTACATCAATAAGGTCCGCCGAGTACCCGGTTATTATATGAAGACGTTTCATCTTCATAAAAAATACGAAATTTATTATCTGTTGGACGGTACCCGGAAGTATTTTATTGAAAACTCCGTTTATCTTGTAAACGCAGGAAATATTGTCATTATTGATAAAGACGAGGTACATAAAACAGGCCCAGTAGAAAACGCCCCCCATACCCGGTTTGTATTGAATTTCAATCCGGAGTATATCGGTGCAATTCTCGACTCGGTCAAGGACTGCGATCTTTTATCGTTTTTCTCCATGGGTGTAAAAGTATTGACTCTCTCCATCAAGGAACAGGGTTTGTTTGAAAGTATTTTCCAGCGTCTGAACGACCTGGTAGGAAATGAAAAGCCGGAAGCGATCCTTCTGCGCAAAGCACTGCTGACTGAACTGCTCGTAAACCTAAAGGAATGCGTTTGCAGGCAGGTTGAGCAAAACGTCAGCTCCAAGCAAATCCACAATAAAACCATTGATAAAATCTCGAATTATATTGCTTCCAATTACAGGGAGCCCCTCAGCCTGAACGGGATTGCCGCGGAATTCTTCCTCAGCCCGTGCTACTTAAGCCATCTGTTTAAAAAGACGACCAACCTGACGATTGTGGAATACATCAACAGCGTGCGCATACGGGCCGCGAAGAACTACCTGGAAACCACAAATTTATCCATTACCGAAATTGCGGAGCAAACTGGGTTCGGCACCACTTCACATTTCAGTAGAATGTTCAAACTGGGCTCGGGGCTTTCCCCGAATCAATACCGAAAATTCTACCATCGGAACTAAGTTTCATCAGCCTTTTACGCTGCCGGTGGTCAGGCCCTCCACAAACTGCTTCTGGCCCAATGCAAACACGACGATGGACGGAATCAGGCTGATAATGGACATGGCAATAATCTGATTTTCATCATAGCCGGCACCGGTCGCATCCATGGACATACGCAGTGCGATGGTGACCGGATATTTTTCAACACTGGAAACGTAAATCAACGGCCCAAGGAAGTCGTTCATCGACCACATGAAAGAAAACAGTCCAATGGAAACAACTCCAGGCTTAATAACCGGAACAAGAATGTTGATTAAGGTCTTAAACCGGCCGCAGCCGTCAATTCTGGCTGCTTCGTCCAGCTCTTTTGGAATATTTCGGAAAAATTGAATCAGCAGGAAAATAAACACGCCGTCTGAAGCGAACAGGTGCGGAAGTACCAGAGGAACATAAGTATCCAGTACTTTAAACTGGCTCCACATTACGTATTGCGGAATACGAAGAACGATCGAGGGCAGCAGCATGGTTGCAATCAACAAGGAGAAGCAGAGCTTTTTCCCCGGAAATTCAAACCGTGCAAAACCGTAAGCCGTCAATACACTGGAAACGATAGTAAACACCACAATCGGGATGACCATCAGAAACGTATTCTTAAAGTAATGGGTCATGGTGTATTCTGAACCCGTCCGCCAGCCGTTGATGTAAGGCTGCCAGTTAAAGGAGCTCGGCATAAACCAGATGGAGGAATGGATGTCGGCATTGCTTTTAAAACTCGCGCCGAACAGCCAGATCATAGGATACAGCATGACAATACTGACCAAAATCATTACAAAATAAAGAAGAATTCTACCAATGCGCTTTCTCGCCGCCATTTAGGCATCCCCCTTTCCGGTTTCATCGTCGCTGTAAAATACCCAGTATTTTGAATAGCGGAACACCAGAACCGTGAAGATTAGAATGATAACAAACAGGAACCAGCTCATAGCGGCTGCATAACCCATTTTATAGTCTTTAAAGGTGGCATCATAAATCAACATGGACAAAAGATAAGTTCCGTTCTGCGGGCCGCCCTTGGTAATCAGGTAAGGTCCATTGAATTCCTGGAATGCGGCAATCAGCTGCATAACAAGATTGTAGAAAATTGTGGGGCTCAGCAACGGAATGGTAATTTTAAAGAACTGGCGAATTTTTGTGCATCCGTCCACGCTTGCCGCTTCGTACAAATCCGTAGGGATGCTTTGCAGGCCAGCAAGAAAAATGACCATGGTGGAACCAAATTCCCACACACGCAGCAGAACGATAGTCATCAGAGCAGGGAATTCCTCCCCGAACCAGCCGACCGGCTGCCCGCCGAACAGACCGATTACCTGGTTGACTAGGCCGTCCGACTGAAAGACGAACTTCCACAGCACCGCGATTGCGACGTTTGAACCGAGGATGGAAGGGATATAATAAGCTGTACGGAAAAAGTTAATTCCTTTCAGCTTCATATTCAAAAGCACAGCGACTAAAAGAGATACAATGATTTTCAGCGGAACCTCGCAAACCACGTATTTCATCAGCACGGTAACGGATTTTATGAAAACCGGGTCGCGGAACATTCGCTCATAGTTTCGCAGTCCAATCCATTTGGGTGCGGAGACCAAATCGTACTTCGTAAAGCTCAAATAAAACGAGGAGAAAAAGGGATAGATTGTAAAAAGCACAAAACCGATCAGCCACGGCGCAATATAAAGCAGCCCGTGGTAGCGATTTTCACCTAGGCAGTTTTTGCCATTGGATTTCTTCTTCACAGCATGTTTTTTTCTAACGGTTGCTATATCATTCATCTGAGATCATCCTTTTTATCATGATACTGATTCGACTGAAAGCCTTCCGTACAAAACAGCAGGAACGGAAAGGCTCATTCGGAAAATCCGTTTTCATGAAATCCCTAAACGGGCTGCGCTGCACAAAGCAAGACTACACGCGGCGCATATGATAACGGAGGCTGCGGATACGCGTCATTGGCGCACCCGCAGCCGGCGATGATCAGAACTTACTCTACAATATCGGTAAGGGTATCCTGCATGGACTGATAAAGCGTCTTCGCCGCTTGCTCGGTCGTAGCAGTTCCGTAGGAAACGGATTGAACCGCAGTAACGTAAGCTTTCTTCATTTCGGAGTTATCCATGTACGGGCTTTCCAGGGTCGGCTTGCAGTTGTTAATCTGCATCGTTGCCTGATATGCAATATCTTCTTCCAGCTTCGGATCTGACTGCTTCAAAGCAGCGATTGCAGCCTTGCTGCTCGGGATGCCGCGGGAAGTGCCAAGAATCTTGGAAGCCTCCGGATCATTCAGCAAATAGTTGAGGAACAATGCGGACTGCTTCGGGTATTTGGTTTCGCCGTTAATTGCGAACAGAAGAGAAGGCTTTACAAACCAGCCGCTCATTTTCGCGTCCTTCAGAATCGGAAGGTCGCCGAGCACAAGGGTGTTATTTTTGCTGTCGAGAACCTGCTTAAACTTGCCGACAGAAGAACTCCACTCCAGGAACCCTGCAACTTTACCGGAAATGAAGTTGTTGGTCTGATACAGAGCAGTGGAACCGGCGTCGTTCTGAATCTGCTTCTGAGTTCTGGTAACATGGTTCTTTTCCATCTCTTTGTAGAAGTCAAGGGCATCCTTGAATTCATCCTCAGTAAACCCGATCTGGCCGTCCAGAGAAAGGAATTCCTTGCCGGTCTTCTGCTGTTCATAGGCTAATGCCATATAGAAAGAGGTAAAGCCGGAACCGGTATCAAAGTCACAAGGATAATAGTCCTTGCCCTTTGCCTGGAATTTCTGGCCGGCAGCCATCAAATCGTCCCACGTTTTCGGAATTTCGACACCTAATTGGTCAAACGTGGTCTTGTTGTAGAAGAAGCTGCGCCCTGTGGTTGAAACGGCAATTGCATTCAGGATGCCTTTGCGCATACCAAACTTCAGAGTGTCTTCATCCCAGTTTGTCAGGTCGATAATGTCCTTGAGAGAATTCAAGTCATAGAAACCCTTACCGTCCTTCGACAGGGAAGCGATCCAGTCGTAATTGACCTGAATTACATCCGGCGCGGTATGGCCAGCCATTTGAGTGTTGACTTTTTCCTGCATTCCGTCAAACCCGCCGTATTCCGCTTTGATTTTTATGTAGGGATACTTCTTTTCGAACGCTTCAATTGCTTTCAGCGTTGCTTTATGGCGGTCATCGCCGCCCCACCATTCCACGCGAAGAGTTACTTCATCGGTGGGGATCCCGTTATTGTCGGATACGGTGCTACTGGTTGCTTGAGAAGACGCCGAGGCATCGGCCTTGCTTGCGCTGTTTGTGGCGGATTCACCGCAGCCTGCCAGTGTTCCAGCAAGCATTGCAGCGGACAGAACAATGGATATTAGCTTTTTCATACAATTTCCTCCGTTTATTTTATGGTACTGGTTTTATGCTCTGTCTTGCATAAAACTTTGTAGTTTTACTTTAACAATATATTTTTCAAATTACAACGCAAATTTTGCTTAATTTCATGGAAACCGTGCAAAAATTGCGCTTTTGTTATTTGTATGCCAGGAATGGCAATATTGCAGTTTACCTAATATCACCCCAATATTATTGTTAAAAAGAATACATATAATCTAAAATCGTAGGATTAACCGGCAGTCGAGTGCAAAATAGGCCTCAATTTGCAGCGAAAAATAAGCCTTGTACTACTTTCAGTTACAGACCTAAAAAATCGCCAAAAAAACGCAGGCGATACAACCCGCCTGCGTTAAACATTCTAATGGTCAGCGTATCCTACCGCTTACATGGTTTCCACCTTTTTACAGTTAGGACCTAAAGAAACGGAATCATTTTTCGTTCCTGCTTTGGAATGAGTCCTTCGCGCACCAAAAACGGGAAAAATGCCTGGAACAGTGCCACCAAAAGCAGCACTTCCACCGGAAGCAATATGGTATTCTTAATCAGCCCTTTCCAGAAGTAATAATAATAGGCCTTTCCGTATAAAACGGCACTCCAGAGAGAACCGAATCCCACATGAATCAGATAATTCACGGTGAATTTTGCGGCTAGAATGCGAACGACCGACAACTTCCTGCGGTACAGGAAAACTCCGTAAATAAAAAATTCCAGCATGCTGGAGAGGGTATATCCCGGAAAGAACATCCCGGAAGGCATTACCATAAATCCCACTAGGTCGTAAACCACACCTGCGGAAAGGCCCACCACCGGGCCAAATACCATAGAACCGAGCGTAACCGGCAGAAACGCAACGGAAACGTGCAGATTTTCCGAAACGGGGATGTTGAACAGATTCATCACAATCCCCAATGCAATGGTCAGCGCCGCAAAGACAAGTGTCCGCGGCTTTCGGAACTCCGCCGCGGCCGTGCTCCAGTAGGCGGGACCGAAAATGGAATTTCCTTTGTTCTGTAACTTGTTGTTCAAATAAAAAACCTCCTAAATATGGCAGTATAATGCCACATAGAGGAGATACTCCGGTATGCAGCAGCGGGATGCGATAGCTGTACGGCAACCGAATGGTTTCCGTTCCGGGATCAACTCCCCGTTTCCCGGACACATAACCCACAGTTATCTACTCTGCCATTTCAATTCAATTTTCAGGGCCTGTTTGTAAAAACGCAAAGAGAAATTGACGCGGCAAGCGCGGCAACAAACTTTTCAGGTAGGCCTTTTGCAGACCAGTCCCGAAAAGCCGATGGGCAAGCCGCAAAGTCACCGTATGAGCGGCTTTCCAACTGCTTTTATTCGCCGTTTACCCGAGTTTTCCGGCAAAAGACGAACCCAACCTGTCAACCGGAAATCACCCCCTACCAGCCGTGATAAAAAAGAAGGAACCCTGCGAAAAAAGCCGACGATCCGGACGAATCGCCCAGACGGTCGGCTTTTCTCCGTCATACTCCCCTGTGGTTCCCCACTTCCGTCAGTCATATGACCCATGATTTCAGAGTACACGGAAAATGTTTTTTTGTCAAGAGGAAGATGTTTACTCTGCGGTTTCTTCCTTCTGATATTTCACATGCAGAAGTTTGTGTGCCTTGCCTTTCAGCAGACCGGAATATAGCGCGGTAACGACGGGATTTTCCTCCGAACGCTTGATGCTGCACATTTTATCGGAGGCATAAAGACCCACGCTGCGCTTCTTTTTGCCCTCCAGGTTGGTAATGGGCTGGCCGGCACCGCAAACGCAACCGCCTGGGCAGGCCATAACTTCTACAAAATCATAGTGTGATTCTCCCTTTTTCATTTTCTGAATCAGGTTCTCCGCATTCCGCAGTCCGCTGACAATCGCGATTTTCACTTCGCGGTCCTCATACTGGATAGTGGTTTCCTTCAGCCCTTCCATGCCGCGTACGCCGTTAAACGCTATAGCGCGCAGCGCGGAAGCGGATTTGTTTTCAGACAAGCGGCGGATTACCGCTTCGGTCACACCTCCGGTTACGCCGAAAATCACACCGGCACCGCTCTGTGTGCCAAACGGCATATCGATAGCTTCCGGCTCCAGCTCGGAAAAGATAATGCCGGCTTCCTGAATCATCTGAATCAGTTCCTGTGTGGTAATCACATAATCGATATACGGCTCGCCGTCTACTTTAAATTCATCCCTGGCCGCTTCAAACTTTTTGGCAGTGCAGGGCATGACGGCAATAACCACCACGCGGCGGTCGGACTTTTTATTTTCCTCCTTCAGAACGGAACCGAACATTTCCATCGGAGAACGGCAAGTGGAAACATTCGCAAGCAGTTCCGGATGCTTCTTTTCTACATACTGCACCCAGGCCGGGCAGCAGGAAGTAAACAACGGAAGCTTTTCGTCGGATTCTAAACGGCCCAGCAGCTCGTTGGACTCTTCCATAACGGTCAAGTCCGCGCCGGTGGCGGTATCGAACACTTCATCTACGCCCATGCGTTTGAGCGCCGCAACAATTTTCCCCATCAGGTTTTCCCCGGGCTTCGCGCCCAGCTTGTCGCCGATTCCAACACGCACCGCAGGGGCAATCTGAACGATAACCTTGATGGACGGGTCGTTCAGCACCTTCCAAATCTTGCTGACATCGTTCTTCACCACGATAGCGCCCGTCGGGCAGACCGCCGCGCACTGACCGCAGCCAACGCATACGGTTTCGGAAATCGGCACATTAAAGGTGGTACCCACCGTCATTTTCGAACCGCGGTACATAAAGTCGATGGCGCCTACGTTCTGCACCTCATCGCACACGCGCACGCAGTCGCCGCAAAGAATGCATTTGTTGAGGTCGCGTTCAATGCAGAGAGAAGAAGAATCCAGCTTCGGTTTTTCCGCCGTATTTTCAAAACGCACACGGTTGATTCCAAAGCGACCGGCCAGCTCCTGCAGTTTGCAGTCGCCGTTTTTGCCGCAGGTTGTGCAGTCGCGGCAATGATTGGAAAGCAGCAGCTCCAGAATCATCTTGCGGTATCTTCTCAGCTTCGGCGTATTGGTGTAAATTTCCATACCCGGCTTTGGCGGTGTGCAGCAGGCCGCTTCCATGCCGCCCCATTTGTTTTCCACCATGCACATGCGGCATGCGCCGTATACGGAAAGCTCGGAATAATAGCAGAAAGTAGGAAGGTCAATTCCCGCTTTGCGTATCAGGCTAAGCAGATTTTTTTCTCCATCAATTTGCACCGGTATATTATCAATTAAAACGAAATCGCCACTCATTTGCTTAGTCCTCCTTTACTGCCTTGAACGCACACGCTTCCACACATGCCCCGCACTTGATACACTTAGCTTCGTCTATCACAAACGGCTCTTTCACCTTGCCGGTGATGGCACCGACCGGGCAGCCGCGCGCGCATTTGGAACAGCCTTTGCACAGGGCTTTATCAATATAAATCTTGCGGAGTTTTTGACAAGATTTTGTGGGGCAGCGTTTCTCCAGAATATGTGCCTTATACTCGTCGCGGAAATATTTCAGCGTACTCATAACCGGAGAGGCCGCGGATTTGCCCAAGCCGCACAGCGCGGTCGCAGAAATTGTCTCCGACAATTCCTCCAGCAGTTCAATGTCGCCCGGTTCGCCGTTTCCGGCGACAATGCGTTCTAGAATTTCCAACATGCGCTTGGTGCCCTCTCGGCACGGGACGCATTTTCCGCAGGATTCCTTCTGTGTAAAGCTCATGAAGAAGCGGGCAACCTCCACCATGCAGGTGTTTTCGTCCATAACGACAAGGCCGCCGGAACCCACCATGGCACCCACTTTTTTCAAGCTGTCAAAATCAAGCGGAAGGTCAAGGTGCTCTTTGGTCAGGCATCCGCCGGAGGGGCCGCCGATCTGCACAGCTTTGAACTCGGAATCGCCGCGCATGCCGCCGCCAATATCGTAAATGATTTCGCGGAGCGTCGTGCCCATTGGGACTTCGATTAATCCGGTGTTTTTAATATTTCCGGTCAGGGCAAAAGCTTTGGTGCCGGGGCTGTTTTCCGGACCGATGGAACGGAACCACTGGCCGCCGTTGACAATAATGCCCGGTACGTTCGCAAAGGTTTCCACATTGTTCAGAACCGTTGGTCTGCCGTTAAGGCCGCTTTCCACCGTTCTGGGGGGCTTTACGCGCGGCATTCCGCGTTTTCCTTCAATGGATGCCGTCAAGGCGCTGCCTTCGCCGCATACAAAAGCGCCCGCACCACGGCTAATATGAATGTCGAAATTAAAATCGGTACCAAGAATATTTTTTCCAAGCAGGCCGAGTTCGTGCGCCTGCTCAATGGCAATGCTCAGGCGTTTGACAGCAAGCGGGTATTCCGCACGCACATAAATATACCCCTCGTCCGCGCCGCAAGCGTAAGCTGCCAGCATCATGCCTTCCAGCATACGATGCGGGTCGCTTTCCATTACGCTGCGGTCCATAAAAGCACCCGGGTCACCTTCGTCGCCGTTGCAGACCACGTATTTCTTTTCGGCTTTTTGGCGTCTTACCTGAAGCCATTTTCTGGCTGCCGGGAAACCGCCGCCGCCGCGTCCCCTCAGGTTGGAAATTTCCACCTCGTTGAGGACCTCTTCAGGGCTCATTTCAAACAACGCCTGTTCCAGCGCGGTGTATCCGTCCAGTGCTATGTATTCGCTGATGGAGGAAGAATCCAGATGGCCGCAGTTTTCCAAAACGACGCGCTTCTGCATTTTATAAAAAGGAATGGATTCCTGACGGCAGAATATCTCGCCGTCTTTATGGTAAACAAGCCGTTCCACATATTCGTCTTTTAAAATGCTGGTTTCTAATATTTCAAGGCAGTCCGACGGTTTCACCTTTACATACAAATAGCCCTGAGGTTCAATGCGAACCAGGGGGCCCATTTCACAAAAACCGTGACAGCCGCTTTTTTTGATTCCGATATGTTCGCCTTCCGTTTCGTGCTGTAAATCCACGGAACAGTTGATTCCTTTTTCGCGAATAAGGCGAAGAAATTCATCGTAGATGGCAAGGGAACCACTGGCAACGCAGGCTGTGCCAGCGCAAATTAAAATTTTCTTTTTCTGTTGGTCCAACCGGCTTTTCAATAAAGCCCGGAGATTCTGTAAATCCGCTCTATTCTGCAGCATCTGCGTTTTCCCCCTTCAGTTGATTGACAAGCTCCGTTGCTTTCTCCGGCGTCATCATGCCGAACACCTCGTCATTCACCGTCAGCGCCGGCGCAAGTCCGCACGCCCCAAGGCACGAAACCGTTTCCACTGTAAACAGCAGGTCATCTGTGGTTTTCTTCTGCTCTGACAGGTTCAAATCCTTACGCAGCTGCTCCAAAATCGGCATCGACTTGCGCACATGGCAGGCGGTACCGTTGCAGATTTTAATCACGTATTTTCCTTTTGGTTCCAAAGAGAAGTTCTCATAAAACGTAGCAATACTGAAAATGCGTGCCCGACTCATGCCAAGCTTCTCGGAATAATAATCAAAAATTTCCATGGGAAGATAATGGTACACTTCCTGGGTATCCTGGAGAATTGCGATTATGTTTCCGGGGTCATACTTGTGGTTTTCCAAAATTTCGTCAAGTTTTGCGAAATCACACGAAGGGGACATAAGTTTTCTCCTTTCACTTTATACATCGCCATAAATACTACCATATTGATAAATTATTGTCAATCAAATACAACTCGGTTTCTACTTGCTAAAAACGTGGAAATTTTGTGGATTATTTTGTGTATCAAGATGATTTCATGGATAAACCCACGGTTAAGTTTTATCGGGAAATATTTCGTACCATTCCATTGAAAAGAAAGGGATTTCGACGTATGCTTAACACAGCAGAGTTTCGGATAAAGTCTGCGGAGCGACCCACACCTTTCCTCCCTTCTGGAACGCTTTCAAAAACAAAAATGACCTTTCCTGTTTGGAAAGGTCTGAAACGCAGAGCTCGTTTTTATAGAAAACTATTCCTCCTCTTCCGGTTCCACCAGCACATCAACTTCGTCGCTGTCCGGTTCTTCGAACTGCTCCCCGAACAGGCGCTTCATATTTTCATCCACATAGTACGCCTTTTCAAGGCCCTTCCGAACGTTTTCGTTTCTCTTTTTCAGATATTCCTGCCAAGTTTGGCGGGACACCTTTACATAATGCAATTCACAGCTGATATCTTTTTGCAGCAGGCACGCTTTCAGTCTTTGCCGTTCCGCCCTGCTCCAGAATCCAAAATCCAGTATTACGTTGGAGCCGGTGCGGATGATCTGCTCTGCCAGCCGGTAGAGATACACTTTGGTTCTTTGCAGAATTTCATCGTGCTTTTCCCCCAGGGAATCATCAAATAAATCAAGCATCAGCTCGTCGCAGGAAAGCACTACGGCGCGCCGTTCCCACTGAATCCGTTTCGCGTAAGTGCTTTTCCCGCTGCAGATTTTTCCGCATACCAAAATAACCTTCGCCATCCCGTCCCCACCCTTTCATTGGATTTGCAATTTAGAAATGGAACATCGTGCCAAAAGGCTTGGCGCGTCATTTGCCGAAATTCACTCCCATCGCTCCGTCCTTTATTTTATGAATTTTATGGCACAATAAGAACTCTCGGAATCCATTTCGAAAAACGCAGCTGGGTGTTCTGAAATTAAAAATTCCTATTTTTACTCTTGACAAAGAAAAAGGACTGTCATAAAATAAGTGAAATAATTGAACAGCAGAAAAGCTTGGAAATGGAAGAGTACCTGTCTGGAGCAGCACAGAGAAGGGATGGCTGGTGAAAATCCCCGCTGCAAAAGCAGGAAAGTGACCATGGAGCTGCGAACTGAACGCGTTTATGCCAGTAGGATTTGCCGGAATTCCACCGTTAAAAGGAAACCGTATCGGAATAGCAGGGCGGTAAACTTTCTGCGATCCTGTACGGCACAAGCGTGTGCGGAGCGCAGGTTCCGTACAAAGTTAGGTGGTACCGCGGAGTGATTCAGCCTTCGTCCTAATGCAATTAGGACGAAGGCTTTTTTATATTCTTTCGCTTTCTCAATCGGATTTCGATCTTACTGTTTTCTGTTTAAATGCTGTTTTAAAGAAAGGAGCAAAAACGATGCTTGAACCGCACTATGATGCAAAAAATGGGAAAAAGCTATGCAGGAGCTATGGGAAAAGGAAGGAACTTACCGCTTTCTTCCCGACGGGCGGGAGGTTTACTCCATCGATACGCCTCCGCCGACCGTCAGCGGAAGCCTGCACATTGGGCACATTTTTTCCTACACACAGGCAGAAATCATCGCCCGCTTCCAGCGAATGCAGGGTAAAAACGTTTTTTATCCCTTTGGTTTTGATGACAACGGCCTGCCTTCTGAACGGCTGACCGAAAAAGAACATGGGGTAACAGCAGCTTCTATGCCGCGAAGCGAATTTACCCGCCTTTGCCGGGAAACCACAGAGCAATACCGCAACGAGTTCCAGGCACTGTGGAAGTCCATGGGATTCAGCGTAGACTGGAGCCTGCGGTATGAAACCATCAGCCCCGCCGTACAGAAGCTGTCGCAGCGCTCGTTTCTCCGACTGGCGCGGGAAGGAAAGGCTTACCAGAAAGAGTCCCCCGTTCTGTGGTGCACCAACTGCCGTACCTCCATTGCGCAGGCGGAGCTGGACACCGCGGAAAAGGATTCCGCCTTTCACACGATTCCGTTTTACGTTGGAACGGAAATGATACCCGTCGCCACCACCCGACCGGAACTGCTGTACGGCTGTGCCGCGCTGTTTGTCCACCCGGACGACACCCGCTACAACCACCTGATTGGCAAAACCGCACGCGTCCCGCTCTATGAATTCGATATACCGGTTCTTGGCGACGAAAAAGCCGACCCGGAAAAGGGAACGGGCGCGGTCATGTGTGCAACCTTTGGCGACACCACGGATTTGGAATGGTTTGAAAAGCACCATCTCCCTTACAAGTGGATGATGGAGCCAAACGGCCGACTGCCGGAATCCGTCCCGCTGGTTGGCGGTATGAAAGCCGCCCAGGCCAGAGTACGAATGGCGGAGCTGCTAGAGGAGCACGGACTTCTGCTCAAAAAAGAGCAGATCCGGCATACCGTTTCCGTTCATGAACGCTGCGGGAAAGAGGTAGAAATTCTGCCGTCCCGGCAATGGTTTTTCGATATTTTATCGCACAAGGAGCGTTTTCTGGCCGCCGCGGACGAAATCAACTGGTATCCGGCTTCCATGAAAACCCGTTACCTGCTCTGGGTACAAAACCTGAAATGGGACTGGTGCATTTCCCGCCAGCGGTATTTCGGCGTTCCGTTTCCGGTCTGGTACTGCAAGCGGTGCGGAAAACCGATTTTCGCGGAGGAGTCCCAGCTGCCTGTCAACCCTGTGGAATGCCCGCCACCGCACCCCTGCACCTGCGGCTGCACGGAATTTGTACCGGAAACCGCCGTAATGGACACCTGGGCTACCTCTTCTCTTACCCCCTTCATCAATGCTCAAACCGCGGAGGAACACGGCCTGCGCGACGCTTTCCCGCCCATGAGCATGCGCACACAGGCGCACGAAATTATTCGCACGTGGGCGTTTTATTCCATTGTCCGAAGCATTTACGAAACCGGGCAGATTCCTTGGAAGGACATCATGATTTGTGGGTTCGTTCTGGCCAAAAAAGGGGAAAAAATCAGCAAGTCCAAGGGCAACGCCGTCGTTTCCCCAAACGAGCTGATTAAGCAGTATTCCGCGGACAGTCTGCGCTACTGGGCGGCGGGTGCGCATCTTGGTACCGACACGCTGTTTTCACAGGAAGAATTGAAGCAGTCCGCCCGCTTCCTGACCAAGCTGTGGAACGCAGCGAAATTCACGCTGGGCCGACTGGACGCTCTGGCGCTGTACGCTGACGAAAAACCGGAAACTCTTCTTCCGTTGGACCGCTGGATTTTGCAGCGCTGCGCCCAAACCGCCTCCTCTGCCGCGCAATGGCTGAACCGCTATGAAATCGGCGCAGCAAGGCACGAAATCGACAATCTGTTCTGGAAGGATTACTGCGACACGTATCTGGAGCTGGTCAAAAACCGCAGCTACAACGCAAAGGACGAAACGGAACTTCGCTCCACCGCCTGGGCGCTTTCGCACGGATTTCTGTCCATTCTAAAGCTGTACGCCCCGTTCGTCCCGCATATGACGGAGGTCATTTACCAAACGTACTACTGCAACCGTGAAGCAACGCCCTCTATCCACCTTTCCCGCTGGGACGAAAAAAGCCTTCCGGCGGAACTTCCGGAAGACTTTGGAACCATCATCAAGCAAATTTTGTTTGAGGTTCGGAAACAGAAATCCGAACGCAATTTGTCGCTGAAAGCGGAACTCGGCGATCTTACCGTTACCGTACCGGATGAAATACTTCCGCTACTGGAACAAACCCGTTCGGATTTGCAAAGCTGCTGCAACTGCAAAAACCTGCACCTGATTCCCGGTGAATCGTTTTCGATTGCGCTATCGCCCGAAGCGGTGAACTGACCGCCGTTTTTTCGCAGAGCGGAACAAAAACAGGCAGCAAACCACCGTTCCTACCACGCCGCCGCAAAAATCCAGAAAAATATCCGCTACGCTGCTGCCGCGCTCGGGAGTAAACAGCTGAATCAATTCATCGCAGGCCGGCACCAATAGCAGAAAAAAGCCCTGTGCAAAAACAAATTCCAGCCCTTCACAGCGGTACGCCCGTAAGGTGAGCGCAAGCAGTACGCCAAAAATAAAATATTCCGTAAAATGACCGGCCTTGCGGATGAAATGCTCCGTAAACGCATACGGAATGTTACAGGAAGCCAGCAGCTGATTCACAAAATGCATTACCGTCTGGCTTTGGGCACCGGACTGCGGCCCAGGAAACATGGAATTGTGGAAGATAAACAGCACAAACAGTGCCGTTGCCGCCGTAAACAAGATTTTAGGGTAAACCGATGGGCCTTTCCACTTCATTCGCACACTTCCTTACTAAGATAACTGCCAATGAAAGCAAGGAGAAAGCCGCTCCGGCCAATCCTCTTCACAGCTGTGCACAGCCGCCTACTAGCGAGTTCGCGGTTACCCGGAACCATGCTTCTGCGCGCTCCGGTTCAGTGGCTTCCGGTTTCCTCCGGAATGGAATCGGGAAAAAGGCGGGTCAGCAGCGCCTGAAATTTCTCCCAGGTCATCAGACTGTTCAGCACATCGACCATTGCGTTGGCGGAAAGGCGCTCGGGCAGATTCAGCTCTTTCAAAAGGGCCTTGCGCTTTTCTGCGCTGCCAGGGCCGCCGGAAAGGCCCGCCAAGTAAAGGTCGGTTTTGGTGATTTTCCGGCCCTGATTTTGCCCGTCGGCGGTGTTTTCCCGTGGTTCCTGCGTTTTAGGCATTTCCACCGTCGCTCCGGCACGCCGGAGCGCTGCTAAAATCACCTCGACCGGCACGCCCTCCACCCCAAGCTTTCCTTCGCTGGAAGCTTTTGATTTACGCTTTTCTTTTCCAAGAATATCGGGGATATACGCATGCTTAATCTGTTCGGCAGGGATGCTCCCGGTTAAGTAATGGCGAATCAGGAAACCGGCAGAGTCACTGTCCGTCAGTACCAGAATACCGCGGGTTTCCGCCAGGCGGCGAATCAGTTCCATTTGCTCTTTATCCTTGAAAATGCGGAATCCTCCGGTTTCCAGAATCAGGCCGTCAATCACGGAGGAGAGCTTAATTTTATCGTATTTTCCTTCGACAATAATGGCTTCTTTTACCTGAATCAAGCAGTCTTCTCCCTTTCGGAAATATAAAGCAGCTGTGCCAGCAGCTTTTCCATCACAATGCGGCGGTCACCGCGCGCGCCTTTCAATGCCATATCCGCTTCCAGCAGCACGCGCAGGCTTTCGCGCAGCATAGCAGTGGAAAGCCGTTTGGAGTCCCGTTCCGCATTGGTCAGGCGGAACTCCTTGCGGGCATAATCAAAATGCTTCGCGGGCTCCAGCGCAGAATAACCGCTCTGCACGCTGACTCGCACGCGGTAAAGGTCAATATAGGCGGAAGAAAGCACCGCCAGAACGGAAACCGGTTCCTCGTTCTGATAAAACAGGAGGTCGAGGATCTCGTATGCCCGGTCATACTGACCGGACAAAATTGCCTTGGAAAGGTCATATACCCGTGCCTCCAGATTTTTCGCAACCAGTTGATCAATCACCTGCGGCGTAATTTTCCCCTCGCCGACAAAGGCGCACAGCTTTTCCAACTCGTTCGTCAACGTCTGCAAATCGTTGCCCGCCGCGCGAATCATACGCCCGGCATCCTGCCGGGAAAGTTCACACCCGCGTTTGGACGCACCGGAACAGAGCAGTTTTTCTAGGTCCGGATTGGAACGCCGTTTGAATAGAACCGTATTGCCTTTCTGGTTCGCCGCTGCCAAAAACTTTTTCCACTTTTTGGCCGTTTTCAGGTCGATTGCAACACAGGGCAGGTAAAGGACCAGCACGGTGGAAGGCGGAATGCTGTCCACAATCTGCTCCAGCTTACTCAGTTCCGCTGCGCGCAGGCCCTCCACATCCAGGTCGGAAACCGCCACGCATTTCCGTTCCGCCATAAACGGAAGCGCCTCGACGGCCTCCGCAAGGGTATCCATGGAAACGGTATCCCCTTCGAAGCGCTGAAGGTTAAAATCCTCAAACGCGGTTCCCTTGGCTTTGGCAATCAGCTTCTGCGCGTAATGGCTGACCAAATAGCTTTCTTCGCCGTACAGCACATACAGGTTGGAAAAATCGGATTTTTCAATCTGCTTTTTCAGTTCGGTTTCGGTGATTTCAGGCATTGTTGCCGCCTCTCTTTTCTGTGGATTCCATCGTGCGGAATGCGAACGAGATGGTGAGTTTTCTACACTTTTTCAGGGAAATATTTTGAATGAATCAATGTATTTTAAGACGCTCCCTGTTCCCTGCGAATTTGCAGGGTACCGTCTTTCAGCGCCAGAACGATATTGCCCTTTCCGGCGGTAGGAATCGGATTTTGCTTTCTCATATTTCCCAATGTTTTTCCCAAATCCTTTGCGTCTACACTCAAAATGGAGTAAAGCGGGTCCAGCAAAGAATCGTTCGGAAGCCGATCCTCCAGAACTAAGAAGTCGGACGCGCGCCATTCGGCGGGAAGCCCTGCTGGATCCGTCTCTTCCGGCAGAACCAGGATGGAAACCGAGCCTGTGCAGATGCGAAGCGCCGTGTGATCCCCAACCGCCAGCGACTCAACAAAAACAGCATTCCACAGGGTAGTTTCCGCATGAACGCGGAAGCTGTTCCAGCTTTGCGCGCAGGGAAGCTCCGCCTGCAGGAATCCGTCCAGGCAATCCGTTTCCTGCGTCACCAGCCGTACGGGGTGGAAACGGGCCATCAGTTCTGAACAGTTGACGGCCTCCTCACGCTCCTGCGTCAGCGGCTGTAGGTAATCCAACGTTCGGATTCCCTGCCCTGCCAGGTAGCGGCTGACCGCGCCAGAGGAATATCCGCCGCAGCCTAGCACCGCAGCGTGGCCGTCTTTGGTAATAACCACCGCCTCCGCCGTGCCGGTATCCAGTACAGCGACCCGCGTTACCCCACGCATGGAAAGCTGATGCGAAAAAATCCCGGTCATCAGCAGGATAGCGGAAAGCAGAGCGGTGGTTTTCCAAAGAAGATTCTTTTGGGAAAGGAGCATTGCCGCGGCAGCCAGAAGCAACGTGCCAGAAAGCCAGAGCGAAACAAAGCCGTAATAGGTGGAAATGCTGGCGTTCGGGATCTGCGCCAGCAAATGCGAACTGACCTGCATGTACTTTGCCAGCAGACCGGCGACCAGCGCGAACGGCATGGCCAGGAACGACTGCGGTAAAAGCGCGTTCAGCACGGCGGCGATGGCGGCAAAATTCATCAGCAGCGTGGAAGGCACCAGTTCCAACAGATTGGAAAGCGGCGCGATGAGCGACACGCTCCCGAAAAAGACGATTCCAATAGGCAAGGTAAAAAACATCGCAGCAAAGGTTGTGGCCAGCGTACCGTTAATTCCTCGTAGAAGTGAGTCAAATCGCTTTAAACAGACTCGCCGCGCATACCATTGATTTAAGAAAGAAGAAATCCGGCCCGCGTACAGAATCAGCCCCAGCGTGGCAAAAAAGGAAAGCAGCAACCCCACATCCGCGGCGGCATAGGGATTCATTCCCCCTATCAGCAGCACTGCCGCTCCAAGGGAATTCAACGAATCCGGCTGCCGGGAAAGCAGGATGCCGAATAAATACAGAATGCACATAATTCCGCTGCGCGTGACCGACGGTACAAAACAGGTAACCGCCATAAAAGCGAACACCCCGCCCGCCGCAAACAGCGCCGCCAGCCGCTTCGGTACTTTTAGAAACAACAAGAGCAGCAGAATCAGCTCCGCCATGGTGGACATGTGCAGACCCGAAACAGAAAGAATGTGTGAAATTCCAATGGTGCGGAAATCCGAGGAAACCTCCTGGGACAGCCCGGTCTGTTCCCCGAACACCACGCCGTTTACCAGCGAAGCCTGCTCCGGGGGCAGCATTTCCCGCATGGATTTCAGCAGCGCCTTACGCAGATTCAGCGCGTAACGGTAAAATGAATGCTCCGTCGGCGGCAGAACCTGCACCGGTTCATACTCATATCGGTACGCGAAGAGAAGAATCCCTTTGGAAGCGTAATACGTGCGGGAAGAATATCCGTCACCACCCGAGGGTAAAAACAGGTGCATTTTGGTGCGGATCCGCGAATAAGGCTGCACATTCAGTGCGTTTTGGCACGACAGGCGCAGCTTGATTTGCCTGGGCGTGTCCGGCAAGGAGCACTCATCCACCCGAATAATATAATACGTATGCCCGTACTGCCGGTAAGGAAGCTCGCACACCGTGCCCGTAATTACCGCGTCCTTTTCCGCAAGCGCCTGCGCGGGCAGCACTGTGGACTGGGAATATGCGGCAAAGCTGCCGAAAGCCAGTGACATGGTCAAAAGCGCCAGCGGAAACACCCCCGTTGCACGAAGCTTCGGCAGGAACAAGGTCAACACAAACCCGACAAGGCAGCCGCAGGCAAGCGGCATTGCCCAGCCGGAACCGATAAAAACAGCGACCGCGAGCGTCAGCAGATAACAAAAACCCACCAACGCAAGCGGCCGCTTCATCGCATTTCCTCCGGAAATTATTTAAAGAAGAGCGGAAGGGGTTCCAGATAAATAATATCGTCCCTGTCCTTCGCGTCGCCCTCTGCAAGAACACAAGCGCGACCGACTATATTGCCGCCGAACTGCTTTACCAAATCTTCCATGGCAGCAAGGGACTCACCGGTGCTGATGACATCGTCCACAATCAGCACGCGCTTACCGTTCAAGCCCTTATAGTCATCCTCCGCTAAGTACAGCTTCTGCACATGGTCGGTGGTAATGGATTTTACCTCCACGTGAATCGGGTTGCGCATATATGCCTTCACGCTTTTGCGCGCGACCACATAACGGCGGCAGCCCTGCCGTGCCATTTCGTAGCAAAGCGGAATCCCCTTGGTTTCCGCAGTGACCACAACGTCGTGTTCCGGGCACTTTGCCAACAGAGCCGCTGCGGCTTTCTCCGTAATTTCCACGTCGCCAAGCATAACAAAGCCTGCAATGTCCAACTTATCGCTGATTGGGCAGATTGGCAGCTCACGCTCGCAGCCGGCTATGGTCATTTTATAATAGTTCCCCATAATTAAATTCGACCTTTCAAAATGATTCGAAATACGCTGATTCCGCCGTCAAACAGCGGACAAAAGCCGCGGGAGTTCATACCCGGGCGGCTTTTTCATTGAATCAGCATTTTCGGAAATACCTGCATCAGCCGGGAGGCCACTTCATGGAACGGCCGCCAAGCAGATGAAAATGGAGGTGCGGTACGCTTTGACCGCCGTCTTTGCCAACATTGGTAACCACACGGAACCCTTCCGTCAGCTGATTTTCTTCCGCCAGCTTCGCCGCCACCTCAAAAATATGTGCGACGATTCCACTGTTTTCCGAAGTAATCTCCGCCGCGGATGAAATATGCTCCTTAGGAATAATTAAGATATGAACGGGAGCCTGTGGATCCAGATCGTAGAACGCCAACACCCGGTCGTCCTCATACGCTTTTTTTGAAGGAATTTCCCCTTTTGCAATCTTGCAAAAAACGCAGTCCAAACTCATCCCTCCTTGAATCGGTTTGCCCCGTGGGAACCGTATCATTCCCACGGAACACAAACACAACAGTAATATTATAAACTCACTTGATTAGATTCGCAACAATTTTTTTTGCTTCGGCCATTGCCGCTTCCAGCTTGGAAAGGTCCTTCGCACCCGCCATGGCACTGTCCGGACGACCGCCGCCGTTGCCGCCCGCAAGCTGGGCAACCTGACGGACAATCTGACCCGCATTCACGCCTTTTGCGAGCGCGTCTTTAGCAACACAGGCGGCAATGTTCGCCTTGCCGTTTGTGGTTCCGGCCAGCACGGCCACCATGTTCGGAGCGTGGTCACGTACCTTGTCACACATGGCGCGCAGCGCGTTCGGTTCGGTTCCCGGGAAAATTCCGGTGATGACCTGTACGCCATTGATTTCTTCCGCGCTCGCGAACAGGCTTTCAATCTGAATTGCGGCCAGCTTGGAATTTAAAGACTCAATGGTGCGGTCCTTTTCCTTCAGTTCCGCGGCGAGCTGCGCAGCTTTGCCAGCCAGTTCCGCGGTGCTGTTCAGCTTCAGGACGGAAGCTGTTTCGTTCATCTGCTCCAGGGTCTGGTTCAAAAGCCCAAGCACGCCGAAACCGGTCACGCCCTCAATTCGGCGCACACCCGCCGCAACAGAGCTTTCGGACACAATCTTAAACAGGCCGAGCTTCGCGGTATTGTCCATATGCGTGCCGCCGCAGAATTCTTTCGAGAAATCTCCGGCACTCACCACGCGGACAATATTGCCGTATTTTTCCCCGAACAATGCCATGGCACCGAGCTTTTTCGCTTCTTCAATCGGCATTTCGCGGCATTCCACCGGAATGGCGCTCAGAATCACTTCGTTGACCAACGTTTCCACCTTATGGAGCTCTTCGGCGGTCAGCGCGGAAAAATGCGTAAAGTCAAAACGCACATGCTGTGCAGTGACCAGCTGGCCGGCCTGCTCCACGTGGTCGCCCAAAACCTTGCGCAGGGAAGCCTGCAGCAGATGCGCCGCAGTGTGGTTGCGCATGGTGGCAAGGCGAATTTCACGGTCGACACGCGCAGTGACTTCTTCGCCCACACGAATCTCACCCGCGTCCACCACAGCGTGGTGCAAAACGTTCTTTGCGTGGTTTTTGTTGGTGTCGTTGACCGTCAGCATCGCGTCGGAAGACTCGATTTTTCCAACGTCACCGACTTGGCCGCCGCTTTCCGCGTAAAACGCGGTCTGGTCCAGCACTAGGATGACTTCATCCCCCGCTGTTGCGGATTCCACGCGTTCGCCGTCGCGGATTATTGCCTGTACCTTCGCCTTGGTTTCCATGGTCTCGTAACCAAGGAACTTGGTTTCCAGGACTCCCTCCAGCAGGTCGCTTTCGCCCGCCCAGGCATCCGCGCCTGCGTTCCGGCGTGCCGCACGCGCACGGTCCTTCTGTTCCTTCATCAGGCGGTGGAATTCTTCCTCGTCCACGGTCATGCCGCGCTCCGCAACGATTTCCTTAGTCAGGTCGAGCGGGAAGCCATAGGTGTCGTTCAGGCGGAACGCATCCGCGCCGGAAAACACCTTGCTGTCCGCCTGGTCAATGTAGCTGTTCAAAAGCTGCAGGCCCTGGTCGATTGTTTTCGCAAAACTTTCCTCTTCCACGCTGATCAGCTTTTTAATCATTGCACGCTTTTCATCCAGTTCAGGATAAGCGTTTTTATTCTCATTAATGACCGTATCCGCAACCTCGGAAAGGAAAGTGCGGTCAATGCCGAGCAAACGGCCGTGGCGCGCCGCACGGCGCAGCAGGCGGCGCAGCACGTAGCCGCGTCCTTCGTTGGAGGGCATCACGCCGTCGCCAATCATAAAGGTTGTGCTGCGGATATGGTCGGTAATAACACGCAGGGAAATGTCTTTTTTCGGGTCTTCCCCATATTTTACATTGGCAATGCGGCAGATATGCTTCATGATGTTCTGCACGGTATCCACAAGGAACAGGTTGTCCACGCCCTGCATAATGCAGGCAAGGCGCTCCAAACCCATGCCGGTGTCGATATTCGGGTGCTCCATCGGAGGATAGTTGCCCTTGCCGTCGCTGTTGAACTGAGAGAACACGACGTTCCAGAACTCTACATAGCGGTCACAGTCGCAGCCGACGCCGCAGGTTGGGGAACCGCAGCCATACTGTTCGCCGCGGTCGAAATAAATCTCGGAGCAGGGGCCGCAGGGGCCGGAGCCGTGCTCCCAGAAGTTATCTTCCTTGCCGAGCCGCACGATATGGGAGGGGTCCACGCCGACTTCTTTGGTCCAGATATCGAACGCCTCGTCGTCGTCCTGATAAATTGTAACCCAAAGCTTGTCAATCGGCATTTCCAGCACCTTGGTGCAGAATTCCCAGGCCCACGCGGTTGCTTCGTGCTTGAAGTAATCACCAAACGAGAAGTTGCCAAGCATTTCAAAATAAGTGCCATGGCGCGCGGTAATGCCGACGCGCTCAATATCCGGCGTGCGGATGCATTTTTGGCAAGTCGTCACACGCTTGCGCGGCGGGGTGACTTCCCCGGTAAAATATTTTTTCATCGGCGCCATGCCGGAGTTGATGAGAAGCAAACTGTTGTCGTCCTTCGGAATCAGCGAAAAACTGGGCAAACGCAGATGCCCCTTTGATTCAAAGAAAGACAGATATTTTTCACGCAGTTCGTTTAATCCGGTCCATTCCATACGAATACTCCATTCCGCCAAAAGGCAAAAGAATCATTTATAAAAGTTAATCTATAAGATTAACTTTGCAGCGCGAAGCTGAACAAACAGCCCACGCGGTTAAGCCAAATCAGTTCATACGCAATCGTTTTTAACCACTGTGGTTTTTACAAAAAAATAAGGCTTCTCCCTCCACAATGGGACGGAAAAACCGTGGTACCACCCAAATTGCGCAAAATGCGCCGCTCGAATCCCTTAACGCGGGGTACGCCGCGGCTCTTCGCCGCAGGGCTGGGGGCTGGCTGACACGGAGACGGATGCGGAAATCTTTCAGCAGATGATTTCCTCTCTGTTGGCACTGCCCGGCGCGTTTCGACCCTTCATCGCCTTTGCTTGTCCATTCGGACTATTGCATTCTTTTTTGATTATAAACGGAAAAAGGAAAGTTGTCAATGAAAATGAACAACGAACAGAACCATAAAATATACCCCAAAAATTATTTAATTCACGAGGCCTTACTGGTTTTCCTGGATGGGAAGTCAAAGAATTCTTTCCGCTTCACGAAAACACAATCTTACATTATTCACTGTTTGGGGTACAGCGCATCCGCAATCTGTTGGAACACCGGTCCACAGGTAGTACCGCCGCCGGAGCCGCCCTCCGCGAAGACGGTGACCACATACTTTGGATGATCCAGCGGATAAAACCCGGCAAACCAAGATTGAACCTGCTCCACCTGATTCACATAGCGGCCGGTCTGAGCGGTCGCCGTTTTTGCGCCGGCTTCTACAAAAGAGGGCTTGCCCTTTCTGCTGGTACCGGTATCGATACTTGCTTTCATAGCCAGGCGAAGCAACTGGGCCGTATGCTCGGAAATCACCCGGTTTCCGGTCTGCGGCGCTGCCTTTTCCGTAAAATTACGGTTTTCATTGACCAGTCCTTCGTAAAGTGTGGGTGCTACGTATATGCCGCCGTCGGCAATCGCGTTCACCATTCCGGTAATTTGCAGCGGAGTAGCCGTCAGTTCACCCTGCCCGAACGAAAAGTTCGCCAACGCACGCGGAATTTTCAGGCTTTGCAGCGTGGGCAGATTCCCTGCACTGGAGGAAAACCCCGGTGCGATTTCAATGGATTTGCCAAAGCCCATGTTCTGGGCCATCTGCAAAAACTTCGACTGCGGCACCATCTGCATCAATTTGACAAAATAGGCATTGCAGGACTGGGCAATGGCCTTTTCCATGTTTTCTTGTCCATGACTTTCGGAATTAAAGCAGTGAACCATGCTGCCGCTTACATCAACCCAACCGGTGCAGGTATACTGGGTATCCGGCGAAATACCATATTCCAGCGCGGCAGAGGCGGAAACCAATTTGAACACGGAACCGACGTTGTAGGCGGAAAGACAGCGGTTTAAAAGCGGCGAATCCTCGCTTTTCAGCGCAGAAGCGACGTCATTCGGGGAAAAATCC
Source organism: Caproiciproducens sp. LBM24188 (assembly GCF_054130445.1). Taxonomy (NCBI): domain Bacteria; kingdom Bacillati; phylum Bacillota; class Clostridia; order Eubacteriales; family Acutalibacteraceae; genus Caproiciproducens; species Caproiciproducens sp. LBM24188. The sequence continues at coordinate 2,306,072 of NZ_CP196862.1, forward strand.
GGCAGGCTGACCATAGCGCGGATTTTACAGGAAGGCACTTCGGCAATGACTACAGCCCCCTTCTGCAAATACTTTTTCGCGGCGTCTTCCGCAATCTGCTGAATGTTTTTATCAATCGTAAGTACGACGCCCCGGTTTTGTAAAAAGCTGGAATCGCTGACCTTTTTATCTTCCCCCGACAGCACGCGGTTCAGCGCATCTACTTTGTAAGTCACCGAAATGCTTCCCTGATTTTGCGAAAGCGTTTGGTCAAACGCCTTTTCGATTCCCGTTGTTCCTTTGCCGGTTCCATCCAGATACCCGATAACATGCGGGGCCAGCTGATGGTCAGAATACCGTTTTCGCACCTGAAAGCAGTCAACCCCCGGCGCTTGAACCGTTTGCGGCAGCTTCAGGGAAAATGGTTTCCCCGCGGTAAGGGCCGGATAAATTTCCTCCACGGTTTTTTCCGGAAGAATCTTTCGGAGGGCGGCGGCGCCTTCCACAGTTGGGGAAATAGCGGCGACGATTTCTTGTTTTCCACCCGTCAGGGCATTGCGGTTGCAGTCATAAATGGTTCCCCGTGTCGATGCAATCGTCAGTTTATAGCTGCTTTGCCGGTCAGCGGTGGCAGCCAGCTGCGTTCCACTGGAAAGACGGAACAGATTAAGCACAGATAAAAACATGCAGAGCATGAAAATTCCGAAAAAAACAGCGGTACGTTTGGCCATAAAAATCCCCCCTGTATGGCTATTCTTGCCAAACAGGAGGGTTTTAATCATCGGTATCAGGTTCCGGGTTGGTTTGTTTCGTCGGAACTGCTGCGTTTTTTTCGGAGAATCGCACCTTTGGCGATGGGACAGGAGGTTTTTGCGAATACCGTCATAGTCGCGTGCGGTGCGGACTCAATCGGGCAGCCATCCGCGTCGGTCAATTCTTCCAACGGCAGCAGGTAAGGCGGCTTTCCGGCCTCCAGCACATCCGCCACGTCGCCGCGGAAAAAACGGTTGCGCTGGGAAAGTCTGGCCACGCCGTCTTCGTACCCCTCACAAATGGCGATGACCTCATAGTCGCGTACATAGCCACCGGTGGCCGTTTCCTGCCCCGGTTCTCCACCCAGGTAAAAGCCGGTGCTGTACGCACGGTGGCTGATTTTGTTTAATTCCTCCACAATCCATGGAGAAACCGGTTTTTCCGGATTCCGACGGAACTCGTCAATTGCGCATCGGTAAGCGTTGGTCGTCACCGAAACATAATACGCGGATTTGGCACGCCCCTCGATTTTCAAGCTGGTTACCCCGGCCTTGGCCAGCTCCGGAATATGCTCAATCATGCACATATCCTTGGAATTCAGGATATATGTACCGCGGGCATCCTCTTCAATCGGGAAATACTGCCCGGGGCGCTTCTGCTCCATCAGCGCATACTGCCAGCGGCAGGGCTGCGCGCAGTCACCGCGGTTTGCGTCCCGGCCGGTCATATAGGCCGATAGCAAGCACCGACCGGAAAAGGAGACGCACATTGCACCATGGACAAATGCCTCAATTTCCAGTTTTTTCGGCGTTTTCGCCCGCAGCTGCGCAATTTCCTCCAGATTCATTTCCCGCGCAAGCACCACACGGGAAGCGCCCAGCTCATAAAATGCGTTTGCCGTTTCATAGTTGGCAATTCCCGCCTGTGTGGAAATATGGACCGGAACGTTGGGGGCGTACTTTTTTGCCAAACGCAGCACGCCGAAATCGGCAACAATAAATGCGTCCACACCCGTATTCTGCGCTTCACGCAAAAATTCCGGCAGCCGTTCCAATTCCTCATTGCGGGGAATCGTGTTGCAGGTCAAATAGACCTTAATCCCCTTTTGATGCGCGAGAGCAACCGCCTGTTTCAATTCTTCCGGGGTAAAATTGGCGGGCGCCGTACGCATGCCGAACTCACGCCCGGCAAGATAGACCGCGTCCGCGCCGAAATCGACTGCGGCCTGCAGCCGTTCCATATCGCCCGCAGGCGCAAGGAGTTCCAATTGATTTTCCGTCATTGCTGTGTATCCTGTCCTTTGCTCTCCGGTTATTTCAATCCGGCCTTTTTCAAATTTGCTTCGTGCTGGGCGTTGGTCTTTGCGTAATATGCCTTGCCCTTTGCATCGTGGCAGAAGTAGTAGTAGCTGGTTTTTGCCGGGTTCAATGCGGCGCCGATGGCTTCTGTACCCGGATTGCAGATTGGCCCGGGCGGAAGCCCTTGAATAGTATAAGTGTCGTAACGGCTCTTGTATGTGTCGCGGATATTGGACGGCACCGCCGCCTTCGAGCGGTACGGATAATAAGTGGTAGGGTCAGAACGCAGGCGGGTCAGGTCACCCTTTCCGCCGCTGGCCAACCGGTTATGGAATACCGAGGAAATGTTGTACATATCCTCTTTATCCGCAGCCTCCGCCTGAATCATGGAGGCAAGCGTAAGTAACTGATCCACCGTAAGCTTTTGAGCGGACGCGGAATTTCGAATTTCCTGCGTCAGCTTCTTGTTGCAGTTGTTCAGCATTTTCCGGATAACCGCCTCGGGCTTCTCATCCTTATAGAATTCGTAAGTATCTGGGAACAGGTAGCCTTCCAGCTTGTAATAGCGGTCTTTCGGATTCGTAATCTGCTGGATAATCTCGAATTTGCTGTCAAAATCCGTCGTGTTCAGAGCGGCAAGAAAGTCCTTGGCGGTGCAAACACCGCCCTTTTCCAGTTGATCGGCAATTTCAAGCGCGTTGGCGCCTTCCTTAAATGTCAGTTTCACGGTGTCGACACGGTTCAGGTTGGATTGAAGCGTATAGATGAGCGCCTGATAATCCATACTGGTGTCAAGCTGAAAGCTGCCGTTGTTATAATGGCCCTCTGCCTTTGTCAGTTTGGAATAAAGCTGGAAAAAGTCCGGGTTGCGAATCACACCGGCGCGCTCCAAAATATCAGCAACCTGTTTGCCGTTTGCATTTTTCGGGATTTCCACCGTCAGCGTAACTTTTTCCCTTCCCACCGCCAGCATATCATTAATGCCATTGATGGCGAACCGGGCAAGCAGGGTAGAAGTCAGCAGCACCATAACCAGCCAAATCATGCGGAAAAAAAAGCGGTTTTTTCGTCCTTTTTCCTTATTGCGCCATTGATGGGCTCTCTCCGCCCGGTCGCTCGCCTGCAGTTCCTGCTGTTTGGCGCGCTGCCGAGCGCGCGGGTCACTGAAACTTTGAAGCGTATTATCTTCTTCCTGCGGCTGTCCGATCGTGTCATCCTCGATATTCAGCCTGAAATTTTCTACTTTTCTGCGCCTTCTAAGCTCGTGCAGCTGATCGTCATCTTGCATCGGTTTCCCTCCCGTCGTATCCGGCGGATATCAGCGGTGCTGATTCGCCATTCGTCTGACATACTTTTCCGTAATCAGAATATCAACCGATTGATCGTAATAGCCGTGCGGCAAATTCCACTGCACACAGCCGGAATAGCAGATTCCAACCGTTGTGCCTTTAAAATCCGCCAGAAAACGGTCATAATAGCCTTTTCCGTAACCCAAACGGAACCCCTGCGCGTCGAAGCTTAACCCGGGAACAATGCAAAGCCCCTTTTTCCCGCGCGGAACCAACCGGCATTTCTCCGGCACGGGTTCCATCACGCCAAAGCAGCCTTTTTCCAGATCGTCCAGGGAAGTAATGTAGTAAAATTCCATATCGAACGTTTCCGGAAGGCAGCGCGGCACGGCAACCTTTTTGTGGTTGGCCAGCGCCGCTTGAATCAGGGCGTACGTATCCACTTCAATGGGTTTGCTGACGTAAGTAAATAAAGTATCCGCTCCGGCGTATTCGTTCAGCGCAAGCAGTCGGCTTTGGATTGCGGAGTCCAAAGATACCTTATGCTCCGGCTCCAGCCGTTCCCGAAACTGCCGGTAACGCGCCCGAAGATTTTGTTTCACCTGTTTAATATTTCTTACATACATTGCATATTTTTCCGGATTGCCTCGGATTTCTCCGACCCGTAAAGTACCTCCACCAGTTTCAGCGCGAAATCCACAGCGACTCCCGCGCCCTTTCCTGTAATGATCGTTCCGCTCACGCAGACCGCTTCGCCTGTAACCCGCTGGGCACCCAGTTCTTCCTCGTAACCGGGGAAGCAGGTTGCCTCATGGCCCTTTAAAAGCCCCATATGCCCCAGAATGGACGGCGCCGCGCAAATAGCCGCAATCGGCTTTCCCTGCTGTGCGCAGGTACGCACTGCGGTGCGCATGGTTTCACAGCGCTCCAGGTCTTTGGTGCCCGGGCCGCCCGGCAGAATCACCATGTCGATTTGGGAAAGTTCCACTTCCCGCTCTTCCAGATCGGCTGTCACTGGGATCCCGTGGGAACCGACAATCTGTTTCTTGCCAACCCCAACCGTTCTGAGCTCCGCGCCTGCACGGCGGAGAACATCCACCGTTGCCAGGGCCTCGATTTCCTCAAAACCGTCTGCCAGAAATAGATAAATCATACTGCATCCTCCTTCACTAGTCAAGAGAAAGTCCAAGATACGGCGCTCCGGTTTCGGGTGTTACCGCATCCAGTGCGGCGCCGCCAATGGGTTTTATCATGCCGAACGGCACCGTTTCGCTTTCCCCTGCGGGAAAAGCGCTGTCAGTCGAGAGACGGAACTGGTACTGTGCCGCCGGCATCTGCTGAATTAGGTTGGCGGCAAGGTCTGGAAACGTCGCTTCCTCTGCCATCAGCTCCAACACTGCGACCGTGTCCTCATTCAGCCGGCGGCAGAGCGCGTAGGCAGGGCGGCCGCCGGTCAGAGAAGTCACAAGGCGGTCGCCGTACACGCCGCCCATTCCGACCGCGAACGCAAACGCTTCGTCACTCCAAAGGACGGACCCGACGCGATGCTCCAGCTTTTCCCTGCGAAGATCGTTTAAAAGCGGCACGGTCAGCGCCGCTTTTCCAATGACGCCGGTTTCTGCCATGGTGCACAGCTTTTCCATCGGGACCGTAAGCATGCGCGCCTGAAAGAACGGCTGATATTCCGATTTCTGATAAAACGGATAAAGCTCTTTTGTCGCGGGCAGCACCACGGAATACTGGTCCCCCCGCTGTGCGCCCACCAATGCAGCGGCAGCAAGCAGCGCAGCCATAAAGCCACGGGAGCGGTACTGCGGCAAAGTTGCCGCGGCGTAAATATAGTGTGCCTGCGCAGTGCCGTGTTTGGAAACAACCGAGGCCGGCAGCAGGTAAACCGCAGCAGCAGTCTTTCCTCCGATTTGATATACCAGACTGTTTTCCGGGCGAAAATAGTTGTTCAGAAAATAGCCCGCGGGGCGCTTCGGTTCCTCAAAACAAATTTGCCAAATTTGGGCCAGCTCCCTGCGCATTCCCCAGTCGGCAAAACGAATCATTCCGTTACTTCCTTTGTTTCTTCTTTCAAAGTTACCGCGTATTTTTCTAGAAGAATGGCCGGGTGATACGACAGCTTCGCCTTGCGAAGCCCCTCGATTCCCATGTCCTCTTCCCGGTTCACATATTCATAGCCGGCAAGATGCCGGGCGGCGAATTCATGGTTAATGGCAACGTAAAGACCGTTGTAGCCATCCAATGCCTTTTCAAAGTGAAGCAGGTAAGTTTTCGGGTTGATTTCCTCCCCAATGGTGAATGCCACCGGCTTGCCTTCAATGCGGATTAACCCGCCAGCCAGCTCCAGTTCGTCAAAATGGTCCAGCGCTTTTCTCAGCGCACAGCCTTCCATCTGGGAATCCCACTGTTCGCATCCGCCGTTTGCTTCACACCATTGCCGCGCCACAGTGCGGCAATCCTCCAGATTATCCTGCGTAATGTCCTCGTAGCTCCAGTCATAGGCGCGGTTGAACTGCGCCAGATGATTGCGCTTTCCATGGTACTTTCGTCCCGAAAGGTTAATTAAATCTTCCGTGCGATAAATATAGTCCGAGCCATTGCGGTCAAGCTGGAAAACAAACCGGCCGGGATAATAATTTTCCAGCTCCTGCACGCCCTCTTTCGTAACTCCCCACATTTTAAACGGGAAGCCGCGTTCTTTCGCATCCTGAATCAGGTCTTCCACTGCTTCATACGGATTGGTTCCGCCAATCGGAAAATTATAGGAATGATATGGTCCGCCGGAAGCCAGCAGCATGTGGTCTTTATAACGGCAAACCTTGGAAAAGTAGCTGTCCTTCCAAATATACAGCGTGCCGAATGCAGCTTCACTTCCCATATTTCCGCTGTTCACCAAAAAAGGCTTCATCCATTTCCGATCCTCAAGCGTGGGAAATTCAAATTGAAACATAAAAAGGTAGTTCCTCCGATATTACTTTAATAATTTCACGGTGGATTTCCTCCACCGTGCGCGGTTCCGCATTTTCCCCGGTGCCATTGGCGCAGCGGATCACTTTCCAGTGAAGCCGCTTGCCGGCGTACAGGGCACTTTCACGGCATTCGCTCAGATATGCCGCATTCTTTTCGTGAATATCCTTTTTCTTTTCGTCGCCCTGATAGCGCTGGGTCAAAAGTTTTTGCGAGACCTCCTGCGGCATGTCAAGATAAAGAGTAAGGTCGGGCCTTGGAAGGCCAAGCTTACCATACTCGTAATCCTGAAGCCAGTCGATAAAGCTTTCCCGCTCCGCTTTGGGAACCTTGGAAAGCTGAAACACAAGATTGGAAGTCGTATAGCGGTCGGCTACAATCAGCGAACCGTTTTCGTATTCTTCCCGCCAATACCTCATATAACTCGCGTACCGGTCTACGGCGAAAAAAGAAGACGCCGCGTACGCGTTGACTGTGTTCGGATCCTTTCCGAATTCCCCGTTCAAATACATTTTCACGAGCGCGGAAGATGGTTCCGCGTAATCCGGAAAAGAAATGTGGCGCAGACGGATACCCCGCCCCGCAAGCGCCTCGCAGAGCAGAGAGGTTTGCGTCCCCTTTCCGCTGCCGTCAAGGCCTTCCAAGGCGATTAATTTTCCCGTCATGTTATTCTTCCCCTATTCCGTTAAAAAAATTTCGAACCTCCGCCATTCTGCCGCAGGACATTTTCCCCTCCGGGCACGCACCGCGCAGGCAGGGCGGGCCGGAATGGCCGAACAGGTTGGGGGCTACTTCGCGAACCAGACGAAGCATTTCAATCGCAACCGCACGGATTTCCCATTGGGCACGGTTGCAGCAACGGTGGGCAAAGAAATTATAAAGTGAACGCGCGTTGAACGTGCAAATCAGTTTGGTCGTGCACGCATTGGGCAGCACAAACCGGGCGTCTTCAATCGCCATCTTCTGTGCAGCCCGGTCCGCAGCTTTTTCGTCCAAACTCTTGTCCGCCTGCATCAGTTCTTTTTTGTGCTTCTCCTTCAGCAGTTCGGTCAGCTTTTCATAATGACGCTGGTCTTCCTCCATCGCGGCCAAAAATTCGGCCCGCGCCTCGGGGATAGCATCTATTTCCGGCGGTACCACATATTCAAAGTGTGTTTCCGTCACATAGCGCTGGCTCTGCACGCTGTAAGAAGCAATCCGGTGCCGGGTAATTTGGGCCAACAGGGAACGCGACACCCCTTCGATACCAAAGGTGAACGAAGCGTGTTCAATCGGGCTTTCGTGCCCAATTTCCGCCAGCATGTCCACAAAAGCAGCGGTTTTTTCCGGGGTAAGGCCCTGTGCAATCGTATCGATGGACGCCGGGGAATAGCACAGGCGGGCCGCCTGCGCAACCACTTTTTCCGGCTCCGGTGTATAGGCAATCAGCGTAACTTTCGCCATGAAACAATCTCTCCAAACTGCAATTCTGCAATAAACTATATATGAACAGTAACATTGCGACGGTTCCGGCATGGGAAACGCCGTAATGAAAAGGTCGATATCGCGTTTATTATAACAAACTATAGGGAAGTGTTCAACACTAAAAAAGCTCACCCGGGCGGGTGAGCTTTTCCCAGTCCTGTTTGAAAGCAATCCGTCAGGCATACTGATTTTTGAAACAGGGCCGGGGGTAATTCATGTATTGGAAATAATTATCTGCTCCGCAATATCGGCGACATCTTCGCAATAATCCAACGCATTTTCCAGCGTATTGTAAAGATTCTGCAGTCGAATAACGTCAATCATTTCCATCTTATTTTCCGGGTCAAACAGGGTACGCATGGCTTCGCTGAACACCGCGTCCCCTTCCTCTTCCAGATGGTTGACCATAACGGTCATTTCCTTAATACTCTTGCCGTTTTTCTTGAACTGCTTGAAATCGCTCATCAATTTACAAAGGCCTTCGCAGCTTTTCACTACCAGATCGACCATCTTTACCGTCGTTTCGTTGGCCTTTGTGATATGCATCATGTAAATTTGATTGGCTATGTCGTCGATGCTGTCGGTAATCGCTTCAATGGAACGAACCATGCTCATCATATCGGAACGGTCAATCGGTGTCATAAATGCGTCGGAAATCAGAGAGGTACATTCATGCACATGCTTGTCGCCTTCATGCTCAATGTCTTTCAGCTTCTTGATTTCTTCCTTGTCAATTACTCCGTCGGAAAAAGAAGACTGAAGCACCTTTGCAGCTTTAAACGAAATACCGATTCCGGTTTCGAACAATCCAAAATAGTCAGGACCTTTTGAAAAAAAATTACTCATACTATTTCCTTACCCTTCAATTCATCATAATATATTGATATCTATCTTCAAACACGTTTTTACAGGGATTTCCTCTCCTTTTCCAATGTAAAAACGCTTTTCGATCCATAGAACCGAAATTTACAGGAAAAACATAAAAACCTTGGTCATTAAAAAGCCCAGAAGGATACATGCCGGGAATGTAAGCACCCAAGCCACCACCATTTCCTGCGCAATACCCCAGTTTACATCAGAAAACCGTCGGGCCGCGCCCGCACCCATCATGGCAGTACCTTTCGTGTTGGTTGTGGAAAGCGGAATTCCCGAAAACACCGTGGTAATCAGCATACAGGCAGATGCAACGATTTCCGCGGAAAAGCCCTGATATTTTTCAAGCTTCACCATATCTACGCCCATAGTCTTAATAATTCGGTAGCCGCCTATGGAAGTACCGAATGCCATCACCAGTGAGCAGAGGATCATAATCCACCATGCAATGGGAACCGTTTCCGGGACCGGCTGGTTTTGAGCGAGGTAAAGGACCAAAACGAACACGCCCATAAATTTCTGGCCATCCTGCGCGCCATGGCTGGTTGCCATAAGCGCAGCGGAAGCAATCTGCCCTATGGAAAAAAGGCGGTTGGCTTTGGCCCGTTTCATGTGCCGGAACAAAAATCCGACCAGTTTTGTCACAAGATAAGAAGCAGCAAACCCGACTACGGTGGAGATTAAAATGCCCCACAGAACCTTTTCGAATTCGCCCCATTTAAACGCGCTGAGCCCACTGTAGGCGATTCCGGAGCCCATCAGTCCTGCAATCAACGCGTGGCTTTCGCTCGTGGGAATTCCAAATTTCCAGGCGGTCAGCGACCAAATTACAATCGAAAGCTGCGCTGCGCAAATTGCAACCAGCGGGCTTGTCCCGGTGCCGACATCCACCAGGTTGGCAATGGTGCTTGCCACAGCCGTGCCAAAACAGGTAATACCCACCAGGTTAAAGAGGGTTGCCATAATAACGGCGAACCTGGGAGAAAGAACCCTGGTTGAAACGACGGTTGCAATCGCGTTTGGGGCGTCTGTCCAGCCATTCACAAAAATGGAGGCGCAGACGAGGAGTAGTGCAACAATAAGCACAGGTGACATGCAATAACCTCATTTCATTTTCTGCACGCCGCTGATTCCGGCGCTTAACATTTTTTCTACAAATCTGTAACTAAAGTATAACAGAATTGAAACCAAAGATAAATAAGCAAGTCCAGCCCAATAAGACGAAATACTATACCGCGGCGGCATATGTTTTTGTACTTATTTTACAGAATCCGTTGAATTTTTTCACAATCAACTATATTTTATTTATCAATATTACTATATTTTTTATATTAAAAATCTCCAACAAAACGAAAAGACAATGGAAACACAACAGTAATATCCAATCGGGAATCTTTTTTAAGAACAGCATTGTTTCTGTCTTTATAAGAATCCTGTAACACAATTAATCCGCCGCCATAAAATGATATTGAGAAACATGGGTTTCAATAAGTAAAGTAAGCAAGGTTAGGAGGATTATTCTATGGATGGTAATTCAGAAACATCTGCAAACGTTCAGGATACAGGATATTTTAAAGAAGCAGTATGCATAGACGCCATGCGCGTATATGATTCATGCAGCGAACAGGATTGTTCAGCTTGGATAGAACCCCCAGACAAAAACTCACAAAATATTCTAAAATGCTATTGACTTTTTCAAATTTGAAGCGTAGAATAAAGTGATTTTGCCCGGGTTCGGCAAAATTCTTGGAATCTTCGCGAAGGATTACCAAAATTAATGAATGAGGTGTCGCTATGCAAAGAGAAATTATCCATGTGGAAGAAAGAATTCCGATACCAAAAGCCATCCCGCTCAGTTTACAGCATATGTTCGCCATGTTTGGCGCATCCGTTATTGTTCCCCTTACCTTTCATATTAACCCAGCGATTGTGTTGCTTATGAATGGTATTGGAACATTGCTTTTCATTTTAATAACAAAGGGTAAAGCTCCCGCATATTTAGGCTCCAGCTTCGCATTTATCTCGCCGGTTTTAGTGATTATGGGTAATTCGTCCATGAATTATCGATATGCACTCGGTGGATTTATCGTGGCTGGAGCTGTTTTTTGCCTTGTTGCCATAATTATCCGGTTTTGCGGGACGAATTGGATTGATATCGTTCTGCCCCCCGCAGCCATGGGCTCAGTTGTCGCACTGATCGGTCTAGAGCTGGCAGGGAACGCCGCACAGTCCGCCGGAATTGTGGCAACCGCCGAAAAAGCAGTCGACCCGAAAGCAGTCGCCGTCTTTTTAGTTACACTGCTGATTGCCGTCTTCGGTTCCGTGCTGTTCCGCGGATTTTTCTCCGTCATTCCGATTTTGATTGCCATCGTTGTAGGCTATGTCCTCTCCTGCATCCTTGGCCTCGTCAATTTTGAACCGGTGGAACAGGCTGCCTGGTTCGCCCTTCCGAACTTTGAAACGCCAATTTTTAACATGAACGCCATTTTAATTGTCATTCCGGCCACTTTGGTGATTATTTCAGAACATATCGGCCACCAGCTGGTTACCAGCCAAATTGTGGGGCGCGACCTGATTAAAGAACCGGGCCTTCACCGCACCCTTTTAGCAGACGGTCTTTCCACCATACTTTCCGGTTTCTGCGGTTCCGTTCCGACAACCACCTATGGGGAAAATATCGGGGTTATGGCCATTACCAAAGTGTACAGCGTACAGGTAATCGGCGGCGCAGCCGTAATCTCCGCAGTGGTTGCCTTTATCGGTAAAGTTTCCGCGCTGATCCAGACAATTCCCGGCCCGGTCATCGGCGGCGTCAGCTTCCTTCTGTACGGTATGATTGCAACGTCCGGCATTCGCCTTCTGGTGGAATCAAAGGTAGATTACAGCCGTTCCCGCAATCTGGCGCTGACCTCCATTGTATTTATCACAGGACTGAGCGGCGTTTCCATCCCGCTTGGCGCAGTGCAGCTAACAGGCATGGCGCTTGCCACCATTGTCGGCATGATTCTGAGCCTGCTGTTCTTCATCATCGACCATTTCCATCTTGCAAACGACAGTGAATCCTAATCGTTAATTAAAATATATATTATACTGCAAGTATTGGAAAGTCATAGGATACGGATGAAACTATTCGTATCCTATGGCTTTTTCATTGCAAGGCCTCTTGAAAAACCTGCTCCACCTTTTCCAGCGTGGGTACCCCCTCCAGTATTTTTCGACCGTCTACAAAAAAGGTAGGCACATACCAATAATCGTAACCCTCGGTTTTTTCCGGTTCCTTGCTCTCTTCAATCACCTCAATCTGCACCTTCTCGTATTCCGGATGCTGTTTCCGGAGTTGGTCCATCATTTCAAATGCCCGCCTGCAATACGGGCAGGTATCAAGAATCATCATTTTTACCGGTTTCGGCACTTTTCATCATCCTTTCACAAACTGTATTTTCGTCCATTGTCCTCTGAAAAATCAGGTTCATTAAGTCAATTATATGCCAGATGACAACGGCTGTCACCCTTTGTTCCACAGCGTCCATCGCACCGTAGTTCTCCCAATGTCGAATCAACCGAGCTGATTTGACTATTATTCCGCAACGGCAGCATTTTATCACCGGTCGGACTGATTCATTTGAAAAAATCCATCCTGGCTAAGTTTCTTCGTCGTATGAAGGCCGCTTATCTGTACCACTTTTACCGGTGTGCCGAACTGTTCGCTGCAGACCTGCCCGCAGACGTCCAAAAATTCCTCTCGGTTGTTCCCGATTTCCTCCGCGCTTCCGCTTATCATATGGATTTGCACCACCGGTTCTCCGCAATTTTCCATTTCTTCAATTCCTCCTTTATAAGCTGGAAACCTGGGCTTCTTCCGCCCGAAAATCAAGCCAAATCGCCTGTAAAAAATATGTCGGATACGGCACGTCCTATGAGAAGACTGATTCTAAATCGCCGTGCTGGAAAGTAGAATGTGGTGAATCCAATGAAAAGGCGGTGGGAACAAATGAATACGGCGATGTATCTGCGCAAAAGTCGTGCGGAAGAACTGAGCGATACGGTGGAGGAAACTCTGAAACGGCACAGGGAAATCCTGACGGAATACGCGGTTCAAAATGGGCTGACCATAACCGGAATTTACGAAGAGGTGATCTCCGGCGAATCGCTTTACGCCAGACCAAAAATGCTGGAACTGATGGAAGCAGTCGAGCAAGGACAATACGACGCGGTGCTGTGCATGGATATTGACCGCCTCGGACGCGGAACCATGAGCGACCAGGGCATCATTTTGGAAACACTGAAAAATGCAGGGGTAAAAATTATTACTCCCCGTAAAATTTATGATCTAAATAACGAAATGGACGAAACTTATACGGAATTTGAAACCTTTCTTGCTCGACAGGAATTAAAAGCTATCAAGCGCCGGATGCAGCGGGGCATCCGAAAATCGATTGAAGAAGGCGGGTACCTTTCCAATGCACCCTACGGCTACCGGAAAACGACCCAGAATAAGCACCCAACGCTGGCGGTCAACGAGGAGGAGGCTCGGTTTGTACGGCTGATTTTTGAACTTTACGTCCACCAGAGCATGGGGTGCCAGCAGATTGCGGATACACTTAACGCCCTGGGTGCAAAACCGCACCGAGCAGCGTGCTTCGGGCGGACCTCCGTCCTGAAAATTCTGAAAAACCAGGTCTATATTGGGAAAATAGTCTGGAATCAGAAAAGCAGAATCCGCCACGGAAGCCGTGAAGTCATTACGATAAAAAATTCGGAGGAAAACTGGACCGTTGTCGACGGAATTCATCCGCCGATTCTGGACTCGGAACTTTTCCGGCAGGCACAGGCCATCCGCGCTTCCCGCAGCCGGCCGCCCGTGAAATCGGAAAAAACAGAAAATCCGCTGGCCGGGCTCGTCTACTGCGCGAACTGCGGCACCCGCATGCAGCGCCAGATTCTACCCAATGGGGTTCAGCGCCTGCTGTGCCCCCGGCGCGGCTGCATGGCGTCTTCTTCCCTGCCGCTTGTCGAGAAAACCGTTTTGAACAATCTGAAGGCAAGGCTTGGCGAACCGGTCCTTCTGCTGGAACCGCTGCCGTCACCACGGGAAACTGCCGATACAAGCCTGCTAGTTTCCGTCGAAACGCAGAAACGCACGGTTCTTCATCAGTTGGAAACGCTTCACGATTTGCTGGAACAGGGAGTTTACGATACGCAGACCTTCCTTTCCCGGCAAAACGCACTCAACCAAAAATTAGAGGAACTAAAACAGCTCGAATTCAAGCTAAAATCCATTTCTCATATTAACTATGATAAAATTAGTAATAAAACGATTGATTTCTTTTCTTTCTACTGGAACGGTTCCAGCCTTCAAAAAAATCGCATTCTGAAAGCCCTGATTCAAAAGATTATTTATCGCAAACAGAAAGGTGCGCCGGCATCCCAGTTTTTGCTTGATATTTATTTAAAACCCTTCTATCCATCCTGAACATTCTTCTGATAAAGATTGCCTTGAAGATCTGAGAGTCTACTTCCCAACGACTTATCACGACCTGATTGAACACGCGGCGAACGTCAGACTAAAGAGCGCCAGCGTAATCACCGTTTTCCTGGATTTGGAGCCGGTGCCGTTCAACAAGGGGTTTTATTCCATCGACATGACTTTCTTCTTCAATGTATATCTCGACGTCTTCGGGCCGCTGTCTTCGACTCCTACGACCGTCAATGGTGTCTCCATATTCAGCAAAAGAGCCATTCTGTATGGCAGCGAAGGAAACGTAAAAATGTTCAGCTCCGATTATTCGCCGGATAAGCTGGATCAGCAAAACAGCCCGGATGTTCTGCCCAAGGCAACAGTTCAGGTGGCAGAGCCGATTGGACTTTCCGCAAGAATCTGCGACTGCCCGCCGCACGGCTGCGACAGCTGCTGCCGCATTCCGGACAGCATCAGCAACCGCTTTGGCGGAGACCTGGACTTTGGAGGAAGCCGCGCCGTTTACGTTACACTTGGAATTTTCACCATTGTTCAGATTGTCAGAAACGTACAGCTTCTGATTCCGGCATACGACTTCTGCATTCCCGAGAAGGAATGTGTTGCTACATCGGATGACCCCTGTGCAATGTTCCGCCGCATCGATTTCCCGACCGACGAATTCTTCCCGCCGAAGATTACGGACTGCGGATGCGGAGACCGTGGCGGAAAATCCAGGTAAAGAATTCAAAAAGTGCGCAAATACGCAAAAAAACCCGCCTGAAAAATCAGGCGGGTTTTATCGTGTTCTAACCAGTCAGCATTTTTGCAGCCGCGCAAAATTAGCCATCAGCTTTTTGGTTCCAATGGTATCAAAGGCAATTTCCAGAAGGGTGTCGTTGCCCATCGGTGTGGCGGAAACAACCATGCCGTTGCCGAACGTTTTGTGGTACACGCTGTCGCCCGGCTTAAAGCGCACCGCCGGCACCGAACCGCGCGCAATTTCCGCGGGACCGAAGTTGCGCGCCGCTTCCGTAGAAGCCACGCGGGCGTCCCGGGAAGAAGTGGGAAGTACCGTTCCCGGCTGCGGTTTCTTCCAGGAACGCGAACGACTGGTCTCCACCAGTTCCTCCGGAATTTCCTGAATAAAACGTGACGGTTTGTTCCGCACCGTGCTGCCGAAAATCATCCGGCTTTCGGCGTTCAAAATATAAAGCTCTTCCTTTGCACGCGTAATGGCAACATAGGCAAGACGGCGTTCCTCTTCAATTTCCGTCGGATTGTAAATGGCCTGTATTCCGGGGAAGATTCCCTCCTCAAATCCAGGAAGGAAAACGACCGGGAATTCCAACCCCTTCGCGGAATGCATGGTCATCATAACCACGCTGTCGGAGTCTTCGTCGTAATTATCAATATCCGTCATCAGGGATACTTCCTCCAGGAAACCGGAAAGGCTGGCTTCCTCGCCGTTGTCCTCCTGATACTGAATCAGGTTGGAGGCAAGTTCGTTAATGTTTTCAATGCGGTCCTGCGCTTCGTCTCCTTCTGCCGCGCGCAGCGCCTCAATGTAGTTGGTCTTGTCCAAAATCATCTGGTACAGTTCGCTCAGCCGTACGGTTTCGTCCTCCGCCGCTTCAACGAGTTCCTTCATGGTAGAGGCAAACTGAAGCAGCTTTTGCGCGGTACGCTTCAGCGGCTCATATTCATCCGCATGGCAAATTACATCGTACAGGCTTTCGCCAACCTGCTCCGCAATTTCCGAAGCCTGCGCAATCGTTTTGTCGCCGATGGAGCGCTTCGGCTGGTTGATAATGCGGCGCAGACGAATTTCATCGTTTGGATTGTTGATCACGCTCAAATAAGCGATCATATCCTTGATTTCCTTGCGTTCATAGAACCGCAGGCCGCCGATTACACGGTACGGAATGCCGGACTTGACGAACATTCTTTCCAGCGTATTGGACTGGGAGTTCATACGGTACAAAATGGCAAAATCATGGAATTTGCGGCCGTTAGCGACTTCCTCCAGAATTTTTTTCGAAATCTGCTCCGCTTCATCCTGTTCGCTGAACGACGTATGTACCCCGATTTTGTCGCCGGTTTTATTGTCCGTCCAAAGGGTCTTGCCCTTTCGGGAAACGTTGTTCGCAATCACAGCATTCGCGGCATTCAGAATATTCTTGGTGGAGCGGTAATTCTGTTCCAGCCGAATGACCTTCGCCTTTGGGAAGTTTTTTTCAAAGCTCAAAATATTTTCAATGGTTGCGCCGCGGAATTTATAGATGCTCTGGTCGTCGTCGCCGACCACGCAGAGGTTCTGGCTTTTCTGGGCCAACAGATTAACTAACAGGTACTGCGCGTGGTTGGTGTCCTGATATTCATCCACCATCACGTAGCGGAACCGATTCTGATAATAATCCAGTACATCGGGATGATCCTTCAGCAGGAGGACGCAGTTGCAGATTAGATCGTCGAAGTCCATAGCATCCGCGTCCTTCAAGCGGCTCTGGTAAAGGCGGTACGCCTTAGCAATCATGGCAAGCCGATTGTCGGTTCCCGCCTGCCGTTCAAATTCGTCCGGCAGAACCATGCTGTCTTTCGCATGGGAAATTGCAGATAAAATCGCCTTGTAGGACAGCACCTTGTCATCGATGCCAAGCGCCTTCTGGCAGTCCTTCATCAACCGGTGGGAATCGTCGGTGTCGTAGATGGTAAAATGGGCGGAATACCCCAGCCTGTCCGCATCACGCCGCAGCAGTCGCGCACAGGTAGAATGGAACGTGGAAGCCCAAATATCGTTTCCTGGTTCGCCTAGCATAGCCACCAGCCTGTTTTTCAGTTCCCCTGCCGCCTTGTTGGTAAAGGTAATGGCAAGAATCTGCCAGGGTCGGCAAGGATTCACCGCAAGGCGAGCGACGGTTTCCTCTGGAAGGGGAGTGCCCTGTGCCAAAAAGTCATTCACCGCGGACAGATCCAACTCGCCAAACTCCGGGGAAATCTGGCTGCTGGCATACGCGTTGCCGTAGCGAATAATATTGGCAATGCGGTTGACCAGAACCGTGGTTTTTCCGCTGCCCGCACCGGCAAGAATCAAGAGCGGCCCGTCCACATGAAAGACGGCTTCCTTTTGCATATTATTCATTCGGGAGAATTCCTTCTCCAAAACTTTCTTCCGTAAGTCCAGTATTTGATTGCTCGTCATTTTCAATATGAATCCTCCGCCAGAAATAAAAATTTATGAACGCGCTGATGGAATTTTCAGCCTATCAATTCGAAATCATGAAAAGCGATGACCGTGCCTTTCCGCTTCCGACATTCACGTTGCTTTTACTATCGTGCCACAAGTCCACGCACCCAGCCGCCATAAAATTGCGTCCGCCGCCAGGCGGGAAGGCACTTTGTGCCATGCAGCAATTTTTTGAATGTAAAATCAACGCAGTTGATTTTACTATTGTACCTTATTTCACCCGGAATAGCAAATGATTTGATTTTCTCGAAAAATAATATAGAGATTTCTGCAAAATACTCAAACGAGTTGAGCTAAAATACAGAATCCTCCGCCGGGCCGCCATGCTTCAAAAAGGAATGCCGTACAATGAACTGCAGTTCACTGTACGGCACCCCTGCCCGGTTGTATTCAGGAAAGCAGCATCCGGTCGTTGTCCATCGCGCTGCCGCTTGCTTTTTCAAAGAGTTCCAACAGGTCTTTCACCTGAAGGTTCTTCTTTTCTTCCCCTTTTATATCCAGAATAATCCGCCCCTCGTCCATCATAATCAAACGGTTGCCAAGTCGGATGGCGTCGCGCATATTATGAGTGACCATTAAGGTCGTCAAATGATCTCGGCTGATGATTTCATCCGTCAGTTCCAACACCTTACGCGCTGTTTTCGGGTCCAGCGCTGCGGTGTGTTCGTCCAGAAGAAGAAGCTTCGGCTTCTGCAGCGTGGCCATCAGCAGGGTAAGCGCCTGGCGCTGGCCGCCGGAAAGCAGTCCGACCTTGCTGGTCAGGCGGTCTTCCAGACCCAGCTCCAGCGTTTTCAGCTTTTCCCGGTACAGGTCGCGCTCCTCCCTGCGGATGCCCCAGCGGAAACCACGGCTTTTTCCGCGGCGGTATGCCATGGCAAGGTTTTCGTCAATTCCCATGTCAGCTGCGGTGCCGCGCATCGGGTCCTGAAACACCCTACCAAGCAGCTTTGCCCGCCTGTATTCCGGCAGGCGGGTTAGGTCCTCACCGTCCAGCATGATTTTCCCACTGTCGCAGGGAAACACCCCCGCAATCAGATTCAGCATGGTGGATTTTCCTGCGCCGTTACCGCCGATCACTGTAATAAAATCACCGGATTCTATCGTAAGGTTCAGATTCACCAGCGCACGTTTTTCGTTAATAGTATTGGCATTAAAGGTTTTGGATACGTTTTTCAGCTCAATCATTCGGTTCTTCCTCGCTTTCCGCCGGTTTCACTTTGGTAAAGAGTTTGCGCTTCATCACCGGAATCGACAAAGCGATGGCCACCAGAAGGGCGGTCAGCAGCTTCAGGTCGGAAGATTTCAGTCCCAGCTGAAGCACGACCGCAATCATCACACGGTAAATGATGGAACCGACTACCACGGACGCAAGCTTATAGGCAAAGGAAAAACGGTGGCCCATCAGCACCTCGCCGATAATGACGGAAGCCAGACCGATGACGATGGTGCCGGTTCCCATTCCTACATCGCCGAAGTGCTGGTTCTGGGCGACAAGGGCTCCAGATAACCCCACCAGACCGTTACTGAGTACCAGACCGATGATTTTCATCGTATTGGTATTAACGCCCAGGGCGCGTACCATATACTCGTTGTCACCGGTCGCACGAATGGAGGAACCCATTTCGGTGCCGAAAAACCAATATAGAACAGAAATGATTACGATTACGAACAGCAGGCCGATGATTAATGAAATCACATTGCTGCCCACTCCCTTTAAAACGGAGCCAAACTGGTCAAAAATCGTGGAAACGCCCAGCAGCGGCACATTCGAAGCAAAATTGGAAATGCGCAGATTGATGGAATACAGGGCAATCATGGTCAGAATGCTCGCCAGAATCCCGGGAATTTCAAGTTTGGTATGTAAGAAGCCGGTCACAAAGCCGCACAGCATTCCGCCGAGCAACGCCGCCAGCAGCGCAAGCATCGGGTTTACACTATGACTGACCAGCATGGCAGATATAATTCCACCGGTCGCAAAGCTGCCGTCCACCGTCAGGTCGGCAAAATCCAAAACACGGAAGGTAATGTAGACCCCCAGCGTCATAATGCTCCATAAAACACCCTGGGCAACCGCGTCCTGCATGGCCGCGAGCAGGGATTGAATAAATTCCATACTTTAACTTCTCCTTAATGCAGCGTGAGCGATAGGGCCGTTTTCCCTATCGCTACGCGGAATACTGTTCTTTTTTGAGTATTTTATTTTGTAGAGGTTTCTTCCGAATTAATTGGAGGCGGAACTGCTTTGGGAAGCCGCCTTGTCGAGCAGCTCCTGTGGAATGGTAATGCCGGTTTTCGCGGCCGCATCCTTGTTTAAGGTCAGCGTGTAGTTTTTGGAGTACTCAATTGGCATGGTCGCCGGTTTCGCACCCTCCTTTAAAATTTTGACCGCCTGTTTGGCCGTTAACTGGCCAAGATCATAATAATTAATACCATATGTAGCAAGACCGCCTTTATCCACCATACCGGATTCCCCAACGATGACCGGCAGTTTTGCCTGCTGCGCTACCATGGCAACCGTTGCCATACCCGCAGCAATCATGTTGTCGGTTGGAGTGTAAATCGCATCCACCTTGCTCACAAGGGATTGCGTGACCTGCTGAATTTCATTGGAATTGGAGACTGTGGCTTCCACCGTTTCCAGTCCGAGCGCCGCGGCGGATTTCTTGGCGATCTCAATCTGGAATTTGGAGTTTGATTCACTGGAACAATACAGAAGGCCGACTTTCCTGGCACTGGGAAGAATCTGTTTGAGCAGCTTCATCTGCTCTTCCACCGGAGTCAGGTCGGAAGTACCCGTAACATTGCCGCCGGGCGCGTCGTTGGAAGTAACCAGCTTGGCGTCCGCCGGGTCTGTCACCGCGGTTACCAGAATTGGAATCTCCTTGGTTGCGTTCGCCACCGCCTGCGCGGCCGGTGTTGCAATGGCAAGAATCAAATCACATTTATCGTTTACCAGTTTGGAAGCGATTGTTTGGCAGTTTGCCTGTTCCCCCTGGGCGTTTTCAAATTCCAGCTTAAGGTTCTTGCCATCCACCAGCCCCTGCGCTTTCAGCTCTTCGACAAACCCTTTGTAGGCCGCATCCAGAGCCGGATGCTCCACCAGCTGAACCACACCGATTTTAAATTTTTTCTCTCCTGCGGGAGTAACCGACGCAGTGCTGCTTGCCGAGGAACACGCCGTACCGGAAAGCGCCATAACACCCGCCAGCAGAAGCGCAATCGCTTTTTTCATACATAGCCATCCTCTCATTTACTTTATCAATTTAAAGTTTTATGTATTTTATGCTTTAAACCAGTGCAATTATTGTACTCTATTTTCATTCCATCGTCAACTTGAATTTTCAAGGACTTTTTCCCAAAGTAAGTCCTTTTTTCAAAAAGCGGAATATGGATTTTTAAACTCCGGACTTGCACGAGGTTCCCTAAAAAAACATATACTGCTCAAAAGGAGTGATGCCAATGTTTGGTGCCGCGTTGGGATTAGCACTTTCGGGTCTGTTGTTTTTTATTCTGCACGTAACAGGTTCCGGTTCCTTCCCCCACCCACTGACAGCGCAGGAAGAAAAGGACTGTCTGGAACGAATTCAAAAAGGAGATTTATCGGCAAAAAATGAGTTAATCGAACATAATTTAAGGCTTGTAGCGCACATAATTAAAAAATACTACGCCAATTCCAATGATCAAGATGACCTGATTTCGATTGGAACCATCGGGCTGATTAAAGCGGTGAATACGTTTGACAGCAGCAAAGGGATCCGCCTTTCCAGCTATGCAGCCAGATGCATTGAAAATGAAGTACTCATGTTTTTCCGTTCCTCCAAAAAGAGCGCCCAGGATATATCAATTAATGAACCGATTGATACCGACAAAGACGGCAACACACTGACGCTAATGGATATTATGGCGACTGAAGACAACATTCTGGAAAATTTGGACTGTAAGATAAAGTCCGAACAGCTGAAAAAGTTTTTGACGGAAGCTCTGACTCCGCGGGAACGCAAAATTATTGAGCTGCGGTACGGCTTAACCGGTTTAGCCCCCCTGACACAGCGGGAAGTCGCGCAGAAGCTCGGCATCTCGCGCTCGTATGTATCGCGAATTGAAAAAAAATCCCTGAATGCACTGTACAAACGCTTTACAAAATGATGTTCTTTTTAAACTGGAAACCATTGGCTGGATATCTTCGCCGGCGCTCCAAAAAGAAATTTGGGGCGCCGGCGGCGGTTTTTTGGCGGAACTTTGCCGGTTCCGTATGTGTTCCAGTTGGGAATGTCTTAAGTGCCACTGACGAAGTCGTAATAATCAGCGATTCTGGGATGGATTTGTCCTCTTTTCTGAACTGAGAAAGCATTCTTCCGGTTCCGACACGGTTCTTTTAAAAGCGGCAGATTTTAAAAAATTTCTTTATATTTACCGCTTGTCATTGACATTGCGGAATAAAAAACTTATACTCAGAAATTGTTTGGTATCATTTTAATTCTGAGTGACCAGCTCTGAAATGCTGTTTAAAATTGAAAGGTTTGTTTCGGGAAATGATTAACTTAATGGTTGCTGTCATTATTCTTCTTGCTGTTATATTTGATTTCATCAATGGTTTTCACGATACAGCAAACTCCATCGCAACTTCGGTTTCCACACGAGTCCTGTCGCCGCGCGCTGCGACCCTGATGTCCGCTTCGCTGAACTTTATTGGCGCGCTTGTCAGCGTAAATGTTGCAAACACCATCGCATCAGGCATTTTAAACGGCTCCCCAGAACAATATATTATTGCATCCGCCCTATGCGGTGCCATCGTCTGGAATCTTTTCACCTGGTACATCGCTTTGCCGAGCAGTTCCTCCCACGCACTGATCGGAAGTCTGATTGGTTCCGCGATGGTTGCCACCGGCAGCTTGGAAGTGGTCAATTGGACAAACATATTGGACAAGGTGATTATTCCCCTTTTCTCCTCCCCTGTGATCGGTTTTGTCATTGGGTATATCGTAATGAAGCTAATTTACTTATTCCTTGGAAGGGTTTCCCGCAACAAGGTGAACAAATGCTTTTCCAAACTGCAGATTTTGTCCGCAGCCTTAATGGCTTACTCCCACGGCAGCAACGACGCCCAGAAAACCATGGGCATTATTACGATGGCTCTGGTAAGCGGCGGAGTAATTAAATCGACCGATGGTGTTCCGCTGGTTGTTAAGTTGATCTGTGCGCTGGCTATGGCCCTTGGCACATCACTCGGCGGATGGCGGATTATAAAAACAATCGGCGTTAACATGATTCAGCTGGAACCCGTGGAAGGCTTTGCGGCGGAAACCTCCTCTGCGGCGGTTATTCAGGTCATGACTGCCATGGGCGCACCGGTCAGCACCACCCACGTAATTTCATCGGCAATTATGGGCGTAGGTTCGTCGAAACGGCTGACCGCCGTAAGATGGACCACAGCAAAGGATATTGTCGTCACCTGGTTCATCACCATTCCGGCAACCATGCTGCTTGGCGCCGGATTTTCTTTCTTAATTGGATTAATAGTCCATTAAGGCTTTGGATTTTTATGCCGTAGTTTTTAGTGGTCTGGATAGAAATAGGGCAGCCGGGGAAATTCCCTGGCTGCCCTATTTTCATCTAGACATATATAATGATAACACCGCACAAGCGGATGATCTATTTTTCCCTTGTGCGAAACGCAAAACAGCACTGCTGATTTCCAAACCGTTTACCATAAGTACCGGTTGGCGATATCGAAAAACGTTCCAGTTTATTCCTTTTTTCTAGTAAACCCGAACACTGTGACGCCGCACAGCATCAGGATTGCCCCGCCGTAGGTACAAACGGCATAGCATATGCTGCCCCCGGTTTTGGGGAAATCAAACCCGTCGCGCGGCGGTTTGCCAGCACTTTCCGAAGGGGATGAGGTCACTGCGGCTACAGGGGTGGACGAAGACGAGGGATCGGAGGAAACCGGCGAACTTTCGGTCGTTTCTGAGCTAACCGGGGGATGATGACCCGAACCTCCCCCGCCGCCTCCACCGCCGCCTCCGGAAAAATTGACCACCGTAATGGTCTGCACAGTACCGGAAGCGGTCACATACTTTCCATCCACCAGCTGAACCGAGCCCGAAGCCGTAATGGAAAAATTATGCGGCGTGGAATCATAGCGGTACCCCGCAGGCGCAGAAGTTTCAATAAAACGATATTGACCGTACGCAAGATTCGTCACCACCAGCTGGCCGTAACCATTGGTGGTCAGCTTTGTGACCACGGTGCTCCAGTAAAAGCTTCCGCCGGCATCGGAACCGGTCTTTACCCCCGGTGGCACACTTGCCGAATCGGTGTAATAAATTTTTTTATCCAGCTGAAAAACCGCTCCGGGTAGCGAAGCGCCCGAGCTGCTAATTTTATGCAGGATAACCGCTCCGTTCACCACAATACTTTTGGAGTTGGCCGTAATATCGTAAATCCAGCCGCTGTTCTCGCTGCTTTTAAACGGAACAGAAACCAGAAAAGGATCACAGATGCGGTGAATCTCCGAATTTTGGGAACGATTGGTCTGTACCACCAGATAATAGCCCGGCGAAAGGTTATTAAATTTTATCGCTCCGGTTAAGCCCGTAACGTCCGAAGTTCCGCTAATTTTCTTTGCAGACACATAGGCGGCCAGATTTTTTGAAACAGCGGAAGCCTCAAAGGCGGTCGACAGCTTATCAAGTTCTAATCCACACCCTAAAAAGTCATTCGTCAGAGTATATTTTCCCGAACTCGACAGGCTTGCAACTTGGTATATTGTAAATTCTACCCCCGAAAGGGACGCTCCCACGCCCACATCGTCGCCCGAAAACTGAATGGTCAGGGAGCCGAGTCTGCCTCCGTCTATTGCAGAGGACGCCAGCGCCCGCGGCGGCGTGAAAAGTGCCAGTAAAACCGCAATCAGGAGTGCGATTCCTGCTTTTCCCCGTTTTGGCAGCACTTTCATCGTATCGCCATCCCTTCTTCTCCGGATATTCAAGGAAACTTAAAAGCCTTCCGGCACGCGGTCGCAATAAACCACATAACGCTGCGTGCTTTTCCCGTATGGGTGACAGCTGATCAGCGTTATCATATCCCGGCCCGGCTGAATCAGCGCCTTTTCAATCTCGTTTGGGGCTATAATGTCGGTAGAAGTCACACGGTAGGTGAGCGTTTTCCATGCATTGGTAATCATGACATTGTCACCGGCGCTCAGCTGATCAATATGTAAAAACATATCCTGATATCTTGTTCCGCGGTGCGCCGCAATCACCGCGTTGGTGTTAACCCCACCAATGGGCAGCGAGGTTTGCGTAAGATGAACTGCACCTTTGGACATGTTGGACGCGGTTGCGCCCAAGTAAATACCGAGCCTTACGTTTAGTTTTGGGATCTCAATAAATCCAAACAGGTTATTTTCGATTCCATATTCCGAGAGGTCAAAACTGCTTACCTCATAGGAAAATGGGTCTGTCAAATCCTTCTGTCCCTCGTCAAAAAGTTCCTTATTATATGCTTCTACCTTGGTTCGCAGCGCTTCCAATCGGTTCGTTTCGCTCCGGGTACTCCCGGAAACAGAATCCGGCACCTTCATAGACTGGACGGTCTCCTTGAAAGACTGCATGGAAAGGTCGGTGTATTTTTCACTGAGAAAGTTGGATAAGATCGGGTAGGTATACATCAGCATACCGGCTACGACTAGAACTGCAGAAATTTTTGTTCCCACGCTCCGGCTGATTCCTCCTATTTTTTTCACTTTCTGACCGCTCTCTTTCTTCTGATCAGTAAGACAACAGGCAGCGCAATCACGACAAGCAGCCCCGCAGGCACTACGGCTACTTCATTGACCAGCTTCAGTTCCGGCTGCGCCCGCCTTTGCACCGATTCGTTTTCCACCCGTGTTCCGCGCACCAGAAGTCTTTGGGTATTAATCCCATACGGGGTACACGTGACCAGCGTCACATAATCTTCCCCCTGCTGGATGACAAGATCCGACGTATCCTCCGGTTCCACCACCTTAATCTGGTCCACCCGGTACACCAGTTCCCCGTTGAGGATGTGAATATAAAACAAATCACCCTGAACGAGCTGGTCAAGGTCTGTAAAAAGGGTGGCCGTTGGCAGCCCACGGTGACCGGTAAGCACGGCGTGTGTGCTTTTCCCGCCGATTGGGAGGGAAGTATTCTGCAGATGGCCCACGCCCTTTTGAAGAATTTCCTCCGACGAGCCGTGGTAAATGGGAAGATAAACATTAATTTTCGGAATGTCGATATACCCCATGACTTCCCCAATATTTAAAAGCTTAACATAGTTGGCATCCAGCTCCTTTTTCTGCGAGAAGGGGTCGGAAAGAACGGTTTTGTAAAGTGTTTCATTGTATTTTCGTGCGTCCTCTTTCATGGCTTCAATCTCTTGATTGGAAAGATTCTGCACGGCACGCTGATAGTTCGAAATGGTGACAGTCTGCGTCATTTTGGCTAAAATTGCGCTGATAACAGGATACAGGATGACACAAACGCCAAGCAGCAGAACACAGCATATAGCAATGACGGGAATATTTTTTTTCACAGTCCCGTGCCTCCGGTTTGTTATTGATTTTTCTATTCCGCGGGGAACAGACCCGCTGTCCCCCGCAATTAAAAGATCTTATTTTTTACAAGCAGGACTTAATGCTGGGAGTTCCTTCTTTTTCTTAAGTACAGATAAGATGCCATGAAGCATCCGACCAGGATGATTGCAATGCCGGTCACGGTAAAAATCGTGGTTCCGATTCCGCCGGTGCCAGGCAGAATGAAGCCTTGATCGTTTTGAATCTGGAATTTTGCGAGGATTTTCAAGGTATTCGCGGGAGAATCTGCATAGGTGTATGAAGTTTCTTTCGCCTCACCATCGTTTAGGCTGTAGGTGCAGGTAAAGTCTCCGGTAGGCTGATGGTCGGAACCCATCACCGCCGTAATGACTACCTTGATTTTCCCGGGAAGAATGCTATAGCCGGCGGGGGCTTTCAGTTCCTGAATAAAGTAGGTGCCTTCCTTTACACCCAAGAAGTATACCATGCCGTCCGGTCCTGTTACGACGGAAGTATTTGGCGAATTAATGATGACAACCTTTCCGGACGCGTCATAGGTGTAAACCGCGAGTTTCTTTGTTCCGGTGCTGTCCAGCAGCGCAAATTCCGCACCGGAAAGCTTGGTCTGCAGATTGGCCGCATCCTCCTTTTCAATTGCAATGCCAAAGGTATACACATAGGTTCTGGGATGCTCGGTTTCATGGGTCGTCTTGGTATCTGGGTTGTTCGTATAGATTAAGTAAGCTTCATTGGGGTTGCCCGCGCTTCCGATTACGGCATCCTGATTCAGCGTTGCACGATAGTAGACTCTTACGCTGTTGTAACTTTTGATATTGTCATATACAAAGCGGATGGAGATGGTAGTTTCCCCTTTCCCGTTCTTTGCCGAAGTGGCCGTATAGTCTGTGGAAGGCGTTAAAGTTGTATCGCTTCCGCTGCCGTCAATGCCCACAATCTCAACGCTGTTTGTCTCAAAGGTAAGGCCCTTGCTCATAATATCGCTGATATCAAACGTAATGTCTTTCGCGCTGGGGTCGTATTTCGGAACGTCGGCGACCAGCCTATACTGGATGGTGTCGCCAATATTCTGGGTAACACGGTCCACATCCTTGTCATCCTTCATGATCGTTTTATCGAACGTGACCGTAGAGTCCTTGCATTTGGCCGTAACGTTGTAGTTCCAGTTCGTTACGCCGCCCGTTGTTGTTCCGGTCGGCACAGACACAAGAAAATCTTTGGAAGCGACTCTTGCGCCTGTTGTTGCGGTTTCGACAACCAGATAGTAGCCGATGGCAATGTTGTGAAAGGTCGCTGTGTATGTATCACCCGAGGTTTTCACCGCGGTTTCCGTCGCTGTCGCGGGAACAGCATCGTCGGTGGTGCCCACCAGATGGTCCGGACCGGAAATGTAGCTGCGAAGATCGGCGGTAAATTTTTTCAGCTGATTCGCGTCGTACCCGGAAATATCTTTGGCGGTCGGTGCGCCAGCCGCACTGAAGAAGCTGGAAAACTTCGCGTTGGCGGTATAGGTAAACGCATCTGCCCCCGCCGCAACCGACATGTCAAACAGTCGGTAAACCGCAAATGTGGACGCAGACCCCTCCTTGGTAATGTTGAGCGTACCGGTGGTAGAATCTGTAATTGACGATGCCAGAGCATTGGTTGGAATCATCAGCAAGACCATGAGCAGCGACATCAGCGCTGCAGCAACTTTTTTACTAATTTCATAACCTTCACTCCTCTATCTTTCAGTAATCATAACCGTGCACCATGCACACCGGGATTTCGCGGACCGTTTTAGACCCCGCGTTTTCGCTTTTTCCTTTGTTTTTCACACGCCAGAGCAACCGCCATCCATACGGCTGCTAAAAGAATCATTCCTCCCCCCACACGATAGAAGATATTGATTCCAATCCCACCCGTATTCGGCAGGACGACAACGGAAGCAGATTCTGTGTTTTCCAGCGTCCAGACGACACTTTCCCCAATAAATCCTCCGGCAGTGCTGTGAATTTCGCCACCGTCGTTGGTTGCGTTTTTGGCGATAATTCTTCCGTTGTAAACCGCCTGGGTTTCCAGAACATCCGCACGCGGAGCGAGCAGAGTTCCGATCATACGGCCAGCAGATTTGATTTTGCCGGAATAAGCCTGATAGCTGTCCCCTTGTTTTTGGTATACATTGATGATGATATTGCCTGCCGTAGGAACCCAGTTGACGTTTGCACCACCTGTATTCCATACAAGATTGGACGGGAATGCAAAAACTGGAGTATGGTCTGAAGCATCAACCGGAGCGTCCGTTGCATCAATATTGATTAAAAGCATCTTGCCGTCGTTGGCGGGAACGTCAAACACGGCGCCGTCAAGCTGGGAAACGGTGAAATTTCGAACCTTTACCGTATCCGATGAAACCGCCTGTGCAAGCGCCGCAGACAGCTCTGCCATTTGATTCAGCCCCGCGTCAATATCAATCGGGAAATCGGGCGGCGCGTTTACGATTGTTTGAGCGCTGGAGCAGCTCAATTTACCGCCGTTATAGTTCACGCATTTTCCCTGATTTTCATTGACAATCTTATATTTACTGCCGATTACCAGCTTATTGGGGGCATAACTGTTGGTGTTCAACTGGTGGCTGCCAACGATTGCCTCAAAGTCCTTGATATACGAGGTGCTGTTCATGGTAAGGACATTTGTCTGACTCGCACCTTTTTCCCATTTGGTCAATTTGAATCCATCGTGCTCCTCGCCCGAACGGATGACATTATTGCTGCCGTCCAGTTCATACACGGCGTAATCGTTCACATTTTCTGCCCCGACATCAAAGGAAACCGTTCCGTTGTTTTTCCCGTTCACAGGCAGCGTTAGGGTCTTTACCGTTACCAGCGAGCCGCTTCGGTCGTACAACCCGAATCGGAAGGTTTTGATTTCAGAGCCCTGGTATGTTTTTTCCACAAGAATAACATTTTTGTTGCTGCAGTAATATCGGTAATTGTCGTTGCTGTTGCCGAAATCCGCCGCGATTCTGGCTCGGTTCACCGCAATGCAGCCTTCCATGTGGGTCTCAAGATTAAAATAGTCGGCAAACACCGCATACGGCAGTACCGGGGAAAGCCTGCTCCATAAATCGTCGCAGGAAAATTTCGTCCCGGTTTTGGCGGTTGCGGTAATCGGCAGTTTACCGGAACCGTTTTTTACCGTAATCGTATTCGGGAACTCAGTAATCGTAAACAGTTCCTCAATTTGGGAATTTAATTGATATTTTACAAACCCCTTCGCTTTATAGTTGTTTTCATCCCAGCGAAAATCGCCACCGATGCTGACCGGATTACTGCCGGTCCCAGTGTATTGAAAAAGTACCGCTGTATAGACCGTTTGGCCGGAGCTGTCAATCAGCGGATACAGCGAACCCTGGTTCGTCTTACCGTTTTGATCGTACAGGCCGGGAATCAACACGCTGGCCGACCCGGATGACACCTGGAGGGCCACCGTGTTCCGGTATTCATTGCTGTTGTAGCCGCTGCACTTCAAATAAAGGTAATAGGTTCCGTTCACAGAGGGATCTACGTTTCCGTCGGTACCAACAAAATTCAGCGTTGCACTGATTCCAGAGCCGGCCGCCGCCGTGCCGGTCACTGCAAAGGTAGCAAACCGGTCAGTCGAAAATTCCACCGCATCTCCGGCAGAACTTCCCGACAGGGACTGCGTTTTTAGCTTCTGTTTGGTGCCGCTTCCAATATCCGCCACGTGAACCGCATCGGTCACATCTTCCACTGCGGTTCCGGTCTCCGGAAGAAGCAGCACTTTTACCGAATCTGTGGCCTGTTTGGTCTGGCTGTTAAATAGTTTGTTTTTATAACGAATGCTGACTGAAACCGTTCCCATTTTTGGCTCGAATCTTATTCCGTTCCACGCCAGGTAAATATCGTATGCCAAAAATCCGGTTACCGTTTGATGTTTCTGTTCCGCATTGCCGCAGATCAGAGTTCTAATTCTATTAAACTTTTCGCTGTCCTTCTCTTTTGTAACAGAAATTACACAAAGCTTCACATAGTCGGGAATCTCCTCAGTACCCGAGAGCACCGCCGTTACCGTAATTTCATCGTTTTGAAAGGTATACTCCGTATTCTGCGGGAGCATTTCGGTTGAACCGGATTTATTCGACCCAACGGAACTGAAGTCCGATGGTACGCTGGACGATGGCGGTACACTGGAAGCGGGCTGCTCACTGGAAGTCGGCCTTTCGCTGGAAGTTGGCCGTTCACTGGAAGTTGGCCATTCACTAGAAGTTGGCCGTTCGCTAGAAACTGGCGGCTCGCTGGAAACTGGCGGCTCGCTGGAAACCGGCGGCTCGCTGGAAGCCGGCGGCCCGCTGGAAACCGGCAGTTCGCTGGAAACCGGCGGTTCGCTGGAAGCCGGCGGCTCACTGGAAACCGGTGGTTCACTGGAAACCGACGGTTTGCTGGAGTCAGGACTGGAACTGGTGGGCGAACCCGCACTGCTTTCCTGTTCCGAATAAGGGGGCTCGCTGTCGGAAGGGTTCGAGCCTGTCGTCTCCGCAAACGGCAGCACAATCAGCAGCATTGACACAAATCCCGCGAGTAGCGCGCAGAGCAATTTGTGCCCGAGTTTCCTTTTTCGTGTTTTCATTCTGCTGTCGCCCCTTTCTCCGTAATTTCAAGGGAACTCAGTTTGCCAGCCTTTTTACCTCAAAAAACACTTTTCCAATCAGGTTCTTCACGCTGACCGCATCGAAATTACGTGAATCAAGCGCAGCCTCGCGGTTGTCACCCAGAACAAAAACATATCCGTCTGGAACCGTAAGCGGAAATTGCACCCCGCCCTCTCGCGTATATGTTCTTCCTTTTATTGAGTCCTCCTGCTGAACAGTGCCGTTAACCAGCAGTTCGCCTGTTTTATCGTCAATGTCCACCTGGTCACCCGCCACGGCCACCACACGCTTAATTAAAACCTCGCCCCTGCCGGGTGACCGAAAAATTACGATATCATTTTTCCGATAGGTTCCGTTCAGCCGATAAAACAAAGCGAGGCTGCCGTTCGTGAGATTGGGCTTCATCGAATCGCCCCGCACTACAGCAACCCCAGCTATAACACGAAAAACAACAAAAACAGTCACCGCCGTTATAACCAGCTCTGTAAACAGGCGCCGTCTGCTTTTTTTTCGCTGTTCCCTTAGAATTCGCTGTTCAAACAGATTCCGGGGATCGTTTTCCTCTGGTATTTCATTCTGATGATGGAATCTCATTTTCTGGGACACTTCCTGCCATCACTTCCGTTAAATGGAACGTTTCATTTTCATTGAACGCCTGTTCCAGACTGTCTTTCCGCAGCCCATCCACTTCCAGAAGTATTTTTTCTAAATCAGAATATATTCCATCCATGGAAACGCTGAACCGCTGCTTGGCATCGGTCATTTTCGATAAAAAGGATTCCATCTGCTGTTTCTGAAGCAGACATTCCTGGTTGATTTTCTGACGTTGCTTTTCGGCCTTTTCGATCATTTTCTGCGCAGTTTCTTCCGCTTCCCCAATAACCTTTTCTTTATTCTCATTGACCGCTTCAATCGCCTGCGTAAGCGCATTGAATTTCAACTCATATTTGTTTTGGTTTTTCTTCTCTTCACTAAGCTGAAATTCCAGAAGCTGTATCTCCTGATTCGCCTGATTCAGCTTGCTGACAGCCGCTTCTTGCTCCGCTCGAAGTTCTTCCTTCTCCGCTTGAAGCCGTTCTATTTCTTTCTGATACATTTCGGTGAGTTCCTTCATGACGGAATAAACCGATTCTTTCTCGAAACCGCCGAGCAAAGCATCTTTTAACTTTAGGTCCCTGACAAACGACTGAATATCATTCATTTTACAGCCATCCTTTACCGTCTGAATATCCGTACGAAGACTCTTTGTTCTGAACTTTTTTAACGAGCGATTTGCCATTAAAACATATGCCGGAAAAAAGAATCGTATTACAAAATCTGCCGCTCATTAAAAAAATTTTTCCGGAAAAAGCTTCTGCTTCTTCCGGAAAAGCTGCCGCACCTGAACACGGTTTTCTTATTAGTTATACCTATATCGTAAAGAGGCTGCGCCCGAATGGAACGCGGGAGGCTGGCCGAGGAGCGGTCTTTGGGATTCATATACTCCGATTTTTTCCATATATTTTACCGATCACAAAAGTGAAATGTTCTGGAGCCTTTGGCTTTCGGCAAACATCCGTAACTTTAAAGAATAGGGAGATCGGCGACTCATGATTGCAGTTTTATCCATTGACGGCGGCGGTATCCGCGGAGTGGTCCCGGCAGCGATTTTGTCGGAACTGGAACAGCAGGTTGGAAAACCAATCAGTAAAATCTTTTCCATCATCGCCGGCACATCTACCGGCGGAATCATTGCGTCGGTTCTGTCCGTACCAAACCAGAACGGAAATCCGAAGTTTACGGCAGAAGACGTCCGGCTTGCCTACGAGCAGTTTGGCGGCAACGTGTTGAAGCGGAAGCAACTGCATACCCTACGGACGCTCGGCGGTCTGACCGGCCCACGTTACCCGGACGGACCACTTGAGCACTTTTTGAAGCAGTACCTGGGAAACGTGCACCTGCACTCCTCCGTGACAAAACTTCTGATACCGGCTTACGACATGGTTACCTGCACCCCGTGGTTTTTTAAAACAACCTATGCTTCCCTGCATCGCTCGAACCTGGATGATCCACCGCTTTGGCAGGTAGCACGTGCAACCGCTGCCGCTCCGGCTTACTTCCGCCCGTTTGAAATCGGCAGCCACTGTTTTATTGACGGCGGCGTGTTCGCCAGCAACCCCGCGCTCTGCGCTTACGCGGAAGCGTGCAATGCATACCCAAATGAAAAAGATTTTTTGGTGGTATCCCTTGGAACCGGGGAGCACCAAAAAAGTCACTCTTTCCATGAAATACATCACTGGGGCGTGGTGAACTGGCTGATTCCTCTTTGGGGCGTACTGATGAATTCTTCCAGCGCGACCGTCAATTACCAAATGAAAGCACTGATTCGAAAAGACAATTACTACCGGATTCAGGTTCCGTTGGATGAAGCTTCAAGCAATATGGACGATTCCAGCCCGGAAAACATTCGGCATCTGCAGTCGCTGGCCAGGGCGCAAATCAGGCAGCACGCGGGCCAGTTTCAGCAGTTGTGCCAAATCCTGCGTCAGATTCCTGAAGAAAAAGGAAATGAACCCATTTCGAAAAAGCTTGACAAGCCAGCCCAAAAATGATATAGTTTATTCAGTTAGCAAAAGCTAACTGAAAACTGATTTTAAATAACGGAAATCAGTTTACTAGACCCTAAAGTTATGTGACTACTAACTTTAGGAACTTAACCATTTATTCCTTTCCATACATCATTTTATAGAAAACACCGCTGTCATTTTTCGGCAGCGGTGTTTTCTTCAATGGAAAGTCCAATTTTTTCAGCAAACGACATGAATGGGCTTCCGGTTCAAGTACGCCTGTATGTTGTCAAAAGCGATGGCCGCACGTTTCACCAGTGCTTCTTTTGTGGCAAATGCAACGTGGGGTGTGGCAATTACGTTTTTGGCCGTTAAAAGGGGATGCTCCGGCGAAATTGGAGGTTCTGATTCAAAAACGTCGATTCCCGCTCCGGCTATTCTGCCTTCGTTCAGCGCATCGGCCAGAGCCTGACTGTCCAGAACCGGCCCCCTCGCCGTGTTAATCAGTAAGGCGTTTGGCTTCATCCGCGCAATCAATTCTTTGCTGATCATACCTCTGGTAGACTCGTTATAAGGAACATGAAGCGAAATAATATCACAGGCGGACATTAAGGTTTCCAGATCCGTATATGCAATGCCTTCCACCTGTTTCACCGTGCGGGAATATGCGTAAACCTCGCACCCAAACACTTTTGCGATGGCAGCAGTCCGAAGGCCGATGGCTCCGGTGCCCACAACGCCAAACTTTTTGCCCTCCAGTTCAAATCCAATCAGTCCGTCCCTTGTTTTTCCCTTTCTCACCGCCTCGTTGCACCGGCCAATGTTTCGGTACAAACTGAGAATCATCCCGAAAACAAGGTCGGACACCGCCGCGTCAGAATAACCGGAGCAGTTGCAAACCGTAATTCCCCTTGCCCGGCACGCCGCCAAGTCAATGTGGTCCGTTCCGGTAAATGCCACATCCAGCAGTTTCAGGTTTTTGCAGCCGTTGATTACATCTGCATTGAGGGGAAGATTGGCGACCAGAATCACGTCGGCATCTTTTCCACGCTCAATCAGGGAAGCGGTATCGGTAACGCGCGTATCGTAAAACACCATTTTGGTCGATTCGGGAAGCTTTTCTGCGGAAAGTTCCATCAGCTTTGATTTTTCTACGCCTAAAGGCTCTATGGCAACAATCTTCATTTTCATTCTCCTTCCATTTTATCCATCGAAGTCCGATTTGCCCCCTTATGGGGAAGCTGAATTTTATCATACTCCGGTTCCCGGGGAAAGGCAATCTGCACGGGTAATTTTCAGGGAAAAGCTGCCATCAAGCAGCAGCGCGGCGGGCGGAACCATTTCCGCCCGCCGCCGTAAAAGAATCACACTATGGAATTTAGGGATCCTGCGTAAACGCAACCAATTCCTTGTTGAACCGCTCCAACTGATCGTAAAAAAGGAAATGGCCGCACTGCTGAAGGGGAACCAGCTTGGAATTTGCAATGCCCCTGTTTTGTGCAATGGCAAGCGGGAACAGGCACACCTGATCGTTATATCCGTGCAAAATCAACGTGGGGACACGAATTTTCCCCAAATCATCAAACAATCCCTCTTCGTTCAGCCAAGCATTGGCAATGGATGCCGTGGACCAGCTTGCCGCCTGCAGCCCCAACTGGAAAATCCAATCGGAAAACGAGGCGCTTACCCGGTGGTAAAAAAGCATACTGCCGAAGTTCCTCAGCATTTTTGGCCGATCCTTATACGTATTTTGTATGATATCCAAGACAACCTGCCGCTACAGCCCATATGGGAAATAGGGCCGCTGAATCAGGCTGGGCGCCGCCGCAGCAAGCAGAGCCAGCTTGGAAACGCCGTACCCGTTGTGCCGCGCCATGTAACGGATGCAGATAGCACCGCCTGTAGAATGCCCGGCCAGAGTAAAGTTTTTCAGCTGCAATGCATCCACAACGGCGCGCAGATCGTCGGCC
Source organism: Caproiciproducens sp. LBM24188 (assembly GCF_054130445.1). NCBI lineage: Bacteria > Bacillati > Bacillota > Clostridia > Eubacteriales > Acutalibacteraceae > Caproiciproducens > Caproiciproducens sp. LBM24188. The sequence goes on from NZ_CP196862.1 coordinate 2,341,154, forward strand.
AGGCGGTCATAATCGTAGCCGCTCCATGGTTTATCGGAAAGACCGAATCCGCGGCAGTCAATAGCCACACAGCGGTAGCCCAGTTTCGGGAGTTGATTCAGCTGATACTCGAACAAATTATGATTGCCGGGCCAACCGTGTACGAATAAAATTGTTTTATCCCCAAGCGGGTTTAAGTCTTCGACGTAGATTTTCACATTCGGCTCCACCGTCACATAAATCCCCATGGAATCATCCCTTCCTTATAATAATACAGATTATTCCAAAATGGCATTTTTGTTACAGCAGACTTTTTTCTTCTTCATAATTTATGCTATAATCAAATTAAAAAGCAGGTAACCAGGAGGATATTATGCGAACGGAACGGGAAATGATGGACTTGATTCTACGGGTCGCACAGGATGACCCACGCATCCGTGCGGTTTATATGAATGGTTCACGCACAAATCCGAATGTTCCAAAAGACATTTTTCAGGATTATGATATCGTTTATGTAGTAACGGAAACTGGGTCGTTTCGTCAAAAGCCGGACTGGATTGACATATTCGGCAAACGGCTCTGCTTGCAGCTACCCGAAGAAATGAACCGGATGCTTGGGCACGAGGAGGACTGCGACAACTGCTACGGCTACCTGATGCTGTTTGCCGACGGAAACCGTATCGATCTGCACCTGCAAACCGTTCCCTATGCCCAAAAGGCAATCCTGCGCGACAAGCTCTGCCGGGTTCTGTTGGACAAGGACGGCGTGCTTCCCCCGGTGCCTGCCTCCACCGATGAAGACTATTGGGTACAGCGGCCCACGCAGGAACTTTTCACGTGCTGCTGCAACGAATTTTGGTGGCTGCAAAATAACGTTGCTAAAGGGCTTTGGCGGGAAGAAATTCCCTATGCAATGGATATGCTGAATTTCTGGATTCGACCGCAGCTGACCAAAATGCTTTCGTGGCAAGTTGGGGTACAGACGGGATTTTCCTGCAGCGTTGGGAAATCTGGAAAATATCTGCCCCGTTACCTGTCCCAAAATATTTGGGAGCAATATCGAAACACCTATCCTGCTGGACAAATTCCTGCCATTTGGGATGCGGTATTTTGCATGTGCAATCTGTTTGACGAAGCTGCCCGCAAAGTTGCGGCGCAGTGCGGGCTGCATTACAACGAAGAGGAAGCACGCGGCAGCCTTTTTTTCTTAAACACGGTTCACCGCCTGCCGAAAGACGCCGCCGAAATTTTGTAAATTTGAAAAAAGTAAAAAAGGGGCGCCGCAAAATGAAGTTTACTCATTTTGCGGCGCCCCTCTTCTGAATTGCGCGAACGGTTAAAGTTTAATATAAGGTGACGCTTTTTCCACCGGGAACTTCTACCATTTTGCCGTCCACCGACAGATATGCCGTATCCGCACCGGGGTTATAGACAAAGCTTCCGTCCGCAGAAAAACGGAGCTCGTCGCAAAGGTGCAGATAATCGACGATTTGGATGTTGGTGGCGTACCAGGTATCTTCCTTGTTGCCAACCAATTTACAGAAATCCTCAATCAGATTCCAGTTTCCATCGTTGTTGAATTCGAAGCTGTGCCCCCACACATACATCAGATATAAGTACTGGGTTTTATGCAGCGCCAAAAACGCGTTTCCGTCCTCCATCAGGGAATGGGTGTGGTGGCAGGTGGATTTCCATTCATACAAATCGTTCGGCAGACCAAAACCGTGTGTGTCGCCTACCACACGGGAATACGCAATTCCAAGCGCGGGCAGAACCGATTTGATGGCTTCGCTGTAAGAACCGTTCGGGTACGAAAGGCCACGCACCGGGTAACCAACCAGACTTTCCAGTTCCTTGCGGTCGTCCAAAACCTGCTGCACAACCTGCGGCAGCGGGCTGCGGGCAATGGTTGGGTGCGTTACGGTATGGCAGGCCACCTCATGGCCGCTGTACAGCGTTTTCACCTCGGAACGAGAAATGTGCTCGTCATCGTCCAGAAAACCGGAATTCAGATGAAAAGTTCCCTTAATTCCATATTGGTTGAAAATTTCAACCAATTTCCGGTCATAGGTTCTTCCGTCGTCATAGCTCATGGTGAGCGCTTTGTGCTTTCCTCCTGGAAAACAGCGATAAATGTTGTGTGGCATACGATCATCTCCATTTATAATTCGCATAATCTAAGGAAGGATTATGTGTGTTGAACCCTGAACAGCGGTTCCGTATTAGAACTGCTGCCCGGATAGATTCCGGTTGAATTTGCGGTACTGTGCAGGGGAAAGCCCAAGCGATTCCCGAAAGACCTTGTCAAAATAAGTAACGTTTCCAAAGCCGGAAAGCGCGGCGATGCGTATGATGCTTTCGGAGCTTTCCAGCAGCATTTTCTCCGCCGCTTTCAGACGGTTAGCGTTAATGTACTGACTGATGGTCATGCCCGTCACTTCTTTGAAAATGCGGCACAAATAGTACTTGCTAATGTAGAACCGTTCGCTCAGCGCGTCCAAGGAAGGTATATCCGAGTAATTCATACCGATATAATTCGCAACCTCGTTCACCTTCTGATGTTTCGCGCTGTGAATTGCCGGGGACTTGCTTTCCGCAGAGCGGTCCTTACGCATAATAAAGATCAACAGCTGCTGCAAAACCGCTGTGGCGGCCTGCACATAAGCAGGCTGCTTTTCCCGGATTTCTTCAATCATTCGGAACAGCGCCGCTTCCACCCATTCCTGTTCCGTCCCGGTCAGTTCCAGCACGCCGCTGCGGGAGGAAAACGGGCCGTGCCCCAGCGTTTCCCCCTCGGGGTCCTGAACCAGCCTATGAATGAGGCTTTCTGATACTTCCAGCAGTATCCGCTCGTGCCGGTCGGAATGCGCCACCGTCGTTTTATGAATCTGGCCGCAGCCAATGAACACAAGGTTCCCCCTGCCCACGCGGTACGCTTTGCTTTTGATGAAATAGTTGCGTTCCCCTTCCAGCAGATAGTAAATTTCATAGCTGCTGTGAAAGTGCTGGCGGGTCATATTAAAGCTGCCGTCGCGCAGAATTTGTTCCACGGATAGGTCCGGTATTTTCCCCTGAAACAGAAGTTTTTCCATGTTCCCCTCATCAGAGCAATATAGTATAAGTTTCTCTTTAAATTAGCAATATATCATTAGATATTACACTTATATTATACTATACTGAAACACAGTAAAGCAAATATTTTTATGGGGGCGAACTTCATGCGTTTTGAAAAAAACAAAGTAAAAGACGTCAATATTGCATATATCGGCGGCGGCTCCAGAGGCTGGGCCTGGACCTTCATGACGGACCTTTCCATGGATGAGCAGCTCGGCGGAACCATTCGCCTGTACGATATTGACCGTGAGGCCGCAGAGCACAACGAAATCATCGGCAATGCCCTGACAGCAAGAAAAGACACCGTCGGCAAGTGGGATTACAAGGTGATGGATACCCTGCAGCAGGCGTTGACCGGCGCGGACTTCGTCATCATCTCGATTCTGCCCGGCACCTTTGAGGAAATGCGCTCCGACGTACACGAGCCGGAAAAGTACGGCATCTACCAGTCGGTGGGCGACAGCGTAGGCCCCGGCGGATTTATGCGCGCTATGCGCACCATTCCCATGTATGTGGAAATTGCACAGGCCATCAAGGCGTATGCTCCGCAGGCATGGGTCATTAACTACACCAACCCGATGTCTGTCTGCGTACGCACTCTGTATGAGGTATTTCCGCAGATTAAAGCGTTTGGCTGCTGCCACGAGGTGTTCGGCACCCAAAAGCTGCTGGCCTGCATGCTGAAGGATTTGAAGGGAATCGAAAACGTCCCCCGCGAAGAAATCGACATCAGCGTAATGGGCGAAAACCACTTCACCTGGATTACAAAGGCTTCCTACCATGGAATGGATTTGTTCCCGCTGTACAAAGAGTTTGCGGAAAAGTACTACGAAACCGGATACAGTGAAAAAGCCGACCACAACTGGATGAACGACTCCTTTGCCTGCGCGCACCGCGTAAAGTTCGACCTGTTCCTGCGCCACGGCCTGATTGCCGCCGCCGGCGACCGCCATCTTGCGGAATTCTTCCCGCCATGGTATTACCTGAAAGACCCCGATACTGTACATAAGTGGATGTTTGGCCTGACTACGGTGGATTACCGGATTGAAGACCTGCACAAGCGCCTGGCACGGAGCAAGCGACTGGTTTCCGGCGAAGAGCAGATTGAACTGAAGCCCTCCGGAGAAGAAGGAATTCAGCTGATTAAGGCTTTGGTCGGGTTAAAGGATAAGGTCAGCAATGTAAACGTGCCGAACCGCGGCCAAGTTTCCAATCTGCCGCTGGGCACCGTGGTAGAAACCAACGCACTGTTCAGCCGGGACAGCATTGCGCCGGTCTTCTCCGGAGCGCTTCCGTACGACGTACAGGGCCTTGTCATGCGCCACGCCATCAATCAGGAGGGTACGGTTCAGGCTGGCCTGACCAAAGACCGCGATTTCGCATTCCGCGTCTTTATGAACGATCCTCTGGTTGCACTCAGCGTAAACGACGCTCGGAAGCTCTTCGACAGCATGGTAGCTAATACCCAGAAATACCTCAACTGGTAAAATCCGTTTTCGCTGCCGCAAAGCGGAGAGGATTCATAATTAGTCGATAAATTTGCCTGCGAGTCCAACCGTGACCCGCAGGCATTTTTGCATAACAAAAGTGCTGCAAAAGGAAGTTATCCCCCTTTGCAGCAACTTTTTTATTGCTCTGTCAAAGATTTCAGAAAACGGAAATCTTCCGCCCCGTGCGCAGGGTCAACCTCTTCCCTCAGCACACTGAAATCCTGCGGAAGCTGGCGAAGATAGTGGAACAGCACATCATAATGCACCAGCGACTCAGAAAATGCGCACCCACTGATGGAACCGTTTTCTCCGCAGACCGCACCTTTCATGTGTACGGCGGCAATATTTTCCCCTAAGCAGTCAAACGAGCGTGCCCAAAGCCGGTCCTGGTTCGGTATTTCTTCCGGGGACAGAACGTTCACCGCATCGAAAATAATCTTCAGATTCGGGGAAGCCACCGTTTTCAGCACTTCCCGTGCAAGTTCCGGTGTATTCACCGTGTGGTAGTACACCGGCTCGATTGCCACCGTAACGCCCTGCCGCTCCGCTTCGGGCATAATTTCCCACAGGGAACGGTACAGTGTGTCCAGCGCTTCCTTTCGGGTTACATCCGGTTGTGCACTGGTGTGGGTGGTTTCCGTACCGATGCAGTCCACGCCCAGTTCTTTCGCAATCGGAATGCTGGCGATGAACTCGGCAACGTCCGCTTCCCGCTTGGCACTGTTATGAACCAGCGCGGGGTCTATGTAAACGCCGAGCACCGCTGTGTGCAGCCCATACTGTTTCAGCGATTCCTTCACCGTTTTCACCACATCGGGCGTAATATCGCTGAACTGGTCAACGCCCTGGATGGCCTTTTTAAAGGCGAGCTGCAGGGACTCAAAGCCGTCTTTGCGGATGCGCCGGAACAGCTCCTGCGGAGTGCTTTTCCCATAATCGTGCCCGCGCGCGCCAATTTTTATCATAAATAGAATCATCCTTTCCTGCCGGAAATCCTAATTCAAACTTCCCTCCGGCATGAACAGTACCAATTTATACCTCTAAAATACGGATGTCAAGGGGCTTAAGAGCGACAGTTTCCACTTTGCCGCCCGGCAGGCGCATCGACGCAGTCTGCGGCTGTTCGCTGTTATTGACGACCACCAGACGTCCGCTCTGTGAAAAGTACGCACATTCGGTCTGGGCATTGTCGGTAATGCAGTACTGCTTTTCCTGCTCCATGCCGGAAACCCACAGAATCGCGTTAAGCAAAGTCCGCGTATTTTCCGCCGAAAAGCGGTAGGAAGAAAAGTAAACGCTTCGTCCCTTTCCAAAGGAAGAGGCGGTCAAAACCGGGGTACTGCCGTTTGCCATAAGCACCTTGGTAGCCGCATCCGATACAAATACCCCTTCTTTCGGCGGCAGCTGCGCCGCGCACTCCGTAATAAAGTGCTCCTTTTCGACGGTAAACTGATATTTTCCAGAGCACATCCGGTCGCCTTTGTCCAAATCCACACCCAAAATATTGCTGAGCGTCAGGTAAGTATCCCCGTTGTGCCGTGCGGTCGCTTCGTTGACGGCGATCAGGCCGCCGCCTTCCGCGACAAAACGGGAGACAGCTTCCACAATAGCTGGGTCGTTCCAGTTTTCCCCGCCGCTCCACGCGCTGTCAACCGTGCCGGCGTTGATTAAAACGGAAATTTCGGAATCGATTCCGTGTTCCCGAATATCGTCAAAACTGAGGAATTTTACGTGGAACGGAAGTCCTGCGAGCGATTCCAATAGGTTGGTCAGGTCCAAATCCGGATGTTCATGCAAGTGACCGGAGCAAATCCAGCTTCTTAATTTTCCCCACGAAGTCAGCACTGCCACGGTCGGCTTCAGTGTATAAGGCTGGCCCTTTTCGTGCAGGCTTTTCAAAAGGCGGAATTCATTGGAAAGACTTTCGATATAATCGCAGAAATCCGGGAATGGTTCGGTCAGGTGCAGGTAGCCGCCCAGGCCGATGCGGTCCACCGGCGTGCGCAGTAACCCGCGGCGGACGTTCTTCCAGTACCGTGCTGCATCGGTTTTGGGGTCTCCACCTTCGGAAAAGGTGGGTTCCCCTTTGAGTCCGGTTGGGAACAGATAGGGATGCAGCCGGATTTCCTTCACTTTCGCTCCCTGCACCCCCGCGCAGAGGCGCACTTCAAACGCGTTGAACACGCATTTAATAATGCCGTCAAATCCGAACTGAGCAAAGCGTTCGGAATACGGCTCTACACCAATCCAACTGTCGTCGTAAAACACGTAGGCTTTTTTCCCGTAACGGTGCACTAGATCTACGCATTTTGCACCGAATTCGGTGACAAAGCGGTTGGTAAAATCCATCCAGTCCCGGTATTTGCAAGTAGGGTTCGCGTGTGTAATATTGTATTTTCCCTGGTTGACAAAATCTTCGGAGGTCATGCGGTAGCCGTACTCTTGCTCAAAACGTTCCAGTGCAACAGGGTTCACTGTAAAATCATAGGAACCCCAGTCGGTCAGCAGGTTGCGGTTTTTCTCACTGCTGCCCCAGAACCATGCAAAATTGTAGAACATCGAAGTGAACCGAACCACGGTGGTGGCCGGGTGCTTTTTGCACCAATCCTCCAGCCAGCGGAGAAGCTCCCTCTGTGTTTCCGGGTAACGAGGTTCTACCGCCATCACATGCTCTTTGTCCAGGTGGTTCGTAATAGCGTTATACATGGAGATTTCTTCCCAGATGCGGTAAACCAGAAAGTTGACGGTATAGCGGTGGAACGGCTTGCACTGCAGCACCGTTACATCGCCGGTTTTTTGGTCAACTTCCCACTGTTCCGCCGGATGCTCCTTGCCCGTGGTGCGGTCAAAAACCTGCCAGTACTTTTTGGGGGAATCATGCAGGTTCAGGCGGAACTGCTCTGTATAATACCCATCCAGCGGATGGATAACCAACGTTTCGCCTTGCGCGGTCACGGGAAAGCTCATCAGAAAATTCTGCTGCAATTTATCCGGGTTTTGTTTTGCCCATTCGTTGACCTCCCGAACCATGCAGACGGTGGAATAAATTCCGTAACCGGATGACAGAATCTGGTCAGAAAGCGCAGTGCCGTCGCTGTCACGAATGACGTCGGCCCCCCATTTTTCCGCCAGCCGCAGGGTCAGGTCTTCGTATCCTGCTTCGCCCGGCAGCGTAAAATCGCCGCGTTTCAATCTTTGTTCCATTTCATCAGTCCCTTTCCTCACGTTCTTGTGAAAAGGAAACCATCGGCCTAGGCCGATGGTTTCCACTAAGCAGCCGCAGAGTAAGCCCACCGGCAGGAATTTATTTTTCCGTCAGAGCGGTAAGCATGTTCTGCGTTTCGGCGCCGGCCATCAGGAAGATGCCGATTCCGTGCGTATCATTCAAAATCCAATTTAAATCGTATTTATAGTAACGCGGGCTGAACGAGTGCCCGGAGCCCTTGCAGATTCCGTACAGGTTGCCGTCGCGGTCCACCGTGTAGCGCACTAACCCGTCCCAGCCGCGAAGCGCCGCCTCGGCATACATGGCGGTATCCTTCAGCCAGCCGTTGCGCACGCCGCGCGCAAACGCGCAAATGAACATGGAAGTACAGGAAGCCTCCGGATACGATTCGGGGTCGTTCAGCACCTGATGCCACAGGCCATGCTCATCCTGCAGGGCAAGGTAGCCCTCGCAAATTTCCCGGTAAAAGTCCAAAAGCTCTTCCCGCAACGGATGGTCCTGCGGGAGCACCGCCAGAAGCTCCGTCAGTGCGAACACGACCCATCCGTTTCCTCTTCCCCACGGAACACCGGTCGCCAGTTTTAAATCCGTGTAATACACATGGGAAAGAACCTTCAGCTGCGGAAGAAACATTTTTTCCCGGTAAAGCAGGAACTGCCGCGCCGCGTCGTCCACATACCGGCTGTCGCCAGTCAGCGTGTAATAGCGGGACAAAAACGGCACACTCATATAAAGGTCATCGAGCCAAACCGTATTTTTCATTTCAGGCAGAGAGGAAATATAGCGGTACAGGGAGCCATCCGGCAGTCTGGCCTGACGGTTGGAAATATAGTCTGCAACGCTGTCCGCGATTTTGCGGTATCCGCTCGGTTCCTGCTGTTTGGCGCATTCCAGCATGGTAGAGGCAAACGAACCGCAGTCATCCAGGCTTTCCACAGAAGCAATCTGCGCGTTAATACCCGGCGCGCCGAATTTTTTGCCGTCCCATATGGAATAATCGTAAAACCGGGTGCAAAGCTCGATGTGCTCCTTCACGTAATCGGCAAGGTCAGGGCGGTGCAGGGCTTCCCCTGTTTTCAGCAGGCCATATAGGGTTACACCGACCGGATAATTCCAGTTCGCAAAATTCGGTGTTTCCAAGAACGGCCGAACCGCCATATGGGGCAGATCCACACGCCAATAATCCTTGCCCTGTGCGGTCTGGAAAACCCGGTCGAGCACCGTGATTTTCGCCGGATTCTGCCGCGCTTCAAACGCGCCGACGTAAATCCACGGGTCGCTGGTTCCCTTCACGTCGCACGGACTGACAAACCGAACCCCTTGCTCCGGCTGAACAAGGAACAGCGAAAAGCCCCAGTCGTCCTGACCGCGTACAGATTCCGCGACCAGATCATGGAACCCACCGTGCAAAGAGAATCGAATGTTTTGGCATCCCACCGTATCGGTTTCGAGAACCTTATCTCCGTCCAGATACAGAGTCAGCGGGCTTTTGGTGTCAACGTTGAGCTGACATTCGGCGCCGCTCATCAGGAAAAGCTTTGACCAGCCGTATGCAAATCGGCCTTTTTTGGCTCCGTAAAGGCGCATCATTTGGCCGCACTGCTTTTCTTCCTTGGTCCATGCGATGCGCGGATACCAGGTAACGGGGCTGCCCTCCTCACTTTCTCCGATGACGGGCAGCGCCTCCATCTCTTCCATCGGTGCAGTATAAAGAAAGCCCTCCTGCCCTTCACGTTCCGGTGTGGGAACCAAATAATGGCGGCCGGTGTATTTGAAGAAGGAGCTTCCAAATTCGCCGCCGAAACCAAGCGAGGTTTTTACAAAACGAATTACAAAGCTGTTCCAGCCGCGTTTCAACTGCACGTGAAAAACGGTGTGCTCCGACCTTGTTTTCTCTTCATAAAAGTTAGAATGGTAAACCAGCGTTTCGTTTACGTAAACATCCATCGGGCTGTGCGCAACCGCCATCAGGGCTTCGTCGCAGTCCTGGTCGCTCCACCGTTTTGCCCAGGCATAAACGCACTGCTCGTTTTCCGCGTTCGGAAAAACCCGGTTCAGGTCGAACACATAGCGGTAATCTGAATTCCGCTGAAACGCCTGTTCCGAAGTCAGGCGGAACACGAACGGCAGAGCGGGATTCTCCGCCAGATACCGGTTAGCCACCGTACTTAACACCGTGTTAATTTGAGTTCCGCAGGCATAAGCAATGCTCTGCGTATGGTCCAGATATGTTTCCATGATTTGTCACCGTTCCTATATACAGCGTTTTCTTGTTTTGTTGAAAGGAAAAGCATTTAAAAACGCATTTGCCCCTTGGTTATTCCAGCACTTCCGCCATTACCTGTTTCAGCAAAGCCGCCGCGCGGGCGCGGGTAAGCACTCGGCCGCTGTTCCAGGAATTCAGATGCACCGCCCCGGCAACCGCTGCGATTCGTTCTTCGCGGTCCAGTGAATTCAGCTTTTCCGCCGCCATTCCGCAGCGCTTGTGAATTTCAAATTTATCCTGCAGCATCCGTACAAGGATGGAAAGCGCATCGCGTTCCAAAATCGCGGCGTCTGGTTTAAACGTTCCGCCAATCAGCAGTTCCGGGTCCAGAAATCCGTTTTCCGCCGCAGCCTGAATATTTCCGGCATACCACTCGTCCCCGCGCACGTCGGCGCAGGCATTGTTCCACGCCGTTTTCGGCAGATAAATCAGCGCAATAAACGCGGAAGCCAGAAAATTTACCCTGCTGTACGCTGCATCCGGGCAAAAGCTGCGCCCCTCGCTCCGAAGGATTCCTTTGGCCGACAGTTCCCGGACAGCTTCCTGTTCCGGACTTTCGGCAAGATCGTCAAACTCCGCGGGGAATTCCGGAACCGGGTCCTGTTTCCACTCTTCCCCGCAAGCCGGCAACTCCATTAGGTATTTTGACAATTCTGGCGGACAAACCTTTTTCATTTCCTCCGCCACGAAGGACGCAATTAACGCCCCACCAATATCGTTAAAATGCGTAAAGTCGCCGGGATAAAAATACTTTCTGCAATATTCGCTTCCATGTGTACGGCCAAGCGAATAGAAAAACCGTTTCGTTTTTTCATGAAGGTCAATCAGGGCAATCTTCTTTTCGCGCGCGATAACGCGGCAAGCCTGCGCCCAGTCCTCCAGTAAATCGTTGAACCCGCCGTCCGGCGCGTTCCACAGGTTCCGGCTGACCGAAGTCACCAAAACCGGAATGCCCCCGTTTTCCTTTGTTTCGTCAATCAGGCGTTCCAAATTTCTGCGATACCCGCTGAATGCCGCCAAATGCGGTATTTTCTCATCGTTGTGTCCGAATTGGATAAAAACGTAATCTCCCGGGTGCATCGCCTGTTTTATAATCTCCCAGTGCCCGCCCTGCAGGAAATCTTCCGTGGTAAAGCCGGAATGTGCGTGATTGGACACCGCAGCCCCGCTGCGGAAAAAAAGCGGCAGCGCCTGCCCCCAGCCGCAGTAGCTTTCCGTGGGAAGATAAGGCGAATCTGCCTGCTGGTCGGTCACAGTAGAATCCCCTGCTAGAAAGATGGTTACGGCGCTGTGCGTTTCCTCAACCGTAATCCTGCGGAATGTAGCATGTTCCCCTATAAGCGTCAGATCAACAGCCTCATCCGGGTACGGTTCTTTTTTACCAGTCGGTATGACCGGGCAGACGTTTGCCGTAAAGGTATGGGTCAAGACCGCTCCCTTTTCTGCCTTTTCTTTCCAAACGAACCGGCGCCGTTCGGAAAAGAGCACGACGTCCTCCGAAGCTTCACAGGCAATGGTCACGGAGACCGTGTAATTTCCGCTGTGCGGCACCCGTACACGGAAATAGCGGGGAAGCACGCCTTTCCGGTGCTCCGCAGGCACAAAGCCGTTGTTGATTTCGGGAATTCCCCCATTTTCCCCCAAAGCGCTTTTTGCATCCGTAACAAAACCATAGCCGTCTTCTGCAAGGTAAAGGCAATCGCCGTCCACCGGAATATCACCCTGCGAGGGCACCTCCGGTGGAAACACAAACTTTGCTGAAAAACACTGTTCTGCTGACTGCAATAAAACGACCTTCCTTTCAGTCCTTCATACCGGTTGTGCTAATGCCTTCCACCAAATACTTCTGCATCGTGATAAAAATGACAAAAATCGGGATAAGCGACAGGGAAGCCATTGCGAACATGCTGCCCCAGTTTGACTGCGCCGACGGGTCAGAGAACATTTTCAGGGCGAGCGAAACCGGATAAAAAGACGGCTTATTCAAGTAAAGCAGAGCGGCAAGAAAATCATCCCAGCGCCACATGAAGGAAAAAATTGCGGTGGTTACCAGCGCGGGCACAATCAAGGGAAGAATCACGCGGACAAAAATGCCGTAAATGGAGCACCCATCGATTTTCGCCGCCTCGTCCAGTTCCCTTGGAATTCCGCGGATGAACTGCATAATGAGGAAGATGCCGAACGGAAGTCCGAAGAAGTACGGAACAATCAGCGGTGCGAACGTACCCACCCAGTTCAGCTGCTTAAAAATGATAAACTGCGGAATCATGATAATCTGGAACGGCATCATCATGGAAACGATCATGCAGGCAAACCAGAATCCGCGCAGCTTAAAGTTGCAGCGGGAAAAGCCGTATGCAATCACAGCGGAGGAAATTACGGTTCCCACGGTGGCAAGGATGCAGATGACAAACGAATTGCGGAAGAACACCGAAAAGCTGATGCCACCGAATCCGGCCCAGCCGGTGGAATAGTTTGTCAGTTCAAATGTTTTTGGAATCAGCGATTTTGCGTTGGTGAAAATCTCCGTATTATCCTTAAAAGAACTCATTACCATCCAGAGCAGAGGATAAATCATGACGATTCCGAAAAAGCAGATTAAAATATGATAAATAACGGTACCGATTTTTTTTCTTTGTGTGTAATTCATGGTTTCCTCCTACTTTGACGCATAGTAAACCCAGTTGTTGGATGTTTTAAACAGTACGCCGGTCAGCAATGCGACAATTAAGAGCATGACCCACGCCATCGCGCAGCCGTAACCCATTTGATTGAACTGGAAGGAGTTCTGATACATATAAACCGTATAGAACAAAGTAGAATCAAGCGGCTTGCCCTGCGTAATAATATAGCACTGTGTAAATGCCATAAATCCGTTAATCAGCTGCATCACAAGGTTGAAAAAGATCACCGGAGTCAGCATGGGCAGCGTAATGCTGAAAAACTGTTTCATCTTTCCCGCACCGTCTATTGTGGCGGCTTCATAATAAGTAACCGGAATCTGCTTCAGGCCGGAAAGGAAAATCAACATGGAAGAGCCGAACTGCCAAACTGCAAGAATAATCAGGGTCCAAATTGCCGTGCTTGTGTTGGACAGCCAGGCAATCTTGCACGGAATTCCAACCAGCTGCAGCAGCGCATTAATAGCACCGTCGCTGGCAAAGAGTCTTTTCCACAAAACAGCGACTGCCACGCTGCCACCCATGATGGACGGCAGATAATAAATCGCACGGTATACGCCGGAAGCTTTGGACGGCCGCACCAGAATCATGGCGACCAGCAAAGCAAAAATCAAACGCAGCGGAACAGACACCAGTGCGTAATAGAACGTAACTCCCATGCTTTTCCAGAATTTCGAGTCGTTCGTAAACATCTGTACATAATTGTCGATTCCGATAAATTTTGGAGCGGAAAGAACGTCGTAACTGGTAAAGGACAGCGCGAAGGAAAAGAAAATCGGAATAATGGTAAACGCCAAAAAACCGATAATAAACGGAAGAATGAAAACGTAACCAGCCGTACTCTCCCTGTTGAGTTTTTGTTTGATCGTCATCGTTATGACCACCCTTTCACTGTGGGGTCCTGTTTTGCCTCCGCCCGCGGGCAATATACCCCAGGGCAAAACCGACTTCCCTGTCGAATCATATAAAATTAGGCGCATCAACCCGACTTGCAAACTACGGCTGAAAGGAACTGCGCCCATACGCCAAATAAGCGATACTTTTTTTAAAAATGCCGTGTTTTGCAAAACCGTAGTTCACAAAACACGGCATAACGAAAATACAGTTCAGGAACTCAGATAGTCATCAACCGGCTGCTTTCTTCAGAATCGCATTCGCCTGGGTGAAGAACTGATCTGCGGCCTGCTGTGCGGTAAGCTTCTGGAACACAACCTGCTCTGTCAGGTTATGCGCAAGCGTTGCCACTTCGGTCATGCCTGCCGGCGGTGGCGGGTTGGTTTCGGAGCATTCCGCCTCAATGGCGGAAATGTAATCAAATAGTTGCTTGCTGCTTTCATCAACCTTCGGCTTAATGGCTTCCTGCACCTTGCTGGAAACTGGTACGCCACGGTCGGTCAGAAGGGTTTCATAGGCTTCAGCATTGTTGGTGAAGAAGTCCAGTACCTTGGCGCATTCTTCCACATTTTTGGAAGCGGAAGATACGCAGAAATAAGAAGCAGGTTTCAGCCACATAGCCTTTTGCGTGTCGTTGTCGCCAACCGGCCAGGTGACAATGCCCAGCTTTTTGTCCTTCGCAGCTGCCGCATAAGCGGACAGCTGGTTAGAGGTGGTCATAACCTCCCACTGTTTGCCCAGAACCAGCAGGCCTTGTTCAATACCGGTGCCGACGGAAGCGTCCAGATCTTCCGCAGAAGTCAGGTAACCGCCCTTTACGCCGTCTTCATACAATTGGAAGAACGGAAGGACATCTTTGCTGCTGTCAATGCCGAGCTTGCCGTCCTGGAACAGCACCTTGCCCTGACCTCTTACGAGATATTCCATCATGGTCTCGCCGTCGCTATAAACAAAGTCGCAGGTCTTGCCGGTCTTTTCCTTAATTTTTTTCGCGGCATCGATGAATTCGGACATGGTCATGCCGTTTTTCAGGGTAACGCCGGCTTGCTGCACTGCTTCCACATCATAAATCATAGCGGGAGAAGTAATGCCCAGACTCATTCCGTACAGCTTATTGTCAAACGTGCCAACATCAACGGCAAACTTGGAAACATCGTCCAGTTTCAGCTGCTTGCCAACATAAGGAGTCAAATCTGCAAGCTGATTTTTGTTTACATACTGCTTGATGTACTGATAGTCCATCTGAATAATGTCCGGCATGGAATTTGCGGCCGCCTCAGTAGCCATCTTATCCCAATAGCCGCTCCAGTCGGAAAATTCGGTTTCAAATTTTACGCCCGGATTTTTTTCCTCATACATTTTCAGAACCTTGGTGGTACGATCGTTACGCACCTGGTTGCCCCACCATGCCACACGGATTTTTTTGGTTTCGGCCGCCGCCTGGCTGGCATCGCTGCCGGCAGCGCTTCCTGCATCTGTGGATGTGGTTGTTCCACCGCCGCATCCTGCGAACGAAGCTACAATCATCGCACAGGCAAGCGCAATGGAAAGAATACGCTTTTTCATCAAACTTCCTCCATTCAATTGAATTGAATTTGTGAATTCTGATGTTTATTATAAGAGCGATTTCTCAAAGTTGAAATACAAATTTCCATGCAAAGTTGTTTAAAAAAATGTGTTTCGGTTTAATTCCATAAATTTTTCTTTACAAAATGGTGGATTTGTGTCTATATTAAAAGTAGTGATAACATGTTTAACAATAGGATTGGTTATTCCCTATGAAATTTTTACATACCCTCCGCCAGGCTATCAACAACCTGCGGCTCAAAAACAAGTTCCGCGCGATTCTCCTGCTGAATGTCGTTTGCATCGGTATCAGTGTAATTGTGAGCAGCCGGTATCTTCTGAAAAGCTATAACGATCTGCTCTATGAAAAATCCGCGGTTCCACTATCCATGGTTTCATCCAAAATCGAATCCGACATGGGCGAAATCGAGGATATCTCCCAGTTTATTGCCACTAGTAAAACAGTACAATCCGGAATTGCCACACTAAACTCCGCCAATGAGATGGTTATGGGGAAATGGAAGGCGAAACAGGCCATTACCGAAATCATGACCTCCTTTGCGGGTTCCAACCATAACATTATCAACATTGCACTGGAAGAAAACAACGGCACCATTTCCTATGGTCGGGACTCCTCTGCGGAGTCCGAAGTGGTACATAATAAGATTGTGGAAATCCAGAAGCAGAACACCGGAAACCCGGTGTGGATCAGTACAGGGCGGGAAGATTCCAGCATTCTCTGCGTGCGCTCCATCCGCAAAACGGAAAACCTCAGCCTGAACAGCATCGGTGTTCTGGTTATTCGGGTAAACCTCAGCAATATGGTGGAAGATATTAAGAAAGAAACCGATTCTTCCAAAGACACCTCGCTGTACATTTGGAACGGCAATCTTCCGATTTACCCGGTCAATAACCCCGATTCCATGCGGATTCAGGAGGACCGCTCCTCCGGCCTTCCGTATCAGATTCTGGAGCGGAACCACATAAAATATTTCGTAGTCAGCCGTACTATGGACAAGGTCGGCTGGACCTGTAATATTGCAACCAACTACAATCAGGTCTTCCACTCTGTCATACTTTCAAACTTGATTTTTATCCTATTAGTCATCTTCTTCACATTTCTCTCTGTTCTGATTTCCAACCTTCTAATCCAATCGGTACTGGTGCACCTGAATACACTGATTGAAAAAATCAACAGCTTTAAAAATGGAACCAGAGCAAAACAGTCCAAACGGAATTACGACTACCGTCAGCGCCGTGACGAGCTTGGGCTGCTGCATCAGGAATTTGATTCCATGGTGGAACGGATTGAGCAGTTGATTGAAGAAAATTATGTCAAGCAGATTTTGATTAAGGACACACAGTTAAAAATGCTGCAGCAGCAGATTAACCCCCATTTTTTATTCAACACACTGGAATCCATCAACTGGCAGGCAAAAATTATCGGGGAAAACAATATTTCTCAAATGACCGAATCCTTGGGGGCACTTCTGCGGTACTCGATTGATACAAAAACCGACTTGGTCCCGATTGAAAAAGAGCTTTCCATTGTGGAAAACTACTTGCAGATTCAGCAGATTCGCTTTGAAGACCGCCTGAACTTTTCCTATCAGGTGGAGGACGACCTGATGAAAACGCTTATCCCCAAAATGTGCATTCAGCCGCTGGTGGAAAACGCAATTAAGTACTCGCTGGAACAAATCACAGATGTCTGCACCATAAAAATCATCGTTACCAGAAAGGAAGACCACGTACTGATTTGTGTTAAAAACAACGGCTCGCAAATCGAACCGGACATTATGGAAAAACTGAAAACAGGAGAAATTAAACCGAACGGAAGCGGAGTCGGGCTTGAAAATATTAATCAACGGATTCAGCTGATTTATGGTACGGAGTACGGCCTTTCCTTTGAAAACAAGGATGGAAACGCCATTGTGATCCTTGCCGTGCCTGACGACGCCGCACAGAAAACGGAACGGAACAGCATTCCGGATCCAGCAGGGGATGAGTGATATGCTACGTTTAATTATTGCGGATGACGAAAAAATTATCCGGGAGGCTATCAGCCGGTTGATTCGGTGGGAAGACTACGGAATTGAATTAGCTGGTCTGTGCAAGGATGGAATCGAAACTTTCGACATGATCTGCGACGAATATCCGGATATTGTTTTAACCGATATTAAGATGCCTGGTCTGGATGGACTGAATCTGATTAAAAAAGTCCATGAAATCGATTCCGACATTGAATTTATCATACTGTCCGGATTCGGAGAATTTGAATTCGCAAAACAAGCCATGGAATACGGGGTAAAGTATTATCTGCTGAAGCCCATTAATGAAAAGGGCATTATCGACGCCATTCAAAAGGCCAAAGTTGATATTATGAAAAAACGTGCCCTAAAAAAGCTTCAATATGAAAAAGAGCTTTTGTCCAACCAGTTCCAAACCGTGCTTCAAAAGCAGTTCCTAATGGAAAGCCTAACCTTCAAGGCAGACTGGGAGGACGTTCTTTCCCGTTACGCCGGCTTGTTTGAATTTCAGCACAATATGTTCGCGCTTTACTATGTTTCCTTTTTGGAGGAACACAATCTGACGGAATTTACAAACCGGCTGAATGTTCTGTGTACGGAAAGTAATCTTTCCATCTGTTTTAATATTATTTATGTGAAAAATACTGCCATCTTTATTCTGAACACAGAAAGCACAACCGACCTGACCAGATTCAACGCAACCATTCTTTCTTGGAAATTTCCCCGCATGGCGGTGCATCCTACGTTGCAGCAGCTCACTTTCTCGAACATTAAAGAGCTGTTCCAAAACCTGATTCCAAAAGTCCAGCGTTATGAAAAGATTTATTTCATCGACGAAAGCAACACCCCGAAAGGCATTTACAACTACTCCTCCATTATTGAGCGCGCCGATTTGGTATCGAAAGAAATCTGCGAAAACATTCAGAATCTTTCCAACAGCATTACCGAATGCTTCAGTTCGGTGGTGGATACGGAATTTGCCAAAACGCTAGCTTCCAAACTGACTGTGCAGACCATCGTGAATACGAATCAGATGCAGCCGCATGACCTGTCCCAGTTTTTTAAAGAGATCAACGACTGCGGCAATGTGGACGAGGTTGCGGAGCGAACAGCCCAAGAACTGAAACGATTGATTTCAGAAAACATGAAAGACGACTTTCGGCACAAAGATTATATAAAGCAGACCCTGAACTATGTCAATAATCATTTGAGCGACCCGAACCTTTCCCTAAAATGGATTTCAGAGAACTACATTTTTATGAACGTGAATTATTTGAGCAAACAGTTTTATAAGGAAACCGGCGAAAAGTTCTCCGCTTATCTGAATCGAATCCGTATGGAAAAAGCGGAAAACCTAATTACAAAACATGGTTTAACAAAAGTTTCCTCCATTGCCAAGCAGGTTGGCTTCGGCGACAATTCCCAGTATTTTAGCCAGGCCTTTAAAAAGCACACCGGTCTGACCCCAAGCGAATACATTGAGCAGAAACGCGGTCAGGATTCCGGCTGCGCGGCACAGGATTTGGCATAAACGTTCAAAAAAGGAATCCCGCCGTTCCCAGCGGGATTCCTTTTTATAGTTTTGCGGTAAATTCACTGGACAAATCGTCTGATTCCCCAGAGAGCAGGTAGGGAAACATATCTTCAAATGTTTTTCCCGCCTGATTCATGGGTTCACCGGCTGTTTCTGCATTTGTGCTGCCGTTCCAAACAGATGGTTTGTTTTGCTTGTCGTCCGTCATAATTAACGCTCCTTGCAGTCAGACTACAAGCATAGTATCTGCTGGAATCCATGTAATATTACAGCCTGTTTTTTCTGGAATTTTTCCTTTCTGAATCATAATTTTCTGAATTTCTTGCATTTTTTGCATTCCAAAGATATAATATTTAATGCAAAGGGCATTCCACTTTCGTGGAAGGCCCAGTCGGCAGATAACCGCTTTCCTTAGCCCGGGGGCGGTTATTTTTTTGCCTGTTGCCGAACAACCAATATGTATCCTGTAGCAACAACCAAAAACAATACTGCATAGAGAATCTCCATACCAGTCACCTCCTTTCCGGTAGTCCTAAGCAACCGAAGAACAGTCCCTTCTGGAGGTATAACCTACAACCCTCATGCCCTTTACAAATTTCATTATATGCAATATTAGAAATTAATCAATAGAAAAAGCACGAATTTTTCCAAAAATTTAAAAAGTTGGAAATATTTATGACTGTATTCATCTTCGTAATCGGCAGCAAACCGTTGGATTGTGAAAATTAGTCGAACCCATATTAGTATTCGTCCGCCAACTCAGCAGGAGCGTGTTCGATGATACAGAAAAAGCGCAGTTCAGAATAACTTCTGAACTGCGCTTTTGTTTTTCCAATTTCTTTCCAAAGAAATACAAACTCGTTTCTTACTGCCGGGTGCAGCCGTCGGCTACCAGACCAGCGTTTTGCCCACGGTGGTTTCGCCCGCCGCTCGGTCGAACACCACCACGTTGCCGAAGCCTGTGCAGCCATCTGCACGGAAGGTGTCCGTCGGACTGGCATACTCTTGATGGGCAACGACCACAGTATAGCGCCGCGCACCCTTGGTAATCGTCAACGCCTCAATGAGCCGGTCCTCAAACTGAATTTCTTTAAAGTTGGAGTAAACCGGCACCTTTTCCACCTCAACGCGTTCGCCTTCCCCTGCAGGATTCAAGGAAATGACCGTAAAGGCAGAGGTAAATCCATTGCCCGCCAATTCCGTTTGAAGCGTTACATTGTCTTCCGCCAGATTGTAATGCCGGGAAAGGCGGGTTGGGGTGAGCACCGCGGAACGGTGATTGCCAACCAGGCAGATCTCCGCGCGGTTTTTCGTGCTGCTGTAGACAAAGCGGTCCCCGCTGCCGGAAACGGAACCGAGGTTGTTAAAATGAAAATACTGCCGGTAAGTATGGGGATTTCCTGCATAGAATTCATCCGCTACCACATAAAGGTCGGAATCGATGGTCACGATGCGGCGGTTGACAAACACTCCGCCGGTTTCCAAATCGTAATATCCCAGGTGCCCGCCTTCGGCGTAACCGTATTTACCGCAGTCCGCAAACTTCTGATTGACCGCACGGCTGAGCTTGGAGCAGCCCCAACTGTCCTGACAGACATAGAAATTCCGTCCATCCACTGTACAGGTGTTGTGCGCGGTGGAATCCTTAAACTCGTAGCGTTCCGGTTTATCAACATAAGTATAACGGCCCGCGTCGATGAGGATATCCTCCCCGCGGCTGAACAGGTCGAAATGAAGCTGGTCCGAATGCCCGTGGCCCGCTCCCAGTGTGCCGCAGTGGAAGTGAAGGAAGGAAGCGTCCCTTCCCCAGTCGCTGCGGAAGTAATAATTTCCGCTGGAATGCAGGGCGTGTGCCGTTTTTTCCGGAGCCCTTGCTTCCAGCGCGGCATATTCATTCGCTGCCTCAATACCAAGATCCCAAATGCAGTCAAAATCGAAGCGCTCGTAACCGCCCCACTTCAGTTCCGCGTCGTGGTAAAGATACGCGCCCTTGCTCACAATGTCGCGCACATCAATTTCGTCGCTGTCGCCCATGGAAACCTCATTGCCGTCCGGCTTCTGGCCATAAAGGTCAACAAGGCACATGTCATGCGTTTTCTTCTCAAGGACCTCCGGCAGGGTGATGCCGTTGCGCCGGGCCAGAATCACAACATCAAGATAATCGTGCGCTACCTCGTTATGATACATGGGGCTTTGTTCCCACTGCATGCCGTCCTCATAAACCTGAATCGTGATTTCCTGCGTGAGCCGACGCAGCGCTTCCGCGCGGTACTCCGCCGTACGCGGCGTGGATGGCAGCATGACACCCGCAAGGAACAAACCATGGTTTGCTAGCACACCCCAGTTGCTCATCAGGTTGTAGCTGTTGTAAACGCCCATGATATATTCGGCATGCTCTGTCATGCTGTTGAGGAACTTTTCCATCACCTCATCCGTAATGGCGGGGCTGCCTTCGAAATAGCACATAGCTTTCAGCCAGTACTCCATACGCAGGCCGGCTTCAATGGTACGCCATGCCAGCTGGTTTTTCGGGTCGTCCTTTTTTACCGTATCCACCCAGCTGCAAAGCTGCTTTGCAAACGCCTGGGCGTACTTTTCATCTCCCGTCAAGGCGTATGCCTGCCCAAGGCAGATCCAGAAGCGCATCCGATTAAAGGCGTAAATCCATTCCGGGTCATCGCCAGGCTGGTGCAGCCAATCAATATCTCCCTCAAACACCACCGGGGAATACGTGCGTTCCATATCCCAGCGCAGATTAAACAGAAACTTCTGATTTACCACGTCGTTTGCAACCGCAATAATCTGCTCTGCCTGCTGCGCGCAATTCGCCTTTACATACTCCGCCACACGGGCCCGGTCATCAAAAAAGAATTGCTTTCCCTGTTTGAAAAATACTTCCTGCTTCATACCGTTTGCTCCTTTACCAGTACAGGTCCCAATCCTTGTGCAGGCGGGTCAGGGCCTCCATGTAGAAATAATCGCCCCACGAAACGCACTCATCCACGCCTTCGGGCGTGCAGGTGTTGTACGGAGACTTTTTGCTGTAGGTGCCGTGCAGTACCAGACCGTTGGAGGTCTTCGGGTCCTTGACACTGTAACAGTCCGCCAAACTTTTCAGCATCTGCCGGGCAAGTGTCCGGTAGGTTTCCGCTTCCTGCGGCTCCACGTACTTGGCCATTTCCAGCAGGCCGCAGGCTACAATGCTTGCACTGGAAGAGTCGCGCGGCTCCTCCTCCCCGCTCATAAACGTCAAATCCCAGTATGGCACCAAATCTTCCGGCAGGCGGGAAAGGTAGAATTCCGTCACGCGGCGGAATGCGTCCAGATAAGCCGGGTTCCGGTTGTAGCGGTAGCTTAAAGCCATGCCGTAAACGCCCCATGCCTGGCCGCGCGCCCACGCGGAGTCATCCCGGTAGCCCTGGCAGGTGGCACCGTGGTCGGGAGCACCCGTTTCGGGGTTCATAAAGAAGGTGTGGTACGTGGAATTGTCGGGCCGGATGGAATACTTCAGACAGGTAGCCGTATGCCGAAGCGCGATGTCGCGGTACTTTTCGTCGCCGGTTACTTCGCTGGCCCAATGCAGCAAAGGCACATTGAGCAGACAGTCGATGATGTAGCGGTAGTTTTCCTTTGCGCCGAGTTTGCCCCACGCCTGAAGGAACTCTCCTTTTGGCTGGAAACGGGTGATGAGCTGGTCCGCCGCAAGGATAGCTGCCTTCTTGCCCTTTTCGCTCCCAGTCAGCTTATAGGCCGCAACGCAGGACGGGGAGTAGAGAAATCCCATATCGTGGTGGTCGACTTCGATGTGATTTTCAATGCGGTGCAAAAAGCTTTCCACCTGAATCAGCGCGGCATACCGGAAAATGTCGTCCCCGGTGTATTCGTAAGACAGCCAGATTTCACCCGGCCAGAATCCACAGGTCCACTGGTTGTTGTCGCAGGGCGGGTAAAAACCGTTCACACTGGAGTGGTTCTGGCTGACATAGGTGAATTTCGGAAGATTGCGCCGCACTTGCTCCGTGGCGCGCACCAGAGCCTCTTCCACCTCGGAATCCGTCAATTCCGGTTTCCCCGGAAAAGCCTTGATCATCATGCAAATTCCTCCTAATTTACAGAAAACGGGCTGCCGGGCAACGGCGGGGGAAATACCGTTCCCACCTTGCTGCCGTGCCCGGCAACCCAAAGTACTATTTTTTCTTAACCCTTCAAGCCGCTGGTCGCAATGCCCTGCACAAAATACTTTTGCAGGCTCAGGAACACGATCAGGACCGGAATCAACGCAACCACCGAGGCCGCCATGATTAGTCCGTATTCCGTGGAATACTGGGAAATGAACATACGCAGACCGATTTGGAGCGTTTTCTTCTCCGTCGTGGTCAGGTAGATCAATGGCCCCAAAAAGTCGTTCCAAGTATTAACGAACGTGAAGATCGTCAGGGTGGACAGCGCCGGCTTGGAAAGCGGCAGCATGATTTTCCCCCAGATCTGGTATTCGTTCAGGCCATCGATGCGGGCCGCCTCGCACAGTTCGTTTGGAATATCCGCGTAGAACTGCCGCATTAGGAACACGCCAAAGGCGGAAAACGCCTGCAGGCAGACAATGGCGGTAAGTTTATCGTTCAGATGAAATGTATTGCGCATCATAATGAACTGCGGAACCATGTAGGCCTGCCACGGCACAGCAATGGTTGAAATGTAACCGAGGAACAGAGCGTTCTTCCCCTTGAAGTCCAGTTTTGCAAACGCATAAGCCGCAAAGCTGGAGGTCAAAAGCTGCAGAAGCGTTACAATTACCGTCAGAATCGCCGTGTTGCCGACGAACCGGCCAAGCGGAATAACGGTCCAGATATCTTGGTAGTTCTCCCAACGGGGATTCTGCGGAATCCACTGGATCGGGAAGGTAAACACGTCCTTATTCAGCTTCAGCGACGCGGAAAGCATCCAGACAAACGGAAGCAGCATCGTGAACGCTAATAAAATCAGGACCACATATAAAATTACTTTGGTTCTGGCTTTTCCCATTTATTTCTTCTCCCTTCCCGTCAATTCGATATTTTCTTCTCGCCGCGGAACTGTACAATGGTAACAATGAGTACCATCAGGAACAGCACCATCGAAATTGCGCTTGCGTAACCCAAATCCCACTGCTTGAACGCGACGTTATAAATATGGAACACGAGCACCAGTGTTTTGGTACCCGGCCCAGCGTTGGTAATCATGAGGACAACGTCGTAAACCTTGAAGCACTGGATGGTTACCATGATAAGCACCAGGAAAGAAGTATTGCCGAGCTGCGGCAGCGTTACATAGCGGAACTTCTGCACGGTGTTCGCACCGTCCAGACCCGCAGCCTCGTAAAGCTCGGGGCTGATGCTCTGCAAACCCGCAAGATACATAATCATATAATAGCCCATGTTTTTCCAAACGCTGAACAAAATCAGGGTTGCCATCGCCCAGTTCGGGTCGACGGCCCAACCGGGCGGGTTTGAAATGCCAATGGCACGCAGAACCTGGTTCACCGGGCCCTTTTCCGGGCTGAACAGCGCATTCCAGACTGCAGCCACCGCAACCAGCGAAGCCACATAAGGGAAAAAGCTGATGGTACGGAAGAAATTCCGCGCAAAGATTTTCTGGTTCAAAATGACTGCCAACAAAAGCGAGGTAATCATGGTCAGCGGAACCGTGGCTACGGTGTAAATGACCGTATTAATGAAAGCCTGCTTAAAGCGGCTGTCGGTAAACAGCTTGGCATAATTCGCCAGGCCGACAAACTGCGGTCCCTGTACGGCGGAACCGTTCCATTTCATAAAGCTCAGCCCCACCGCCATCAGGATGGGAACCAGAGTAAATACGGCGAATCCGATGAAATTCGGTGCGATAAAACTGTAAGCGATTAAGTTGTTGCGCCGTTTTCTGCCTTTCGACGATACGGTTTTGACATGTGTTGACATAGCAGTCCGTGTCCTCCTTTTTGATAATTAACCGCACAAGCTTCTTGCACCGAATGATTGAGTGCCCCGCACGGAGGGCGGATTCGGCAAAATGTGCGCAGGTTTCCTGTAAAAATCAGCGGGCCGGTTCGGGCAGGAGCCCTCCTCGACCCGCAGTTTTCAGCGCGTGCAATTGTATTTGCTGTGCAGGAGTGGATTATCCAAGAATTGCCTTAACGTCTTCGCTCATTTTCTTAAGGCCTTCATCAATGGAAATGCTCTTCGTCATAATGGCGTCATGATCGTCATTAAGTGCGGTTTCTACTTCCGCGCTCTTGGCGTTCATCGGCATTTCAAGATAGGTATGAGAGGTCTTCAGAGCTTCTTTGCTGTTTGGATCGGTCGGGAAGCCTTCCATAGAAGTAATGAACTCGATGACTTCATCGCTCATAATCGCCGGGATGGTGCCGGTCTTCGCAACGACTACAGCGCCTTCTTCGCCGCTGGCGAATTTCACAAAGTCCAGAGCCGCTTCCTTATTTTTGGAGGAAGAAGCAACTGCGAGGCCGGTAATGGTAGCCAGTGTAGAACCTGGTTCTACGCCTTCTGCGTGCGGATATTTCACAATACCAAAGTTCTTAGCAGTGGATTTGCCAGCCTTATTGTCAGCCATCAGGGTGGAAATAAACCAGCTGCCCATGTTCATCATAGCAACGGAACTATTTTCAAACACGCCGGAATAATGGGTGCTGCTGGTTTTCAGTGTTGCGTAATCCATTACAACACCGTCGTCCTGCTGTTTGAGAACCATTTCATAATACGGCTTCATCCAGGTGTAGCCATCTTGGTAATCGAGCACCGTGTGCTTGCCGTCCAGAATGCCGAACAGCTGCACCGCACTGCGCCAAGTATGATAGTGCGCGCCATAGGTCTTGTCGTTGCCGCTGCCGCTTACCAGCTTACGGGCCAATGCGTCGTACTGTTCGAAGGTCATATCGTTCGTCGGGTAGTCAACCTTTGCCTTATCGAACAGGTCCTTGTTGTAGTAGAGGAGCCAGAAGTCGCTGCGGAACGGGAGCTCGTAAAGCTTACCATCCACCGTAACCTGGTCCGTAATACCGCCGTATTTCTTCAGGTCAATGTTGTTGTCCTTAATATACTGGGTCAAATCTTCCAACTGGCCTGCGTTTGTCATGGCCACATAACCCGGAACATCCTTTACAGTAATGATGTCCAGTCCGCTGTCGCCGCCAGCAAGCTGCGTACCCAGCGCAGTCTGGTAATCGGTGGAACCGAGGTCTTTCATTTCAATGGTGACATTGGGGTTCTTCTCTTTGTAGGCATCAATTAACGGCTGATAATAGGTGGTCTTGTCTTTATCCCACAGAGCCCACACAAGCTTTACCTGGCCGCCGGCCTGGGAAGAAGCCTGCGCTTGGGATGCCTGAGATGCCTGGGACTCGGTGCTGCCGTTACCGCAGCCCGCAAGAACCGATGCAGATAAACTCATTGCAAGAATCAAACTGGTTACTTTGCGTAATTTGTTCATTTTTTCTCCTCCTTATGATTGGATACCACCGCGCCGCCTTTCCGGTGCGTTTGCTTTATTATTTTAGCCTCTCTGTGAAGAAATTGTAATATAAAAAATTAAAAGAACATTCACTTTTTCTCGAACTTTTCATGTGCGCTGCAAAAACATGTAAGATTTTCACAAAATCATGTAAAATCTTATGCGATGTCTACATTCTGCACAAATAGCAACGGATTTAGTTGACAATTTCTTCTCATCAAGATACCATAAGTACAGTTTCATCATAACTTTATAAATTATGCGTTAACTTATATACGCTTGCTTTTGCCTTCTCTGGAACGCTTAGGCAAAGCCTGCATTTTGGGTTTTCCAGCGCAATTTGCGATTGATAAAAGGGCAAACCGTACCCTAACCCCAACGCCGCGGAGGTTTTTATGAAGCGGAGATTTCTTAAAACAATTAAATCAAAAATCCGGATGGTCACCATTCTTTTTACCCTTTTTGTCACCATCTTCTTCGCCACGGTCAGTTACTCCCAATTTCAGTCCTACGCAAGAAGGAATCAGATCCAATCTACAGAATTTAATCTGCAGCTGGTTTCCGGGCTAATCGCACAGGATTCCGCCGCGCTGGACACTCTCAGCAAATGGTGCAGTACCAACAGCCAGATTATTTCTTATTTAGAGGCTGCGGAAGTAAGTCCCTCCGAAGCGTTTCTCACCTACAACCGTCTTAAGGAAGAATACCAGAATAACCGCGCGGGCAGCTACATTCGCCGGGTCATCGTCATGGATACACAGCATACCCGTTTTTTGCAGGTTGGCAGCGCTTCCACCGAAACGCTACCGGTCAACGTTTACAATCTGAACCTGTTATTCCCTGGTGCCCCCAAGCAGGCGTATGCTTGGCAGAAAATTGAAACGGATCCTTATAACGTAGACCCTGCCGAACCAAAAAATACCATTCCAATGGTGCGCCCGATTTTCCGGCCTACCAACAAAGAGATTATCGGCTACGTCTATCTGGCGGTCGACATCCGCCTGATTACCGACCAGCTTTCCAATTATGTTGTCCCGCCGGACAGCAGCCTTTACCTGAAGCTTGGCGGCAACACCTACCAGTACGCCGGAGCAAACTTTACTCTGCTTCCTAAGGATTTTGCTAAGACCCAAGCTAACAGCAATTCGGAAACACTGGACGCGAAAACTGAAATTTCCGTTCTCGGGTTCCAGCACGGTGTTAAAAAGACTTTGGTAAGCTACCCGGTGCGCGGTACCGGAATGACCCTTTCCAACAGTCTTTCCGAGCAGCAGCTTGCCGAACAGCGGAACAACTTTATCAGGCTGACCATTCTCATCTGCATCGGCATCATTGCCCTCGGCAGCCTTATCACCGCCTATTTAAACCACTTAATTAACACGCCGGTGGCCAAAATGAGAAAGCGGATGGTCCTGATTTCCCATGGAGATTTTTCCTACGATCCGGAAATCGAGTGGGATAACGAACTTGGCGAAGTGGGCCGTGGAATTAATCAGCTTTCCCGCAACGTGGTCAATCTAATGCAGACCAGGCTGGCGGACGAAAAGAAAAAGCAGGAACTGGAATACCAGATGCTGCAAAGCCAAATTAATCCGCATTTCCTTTATAACACGCTGAACTCCATCAAATGGATGGCCACTATTCAGAACGCCACAGGCATTGCGGAAATGACAACCGCACTTTCCCGGCTGCTAAAAAATATTTCTAAGGGCACGGAAAAGATGATTCCCCTTGAAGAGGAACTCAGCCTGCTGGACGATTATTTTGTAATTCAACAATACCGCTATGGCGGAGCCATTACTATGACAAAAGAGATGGATGACGGCATCCTGCAAAACGCCATCCCCCGCTTCACGCTCCAGCCTTTGCTGGAAAACGCCGTGTTTCACGGAATTGAACCCAAAGGCGGCGCGGGTCACATTGAGGTAAAAGGCCGCCGCCGGGAAGACGGCGACGTGGAGCTCACCGTGACGGACGACGGGGTGGGCATGGACGCCGAAAGCATTCAGAAAATCTTTGATGGGGACGGGGATGCCCCCTCCGGCATGTTCCGCCAGGTCGGCATTCTAAACGTTCACAAAAGAATTCAGTACGAATTCGGCGAACACTATGGAATTACCATTACAAGTGAACCGGGCATTTACACCAAAACCGCCATTCTGCTTCCCTGGCGGCCACTTCCCGAAACCGGTTCCGAGGGAGGAAGTCGTAAATGATTAAACTGCTTCTGGCAGACGACGAGCCGCTTGTGCTGGTCGGTCTGCAATCCATGCTGAAGTGGGAGGACTACGATATTGAAATCTGCGGCACCGCGCACAACGGCGGGGAAGCGCTGGAAATGATCCAGCGGTATTCGCCCGACCTTGTAATCGCCGATATTAAAATGCCGCTGAAATCCGGTCTTGAGGTCATGAAATACTGCCGCGAAACATACGGTCGACTCCCCTTGTTTATTCTGCTGACCAGTTTTGAAGAGTTTCAGCTCGTCAAAGAAGCCATCAGTTATCAGGCGGTGGATTACCTCATTAAGTTGGAGCTTACGCCGGAAACGCTGGCCGCCTCCATTGCCAAGGCCGTTGACCTGCTGCGGGATTTGAAAAAAAGTGAAGGGGTCCGCCAGGCGCCGGAAGAGCGTGGCGGAATGCAGGCTTTTTACGACCGCTTTTTTGTGCGCCTGCTGAACAATCTGTTTGAAAACCGGGAGCAGTACCGGATGCAGCGCACAGAACTCGGCATGGATTTTTCCTTTGAAGCCTACGCTGTCTGCTACTGCGAGGTTCTCGGGATCAACAGTGCGGGGATGAGCGACGAAAAGCTCGTTAAACTGTATTCCAGCACCATCCGCATGGTGCGCGAAACCATCACCAAATACATGGCCTGCTATATCACCAGCCTGGACATGCGCCATTTCAGCATTACTTTCTGCCTAAGTGAGCAGGAGGTGCCCACCTACTGCGATGTGCTGAAAAACGTACTGGAAAAGACAATTTCCATTGTCTACAATTATTTCAACGTCCGGTTGATCTGCGCTGTGGGTACCAAAGTGGATGACCCTTTTCGTCTCTCAGAATCGTTCTACGCGGCACGGCAGATTTTTCACAGTGTCTCTGCTCAGGACCCCATTCTGTTTGCCGAGCGTTTGGGTGAAACTGCAAACAACACCGCAGTGTTCGACCTTTCCCAGTATAAGGACCGGCTCGCCAAAGCTTACACCGAGCTGGACGGCAACGCCTTGTATACACTGATTACGGAGATTGCCGAAAGCTTCCGCGACAGCCCGGCCCGCCGTCTGCAGGCAATGGACGCTGCGTGCAGCCTTCTTTATATGGCGATTTCTATGCTGCCGGACGGTGAACAAACTGTTTCCCAGATTTTTGCTGACGACCGCGAGGGATTCCGCAGCATTTACGCCAAACGTACGACCGACGAAATTCTCGCCTGGATTCTTAAATTCCGGGATGGCTTGCAGGAAGTGCTGCAAAACCGGAAACAAAGTTACAAAGACAGAATTGTGGTCGAGGTGCAGGGTTATATTCGCGAAAACCTAAATAAAAAGCTCTCCCTCAACGAGGTAGCGGCTGTTTTCGGGTTCAGCCCAAATTACCTGAGCCAGCTTTTTACCCGCTCCGCTGGCTGTAACTTTGTGGAATACATCACACAGGAAAAGATCGCGGCAGCGAAAAAAATGATGGCAGACGGCAACGAAAAGATTTACGAAATTGCCGAAGCACTTGGATTTGAGAGCGCTTTCTATTTCAGTAAAGTCTTTAAAAAGGTGGAAGGCTGTTCGCCCAGGGAATATATGAAAAATAAACTTTGAAACGGGGATCTTTATGTTTTCAGAAATACTCAGTTTTCTGCCGACGCAGCTGGCGGACTTCACTCCCTTTGCGCAAAACGGTCGCATTGACCGCGCCGCACTTTCCGAAGAAACCGCCGCGCAGCTTATAAAGCGCGGTGAAGAGGCGCTGAACCAACCTTACCCGGCCATTCCGGCAACCGCCTACATGGACTTTTGCCGCACCGGAAACCGCGTCCGGTTTGAAGCGCTTTACATGGCTCGGCGCAGAACGTTGAATGCGCTTGCGCTGGCTGAATTTGTCGAGCGGAAGGGACGCTTTCTCGACGGCGTCATCGACGGCATTTATGCCCTTTGTGAGGAGAGCGGCTGGCAGCTTCCAGCGCACAACAGCTACGTGCGCGACACGCCGCAACGGATTCTTCCGGACACCGAAGCGCCCGTACTGGACCTGTTTGCCTGCGAAACTGGCGCTCAGCTGGCCATGGTGCGCTATCTGCTGCGCGAGGAACTGGACGCGGTAAGCCCGCTCATCTGCAAACGCATCCTCTCCGAGCTGAACACCCGCATTGTCACGCCTTACTTAAACCGTCACTTCTGGTGGATGGGCAACGGGGACGAGCCCATGTGCAACTGGACGCCCTGGTGCACGCAAAACGTGCTGATTACTGTATTCACCACGGACCAGCCGCAGGATATTAAACAACATACGGTGCGGCAGGCCGCTTACAGCTTGGACTGCTTTTTGAAGGACTATGGTGAGGACGGCTGCTGCGAGGAAGGTGCGCAGTACTACCGCCACGCCGGACTCTGCCTGCTAAACGCGACAGAAGTGCTCAACGCCGTTTGCGGGAATGTATTTGCGCCGCTTTACCGCAAACCCAAAATCCGCAATCTTGCCGCCTATATTCTGAGCATGCATGTGGATGACAAATACTACATCAATTTTGCCGACTGTTCCCCCATTGCAGGCCGTGCCGGGGTACGTGAATTTCTGTTCGGGCTGCGCACGGAAAATCCTAACCTCACCGCGTTTGCCGCGGAGGAATGGCAGAAAAGCGAAGACCGGGACCTACCAGATGAAATTAACCTGTTCTATCGGCTTCAGGCCGCTTTTCTAGCAAATGAAATCAGTGCATACCACCCAGAAAAGCCAGTGCGTCACCCGGAACTCTACTACCCGAGCGTTGGCATTTTTATCGCGCGGGATTCCGCTTACTGCTTGGCTGTGAAGGCTGGCGACAACAACGACAGCCACAACCACAACGATACCGGCAGTTTCACCGTCTATAAAAATGGTCTGCCGTTCCTAATTGACGTCGGCGTGGAAAGCTACACGAAAAAGACCTTTTCCCCGCGCCGCTACGAAATTTGGACCATGCAGTCCGCCTACCACAATCTGCCCACCTTCGGAGGGGTGATGCAGAAAGACGGTGCGGCCTTTGCCGCCCGCGATGTGGAGGTTTCCTTTAAGGAAAACCAAAGCAGCATTTCTATGGATATTTCCGGGGCCTATCCGCCCGAGGCGGGGGTAGAACATTACCTTCGCCGTGTCACGCTGCATAAGGGCGCCGGCATCACCGTGGAGGACCGTTTTTCCGGCAGCCGAAGCGAAGCGGTGCTGAGCCTGATGTTCTGCGAAAAGCCCGGCATCACCGGCCGCACCATCGCGGTGGGCAGCCTGGGCACCGTTTCGGCGGACCGTGGCGAGCTTCGTGTGGAAAGCATCCCGATTAACGACCCCCGCCTGCGCCTTGCCTGGCCCGAAACCCTTTGGCGCGTACTCATCCGCTTTGAAGGACAGTTGACCCTGAATCTTCAATAACAATTAGTTTTAAGTAATTCCACGAAAGAAAGAGGAACCTAAAATGAGCCTTACCCTGAAAATTACGAATGCTTCCGGCGAAACGCTCGCCTGTGCGGCGGGCAAAACCGAAGTGAACCTAGTATATGACCCCGAATATACGCAGGGTGACTGCCTGGTGATAGAAAGCAGTGAACCCGGCCGCTTCGTAGTACTCCAGTTTGACGATACCCTTGCGCCTGCTTTCACCTTTTTAAAAACAGACCGCTTTGTCTTTTACATTCCGTTCGGCGAGAAGCGTGTTTCTTACTCTCCCCGCGCTTTTTCCGGGACTCGGCACCTGTTGTATGCGCGCTACGCTTCGCCCGATGAAATCGCCGCGCGCAAAAACCTTGCCTTTAACCCGCTGGACGAACACGAAAACAATAGTTTGTTCCCACATGCAAGCGCCAACGTCGAAACGCGGGGAGAAGCCGTATTCGCCGCGCGCAATGCAATCGACGGGCTGAAAGCCAACACCTTCCACGGGGAATGGCCGTATTCAAGCTGGGGCATCAACCGAAATCCGCAAGCCGAATGGACGCTGGATTTCGGGCGCAAGGTACGGCTGGATGAAGTGGTATTCTACCTGCGCGCGGACTTCCCGCATGACGCTTGGTGGGAAAGCGCAACGTTGCATTTTTCGGACGGCAGCAGCCAAACGTTCCCGCTGGTGAAAAGCGGAGAGGCACAGTCCTTCCGCATTGAGCCAAAAACAGTGGAATGGGTAAAACTTGACACACTTCGAAAAGCCGATGACCCCTCCCCATTCCCGGCGCTGACCCAGTTGGAGCTCTTCGGTACAGAAGCCTAAACCGGCTAACCAAGAGCGCCCATAAAGGACGGATTCAACCATAATTTTTTACCATAAAAGGGTACCGCAGAATGATGAAGCATTCCTTTTGCGGTACCCTTTTTCTGCCTGGTATACGTTATAAAACAGATCTGTCTACCGAAAAAGAAAGCTCCTGGTTCCAGCTTTCACCAGTTTCGTCAATGCAGCCAATATTTAGTTTCGTTCAAGGCGGAAAATCGCCCTTGCAGCGAAGATTCTGGGTACCGCGCCGAATGCCCAACAGTACCGTTTCTTACATTCTAGTTTTTTCCCATACAGTTTCAATCACAATTCTTTCGCGGCCTTGTATCTTTGAAATAGGCATAGTAAAATAAGTGCAACACCAACAAAATACCATGGGCGATTAAAATTCACGGAAAGGATGCTATGATGGAAAAAGCGAATAAAAAAGCTCTGCCCAGTTGTGCAAACTGTAAAAACAGCATTTGGTGCACACAAACAATCCCACTGTTCAGCGCACTTCCGGCAGACGTACAGAGAAGCCTTACGGATCACTCCATTCAGACAACCAAGGCAAAAGGCAGCTTCCTGTTCCGTGTAGGGGAAAAAGTGGACTCTGTTTTAATCATCCGAAAGGGAAGAATCAAGCTCTGTAAATATGATGCCGACGGAAACGAATACATTCTTGACATCATTCACGACGGGGACGCCATATGGGAAAACCTCTTTCTTGAAAATGCCGTTTTTCCGTATTCCGCGGTGTGCCTGTCCAAAGTGGAGTTGTGCGAAATTAAAAAGAGCGAATTTATGCAGTTGATTGCGGAGCGCCCAAACATCGCCATGAACCTAATTTCGCTTCTCTCCCTTCGGCTAAAGGACTCCAATGAAAAAGCACTGCTGCTTTCCATCCGCGACCCGAAGGTACGGCTGGCGGGATTTTTGCTGGACCGGGACATCCGGTGCGTCGGGCCGGAAATCAAGCTGAAGCTGGAAGACATCGCCGCAAGCATTGGGCTGCGCCCGGAAACCGTAAGCAGGAACCTGAGCCAGTTTGAAAAAGCCAATCTGATCAAACGGCTCGGCCATGGGAAAATTATGGTTACCGACCGCAGCGGTTTGAAAAAAGTCTATGGGTCCAGCCATTGAGCGGCCTAACAAATCAGACCATTCGAATAAAACAGTCGTAAGGGCTTGCCGCCTGTAAAACGCAGGCGGCAAGCCCTTTGTTTTTGAGCATCTTCGGGTGTTTTACTGTCCGCCAATTCAAAACTTGATTATAATCAAAGAAACAGAGCAAAAGTGGGAGTATGATAAGCGTACAAGAAAGGGGGATGCATATGATTCGAGGAGCAATCCATTCCACAGAGTCCTTCGGTTCCGTTGACGGCCCGGGCATTCGATTCCTAATCTTTTTAAAGGGATGCAAAATGCGCTGCCGCTACTGCCACAACGTAGATACATGGGACCCACATTCCAACGATTTGCGTACGGCAGACGAACTGCTGGAGCAGGCGCAAAGATACCGCAGTTATTGGGGTAAGGAAGGCGGCATTACGGTTAGCGGCGGGGAACCCCTTTTGCAGATTGACTTTCTTCTTGATCTGTTTCAAAAGGCTAAAGCGCTTGGAATTAATACCGTCATCGACACAGCCGGTCAGCCTTTCACAAAAGAAGAACCGTTTTTCTCGAAATTTGAGGAGCTGATGCGGTACACCGACCTTCTTCTGATGGACATTAAGCATATTGACCCCGAAGAGCATAAAAAGCTGACGGGCCAGCCGAATGATAATATCTTGGAACTGTTCCGCTATCTGTCCGATATTGACAAGCCCATCTGGATTCGGCATGTGCTGGTTCCGGGGATTACGGACGATGATGGTTACCTGCACAGAACGCGGGACTTCATCGCTACGCTTCGAAATGTAAAGAAGATCGAAGTGCTGCCTTACCACGCCATGGGCGAATATAAATGGAACGAACTCGGCATTCCCTATTCCCTCAAGGGAGTGGAATCCCCCAGTGCACAACGTGTCAAACACGCCGAATGCATTCTTCGTGGTGAAAGCGATATCGTCGGTAAATGAATGGAACCGTAGACAGGAAAAAACTGATTTATTGATTACAATCAAGGAATTAGCATGTGAAATACGTTAAAGTAAAGGCACAACCGCAGAAGAGAGCTGCAGAACATCTCAAGTAAGGAGTGGTACTATGAAGCAGGAATGGAGAAGTTTCAAGGGTTCACATTGGACAGATGATGTCAATGTGAGAGATTTCATCCAGAATAACTATACACCATATGACGGGGACCAAAGCTTTTTGGAAGGCCCGACCGAGGCGACCAACAAACTCTGGGCAAAAGTACAGGAGCTGCAGAAACAGGAAAGGGCCAAAAACGGTGTTTTGGACATGGAAACCAAGGTGGTTTCCGGCATTAACGCCTATGGCCCTGCTTATATCGACAGCGATACCCGGGACCTGGAAAAAGTTGTGGGACTGCAGACAGACAAGCCCCTGAAGCGGGCGTTCATGCCCTACGGTGGAATCCGGATGGCAGAGGAAGCCTGCACCACCTATGGCTACACCCCGGACCCCGAACTGCACAAGATTTTTACAGAATATCACAAGACGCACAATCAGGCCGTTTTTGACGCGTATACACCGGAAATGAAGAAAGCACGTCACAATAAGATCATCACCGGCCTTCCGGACACCTACGGACGCGGACGCATCGTCGGCGATTACCGCCGTGTCGCGCTTTACGGCATCGACTTCCTGATTGAAAAGAAGAAGGAAGACCTTGCCTACTGCGGCTCCGGTATTATGACGGACGATATCATTCGCCAGCGAGAAGAGCTTTCGGACCAAATTCGGGCATTGAAGCAAATGAAGGAAATGGCAGCAGGATACGGCTTCGATATTTCCAAGCCTGCCAGCAACGCAAAGGAAGCCGTCCAGTGGCTGTACTTTGGGTATCTGGCAGCAATCCGAAGCCAGAACGGCGCGGCTATGAGCGTTGGCCGTGTGTCCACCTTCCTCGACATTTATATTGACCGTGACTTGAAGGAAGGAACGCTGACCGAAAAGGAAGCGCAGGAACTGATTGACCACCTGGTATTAAAGCTCAGAATGGTGAAGTTCGCGCGTATTCCGTCTTACAACCAGCTGTTCTCCGGCGACCCGGTTTGGGCTACCCTGGAAACCGCAGGCCTTGGCATGGACGGCCGCCACATGGTAACCAAGAACGATTACCGTTTCCTGCATACGCTGGAAAACATGGGCCCTGCACCGGAGCCGAACCTTACGGTTCTTTACTCCTCCAAACTGCCGGAAAACTATAAGAAGTATGCGGCCTATATTTCCGTGAAAACAAGTTCCATCCAGTACGAAAACGACGACGTAATGCGTCCAATCTGGGGCGACGACTACAGCATCTGCTGCTGCGTGTCCGCAACACAGACCGGTAAAGAAATGCAGTTCTTCGGCGCTCGCGCAAATCTTGCCAAGTGCCTGCTGTATGCCATTAACGGCGGTATTGATGAAAAGAGCGGCGATCAGGTTGGCCCCGCCTACAAGCCCGTTACCTCTGATGTGCTTGATTATGACGATGTCATGGCAAAATACGACGTCATGATGGACTGGTTGGCAGGACTTTATGTAAACGTTCTGAACCTGATTCAGTATATGCATGATAAGTATTACTATGAAGCAGCAGAAATGGCGCTGATTGACACCGACGTAAGAAGAACCTTTGCGACCGGTATCGCCGGGTTCTCCCACGTGGTCGACTCCCTATCCGCTATTAAGTACGCAAAGGTAACGCCTGTGCGCAATGAAAACGGCGTGGCTGTGGACTTTAAGATTGAGGGTGATTTCCCGCGTTACGGAAACGACGACGACCGCGCGGATGAGATTGCCGTGTGGCTGCTGAAAACCTTCATGAAGAAGCTTCGGAAATACCACACCTACCGCAATTCGGAACCAACCACGTCCATTCTTACCATTACCTCCAATGTTGTTTACGGTAAGAATACCGGTACGCTTCCGGATGGCAGACCAGCTTGGACACCGCTGGCACCTGGCGCAAATCCATCCTACGGCGCAGAAAAGAACGGCCTTCTTGCTTCCCTGAACTCAGTTGCAAAACTCCCTTACGAGTATGCGCTTGACGGTATTTCCAATACGCAGACCGTCAACCCGGGTGCACTTGGGCATACGGAAGAAGAACAGACCGAAACTCTGGTCCATGTTCTGGATGGATATTTTGACCGCGGCGCCCATCACCTGAACGTGAACGTGTTTGGCGTAGAAAAGCTGAAGGACGCTATGGAGCACCCCGAAAAGCCGGAATACGCGAACTTTACGATCCGTGTCTCGGGATATGCCGTTAAATTCATTGATTTGACAAGAGAACAGCAGCTCGACGTTATTGCAAGAACCTGCCACGATAGGATTTAATTAGGGATTCATTCGAATAAAAGCAAAAGCAGTCGCCGCCGCCCATTTACACGGGCGGCGGCGACTGTTGCTTTTTACCGGTTCCATTCAACCGGAATCAGGAAGATTTGGCATCTCATGGTGAGAAACGTATTATCGTAAGAAGTTGGCTATCACTTTTTCAGCTTTTTCCCGCCCACGCC
This sequence comes from Caproiciproducens sp. LBM24188, assembly GCF_054130445.1. Classification (NCBI taxonomy): domain Bacteria; kingdom Bacillati; phylum Bacillota; class Clostridia; order Eubacteriales; family Acutalibacteraceae; genus Caproiciproducens; species Caproiciproducens sp. LBM24188. Next base: position 2,378,512 of record NZ_CP196862.1, read on the forward strand.
GGCGATGATGGCCTGAAGAACAATGAAGAAGCAGAGCAGCGCAGAGAGAACGATTCTGACCCACCAGCTGGAAAGCGTGCCCTGTGTGGTAATCAGGCTTGCAATCGTACCTTTGATGAGAACACCGAACAGGGTCCCCACTACGGTTCCAACGCCGCCGGAAAGCAGAGTGCCGCCGATGACCGCCGCAGAAATGGCGTCCATTTCCAACCCTTTCGCCTGCTCTACAAACCCGGCGCAGCTGTTCAGGCAGAAAAGGAATCCGCCGAGCCCGGCCAGCAGTCCGTCCAAAACATAGGCCTTCATTTTCACCCTGCGGACATTCAGGCCCATCATAAGAGCGCTTTGCTGGTTGCCGCCGATCGCGTACAGCTCTCGGCCAAAATTACAGCGCTGCAGCATAATAGTGATGAGAATCACAATAATGAGTGCAACCACAACCGTGGGATAAATGTATGAGGGAATAAACGTACCGTTCTTTTTGGTGTACCCAATGGGCAGGTTGATTTTTGCGTTGGCCCATTGCAGGAACTCTGCGTTTTTCACTGCAATCATCTGTGTGCTGACCACAGCCGTCATGCCGCGCCCAAAAAACAGCCCCGCCAGCGTAACGATAAACGGCTGAATGTCAAGGTATGAAATTAAAAATCCTTGCACCACGCCAAAAGCAAGCCCAATAAGCAGCGCGGAAAGCAGCGCCATGTAAACGCTCATGCCTTTGTGTTCCATCAGGTCTGCCGCCACCATACACACCAATGCCGTCACGGAACCGACGGAAATATCAATTCCCCCGGTGATCATCACAATCGTCAGCCCACAGCTGATGACAATCAGCCCCGCATTGGAAATGAACAGATTCATAAACATCTGCGGCTTGGCAAAGCCTTTGTTGGCAAATACAATCATGCCAATGGAATACATGACAACAAAAAGCAGAATCGTAATCATGAGCAGAAAGGCAACCGCGCCCGGCTTTTTGCTCTTTTTCACAAGGGTCAGCTTATCCAGCATTGACGGTCACCGCCTTTCTATGCCGCATGCTCCGGAATTTTTTCTGGAAAACCGGGCTTTGAATGACGACAATAATGATGACGACAATCGCCTTGTAAACTGGGAGCTGATCGGCCGAAACCTTCATCGCGTAAAGTGTTGTTGTCAGCGCTTGAATGGTGTAAGCGCCAATTACGGAGCCCATCAGGTTAAACCGGCCTCCGCCAAGGTTGTTGCCGCCCAGCGCCACCGCAAGGATGGCGTCCATTTCAAGGTTCAGACCAATATTGTTTGCATCTGCCGAATAAATGCGGCTGGAAGCGACTATCCCCGCCACGCCGGAGAGCAGCCCCATAATCACATAGGTCAAAAACTTAATGTGGGTGCTGTTCAAGCCCACCAAACGCGAGGCCGAGCCATTGACTCCTACGCTTTCTATGTACAAACCGAGCGCTGTTTTATTTAAAACCAGGTTGACCACGAGGACAACTCCAATGGCAAAGAAGACGGGAGTTGGCACGGGGCACGCGCCAATGTAGCCGCCCATCACCCGATAAGAATCGACGCGCACATAGGTAATCTGCCCTTTGGTCACCAACTGAGCGATGCCGCGGCCCGCTGTAAACAAAATCAGTGTGGCAACCATGGGCTGAATGCCCAGCACCGAAACAAGAAAGCCGTTAAAGGCGCCGCAAAGGACGGACGCTGCCAGCGCCGCAAGAATAGCAATCGCCATGGGAGCCATAAGCGTGTTCGTGCTTACCGCACCGCCGGAAAGAATCTGACAGCAAATGCCCGCCGCAACCGCCATAACCGCACCTACGCTGATGTCCTGCCCACCGGAAGCCGCCGTTACCAGCGTCATGCCCACCGCAAGGATAACAAGCTCGGAAGCGCGGTTGATAATATCGATCAAATATCCGTACAGTACTCCATTGTTAATGGATATTACAAAGAAATCCGGTGTTTGAATAACGTTGACAAGAAGAACCAGAAAAAGACATACAATTGGCATAAAAAAGCGCCAATGCACCAGCTTTCCCCAGTCAAACTTTGTTTTTGCGTTCATGCGTCTGCTCCCCCTGTCCCGCCGGTCTGGTTCCCGGCAATCGTCTGCATGATGTGCGCCTGCGTAAGCTCTTCGCCCGTCAGTTCGCCCACCATTTTGCCGTCGCGCAACACCGCGATATGCGAGCAAGTGCGCAGCATCTCATCAATTTCCGAAGAAATAAAAGTGATGGCCTTGCCCTCATCCGCCATTTGCAGCACCAGCTTTTGGATTTCCGTCTTGGTGCCGATGTCGATGCCGCGGGTCGGTTCGTCCAGAATCAGGTAGTCCGGGTTAGTCAACAGCCAACGTCCAAGGATGACCTTCTGTTGGTTGCCGCCCGAAAGGCTGCCAACCGGTTTTTCTCGGTCCGGCGTTTTAATATCCAGCAGGTCGATAAACCGGTCTGCCGCTTCGTCCATTTCTTTCCGGCTCATCAGGTGGAACATTCCCCGCTTCGCCTGCAGGGCGAGAATGATGTTTTCCCGCACGGAAAGGTCCGAGATGACGCCGTCCTTCTTCCGGTCTTCCGGAAGATACGCCATGCCGTTTTTCATGGCGTCCAGCGGCTTCGTGATGTTGACTGTTTTTCCATTTACCTTCAGTGTTCCTCCGGTGGGCCGGTCGGCGCCGTAAATGGTACGCACCAGTTCGGAACGCCCGGAACCGAGCAGACCGGTCAGGCCAATCACTTCGCCTTTGTTTATCGTCAGGTTAAAGGGCTTGATGGTCCCCGCGTGGGTCAGCCCCTCCGCCTCGATCACCGGTTCCGCAGGGATTGCTGAATTTTTCCGCTCACTCTTAATTTCGGCCAGGTCGTCGAACTCCTTGCCGAGCATTTTCGCCACAAGCTGCACACGCGGCAGACTTTCCGTTTGATATTCGCCCACCAGTTCGCCGTTGCGCAGCACGGTAATGCGGTCGCACACTTCATAAACCTGGTCCAGAAAATGGGTAACAAAAATAATGCCGACGCCTTCGCTCCGAAGCTTCCGCATCAGGTCAAACAGCTTTTCCACCTCTTCCTCGTCGAGCGATGAGGTCGGTTCATCCAATATCAGCACACGGCACTGCATATCCACGGCGCGTGCAATGGCAATCATCTGCTGAATGGCCAGCGAGCACTCCCCAAGTAGTTTTCCCGGTTCCACGTTAATATCGAGGCTTTTCAGAATCTCTGCGGATTTTCGGTTTATGGTTTTCCAGTCGATGAAGCCATATTTTTTTGGTTGGCGACCGATGAACAGGTTTTCTGCGACCGTAAGATTCGGGCAGAGGTTCACCTCCTGATATACTGTGCTGATGCCGTTGGCCTGCGCCTCCTGCGGAGAACGATTGACAATCGGATGGTCGATGCCATCCATCCTGATTTCTCCACTTTCCAACTCATAAACACCTGTCAAGACTTTGATGAGCGTCGATTTCCCTGCACCGTTTTCTCCCATCAGCGCGTGAATTTCCCCCGTGCGCAGGGAAAAGTCCACATTCGAAAGAGCCCGCACACCCGGAAAAGTCTTGCTAATTCCCCTCATGGACAATAACAAACTGTCACTCATTCTCTGCACCTGCCTTTGTTTGTTGTCTGCTTCCGACATATAACGCACCCGCCGATAAAAAAGAATGGCGTGATACCGTTTCCAAACGTCCCGTATCACGCCATTCTTTCACTCCGTTCCTCCCGGAACAGTGGGACTTTCTTCAGCTTTTCTCTGCGGTGATGGCGCCTCCCATGCTCAAGCAGATCAATATGCTCTCTTATCGAGAACTTCCTGTGTCAATTTGGTCACGTTGAAATTCTCGCCGCCAACCGAAACCTGAGTAACGGTTGTATCGGCACTGAACATTTCTTCGTCAACATAAGCTTTCTGGTCTACCGTGCCACCGGATTCGAGCGTATCAATAATCTTTTTTACACGGGGACCATGGAGCGGGTTGCATTCTGTGTTCAACGTAATTTTGCCCTTCAGTGTGTCGGTCAGTCCGGCCTTGGTGCTGTCGAAGGACAGGACCATAATCTGGCCGTTCTTAATGTCGGGACCGACCGTCTTGCCAGCGGCGGTTAACGCGTCAATGGCGCCGAATGCTTCGTTATCGTTTTCGCAGTAAACCACATTGAGATTCGGGTACTGCTTGATGAAGGACTCCATAACTTCCTGGCCCTTAGCCTGAGTAAACTCGCCGGATTCCTTCGCCAAAAGATCCCAGCCGTATTCCTTCGCGGCTTCCTCCAGACCTTCCGTACGTCCAATCTGAGCAGAAGCACCGATGGTGCCCTGGATGTCAACAATGTGCAGGTCCGAACCCTTCAGGCCCTTTGCATCTGCAAAATTCTTCAGCCAGGTGGCGGCCTTCTGGCCCTCCAGCTTAAAGTTGGAACCGACCCACGCGGTGAAAAGGCTTTCGTCCGAAACCTTTACCATACGGTCTACAATAATGACCGGGATATTGGCGTCTTTGGCTTCTTTCAGCACGGTATCCCAGCCGGTTTCAGTAACAGGCGCCAGTACGATGTAGTCGACCTCTTGCTGAATGAAATTGCGAATTGCGGTAATCTGGTTTTCTTGCTTCTGTTGCGCGTCGTCAAACACAAGGTTGAATCCGTTGGCCGTACTAAATGTGTCCTTCATGGAAGTGGTGTTTGCCGTTCTCCAGTCGGACTCCGCGCCCACCTGAGAAAAACCGACCGTAATGGTTTTGCCGCTTTCCGTCTTCATGCTGGCGGTGCCGGTGTCCGATGATGCCGCAGCGGAAACCGCAGCAGACGTGTCGCCGTTCGCCGCGCCATTTGTGGCCGTCGAACTGTTGCCGCAGGCTGTGAAAGAAACCGCCATTACCGATGCCAGGATAACAGATAACCATTTCTTCATACTACAACTTCCTCCTTTTAGGTTCCGTATTGGATTTCAATTCCTTTATGATAATAAACCAAAACATTCAAAATTCCCATAGAATAATTTATTTGTTTTGTAATATTTTTTCTGAACTTTTTTCGATGTCTTGATTTTTGGGAAACAAAAATGCGAACGAAGTTGGTTTTTTTCCTCCTTTCGTTCGCATTTTTCCGATTTTTGAAAAAACAGGAATCCATTCAACGATTGTCTGCCTCAAACCCACCGCACCGCTTTGCCGGAATCCGAACCGTTACCGTGGTGCCAACCCCATAGGTACTTTCCACTTGGAGGCCATACTGTGGGCCGTAGTTCAGACGAATCCTTTCGTTCACGTTCAGCAAACCAATCCCATGAATATTGTCGGCTGCGTCCTTTGTGCGGCCGCTGATTCTTTCCCGCAGATCGTCCAGTTCCGCGGGTGTCATGCCCACACCGTCGTCCGAAACGGTAAATTCCATCTCCTGGTTGTCCGTCCTACGCGCGGAAACGCAGATGACCCCTTTGCCGCGCTTGTTCTTTATCCCATGGTACAGCGCGTTTTCCACAATCGGCTGCAGCGTGAGCTTCAGAATGGTGTAAGGATACAGTTCTTCCTGAAAACAAACCCGATAATCCAGAATATCCTGGTAGCGGAACTTCTGTATTTTCAGGTAACTGCGCACATGAAGCTCTTCCTCTTTTACCGTAATATAATCTCTTCCCTGGCTGAGCGTGGTGCGGAAAAAGTCCGACAGGCTGGTAACCATAGAAACCACCTGCTCCTTTTCACCCGCTTCCGCCAGCCATACGATGGTGTCGAGCGTATTGTAAAGGAAATGCGGGTTAATCTGCGCCTGCAACAGCTTCAATTCGGTTTTTCGCTGATTCACCTGTTCCAAGCGAATGTTGTCTACCAATTCACCGATCTGCTCGGTCATGCTGTTGAAGCTGTCGTTCAAAATCTGAATTTCATCGGCGCTTCCGGTTCTTACGCGCGTTTCAAAGTTGCCGTTGGCCACCTGTTTGGTCAGGGCACACAGGTTTCCTAGTGGAATCGAAATGCTTTGCACCATGTTCCGGGTCAGCAGCACGGACCATATCAGAGCCGCCGTAAACACGATAAACGTCAGGGTAACGGCTTGATCTTTCTTGGCCTGCAGCTCGGAGCGCACATTCTCCATTTCCGTAGCTTCGTAATAAATGTATTCCTGCGTGTTTTCCAGCACGAGCTCCGTCACGTTGCGAATATCAAGATCAAGCATCTGGCTGTTTTCGTTGTACTTTCCGCCCTTCGATATGTTGCTGTCGATAATCTGTGTGTATTTTTTGAGATTGGTCAGCATGCGGATGGTAGACTCAATGCGGTGTTCGTTTTCCTGCCCCGTAGTGCTGCCCCGCAAAGAGCGGTAGCGCTGCGTAACCCCGTCCAGCATGACGTATGGGTTCTGCAGCCCCAGTTTCTGCTGGGCATCCTTTGCATTCACCGAAGAAATGATCATGCGGTACAGCACGTAGTCGTAATCTTTTTTAAACTCAATGTTATAGCTGTTTGCCACCGTAATGTTCCGTACAATCCGGTCGTAGGAATCGGTCAGCTTAATCAGGCTTGTCGTAAGGTAGACCGCCATCACCACAAAAGGAATCAGAATGCCGAACGACAATATGTAAAGGCGGTTGCGAATCGAATGCTTTCTTGACTGTTTCATCGTTTCTCCCTGTATTCCCGCGGGGAACAACCGTTGATTTTCCGAAACAGATAACTGAAATAGTGCGGATCCTGATAGCCCACGCGGTAAGCAATTTCAGAAGTTTTGGCGTCGGTACAGCGAAGCATTTCTCGTGCCTTCTTCATGCGCAGGTTAGTCAGGTATTCAATGAACGTGACGCCGGTTTCCTGCGAAAAAATCGTACTGAAATGATTGGGGCTCAGGTTGACGCTTTGGGCGGTTGTATTTAGGGAAATTTCCCTGTTCGCGTAATTTTTGTCGATATACGCTTTTGCTTTCTCAATGAGCCCGCCATAGCGCTTGGTCGCTTTATAGTCGCGCGCCACAATGGTCTGCCGGATGATTTTCGTCATGCAGGCTTTTGTCTGCTGCACTGAAACCAGAGCAGCAGATATCGCGTGGATGCTGCCGGTGTACTTCCAGATATTTTCTTCACTGTACCCAATTTCCCGAAGGAACGCCGCCGCACAGAGGTAGAGGTCCATCGTAACGTATTGCCGGAACATCATGGAAGCAAGGTTGTTGTTCCCCAGCTGGATAAAAAAGTTTTCCGTGAAGGCAGGGGCTTCCGAGAGCAGACCGTTCCGCAGAAAATTGCGCACCACATTCCGGTCAAGCGCGCTGGCGCTTATTTCCACACTATTCTGCTGGCAGTCATCCACCACTTTGAAGCTCTCGGACTCATCGTAACGGACAACCCGATTTTTCTGTCCAAGATAACGGTAAGCAAATACCCGCCTAGCGCCGTAAAACGATTCTGCAATTCCTTTTGGCCGATGGGTCGGGCTGCCGATTGCGGCAAAATACCGCAGCTCTCCCACGGATTCCCGCAAGCTGCCGAGCAGGCTCAGCAACGACTCGGTATTTGCTTCCAGCTCGGCCTGCGTATCCGCTTTTACCAGAAAAGCAAGCCCCTCCACGCCGCGCGGGAAAACATCCACACGTGGAAGTTCTTTTTCCTTTTTCTGAAGTGCCTCCATAAACTGCACGACCTTGTCGGAGTAGCACACCGTTTCTTCGCTTTGCGCCGCGTCGTTTACCTCATACAGAACAATGCGGAAATAGCCCGCCACAAGGTCGATTTTTCGGCTTTTCCCTTTGGAAATAATCTCGGCAGAGGAAAGTTGCCCAGAAATTACTTCGTCAAAATATTTGCTTCGTGCAAGGTCCTCATTTTCTTTCATTTCTTCTTCGAACCGACGCAGATTTTCCTCTTTTTCACGCTCCTGGCGAACAACACCTGCCACATGCTGCACGGCTTCCAACAGCTTTTCCGATGAAATGGGTTTCAGCAGGTAATCGGTAACCCCAATGCTGATGGCCTGTTTAGCGTAATCAAAATCACCGTAGCCCGAAAGAATCATAATCTTTGTTTTGGGAAGCTCTTTGCGGATAAGGCGGGAAAGGTCAAGCCCATCCATAAACGGCATCTTGATGTCTGTTATGACAATGTCTGGCTTCAGCTTCTGAATCTGCGGATAGGCCAGTTCCCCATCTGCCGCTTCGCCGAGAAATTTAATTCCGCTGCCGGCCCAGTCCACATTTTTTTTCATCCCCTCGCGAACGACAAACTCATCCTCCACTAAAAACACACTGACCATTTTCTCACCCGTTTCGTCCGTATTCCAAAATCAGCGCAGAGAAAAAAAGATTGAAAAAAGGTGATAGCTGAATGTGCTAATACCATTCCGCCTCATGAGGATCTAGAGCAGCGCAAAATGGGGACTTTCGAAAATAGATTTCATTTCGCATAGACAAAAAGGGTGCCCAGCAGGGTCAAACAGAACGGTCCAACTGTCTGAAAACTGCTGATCTGCAATTCTTGCTCCACTATGGACCGCATATTGAACCGCTTTTTCTAAATTATTTACAGCAAAGTCAAGATGCGCCATTTGCTGTTGGGCATCCGGCTGTTCCGGCCACACAGGCGGTTGATACTCCGGATTTCTTTGAAACGTGATACCGGGATATGCTCCCTGATTTGTTCCTGGAACCCCTACACATGCATAGTCCTCATCCTGAAAGACAATCTCCCAGTTGAGCAGTGCTGCATAAAATTTTGCTAATTCATACGGGTCTTTGCAGTCCAGCGTGCATGCATACATTTTTATTTTCAGCTCATCACCCATAATTTTACCCCCTCCAATCCTTTAAATTTCCGATATTTTTATTGATAAAATTCAATCGATAAATAAACACATCAAAGCATTATTATCTGTTGATTCCGAAAATTTTTCTCCTAATCCTCTGGTAAGTTCTTTAGCTGATATCAGCCTGTGATGGTACTGCGTTGGTTGAATTGGCTTTTGGATGTCTAAATTCCTCATGAAACAAAGAAACCACCCTGATCGGGTGCTTCTTGCGGTATTGGGGGCCACTTAGTTTTAGTAAGCCAGAAGGAATTTAATCCTTGGTTAACTCGAAATTTGTATGCAAACATCAGAAAAATTGGCTTTCTTCTGGTGATTGGCGGTAATTGAAAGCCCAGCGAAAGATCCAATCAGTATCCGCACGTAGATTTGGTTTCGAAACAGACAAAAAACAACCCAGAAGCCACACATCTTCTGGGTTTTGTTTGGTTGCGGAGGCAGGATTTGAACCTACGACCTTCGGGTTATGAGCCCGACGAGCTACCGGACTGCTCCACTCCGCGATATTTATTTGCCTTGTTTAGAGCGCTTAACTATAATAGCATTGAAGGCAACGAATGTCAAGACTTTTTTTAGAAATATTGTAATTGATCGAACCACCAATCCTGGCTACTGCTATTCTTTACGGAAGCCATCCGCTTTTGATGAAACAATGATATTATTTACTTCCCTTTCGATTCTATGCATCTTTCGCGAACTGATTCCCTAAAAATTACGAAATTAGAGCCGATTAATCATATCTGTTTAACTTCACATTTGGTTGTTTTCTTATATACTCCCCGTAACATCATTGGGCTTCAGGTGTTCAATTTCTTTATTTCCAATCCGATTTTACGAAAAAAGCTGAAAGAAGAAATCGAAAAAACCGGTTACTCTCGGCTAAACGTGGGGATGGTCGCCTGCCAGGCGGTATACCTTTCTCTAGCTGGAAGAAACACTTACAAAAAAACCGAAGAACTGAACAAATTTTGTTTTCTACCGCCGCGCAGCATAAAACGAAAATAGGCAGAACACACGGGCATTTCACTATTACTCAAGAGCCGCCAAATGAACGAAGATGCATTTGACGGCTCTATTTTTCAGCGGATTTTTATTTTAACGGTCACAGGCATTTCACTGTAAAAACCGTTGGTTTTTACATGAAGCCCGTCTTCCTGAACCGACCACTCCGTTTTTTCCCCGCAGCCCAAAACCGATACGGATTCCAGGATTCCATGAAATTCCGGTAGATTTTGATTGTGGGAAGGGGCAAAGGAACGGATCCGCACCTCTCCCTCTTTCGGATACCTCAAAATAATAGCGTAAATGGAATCGCCCCGCACGGTGAAACGGATATCCTCCGGAGTATACTCCAAGGGATGATTATCGGTGAACTGACCCTCCTGCGTTTTCGTCGGCCCTTCGGAGGATCTCTTCCACGGTCTGCTGCCGTATATGGCTTCCCCGTTCACCGCAAGCCAAGAGCCGATTTCACGCAGAATGGTCTGGTCCCGTTCTGCAAACGTACCGTCCGCTTTCGGCCCGACATTCAGCAAAAGGTTGCCGTTTTTGCTGACGGTATCCACCAGACCGCAAAGAATGTCTCGCACCTCCTTGTAGTCCAAAGAATCCGTATAGCACCACGAATTTTTCGCGATGGCGGTGTCCGTCTGCCAAGCAAACGGCTGGGTCTGCGCAAAGCCGCCCCGTTCCATTTCAACAATTCCGGTGCCGAACATCATTGCGTCGTGTTTATAGCAGATTGCGGTATCAACACCCCATTGCGTTCCGCGGTTGTAATAGTAGGCAACCAACTTTTTTAGGTATGGCTTAAAAGCCTCATGCTGTATCCACCAGTCAAAATACAGCAGTCTGGGTTGGTACCGGTCAATCAGCTCACAGGTGCGCAGCAGCCAGTCCGTCAAAAATTCTTCGCTGGGGTACGGGCGGCTATGTAAATTCTCCGGGTCACCCTCCGGCATGGCAGGCCAGTAAAAATCGCCCCGGTGCAGCGGCTCGTGAATATCGCTGGGAAACTCTTTTCCGTGCCCCATGAAAAACCAGTGTTCGGCCCGGTGCGACGAGGTGCAGAACACCAGCCCCGCGGACTCCGCAGCCTGTTTCAATTCTCCCAAAATATCGCGCTTCGGCCCCATTTCATAGGCGTTAAAATGTGAAAGTTCGCTACGGTACATCTGAAACCCGTCATGGTGCTCCGCCACAGGGAAAATATAGCGCGCGCCCGCTTTTCGGAACAGAGCGGCCCACTCTTGGGCATTAAACTTTTCCGCGCGGAAAAGGGGAATAAAATCCTTATAACCGAATTGATTCTGCGGGCCATAGGTTTCAACATGGTACCGGAATTCCGGACTGCCCTGAAGATACATATTGCGGGAATACCACTCGTTGCGGTACGCGGGCACACTGTACAGGCCCCAGTGAATAAAGATTCCGAACTGCGCTTTGGAAAACCATTCCGGCATGTGGTGGTGCGCCAGCGAATCCCAGTCCGCGCGAAAGGGTCCCTGTGAAATCACCTGATCAATTTCTTTCAGACGAATTGAATCGCTTGTACCGTTCATAACCTTCCTCCCGTTTACAGATCGTTCTTGCTGCAGCCTATTTTACGCTTTTATTCCAAAAGAAAAACTCTAAAAATTAGAGAAGTTAGGCGATAGAATCCGTGTTTTTTGCAAGGATTTCTCCCACAGGGTATTACCCAAAAGTAAAAATGTCTAATTTTCAAAGTAAAAAATGTAATTTTACCGGTAGGAATTATTTGCCCAAGATGGTAAAGTATTTGTGATATCAGGCAATAATATTCTGACAATAGTGAATGTTTTGTGCAATACATCAAAATTTCTTGCTTCGTTTCATGCAAAAACATGGAGCAAAGCAGAAGAAGGGGGTTTTTCAATGCCGCACACCATAGAAACCACAGGAACCACATCCGCCGTAAAAGAAAACACGTTACATAAGCGAAACAGGCTTCAGTCGTACAAACTGTTTTTGCTGATTCTCCCATTTTTGGCTCTGCTCTTTATCTTTTCCTATCTGCCGCTTTACGGATGGGTTTACGCGTTTTTCGATTATAAGCCGCCCTTAAAATTATCGCAGTGCCAGTTTGTCGGCTGGCAGTGGTTCACCTATCTGTTTTCCAATCCAATGCAGATTTCGGAGCTGGGAAAAGTCATTGTCAACACTCTGGCCATGAGCAGCCTGGGAATTTTAACGTCCCCGCTGTCCATGATTTTTGCCATCTTCCTAAATGAAATACGCTGCAAACCCTTTAAAAAGGCCGCGCAAACCCTGGCCACCCTGCCGAACTTTATCAGCTGGGTCATGATTTATTCCGTGGCGTTCGCACTTTTTTCCACCACCGGAATGGTCAACAACGTAGGTCAGGCTCTGGGCTGGTTTTCGGAGCCGGTTCACTTTCTGGACAGCGACGACCACACCTGGCTGGCGATGCTTCTGTGGGGAACCTGGAAAGGGCTTGGCTGGGGCGCGATTATGTATTTGGCCTCCATTTCGAATATTGACCAGGACTTGTACGAGGCGGCCAAAGTGGATGGCGCTGGAAGATTCAGCCTAATGTGGCATGTTACCCTGCCGGGCCTGCTGCCGACTTACTTTGTCCTTTTGATGCTGCAAATTGCCAACTTCCTGACAAATGGGTTGGACCAATACTATGTGTTCCATAACTCCTTTAACATGGAGCACATACAGGTGCTGGATTTGTACGTTTTCCTGCTCGGCCTTGGCAACGGGAGCTACGCGCTTTCCATCGCGCTCAGTATGATGAAAACCATTATCAGCGTGTTCCTGCTGTTTGTGGTAAACACCCTGTCTAAAGTAACCCGTGGGGAATCGCTCATCTAAAAATCGCCGTGAAAAGGAGGTTATCGGCATGGAACAAACGATTCGCAAAAAGCGTCACTATACGAGCGGTGATATTATTTTCAACATTATTAATTATACGGTTTTTACCTTAATCACCTTGTCCTGTATTTATCCGTTTTACTATATGTTTATCAATACCATCAGTTCCAACCAGATGAGCGCCAACGGACAGATAAACTGGTACCCGCAGCAGATTCACTGGAAAAACTATATCGATGTGTTCCAACTCAGCGGTCTGCCGCAGGCATTCCTGATTTCCGTGCTTCGTACGGTCATCGGAACCGTTACGAACGTGCTGGCGTCCGCTTTCCTCGGGTTCATGTTTACGCAGAAAAAAATGTGGAAACGAACCTTCTGGTACCGGTTTGTGGTCATTACCATGTATTTCAACGCCGGTCTGGTGCCCCTGTTCCTGGTTGCCTACAATCTGCACCTGACCAATAATTTCTGGATTTACATTCTCCCCATGGTGGTGCAGCCGTTCAATATCATTTTGGTTAAAACGTACGTGGAATCGATTCCGGCTTCCCTGCAGGAAGCGGCGGAAATAGACGGTGCTGGAATTGTATGTATCTTTACAAAAATTATTCTTCCGGTCTGCAGCCCCATTCTTGCCACCATTGCGATTTTTTCCGCCGTCAACCAGTGGAATTCCTTTCAGGATACACTGATTTACATTACCGATTCGCGCCTGTATTCCCTGCAGTACCTTCTGTATACTTACATAAATGCTTCCACTTCCATTGCCACATTGATTAAAAACAACCCAAACCTGAGCGGAGCCGCCATTGCTAATCTGGCCACCCAGCAAACGCCAACTTCCGTGCGGATGACCGTTTCCATTATCGTTATCATCCCCATTCTTCTGGTTTACCCCTGGTTCCAGCGGTATTTTGTAAAGGGAATCATGATTGGTTCCGTAAAAGGATAACGTAAATCCGGTTGTCATGCCCAATGGGGCATACAGATAGATCAAAATTCAGTAAAGGGAGGATATCTATTATGAAAAAGACAGGCAAAAAACTGTTGACCGGTCTATTGGTCACTGTCCTGCTTGCCGAATCACTTGCCGCCTGCAGCGGCGGCACAAATACCGGTTCTTCCTCGGCTGCCGCCAATCAGGCGGGCTCCAGCCAAACCACCGCTTCCGGCGAAGCAACGGGAGCCGCCAAGTACAAAGATTTTATTACGGTGGATGTATTTAACTCTCAGGCAAACTATCAGGGGATTCAATCCGGATGGTTCGGGAAAATTATAAAAGACAAATTCAACATGGAACTAAATATGATTGCCCCGAACGTTGCGGGAGGCGGCGACACCCTGTTCAAAACACGTTCCGCAGCCGGGAACCTTGGCGACCTGGTGCTCATCGGTTCCGAAAACGGCCGCCTGAACGATACGGCAAAAGCGGGGCTGCTGCTGGACATTACCGATATGGTAAAAACCAGAAAGAACCTTGCCCAGTACACCAAAGCCATTGAAACCGCCAAATCCCTTGTGGATGACCATAAGCTTTACGCCATGCTGAGCCAACTTTCTTCCCAAAAGGCCACGGATCCTTCCGAAGGGCTTGACCTTACATACGGCCCGTACATCCGCTGGGATTACTACACGGCGCTCGACAGCCCCCAGATTAACGACATGGACGATATGCTGAATGTTTTAAAAGACATGCAGCAAAAGTTCCCGAAGAGCGACTCCGGCAAAAAGACCTACGCCTTCTCGCTGTTTAAGGACTGGGACGGCAACATGATGTGCCTGGGCAAGAATATTCTGGCCTGCATTTACGGTTACGACGAAAACGGATTTCTGCTTCTTTCCGCGGACGGCAAGACCACCCAAAGCATCATTGATGACAATTCGTATTATATTCAAGCGCTGAAATACTTCTACAAGGCCAATCAGATGGGTCTGGTTGATCCGGAATCCACCACCCAAAACTACGACACCATGTATGCGAAATATCAGGATGGACAGATTTTGTATTCCCCCTGGCCGTGGCTCGGTCAGGCAGCGTACAACACCACCGCTCACAAGGCGGAAGGCAAAGGCTTTATGCTGGCTCCGGTAAAAAATCTTAAGATTTTCTCTTACGGCTGCAATCCTTACGGCAACAAATACTGCATCGCCGTCGGCTCCAAGGCAAAGGACCCGGAGCGTATGCTCGACTTCATCGACTGGCTGTATTCCCCCGAAGGGGTTGAACTTTCCTGCTCGCAGACCTCCGGTTCCTGCGGCCCGAAGGGCTTAACCTGGGAAATGAAGGACGGCAAGCCGGTTCTGACGGATTTCGGCAAAAAAGCCTTCTCCGGCGAAACCATTAATGTTCCCGCTGAATATGGCACGGGCACCTGGAAAGACGGTATTTCTCAGATGAACTATCAGGCCGTACTTTCCATCGATACGGACCCGAATATCAACGCACCTTACAACTATACCATGTGGGAATCCTACTTGGCGGACAACAAGACCCCGCTGGATACCTCTTGGCAAACCACAATGAAAGCGAAAACCACTCTGGACTATCTGCAGCAGCACAACGCCTTCTGCGTGGCCCCCGGCAACGCTTACATTCCAGAAGCGGCCGGTTCCGAAATCGATACCATGCGCAACCAGTGCAAAGCGATTATCGTTCAGGATTCCTGGAAGATGGTATTTGCCAAAAATGAAAGCGAGTTCAATTCCCTGCTGAAACATATGCAGACCACGGTCAAGGGCCTTGGCTACGATAAGGTTCTTGCGTTTGACCAAAAGATTTCCGACAAATACAAGGAAGCCCGTGAAAAAGCCGCAAACGAATAATTTCACAGGATAGCAAGTCCAATCAAAATGGAATAAACGACAGAAATTCCCCCTGGATCCTCCGAGGGGGAATTTCTTCTTTTTATCTCACTTTTCCGCTCGCCGTAGAAACGAAACGATTTTTACATCAATGCTGTTATTCTTCCATTGTTTCAGTGGCTTCAATATGCTTTCGGTACTCCGTGGGACTTTCGTTCATGTACTTATGAAACTTGATATAGAAATAGTCAATGTTGTCATATCCAACCCGTCTTGAAATCTCATAAACCCTTAAGTCCTTTTGTGCCAGAAGCTTCTTGGCCTTTTCAATTCGGATGCGGTCCAGATACGAATTGAAATTTTCCCCGGTGGTGTTTTTAAACAGCTTTCCAAGATACGCGCTGTTATAGCCGAAGGACTGTGCGAGCAGCTCCAACTTTAAATTCGAACCGTAATTCTTTTCTATGTAATGTTTCACACGCTCTACAATGTTATTACACCGCAGACCGGAGAGCCCCTCGTCCATTCGGCGCAGGCCGTCCTTCATATAGTCAATAATTTCATAAAGACGCTTTTTCCGGCTGATCTCCGCGATAATCTCCGCGTCGCTTCTTTCGGCGGACTCATTCAGTTTGTATTCTTCCCATACAGCATGCTTGACCCGCGTGTAAATGTTGATTAGGTAATTCACCACATCATCCTGCTTCACATCCATTTCTTTAATCCGATGGTGCAGCCGTTCCAGTTCCGCGCAGGCAGACTCTAGATTCCCAGCCTGTAAAAAGGCAAACAGTTTTTCTGCGCATTCTTTCAGATTCATATTCCCAATTTCACAGGGTTTTAATTCTTTTGGCAGATCTTTCGGACGGAACACGAACCGATTCCGGTCGAAGAAAAACCGGCGCGCAAAAATTCTGCATGCATCCTGATAAGAAAGGCAGATTTCCTCCGCATTTTGCACCGTTCTACCCACGGCAAGGAACCGCCCTTTCCCGGATATGGTTTGGGTAATGCTCTCAAATTTCCGGATGGTATCGGAGCCCCTCAGCAAAAACACGTTCATCTCGGGAAGTCTCAGCCGCTCCGCCATCGGCCCCTGTAACAGGCGCTCCAGCTGCAAAGAATCGCTGTACGGCGACGGACCGTCTTCCTCCCGCTCCAGAATAACTGCCTGATAGCCATCTTCATGGAAGCCCAGAATCTCCGCATTTTCGCCGCTGCCTGAATTCACCTTCCCGGAAAGCAGGTCCGTTAGAACCGTTTTCCGCGCCTTTTCCATCGCAAAATTCATACGCTGGAACTGCCGGCGCTCCTTCTCAATCTTTTCATGGATTTTGCGGACCGCCTCCTCCAGTTCCGTTTCGTCAATCGGTTTCAGCAGATAGGTTTCCACCCCGCAGCGAATCGCATCCTGCGCGTACTGAAAATCGGAATAACCGCTCAGAATAATGATTTTGCCGTTCCATCCCTGTTCCCTTGCTGCTTTGGCGCATTCCAAGCCGTGCATTTTCGGCATCCGGATGTCCAGCAGAACCAGTTCCGGATTCAGGCGGACCATTTTCGTCAGGCACTCCTCCCCATTCGAGGCCTCTCCGCAAATATCAAATCCTAGGGCATGCCAGTCGATAATTTGTTTCAGCCCCATTCTCACGTCCGGTTCATCGTCCGCGACCAATACTTCCATGATTGCAACCATCCTTTCTCCGAAAATATCAATGGGCTCGGCTCACAGAATTATAGCTCAGCGCGGTGGATGGAATCACCCCTTCCGCCGGAAACAGCATTCTTAGGCCTCTCCTTTTCCCTGCATTGGCAGCAGAACCGTAACCTTAGTCCCTGAGCCCGGTTTGCTGGCAATCGTCAGGCCATACTTTTCCCCATAAAACAGCTTTAGCCTGCGCTGTACATTATGCAGTCCCATTCCTTCCGCCGCGTTTTCATTGAGAGAATTGATTTTTTCCATCAGCTGAGCCAATTCCTGCTGCGCTATCCCGCAACCGTTGTCCGAAATGGAAATGGAAAGGTCACTGTCCCTTTTTTCCACGGAAATTTGAATAAACCCGCCGCTCTCCGTTTCTTCCAGCCCATGCAGCACAGCGTTTTCCACAATCGGCTGCAGCAAAAGCGGAAGCACCATGCACTCGCCGCAGTTCACCCCGTTCGAAACCGAAAAGCCGTAATTGATGCGGTCTTTAAACCGTACCTTCTGAATTTCAAGGTAAATGGTAATGTACTCTAGTTCCGACTGGAGGGTAACCATGGAATCGCTCTTCTCGAGCACATAGCGCAGGGATTTTCCAAGGAGCTTCACTGCGTTCGCAACCTCAATATCCTGATTCATATAGGCCTTCATGCGGATGGATTCCAACGTATTATACAAGAAATGCGGATTAATCTGGCTGGACAGCATTTTGAATTCCATTTTTTGCTGATGGTTAATCAGGCGCTGCTTCACCATTTTGGTTTCATAAATTTCCTGGTCCCGGCTTTTGATGCTTTCGATCATCGTCTGCAGGTTGGTGAACAAATCCATAAGTTCTCCATTGCCATTGTAATCCTGAATAATATCGTAATTTCCCTGCCCCACCTTCTGCATTTCCCGGCACAGGGTTGTGATTCGGTCGCTGAATGTTTTGGAAAAGAAGAACATCATAATAAACGGAACCAACAGGCTGAACAGTACAATCAGCAGGCAGTTGAAAAGAATGCTTTTCATGTTGGGAAGAGCATCGGTGTCCACCGTGGCTATGTAAATCTTATCGTTGGAATAAACCGGGACAAACGTGGAAACCTGCAGCAGCTGATTTTTCCCGTCAAACGGGAAAATTCCTGCACATCGGAAAACATCCTGTGTGCGGTCAATCGCCATGGGCATGTTCTTTCCAGTAAGGCTGCTGTTGGTGGAATAAAACACCGGGTCGTCGTTCACGGATATCACCGTTTCCATCGGGTCGGCGCTGATTCCCGAATTCAAATGGTTGTTGTTCACATCCACCGCCAGAATGGCAAACCCGCCCGTGCTCACCACCGAAACGCGGTAAACCACCCGCAGTTGGACAATCCGGTTCCCCCGCTGATCGTTGTAAATCCATGTCATCCAGTGCGGAATCGGGCTTTTTGAGGCTTCCTGGTACCATTTTGTTTTTTTGTCCTGCTCCGTGGCCACTTTAATGCGCCCATAATCCGACATAGTGGGGTTGTTGCAGTAAAGGGTAATGTTTGACACCTCGGCGTAACCGCTGTAATAAGAATCCAGTTTATTGTAATTGCGGCACACTTCGTGAAACTGCTCGTCCGACTGATACCGGGTGGACAAAAGGGTTTGCAGCTGGTCATCGGTGACAATGCTGGCAGCAATGTTATAAACCGACGTTGTGGCATCCAGAATAATGCTTCTGGTTCGCACGTTATAGGCGGCCACAAGCTGGGCGTGCTGCTTCTGCACCATGTTGCGGTTATTAATCACAAGGTAACTGCCGATAATAAAAATTGGGACAAAACCGGCAATTAAAAAAACCAAAATCAGCTGTGAGCGTATTTTCATCCGCTTCATTCGGGTCCTGAAATGCGCGGCTAAATTTCGCATGGTTCCGCCTCTTTCAAACGAATCATGTTTCGAATGGAAAAATGCACGGTTTCAGATTTTTAAACTAATATCATTATATCAGTTTCATAAAATTTGTAAATCTTTCTAAAATTATACAATTCGGACACTGGCAAAAAATAATACACTCAGGAGAATTTTTAAAAAGAATGATTCGCTCCTTAACCCCCGAATAGCCGCTCAGCGCTACAAAATTCCGGAATCAGATATTCTGGCTGATTTCTTTCGCGAAAAGGACTGGTATTTTGCAGAATGGTATGCTATAATATTAGAAAATATGTTCGATTATCCGTCGAAGGCCATTCTAGAAAGGTGTCCTTCCCATAAAACGGTATACCCGGAAGAAGAGTTTTTTCAGAGGCAGGAGTACTCCGCCTGCTGTGGGATGGACGAAGTAAGACCTGAATGGCTTTTATCCCGGTAAACCATATTGGCGGCCTTATATTGTTCGTTTTTTCCGGGGGTGTGGTATAATAGTCAAATCAGCTACGCTGATTTGACTTTCGGAAATTGCTGGGCGGCGCGCAGCGCCTTCCCCCCTTACGGCGGCGCAATTTCCTTTACGACTGTTGACTTTCGGAAATTGCTGGGCGGCGCGCAGCGCCTTCCCCCCTTACGGCGGCGCAATTTCCTTTACGACTGTTGACTTTCGGAAATTGCTGGGCGGCGCGCAGCACCTTCTCGCCTTACGGCGGCCGCCATTTCTTTGGCAGCCGTTGGCTTTGAAATGAAAGCAGGAATACGGAAAAACGAACGGATGGAAATAAAACGATGGTTTACCGCAATGGACCGCAGGAAAGACGGAACAATCTTCAAACGGCTGCAGCGAAAGGAAGGGTTTACCCGTGGACAGAACCATCCTGCACTGTGACTGCAACGGTTTTTTCGCTTCCGTAGAATGCATTCTGCATCCGGAATATAAAAAGGTACCCATGGCCGTATGCGGAAATCCGGAAAACCGTCACGGTATTATACTGGCAAAAAACGAGCTGGCCAAAAAGTATGGAATCCAAACAGCCGAAACCATTTGGCAGGCCAAGCGGAAGTGTCCTGAACTTGTGCTGGCAGAACCCCACCACGAAGAATACCAAAAGTATTCCCGAAAAATCAACGCGATTTATCAGCGCTACACCGATCTGGTGGAACCATTCGGCATTGACGAAAGTTGGCTCGACGTTACCGGAAGCCAGCTGCTTTTCGGCGATGGAAAGGACATTGCCGATGAAATTCGCGAAACGGTAAAAAGGGAAATCGGGCTGACCATTTCGGTCGGCGTGTCCTTCAACAAGATATTCGCTAAGTTGGGCAGCGATTACAAAAAGCCGGACGCCACCACGGTGATTGACCGTGCCAACTGGAAAAAGATCCTGTTCCCCCTACCGGCCAGTGCAATGCTTTTTGTGGGAGCAAGTGCGGCAAAAGCGCTTGCGGAGCTGGGCATCCACACCATCGGTGACTTAGCGCAGAGCAACCGCGATTTGATTGTTTCCCGTTTGGGCAAGCCGGGCGGCGAACTGTACGATTACGCGAACGGATTGGATGACAGCCCCGTGCGCAGTGTGGACGACCGCAGGGCGGTGAAATCCGTCGGCAACGGCATGACGTTTAAGCGCGATCTGGTAGGAATGGAGGACATTCGGCTTGGGGTTTTGACTCTGGCCGACAGCGTAGCCGCGCGAATGCGCCGCCAGGGTGTAAAATGCTGGACGGTTCAGGTAACCATCCGCAACCCGAGCTTTAAAACTATTACGCGGCAAAAAACGCTGCGGGCGCCTACCCACCTGGCGAAAGAGCTGGCACGGGAATCGCTGGACCTAATCTGCTCCTCCTGGAACCTGAACGCGCCTATTCGAATGCTGACCGTTACCGCTTCCGGTCTGGTGCCGGAAGACGCCACCGGGGAACAGCTCAGTTTGTTTAAAAAGCCGCAGGAACATGGAATGGAAAAGCAGGAGCACTTGGAAAGCGCGCTGGATTTTATCCGTTCAAAATATGGCAAGACCTCCGTAGCCTTCGGCGGAATTCTGCACAATAATCTGGGAATTTCTGAACCGAAGCATGAAATGGAAAATATCTCCGAAGAAGATTTCCCTTTGTAAAAAGCAGAAAATTTTATCCGGAAAGGAATGAGTATCACAATGAAATACAAACGGTTTGAAAACACGATTGTCGCCCGTATTGACCGTGGGGAGGAAATTCTCACTTCCATCCGGGAAATTTGCCGGCGGGAATCGGTAACACTGGCCAATCTTTCGGCCATCGGGGCCGTCGGGCACGCCGTGGTAGGGCTTTACCAAGTGGAAAAGCAAAAGTATTTGCCCAATACATTCGACCGTGAAATGGAAATGACCTCACTCAACGGCAATGTCACTACCAAAGACGGAGAGGTTTACCTGCATCTGCACGCGAACTTTGCGGATGAAACCGGTAAAGTTTTCGGCGGGCATCTAAACGAAGCGGTCATCAGCGGCACCTGCGAGCTTTTTATACAGATTATAAACGGGACCGTCGGCCGTATGCATGACCCGATAACCGGATTAAATCTATTTGATATTTAAAAAATTAAAAATCGAAAGGAGTTCTAATTCATGGTAAAACACATCGTATTATGGACCTTAAAACCAGAAGAAAAGAAAAACGGAGACGCAATACTGGCTGACCTGCAAAAGCGCTTTAAAGCCCTTTTGGGCGTGGTGGACGGTCTGACTGCCATTGAGGTCGGGAAAAACTACAACGGCGGGAAATTCGACCTGGTCCTTTCCTGCGAATTCAACACCAAGGAAGCACAGGACAGCTACCAGAATCACCCGGCACACGTCGCCATTAAAAACGATATTCACAACGTTGTTTGCGGAAGAGAATGCGTCGATTACGAAGTTTAATTCTGTGCACCTAAAAGACAAAAGGGAGTGCTGCAAAATGAAGTTTCTTCATTTTGCAGCACTCCCTTTTGTCAAACACTACTTACGGGTCATAATGGGACCCACTTTATATTTTTATTTGCCTGATTCGGTTTCCACACGGATCCCTGCATCTGCCAAAGCGCGGCGAAGTTCCGCAATGTCCTGCCCATAGCAGAACCCTGGCATTCCCAATTTTCGCGCCGCCTCAATATTATCCGGATTATCGTCAATAAAAAGCACTCCTCCGGGTTCAGGGCAAAGCGCTGAAAGAATAAGCGGTAAATTTCCGGATCCGGCTTAATCCGGTGAACTTCGGCGGAAAGAAACTCACCGTCAAAGTTATCGATGGCCATAATGGTTTTGCGGAACTCATAATAGCGCGTGCTCACATTGGAAAGCAGAAACAACCGGTACCCACATCGCTTCAGTTCCATGGCCAACTGGTTTGTTTCTGGAATCGGCGTTAAATATAAAATCCAGTTTTTCCAGACCTGTTCCGCGGCATGGTACAGCCTTTCCGGCGTGCGGGACCGAATCCGTTCCAGAAATTCCTCGTAAGTAACCGTTCCCCGGTCGTTGTCCGGCCAGTCGGGCGCATCAAAAATCGCGTTGAGAAGCAGCCTTTGGTCCGCCTCCTCTTTAACAAAGGGCTTCACATATTCAGGCGGCTGGTAATGAATCAGCACCCTTCCCATATCAAATACAATATTTTGAATCAATTAGCAATGCTCCTCTCCTGTTGTATTGCCGCACCCGCTGCCAACGAACCCGGCAGAGTCGCTACAACCGATTAAAACGCATGCTTCGTCATTTTCCATCGGAATCACAAAGGAATCCGCCCAAGATTTCTGCGGTTCGTCGTGAAAGCTGCGACACCGGCCATCCATCAAAATAGCGGGGCAGTTTTCACAAACACTGTTTCGTCCTTTTAACGCGCGGTAGCAAAGCTCTCCCTCTTTTGCGCCGGGAGCAGCAGCTTTCAGGGAGGGGTTCACATATTTCAGTTCCCAGCTGTCTGGTTTTACTACATAAAGGCACAGGCCGAGTCGTTCTTGTACACGGTGCAGATAATTCAGTTCCTGCTGAATTTTTTCATTCTTCCGATATTTTATGATATACAGACCGATAATTTTACAGAGATCTGTCAGGATACGGCGCTCTTCAATCGGCCAGGGAAACGCGCCTTCCAAACCAATCACGCCCACCAAACGATTCGCAAGGAAAAGCGGATACAGAAAAAAGGTTCTCACACCGGAACTCTTTAAGGCGTGATGCATCTCTGTTTCCATTTCTTCCAGTGACAAATCGGGACAGTAATAATACCCATCTTCTTGAAAGCGGCACAGCGCAAAGCTGAAATTCCCATACGGGCTCGGGGTCATCATCGGTTTCTTATTCTCCGCATACCATTCAAATGTTTTGCGGTAGGAACCCTTTCCCTGTTCAAAAATAAAAACCCGGCCGGCCAAAAATTCATGGCCAAGCATCCGCAAAACCATCTCAAACGCGCCGCCAGCATTCTTCGCTTCGACAAGCATCGTGCAAATATCGGTTACAATGGATTGCGGCGCGCGGATATGTATTCTACCCGCCGAGGCGGGTTGCACCGTACTCTGGAGTTTTCCGGTCTGATCCAGGCCAGTCCTTCCGTAAATCACAAAACCGTCTTTTCCACGCTGCTTCGCCTGATACAGCGCCGTGTCGGCTTGCTGAAACAAATCATAAAAATTGCTTCCGTGTTCCGGGTAAATCGAAACGCCCACGCTTCCTGAGATTTTGTAGTCCTTATTGACTCCGGTGTAGGTTTCCCGGAAGATATCGCAGACAGTGCCCGCTTTCTGAGCAATCTGCTGAACACTGCCGATTTTTTTTAAAAATACAATAAATTCATCGCCACCAAAGCGGCCTATAATATCCGAACTGCGGAACAGGGCCCGCAGTTTGGAAGAAATCTCCGTCAGAACGGCATCCCCAAACAGATGCCCGAGCGTATCATTGATCCTCTTAAAATTATCCACATCGATAATCATCAACGCATGGCGCATGCTTTCGTCCGAAACACGCAGGCAGGAACGGATATAGGATTCCACCGCAATCTTGTTGTAAAGGCCGGTCAGTGGTTCCCGCTGTGCGTTGGAAATCAGCTTTTCCCGTTCTCTCTTTCGGTCATCAATATTGCTGATTTTCCCGACCACCTTGATCGGATTGCCGTCGTCGCCGCAGAGAATGTTTGTGCTGACGCTGACCCAGATATATCCGCCGCCCGCCTTGCGAACCCTCAGCTCCAGTTCGCTGGTCGCGATTCCGTGATTTGCCCGCTCAAAAATCTGCGAAATGATTTCCTTATCGTCTTCATACACATAGTCGCCGGAAAAAATATTGAAAAGCACGTTCTCCCCTTTCAGGGGGTATCCAAAAATTTTCTCCCATCCGGAAGAAGCGGTCATGGTATCCGCAGCAAAGTCATATTCGAAAAACACATCGTTCAGCTGTTCCGTAACGGTGCGATAGCGTTCCTGTTGGATTTGAAGCTCCCGCTGGACGTTTTTTTCCTTGGTAATATCGAAAAAGAAACAGCAAACCGCACCGGAAAGAACTTTCGGCACGGCGAGCACACTCAGCCGAATCCACCTGTGTTCTCCGTTTTTGCTCCGAATTCGAAATTCCGGCCTATTTTCGCTTCCGCCGCACCCGTCAATCTGCTCTGTAAATCTTTGATAATCCTCCGGAAGAACCAGTAGCTCTAGAACAGCCATTCCTGACTTTCCTGATAAATCTTCACGAGTGTAACCAAAAATACGGTAGAAAGCTTCGTTCGCATACAGCACGGTCAACTCCGCGTTTCCCGCAAACAAAGCAACACCTTCAGGAATCCCGTGAATGATCGCCTGCAATTGTTCCTTGGTCATGTTTGCCACGATACAGTGACTGCCTTGATCCATGATCTAATCCTTTCGCTTTCCAAGCAAGACGTTCTTAAAAGTAGTGATACGTTTTAACTAAATTTTGCTGATCTAATACATTCTTGGTTTTCATAGGGGGTAAGAAACGCACACTAGAAATTCCAAAGTATTTAAATGAATAAATCCGCGCTTTCCATAGTGCAGGAGCGAATTGACTTGACATACAACTTGACATATATATATTGTTATAACATAGTTCGTAAACTTTTACAATCATTTCGTAAGGGTTTTGCTTTCATTTCTACGGTTTTATCACGTAGGTTCCTCCGTTTCAAGCTTCTACTGAAAAAAGAAACGGCCTGGCAGAACAGTTCTGCCAGGCGCTTTACTGACGTTCCGCAATTTCCAGCATCAGGGGAACGCTGGAGGTAACCTGGGAAAAGTCGCCTCTAATTTGTTTTAACACCGTTTTTTCGTTATAGATTTCTTCCGAAGTGCGGATTCCGAGGCTCCGGATCAACGGAAGCGAAGGACACCATCCGTGAAGCGCATGCTTCATCAAAGAGCAGCCTGCCGCTCCGGCAAGAATTAGACCCCATTTGCACTTGGTAAGCGACAGTACGGTTCCGGCCAAAACCAGGCCGGCACAGTACGCTTCCAAAACCCGTTCGGTATCCCACTCCTCGTTCAGTTCGCGGATCCGCTCCGAAATCATGGAAGCGTCATCGTCCACATCGTCGTTCAATCGCTGTATGGTATCTCTGCGTATTTTCTGATTAATTTTCTCACTGGTATGGTCGAATACGCGATGCACCGTATCCGGCGGATTTTTACAATCCATAATTCTCCTCCTTCCAGGCATGAAAACGCGTGCACAACAGTAGTATGCCTGAAAGAGGGATTTTCATTCGAGTGGCCGGGTTCGCTTGTTTTATGGGGCGGGTGGATTCTCGTCATGGCTTTCTGTTTTTTCTTCGGTCGTGCAAGAACTATGCTGCGTGCAGGCGGAACAGTCACCGCAGCAGCGTTTTCTGCGACGGAACGCGTACCGAACGGCAAGAATGGCCAAGACCAGAACTCCAGCTAAAATCAAATAGTCCGATAATCCCATAAACACTCCTTTCTGTCCGCAGATTCCCTTACGAACGGATTTCAGGCCAACAAACAGACAACTTCGGGTTTTTAAGAAACAAAAAGCAGTCCAACATGATACACAAGGAATGCCACGATCCATGCAATACCGGTCTGATAAAACACGACTGCAGCCGCATTTTTTGCACTGTTCATTTCACGTTTTACCGCACTGATTGCCGCCACGCACGGGGTATAAAGCAGTGTAAAGATCAAGAACGACCACGCGGTCAGCGGGCTGAACATGGAAGAAAGCGCCGTTGGCAGGTCGGCGACGCTGGTACCTGTTAGAACCGCCAGCGTGCTGACCACCGCTTCTTTCGCGGTAAAGCCAGTAATCAGCGCCGTAGAAACGCGCCAGTCGCTGAAGCCGAGCGGTGCAAAAATTGGGGCAAACAAACGCCCGATTCCGGCAAGCATTCCGTTTGTGCTGTCTGTTACAACATTCAGCCGTGTATCAAAGTTCTGTAAAAACCATATGATAATGGTTGCCACAAATATGACAGTAAATGCACGGGATAAAAAATCTTTTGCCTTATCCCAAATCAACAATCCGACCGTTTTCGCACTTGGCATACGGTAGTTGGGCAGCTCCATAACAAACGGAACCGGCTTTCCGTGGAACGCTGTCCTATTCATAATGAGTCCGCTGATGATGCCAACCAATATTCCGGTAACATAAAGCGCAATCATCACCAACGCGCGGTATTTTGGAAAAAATGCCATGGTAAATACGGCATAAATCGGAAGCTTTGCACTGCAGCTCATAAACGGAGTCAGCAAAATCGTCATTTTTCGATCCCGTTCGCTGGAAAGGGTGCGGGTCGCCATAATGGCGGGCACAGAGCACCCAAACCCGATCAGCATCGGCACGAAGCTCCGCCCGGAAAGCCCGATTTTACGAAGCAGCTTATCCATAACAAACGCCACACGAGCCATGTACCCGCTGTCTTCCAGCAAAGAAAGGAAAAAGAAGAGGGTGACAATAATCGGAATAAACGAAAGCACGCTGCCGACCCCGGCGAACACGCCGTCAATAATCAGGGAATGCACCACCGGGTTGATTCCATACGCGGTCAGTCCCGCGTCCACTGCGCCGGTAACCAAGTCGATCCCCTTAGAAAGCAGATCGCTCAGCGTACTGCCAATCACCCCGAAGGTCAGCCAGAAAATCAGCATCATGACAAGTAGAAAAATCGGAATTGCTAAATATTTATGTGTGAGAATATTATCGATTTTTACACTGCGCCGGTGCCCGATTGATTCCTCCGGCTTTACCACACTGTCTTTGCACAAATGGTCAATAAAGGAATAGCGCATATCCGCCAGCGCCGCTTCCCGGTCAGTCCCAAGCTCATGCTCCATTTCGGTCACGCTGTGCGCAATCATATCTTTTTCATTGTCGGAAAGGCCGAGCGCCTCCATCATCGGCTCGTCGCCCTCCACCAACTTTGTGGCGGCAAACCGGGACGGCACATGAATGCGGTCCGCGTGATCCTCCAACAGATGGGTAATGGAATGAATCGCTCTATGCACGGCACCGGAACAAAAGTCCTGGCGTTTGGGCAGCTGCTTTGCCTGTGCCACTTTCAACGCGGTATCAATCAGTTCGTCAATTCCCTCGTTTTTACTGGCGGAAATAGGAACAACCGGAACCCCAAGCTCCTGCTGGAGCTTTTCGATTTTGATGGTGCCGCCGTTGGCGCGAACCTCATCCATCATATTCAGCGCGATCACCATAGGAAGATTCAGTTCAATCAGTTGCATGCTGAGGTACAGGTTCCGCTCTATATTTGTGGCATCTACAATATTAATGATGCCGTCTGGATGGTCTTTCAGCAAAAAATCACGAGTTACGATTTCTTCGTTGGTGTATGGGGAAAGAGAATAAATACCGGGAAGGTCCACAACCATTACATCGCTGTGGTCGCGGATCATTCCGTCTTTGCGTTCCACAGTAACGCCAGGGAAATTCCCAACATGTTGGTTGGAACCCGTCAGTTGATTAAATAGCGTTGTCTTTCCGCAGTTTTGGTTTCCGGCCAACGCAAAAATCATGGTTAGGCCTCCTCAATTTCAATATTTTTTGCATCATCCAGGCGGATGGTAAGTTCATAACCACGCAACTGCAACTCAATCGGGTCTCCCATCGGTGCCTTTTTCCGAACCATTACTTCAGTATGAGGCGTCAGCCCCATATCCAGCAGCCTCCTTCGCAATGCGCCCTGTCCATTTACCGCAATAATTCTGGACTTGCTGCCAATTCTCAGTTCATTCAGCGTCATATGCATGACCATCCTTTCGCCGCGGTTCGGAAGATTTGTCCTTTCCCACCCGGATGCCGGGAGGGAAAGGACAAACCTTCCCGTTTGAAAATTCAATCAAACGTTCCCCCACAATTTTTCTGTTTTATTGCAAGTAGTTAGCCTTTGCTAACATCCTAATATTATTGTACCTGTGCAGGCCTTATTTGTCAAGTTTCCAAGCGTATTTTGCCGGACCAATTTTGAATATTTATCCTCCTTATTTTGTGTATTTTCACTTCCAAAAAAAGAATCAAAAAAGCCGATTTAAAATCCGCAATTCGGACAAACTATAAGGAACGAAACCAAAAGGAGGTAATTCATTGAAAAAGGAAAAATACTGGCCTTATGAACATGACGAAGATTCCTTTTTTGATTCGGAATCCGTCGTTTCTACCACAGAGTGCACCGGACTGATACCGGATTCACCGGGTTCCGATAATGAAGTAGAGTCTTATACCGATATCTATGATATTCCCCAGCCAAAAGACAAGGTGAATAACGGTCTTCAGCACGAATAATAAAAAAAGACAGATCCAAACGCGGGTCTGTCTTTTCCTATTAGTATTTTAGATTAATTTTATACAATTAGTCTAATAAAATTGAAACAGCTTTTTCAGGCGCATCAAGGTCAGCCGGTTTCTTACATACGGCGAAAGCCGAATGGATTTTTCCAAAATTTGCGGATCAAGCCCGATTTCCCCAAGGCTGGTTTTGCAGCCCGCCGCGGTCAGGAGCCGCCGAACCTCTTCCGGCGACGGAAGTTCGGATAGGATTTGGACAATTCCAGGAATCGCCGCTTTCAATCGGTCTTTGTCAATGGACGCAAGCGGGTCAGGGGTATTTTCCCGAATTAATTCCTCCCGCATGGCGGCGGATGGAATTTCCCGATTCAGCAAACCCATTTCCAGTCCGGAGTAATCGGCCCAACGGTATTTTCCCGCGGCAAGCGCTTCCCTTGCACGGCGGTACTCTTCGACGGCAATCATCAGTCCAACGGATACCTTTTCCCCATGATATGCGTCAATCGGACCGTTTATCAATTCCATTTCCCAAAGATGGGAAAAGTGATGCTCCGCCCCGGAAGCCGGGCGTGAATTTCCTACC
Source organism: Caproiciproducens sp. LBM24188 (assembly GCF_054130445.1). Lineage (NCBI taxonomy): Bacteria > Bacillati > Bacillota > Clostridia > Eubacteriales > Acutalibacteraceae > Caproiciproducens > Caproiciproducens sp. LBM24188. The sequence goes on from NZ_CP196862.1 coordinate 2,407,911, forward strand.
ATCTGCATAGCAAGGCCGGAAAGGAGCAGCGCGTACATCAGTTTCTCGCAGGCTTCCTCGTTGCCTGCGCGAATTTCCTGCAGTACCCCACACACCTCACGCATCGCGCGGTATTCCAGGGAACACACGCGATCGCAAAGATATTCCTCGGTGACCAGATGAGAAATCTTCCAGTCCGCAAGTGCGGTATATTTTCCTAGTAAATCGGATACGCCGGACGCGGTAAGCCGGGCAGGCGCTTTGGAAAATACGGTGCTGTCGGCCACCACACAAATGGGAGAAACCGCTGGGAACGTCTTTTTAAAACCATGCCAGGTCATGGCCGCAACGGTGGAAACAAAGCCGTCCACGCTGGCCGCTGTGGGAACTGAAACAAACGGAATACGCCGCTTGTTCGCACAGTAGCGCGTGATATCGTGTATGGTTCCGGAACCAACCGCCAAAAGCACATCTGTTTCCGGATTCATACCGGATTCGGCCTGAGCCACTCCATGTTCGTCGGCATGCAGTCCGTCCGGATTGAGGCGAACGCACGCCGCATGCGGAAAGAGCTTCTGCACGTCATGACCAGCCGCAGAATATGTATTTTCGTCACAAATAATGGTCGGCTGCCGAAACCGCCCACAGGAAAAAAGCAGTTCTGGAAGGTGCTGCAGCGCGCCTTTTTCCACCATGATTTTCTTTACTTCGATTTGATGTGTACGGCCGCAACTACACGGTTTGGAAAATTCACGTATATCCAGAAACATTGCGAGTCACTCTCCCTATCTTATTCGGTGAAGTCCTTGAGTTGTACGCTTTCCCCGAATACCGAGTTAATATCCTCCACAATCGAGCCTTCGATCAGTCCCCTGTTCACCATGCCGCGCATCAACGTAATGGTCTGACCATGGGACAAACCCTGACGGTACGGTCGGTCCTCCGTCAGCGCCTGGTAAATATCGATGCATCCCAGAATCCGGGAATTAAAATCCAGGAAGGAAGCATCCAGTCCATATGGATACCCTTTTCCGTTCAGCTTTTCGTGATGGTTGCCCGCCCAGTCCGCGATTTTTTCGAATCCGGAGATGACCTCCAATGCCCGCCGGGTATAAAACGGATGCGACTGAACGATTAGAATCTCCGTAGGGGTAAGGGAGCCGGGCTTGTCCAAAATCTGGTTTGGAACCATCAGCTTCCCCAAATCATGCAGGTCCGCCGCGATGCGCATTTTCCAGTAGGTATCCTCATCATACTCGTAGTACCGGCATAAAACCCCTGTTTTTGCACTGATTCCCCGGGAATGCGAGCCGGTAAAGGGCGATTTGGCATCGATAATATTACTAAAGATCTGAGAAACGGATCGCATTTCACGGTAACTGAAGTTCCGGACAACACTCGGCATTACTTTATTCAGCGCTCCGAAGACAAACATATCATTCATATTCAGCCAGAATTCCGCATTGTGCCCCAACTCATACACCGCCGCCAGAAGAGTCGGGTCAAAAAGGCGGCTGGATTTTTTCAAGCTTTCCAGAATTTCCGTATAGGTTTTCTGTTCCGAATAGATAACGGCAATAAAATCGGCCAGCCCGATAATGCGGGAATAAAGCGGAATGTCATCCCCGCTCACACCAAAAAATCCGCTGCCGTCATACCGCTCATGGTGGTACAGGATCACGTCCGGGACACGGTGGAAAAACGGGAAAGCCTCAATGTTGCTTTCCCCTTCGATGCAATGCATACGGTTCAGTTCTGCCTGATAGAACTCATTCATGTTAGAAGCGTGAAGTAGGGATTTGGTAACACCGTTATCGTGCAGCAACGCGTAAGAAATGAGGTCAAACAGATCATGGCCGGTAAACTTCATCATCATTCCGATGCGGGCGGAAATATAAGCTACCCGTCTTCCATGATTGGTAACATTTTTCAGCAGTCCGCCCTCCACACAATCAAGCGTGAAGGAGAGGGAATTCAGTAACTCGTTTACGTTAAAATTCATTGCTCTAATCTCCATGTCATATATAGGTAGATTATAGCATTTAGTACTGAAAAAATAAACCAGCAACAAGAAAGAGGGAAAAAAATACATTTTTCGGACTGCTTTCATTCCTACGAATCGACCCTTTATTATCGCGGCAGGTATGGCACCGGGCAAGAAATTACACATCTTAAATTGCTACCTTATGCCTTAATATAAAATTAAAAACAGGATGGAAAAAAATGCGCTGAAAACCGAGAGAACAAGCAGCATCAGTTTCAGCCCAACCCCATAGCCTGTATGGTTTTCGCTTACATGCAGGGAAGTGATTAGACCGATGATTGAGAGACACAGAGTCAGTCCCGCTACAATTTTCATTTGGAGTACCGTCCTTTCGCTGCCGGCCAATAGCGCTTAGAAGCTTGCGGTTGCGTCTTTCTAAGACACGGAAATTTCAGCGTACAGAAAAACAAAAAAGACTTTTTCCCATTACCCATAACTACTTCCGAAAAAGGAAGTTTATTCATTCCCACAGGATTCTTCGCAGAACGATTTTATTGAAATTACATGTTGAATCCGATATAATTAATATGTTACTCATCTGCAGTTCTTCCCTGGGTTGGGAAAGAAAACACATCCGTGGCTATGGTTTTCCTTCCCGGAAAAGGAGCAATTTTGAAAAAGCACTACTTGTCCGCTTATGCGGGACTTCCGAAGGAAGTTTATCTTCTGTTTCTGGCAAGAATTATCAACTGCATGGGCAGTTTCATTATGCCTTTGCTGACGTTGATTTTAACCCAAAAACTCGGGATTTCCAAAGCGGATACCGGAACCTTTACCGCCCTGCTAACCCTTACGCAGGCGCCCACCCTGATGCTTGGGGGCAAACTAATCGACACCATCGGAAGAAAAAAGATCTTAATTCTCTGCAACATTGTGGGTGCATTTTTTTATGCCCTGTGCGGAATTGTTTCAAACCACACTGCGATGATTGCGTTTATTGTCATCGCCTCAAACATCTATATTATGGCCGACCCCGCGTTCGACGCTATGCTGGCCGACCTGACCACCCCGGAAAACCGGAAGGCCTCTTATTCCCTGATGTACCTCGGCATAAACATTGGCATGACATTCAGCCCAATTATCGGCGGGCAGCTGTTTCAAAACCACCTTTCCCTGCTGTTTCTTCTGGACGCCATCACGACCATCGCCTTTACCATCGTAATTGCACTGGGCATTCCGGAAGTATACCATCGAAATTCCCAAAAAGAAAAGCAGACCGGCACGGAGCGAAAAAAGCAGTCTGCCTTTTTCGTACTGAGGGCCGTTCCGGTTCTGCTGATGTTTATTGTTCTAATGTTTACTTATGATTTTTGCTATTCCCAATGGAACTTTATGCTTCCCATTCAATTTGGGGATTTGTTCGGCGACAGCAGCGCGGAGTTCTACAGCCTACTCAGCGCATCAAACGCTTTCACCGTCATTGTGCTAACCCCTCTTGTCACTTCGCTGACGCACCGGTTTCGTCCGCTCGCCGTCGTGGCGTTCGGCGGATTTCTATACTTTGTTTCCTACCTTGGGTTCAGTGTGGGAAACAGCCTGATTCTGTTCTGGATCAGCACGGAGCTGTTTACGCTTGGTGAAATTGTCACCACCATCAACATTGGCACCTTTTTGGCCAACCATTCTCCCGCCGATTACCGCGGTCGAATCAACGCATTCAGCAGTTTTGTCCGCGGAGCAGCCAGAGCAGCGGGACCGTTTCTTATGGGCCACGTGCTTTCCGTGCTGAACTACCATACCAGTTGGCGAATAGTTGCAGTGGTGGTTCTTACCGGCTCTCTGGGGATGTTTATCCTGTATCGTAAGGAGAAAATGACCTCCGTCTATGAGAAAACGGAAAAAGCCGCACTTTAAGATTCAAAAATCATCCTTTTCGGAGCAACCATTTCGACCGTGCCGTACTGAATGTATTTTCCGCTGCGGGTAATACCGTCGTGAATGAAGTAAATGACCGGATATCCCATGCTTTTTAAAACCTCGGCCGCGGTAAAGCCCGTATCTACATTGCCGAACCGCATTACAAAATCGACCATGTTGCGCCTCCGTTCCAACTGCAGAGAAAAAGAATACTTCCCTTCCTGAATGTATTCTATGCCGACGCATTCTGCGCTGTTCCAAGAAGGCAAAGCAAAAAACTCCGCCTTGGCGGGGCGTAATAAGGAAGTTCCTTCCTTATGTTCCAGATAGCGCAGAAACCATGCGGTTTCCGCGCTATTCTTCTGTTTCGGGCGCTTCCGGAAGCATCCCGACGAAATTGTAGTAAATATCAACCTGCTGTGTGGCTTTCGGGCTGCAGTAGACGCTTCGCTCGTGGACTTCAATCCGCTGGATGAATTCCCGGAGTAATTCGGGAGTCAGTTCCCGAATATCCGTATACTTGTGGACAATGGCAAGGAAACGATCCACATGAACGGCTTTCTCCCCGCTCTCCTGAATCTCCCGCTCCAACTGCTCCGTTTTGGCAGTCAGTTCTTTTTGCTCCTGCTCGTAGCCCTGTGAGAGTAATTCAAACCTTTGGTCAGTCCGTATGCCATTGATCCTATCCTCGTATAGTTTCCAGAAAATCCGATCCAGTTCCTCAATTCTGCGCTTTGCTTTTTCCAGTTCTCTGCGCTTGGAATTCAGTTCCCGTCTGGATTCGGCGGCGCTTTTGTCCATCAGCATTTGAACGAATTCCTGCTCGTGCGACTTGCGAACCGCGTTACCCTGCGGATGTCGTCCAGCACAAGCTGGTCCAAAACGGCGGCGCGGATGAAATGTGCGGTGCAGACTTCTTTGCCTTTTTTAGGGCTGGTTCCGCAAATATAGTTGATTTGTTCGCTCGTCATCGTGGTGGCACGGATGCAGTAATGACGGCTTCCGCAGTCGGCGCAGAATACCAATCCCGAGAATTTGTCCATGGTTCCCATGCGTGTTGGACTGCGTTTCCCTTCCCGGACCCGCTGAACGATTTCCCATGTGTCGGGGTCAATAATCGCTTCCTGCGTACCTTTGAACACAAGGTGCTGTTGCTCTCCCCCTGAAGTTCGTCGCCGCGGCTGAGGCGGCAGTACAGCGCATCCAACCGATTTGACTGAATGGCCATTTTTCCTCCGTTTCTCTGTCAGTCAAACCGGATAAGAGCCTATTATCTATGAGGACAGTATGCTCCTATCCGGCCCAACAATTTACTGACGATTCGCCGGTTTCTCCGCTTCTTTTTCAATCAGGCGGGCTATCCTGTCCACCACGTTGCCGCCGTCCGCTCTGAAAAAGGAAGAGATCCGGTAGGTTGTGCCGCCGATCGTCACTTCCCGAAGCGGTTTCCGGGGCGGGGAAGGCGGCACGTTCCACCCGCCGCTGCGGTCGGTCAGGGCAAATTTCAAGCGTCCGAAAAGCCATTTCCAGTCAAACTTTTGATGATTGAACTTCACAAAACTCCCCTTTACATGCTCAGTTCCTGTTCCTCGTCTTCGGAAAGAACCTGTTTTTTCTTCCGTTTGTGCCTTTTCTTATGAACGGGTTTCGGCTTTTCCCGTTCCTGCTGCGGATTGTACGGATTCACCAGATCTTCAACAGCTTTAGCAAGAGCAAGAACATCGCTGAGATCAATGCCCCGATTCCCCCCCATTTCGCCTTGATTTTGAGTGGGGACATATCCCGGTGCACCAGCTTCGTCTCCCATTGGTACAGAGTATTCCGCATCGTCTGGTCCGTCGTATTCCTCGTCTTCTCCATCCCCGTATTCACCGATTCCGTAATCGTCCGGCTCTCCTGCCGGACCGTATCCTTCAAATTCTCGGTCTGCTGATAGTAAACGTTCTCGTAATAGTGCTCCATCATTTTGTTCACGTCGTCCACACTCGGCAGAACCGCGACGTAGGCCGACAGATCCTGAAGTCGCTGCACGGTTGTCTGCTGGCCCTTCAGCATGGTGTTCCACTGATCGGTCGGAATCGCGCTGACCTGCGGCAGATACGGCACCGTGACCGTCTGTTTCGGCGGCTCGGGCAAGGCACTCTCCGGCTGGTTGAGCTGCTTGAGTTTCTCGAAGTCCGGCATTGAAATATTCCTCCATTTCCGCTTTGAGATATTTCTGTTCATGGAGCCGATTGTCCCTGCACCGCTGCCCCTCGGGGGTCGTGTAGGTGATGTATTTATAATGCGGTTCCCATTTTACCCGGTAGCCCATCCGTTCCATACAGGCGATAAAACCGGCCTTGGTGCGGCTTTGCTTCATAGCCTGATCAATCGCCGCCATCAGCCGAAACTTGAAGCTGCCGCCCCGAGTCGCCGCCCGGTATTCGCCTGCAAGCATCGGCTTGTGTTCCGGTTTCCGATACGGCTTTAGCACTTCCAGTCCGTGCACTTGACAGATTTGGTCGGAGAGGGTACGGAGCTGCTCCAGATTCTTTTCGTTGAACTGCAATTTCAGACCGGTTTCACAGTTCACCGAATTCACCACCAGATGGTTATGCCAGTGGTCGCGGTCGATGTGGGTTGCTATCTGGACTTCGTAGCCGTCAAAATATTTCGCAAGTTCCAAGCCCATTTGGTGGATTTCCTGCGGAGTGACCGGAGTTCCCGGCTTGAAGGACTGCACATACTGATAGAAATACACGCCCTTTTCCTTCCGGTAGCGGCGCTTGGTCGCCATGAACTCCTGAAAGGCGGTCGCTCCGTAGCAGTTCTGCCCTGACACCTGCTTGATCCGGTTCCCCTGTCGATCCTCGTAAACGGTCTTTTTGTCCTGCGACACATACCGCATGACCTTTGACATAGCTGGTTTGCTCTGCGTTTTTTCTTTGACCGCGTAAACAATCGCCATGCAGTCAGCTCCGGTCCATCAGGCCGTACAGGGAATCAAAGACCGCGCCAAAACCTTTCTGAACCCCTTTCAGGTCGGGACACTGGATTTTCCCCATGTTGCACAGGGTTGTGATCCGATTCAGATTCCGCCCGATGGCTTTCAGTTCAGCAGTAGCCTTGTCCAGCCCGTCCACCACGATGATGGACTTTCCTAACGCCGACGAGGTGAGAAATCCCGTCATGCTCACGCCCGCCTGTTCCGCCTTGCGGCGGATTCGTTCGTAGTCCGGCAGGCTCATCCGCATGGCAAACATTTTTTCCTTGCGCATTCGCTGTCCTTTCTCCCCTTTAGGGGTTGGGGGAACGTCCCTCGGGGGTCCGGGGGCTGCCCCCGGCCAGCATGTTTGGATTGCGGGCAGCGCCCCGTCAATACAAACAATATGCTGGCCTACCCCTTCGGGGTAGTATCGCGCGGCTCTCGGTTTCCGCAAGGCCCTTTCGCTTTCCGCACGGGAAGGGCTTGCGTTTCCGTGGCTTCGCCGCTATACTGGTGATAAAGTGAATTCCTTTTTCCCATGCCGCAAAGCCATTGCCGTGGTTTTGCGGCCTCTTTTGCGCATATCCGGTTACTGTTCCTGCGCCTGACGCCCCGCTCCGCGGAAGCCGCCGCATATTGCCTGGCCTTGCAGGTATCGGCCCTTTTGGATCGGCTCGCTCTGAAATTGGTTCGATGCAATGGGGGCGCGGGCATTCGAGAATTGATCCCTGATTTGCCCGGTGCGCGAATTGCCGCCGAACGCAGTTCGGTCATGGCGTAACTGTTTGCAAGGCTTTCGTATCTCTTGCCGGATATGCTATTCAATTTTCAGCGGGCCTCCTTTCTTGACCATTAATGGACTATTGCAATAAACATATTCTGTAGTCTATATCGATATCTTAACCCTCTCTTGCTTTCTTGTCAATACCTATGTATAATATATTTACAATAAGTCGATAATCTATATTGAGGTGACAGAAATGGAGTATAGCTTTAAGGTTTACATATCCGGGGAAAAGGAATATTTTGAATATGGGAACGGACAGAAAACAATAAAAAAGGGCTTCGCGTTTTCGCAAAGCCTGATGGATTTGTTATATCTGGATATTATGTCATACAGCAATCTGTTTGAAAAAATGGGTACCGATCTCCGTCAACTGTATTCGGAGAAAGACACACGGCTTGCCGATGAAGTCCGCAAAGGGCTGGACACCATTGCAAAGAAGCACATCTATTTTGAACTTCTGCGCCTTGACTGGCGAGATCGTTTGGAACAGGCGGAACAGCAGAATTTTGAAAACGTGATTGACCTGCTGCCCTACAAAAAGTTGACGCGTATCCCGTCCGAGATCGTTACGATACAGGATCAGGTGAAGCATCTGTGGGAGAACGTCTTGGACGTTCTGTCCCCCAAAGAGCCGGTTCAGAAGAAAATGGCGGAGTATTATGAGGAGAAAAGCACTAATGGTCTTGAGATTTTTCCGTTTCAGCCGCTGGCCCTGTGTTTTGAGCGGGTTGACCGGAAAACCTTTACCGAAGTGCTGTACCCCAATGACATTTATGAGATAAGCGACTATTTTATCCGGGAATGCATCCGGAGAGAAGTTCCGTTCCGCGTCTGCAAAAACTGCGGGAAATACTTTCCGTTGACCGGGCATAGTAACACGGAATACTGCGACAGGCCGTTCGACAGCGTCGGGCGCACCTGCAAGGAAATCGGCGCGCTGCGGGTTTGGGAAAAGAAAAAGGCGGAAAATCCGGCATTCAAGGCGTACAGCAAAGCCTACAAGAAGCGATTTGCATGGATCAAGTACGGAAAAATCACGCAGGAAGCCTTTTACGAATGGTCGGAACAGGCGAGAAAGATGAGGGAGCAATGTGCCAGCGGGAAGATGACACTGGAAGAATTCAAGGAGTGGTTGGAATGATTATTAGCCAGCTTTAAATTCTAGCTAGGCATTGAATATTTCTGTCAAAAATCTGAGTGCTAAATCCTTCTGATTGCCTATTAGTGTAGCTTGGATTATCTCCGACACAAAATTGTAATTAGACAAAGACAACACAAACAATTATCAAAAAGAATTATATGAATATTGTCAAAAAAGCAAAAAGCTATTGACATCAACAAAATCAGGAAATATAATCCAATTATGGATAGGATGTACTTTCATGGCAATTGGAGTGAAAACAATGTATGATATGTGGAAAGAAATTGATAACATTTTTAGAGATAAATATAATATTGAGTTAAGTCAAGAAGATAAAAATAAAAAATTAAGTGAATTTGATATTGATTCTCTTGGTTTTTTAGAAACGATCGTTGAGCTTGAAGAACGCACTGGCAAGATAGTGGATGAAGCTCAGTTATTTCAATGTAAAACTGTACGCGATCTATATAATCTCTATAAAGTTTAATTGATACATAATTAATTATGTATATAAAAAATCGGAAGGAGATGTGGGTATGAAGTGTAGCTACAAGAAACCGAAAGTCATCGTGGGAAAGAAGAACAGCAACACAGGAAACATGTCTTACTGTGGATGCGGTTGTTAGAAAGGAGCGAACAGACATGATAAAAAGATTCTTCAAAGCAGTATTGCGGCACAGGGAAGTGGACGTGCCGAAATTAGCTAAGAAGCAAATCTCTACTTAATGAATTAGAAAATTCCTTTTGATATTTGTTAGATATTTTCAATACCTAACAAAATACTAAAGGAATTTTCTATTATGGGAGTAATAATATGGAGATCAAAGCTATTAAAAACAGTCATATTATCTTGCATAATGATATGTTTGATTTAGCTATACCAATGAAGGATAAAACATATGACTATGTAATTTTGGATCAAATCAGTAGTGAAGTATTAAAGAAAATAGATGACGGCTTAAATTATGACGATATTATAAGTTTTTTTTCTTGCAAATACAATGAACCGAGAGAAGTTTTAATCAACGATTTTTCTGAAGTATTTAAAGAATTTTCTAGATGTGGTCTAATTGAGGATTTAGATAAATCTTCATTTTATGCAATCGAGGATATAGTTGATAAAGAAGCAGTTCGGACAAGTGAAATTATAAATAAGTCATATTATGATACTAATACCCCATATAGAGTTTTCCTAGAATTAACGCATTTCTGCAATTTACGTTGTAAGCATTGTTATTTGGATGATTATAAATCCACCTATATAGAATATGATCAAGTAATTAATATATTAAATCAACTTAAAGCAAGTAATGTAGTGGAGCTGATTTTATCTGGTGGAGAAATTTGTTTATATCCAGATTTAATTAAGGTAATAGAATATGCTTCTTCAAGATTTGTGTTAACATTATTGACAAATGGTTCATTAATCACAAAATCCTTTATTGAACAAATAAAAGATCTTCCGATCTATGAAATACAGATATCTCTGTATGGCATGAGGGAATTACATAATGAGTTTGTTCGAGCAAACAGTTGGGATAATAGCATCCAAGCATTAATGAGAATCAAAGAATCTATGGGTATCGGGAAAGCTGCAATTGTATTAAATAATCAGACTTATTCTGATACATTTATCCTTATTGATTACTTAAAGAAACATGAAATTGAATATCTAGTCACTCCAATCATTAATAGTTCAGTTAACGGCAATACGAGAACGCATAACTTTAGGTTAAACTCTAGTCAATTAAGGGATTTTTATTCTAAGTGCGACAAAAAGGTTGGTGGCAGTCTTTGCACAGCAGGAATTTCTCGTTTTAGAATTACACCGTCTTTAATTGTATATCCGTGTGAATTACTCGAAAACTTTCCGTTTGGTTCTTTGAAAGATAAGTCGTTTGATGAAATATTAAATTCAGTAGAACGCAGAAAATGGATAAACTTAATGAAAAATTTAAAGCCTGATAAAGATTGCATTATTTGCAAAAATAAAAATCTATGTCCAAGTTGTATTGGTATGAATTATATGGAAAATAAAGACTTTAGTGTTAAAAATCAATTTGCATGCCTTATAGCTAATATACAGGCAGAAATGGGGTTGAATTAAATGATACGCGGGAATTATATTGAAAGAGAAATAGAAGGAGAAAAATATTTTATCAATATAGAAAATATGAGTAAAATATTTTCACAAATTCCGGATGATTTTGATGAAAACTATAATCCGAAATTTTCAGAAAGAAAGATTAATTATTTTGTTTTGTTTATTACAAATAATTGCAATATGAGGTGCTCTTATTGTTTTGAAAAAGGAAATACCAATGGAAAGCAAATGACATTTTCTACTTTGGAAGCAATAATTGAATTTATTAATGAGAGTACTTGGGTAGATAACGAAATCTGTATCCGCTTTTTTGGTGGAGAGCCTTTATTAAGAATCAGTTTTATAGAAAAAGCAATTGAAAAAATTACACAAGAATTGCCAAATAAGAAAATTAAATTTAATATATTTACGAACGGGACTATTTATTCTAATAAAGTTTTAAAATTATTGGAAAAATATGATATGACATTATTTATAAGCTATGATGGAAATAAAATATTACAAGATAAAAATAGAAGATTTGGTAATGAAACTATTAGCAATGAAATAGTTTCAAAGAATATCAACAAATATACTAGTTTTTTTCCTTTGAAGGTTGCAATTAGAAGTGTTATAGATATTAACGACATAGAATATCTCAATGATTGTATAAACAATATTATTTCATTAGGAGCAAAACAAATATCGATTACTTTACCATGGAAAGTTAAATATAATGAAAATGAAATACAGAATTTTCTATTCAAAGCAGAGGGTGTACTAAATAAATTTTATGATGAATTATTTGATGATATTATTAATCATGAATATAATAAAACAGCTATTCAACCTTTAACTCCTCTCATTTATAAATTTTTAGATGATAATTCAAAAATTGATGATCGTGCATGTGGAGCAGGGAGAGAATTGATGGCTATCGGAAGTAACGGAGATATTTACCCTTGTCATGCGTTTTTAGGTGAAGAGAAGTTCTTGACCGGTAATATATGTCAAAATAAATTTGTTGAAGATAATATATTAGCTAGTTGTAATTGTAATACATCTGACCAGTGCAAAAACTGTGATATAAAATATTGCTGTAGCACAGTTTGCAAAGCGGACAATTATTATATTAGTGGGAATTTAAATACGCCGCCTTTATATAAATGTAAAATTAGAAAATATATTTTTGATAAATGCATTTTATTAACACAAAGATTAAAAAATTATCCATCGGAAAAGAGATTACTTATTTTAATGCGTAAAAAAAATACCATAGAGAGATATGCTTAATGGAGATTAATTTTAGATTGGCAAATGAAAAAGATATACCCTATATTATTGAATGTTCTAAAGACAAAGAATATCAAAAATACATTGATAATACATCTAATAAAAAAATTGATCTAAATAAAATATATCTGGTTGAATTCCGCAAGAAAACTATCGGTTTAGTTGAAATTGCGAGCTTTGATAAAATCAACAAGAATTTGTCATTTAATTTATTCTTAAATAGTAGCTATCGAATCTTTAATGGCTTATGTCTTTTAAAAGTAATTGACTTTCTATTTAATCAATACAATATACATAAAATAATTATAAAAGTTAAAAATGAGAATGAAAATATGATCAAAATGCTTAATAGATTGCATGTGATATGTGAAGGTAGTTTTGCTAAATTGAATATATATAGCATTGTAAAAAATGAAATTGAAACATATAAAGATATTAAATGGCAAGACTTAATTTCGCATGATAATGAATTGCTATATGGAAGACGTATCGAGAAAAAATCGAGTAAAGAAATATATGATATACTTAAAAAAAATAGGTTTATTGAATGTTTAAATGTTTTTAGTAATGATTATACAATTAATTATTTGATTACAAGTTCTTATAATAAAATAATTGTTAGATGTAAAAAAGATGATTATTATTGCTATATTACACTTGGATATAGAGGTACAATAAAAAGCGAAGATATAATCTTATTAAAAAATTTTGATTATTGTAAAGGAATGAAAATTTGTTTACAGTTGTTATCTAATGACGATATTTTACCTCTATTTCTATTAAATGGTTTTTCTATTGATTTGATCTTAAGAGATCAAATAAAAATAGGCAGGAATTATTATTCCGTTGTCTCAATTTCTTATTTGAATAGGGAGAACAATAATGCTTGAAATAAATAATATAAATAAAGCTCTAGATGATAAAATAATATTACAAGAAATTTCGTTTCAAATTAAAGAATCCCAAATCTGTGGAATATTAGGGAAAAATGGTGCGGGGAAAACAACACTCCTAAAGATAATAAGCAATATTTTTCTAGCCGATTCAGGAGAAATTTTGCTTGATAATAATGCGATTAATAATAATGATTTTTATTCAATATTCGGAGTTGAAAGAAGTTTGTATTGGACAATAACTGCCTATGAGAATATATTATACTTTTCTAGGCTAAAAGGCATTAATAAAAAAGAAATAGATTATAAGTTACAATATGCCGATGAATTAAAATTTGTAAAACCATTTTTGAATCAGAATACTGGAAAATTGTCTTTAGGTCAAAAACAATTGGTTTTGATTTCAATTCTAATGATTGTTAATCCAAAGTTGATGTGTCTTGATGAACCCTCTAATGGTTTGGATATTCAGAATCAAAAAATTTTAGAAGATTTATTATTACGATGCAGTAGAAAGACAAATAATATTATTCTTATATCTTCTCATGATATCGACTTTTTATATAATATATGTGATATATTTGTAATTCTTGATGAAGGAAAAATAATTACAAGAGTAAATAAAATAGAAAACAGTTTAGAACGATTAAAAGATATATATCTTAAAATGATTAGTTCACAAAGCGAGGTTGAGAATGATGAAATTTCTTAAAATTTTATTAAGTGAAATCCGCATGAATGTATTTGAGTTTATGAATTATAAATTTGCTTTTATAATCGATATAGTAGTTTATACTATACTGTATGCATTTTTTATTTTAACTGGATCTGGGTATAAGTTAACGCAGCAATATGCTATTAATGATTCAAGAGAATTGGTTTTGAGCGCTTATATAATATGGATTATTTCATTGGCTCCTATTGAGGCCATATGCAATGAAATTAGGATGGAGAATATTAAAGGTACTTTCGAGCAAAAATTAATGTCCGTATTCCCGATTTGGTGGATTCTATTATGTAAAGTTTTATCATCAATTATTATTAATATTGTAGAAATAGTTGTTATATTAGTCATTGCTGCTTTCGCCTTTAAAGTATTTATATTTTACAATTTATTTCAGATCATTACAATTTTTATTAATATCATCGGAATGTCAGGTATGGCATTGATAATGGGAGCGATTGTAATTAATAAAAAAAACATCGGACAGCTACTATTTGTTGTTCAAATAGGGCTACTATTTCTATCGAATACTATAATAAGAGTCACAGGTGGAATTTTTGAAAAAATTATACCATTAAGTTATGCCAATCATATTGTGAGGTTAATAAATATGGGAAGTGGAAATATAGGTATAGAGATCATTGTTTTCTTTATGGTTTCGATAATTTGGTTAGCGGTTGGAATAATTTTATTTAATAAAGCAATAGAAAACTGCAAGAGAAAAGGAACTATTTCTCTTTTCTAATATGATTATAATTTTACATGCAGTATTATACAAAATTAAGTGTAAGCTCTATTATTTTAGTGGTATTTATTTACTAATTGTCGGAATATTTTCATATATTACGCAAGATATTCATCAAAATTTTAAAAAATGTTTATTTTTCTTTTTTGTCCTATTATTATATCTCTTAATAGTTACCTGCTATTCAACAAAGCAGAGTATTCAAGCAATTATTGGAATTTGTATTAGCAATAAGAGGTATTTATCTGGACTTGACATTCTTGGCATTTTAATTGAAGAACTAATATATCGTCAAGCAGCAATGTTGATATTATCGTTCTTCTTTCCCAAGGTAGCAACTGTTTTAATTATGACATTGCTTTTTTGGATAGTACATGAATTCTCAACGATGTTTCAAAAAGTTGAGTTTTTACTTTTTTCTTTACTTTTATGCTATGTTTTTTACATTACAAATAGCTTGGTTTTAATGTTAATAGTACACATTATTAGAAACTACATAATCGTAAATTGTGAGCGTATACAATAAATTAGCAATTCTACAAAAGTATAGAAAAGCAACTATTGCAAATCATTTCGTATGGTTGATAATACTGCCATTAGGCCTACTATAAAATTTATCCATTCTTTATGGAAATATTTCATTGAACAGGATAGAGTACAATAAAGTTCGCAATTTCGAGAAGGTATAGAAAAGCCATTGGGACTCCTTTAAAATGAATGGTGTCAAGACATTCAAAGAAGGAGTTGGCCCCAATGACTCAAGGAAAGAATAACACAGATCTTACGGAATTGCTACTGAAATGTATGGCGGAGCCCGACCCGATGCTCAGTATGCTGGAATGGCTCTGCGCTCAACTGATGGAGGCGGAGGTTTCCGGCCTTGTGGGAGCGGAAAAGAATGCGCACAATCCGTCTCGAAGTGACTACCGCTGCGGATATCGTCCCCGGAGGCTGGATACTCGCGTAGGGACGATGTATCTCATGGTGCCAAAGCTGCGCAGCCATGGATATATCCCGTTCTTTGTCACTGAACGCAAACGCAGCGAGGCGGCGCTGGTACAGGTTATTCAGGAGGCATTCGTGCAGGGCGTGTCCACACGGAAGATGGAAAAGTTGGCTCACAGTCTGGGGATAGAGAACCTCTCCCGCAGTCAGGTCAGTGAGATGACAAAAGGACTCAATGAACAGGTACAGGAATTTCGCAACCATTCTCTGACGGATACGGCTATGTCAAGAGAAGTTCGCAATTTGGGGACTCCACGAAATGAATTAAGCTGCGCTTAGCAGAAGTGTCTGAATCGATTTGGGATTCAAATATGCTCTGGAAACGGACCAGTCTTCAGCGTATTCCATGAGATATGTTGTAACCAACCGCAGATAGGAATCTTTGTTTGGGAATATCCCGACGACGTTGGTTCTGCGCCGGATTTCCTTGTTCAGCCGTTCCAGCATATTGGTCGATGAGATTTTACGGGCATCAAGCTCGGGGAATGCATAGAAAGCCAGTGAGTCCTCCAGCCCGTCTTCCAGAAGCTCGATTGCTTTGGGAAACCGCTTCCCATATTGCTCCGACAACTGTTTTGCGCGCTGTCGCGCTAATTGGACGGAAGGCGCCAGCCAGATTTCTTTCAGTTGGACCGCAAAGGATTCTTTTTCTTTCTGCGGTATATGGGCCAGAATATTTCGCATGAAATGCACTTTGCAGCGTTGCCAGGATGCGCCGGGAAAACTTTCTCGGATGGCGGCAATCAGCCCTTTGTTCGCATCGGAAACCACCAGCAGCGGTGTTTTCAAGCCGCGATCCAAAAGACTTTGAAACAACTGGGAATAGCTCTCTTTGGATTCGTCCAGCATCGGCTCCACGGCGAGAATGTCCCTGTGCCCTTGCTCGTTGACGCCGCAGACAACCATCACCGCCATGCTGACGACACGGCCATCCATACGGACTTTTTCGTACAGGGCATCCGTCCAAATGACAGGATAACGAGTATCCGTCAGAGAACGGTTGCGAAATTCCTGTACCTGTTCATTGAGCCCTTTTGTCATCTCACTGACCTGACTGCGGGAGAGGTTCTCTATCCCCAGACAGTGAGCCAACTTTTCCATCTTCCGTGTGGACACGCCCTGCACGAATGCCGGCTATGTCAAGAGAAGTTCGCAATTTGGGGACTCCACGAAATGAATTAAGCTGCGCTTAGCAGAAGTGTCTGAATCGATTTGGGATTCAAATATGCTCTGGAAACGGACCAGTCTTCAGCGTATTCCATGAGATATGTTGTAACCAACCGCAGATAGGAATCTTTGTTTGGGAATATCCCGACGACGTTGGTTCTGCGCCGGATTTCCTTGTTCAGCCGTTCCAGCATATTGGTCGATGAGATTTTACGGGCATCAAGCTCGGGGAATGCATAGAAAGCCAGTGAGTCCTCCAGCCCGTCTTCCAGAAGCTCGATTGCTTTGGGAAACCGCTTCCCATATTGCTCCGACAACTATTTTGCGCGCTGTCGCGCTAATTGGACGGAAGGCGCCAGCCAGATTTCTTTCAGTTGGACCGCAAAGGATTCTTTTTCTTTCTGCGGTATATGGGCCAGAATATTTCGCATGAAATGCACTTTGCAGCGTTGCCAGGATGCGCCGGGAAAACTTTCTCGGATGGCGGCAATCAGCCCTTTGTTCGCATCGGAAACCACCAGCAGCGGTGTTTTCAAGCCGCGATCCAAAAGACTTTGAAACAACTGGGAATAGCTCTCTTTGGATTCGTCCAGCATCGGCTCCACGGCGAGAATGTCCCTGTGCCCTTGCTCGTTGACGCCGCAGACAACCATCACCGCCATGCTGACGACACGGCCATCCATACGGACTTTTTCGTACAGGGCATCCGTCCAAATGACAGGATAACGAGTATCCGTCAGAGAACGGTTGCGAAATTCCTGTACCTGTTCATTGAGCCCTTTTGTCATCTCACTGACCTGACTGCGGGAGAGGTTCTCTATCCCCAGACTGTGAGCCAACTTTTCCATCTTCCGTGTGGACACGCCCTGCACGAATGCCTCCTGAATAACCTGTACCAGCGCCGCCTCGCTGCGTTTGCGTTCAGTGACAAAGAACGGGATATATCCATGGCTGCGCAGCTTTGGCACCATGAGATACATCGTCCCTACGCGAGTATCCAGCCTCCGGGGACGATATCCGCAGCGGTAGTCACTTCGAGACGGATTGTGCGCATTCTTTTCCGCCCCCACAAGGCCGGAAACCTCCGCCTCCATCAGTTGAGCGCAGAGCCATTCCAGCATACTGAGCATCGGGTCGGGCTCCGCCATACATTTCAGTAGCAATTCCGTAAGATCTGTGTTATTCTTTCCTTGAGTCATTGGGACCAACTCCTTTTTGAATGTCTTGACACCATTCATTTTATCGGAGTCCCAATGGCTTTTCTATACCTTCTCGAAATTGCGAACTTTATTGTACTCTATCACGGATACCCGTTATCCTGTCATTTGGACGGATGCCCTGTACGAAAAAGTCCGTATGGATGGCCGTGTCGTCAGCATGGCGGTGATGGTTGTCTGCGGCGTCAACGAGCAAGGGCACAGGGACATTCTCGCCGTGGAGCCGATGCTGGACGAATCCAAAGAGAGCTATTCCCAGTTGTTTCAAAGTCTTTTGGATCGCGGCTTGAAAACACCGCTGCTGGTGGTTTCCGATGCGAACAAAGGGCTGATTGCCGCCATCCGAGAAAGTTTTCCCGGCGCATCCTGGCAGCGCTGCAAAGTGCATTTCATGCGAAATATTCTGGCTCATATACCGCAGAAAGAAAAAGAATCCTTTGCAGCCCAACTAAAAGAAATCTGGCTGGCACCTTCTCTCCAATTAGCCCAACAGCGCGCAAAGCAGTTGTCGGAGCAATATGGGAAGCGGTTTCCCAAGGCAATCGAGCTTCTGGAAGATGGGCTGGAGGACTCACTGGCTTTCTATGCATTCCCCGAGCTTGATGCCCGTAAAATCTCATCGACCAATATGCTGGAACGGCTGAACAAGGAAATCCGGCGCAGAACCAACGTCGTTGGGATATTTCCAAACAACGATTCCTATCTGCGGTTGGTTACAACATATCTCATGGAATACGCTGAAGACTGGTCCGTTTCCAGAGCATATTTGAATCCCAAATCGATTCAGACACTTCTGCTAAGCGCAGCTTAATTCATTTCGTGGAGTCCCCAAATTGCGAACTTCTCTTGACATAGCCAATGTCGACTGTTGCTAATATAACTTTTAACTGTCTTAGTAAGCGGGTTGACATAAAGCCGAGTCTAATTGAGTAAAAAAATCCCCATCATCTGCATAATGCATGATGATGGGGATGGTAAATCGCCATAGATAATAGGCTTTTCTTATTCGATTTTTGACAGCTGCAAATTGTGTTCTTACACTTCCTTATGACGTTCCGCCTTGGCAGAGTTTTTCTTTTCTAACCGGCAGAAACCGATATTATTTTCAACCCTGGGCGCGGAAATTTTTTCACTACCCCACAAAATTGTCTCCAGTTGTGTGAAGCTGTCGATATTGTAATCAGCATATTCATAGGTTTCTTTCGAATCGTCCTGAAAAAAGCAGGAATGAACGCCCGCGTTTTTCGCGGCTAAAATATCCAGGTCACGGTCACCGATCATGATGGTCTGCTCCGGGTTCAAATCATGTTTCTGAATCAAAAACATGAGCGCATCCGGGCTGGGTTTTCGGGCAAACCCGTGCCGCTCAGTAATAAAATCCGTAAAGAAGTCGTACATGCTGTACTGCTCTAACAGCAGCAGTGCGGAATCCCCACGGTGCGTATACAGAAAGTTCTGCCCGCCCGTTTCTACAATTCGCCGGCAAAGTTCCGGAATCCCGGGGTACGGGCCGCAGCGTTCCAGCTCCAGCGCACGGCGGCTTTCTTTATAGTGCTCCAGAAAAGCCTCATTAATCCCATACTTTTGCCGGTAATATCGAAACGCGTGGGACATCGATTTTTTCATTTGTCGGTAAATTTCCAAATACGGCTCATGTATCCCTATCTCTGCCAGCTGCTTGTGGAAAAGCCCAGCCATAACTGGGTACGTGTCGAACAGGGTGCCGTCAAAATCCCATGCCACAAACCGATACAAAACGTTTCCTCCTGTTGGAAAAAAATAAACCCCGCCCGAAAACGGACGGGGTAAAAATTAAGCCGCCAAAATCAGATGGAAACAACATGTGCAATGTCGTAAAGATCTTTGTCGAAGGTGCGCTTCATATTCAGAGCTTCGGTAATATCGAAATCCGTAATCTTGCCGCCCTGCATGACAACCACGCGGTTGCTCTTGCCATCTTTCAGCAGTTTGGTCGCGTAATAACCCATGGCGCTGCCGGCTACACGGTCACGCAGTGAGGGGGAACCACCACGTTGAACGTGGCCGAGCACGGTTGCTCTTGTTTCAATTCCGGTCTGCTTTTCAATTTCTTTCGCCAAATCTGCCACACCGCCGACACCTTCGGCAACTACGATGATAAAATGCTTTTTGCCTGTTTTCTGGGTAAAACGCATCCGTTCAATAATATCGCGCTGGAAATCGAACGGCACTTCCGGCACCAAAATGGAGGTTGCGCCGACCGCAATACCGGTCTGCAGGGCCAAGTCGCCGCAGCGTCTGCCCATTACCTCAACCACACTGCAGCGGTCATGGGATTCTGTTGTATCGCGCAGGCGGTCAACCATTTCCACCGCAGTATTCATAGCGGTATCAAAGCCAATGGTGTATTCGCTGGAAGCAATGTCGTTGTCGATGGTACCCGGAACGCCAATGCAGGGAATGCCAGCTCCGGTCAGGTCACGCGCGCCACGGAAGGAACCGTCGCCGCCAATGACCACAACACCGTCAATGCCAAGCTCACGACAGTGGTCAGCTGCCTTCTTTACGCCCTCCGGCGTATTAAATTCTGGGCTGCGTGCGGTAAACAGCATGGTGCCGCCGTGGTGGATAATATCAGAAACACTGCGCAGATCCATTTCCTGCACATCTTTATTCAAAAGGCCGTTATATCCTCTGTGCACACCAAGAACGCGCATACCGAATGAAATACCTGTTCGAACCACCGCACGAATGGCTGCATTCATGCCCGGAGCATCACCGCCGCTGGTTAAAACAGCAATCGTTTTTTTACTCATATAATCCCCCTCTTTTCAAAACAAGCATAACGCTACTTACAATATTATAGTCGATTCGACAAATAATAATCAACTAAAAAGTATGGATTATTTTTTCTAAAATATGGACTTTTATTGCATGTCCTCAACTAGAACAACATTTTCTGGTCCAAGCAGTTTATTCAGTTCGCGCAGCAGCACGTCGTTCACGCTGACCCGCATGGAAAGCGGCGCGCGCATCAGCTTTTTGGTGTCGTTGAAATAGAGGTACAGCGGCGTAGTTCCGTCGAAAATCGCCAGATATTTTTTCGCCCGATCGTATTCTGCGCTGTCTATACCCGGCACCTTAAGGTACAGCCCCGGGTGCTTTGCCTTTTTGTGAGGAGTTTCTTCTTTTCCGCCGGAATCGGCGGAGTTGGCCCGGTCGGCAGGTGCAACCGATTCGCAAATGAGTTTGGCATCTTCGTCTTCACGGATGCTGACGCGGCCGGACAAGCGGACAATCCGTCCCTCTGAAATCCATTCACCGTATTGGGCAAGGGTTTTGGGAAACACCAAAACTTCCATGGAGCCAAACATATCTTCCAGAATCAGAAACGCCATCGTGCTGTTACTCTTGGTAACCTTCATGCGAACACTGGAAAGAATGCCAAGAAGGGTAACCCGGTCCCCGTCATGAAAACGTCCTCCCTCTTCGCGCACGTCATCCAGGATGTCCCCGGTGCGGCTGGCGTGAATCTTGTCATACTGATCAATATATTCCGCCATCGGGTGGCCGGAAAGATACATCCCGGTTACTTCCTTTTCCATCGCCAACTTATCCGCTGTGCTCAGGTCGGGCATATCGGGCACCGAATACTCCTGTTCTTCGGCAACGGCCGGGTTATCAAAAAAGCCCATCTGTCCGTCCACATTACGCTTCTGGTCCGCGTCCAGAAAATCCAGCACGCCGTTCACGCTGGCAAGCATTTGATTTCGATTCAGGCCAAGTCCGTCCAGTGCGCCGCATTTCACCACGCTTTCCAGCGAACGACGGTTCAGTTCACCAAACAGCCTCTTGCTGAAATTATAAAAAGAGCTAAACGGGCCGTTTTCCTGCCGGTCGCGCAGCAGGGCGAGTAAAAAGCCCTTGCCCAGGTTGCGCACCGCAAGCAGGCCGAAACGGATGTCTTTTCCGGTAACGGTAAACCCAAGTCCGCTTTCATTCACATGGGGCGGAAGCACCCGGATGCCCAGGCGCAGACACTCCGCAATGTAGCCCGCCAGCTTATTGGTATTGTCGAGCACGCTGGTCATCAGCGCCGCCATATATTCGCGAGGATAGTAGCATTTCAGCCATGCCGTCTGGTAGCTGAGCAGCGCGTACGCGGCCGCGTGGGATTTATTGAACGCGTAGGAAGCAAAGCTCGCCATCTCGCCGTAAATCGCCTTCGCGGTTTCCTCGTCCACGCCGCGGCGGATGCAGCCATCCACCTCCACTTCTCCCTGCTCGTTTTTCAGGCCGTAAATAAAAATCTTGCTTTCCTGCTCCATAACCGCCGCTTTTTTCTTGCTCATGGCACGGCGGACAATATCCGCGCGCCCCAGCGAATAACCGGCAAGGCTTCGAAAAATCTGCATGACCTGTTCCTGGTAAATAATGCAGCCGTTGGTCACATCCAGAATTGGTTTCAGGAGCGGATGGCGGTAAGTCACCTTTTCCGGGTGGTTCCGGTTTTCCACATAGCGCGGGATACTTTCCATCGGCCCCGGGCGGTACAGGGAAATTACCGCAATCAGGTCTTCGATGTTAACCGGGCGAATCTGCATAATCAGACTGCGCATACCGCCCGATTCAAACTGGAATACGCCGTCCGTCATACCGGCGGTCAGCATGGCGAACACTTTTTGATCGTTTAGCGGAATGTTCTCAATCCGGAACCCCGGCTGCTTTTTCGCAATCATCTCCTGCGCGTCGCGGATCACCGAAAGGTTCCTCAGGCCAAGAAAGTCCATTTTCAGCAGTCCCAGTTCTTCCAGCGTGGTCATAGTGTACTGGGTGACTGTGGAATCGTTGTTTTTGGCAAGCGGAACATAATCGGCAACCGGGCGGTCGGTAATGACAACACCCGCCGCGTGCGTGGAAGCGTTGCGCGGCATGCCTTCTACCTTCCGTGCCATGTCGATGAGGTCGTGAATCTGCGGGTCAGTGTCATATCGCTGCTTCAGTTCGGGGGAAAGCTGCAGTGCGCGGTCCAGCGTCATATTTGGTTCCATGGGCACCAGCTTGGCGATTCCGTCCACCACGGCGTAGGGAATTGCCATGGCGCGTCCCACGTCACGGATGGAACCGCGCGCCGCCATGGTACCGAACGTAACAATCTGCGCCACATGGTCGGCGCCGTACTTGTGCACAACATATTCAATCATTTCCGGGCGGCGTTCATCCGCAAAATCAATGTCGAAGTCCGGCATACTGACGCGTTCTGGGTTCAGAAAGCGTTCAAACAGCAAATTGTAGCGGATGGGGTCGATTCCGGTAATACCGATGCAGTAGGCGGCAAGGCTGCCGGCACCGGAGCCTCTCCCCGGGCCGACGGGAATGCCTGCCTCTTTTGCGTAGCGGACGAAATCATGCACAATCAGGTAGTAATTGACATATCCCATCTTCTCGATGGTGTTCAACTCGTATTCTAGCCGGTCAATCAGCGCCGGGTCAGGGTTTTCGCCATAATGGCGGTATAACCCTTTGTAACACTGTTCGCGGAAATAAGCGGTATTTTCCTGCCCATTCGGCGTGTCGAAATGCGGCAGCTTGGTTTTTCCAAATTCAAACTCCACGTTGCACCGCTGTGCGATACGTACGGTATTATCCGCCGCCTCGGGGTGGTCCGGGAAAAGCGCGCGCATTTCCTCTTCGGTTTTATAGTAAAACTGATCGGTTTCAAACTCCATGCCGTCCTTGTCCTCAATGGTATGGTTTGTTTGAATACAGAGCAGAATATGGTGCATTTTGCTGTCTTCCCGGCTGATGTAATGGCAGTCGTTGGTCACCACCAGCGGGATGCCCGTTTCCTGCGAAAGCCGGATGATGGACGGGTTGATGCGTTTTTGCTCCGGAATGCCGTGGTCCTGCAGCTCCAGATAAAAATTACCCGGTCCAAAAATTTCGTTATAGCGAAGCGCGGCTTCTTTCGCGCCTTGATAATCGTTCGCGTTCAAAGCACGCGGAATTTCCCCAGCAAGGCAGGCAGACAAGGCGATCAGCCCTTCATGATGCTTTTCCAGCAGGTCAAAATCCACGCGTGGCTTGCTGTAAAACCCCTCCGTCCACGCTTTGGAAACCATGGCAATCAGGTTCTGGTATCCGGTGTTGTTTTCGCACAGCAGAACAAGGTGGCGGTTTTCCCCGTCCAATTCATGCACTTTGTCAAAGCGGGTACGCTGCGCGACGTAGACTTCACACCCGATAATCGGTTTTACACCCTGCTTTTTTGCGGCCTTGTAAAAGTCAACCGCACCGTACATGACCCCGTGGTCCGTCACGGCAACTGCAGTATCCCCCCGTGCGGCCGCGGTTTCCACCAATTGATTGATGCGGCACGCGCCGTCCAGCAGGCTGTATTCACTGTGCAGATGTAAATGAACAAACATCGCGCACTCTCCTTTCAAATTGCTCGGAACCGGCGGCGAGCCGCCTTACTTTACAAATTCCTGCACTTTTTTCATCAGCTCCGGCTGAATTTCAGGATAGGTGAGATTTTCCGGCATATTGGGGAACAGAACGACCTGCTCCATTTCAAAGTCGGGCAGTTCCTGAAATCCATAAATCTCGGCAAAGTAAAGCATTCCGAACGTTTCGGAATCGTCGTGCAGCCCTTCCGTTACGGAATACACACAGACCGGCCGAATATGGAACCGCACCGCTCCGGTTTCTTCATAAAGCTCCCGCACGGCGGCGGCCCGAATTTCCTCGCATGGCTCCCGATGACCGCCAGGCACTTCATAGGTGGTTCTGTTCTTATGCCTGCAGAACACCCACGCACCGTTATACCGGCAGACAATCACAGTGAATTTTAGGAGCGTATCATCCACATGATCATAAAATTTTACTTTCTGCATCCGAATTTTCCCCCTGTCAGTAGTTCTATTTTACTCCGCGGCAAGTCCGGTGGAAAGAGTTTTTTCCTCATTTCTCATTAAAATGTAATCGCGGAACTTTTCCAGGGCGGAATTTCCTTTCGCCCCTTTCCGCGTAATCATGCAAAGCTCCCACTGGTCTGCTCCAATCAGCGGCAGAAAGCAAACCCGGTCGTAGGTCAGCCTGTTTTCCAGGCAGAGCAGCGTAAAAGCGATCCCCTGATTCGACTGGCAAAGCTCCAAAACAGAAAGCAGTTCCGGCACGGTAAATGCAATATCCGGATAAATCCCCTCCCGGTAACAGCGCCGAATAATGTTGGTATAACACTTGTTCCGCTCATCCAAAAGAATCAGCTTCTGCCCTTTTAAATCCGCAAATTCCAGCGTGTCCTTTTTGGAAAGCGGATTGTCCCGGTTTACCAGCACACAGACCGGTTCGGAAAAAAGAGACGTTTTTTCAAAAACGGATTCGTCCACCGGCGCGACGGTAATCGCCAAATCGGTAACGCCGCTGCGGACGTCCTGTTCGCAGTGCAGGTCGGAGCCCTCCGTTACCCATACGGAACATTCCGGGAAAGTATTCGTGAACCGTTCCAAAAGGTCTTCTGCAAGAACCAGACGCATGCCGTTGGACAGGCCGAGGCGAAGTGTGTGCTCCTGCCGCATGGCGTGCAGGTGGTTCACCGTTTCATCCAGCCCAATCAAAAGGATTTCACTGCGCGTTTTCAGATATTCCCCTTCCGGCGTTAGGGAAATGCCCGCAACAGAACGTGAAAAAAGCGGTACTCCCAGTTCTTTTTCCAGTTGGCGGATGGTTTTGCTGACACCCTGCTGGGTCATAAACAGGTGTTCTGCCGCTTCGGAAAAACTATGATATTTACAGGTCTCATAAAAACACTTGATCTGCTTCAGTTCCAAAGCGCCCGCCTCCTGTTCTGCGAACCGTGCATTACAACTCCCGGTTGTGATTCGACAACTTTTCGTTGCTTTTTTCGGCTCCGAAAGATATGCTATAATAAATATATAATATAAGAAACTGGTTCATCCGTACGGCCGTTCCGATGAAAGCGGAAACGCACCAGTGGGTTCGCCGAACCGGCGGAATGGAACCGCCAAGTTCCCCCCAGGAAATAGAATGGCCGCAGTTTGAAAAAATGAAAGGAGTTTTTA
This sequence comes from Caproiciproducens sp. LBM24188, assembly GCF_054130445.1. Classification (NCBI taxonomy): domain Bacteria; kingdom Bacillati; phylum Bacillota; class Clostridia; order Eubacteriales; family Acutalibacteraceae; genus Caproiciproducens; species Caproiciproducens sp. LBM24188. The sequence goes on from NZ_CP196862.1 coordinate 2,433,877, forward strand.
AATGAATTTATTTGATTTGACCGGAAAGGTCGCCGTCATTACGGGCGCTTCCAGCGGCCTCGGCGCAGATGCAGCGAGAGCTTATGCGGAGCACGGCGCGGACGTGGCGCTTCTGGCACGCCGAAAAGAGAAACTTGCCAACGTGGCCAAGGAAATTGAAAGCATGGGCCGCAAAGCCATTGCCGTTCAGTGCGATGTTTCCGACGAGGAAAGCGTGAAAAACGCGGTTGCACAGGTTCTTGCCGCTTATGGCAAAATCGACATCCTGCTGAACAACGCAGGGGTCGCGTACGGCGGTTCCGTTGAAAACCTCGACGAGCAGACCTGGGACAAGGCCATGAACACCAACGTAAAGGGAATTTTCCTGATGTCCAAGTACGTTGTGCCGGGCATGAAGGAACGCAAATACGGAAAAATTGTCAACATCGCTTCGGTCAACGCCATTGTCGGCGACAAGGCTCCTGCTCTGGTGCGCCATGTTTATAACGCCTCCAAGGGCGGCGTAATGGGACTGACCGTCGGCATGGCTGCTTCCCTTATGCAGTACGGCATTACCGTAAACGCTGTGGGACCCGGCTTGTTTGAATCGGAAATGACTGCCGATACCCTGTTTAAAGCGCAGGATTTCATGAATATGTACAACGCGCTCTGCCCTGCCTCCAGACCCGGACGCCGTGGAGAACTGAGCGGTACAATCCTGTACCTTTCCAGCGACGCTTCCAGCTATGTGGCCGGCCAGACTATTTTTGTGGACGGCGGATTTACCGTCACCTGATGAATCGGCCGATTTTCAAAGCACTCCCCGCATTTTTGCGGCGGAGTGCTTTTTTCGTCTGGAACCCGTATCACTCCAAATAATAACGCCGCGCGTACGGGCACACAAAGATGCACTGTCCGCAAAGTGTAATTTCCTCATGGATGGTTTCCGCCGCCAGCTTTCGCGCCGCTGAACGGCACTTCAGTGCATGAAAAAAGGTTTCCCGGTCTTTTCGCGGCTCCCACAGTTCCCCGGTGATCGCCTTTCCGGGGCAGGCATCGGCGCAGGCCGTGCAGTTCCCGCACTGGGAATGAACAACCGGCTCCGCGCAATCCAGCGGCGCGTCGGTCAGCAGGGAGGACAACCACACCGCGGGGCCGTACTCTGGGGTGACCAAAAGGGCGGATTTTCCAATCCATCCCAGCCCCGCACGGGTTGCCACTGTTTTATGGGGCAGCCTGGTCCGGTAATCCTCCGTTTCCGTTACCACGTCCGTTGTCTGCGCAAAGGCCCGGAACCCCTTCTGCCGCAGGAAATCGGCACCCGCGGTCACCAAACGGTCCAGCTGTGCGTTCAAACGGTGATACGATTCAAAATAAGAACGTGTCGGCCCATGTTGAATCGAGCGGACCACCTCTTTGGGAAGGGCAACTGCAACGGATACGCCCCGGTTCATCCCGTCCCAGCCGAGTGCGGTTAAATCGGCAAAGCCCACCAAAGAAGCGCCCATAGCTAACAGTCGTTCCCGCAAATCTTCTTCCAGCTGTTTCAATCTAATCACTCCCGTTTACAACTCTTGAGCCAGCTCTACAATTCGCTGCAGCCGGTGGTTGATGCCGGAACGGCTGAGCGGTTCGGATAAGATTTCCCCCAGTTCACGCAGCGACATTTCCGGGTTCCGGTAGCGGAGCATGGCCAGCTCCTGAAGCTCCTCCGGCAGGAAGGACAACCCGTCGGCAGAGTTCAAAATTTTCTCAATGGCCAGCACCTGCTCGGCGGAAGCCTTAGCGGTTTTTCCCAGATTTGCCGTTTCGAAATTTGTTTTGCGGTTTACGTTGTTGCGCACTTCCTTAACCATCTGCGTCTGCATCAGCTCCATGGCGGCGTTCCCCGCGCCAAGGTAAGCAATCAGGTCGGCGACTCGTTCCCCGCCTTTCAGGTAAACCACATACGCTCCGCGCCGGTGGGTCAATCCTGGCTGAATGCCAAGCTCCACCACCTCGCCTATCAGCGCCTGCAAGTCCTTAGCCAGATTCATATACGGCACCACAAATTCCAGCTGATAGTCCTTCCGCGGATCGGTTGCCGTACCGCAGGAAAGAAATGCGCCGCGCAAAAAAGCGGAAATACAGCACTCGTTTTCCAAATTGGCGTACTGAATGCGCTGGCTGACCTCGTTGCCCGAAAGGCCAAAGCAGCTCAGCACTGCCCGGCGCTGGTCATCCCCGGGTACGGTCACCAGAAAAGACGGCTGGCTTTCCTTGTGCGGGCCGGACAATCTGTGTAAGGAATACTCCGATACCTCCGTAAACGCGCCCGTAATTTCAGCAATCAGCTGTGCGGCATGGTGGGCCGCCTCACGGTTCGCACATTTCACAACCATTTCAGATTTGGTAAAACTGCGCCCAAATAAAAGCAGGCCGTAGCACTCCGCCTTTCGACAGCAGGAGTTCTGCGGCATGTTTCGGCTTAATTCTGTTTTTACTCCGGACGAAAATGACATTTCCGTTTCCTCCGTTTATGCTTCGTTACTGCTTGTGGATGTCGCGGTGATGAACACTTGTCCTCATATTCTTTTCAATCAGGTGGTCATACAAAAGCTGAGCCAGCGTAACCGAACGATGATGCCCGCCCGTGCAGCCGACTGCGATGACCAGCTGACTTTTCCCCTCGTTGCAATACAGGGGAATCATGTAATCCACCAGGTCGAGGAAACGTTTGACAAACCCCTTGGTCTGTTCCCATTTCATAACATAATCCCGAACCGGTTGGTCTAGCCCGGTAAGGTGTTTCAGTTCGTCCACATAGTAAGGATTCGGAAGGCAGCGCACGTCAAATACTAGGTCCGCCTCCGCCGGCAGCCCAAATTTAAACCCGAACGATTCACAGTGAATCATCAGCGCATCGGAAGAATCGCCCAGGAATAGGCCCGAAATACGCTCTTTTAGCTGCGCGGGTGACAGCAGGGAGGTATCGATAATATAGTCCGCCTTTTCCCGCACTGGTTTCAGCACATCCCGTTCCAGGCGAACGGCCTCCTCCAAGGAGCCAAGGCAGTTGTCCGCCAACGGGTGCTTGCGCCGGGTTTCCTTAAACCGGTTGATTAATACGTTGTCGCTGGCATCCAGAAATAACATTTTATATTCCTTGTTGTCGGATTTCAAATTTTCCAGTGTTTGGAACAGGCTGGAAAACATATCGCCCCCGCGGATATCGGTCACGACCGCCACCCGGGAAAGCGCACCCTTGGCCTGCCGGGCGAAGTCATAAAAGGTTTCGATTAGTTTGGGCGGAATATTGTCCGCACAGAAAAATCCGATATCCTCCAGGGAATGCACCGCACGGGATTTCCCAGCTCCCGAAAGACCTGTTACGATTAAAAATTCCATTGTTCTTTCATTACCCTCCAAAATGCCGCAAGCCTTCAGGCCCCGTTGGAAAAATCAAAGCACCAGTCCAATTTGGCAAACGCCGCGCCGGCCGGTGCAGGGTTCGCCAAAAATCCGCCGTCTTTTATGGATGAAGCAAAGACCTAAGAAACCACTTCATCCGCGGCTTCTTAACGGAAGATCTTTACTTCGCATTCCAGCATAACGCCCGTCTGCTGGAATACCGTTTCCTTAATATAATCAATTAGTTTTAGAACGTCGTCGCAGGTAGCACCGCCCACATTGACAATAAAACCCGCATGCTTTTCGCTCACCATTGCGCCGCCGAACCGTTTTCCCTTCAGGCCGCAGCCCTCAATGAGGGCACCTGCAAAATGCCCCGGCGGGCGTTTGAATACGCTTCCCGCGCTGGGAAGCTCCAGCGGCTGCTTGGATTTTCGCCTGCTGTACAAGTCATCCATGACCCGCCGAATCTGATCCTTTTCCCCTTTCCGCAGGGAAAAACGAGCCGAAAGAATCGTGCTGCCATTGTCGGTATAAGCACTGTGGCGGTAACCAAATTCTAGTTCATCCCCCCGCAGGGTTCCGACTTCGCCTTCTTTGGTTACATGAGTGCAGGCAGTTATAACATCCTTCATTACGCCGTCATAAGCGCCGGCGTTCATATAGGCGGCACCGCCCACCGCACCGGGAATTCCCCATGCAAATTCCAATCCTGTCAGGGAATGTTCCTGGGCAAACGCGCACACCTGCGCCAGCGTGGCTCCCACGCCGGCCTCGATCTCGGTTTCCCCCGCCAGAGACACTGCGCCGAAGTTCCCGGCAAATGCAACCACCGCGCCGCGGATTCCAGCATCGCTGACCAGCATATTGGAACCGTTTCCAATGGGCAGCACCGGAATTTCCAGCTCATACGCCGTGTGGTATACCTGCTGAGCCCCGGCGCAGTCATATATGGTGATAAATAAATCTGCAGGGCCGCCGATTTTAAACGTGGTGTGCCGCATCATCGGTTCGTCGCGCAGCACCGTGCAGCCGGCCTGTTCGGCCACGGCCGCCAACTGATCCAGTTGGTTCATGATTTCCTCCGAATATTAAAAAGAATAAATGCAAACACCAAATTTTGCAACGGATTCCAGACGTGAATCAATCCACCCCGAACCCGAAACAAATGCCGAATCTTAAAGAGATGTCAGCGTATCAAACACGCCGGTATACTGCTTTACATACTGCTGAAAACGGGCCACACTGGAATTGACCACCAGTTCCTCCGGAAAATCAATTTCCTGAAGAAGCTTCAGGGAATTTTTAAAACAGCCTACCTGCGTGGAAAAGTGGGCGTCGGAATTGACGATAATCGGCACCCCATGCTTTTTGCACAGCTCCATAATTTTTTTGCAGTTCGGTACGGAAGTACTTCGGCTGACAAAAGTGCCCTCGTTCATCTCCACAAGTTTGCCGTTCCGTCCAAACTCCGGAATCACGCGCTCGTAGTCAAAGGGATAGTCGGCCATTCCGCAGTGGCCAATGACGCGGACATAGCGGTTTTTCGCCACGTTCAGCCATGCGTTCGTAACCAGTTCCACCGTCGGTTTCTGTTCCGGCATACAAACGCCGTGGATGGAAGCAATCACCCAATCAATATCATTGACACAGTCCGGTTCCAAGTCGATGGTTCCCTCATAATCGATGAGGTTGGTTTCCACCCCGCGAAGCAGCAGAACCCCTTCCAGCCGGTGCGGTAAAATGCGCATATTGTGGAAGTACCATTTTCCCGGCGCGCCGGGCATCGCGATTCCATGGTCGGTAATGGCAACCGCATAAAGTTTTTTCATGGCCGCGGCGTGAACCATCTCTTGCAATGTGCTGTAAGCATGCGTGGAAGCAATCGTATGCGTATGCGTATCCGCTATAATATTCATCCTTATGATTATCCTTTCGCCAATCCAATCCGCCGGTTCCAAAATGGTCTGCCCGTAAAATGATGCCGCTGGTGCAAACCGGCAGAATCGCCATCAAAGCGAAGCGATAAAGCCGGCAAAACCCCGGTTTCTGTGGAAATTTGTTTGCAGGCAGGCCCAAAACGGCTTTATATATCAAGTTCCAGTTTCTTTTCCTGCTCCTGCATGGTGCTTAAATCCATGCCAAGGCTCTGCAGCAGTTCCTGCGCTGCATTGTAGCCCATCTTTTTCTGGCGGTTGTTCATGGCCGCTACTTCAATGATGACCGCGAGGTTTCTGCCCGGCTTGACCGGAATGGTCAGCACGGGAACCTTAATGCCCAAAATTTCGGTAAACTCGCTGTCAATGCCCATGCGGTCATAGACTTTTTTGCTGTCCCAAATTTCCAGATTGATTACAAGATCGATTTTTTCGGTCAGCTTAACGGCGCCCATACCGAAAATTCTTCTCGCATTTATAATGCCTATGCCGCGCAGTTCAATAAAATGCCTGATATTGGAGGGAGCCTGTCCCACCAGGGATCTTGCCGAAACCCGGCGAATTTCCACCGCGTCGTCCGCAATCAGCCGGTGCCCGCGCTTAATCAGCTCAATGGCCGTTTCGCTCTTGCCGACGCCGCTGTCGCCCACCAGCAGGATTCCTTCGCCGTAAACCTCGACCAGTACGCCATGGCGCGTGATGCGGGGGGCCAGCTCTACATTCATGAAAGCAACCAGCGCCGCAACCAAACTGGATGTCGTATCCGGCGTGCCAAGCAGCGGAATGTTGTTTCCCTTTACCGCGGCCAGAAGCTCCGGCATGGGCTTAATATTTCTTGCAATAATCGCCGCCGGCGGTTTTTTGGAAAAAATCTCGTTCAGCACCTGCGCGCGCGCTTCCGCTGAAATGGAGTTTAAAAAAGCGGTCTCCGCGTTGCCGAAAATAATAATGCGGCTGCGGTCATAGTAATCATAGAAACGATTCAGTTCCAAGCCTGGGCGGTTTACATCTGGGGAAGAAATCATAATTTCTTCCGGGTTGCCGGGCATATAAATTTCATCCAGGGAAAGTTCTTTGATTACCTTTGCCAAAGATACCGTATATTTTGAATCCATAAAACCCCCGCTCTCCATATTGTTACATTTATTATAGCTCAATCAGCGTCCAGTTTAAAGCATCTAGCAAAATTTGTTTGTCCGCTTTCTGCCCTTTGCCTAGGCTTGCCATAAAGATGACTCCGCCGCGCGCTGCACCTGCTGCCATAAGGTAAAAGTTTTTAGGACAGTACAGATGGGTATCCAAATTCCACCAGCCTTCAGAGGATTACGACTGGCGACGGAATCAGTGGTACACGAGCCGTTCCTGAAAACCCAATCGGCCTTATTAGGCCAATTACGTAAAAAAAGAAACCTGAAAAACCAGCATATGCGGCTTCTCAGGTTTCTTAATTGGTGCGCGAGATGGGACTTGAACCCATACGTCATACAACACACGCCCCTCAAACGTGCCTGTCTGCCAATTCCAGCACTCGCGCGAATCAGCGTGTTTAATTATATCACCACTACTAGACGCTTGTCAACTATAAATTAAAGCTTTTTCTACATTTCTTGCAGTAATTTTTTCCATTTATTCTTGACATGAATTTTAGTCTTCCTCGATACCAAAACCGCGCATCGCATGGATGATATGAAGTTTCATTGCGGTTTTCGCACCCTCCGCATCCCGCTTCTCCAGGAAATCCATGATAATGTGATGATCGGTCAGCGTATTTTGCACCATTTCCTCCCGGGCATCGGCAAGAACAACTCCTTTGTCAATGGCACGATACAAAATCGGCATGAGACGGTTCATAAACTCGTTGTGGGTCGCATTAGCAATCGCTTTGTGAAACATACGCTCCGCTTCGGTACGGTCCTGCTTCTTCAGAATCAGCTCTTCTTCCAGGCGGCCATAAGATAAAATCCGCTCCAGTTCTCGGTCGGTCGCACGTTTTGCGGCGTAATAGGCGGTCTCCGGTTCAAAAATCAGCCGCATTTCATACAGATCTTTAATATCCATTGGAAAAGCGGACAGCTCTTTCAAACCGATGTTCCCGTCGGCATTCACTCCGTTTTTTACGTAGGTTCCGCAGCCCCGGCGAATCTCCAACACATTGTGGGCAGCCAGAATCCGCACCGCCTCGCGAAGCGTGGTTCGGCTGACCCCTAAGGCAGCGGAAAGTTCGTTTTCATTTGGAAGCTGATCTCCCACCTGAAACTTATGCTCTACTGTAATCATGGATATGATTTCTTCCGCCACGGTCTCCGCCAGGTTTTTTCCTCCTGCTGCCATTGCACATTCCCCCAAATCAGATAATCTTATTATATCCGACCGGGGAAAATCCTGCAAGTGTTACAGAATTCGACGGTCAAAGCCAAATACATATTCTTTCTTGTATGAACGTATTTAAACGCAGCATTCCGGTATATGCCCCTGTACTCCTTTATCACTTTCTTCCTTATAAAGCTCGTTAAGAACATCGACATCGTCATGTCAGTCGAGATCATCTCGATCATAGCCATATATAATGTTAATTTCTGTTTTATCGTTTCAACGCTTTGGTTTTCCTTTTCAAATTCTTTTGCCATGCGGTGGTATGCGTTAAACGTTGAAATAACCTCAAAACCACCTACCATATTATTGATTACCCCTGTGTACTGCGCTAACGAGAAGGATACGGATAATTTCTTTTTCATGAACTTTTTCCGGAAAAGAAGGTTACACCAATCGATAAAACGGTCATAACCAGAATAACTGTTCCATGAATGATACTTTAAGAAAACAACATTGCTATGGCAACCAACGACATAGTGATATAACTAATCAAACAATGCGTTCAAATAATCCTGTTCATACAAATTCATATCATTTGTTAATATGGATATGTATTCTGAAGTAAGATTGTTATTTTTCATGGCATTTTCCAATATCTTTTGCTTCAGCTGAACCAAAATATTTTTGGTTAATTTAGTCTGAAAGCCTTTTCTTAAACGAGCAACCATTAATACCATAATAAGCAGAGCAACCGATTTTATAATGATCGATAGAAATGATTCATTGGAGTAACCCGACACTCGGTCAATAATCATCTTTACTGTATACGGAAATACAAGACATGTAATCCCATCAAAAATCATAAAAGCAATCGATATAATAGAAAGAAAAACTTTTTAATTTAAACCTCCAATGTGTCAATAACTTATTTTTGTTAAAAAGAAAAGCGCAGGAAATTCCTACGCTTAATCATGACACAAAAACGAATTGTATGTCTAAGCACCGTGGTCATCACTATTTTTGTTCTATTAATAAAAATAAAAAAGATTTGTCAATATGCTTTTAAAGACTTTTGTTCTACTTTTAGTTTCAGTTGTCATAGCATTTAAATGGAGTCAAATAGGATGGGGTGCAGTAATACAGAAATCCCCGCTAATAGAATCAGCGGGGATTGTTAAGTATTATAAAATAAAAAAGAACGTCTAAATAGACGTTCTTTTGTGTTGGCACCTTCCTATTGTCCCGGGCCGTCGCCAGCCAAGTATCTTTGGCATCGATGAGCTTAACTTCCGTGTTCGGAATGGGAACGGGTGGACCCTCATCATCATCAGCACCAACTATATATTATTCTGATAAACAGAATAATCATTGAAACAAGATACATTCCATTAGGAATACATTGTGTACACTGAAAACTGAATAAAGATGTGAAACAGAAAGCGCCATGCAGTGTGCACTGCATATTGGGCAAACCAAAAAATATGGTCAAGCCCTCGGCCTATTAGTACTGCCAAGCTGAACACGTTACCGTGCTTACACACGCAGCCTATCAACCTTGTAGTCTTCAAGGGGCCTTACCAGCTTACGCTGTGGGATATCTTATCTTGGAGCCGGCTTCACGCTTAGATGCTTTCAGCGTTTATCCGATCCGCACATAGTTGCCCAGCTGTGCCATTGGCATGACAACTGGTGCGCCAGAGGTGCGTCCATCCCGGTCCTCTCGTACTAAGGACAGTTCTCCGCAAATATCCTGCGCCCACGACAGATAGGGACCGAACTGTCTCACGACGTTCTGAACCCAGCTCGCGTACCACTTTAATCGGCGAACAGCCGAACCCTTGGGACCGAATACAGCCCCAGGATGTGATGAGCCGACATCGAGGTGCCAAACCTCCCCGTCGATGTGGACTCTTGGGGGAGATCAGCCTGTTATCCCCAGGGTAGCTTTTATCCGTTGAGCGACGGCAATTCCACTCTCATACCGCCGGATCACTAACTCCAACTTTCGTTACTGCTCGGGCCGTCACCCTCGCAGTTAGGCCAGCTTGTGCGTTTACACTCTAAGGCACGGTTTCCGTCCGTGCTGAGCTGACCTTTGAGCGCCTCCGTTACTCTTTTGGAGGCGACCGCCCCAGTCAAACTGCCCGTCTAACAATGTCCCCCGGCCGGATTCACGGCCGCAGGTTAGAATTTCAGCAACTTAAGAGTGGTATCCCAAGGACGACTCCGCCGCGGCTGGCGCCACGGTTTCCCAGTCTCCCACCTATCCTGTACATAAGCTACCGAAACCCAATATTAAACTGCAGTAAAGCTCCATGGGGTCTTTCCGTCTTGTCGCGGGTAACCGGCATCTTCACCGGTACTACAATTTCGCCGGGCGGGTAGTTGAGACAGTGCCCAGATCATTACACCATTCGTGCGGGTCGGAACTTACCCGACAAGGAATTTCGCTACCTTAGGACCGTTATAGTTACGGCCGCCGTTTACTGGGGCTTCAATTCGATGCTTGCACATCTCCTCTTAACCTTCCAGCACCGGGCAGGTGTCAGCCCCTATACGTCATCTTACGATTTGGCAGAGACCTGTGTTTTTGCTAAACAGTTGCCTGGGCCTATTCTCTGCGGCCACATTGCTGTGGCACCCCTTATCCCGAAGTTACGGGGTCAATTTGCCGAGTTCCTTAACTACCCTTCTCCCGTTGGCCTTAGAATTCTCTTCCTGTCTACCTGTGTCGGTTTGCGGTACGGGCGCCTCAGATATACATAAGACTTTTCTCGCCCTGATTCATGCATACTTCCCTACTCTAATTTCGGTCCCTTACGCCCGGGGCAACCATCGCCCGGGTTATGCACTTCTCAGGTGTCCTCTTACTTAAATCTTTTGGCGGCTACGGAATTTCAACCGTATGTGCATCGGCTACGCTTCTCAGCCTCACCTTAGCTCCCGGCTTACTTGGAGCGGACGAACCTTCCTCCAAAAACCTTAGACTTTCGGCCAATATGATTCTCACACATTTCGCGCTACTCATTCCGGCATTCTCACTTGAATAAAGTCCACCAGCGCTTCCGCTCTGACTTCACCCCTTATTCAACGCTCTCCTACCATTCCTTACGGAATCCCAAGCTTCGGTATATGATTTAGCCCCGTTAAATTTTCGGCGCAGGGTCACTCGACCAGTGAGCTATTACGCACTCTTTTAATGAGTGGCTGCTTCTAAGCCAACATCCTGGTTGTCTGTGCAACCCCACATCCTTTTCCACTTAACCATATTTTGGGACCTTAGCTGTGGGTCTGGGCTGTTTCCCTTTTGACAACGAAACTTATCTCACGCTGTCTGACTCCTGTACATCAATTCTCCGGCATTCTTAGTTTGATAGGCTTCAGTAACCTTTCGGCCCCTAGACCATTCAGTGCTTTACCTCCGGGAATCTAATACAAGGCTAGCCCTAAAGCTATTTCGGAGAGAACCAGCTATCTCCGGGTTCGATTGGAATTTCTCCGCTACCCACACCTCATCCGCTACCATTTCAACGGGAGTCGGTTCGGTCCTCCATGGGGTTTTACCCCCACTTCAACCTGGACATGGGTAGGTCACCCGGTTTCGGGTCGAATACATCTGACTTCATACGCCCTATTCAGACTTGGTTTCCCTGCGGCTCCAGACCTGAAGTCCTTAACCTTGCCAGATACATTCACTCGCCGGACCATTCTACAAAAGGTACCCGATCACCCTTTGACGGACTCTCGGTGCTTGTAAGCACAAGGTTTCAGGTTCTTTTTCACTCCCCTTCCGGGGTCCTTTTCACCTTTCCTTCACAGTACTCTTCTCTATCGGTCACTGGGTAGTATTTAGGCTTGGAGGGTGGTCCCCCCATCTTCCCACCGGGTTTCACGTGTCCGGCGGTACTTTGGATACGGCTAGGCGCTTTCCTTTTTCGCATACGTGACTCTCACACTGTTTCGTTGGCCTTCCCATGCCATTCTGCTAAATTCCAGCATCCACATTGCCGTCCGAACCCCGGGGATATTGCTATCCCCGGTTTAGCCTCTTCCGCTTTCGCTCGCCACTACTCGCAGAATCTCGTTTGATTTCTCTTCCTCGCCCTACTTAGATGTTTCAGTTCAGGCGGTTCCCTCCGTATACCTATGAATTCAGTATACGGTGACTGGACATGACTCCAGCCGGATTGCTCCATTCGGATATCTATGGATCAATGCCCACTTACGGCTCCCCATAGCTTTTCGCAGTTTGTCGCGTCCTTCATCGGCTCCCAGTGCCAAGGCATTCCCCTTGCGCTCTTTGTAGCTTGACCATGTGTTTTCTTGGTTCTTTGAAATTGTAGATTTAATTATTTCTAATTAAAAATAACTTCTTTCTCGCTTTATCTGCTTCTTCTTTATTCAGTTTTCAATGTACACGTGCAAACAACATCGTTGTTTGCTTTGGTGGGCTTAAGTGGACTCGAACCACCGACCTCACGCTTATCAGGCGTGCGCTCTAACCGGCTGAGCTATAAGCCCATATTTCTGGCTAGAGGCTATCCGGTTTAATTCTTGTGCCCATATAGCCACATTTGTTTTTCGGGCTGTGCCCGTGGTGGAGATTAACGGGATCGAACCGTTGACCTCCTGCTTGCAAAGCAGGCGCTCTCCCAGCTGAGCTAAACCCCCATTATGAAAGGCAGCGTCACTCAGGTTGTTCTACCCTTGTTTCCACTTCTTGAAAGCTCTTTTCAGGGCCTTCAAAATTAAACAACGTTTTCAAATTAGGCTTCCGTAACCGACCTTGGATGTTAGACCAGTTTCTTTCAACTGGTCAGTTCTCCATAGAAAGGAGGTGATCCAGCCGCACCTTCCGATACGGCTACCTTGTTACGACTTCACCCCAGTCGCCAATCCTACCTTCGGCAGCGTCCCCCTTGCGGTTAGACTACTGACTTCGGGTATTACCGGCTCCCATGGTGTGACGGGCGGTGTGTACAAGGCCCGGGAACGTATTCACCGCGGCATTCTGATCCGCGATTACTAGCAATTCCAACTTCACGCAGGCGGGTTGCAGCCTGCGATCCGAACTGGGACCATTTTTAGGGTTTTGCTCCACCTCGCGGTCTTGCTTCCCTCTGTTAATGGCCATTGTAGTACGTGTGTGGCCCAGGTCATAAAGGGCATGATGATTTGACGTCGTCCCCACCTTCCTCCGTTTTGTCAACGGCAGTCTGATTAGAGTGCTCTTGCGTAGCAACTAATCACAAGGGTTGCGCTCGTTGCGGGACTTAACCCAACATCTCACGACACGAGCTGACGACAACCATGCACCACCTGTCTCAACTTTCCCCGAAGGGCACCTAACGCATCTCTGCCTCGTTAGTTGGATGTCAAGACCTGGTAAGGTTCTTCGCGTTGCTTCGAATTAAACCACATACTCCACTGCTTGTGCGGGCCCCCGTCAATTCCTTTGAGTTTCAACCTTGCGGCCGTACTCCCCAGGTGGATTACTTATTGTGTTAACTCCGGCACGGATGGGGTCAGACCACCCACACCTAGTAATCATCGTTTACGGCATGGACTACCAGGGTATCTAATCCTGTTTGCTACCCATGCTTTCGTGCTTCAGCGTCAGTTAAAGCCCAGTAGGCCGCCTTCGCCACTGGTGTTCCTCCCGATCTCTACGCATTTCACCGCTACACCGGGAATTCCGCCTACCTCTACTTCACTCAAGCCCCACAGTTTCAAACGCAGTCTATGGGTTAAGCCCATAGTTTTCACGCCTGACTTGCAGAGCCGCCTACGCACCCTTTACACCCAGTAAATCCGGACAACGCTTGCTCCCTACGTATTACCGCGGCTGCTGGCACGTAGTTAGCCGGAGCTTCCTCCTTGGCTACCGTCATTTGTTTCGTCACCAAGGACAAAGGTTTACAATCCGAAGACCTTCTTCCCTCACGCGGCGTTGCTGCATCAGAGTTTCCTCCATTGTGCAATATCCCCCACTGCTGCCTCCCGTAGGAGTCTGGGCCGTGTCTCAGTCCCAATGTGGCCGTTCAACCTCTCAGTCCGGCTACCGATCGTCGCTTTGGTGGGCCGTTACCCCGCCAACTGGCTAATCGGACGCGAGTCCATCTCTCAGCGGATTGCTCCTTTGATACCAATGCCATGCGGCCTCGATATGTTATGCGGTATTAGCATCCTTTTCAGGATGTTATCCCCCTCTGAAAGGCAGGTTACTCACGCGTTACTCACCCGTCCGCCACTAAGTGATTCAAAAGCAAGCTTTCGAATCACTCCGTTCGACTTGCATGTGTTAGGCACGCCGCCAGCGTTCGTCCTGAGCCAGGATCAAACTCTCTAAAATATTGTATATAAATCACTCTTTCGAGTGTTTACATCAAATATTCAGAGCTTGAATCGCTCGAAATACGATACACTAACGTGTATTCTGCTGTCTTTTTTCTTAAGTGACAGCCAACTTCGTAAATCCTCAAAGTCTTTCAACTTTTCCGGAATCTTTACGGGTTCCTAATTCGTTACGTTGTTTAATTTTCAAGGTCCTGCGCTGTCATATTAGCAGTTTCGGTTTTTATTGACCGGCTTGCCGTTTCAGACGAGCGTGATATTGATTATATCACAGTGTTTTGTGTTTGTCAACATCTTTTTTGAAGTGTTTCGAAATGTTTTTGAAAACCACATTTCTACCGCAAATTCAAGCTTTTTCGCACGCCGTTTCTCAGACAGCTCTGCTAGTTTAACACTTCCAGCACAGAATGTCAACACCCTTTTTCAAAAAAAGTTAATTTTTTTCGTAAATAGTCTTCCCTCTGGTTTTTCTGTCATTCATAATGGGCAAATCAATATTAAAATCTAATAATAAAAGCCTGGCTGGCGGATGTTTTGCAAAGCTCCGGCTGAAAGCAATCTGCTATACACTATAAAAACACAATATATACAAAATAAAATGAAAAATACTCTTGACTCCTACGCTGCGTCATAGTTTATTCTTGAAGTAATCGCTGAGAAAGCTGTAAAAACGTCCGACAGAACAGCTTTCATCAGTGGCAAAGTTTAAAGCCTGGGAGGCGGTCAGAATGAAACTGAAAATCAACGAAACCGCAAAGCTAACCGGAATCAGTGTGCGCACATTGCAGTATTATGACAAAATCGGGCTGCTTCATCCGGATGAAACTACAGAAGCCGGTTACCGGCTGTACGGGGAACCCGCACTCGAACGGCTTCAGCAGATTTTGTTTTTCCGGGAACTTGGATTTCCGTTGAAAGAAATCGGTCAAATTCTGAACGATCCCTCGTTTGACCGGAACAAGGCATTAGAAAACCACCGAAACCTGCTTGTTCTAAAACGGAACCGGCTGGATGGTCTAATTGCCCTGGTCGACCAGACACTGAAAGGAGAATCAAACATGAGTTTTCAGGAATTCGATTTAAGCGAAATCGAAGCCGCAAAAAAGCAATACGGGCAGGAAGCGATGGAACGTTGGGGAAACACGGAGGCTTACCAGGAAAGCGTGCACCGCACAAAGCAATATGGAAAAAAGGAGTGGGCGAGTATTTCCGGGGAATTTGACCACATTTTCCGGCAATTCGCCGCAAAGCGGAGTTTAGGCCCAGCCCACCCAGAGGTTCAACAGTTGGTTGCGGATTGGCAGAACTTTCTTACGGAGAACTTTTATCACTGTACGGATGAAATATTGTCCGGTCTGGGACAGATGTATACGGCGGATGAACGATTCACCAAAAATATCGACGGAAAATACGATGACGGTACTGCCGACTTTATCAGCCAGGCGATTGCAGTATTTGTAGAAAGGAAACGGTCATAATACAAAAGCCGAGCCGCTGTACCAAGTAAAAATCTCCAATCATAACCCGAAAACAGCTTTTCTATAAAAGAAAGTGCGGTAAGAGGAATGGAAATTCCACTTACCGCGCTTCTTTTTGTGATATAAATTGTTATGTAAAATTATTTTAGATAAAACACTTCCCGAAGCATCGGCTGTGCGCCGGTCACGGGATCCATTTCCATCACCATAACATCTTTCATATATTCATTCCATTTGTCCACAACTGGGCTTTCTGCCTGTACTTTTGCCGCGTAGTCAGCACCCTTTTCGCACTCATAATATCCGAACAGCTCGTTGCCCACATTCCAGATGCTGTAATTGCAGATTCCTGCCTGTTTAAGCACCTCTACCATTTCAGGCCAGATTTCCTTGTGGCGGCGGGTATACTCCTCCAATTTTCCTTCCTTAACGGTTGCTTTCCATGCATAACGTTCCATTTTCCATTCCTCCATCCTTAGTTTTCAAATATGATAATTATAAAATAGAATACAGCAAAAACACCGCTGACCGTATAAACCGGTCATTCCCATGTCTTCCAAACATCCGGACAGTAACCGACAGTCGCCTGTCTGCCGTTGCGCACAATCGGCGTGCGGAACAGCTTCGGGTTTTCCAGCAGCTTTGCCTCCCGGTCTTCCTCGTAAGCAAGGTATTTTACCAGTGCGGCATCGGGGGACTTTGGGTCAATCAGCGGCTCCAGGCCGCCCACCGCCTCTTTCACGGAACGGAATTCCCCCTTGCTCATACCGTATTTGGCAACGTCGATAATCTGATATTTTATGTTCCGTTCTTTAAAGTAGCGCTCCGCTTTTTTAGTGTCGAAGCACTTTGCCTTTCCAAAAATCTGTATATTAATACCTACTGCCGTCCTTCCCTTTGTTTCTTATCGTGCGCCGCTTTATTCTCCAAGGTAGGTAAAGCGGCGGAAAACCTGGCCATCCCGCTCCACGGTTTCGTTCCACATAGAAGCAGGGCGCACCCAAATTCCACGCTCCCCGTAAAGGGCCTGATAAACTACCATGGGTTCCCCCGTTTCTGAATGGGTGGCAAGATACAGAACGCGGTATTCATTTCCCTTAAAATGGCGGTACCGCCCCGGCCTGATTGTTTCCATTGTATGACTCCAGTTCAATCTAGATTTTATTCCATTAAGATTTTTATTATAGATATTATAGCACAGGATGACAGGAAGAAAACAAAAATATTCCATTCGTATCTAACGAATCATTGAAAAGCAGACCCTATTCGGTTATACTAAAGCCAAAAACAGACCGGAGGCTGATTCTTATGAAATCAAGGTTTTTACACGCAAACTTAAATGTAATGGATTTGGAAAAGAGCATCGCTTTTTATGAGAAAGCGCTCGGACTGCACGAAGTGCGCAGAAAAAGTGCCGCCGACGGTTCCTTTACACTGGCGTTCTTGGGAGACGGAGAAACCGATTTCCAACTGGAGCTGACCTGGCTGCGTGACCGCAAGGAGCCCTATAACCTGGGGGACAACGAATCTCACCTTGCATTCCGGGTAGAGGATAAAAAGGCCGCCTACGCGCTGCACAAGGAAATGGGATGCATTTGCTATGAAAATCACGACATGGACCTTTACTTTATTTCCGACCCGGACGGATACTGGCTGGAAATTCTGGAGTAACCCTGAATTTTAGGAGTGCCCCGGAGAAAAAAGAGCCGCTTCCAGCTGGAAGCGGCTCTTTTTTATTGGGGTTGAGAAATATCCTGTATGTAAAAAATTACCGGACTGCAAATTTATAAGTAGTAGTGCGATGGAACTTTTCGCCGGGTTTCAGATTTGCATAAGGGAATTCCGGATGATGCACGGAATCCGGGAAGAACTGCGTTTCCAGGCAAACCGCATGATGCACGGTATGCGAAACGCCACCATTCAGCTTTTCCGGTTTATCGAAATTATCCGTGTAAACCTGCATACCGGGCATATCGGTAAAGACCATCATCACGCGGCCGCTGGCCTGATCGTAAAGTTCGCCCACCTTGCGCATGCCCTCGCCCTTCAGGACGTAGTTATGGTCATATCCGCCGCATTTTTTCAGCAGGGGATCATCGGCACGGATATCCTGACCGATGGTCTTGGACCGGTTGAAATCATACGGAGTTCCTGCGACCGGAAGCAGCTTTCCGGTCGGAATCAACGCGTCGCTGACCTCGGTGATGAAATCCGCGTTAATCTGCAGTTCGTTGGAAAGAATATCCTTGCGGGGATTGCCAGTAATGTTAAAATACGCGTGATTGGTCAGATTTATGGGCGTTTCCTGGTCGGTTTCCGCCTGATACTCGATAATCAGCGCATTGTCTGTAGAAAGCGTATAGGTAACGGTCGCCTTTAGATTACCGGGGAACCCACATTCGCCATCTTTGCTGAGATATTCGAACGTAATGGAGGGCGCATCGTCGTTGTTGTCGCTGCGTTTCAGCCGCCAGAATTGGTTCTGGAATCCACCCGGGGCGCTGTGCAGGGAGTTTTCCCCGTCGTTCGCCGTCAGGGTATACTCTTTGCCGTTAATGGAAAAACGTGCTCCGCCAATGCGATTGGCAAAACGACCGATCACCGCACCGTGCACGTCGCCCGGTCTAAGGTACTCCTCGAACGTGTCGTGACCCAGCAGCATATTGGCATACTCGCCGTGTTTGTCCGCTGTAAGCAATTTAATAATGCGGCAGCCGTAATTGGAGATCTGAGCCGTCATGCCGCTTGTATTTTTCAGGGTGTATAAATCCGCCACCGTACCGTCCGGCATTTTGCCGAACACTGATTTTTCAATACTCATGAATCTTCCCCACTTTCCTTTTATCGTGCTTACCCGTCCTTACGCGCCGAGCAGTGCCGCACCAATGATACCGGCGTCGTTGCCGAGCTGTGCCCGGCAGATAACCGTATTCTTGGCAGTATAGCGCGTGGTATAAACCTCTTTTGCCACCAGTTCACGAAGCGGTTTCAGCAAAGTTTCCCCTTCGTTGCAAATGCCGCCGCCAATGCAAAGAATATCCGGTTGGAGCGTATTGATGCAGTTTGCAAGGCCGCAGGCTAAATAACCGATATACTGGTCCACGACCTGTTTGCCCGTCGGGTCGCCCGCGCGCATGGCATCGAACGCCGTACGTCCAGTGACATTTTCCAAACTGCCGTTTGCCAGGGTCCAGATCGGCCGCGTATGGTCGCTGACTTCCTGCATGGCTTCCTTGGTCATATTGATTAGACCGGTGGCGGAAGCGTAGGTCTCCCAGCAGCCGTTGCGGCCGCAGGTGCAATGCCGGCCGTTGTAAACAATCACCGTATGGCCCATTTCACCAGCCGCATAGTTAAAGCCGGAATAAACCTTTCCGTCAATAATAATGCCGCTGCCAACGCCAGTTCCCAGCGTAATGGCAAGCCCGTTTTTCGCACCCTTCAGAGCGCCCGCCTTATATTCGCCGTAAGCCGCGGCGTTCGCGTCGTTTTCCACAATGACTTTTTTATTCAGACGCTTTTCCAGCAATTCACGCAGCGGATAGTTGCTGAGGAACAGATTGTTGGAAAATTCCACTACACCATTGTCACGGTTAACCGTACCTGGTGTGCCAATGCCAACCCAGGGGATATCGTCAAGGGTAAGGTTTGCGTTTTTCAGCGCCTGCAGCGCGGTGGTGGCCAGCTGCTCACACAAACTTTCCGGTTCGCAGGGCACTTGGGTTTTCTGCTTTGCCGTAGCTAAAATTTGGTAGCTTTCATCTACCACGCCGGCAGCAATATTCGTCCCACCCAGGTCAATACCAAGATAATACATAATTGGTCCCCCTTATAGTGATTCTGTCGAATTACAGTTTTCCTTAGTATAGCATTGTAAACTCCGTATTGTAAATATATTGCAGCGATAAAAATTGTTTTGGCTTTCACAATGTGATATAATAGTCAAATCATCTGAGGATGATTTGACATTCGAAAAATTGCTGTGCGGCGCGCAGCGCCTTCCCGCCTATGGCGGCGCAATTTTTTAGGTTGACTACATAATGATTCCTGCGGTCGTGTTTATAAATAGACTGTGATAGAATAGACATATCATCTAAGGATGATTTGACATTCGAAAAATTGCTGTGCGGCGCGCAGCGCCTTCCCGCCTATGGCGGCGCAATTTTTGGGGCTGACTACATAATGATTCCTGCGGGCGTGTTTAAACAACAGAAAAAGGACAAATATTTCTTTCAGGCAGGCTGGCATTACGGTTTCTTCTTTCTTCCAAACGAAAGCAAACCGTGGCCGGCTTTATGAAACCACAAAAAATGGGGTATTGGTGTGAACTATCGCGAACTTCCGGAAAGTATGAAAAATGAATATACGGAGCAGTACTGCGCTCTGCTGAATAAAAAATGGTACTCCCTGGCAGTGAAACGCATTTTCGATATTGCGGTTTCCCTTGTCATTCTGGTGATTCTGTCCCCCTTCTGCCTGATTCTGGCCGCGGCGATTAAGCTGGACTCGAAAGGTCCCGTGTTCTACCGTCAGGTACGAGTCGGACGTTTCAACCGCGATTTTAAAATTTTCAAATTCCGCACGATGATACAAAACGCCGACCAGGTCGGCCCGCCCCTCACCTTAGGGGAGGACCCCCGGATTACGCGGGTAGGAAGACTGATCCGCAAGTTGCGGCTGGACGAATTTTCGCAGATTCTGAACGTACTGGGCGGCAGTATGAGCCTGGTTGGGCCAAGACCGGAAGTACGGAAATACGTAAACGCCTACACACCCGAATATATGGCAACTCTCCTAATCCGTCCCGGAATCACCGCGTCCTCCAGCATTGCGTTTAAGGACGAAGATAAAATCCTCAACGCGGGCGGCGATCCGGAGAAGGTATATGTGGAAAAAATCCTGCCGCCAAAAATGGAACTAAATCTACAGTATTTACGCAACATCGGATTCTGGAACGACATTAAGATTCTGTTTCAGACCGTCGGCGCCGTTTTCCTATCAAAAAACAGCTAATATTGTGACATATCCCCCATGCCCCCTTGTTTTAGGGCATGGGGGATTTTCTATTTTGGATGAACTCAGCCAGGCTTCTTAGTCTGCACAAGCAATACCCACTATACTTTCACAATAAACCGGAAAAATTTGCGATAATTTTGCGTTCCGCCCCATAAAAATGAAGTTAGAAAGTTTTCAGAATAATAAAGCGGGTGATTGCTTGATTTGCCGGTTTTCAAAAAGCACGAAGCTGGTTATAATGACACTGGTTGTCGCCTTACTCTCCGTTCTGGTTGCTGCTCCTTGGAACAATACTCCTGGGAGCCACATTGCATGGGACAATGCCGCAAAGGACGCGGGCACGACCACCGTGGCGGTGGAAACAAACGAGAGCGGAAACGATTACATTAAGTGGGTGGATTTCAGCGTTTCCTACCTTGCCATGCAGAAAGCGCTGAATATTGATATTGAATCCCACAAAAACGGCCAGCCGGTCAGCTGGATTGAACTTCTAGCGTATTTGGGCGCAAAATACGGGGGTAATTTCTCCAAATGCAAAAGCAACGACATGGACGCTCTGGTGGCAAAGCTACAGTCACAAAGCATGGATGAACTGACAAAGGGAATGAAAAACTACTCCTATTATTTTCAGGCCTACACAGCCGTATTAGGCGGAATGGTAGGCACCTACAAAGTAAACGGAGAGGAAAAGTACGGCTTGATGGGCTTTTCCCCGATTGCAAAATTTTACCCTTACAGTGACTCGGATGATTTCGGGAATCGACGCACCTACGGCTTTACTCGAAAGCATCTGGGGCACGATATGATCGCCGCCACCGGCACGCCTGTCATCGCAGTAGAATCCGGGATTGTGGAAGCTTTGGGCTGGAACCAATACGGCGGCTGGCGTATCGGCATCCGCAGTCTGGACCAGCACCGTTACTATTATTACGCTCACCTGCGCCAAAACCGGCCTTACGCGGAAGGCCTGACCGTCGGCAGCAAGGTGACGGCCGGTGACGTAATCGGCTACGTGGGGCATACCGGGTACAGTACCACGGAAAACGTCAACAACATTCGGCTCAGCCATCTGCATTTCGGTTTGGAACTGATTTTTAACGAAAGTCAAAAAGAATGCAACAACGAAATCTGGGTGGATGTGTACCCCCTTGTCAAGCTGCTGCGCAAAAACCAGATGGAAGTGGTGCGGGACAACGTGACCAAAGAATACCACAGCAAAAATAAAATCGAAATTGTAAGCTATTCCGCAAAACCAATTCCGCCAGTTCAGCCCGCGCAAGTAAAAAAGAATTGATTTTGCTGAATCGCTATGCTATAATAGCAACTGTTGATTCGCCGTATGGCAATTCAACAGTTGCAAGGAATTTTAAAAGAAAAGATTTGCCGCTGTGGTGAAATTGGCAGACACAAGGGACTTAAAATCCCTCGGTAGCGATACCGTGCCGGTCCGAGTCCGGCCAGCGGCACCAGTATGGAACTTCTCCAAACCCAGTATTCACTCGGGTTTGGAGATTTTTTCTTTAACGGCCGAATTGCAGGTTGGCGGATACCGTTGAAAATCAACTCGTTGCAGGGAAAATATTCTCATGACAAAGCCGGGTCCATGACCCTTTCTACATCCTTGAATCAATGGAATTTCAGACATACTTCCACTACGCAATCGCCAGGCAGAAAGGAACTTCACTTTCTTCATTGCAGGAGGAATGACGTTGCATGAACAGAAAAAGATGGATCTCTATCATCTTAACGATGGAAATCGTGATTGTAATTGCCTCCATCTCGATGTTTCTATGGAATTTTTGCCATTTGGGGACATCGGAGGCAGAGACTATCAAATTAAACTGGAATATTGATTTGACCGCGGGCAGCGAGGATATTTATTACAAAGATATCGGCCCGTCTTTTCATGGGGATGGTTCAAGAATCAGCGTCATGAAATATCCGGATTTTGATGCTGTCGAAAAAATAGTGAACTGGCAAGATAGTCCCAATAAAGAGATGGAATCCAAAGTATCCGATATTCTGACCAACGAATTGCAAATTGATGCGAAATACATGCCCGATTTCAAAACACCCTACAAATATTATTGTTACAAGAAAGATAGTCTGAACACAATCTACCTCATCTATAAGCCATTTGAAAATTATCTGTACGCGGTGGAAGATTTATACTAGTTCTTTTGCTCACTTTCATTGATTTGAAAACAGCAATTGGTAGACCGTAACGGCACGGTCTATCCGCCAGACTATAAACTGTGAATCCGAATCAATTCGTAAAAAATAATAATAGGTCCTCCCTTAATAAAGTCTCTCATACTTAATTTGTCTTCATTTTTCATAGATTTTCATGTTAATCTGGTTGAGCCTTTACTCCAGATACTGCGATTTAGCTGGTAGTTTTGTGGTTTCAGGCAGAGCAAATAAAACCGCATATGTTTTATCTGTCTCGGCCATCGGGATCCCACATCAACTCCAAGCAGCAAACCTCCCATGTCTTCCGGCATCGAATGTGCCTAATTCCTTCGTCCTGCTTATCCTGGAGGTGGAACGTCAATCATGCTCCTAAACTGGGTCTATGCCCTAAAGGTGAAATTCAACTTGACTGCCCCGGCTCTTCCTTTTCAAAGTGCAATTTGGTGCCCACTATTGCTGTAATCGTTGTACCTGATTCCACTTGCTGCGGCCGGCAAGTTTCCTCAAATACCGCTGCCTTGCTTGTCTCAGGAGGCTTATGCCGCCTTCATCGACCGGTTCATATCGTTCATCATTTTCTTTGCGTCATAATCGTTACCTTTTGTAAGTATTGCAAATATAACTCGAATTAACTTCCCGCACAGGGCTATGACCGATTCCATCTTGGTCAACGGGTTGTTTTCCCGCGTCAGGTTCCTCCTGTGGATCGCCCGGAATTCCTGATTCGTTGCCAACATGGTAATGATCGCTCGGAACAACCCTTCACGGAGTCGCTTCCTTCCTCTCTTACTGATAGTGGTTTTCCCCTTGTGCTTACCAGAACTGTTCTCTCTCAGGCTCAAGCCCGCCATTTTCTGTATCTGTCGAGGATCATGGAATCGGTGGATGTCTCCGATCTCGCTGACGATGACTGCCGCCGTCACCATCCCGATTCCTTTTATGTCCAAAAGTTTTGATGCATTTGGCACCCTTAACAACAGCTCCTGCATAAGCATTTCAGTTTCTTGCTTCTGCCGGTCGATCAACTCATATTGTGTCAAAATATTTTGCAATGCTGCTTCTGCCGCCTCTGAGCCAGCGGTCCTGCCGATAGACTCCGAAGCTGCCTTTACCAATCTTTCAGCCCTTTTCAAGCTTGGCCGTTTCATCTCCTGCCGCCAGGTCTTCATTAGACCTGCCACCCCGGCTGTTACCACTTTTTGGGGTGTCGAATGATGTCTCAATGTCAGCCAGGCAGCGTCTCTGTTCCAATCCTTGAACACTTCACTGAATTCCGGAAAGCGGATGTCCAGCCAGCGTAATACCTGATTACTTAATATGGTCAGCTGCTCCAACAGCCGTTCCCTCTCAGCTACTGCTTCCCTGAGTTCCTGGAACAAATCTTCCGGTATGTATACCTCCCGAAATCTCCCGTCCTTCACCAGCATGGCTATGGTTTTCGGATCCTTCCGATCATTCTTGGTTGGGCTGTTATCATCCAACTCTTTTGTACACTTTACGTGAAACGGATTCACTATCCCGAGCCGATGGCCTTGTCTTTGCAGGTGATCCCCCAGCGTGAACCAGTAGTGCCCTGTAGGCTCAAAACCTACAATCGCCTCGGTTTTTCCATGCTCCCTCATAATTTCCTGCATCCAGTTTTCAAGAGACTCATAACCTTGTCTGGTGTTACTGAA
The DNA here is from genome assembly GCF_054130445.1 of Caproiciproducens sp. LBM24188. NCBI lineage: Bacteria > Bacillati > Bacillota > Clostridia > Eubacteriales > Acutalibacteraceae > Caproiciproducens > Caproiciproducens sp. LBM24188. Next base: position 2,458,213 of record NZ_CP196862.1, read on the forward strand.
CCTGAGGAGCTTTGCTAGTTCTAATCCTCTGAAATCAAAAGCTCTGGCATAGTGTGCTTCCTTTCCTACGTCTATTCCGACGATAAGGGTTTCAAATTTGATTTGCAAAATCTTCTCGTTTTGTGTACGCTTCATATTAGATGCCTCCTGTATTTTTTGATTGTGGTTACCGTCACGCAACTCACATATCAAATTCTACAGGTTGGCATCTTCTTTTTCAAAGTTCATTTTTATTCCTTACAGGAATGCTCCTATAGTAAGAAAAAGTGCACTGTATACTTGCAGTGCACTTTTTAGCAGGATAAAGTTTTTCTGTATGAACCTATTAAAATAGTTGACTTGCATAGTGTAACTTTGGCATAGCAAACTATTATTTTCATCATCTATTGTGAGCCGGAAATACCGATGCATCAAAAGTCAGACCGTGAGCCATTTCTCCCGTAGATACAACAAAGTCCCTGCTTTAAGCAGGGACTTTGTTGTATCACAATTCTGATGATATGGAGCGGAAGACGGGAATCGAACCCGCGTATTTAGCTTGGGAAGCTAATATTCTACCATTGAACTACTTCCGCGAAGTGATTTTTATTTTACCATAAACTCCACTCAGATGCAAGACCGATTTTATAAGAATGATAAATTACGAATTCGGCGATAAAATATCATTAAACAGCTTTTCATCCGCGGAGGTAGTGTTTCCAACGGAAACCAGCACATACTTCCCGTTTTGAACAATGATAGCATTTTTCAGTTCATTGTACTGCGCCGGATTCAATGATTTATATCCCGCCGCTTTCGAAGTTAAGTGTTGGTTAATCGCCGCCTGAAGCTGTGTAAACTTTGCGTTGTCAATCAATAAAAAGCAGGCGAGTTCCGCCGCATTGTCCGACGATTTGCTCATATAAAGCGAGCTGTCGGAAATGACGCCTTCCGGAATGTTGTAGTGTTTGGAAAGCTGGGTCGGATTCACTTCCATTAAATCCGTATACTTTTGTTCGCTGATGATACGGACCGTAATCTGAGAGGCGGAAGGACCGGCGACCTTTTCCCTACGGCTGTTCAGCAGAAAATAACTGCCTGTCAGAATCGCCAGCGCAGCAACCAGCGCAATGACAGAAAACAGCACCAGCCGTCTGCGGGTGATGGAATCCTTATCCACGCTTCTCCCACCTTTCGTAAACTGTTCATAGTATTTTACATTATTTCTCAAAGCAATTAATTCTAGTATAGAATAATGATGATTTATGCATAATTTTATCATTCAATTTCAATTTATTTTATGCACTTGGGAATAGCACTGCAAATTGAAGTAACTTAACATAATCTTTAAAAATATTTTACCGTTTTACGCGCCGAAAACAATTACTTCAACACTTTCCACAAAGTTTTCAACCAACTAACCGTGGACACGTCCACGGTTTTTTTATTTTTCAACACGTTTCGACATTTTTTTGCAAAAAAGCGGCGAAGTATTTGGCTTTTCAAGAGGTTAACATAACATTTATACACCACCGCGTCCTGTCTTTTCCACCGCTCGCAAAATCCGTAGCAGAATACCATATCATATATTATTCAGCGACAGAACCGTGATGACACAGAATTCTTAAACGCGCGATGTGCAGATAGAAAAAATGGCCGGATGCGTTTCGCATCCGGCCAAAAAGTTCCATTAATCCTTTGTTTTGTCTGCTACTTCCTGCAGCGCTTTTTCTAGGAACGCGCTCAGTTCCATGGTACCAAGGTCTCCACTCTTGCGTCTTCTGACGGAAACCGTGCCGGTTTCCACTTCCTTGTCACCGACAATCAGCATATAAGGAATCTTCTGAAGCTGTGCTTCGCGAATCTTGTAGCCGATCTTTTCGCTGCGGGTGTCCACCGTGGCGCGCAGCCCGGCTGCCTGTAGCTTTTCCAGAATCTTCGCGGCATCGTCGTGCAGGCGGTCGCTGATCGGAAGGATACGCACTTGCTCCGGCATCAGCCACATTGGCAGCGCACCGGCATATTTTTCAATCAACAGGGCAAGCGTACGTTCGTAGCATCCGATGGATGTACGGTGGATAATATACGGATTTTTCTTTTTGCCATCCGCATCCACATATTCCATACCGAATTTCTCTGCAAGCATCTGGTCGATTTGAATGGTAATCAACGTGTCTTCCTTGCCGAATACATTCTTAATCTGAATATCCAGCTTCGGTCCGTAGAACGCGGCTTCGCCGACCCCTTCCACATACGGAATCTCCAGATGATTCAAAATCTTTCTCATGACGCCCTGCGCTTCGTCCCACTGTTCCTGCGTGCCAATGTACTTGTCTCGGTCGTTCGGGTCCCACATAGAGAAGCGGTAGGAAACATCTTCGTAAAGGCCCAGCGTTTTCAGCATGAAAATCGCCAGTTCCAGGCAGCTTTTGAATTCCTGCTCCAGCTGAGCCGGCGTGCACATCAGGTGGCCTTCCGAAATGGTAAACTGACGCACGCGGATCAGGCCGTGCATTTCGCCCGACGCCTCGTTACGGAACAGCGTGGAGGTTTCGTTGTAGCGCAGGGGGAGATCCCGATAGGAGCGCTGCTTATTCAGGTAAGCCTGATACTGGAACGGGCAGGTCATTGGGCGCAGTGCGAACACTTCGTCGTCTTTTTCCGGGTCACCCAGCACAAACATACCGTCGCGATAATGGTCCCAGTGACCAGAAAGTTTATACAGGTCGCTCTTCGCCATATAAGGCGTCTTCGTCAGCAGCCAGCCGCGCTTTTGCTCCTCGTCCTCGACAAAGCGCTGCAACAGCTGAATCACGCGCGCGCCGTTCGGCAGCAGAATCGGCAGGCCCTGGCCGATCAGGTCGCTTGTGGTAAAGTAGCCAAGCTGCCGGCCAAGCACATTATGGTCGCGCTTTTTCGCTTCTTCCACGCGGGCCAGGTAAGCGTCCAGTTCGCTGTTCTTCGGGAAAGAAATGCCGTAAATACGCTGAAGCATCTTATTATTGGAATCTCCGCGCCAGTAGGCAGCCGTTGCAGCCGTCAGCTTAACGGCTTTGATGCAGCCCGTGCTCATAAGATGCGGGCCGGCGCAAAGATCTGTGTAGTCGCCCTGTTTGTAAAAGCTGATCTTCTCGCCTTTTTCGGAATGCTCCTGAATCAGTTCCAGCTTATACTGCTGGTGTGCTTTTTCCATCAGCTCCATAGCAGCGGAGGGTTCCAGCTCAAAGCGCTCAATTGGAAGATTTTCCTTGATGATCTTCTTCATCTCTTCTTCGATATTTTTCAAATCGTCCGGCGCAAGTGAACGGGGCAGATCGATGTCATAATAAAAACCTTCGTCAATGGCGGGGCCGATAGCGAACTGCGCTTCCGGGAAAAGGCGCTGCACTGCCTGAGCCATAATATGGGAAGTGGTATGCCAATAGGCCTTTTTGCCCTCCGGCTGGTCAAACGTAAGGATTTCCAAATCACAGTCCTCTGTAACCGGGGTACGCAGGTCCACAACGGTTCCGTTTATTTTGCCGGCACATGCCGCTTTATACAGGCCCTGTCCAATGCTTTTTGCAATTTCGGCGACAGTAATCCCATTTTCAAACTCTCTGGGCTCGCCTTTCAGGTTAATCTTCAACATATCATTCACTCCTTATTTTTTCGGATTCAGTCATCGCATCAAACGGATGACCAAATAACGGAATGCAGAATAAAAAAAGCCCTGCCCCAATACACTGGGGCAAGGCTATGCTCGCGGTTCCACCCGGATTCAGTGACAACAGTCACTCTCATTGCTGCTTTAACGGAGCAGTCCGGCGTGCCTTTGGCCTACGCGTTCGGCACACACTCAGGGGTGGTAGCCATTGTGCTTCTTTTCGCCACGCGCGCTTGCAGCTATTGCGCACGCTCTCTGCTGCAATCCAAAACACGGCTTCCCCGTCATCGTTTTCAAGCTATTCTGTTTATCGTTATCTGTTATCGTAGCACCAGCTTTGGCACTTGTCAAGTGGGAAATCAAATTTCACGGAAAAATACAAATTCACCCGAAAAATACTTCCTTTGCAGGATAAAACTTATTAAATAATGGAATTTTTTAAAAGAAATTTCTATGAAATGATACTAAAACGGTAGGAACAAATTGTATATTTGATTATGCGAATAGTAGACAATATTTCTTGACAGCAGGGTACCAAAAGTAATACAATTATTGGTATGATGCATTAATATGCATTAATGGGATTAGCGCACCCATAAAATTAAAATGAAAAAATATGAAAAAGATTTGAAAGACAAGGAGGTGCCAACACATTTGTCTACTGTCAGTACAACAGCTTGCATTATAATTGCGCTTGTCTGCGCAATTATTTCCGGCGTCGTTGCTTTTTTTGCAGGTATTAACCACCGAAAGAAGCAGGCCGAATTTGCAATCGGTTCCGCAGAGCAGGAAGCTAAGCGGATTGTCAGCGACGCAATAAAGACCGCGGAAGCGAAAAAGAAAGAAGCTATTCTGGAAGGCAAAGATGAAATCCACCGTATGAGAAGCGAATCGGAGCGGGAGCTGAACGAGCGCAGGAAAGAAGTTCAGCGGCAGGAACGGCGGATTCAACAAAAAGAAGAAACTCTGGACAAGAAAATGGAAAGTCTGGAGGCCAAGGACGAAATTCTAACCAACAAGAACAAACAGGCCGACGACCGTCTGGCGGAAGCCGAAGCCGTCCGCAAAAGCCAGTTCGACATGTTGGAGCGCATTTCCGGGTTCACCGCGGATCAAGCCAAAGAGTACCTGCTGAAAAATCTGGAAGATGAGCTCACCCATGAAAAGGCCGTCAAAATGATGGAATTCGAGCAGCAAACACGGGACGAAGCGGAAAAAACGGCGCGCGAAATCATTTCCATGGCGATTCAGCGCTGTGCTGCAGATCATGTTGCGGAAGCAACCATTTCCGTTGTACCGCTGCCCAATGACGAAATGAAAGGCCGTATCATTGGCCGTGAAGGCCGGAACATCCGTGCCATTGAAACCATGACCGGAGTCGATTTGATTATTGACGACACGCCGGAAGCAATCACACTCTCCTGCTTTGAGCCTGTGCGACGCGAAGTAGCCAGAATTGCTCTGGAGCATTTAATTGCGGACGGAAGAATACATCCCGCGCGCATTGAGGAAATGGTTGACAAAGCCCGCCGTGAAGTGGACGCCACGATTAAGCAGGAAGGCGAGCGTGCCGTAATTGAGGCCGGCGTTAACGGAATTCATCCGGAACTAGTAAAGCTGCTTGGCCGTTTGCGTTACCGCACCAGCTATGGGCAAAACGTTTTGAACCATTCTCTTGAGGTAGCCTGCCTGTGCGGCGTAATGGCCTCGGAACTCGGCCTTGACCCGACCATGGCGCGCAGAGCCGGACTTCTGCACGACATTGGCAAGGCCCTTGACCACGAAATGGAAGGGTCCCATGTGGATATTGGCGTTGATGTGGCCCGCAAGTACAAGGAAAGCGAAACCGTCATTCACGCGATTCATGCGCACCACGGCGATGTGGAACCGAAAACCGTCATTGCTTGCCTGGTTCAGGCAGCCGATGCGATTTCCGCAGCAAGGCCGGGTGCAAGAAGGGAAAATCTAGAAAACTACATCAAGCGGCTTGAGAAGCTGGAAGAAGTTGCTTCTTCCTTTGAAGGTGTGGAACGTTGCTTTGCGATTCAGGCCGGCAGAGAAATTCGTGTTATTGTAAAGCCGGAAGCCATCAGCGATGATAAAATGGCGCTGTTGGCAAGAGATATCTGTAAGAAAATCGAAAGCGATCTGGAATATCCCGGTCAGATTAAGGTTAACATTATTCGTGAAAGCCGGGCAATCGAGTACGCGCGATAATGCGGCGATGAAAACGGTAACTGCGAAAATAACTGGGGAACGGCTTTGCTGTTCCCCTTTTTTAACATTAAAAACACGGGGCATCGGCAGGCAGAACCCGCCGGCAAATGGTTCCGCATACAGGAGGGTATTTCTTTGAACATTCTAGCCATTGGGGATGTAGTCGGCAGCATTGGCTGCCGCTTTTTGCGGGACCACCTCCCGCAGTTTAAAAAGGCTAAGGGAGTAGATTTGGTCATTGCCAATGGGGAAAACTCGGCAGACGGCAACGGCATTACCCCGGTTTCCGCACAGTATCTGTTTGACAGCGGCGTAGATGTTATTACAACCGGAAACCACAGCTTCCGCCGCCGGGAAAGCTACGACCTGTACGATTCTTGCGACACGCTGCTCCGCCCGGCGAACTTTCCCCCTGCCGCGCCTGGAAAAGGGGTTTGCATTGTTGATATGGGCCGGATTCAGGTCGGGGTCATCAACCTGATGGGTGTTGTTTACATGGATAGTTTAGACTCGCCGTTTGACAAAGCAGACCGCCTGCTGACCGAAGGATTGCCGAAAATCACACTGGTGGATTTTCACGCAGAGGCAACCGGTGAAAAGCGCTCCTTTGCCTATTATATGGATGGAAGAGTTTCCGCGGTATTCGGCACGCACACCCACGTACAAACCGCCGACGAATGCATTCTTCCGAACGGAACGGCGTACCTTTCCGACCTTGGAATGACCGGTCCCATTCATTCCGTGCTCGGTGTAAAACCGGAGTTGGTCATTCAGAAGATGCGCACCAAAATGCCGGTGCGGTTCGACTTGGCGGACGGTCCCTGCGAAATGGATGGCATTTTGCTGCATGTTGACGAAAAAACAGGAAAAGCAGTATCTGTGGAACGTTTTCAGATTCGTTAAATTAAAATCAGGTAGTTTTTACAAATTTATTTTTACATTATATTGTTTTTTAGCAAATAATACTTGCAAATTTTTCAAATTAGATTTATGATGATATTATTAACCTGTGGTCTGGAGGATAGCCTATGGAAATATTAAAAGTATCATCAAAATCAGCGCCTAACTCCGTAGCCGGTGCAATCGCAGGAGTCATCCGTGAAACAGGTATGGTTGAATTGCAGGCTGTCGGTGCAGGAGCCGCCAATCAGGCTATTAAGGCCGTCGCGATTGCCAGAGGATATCTGGCCCCCGCCGGCACGGATATTGTCTGCATTCCGGCTTTTGCCAGCGTGACCATTGACGGGGAAGAACGTACCGCCATTAAGCTGATTGTAGAGCCAAGGTAAACACACCAAAGAGCCAGCGAAAAATCCTCACTTTTGTGGGGATTTTTTGTTTTATCTGCCCGATTTCATGTGCCGCCCACGGAATTAAACATTGAATCTACTCCTGTATTATGCTATAATGATGAAATGAAAATTACTAGAATCCCCAAAGTGATATACTGAGTAATCTGTTTGATTCGAAGAATGCTAAATTAGGGAGTGCTGTAAAGTGATAAACGGAACAGACCTGAGAAATGCGATTATATCAGGCGCGAATAATATTTTAAAGCATAAAACATCGGTTAACGAGTTGAATATCTTCCCTGTGCCGGACGGCGACACGGGTACCAATATGTCCATGACCATCAGTGCGGCTTCCACCGAGCTTGCAAAGGCAGAGGGCGGCAAGGCCGGAGACGTGGCCCATACGGCGGCCAGCGCCATGCTGCGCGGCGCACGCGGTAATTCGGGCGTTATTCTTTCTCTGCTGTTCCGCGGCTTTTCCAAAGGAGTGGAAGGCCTGGATGAAATTGCCGGAACCGAATTGGTAGAAGCGCTTTCCCTGGGTGTGGAAGCCGCCTATAAAGCGGTTATGAAACCAACGGAGGGAACCATCCTTACCGTAGCCCGGGTGGCCTGTGAAAAGGGCAAAGCGGCAGCTGCTGTAAACGACGACGTGGTTTATGTGTGGAGTGCTGTGTGCGACGGCGCCAAAGAAGCTCTCGCCCATACACCCGAACTGCTTCCCGTCCTGAAAAAGGCTGGTGTAGTGGATGCAGGCGGCCAGGGGCTTTGCTATATTTTTGAAGGCATGTTGAGCGTTCTGCGCGATAACACCATTATTGTAAACGAAGTGGAGACAGACTCCAAACCGTCGGACGATGACTTTTTCCGGAATGCGGCAGCAGAGTTCGATCAGGTCATTCACTTCACCTATTGCACAGAATTTATTGTGGGCCGCAACCACGAATGCCAAAAGGACCCCGCCGAACTGCGTGCTTACCTGCAGACCATCGGCGACTCGTTGGTACTGGTTGACGATGATGAAATCATTAAGGTACACGTCCACACAGAAGAGCCTGGAAACGCACTGCAGGCCGGCCTTGCCTACGGCCAGCTGCTTACCGTAAAGATTGAAAACATGAAGGAACAGCACCGCAAGGCGGCGGAGGAAAACGAAAAAAGCAAAGCAAAGGCCAAAGCCCCTTTAGCTCCCGCTGATCCTGTGGAAGAAGTCGGATTTGTCGCCGTAGCCACCGGAGAAGGATTGAAAACCCTGTTCGCCGACCTGGGCTGCGCACAGGTCGTCAGCGGCGGTCAGACCATGAATCCGAGCACCGAAGACATTTTGGAAGCAATTAAAGCAACCCCGGCAAAAACCGTTCTGGTTTTGCCGAATAATAAAAACATCATTATGGCCGCGGAGCAAACGATTCCTCTGGTAACAGACCGTAAGGTCATCGTACTGCCGACCCGCACCATTCCCCAGGGCCTTTCCGCCATGCTGGCATATGACCCGGACGCCGTGGTGGAGGTCAACACCGTTAACATGATGAACGCCGCTTCGGGCGTATCCACCGGTACCGTTACCTTTGCCGCCCGCGATTCCGAATTTGGCGGCCATAAAATCAAGCAGGGCGATATTCTTGGCCTGAACAACGGCAAGATGGATTTCATTGACAAGGATATTGTGCGTACCTGCACCCGCTTGACCCGCTCCATGGTCAACCGCAACACTTCGTTCATTACCATTATTTACGGTTCGGATGTAACGGAGGCACAGGCCAATGAAGCGTATGAACGAATCAAGAGCAAAGTGAACAGCAACATTGAAGTCACGCTCGTAAACGGCGGCCAGCCGGTGTATTACTTTATTATTTCCGTCGAATAAACACAACGTGTAAAGATTCTGTTTTGGCCGCCATGCCGAAAGGAACAGGCGGGGAATTCCTATGAGTTCATTATTTCACCAGAATATTCGAAATTTAAAAGGCGTCGGTGATCGGCGCGCAAAGCTGTTTGACAAGCTTGGCGTGCCTACCATCGGCGCTTTACTGCGTTTCTATCCGCGTGCTTACGAGGATTTGAGCCATCCCTGCTCCATTCAGGAGGCCCCTTTGGGCACCCCTTGTGCCATTCGCGCTGTGGTGCTGCGTCCGGTCCGGGAAACCCGTATCCGCGGCGGCATGACGCTTTATAAAACGGTGGTTTCCGACGGGGCGCGCGACATGGAACTCACCTTCTTTAATAATCCCTATGTAGGAAATCTTCTAAAAGAAGGCGAGGCTTACCTGTTTTATGGCAAGGTAACCGCAAACTTTCTCAAGCGGCAGATGACTTCACCGGAATTTTTTCCGGCCGAAAGCTGCCTGCCCATCCGCCCGATTTATCCGCAGACGCAAGGCCTGTCCAGCAAATTGATTGAAAACGCCGTGAAAAGCGCGTTTACGCTTCTGCCGGATGTTCTGAATGACCCGATTCCAAACGAAATCCGCATGCGCTATTCCCTGAGCCATCTTCGCTTCGCATTGGAAAACATTCATTTCCCAAAGGATATGGAAAGCTTGGAGCTGGCCCGCCGCCGTTTGATTTTTGAGGAACTTTTAGTGCTTCAGCTTGGGCTGTTCCGCATGAAGGGCCGTTCCCGGGAAGCCAGCCGCCTGAAGCTGACCAACGACTATTCGCAGGAATTTTTCGGTCTTCTCCCCTTTGTTCCCACCGGCGCCCAGCGCCGCGCAATACAGGAGGCCATGGCGGACATGCTCAGCGGAAAAACCATGAACCGACTGGTACAGGGCGATGTTGGCTCCGGAAAAACGGCAGTCGCCGCGGCACTTTGTTACTCCGTCATTAAGAACGGGATGCAGGCAGCCCTGATGGCGCCGACCGAAATTCTGGCGCATCAGCATTATGATACACTGACCGGCCTGCTAAAGCACACGGGCACCCGCGTGGCCCTGCTGACCGGTTCCCTCTCCGCAGCGAAAAAGAAAGAGGTGCTGACCGGTCTGGCTTCCGGGGAAATACAGCTTGCCGTTGGCACACATGCCCTGTTTTCCGGTGACGTAGTATTTTCCAATCTTGGTCTGGTCATTACGGACGAACAGCACCGGTTCGGCGTGGCACAGCGAGCCGCGCTCAGCGCAAAAGGCGACCATCCACACCTTCTGGTCATGAGCGCAACGCCCATTCCCCGCACGTTGGCGCTGGTAATTTACGGCGATCTGGATATTTCTGTGCTGGACGAGCTTCCGCCGGGCAGGCAGCCCATCGCCACCTACGCAATCACCAGTGACAAGCGCCGCCGGGCGTTCCGCTTTCTGCGCAATCACATTGAAGAAGGGCGGCAGTGTTACATTATCTGCCCCATGATTGAGGAGGGACAGAACGATCTGGCAAGCGTTACCCAATACGCAGAACGGTTGAAAAACGAGTGGCTCCCTGGCTGCCGCATCGGTATTCTGCATGGCCGCATGAAGCCGAAAGAAAAAGAATCGGTCATGGCGGACTTCGCAGCCGGTAAGCTTTCTGTTCTGGTTTCCACCACGGTGGTAGAGGTTGGTGTCGACGTGCCGAACGCCGTTGTGATGATGATTGAAAATGCAGAGCGTTACGGCCTTTCCCAGCTTCACCAGCTACGCGGGCGGGTTGGGCGCGGGGCCTACCGCTCCACCTGCATTTTGGTTTCCGATGCGCAGAATGAAGAAACAGCTGCACGCCTGAAAATCATGTGCGAAACAAACGACGGCTTTAAAATAGCGGACGAGGATCTGCGCCTGCGCGGGCCTGGCGACTTTTTCGGGCACCGGCAGCATGGCCTCCCCGAGCTGAAAATCGCGGACATGCTGAACAACACCAGCGTGCTGAAAGAAGCACAGGCCGTCGCGACAGAGCTGCTCCATCAAGACCCGGAGCTTGCGCTCCCGGAACATCACGGACTGCGTGCAGAGGTAAACCAGCTGTTTCAAGCCATGGTCGTTTCCTGATGTTCCTGCGCTTTTCGAGAAAGCGTGGGAAGATAATTAACCCAACAACATTTCGCTGGAATTTTCGCAGCCCAGAACAACCGTCCGGCGCTGAAAGCGGCAAAGCCTTAAAAAATACCGCCGCACCGGAGTTAAACCCCCGGTGCGGCGGCTGAACGATTCAAGCGATTTAGCGAAAGCGCCTTTGCTGCGGCGCTTCCATTGGAATAACGTCATTGAAAACGGCAATGTTTTTCGAGGTTATTTTGCGGTCGAAATGTACGGAACCGAAAAACCACCGCCGAAACTCCACCTGTTTAGCAAGCTGCTCAAAATATGCGTCCAGCTGGTTGGCATTTTCCCTTTGGCCGCCCGCGCTGTATGTAATTTTCGGCGGCGGCTCGTGCGTTACAATATAATCCACTTTCATATCGGCATTACGAAGGTTGAGAACTCCTTCCTTCATTTCCTCTACACTTGGCATTTCCTGTTCCCACCATTTACCGACTTCCATACGCATCAGCTTTTCCGGGCTTTCCCCGCCGCCAAACGTGAAAATCGTTTTTCCCTCCAAGGTAAAGATTTGGCCGCGCATCAGGTGGTAAACATTTTCGTTTATACACTGCACCTTTCCGCCGTTCCATTCGGTTACCGGATAGCGTTCGAGCAGGTCAAAGTTTTCATGCGTTCCGTCCACAAATAAAATCCGGTACTTTTTACGGTTCAGTTTTTTCAAAGCTTTCTCTTCTTTTTCACCGCCATCCCAAATAAAACCGAAATCTCCGCAGACGATCAGCGTATCACCTTTTTTTAGTTTTTTCATCGCCGAAGAATCGAAACGGCTCATTTCCCCGTGAAGATCACCGGTAATGTAGATCACTGAAATTCCTCCATTATCTTACAAATTGTTTACAATTATAAACTTCCCTTTATCTTTTGGTAAAATACTGATATACTGAAAAGGTACACCGTCATTTTACCGGTTGTCAGCCTTTTCCAGGCCTGGGGCACACCGCATAAAGCCCCGTTTTTGGAAGGAAAATGCCATGCAAATTTACATCACAATCCCTTCCCATGCAGTATATCTCTTACTGTTTCTATAATATCACACTGGAGGCAAAAGTTCCATGAAAAAAAAGCTCACCGCCCTGTTCAGTTTGTTTCTGACGGTTTTCGTTTTCACCTCTTCTGTCGCGGCAAATGCAGCGACCTTTAATATCGATTTTTCGACCTATTCCGCGGCGATTGAACTGGTGAATCTGGACACAAACACCGTTGTGTACCAAAAGAACGCGGATATGCGCCGGGAGCCTGCTTCCACAACAAAAATTATGACTTTTATTGTGGCAAGCGAACATATTAAGGACTTGGAAGGAACAAAAATTACTGTTACAAAAAGCGTTGTGGACAAACTGCTCGGCACCGGAAGCTCCCTTTCCGGCATTAAGGAAGGCGACGTGCTGACCGCTTTGCAGCTTTTAAACTGTATGCTGGTTCCAAGCGGTAACGATGCTGCGCTGGTTCTTGCTGACTATGTCGGCGGCGGAAACGTGGATGCCTTCGTTGATATGATGAATGCCAAGGCGAAGGAACTTGGCTGTACAGGTACCCATTTTGCCAATCCGCACGGTCTGCACGACGATAACCATTACACAACGGCGCACGATTTGTATTTGATGACCAAATACGCCATGAGCCTTCCGCATTTCACGGAAATTACCTCCCAGACCATCTACACCTACAAGCCGGTCGGCGGGCCAAGAGCGGGCAAGCCGCTGACCCTTTCCACAACAAACTATCTCATCAACAAAAACCTGCTAGGCGGAAAATACTATTATCAGTACGCGCGCGGGATTAAAACCGGCCACACGGATGAGTCCGGGTACTGCCTGGTTTCCTCCGCAACGGCGGAGGGTTACAGCTATCTCTGCGTGGCGCTCGGCGCGCCGGACGTGGACTCCAAAGGCAAACCTATTTCTACCCGTGGAGAAATGATTGACACGGCGGCGCTGTACCGATGGGCGTTTCGAAATTTGGAACTGAAGCAGATCGTAAAAACACAGGATTCTTTGGGAGAAATCAAGGTTAATTACGCCTGGAACAAAGATAAAGTACTTCTTGTCGCAGAAAAGAATTACTCTGCCATGCTGCCCATCAACGTATCGGCCAGCAGTGTGGTGATTACAAAACATATACCGGAAAGCATCAATGCTCCGATCAAGAAGGGTCAGGTTATCGGCACTGCAACGCTCAGTTATGCCAACCAGCAACTTACCACGATTAACCTGGTGGCCTCCGAAAGCGTGGAGCGCAGCGAAGTCCTTCATACTACGGACACCATTAAGCAGATTCTGACCTCCACCTGGTTTTTGGTCATAGCGGGAATTATTGTGTTGCTTCTCATCATTTATATTATCCTTGCACTGATTTACAACCGCAAAAAGAAAAAACTGCGCCGGGTAAAAAAATATAGAAGAATGTAATGCAATGCTCCGCCTTTTTAAGGCGGAGCATTTTCGATATGCGCATAAAATACTACCCAGCAAATCGCAGGACAGAGGATTGACAAAAGTGTCGAAATCATATATAGTATTCCTATAAAGGAACACTTTTGAGGTGGAAAACGAATGGATACCGTAGAGTTGCTGACGCATTTTGGACTGACAAAACAGGAAGCGACCATTTACCGCACCCTGCTGTGCGAAGGCTGCCTTACCGGATACGAGGCCGCAAAGCTGACCTGTATTTCCCGTTCCAACGCCTACACCGCGCTCGCCGGTCTGGTTGAAAAAGGGGCTGCGAACCTGATTGAGGGCACGGCAACCCGCTATGTTGCCGTACCGCCTGAGGAGTTCTGCAACAATAAAATCGAAGAGTTAAAGGACTATAAACAGCAGCTTCTCAGCAGCACACCGGCGCAGAATAAGGAACCGGACGGGTATATTACCATTTCCGGAGAAAAACATATTCTGCGAAAAATGAAAAACATGCTGTCGCAGGCATCCGCACGCGTATATCTGTCCGTATCCATGGAGATTGCGGAGCTGGTTCTTCCGGAACTGCACAGCGCGATAAAACGCGGGCTGAAAGTCGTTGTAATTTCCAATCATCCGTTTGAACTGGAAGGCGCCATTGTATATCACGCGGAAAAAACACAAAAGCAGATTCGCCTGATTGCGGATTCCTCCTGTGTGTTAACCGGAGATATCGACCATGGGGAAAATTCCACCTGCCTTTATTCCCAGAAGAAAAACCTAGTGGATTTGTTCAAAGAATCCCTAAAAAATGAAATAGAACTCATCGAACTGAAAGGGGAGAAATAAATGAAAAAGCCGTTTGTTACACTGGAACAGCTTCAGGAAATTGTAAAAAAATATCCGACCCCGTTTCATCTTTATGATGAAGCCGGCATTCGGAAAAATGCGCGGCGTCTGAACAAGGCGTTCGCATGGAACAAAGGATTTCACGAATATTTTGCGGTTAAAGCAACGCCGAATCCTTTTATCATGCAGATTTTGAAAGAGGAAGGCTGTGGTGTGGACTGTTCTTCCCTAACGGAGCTGATGCTTTCCGAAGCAGTTGGCTACCGGGGACACGACATCATGTTTTCCTCCAACGTAACGCCCACGGAAGACTTTCAGCTGGCATACCGTTTAGGTGCAATCATTAATCTGGACGATATCACGCACATCGATATTCTAAAGAAAGCAGCCGGAATTCCGGAGACCATTTGCTGCCGCTATAACCCCGGCGGCGTTTTTCACATCAGCAATGACATTATGGATACGCCTGGAGAAGCAAAATACGGCTTTACCCGACCGCAGCTCACGGAAGGATTCCGAAAGCTGCAGTCGCTCGGTGCAAAACATTTTGGCCTGCACGCGTTTTTAGCCAGCAATACAACCGGAAGCGAGTACTACCCCGCCCTGGCGCGGATTTTGTTCCAGACGGCGGTGGAACTGAACCAGGAAACCGGAGCGCACATTGCGTTTATTAATTTGTCCGGCGGCGTAGGCATTCCCTATCGCCCCGAACAGCAGCCTGCCGATATTGAAAAAATCGGGGATGAGGTCCGGAAGGCCTACGAGGAGATTCTAGTTCCAGCTGGCATGGGGGATGTTGCCATCTACACGGAATTGGGGCGTTTTATGCTTGCGCCTTACGGCTGCCTTGTTGCGACCGCAACCCGCGAAAAACACATTTACAAGGAATACATTGGCCTGGATGCCTGTGCCGCGAACCTGATGCGCCCGGCCATGTACGGCGCCTATCACCACATTACGGTGATGGGAAAAGAAAACGAGCCCTGTGACCACAAGTACGACATTACGGGCGGCCTGTGCGAAAACAATGACAAATTCGCCATTGACCGTATGCTGCCGAAAATTGACATAGGAGACCTCATTGTGATCCACGACACCGGGGCGCACGGCCATTCCATGGGATACAATTACAACGGAAAGCTGCGTTCCGCCGAAATACTGCTGAAAGAAGACGGCAGCACCCAGTTAATCCGCCGCGCGGAAACGCCGCAGGATTACTTTGCAACGCTGGACTTCACCGGATTGTTTCCAGAAACAAAGAAGGACTAATCACTGTGTTTGCTTTTGAATTGAGATAAAAAATGCCTGCGGGCCGTTGATTCGGCTCGCAGGCATTTTTTGGTTCAGCACATATTTTATATGATCCATATTGGAACAGTTCTATGGTTCTGGAAACGTCGCTTTTCAACTCTCCTTTTCGCTTTTCTGGGCCTGTTCCTTCAGCAAATCGCGAATTTCCGTCAGAAGCACCTCGGTATGGTTCGGCTCTGCCGGGCTCTCTTCCTTCTTTTCTTCCTCTTGCACATGGAACTTCCCACGTACTTTGTTCATAGCTTTAATCATAAGGAAAACAGAAAACGCTATTACCAAAAAATTGATAATAGCCTGTAAAAACGCACCATAGGACAAGACAATATCCGCGGAACCTAAAATTCCAGGAATCGTAAACTTCAGGTCTGAAATATTAATACGCCCCAGCAGCAGGCTGAGAAGCGGGGTAATGATATCCTTTACCAGGGAAGAAACAATCGCATTGAACGCGCTGCCAATGATGACACCAACTGCTAAATCGACCACATTCCCTTTCATGGCAAAACTCTTGAATTCCTGTAAAAACTTACTCATTTTAGAATTCTCCTTTTTAAGCAATGTATTACGGTTCAGCTCCCATTCCTGTTCGCGATGTGTAACCCGGAAAAAATAGATAAAGAAAATCCCTGCCGCAAATATACGGCAGGGATTGACTTTGCAAAAAAGTAAATTACTTTACTTCGACTTCTGCGCCAGCCTCGGTCAGCTTTGCTTTGATTGCTTCTGCGTCTTCCTTGGAAGCGCCCTCTTTCACTGCCTTCGGAGCACCGTCAACGACTTCCTTAGCTTCCTTCAGGCCAAGACCGGTGATTTCACGAACAACCTTGATAACCTGAATCTTGTTAGCGCCAACAGCCTTAAGGATAACGTCGAACTCGGTCTTCTCTTCAGCCGGAGCAGCAGCAGCGGCAGCCGGAGCAGCAGCGACAGCAACCGGAGCAGCAGCGGAAACGCCGAATTCATCTTCAAGAGCCTTTACGAGCTCGGAGAGCTCAAGAACGGTCAGGGACTTTACGTCTTCAATGAGTTTTGTTACTTTATCAGACATTGTTAGTTACCTCCAAAATAATTTATCATTTTAAAATTGTTGTACAGCCTTAAGCGTTGGCTGCCTGCTTTTCGGCGATTGCATTCAAAGCAACCACCAGACCCTTCAGGGTACCATTCAGAACGGTGACGAAACCGGTAATCGGAGCATTCAAGCCACCCAAAGCTTTGGCCACCAAAACTTCCTTCGGCGGCAGAGAAGCAAGTTCCTTAACGCCTTTGGCGTCAAGCACGTTACCGTCAACAAATCCGGCCTTAATCTCAAAAGTTTTGCTGTTTTCAGCATACTTGGAAAGAATTTTTGCACCGGAAACATAGTCGTCTTTGCTGAACGCAATAGCGGTCGTACCCTCCAGAACGGAGTCAAGACCTTCAATTCCGGCATCGTTCAAAGCACGGCGAAGAAGCGTATTCTTCACAACCATGTATTCGTCGCCGGCTTCACGAAGTTCCTTACGGAGCTTTGTATCATCGGCAACCGTAATGCCCTTATAATTCACCAAAACGCCGACACAGGCGCTTTTCAAGCATTCGGACAAAGCGGCAACTTTCTGTTTCTTTTCCTCTAAAATTTTTTCACTTGGCAAATCGATTCACCTCCATACGCAGGATGCGCGATTCCTAATAAGAAAAGCCCTTCCCACAACCGCAGGAAGGGCATAAATACATAATTATGCATTCAGCTCTTATCCTCGGCAGGCTGGGAAAACCCATTAAGCAAACGCGCCTGCTGTCTTTGAATAAAGAACAGCAATGAAATTATATTATCACAGATTCAAACAGCTGTCAAGCACCGAGGCCAACCTTGTTCGGGTTGATGCGCACGCCGGGGCCCATGGTAGAAGCGACTACGCAGCTCTTAATATACTGGCCTTTGGAAGAAGCCGGCTTTGCCTTGACAATAGCGCCAAGAAGAGCGTCGAAGTTTTGCTCCAGCTTTTCTTTGCCAAAAGAAATCTTGCCGATGGTGCAGTGAATAATGTTGGTTTTATCCAAACGATATTCAATCTTACCGGCTTTTGCTTCTGCAATTGCCTTCCCGATTTCACGGGTAACGGTACCGGCCTTCGGGTTCGGCATCAGGCCGCGGGGGCCTAAAATCTTACCAAGACGGCCAACCAGACCCATCATGTCGGGGGTGGTGATCAGGATATCAAAGTCCATCCAGTTTTCGCTCTGGATTTTCTGAATCATATCTTCTGCGCCGACAAATTCAGCCCCGGCAGCTTCCGCTTCCTTGGCTGCGTCGCCCTTGCAGATGGCAAGAACGCGAACATTTTTACCGGTGCCGTTCGGCAGAACGATTGCGCCGCGAACCTGCTGATCCGCGTGGCGGCTGTCAACGCCGAGCTTTACGTGAACTTCAACGGTTTCATCAAACTTTGATTTGCCGGTCTTGACACAAATATCAAGCGCTTCGTCCACATCATAAAGCTTTGCGCGGTCAATCAGCTTTGCGCTGTCAATATATTTTTTACCGTGTTTCATTGGTTTTCCTCCCTATTGAGTGGTAAAATCGGATTTAAGAAAGTTCCTCCCACCCGGGTGATCAATCGACGACTTCAATGCCCATGCTGCGTGCCGTACCGGCAATCATGCTCATGGCGGACTCAACAGAAGCCGCATTCAAGTCGGGCATCTTTGTCTCAGCAATCTTACGAACCTGATCGCGGGTAATTTTGGCGACCTTTTTCTTGTTCGGTTCACCGGAAGCTGTTTCAATCCCGCAAGCCTTCTTAATCAGAACGGCAGCCGGCGGGGTCTTTGTAACAAAAGTAAAGGAACGGTCCGCATAGACCGTGATCACGACAGGAATCACCAGACCCACGTCGTTCTTTGTGCGTTCATTGAATTCCTTCGTAAACGCCATAATGTTGACACCGTGCTGACCGAGTGCCGGTCCTACAGGCGGCGCCGGGGTTGCTTTGCCAGCAGGTATTTGGAGCTTAATTAAGCCCGTAACCTTTTGAGCCATTTACTTGCACCTCCAAAATTCGTGGTGGATGGCGGAGCGGACGAAAAGATTTATCCGTTCCTCCCACAGGGGCAATGCCCCTCATAATAAGCGGTTTCCCGCAAATTACCGATCGTTTGATCAATTACTCCATTGCTTCAGCCTGATCCAGCTCAAGCTCAACCGGAGTTTCGCGCCCAAACATAGAAACTGTAACGCGGACGCGGTTTTTGTCGATGTCCACTTCCTCCACAGTACCGACGAAGCCTTCCAGCGGACCGTCGATAATATGGACGGAGTCACCGACACCATAAGAGACCTCCACCTTTTTCTGTTCGACGCCCAATTTCGCCACTTCTTCGTCGGTGAGCGGAATCGGTTTGGACGACGGGCCAACAAAGCCCGTGCAGCCACGGATATTCCGGACCACATACCAGGATTCATCGGTAAGGATCATCTTCACCAGAACATATCCAGGGAAAATCTTCCGTTCCACGTCGCGCCGCTTGTTATCCTTAATTTCGGTAACCGTTTCGGTCGGGACGCGAACCTCCTGAATCAAATCATGGAGCTGGCGGTTTTCCACCGTTTTTTCAAGATTGGAGGCAACCTTGTTTTCATACCCGGAATAGGTATGAACAACGTACCATCTTGCGTCTTCAGACATAGTGAATTCCTCCGCTTACCTACTTCGCAATATTCATAACCAGCCCAAGCAGATTCATGAGTAATGTATCCAGCCCAAAGATGAATAATCCTATTACGATAATAGTTACCAGGACAACGCCCGTGTTTTTAAACACCGCCTGGGGTGTAGGCCATACTATCTTGTGAATTTCGTTCTTTACATCGCGTAAGAATTTAGAAACGTTTTTGCCCGTTCTGGAAAAAAAGTTCTCTTTCTTTGCGGTTGTATCTGCCATGACCTGTCCCTCCGTCCGGATTACTTTGTTTCTCTGTGAAGAGTATGTTTCTTACAGAATCTGCAGTACTTGTTCATTTCAAGTCTGTCCGGATCATTTTTTTTGTTCTTCATGGTGTTGTAGTTGCGCTGCTTGCATTCTGTGCAGGCTAATGTGATTTTCACTCTCATGACGGCACCTCCCGTTATACGGAAAAATATTTAGGTCTGTTTAAGACCTCAGCCTCCCTCTTAAAAGAGCGCAAAAAAATAGCCCCCTTTATGAGGTGTAACAATCATAACACAATACATGGAAGCTTGTCAAGGGCTATAACCAATTTCTCAGCTTTTTTCCAGAAAAAGGGAGCGCTAAGGCTACGGCAAAACGTCTTCAGCCCTTTGCGGCAGCCCGCGGTGTGTTTTAATCTGAACAAAAAAACAACCACAGGGCCGAGCGAAAATCCCTTCCCGGCCCTGCGGCTTTACAATTTACAAACTGAGAAAAGAATCCGCGGTTTTCAGCGGTTTAACGTATTCAGGTTTTCGGCCACAAAACGTTTTTGCTTTTTCTTCTTTTCCGGTCTGATTTTTTTGCCCTTCAGCTTCAGTGCGGAAACGTGGCTTTTCTTCAGGTCGTCGCTGAGCATCGGTTTCAGATTTTCCAGCGCAGCGTCGCTCAGGCCGTTCAACAGAACAATGGTGATAATGGAGCGCACGTCCATGTCGCCCACATTATACTGGTCGTTCAAAAGGTCGCCGCAGCGCTTAATCGCGTCCTGCTGAGAGCGGTTGGAGCAGAGCGAATCCAACCGGGGAAGCAGGCTGGCCCGGGCAAAGGTGACTGCGCGCAGCTTGCCGTAGGTGATCTTTTCCTGGTTGATTTCGTCGCGCAGTTCGGGGAAAATACCCACAAAGCGGTTGAAAAAGAACGGCGGGTCAACATTATAATCGTCATCCTTTTTCCTTCTCTTTTTACTTTTCATTTCGGCCACACGTTTCGGCCCCTGGATGGTTTCCACAAAATCGTTCGCAATGCTTTCCGCATCGGAAAGGACGTTTTCGTCCGGATCAAACAGCCAAATGGAAGCAGACTTCCACTTTCCGTCGGGCTTGCCGTCGTCTGCGTCGCAGGAACGCAGCTCAAAGCGTTTCTTTCCTGTATTGTACAACACGCTGTATGCCGAATTTTCACTGGTAAACAGGGCGGCATGCCCTTCCTTTTCCTCGACGGAACCGGCGGAAGTATAGCCCTGCGCGCTCAGCGCCTCCCCAACCTTGCTGACAATCAGGTCAAAAGCCTTTTGCTCCAAAAATAATCACTCCATATTTCATCTGTTCCGAAGGGAACATGTTCCGAGGGAACCAAGTCCGTTGAACATCATTCTGTTAAATTTATTATAGGGTTGCATGATATCTGTATATTATTCAGAAAATAATTATACAACATAAACGTCCTTTTGTCACCATACTATTTAATAAATTTTAGCCGCAAAGATTGCGCCGAATGTAGTGTTGTGATATGATTAGTATTCGTAGTATTCTGCATACTCGCGCCGTTCAACGGTGTGCTGCCGTGCGGCAGGCCGCACGGAACAAATAAAACTGTAAATAAAACGCTCCGCTTCATGCGGCTTTGCCATGGAACGAAGCGTTGTCTGTTTGGAGGATGTATTATTATGGATCGAAAGAAAGTTGCAGTGATATTCGGCGGATGTTCTTCGGAGCACGAAGTTTCCAGAATATCGGCGACCTCCGTGATCAATAACCTGCCAAAGGACAAATACGAGCCCGTACTTCTTGGCATTACCAAGGATGGCCGCTGGTATCTGTTCCGCGGTCCCGTGGAAGAAATTGCAGACGGCAGCTGGGAAAAGAACCCCGAAAACTGCCCCGCTGTTCTTTCCCCCGACCGGAGTACCCATGGAATTCTGGTCAGCACAAAAAGCGGAACAGAAGTAATCCCTGTGGACTGCGTTTTCCCCGTGCTGCACGGCAGAAACGGAGAAGACGGCACCGTGCAGGGCCTGCTGCAGTTGAGCGGCATTCCGTTTGTCGGCTGCCGCGCGCTTGCCTCGGCGGTTTGCATGGATAAGGCAGTCACCCATACGCTGCTGACAGCAGCCGGCATCAAACAAGCGAATTACCTGTGGTTCTTCGCAAACAAGTACGCGACCGGCTCCGAAAAAATCAAGATTAAAGTCAACGCCCGCCTGGGGTATCCCGTTTTTGTAAAGCCCGCCAACGCCGGCTCCTCCGTTGGGGTCAGCAAGGTGCACTGTGAGGAAGAACTGGACGCCGCGGTGGAAAAAGCTGCGCGCGAGGACGATAAAATCGTGATTGAAGAAGCCATTGTAGGGCAGGAAGTCGAATGCGCAGTGCTCGGCAACGAAGAGCCGCAGTCTTCCACCGTAGGCGAAATTGCTGCGGCAGCGGAATTTTATGATTACGACGACAAATACACGAACGGCAAATCCCAGCTTTATATTCCAGCTCATCTGGACAGTGCGGTCATTGAGGAAATCCGCTCCATCGCGGCGCGCGCATACCGTATGCTCGGCTGCAGCGGCTTAGCGCGTGTAGATTTCTTTGTACGCAACGGAAAAGAGGTTTTGCTGAACGAGCTGAACACGCTTCCCGGCTTTACCTCCATCAGTATGTATCCAAAGCTCTGGGAGGCCTGCGGAGTGTCCTATGGCGAGCTCCTCGACCGGCTGATCCGCCTCTCGTTTGAAATTAAGCCCAAATATTAATTACAATAGTATATAGATAGAAAAACAAGTTCGGGGCTGCCGCTGACGTAGGCCGTCCCGAAGCTGCCCGGCGCAGTATTTCTGCGGCTTCGGACCGCTTCTGACGGCAAAATCTCACCGGTTGCCTAAAATATGTAAGTTTCTGGAGCGATGGAACAGAATGGACAACAGACCGATCGGCGTATTTGATTCAGGGCTTGGCGGACTGACCGCCGTAAAAGAGCTTTTGAAAATACTGCCGCATGAAAATATCGTTTATTTCGGCGACACGGGACGCGTACCCTACGGTTCGCGCAGTCGTGAAACCATTATGAAGTACGCGCGGCAGGACGCCGCCTTTCTGAAAACCTACGATGTAAAAATGATTATTGCCGCGTGTGGAACCGTCAGTTCCGTCGCGGAAAACCTTGGCGACGGTCTTGGCGTGCCGTTCACCGGCGTGCTCCGCCCCACGGCGGAAGCGGCGGCGAAAGCCACCAAAAACCGTCGTGTGGGAGTCATCGGCACTACGGCGACCATCCGAAGCGGTTCCTACCGGCGGGCCCTGGCGGAAATCGACCCGGGCATTGAAGTGTTTGACCAAGACTGCCCGCTTTTCGTCCCGCTGGTGGAAAACGGATTCATTTCGGAGGACGATGAAGTAACCCGCCTGGTGGCACAGCGTTACCTGGAGCCGCTTCGTCAGGCGCAAATCGATACCTTAATTTTAGGATGCACCCATTATCCGATTATTCAGCAGATCATCTCAAAAACAGTCGGCAAACAGGTAACACTAATCGACAGCGGACGTGAAACCGCCCTTTTCTGTGCCCGAACGCTTAGGGAGCAAAACCTGCTCTGCGGCCGGGAAGAGGAAGGTGACCGACGCTTCTTCGTGAGCGACCAGATCGAAGGCTTTTCCAAAATTGCGGGCATTTTCCTTGGCTGCGACGTTAAAAACGGCGTCAGCCACGTGGATATCGAATCGTACTGATTCGTCGAAAAGTAAGGAGTTCAATATGCAGGAAGATTATCTTATCTCCATCCGCGGAAAGCAGAATGTAAACGGAGAACGAGGAGAAGTAGAAATCACGACGATGGGTTCCTATGTAAAAAAGGGGAACAGCCGTTATATTGTTTATAAAGAGTATGATACGGAAAACCATAATGCCGCCCACACTTCCGTACTGAAAATTGACGGAGATTCCAAGGTTACACTGATACGCGGCGGCGAACAGAGCACCCGCCTGATTCTGGAGAGCGGCAAACGGCACGTGTGCCCTTACGACACGGGCTACGGCTGCATGATGATCGGAATTTTCACCAACAAGGTCAAATCCAAGCTGGATGATCTCGGCGGAAGTCTGGAAATCAACTACACACTCGATATCAACTCAAATCTTTCGAGCCTGAACGAGGTTTTTATTACAGTCAAGGAGGCAAAAAACAAAGATGTCAAAACTAGTATTCAAGGCGACCAGTGATTTAAAAACAGCAATCCAGAATGCGTTCCGGGAGGCGATGCGCTGCGGTGAGCTGCAGGAAGCGGAAATTCCCGAATTTTCCATTGAGGTTCCGGCCGACCATGCCCACGGCGACTGGGCAACCAACGCAGCGATGGTATCCGCACGCACCTTTCACTCCGCTCCCCGAAAAATCGCAGAAACCCTGACCAAGCATCTGGTGCTGGAGGGTACTTATTTTGACCGCTTTGAAATTGCCGGCCCTGGCTTCCTCAACTTTTTCCTGAGCCGCAGATTTTACGGTGATATTCTGAAAGATATTTTAAGCAGCGGCGCGGATTACGGTCGCAGCGACTACGGGCAGAAAAAGAAGATCATGGTAGAATTCGTTTCCGCCAATCCGACCGGGCCAATGCACATGGGCAACGCGCGCGGCGGCGCGCTGGGCGACTGCCTTGCCGCTGTTTTGGACATGGCGGGCTACGACGTCTGGCGTGAATTTTATGTAAACGACGCCGGCAACCAGATTGAAAAGTTCGGCGGTTCGCTGGAAGCGCGCTACCTTCAGATTTATAAGGGCGAAGACGCAGTGGAATTCCCGGAGGACGGCTACCACGGCGATGACATTAAAGAACGCGCCGCCGAGTTTGCAAAAGAGTTCGGCGACCGTTATGTAAACGAAAATTCTGCCGTGCGGCAGAAGGCGTTGGTCGATTTTGCGCTTCCAAAAAACATTCAGAAAATGAAGGACGACCTGAAAAAATACCGCATTGAATACGACGAGTGGTTTTTGGAAAGCCGACTGCACAACGACGGCGAACTTGACGAATGCATCCAGATTTTGAAAGACAAGGGCTTAACCTACGAAAAAGACGGCGCGCTCTGGTACAAAGCCACCAGCTTCGGCGCGGAAAAAGATGAGGTTCTCGTGCGCCAGAACGGAAATCCGACTTACTTTGCGGCCGACATTGCCTACCACCGGAATAAATTCCGGCGCGGATTCGACACCTGCATCGACGTGTGGGGTGCGGACCACCACGGGCACGTTGCCCGAATGAAAGGCGCAATGAATGCCATCGGACTGGACGGTGACAAGCTGGACGTAGTATTGATTCAGCTGGTACGGCTGGTCAAGGCGGGCGAAGTCGTGCGCATGAGCAAGCGCACCGGCAAGGCGATTCAGCTGGCCGACCTGCTGGACGAAGTTCCGGTGGACGCCGCACGTTTCCTGTTCAACATGCGGGAAACGAATTCGCAGATGGACTTTGACCTGGATCTTGCGGTACAGGAAGACGCCCAAAATCCGGTTTACTATGTGCAGTATGCGCACGCGCGCATCTGCAGCATTCTGAAGGCATTGGCCGCAGAAGGTATTGCGCCCCGTGCCTGCACGGATGAGGAACTGGCGCTTCTGACCCAGCCGGAGGAAATTGAGCTGATCCGGCATCTTTCTTCCTTTACCGGAGAAATCATCACCGCCGCCAAGGACTATGACCCGGCACGCATTACCCGCTATGTGATTACGCTTGCCACGCTCTTCCACAAGTTCTACAACGCCTGCCGCGTAAAGGGCGAAGACGAACACCTGACCGCCGCACGGCTTGCCTTGTGCGAAGCGACTTCCACCGTAATCTGCAATGTTCTTTCCATGTTTAAAATTTCCGCACCGGAAACGATGTAAAACGCGGAAAGCAAACCAAAATGACAATCGTCAAAAAGGAGCAATGAAGAGAAAATGAGCTTTCCCTTCCCGCTTCCCCTTCTGCTGGACGGCGCAACGGGCACAAATCTGACCCAAGCCGGAATGCCAAGCGGTGTTTGTGTGGAACATTGGATTTTGGAACATCCGGAACCCCTTCTAAAGCTGCAGCGCGACTATGTCGCCGCCGGGGTACGGGCGCTTTACGCGCCCACTTTCGGGGCAAACCGTGCAGCACTGGCCAATTACGGCCTTTCGGAAAAAACAGTGGAATTCAACCGCCAGTTGGTGGCGCTTACGCAAAGCGTTGCAAAGCCCCATGGAGTACTGGTTGGGGGCGATCTTTCCCCCACCGGACTGTTTGTTCCCCCGTACGGAGAAAGTGATTTTGACGATATTTACGATATTTACCGGGAACAAATCCGTGCGCTGGAGGAAGCGAGCGTTGATTTTCTGGTCATCGAAACCCAAACTTCCCTTGCGGACGCACGCGCGGCGGTTCTGGCCGCCCGCACGACCAATCTGCCGGTTTTTGTCACCATTACGGTTGATTCCAGCGGCCACACGCTGACCGGCGGTTCTTTGTTACCATTTCTGATTACCATGCAGTCCATGGGGGTGGATGCCGTGGGACTCAACTGCTCCTTCGGCCCGGCAGCCATGGCGGAGCTAACCCAAAATGCGGCCGTGCACGCCAGCGTTCCCATCATTGCAAAGCCAAACGCAGGCGTTCCGATGTGGGATTCCGGAAAATCGGAGGGATATCTTGCGCCGGATGCATTTGCTGCCGAAATGCGCAAGCTTTTGGAAGCAGGGGCCTCCATTGTGGGTGGATGCTGCGGTACAACCCCGGAACACCTGAAGGCGCTGGCAGAAGTTTTAAAGGATTTTCCCGCTCCTTCCATTCCCGCGGAACCGGATAATTTTGCCGCCGCCATAGAGCGCGAGGCATTCTTTCTTGGGGACGACATTGTGTACAGCGAACCGATGGAATGCAGCAGTTCCCTCGGTGAGGAGCTGATCGACCTGGACGACGAGCAGGTCAATGCCGCGCTGGTGGTTGTAAACAGCATGGACGACGCTATGATTTTGTCCAGAAACAGTTCTATGACGAAGCTGCCCATTGCCGTGCACTGCGACCATCTTCCGGTTCTGGATGCTGCCCTGCGGTATTTTCAAGGCCGGCTGATTGTGGATTCCAACTGTGCCATTGATACGGAACTGATTGAGCCGCTGGCAGCAAAATACGGAGCGGTAATCTATTGATTAAATAAAAAATTTTGCCTCACAATTTATTTAAAACGTAGCAAAAAAGCCCACGGACCGGATTTCGGCCCGTGGGCTTTTTAAGTTTGGCTGCTTTCCGAATTATTCATATTCAATCGGAAATCCCGCGTTTTCAATGCAGTCTTTGATTTCCAGCTCCGTGGCGGGTTCGTTGTAGTCCACCTTGACCGTACCGGACACCAGGTTTACCCCCACCTCTTGAACACCTGGAATCTTATCCAGTGCGTTTTTTATCTGGGTCTTGCATTCCTTGTTCCGAATTCCCGAAACATTGCAAAGCATGGTATTCATACCTATATCCTTCCTTTCCTATCTTCCAAGATTTTTCTGTTATGCGGGGTCATCTCCGGCCTTTTTCATGCTTTCCAGCATGTACGCCGGTTTTCTGCCCATCGATGATTCCCACATCCGCATTTTCCTTCGGCTTCATTTTGCGAAGCTCTGGATTGCTTTTTTCACGGTCTTTCATTCTGTTTTTATTGTTATCCATTCCTGATTTCACCTTTCAAAAATAAAAGCTTCTTATGACAAGGAGCCTTTATTAGTATCCTTTTCACCTCTGTTTTTATTCGGGTCAGCCAAGTCTTGCCTGCAAAAAGAAAACCACACCACAAAATTCTTATTATGAATAAATTTTGGTAAATAGGCAACAATACAGAAAAAATTATGGAAGGCAGGCGAACGGAAATCGCTTATTGTGTGAAAAGCCAGGAGGTAATCGATTCCCCTGAGCGGCCGGACTTTGGGTGGAACATAGCAAAATTCTGCGCCAATGCGAATGAATTGATTCGGGAGAGCGCCGCCCCGAACTATGCAATTCTTAGCTTCAACGTAAAACATTTTTTACTTGTCAATGAATTATTCGGTTTTCAAAACGGGAACCGAGTAATCCTTCAGATTCACCGTGTTCTGAACAATTCCCTTCACGACGGGGAACTTTGTGCGCATTTGGGCGGCGACCGCTTTCTGCTGCTGCTCCGGTATGAAACAAAACGCGAGCTGGAAAAA
Source organism: Caproiciproducens sp. LBM24188 (assembly GCF_054130445.1). Taxonomy (NCBI): domain Bacteria; kingdom Bacillati; phylum Bacillota; class Clostridia; order Eubacteriales; family Acutalibacteraceae; genus Caproiciproducens; species Caproiciproducens sp. LBM24188. Next base: position 2,486,010 of record NZ_CP196862.1, read on the forward strand.
AGGGCAGAGCATATTGGGCGCAGTCTGTCGCACAGCATTCTATTTTACGGAACGCACTATAAATTGGAATACCGGATGGGTCTTTTCGCGATTGATAGCAACTCGACGCTCAGCATAGAAGCGATGATGGACCGTGCGATACTCGCACAAAAGTCCATTCCGGATGCTTCTCAGAAATTCATTTCCTTTTATGAAGACCGTATGCGCCTGCATCAGCTGGCAAAAAAAAATATGAAAGACCGTCTGCTCCCCGCGCTGAAAAACCAGGAATTTGTCATCTACTACCAGCCGAAATATGACCTAAACACGCAGAAAATGATTGGCAGTGAGGCGCTCGTCCGCTGGAAAACTGAGCCCGGCGTCCTGATTCCTCCGGGTGAATTTATCCCCGATTTTGAGGCAAACGGAGTAATCGTTCCGCTGGACCGCTATATCTTTGAGCAGGTCTGTGCCGATATCCGGCATTGGATGGAACTTGGCATGAAGGTGGTTCCGGTTTCGGTTAATCTTTCCAGAGCACACCTGTACCGACCCATGTTGAAAACGGATTACGAACGAATCGCCCGTCGTTACGGAGTTCCCTTCCCATTGTTGGAATTGGAACTGACAGAAAGCGCCCTTGCCGCAAATCCGAAAAAAATTCCAAAGGTGATGAACCGGCTGCGCAGAGCGGGGTTTCCCCTGTCGATTGACGACTTCGGGGCAGGCTACTCCTCGCTGAACATGCTAACGGATATTCCCGCGGGTACGGTAAAGCTGGACCGCGGGTTCATGAATCATTCCGTTAACAGCGAGAAAAATCAGGCTCTTTTGCGGAATATCATCCGCCTCTGCAAGGAAATGGGATTCACCGTGGTCGCAGAGGGAGTCGAAACAAAAGCGCAGGTTCAGTTGCTGAAAGCACTCCAATGCGATATGGCGCAGGGATTCTATTTTTCCCGGCCACTTCCGAAAAATGATTATGAACAAATTCTGGCAGCCCAGTAAACCAACCGAATACGGGCCCTTCTAAAATGCAAAAAGAGCGTATTCTCCCGTTTGAGAATACGCTCTTTTGCTTTCCAAATTTCCAGACTGCAGCCACTATTCCACCTTAATAACGGAAACAGGGCAGTTTTCCTGCGCTTCTACCGCAGTGTCCTCCGCTTCCGGGGGAACTTCCTCCTGATAGACCTCCGCAATCCCATCGTCCGCCATGCGGAATACTTCCGGGCAGGTTTGGGTGCACAGACCGCAGGAGATACATCCGCTTCGATCCAGATATGCTTTCATATTTTCCTTCTTTCCTGACCCTTTCTGCACAGAACTGCGAGAACGGTCAAAATAAAAATTCAATTGTATTTTGCGGCCGGCAAGCAGAATTTATTCCTGTACCAAACGTTTTTCTCCGGTTATCTCCTGAATCGGTTGAATATCCTGGGTGACTTCCAAAGTTCCAAGGTACGTTCCCTGTGCACTGCGCACCGCGTAATAGCGAATGAGTACATACCGCCCGTTCATATGAATCCAGAAATCCTCGTGGTCTTTCGCGCCGGATTTAAAATCCGCCACGATTTTCTCCACAATATGCACGCTGGCCGGCGGGTGGCAGTTCGTAACCAAGCGTCCAAGAACCGCTTTGGTGCGCGGAAAAATCCGTTCCGTACCGTTGGTAAAATACTTGACCGTATCGTTCGCATCCACAAAGGTCAAATCAAACGGCAGTGTGTTCAGCACGGCGGAAATCTCTTGCGCGGTCATAGTACCCGTAGCAAAGGAAATCGCCCCGGGTTCCGCAGCTTCGGAACGGGCAACCGCGGCATCCTTTTTTTCGGGGTTCCACTCCGGAACCTCTTCCAGCAAGAAGCCGATTTCGCGGCTGTCATGCGCAATGCGCTTCCATTCATCCTGTGTTAAGGTTTCTGTCAGCATCGGCAGCATAATCTTTTCTTCCTTGTCGATCATGTCCTTAATTTTTGCCGAAAGCGCTTCCATTTTCTGCCGCAACTGTTCGGTATCTCCGGCAGAAACCTGCTGCCGTACCTCTTTCAGCATGGCGCGGATTTCGTCATCCACACCCCACATTACTTTTGGCGGGGCTGTAATGCCGTAGCGTTCCATATACGGAAAAAGGATATTCTCTTTTCGGGAATAATGAAGGTCGATCTTCGAAAGCTCCTCCAGATCTTCCTTGAGCGCGGTCAGCGCGGTTGCGTCTGGCAAGGCGGAAAGATGAAGCTTTATGCGATACTCCAAAAGCTTTTCCACCGCGCGGTTTTCCTGCTTCATCACATTTACGGGGTGCCCGGGAATGGAACCGTAATCTTCCTGATGAATTTCTTCCACGGAACCTTGAAAGACCGCAGCATGAACATCGCAAAGGCGTTGAACCTCGCTGACCGGAAGGCCTTCCCGAATGAGCGCCTGTTCCGCTTCCGAGATTTCGGTAGCGGATACGCCGCTGAATGCCGCTTCGAACTGCTGCTTCATTTCTTCCGGGCTTTTCCCGGCATGAAGCTGTGAAATTATATTCTTAATGACATTTTGGCGATATTCGCGGTTGTTGATTTCTTTGCTCACTTTTGTTCCTCCAAAGTTTGGATTTTACGAAGTAAGTATTTCCAAAATCAACCGGATTTATTGACGGCCGTACAGAATATTGCCAGGAAATCTATTTCGTTTTATCGGCGGGCAAAGGCAGGTCTGCAATTTCATCTTCCGTCACAACCAAAATGTCGTGATCCATCAGTTTTTGTGCTGCCGCTCCGTTGCCGGGAATCAGCTTTCCCGTAAACGAACCATCGTACACCTTACCGCATCCACAGGATGGGCTTTTGCTTTTCATAATCGCACAGGAACAGCCGCACAGCTTTGCGATGCGCAGCGTTTCCTTCGCTCCCCGCTCAAACTCCGCCGTAACATCGGCTCCCGTTCTGGACACCACCCGGTCCCCCTTCCGTTCGGAAGGTTCGCGCGGAGTCGGCAGCCCGCCGAGCTGTTCGGGACACACTGGGATCAGGGTATGCTGTTCACAAAGCTTTAGAACCAATTTGTTTGCCTTTTCCTCTCCGTTGTATCTGCAGGGGATTCCCAGCAGACAAGCGCTTACCAAAATAGGAATAAAATTCACCTCTTCTTCGGTCGGAACAAAAAAATCACCGTATCTCGCGGGAAACGTTTGTGATTTCCGCTTCCGTATTTTCCTCTAAAAAGCGAATTGCGTGGTCCAGAATACTATCCGCCTGTGCGGTGTCGCCCGCTAAAGCGGCAATGCCGATAACAATGGTTTGGTGCACGTCCTGTTCCCCGGTCTCCGCTGCTGAAACGTTAAAGTGATTTCTTAGTTTTGCAACAAGACTTTTTACAACCATGCGCTTTTCCTTCAGCGAGTGAACCCATGGTGCATGAAGCGTAATTTCGGCGAAAGCAATCATATGGCGGAACCTCTTTCACAAAATTAAAAATTATGTATTGAACGTGTTCCGCATCCGCATCAAACTGCTTTCGCGCTGTTATCCTGTGCAGTCTCTGCTTGATTTTCCTGTGCAGGCTCCGCCCGGAGCCAGTTTACAATCATATGTACGGCGCATTCCATATTTTTTATCGGATCAATTCCCCCGTCGTCTTTCAGCAAATCATTATACACCGCTAATTTCTGTGCATAGCTGAGCACCATCTGGGACAAGGTCATATAGGTTTGGTCCACCGAATCGGTCAGCCGTATGGTATGATCCTCCAGACCCTTTTCCAGCGCTTTTACTACATACGGCTTCATCTTCAAAAGCTCTTCTTCATATTCAGCAAGCTGAACTCGGGAAATTTTTTGCTTCCGAAGAAAAGCTTCAAAATCGTTCATAAAAATCAGGCGGTCTTTGAAAGTACTATATCCCTTAATCAGCAGTTTAGCGATCGTTTCAATCTGACGGATTCCACTCATAGCGTGATACTGCCGCGTCAAAAGGCTTGGGATGCAGAATTCATCCGTTTCTTTCCAAAAAAGCAAAGCGGACTGGATGACCAGTTCCGTTTTGGTATTAAAGTAACGGTACAGGGAAGCAATCCCAACTTCGGAGGCTCTCGCGACGTCCGCCATGGTTGTGCTTTCTATTCCTTTCCTGGAAAATTCGGTAATAGCCTGCTCAACAATCATCTTCTTGCGCTTTAAAATCATACCGTCCAATTCTGTACGGTGCTTTTCTTTCGGAGTCATTTGAATCCTCCTTATATCTGATGGTTAATAATATATTTTATATGACTTTCATCATAATAATTTGAGATAACAGATTATGCAACATACCTATTTTCGCGCTGTTTTTTTATCATTTGACATAATGTTACCACTATTTTCCATAGAAATCAACTGCCAAAAAGCCATAGAAACACGCATTATTAGCAAATCCATCCTCTTAAGACAAAACTTGATGGAAGATTCCATCGTGAAATAAATCTTGAAAAATCATTGGCAGACTGAATAAATTACTTGAAACCGGAAAGCGTTTTACACAAAAGCCGCCGCTCCTTTTCCGAACGGCGGCAACTTTTTTCACCCTTACATGGGCGGAGCCTTTTCCTTGGTATGCTTTGCCTTTCCCTGCAGCTCCGGAACCGGTTTTACATCATTTTTCGGAACATGGAACCGATTGCGGTGTTCTGTGCCGTGCGCTTTTGGGTCTTCCGGGTCCGGTCTTCTCATCCCTGCTTTCGCCATATTTTACACTCCTTTTTCAGACGTCATTATTGGGAATGGATTGTTTTTTCGCGTTCCGGTTCTGATTCTGATTTTCTTTTGTAATCGGTGTCTGGCCGTTGGCTTTTTTTATTCTTGCTCGTTTATTATCCGGCTGACTGTCTTTTGGCATACAAATCCTCCTACATCATATGATTTTCAAGATGTTCCGCAGTGACAGTATAACCCAGGTTGGTAAGTTCGCTTCGAATTTTTTCCTGATTGGTTCCCGTCGTATCGAAATCTACCGCGACACGGTCATCCATGGCATTTACACTAACGGAAATAACTCCAGGTATTTTATCCAGTTTGCGTTTGATTTCCGCAGCGTTCCGTTTGCCGCTTAAATCGTTTACGTTAAAATAAAGACTTGCCTTTGACATGAAATCACCTCTGCGCTTAGTATGCGCAGAGGTGATTTCATTATGTCAGGGTTGAACAGCCGGAAAACGCGTTCCCGTTAACTTTAATGAAATCCAATGGTTTTAAGTTCTTTGGTCTGGCGTATTCTAAAATATGTGGTAAAATAAAAAGAAAGATCCTTCCTGAAAAGGAGCAGCTTCCTATGAAAAACGTTTTAATTTTGGGCGGAAGCGGATTGGTTGGAAGCGCCATTATTCGGGAGCTTTCCACTGACAAACGGCTGTGCCTGTTTTCCACCGTATACCAAAGGAAAGCACCGCTGACTGCAGACCGAACTTTTTCGCTGGATGTGGGGCAGCCGGACCAGATTCATTCCATCCTGCGGCAAACACAACCGCAGGTCATTATATCCTGCCTGAGAGGGGACCTTTCAAGCCAGCTTGCGGCACACACAATCGCGGCCGAATACCTGAACGAAAACGGAGGAGTTCTGTACTTCTTTTCCACAGCCAACGTTTTCGACCGTGACATGAGCCGCGCGCACCGTGAAAGCGACCAGCCGGACTCCTGTACAGATTACGGCCGGTACAAAATCGCATGTGAACAAAAACTGACCGCACTGCTGCGGGAGCGGACCTGCATCATTCGCATCCCGCAGGTCTGGGGGAAAAATTCGCCGCGGCTGAATCAGCTGAAAAACGCAACTGCACCGGAACACCGGGTCGTTGTTTACCCTAGGCTGAGCATCAGTACCATTACGGATACCATGATTGCAAAAAAGCTGGCCTATGTTATGGAACACAACCTGTGCGGCATTTTCCATTTCAGTGCGGTAGACTCCATTCGTTACGATACATTTTACCGTGAACTGGCCGCAAAACTGGCCGTTGATGAAGCCGTACTGAAAGAAAACACAGAGGAAGCCGGGGACTTTGTTCTTCTTTCCGAGCGGGAAGCGGAATTTCCCAAACCACTCTCCTTCTCGAATCGGGATGTAATCCGCGAACTGACCGATGGGATTTAGTGCTTCTCTGTTTTTTATATCACTATTTCTCATAAAATAGAAACTTCGTTTTCGATGAAAGATTGATTAAAAATATTGCCCGCTGCTTTCGAAGGTACGCAGCCAGCAGGTAAGGACGTTTACCTCTCATTCGGAGGAAGATGACATAAAGGAGAATACGCGTATGGCACAGGATATCTTTTCCAAAATACAGGCGAGTGAAAAAATCTTTACCAAAGCGGAACGCAAGGTAGCCGACTATATTATTGATTCCCCGAAAGAAGCGCTGTATATGTCGATTACCGACTTAGCACAGCACTGCGGAGTCGGCGACACCACGGTTTTCCGCTTCTGCCGGACCTTAAAGTTGGACGGGTATCAGGATTTTAAAATGATGCTGGCACAGTCTTTAAGCACACAGGACGATTCCAGCAGCGTGGCCCTTTCGGAGGAAATTAAACGCAATGATTCGTTAGACGAGGTCTGCCGCAAGCTTCTCGCCACAGATATTGCCGCGTTAAACCAGACTTTCAGCATGATTAACGAAGAGGATATCCACCGCGCGGTTGAGATGATTGAAAAAGCACGCGTTATTCACTTTTTCGGCGTGGGCTCCTCCGGCATTATGGCACAGGAAGCAAAAAATAAGTTTTCGCGCGTTCTGCCGAACGTCGTTTTTACAATGGACTCCCACATGCAGGCCATGGAATCTGCGCTGTTGGACGAGCGCGATTTGGCGATTGCCTTTTCCTACTCTGGCTCCACCAAAGATACAATCGATATTCTGAAACGGGCCAAAGCGAATAAGACCAATACCATCTGCATAACCAGATACGCGGAATCCCCCCTGACGATTTACGCGGACATTACCCTGCTGTGCGGGGCAAATGAAGGGCCTTTCCAGGGTGGGTCCCTTTCGGTGCGGGTCGCTCAACTTTACCTGTTGGACGTTCTTTATACCGAGTACTTTAAACGGAACTACGGTACCTGCGACCATAACATAAAAAGCACCACACAGGCCATTGCCGGAAAACTGCTGTAAGAAAAGCTAAAAATAGGTTCACACCGATTCACGGAAATGGTAATAATTCTCCCCTGGCACATAAATTATAAGGACAAATCCAGTGTTATCATCGGAGAGGATAAGATCAATAAAACTTCATTGTCGATGAAGCGATCCATCAATGAAAAATCTGCTATAACTGAAACACAAATAAGCATAATAATTTGCAATACTTTCCGAAAATGAGGATGAGAGTTTGCACAAGATTCATTTGCAGTATGAATGCGCTTACACGGACAGATTGGTTATCTTGAGTATACGGTACGAATGGTACAAATAAAGGAACTGAAAATGGCGCCGAATCAGTAAATAAGCCAGAGTAAAGTCAGCAGTTACTACCGACTTTTGGGGTGATCAAGATGAAATATCATATTGGTGATGTGGCCCGGATCCTTGGAATCACATCGGGGGCATTGCACTTTTTTGAAAAAGAAGGGATTATAAACACAAAGAAGGAGAACAATGGATACCGTTATTATGACGAAGAGGATGTATTTCGTCTGTTATCGTACTTTAAATATCGTTCCATGGGTGTTCCGCTTAAGGATATTGGAAAACAATTCAGCGGAAAAGAAAGAGACCGAAATAAGGTAATTGAACGCGTTCGTCGAAGCCGAGAAATATGCACACAAAAAATTGCTTATTATGAGCATCTCCGCCAGCTAATCGATGATTATCTGTGCATATATGATAAAATTCCTGATCTGTTAGGGAATTATGAATTTGCTCAAAGTTCAGAGCTGATTTTCATAAGCTTTGGTGAGCATGGGTGGATTGCTCCGCGGAGGGAACAGCAGGATCAAATACATAAATGGGTGAAAGCCATGCCGGCAACACATCTTTCTGTTCTTTGCACCAGCTGGGAAAATGAATCGGATGAACTGTCCGCTGTGTTAGGCTATTCCATAAAACCCTGGAAAGCGGAGAAGTACGATCTGAAATACGACAACGAAAAAATCGTCACTCTGCAGTCACTTCCCTGCTATCATACGATTGTTTCTGCTGATCCAGATTTTGTTTACGCCCCGGGAAAGGTTTTCAGTGAAACCATGAAGAATATCCGTAAGCGAAATCTGACCCTGTCTGCACCACCGTTTGGCAATATTCTGCTTGTGGATGTGGATGGTTCTATAACGCACCCCTTAGTGGAATTATGGTTTCCCATCCGATAATCGTATCTTTGGTTTTTAAAATGCACTTTCCGATCCTGCATTTTTTGCAGGATTCGGGAAGTGCATTTTTGCTAAAAATTCTTCATAATCATTGACTTAATAGTTGCTATTGGCATTATACTACCATTGACAATAAAATAACGATAAAAAGAGGCTATGTCAAGAGAAGTTCGCAATTTGGGGACTCCACGAAATGAATTAAGCTGCGCTTAGCAGAAGTGTCTGAATCGATTTGGGATTCAAATATGCTCTGGAAACGGACCAGTCTTCAGCGTATTCCATGAGATATGTTGTAACCAACCGCAGATAGGAATCGTTGTTTGGAAATATCCCAACGACGTTGGTTCTGCGCCGGATTTCCTTGTTCAGCCGTTCCAGCATATTGGTCGATGAGATTTTACGGGCATCAAGCTCGGGGAATGCATAGAAAGCCAGTGAGTCCTCCAGCCCATCTTCCAGAAGCTCGATTGCCTTGGGAAACCGCTTCCCATATTGCTCCGACAACTGCTTTGCGCGCTGTTGGGCTAATTGGAGAGAAGGTGCCAGCCAGATTTCTTTTAGTTGGGCTGCAAAGGATTCTTTTTCTTTCTGCGGTATATGAGCCAGAATATTTCGCATGAAATGCACTTTGCAGCGCTGCCAGGATGCGCCGGGAAAACTTTCTCGGATGGCGGCAATCAGCCCTTTGTTCGCATCGGAAACCACCAGCAGCGGTGTTTTCAAGCCGCGATCCAAAAGACTTTGAAACAACTGGGAATAGCTCTCTTTGGATTCGTCCAGCATCGGCTCCACGGCGAGAATGTCCCTGTGCCCTTGCTCGTTGACGCCGCAGACAACCATCACCGCCATGCTGACGACACGGCCATCCATACGGACTTTTTCGTACAGGGCATCCGTCCAAATGACAGGATAACGAGTATCCGTCAGAGAACGGTTGCGAAATTCCTGTACCTGTTCATTGAGCCCTTTTGTCATCTCACTGACCTGACTGCGGGAGAGGTTCTCTATCCCCAGACTGTGAGCCAACTTTTCCATCTTCCGTGTGGACACGCCCTGCACGAACGCCTCCTGAATAACCTGTACCAGCGCCGCCTCGCTGCGTTTGCGTTCCGTGACAAAGAACGGGATATATCCATGGCTGCGCAGCTTTGGCACCATGAGATACATCGTCCCTACGCGAGTATCCAGCCTCCGGGGACGATATCCGCAGCGGTAGTCACTTCGAGACGGATTATGCGCATTCTTTTCCGCCCCCACAAGGCCGGAAACCTCCGCCTCCATCAGTTGAGCGCAGAGCCATTCCAGCATACTGAGCATCGGGTCGGGCTCCGCCATACATTTCAGTAGCAATTCCGTAAGATCTGTGTTATTCTTTCCTTGAGTCATTGGGACCAACTCCTTTTTGAATGTCTTGACACCATTCATTTTAAAGGAGTCCCAATGGCTTTTCTATACCTTCTCGAAATTGCGAACTTTATTGTACTCTATCTTTCATTGGGATTTAAGCCGATTCTAATGATTGCTTGGGTCAGTATCTACCCGTATTGGCTGCTAGTGGGATATATCTGCCTGTTGATTCTTATGCCTATCGCGGTAAGGTTGGCAGGAGCACTAACGGAAAAATCAAATTAAATACTTCTAAACTTGTTCTGTAATTATCTCTTTCATCAAGATTACCTAATATGTTTTCGCCAGACGTGATTTCACCCTATATCACGTCTGGCAATTTTATTGTATTCCGAGAGTGTTACTGTTTTGCTCAAGGTGTTCCGCATGGTCTTTTAAGGTCTGAAGTTCTGCTTCATCCTATACCCATCTTACACGTATGTTTTTTCCGAACTCCCGGCACAACCGGGAGTTTACAAACTACAAAAAGCAGCCGGCAGGTGCCCTGCCGGCTGCTTTTTTAATTGTATTACGGCATCAGAATGCCGCCATTGGGGGAAATGGTCTGTCCGGTCACGTACTTCGCTTTTACCAAGTACTCCAAGCATCCAGCAATATCATCCACTTCGCCGATGTCCCCAAGCGGAATCGCCTGTTTCAGCGCGGCAACTGCGGCCTGATCCGCCTCTCGCAACATATCCGTCCAAATCATGCCGGGGGCAATGGTGTTCACACGAATATTGTTGCGCCCGAATTCAATGGCAAGGCCTCTGGTCAAGCCGATGACGCCGCTCTTGGCCGCACAATAATCCGCCTGCTCGGCAACGCCCATCATGCCGCCGATGGAGGACACATTTACGATGCAGCCTTCATTTGCCTCCACCATATAGGGAAGAACCAAATGAGAGCAATGAAGGTAGCTCATCAGATTCACATTAATCAGACGGGTATATTGTTCCGGTTTGATTTTTAAAAAGCTCAGATTGTTGTCGATTCCGGCATTGTTGACCAAGACGTCGATTTTTCTGCCGAATTTTTCAATGGAGGCATCCACAATTTTTTTGCAGGATTCATAATCCGCAACATCCGCCTGAACCGCCAGGCCGCTGACCCCATAATCCTTTTCGATTTTAGCAATCAGGGACTCTGCTTTTTCCTTGCTACGGTCACTGACAAAATTGACAACAACATTGTAGCCCATTTCGGCAAGTTTTAACACCATGCCTTCTCCAAGTCCTCTGGAGCCACCCGTTACAATTGCATTTTTCATTTGATTCGCACCTCTTTTTATTTTGTTTAATATTTAACAATATATTCATTATGTAGTAAAGCGATGACAATGTCAATGGCAGAAAAGAATTTTACCAAAATGATTTACGGGTAACGCGGATGGCATTTTAGTTATGAAGAGTCACAAATTTCTATGAAAAAGTAATTACTTAAGTTAAATTTAATTTGTAACACTATTATTTTAGTAAATAACTAAAATTAGAAAACCAGGGGCTATAATTTAAAACCGATAATAATTACAAAAACAGGTAAATTTTTAGGAAAATATATCCATTTAAAACCCGAGTGGAACTTTTCCCCGGGTTAAGAAGCATTCATCCATTTCTGCTGGGTATTTTTCCAATCTCACCTGTTTGAGGAAATCTTTATCAAGCCATGCAAATTTGGAGGGAAATGAAAGATGAAGAAAAAAAGTTTACTGAGGAAAATTTTAATTTTTATCGGCATTCCGGTCACCGCTATTCTGGTCGGCACTACGGTATTTATCACGCAGACGATTAAACAGTCTGTTTCAAACTTGACGACCAACGAATTGACCGCAAAAACGCAGGCCGCCGCCTACCAGGCCAATAACTTTTTGACAAAATACAGCGATATCGTGGAACAGATGGCAGCGAATGATTTACTGCAGCAATATTTTGAAAAGTCGCCCGAAATAAAAAACAGCAATACAAAAGAGGGGTTCGGCGGGGTAAAAGCTACCACGGAGAATATCTATCAGACGGATCCCGATACCTTGTCCGCCGTATGGGTAGCTGACTGTGCAACCAATAAGGCTGTCCTAAACAACTCGGACCAGCTTTACAGCATGACGCTCTCCGAACGGCCCTGGTATCAGGCGGCGACTACCCAAAAGAGCGTCGTCTTCGTTGAGCCTTATCAAGACATCGTTACCGGAAAAATAGTTATGAGCGTAGTATGCCCGATTTACAAAAGCGACAATCTGGTCGGCTTTGCGGGTGTAGATATTACGCTGGACCGTCTTTACAGCACAATCAAAAGTTATAAGCTCGGAAAATCAGGGTTTTATATTCTTACCAGCGCGGGCGGACAACTGGTCTATTATCCGGACGAATCCCTGAAAAATAAAAGTATCACCGAGTCAAATCTGTCCCAAAACGCTGTGAAGGCGATTCAGGGCAAAAAAGAGGGTCTTCTCACCTATAACGCAATGGGAAAAACCAATTACGGATATCTTTCCCCGGTAGGAAACACCGGTTGGACCATCACTACCGGCCTGCCGGAAAGCGAATTTTATAATTCCTATTACACGGTATTACAGACTGTAATTCTAATTTCTGTGATCGCCCTAATTATTTTGCTTTTGCTGATCGTGGTTATATCAAAGAGTATCACTAATCCGCTGGTAAAATTAAAAGAAGTGGCAAACAAGATTGCACAAGGAAATCTGGATGTTTCCGTTGAAATAAAATCAACTGATGAAGTTGGGCAGGTTTTCATTGCCATTTCCAAAACAGTCGACCGGCTGAAGCAGTACATCCAATATATTAATGAAATCTCGTCCGTGCTGAATCAGATTGCGAACGGGGATCTCACCTTCCAACTGCAGTGCGATTATACCGGCGAATTTGCAAAAATAAAAGAATCCCTGAACCATATAAAAACCAATCTTACCCATACGTTCTCCAGTATTAACGTAGCGGCCAGCCAGGTTGCAAGCAGTTCTGTACAGATTTCAAATTCTGCCCAATCACTTGCACAGGGCGCAGCGGAACAGGCCAGTTCCATAGAAGAATTGGATGCCCAAATCTCGGAAATTTCCGAACACATCAATCAAAACGCAGAGCACACCAGAAAAGCAAGTGAAAATATGAACCGGGTCACCGAAGAAATGGAAGTCAGCAATCAGCTTATGAACGAGATGATGGAGGCGATGACCGTCATCAATGAATCGTCGAGCAAAATCGGAAGCATCGTAAAAACCATTGAAGACATTGCCTTCCAGACAAATATCCTTGCGTTAAACGCCGCTGTGGAAGCAGCTAGAGCCGGAAGCGCGGGAAAAGGGTTTGCCGTAGTGGCAGACGAAGTAAGAAATTTGGCCGGCAAGAGCGCAGAAGCGGCAAAGAATACCACCGCATTAATCGGAGATTCCATTTCACAGGTAGAAAATGGTACGAAAATTGCGGATAAAACAGCACAATCCCTTTCCAGGGTGGTTGAACACGTAGAAAAGGTATCCGAAACGGTAAAGCACATTTCGGAAGCGTCTATTCGGCAGTCAGAAGGAATCACACAGGCCAAGATCGGAGTCGACCAGATATCCAGCGTAATTCAGACGAACTCCGCAACCTCGGAAGAGAGCGCCGCAGCCAGCGAGGAACTTTCCGGGCAGGCGGAAACGTTAAAGGAACTGGTCGAGCAATTCAAACTAGCAGATTAAATCCCGTTATGAACTTATAAGCCAAATACATAATTCCTGCACAAACTGTCTGATGAACAGTGTAGGAACTAACCACAGGGCGGCAGATGTTATCATCTGCCGCTCTGGTTATTTGATGGTGGTACGAAACCGCACAGACCCGCAATCCGGTTATTGCGAGCAAAGAGCCCCGATTTTGATGGCACCATCTTCCAACAACAAGCGGTGATAGTGGTCGGTTTGCTTAAGTATTTCTCTCGTTTACAGCATTGACCGAGGTTTCCTTTTCGGAATCGATCAGCCAAACAAGCGACGCAATCATCCAGGAAACCAGGCTTTCCGCACCCTCGTTCGGATTGGGATTTCCGGCAGTGAGGCCATCCCTGCAGCCGCCCGTTTCCGGATCGATGAGGGAAACTTTTCGGATGTTCTGCCCGGTGTACCAGTCCAGGCACTGTTTGGCGCGGTCCCGGTAGCGGGACTCACCGGTCAGTTTATGGGCTTTCAGGCAGGCAAGGAGCGTTTCGCACGCCTCCACCGGCTGCTGGTCGTATTCCGCTGGTTTCTGTCCTTTCACAAACCAGCCCTTGCAGCCCACCGGATGAAAGAGATCACCGGCAAAGGTAGTATCCAGAAGAAATTCAAGGCTTTCCAGCCCGATTTCCCGGTATCGTTTTTTTCCGGTCGTTTCATATGCGACCAGCATGGACCATGGCAGGATAGCATTGCAGTAAGTAATTTCGTCCTCAAACCATTTCCAGTCCGTAGTGGCACAGTGCTCATAGGCATCGCCAATTTCGGCAGCAAGCCGAATCACGCGTTCGCGGGAACCAGTGCCTTTCCAGTAATTCAATCCGATGATGGTGTACGCTTTCGCTCTTAGATATGTAAGCTCGCCGCAGCCGGGTACCGTCTGACCGAGAAGGTCATCCGCCACGCAGCGGATTTCTTCCGGCAGATCGGCCCGGGATGTCACGAACCCCAGCGCCCACATGCAGCGCCCGAAACAGTCCTCCGAGCCTTTTTCTTCCGAAAAGCGGCGGTCATAGTCCATAAAATTGCGGAACCATGCTCCGTTTTGAGCGTACAACAGAAAGCCGAGATATCGGGCCGCCAAATCCTGATATTTCTGTTTCCTGGTCAGCTCGAAGAGCAGCGAAGCCATAATCAGCGCCCGCGCGTTGTCGTCGGTGGTGTAGCCCTTGCAAGGGTCTGGAATCGAACGCCTTGCGTGCTGAAGCATGCCGGTGTCGTCGGTCATACGGAAAATATAGGCGTCATTCGGCAATCTTAAATCTTTCATGCTCCACCTCACTCCATTCGCATGCTTCCTGATACGCCTTTTGGAAGGTTTGGACGTAGCGGTCCGCAACGGCATCCCAGCGCATTGTTTTGCCGAAGCGCAAAGTCTTTTCCTCCATCTCTTTCCGTTTTTCCGGATGCTCAATCAAAAAGCGGATGGCCTCACCAAGCGACTGGGCGTCCTTAAACTCGGCAAGAAGGCCGCGGCCGTCCGCAAGCATTTCCTGTGCGTAAAGGTAGGGCGTGGAAACGATCACCCTCCCGTAACCCGCCGCATAGGCAAGGGTCCCGCTAACCGCCTGATCCCGGCTAAGATACGGCGTCATGTAAAGGTCAGAAAGCTGCAGCCCGCGCACGATTTCCTCTTTCGTCAGATATTTATTCACAAACTGGACATTGTTTTCCAGTCCAAGTTCCCGGACCTTCTTTTCCAGGCTTTCACGGTAGGCCTCGCCATACTGCCTGCGCACGACCGGGTGGGTTTGGCCCAAAATAAAGTACAGCACATCGGGATGCTTTTTCGCAACCTGGTGAACGGCATCAATGCCATATTCCAGTCCTTTGCCTGGGCTGATCAGACCGAACGTACTGATGACAGTCCGGTTTTCCAGATTCCGTTCTTTTTTCAGCGCCTCCCTTGGCGGTAGGTCGAAAGAGGGCACGCCGTGAGGGATCATCTCGATCTTGGACGAATCGACCCCATAGACTTCTTGGAGGATCCTGCAGGAGTTCGTTGCCATCGTTACAATCTTTTTGCTCCTGCAGCATAGCTCCCGCAAAACTGCCAATTGTTTTTCACTTGGGGTAGGCAGCACAGTATGCAGGGTCGTAACAATCGGTTTGCGTACCCGTTTAACCAACTCCAGCAAATAGTCTCCCCAATCGCCGCCATAGATGCCGTATTCGTGCTCTACAACAAGGAAGTCGATGTCGGAATGGTTGATCCGCTCCGCGGTTTTTAGATAGCTTGTGAAGTTCTGCTGCGGAAAATCGAACCATACCTCGTCGTCATAGGTATACTTTCCATCGCTGATGGCAATAACGCTCGTGTTCAGATTTCTTTTCTTTTTCAGTTCCCGAACAAGGTCTTGTGTAAAGGTGGCAATGCCGCATTCGCGCGGCGGATAGGTGCTTAAAAATGCAACATTCAGAAGTCTTTGATTTGATTTCAAATTTGCTCCTCCGTTCTCTGCTGAATTTATCAGATGGCCAAATGTTTGGCTGCTTTAATCATTTCCGGCGTATAGATAACATGCTTCATCCTTGACGTGCCGTCCACAATGCTCGCATCGGTCACAATGCATTCCGACAGGTTGGCGCTATCCTCCAGAACTACGTCGTTCCACAAAATACTGTTGGCAATTTTGCATTTTTTCCCGATGAGGCTGTTGTCCCCGATTACCACATGGGGGCCCACGGTCGCTCCGGCTTCAATTCGCACATTGCGGCCAAGATAGACCGGGCCCCGCAGCACGGCAGTACCGCTGATGTGGGTGCCTGGCCCGCTGTATACGGCACGCTCATGGAAGTTCATCTCCGGCAGGTGAAGCTGCCCTTCAAAAATATCCTTGTGGGCCTGAATATATTTTTCCGGTGTTCCAATATCCAGCCAATAGTTGCAGCCCTTATAGACGGCGATCTTCCGCGCTTGTTCAAGCAGATTCGGAAAGACCTCCCGCTCAACCGACACCGGCCTTCCGGCAGGAATCCGCCGCAGTACCGAGGGTTCAAAGAGGTAAGCACCTGCGTTGATGAAGTGGGAGACCACCTCATGCGGCGCCGGCTTTTCTTTAAACAGATAAGCATATCCGTCGGCATCGTATTCAATCACACCATAGGCAGAGGGGTTTTCAACCCGCGTCACTGCGATGGTAACGTCCGCTTTTTTTCGCTTATGGTAGCGAAGCATCTCACTGAAATTAATGTTGCTCAGGATGTCGGCATTGAACACAAAGAACGTATCATCAAAATATTTCTCGCAGTTTTTAATTGCGCCGCCCGTTCCAAGCGGGAATTCTTCGCAGACATAATCGATCTTCAGGCCGAAATCCGACCCGTCGCCGAAATATTGTTCAATGACCTCCGGACGATAACAAGTGCTCAGCACAATTTCATCGATTCCGTGCTGCTTCAGAGCTTCCATATTCCGCTCCAGCAGCGGCCTTCCCATCACTGGCACCATCGGTTTCGGGGTCCGGTCGGTCAGCGGGCGGAGCCGTGTTCCAAGGCCGCCCACCAGAAATAGTGCTTTCATTTGTATTCCTCCTTTTACGTCCCAATGATTGATTCGAAATGATGTGAGGCTGCTAAGGTACCGGGCAGCTGCGGATATAGTCAAGCACTTCGTTCAGGGATGCAGTTGCCAGCGCAATGCAGGTATCTGCAGCGCCGTAGTATATCTTAAGCTGGCTGGTTTCCTTGTCCAGTACCCAGCCGCAAGGGAAGACCACATCCTGCACATCGCCCTCCTTTTCGTAAACCTCCTGCGGACCGAAAACCCATTCGTCGCTGCGGTGAAGCACCTTCAGCGGATTGTCGCGGTCCAACAGCGCGAGGCCTAAACGATAGAGTGCGCCGGACGCTGTCTGCCGGACACCGTGGTATAGGATCAGCCAGCCCTCCGGCGTTTCGAGAGGCTGTGCACAGACACCCACTTTCCAGCCATCCCACCAGCTTCCGCCGCGCGAATTAATCAGAATCGTATGGTCCCCCCAATACCGGAGGTTGTTGGAGCAGGATATCCAGATGTTCGCACCGCGCTCGATGGGCCGGTGAATCAACATCCAGCGATCACCGAACCGGCGCGGAAAAATCGTCGCATCCTTATCCTCCGGCGGCATAATGGCGCCCAGCCGCTCGAAGTGTTCAAAATCCTCCGTCAACGCCAGGCTTACAACCGCACCGGATTGTGAATAGGCGGTGTAAAGGACGGCGTATTTTTTCAGCTCCGGTATGTAGGTGATGCGTGGGTCCTCAATGCCCCAGGATTCTTCCGGATAGTCCGGGTCCGGTGCAAGGGTGGGATACTTGTCGATCACCCAGTTACTGATGCCGTCGTCACTGACTGCCTTTGTCAAATGGGAGAACCCGCGCCGATCCTCCACGCGGGCAAGCAGCAGCACCTTCCCTTGAAACATGGTTGCCGCTGGGTTAAGCACCACGTTCACCGGGTACGGCCAGTCCTTGGCCGTCAGGATGGGGTTGTAGGGATAGCGTCGGAAAAGTTCTTTGTAGGTATTTTCACCGGCTCTCAGCCGCGTTTCAAAATGAGCCATTTCGTTCCTTCCCTTCGTCTATGATGCTGTATGAATGGTAAAAATCACCGAGCTTTACGGTCACTTCACTTAGCAACTGTAAAACCCGGTAATCTTAATCGCTTCATTCAGGTGTTTGTTTGAAGTACCGTTTTCCCCTTATCAATCCGGCTTTCTTTGTTTATATAGAACAGGCTAAAAGGCGCACTTGTTTAGCACTCATTAATATTGAGTGCTAATATTAATATTATGTTAACCTCACTTCACACGATTGGCAACTTTGAAATTCCGCCAAAATGATTGAAATAAATCCGTTTTGTAAAAATATTCCAATCAATCTTTTGAACGCTCACCGTTTCTTCAAATTTGTATTGCAAATTATTTTACAGTCAAAATCACACCGGAATTTGCTAAGAGAGTAAAAATTTTTCGAGAAAGGTATTGACATTTTGAAAAGTGAGTGCTATATAGAATATATAGAGTTAGCACTTGTGGGCCGTGAGTGCTAGCCTTTGGATATATATAATCAAATCAAAAGCAAGGAGTTGTTGCCTATGATTGCTTGGAAATTCGAGGTAATGAGAAGCAACGGTTCTGCTTTCTGGTAGCCCTTTCAAATGTGACCCTTTCGATGTTGTAGGTTTTAGCCCAACATGAAATCACCGCAAAGGCAGAAATGCCGGGTATTTTGTACAGGGATATCAAGTTTGGTTATAGGACGGAAAAGGAGGAGCTTCCGTTCAAGATATCCGAAGGCCGATTCCTATTAGGAATCTGTGGCCGACCCACACAGCCAATGCACCAGCGTTGGTCAATTCATATAGGACAATGCCGGGAAGTGTATCGTCGGTCCCTCCGATATACTTCCCGGCACTTTTGTTTGGAGGCCCGATTAGGAATGGAAAGCACCCTATTGCTGCTGGATTTCGACGGGGTCTATCGAACGCAAGATTTCTACCGGCAGGAAAAATGCCGATGGATATCGAAAGACCATATGACCGGGGTCTGTGCCTATTGCGATACACAAGCACAGAATCAATTACGGAAGCGTATTCAAAACATTAACCAACCAGTACTTGCCTTTCTCGGTTCCGGGAACTATCACTACATCGCGCTTTTTCTGATGGAAAAAATCCGGGAAGATTTTGCGCTTGTGCTATTTGATCATCACAGCGACATGCAGTGCCCTGCCTTTGGCAGCCTGCTTTCCTGCGGGAACTGGCTGCGGCAGGCTGAGGAACAGTTACCGCACCTGAAACAGGTCGTTTTGGTAGGCGTAGACGATTCTAAATGGACGGAACTGCCAAATTCCAATCCTGTAACGCTTTTCCCCCGCACCGTCATTTCTGAGAAAACCGATTGGCTTTGGGAACTGGAACAGGGCATTCCTTATCCGGTCTACTTCTCCGTTGATAAGGACGTATTCAGCAAAAGCGTCGCATGGACAAATTGGGACCAGGGTGTGCTGGATCTGCATCAATTTTCAAAGGCTTTTTGCGCGGTTGCCGAAGGCCATAAAGTGGTTGGAATGGACGTCTGCGGGGAATTCCCTGCAATGTATGGGAACCTGTTTGTATCCAACGCAGCAAACCGGAAAAACAATCAGGCAAATCGTAACCTGCTGGAATTGTGGAAGCGGCATTGCTGTTCGACCGAGCTTACGGGAAGCAGAGCAACGAACGCTTAATCGAACAGGGTCTCCGCAGAAATCGTAGTAGAAAATAAAGTAAAGTAAAGAAAGGGCTTGCTGCCTTATTCACAGGCAGCAAGCCCTTTCGATTGCTTTGTTGCAATTTTACCCAACATTAATTCATTAAAAACACCGCTTTTTTATCACTTTCATCTTCGGCGATTCAAACGATTGACATTGAGTTTTCCAAAATTTCGGCGGTAAATAGTTACCCCCCGGCAAAGCCGGGGGTTCTTCATATGCGGGCAAAGCCCTGTTTTTCTGGCGGCGCCTCAAGGCGCTGGTACGGTCTGCCAATTGCAAAAGCTTGTTACTTGCTACCCGTAAACGGGTCGACGTACTCCTTTAGCGTCATCTGGTCTTCAATCTGGTCTTCTGCCAGTTGATTTTTGATATACTCGGCTATTGCTTTGTCATTCTTTCCTGCCGTGTCTACAAAATATCCCCTGCACCAGAATGTACGATTTCCATATTTGTATTTCAAATTTGCATGCCTCTCAAAAATTATCAAGGTGCTTTTCCCTTTGAGAAACCCTACGAATCCGGATACGCTCATCTTCGGTGGTATCTTTACCAACATGTGTATATGGTCGGGGCAAACCTCTGCCTCTACAATTTCCACCTGTTTCCAGTTACACAGTTCTCTTAATATTTTCCCTATCTCAACCCGCATATTTCCATATGCTACTTTTCTACGGTACTTGGGAGCAAACACTATGTGGTATTTGCAATTCCAGCTCGTATGGTTTAAACTATCTATGTCATTCGTCTTCATGTCGAATGTTCCTCCTTTTGATATGTCTTGTTGCAGTTGGCAGACCGCAGCTTTATTATATCAAAAGGAGGCTTTTTACTATACTCATCGCTAAAGCTTTTTTGGAACTCCCGGCATAGCCGGGAGTTTTCGTATTACAACAAAAAAATCCAGAAACCGTTACGGTTTCTGGATTTTTACTTGGTGGAGCATAGCGGGTTCGAACCGCTGACCTCCACACTGCCAGTGTGGCGCTCTCCCAACTGAGCTAATACCCCATAGCTGTAATCGAAACAGCTCTGTTATAATATCATATTCCGCATCGAAATGCAATACCTAAAATTAAAAAAATGACAAATTTTTTACGTGATGAACTTTGTACCTCATCCTTCCCGAAACAATCATCATTTCAGACGGAAAATCTCCTTACATTTTTAAAAAATCGCTTAAGAAAGGGTGTTACCGCGGAAATTTCAGGCTTTAATTGGCTTTGAAAAACCGTCATATCTCTTCATAACTTGGTCAAAATAAAAGTTGGAAAGGAGGATTTGTATGAAAAAATATGCTGCCCTAATCGCTGCGACTGCCTTGTTGGCAATGAGTTTAACAGGATGCCGCAACACCCCTGCGGGATCCATGGTGAGCAGCGCGATTGACTATGGAAAGAACGTGGTAAGTCAGGCTGCTTCCGAAATTCAGGGTACCACATCTTCATTCTTAGTATCGTCCGCCGTCAGCGGCGTATAACAACCGTCCCGAATCAATCGCCGAAAAATGACTTTTTAATTTTATATACAAAAAATATCCGGACTTGCAAAAGCAAATCCGGATATTTTCGAACTCTGAATCGCTTATTTGGATGCAGCAGTCTTTTGGGCAGCTTTGTGATTTTCCCACATAACATAGAGCGGACCGGCAATGCAAATGGAAGAATAGCCGCCGGTAACAACGCCCACCATCATTGGAAGTGCAAAGGTAACAACGCTGGTCAGACCGTAAATTTGGCCTACGATAAACACGACAGCAATCGCACAGAATGTGCACCCAGCCGTATAGAGGGAACGGGTCAGCGTCTGGTTGATGCTGGTGTTTACCAAAACGGAATAAGGCGTTTTCGGGCCCATCAGTCTGCGGTTTTCACGAATACGATCATAAATAATAATCGTATCGTTCAGGGAGTAACCCAAAATGGTAAGAACAACCGCAATGAAGTTGTCGTTCAGACCAAATCGGCAAATGATAAACGTAAAGTAAACCATTACAACGTCATGGATCAAAGCGATAATTGCCATGACGCCGGCAGCCGTACCACCGATTTTGCGGAAACGCAGGGCAATGTAAATAACCAGCAGAATAAACGCAAGTGCAACCGCAACCAAACACTTCAGGAAGAAGTTGTGGCCCATGGTCGGGTTGACCGAGCTGGATTCTACCACCGTGAAGCCTGCATTCGGATACTTTTCGGAAAGAGCCTTTGCAATTGCCTGCTGGCTGTCAACCGAAATCGACTCCGTGCCCGCGAAAGAAATCGACACCTCGTTCGTAGTGCCCTTTCCGTCCGCTGCTTTCACATCTTTCAAAATATCAACGCTGACGTCCTTTTTGGTGGTATCCTGTACAATCTTTTCCACTTCGTCCTGCTGGATCTCACCGGCATAAGAATACTTAATAACCGCGCCGCCAGTAAACTGAATGTCAAGATTGGTACCAAAAATAATATTGAAGATTAAGCCAATGACCATAATGGCAATGGAAATGCCAAAATAAATCTTCCGGTTTTCATAAAAGTGAATATTGAACTTTTTCATTCTTTTGCACCCCCAAACAGCCATTTGTGACGTGCAAACTTAAACCCGGAAAGAGACTTGGTCATTAGGCGGGTAGCCGTCACGCCGAAGACAAAGTTGCCCACGATGCCGATCAGCAGTGTGTAACCGAATGAATAGATGGAACCTGTTGTGGCAGGTCCGAAAATCATGGACAGAATATTGGTTGGACCAAAAATGCCCATCAGAAGCAATCCAACAATAATAACGGTAATATTGCCGTCGAAAATCGCCCAGAAGCTGTTGTCGTCGCCTTTCTGGATTGCGCCGTCCAGTGTTTTGCCGGCCCAAAGTTCTTCCTTAATTCTGGATGCCGTAATAATGTTGGCGTCAACGCCCATGCCGATGGAAAGAATGATACCGGCTATACCGGGCAGTGTCATGGTAAAGCTGTTAATAAACGGGAAGTAGCCGGAAACCGCCGCGAAAGACAGCGCAGTCTGACCAGCGAGGGCAATGATTGCCACAAAACCCGGTGCCCGGAACACAAACAGCATAAACAGTGAAATTAAGGTGAAAGCGATGATTCCCGCAATCATCATAGCATTCAGCGACGAGGAACCAAGCCGCGGATTGATCGTGCTGAAGCTTGTGGTTGTCAGCTTAAACGGCAGAGCGCCTGCGTTGATTTTATTGGCAAGAGCCGAAGCTTCCGCCGCGGTAAACGTACCCTGAATCGAGCACTTTCCGTCCGTAATCACAGCGTCCACACGCGGATTAGAGATGCGCACATCATCCATCCAGATGGAGATGATCTTGCCCTGCATTTTCTCTGTCGCTTCCGCAAACTTTTTAGCGCCGCTGTCGTTCAGTTCAAGGCTTACCTCATAGTTGGACTTTCCGGTCGTCTGGTCCTGCGTCATGACAGCTTTCGCGCTCTTAATATCGCTGCCCTGAAGTATGACATTCTTCGCCGTGTCACCTTTCGGCGTTTTATAGACGGGTTGTCCGTCCGAGCCGGTCTCGGTGGTGGTGTATTCATCCCCTTCACGGAAGGTCAGCAACGCGGTAGCGGAAAGCTCCTGAATTGCTTTTTCCGGATCAAAGGATGTTTCGTCGTTCTTCCAAGGATAGCGAACAATAATACGGTCGTTATTGTAATCGGTATAAAGTTCATAGTCCGTAATGTGGTTCGACGTCAGGCGAACCTCGATAATGGACTTGGCCGAATCAATTTGTTCTTTGGTTGCCTTTGTCTTGGTAGCTGGGCTGAACGTAGCCTCAATACCGCCGTTAATGTCGATTCCCCATCTGATATCACTGACACCTTTTATGTAGGTGGTGGTATTGTCTCCGTTTTGGCCTTTAATGCCGAACGTTGCGGTATAAGACAAAAACAGAATGAGGAGGGCGACGATGAAAAAAACTGGTTTTGCAACTCGCTTCATGCGTATATCCTCCAATATGAAGTTTCTCTGTGAATACGCGCTAATATCCACAAACGTAACAGAATTAATTATATTGTTATTGTAAGAAAAAGTCAATCGATTTGGTAAGATAATTCGTGCACAATAGCAAAAGAGGGGAGAGCCTCCTCCCCTCTTTTATTATTGCACTTTATTGCGCAGCCTGAAGTTTTTCCAACGCGGCAAGCTGTACGCAAATGCAGAACAAATCCATTGCCTTTTCCAGTTCGTCCACCGGGGGATACGTGGGTGCCACACGGATATTGCTGTCATCCGGGTCCTTTCCATAGGGGAAGGAGCTGCCCGCGGCGGTCAGCACCACTCCCGCCTCCTTACAGAGGGAAACGACCCGCTTTGCGCAACCGTTCAGCACATTTACACTTACAAAGTAGCCTCCGTTCGGTTTGGACCAGGAGGCAATCTCTTTTCCGCCGAGTTCCTGTTCCAGTTTTTCCTGCACAATACGGAATTTCGGCTCCAGAATGGCACGATGTCGCTTCATCTGCGCCTTTACGCCGTCCATATCTTTCAGGAAATAGATGTGCCGAAGCTGATTCAGCTTATCCGGACCAATGGTCTGGAAGGAATAATGCTCCCGGAATACGGCAAGATTGTGCTCGCTGGCACCCATGGCCGCTACGCCGGCACCCGGGAAGGTGATTTTGCTGGTCGAGGCGAAGAAGATTGGCAGGTCGATACTGTGGCACTTCCGGCACTCTTCCCAAAGGTTCAGCAGCGTATCCGGGGTATCGTTCAGATCATGCACACAGTAGGCGTTATCCCAGAAAATCCGAAAATCCTTCGCCGCGGGCTTCAGTGCGGCAAAACGGCGCACCGTTTCATCGGAATACGTAAGCCCCGTCGGATTGGAGTACTTCGGAACACACCAGATTCCCTTTACGCTTGGGTCGTTTGCAACAAGCTGTTCCACAACGTCCATATCGGGGCCGGTTTCTAGCATGGGAACCGTAATCAATTCAAAGCCAAAATACTGTGTAATGGCAAAATGACGGTCATACCCCGGCGAAGGGCAAAGGAATTTCAGTTTGCCCTGCTTTCCCCACGGCTCGCAGCCTTCAAAGCCGTGTGTCATCGCACAGGAAATTGCGTCGAACATCATATTCAAACTGGAGTTGCCCCCAACAATGATATTGTGATCGTCCACACCCATCATTTCCGCAAAAAGCTTGCGAAGCTCCGGCAGACCATCCGCCAAACCATAGTTGCGGCAGTCATCCCCGGTCGAGGCATGCATGTCGGATCTGGAATTTAAAATATCCAGCATTCCCATCGATAGTTCCAGCTGAGCAACGGAGGGCTTTCCCCTCGCCATATTCAGCTTTAATCCCTGTGCCTGAAACGCCCTGTAGCGTTCTTCCAGCTCAGCTTTTTTTTGCTTCAATTCGGAACCCGACATTGACAAAAACCCCAATATGAGCATCCCCTTTTTACAAAATGCAAAAATAAGTTTAAAACCTTTACTATTCTAGTATATTCGCTTAAAAAATGCAAGTGCATTTAAATATACTTGCATTTTTCTCACTTTTGCTGTTTTAGAAAGGCCTGCCGGTTCTTTTTCTGTGTATCTCGACGTAAGTCGTTTCCAAAAACTAGGGCGAAAAAAACAAAACAGTCACAGGCCGCAGATAATAGCCATTTGAAGGTGGGCGGTTTAGACCCAGTGGGGGCGCAGCTTTACATTGCTTGCCGACGACAAAATCAGCAATTCCTTAGTATTTCCGGTAAAGGCACAAAAAGAAGGATTCCCCCTGGGAACCCCAGGAAGAATCCTTCTTTTTATAAGTTTTTAGAAACGGTCGGTCAATGAATGTACTGCGCCAGTTCCGTATCCACCTTCTGGATATGGTTCAGAAGCCAGTCCATCAAAAAGTAATTGGTTTTGGATACAACAGCTACGGAGGCGCCGTTTTCCTGAATATCTTTTTTCAGGTCCGCAATCTTTTGGGTAAAGTACTCATGCATCGCCTTGTGCTCGGCAACCTTCGGATATCCGCTGCTGCGCTGAAGCTTTTCTTCGTCAGAAAAATGCTTGTGGGTGTATTCCTCCAGAAAGATCACCGTCTGAAGAATCTCATCTTTCCCCTTGCCTTTGCTGCAGGCTGCGAACAAATTATCAATCCGGTCGCACAGTTCCTTGTGCTCGCTGTCAATCAATGCCACGCCGATTTTAAGACTTTCCTTCCACATTGACATGATGTTTACTCCTTCTTTCCTATTTGATTTTTACGCGTAAAGCGCTTAGAATTCCGCCGTACCGGTTGTACGGGGGAACGGCAAAACATCGCGGATATTAGCAATTCCGGTAAGATACATAACCATACGTTCAAAGCCAAGGCCATATCCCGCGTGTTTGGTGCCGCCGTAACGGCGAAGATCAAGGTACCACCAGTAGTCGTCCTCTTTCAGGCCAAGCTCCTTCATACGGCGCTCCAGCACCTCAAGGCGCTCCTCGCGCTGACTTCCGCCGATGATTTCACCGATGCCGGGAACCAGAAGGTCCACAGCGGCAACCGTCTTGCCGTCGTCGTTCAGGCGCATATAAAACGCTTTAATGTCCTTCGGGTAATCGGTCACAAAGACCGGTTTCCCATAAATTTGTTCGGTCAGATATTTTTCATGTTCAGTCTGCAGGTCGGTTCCCCAGTCCACTTTATATTCGAACTTGTCGTTGTTCTTTTTCAGAATCTCGATTGCTTCGGTATAAGTGACGCGGGCAAAATCGGAATTTGCCACATGGTTCAGGCGTTCCAGCAGGCCGGTGTCGATAAACTTGTTGCAGAATTCAATGTCAGCCGGGCAGGTTGCCAAAACATAGCGGATAATATACTTGATCATGGCTTCCGCCGTGCGCATATCATCTTCCAAATCCGCGAAAGCCATTTCCGGCTCAATCATCCAGAATTCCGCGGCATGGCGCTGCGTATAGGACCGTTCGGCACGGAAGGTTGGCCCGAAAGTATAAACCTTGCCGAACGCCATCGCCATGCATTCGGCCTCCAACTGGCCGGAAACCGTCAGGGAAGTGTGCTTCTGGAAAAAGTCTTTGGTGTAATCGACGGAACCGTCTTCTTTACGGGGAGGCTCGTCCGGGTCAAGCGTGGTCACCGTGAACATTTCCCCGGCTCCTTCCGCGTCGCTGCCCGTAATAAGCGGCGTATGCACATAGACGAAGCCGTTTTCCTGGAAGAACTTATGAATGGCATAGGCGGCTGCGGAGCGCACGCGGAAAGCAGCGCTGAACGTGTTGGTGCGCGGCCGCAGGTGTGCGATGGTGCGCAGGTACTCCAACGAATGGCGCTTTTTCTGCAGCGGGTAATCCGGTGTAGAAGAGCCCTCGACCTCGATCTTTACCGCGTGAATTTCAAACGGCTGTTTTGCTTCCGGCGTTAGAATCAGTTCTCCGGTCACGCGGAGCGCGGAACCGACGTTCAATTTTGCGACTTCTGCAAAATTATCAATTTTATCGGCTTCAAAAACAATCTGAACCCCTTTGAAGCAGCTGCCGTCATTCAGCTCGATAAAACCAAGCGCTTTGGAATCTCGGATCGTACGAACCCAGCCGCAGACGGAAACGGATGAACCGCCCAGTTCCTCAGCGCGGGAATACAACTCAGAAATTTCCGTTCTATTCAAATCAATAACCCCCAATTGTAAAAAATTGCACTCAATCTATGCCTATATTATAACACCGGCTAAGTTCGCGCAAGTCTAAATCACTGGATTTCATTGAAAAATAATAAAATAAAATAAATTTTAAATAGGGGGTTGATTTTTTGTCCGGGATTCGCTATAATAACAGAGCTGTCTGATTTACAGCACCATTACCATTTGGAGAGGTATTCTAATTGGTAAGGAGCCACATTGGAAATGTGGTGTGCCGCAAGGCATTGAGCGTTCGAGTCGCTTCCTCTCCGCCAAATTTGAAAGAAGCCGATCATTGCGATCGGCTTCTTTTTTGTTATACCATCAAGTAATCATATTCTTCGTTGCATTGGGCCGCAAGCAAACCAGAACCATTGCTCTTGATTAACTAGGCAACCACTGATTCAGTCGTAATGGAATCAGCGGTTAACCAAGGGCAAAACAAACGGACCACCCGAAAGAAATTTTCCTTTCAGGCTCGTCTGTTGACAATCCTATTTTCAGTCCACCGTTACCTTCAAACTGGCTACCGCCTGCGAAGTGGGGTCAATGGCATAAACCACTGCGGTTCCTGCCTCCACCGCCGTAATCTTTCCGGTTGTGGAATCAACCGCGGCAACCGCGCTGGAAGAGGATACCCACAAAAGGCTGGACGCATGTACATTGCCGCCGTTCAGCATGATGTTGGAAAGCGTATAGTCGCCGCCCTTCGCAATACTGACCGACGATTGCGGAAAAATCAGCCCGACTTGCGTGGATTCCGACGTGCTGGAAGACGAAGCCGTGACAGCAGAGGAAACAGTGACCGGCACCGTCGCCTTGGTCCATCCGCTGAACGCGTCGGACTTAAACCAAAAATGCACTCTTGTTGTTCCGATTCCTATTGCGGTAATTACCACTCTTCCCTGCGAATCCGAGGTGGCAGCCGCCACATTGGTGTCTGCCACCTCAACGTTGATTACACCGAAATATGAACCGGTTACATAACTGGAATGTTCCCCAAGTGTTACAGTGTTCAGTGTTACGGAAGAAGTGCTGGTTTCCTCTGACGACGAATCAGCGAACGCTGTGGTTGAAAAACAGATCAAAAGAACCGTCAGGAATGGAATGAGCACCAAAGATTTGACTCGTTTCATATTACCCCTCCTTACATACCGTCACGGTTTCAGAATCAAAGGTTTCGTTTTCATAAAGTTCGCCGTCCACAATTTTAATGACCCGCTCCGCATAGCTTGCTACCTTCAGGTCATGGGTAATCATTACAATGGTATTGCCCATTTTATGCAGCTGGCTGAACAGCTTTAATACTTCTTTTCCGGTTGCGGAATCGAGCGCACCGGTCGGTTCGTCCGCCAAAAGAAGTTTTGGCTGGCCAACCAGTGCCCGCGCAATGGCGACCCTTTGCTGCTGGCCGCCCGAAAGCTCGTTCGGCTTGTGATGCACGCGCTCCCCCATTTCCAGCATGGTCAGTTTTTCCATTGAAATTTCGGCCGCCTGTTTTCGCGACATGCCGCGAATCAGCAGCGGCATCATCGTGTTCTGAAGTACGTCATACTTTTGGATTAAATGATATTTTTGGAAAATGAATCCGATCTGCTGATTGCGCAGATGGGTCAGCTGTGCGTCGTTCAGTTCGTGAACCGGCTGTCCGGTCAGCCAGTAAGTTCCCTCCTGGAAATGGTCCATGCAGCCGATAATATTCATCAACGTGCTTTTACCGGATCCGGAGGGGCCCAGAATAGCCAAATACTCGCCTTCCACCACGTCAAGCGAAATGGATTTCAGCACCTCCAGCCGGTTTTCCCCCACCTGATACCATTTTCGGATGTCTTTCATGCTAATTACTTTTTCCATTGCGGGCACCTTTCTCTATTTCGATACAACAGATACCCGAACCACGGTTTCCGTACCGTTGATCTCTCTCTGTGTAATGCGAAGAATCATTCCCTTGGTAATGCTGGAAAAGTCGCTGGACCGCTGCGTCGTAACCGCAGTAGCCGTGGTTCCCGTTGTGCCGTTGGCTTTTTTCGTGGAAGTACCGCCGGTACGGTTGATTTCGGTGGTTCCCGTATTACCGGGGAGGCCTTCCCCACCGCCCGCAGGCATTCCACCGGTCGGCATTGCGCCGTTGCCCGCGCTGCCGGAAGTGATTCCGCCGCCTGGATTTTGTGTCATCCGGTCGTTTCCTTTGGAGAGGGTAAGTCCAACCGGAATCAGCAGGGTTTTCGTTTCCCCGGTCAGCGTTAGCGATGAGCTGTCGCTGGAATCGGATTGTGTTCCGAGTGCCAAGGTGACCTCATTGCCTACAATAGAGGTCACCTTTCCTAAAATCTGGTTAGACTGGGACGTTCCAGAGGCAGGCTGGGAATTTTCGCTTTTCTTTGCACCTTCGGTGCCGCTTTGCGCAGGACCGCCGTTCATAGACTTGCCGGGAAAGCCGTTCTTTCCGCCTTCTCCATATTTTTGTCCGCCCTGCACTGCGTTCGTTCCGGCATTGGATTTGCTGTTCTGTGAAGAACAGCCTGACAAAGCAGAAAGGGCCAGGGTTAAAATTAAAATGATGCCGATTACTTTCTGAATCCGTTTCATAAGCTGCTTCCTCCTGTCATTCCTGCGATAAGGCCTCAATCGGCATAAGCTGTGCGGCTTTATAAGCAGGATAAAAGCCGAACAGAGTACCGGTTACAATGGCGAACACCAAGGCGAGCACACCGCCGACAGGCAGCGGTTCCACCGTCATGCCGGTAAGGCGAACCACCGGCACCAGGGCAAAGCCCGCAATTACGCCGATCACTCCGCCGAACGTACCCATCATGTTTGCCTCAATCAGGAACTGCATTAAAATTTCCTTTTTGCTGCTGCCCAACGCTTTTAAGATTCCGATTTCCTGCGTCCGTTCTTTCACGGAAACAAAGAGCACGTTCATAATGCCGATTCCGCCAACAATAAAGACAATCACAGCAACCGCAATCAGCAGCATGGACAGGGTGTTGGCAGAGGTTGTCGCCGCTTCCATTTCGCTGCCCGCGTCCGTTAAGGTGAAATTCCCCTTTGGATAGTTATCTGCAAGCACGGCCTTAATATTGGCCATTACCGTTTCAACCTCTTTCACGTCCGAGGCGATGGCGACGATTTTCGGGGTGGCGGAGTTGCCAAGCACATATTTCTGTGCCGTGGAATACGGCAGGTAAATGGAATCATCCGGGCTGGTCCCGGTGGAAACCGCGCCCATGGAATCAAGCACGCCGACGACGTCATAGGTTTTTCCTTCAATCGTCATTGCATTTCCATACGCCGCATAGGCGCCGCCAAACAGGTTTTTCGCCAGATTATATCCAACGACGGCAACCTTTGATTTGTTCGTCTCATCATCATCCGTAAAAAATTCTCCCGCCAACAGGGTGAGGTTGCTGATGCTTTGGTACTCCGGCAGACAGCCCACAATGGTTTCATCGGTCTCACTGTCCAGTTCATCCGTCAGTACCGCACCGGTTCCGCTGGAGATGAGCGAAGCGGAGGATACGTTGGGAACCAGAGACAAAATGTCGCTGACGTCCGTCGTGGTCAGCGTTACCCCGCGCTGCGCCTGGGTGAAGTTGTTGGACTGCCCACCGCTGGGGAAGCCACCCATGCCGCCTCCGCCACCACCGCTGGGACGGGGACTCCCTCCGCTTCCGCCACCGCTGCGGGGAAAACCACCCATGCCGCCGGGGAAGCCGCCCATCATACCGCCGGCCATTTGATCCGCCATATCTGCGGAAGTGCTGACGGAAACTTCAATCGCACCGACATTCAGCGTCTTGAACTGTTCCTGAACATCCACTTCGCCCCCATGGCCAATG
Organism: Caproiciproducens sp. LBM24188; assembly: GCF_054130445.1. Taxonomy (NCBI): domain Bacteria; kingdom Bacillati; phylum Bacillota; class Clostridia; order Eubacteriales; family Acutalibacteraceae; genus Caproiciproducens; species Caproiciproducens sp. LBM24188. The sequence continues at coordinate 2,517,112 of NZ_CP196862.1, forward strand.
GCAATCACCAGAACAATGGTGGCTGCACCAACCACAACGCCGAGCGAGGTAAGCAAAACCTTTGTCTTGCTCTCTTTAATATTCAGCCAAACCAAATGGAGAATCTCGCTGAATCTCATTTTACCACCGCGCTTTCCGCCAGAACGGTTTCCCCTTCCTGCAAGCCGCTGGTAATCTCTACATAGCGCCCGTTCGAGAATCCGGTCGTTACGGTGGTTTTCTGGCTGGTACCATCCTGTTTTTTCACCAAAACACTGGACACTCCGTTTTCAAAGGTAATCGCCTGATTCGGAACATACAGAACATCTTTCTTTTGTTTCTGAATTAGCGTCAGCTCTCCACTCATTCCAATAAAGACTTGTTCCGTATTTTTTCCGGTCATTTTAGCTGTAACGGTATAGCTGACCGATGCGGAACCGGAACGCGCGGGAGAAGCAGAAATGCTCTGCACCGTGGCATCAAATGTTTCATCATCATAGGCAGACAGTGTAATTTGTGCCTGCTGACCGATTTGCACGTTGGTAATGTCATCCTCCGAAAGTGAGATGGACATGCTGACATCAGAGGTTTTTGCGATGGTCACAATCACATCGTCCGCTTTTACGTTGCTGCCGTCGCTGCAGCTTACGGAAACAATCGTTCCGTCACACGGCGCGGTCAGTGTTCCTTCCCCGTTGATTGCACTGTTAATGTCATCCAGCTCTGCCTTCAGGCTGTCATAGGTTGACTGCTGGTTGGTCACCGCTTCGGCAAGCTGGTTGACCGTCAGATTATAGGTGGTCGCCGCGTTATCGCCCTCGTTCAAGCTGCTTTGCCGGGTCTGCTCAGCGTCGTTCAGGCTGCCGGTTTGGGATTTCTGTGCCTTTTCCAGCGCATACTGGGCACTCTTTACCTGGGACTGAAGCGAAGAAACCTTTTCCGCCAAAGCATCTGCTGTGGAAGTGCTTCCGTATTTTTTAGTAAAGGTCTCGTTGAACGTATCATAAGCCGTGGAATAGTTGTCATATTCCGCCGTATAAAGGGAAACCTTGGATTCTAGGTCCTTTTGTCCCTGAACAATGCTGGAAATTTGGTCCGCATAGTCGTTGTACGCTTCTTTCGCGTCGTCGTACTCCGCCTCTTCCCCATCTTCATTGTCCAACAATTTTGCTTTCTGCCAGGCGGTATATTTGTTTTCCATATCGGATTTCAGGCTGCTCAGCGTGTTCAGCTGCTTAGAATACTGATCTTTGTAATTGGAAAGTTGAGTTTCAAAGCTGGTTTTCTGCGTTTTTGCATCATCACGCCACTGCTTCAGCTGGGTGAGCTTGGTATTGTCCGCCGCAAAGCTGGACTGCAGCGCCTGATATTTTGCCAGCTGCGTTTTCGCGTCATTCAGCGTCGACTGCGCGTTGCTGATGTTGTTTTGAATTTCCGCTTTGGTCAGGGATTCCTGCGTATAAGCGTTTGCCGCTTTTTTCAGGCTTGCCTCATAAGCTAGTTTGGCAGAGCTCAATTTTGTCTTCTGATCCGCAATTGCCTGTTCCAACGAAGTTTTGGCCTCAGCGAGTTTTTGCTTTTTGTCCGCGGTTCCGCTGGCAATACTGGCCTGGTTCAGCTTTACCAGGGTATCGCCCGCCTTGACTTGATATCCGGATTTGACAAGGACTTTATCGATTGTCACATCAACCGGAAAAGACACGGTTTCTTCGTCCAGCGTAACCGTGCCGCTTTCCGTGGTTCCGACTGTGACATCCCCTTTTTCCACTGTGTATTCACGGTATGTAACCGTACTGGAAGAAGAACTTTTATGATTGATATAGAGTAAAACCGTGGTTAAGGTGGCAATTCCTAAGACCAAAACAGATATCGTGATTGTAAGCGCTTTCTTATGAGATAGAATAACTCTCATTATTTTTTGTTTCATGGCTGACCTCCCATTCCTTTTATGGGAGTTATTATAATTCGGTAAATTAAATTCCAACTTAAAAAGAATCCATTTCACCTAAATTTAAGCTTATCTTCACGAGACCGTCACACAAGAAAAAGTGACAACTGATATAATTAGTCTATACTTCTTTGGGAGGACCCATCATGAAAATTCTGCTTCTTGAGAACAATAATAAACTGAAAACAAAATTAAACCGCCTGCTTTCCAAAAAGCGCTACGAGGTTCACTGCACCGAAGCCAGCGAACAGGCTTTTGACGAGATTCAAAGCGGCGTTTATGAGGCTGCCATTCTGGATTGTTCCGCACCGGAAACCAACTGCATCGACCTGCTCCGGCAAATCCGCCGTGCTAAGCTTTCCGTACCGATTATGATGATTTCGGAAAAATGTACAGTCAGCGAGAAGGTGCGTGCGCTGGACAACGGAGCGGATGATTTTGTGGAAATTCCGTTTGCCGATTCGGAATTTCTTGCCCGCTTAAACGCCGTTTCACGCCGAAAAGCAGAATACATATTTGACAACCAGCTTCATTTTGATGACCTAACCCTCAATTTGGGCACGTATGAACTTTCCAAAGAAAATCGGTCTGTGGGGCTGACCAATAAAGAAATGGCTATTATGAAATATCTGTTTTTAAGCGGAAAAAATATTGTCGGCAAAGAAGACTTAATGACAAAACTATGGGGATTTGATGCACTGGCTGACAATAATCTGGAAGTTTACATCAGCTACCTGCGGCGAAAGATTGCCTCGCTGCAATCCGGGACAAAAATTGTCTGCATAAAAAATGTCGGATACCGGTTGACCGGATGTGAAGTGGATCAAACCGCCTGAAACCGCTTTCTCATTTAGTATTATTTCCCTGCGATAAGAACGTTGTTTCTTCAAACACTAATCGCGGGGTGATAGTATGGATCTGTATGATGGATGGAACCGCGGGTGGGGATTTCACCGCAACGGGGACAGAACCGCGGCCGCCTATTTCGACTCCCTGCCATTGGAGGTCAAGGAAATGCTGAACCGGCATGTCAACGAAATTACATCTGTGGAAAAGCTTCGGAAAATCGGAAATCAGATGGAAAACGAACTTGAAGCGAAAAACGATTCTTCAAAACGGTAACATTACGCTGTGTCCGCAAACCAATAAACCGGAACCGCCATTACGCACTTGGGCGGCTCCGGTTTTTGTTCTTAATTTGGTCATATATTCTTTTTAAAAAGTTAAAAACCAATTCATGGATCATCTATAGAATCACGGTAAAATAAAACTATGAAATCAATGCCTACTGCCACAAGACGGAAAGGACGGAATACCGGGCCGTCGAATGACAGACAAAAAATAATTCCTCCGTAGAGGATGCCTTCGCCGAGGCTGCCTCCGCCGAGGCTGTTATCATAAATTCTTCTTCATATTTTCTCCTCCCTCACCGCCCGTAACCCCGGGCGGTTCTTTTTGGGGAACATGGGAACAAAAGCAGCCGCTGTGCTTTCTGCACAGCGGCTGCTTTTGCGTTCCAACCGAATCGGATGTTATTTGCTTTCCTGCGGCGGCGTTTCTTCTTCCTGCCGCTTAATGGGAATCGGCTGGGCGGGCTGCTCCGGTTCATCCGGCTCGTTCCAGCTCCAGAACGCCAGATACATGCCGGCCAATGCCAAAAAGCAGGCCACAACGGCCGCCGCAATGGCCCATTCCGTAATTTCAAACGGACCCAGCACCATGGAAGCCAAAGTCAGCCCCAGCCCGACCACAAAAAAAGAAATCGCCATTTTCCCGTCCGTCATAGCCCGCTCCTCCTTTTTCCGGACACACTCCATCTGAAAAGCCGCCAAACTTCGAAACGGCCTTTCGACTGCCTTTCTCGGCGACTGCCCGGGTTTTATCTGTAAAAATGACGGAATAAAAATCGAAAGTGCAAGAAGAACTCTCGGAATTTATTGCGGCAGCTCGTTGGAAAGAGCCGCAAGCTGTTCCATGGTAAGCTGTTCAGCGCGGGCGTTCTGCACAATTCCCGCCCGTTCCAGTGCGGCAGTCACCACTTCCCGGCCCAGCGACAGGCCGGCGGAAACCGAATTCAGAACCGTTTTCCGCCGTTGCCCGAACGCAGCGCGCACCAGCGCGAAAAACTGTTTTTCACTGCGGATAGCTACCGGGGGTTCTTCGCGCACGGTCAGGCGGATCACCGTAGAATCCACATTCGGCTGCGGAACAAAGCTGGAGCGGTCTACCCCGAACAAAACCTCCGGCTCTGCAAAGTAGCGAACCGCAGCGCTGACGGCGCCGCAGGCGCGGGTGCCCGGCGCTGCGCAAAGGCGTTCAGCAGCTTCTTTCTGCACCATGACCGTAATTGATTTGACCGGCAGGCGCTCTTCCAGCAGCTTCATAATCACCGGAGAAGTAATATAATAAGGAAGGTTTGCGCAGACCACCACGTCCATACCAGAAAACTCTTCCGAAATCAGCTGTTTTAAATCCAGCTTCATTACATCGCCGTTCACGACTTTCACGTTGGAAAAATCGGCAAGCGTTTCCCGGAGCACCGGAAGCAGACGGCGGTCCAGTTCCACCGAAACCACCTTTTCGGCGCGTTTGGCAAGCTCTGCGGTAAGAACCCCGATACCGGGCCCAACCTCCAGAACGCCGGTTCCCGCCCCGGCCCCGCTTTCCTCCGCCATGCGGGGGCACACATCGGGATTAATTAAAAAATTCTGGCCCAGTGATTTGGCAAACGAAAAGCCGTGGCGGGACAGAACACTTTTGATCGTGGAAAGATCCGATAAATTCATGTAAAATGTTTCTCCATGTTAATTCCATTTTCATTGCGGCGCATCAACAAGCAACAGCTGAACCGAAAATTGCATCGCCGCACCGCAATGTTTCGAATCATACCCTTCGCCATTGCGGTTGGTATTATTATATCACGCGCTTTTTGAAATTTCCATTGATTATTCCCGCAAAATACAATATGATAGAAACAAAGGAAAAGCAACTGCAATCGACTTTGGTCGACCCCAACACGGCCATGGAGCAGCGAAAGCCACGATTTTTAGGAGGCATGAAAATGAACCGGACCGATAAAGAAAACTACTATCTCGATATTGCCGAAACCGTTCTGGAGCGGGGCACCTGCCTGCGCCGGAATTTTGGCGCCATCATTGTAAAACACGACGAAATTGTTTCCTCCGGCTACACCGGCGCGCCGCGCGGACGCAAAAACTGCATCGACACCGGCATGTGCGTACGGGAATCGCTCGGCATCCCCCGCGGGGAACGGTACGAGCTGTGCCGCTCTGTGCATGCTGAGGCCAACGCCATTATCAGCGCTTCCCGCCGCGACATGATTGGAAGCACGCTTTATCTAGTGGGGCGGGATATGAAAACCGGCAATTATGTGGAACACGCCTCCCCTTGCTCCATGTGCAAACGACTGATTATTAACGCGGGTATTACGCGGGTGATTGTGCGCGACACCAAAACACAGTATTTTACCGTAAACGTAGAAGACTGGATTACCAACGACGAATCCCTAAGCGGCCAGTTTGGCTATTAAAAACGTTCTCAATTTAATCGAAGTATTAAGTAACCGCGAATGAAAGCAATTCAAGAGCCGCTCTGGTTCGAATTTTTGCGGCCTTGAATTGCCGTCTTACGACGGAATCGGTGGTTACTTCAAAAAAGAGGCCGCACTGCGGCCTCTTTTTATTTTGTATCAATTAATCACATCAGTTGAAATGCGCGCAGCAGCCATTCCGCCGCAAATACGGCGGCGGAGGAACCCAGCGCAACCGTCAGCAGCCCCCGGTTGTGATAAGCAAGCACCAGGGCAACCAAAAGACCAAACCCGGCGGAGTACACGCTCCCCGTGGAATACAAAATTTCCGGCAGCGTCATGGCCGCCAGAACCGCGTAAGGAACATAGGCCAGAAACGAACGTACAAAGCGATTCGTAATTTTCTTCTTAAAAATCGCCAGCGGAAGCATTCGCACCAAATAAGTAACCCCTGCCATAATCAGGGTGCCGATTAGAATCCGTTCAACACTCATTCGCTGCGCCCTCCGTTTCCTGAATCGGGTAACACAGCGCACCGTATGCCGATGCAGCCACCGCGCAAAGAATAATCACCCAGCCGCCGGAAATTCGGTTCAGCCCCGGGACCCAGCGGAACAGGCAGCTTAGAAGGGCGGCAAAAAGAACCACCTTTGCCACCGGGGCGGCCTTGCGCGCCGGCGGAATAATGATGGCGAGGAACATGCCGTAAATCGCAATGCCCAGCGCCGTGCGCACCCCGGCCGGAAGCAGGTTGGTTGCCGTTGCACCCAGCAGTGTGCCGAGCGACCAGCCAAGGTACGGGGTCAGCACCAAGCCCGAAAAATACTCCGCCGTCACGGCGCCCTCCTGCTGCATGGCAACCGCGAAAATCTCATCCGTCACGCCGAACGATAGCACCCAGCGCTGCAGGGTTGTCATAGACTCGTCCACTTTCTGCGAAAGGGAAAGTGACATCAGCATATAGCGAATATTAATTACAAAGGTGGTCACCGCAAGTTCCAGATAAAGGCCGCCAGAAAGAATCAAATTCGTTCCGGCGACCTGTCCGGCACTTGTCATGTTCGACATGGAAATTACCAGCGCCGCCCAGGCAGGCATTCCGCCTTGGGTCGCCATCATGCCGAATGCGAAAGAAACGCTGAGATATCCCAGACAGATCGGCACCCCGTCCTTCAGGCCCTTTCGAAAGGCCGCCGCTTTTTTATCGTAATGATGCTTGTCATGCATGAACCGCATTGCTCCCAGTTTTCAATTTACAGCAGGTTACAGACCAAATCGCCCATTTCCTCACAGCTGACTTTTTTCAGGCCCTCCGTCCAGATATCCGGCGTACGGGCGATTTTCAACACCGCCGCAACGGCGTCCTCTATAGCCTGCGCGGCCTGCGGCTCGTCAAGCGAATAGCGGAGCATCATGGCGGCGGAAAGAATCGTGGCCAGCGGGTTGGCGGTTCCGGTTCCGGCAATGTCCGGCGCAGAGCCGTGAATCGGCTCATACAGCCCGGCCTTGCCGCTGCCCAGGCTTGCGGAAGCCAGCATTCCAATGGAACCGCTGATCATGGACGCCTCGTCGGAAAGAATATCACCGAACATGTTGGAGGTCACGATAACGTCAAACTGCTTCGGGTTGCGCACCAGCTGCATCGCACAGTTGTCCACATACAGATGGCTCAATTCTATCTCAGGATACTCCTCTTTTCCGATTCTTGCAACCGTTGCGCGCCACAAGCGGGAAGATTCCAGAACATTTGCCTTGTCCACGCTGCAAAGCTTTCCGCTGCGTTTTTTCGCCATTTCGAACCCCACACGGGCAATGCGTTCGATTTCCGGTACGGAATACTGCTCCGTATCGTATGCGGCCTGTGCCCCATTGACCGTTTTACGGCCGCGCTCACCGAAGTAGATGCCGCCGGTCAGTTCCCGGACCAGCATAATATCCAGGTTCTGGCCAATGATTTCCGGCTTCAGCGGAGAAGCGCCGCGCAGGGGCTCAAAAATAACGGCGGGGCGCAGATTGGCAAACAGCCCCAGCGCACCGCGAATACCGAGCAGACCCGCTTCCGGGCGGTTCCCGCCGGGCTGTGAATCCCATTTGGGGCCGCCCACCGCGCCAAGCAGTGTGGAATCTGCTGCCTTGCATTTTTCAATGGTTTCCTGCGGAAGCGGCACGCCGGTCGCGTCAATGGCACAGCCGCCGAGCAGCGCATCCTCAAATTGAACGCGAAAATCAAATTTAAGGGCGGCGTGGTTCAGCACCTTGACGGCCTGCGTGACAATTTCCGGTCCAATGCCGTCGCCCTTAAGCAATACAATGCGATATTCTTTCATGATTCCAACCATCCTTTCTTAAAACCGGGAGTTCTTCTTTCCGTTCCAACGGTATTTTCCAAAAATTTGATTCCACAAAACGTTTTACGATTGAGAATGCGCATTCGCATGGTGTTCCGCCGCACGGTTGATGGCGCAGATGATTCCCCTGATGGAAGCCAGGCTGATATTGTGGTCGATGCCCACACCGAAAACATCCGAACCATCCGGTGCGGTCAGGTGGATATAGGATACCGCTTTGGAGTCCTCGCCGGCAGAAATGGCATGCTCACTATAGGAAATAAATTTGAAGTCCGTAATGCCGACCCCCGCAATAGCGCGGAAAAACGCGCTGATCGGGCCGTTGCCGGATGCGCTGATCGGATGGTCCTCATGCCCGAAGCGGAGGATTCCCTCGAAATGCACCAAGGTGTTGCCGCTGATATCGTTTTCTTCGTACAGCTTATACTTCTTCAGGTTAAAGGGGGAGTTGACCTGCAAATATTCCCGCTGGAAAATTGAGAAAATTTCCTCCGGCTTCAGTTCTCTTCCCGCTTCGTCGCACGCCGCTTTGACCATGGAGCCGAATTCCGGGTGCATAGCCCTGGGCATCTCGTAGCCGAAACTCTGCTGCATAACAAACGCTGCGCCGCCTTTGCCAGACTGGCTGTTGATGCGGATAATCGGCTCATATTCGCGTCCAACGTCCGCCGGATTGATGGGCAGGTACGGAACTTCCCAGTACTGGGTGCCGCTTTCCGCCATATAATCGAATCCCTTTTTAATCGCGTCCTGATGCGAACCGGAAAACGCGGTGAACACCAGGTCACCCGCATAGGGATGGCGCTCGTGGACTTTCATCTTCGTGCATTTCTCGTAAACTTCCCGGATCTCTCGAATATGGGAAAAATCAAGGCCCGGGTCCACACCCTGGGAGTACATGTTCATGGCAACCACCATAATATCTGCATTTCCGGTGCGTTCACCGTTGCCAAACAGCGTACCTTCCACACGCTCCGCGCCGGCCATCAGGCCAAGCTCCGTTGCAGCGGTTGCGGTGCCGCGGTCGTTGTGCGGATGCAGGCTGATGACCACGCTGCCGCGGTTTTTGATATGGCGGCAGAAATATTCAATTTGGTCGGCATAGCAGTTCGGCGTGCTGCCCTCCACCGTGTTCGGCAGGTTCAGAATCAGTTTGTTTTCCGAGGTGGGCTGCAGCACTTCCATCACCTTTTCGCAAATCAACACTGCATTGTCAATTTCCGTACCGGAAAAGCTCTCCGGTGAATACTCGAACCGGATGTTCGCACCGCTCTTTTTCACTTCCTCATCGGTCAGGCGCTTAATCAGTTTCGCGCCCTCCACCGCAATGTCGATTACGCCCTGCATGTCGGTGCGGAAAACTACCTTGCGCTGCAGTGTAGAGGTCGAATTGTAAAAATGAACAATCACGTTCTTTGCGCCGCGGATTGCCTCAAATGTCCGCTGAATCAGGTGCGGTCGCGCCTGCACCAAAACCTGAATGGTGACGTCGTCCGGAATCAGATTGCGTTCGATTAGGGTGCGAAGAATCTCATACTCTGTTTCCGAGGCAGACGGAAAACCAAGTTCGATTTCTTTAAAACCGATATCCACCAGAGTCTGAAAAAAGAGCAGCTTCTCTTCCAGATTCATGGGGTCAATCAGCGCCTGATTGCCATCGCGTAGGTCTACGCTGCACCAAACAGGCGCTCTGTCAATCACTCGGTCAGGCCACTGGCGGTCTGGAAGACGGATTGGCTGGAATGGAACATACTTTTTGCAGCCTTCGTACATAATCGAACACTCCTATCATAAAAAATAATATTAGGAAAGCGGTTGGAAGCTGAAAGGAAAATGTAAAAAACCGCTCCTTTTCGGAAAATAATAGTTACCCCCCGGCAAAGCCGGGGGTTCTTCATATGCGGGCAAAGCCCTGTTTTTCTGGCGGCGCCTCAAGGCGCTGGTACGGTCTGCCAATTGCAAAAGCTTGTTACTTGCTACCCGTAAACGGGTCGACGTACTCCTTTAGCGTCATCTGGTCTTCAATCTGGTCTTCTGCCAGTTGATTTTTGATATACTCGGCTATTGCTTTGTCATTCTTTCCTGCCGTGTCTACAAAATATCCCCTGCACCAGAATGTACGATTTCCATATTTGTATTTCAAATTTGCATGCCTCTCAAAAATTATCAAGGTGCTTTTCCCTTTGAGAAACCCTACGAATCCGGATACGCTCATCTTCGGTGGTATCTTTACCAACATGTGTATATGGTCGGGGCAAACCTCTGCCTCTACAATTTCCACCTGTTTCCAGTTACACAGTTCTCTTAATATTTTCCCTATCTCAACCCGCATATTTCCATATGCTACTTTTCTACGGTACTTGGGAGCAAACACTATGTGGTATTTGCAATTCCAGCTCGTATGGTTTAAACTATCTATGTCATTCGTCTTCATGTCGAATGTTCCTCCTTTTGATATGTCTTGTTGCAGTTGGCAGACCGCAGCTTTATTATATCAAAAGGAGGCTTTTTACTATACTCATCGCTAAAGCTTTTTTGGAACTCCCGGCATAGCCGGGAGTTTTCGTATTACAAAAAAAGTCCCGGGCACAGCAAACGCTGTGCTCGGGACGAATGAACGCATTCGTGGTACCACCCAAATTCGGCTCCGCTTCGCGGAAACCCTCTGCGGCCTCCAACAAGGCCCCGGCCAATAACGCTGCCGCTGCGGCCGCTTCTCACGCTGAAAGCATCGAAACGGCGGCTCCGGGATGAGCTATACACAAAAGCGAAATCACCGGCTCACACCAGCCGCCGGCTCTCTGAAGAATTTCGGCAAATGTCTTATTCCCTTCATTGCCTTTCCTGTGTATAAGATCAATCAATATTATATTTTATGCTGTACGGGTTGTCAAGATTCATTTTTCTCTTTTTTTCCATTTTTTCCAAATGCGCGGTCTGCGGCTTCCCGTGCAAGGTCAATGACCAGCTTCGAATCGCTGGAATCCTCGGCTTTCCCGGCGGGAATGGTGGCGTAAACCTCCGCTACCATAGAGCGCGCCCACAGGCCCGGCGTAATGCGCAGGGAATACCCGCCCCCGGGTTCCGTCATCCAGTCGTAGTAATTTGCACGCGGCAGACCGTACATCGAAAGAATCGACATCAGCGTCCCACCGTGCGCCACAATCACTGCACTGGTGGTACCGGAACGCAACATGGAATCCACAATTTTTTCAAAGGCGGCGCAGACGCGCTGCATAAAGACTCCGCCATTTTCCCCGTTCGGCGGGGTTACTGCGCTTCCACTTTCCACCCATTTGGCAAACGTTGGGTCATTCGACAATTCTTCTGCGGTTTTCCCCTCCCAGTCGCCAAAATCGCATTCCCGAAAGTCGTCGATCAGCACGGGCTGCACTTCAGGGTACAGTAGTTTTATTGTTTGAATGCTCCGTTTCAGCGGGCTGGAAAAATAGGCCTCAGCTTCGGGGTAGGCACCTAGACTCTTCAGTTGGTTTAATCGAGCAATCCCCTCCGGCGCAAGCGGGGAGTCTGTTGAGCCGATGTACCGGCCCTCCAGATTGCCCTGAGAAATACCGTGGCGGATTAAATGAATGGTATAAGACTTCATGAAATTACTCCTTTTATTTTAAACAAATTTGCATTTAATTTTTTTGTTCTCCAACCGATAAATTAAATATAAACTTCTGTTCTTTCGGGGCTTGTTCAAACAACCGGCGTATTCGGCCGACTGCACGGCAGCAGTCATGTTGATCCTGATTTATCGGCATTTTGAATGTCATGAGCAGTATCCAGTCACAAAAGGCGAAAAGTGGTCACAAATTTTATTTTAAAGTTTTATAAGTTGTAATAACAAGATACATGCAGACAAAATATGAAAAAGCACGATATCTAGCGGCTTTACATAGCGTTATATTTGTTATATACTTTACAAGACGTTAATTTCATCCACGATTCGACAGGGGACTATGGAACATGAACAATGATTTTCCCAGAATAATCACTTTGCTGCGAAAAGAACGCGGATTAAGTCAAAAAAAAGCTGCCGAGGAACTGGATGTTTCTCAGGCTCTTTTGTCGCACTACGAAAAGGGAATTCGTGAATGCGGCCTTGACTTCGTTGTTCGGGCCGCGGATTTTTACGGAGTTTCCTGCGATTATCTGCTGGGAAGAACCCCTGACCGCAATGGCGCGACTATTTCAGTGGACGATATCCCCGAACCAGACGCAATGGGAAAAGAAAATGTCCTGAAGGGCAGTCTTCTGCCAGTCTTAAATAAAAAGCTAATCGCAAACTCGCTCAACATTATTTACGGTATTCTTCAGCAGTGCGGAAACAAGCACCTAACCACCGAAGTTTCGTCCTACCTGAACCTTTCGGTCTACAAAACGTTCCGCTTATTGTATTCTGCAAACGCCAAAAATCCTCAGGGGATGTTCTCCATCCCGCTCAAGCTGAGCAGCGGCCGCTGCAATGCAGCGCAGGAAATTTCGCTTTCCAACGCGGAATGTCTGGCGCTTGGGGAAGATGTAGAAGGAATGCAGGGTGTGGCAAAAGGTGACATTCCCGAACTTTCGCCAGAGAAACTTTCCGCCGAATACCCGCTGTTTTCTTCTTCACTCTTTAATCTGATTCAAAACGCGGAGCTTCAAATGGGAGCGAAAAAGGAATCAAAAACAGCAACTAAGCGTTAAAAAATCGAAATTTAACGCACCTGGAAACATAAATCATTATAAGCGCAGCCGCTGGCTTTTTCAAGCCGAAATCATAACTGTTTCAACCAGCACCGGCTGGTTGTTTCATGCTGAAAGTGTAACACAAAAGGGCACCCGTCCAAAAAAATGGACGGATGCCTTTGTTGTTTTTATAACACTAAAGAACCGCTGCGGTTTTTTCTCCTTTCCGGGTCAGGTATGCGTAACCTTTGCGCATATACGGCAAATTAAAAACCGCACCGGGAAGCTTTGCCCCTTCCATAACGGTCTGGCAAAGTAGTTCGTAAATCTTGCTCTTATAATATACGCTGTAATCGCCTGAAACCCAGACTTTCACCGTGTAATCAATAAAAACCAGCCCGCGTTCCATCAGGCTGCGCAGCGCTTCCCCGCGCGCTTTGACCGTTTCCATGGATTCCTCTGGGTCGTTAATGCGCACATAATTCAAAGCGATGCTGACCAAATCTTTTTCCTCGGAATTGTGCAGTTCCAAACGTACAATCGGGAAGCGCTTTGCGTTTCGGATTTCTTTCAGCAGCGTCTGTTCCTCTTCCGACAAATCCAAATGCATAAATTCCCCTCCTCTGGCAAATTTTTTACATTTATCTACAAATGAATATTTTAACAAAAGAACGCTCGTTTATACTTCCGACCGGACAATTAACCCCCGTTTCGCGGTACCGGAAAAAGCGCCGAAAGCCGGGCTCTTTCTATACTAATAGTATTAATACCATGCAATAATACGAGATGTGACAAAATTCTGCGTCTTATGGTAAAAACGGCCTGCCGTTTTTCGGCAGGCCGCTCTTCGTATTAAATCCCGCTTTATTCGCTCTTGAGCAGTTCCCGGTACAGTCGGATATACTCGTTGGCGGAACGGCCCCAGCTGTAGTCGCATTGCATTGCGCGGCGGACTAGGATTTCCCACCCTTCCTGGTCCTGCCAGCCCTTTAAGGCGCGCTCCAGGGCGTAATACATATCGCCGCTGTCGTAACTTTTAAAGGTAAATCCGTTTCCTTCCCCGTCACCGCTGTCCTGAACGGAATCCTTCAGTCCTCCTGTTTCGCGGACTACCGGAATCGAACCGTACCGCAGGGCAATCATCTGGGAAAGGCCACACGGCTCACTCTTGCTCGGCATCAGGAACAAGTCGGAAGCCGCATAAATTTTCCGGGAAAGCTCCGGTACAAAACCGAAGCAGGCGCAGACTCTGCCGGGATGGGCGGACTGCTTCTCGCGGAAAAACGACTCGTATTCCCAGTCGCCCGAACCAAGAATAACGAACTGCGCGTTGGTTTCGTTCATCAGACGCTCCATGGTTTCCCTGACAAGGTCCAGGCCTTTCTGTGCAACCATCCGGGTAACCATGCCAATCAGCGGTACATTTTCATCCTGATTCAGGCCAAGGCGTTCCTGCAGCGCAAGCTTGTTCTTCCGCTTTCCGGAAAGCACATTCTCCGTGGTATAATTCGCGTAAAGATCCGGATCGGTTTCCGGGTCGTAAGTAACCGTATCTATTCCGTTTAAGATGCCGGAAATCTTCCAGCTGCGCTCTTTCAGGATGCTGTCCAATCCATAGGAAAACCACGGGTCCAGAATTTCCTGCGCATAGGTCGGGCTGACGGTAGTAACGCGGTTTGCCGACTCAATGCCGCCCTTCAGCAGATTGACGCAACCGTCGTATTCGAGCACGGAACGGTCGGACTGGGGAAGGCCAAGCACATCCTCCAGCAATTCCATGCCGTATTTGCCCTGATACTGGATATTATGAATGGTCATGATGGTTTTGATTCCCCGGTACCAGTCGTTGCCGGAATAGAACTTGCTTAAGTAAACCGGCAGCAAAGCGGTCTGCCAGTCGTTGCAGTGAATAATATCCGGGTGAAAATCAATATAAGGCAGCATTTCCAGCGCCGCACGCGATAAAAAGGCAAAGCGCTCAGCGTCATCATAATGGCCGTAAAGCCCGCTGCGCTTAAAATAAAACTGATTGTCGATTAAATAGTAAATAACGCCGCCGGATTTGGCTTCAAATACACCGCAGTACTGTCGCCGCCACGCCACGGGAACGGAAAGACTAGTCAGAAACGTCATTTTATCCCGCAGTTCCTGTGGAATATCTTCATACAACGGCATCACCACGCGGCAGCCAATCAGTCGGAGCCGAAGCGCCTGCGGCAGGGAACCTGCTACATCTGCAAGACCCCCGGTCGCAGCAAACGGCCTTGCTTCACTCGTGCAGTATAAAACTTTCATGGGAAGTCCTCCTTGACTTTCAGTTTGGTATCGTTAAATTCTACTTTTCGGGATAAAAGTGCAAGCTTTCTCGGGCTGCCGTGAATGGTTCGGCCAGCAGGCCGATTATACAACGCTCCCTTTGCTGATAAACACCGGATAAGACTGGAAGCCAAGCAGCGAACGGTCGTTCCGGATATTTACATCCTTGTCGATTACCACGTAATTCAGCCTGCAGTTCGGGCCGATGACGCTGTCCTGCATAATCACACAGTTTTCCACTTTAGCACCTTTTCCAATGTGCACCCCGCGGAATAAAACGCAGTTTTCCACGGAACCTTCAATGACGCAGCCGTCCGCAATCAGCGAATTGGTCACATGGGAGCCAAGCCCGTAACGGGCGGGCATATCGTCGCGCACCTTGGTGTAAATCGGGCGGTCCTTTTGGAACAGCTGGGCCCGCACGGAAGGCAGCATCAGCGACATGTTTGCGTCGAAGTAATGGTTCATAGAACAGATATACTGCGCGTAGCCCTTGAATTCATACCCGTAAACCGCGTAATTTGAAATATTGCGCTGTAAAAAGTCTCGCTTAAAATTATAGAGGTTGCGGCTGACACAGTCGTTTACCATCCGAATCAGCAGTTCCCTTCGCAGCAGCAGCATACTCATGCCAAAGTTGCAGTCACCGTCCACATTCGGGTTGACCAAAAGGTCACGCACACGACCGTCCGGGTCAATGGAATAAACCGTTGGTTCGCATATTTTCTCCGGCAGCTTACCGAACTGGTAAATTACCGTAATATCTGCGCCGCGCTTCATGTGAAAAGCAAGCACGTCAGTGTAATCGATATTGCAGATGACATCGCAGTCGCTCAGTAAAACATATTCCTCCCGGGAATTCGTCAGGTAAGCCGCAATCGAAGCAAGTGACTCCACCCGACTGTTGGAAACCGCGCTCCGGCTGTCGAACGGGGGCAGCAGGAAAAGTCCCTCCCTCTTTCTGGAAAGGTCCCATGCTTTACCGGAACCAAGGTGATCCATTAGCGACTGATAGTTGCTTTTAGTCAGAACCCCGACCTTGTTAATCCCCGAATTTACCATGTTGGAAAGTGGAAAATCGATCAAACGATATCTTCCTCCGAACGGAACGGAACCCATGGTTCTGCGTTCGGTCAGCTCCCTGATTTTTTCTTCATGTACATTGGAAAAAATCAGACCCATTACATTGTTGCCGCGCATGATTCACGTACCTCCTCCGCCGCAAGCGTTTCACTGTCAATCATTGCCTTCGGCGGTACAATGCTGCCAGGAGCAATCCGGCAGCCGTCCCCTATAACGGCGATTCCCCATTCATCCTTTTTCTCCGTTTCCTCCGGGCGTGCGCCCACAACTGCGCCTTTTCCAATCACTGTGTTTTCTGACACGATTGCATACTGGACGATTGCGTTTTCCTCAATCCGGGCACCGGGCATGATAATGGAATCCTTTACCACCGCGCCGGGCGCAATATAAACCCCGGCAAACAGCACGGCAAAATCAATTTCCCCATAAACATTGCACCCCTCCGCCACAAGGGAATTCTGCACCTTTGCGCACTGTGCAATGTAGTGCGGAGGCATAACCGGATTGCGGGTATAAATTTTCCAGCTGTCCTCATTCAGGTCCAGCTGAATGTTGGGGTTCAGCAAATCCATGTTGGATTCCCACAGGCTGTCGATCGTGCCGACATCCTTCCAGTACCCTTCGAATTTATAGGAAAACATGCGCTCGCCTGCGTTCAGCATGGCAGGCAGCACATCCTTGCCGAAATCATTGGAAGATTTCGGATTTGCCTCGTCCGCTTCCAAATATTTGCGCAACACGCTCCAGGTAAACACGTAAATTCCCATAGAGGCCTGATTGCTTTTCGGTACCTTCGGCTTTTCGTCAAATTGATAAATGGAACCGTCTTCGCGGGTATTCAGGATTCCGAAACGAGATGCTTCCTCCAATGGAACCTCAATGACCGCAATGGTGCAGTCCGCTTCTTTTTCCTTATGATAGGCCAGCATTTTGGAATAATCCATCTTATAAATGTGATCGCCCGACAAAACGATTACATATTCCGGATTATAGCGTTCAATGTATTCGATATTCTGGTAAATGGCGTTTGCGGTTCCCTTGTACCAGTCCGACTTTCGGCTGCGCTGATACGGCGGAAGCACCCGAACGCCTGCGTTCATGCTGTCCAGATCCCACGGTTGGCCGCTGCCGATATATTCATTCAAAATCAGCGGCTGGTACTGCGTCAGCACACCCACCGTTTCAATGCCCGAATTTACACAGTTGGAAAGCGGAAAATCGATGATGCGGTATTTTCCCCCGTAGGGTATTGCGGGCTTCGCCAGTTTTTTGGTCAATACCCCAAGTCTGCTTCCCTGGCCGCCGGCCAGCAGCATGGCCACTACTTCCTGTTTTGGCAGCATATCAGTTCCCTCCAGATTGTTTACTTTTTGCGCTCCGTGCTTTTTTCCCCTTTTTCTCTCCCGCAGCCTCGGCCTGTTTTGCCGGAGCGCAGGCAGAAATCTTCGTCCGATGCCGCCGGCACCGGAGGAACAAAACCGAAAGAGGCGGCAGAGTCAGGCTGACCGACTGCTCGTATCCATGCATCGGCTGATCCAAAGTATGAATGGAATTTCCGTTGCTGATTCCGCTGCCGCCGTATTCTGTGCGATCAGAAGAGAAGATTTCTTCAAAAATTCCGGCGCACGGCACGCCAATACAGTAGTTTTCCCGCTTAACGGGCTGAAAATTGCAAACCGCAATCACCTCATTGCCGTTGTGGTCAATTCTTCGGAACGAAATCACGCTCTGCGTGTAATCGTCGTTGGAAATCCAGGAAAAACCCTCCCAGGAAAAGTCCAATTCCCACAGTGCGGGAGTATCCCGATAAAAATGATTTAAGTCCTTAAAAAATTTCTGCTGTTTCCGGTGTGTTTCATACTGCAGAAGCAGCCAGTCAAGCTCCTGTTCATAATTCCACTCAATAAATTGGCCGATTTCCGTTCCCATAAAAATCAGCTTTTTCCCGGGATGCGCCATCATATAGGACATGAACGCGCGCACACCCGCAAACTTCTGTTCATTCTCCCCCGGCATTTTGTTCATCAGGGAACATTTGCCGTGCACCACCTCGTCGTGGGAAATCGGAAGAATGAAATTTTCCGAAAACGCATACATAAAGGAAAAGGTCAGGTTGTCGTGATGATATGGCCGGTATTGCGGGTCGAGGGACATGTAATGAAGCATGTCGTTCATCCAGCCCATATTCCATTTATAATTGAATCCAAGCCCGCCGCAATAGGTTGGGCGAGAAACCATCGGCCACGCGGTGGATTCCTCGGCAATCATCATCACTTCGGGGTACCGGGCAAACACCACCTCGTTCAGCTTCTTCAAAAACGCCACAGCCTCCAGATTTTCTTTCCCACCGTTTTCATTCGGAACCCATTCCCCATCGTTGCGGCTGTAGTCCAGGTAAAGCATAGAGGCAACCGCGTCGGCGCGGATGCCGTCCACATGGTACTTTTCCAACCAGAACACGGCGCTTGAAATCAAAAAGCTGACCACTTCGCCCCGGGTGTAATCAAACACCAGCGTTCCCCAGTCCTTGTGTTCACCCTTGCGCGGGTCGGCGTACTCATAACACGGCGTTCCGTCAAAACGCGCCAGTCCGGATTCGTCCTTTGGAAAGTGCGCCGGCACCCAGTCCACAATTACGCCGATGCCCGCCTGATGGCACTGGTCAATGAAGCTCATCAGTTCCTTCGGTTCCCCGTACCGGCTGGTCGGCGCAAAGTACCCCGTTACCTGGTATCCCCAGGAACCATCGTACGGATATTCCGTAATCGGCATCAGCTCAATGTGTGTATAGCCCATATCTTTCACATACGGAATCAGTTCTTCTGCCAGCTTTCCGTAGGAAAAAACATTGCCGTCCGCATACCGCCGCCAAGAGCCTGCGTGAATTTCATAAATATTCACCGGCTGGCTGTAATGCGGTTTGGCGGCTTTCCGCTTTTGCCAAGCCGCGTCATTCCAGTGGTATCCCTCAAGATCGTAGTATTTGGAAGCGTTGCCCGGCCGGGTTTCAAAATGAAACGCATAGGGGTCGCTTTTCAGTACCTGACCCCCGTCCGGTCCTACCACACAGAATTTATATGTATCGAATTGGTTCAATTCAAACGGAAGAACACCTTCCCAGACGCCACCACCGATTTTTTCCATTGTATGCTGCCCCGGCTGCCAATTATTAAAGTCCCCCACGATGGACACTGCCTTGGCATTCGGTGCCCAGACTCGTCCAATCATACACGGCTTGCCATCCACAGTTTCTTTGTGCAAACCCAAAAATTCATATGCGTTCGCGTTATCTCCTCTGCAAAACGAATCGAGCAGTTCTTGATACTGCCTTTTCTGCTGTGACGGCTGAGCGGGTTGATTTTGCAGCATTTTAACAACTCCCTTCCGGTATCCGGTGTTCCAATTTGTATATATTTATCATAACACAAAATAGTAAAATATCAAGTATTTTGTAAAATATTTGTAATAATATTTTATTATACCGATAATTTTTTATACAACTTGTTACAAAACATTCACAATTTCAGGAATAACAATAAATTTTATTTCAGGTATAGTATATCACACTGGTTTTGTCGATTTGTGTGTCTTTTAACAAGCATATCATTCATTTTCGAAATCTGTTTTCCACAATAGGTTCGCGGAAAAACGCATGGATGCATGTTACAAATTGCACTGCGAAATAATAGGCGTTATAATAAAGCAAACAGTTGGGACAACACAACTTCAAAACCATACAGTTAAAATACTAAGCAGAATGGAGCATATTATGAAGGAAATCAGCATATTCGATGTCATCGGACCGAACATGATTGGGCCGTCCAGTTCCCATACCGCCGGGGCGCTGAAAATAGCCCTGATGGCACGTAAACTGGCAACCGAAAAAATTCAGTCGGTTCGGTTTGTATTATATGGTTCCTTTGCAAAAACATACAAGGGACACGGCACAGACCGTGCTCTGCTCGGCGGCATTCTGGGCTTTTCCACAGAGGATGCGCGGATTAAGGATTCCTTCCGCTATGCCGAAGAAAGCGGAATTTGCTATTCCTTTGAAACGGATGATGCCAACCGGGACCTGCACCCCAACACGGTCGACATCTACCTTACGGAAGCCAGCGGAAAAACGTTATTCGTACGTGGGGTTTCAACCGGCGGCGGTGACTGCCGGATTGAACGAATTGACAACATTGACGTAGACTTAACCGGTGACTTGACCACACTGCTCATTAAGCAAAGGGATACATTCGGGGTGGTGGCCTACATTACAAAGTGCCTGAGCGAGTACGAAATCAATATTGCGTTCATGCGTCTTTACCGGGAAAGCAAAGGCGAAAACGCTTACACCATCATCGAAACCGACAATGATATTCCACCCGAGTTAGTCGGGCAAATCAAACAGCACCACGAAATTTACGAAGCGATGGTCATTAAGCTATAAGACCAAAACCACTTTCCGGAAACACGGCTGAATTTGAGCGATAGGCATGAAAGGATGTTCATAGATATGATGAATTTTAATACGGGTGCGGCCCTGCTTGCGCTTTGTGAGGAACACAAAGCGGCCATATCGGAAATTATGATCCGCAGGGAAACCGAAGTGTCCGGATGCGGGCGGGAAGCAATCTGGGAGCGGATGGCCCATTCGTTTGATATTATGAAAGGCGCGGTAAAAAAGGCACTGGAGGAAAACCTGGAAACCGTCGGCGGGCTAATTGGCGGTGAGGCGAAAGCTGTTTCCCGCCACAGCCGAAACCATAAGCCCGTCTGCGGAAGTATGATGGCAAAAGCCGTCGCCTATTCGCTCGGCGTACCGGAAGTGAATGCCTCCATGGGGCTGATTGTCGCTGCGCCGACGGCAGGCTCCTCCGGTGTGCTGCCCGGAGCGCTGCTGGCTGTTCAGGAAGAGTTCGGTTTGACGGACGAACAGCTCATCTTAGGGCTCTTTAACGCTGGAGCAGTCGGTTACCTGTTTATGCGCAACGCCACTGTCGCGGGCGCCGAAGGCGGCTGCCAGGCGGAAATTGGGGTGGCCTCCGCCATGGCGGCTTCCGCGGTTACAGAGCTGATGGGCGGTACACCGGAACAGTGCCTGCACGCGTCCTCCCTTGCGACAGCAAACCTGCTTGGGCTGGTCTGCGACCCGATTGCAGGTCTAGTGGAAACACCCTGCCAGCCGCGCAACGCAATGGGTGCGTCCAATGCTTTAGTTTGCGCAGAAATGGCGTTAAGCGGAGTCAAAAATCCCATTCCGTTTGACGAAATGGTGACGGCGCTTTACCGTGTAGGACGCAGCCTTCCCATTGAACTGCGGGAAACCGCAAAGGGCGGCTGTGCGGCCACGCCGACCGGCTGCCAGCTCTGCCATGAAATATTCCGCTGACTGAATATTTCTTTCGTCCGGAATTATTTGGACGGGGCGCCGAAAGGCTTCGGCAAAATATCCGGTGGAAGCGTCTGCCGCTAGAGAATGCCTGCTTTCCGCCCCACGGATTTTCGGCAATGGATAAAGGAAGCGAAAACAAAAACACCTCTTATTCGATTTTCGTCGAATAAGAGGTGTTTTTTCATCAGCAGACGCTGAAATTATTTGTTATCGACTTCGTTCATGTGAGCGATGAGGTCGAGGACCTTGTTGCTGTAACCCCATTCGTTGTCGTACCAAGATACGAGCTTGACGAAGTGGTCGTTCAGCATGATACCGGCAGTTTCATCAAAGATGGAAGTGCGGGAATCACCGAGGAAGTCAGAAGAAACAACAGCATCGGAGGTGTAGCCGAGGATGCCCTTCATTTCATTTTCGGAAGCATCTTTGACAGCCTTGCAGATTTCTTCGTATGTGGTGGACTTCTCAAGACGAACAGTCAGGTCAACAACGGAAACATCCAGGGTAGGAACACGCATGGACATACCGGTGAGCTTGCCCTTAACTGCAGGAATAACAAGTGCGCAAGCCTTTGCAGCGCCTGTGGAGGAAGGAATGATGTTGCCAGCTGCAGCACGGCCGCCTCTCCAGTCCTTCTTGGAAGGACCGTCAACGGTCTTCTGGGTAGCAGTTGTGGAGTGAACCGTAGTCATAAGGCCTTCCACAATGCCGAACTTGTCGTTGATAACCTTTACCAACGGAGCAAGGCAGTTTGTGGTGCAAGATGCATTGGAAACAACCTTCATGTCCTTTGTATATGTGTCAAGGTTTACGCCGCAGACAAAGGTCGGAGTTTCCTTATCCTTTGCAGGAGCGGAAATAACAACCTTCTTTGCACCAGCCTTAAGGTGAGCAGAAGCTTTTTCGGTTGTGCAGAATACGCCGGTGGATTCCACAACGTACTCAACGCCGATTTTGCCCCACGGAATCTGGGAAGGATCGGTTTCTGCGAAAACATTGATGGATTTGCCATTCACAACGAGCTTGCCGTTTTCTGCTTTCACATCGCCCTCAAAATGGCCGTGCATGGTGTCGTACTTGGTCATGTAAACCATGTAATCTACATCGATGAACGGATCGTTGATGCCTACGATCTCAAATTTTTCCGGCTGAGCAACGGCAGCGCGGAACACAAGGCGGCCGATACGGCCAAAGCCGTTGATGCCTACTTTAATAGCCATAAGAAATTTTACCTCCTGAAAATTAAGTTTCTCCCTATATTTTATAGCATTTAGAGTCAATTTACAAGTGATTTGTCACATTTTTAACTAACAATTTAAATTTCGTCTGTCTCCGCCGCCGCAAACGGGCTTTCTGTTTTTTCCCGGAAACGAATTTCACTGTGATATTCCTTTTCCAGCAAGTCTACGCAGTTTTTCCACTGCGACATCATCATCGGTTCTTCCGAGGGAACCAGTTCGTCCACCACCGGCTGACTGGCAGGAACCTCCTTTTCCTTTGCAGCGGCGCGGCGGAACGCGGCCAGAAAAACGAGGATATAAACTGCAAAAACGATAGTGACAATATGCAGCCCGGTGGGGAACGTCCCTTCCGGGCGGCCGATTGTTCCGGCCAGCGCGGCAGTATCCGCAACTCCGGTCAACAGGCAGAGCAGCGCCGCGGGAATTCCGAATACATATGCCATGCGGCCGCTTTTTTCACGCTCCACCCCAGAAAGGAGTTTCGCCTGCGCGAAAAAGAACAGCAGCAGAAAAATCACAGTAATAATATTGTAAATATTATCGGCAATATTCACAACGGCCACATACTCCAGAAAAAGGGCCACCAAACAGGCGCAGCTCCACAAAGTAGGAAACAGCGAAGGCAGTGGATTCCGTTCAAAATGGTTCTGGCCCGTGGCAAAATCATAGGCAAAGAAAATCAAAACAACGCCGGCAAGAATACCCAACACAAACAGAATCATATACATGATATGGTTCCGCCCAGCATCGGCCGCCAGGCTGATGAAGGATTGCCCAACCAAACCGATTCCGGACAAAACGCCGAACACGGCAAGCGGAATACTGCGAATCGGCGAGTAAGATTTCGGTGCTTCCCGGTCACACAGGCTCATAACAACAGTCAAAATAACGCCGATAGCAAGAACCGAAACCAAAATCCAAGTAGATGTTCCCCCATCGGTGTAAAAACCGGTACCTTGGTCGGACAGGCAAAAAATCTGGTACAGGCGGATGGGCAGACAGGCAATTAGAGCCGCGGCGGAAATAATCCACGCGCTTTTCCTGTTCATAGGACGAATACTCCCTCCAATATTTATTCGTCTCTTTCGTTCAGTAAAACGTAAGGTTTGCTTTTGGAAAGAGAACGGTACGCCGGACGCATAATCCTGCCGCACGTCTCCATTTCTTCCATGCGGTGCGCGCACCAACCCGCAATTCTGGAAACTGCGAACATCGGCGTATAAAGGTCGCTTGGGATTCCAAGCATTTCATAAACAAGCCCGGAATAGAAGTCAACATTGGCGGAAATTACCTTGGTATCGCCCTTAACCCTTTCAAATGCGTTGGGGGCAAGCTTTTCCACACGCTCGAACAGTTCAAACTTTTTCAGCATTCCGCGTTCTTCGGCCAGTTTTCTCGCCTTGCTCTTCAGAATGACGGCTCGTGGGTCAGAAAGGGTATAAACCGCGTGTCCCATACCGTAAATCAGACCGGAATGGTCGCCGACTTCGCCGCGCACAATCTTTTCCAGATAATTCGTCAGCTCCGTTTCGTCCTCCCAATTATGCACATTTTCCATCACATCATTCATCATGGTCATAACACGGTGGTTCGCACCGCCGTGCTTTGGACCTTTCAGGGAACCGATGGCCGCCGCGATAGCAGAATAAATATCCGTGCCTGTGGAAGAAAGCACGCGCGCAGTAAAGGTAGAGTTGTTGCCGCCGCCGTGCTCGGCATGAAGAATCATGCACAGGTCCAACAGCTTCGCCTCCTCATCCGTAAAGGCGCGGTCCGGGCGAATTGCGTTCAGAATGGATTCCGCTGTAGAATGTCTGGAATCCAGCGGATGGAAAAACATGCTCTGCTTATCAAAATGGCGGCGCTTTACCTGATACGCATAGGTCATAATGGTGGGCAGACGCGCAATCAGCTGAAATGCCTGGCGCATATTGTTTTCCAAGGAATCGTCATCCGGGTTATCATCATAAGAATACAACGCCAGAACGGAACGTGCAAGCTTATTCATAATATTTTTTGAAGGAGCCTTAATAATCATATCTTCCGCAAAGTATTCCGGCAGTTCACGGTAACGGTTCAGGATGGCGCAGAAATGGTTCAGCTGCGATTTCGTTGGCAGCTTTCCGAACAAGAGAAGCCAGGCGACTTCCTCATACCCAAACCGGTTTTCCGCGATGCAGCCTTCCACGATGTCCTTCACATCAATGCCGCGGTAGGTCAGCTTGCCTTCATCCGGAATACGTTCACCGTCCGCAATCAAATATCCGTGCACGTTGCAAATTCGGGTCAGGCCCGCCATCACACCGGTCCCGTCCGGATTGCGAAGCCCGCGTTTCACCTGGTAAAGCTCGAACTTTTCCGGCGGAATCTGATTATTCGCGCGAAATTCGTTGCAGAGAAGCTCCAGTTCGGAATGATGATTTTCAATTACTGTGTCGGCCACTTCAGCACACCTTCCATTCAAGATTCGGTTTCATCTTCTGAAAACTATCTATTAACTTTACTATTCTATCGTACGAAGAAAGTAAAGTCAATGAGCCAGATACCCACAAATATAAAGTTTATGCAATAAAATATGTTTAATATTTCATTTTTCCTCTTAAAGTCACAGTTAATTCGATAAAAGCAAAGAAATTATGAATATTATGTTTCTTACTTATGTAAAATGTATTACATGCCGTATGGTGTCCTATGGGATGACGTTTCTGCCATTCCCATTTGCCAAAACTGACGATACAAAGAAAAGGTGGTAAAAAGATATGAAAGGCAAAGTTTTACTGGTGGTGCTCCTGTTCCTGATCATGTTTTCCCTGCCGTTTCTTGCTATGGGCGGAACCGGCGCAGGAAAAGGAATCGGAACTTCATCCGCAAAAAATCCAAGTTCCGCTCAAAGCTCCCCGCCTTCTTCTTCTCCCCAGAAAAGCGCCGCGCCCTCCTCCGGAGGCTCTTCCGGCCAGGCCGGCCAAACAGCAAACACGGGGTTTAAAATTCTGGATACCACAAGTGGAAAAGTGCTGAACGTGGACGACCGCAGTTTTCTGTACGGTGCCATCGCATCTGAAGTGTCTCCCACCGCACCGGAAGAAGCACTAAAAGCACAGGGAGTTGCTGCCTACACCTATTACAGCCGGCTGCGTGAAAAGGCCAGAAAAAAGCCGAATCCCGCCCTGAACGGTGCCGACTTTTCCGCAGACACCCAAAACTGGCAGATTTACGTCACCAAAGAGCAGATGCAGTCCCGCTGGGGAACCAACTTTGACAGCTATTATAAAAAACTGGTGCAGGCTGCAGACAGCGTTTTCGGACAGGTTTTAACCTATGAAGGGGATTTAATCGACGCAACCTACTTTGCCATTTCTTCGGGGCAGACAGAAGCTTCTGAAGATATTTGGGGCGGCAAGCGTACTTATCTGATTTCCGTTGCAAGCCCCGGGGATGCCTTTGCGGGCGGTTTTCAGACCACGGTGGCACTAAAAGCCGACCAGTTTAAGGCTGCGGTGCTGAAAGCCGCATCCGGCGCCAAGCTGGACGGCGACCCCTCCCAGTGGATCGGCGAAATCAAACGCACCGGAGCTGGTTCCGTAACCACCATGGCAGTGGGCGGAAGCTCCCTTACCGGCAATGCGGCGCGTACAGCGTTCGGGCTGCGCTCCGCAAATTTTACCGTCAGCTATTCAAACGGCAGCTTTGTGTTTTTGGTAAAAGGCTACGGTCACGGGGTGGGCATGAGTCAGGCCGGCGCAGAATACATGGCCAACCAGGGTTCCACCTATCAGCAGATTCTTTCCTGGTATTATCCAAACACATCGCTGACTACCCTGAAAGCATAACAAAAGAGGGTGCCGCAAAATGAATTTGCATTCATTTTGCAGCACCCTCCTTCAGCAAAGCGGCCCGCTGGCCGCCCCCGCCAGAATGTGTTCCCGTCAGTTCAGAATCGTAATGGTATAAGAGAACGATTTTTCCGCACCGGGAGCCAGCAGCGTGATGCCGCGCTTCTCTTCAAAAATATCGCTTTCATCCAATCCGGTGGTTAATCCGTTCCACGGTTCTAGGCAGATAAAATTGCCGTTGTTATTGCTGGACCATACTAGAAGATTTTTGAAATCCGCAAAGCTAAGCTGTACGCCACGGCCGGTTTTCGGGTTGCGCAGCGCCACTTTTCGGGACTTCAGCTGATCGAAGATCAGGGCATCCACCTTGAACAGGTCATGGTTCAGGGCAAGCGTTTTCTGGTGGTCAAGCATGCGCACGCGTTTATCAATATCCATCAAACCGGAAGACGGAATCGGTGTCGGGCAGTCCGCGGTTTCCTCATACTCGAACTCGACCTGATAATCCTCAAATTTTTCGTCCGCCGCCAACGGGCAGTTGAATCCAGGGTGACCGCCAATCTGGAACGGTAGCACTTCCGAATTGGGGTTCTTTACGGTGTACTGAACCGTAATATTCTTTCCTTCCAACTTATACTGGATCAAAAGCTCAAAATCATAAGGGAAACGTGCTTTGGTTTCTTCATCCGCGCGGAGAGAAAACGTAATCGTGTCTTCCGTTTGTCCGACAAACGCGAATTCCTTTTTACGGGCAACGCCATGGCGCTCCATGCAGCAGGTTTTGTTCCCGCCGACAATCGCTTTCTTGTCGCGGATGCTGCCGACGATTGGGAACAGTACGGGTGCTTGACCCGGCCATACTTTCGGGTCCCCCTGCCAAAGATATTCCATACCGGAATTGTCCCGGATCGAATCCAACTCGCCGCCGAGGGTATGGAACATTACGGTAAGTTCCTTGTTTTTCAAGGTGTATTTCATGCTGCAAACTCCTTCTCTTTCAGGCCTTTTCGGTCTATTTCTCGTTTCTGCAATTTACGGTTTTCCTTGCATCCTGTGTTTATGGAAAACAGCAAAACTTTTTCCACTGCAACAACTGTTTCCATTAAAAATTAGTATAAATCAATCTCTACGGCGTGTCAACGAGACTGGTGGAAAATCAAAATGATTTCTAAAAAACCGGGAACCCGTGTTTGACTTAACAGGTTCCCGGTTCTCTTATCAAATTTTGTATGCCGTTTTTAGCCGCCCAAGTATGCCTTGCGCACCTTTTCATCGTTGGAAAGTTCATCCGCGTCGCCCTGCATGGCGATGGCGCCGGTTTCCAGTACATAAGCCCGGCTGGCGATTTCCAGTGCTTTTTTCGCATTCTGCTCGACCAAAAGCACGGTCACGCCGGATTCATTTACATCACGGATAATATGGAAGATTTCATTCACCAACAAAGGGGAAAGACCCATGGAAGGTTCATCCAGCAGCAGCATTTTTGGGTTACACATCAGCGCGCGGCCGATGGCCAGCATCTGCTGCTCGCCGCCGCTCAGGGTACCGGCCAATTGTCTGCGGCGTTCCTTCAACCGTGGAAGACGCTGAAAAACGCGCTCGTAATCTTCCTGTATATTCGAATCCTTGCGGATATAAGCGCCCATTTCCAGATTTTCCTGCACTGTCATTTTCGCGAAGATTCTGCGCCCTTCCGGCACCTGCGCCAAGCCGAGCTGAATGATTTTATGCGCGTCCGTGCTGCGCAGGTCGTTGCCGCAAAACGTAATTTCCCCGCTCTTCGGCTTTACCAGACCGGAAATAGAATGCAGCGTTGTGGTTTTGCCGGCGCCGTTCGCACCGATCAGAGTAACAATTTCCCCTTCCTCTACTTCAAAGGAAATTCCTTTAATGGCGTGAATGGAGCCATAGTAAACCTCAAGATTTTTTACCGACAGCATAACGCCCATTTATAACCATCCTCTCTCCGCAATTCGGAAGTTTTGTCCGACTCGGCATAGCCGAATGTTCGCCGGAACATCGGTGGAAAAGGAGATAACCTCCCGTTTGAAAAAGATGTTTTTCAAACTACTCCCCTCCCAAATACGCGGCAATCACCTTCGGATTATTGCGGATCTCCTCCGCGTTGCCTTCCGCAATGATTTTCCCATAGTCCAAAACCACAATATGCTCGCAGATGCCCATGACGAAATTCATGTCGTGTTCAATCAGGAGCACGGCAACCTGGAACTTGTCGCGGATCAACCGAATGGTTTCCATCAGTTCCATGGTTTCCGTCGGGTTCATGCCGGCAGCGGGTTCATCCAGCAGCAAAACCTTCGGATTCGTGGCAAGTGCCCGCGCAATTTCCAGCTTGCGCTGCTGGCCGTAAGGCAGGTTGCGCGCCAGGTCGTGCGCGTTTTCATCCAGGTGGAACACCTGCAATAGCTCATGCGCACGCTTGGAAACCTCTTTTTCTTCCCGGCGATAGGCAGGAAAACGGAAGATACCGGAAAGAACGGAATATTTCATTTGGCTGTTCATGGCGATTTTTACGTTATCAATGACGGAAATATCCTTGAACAGGCGGATATTCTGGAATGTGCGGGCAATTCCGTTCTGCGTAATCTGATAGGTTTTCTGACCGACAATATTTTCTCCATCCAGTTCAATGACACCGTCGGTTGGAATATAAACATCCGTCAGCAGGTTGAACACGGTCGTTTTGCCTGCGCCGTTCGGTCCAATCAATCCGATGATTTCGCCCTCGTTAATGGAGAAGTGAACATCCTGCAAAGCCTGAAGACCACCAAAGGAAATACCCAGGTTCCTTGTTTCAAGAACAGACACGGTTTAGCCCTCCTCCTTTTTTACTTTGCCGGTATTCTTCTCGGTATCAAAAATACGCTGAACCAGCTTTTTAATCGACAACTCTCTTTGCCCGAGCAGGCCGGACGGTTTAAAGAGCATAACAATAATCAAAATAATCGAATACACTAACATCCGGTAATCCGAAAACTGGCGCAGCGCCTCCGGCAGAATGGTAAGTACCGTGGCGGAAATGACCGAGCCGGTAATGGAACCCATGCCGCCCAAAACAACCATAACGAGAATTTCAATCGAATAGTTGAAGTCAAACTTCGCCGGATTTAAAACACCCACATGGTGCGCGTACAGACCTCCTGCAATCCCGGCAAAAAACGCAGCGAGGATAAATGCAAGAAGCTTGTAGTACGTTGTGTTAATACCCGACGCTTCCGCTGCGATTTCATCCTCTCGGATGGCAATAACGGCACGACCGTGACGTGACTTAATAAAGGAGTAAATGATATAAACCGTTAAGACGGCAAGAAAGAACACATAGGAAAACAACAAAATATTGGCGTTGATTCCGCTTTTTCTGGGCGCGACGGCCGGAATGCCGATTAATCCGCGGGCACCACCGGTAAATGGCAGAGCCAGAATCAGCACGCGGATAATTTCACCGAATCCCATGGTAATAATCGCAAGGTAGTCGCCCCGGAGCCGCAATGCGGGAATTCCGATAATCACGCTGAACAGCGCCGCCACCAATCCCGCGAGGAGCAATGCGATCGGGAACGAAACCAGAACCGGAAGCCCGGAATGTATCGTGAACAACGCTGCGGTATAAGCTCCAACGGACATAAACCCCGCGTGACCCAGAACCAGCTGGCCAAGGAAGCCGCTTGCCAGGTTGAGGCTGACTGTCAGAATCACATTAATACAAATCATAGTGATAATGCCACCGTAATAGCGGTTAATGGTCCCCTGACTGATGAGCAAAGCCACCACCGCGTAAAGGAGCACAACAAAAACAAGGGTAATTGCATAGGATATTTTTTTTGATTTTGACATCTCTGCCGCCCCCTTACACTTTTTCCTGAACGTTTTTGCCAAGCAGACCCGCCGGCTTAAACAGAAGGATTATAATTAGGATTCCGAACACAACGGCGTCCGTAATTTGGGAGCCGCCGGCTGCTTTTGTCAGGCTTTCTGCTATCCCGATCAGGTAGCCCCCAAGCATTGCACCGGGGATGCTGCCGATTCCGCCGAGCACGGCGGCCACAAACGCTTTCAGGCCAAGCATTCCGCCCATGTACGGCGTAATCATGGGATACGCACTGCAATACAGAACCGCACCGACCGCCGCAAGCGCGGAGCCGATTCCAAACGTAAAGGCAATGGTCGTGTTGGTGTTAATGCCCATTAGCTTCGCCGCATCCGCGTCCTCCGACGTTGCCCGCATCGCTTTACCGATCTTCGTCTTGTTCACCAAAATCTGGAGCAGAACCATGAGAATAACGGAAGTGCTGATGTTAATCAGCGAAATGCTGCTGATTTGCACTTCCCCAAGCCCAAGCAGTTGATTCGGGAACAGGTTCGGCATGGATTTTCCGGAGGATGTGAATAAAAGCTGGGAAAGATTCTCCAAAAAAATGCTGACGCCGATTGCCGTAATTAAAAGGGAAATTCGGGGCGCGTTCATGTTCAGCAGTCTGCGGTACGCCACCCGTTCGATTAAAACGCCGGCAAACGTGCAGAACAGAATGGATGCCAGTATTGCAACCCAAAGCGGAGCGCCGGCAACCACTAATACGACATAGGTAACATAAGCGCCAACCATAATGATATCGCCATGGGCAAAGTTAATCAGCTGTACGATGCCGTACACCATGCTGTACCCAAGCGCAACCAGAGCATAGATACTTCCGATGCCCAAGCCGTTAATAATTTGAGACAAAAAATCCATTACCGCACCTTCCTACACCATAATCCAAAAAAGAGGGGAAATAAATTCGCCCTCTTCCCGGATAAAAGATTCAGTTTTACAACCTGTTATCTTTTATTTGTTGTAATATTCCACGAATTTATAAGCACCATCTTTAATGGTGATAATCGCGCAGGTTTTCACAGGATTACGGTCCGAGTCAAAGGTAATATCACCGGTCAGCCCTTTGAACTTCAGGCCGGCCATTGCTTTTATAATCGCGTCAGAATCGGTGGAACCGGCCGTTTTAATCGACTCGATCATCATGTTCATCGCGTCGTAGCCCAATACAGCGAACATGTTCGGCTCTGCGTTGTAAGCTGCTTTGTAGTTCTTAATAAAGTCCTGGACCTTCTGGTCGGTACTTTCCGCCGTATACTGGCTGCAGTAGTATGTACCGTCCAACGCGCTGACGTTGCTCTTGTCAATCTTATCAAGGACACCATCCCAGCCGTCAACACCCATCAGTTTCGAAGTAATTCCAAGTTGTTTCGCCTGTACGGCAATCAAGGCAACATCCTGATAATATACCGGAATAAAGACAACATCCGGATTTTTGGATTTAATGGAAGTAAGCTGGCTCTTGAAGTCAACGTCATTGGTCTGGTATTTTTCTTCAGCTACAATGTGAATACCGACCGATGCGGCTGCTTGTTTATAAGCCTCCGCCACACCGAGGGAATAGTCGTCGGCCATATTGTAAAGAATTGCTGCCGTCTTGGCACCCAGCTTCTTTGCAGAGTAAGAAGCCATCAGTTCACCCTGGAACGGGTCGATTACGCAGGCACGGAAAATATTTTCCCCGGTTGCTGTTACGCCCGCCGCGGTAGCGGTTGCAGTAATCATCGGAAGGCCATCTTTCGCGGCAGCCTGTGCAACTGCAAGGGTTGGAGTAGAAGTTACGTCGCCGACCAGGGCTATGACCTGATCGTTCTGTACCAGTTTATTATAGGCGTTTACCGCTTCCGTCGCGTCGCCTTTTTCATCATAGGATATATACTCGATCTGCTGGCCCAGTACACCGCCTGATTTATTCGCTTCGTCCACCGCCAGTTTAATACCGTTGTTGGTGGCAATGCCGTAAACGGATACACTTCCGGTTAAAGGAGCAAGACCGCCGATTTTAATGGTGTCGCCCGAGGCAGCAGATGCCGCGCCCGAAGCTCCGGCAGCAGCATTGCTCGAAGCAGTATTAGAATTTTGAGAGCAGCCCGTTGCGGATACTGAAAGCATTACCGCAGCAAGAGCGGCCGCTAAAATACGCTTTTTCATTCGAATTGCCTCCCTGATATTTTGTAAAGGACATGGACAGTTTTGCTTTTCTACGACAAACTTGTATGACCCCAACAAGCTTGTATGACCTCCAGTCCAATTTATTAAAAATGATTATACTACGCGTTTAGTGATTTTGCAACTGGAAATGTTGTTTTATTCGTTTTTCCAGCCAATATTGTCACTTTTAACAGAATATGTCGGATTTAGAAACAGATTGTTCACATTTATGAAATATCTTATCTTAATAATTGCAAATTTCTTTTGTAGGTATAACTTTAAACCAATGAAGCATGCGCCTGGATTAATTTTGGATTCATTGAATTTGCAAGTTTTACTGAAAAAAGCGGCACACCAAAACTTGGTGTGCCGCTTTCTGCGGTAACTTTATTTTTTTGTTCAAACCTTTTCCTGCTGCTGAACCATGTGGCAGGAAACAAAATGGTTGGGTTTTACCTCACGAAGCTTCGGCGATTCGGAGCGGCAAACATCCATTGCATAGGGGCAGCGATTTGCAAACGGGCAGCCCGGCTTGGGGTTAATTGGGCTGGGCACGTCGCCAGTAATCGGCTGAATCTTCTTCTGTGCTTCCTCATCCGGATCCGGAATCGGAACAGAGGCAAGCAGTGCCTGGCTGTACGGATGCAACGTATGGGCATAAATCTCATCGCTGTCCGCCAATTCTACCAAATTGCCCAAGTACATAACAGCGATCCGGTCAGAAATATATTTCACAATGTTCAAGTCATGGGCAATGAACATGTAGGTCAGACTGAGCTTTTTCTGCAGGTCTCTCAGCAGGTTGATAATCTGGCTCTGAACCGACACGTCCAGTGCAGAAATCGGTTCGTCACACACAATAAATTCCGGCTCAATGGCAAGCGCGCGGGCAATACCGATACGCTGGCGCTGGCCGCCGGAAAATTCATGAGGAAAGCGATTGGCGTGTTCACGGTTCAGACCGACCGTTTCCAACAGCTCATAAACACGCTGCTGACGCTTTTCGCGATCATACATGTTGTGAATTTCCATACCTTCGGAAATAATGCTTCCGACCGTCATACGGGGGTCGAGCGAAGCATAGGGATCCTGGAATATAATTTGGGCCTTTTCCGAATAGTTATAACGGTCCTTGGTATGTTTCAGGTTGACTTCCTTACCCCGGTAGCTAATTTTGCCCTTTGTCGGATGGTAAATTCCCATAACAACACGGCCCAGGGTGGATTTTCCGCAGCCGGACTCGCCGACCACGCCTAAAGTCTCACCTTTATAAATATCGAGCGTAACATCATTCACGGCAACGAGGGTCTGCTTATTGCCCAGATAGAAATGCTTCGAAATATGGTCAAGAGTAATCAGCTTTTCTTTTTCCAATTACTTTTCCTCCTTTTTGCGGGGAAAATCAGGATGCAGGCACCAGCAGGAAGCAGTATGCCCTTCGTTAACCGTAAATTCCGGCGGCTGGTTGTCTTTGCACAAACGCATGCATTCACGGCAGCGGCTTGCAAAGCCACAGCCCTTCGGCGGCGCAAACAAATCCGGAGGAGTGCCGGGAATCGAAATCAGATCCTCATTTCGGTCCGTATCAACCGTCGGCAGGCTGCGAAGCAGCGCCTTCGTATAGGGGTGCGATGGGTGGTAGAAAATATCCTGAACCGTACCCTGTTCCACAACCTTGCCAGCATACATAACGGCCACGCGGTCCGCCAAATTCGCCACAACGCCAAGGTCGTGGGTAATCAGGATAATCGCGGTTCCGGTTTCATCGCGGATTTTGGCCATAAGCTGCATAATCTGCGCCTGAATAGTAACATCCAGCGCCGTGGTCGGTTCGTCGGCAATCAACAGCTTCGGTTTGCAGGCAAGTGCCATTGCGATCATCGCGCGCTGGCGCATACCGCCGGAAAACTCGTGCGGATATTGATTGACGCGCTCTTCCGCGTTCGGAATCTGAACCATTTTCAGCAGACGAATCGCTTCCTTACGGCATTCCGCGTCGGAAAGATGCTTATGCTTCTTTAATGTTTCCGTCAGCTGTTTACCGACCTTTTTGGTCGGGTTCATGCAGGTCATCGGGTCCTGGAAAATCATGCTGACCATCTGGCCGCGAATCTCCTGCATTTCTTTCTCTGATTTTGAAACGATATCCATTCCGCAAAGCGTAATGCTGCCGCCCTTAATGCGGGCCGGCGGCATTGGATTCAGCTTCATAATCGTCTGGGCGGTCACGCTTTTTCCGCAGCCGCTTTCTCCAACAATCGCAAGTACCTCTCCCTCGTTTACATGCAGGGTCACACCGCGGACGGCATGAACTTCCCCGGCATAAGTATCGAAGGATACTTGCAGATTTTCAATATCTAAAACTCGATCCATCTCGAATATTACCTCCTTAATCTGGGGTCGAACGCATCGCGCATCTGATCACCCAACAGATTGAAGGCGAGCATGGTGATGCTGATAAACAAAGCCGGGATCCAAAGCTGGGAGGGATAAATCTGGAAGACATTAATGCCGTCATTGGCCATAATTCCCCAAGAAGACTGCGGCGGGGCAATGCCCAGGCCCAGCATGGAAAGGAATGCTTCCGTAAAAATAACGTTTGGAATATCCAGCGTAACGTTCACAACGATCAGGCTCAGCATGTTCGGCGCAAGATGCCGTGCAATAATGCGGGCGGGTTTCGCTCCCATGGATTCCGCAGCAATCAGGAACTCCTGATTGCGCAGGCTGAGCACCTGGCCGCGAATCAAACGCGCCATTCCCGTCCATCCTGTAATGGAGTACGCAATAATAATGGTCATAAGGCCACGGGGCAGTACGATAAGAAGAAGAATAACGATAATCAAATAAGGAATACCGCTGATAATCTCAACGGCACGCATCATCACGTTATCCACAGCACCACCGAAGTAACCGGAAATGCCGCCGTAGATAATACCAACGATGCAGTCAATCAGCGCCACGGCAAAGGCAACCGTCAGGGAAACGCGCGCACCCATCCAGACACGAACCCAAATATCGCGCCCCAACGTATCGGTGCCGAAAATATGTACTTTCTGATTGACATTGTCAACCCACATGGGTGGCTGGTTGGAATACGCTACATTCTGCTGTGAAAAATTAAAAGGACAAATTGCCGGTAAAATAATGGAACCCAAAATTAAGAGAACCAGTATAGCAAAACAGAATACGGCAACTTTGCTCTTACGCAAACGGTTAAACGCATCTTTCCAGAAGCTTATGGAAGGACGTGCGATCACTTCCATGCCGGCTTCATCGGTACCAACTTTCGTAAATTCAGCCGCGTCAATGTGGCTGTCTATAGTATATTGAGACTCTGCAGAGTTATTCTCTGCACTAGGCGTCGCTTTCTTTATCATTTCTATACACTCACTCCTTGCTTCCGGTAAGTTTCACTCGTGGATCAATCAGGCCGTATACGATATCAACCACTAAGTTTGCCAGTACAAGGAACGATCCATAAAACAAAGTGGTTCCTGCAATTGTTGTATAGTCATTCATCTGAACACACTGAACGAAATATTTTCCAAGGCCTGGAATGGCAAAGATATTTTCTACCACAAAGGTTCCTGTCAAAAGAGCGGCAACCAACGGACCCATAATTGTAATAACCGGCATCACCGCATTGCGCACGGCATGCTTCCACACAATCTCGCTCTGGCTCAGGCCTTTTGCTTTCGCAGTCTTAATGTAATCCTGATTCAGAACGTCGAGCATATTGGTACGCATCAGTCGGCTGATGGTCGCGATCGTGCCAAGGGCCAGTGAAAAGGCCGGGAGAAGTTTCGTATTGAACGCACCCCATCCCATGACAGCGAAAATCTGCATTCCCGTTGCCTGATAAAGCTGGAGTCCGAGAGAATACTGTAACAACGCACCAAGAATAAACGACGGAACGGAAACGCCAATCAACGCGAGGAGCATGGTGAGCGTATCCCAAACCGTACCGCGCTTAACAGCAGCCACAACACCAAGCAAAATACCAATAATGGTCGCAAAAATCAGGGCACGGAAACCCAATTCTGCGGAAACCGGGAACGCCTGCATGATAATTTGCAGAACAGGCCGTTTGTCCAGCAGAGAAACACCCAGATCGCCCTTTAAAATATTTTCTAAATATTTAACGAACTGTACCGCAAGAGGCTGGTCCAGGCCGTATTTTGCATACAGGGCCGCCTTGATTTCCGGCGGAATCGCTTTCTGCCCGGTAAAAGGATCACCGGGGAGCATATGCATCAGGATGAACGTGACAACAATTAAAACAAAAACCGTTATCGCGGCATAAAGAACTCTTTTTAATATGTATTGAACTTGCTTCGGCAAGTACAATCAACTCCTTCGGTTGGATTCATTGAGGACATTCCGTCTGCTTAGCGCTTAAATTGCTGGCTTTGCTTGTGAAAACCGCAAAAAATCAGTTTAACCCCTCAATTTTGCGGTTTTCACAAGCAAATAGAGCCACTTTAGCATGGCTCTATTTGCATCAGCCTATAAAGTTCAGGCGGCAACGTCCGCTAAGATTATTTTTTTGTCAGCTTAGCGCCATCCGTGTAATCTCCAGGCCATGACTGGAAACCAGTGAGGGTAGCACCCGTGAACTTCTGGGAAGTGGTGTAAGGAATTACGCTGAAGTAAATCGGATAAACCGGAGCATCCTGCTGGACAGCGAGCTTCTCTGCTTTCATCAGCAGTTCCTGACGCTTAGTAACATCGGCTTCTTTTGCTGCGGCGGCAATGGTTTCATCGTATTCCTTGCTGGAATATCTACCGTAGTTGCTGCCGTTGTTGGTTGTGAACAGATCCAAGAATGTCATTGCATCGTTGTAATCCGGAGCCCAGCCTGCATATACAAAGTCAAAGTCTCCGCTGTTCATCGCTGCAACACGAGCCTTAAAAGTAAGCGGCTTCAATTCAACAGAAACACCAAGGTTGGTCTTCCACTGTTCCTGGAAGAAAGCGGTATCCTTTGCAGCAGCGGTTGTATTATCGCTGATGAATACCGGCTTCAGCTGGTCAATCGTCATGCCAACTTCTTTCAAACCTTCTTCGAGCAGCTGTTTTGCCTTGGTCGGATCATATTTCAGAGAAATATCGCCTCTGGCCTCAGCATACTCACCATTGGCACCGGCAATTCCGGGAGGAACAATGCCTTGTGCTGCAATCGAACCATCTTTACGAACGTTCTTTACAAAGCTTTCACGGTCAATCGCCATACCAAAAGCCTGGCGGACTTTCGCATTATTAAACGGTTTTCTCTGGGTATTGTACTGTACATACCAGTTGCTGCAGTCAGCATAGGTAACATACGGTTGCCCCTGTGCCTGCATCTGAGCCAGGGAGTCAGCACCCAGGGTCATGAAATCCAACTGGCCTGCACGGAAGGCATTCATGGTAGCATTGGCATCTTTCATCATAACCAGTTTGATCTTCGGAATGCCAACTTTGTCTTTATCCCAGTAATCAGGGTTTTTCTCAAGCGTAATGTGGTCGTCGTGCACCCACTCAACCATCTTGTAAGGCCCGTTGGTGACAAACTTATCCATGTCTTTCGCATACTTATCCGCACCGGCGGCTTCAAATGCTTTTTGGTTAACCGGCAGATAAGTCTGGAACGAGAACAGCTGAAGAGCATAAGGAATCGGGTTGACAAAGGTTACTTCCAAGGTATAGTCATCCGGTGCCTTAATGCCAAGGCCGTCTTCTTTAATCTTTTCATCATAATAATCCTGGCCGCCTTTAATGTTATCGGTCAAAATAAAGGCGTAGGAAGAAGCAGTCGATTTCTTCATCGCGGTGGTCCATGCAAAAACGAAATCCTTCGAAGTTACCGGCTCGCCGTTGGACCATTTTGCATCCTTGCGGAGCTTAAAGGTGTAGGTCTTTTTATCTTCACTTACCGTATAGCTTTCCGCCATATCCGGAACCGGATTGTCGTTTGCATCCAACTTCATAAGACCGGCCATTGTTTCACGCAGAATATTCGCGGAAGCCGTATCTGTTGTCTGCATGCTGTTCAACTCTGGGGGCTCCTGAACCAAGTTGATTGTAATCATATCTGCGTCAGGAGTTCCGGCGTATTTGCTTTTGGAAGCCAAATCGGCAGCGGCAACGGCGCCAGTGCCCGTTGAACTTGCTGCGGAAGCAGTGTTGCCCGTACCGGATGCCGCAGAGGATGCGGTGTTATTGCCGCAAGCGGTTGTCGAAACCATCATGGCACCTGCCAACAGTAATGCAATGATCTTCTTCATAAAATCCCTCCAAAGATTTTTGAATTTGCTTTATAAATTACCCTGCACCGATACAGTCCCTTAAAACCGTACTATGCAAGTCAAAGCCTTTTGAAAGCGACTTTGCTTTTCCAAGATACCCCTGTGTGCAAACATTTAAAAGGATAACGATTGAGTTCATTCTTGTTTGGAATGCAGTTTGCCGCTTTTATACTTTCAACCAGTAAATAGATGAAGTATTCCTTTAAAATGTACTGTAGGACACACTCATCGTCGAGCGTGTCCTACACCATCCTTATACTTTGAAATATTATAGCAATAATTTATGCATTTTTCAAGATATACAAGAAATTTATTTTTGTTTAATTCACTAAATCAATGAATCATTTATTGGTTTAAATCAGTGTTTTTTCCAGATTTCATGCGGTTTTTGAGTTTGCGCTTTCAGAATGCCTCCGAATCTGAAAAGGTAAATATTTTGTAATAAAAATGCCTAAGAATAATTTGAAATCGAGTGTTGCATTTTTGGGGTCCGATATTCAAAAAAATGCCACATAGATTTCCGCCCTTCTTAAGGCCGGATTTCGCTCGATTCTGCATATAAATGAGCGGTTCAGCGCTGGAGAAGCCGGTTGCCAACCAAAACGTCACAAAGCTGCTTAATACTATAGATCGCGGCTGTTTCGGTAATTCCATTTTGTCGTATATAGGAATAAATATCCTTATTGTAATATCTTAAGTCGATTATATGAATTTCCGAGAAATTTGTGGCTAAAAATGGTACCATACTGTTTGCATAGGAGTCTTTCAAGATCAATAGCTTTTTCCCATTTGTCTGAACTTCATTTTTCACGATATCCACGCTGTGGTTTCCTCCGAGAAAAACGGAGTACTTATCCTTTTTCTCCAGATATTCTTTCCAGTAAATCGAATCGTGCACCAAATTCCCGGTGGCCTGGCTCAGCTTCTCAGCTTTCTTATATACAGGCAGATACACCGTATCCGGCTGCTGGTTGGATAAAATTGCTTTTGAGTAAAGCGTACCGTAAAAGGAGTCAGAGGCTTTCTGGAAATCGAAGTCATCCTGTTCAGCCGGAGAATAACCCATTTCGGTAATCAGGACACGATAGCCCTGATAGGCCCCATACGAGTTCCAGTGATGGTCCGTTTTATAGTAATAATCCTGACCGTCTTTGTCGCTCAACGCTTCAAATACGTCAATTACCTTCGCAGATTGCCCCAGCGTTGTTTGCAGCGCGTTTAATTCTTCCCTCTGGTCATGGTTCGGCGCGGAGTAGGGCAGCTTATCCGGCTGCTCCTGCGAGCCGGACGGCACCGGAAGCACATAAAACGGTACCTGCGCTTTTTCGGCAAAAATTTTGAAGCCGGAAACGTTACGCTGAAATACATCTGTCCGGTTTGGCAGCAAAACCTCATACAGATGCCCGTCTTTTCCATAATAGATCCCGCCTTCAGCAGGTACTTTGCTGTAATCCGACGCCAAATCCCGCCTGCCGGTCCACAGCTGCGCCCGCGTATTTAAAGAAACAAAGAATTTACGCAGCATAAAATGATCGCCCACAAAGGCTTCCACGGAATCCATAAAGCTGCCGTCGCGCACTGATTCCAGCGTTACGGTCGGAAAAGATTCCAACACGCGATTTTCATCTTCTGAAAAGGTCTGTTTTGGGGCAAGAGCCAAATACAGAATTCCTACAAGAATCGTCAGAAACAAGAACACGGTAATCGCCAAGGAACCAGGTTCACATTTTCTGCTCTCATTCTTTCCTTTTTCAAATAATTTCATGCTCTCACCTATCCTTTAAAAACGGAAGTAAAGGAACGGATTATACGAATTGTTCACCAGACTGGACAGCGAAAGGACAAATAGGGCTATAAAACCGGCGCACCATATCACCCGACCGGCTACTCCGCTCTTTCTCAGCCTTTCGGTCAAGCGTCCTACAACCGGCGTACTGCAGAGCGCAGCCACGATAAACAAAGGCAGGTAAGTAATCAGTGAATACCTTCCAAGGCTGTCCACACCGCATGCAAAGCCGAACATTGCCCCAAGCACGCCAAACGCCTTTTGTATGTCGGTATAGGAAAACAGCACCCATCCGGTAACGGCAGCTAGAAACGCATACAGCCACCGAACAAACGCAGGAACTCTGTCCAGTAGTTTTTTTAAGAAAAGCTTCTCGCATATAATCAGAAGGCCGTAATACGCGCCCCACAGGGCAAAATTCCAACTTGCGCCATGCCAGATCCCGGTCAGCACCCAAACAACGGCTAGGTTTCTGACATTTTTCAACACCGAACAGCGATTCCCACCTAAAGGAATATAAACATATTCCCGGAACCATGAACCTAGTGTAATGTGCCAGCGCCGCCAGAATTCCGACACGCTCTGCGAGATGTAAGGATAGTTGAAATTTTCCGGAAGCGTAAAGCCGAACATCTGCCCCAAACCGATTGCCATATCGGAATATCCGGAAAAATCAAAATAAATCTGGAACGTAAAGGCCAGTGCACCCAGCCATGCAGAAAGCGTGGAAGGATCCCCAAGGTACTGTATCTTATCCGCCAGTTGCGCCAGATTGTTGGCAATTAACACTTTCTTGAACAGTCCAACCATAAATCGTTTGGAACCGGCTGTAAACTTTTCCAGCGTTTCCTCCCGATTATGCAGCTGGTCGGCCATAAATTCATATTTGATAATCGGTCCAGCAACAAGATGAGGGAAAAAGGAAATGTAAGTACCAAAATCAATCACATTACGTTGTATTGGGGCCTGGCCACGGTAAACATCTACCGCGTAGGAAAGCGCTTCAAAAGTATAAAAGGAAATACCGATCGGCAGTACTACCTGCGGAGGCGGTACGGACAATCCGGTTATACCGTTGAAAGTTTGTACTAACAAGTCGGAATATTTAAAGTACCCGAGAAGGCCAACATTCACACAAATACTCATGACCAAAATCCATCGTGCTGCGGTCCGATTGTCGCGAAAATGGTCGAGTAAAACGCCGACAAAATAATCGAAAAGCGTGGTAAACAGCATAATGAAAATAGAAACCGGTTCGCCCCACGCGTAAAACACCAGACTAAATAAAAAAAGACACAGGTTTTTCCATTTGCGCGGCACAGCATAGTAAGCAACCAGAACCAAAGGAAGAAAGACAAACAAAAAGAGCAGGCTGCTAAAGATCATGGCCATGTTCCTTTCTGTAAAACACGATATATTTCAAGTATGCACTATTTTTCTTCATTGTAACGGAATGCATTTCTATTTTCAAGGTAATTCCATGAATTAACTAAAACAAAAAACAGCGAAATCCACCCGATTTGCGGCAAACCGAGTGGATTTCACTGTTTTAGGCTGTTAGCTTTTGGGGCACAAAGCAGCGGCTGGGCAAAAGCCCAAACCGCTGCTACGCAAATACAACTACACTTATTTTGTTGAGATAGTAGTAATCAAATTAGGAAGAAACCTTGTGCCAAATTGCTTACGCAACTGTAGCAACATTAACCTTCACGCCATTGACGTATACGCCAGTAGCAGCGCCGGATTTTGCGTTAGCAACCGGAGCAACTGTGAAGAAGTAGTCATTGCCAACCTTGCTGATCTTGGTAACGCTGAAAACGTTGCCAGTACCGAAACCGAAGCTCGGAGCTGCGGAAGCGGTGATCTTGTAGGTGTAAGACTTGCCAGCAGCAACCTTAATTGCAACAGTGGTGTCGCTCTTGAAAGCAGGAGCGCCAACGGAAGCAACAAGGAGTTTTGTGCCGTTGAGGTATACGCCGGTAGCAGCGCCAACCTTACCTGTCGGAACGAACTTGTAGAAGTAATCGTTGCCGTTCTTGGTGGTTGTTACAGCGAACACACCAGCGGTGCCAAGTGTTACAGACGGCGCTGTAGCAGAAGTAACCTTCATGGTGTAGCTAGCGCCCTGAGCAACCGTGAAGTTTGTGGTTGTGTCGGACTTAGCATCCGGAACTGCGATAGCGGTCAGAGCGATTTCAGCAGAAGCATAATCATCGATCTCATCGCCGTCTTCGTCAACCAGTTTCGCTGTCAAAGTAGCTTCATTTTCAGAAGCAAAATCGGAATCAATCCTAAGAACCTTAACTGTTGCAGTATTGCCTGTAGCAGTTACCTGGAACACATCATCATTGCCATCCAGTTCCCAAGCAATCTTCGCATCGGTCGGAATGGTGGTTCCGGTCGGATACGCAGTTGCGGTAAAGGTTTCGCTATAGTCTTTTGCAATTCTGGCGGATGTCTTGTTGACCTGTACGCCAGCAAAGGTCAAGCCATTAATCTTAAAGGTATCAATGGAGTTGCCGGTAGACTTCGCAACAGTGAAGCCAAAGTTGTTCATGTCGTCTACATCAAGAGCATCAGTTTTAGCAGTGTAAGCAACCATGCCATTGGCAAGATTTGCATCTGTCAATTTCAGGGTAACACCGGAAGCAGAGCCATCAACATAGAGTTTGCCAGCAGCAACTGCCAAAGTGCCGTCGCCGTCAATTGTGTTAACGTCTACCTTATCAGTAAACTTAAGAGCAGCATCATCATCAACAGAAATTGCATCTACATTAACATTTCCATTAATAACTGCGTCAGTGTCTTCTTCCTGAGCAGCAATAGTTGTGTTAATTGCATTCTTCAAAGACGGCACCGTGCCAACGAACTCATCAGTATCGCCGAGGGCAAGTCTGCCAACATAATAGTCAAAATCAACAGACTTCAAAGTAACCTTGTTACCAACTAATGTAACATCAGAATCACCAGTCACCGTAATATTACCAACGGAAACCTTGGCGCTATCAACAGAAGAAATCGTCAAACCTCTCTTGGTCTTAATGTCGCCAACTGTGATTGCAGTTTCATCATCAGAAGGTTCAATTGTAACCGTAGTTGCGTCATCCTTCATCTCAACATTGCCAATAGTACCACCAGCAATATTCAGGCCAGAATCCTTAACCGTGATGTTCCCGGTCTTACCGTCTTCAACAGAAACACCAGCATCAGCCGTAATGTCGCCAATAGACGCCTTATCACCGGTAATAGAAACAGAACCCTTTACATCAATCGTATTGACTGATGCATCACCAACAGACAGAGCACCGACTGTACCGGAAATCTTCTGGAGATTGGATTTTTCACCTACAGAAACAGACTTTGTGCCATCAGGGAAAACAACTTCTGCATTGGTCACAACAACATCTTTAGCAGCTTCATCTGCATCTGCAAGATACTTATTTTTGATACCTTCCAAAACAGTAGAGCCGCCCTTATCTGCCTTTTCGATTACGAAAGAATCTTTTACGAAAGAATCAGGATCTTCCGTAGCTTTTTTCATAGATTCTACGAGTGTAGCGACATCTACTTTCTTTTCAATCTTGCCTTTAAAAGTAGTCTTGGTATCATCATCTTTCTTGCCATCTGCATCATAGCTTGTAGCAGTAATTGTTACATTACCTGTAGATGCGTCGTCACCAAATTTAGTAAAATCATCGTTAGGCTGTCTACCCGCAAACATTGTAATCACGCCGCTATCATTATCTACGGTAGCGTGAATGTTTGTGTCGTTGCTGATATCAACAAAGATCTTGCCTTTCAGAGCATCTTTATCTTTATCAGACAGGACCAAATTTTTCTTTATTTCATAAGTTGCTCTGGCATCCGCTCCAGCCTTCGGCTGATAGATGCAGGCCTCTTGTTTGCTGCCAGCGGTCTGGGCAAAAGAATCCAACTCATCGATTTCATCGCCCGGTTTTTCATAACCGGAATCCTTTTTACCGATTACAAACTTGTCGGCAGCGAGTACATGAATCGTATACTCTTTCTTTACCTTAACAGTAATTTTGTTGTCATCGTCGTCTGTGTAGCTTCCTTTCACAAGAACGGAAAGAACTTCTTTACCAGACTTTTTAGAATCTCTCAGGGTAAAGGTAACATTGGTGTCATCAATGTCCCATCTAACGAGAGAGTCACCAGAAGCATGAGAAATTGAGGAAACCTCAACATCGGATGCAGACTGAGTACGATCCAAGGCAGTCAGTTCCTTACCATTAAGTAAGTCGACTTTATACTGCCTTTGTTCC
Source organism: Caproiciproducens sp. LBM24188 (assembly GCF_054130445.1). Classification (NCBI taxonomy): domain Bacteria; kingdom Bacillati; phylum Bacillota; class Clostridia; order Eubacteriales; family Acutalibacteraceae; genus Caproiciproducens; species Caproiciproducens sp. LBM24188. The sequence continues at coordinate 2,561,869 of NZ_CP196862.1, forward strand.
TTAGTTTCTCCACCGTTGACAAGATAAATCTCATCTTCGGTGAGGTCGACTCTGCCTTCTACTGTTTTGCTGTAAGCAAAAGCAGAGATGCCTGAAAAGCTTGTTACTACAAGTGCGAGCGCAAGCACAAGAGAAACAACTTTTCCTGTGATTTTTTTCATCCTTTTTGTCCTCCTTAAAATAGTTCGTTTTGCATTTGCGTGTGCTATGAGAAGTTAACATACATGTGTTCGCCATGGGTGTTAAAAATTCTCCCCTGACTCGCATGATACAAGTGACAACTGCCTTGCACAAAGAGCGCCAGCAATGCCGCAGTCACCTGTACCGCCCATATGTTTAATTGGATTATAAGATATTTGGCAATCATTGTCAAGTAGATAATGGAGATTATTTTCTATAAAAATTACCTGTAATCTCGCCGTTTTCCAATTATTTTTCCACATTTTAGCACACATGATGCCATGCAAGGAAGAACGGATGAAAATACTGTGAAGGAAATATGAAATCATTGTGAACATTTCGATTTTTCGTCAAATTATTCTTCTTTTTCTTGTCTATTATTTAGTCGCGTCAATGAATCCGTCAACAAACAATCCACATTTTTGTTTATTCCGCTGAATCTTCAATTTCCCTGATCGATTTAAAAATTATTCGCCGCCGGCTTGTCATCACACAGGCAGGCGCGTTCTCCGCCGGAGGACACCACACAGATTCGGCAGGGTGCCTGCCCGCGTGCCGACGAATCCCGGTATGTTTGGCAATACGGACATTTAATGGTTAACCCCGGGCGATCCGGAAGGTCATAGCAGCAGGCCACACGGTTGCAAGAACACCCGCTGCTTTGGTACCACGAACAGGCGGCGCAGTTGGTGCAGTGCTTAATAGCGGGAAGATCGACGTATTCGGCGGCAATGCTGCCGCCCTGCTGGTAGTCACCGTTGCTGATGAGAATATGGGACGCGCTGATTTCGTTCAGCAGATGGCTCCAAGCGCTCGCCGTGCCGTGATGCGGCGCCTTTATAATGTAATAGGAATCGTACAGAAAGTCGGCCACCGCGTCCATGCTTTCCGGGGTCGCGTCCCCTGTCATTAAAATATCGTCCAGACTGGCTTCCTGCGTACGCCGATTCTGGAAAATCACGCTTGCCGCGTTCAGTTCATCCGAGTAAGCCGTACGCGTCGATGGTCTGCTGAGGATTTCCGCAATATCCGGTGCAGGGGGCAGCAGCTGCAGCTGAGGAATCAACTCATCGATCCTATTTAATATGGCAGAAACCCGGGCAATCGCCTCCTGCCGAACCGGTGCAGTCATGCAGCACGCCAAGTAAGCCGCACAGAATTCCTCCTTCAGCCGCATAAAGTTCCTTGCACACTGTGGAAGAAATGGCGAGCTGAGACAAATGTTCATGTCCTCCACCGCGCTCGCGAACAGATCGGTAAATGGAAAATTCTCTCGCGCAGGCCAAAGGACGTCGTAGGTAACGCCGTCAAACAAGAAGCTGTCGCCCTGTTTCAGCGCGTAGATGCGATTGGCCCCGGTGAGCTTTGCCGTGCGTTCAAAAATTTTCAGCGCGCTGATGTTCACCTGCGAATAATCGGTCTGGCGGCTTAAAAAAGCGTAAACAAACAGCGCAAATTCCAGAAGCAGCGGCTTACCGCGGCTGTCACAGGGGGAAGCAGGAAAGAAGATACGCCCGAAATAGTCTGGATTTGCCTCCAGAATCCGGCGCAGCCCGCAGAGATGGTCGCGGTGATAATGGGTCAGCAGAAAGCTGCGCGCAGTGCACCCCGCGTAGCGCCGCAAAATGGAAGGATCAACGTATGCGGAAAATTCCACATCCCCCTCGCGGATTTTCTGGTTGCTGCTACCGCAGTCCACCATTAAAATATCATGGTGGGCGCCGCCCAGCACGACACATTCCCCGTATTCCACATTATGCAATTCCAGCCACTGCATGGAAAACCTCCGTAAAGTGCTTTTGGTTTACAAACATATCATCCCGTAAAGTCCTGATTATGAATGAAAAGGATTATTGCTTTACATCGGAACGAACTGCACTTTCTTCCTTGTCCTGCTCATCCGATTCCGATACAGCCGTTTCGTCTTCAATCCGTTTATACCCTGAATAATAATGGTCGTCGCGGAATTCACCCGAAAAAACAATTTCACCGTTTCGGAATTCCGTGCCGTGGCCATGGCGTTTGCCATCTTTCCATTCACCGGTATAAATCAGGTTGCCGTCCGCGTCAAACGCCGCGCCGGGGCCTGTTGGAATATTGTTTTTCCAACGGCCAACAAAAATGGAGCCATCCCGCGAACTGAACGCAACGCCCGTGCCGTCGCGGAGGTTCTCCTTCCAATTTCCAGCGTAGCAGAGCTTTCCGGATTTATAATAGTATACGCCGAAGCCGTCCCGTTTCCCGTCCACATAATTGCCTTCATAGGCCGTGTTGCCGTTGCTCATCTGGGTGCGGCCGCGTCCCTGGCGCAGACCGTTGATGACTTTTCCGAAATAAAGGTAGCTTTCCTCTGCACTAACCACAATGCGGGTGGCCGCGCGTTGAACGCCGGGAGCAACTGCAGAACTAACCTGCGTTTTGCCGCCGATTCCCCTTGCTGCAACTGCGTATTTCTTCGGCGCGCTCGCTTCCACGCTGTAAAGTTCGTGATTGGCGTGGTAATCCTTTTTCTGCACCGCTTCCGGAATCCACACGGATTTCGCAGTTTCCGGCACGGAAAAGGGAACCTCCTGCGGTTCCGGTTCCGGCTTGGGCACCGCATTTTCTATGTAAATAAAATGAAGTTTTGCGTCCGGTTCTTCCGGCCACACCGGTTTTATGCTGCGTTCCCCCGATTTCAGGTCATTTAGCACCGCGGCACGACGCGCCGCTTCCTGCGCAGGGCAGTAACAGAAGCTTCCTCCGTCCGTCCGGGCAATCACTTCCGGCTCGCCGACAACAGCATTCACCAAACTCTGCTCTGCGCTGCCTGCGGTGTATGGCAACGGCCGCAGCATTGTTTTTTCATACCGCTGTGTTTTTTCACAATAGCGTAGCAGAAAAAGGCCGCCACTTTGCTCCGGTTTGAGCATCGCCGCCGGCCTTGCTGGATCTCCCGCATAATAACAGGTTTGCAGCCAATGATGATTTGCGCCAAAACGCGCTTTGGAAATAAGCTCCCCCGCCGGATTCCACGTAAGAATGGAATATCCGTCCCGGTCACGGTAGGACTGTTGTAAGATCAATTTCCCACTGGTTTTCCGCCACTGAAAAACACCGTGGCCGATTTTGTAGCGGGTCCGGCATTCCGCACCGGTTTCTACACTGCGGAGCTTTCCCGATTTTCCGTGTAAAGAGGAAAAATACTCCTCCCTCACCTGTGCCAAAAGGGTCTGTCCGTTCCCGTCAAACGGCCTGTAAAAGACATCAAAAAATACCGGGGTATGGGAATCGTCCAGCAAAGGCATTCCGCTCTCCCCTTTCTAAGTTTTGTATGATTTGTATGATCTTACCTTATTATATAAAAAGCGACAATTTCGCGCAAGTTATTTCCAAATAATATTGCCCTGAATTAACCTGCCAAAATAGGATTTATGAAGAAGGACAGGTTGCTTTCATTCCATACCGAATAGAAGACTTAAAAAGCAGCCGTGTCCGCAGAATTTCCCTTTCTTTCATAAAGATTGCAAAAATAACCCGCACCCGGCATGGCCCAATCATAAAACATCACATGCATAGCACCTGCGCTTCCGCCCGTCCGGATACTATCCTGCTGATCCTTCCGGTCGCAGATACTGTTCGCTAATGGAGCAAACAGCTTAACGCGCACACCCCATTTCGTCGCGGTTCGCTCGTCCAGTGCGAATTCATGATACAGAAATTTGCAGGGATACTGCAGCGTATAGAAACAATTGCAGGAAACGTTCGGAATAAACGGTGACGTGCTGGTGTAGCCGTATTCAATATTGATCGGCTCGCCGGCTTCGGATGGATACAGCGTAAACCGGAGCATCAGATGCTTTTCCGAGGCTTCGCTCCCATCATCCTCTTCTTCCTGAACTGTAATAAACTGATGCAGGGACTGATAGGAGGTATTTTCCTGTTGATTAACATAATCGGTCAGCGGCTGGCCATTCACAGAGCAGGAAAGCTCATGAAAAGCGGTTTCAATGATGTTTTCCGAGGGCAGATGCATGGAATTATTATAATAGGTTTGTGATACTGTGAAATCCACCGGCTGCATCGTCTGCGGAACAATCTGCTCGCGAGCTGTCATCACACGGGTAATCTCGGTTCCATCGTCCGAAACGGAGATTTGCTCACTTCGGCGGATCATGCTGTAAAACGGTTGGTTTACCTGAGAGCGAAAGAAATCGTTCATCATTTCAAGGTAGGAAAAATCGCTGTGGTACTGGGCCAGCTGACGCCGAACCGAGGCGGAATATACCACATTCACAAGCTGCTTAAGCCGTTCGCTGCTCAGCACATTCTGATTCACCATATCGCAGATTTTCTGGTAAACCGCTTCCGAATGCATATTGCTGTGGCTCATTACCCAGTTGTCGTATTCCTTTTCGGAACTGAAGTAGGACTCTTCATAACAGAGCTTCAGCAGTTCCGGTATCATACCGGTATAAAGCTTTTTGGCTTTTTCCTCTTCCACGGCATTGGTCGCCGTAATGACGGAAACAAACCGGGACAGGGAGTCCGATAAGATATATTTTTCCCCCAGTGATTTGGCGTAATCGATAAACAGCAGCGCCGTGGCCTTGGTGGGCGCAAATTCCCGGAGAACCTCCGCAACAAACTTCGATGCCATAAGGCCCGGGTGCAGGCCAGCCGGCAATTTTTGGGTACGGCTGTGGCGCAGTTTAGACAGAGCGGATTCTGAAATATTCAGGATGGCCGCCATGGATTTGTTGCTGACTTCAAGCGGCTTTGCTGCTAATGATGAAAGAAAAATGTTAAATAAAAAAGCTATTTTCTTCTTCTTTGCGGTCAATTTTTTCACCCCCTTCACTCTAAATTAATGCGAATCCATTCGAATCGAAGGATAGCTATATAATTTATCGTTCCGAACGTAAAAAATTTGACACGCAAAAAGTACGGACTCACCCGGTTTAGCGCCACAGACCAAGAACAGCCCGTTTACAATTTCAAAAAGAGAACCGAATCCCCCCGAACGGTGAATGGTGCAAGAGAATCCGAGGCATCATTGTTCAACGCGATTCCTCCGGTCAAACGGTAACTGCCGTCCTGTGATACAATGGTGTAATGCAGCACTCCAGCGGAAACCGAAACCTCTATTCCGGAAATCCCATCGATGGACGCCTCGTTTGCCTGCGTTTTTCCGCTGTCCGACACCGTTTGCCGGGTAATTTGTACGGCATTATTCCTTACGGAAAAGATAACGCCGTTTTTGTCACTCTCTGACTCAGAGGAAACCGCGGTTGCTGTAGCCGCATAACGCTGAAGGTAACTTTCTGCAAGGGCCGCCCTCTGCTGGTTAAACGCGCTTGCTGAACCGCTCCGAAAGCTGTGTGCCGCGGCATACAGCGCGCCGCAGGCCGCGGTGATAATGACCGCCGTAAGCGCGACGGAAACAATCAGTTCGACCAGTGTAATTCCTTTTTTTCCGCGAAGCGTCATGCTGCATCACCGTCCTTTGCCGCAAATGCGGTAAGCTGAACGTATTTTTTCCCGCCGTTGTCGGTATAGGCGACCGCCACCTGAATTCGGTATCCCGAAATTTCCGAATCATCTCCGGAAAGCGTATCGTCGTGCACCGGCGTAATGCAAAACTGCTTGTCCACATCCTTGGCCGGAAAATCGCCGGAATCCACCCGCTGTGCACCGGAAACCGCAACCTGTGCCGCCTGGTCTTCGTCCTTGCCATGCAGCATGGTGATCAGCGTATCCGCCAGATTCTGCGCCTGTGCGGCGGCGTCACCCTGTGAGCTTTGGGACAAAATCGCCCGTTGGGAAAACCCGATTCCCGTCAGCACGCCGGTGACCACAATGGCAAGAATCAGCACCGCGGCAATCACTTCCACTAGGGTTGCCCCTCGTTTGCCATGCAGATTCCGCATCTTTTTACAGTCCATCGGTATATACACCTCCGGTCGCAGAACCACCGCCAGATTCACCGGAACCACCGGACGGCGGATCTTCGGGTTCCGTGCGTTCAAAAAACTTTTTTGCACGATCGCTGAGCAGATCGGTTTCCGGAATATCATAATACCCCGCCCGGATAAGATAGGACCAATTTTCATCGCTGTCATAATCCGGATAGACGCGAAGATCATTCGGAACATAGAGCTTTAATGTATCTCCGTGCAGCGGTCGTAAAATGAACTGAGTGCTGTCCGCCTTCTGGTGACCTGTAATGGCCGGACGCTGGTCTGCGCTGCCGTCCGCCTCGTCATCCTGAAATGCCGTACTGAGCGAAATCGTATCCGCCTGAAAAACAACGGTTTTATTTTTAGGGATGATTAGATTTGTCTGGTCATTCACATAGCGCATAATAATCCGTTTTGCTTGGTAAACGCCCAAATTCGGATTCGGATTTCCAGATTTACGAAAGGCATCTTCCCAATGGTCACAGGAAGCGATATAAAAATACACCGTGTTGCCGGTAAGACTGTATGCTTTTCCGTTGGACAGGTTACTGGGACGGCCCTTACTCACTTTTCCACCGTCATCGGTCCAGACGGAACTGTAGTTCCAGGTTCCTTGCTCCGAATCCATAAAATTCGCGTAATTGTCCCGAATAAAATTCACCTGTTCCTCATTCACAAAACTAGGAAGGAACGCTGTATCCACCCGAGTGAGCAGAACGTTTCTATTTTCGTTTGTTAAATCAAATAGATTCATACCATCCTGAAAATAATAGTAGCCGGATGGAATAGCCACCTTGCGTTTGAATGCGTTTCCGTCAATCTGTAAAGTACAGTTTTGGGTAAAACAAAGGACGCCCTTGTCCGAGGATTTACTTTTCAAAATCAAAGTGCTGTAATGCGAAGCATCCAAGCTATTGTTGCGGTAATCCTGCCCATAGATATTATCGCCGCCGATACAGATAAAATCGGAAACAATACTGGACCGGCTTTCCCTATAAAATTCAATCGGCCTAGGGGAGCCCATGCAAAAAACCTTCGGCGCTGTTAAGCGGTTCTCCGTATTCAAATTTCCGCTTCGAAGAAGATTGAGGAATACCACCGGATAAACCGACTGCACTGAACCGGAAATGTAAGGAGCTTCCACCTCATTGAAAACTTTTGTGTCCCCGTAACCAATACCAGAAACAAAAAATTCATAAGGCGACCCGCCGGAATTTTCCCCGCCCGATTCCCCCAGACGGTACCCCAGTCTGCGGACGCGGTCGGAAGAACGGTACCGGGCGGCGGCCTTGATGGTTCTGGTGCTTGGGTCATAAACAGCGACCGCGTTCTGCGCGCCGGCAGAACCGATTTTGAATCCGGCCCCACTTCCGGTAGAAAGGATGGAGAAGCCCTCATCTTCTTTTTCCGGGTAATTGGCAAGGTACGCCCTTCCGTATTCAATAGCAGATTTCGCGTCAAGGTATGCTTGACGGCTTTCCAAACTGTTCTGGGAAGCATTCAGGTTTGCGCCCGCCACAGAAATCAGCCCCGCCGCCAGAATCAGCAGAGCGGCCGTGACCATAATCGCATACGCCAGAGCGGCGCCCCGTTTGGAACTGGCTCTCATTTTGAACGTCCCCTTTCACAATTTTATAGGAATTTATACCAAAACTGCATTTGGCTAGAAGCCTTTTCGCATCCAGTTTCCCCACTTGTCTACTTTTTGATTATAGCGGGATTGTGTACTTTTCGCAATCATTTATAATTCTTTCCTATAAAATTATCAGTATTTTCCGCCTTTTCGACCAATTTGCGCAATAAGGTCACACTAACTTTATTTTTGGCCAACATTTTGTAATTATTATACAATATGTGACTGTAAAATCATAAATTAAATAATTATATTGCATAATGAATTGAGGGATTGACAGACTAAGAAAGCAGTTTTATAATAATCAAACTAGAAGGTGTTTGTAAAAATATTACGCAAATGGAAAATAAAACTAAAATGAAAGAGGTATGCCCCATGAAAGCCCTGATAAAATCCAAGAACAAAAAAGGCTTTACCCTTGTGGAACTTGTTATCGTCATTGCGGTTCTGGCCATCATTGCTGCCATCGCGATTCCGACAGTAAACAATGTTATTGATTCCGCAAATAAGAGCGCCGATGAGGCCAATGCGCAAACCATTGAACTTGCACTTAAAACGGCTCATGCAGAAGCAACAACAAAAACTGCAACCGGTTCTCTAACAAACATTTCGGTAGACGAATTAACGGTAAAAGATGCATTGGAATACAACAATATTCTTAACAGCAAGAGCGAATTACCTGATTGTAAGCAGAGCGACTATCATTGGTATTATACGGCAGGAGGAAAGATTGTTGCTGCCAAATCAGCTCCATCTAGCACCTATTACCAATTACAGCTATCCCAGAAAGTCACTGATGTTTTATCAGGCACTGCACCTTCGAAAACCTGATTCGAAAAGCTATTGATACAGCAAGCCCCGGAGTCCGGGGCTTGTTTTGCTTTTCAAATCCGCAATGTTTCGATTGATTGACGTGCTCCTTCGTATTTGATATTCTGTACTTGATATAATATTATAGTTCTGAATTCTGCTGAAGTGTGGTGTAGGCAATTTTGAAACTGATAATACTGCAGCTTTCCCGCGAAATTCTGTACCTAACCCCCGCAAAGAACGGGAACCGGGCCGCGTTCGACGCGCCGCGGATGTTCGAATTGCCGCAGCCTCTCCGTTCGGGCGGCGCACTGACAAATCTGCCTGCGTTTGCGGAGTTTGTAAAGCACTGCGTAAATTCCGGTGACTTCAATACGAACCATTGCATTGTGTGCCTGGAAGAGGAAAGCGTCATACGCAAGGAATATCAGCATCTGCCGTGCAAGCCAAAAAACCTGGTAGCATTTGCCCGGCTGGAGGCGGAAACCGTGCTTCCTGACGACGTGGAGGATTACCTGATTCAGAACCGCGAATACGGCTATGTAAACGGCCTGACCGGAAAGTTGACCGGAGTTTTGTTCGCCGTGCGAAGCGATTTGGTAACGGGAATTCGCAAGGCATTTTCCCACGTGGGATTAAAGGTTCATAAAATTGTTCCGCCCATGGGAGGGCTGCTTTCTGCCGCCGGAGCCTTGACCGGCACCGCCGGAAAAACCGTTGCGGTGCTGGATTTCAGCCTGGAAAAAACGCGGCTTCTGGTCATGCATGACAGACACCCCGTTTTTGAGCGTTCGTTTGAAGGCATTTTTGACGATTTGGTAGAAATTGTGCAAAAGGAGCGTTCCCTGCCGTTTCAAGAGGCGGTGGACGCAGCCTTTCACCTGAATATGAACACAGACGACGGCGAAGCCTCCCTCTCCCCCGAAACAATGCGGCATATTTCCACGCTTCTGGACGCAAGCGCGGACGAAGCCGCGCGGAACATCCGCATGGTGCTTTCCAGCGAACGCCTGGATTTAGACCGTATTCTTCTCTGCGGCCCCCTTGCATCCCTGCCGAATTACCGGGAATTCTGGAACTCCTTGGATTTGGATATTCCGCTGAGTGTTATCAATGCCACGGATGCCGGTGCCGTTCTTCCAAAGGCGGAGCCGCGGGCGCTCCGCACAGGCTTTGGCCCGGAAGCATTCTTTACGCTTGCGGGAATACTCCGCGCAAAAAGAAAAGACGACCTGGACTTTCTAAAAAATATTCGCTCGCAATCCGGTAGTACCGCGGCGCAGGTTACCGTGCTTGCGGTGCTGACCGCGCTTTCCATCGGCATTATGGCGCTGCAGCCGTTCTTGAATTTCATGAAAGCCAGACAGCTGGCACAGGATGAAAAAGACCTTTCCAACCCCGCTTATACTGAAATTCAACGTCTGAAAAATCAGGAGGACAAGCTATTCTCCGAAGTGGAACAGCAAAAATCGGACCGTGCAATGCTCCCTTACGGAAAAAGCAATTCCGAGGAAATCGTAAAGCAGATTCTGGAGCAGGTAACGGCAAAAGGCGGAACGGTGCTTTCCTGCACTGTGGATCAGACAAGTGGAAACGTATCCCTGACTTTTGCGGTTTCCAACTTTGAGACCTATCTTTCCATCAAGCACAACATCGAATCCAACGGCTTTTTCACCATTGCAGTTCCATTCAGCGCCGTTGTGCAGACTGCTGGCAGCTATCAGTGCAGTGTAACGCTGAGCCCTAAAAATTACACGGCGTGGAAAACTTCCGGGAAAGGCGGTGCCGCTCCATGAAAAATCAAAAGATTTCAGGTGTACTGATTTACCTATTGGTGCTTGTGTTGGTGCTATTGGTCTATTTTTACGCGGTTTATACTCCCCTTTCCGTCTCTGCGGTACAAATGGACAGCCAGCACGCTCAGAATGCGGCGCAAATTCAGCTTTATGACAGCCTTCTCAGCAGAAAAGCGGAGTTACAAGAGAAGATCGATCGTCTTCAGGCGAAAGTGGATTCCAACCAAAAAAAGGCCCCCATCCCCGGAGAAAAAGCAGCGGAGGACGTGTCCGCAGCATGTGCCTTGGCAGGGGTCTCGCTTTTGAAGGTGGAAGCCGGAGAAGCCACCGCCGTAGCGGGAAGTGTCGCTTCCGACCACAAACAGCTTTACACTGTACCCGTTACCGTGTCCACCGCATGCTCGGGCGAGCAGCTGTTAAAACTGCTGAATTATTTTGAAAAGCAGTCCTCCGGCGCTTATTATGTAAATCAAATCAAGTATGTACCGGGTACTGACCAGTCCGTTCTTACAACGGAGCTTTCCCTTTCCCTGTACTACTTCGGCCCCGCGGCAAAAAGCACATGAACGCGGGGGTTGGCATTCTTTGCACTGCCGCAGCGGTCGCAGCGGGGGCGGTCGGCACCATGATTTTTAACGCCGTGCCGGCACGGTGGCTGTGCGACTACGGGGAACAGCCGAGGAAAGAGTTGCAACAGAAGCGGATTTTTCTGTTCCCGCACGGTGCAGTTCTGGCGGTCCTATTCGCCGTCTTTTTCCTTTTGTCTTTTCGGCAGTACGGGAATCAGATTCGATTTTGGGCGGCGGCAGGTACTTCTATTCCACTTGCGCTGACCGGCATTGCCGACCTGAAATATCGCATTATCCCCGATGAATTCGTGTTCTGCTTATTTATTACGGGGCTTGTTTTTCACGGCGGCGAATGGGTGGGCAATGGTTTTCACCCCGCTGCGCTGATTTCACCGCTCGCCGGAGCGGCGGCGGGCGCGGCCCTAATGCTCCTGATGGGACTTTTGGGTCGGTGTCTCTACCATAGAGATGCCATGGGATTCGGTGATGTGAAGCTGTTTGCTGCCGCGGGATTTTTCACCGGCATTTCAATGATCGTTCCCTTTTATCTTATTGCGGTATTTCTCGCGTTCTTTCATATTTTATTTCTATTCGCTGCACACAAAATGCCGGAAGACCGCTATTTTCCATTTGGTTTTTCCATATGTCTCGCGCTCATGTTTTTTCTGGCCTTTTCCGGTCAGATTTCGGAATTCATCGCATGGTACTTTTCCTTGCTGAACCTGTAAAGTACTGGAAATACGATCCGCAAAAGGGGGGCCTTTTGGATGAAAATCACAAATTTTAAGCTTGGTCAGATTCTAATCGACTCCGGGGTACTGTCGGAAGAACAGCTTCAGCAGGCCCTTGCCCGTCAGAAAAACACGAATAAACGTCTGGGTGAAATTCTGGTGGCCAACCATTTTTTGACGGAAATGCAGATTATCCGTTCGTTAGAACGGCAGCTTGCGATTCCATACTTGGATCTTTCATCCGTCAGTGTGGACCCCACGCTTTCCACACTGGTACCGGAAGAACTGGCGCGTTCCAACCATATTGTCCCGGTAAAGCGGGATGGCAGCGTTTTAACCATTGCAGTGGAAGACCCGCTGGATTACAATGGTATTAACGATATTGGAATCTATACCAGGCTAAAAATCAGCCCGGTCATCGCAGAGCGGGAAAAAATCGAAACGAAAATCCGGGAACTATACACCACACAAAAGGCGTTTGCCGCCGCTAAGGAACTTTCGTCCCAGCAGCAGGAAGTGCAGGCGGAAAACGCCGCCGGAAACGACCAGCCGATCATCCGGTTTGTCAACAACATGATCGAGCAGGCTGTGGTGCTCAAAGCCAGCGATATTCACATTGAGCCACTGGAAAAATCCATGCAGATCCGCTTCCGCGTAGACGGCCGTTTGATGCTTTACATGGAAACCAGCGCCGAACTCCTTCCCTCGGTAGTATCGCGTATTAAATTCATCGGCGGCATGAACATTGCGGAAAAGCGCATTCCGCAGGATGGACGCATCAACTATAAAATCGGAGCAAAGGAAATTGACATGAGAATCTCCGTTCTGCCCTGCGTGTACGGGGAAAAAGTGGTCATCCGAATCACCACGGCGCTCGGATTTTCACTGGTCAAGGAAGACATTGGTTTTCTGCCGGAAAATCTGGAAAAATTCAATTCCATGCTGCGCAACAACCACGGAATTATCCTGCTGAGCGGCCCGACCGGCAGCGGAAAAAGCACAACACTTTACACCGCATTGAAAGAAATCATGCGGGAAGACATTAATATTGTAACGGCGGAAAACCCGGTGGAAATGATTCTGCCCGGCATTACACAGGTGGAGGTCAACCCCAAAGCCGGTCTTACGTTCGCTTCCGTGCTCCGCTCCATTCTGCGGCAGGACCCGGATGTCATTATGATTGGCGAAATCCGTGATACGGAAACTGCCCGGATTGCGGCCAGCGCCGCCATTACGGGGCATTTGGTGCTTTCCACGCTGCACACCTACGACGCGCCGAGCTCCATTCTCCGCCTAATCGACATGGGCGTGGAGCCTTACATGGTTTCCGCTGCCATGCTTGGGGTGATTGCACAGCGCCTTGTGCGGAAGCTTTGCCCGCACTGCCGGGAAGCGTATTTGGCGGACGATAACGAGTTGGAACTGCTGGGGCTGGAAAAAGGAACCCGGCAGACCCTTTACCGCGCGAAGGGCTGTAATTTCTGCAGTCACCGCGGCTACCTGGGCCGCACCGCCATTCACGAAGTAATGCCGGTGACCCCTGCGATTAAGGACTGCATCAGCCACAGCAAAAATGTGGACGAGGTACGGGCCGTCGCGCGGCGGGAAGGTATGATCACCCTGAGTGAAAACCTGCGCCGCATCGTTCTGGACGGAACAACCTCTATGGAAGAAATGGTAGAAGTCAGCAATCTTCAGGAATAAGCCTTTTCCATTAGAATTTACGGAGTAATCATTGCTGAAACGATCTTGGAACAATAAGGATGGACAAAATGGAATTTATCGAGTTAATCAAAGGCGGCGTCGCGGCACACGCGTCGGACATTCACCTTGCGGCAAACAATCGCCCGGCGTACCGAATCAACGGAAGCATGTGCTTTTTGGACGCACCTGTTCTAACTTCCGCCGAAGTGGAAGACATGATCCACCATTGCCTAAGCGACGAAAAATACGAAACCTTCCGCAAAACAGGCGACATGGACGCCTCCGCACAAATTCCAGGCTGCGGGCGGTTCCGCGTTAATGCCATGCGGCAGACGCGCGGCGCCACGCTGGTGCTCCGTATTATCAATGCGGTCACCCCGGAAATTGCTTCGCTGGGACTGCCCCAGTCGATTGAACGCGTGTTGGAGCTGAAGGAAGGGCTGGTGCTGGTAACCGGGCCGACTGGAAGCGGCAAATCCACCACGCTGGCCGCCATTATTCACGAATTTAATAAAACGCGGTCCAGCCACATTATTACGATCGAAGACCCCATCGAATATTTGCATGAACCCATTCACTGCCTCATTAACCAAAGGGAAATCGGGGAGGACAGCGTTTCTTATGCACGGGCACTGAAAGCCGCGCTGCGCGAGGACCCTGACATCATTTTGGTTGGGGAGATGCGGGACCTGGAGTCCATCTCCATCGCGGTTACCGCGGCAGAAACCGGGCATCTGGTGCTGTCCACACTGCACACCATCGGCGCGGCAAAGACCATTGACCGGTTGATCGACGTATTTCCACCGGAGCAGCAGCAGCAAATCCGCGCGCAGCTCTCCCTGGTGCTGAAAAGTGTGATTTCCCAGCGCCTGCTGCCCACCGCGGATGGAAAAGGACGCGCGGCGGCGTTTGAGATGATGTTTGTCAACTCCGCCATCAGCAACCTCATTCGCGAAGGGCGCACTGCCAACATCAGCCAGTCCATTCAGACCGGCATGAGCCAGGGCATGATTACGTTGGAAAAGAGCATTGACGAGCTGCTCCGGCGCGGGATCATCACGCCGCAGACCGCGTCGGAATACAACATCGACCTCAATCGATAAATCCGCAGGCATTTCTTTTCACTTGGAAGGGAGGTACGCCTTTTGCAGTATTTTTATACGGCGGTCAACACAAAAAACCGGAAGATGCGCGGGCAAATCAGTGCAGAAAACAAGGCGCAGGCCATTACCCTGCTGCAGGAACAGCAGCTGACTGCAGTTGAGCTGACCGCCCTGCTGGAAAAGAATTACCAGCCGACTTCCATCTGGCAGACGGAAGTCGGCTCATCCGATATTCATAAGGCAAAAATACCGAAAAAAAAGCTGCTCGCCATAATGCACCAGATGGGCATTATGATGAAAGCGGGCGTTTCCCTTTCTATGGCAATGGGTGTACTCATCAGCGGGGAGCACGATAAAAAGATTAAAAAAATATTGACAGAGATGAATGACGACCTTTACATCGGCACGCCGATTTCCGCCGCAATGGCTAAGTTCCGGGCTTTTCCGGAAATCATCGTCCATATCATCCAGTCCGGTGAGGCAAACGGACGGCTGGATACCGCCTTTGAGCGCTGCGCCGGAATTTTGGAAAAGGAAATCGCACTGACTTCCAAATTGCGCGGCGCAATGGGCTACCCCATCTTTCTGCTGGTTCTCACCCTCGCGTTAAGTGTCATTATGAACGCAGTGGTACTGCCCAGCTTTGAACAGGTATTTCTCCAGTTTGGTGCCGACCTGCCTGCTTTGACCCGCTTTGTCATGGCCGTTTCAAACTTTATTGTAACGCGTTGGTATTGGATTCTGATTGCCGTTTTTCTGGTGATTCTTTCCTACCGCCTGTTAAAGAAATACAACCGGGCGTTTTCCATCGCCACCGACCGCATGAAGCTGCGCATTCCCGGAATCGGCCCCCTTCTGCGCCAATCCTATATTGCACGCTTCTGCCGTATTATGTCCTCCCTGGTGGAAGCCGGTGTGGAAATCGTGCGCGCGATTGAAATTTCCCGCAATGTGATTCCGAACCGCTATTTAAAGGAAGAGCTGACCCAGGTTGCCGCCGAGGTTAAGATGGGTTCTTCCATCCACGCTTCCATGGCAAAATTCCCCGTTTTTGACGCGCTGCTCGTGTCCATGGTTCAGGTTGGGGAGGAGTCCGGCATGCTGTTCGAAACGCTGGATAAAATGGCAGGACTGTACGAAGAGCAGACGGACGCTTCCACCAAGAAACTGACCTCCATGCTCGAGCCGGCCATGACAATTCTCATCGCAGTGATTGTCGGAACCGTGGTGATTTCCATTGTGATGCCCATGTTCCATATGTACAGTGTCATTGCCAGCGGAAAATAGTTCACCGGAACCTGCGCAGGTTGTGGATGCCGCACTGCCGTAATTATAACTTTTTCGCAAAAAACGAATCGGCGGGGGCCTCCCCGCCGATTTGCCTCAACTGATCGAACCTTCCGCTTAGCGAATGATTTCCCCGACGTTATCAATCACATCGGTAACGGCCTGAACCGCTTTATTCGCATTCTTACGGAAACGTTTATTGGACTTCATCATGGATACGGTTGCCGCAGAAACGGCCGCGCCGGTTAAAATCCCGATGCCGATTCCACGAATCAACCCCATTTTTGCTTTGCTCATTGTGGTAACCATCCTTTCGCTGCAAGCTGAAAGTTTTGACCTTTCCCTTCCGAATCGGGTCGGTCGGTTTGAAAATTCGATTGTTTCAAACCGATTTCCCTAATCGATCAAACTAAGGTCTTTACATAGGGTTCCCGACGGATTCCCGTTTATTTGAGAAAAATAATTCCAATAATAAAGGAGCTTATTCGTACATGTCTACCCTGAATATCGTAATGGTTGAACCGGAAATTCCACAAAATACCGGCAACGTGGCGCGCACCTGCGCCCTGACCGGCGCCCGCCTTCATCTGGTGGGGCCGATGGGCTTTCAAATTGACGACCGAAAGCTGAAACGCGCCGGGCTCGATTACTGGCATTTGCTGGATATCACTTATTATGACAGTCTTCCCGAATTTTTTGAAAAAAACTCGGGAAACTTTTATTACTTCACCACCAAAGCAAGACACATTCATTCCGAAATCTCTTACCCGGACAACTGCTACCTGGTATTCGGGAAAGAAACCGCCGGTCTGCCGGAATCACTGCTTCACGATAACCCGGACACCTGCGTGCGGATTCCCATGCTCAACCATCCCGACGCACGCAGCCTGAACCTGTCCAATTCCGTGGCCATCGGCGTGTATGAAGTACTGCGCCAGTGGAATTATCCGGAGCTTCTCTGCGAGGGGCAGCTGCGCAATTACAAATGGTGATCTTTTTCACAAAGTGCTTTTCATCGCATGAAACCGGGACCCGACAGCTTGAAATGCGGAATATTTTAGTGTATAATGTCAAAGGTTAAACAAAGATTTCCATTTCATCATTATAAAGGAGTGCAAATCATGAATTATCTCAACAAAAAGACCGTGGAGGACATTGATGTTGCGGGAAAACGCGTGCTCGTTCGCTGCGACTTCAACGTTCCGTTCGACGGGGAAGGAAACATTTCCGACCCGAAGCGCATCAATGAGGCGTTAAAAACGATCAAATACTTGATCGATCATAAAGCAAAGGTCATCCTTTGCTCACACCTCGGCCGGCCGAAGGGTGAATTCAACATGAAGTATTCCCTTGCACCGGTTGCCAAATACCTTTCCCAGGCGCTGGGTCAGGAAGTAAAAATGGCTACCGACGTAATCGGCGAAAGCGCAAAGAGCATTGCCGCCTCCCTGAAGGACGGCGAAGTCGAACTCATTGAGAACGTCCGCTTCCATAAAGAAGAGGAAAAGAACGACCCTGAGTTCTCCAAACAGCTCGCCTCCCTTGCTGAGATTTATGTCAACGATGCATTCGGAACGGCGCACCGCGCGCACGCTTCCACCGCCGGCGTTGCAAATTACCTGCCCGCTGTGTGCGGCTACCTGATTCAGAAGGAAATCACCATCATGGGCAACGCCCTGAACAACCCGAAGCGCCCGTTTGTTGCGATTCTGGGCGGCGCGAAGGTTTCCGATAAAATCGGTGTAATCAACAACCTGCTGGAAAAGGTTGATACCCTGATCATCGGCGGCGGCATGGCTTACACCTTCATGAACGCACTCGGTTATTCCATCGGCACTTCCATCTGTGAAAGCGACAAGGTGGAACTGGCGAAGGATATGATGGCTAAGGCAAAGGAAAAGGGCGTAAAGTTCCTGATCCCGGTCGACAACATGGTTGCCACCGAATACAAACCGGACGCCGAGCACAAACTGGTTGACTCCGACCGAATTCCGGACGGCTGGATGGGCCTGGATATTGGACCCAAGACCGCTGCACTGTTCGCAGACGCGATCAAAGGCTCCGGCACGGTAGTTTGGAACGGCCCGATGGGCGTTTCCGAATGGGAGAACTTTGCTGCCGGCACCATTGCCGTTGCGAAAGCAGTTGCAGAAAGCGGCGCAATTTCCATCATCGGCGGCGGCGACTCCGCTGCTGCGGTTGAAAAGCTCGGCTTTGCTGACAAGATGACCCATATCTCCACAGGCGGCGGCGCTTCCCTCGAATTCCTCGAAGGTCTGGAACTGCCCGGAATTGCCTGTCTGAACGACAAATAAGCAGGCTTCGCCTGTTTTCGCAAATGCGGCAGCACTGCTGCCGCATTTCAACTATTACGAAAGCCCGTTTGCGTTCGGCGGCAGCGGGCCTGCAAAATCCGACGAAACTTGAACCGGAAGCGAAAGGATGGTACCTATCATGAACAAAAACCTGAGAAAAGCCGTCATTGCCGGCAACTGGAAAATGAATAAAACCCCCGCAGAGGCAAAAGAATTGATTGAAGGCATTAAGCCGCTGGTAAAAGATGCAGACTGCGACGTTGTCGTTTGTGTTCCTTATGTGGACCTGAGCGTTGCACTCGAAGCCACCAAAGGTACCAACATCGGCGTTGGTGCAGAAAACTGCCACTGGGAAAAGAGCGGTGCATTTACCGGCGAAATTTCTGCCGACATGCTGACCTCCATGGGCGTACAGTATGTTATCATCGGCCACAGCGAACGCAGAACCTATTTTGGTGAAACCGATGTGACGGTAAACAAGCGTGTGCGTGCGGCACTGGACAGCGGCCTGAACGTGATCCTCTGCGTTGGCGAATATCTGGAACAGCGCGAACAGGGCATTACCGCGGAATTGGTTTCCATGCAGACCAAAATCGCCCTCGGCGGTGTTTCCAAAGAAGAACTTAAAAAGATCATCATCGCCTATGAGCCGGTCTGGGCCATTGGCACCGGAAAAACCGCAACCGCGGAGCAGGCCAACGAAGTCTGTGCTGTCATCCGCGAGACCGTAAAGGATCTTTACGACGCCGCTGCGGCAGAAGGCCTCACCATTCAGTACGGCGGTTCCATGAACGCCAAAAATGCAAAAGAACTGCTTGACCAGCCCGACGTAGACGGCGGTCTGATTGGCGGCGCTTCCCTAAAACCCGCTGACTTTGCAGAAATCGTAAAAGCAGCCAGCCGCTAAAATAAACCAATCACAATCCACAACAGGAGAAAATCAGATGAAGAAACCTTTGATCCTTATGATTCTGGACGGATTCGGAATCGGCACGGAGTACGGCAACGCCATTAAATCCGCAAACAAACCGAACCTCGACCGGATTTTTTCAAGCAACCCCATTACACAAATCGGCGCTTCCGGCATGGACGTGGGTCTTCCGGACGGGCAGATGGGCAACTCCGAAGTTGGCCACACCAACATCGGCGCGGGCCGCATTGTCTATCAGGAACTGACCCGCATTACTAAGGCGGTGCAGGACGGCGACTTTTTTGAAAATCCGGCGCTCCTGTCCGCAGTTCAAAACGCGAAGGAGCACGACTCTGCACTGCACCTGATCGGCCTTCTTTCCTCCGGCGGCGTGCACAGCCACAATACCCACCTGTATGCGCTGGTGGAACTGGCCAAACGCCAGGGCCTGAAAAAGGTTTATATTCATGCCCTGCTGGACGGCCGCGACGTACCCCCTTCTTCCGGCGTAGACTTTGTCAAGGAGTGCCAGGACAAGCTGAATGAAATCGGCGTAGGCAAAATTGCAACCGTAATGGGCCGCTATTATGCAATGGACCGTGACAACCGCTGGGAGCGTGTCGAGAAAGCTTATGCCGCCATGGTTTATGGAGAAGGCATCCAGAACAGCGACCCGGTGAAAGCCGTAGAGCTTTCCTACCGTGACGAAGTAACTGATGAATTCGTCGTGCCGACCGTCTGCGACAAAGAAGGAACGGTTAAAGCGAATGATTCCGTTATTTTCTTTAATTTCCGCCCCGACCGTGCCCGTGAAATCACCCGCACATTCGTCGATCCGGAATTTAAGGGATTTGAGCGCAAAAACGGCTTCTTCCCGCTCACTTATATCTGCATGACGCAGTATGACGCGACCATGCCGAATGTACAGGTGGCATTTAAGCCCCAGTCTTTGGAAAACACCTTTGGCGAATACGTTTCCAAAAACGGCTTGACCCAGCTGCGCATTGCGGAAACAGAAAAGTACGCGCACGTAACGTTCTTCTTCAACGGCGGCGTGGAAAAGCAGTTCCCAGGCGAGGACCGCGTTCTGGTCAATTCCCCCAAGGTTGCGACTTACGACCTGAAGCCGGAAATGAGCGCTTATGAAGTCACCGACAACGTGGTAGAGCGCATTGAAAGCGGCAAGTACGACGTGATTATTCTGAACTTCGCCAACTGCGACATGGTCGGCCACACCGGCGTGTTCGACGCGGCGAAAGCGGCGGTAGAAGCCGTGGACAAGTGCGTTGGCCGCGTAATCGACGCCATTCAGAAGATGAACGGCGTGGCACTGATTACCGCCGACCACGGTAATGCGGACAAAATGTACGAGGATGACGGCTCTCCGTTTACCGCACACACCACCAATCCGGTTCCGTTCTGTGTCGTCGGGTATCCCTGCAAGCTGCGAGAAGGCGGCAAGCTGGCGGACATTGCACCGACCATGCTGAAAATCATGAATCTTCCCCAGCCGAAGGAAATGACCGGCACCAGCATTATCGAATAAATCCGAGACGGTTCCGCGGGCTGCTTCAAGCGAAGCAGCCCGCTTTTTTCATTCCATGTCCCATCGCATTGGGAAGAATCTTCCTCCTTTCTTTTCACCAGAACGACTGATAATTCCGCTGATCTGTACATAAATTAAGGATGCCATGCGAGAGGATTTTTCCCTTTCGGCTGTTTCATTGCAATCGCATGGAAAAAATGATAAAATAAAACGCATGTGATGATACATAGAGGTGATTCCCCAATGAAGAGGTTTACGGCGGTTCTTCTCTGCCTTACAATACTGTTTGCTTTATTTTCCTTTTCGGCGTGCGGAAAAAAAGAAGCGCCCAACGCCAACAAATCCATTGCGTTTCAGCTGGAAGCGGAGCCGAAAACGCTCGATCCGCAAATTGCTTCCGATTCCTCCTCCATTCTGGCGGTCGAGGCACTTTTCGAGGGACTGGTGCGTTTGGACGCCAACCAGAAGCCTTACCCGGGCGTAGCGGAAAAATGGGAAAGCAACGCGGATCACACCGTGTTTACGTTTACCCTGCGCAGCAATGCGAAGTGGTCGGACAAGGAAACTCCCGTTACGGCGAATGATTTTGTTTATGCATTCCAGCGTGCCCTGCTGCCCGAAACCGGGTCAAAAACGAATTCTTCCATGTTCTGCATGAAAAATGCGAAAGAGGTAAATTCGGGCAAACTGCCGGCCAGCCAGCTTGGTGTCACGGCAAAAGACGCCCACACACTGGTAGTTCAGCTGAATTATTCCTACCCCGATTTTCCATCCCTGACCGCTTCTGCGGTCTTCATGCCCTGCAATCAGAAATTTTTTGAAAGCACACAGGGACGCTACGGGCTGGAACGAAAATATTTGCTTGGGAACGGGCCTTTCGTAATCGATGGAAAATACGGATGGGATCACGGGAATAATTTGAATCTGGTCCGCTCTTCCTCCTATTCCGGTTACCGCACTCCCCTGCCCTCCACCCTGAAATTTAGCATTGCCAACAAAGATAACGCCATCACCGACCCGGTGGCTGCCTTAAAAAGCGGAACAGTCGACGCAATCGCGGTTTCCGCCTCGGATGCCCAGCGGGCTAAAGAAATCGGTTGTACGCTGACTTCCTTTGAAGATACGACCTGGGGACTTTGCTTTAACACACAGTCCGACGTGATGAAAAGCAAAAACATTCGAAAGGCTTTTCTCCAGTCCATTAACCGGACGTCCGTTCTGAAGCATCTTCCGGAACACGTGACGGCGGCAGAAAATATTATTCCTCCGTTCACCACACTGAACGGTCAGAATTACCGCTCCCTTGCGGGCGGTCCATTTTACCTGAAGCAGCTGAAAAACGTTTCCTCGCTGATTTCCGCCGGCCTGAACGAGCTTTCCCTTCCGGAGCTGAAAAGCCTAAGCGTGCTCTGCCCGGATGATGCGAATGTAAAACTAATGCTGAATGAAATGCTGGCATCCTGGAACAGTGAATTCAATAATTACTTCAATATTAACCCGATGGATGAAGCGGCGCTGACTTCACGCGTTCAATCCGGGGATTTTCAGGTTGCTTTATGCCCGGTCCGCGCGGAAAGCAGTGGTCCGTTGGCGTTCCTGTCCCTGTTTAAGAGCGGTGAAATTCAAAATCCGGCAAAAATGACGGATGCCACCTATGACGCACTGCTGACCAAAGCACAGAATCTTTCCGGCAGCGCGGCGGCTCCCGCCCTGGCAACTGCGGAAAAGTATCTGAACGAACAGGCGGTTTTCTATCCGCTCTATTATGAAAAGCATTACTATGCCTGCGCAAAAGGGGTGACCGGTATCGTGTTCCACCCTTATGGCACGGGAATTGATTTTATTCAGGCAGGAAAAGATTAATTTTCCATTTATAATTCATAACACAAGAGGGCAGTACCAAATGAGTAAAACTCATTTGGTACTGCCCTCTTGTCATTGCCGTTATTTGTCCCTTTTCTCAACCAAAGCAGAATCCGACTTTGAAGCTGAAATTTCAATATAAAGCGGCTAGCAAAGTGCCGCCGATAATCACCAGGACAATCAGCAGCGCAACAATCTGCACAATCAGCCTGCGGCCATCGACGTGATGACGCCCCGGCTTGTTTTGAGATTTCATTTTTATGATCATCCTTTCGGTGCAAGCCGGAAGCTTTGGCGGTACGCCTAATTCCGTCCTGCTTTTCGCGGAAAAAATCGAATTTCCCTTGGACAGGGGTTGCTTCTATTATAACAGGCATGTCATTAAAGTCAATGACCGAAAAAGCGCGAAAATTGGCAGCTGCGTTTGAAAAAATTTAAAATTCAGTCTACAAAAAAGCACCATAATCGACAGAATTAGTCACGTATTTTCTTATTTTTACATCAAAATGTTGACTTATTATTATTTTCAAACTATAATGAGATTCAGAAGCGGTTGGGATATTTTACCTGACCGAAATTTGCCGTATAACACGCGCAGCGTTCTGCAAACGAATTTTCATATTGGAATCACGTGCTCCCATACGACAGATCCCACGCATTCAGAAGAAAGGCAGATACATATGAGTGAAAGGTTGATAGACCATATAGCTGAGAAAAGCGGACTCTATGTTTCCGACCTGCTGCTTGCAAAAAACAGTGCCGAGATTATCCGGATTGTAAGTTCGGTAAATCCGGAGGATTTTACGGTGGATGACTGGAGCGCGAGCTTATCGTATCTATGCCAGCGACACCTCCATTTTGCAACAGCCGCCGCAGCAAAGGACTATTATCTGAAAAGTCTGCTTAACAATTTAATGAACTGCTGCTGAAACAGCTGTCACTTGGCCGGCAGAACGCCGGCCTTTTTATTTTGCAATCTAAAATTAAAAACATCCTTCAAATAAGTTACAAAAATGCCATAAGTTTACATAACTGTTGACAGATGATTCATTTTGCAATAAAATGATACTGCTTTTTGTATCAATTTGCTTTTATTACAATTTGGTCACGTTATGTTGTAAAAGAATGGTACCAAAAATTCTGTTTCCCAATAAAACCGGCTTCCGTGCGAAACCGGCTTTCAAAAAACCGTCTTTAATGCACGGAGAAATGGTGACTGAACATGGACAAACGAAACGGCAAAAACCGGCCGCAGCGGGATCTATATTCCAACTCCCGGCCGCAAAATACCCGCCGCCGGGCCACATATGACACAGAGGAATTCGACCGTTACAACTATGTGGATCGGCAGCCTTATCGCAGCCGCAGCGCGGCTGCACAGGATGCTTCCCGCTACCGCACAAAAAAGCGCAGAAAAAAAGGCGGAGGCCTGAAAAAGTTTTTTATCGGATTCATGTCCATCCTACTGGTCGTTGCTATCGGCGTAATCGGCTACGCAGTGTTAATGGCTTCTCGGCTTGACCGTTCTGGGGACGACAACACAGAAAAATACGTGCAGCAACCAAAAGCAGCGCCGACCTGGAGCGTGATCTCCGACAAAAATATTACTAATATTCTGCTGATTGGAATCGACAAAAACGAGGACGGCTCGGACGGGCGTTCCGACACCAATATGCTGATTTCCATTGACAACAACACCAAAACGCTTCGTCTGGTGTCTTTCCTGCGCGACAGCTACCTGGAAATTCCAACGGTTGGGAAAGCCAAGCTGAACGCGGCTTTTGCCCATGGCGGGGCCGCCCTGACCATGCAGACATTGGAAAACAACTACCGTATTAATATTGATAAATACATTTCCATCAACAGCGACAATTTCGCGACTCTCATTGATAAAATGGGCGGGCTTGATATTAACATGGACAAGGCTGTCTGCGAGGCGGAAAACCGGAATATGGGCAGCAATCTGAAACCGGGCGTAAACCACCTGAACGGCAAGCTTGCGCTGTATTACGCGCGAATCCGTGAAATTGACGATGACTTCGGCCGCACTGGGCGTCAGCGTGAAGTGGTAGAACTGATGATTAAAAAGATGAAATCCATGAATCCGCTGGAAGTCAACAAAATTATGTACGACTATCTCCCGTATGTAAAAACCAACCTGACCGACGCCGAGCTGTTGTACCTTGCCTCCATAGCAGGACCGGTTTCAAACTACCCGATGAAAACCATGCATGTGCCAAACACCGGAACCTATGAGGACAAAACCGTTAAAGGGGTCGGCGCAGTGTTGGTGCCCGACCTGACGAAAAACAGTGCCCTGCTCCGGGAATTCCTTTACGGGCAAACCGGGGACACCGAATCCAACTGAATTTTCTGTGAGCCTCCGCCTGCAATGAGCGGAGGCTCATTTTAATCCTGCGAAACCTTGGTAAGTACCGCAAAAAGCCACAAAAACTCAGTCTTTGTGACCGGGTAAGGGTATTTTTGCCTTTTCTTCTGTTATATTAAATGATATAATAAATAAGTTAATCTTTACCCGGTGATTTAGCCGTTTTTCAGGCGCTTGGGAAAATCATTTTTCATCACTTATCCTGCGAATGGACAAGCGGTCCTGAAAAAAGCTGATTTTCCCTTACGGGAATCCGGCTCCCGGCGTAACACTGGCCGCCAAAAGCGGCGGAAACTTCCGGTCAGCAACGAAAGGATGATCTTTATCATGGAAAAGAAAACATTCTACATTACCACGCCGATTTATTACCCCTCCGGCAAAGCGCACATCGGCCACAGCTACTGCACGGTCGCGAGCGATGCCATTGCGCGCTACAAACGAATGCAGGGCTATGACGTCATGTTTCTGACCGGGACGGACGAACACGGCCAGAAGATTGAAATTAACGCCGCAAAAGAAGGGGTTACCCCGAAAGAATACGTGGATAAAATTGTGGCCGGATTCCAGGACTTATGGAAGCTGCTGAACATCTCTAATGACCGTTTTATCCGTACCACGGACGATTATCACGTAAAGGCCGTACAGAAAATTTTTAAAGTCCTGTACGACAAAGGTGAAATCTATAAAGGAAAATACGAAGGCTGGTACTGCACCCCCTGTGAATCGTTCTGGACAGAAACCCAGCTGAAAGATGGAAAATGCCCTGACTGCGGGCGCGAAGTCAAGCTGGCAAACGAAGAAGCCTACTTCTTCCGTCTTTCCAATTACGCAGACCGCCTGCTGAAACTGTATGAGGATCAGCCGGACTTTATTCAGCCGGACAGCCGCAAAAATGAAATGATTAATTTCATTAAGCAGGGTCTGGAGGACCTATGCGTATCCCGCACCAGCTTTACCTGGGGCATTCCGGTTGATTTCGACCCCAAGCATGTGGTGTACGTCTGGCTGGACGCACTGACCAACTATATTACCGCAATGGGTTACGGCTCGGAGGACGACTCTGACTACCGCAAATACTGGCCCGCAGACGTTCACTTTGTGGGAAAGGAAATTGTGCGTTTCCACACCATCATTTGGCCCGCCATGCTGATGGCGCTGGATCTTCCCCTGCCGAAGCAGGTTTACGGCCACGGCTGGCTGCTGTTCGGCGACGGCACGAAGATGAGCAAGTCCAAAGGCAACGTGGTGGACCCGGTTATCCTGTGCAACCGCTACGGCGTAGACGCCATCCGTTATTTCCTGCTGCGTGAAATTCCTTTCGGAGCGGACGGGCTGTTCACCAACGAAGCGCTGATTAACCGCATTAATGCCGACCTTGCCAACGATTTGGGCAACCTGCTTTCCCGTACCACCGCCATGGCGGAAAAATACTTCGGCGGGGTCATTCCTGAACAGCGGGAAAGTGCTCCGGTGGACGACGAACTGATTGAAATGGCAAAGGGACTCCGCGCCAAGTGCGACGCCGCAATCGACAGCTACCAGTTCAGCACCGCTCTGGCGGAAATCTGGAAGCTGATCGCCCGCACGAACAAGTATATTGACGAAACCATGCCTTGGGCCCTTGGGAAGGACGAAAGCAAACGCGCGCGCCTTGCAACGGTCATTTACAACCTGTGCGAAAGCCTGCGCATCGTTTCCGTTCTGATTACCCCCTTCATGCCGGAAACCGCACCGAAGATTCAAGCCCAACTCGGCGTTGGGGCACAGGCGGTGACGTATGAATCTGCGGCACAGTGGGGTGTTCTTCCCACCGACGCAGTGATTCGCAAGGGTGAAACCCTGTTCCCGCGTATCGACGTGGAAAAGGAAATTGAAGAGCTGAACCAGCTGATTCCGAACCCTAGTGCAGAAAACACGAAGGCACAGCCGGAAGCGAAAAAAATTGAGGGCCTTGCACAAATCGGAATAGACGATTTCAGTAAGGTGGAGCTGCGGGTTGCGACCATAAAAGCCTGCGAGCCAATCAAACGCGCGAAAAAGCTGCTGAAGCTGACGCTGGATGACGGTACGGGCGAACGCACAGTGGCTTCCGGCATCGCACAGTGGTACAAGCCGGAAGACCTTATCGGTCACAGCATCATTCTGGTGGCCAACCTGAAGCCTGCCGTTCTGTGCGGTGTGGAAAGCCAGGGTATGATTTTGGCCGCCGACGCTGGCGAAAACGACGTTCGGGTTGTGTTTGTGGACGGCGTCCCCGCAGGGAGCAGGATTCGCTGATATGGCGGAGTATCGTAATATCTTTGATTCCCACGCGCATTATGACGATGCGGCATTTGACGAAGACCGGGAAGTGTTCCTCGCGGAGCTGCCGCAAAAAGGCATCTGCAATGTCGTAAACTGCGGTTCGGATTTAGATTCTTCCCGCGCGTCCATCGAACTCGCGGCGAAATATCCCTACTTTTATGCGGCGGCGGGTATTCACCCCGAATGCGTTAAGGATGCGCCCGCCGATGCCATGGAACAGCTGGAAGTGCTTCTTTCATCCCCAAAAATCGTGGCCGTGGGCGAAATCGGGCTCGATTATCATTTTGAGGAAAACGCACCGCGCGAAGAACAAATTCAGCTTTTCGAAGAACAGATTCAGCTGGCGAAAGCCCGCGATCTGCCCATTATTGTGCATGACCGCGAAGCACATGGGGACACCATGGAGCTGCTGCGCAAACACCGCCCGAAGGGTGTGGTGCACTGCTTTTCCGGCAGCGTAGAAATGGCGAAGGAAGTGCTTCGCCTGGGAATGTATATCGGCCTTGGCGGCGCGGTCACCTTCAAAAACGCACGCGTCCCGGTCGAAGTTGCCGCGGCGGTACCGGCGGAACGGCTTCTGTTGGAAACGGACTGCCCGTATATGGCACCCGTTCCATTCCGCGGCAAGCGAAATGACTCTTCCCTGATTGCTTGGGTTGCCCGCCGAATCGCGGAAATCCGCGGCACGACACCGGAGGAACTTCTTCTGCTCACCCGCCGCAACGCGGAAACACTATTCGGAATATAAAATGCTGTTCTACAAAAAAGGAACTGCCTTGCGGCAGTTCCTTTTATTTTTGGATTTTTAATTTTATGATTACCACTGCCTGCCGGGATCATCTGCCATGGAATTCACCGTTCCATCGGGGTAGAATACGGAATAATGGTCCAGTTTTGGGTCTTCGCCCGATTTGGCCGTTGGGAACACCATCAGAATTTTAAATTCCTTTGTAATGACATACCCAATGATTTCTTCGTTGGAGCCCTTGTTGTCGTAATCTGGCTTGCCGAAAACTGCTTTCGTCTGAGAAAGCGTAATGTTCTTCAGTGTGCTGTCCGTAGAACGCACTTCAAATAGCTGAGAGCCCTTGTTAAAGCCGAACACGGCGTTATGCTTGGCATAAGTCACATAAGTACCCTTTGCGGCGGCAATATACTCGGACTTATCTTCTTTACCCCATTTTTCCTGCACTTCGTCCACCAAATTGGTTTTCACAGCAAAATCAATGTTTAGGACTTTTCCTTCCTGAGCCGCCTTCTTCATGTTCTGCAGCATGGCCTTCTGCTGTTCTTCGTTCGCCGAAGAAGCAGACTGGGAGGTCTCACTGGAAGACACCTGCGAAGAAGCCGCTTCCACGGATGTGGTAGAAGACGAAGATTCCTCCGACGATACCGGGCTGGAGGGTGCTTGCGAGGAAGAAGAGGGAGAACTCGGTGTCTGATCGGGTTTATTGCAGGCGGAAAGCGATAAAATCATAGCAAAAGCAAGACATACAATCATGAATTTTCTGAATCGGTTGCGCATATAGAATACCTCCTGATCATAAGCCGAAACCCACTTTTCCGGGAATCCGGCTTTCCTTTCAGCTCCCTGTGTGCAGTATCATCTTACACCATCAGGAAGCGAGATGCAAGTTTTGTATCAGGAATTTAACCGTTGTTTCAATTGGTTCACTTTTAATTTTCCCGCTTGTCCACGCTCTATTCCCGCTTAAACAGCTTTAAAACCAAAACGGTAATGTCGTCATCATGGCCGTCGCTGCGGCGGGAAATCGCCTGGGAAACCAGTTCCTCGGCCAACTCCTGCGGAACCTGTCCATTCCATGTTTCAATGACTTTGCAAACCCATTCATCGCCCGCAGCAAGGGCGCCGTCCGAAAGCTGTACCAGTAAATCCCCTTCCTCCAGCGTTTCCGATGCTTTCGCAAACTTCGTGTCGTTCAAAATGCCGATAGGAAGACTGGGCGCGTCCACTTTTACCGCACGTCCGTTTTTCCTCAGGATGCTGATGGGCGCTCCGGCCTTCATAATTTCTACGCTGCCGCTGAACAAATCCACAGCGGCAAGGTCAATGGTGGAAAGCGATTCATCGCCCGATTTGACCATCAGAGCCGAGTTTACAATTTTCAACGCCGCATCAAACCCGATTCCGGCCTTAATCATACGCGACATGATTCCGCTTGCCATAGCACCGTCCACCGCCGCGCGTCCACCAGTTCCCATGCCGTCACAGACCATAGTAATTTGACGGCCGTTTCCGTCGGAAAAGCATTCCCAGCTGTCGCCGCAAAGCTGTGCGTTCCCACAGGAGTGCTGAGCACAACCGGTCACCGCGCGGTAAAGCGGCATCTCGCTCATCTGCATCCGGAACTTTCCCTTGACCAGGCTGACACAGGGCTGCTGAAACACTCTTCCGCACGCGCGGGAAATTTCAGCGGTCAGCTGGGCACGATTCAGGCGAACCCCCTCTGCCGGAGCGGCGATAATTTCGATGGACATCCGGTCGAAACGGTCGGTGCGGCAGCTGATGTCAATCGGCAGAATGCCTGCGCTGCGGAGCACATCATTCACCCTCTGCGCAGCGGTAAAGTCGAAGCGTTCATACAGCTCCAGTTCGCTCGCCATATCCTCCAGCATGTTGCTGGTTGTCATAAATTGGTCGGTAACCATGCTGCGGATTTGACGCGCCCGGCTTTCCGCTGCATCCCGAATGGTAAAATCGTGGTAAATCTCATTTACGGAATTTACAACGGAATTCATACGACTGCAATGGGTGGCAAACTGAGCAGGAAAATCCTCCCGTTCAATATAGCCCCTGCTTCTCAGCTTTTCCGTCAGGTCATTGAACGCATTCATGCTCTCGTTGTAATTCCGTTCCCAGCAATAGTATTTCAGTCCGCAGTTGCCGCAGACCGTATCAATCGCCTTTTTATACACTCCGTTAATGTCCGGGGCGCAAACCACGGAAAGCTTCTTGGAAACATCCTCCACCGTTTCCGTTACGCTGCCCAGCGCTTTCGCGGCGTAGTCCAGCTTCATAATGACGGAGCGGCGCAGCCCATCGGCTCGCGCGTTGTCATCCGTGCGGGAAAACAGCCCGACCAGCGGCAGCCCAAGCCGGCTGGGCAGGGCAATATAAACCACCGTTGCGGCCATCACCTCGTAAAGACCGTTCAGCACTGCCGTTTGGCTGCCCACCTGCAGGGACGCCACCCCGTTGGCCAGAATAAACACTGCGACGGAAGCAAGACGCCCCACCGGCGAAAAGAGACCTGCCATCAGGCCCCCCAGCGCGTACGCACCCGAAAGGTAGTTTAGGCCCGAGGTTGACAAACTGAACACCACGCCGGCGGCAATGCCCGCCACGCTCCCGCCGGATACACCGCCATACCGCGCAGCGAACAGAATCGCAATCACAGCAAGTACCCGTGCAATGGAGACCGGCCCGATGGTAAGCGCAGAAAGAGAAAGCAGAAGCACGCCTGTTCCAAGTGCAAGGCAGGCCACTTCCTGCGGGGTCAGTTCCCCGGCTTTTTTACCGGATTCCACAACAGCAAACGAGCGGGACATAAAATATGCCATACCGCCTCCAAGCAGGGATTCGGCCAAATACATGGCAGCCGTGGCGGTACCGGAGCCGTTGACGAACAGAATGGCCAGCCCTGTTGCAAGCATCGGCAGAAAAGCCGTTAGCGGCGCAAACGCCGGGTGCGTCTTCAGCTTCATCAAATCGTTCAGCGTCCAGCGAATCGCCGCAGCCGCCAGCACGCCCGCAATGTAATGCACCGGAACGGACGCGGTGGACGGCAGCAGATACCCCGCTACCGTGCCAAGTATGACGCTCCAAAGGGTAGAGTACGGGCAGGCTGCCACCGCCGCAACCCCAAACGGCGCATACTTTCCAAAGACAATCCCCCGCGCACAAAGCAGCCCAACAGTAAAGTAAACCAGCTGCCTTGCCACCACTTTTGCGGGCGCCGCAGCAACCTCCGCAAAATTGATTTTCCGGGTCTTAACTCTATCCATTATAAAATCACCGCCATAAAATATTTGGATACACATTCATGGATACTTGTCCATTTTTTGGTAAATATAATTATACTATATGTATATGTTACGAATTGTCATAACGTGTTGTAATATTCTGGCGGTTTGCTTCCTTTTCCATCATTTTATTGAAGATTTTCATATTTATAAGGTTTTTTCCGGTCGTTGTTTGTAAAAACAACGCTATACACGGCCATCGAGGAAAAAATAAAAACACACTATGGTCACACATCCCATTCTGTGGTAAAATAAAAAATATTACATAAGAATGGCAGATTTCTCTTACCGCACCTTTCTTCTGAAAACTGCTTGTGGGCCGGGGTTTGGCCCACATTTTGCAAGGAAAAAATGCGACCCCTATTTTGTTTGGATCGGAGCTGACTGAAATGGATTACTTTTTTTCCGACCGTGTGCTGACGCTGAAACCGTCGGCCATCCGGGAAATTTTCAAATATGCGGCAGACCCCGCCGTCATTTCGCTTTCCGCAGGGAACCCTGCGCCGGAAGCCTTCCCCACCCGGGAACTGGCGGAAATCTCCGCGCGACTGATGGTGGAACGCCCCATTGATGCACTCCAGTACAGCATCACCGAGGGCTACGCGCCCCTGCGGGAACAGCTGACCGAATACATGAAGAAAAAGCACCATATCGGCCGCGATTTTGACATGCTGCTGGTCACCAGCGGTGCTCAGCAGGTAATGGACCTTGCCACAAAATCCCTTTGCAACGAAGGCGACGTGGTTTTGTGCGAAGCTCCAAGCTTTATCGGCGCGCTGAACACCTTCCGCTCCTACCGGGCACGCCTGCGCGGAATTCCGGTGGAACCGGACGGAATCAATCTGGAAGAGCTGGAGCGGGCGCTGAAAGAGGAATCCCGCGTTCGGTTCATCTACACCATTCCGAATTTTCAAAATCCAGCCGGCGTAACCATGAGCATGGAAAAACGCCGCGGGTTGTACGAGCTGGCGAAAAAGTACCATGTGCTGATTTTGGAGGACAACCCGTACGGCGACCTTCGGTTTGAAGGGGAACATATTGAAGCAATTAAATCCATCGATGAGGACGGAATCGTCATTTACGCGGGCAGCTTTTCCAAAGTGATTTCCCCCGGCATGCGCGTGGGCTACGCCATTGCCCCACAGCCGATTATTCAGAAAATGGTGGTCTGCAAACAGGGCAGCGACGTGCACACCAACATTTGGGCGCAGATGCTTTGCAGTGAATTTCTTTCCAACTATGACTTTGACGCGCATCTGGAACGCCTGCGCGCCATCTACCGAAAAAAATACGGGGTTGCCGCAGACGCTATCCGGCGCTACTTCCCCGCTGCCATAACCTATCACCCCATTCAGGGCGGCCTTTTCCTATGGTGTACCCTGCCAGACGGTGCAGATATGCCCGGCTTTTGCAAACAGGCTGTTCTGCGCAAGGTATGCGTGGTGCCGGGCAACGCGTTCCTAACGGATGAAACTCTTCCCTGCCAGTCGTTCCGCATCAACTTTTCCACCCCGACGGACGAACAGCTGGAACGCGGCATTCACATTTTGGGCGACTTGGCAAAGGAAATTTTGTAATATTTCCGTTCGGCTGGAACGGATTTCAGCAACTCATGTCTTTTCTTTTGAATTTTTTACAATAAAGATTGAAATGCAGATACGGAGGCACTCACCATGGAAACAGAAAATACGGAACGCAAAAAAGTAATTTTCAGCGCCATTCAGCCAAGCGGAACCATTACGCTCGGGAACTATTTGGGCGCGCTAAAAAATTGGATTACCCTGCAGGATGAATACGACTGTATTTTCGCTTTGGCCGACCTTCACACCATTACGGTTCGGCAGACCCCGGCCGACTTCCGCCGCCACACGCTGGAAGCTTATGCGCTTTTGCTGGCCTGCGGCATCGACCCGGAAAAAAGTCCGTTTTTTATTCAAAGCCATGTAAACACCCACGCACAGCTTGCGTGGATACTGAACTGCTATACCCAGTTCGGCGAACTGCAGCGTATGACGCAGTTCAAGGATAAATCCGCCAAACACGCCGACAACGTAAACGCCGGCCTGTTCACCTACCCCAGCCTGATGGCCGCAGATATTCTGCTGTATCAGGCCGATCTGGTTCCCGTGGGTGCCGACCAGAAACAGCATCTGGAGCTGACCCGCAACATTGCGGAGCGCTTCAACAGCGCTTACAGCCCCACCTTCACCGTGCCGGACGCCTACATTCCAAAGCAGGGTGCGCGGGTCATGTCGCTTCAGGACCCGTCTAAAAAGATGAGCAAATCCGATGAAAACACCAACGCTTATGTCGCCGTGCTGGATAAGCCGGAAGACATTCTACGTAAATTCAAACGTGCGGTAACGGACAGTGATTCCCACGTATGCCGTGCTGAAGGCAAGGACGGAATTAACAACCTGATCGGCATTTACTCCTGCATCACCGGCAAAACCGACGAGCAGATCGAAGCGGAATTCGAGGGCAAAGGCTACGGCGATTTCAAAACCGCCGTGGGCGAAGCGGTCATCGAGCATCTGCGCCCGATTCAGGAACGCTATGCAGACTACATTAAAAACAAAGATTTCCTTGAAAAGTGCTATACAGAAGGTGCGCAGAAAGCGCTTGCCATTTCCACAAGGACCCTGAACAAAGTTATGAAAAAAATCGGGTTCATTCCAAAGGCGTTTTAATTCAACCAGAACCACAAAAGGGAGTAAGGTCAAATGAATTTTCATTCATTTGACCTTACTCCCTTTATTTGTATCACCGCGTAGGGTGCGGCAGTGCTTTTTCGGTAACTTAAGGTTCTTCCCAGTGGATGTCGATGACATCGCCTTCCTGCAGCTTTTGCAGATAGGCGGCATCTGCTCCGTTAATCTGAATCACAATTCTTCGGCCCTCCGGTTTGGTCAAGTCCATGTGCACCAGGTTCAGCATATCCACCAGGTAATACGGAGTGCCCCCCTCCTTCTGCGGAAGGGACAGATACTCATTATTCAGCACCACATGTAGGACCGCCGTTTGGGGAACTTCCTCTTCCGGTTCCGCAGCAGCTTCCCCGGGAACGTCCTCCGGGGAAACCGACTCCAAGGAATGGGTTTCCATAGGGGCCGCCTCCTGCTGCACCGAAGGAACAGGCGCCGGCTGCACTTCTTCGGGCTTTTCTTCTTTTTCCGGTTCCGCGGTAATCACATCCCCGTCGGACAAAACCATGCCGGCCTGCGCAGACTTGCCGTTGATCCAGTATTCTGCATCCTCCGGAGCTTCCAGAGAACGAAGCAAATCCCCCAGCGTGACAATCTGGGTGTATTCGACTGTGTCATGATGCTGAAGAACCGTGTCCGGTGCGGACAGAACACCGTTGACGAGCGCCCGGGTTCCGATGGAATAGGACTTTCCAAGGAACGTGACGGTGCCCGGGTCGGTAAATGGCACCGCTTCGTACAGGAACGGGCGGGCATCCTTCCCCGGAACGGCAGCTTGAAAGGTAATGTCATCCCCGGC
Source organism: Caproiciproducens sp. LBM24188 (assembly GCF_054130445.1). Classification (NCBI taxonomy): domain Bacteria; kingdom Bacillati; phylum Bacillota; class Clostridia; order Eubacteriales; family Acutalibacteraceae; genus Caproiciproducens; species Caproiciproducens sp. LBM24188. The sequence goes on from NZ_CP196862.1 coordinate 2,596,496, forward strand.
CTTTACCAGGGAAGAAACCGTTGCTTCCGCCCCGTTGATAAGGATTTTCGCCACTTCCGGCACACCGCCCCGGAAAACCCGTTTCTCCCCGTTTACTTCCACCAGCACGCTGCGGCCGGAACGGCTGATCAGCTGATTGTAGCCGTACCCGTTCATCATGAGCACATCCAGCACCGTCAGCTTTTTGCTGCGGAACAGCTTCGCCTTGTTCCCGTTCAGGGTTATGGAAAAGCTGTCGCTAATCAGGTTCAGCGCAGCGGAAACCGCAATGCCGAGCGGAGTGGCAAATTCCGGCCCGGAAACGTCATAATCCGGCGAATCCACATGCAGCATAAAATTGTTGCCGCCAATCGCAACACGATTCTGCGGCAAATCGAGGTATTCCGCCACGTAGCCGCACATTCCCGGCAGCTTGCTGCCGCCGCCCACCAGGAACACGGCAGAGGGCTTTCCCCCATTCACCTTTTCAATGTCTTCGCTGATTTCCTGACAGAGCGAGCGGATATCCGGTTCCAGTGTCTGCCGCAGCTCGTCGGCGGAAACGGTCTGCTCAAATCCGAGAATATCCGTATAAGTAAAGCTTTCACTGCTGCTGATTCGGTGCTTGATTTCCTCCGCGTGGTTAAACTCTACCAAATAGTGTTTCATGATGGCTTCCGTAATTTCATCCCCGGCCACCGTAGCCATAGTATACGCCACCACGCTGCCGTCTTTGGAAATGGCAATGTCGGAAGTGCCGGCGCCAATATCCACCAGTGCCAAATTCAGCAGACGCAGCTTTTCCGGAATTGCGGCGTTCATCGCTGCAATTGGTTCCAGCGTCAGGCTGGCAACATCCAGCCCGATTTTATGCATGGTGGTATAAAGGCTGTCCACCACTTCACGCGGCAGAAAAGTCGCGATGACGTCTACGGCAATACACTTTCCCCGGTGATCCAAAAGGGTGGAAATCGGGTAATCGTCCAGCCGGTATTCCATTACGGAGTATCCAACCAAATAAAAGACATGATCCGCTCCCACCTGCGGCTCAAACTGCCGTTCGGCGACTTCAATGGCGCCAGCTTCCAGCCGGCAAATCAAATCCTGCTGAATCGGCTGGTTGTCGTCAAGCTCCATTTCAAAAGTTGCTTTCTCGGTGCGCAGGGCACGCCCTGCCGCGGCGACACAAACATGCTTCAGCTGGTACCCCAGCCGTTTTTCCAGTCGTTCCTTTACATGGCCCGCCACGCGGCTGACCTGTTCAATATCTTCAATCTGCCCGTCAATCATGGCGCGCTTTTTATGTTCTTCCGATTCCACGGCGACAATGCGGAGCTTTTCCCCATCCGGTACGCCTACAATTCCAATTACACTGCGCGTGCCGATATCCAGGGCAAATATGTAGTCCTCCGGAGTTTGCGCCGTTCTGTTTTCCTGTTCCGTCTTTTGCTTCGTTTTCATAACCCGCAGCCTCCGCTTGGGCGGAATCCGTTCTCAGGCCTTGTTCCGCGGCCTGTTCCGCCAATTTCCGCTAATTTTAGTTTAATTCTACTATATATCGGCACAAATTGCAATCAATCCAGAAGCTGCGCATAGGCGAATTTGCAGGCAAAACCGCGTTTTTCTCCGGCAGAACAGGGCAAGTTTTCTATAGAAAACAGCCGCCCCGGAATCACCGGAACGGCTGTGAAACGCTCGGGCAGAAATGCCCGGTGGTATTGGAAATGTATTTCGATTGGTTTATTCGTAACGCAGGGCTTCGATCGGGTCCAGCTTTGCTGCCTTGTTCGCCGGGTAATAGCCAAAGAAAATACCAATGGCCATAGAAAATCCGACGCTAATAAAGATAATGGGAATCGAAACGGTGAGCTCCGCCCCGAGCAAATGCACCCCGATTGCCGCAAGCAATATGCCGAACAGAATTCCGATTGCCCCGCCGACCACGCAAATGATGATGGACTCCACGATAAACTGGGTACGGATAAAACTGTTGCGCGCTCCAAGCGCCTTTCGCGTGCCGATTTCGCGGGTTCGCTCCGTGACGGAAACCAACATGATATTCATAACGCCGATTCCGCCGACCAGCAGCGCGATAGCAGCAATGGCCGCAACGGCGATAGAGATAGTTCCCATCATCGAATTTACTTCGGTCATCATATCTTCCATATTCCGAACATCACACCGGTATCTTTCATTTCCCGCATAAAGCTTATCAAAGTATTTTTGAATCGTTTTGGTAAAAGCGGTGGAATCCACCGTAGACTTTGCTTTTACAGCAAAATCCGAATAGTTTTGATTGTCCAGATGTTCGGTTGCCACGGTAATGGGGACATACATTGCGGTGGAAATGTCCTCGTCCGCCGTTCCACCCATTCCCATCATGGCGGTCTGCTCATATTTATATACGCCGACCACCATGTAGGTGCTCACGTCGTCCCCGCTGTATAACGTAATTTCTTTTCCCAACGGGTCAACGCCGCTTTTAAACATCTTTCCGATTAGTTTATCGGAAACCACTGCAACACGACGGGATTGGTCGATGTCCCGGTCTTTCAGAAACCGGCCGCTGCTAATTTTAATATTTTTAAAAGCCTGGTAGCCTTCGTTCACACCCTGCACGGATACGTTTGCGTAAAGCCGGCCGTCCTTTACCTGCCCGCTTCCCCCGCCGGCGGCAAGGGTCACGTTTTCAATCTCATTCGCGTATTTCTGCTGGAATTTTTCGATTTGTTCACGGGAAAGCAGATCGCTGTCGTCGACTTTGTCCCAGCTACTCTGGCTGTCCCTGGGTACAACGGAAACAACAATGTTGTTGGCACCCAAAGAGGACATGGTGTCGTTCACTTTATTGGTCAGCGCGTCACCGATGGACACAATGGCGATGACCGATCCAATTCCGATGATAATCCCGAGCATGGTCAGCAGGGCACGCACCTTGTTGGATTTCAGCCCTGCGACTGCAAGCAGGACATTTTCTTTCAGGAACATAGCTGCGCCGCCTTTCCCGCTCCCGGCTCATCCGACACAATGCGTCCATCGCGAATCGTTACAATGCGGTCGGTTTCTGCAGCCAGCTCGTTGTTATGGGTAATCAGAACAATGGTTTTCCCATCCTCCCGGTGAACCTTGTGGAACAAATCCATCACCATGCGTCCGGTGGTGGAATCCAGCGCGCCGGTTGGTTCATCTGCCAAAATCATGGCCGGGTCGTTGGCCAGCGCGCGGGCAATAGCAACGCGCTGCTTCTGCCCGCCGGAAAGCTCGTTCGGCAGGTGATACATGCGGTCACCCATACCCACCATTTCCAGAAGCTCTTTGGCGCGCGCCACTCTTTTCCTTCCGTCCACACCGGCATACAGCATGGGCAGCTCCACATTCTTCAGCGCGCTGCTGCGCGGAATCAAGTTAAAGGTCTGGAACACGAACCCGATTTTCCGGTTGCGTACATCGGACATTTCGTTGTCACTCATTTTAGAAATCGGAATGCCGTCCAGAAGATATTCTCCCTCGGTGGGGCGGTCCAGCACGCCAATCATATTCATCAGCGTACTTTTGCCGGAGCCGGACGCGCCCACGATGGAAACAAAATCCCCTTCGTTCACCTGCAGGTTGATCCCCTTGATAATTTCCAGTTCGTTCGGAGTGCCGATATAAAAGCGTTTGTAAATATCGTGCATCTCAATAATCACTCTGCTCATAGCCGCCCCCGTTACATCTTCAGCTTAGAGCCGTCTGAGATATTCTCCGGGTTATTGACAATCTGAACGCCATCCTTGATGCCGCTGCCGGAAACTTCAATGGAAATATCGTTTTCCAGCCCGGTTTGAACCGGCAATTTCTTTGCCTTGTAGCCGTTCTGGTCCTTCACTGCCTCAAACACATAAGCGCTGCCGTCCGCGTCGTGCAGAACCGCGTCGTAGGGTACGGTGTAAATATCTGCTTTTTGGTTGAGGATGATATTCAGTCTGGCCTTCATGCCAATTCGGATTTGCGGATTATTCTGGGTGATTTTCACTTCCGCCGCAAACGTGACGGTGCCGTTGTCTTGCGAGGTTGTGGTCGTCTGCGTTCCCTGAACGGTATTTACGGTTGCCGCCGGTGCCACCTTTGTGACAACGCCCGCGATTTCCTTATCCCCGCTGGCATCGGTTTTAATCACCACTTTTTTGCCCACAGTAACCTGGTCAACATCGTATTCCTTAATCTGCGTTTTTACAATCAGATCGTTCGTGTCCTCCACGGTAAACAGAACACCGTTCGGCACAGCCCCCACCACTGCGTTGGAAACGGTAACCGTTCCGTCAATCGGCGCAGTAATGACACCGTCCCGCAGGTTTTCCTGCTGTTTTGCCAGCGTAACATCCTGGCTTTTGTCGTTCATCTTGGCCTGAGCCGCATCATAAGCGTTTTTCAGGGCTTTCAAATTCTGCTGTGCCTGATTCTGCGCAACGGTCAGCGAAGTGGACGCTTTATCATAGGCATTCTGCGCCGCCGTCAGTTTCGCCTTTGCCTGATCCAGCGCCAGCTTGGAAATCTCCCCGTTGTCATACTGGTATTTCGCATAGTTGTAATTGGATTTTTCCGTGTTTAAATCCTGCTGCGCCGCCGTTAGCGCCGCTTTGGCGGAAACGATATCCGCGTTTTGATTGTTATTGTACAGGGACAGCGCGTTTTCATAATCGGCTTTTGCCTTTTCCAACGCGAGTCTGGCGCTTTTCTGTGCATATTCGTTGCTGTACTTCGCGCTCTCTACGTCTTTGGAAAGGGAGTCCGTATCCAGAATTGCCAACGTCTGGCCGGCTTTTACCACGTCGCCGACCTTAGCGTACACTTCTTTCACCGGATATGTCAGTGTGGTGTAAACATTTTTGGAGTTGTTGCTCTGTACGGTACCCGTCACGCTGACACTATCCTGAATACTTGTTTTTTTCAGCGAAGTCGTTTGTACCTGTGGAATCAGGTTTTCTTTTGCAGCCGCCGCAGAACGAGAACACGCGTAAAACAGTACGGCGACAATCACCAACAGAACCGCGAAAATAATAATTTTCTTTTTGCTGAGGTGGAACCTGTGCGTTTTCATATTGTCTACTCCTAATAACAATTAATAATATTGAACTGCGTCGGGGCTTTCGCCATTATGGTCGCGTGCATAGTCATACTTAAGGTACGCCATATAAAGGCTGTTCTTATTCTGTGCCACGGTATTGGCCAGAACCTGAACCTCCTGATTCAAATCGTCCAGTTCCTTCTGGGAAGCATACCCTGCAGCCACTTTCTGCTTTGTTGTCTGCAAGTCGTTTTGTTTTTTCTGGTAAGTATCGTTATTCTGATGATATTGATCTCCTGCGGATTTCAGCGCATTGTACAGAGTGTGGAACGCTTCCACTCCGCCGGTCATCTCGGAATCCGACGCATCGGAACCGGACAAATCATTCCATCCTAATTTTTTAAGGTCCGATTTGTAATTAATATTGTTGATCTTCGCTTCCAAATCCAGTTTGCTGTAATCCATGGGCTTTACGACCAGCTTATCCACGTCGTCCAGTTCCAGCATATGCCGGAGCACCAAGGAGTCCTGGGAACGTTTCATGGAATGCTGCTGTTGGCTGTTCAGTTGGTCCGTCACTGCCTGAACCGCGTCGTCATAAGCCTTTTTCGAGCCGTACCCCTGCTCATACTTCTTTTTTGCGTTGTCCCGTTCCTGCACCTTGCTGTTGTAGGTGTAGGTGTCCGAGTCGGTTATCAGCATGTCGTTGCAGTATGTAAGATATTGAATCTGCGCGGAAAGCAGCTGCTGATCGTAGGTTCCGCTTTGTGAATTCCCCGGGAGCAGGTCTTCCAGGTTCTCCATGGAAAGCGTAACGGTATCGCCCTTCCGCGTCGCAGCAAAAGCAGGAATGCCCGCCGTTACCGTGATAAGAACTGCAAGGAACAGGCTAAAAATCTTTTTCAAAATGTATTCCTCCTTAGTGATGATGATAAGCGACTAATTTTAAATCTAATTAAATGTGATTATACCAACTTTTCCCTTGAAATTGTGAATAAAACGTGAAGATACGGTCAAACGAAAACGTTCATAAAACTTCTAGGGGACTGCTCATAAAGTCGGTAAAACAGCAATTCAAAGCCGCGAATATTCTGGCTGAAGCGGCTTTAGAATTGCTGTAACGAATCTGTTTCACCGTGCTCTTCTACGTTATAATCGGTTTCATTCGGGGTCGATGTGCTGCGTTTGGATTTACGCTTTCGAATACTGGCTGAAATTTTTCGATAAACCAGCAGCCCGGCAAGGCTGATCGCACCCGTCACAGCATAGACGATAATAGCGGTCTTATAATCCTGTGAACCCAATGCGTTCCCCGTAATTGTGGAAGTAAGAACGGACGGAATGCGAGCAATGCTGGTAAGAATCAGGAACGTTGTCAGCTTTACCGGTGTGAAGCCGATTACATAGGTAATGACATCTTTCGGTGTACCCGGTATAAAAAACAGGAGAAAGATCAGCAGATTCAGATTTCTGCTGTTTTTCAAAAATAGCATAGACCGAAGTTTTTGCCTGCCGACCAGTGCTTCTATCAGACGGATGCCAAGCAGTTTGGTAAACAGGAAGATCACGGACGTTCCAACGGCAGCTCCGGTCAGACACAGGATGGTTCCCTCGAAAGTGCCAAAGGCATAACCTGCTCCAAGTTCCACCGGTTCGCCTGGAATGATGGCAAAAATCACTTGCAGCACGACCATCCCGATAAAAGCCAATCGGCCCCATATTCCATTGGAATTGACCCACATGCGGAACTGCTCCGGCTTTTGAACGGTGCTAATCAGTGGGTTCCACAGGATTACGGTTGCTGCCGTGAAAAAAGCAATTAAAACGACTACGGAAAGTAAAGTTAAAATCTTTCTTCTTTGTTTGTATCCTAAATGTCGAATATTCCCATCTCCCTGTTCTATTTCCTTTGTTCCTATCCTTTCTTGTAAAGGATAAAGGTCACCAAAAGATCTCAATCGTACCATGAAACATCACAGTATTGAAACTTTTTAGGTAAGCACTGGTTTAATCGTAAGACTGAACCGCGAATATTCTGGCCTGAGTGGCTATCAAATTGCTTTCATCCTTGGTTACTTAGGAAATATAACCTATTTTAAGCAGGAAAATAAATATTAATTAGTATTATTGTATTAATGTAATAATACAATAAGATTATAGGATAAAAATTCACGCCTGTCAATAAAGAACGCAAAGATAAATTCGTTAAATTTTAGTGAACAAACGGTGATGCCATGCGTCTGTACTACATGCACCCAGCCCTTTCTGCAGGTAAAAATCCCCGTTTTCGCTGAAACAATGTGAACGCAAACTAGGAGTAATTGGACCGAAAATACCAAAAAGGACTCTGTACGGAAGTTCCGCCAGAGTCCTTTATTTTATTTCTTTTCAAACGATTCACAGTCCGTGCACTGCATAACAGTCGGGTCTGCTTCGTGGGTACCGACCTTAATTTTATTCAAAGCACAGTATTCCTGATCGGTGTTATGGTATTTGCACTGCCAAACAGAACACTCAATGCTGGGGTTGGTATTACTATTATCCATTATAAAAGCCTCCTTTCCGAAACCTATTTTGTCCACCGGGCGGAAAATTATCAAAATCAATTTCCGGTAAATTGAAAAAACGAAACCGAACCTTTGAATAAAATCAGAGGGTACGGCGACTATAAGAATTATAAAATAAAAAGCATTTTTTTGAAAAAGGAGCCGATGAGATGTACCCAAATTATCCTCCCCTTGGTACGGAGACCGTATGCAGCGAACGCGCGATTGCGTTTCCCCCGCAGCGCCAGAATGTGCAGCCCGGAGTAGAAGCGGAAATGACGCCGCGCCCGATTTTTGACAATCCGGACGTCCATGGTTCCGGTAAACTGAATGGGCGGGCGGCAATCATTACCGGAGGTGACAGCGGTATCGGCCGGGCGGTAGCGGTGGCGTTTGCCAAGGAAGGCGCTGACCTTGCCATCATTTACCGGAATGAAACGCAGGACGCGCAGGAAACACAGGCTTATCTGGCAAAGCTCGGCCGGAAATGCGTCCTTTTGGAAGGAGATATTACCGATCCCCAGTTCTGTAAACAATCCGTGGAAAATGCCGTTTCTTCCCTGGGGCATCTGGATATTCTGGTGAACAACGCGGCCGTACAGTACCCGCAGGACTGCCTGAGCAAAATCAGCGACGAACAGCTGGAACTGACGTTCCGCACAAATGTTTTTTCCATGTTTTATTTGACCCGGGCTGCTCTGCCGCATCTGCAGCAAGGAGCTTCCATTATTAATACCGCGTCTGTCACCGCCTATGAAGGCAACAAAACCCTGATTGACTACTCCGCCACCAAGGGAGCGATTGTGTCCTTTACACGCGCACTCGCGGCAAATCTGGCGGAGAAAAAAATACGGGTCAACGCGGTCGCGCCCGGCCCGGTTTGGACACCGCTGATTGTAGCAAGCTTTCCGCCGGAGCAAGTCAAATCATTTGGGTCGGATGTTCCGCTGAAGCGTGCTTCCCAGCCGTTTGAAATCGCACCGGCCTACGTTTACCTGGCTTCTGACGATTCGGTGTGCGTAACGGGCCAAGTGCTGCACGTCAACGGCGGCACACCGGTAGAATCCTGAATTTGCAGAAAGGGGTCTTCCATAGCATCCCTCATAAAAAATGCGCCCTGATGTATCAGGGCGCATTTTTGCTGTATGTTTGCCGTGGCACCGCAGCGGCCTCGTAATTCCTCCTCAGCAGATAAAAATCTGAAACAATTCCCCCGTTTCTAATATTATGGAAGTAAGAATACGGTTTCTTTCAGCCTTAAATATTCTCTTTTTTCATCGAGGAAACCGCGAAAAAGAAAAGGCGGAATTGGTATGAATTACAATTATTCCTGCCCGGTGAACGAGTTGGACTCCATTCGTCGGGCCAGGGGAACCCGAAGCTGCCGGTCGGCCTTTTACCGGCTGGCACAGAACCGCAGCGAAACCGCGCTGCGGCTCATCAACGACGACGCTCTTCAGTTTGCATCCCTTTACATTCTTTGGCCAGCGATAGAAGAACTGGGGTTCCGCGGCTCCCTGTGCGAGCGGAACCAAATCGCACTGCATCTTTGCGAGCGGATGACGCGCGAGAAAAAAGCGGGAAACGACCAAGAACCGGCTCTTTCCCTGGACAGTGAAGAGGTACACAACGTCCTGCTGTGGATGTTTGAAACAGGAACGGCGGACGATGGGCTAAACGAAGAATTTGACCTGATTTTAGACACCACCGCTTCTATATTAATTAAAACCCACCATGAAAAAAGAATTCTCCCACAAGTGGCAGACCTGATTTTTAGGCGAAACCGCAAAGATTCTTACCTGCACGACCTAACATGGGCTTACTTTCAGTCGCGGGAACCCGACTCCCTGCGCTACATTGCCAAACGCCTGCTGTCCCACGACCGCAGGGATGCCGAACTGGCTGCGACACTGCTGCACATAGAGCCGTCCGAACTGCGTACGGTGCGCGGATGCCACAACAAATATCGGGAACTGAACCGTTGGATTGATGAAAACAAACCCTATCTATATTTTACCGGCGAAAGCTTAAACCTGACCAACAGCCCCGCCGTGTGCCACGTGGACCTTGGAGCAAAATACCTGAATAAAGCGATTTCCCCGCGCAGCCGAAAACCGCTTTCCCCGCTTACCGAAGAGGAAGACAGTTGCCTGAAGCATTTCCGGGAAAGGCAGGACGACGAAAAAGAAGTGCTGGCCGATTATTCCCGCCGCCTGCATGAATCGGACCTAAACAGCTGGCAGCAGTGGCTTCATAACCCCGTTGGGGAGCAAATCCGTATTGCGAAAAACGGTGGGAGGGATGCGTCATGATTCGTGTTGCAGGGAAAACGCTCCAGGCGGAGGACGCTTCGGCCTACGCTTCGGGCGCACTGGAAAAGGCAATGTTCCACACGCTGCTGAACAGCAGAACACAATACCAATACGATTCCCCCGAACGCCTGAAATTTGAGCTGAGGCTGCGCAGGGAAATCATCAACGCAGCACGCGAACAATACCGCAGCGGGCTGAACTTCGCGGTTTTCCGCAAGTCCAAATGCAACCCAGCTTACTGGGAGCGCACGCGGGAGGGCGGCTTCCGGATGAAGCCAGGGGTGAAAGCCAGCGACGCCATCCGAGATATTTTTGAAAACGGCTCCCAGTATGCGACGGAATGTGCCACGGCACTTTTAATATTATATTATAAGGCGCTTCTCAACATGATGCCTGAAGACGCTTTCAACAAAACCTTTCCCAGCATATACCTGATGAACTGGCATCGAATCGACCGCATTCTTCAGGAAGTGGGCAACATTAACCGGGCTAGCGATTATCTTCCCGGTGACCGCAGATATTTTATGAACCCTGATGTGGACCCTCTTACTCCCGAATGGCAGGGGGAAAACGTCATTGACCTTGGGGATGGTACCTACTACGGCCATGGCATTGGAATTGGGTCAGCAGACAACATTATAAAAGTGCTGAATCAGAATCGGATGGAACGAGCCGATGATTCCGCCTACCTGATGGATTCAGCCGGCCGGCCGGATTTTGACAAACTTTACAATATCTACCGCCGCAGCGCGGCGTAACAATTTCAGCAATTCCATATTCCGTTTCTACACGGCAGTTTCAGCTGCCGTGTATTTTTGTGAAATTGATTCAAATACTAAACTGATTAATTTGCATTTTACTACTTGATTTTTCCAATCTTTAATGCTATAATAAGGCCAAAATTAAGAATAGTTATTATTATTTATATATTTTTAAGGAGGTTGAAAAACATGCCAGCTTTTGCGAATCCGTTTCAAGCAAATGTAGAGCGAAAATTAACAGATGAGGAACTGATTCAGGCAATTCGGTTGGATCTTGCGGGCGAATTGGAAGCAATCTATCTTTACGACGCGCATGTGCAGGCAACCGATAATGAAATCGCGAAAAAAGTCATTGCGGACATTCGCGACGAAGAAAAGGCGCATGTTGGGGAACTGATGGCCCTTCTGAAAAAGCTAGATCCTCAAGAGGCTGAATGGTTTGCCTCCGGGGAATCGGAGGTGCACGAAATGCTTGAGGACCAAGGTTTTCTCGAAGAAGACGAAGCGCTTCCCCCGTCGCCCAAAGCCACCGTCGGCAGCTTATTGGAAAGGAGCGGCAAAATATGAGTTATTTATCCCGTGAAAATTCGAATCTTTCCCAAGAATTCTGGAAAGAACTCGATTCGGTGGTGGTTTCCGCCGCCGCTGAAGCCTTGACCGGAAGAAGGTTTCTTCATCTTATGGGGCCGCTGGGACCCGGTGCGGAAAGCATTCCAGTGGATACGGCAAACCAGACACAAGAGGTATCGGAAGACGGACTGATTACAATTCAAGGCAGAAAATATGAGGAAATCCCCGGTATTTATGAAGACTTCACCATCATAGCAAGAGATTTGGAATACAGTAAGGATCAGGGGTTCCCATTTGATTTCTCCGCAGCAAAACGAGCCGCACAAGCCTGCGCCCTGAAGGAAGACCGTTTCATTTATTTCGGCGAGGAAGCGCACGGTTTCAAAGGAATGCTCACCGCCCCCGGGAGCCGTAAAATCAAGCGCAGCGACTGGTCCTCCGGTGAAAACGCTTTTTCCGACATTGCCGCCGGGGTAGCCACCTTGGTACAGAATGGAATTCACGGTTCTCTGGTGCTGATTGTCAGCCCAGACGTTTACTACCAGCTTCAGCGGATTCAGCCCGGAACCGGGCTGCTGGAACTGGACCGGATTGAAAAGCTGCTGGGCCGCAAGGTTTTGAACGCGCCGGCGCTGGGCAGCTCCAAAGCGATTCTGGCATGCCCCGAACCGGAAAATATGGATTTGGTAATCGGTCAGGATCTGGCTACGGCGTATCTGGAGCAAAAGGACCTGAACCACGTATTCCGGATTCTGGAAACCCTTCTTCTGCGCATCAAGCGGGAAGATGCCATCATCGTATTCGAATAATCGGTTCATTTTATCAATAGAGAAGAATATAAATTCAAGAAATAAAACACCGAAATGGTGTAATAAAGGAGTAATGTAAAATGCCAAATGTAACTTTTTATCGTTGTAAGATATGCGGCAATGTTGTTGCCCTGCTGAAAAACGGCGGCGGAACCCTGACCTGCTGCGGACAACCCATGACGAAGCTGGAAGCCAACACAACCGAAGCTGTTCAGGAAAAACATATTCCCGCAATTACAAGGGAAAACGGTAAGCTGAAGGTAACCATTGGTTCCATCCTGCATCCTATGGAGGTAGAACATCATATTGAATGGATCGCCCTTGTAACGGAAGACAAGGTACAGTTTGTTTTCCTGAAACCCGGTATGCAACCGATTGCCGAATTTGAAGACGTTCCTTCCGGTGCCGTCTATGAATATTGCAATCTGCACGGGCTGTGGAAAGCCGAGTTCTAATCCGCACCTTTTCCCTTCCTTTTACGCATTCTTCAGGTATTTCTATCAGTAATATAAATTATTAAATGTTTTAGGGGGTAATCAATATGGCAGTAAAAAATGCAATGACTTCCGATTTTCTTCATTCCGCTTACGGTGGAGAAAGCATGGCGCACATGCGTTACCTGATTTGGGCAGATATGGCCAAAAAAGAAGGCTTCCCCAATATTGCAAGACTGTTTGAGGCCATTTCCTTCGCGGAGCGCGTGCATGCCGGAAACCATTTCCGTGAAATCGGTGGTGATACAGCCGATGCCACCGTACCGGCGGGTGCTGTTTTCGGCGTTGGAAAAACCGTTGACAATCTGCAGGGTGCCATCAACGGGGAACTCCACGAAGTGGAGCAGATGTACCCAGTTTATCTGAACGCAGCGAAATTCCAGGAAGAAGCAGGTGCACAGCGTTCGTTCCACTTTGCCTTGGAAGCGGAAAAAACCCATGCCGCGTTATTCAAGATGGCTCAGGACGCCGCCCGGCAAGGAAAGGACATTGAACTGGAAGCCATTTATGTCTGCCCGGTCTGCGGCCACACCATTTTGAACCAGGCACCGGACAACTGCCCGATTTGCGGAGCAAAAAAGGAATTCTATGTTAAATTCTAAAGAATCTTTGATTCTATGGAATCCAGGATTCCTAGGGATCACTGACTCCGTCGTCCGGCAGCAATGAAAGCCGCTGCATTCCTGACCTGAGCGGCTTGCGAATTGCATTCATCCGTGGTTCCTGACGATTGCGAGAGGGAGGCTCTGCCCTGCGGCAGGCCTCCCTCCCGCGTTTGTTTGACATTTCAGTACGGATATCGTATGATTCATGTAAAGATTGGATTTTGGCAGGAAGGGCCATGAAAGGACTGGCGCAACATGGATCAGGAAATCATGCGAAAGCTTATGGAAATCACGGAGGAAGAACAGGGATACCTGCAAAAGCGGCGGGAAGTAGACAAAAGCATTTATTCCGAAGCAAAGGACTTTGTGGTGGACAGCCGAAAGCTGCTGCGCCGCGGCAAGCTGATTGACGTACGCCCGAACGCAAGGTTCGTCCATTTTCCAAAGCACCGGCACAATTATATTGAAATCGTTTACATGTGCTCCGGCAAAACGACCCACATCATCAATTCTACTTCCAAAGTGGAACTGCGGCAGGGTGATCTTCTGTTCTTCAACCAGCACACCTTTCATGAAATCCTGCCTGCTTCCCAAAACGATATTGCCATTAATTTTATTGTACTCCCCGAATTTTTCGACGTTGCGTTCCAGATGATTGAAAAGGACAACGTCATCGGAAAATTTTTGGTCAGCACCCTCTGTCAAGAGGAAAACGAAGGCCAGTATCTTTACTTCAGCGCAGCTTCTGTGATTCCGGTCCAAAATCTGGTGGAGAACTTGGTCTGGTCCATTCTAAACCGCCAGAACAACAACGACAAGGTCAACCAGTACACAATGGGGCTTTTGTTCATGCATCTGCTCAACCGCGCCGATTTGATCGACAGCGGCAGCATTGAGCATTACGAAAACCGTCTTGTTTTTACCGCGCTGAAATACATTGAGGACCATTACCGCAGCGGTACTTTGACCGACCTTGCAGCACAGGTGAACCAGTCGGTATATAAACTGAGCCGGCTGCTTCAAGCAGCAACCGGCAGCAGCTTTAAGGAGCTACTGCAGCAGAAACGCCTGAACAAGGCAGTACAGCTTTTAAACGACACCAACCTTTCCGTTTCGGACATCATCAACGCAGTGGGTTATGACAACACCAGTTATTTTTATCGGATTTTCCGCTCCACCTATGGGGTAAGCCCCAAAGAATACCGCAGACGTTAATTCAAAATATTGCAAATAAGGACGTAGTTTTTTTCAAACTACGTCCTTATTTTTTCCATTTCTCTTCGGTAAAATGAATGCAGAAAGCAGTTTTTGAGTGGAGGATGTATTATGAGCAAATATTATCTGGCGGTGGATATCGGCGCTTCCAGCGGCAGACATATTCTGGGCAGTCTGGAAAATGGAAAAATCGTTCTGGAAGAGGTATACCGCTTCGAAAATGGTCTTCATTCCAAGAACGGCCACCTTTGCTGGGATTTCGACCGTTTGTTTACGGAAATTAAAAACGGCCTGAAGCGCTGCAAAGAGCTTGGAAAAATCCCGTCCAGCACGGGAATCGACACTTGGGGTGTGGATTTTGTGCTACTGGATGAAAACGACCGCATCATCGGCGACACGGTAGCCTACCGCGATTTACGCACCAACGGCATGGATGAGGAAGTTGCAAAAATCGTCCCACCGGATGAACTGTACGCACGCACCGGAATTCAGAAGATGGCAATTAATACGATCTATCAGCTGATGGCCATCAAAAAGGAAACTCCGGAGTATCTGGAACGGGCCAAAAGCTTTTTGATGGTTCCGGAATATTTCAATTTTCTCCTGTCCGGCGTAAAGAAAAACGAGTATACCAACGCGACCACCACCCAGCTGGTCAACGCGAAGAACAAAACCTGGGACACTGAACTGCTGCAAAAGCTCGGCATCAACCCATCCATCTTCGGCGAAATTTTTATGCCGAAAACCGTGGTAGGGAACTTCCTGCCGGAAATTCAGAAGGAAGTCGGCTTCGACTGCGAAGTGGTTCTGCCTGCAACGCACGACACCGGTTCTGCCGTCATGGCAGTTCCTGCGAACGACGGCATTTACTTAAGCTCCGGCACCTGGTCGCTGATGGGTGTGGAGCGCATGGAACCCGACTGCAGCATGCGCAGCCAGCGCCTGAACTTCACCAACGAAGGCGGCTACAATTACCGCTTCCGCTTCTTGAAAAACATTATGGGGCTCTGGATTATTCAGTCTGCACGCCGTGAATTGGAACATAAACTCAGCTTTGACGAACTGTGCGACATGGCACGGCAAAACGAAACGTTCCCGTCCCGTATTAATGTAAACGACGCTTCGTTCCTGTCCCCCGCCAACATGACACAGGCCATTCGGGACTACTGCGTGCGCACCCATCAGCAGGTGCCGGAAAGCACTGGCCAGTTGTTCGCCTGTATTTATCACAGCCTTGCCAAAAGCTACGGCGACACCGTACGCGAAATTGAGGAAGTTTCGGGTGTGCAGTATCCGGCGGTCCACATTGTGGGCGGCGGCACCAAAGACGATTTTCTCAACGCATTAACCGCGCAGTACACACATAAAACGGTGCTGGCCGGCCCGGTAGAGGCCACGGCAATCGGCAATTTGCTGGCGCAGATGCTGAAGGACGGCGTGTTTGCCGACCTGACCGCTGCGCGCGCGGCAGTCGCCGAATCCTTCGAAATTAAAGAATTTCATTGAATATAGAAATAAGGAGATGTAAGCATGCCCAATCAGAGATATGAAGAAGCAAAAAAGGCTTATGCAAAAATCGGTGTGGATACCGACGCGGCCCTTGAAAAACTCGCTAACGTAAAAATTTCCATCCACTGCTGGCAGGGCGACGACGTGAACGGATTTGAGGATTTCGGCGGTGCGTCGGACGGCATTGCCACTACGGGCAACTACCCCGGAAAAGCACGCACCCCGGAAGAACTGATGGCAGACATCGACAAAGCACTCAGCCTGATTCCCGGTAAAAACAAAATCAACCTGCATGCAATTTACGCCATTACCAACGGCGAAAAAGTGGACCGCAGCGAATTAAAGCCCGAACACTTTGCCAAATGGGTGGAATTTGCTAAAGAACGTGGACTGGGCCTTGATTTTAATCCCACCCTATTTTCCAGCCCCATGGTCAAGAACGGCCTTACCCTTTCTTCCCCCGACCCCGTCGTGCGGAATTACTGGATTAAGCACTGCAAAGCCTGCCGCACCATTGCCGAATACTTTGGCAAAGAGCTTGGCCAGCCCTGCCTGTGCAACATCTGGATTCCGGACGGCATGAAGGACATTCCAGGGGACCGCCTCGGCCCCCGCATGCGCTTAAAGGAATCTCTGGATGAAATCTTCTCCCAGAAGGTTGACGAGCGCTATGTCATTGACACCATTGAATCCAAGGTATTCGCAATCGGCGTGGAATCTTACACCGTCGGTTCCAGCGAATTCTATATGAATTACGCAGCCAAAAACAACAAGCTCTGCTTGCTGGACACTGGTCACTACCACCCCACAGAAGTTGTTTCCGACAAAATTTCCTCCATGCTGGTGTTCGCTGATAAGGTAGCGCTCCACGTTTCCCGCCCGGTCCGCTGGGACAGCGACCATGTGGTAATTCTGGATGATGAGCTGAAGGAAATTGCGAAGGAAATTGTCCGCAATGATGCGCTGGACCGTGTGCTCATCGCACTGGACTTCTTCGATGCCAGCATTAACCGCGTTGCTGCCTGGGTTATTGGCACCCGCAATATGCAGAAAGCGCTTCTGTACGCCATGCTGATGCCGAACAAGGCCATGAAAGAGATGCAGGACAACGCGGACTTTACGCAGCTACTCGTGATGAACGAGGAAATGAAGACCTTCCCGTTTGGCGACGTATGGGATGCCTACTGTGAAAAGAGCGGCGTGCCGCAGGGCGACTGGTTCCAGTCAATCAAACAGTATGAAACCGACGTTCTTTCCAAGCGAAATTAAGTAAGCGTACAAAACTATTTTATTCAGAAAGTCCCCCTTTCTGGAAAAATTCCTTCTTGTTAGCAGGGGACCGCAACCGCGGTCCCCTGTATTTTTTATGGTTTCTCTTTTGATTATCAACGGCGGTCCGCATTTGCGGACCGCCGTTGCTTTTCTTTTTGTGTGTCCTCAGAAATTCTCTCGGTATTCGCTTGGCGTCATGCGGGTATATTTTTCAAAATTGCGGATAAAAGTGACCGGATTCTTAAATCCCACGGTCGCCCCTACGTCGTTGACGCTAAGCTTAGAATACGACAGCAGTTCCTTCGCTTTATTCACACGACACTGGTTAATGTACTGGTACAGCGAACTGCCGGTATGTTCCCTAAAAATTTTACAGAAGTAATATTTGGATAGGCAAACCTTATTGCAGATAATATCAACCGAAAGCGGCTCATGATAATGCGTATTAATATAGTTAATCGCGATGTTGACATCCGTATCCTGAGCTGGAATCATGTGTTTGCATGCCACAATGTCACAGGAAGCGCTGTACAGTTCGTAAAGCAGACTGTGAATCAGCATGCTCTGGTGCATACTGGAAAGAAGGGAACCATCGTATTTCACTTCCGTCAGATCAATAAACAAATCGATGATGCTCGAAAACGGATTAATTCTCATGATATTGTTCGTCGGACGAATCAGATTGTAAAAATATTTTGCCTGTGCCCCGTCAAAGATGACATAAAAGAAACTCCATTTTTCACGGCCAACCGCATTAAACCGGAGCGGTGCATGGCAGGCTGAAATCACAAGATCATACGGATTCAAATATCGGACGTCCCGATGGTGAAAAAATTCGACGACACTGGTCAATGAAAGCAAGATCAAAATATCATTGATATTTTCTTCGTCTCCCACAGAGAACTTTCGATCTAAGCAATAGCCGAAGCGTTTAATCGAAAAGGGAAATTTCTCCGAATGGTCTGGATTGAAGTTGTTGATTTCCATATACTTTGACTGTATTAATCTTTTTTTAACTTTCATATGTAACTCTCCCGTCTAAACTGACAAAAACATACACCTTATTTATCAAAAATGAGTAATCAAGCATCATAAAGCAATTATTGCATATCAAAAAGCAAGAATTGATATTGTTTTTGCAAAAAACTTTGCGTATGATTCTGGTACAAGGTCCGAAAAAACTGTGAAAATGTACTGAAATATTTAAACCGGAAAGGGGATTAATATGAATGATTACATACTTGAGTTAAAGGACATTGTAAAAACCTTTGACGGCGTTACTGCATTGAACGGAGTGCAGTTTCAGCTGAAAAAAGGAGAGGTTCACGCCCTAATGGGGGAAAACGGAGCCGGAAAATCAACCTTCATTAAGGTCATAACCGGCGTGCATCAGCCCGACAGCGGCATTATGATGCTGGATGGCGAAAAAGTTTCTTTTCATTCCACCGTTGATTCCCAAAATCTCGGCATTGCGGCAATTTACCAGCACGTCACTTCCTTTCCGGACCTTTCCGTTACGGAAAATATTTTTATGGGGCAGGAATTGAAAACCAAGCTTGGATTTTATCGCTGGGCGGATATGAGAAAAAAGGCAAAAGAAATCATTTCTAACCTCAGCGATGAAATCGACGTAACAAAACCGATGCGGTCCCTGAGCGTCGCACAGCAGCAGCTTGTTGAAATTGCCAAGGCCCTTTCCCGGGATGCGCGGATCCTCATTATGGATGAACCGACCGCCTCCCTGACCAAGCACGAATGCGAAGAGCTGTACAAAATTGTAGACCGGCTGCGTGATGACGGTGTTTCCATCATTCTCATTACCCACAAATTCGAGGATATGTACCGCTGTGCCAGCCGTGTTACCGTATTCCGCGACTCGGAATACATTGGCTCCTGGGATGTTGATAAAATATCCAACGCAAAACTGATTCAGGCCATGGTCGGTCGTGAATTGGATCAGCTGTATCCAAAGAAAACAGCCGTCATCGGCGACGTTGTGCTAAAGGTAGAGCATCTTTCCAAGGAAGGATATTTTAAAGATGTTTCGTTTGAAGCGCGCAAGGGGGAAATTCTGGCTCTGACCGGCTTAGTCGGCGCGGGCAGAACTGAAGTCTGCCAAACCATTTTCGGGATCATGCAGCCGGACAGCGGCAGCGTTTATCTGGATGGCCAAAAAGTCAATATCAAAAGCCCGATCGACGCGCTAAACCACGGGATTGGACTGCTTCCGGAGGACCGTCAGATTCAGGGTCTGGTTTACCAGCTGCCAATTTTTCAGAATGTTTCCGCAGCGGTACTAGACAATTTCGTACAAAAAGGGCTGCTGGATAATAATCAGGAGATGAATAAGGCAATTCAGCTTTGCGAAAAAATCCAGCTGAAAGCAAAGAATATCGCCGCTCCGCCTTCGGCTCTTTCCGGCGGCAACCAGCAGAAGGTCGTCTTTGCCAAACTGCTGAACTGCGATTTGAAAGTCTTGATTCTGGATGAACCGACAAAAGGAATCGACGTCGGTGCGAAAAACTCAATTTATGAAATCATGAACCAACTCGCCACCAGCGGCTACACCATCATTATGGTTTCTTCGGAAATGCCTGAAGTTCTTGGCATGGCTGACCGCATTGTCGTGATGAAGTCCGGTCGTGTATCCGGAGAATTCAATGTAAAGGATGCGACACAGGAAAGAATTATGGAAGCCATGGTAATGAAGCATGAAGAACAGGTAGAACTGAAAAAGGAGGCATAAAAGAATGGCCGCATTTCCAAAAACAAGAACTTCCGCACAGAAGCAAGAGTCCATATTTGAGCGGATTCTGAATTATAAGCAGTTCGGCCTAATTGTCGCACTGATCCTGCTCGGGCTCCTTGCAAAATTTATTACACCCGCAATGTATCAACCCGCGTCGCTGGTTGCAATGCTCCGCAACAACTCCATCTATGCAATTCTTGCGATTGGCGAAATGGTTGTTATTCTGACCGGCGGCATCGATATTTCAATTGCCTCCACATTGAGCCTGTCCGGCGTAATTTCTACCACGTTAATGACGAAAAACCCTTCGGTTCCCGCAATCGTATGGGTCATCGTATCGCTTGCCATAGGTGCGCTCTGCGGACTGTTCAACGGATTTCTGATCGGCAAATTAAAAATGACCCCCATGATTGCTACACTGGCTACCATGTACATATACCGCGGCCTTGCCTTCCTGATCAGCGGCGGCGTATGGCTGTTCCCGAATAAATTTACCGAAGACTTTACAGTAATGTCCCAAGGCAGTATCCTTGGCATTTACAACATTACCTGGATTACAATCATCCTGTTCCTCGTTGCCGGGGTCTTTCTGTCCTACACTCAGCCGGGCAGAAGAATTTATGCGGTTGGCACCAATGTGGAATCCGCCCATGTTTCGGGCATTAAAATTGGCAACGTCACCGTAATGTCCTATGTGCTGTGCGGCGCTCTGAGCGGCCTTGCAGGGGTTCTTTACACTGCCAACTATTCGATCTGCTACTACGGCATTGCAGACGGCTTTGAAATGCAGGCCATCGCAATCTGTGTGCTGGGCGGCGTCAGCCTGATCGGCGGCACCGGACGGATTGACGGCGTTGTAATCGGTGCCGTGTTGATGAGCGTGATTTCCTACTTTATCGGTTTGCTGCCTGGGCTCAGCGTATGGCAGGATGCGATTCAAGGCGCTATCATCATCGTCGCGGTCGCAATCAACATCTTTACGGAAAGAATGACCATTAAACGGATTCTGAAAGAAAGGGGCGCGATGATATGAGCTCTGTGAATACTCCCTCCCATAGCCTCACCGTAAAAAAAGAATTTAAGCTCAGCAGTTTTCTTGTGAAGTGGGAAATGATTCTGGTTTACATTTTAGTACTCATTAATGTCATTTTGATGATTGCAAAGCCAAATTACTATTTCGCGGCAAACACCATTCCGTCCATCATACAGTCCGGCATGGATTTGTCCTGTATGGTGCTGGGGATGATCTTCATCCTGCTGCTTGGCGATATTGACGTTTCCGTTGCTTCCATCATGGTGGTCTGCGGAATGGTCATGGGTCTTTTAAAAGACGCAGGCATGAATGACCTAATTGTCGTCTTGTGCGGGCTGCTGGCCGGCGTGCTCTGCGGGCTGTTTAACGGCGTACTGGTTGCTAAAATAGGGATGCCTGCCGTCATTGTGACCATCGCAACCTCTTCTCTGTTCCGCGGCATTGTCAAAATCCGGCTGGATGTAAATGTTCTGAAAAACTTTCCGAAATGGTTTCAGGATCTGGCCTGGGACAACATATTGGGAATTCCCGTCGCTTTGCTGATCTTTTTAGCCCTTGCTGCCGTGTTTGCGATTGTGCTCCATAAAGGGAAATTCGGGCGCACGCTCTATATGATCGGCAACAACCCGGTGGCCTCCCTGTATTCCGGAATCAATGTTACCCGTACCAAAATCCTGGTATTTGTAATCATGGGATTTATGGCCGGCGTTTCCTCCATCTTCTTTGTCGGCCGTATGGGCGGCGGCTTAAGTTCTACCATGGGAAAAGGCTATGAAATGAACGTTATTGCCATCGCCGTTTTGGGCGGTGTATCCACAAGCGGAGGCAAAGGCAAGGTTTACGGCCCGGTAATTGCAACCCTGATTATGGCCTTTCTTTCCTACACCATGGGTTTGCTCGGCGTGGATACAAACACCAGACAAATTTTTACCGGCATTATCCTGATTGTCGCGGTTTTGATTCCTTACTTTAACAAACAGCTGATTGATGAAATCAAATTAAAGCTCTTCTATGCGAACAATAAAAACATTGAAGCGGTGAATATCCGCTGCCACGAAGAAGTCACCGAAATCCGCCATAAGATGAAAGCGCTCAAACATGACACATCGCTTTCTGAAGCGGACAAAGCAGCGAAACGAAAGGCATATGAGGATAAAATTGCCGCGTTAACCAAAAAGTGCGCACAAACAACAAAAGCCATGAAGGATGAATTAAAGCAGCAGAATATGAAAACAAACAGAGCTTTTTCAAAATAATTGAAAATGCAGTAGTCCGGACTGAACCCACATTCTTCTTGCGATAAAATCCGAAGGATTATTGCATTTACAAAAACGTATCGGAAAGGAGGGAAAAACCGTTTCCAGCACTTTCCCTGTACCCCAGTTTACTTTGTCAAATTAAATGTGGCTCACCATCTTTCGCGCGGTATTTCACTTAAGATACCAGCCATGCCATTGCCGCATTTAAATTTTTAAAGGAGGATTTGAAAATGAAAAAAGGTTTAGCTCTCGTACTGTCGGCAACAATCGCCCTGTCATCCCTGTTCGGATGTACCAGCACTCAGCCCACCACCGGTCCGGCCGCGGACAACGGCGCCGCGCAGGGCGGCGGAGGAGACCTTCAAGGTGCCAACATATTCATGTTCAAGAGCACCGGCAACTCTTTCGGTGACAAGATGTACGAAGGGTTCCAGGAAGTAATTACAAAGAACGGCGGAAAGCCTGCTTACAAGAGCCCCGCTGAAACAACAGTTGCCGCTCAGGTAAAACTGATCGATGAACTGATTACACAAAAGGTTGCCAGCATTACCATCTCTACCAACGGCGATACCGGTTATGATGAGGTTTTCAAAAAGGCAAAGGACGCGGGAATCAAAATTATATCGGTTGACTCCAAGGCAAGCCCGGATTACCGCATTACGCATGTTGACCCGACCAGCCAAGAGGGAATTGGGCAGTCTTTGGTGCAAGCCGCTACCCTGATCGCCATGAAAAAGGATTATCCCTCCGACGGCGACCTAAAATCCGCTTGTGAAGAGGCCCTGAAGAGCTACTCCGGCAAAGAAATTAAGTTTGGCGTTCTGTCCGCCTCCATTGATACTCCGGTTCAAAATGGTTGGATTGCACGAATGGAAGAGGAACTGAAACGCGACGTGTACAAGGGCAAGGTCAGCGCAACACTAACCAAGAAGTATGGCAACGATGACCCGACTGCAAGCACTACCCAGGCGAACGCATTCATTTCTGAAAACAATGTGGACGTGATTATTTCCCCAACAACCGTCGGCATGGTCGCAGCCGGCCAGGCTCTGAAATCCAACCCGAGCTGCAAGATTAAACTGACCGGTCTTGGACTTCCAAGCGAAATGTCCAACTTTATGCCTGCGAAATCATCCGACAACGCATTTGACTTTATTTGCCCGTATATGTTCCTGTGGGATGTATATGACCTTGGCCGCGTTGCAGCTGGTGCAACATGGGCAGCTTTGAATGATGGTTATACCGGTGCAGTGGGTTCCACATTCAAACTAGCCGAATTCGGCAGTTACCCGTCGAGAACTTTTGAAACCATTCAGCATCCGGCGGACAAAGGCACGGAAGTTGTTGTGGGCAAACCGTATTCCTTCTATAAGGACAACATGGAAGAGTGGGTTAAGAAGCTGTAATATCTCGTTCCCTCTGAAGTCCTGATAATACATAAATCCTGGGGTTATTGCGAAATAAAAGTTTCGCAATAACCCTCTATTTTTGTCAAAAGCGGCAGCGCCTGTGAGTAGTATTACAAAGAAAGCAGGGACTTATCGGCAAGTTCCTGCTTTCTTTACGGTAAACGGATTCCAAACGGAAATAAAAGTCTGACACCGTATCGGATTGGAAGCCGTGCAATAAAAAATAAAATTTAACCCGTTAAATGAAATTCCACAGCTCCTCATGCGGCGAACCGATAACGGTGCTGGCCACAAATACCCCCTGCTCTTTGGCGTAGCGGGAACCGTTTTCCACGGCCGCCGTAACGTCGGCGATTTCACCGGACAGGAATACAATTCCCTTCCCGCCCACGCCGCGGGCGGTCCTCAATTCCACAATTTCCACATTGGAGGATTTTACAGCGGTATCTGCCGCCTGAATGGCGCTGGCTATCGAGTAGGTCTCGATGGTGCCGATTGCGCCCTTTTTCGATTCGGGCTGGGCACCCAGAAGCGCCCTAACCACACTGGGCTCAATACGGCCGATCAGCGTGGAATCCACCAGGTATGTTTCATAAGAAGTGCGGATTTTCTCCATTGCTGCGTTCACCTGCGCAAGCTCGCCGGTAATAATCAGCTCAAACTTGCCGGGGCAGATCGGCTGTGCGGATATCAGGCGTATGCCCGCCGCCTTCAGTGCGTCATCGGAAGCCTGAACACCCATGGCGATGCTTTTCAGTTCGAGTACCCCTACAGAATATTCCATCTTACTTCACTCCTTCCGATGCGATTTGAATTGCGGTTTCCGTTACGCTCCGCACGGTTCCGGCAACCGGGGTATGCAGCGCTGCGGAGATTCCTTCGTCCGCCCGTGCAATCATCTGCCCGGCCTGCACCGTATCCCCTGCCTTTACCACCGGCACAGACGGCCTGCCGACGTGCTGGGAAAGTGGAAGCGTAAACACATCCTGCGAAATTTTAAAATTCTCCCGGTACTGCGCGACCCGGTCAAATTCAGCCACGCCAATGCGGCTTTTAAAGCGGCTGACCGGAATCATGCGGTTATCACGGTTTGGATCGGGCGTCGTTGGCTCTGTACTCCGGTAGCCAATCCGGTTTTTGCCAAGGTTCTTTTTCACTTCAAACATGGTGACCGAAGGGGAAATTCCCTGGCAACAGGCCATCAGCGTGCAGACGCTGCAGCCGCAGCAAAGCGACGCGGTCAAAAGGTCATCCGGGTGGCTAATCACTTCAGAGCCGACGGCCCGGAGGGTTTTATGCGGCTGAATCGGGTAGCCGATCAGGTGGCGCGGGCACATATCCGTGCAGTAAGAACACTGGCAGCAGGCGGAAGATGTCCGCCTGACCGCGCGCTGCGCGGAAAGTGATTTAAAAGCAATCGCCGGAATCTCGCTTGGGAGAATCAGCAGCGATTTTGTTTTCTTCGTTATTCTTGCGGTGGCGGGGTTTATCGGCATGCCCATCGCAGGGCCTCCGTCGACTACGGTGCAGTCCTGCGGGACCGTAACCCCGGCCGCCTTCAGCACGGTTTTCACATCACAGTTAATGGGAACCTTTACCACCATCGGATTTGGAACCTTCCCGCCGATGGTAATCCACTTTTCCGTTACCGGAATTCCGCTGAGGCTATGGTATACGTTATAAGCGGTTTCCACATTAATGACGACAACCCCCACCTTGGACGGGAGCTGGCCGGGCGGCACAATTCTTCCCAGTGCCTGATAAATCAAAATAATTTCATCCCCGATGGGATAAACGTCCGGCAGAGTTTTTATCTTTGCGCTAACACCCGCGGTGTCGCCTTCCCGGCAGCCCAGCCGTGCGGCGGTGTGCGCTTTCATGGCAATCAGCACCTGCTTTGCGCCAAGCGCTTGTGCCATCGCCTCTGCACCAGCTGCCACACGGTCCATGTGCTGCTGCAAAATCACATAATCCGTGTAAAGCAGCGGTTCGCACTCCGACGCGTTGACCAGCACCGTATCGATACCGGGCGCAAGCTTCATATGGGTTGGGAACCCGGCTCCGCCTGCTCCGATTACGCCGGCCGCTTTAATCTTTTCCCTGAGTTCTTCTAAGTTCATCGGACGCTTCCCTTCCTGCATTCTATCGCGTTCTTTCCCAAGCGGGAAAACCAGAACGCATTTGCTCAGTCAATAATTCCTACAATCACCGCATCTGTCGGGGTATCCGGACGGTCCAGGGCAAGCCTTGCGCCGCTTCCGGTGGTAATTAAAACCTTTTCCCCGATTCCTGCGCCGACCGTATCAATGGCAATGATGTATTCGTTTGTGTCTTTCCCGTCCCGGAAAAGCTGTACTTCCAGAAATTTTGAGCCGACAAGAGATTCCACCTTACGGGTGGATACAATGGTACCAATCACTTTTCCGCTTAACATAAGCTACCGTTTCCTTTCATCGGATAAAGGCAGGAGTTCCTACCTTTTAAACATGGTTACTTCGGTTTTATCTTTAAACCCGATGGCGTTTGCGTCATCCGTGTCAATATGCATTTCAAGGGTATATTCCGGGCTGACGCGAATTTGAACCCCGTACAGCATGGTTCTGCGTTCGCCCTCCGCCAGCGTGTTCACATAATCCCCGTCCTTCACGCCAAAGCGTTTCGCATCTTCGGGGGACATGTGGATGTGCCGGTTCGCAATGATGCAGCCTTCCTCCAGCTTCACCACGCCTTTCGGGCCGACGATTGTAATTCCCGCAGAACCCTTCAGGTCGCCGGATGGCCGAACTGGAGGCTTCACCTTTAAAACAAAGCTATCGGTGGCGGAAATTTCCACCTGAGACTGTTTTCTGAGTGGGCCAAGCACGCGCACCCTTTCAATGGAACGCAGCGAGGGACCGATGATGGTTACCTGTTCTTTAGCGGCGTACTGCCCGCCCATCAGCGGTTTGATTGGCGTCAGCTCGCTGCCCGGCCCGAACAGGGTATCCATATCCTTTCTGGAAAGATGCACATGGCGTGCAGATACGCCCACCGGAATAATCGGAAATTCGTCAGATGCCTGCGGTGCTTCCTTCTTTGGCTCTGCCGGAGCGGACTGCAAACCTTTGGCAGCCAAAATCTGCCGGACAATTTCTTGAATTACTTTTTCGTCCACTGCCATAAAAATCCTCCTCCGCTGCCGCTACCAAAGCGTTCCGACGCTTGGGGCGTTTTCCCGCTTATAAATTGGTACCGGCATGATTTAAAAGGGCGGCGGAACCGTCGTCCCGCCGCCGAACGGTCAGGTGCTTTGCAAAAAACCTGTGGAACACAACAATCTTACTTTACACTGGGAAGGATTTTTTCAACGTCCGAATGCGGTCTCGGAATGACGTGAGTTGCAATGACTTCTCCCAGTCTTGCCGCGGCTGCGCCGCCCGCCTCAACGGCTGCTTTCACTGCGCCGACATCGCCGCGCACCATAACGGTTACCAAACCGGAACCGATTTTTTCCGTGCCGATGAGTGTAACGTTTGCAGCTTTCGTCATAGCATCTGCCGCCTCAATGGATGCGACCAAACCTCTGGTTTCCACCATGCCTAATGCTTCCATTTCATAACGCTCCTTTTTTGTATTTTGATGTGCCGTATTCGAAACGGCTCTCGTTTTTCTCTTCGCCGGTTCCGGTGCGGGCTGCTGTTTTGCGGCCAGCGATTTTTCCACCATGTTTAGAACCTGGGGGTCCGTTGCGGCGATGACAGATTGCTTTACCTGCGGGGTTTGCGGTTTCTTCCCCGTGCCTTCGTTTTTTTCTAGCGGTTCATTTTTTTCATTCTTGGCTGCCATAACGATGACCATCCTTTCGCTGAGAACGTTTGAAAATCCGGATCTTCACGCTTACAGTTTCGAGTCTGTGTAGATGAATTTCTGAATTTCAGGATGAGGACGGGCAATGACCTCACAGAGCTTTACCTTGCCGACTTTTTCGGCAGCTACTTTCCCCGCGAGGGCCGCCGCCTGAACATCCGAAACGCTGCCGTCCACGACGACGGTGACCAAACGGCCGCCAAGCCTGCGTTCAATATGTACCAGGCGAACATCCGCTGCTTTCAGCATGGCGTCCAGGCCGGTAATGGCCGCAACAAGCGCTTGCACCTCAAGCAGTGCGATTGCCTTTTCCAACAAAAATCACCCCACTATTATTTCAGGGAAGGAAGAATTTTCTCTACGTCGCTATGCGGTCTGGGGATGACGTGTGTGGCAACGACTTCGCCCAGTCTTGCCGCGGCTGCGCCGCCTGCTTCAACCGCTGCCTTTACTGCGCCGACATCGCCACGCACCATGACACTTACCAAACCGGAACCGATTTTTTCTGTGCCGATGAGGGTGACGTTTGCTGCCTTTACCATGGCATCCGCGGCTTCAACGGATGCGACCAAACCTCTGGTTTCCACCATACCTAATGCTTCCAACATAATTAAGCTCTCCTTTTCTTCATTTCAAAGTGAACGGAATTAAATGGACCTTTTTCCCGCCAGTCCGGCAATTATTTTACGGAAGGGAGAATCTTTTCTACATCGGTGTGCGGTCTCGGAATGACGTGTGTGGCAATGACTTCGCCCAGTCTTGCTGCGGCTGCACCGCCGGCCTCAACGGCTGCCTTCACTGCGCCGACATCGCCGCGCACCATAACGCTCACCAAACCGGAACCGATTTTTTCCGTGCCGATTAAAGTGACATTTGCTGCCTTTACCATAGCATCTGCTGCTTCAATGGATGCGACCAAACCTCTGGTTTCTACCATACCTAATGCTTCCAACATAACTGTAATCTCCTTTTTCTTCTTTTCAGTTAATATTCCAGGATATTGAATTTATCATGACCGACCGCGTTGATTTTCGCCATTTTCTTGGTGTCATCCGCTTCGTTGGAAATGATGTGGGACAAAATAAACTGACCTTTTTCCTTTGCAATCCGTTCCCCGGCCTCCACGGCCTGTTCCACGTCGGAAACAGCGCCCTGAATCTTTACGGACATAATCAGCGGAACTTCCGCCGCGTCACCTGCCGCGGGTTTGTTTTTATCCAGCGCGACTATGGTTACATTCCCGGCTTTTGCAGCCGCGTCCGCAACAACAATCGACGTGGCAAAGCCGAAAACTTCTATCATGCCTAACGCCATAATCTCACCTCATTCCGGATCCGGTTTTACTTCGCAATATAGCAGATTTTAATGCCCTTCTGAGAAATGTTGGTTTCCATCGCTTCGTTCATCTGGTCCAGCGGGTACCGATGGGTAATCAGTTCTTCCAGCGGCAGACCCAGTGCCTTCGCGCGCTTCATGAAGGCAATGGTGTTCGGGTATTCGTCCGCGCCGTAATCCCAGGAACCAACCAACATGATTTCTTTGTTGCAGATATCGAAATGCGGGTTGATGGTGCATTCGCCGTTATTGACGAAGAAGCCCATTTCGCACAGGCCGCCGCCGCGGCGGACATATTTGTAAGCGTCGGATGCAGCGTTCGGGTTGCCGGTGCACTGGTACACAAAGTCCGCACCGACGCCGTCCGTCATGGCCTTTACCGCTTCCACGCGCTGCTCCAGTGTGGTGAGCTCCTTAAAGTTGATGACTGCGTCCGCACCGAGCCTGCGGGCGAATTCCAAACGTTTTTCGTTGCCGTCCAACGCGATGATGTAGTTGACGCCCATGGTGCGCAGGGTGGCAATCATCATCAGGCCGATCGGGCCGCAGCCCTGCACCAGCACCTTGCTGTTAAACTTAAGGCGTCCGGTTTTCTTGCCCTGTTCCAGCGCGTGGGTAGTAACAGCAGCGGGTTCCAACAGCATTCTCTGGTCCAGAGAAAGCTCGTTGACCACAAAGAAGGTGGAACCTTTCTTAATGTGCAGGTGGGTGGCAAACCAGCCTGCCAGATGATGATCCGGGCTGTCGGGAATCAGGCCGTGAATGCCCTGATTTTCGCACAGATTCTGTGCTTCCGGGTGATTCAGGCAGTTCCAGCAGTGGTTGCAGCAAATCACGGAGGTCACGATTTTGTCGCCGATCTTTACCGGGTGGCCCTGCGTGTCGTGTGTTACATTCTTACCCAGCGCAATAATTTCACCGGTTCCTTCGTGGCCGAGCACCAGTGGAATATAGCCAAAGGGGTCGCCCTTCCATTCGTGCACGTCGGTGCCGCAAACGCCGCAGCCTTCTACCTTAACCAAAATTTCATCATCGCCGATTTCCGGAATGGGAAATTCTTTGACTTCGAAATGCTTTGCCGCAGTCAGCATAGCAACCCTTGCCATGCCGGACGGTGCAGCCGTAGTTACGTTACCCATGTTGGAAAGCACGGAACGGACAATGCTCTCAATCTGGCTTGCATTAATATCCATGATGATAACCTCCCATAAAAATGATTTATACGATATGAAGCGAATCGACCATAACGCATCTTCTGCGGCGGGTGAAGCTTCTGGCGGAGGTCAGGCCCTCGCCGGTCGGCCCCGCAATGGTGAACGTGCAGTGGCCCTCACCGCCCACGCCGATGCCTGCATAGGAAGGAGCGTTTTTCACGAAGATGGTGGTTTCCACTGCCTTGGCGAATTTCGTCAGGTTCTCAATATTCTTGGAATGCATATGCGCAGTATGACGGTTGCCGTGTTCAGCGCGAACCGCCATGTCAATTGCGGTGTCTACATCCGGCACGCGCACAATGGCCAAAATCGGCATCATCAGCTCAATTTGGACAAAGTGGTCTTGTTCCTGCGCTTCGCAGATGACGCAGCGGATTTCGTCGCCCACATCGATGCCAATCTGCTTCAGAATCAGCTTTGCGTCTTTGCCCACCCATGCTTTGTTGATGACCTTTTCGCCATTCTTGCCGTCCTTCAGTACAACCTTCTCCAACTGGAGCATCTGGTCACGGTTGATGAGGTAAGCACCGTTCTGCTGCATGTAGTAAATCAGCTCGTCGGCAATCGACTGCAGGGCAAATACTTCTTTTTCCGCGATGCAGGGTAGATTGTTATCGAATGTGCAGCCGTCGATAATGTCTTTGCCGGCCTTTGGAATATCGGCGGTATCATCCACAATCACCGGGGGATTGCCAGCGCCAGCGCCGATGGCCTTTTTGCCGGAGGACAAAAGCATTTTTACAACGCCCGGGCCGCCGGTGCAGCACAGCATCTTAATGTACGGGTGTTTTACCATGATGTCGCTGGTTGCCAGCGTCGGCTTCGCAACGGAAACCGCCAGATTCAGCGGAGCACCCGATTCCTTTGCCGCGCGGTTGACCAGGTCGACCGCGTAAAGGGAAGTTTTCACTGCGCCCGGATGAGGATTAAACACCACCGTATTGCCTGCAGCAATCATGCCGATGGAGTTGCACAGCACGGTTTCGCTCGGGTTGGTGCTGGGGGTAATGGCTCCAATGACACCATAAGGCGCCATTTCATGGAGCGTCAGGCCCTTGTCGCCCGAAATAGCTTCGGTGTGAAGGTCCTCCGTACCAGGGGTCTTCATCGCCACATAGCGGTGCTTCAGAATTTTGTGCTCCACGCGGCCCATGCCCGTTTCCTCCACGCCGAGCTTTGCCATAATGGGGGCTTCCTCCATAATGAGACGGCGAATGCAGGAAATCATTTTTTCCCTCTGTTCGTATGACATGTCGCGCAGTACCTTCTGCGCCTGATACGCCGCCTCGATGGCATCGTTCATATCGTTGAATACGCCGAGATACGTTTTGCCGTCAATCACAACACCCTGATCGGCCGGCGCAGCGGAAACGCCGCCCATGCCTTCCAGAACCTTGCGAACAATTTCCGCGATCTCTTTTTCCTGTATATTCAAGGCATATTCCTCCTTTTCCATGCGTTTTTACCGTTTTATCGTACAAACCTGTAAAAACACGGATAATTTAATTAATTGATGAAGACTTCATTTCATTTCGCCGTTCAAACTGTTCCTGCGCATAATGTGCCAGGGAAGTATCCTGCTCGGCTGAACCGCCGCTTACCCCGAATCCGCCCAGCAGACGGCCGTTTTCAAACAGCGGAATGCCGCCGCCGAAAATCACGATGCGTCCGCCGTTCGTATTCTGTATCCCGTAAAGCGGGCCGTTCGGCTGACTGAGCGTGCCGAGCTGTTCGGTGGACATTTTCAGCGAGCAGCTGGTAAACGCCTTGTTCTGCGCAATGTCTACGCTGGCGATGTATGCGCCGTCCGCGCGGAGCAGTACAACCGGATTTGCGCCTGCGTCGCAGACCGCCGTGACCACCGGAAGATTCCATTCCTTCGCTTTGTTCAGCACCTGCCGGCACAGCCAGAGTGCCAAATCTAGGAATTCTTCCCCTGCCGGGGCTGGAACGGAAGCCACTGCCTGCGGCGCTGCGGAAACTGGAACAGCCGCCGGAATGCCGGCCGCTTTCGCGTCCATCATACGCGCCAAGGCGTAAAGTAAATCGGATAAACGGTTGCCCCACATCATAGCCTCCCGCGTTACGCCGCCGGTCAGCTTGCTGGCGACCAGTTCACGTTCCGCGCGCCGCGCGATGGTGCGCGCAAGGTCCAGCGCCGCGCCGGCCGGACTATCGCCCGGCGTGATAAACGCCGTGATTTCCGGAACGGACTCCATAATCAGGTCGATGGATTTTTCCATAGCGGACACTTTTTCTTTGGTCGCAAACCGTTCCCCGCCCGCCAGTTCCGTACTGAAGGAAATTACGTCCTGCTGAATGGAGCGGACAATTTCACCGGGCTCGGGGGGCATTTTGCTGCGTGCCACGCCGAGCGCCGAATTCAGCTCGTCCAGCGTGCCCAGCAAGGAAAAAATCGGGCTGTTTTTCGGAATCATCCGGCGCGTAATCGTGCTGGCAAATCCGTTATCTCCGTTTTTGGTGTAAAGATTGCTCATGTTTGGGTTTTCCTCCTTTGGAGGTTGAATGCGTGAACGATGCAGCTCACTCCGAAAGCGCCAGACCCAGGGCTACTGCGCTGTGCGGCGGCAGGAATCCTAGAAGATTGGCACGCCCCGCCGCAATGCGGTAGGTGCTGAGATATTCAGAAAGAATATCCGCAATTTCAAAATCCTGCGAACTGCCGCCGACCAGAACTACAGAACCGATGCGCCGGATTTCCCCTTCGGGAGCGACCGCTTTTAGTGCGCGCTGCGCGTTGGTAAGGAACACCTTTTTCTTTGCCGCGCGGCGGACCGAAGCGATTTTATCCATAGTCAGCTTTTTGTCCGACCGGATAGGCACCAGCCCATCATCCGTAACAACCACCACCCGCGAAAAGTACTGCGGCGGCAGCGGCTCGGTTACAAACCGAACGCTGGAATCCTCGAACCGAAGGTACAAAAGCCCATCCACCTTGGCCAGCGGAAACTTTTTAATCAGCTCCGCTGTATCACGGTCATTGAGGTTTAATTCCAGATTAATCATCCGGGTGACCATTTCCCCCGCGCCCGCGTGATGGATGGAAACCACTTTTCCGGTTTCATCGATCAGCGCCGCGTCGGTGGAACCGCCGCCCAAGTCCAGGATAGCGAGCGGTGTTTCGCAGCCGGGCGTAGTCAGCGCGCCTTTCAGCGCCATTTCCGCTTCCTTGCCGGAAACGGTCACGCTTACACCGGTCTGCCGTTCCAACGCCTGCGCAATGCGGTTCATGTGCAGTGCGGAGGTCTGCACCATGGCGGCGAGCATCACCACGTTTTCCATGGCATGTTCTTCCGCCAACGCCCCGCCGACCTTAACAGCCGCAAAGGTATCCGCCGCCAGCAAGTCAGAGATTTTCATCTCTTGTACCGGCTGTTCCGTCAGCTCCGCCATGGTCTGCTTAATGCCGCGGATCAGCCCGCCGACGTTGGTGCCTTCCTCCCCGGAAGCATCTTTCAGGCGGCCCGCCTGTTCCAGCGCCGCCATAATCGCATCGGAACCTCGGTTCACGTCCAACTCCACGGTTTTGCGTTCACCCTCCATACGGAGTGTACCCGCCGGAATCCGGCGCGACTTTACCTGAGCGCCCTTTGCCCGGATGACCACGCCGGAACGGCAGCCGGTCAGACTGCGCGCCACCGGAATGCTGTCTTTGGTCTGCTGGGCGTCCAGATGGAACAGCCCCGCGATTCCGTAGGGGTTGGAAAGCGTTCGGATGCTTTCTCCGTTCCGGGCAACTTCGACGGCGGCCGGAACATGAAGCTCCACCTGATCGATGCGCTTCACTTCGTCCACAATGGGAATGGTCCGGGTCAGGCGGTTGGCAATCAGCACGCCGTCGTCCTGCCGCACAATCGCGGCCACCACATTGATTCCGCGCTCAAACGCCCGGTTCAGCAGATTGGCGGCTTCATAATAGGGGCAGTCATCCACAATGGCCACCAGATTTTCCTTTTGGCCAGCCTGTGCTTCCAGTTCACGAACCGGTGTCGTCAACCCCATAGCAAGACCTTCGCCGCCCGGGGTGTCCGGGTTATGGCCAATCATAGCCGAACCGATAACCACCGTTTCGCTGACGGTATCCATGGAAAGGTCGCTGATAACCGGAGCTGCCTGATTAATCCGGATGGAACACACGTCCCTGCGGTTCAATCCTGCCGCGGAAAGCGCTTCGTCCAAAGCGGCAATACAGCCCTCCACGTTGCGCAGCGTTCCTTTCACACCGGTGGTTGGCTTCATGGCAGAGGAAAGGTACACAGGCTTTTCCGCGGTTTTGTCCAGAACCACCGCTTCCGTGGTGGAATTTCCAATATCAATTCCAACCACAATTTTTTTATTTTCCCGGTAGGAAAACCGGTTTTCGGATGCTTCGCTCATAGTTCGCAGCCTCCTTTCGGTTACGGATGAAGGATGCCGCGTTTTTCGTAGACTTCCGCCGCCTCGTGCACCAGCTGCGCACACAGGGGAGCGTGGTAGCTGTTCTGTAAGGTTTGCTCCAGTTCCTGCAGCTGCGCTTTGGTGGAACGGTTCGGGCGGAGCATATCGTACATTTTAATAATGGTATCGTCCGGCACACGCGTCAGTTCCGCAGCACGCCGCAGGTTTTGTCCCAACTGGGCTTTGCCTGCGCTTTCTGCCACCTGCGCCTGTGCCAGAAGCATTTCGTCGGAAATTCTTACGTCCTTAATGTCGACCTTGCCGGAAAGAACATGGTCCAAGGTGATGTCCGAAATGCTTTTGCCGGTCGGTGTTTTGACGGAATCGGCGTGCTTTTGCAGAATGGGGTAATCCGCCGCCGTATATCCGGTTGTTTTTTTCGGAGAAGCGCTTGCTGCCGATTTTTCCGGCTTTGACTGCTGTGCTTCTCCTGCTTTCAGCTCCCGGGCAAGCAGCGCGACAAGATTTTCAACCGTATGCTCCGTTGCGTTATCCATTGCGCCACTTCACCTCCAGCTGCACCGGCTTTTGGCCGGGGCGAATCTGCTGTGTTTCCTTAATATGTAAAACAGCCGCCTTGGTTTGGTAAGTCGGACGAACCATGGGGTCATTTTCCGTTTCAATCGGAACCGGCGACTGGCCTTTTGCGTACCGCGCCGCGTTTTTGCCGATTTTACGGTAGATTTCCAGTGTAATCAGCGGCGCCTGCGGGAACAATTCCAGGTTGGACAGCGGGAACAAATCTTTCTGATGAATAACCGTCGTGCCCTTGGACTGAATGCCGATGCCGATGCCGGAGCCGCTGTAACCAGCGGCACGTCGGGCGATAAACGAAACGTCGGAAATATCCACCACGCGGATAAAGCGCGGCCGCAGCCCCTCTTCCTCAATTCCGGCGGCAATTTCGCGCAGAACCTCGGAATGCGGAATTCCGCAGATGGTTTTCGTCTGGGTATCACCGAATGCGGGGGCCAGACCGATGACCACCTCATCCGGGCTTGTGCCGACTTTGGCCTCGCCCACTTCGGTGATGGTAAAGTCGGAATCCGGCTCGGCACCTGCCGGAGCGGAAGCCGGCGATGCGGTGTACCGGGAGAGCTCTTCCATGACCTTGCGGGTCACTTCCGCAACAAGCTGTTCATCCAATGCCATGTTATCCTCTCTCCTTTACATTTCATCCGGGTCGAGCGCCTGCGGGATGTTTTTGACCTTTTCCCACTCGGCGCCCTCCAGGCGGTATCCGGTTCCGGGGCCCTGGTAAACGTTTTTATTATTAATCGAGCTGTGCACATTAAAATCGCGATCCAAAATTGCTGCGGTCTGAAGATAATCCCCCGAAACGCGCTGTTTGAGCATGTTCAAAATTGAACGCGCCACATCCTCGTGGCCGGTCTGCGACAGCGCGCAGACAATGTCCAGCCCGTTGACTTCGCCGTCCATTACGCGTTTTGCAGCTTTTAGGTCTTCTTCTACATTACGCTTCGCCGTAATATCCTTGCTGCCGTGTGCATAAACGCATTGTTCCACCTGTTCATCGGTCACGGGCGGAAAGCCCAGCCGGTCAAACAACGACTGCATGGCACGGGCGGCTTTATAGCGAACCGCCACGGTTTCTTCCTCCGTTACCGGACGAAGGCCGCCGTCCACCTTCAGGTCGCGCTGAAGCACGTTGTAATCGTCAAAATC
Organism: Caproiciproducens sp. LBM24188; assembly: GCF_054130445.1. Classification (NCBI taxonomy): domain Bacteria; kingdom Bacillati; phylum Bacillota; class Clostridia; order Eubacteriales; family Acutalibacteraceae; genus Caproiciproducens; species Caproiciproducens sp. LBM24188. Next base: position 2,632,604 of record NZ_CP196862.1, read on the forward strand.
GTCGGCGTCAAAATTGGAACCGGCGAACATGTTGTCATAGTTCGGTGTGCAGCTGTAGCCGGAAAAGATGAAGTCCGTCCCCGGAAGCATCTGCATCAGCATACGGGCTGTGCGGCGAATATCCGAATGAGAAAACGTCTGGTCATTACTGGAGGCACATTCCAGGCCGAGCATGGCGGCGATCAGGTTTTCGGAAAGCACCGCACGGATTCCGGAAGGAACCGAGCTGGCAAGTCCAATGCAGCTGACCGAACCGTTCTGCGTTCCCTGAACCCCCGCGCCCTTAATTAGGAGCAGGCAGCGGGCTTCCAAGTACAGCATGGATTTCTTTTCCGCGTTTCCCATCAGCGCCTCCGATGCGGTACCGGAGGTGCAGCGCACCTTGATTCCGCGGGAGGCATAAGCGGATGCGAGGAATGCCTTGGAATACGGCGTGTCGTCGCCGTCCACAAAGACCTTCTCCGTACCGTAAACGGAAAGCGTTTCCGCATACGTGGTAATGCCGAGCATTCCCAGCATCAATTCGGTTGCTTCTTCCACAGCGCACTGGGAAAGCACGCCGGGGCGGCCGCACTGGGAACCGACCAGAAGTCCGATGGCACAAAGCGGAGCGTAGCGGGCGACCCCGACCGTGGTTTCGGTCTCCGCAAAACCGCGCAGGGCAGCTTCCGCCGCGTCGCAGGCAATTTGAATCGGATTGTCATCCTTGTTGGTTACATGGGTCTGGTTAGCCGGGAACAGGCGTTCCCGCACCTTCTGCATAGCCATCATCATTTCCACCACGTTCAGGTGGCTCATCACCTCGCAGAGCTTTGCCGGGGTCATGCCGCCTGCAAGGCGGGTAATTTCCTCCTTGCTTATGGAAATATCCACCAGCATGCGGGCAAACTGAAGCGAGTCCATTGCCATCGCTTCCTCTGCGATGGAACGGTCAATTGCGTGGTCGGCAATGAAGCAGTCTTCAAAATCGAAATCTTCGCGGCGCTTCTGATCCATCTCGACAATCACGCCGTTTTCTATTCGAAGCGAAGGCTTTGGGTCATAGGGGGAATCCATCGCCACAAACCCAAATTCAGGGCACTCTTTAATAAAGCTGTCCTGATTTACCGGACGGTCATGCAGAACTTGAAATCGTTTGCTTTGCGGCATTGTTGCGACCATCCTTTCGTTGAGCACTTTTTTCTAAACCGGTACGGCACTGCTTATTTGCCCAGCTGTGCGAGAACCTTCTTGGTGATTTCACGAACAAGATCATCGGTGGAAGTAGAAGACGCTGCGGCCGGTTTTGCCTGAGCAGCGGCTTTCTGTTCGGGGGTCAGGCAGTGGCAGTTCGATGTGCCGCGGTTTGCGCATTTGCTGCAGCCCGGATGACGGCCCGGCAGGCCCATTCTTTTGCGGACTTCCAGCAGCTTCTCAATTTCCTCGCAGGTAAACTCTCTGCCGCCGCCAAGCTGGTTGGCATAGAAGCTGACCTTTGCGAAGAATTCCAGGGATTCCATCTTAAAGTAAGCAGTCATAAGGTCAGGTCCCATGGAAAGAGCACCGTGGTTTTCCAACAGAACTGCGTCATGTGTTTGAATTTCTTCTGAAATTGCGTCCGGAATTTCCATGGTGGAAGGAGTGCCATATTTGGTCAGAGGAACATTGCCGAGGGCGATGACAGCTTCCGGCATTATGTAGGAATCCAGACCGAGGCCCGCAACAGCGTGCGCGGTAGCAATCGGAGGATGTGCGTGAACAACCGCTCGAACGTCGGGGCGCTCCTGATACACTCTCAGATGCATTTTGAATTCGGAGGACGGACGGTACTTGGCGTTGGGTTCCAGCATATTTCCCTTTCCGTCTACCTTTAAGATCATATCCGGGGTCATAAAGCCCTTCGATACGCCGGTTGGTGTGCAATAGAACTCGTTGTCGTTTATTTTAACGGAAAAGTTGCCGTCGTTTGCAGCGACGAATCCGTTTTGATAAATTCTGCGGCCTATTTCGCACAATTCCTTTTTAATTTCGTAAGCTGAAGATGCCATACTGATTTCTCCTTTTCAATCATTTTTCACTATTGATTTTATTCCGGTTTCTTGGTATGATTTTATCACAAATAAGCAAATTGAACTATATTTGGCGTTATAATTGAGAAAAAGGCACCGAAAATTTAAATAATCGTCAGAAATAATCAAAATTAATCACAAAGAGAGGAACCCGAAAAATGATTGCTTACGAGCGCAAAAAACAGATTCTTGAGCTGATGCGGCAGAACAATCGGGTGGTAACGGTCGACCAGCTCTGCGAAAGCCTGTTTGCAAGCGGCGCGACCATCCGAAGGGATTTAAAGGACCTGGAGGAAAGCAAGCTCATCCACCGCACGCATGGCGGCGCAGTACTGGTGGAAGGAAGCACCAGTGAAGACCCGCTTGCCTTCCGAGAAACCCAGAACTCCGTAAAAAAGCAGGTGATTGCCGACCTTGCCATCCGCCATGTGCGCGACGGAATGACGATTTTTCTGGATTCCAGCAGCACGGTGAACACACTAGCAAAAGGGCTGGAAAAGTTCAATAACCTGAAAGTAATTACAAACGGCCTAAAATCCGCCCTGCTTCTTTCGGAATTCAAAAATGTAAAAGTCCTGTGCACGGGCGGTTCCCTTCGGGAAAACTCCAAATCGCTCGTCGGCCTGGCGGCAAAGGAGTTCATCAGCCGCTACAATGCCGACCTTGCGTTTCTTTCCTGCCGCGGGTTCAGCGTGGAAAACGGCGCCTCGGAAGCAAGTGAAGACGAATGCTATGTGAAAACGCAATATTTGGCGAACAGCAAAAAAGCGATTTTAATGTGCGACACATCCAAAATGAACCTGGACTTTATGTGTCGGCTTGCGCCGCTCAGCGAATTTTATGAAGTCATCACAGAGAAAAAGGAAATCAACGACCTGTGCAACCAGTACACGCATCTGCACACACGCCCGGGCATGAATTCCTGACGCTATGAAAAAAGAACACCATCAGAAAAACAGCACCCCATTTGTCAGGCCGTACCAAGGTACGGAACGACAAATGAGGTGCTGTTTCTTCCATTTCGATTGCGGCCCTGTAATCAAAATGACAGGAACCGGCAGTTTTATATTGGAAACTCTTAATAGGTAAAATGGAACAAATCGTTCAGCCAAGTTTCGCACAGGCGGAACCAGCTGGCGCAGTGGGGATTCGGAGTATTCACCTCGTCAGAGCACATGGAAAGGCCGTGCCCGCCGTTGGGATAAATATGGCATTCAAAGGGAACTTTATGCTTCTGCAGCGCCGAAATAAACAGCATGGTGTTTTCCACCGGCACCGTGCCGTCCTCCACGGTATGCCATAGAAAAGCCGGCGGAGTCTGGCTGCTGACCTGCTTTTCCAAAGAGAAAAGTTCCAGCAGTTCCGGGTCGTCTTTTCCTCCCGTAATCTGGCAAATGGAGCCCCGGTGGGCATACGGGCCGCTGGAAATGACCGGATAGCATAAAATCATGGCGTCCGGCCGGTTTGCCCCGTTGCCGGTGTCCGTTTTTTCCTTCAGCGCCGGATGGTTCCACAAAGTTCCCAGGGATGCCGCCAGATGCGCGCCCGCGGAAAAACCGCATACGGCAATCTGGTCTGCATTAATTCCCCATTCTGCGCTGTTGCGCCGAATCAGCCGCACGGAATCGGAAATTTCCACAAGCGGGCGCATCTGCGCGGCCTGCTCCTTAACAGAGTAATATAGGATAAACACATTGTACCCTCTGGCAAAAAAGGCAAACGCGGGCGGGTCCGATTCCCGCTCGGATAAAAATTCATATCCGCCGCCGGGGCAAATCAAAACGCAGGGCCGTGTTAGACGGGTTGGCATTTCATTTTCCACCCGGTCATGCAGGTATCCAATCAGTCTTGCCTTACTGTTTTCACTCGGCTTCATGTCCAGCTTAATCAATTCAATCACATCTCCTCATATTCAGGTGAACTGCCGTTACTATATCACTTTAACTGAATAAAAGCAACCGTTCCCTAAGCTGAAAAATCCAATTTTCCGGGGGCTGTTCTCCGCCTTTTCGCGGGTACATTCACATCGGAAATTGCTTAATAAACAGCTGTGTGCAAATTTAATAGGATCAGGTCGCGTTTTTTCTTGGCAACCAGTTCTTCAGCGAGCTGCGCTTAACAAATAGTACGGCGCATAACAAAGTTGCTGTGGTCACACCGCAGAACACGAATCCGCTTCCCCCGCCGAAGTATCCCATTCCCAGGCCGGAAAGGAAATTTCCGATTGGTGTTGAGCCCTGATTTAAAAAGGAGTACACGCTCATGACCCGCCCTCGGTAATCGTTGGAAGAGTTGATTTGGAAAATCGAATTGGCCATGTTCATAAAAACAAGATTGTTAAAGCCGATTCCGGCAATCAACACAGCACTCATCCAGTACTGATGGGAAAAGATCGTCAAAACCTGCAGCAAAGCGCTCACCGCCCCGCTGAAAATCAGCAAACTCTTCTTTACGCCGAATTTGCTGCGGTAAGCCATGGTAACCGCACCAACAAACGCACCGAACCCGGCCGCAGCCATCAGCGAAGAGTAGCCGTCCGCGCCCCGTCCAAGTACCTCACGCGCAAAAATGGGGATGATGACATCGTTATTCATGGCGAAAGTGCAGACCACGGCAGTAATCAACACGTTCAAAATTAGCGTGTCATTGCGGCCAATGTAACGGATTCCGTCCACGATTTCCGGCAGTATATGCGCATTTGCACGGTGCACCGGCGTTTTCTCCACGCGAATCAAAAGGATTCCGGCGATGACCGGAAGAAAACTGACCGCATTAATGAAAAAGCAGACGGTCATTCCGCACTGAACCATCACGAAACCGGAGACCGCCGGTCCCACAATTTTTGCGAGGTTAACAATGGTGGAATTCAGGGAAATGGCGTTGGTCAGGTTCTCGGGACCAACCAGTTCAATAAAAAAAGACTGCCGGGCGGGCATATCAAGGGTTTGCGTAAAACCAAACAGCATACTGAGCAAAAGGATGTGCCAGTATTGAATCCGGCCGCTGAAGGTCAGAAGCGTCATGATGACGGCCTGCAGCATGAAGACGGTCTGTGTTAAAATCAACAGCCTTTTCTTCGGAATCCGATCCGCCAAAACCCCCGCAAACAGGGAAAACAACAGCATGGGGGTAAATTGAAACACCCCAACCAGTCCAACCTTAATTGGCGAATTGGTTACGGTGTAAACCAGCCACGTCTGCGCCGTGCGCTGCATCCAGGTTCCAGTCAGGGAAATACACTGGCCGAACCAGAACAGCCTAAAATTCCGGTATTGCAGGGCGCGAAACGTCGTATGAAAAAAATCAGAAAATTTGGATAAAACGCGATTCAATCGAATCCCTTCCACATTAAAACGAGCATTATTGCACATCATCAATGCATTTAATTATAGCACAGACTGCCAAATGGATACCATCAATGTACTATATAATAAGAAAAAATCGACGGTTTGATTCCAATATTCAAACCATCGATTATTTCTTTGATCAGACTATTCTCATAAAAAGAAGCCACCAGCCGGGGGAAAAGCAGTCCCGACCGAATGAGGCAAACTGCTGTGATATGGAAAAAACCCACCCACGGCTGTCCGAAATATTTTACGTTATTTGCTGCTGACGGAAGCCTGTGAGCTTGTAGTACCCGAAGATGGATTGGAAGGACTTGCAGCACCGTTCGTATTGGCAGAGGAAACTGTAGAGGTCGTTGTCTTGGCCTTCGGTGTTTTATAAATCGTAATTTCCACGCGGCGGTTCTTGGCACGCCCTTCTTCTGTATTGTTATTGGCAACCGGAGAAAAATGGGCATAGCCTTCAATAGAAACTTTATCCTGATCCAACCCGTATTCAATCATCTTATTCAGCACCGTCACAGCACGCTCGGTAGAAAGCTTCCACGAAACCTGGTCGCCGGCCTGCGTATGGGGGCCAACGTCGGCGGTATGGCCGCTGAACGTAACATGATCCACTTGGTCGTAAACCTTGGAAATCGCGTCTTCAATTTCCTTCAAAACCGGCTCGCTGCCCGGCAGCATCGTCGCGCTGTCCGGCCTAAACATCAGTTGATCTTTCAAGTGAATTTTTACATAAGTATTGGTGTTCACCAGGCCAACCTGATTCTCCAGATGATTCTGGTCCACATACGACTGTAAAATATTATAAATCTGATCCAGTGCATCGACCTGAACGCCCGTGATGCCACTTCCCTTTCCGAGCCCGCCTGTGCCATTTCCGGTCCCATTTCCGGTCCCTGTACCTGTACCCGTTCCCGTTCCAGCAGAAATCGAAGTACTGGTACCAAGCGCTTCGCCCATGCTCTGCGCAATCTGAGCGAATTTTTTTGCATCAACATTGCTGGTCGCATACAAAATAATAAACAGCGCCAGCAACAGTGTGATCATATCGGAATAGGTAAGCAGCCATCTTTCACTGTTTTCGGGCGTTTCCGACATCTTTTTCTTCTTTTTAGCCATAATCTATAATCCCCGAATCTTCGAACGTTAGTTATTAATGCCATCCTTATATTTCTTCTCTCCACCCGGGAAAACATGATAATACAGGGAAAGCTGGTTCTCCACATCCCGCGAAGATTTTCCGCTGGCAATCAAGCAAATTCCTTCCACCATCATCTCACGGAATACGGTCTGCCGCTTCAATATCGTTTTCAGTCGGTTGGCCGCCGGGAAGTACAGCAAGTTAGCAAAACAAATACCGTACAGGGTGGCGATAAATGCCGACGAGATTGCCTTGGTCAATTCCGAAGCGTCCGTCATGTTGCCCAGGACCTGAACCAGGCCCATAACCGTACCAATAATGCCGAGCGTAGGGGAAAAGCCACCGGCGCTTTGGAAAATTTCAATTTCCATCTGCTTTTTCATGGTGTATGTATCCAGGTCGGACTGCATTGCCGCTTCAATTTCTTCTGCCGGCTTCATATCAAGTGTTAAAATCATACCTTCTTTCAGCGGAAGATAGTTATCATCGTTGATATCGGAGTCATTCAGCATTGTCTGCAGCTTCAAAAGACCTTCCTTACGGCAGGCGTCCGCCATTTCCGAAATCTTTTTCACCAGTTTTTCCGGGTCCGGCTGATTCTTGTTGAAATAACTGTTAAACAGCGCTTTGAATGCAGCAATCAAATCATGGAACCCGAAGGAAGCGATAATTGCGCCCCAAGTGCCACCGAACACAATAAAAAGGGAACTCAGGATAAATAACGAGGTAATTGTCCCTTTTTCCATAATGAAACCTGCAATTACACTACCGAAAGCAATAATAAGTCCAATTAAAGTTGAAAAGTCCACGCCATTTCCTCCTTGAATGGGATACCAGCCATTAAATATTGAAGTGCTACAATGATATATCGGCAGTTGTTGGATATAATTTGACAGGAAAATAAAAAATTTATTAAATTCTTCTATTTTTTTAATTTTCGCCATTTGTAAAATATTTAAGATTTATTCAAGTATTGAAAGCCGAATTTCGATACAATAGAGGAAATCAGAACAATGGAGGCGTATCGTGCAGAATTTTATTATCGATATAATGAATCAACATGGCTACTGGGGGATTGCTTTACTGATTGCCATTGAAAATATTTTTCCTCCCATTCCATCGGAAGTGATTCTGACCTTCGGCGGATTTATGACCACCTTTACGCAAATGTCGGTTTGGGGCGTGGTATTGGCCGCCACAATCGGTTCGGTTGCCGGGGCGGTAGTGCTGTACGGAATTGGCCGGTGGTTTAACAAGGAACGGCTGGAACGGATGATCACAGGGAAAATCGGTCATATGCTTCGTCTGAAGCCCGGGGACATCAGCCGTGCTGGAAAGTGGTTTGCCCGGCGTGGAAAATGGACGGTCTTTTTCTGCCGCTTTATTCCCGTTGTGCGCAGTCTGATTTCCATTCCCGCCGGGATGGCGCAGATGAACCTTGGCCTGTTTCTATTTTTAACGGTGCTCGGCACCACCATCTGGAATATCGTATTGGTCACCCTCGGCGCTTTCTTCGGTTCTTCGTGGCAGACGATTGCGGAATACGCAGGGATTTATTCCGCCGTTGGAATTACCGCTCTCGCCGTGCTGACCGTGGGCGCGGGGATTTGGTACTATAAAAAACGAATCAAGTCCAAAGCTGTTCCTGTGGACCGTTCGGAGAACAAAAGGGAAACAAAATAAGAACCATTTTGGGGGAGCAGGAATCAAAGAGGGCGCTGCAAAATGAGTGAAAACTCATTCGCAGCGCCCTCTTTTAACAGACTGATTCAGACGAAAGGGATGCTGATTTTTTGATTACGCGACAGTAACAATGCACTGACGAACCGCCTGCTGGCCCGGCAGCGTGGTGTAAACACCGGTGCAGCCGCTGCCAACGCCCTTCACTTTCACGAAGAAGCTGTTCCCGGACCGCACGCTCGACGAAACCTGCAGTACGGAACCGTTTCCTGTAGAAAATACCGGTGTCCCGCTGGTACCGCCTACCAAGGTGAACTTGAACTGATAGGTTCCGTCTTTCTGCATCGTGAACGGATCGGTGGTATCGGACGAAACGCTGGTCGCAGCAGGTCCGCTGTTCGAATTTGTACTGCTGCTGCCATCCACCGTTACCATACACTGGCGGATTGCGCTCTGCCCCGGCATTGTGGTGTAAACACTGGTGCAGCCTGCGCTGAGCGCTTGGATTTTTACATAAAAGCTGTTCCCGCTCTTCACAGTGGACAGCACTTTAAGGACTTGCCCGTTTCCGGTGGAAACATACGGCGTTGCGGTTGCGCCGCCAACCAGGGTCAGTTTCATTTGATAGGTTGCGCCCGGCTTCATGGTAAACGGCGCGGTCGTATCGCTGACTACGCCTTTCAGCCTTCCAATCGCTGTAAAGCTGGTGTAGCTGCCATCCGAACCGGTGGTCGTAATTTGCGCAACCCCCTGATTCACATTTGTTATTTTATAGAGATACCCGCCGCTAATTTTTTGGTAAAACGCTACGCTGACTGCATTTGGATTGCTGGAATAGGCTTTCGGTGGCGTCGTCAGCCGTGTTGTAATTTTATAAATATAGGTGCTGTTTGTTCCGAATGTATAAGTAGCCACCGTGTCGCTCTGCAGGGTGCTCGCGTAATTGACAAACGCATAGTTTCCATCCACGGCGCCGTTGATTCCAGGAACCGTAGTGGTGCTGCTGTACTGCCAGATATCCACACCGTCATAGCCCGGTTCATGGTTGTAGCGCGCGAACCAGAGCTCATAATCGCTCAGGCGGGACATATCAACATAGTTCCTCGCCCAGTTTAAATTCAGATAAATCATCGGACGGTACCCGGCGGCACGCACGGTTTCGCAGAACGCAATGACCATATCGGTGAGCTTGTCCTTGCCCATGGAGATCAGTTCATCCTTTTCGACGTCGCAGGCCAGCGGATAATCTACGGAATACGGTTTCACTGCGGCAATAAATTCCTTTGCCTGCTGCACCGCATCCCCTGCACGCAGAAAATGGTATGCGCCCACGTGAAGTCCCGCGGCGATCGCCCCCGAAACATTCTGTTTAAAGCCTGGGTCTACATAATTCACCCCTTCGGTCGCCTTGACAAAAACAAAATCAACGCCCGAAGATTTTACGCTGTTCCAATCGATTGCGCCTCTGTCACTTTGATAATGAGAAACATCGATTCCCTTGATTCCTACATAAATAGCACAGGTAGCAGTTAAGCCGTCCGCACTTGCGGTCAGCGTAGTAAGACCGATCTTTTTTCCGGTCACAACACCGTTTGCGTTCACCGTTGCCACGCTGGGGTCTGCAATAGACCAGTTGACCGGAGCCGGAGAAAAACCGTACAAGGTTGCCGTTACCTGAATGGTGCCCCCTACCTTGACAATCGCGGTGCTCTGATCCAGCGTCAAATCGGTTGAGGAAGCGCTGTCGGCAAAAGCCGTTGTGTATGTACATGATACTGCTATAATCAATACGAGAATTAGGGAGACTATTTTTTTAGTCAAACTTCTTCTACCTCCGTTTTTACTTCGTCCACATTTCACTCACGAAGGGCAAAATTCCGCCCCTGAAGTCTTGCTCGGTGCGAATTCCACCAGCCAAGGGGCAAGCAGATTCCGCGCTTCATTTCTGCATTCGTTTCCAAAATAAAGTTCTTCAAAATCTCCCCCTCTGTTCCGAACCAGTCACAATTACACAACGATTTCGGCAAAACTTACTCTCATTATATGGGTTCTACTGTTATGTGTCAAGATACATATTATAATAACAAAAAGTATAATTTTTTGCAAAAAAACAGGAAGGAAACGCCCCCTGAAAACCAGAAGCGTTTCCCTTTTTACAGTTTCCTACACTATTTTGCAATGTAATTCAATTCCGCAATTTCTTTGCCATTTTTAAAGTAAATACGCGGAACACGCTTGGAAATCATACTGACAATTTCATAGTTGATGGTGTTATTGTGTGCAGCTAGTTCGTCGGCCGTAATGCTGTTCTGTCCGTCGCGGCCGATTACCGTGACCGTGTCGCCTTCCTGCACACCTTTCACGGAAGAAACGTTCAGCATCAGCTGATCCATACAGACGCGCCCGATAATTTTAGCTTTCTGACCGCGCACCAGCATGCTTCCGCGCACATAAAGATGCCGCGGATAACCGTCCGCATAACCGATGGGAACCGTTGCAATTACAGTTTTGCGCTTGGTTACAAAGCGTCTGCCATAGCTGACGCTAGTTTGTGGCTCCACTGTTTTCACCATGGAAATGATGCTCTTCAGTTCCATAACCGGCACCAGCGCAATTTTATTGCTCACCTGCTGCGAGGGAAGAAGACCGTAAAGGATAATTCCCGGGCGGACCATATCCAGCTGCATTTCTGGATAATCCAGTATTGCGGCGGAATTGCAGCAATGCCGGATTCGGAACGTAATCCCCTGCTGCTCCAGCAGATGAATCGCTTTGGTAAAGTTTTCGTACTGTGAAAGGGTATACTCCTTTCCGTCCTCTCCTTCATCTGCCACGGAAAAATGAGTAAAGATCCCCTCCGGGTCCAAACCGGGCAGCGCACAGGCCGCAGCCACTTCGTCAATGACGCGGCTGTCGCGTTCCGGCTTCTGATAAAGGAACCCAATCCGGCCCATGCCGGTATCCAGCTTCATATGAACACGCACGGTAACCCCGGCTGCCACCGCTTCTTCCGACAGCTTACAGGCATACTCCGTAGAGAGAACCGCCTGGGCAATCCCCAGCTTGCTCAGCCTTTCCGCGCAACAGGGTGGGGTGTAACCCAAAATCAGAATCGGCAGGTGGATTCCAGCCGCGCGCAGCTGCTCCGCCTCCTCCAGATTAGACACAGCAAACCAATCCGCACCAAGCCGTTCGTATTCCTTTGCCAAAACTTCCGCGCCGTGGCCGTAAGCATCTGCTTTCACCACACAGCAAAAAAGCGTATTGGGATTCAACTGAGCCCGAATCATACGATAATTCTGTTCCACCGCATCAAGGTTAATTTCAGCCCAGGTCCGCTTTAAAAAATCATGCATTATTCTAATTCATCCTTTCGCTACGGCTGCCCGTACCGGGCTTTCGGAAAACGGAAAAACCAGATTAAACCGTACGTTTCGTTCTTCGGCCGTTATTTAAAATAGTTCACACCCGATTCAAAAATCTTCTGATCCTTTTCACCGGGAACATTTTTATAAAGATTTGAACCCATTCGCTCGGAATGGCCCATTTTACCCAGGATTCTTCCGTCGGGGCTGGTAATGCCCTCCACCGCACAGACGGAACCGTTGGGGTTCCACACAATGCTGCCGTCCGGTTTTCCGTCCGGTGTAACATACTGTGTGGCGATTTGTCCATTTTCCATCAGTTTGCGCAGCGTTTCATCCTCCGCTACAAACCGCCCTTCGCCGTGGGAAACGGGCACAGCAAACACATCGCCTGCGTTCACCCCGGCAAACCACGGTGATTTTACCGAAGTCACGCGCGTGTATACCATGCGCGAAACATGGCGGCCCAGGGTGTTAAAGGTCAGAGTTGGCGCGTTGGCGGACGGCTTGCGGATTTCCCCATAGGGAACCAGTCCCAGCTTAATCAGCGCCTGGAATCCGTTGCAGATGCCAAGCATCAGGCCGTCGCGGTGCTGCAGCAGGTCGGTAACCGCTTCCGCAATCTTGGGGTTGCGGAAGGTGGTTGCAATAAACTTGCCGGAACCGTCCGGCTCATCCCCGCCGGAAAAGCCGCCGGGAAGCATAATAATCTGCGCTCTGCGGATTGCCTTTTCCATGGCTTCAATGGTTTCCTCAATATCGGAGGAAGTCAGGTTTTTCACCACAAGAATTTCCGGCTCCGCACCTGCGCGTTCAAACGCCCGTGCACTGTCGTATTCACAGTTGGTACCGGGGAACACAGGGATAAACACGCGCGGCTTCGCCGTTTTGACTGCGGGAGCCATCCGGCTGTGCTCGGCACAGAGCGGGACATCATATTTTACCGGCTGCTCCGGCGCGCCGCTTGGGAAAACGGATTCCAGCGTGCCACTCCACACGGCTGCCAGCCGGTCGAGCGCAAGCCGGTCGCCGCCCAAATAAACAGCGTCCTCCGCAATGGTTTCTCCCAGTGCAATGTGCGCAATGCCGGGATTTGCAGAATCATTTAGTTCTACAAGGATTGCGCCGGAAACCGGAGCAAACAGAAGGCGGCTGTCCAACACACCCGGTTCAAACCGAAACCCGATTTGATTACCGAAACACATTTTGGCAACCGCGGCGGCCACACCGCCCTCCTTCACAACGGAAGCGGAACGGATCACACCGGAGCAGGCCATTTCATAAACTGATTGATAATACGCACGAAGTGCCGGCCAGTTGGGCAGCATAGCCGCAGAATCCTCCGGCAGAGGAAGCAGAACCACCTTGGAGCCCGCCTGACGGAACGCGGCGGAAATGGTTGCGCTTGCCTTCGTCATGGCAACCGCAAAGCTCACCAGGGTCGGCGGCACATCGAGCTGCTCGAAACTGCCGCTCATGCTGTCCTTTCCGCCGATGGCCGGGATGACCAGCCCCAGCTGCGCCGTCAGCGCACCCAAAAGTGCAGCCGTCGGTTTACCCCAGCGCTTCGGGTCGGTATTAAGCCGTTCAAAATATTCCTGAAAAGTCAGCCGCGCAGTCAGCGGATTTGCACCCACGGCGGCCAGTTTGGAAAGGCTTTCCACCACCGCGTAAGCAGCTCCGTGGAACGGGCTGAATTTTGAAATGCCCGGAATAAAGCCGTAGGCCATTGCCGTTGCGTCATCTGTTTCCCCGTGAATAACCGGGAGCTTGGCGACCATGGCTTCTTCCGGGGTCAGCTGATAAGTACCCGCGTAGGGCATTAGTACCGTCGCCGCGCCGATACTGCCATCAAACTGTTCGCCCAGCCCTTTCTGGGAGCAAACTTCCAGCCGGGCGAGGTTTTCCTCAAACGCCTGCGCCAGCGGTTTGCCCCGCAGGCATTCGGGAACCTGCACACGGTAATTTTCCTCCGGGTTTACGGCGCTGATGACAACGTCCGCATTCTGGGTCACGCCATTGGTATTTAAAAATGCGCGGCTGATATTGACAATGGTATCCCCGCGCCATTGCATTTTTAAGCGGGGCTCGCGGGTAACAACGGCAACCGCCTTCGCATTCAAGTTTTCCTGCTTTGCTGCCGCAAGAAAAGTTTCCACATCCTTCGGTGACAGAACAACCGCCATCCGTTCCTGCGATTCAGAAATAGCCAGCTCGGTGCCGTCCAGCCCTTCGTACTTTTTCGGAACCTGATTCAGGTCGATGTCCAGGCCGTCTGCCAGCTCGCCGATGGCCACGCAGACACCGCCTGCGCCGAAGTCGTTGCAGCGCTTAATCAGCCGCGCCACGCTCGGCTTGCGGAACAGCCGCTGGATTTTCCGTTCGGTGGGCGGATTGCCCTTCTGAACCTCCGCGCCGCACACTTCAATCGATTGCTCCGTGTGTGCCTTGCTGGAGCCGGTCGCACCACCGCAGCCGTCACGCCCGGTGCAGCCGCCCAAAAGCACAATTACGTCGCCTTCCTCCGGCACACCCCGCACCACGTTTTCCTTCGGGGAAGCGCCGATAACCGCACCGATTTCCATGCGTTTTGCCACATAACCGGCATCGTACAGTTCAGTCACCTGGCCGGTTGCCAGGCCGATTTGGTTGCCGTAAGAACTGTAACCGTGTGCTGCACCCGTTGTGATTTTCCGGGTGGGCAGCTTGCCGTGCAGCGTTTTTTCAAACGGGGTGCGCGGGTCACCCGAACCGGTTACGCGCATGGCCTGATAAACGTAAGCACGCCCGGAAAGCGGGTCCCGGATTGCGCCGCCCAGGCAGGTCGCTGCGCCGCCGAACGGTTCGATTTCCGTCGGATGATTGTGTGTTTCATTTTTAAACTGTACCAGCCACTGCTGCGTCACCCCGTCAATGGTAACGGGAACCTGAATGGAACAGGCGTTGATTTCTTCGCTCAGGTCAAGGTCCGGAATCATTCCGCGCTTGCGCAGAAGTTTCATTCCAATGACGGCCATATCCATCAGCGTAACCGGGCGATCGGTTTTTCCGTACACCTCATCCCGTGCCTCATAATACGCGCGCAGCGCATCCTCAATGACTCCGCTCACCGCGGACCGCTCAATGTCAATCCGGTTCAGCCGCGTGGAAAACGTGGTGTGGCGGCAGTGGTCACTCCAATAGGTATCAATGACCCGCAGCTCCGTTACCGTGGGGTCACGGTGTTCCTCATCGCGGAAATAAGTTTGGCAGAACGCGAGGTCTTCCAAGCTCATGGCAAAACCCATGGACTGATAATAAGCCTTCCGTTCTTCCGCATTCCAATGGATAAAGCCCGTGACACGCGCAACATCCGGCGGCACATCTGCAGTCAGGTCAAGCGTTTCGGGCTTTGAAAGAGAGGCCAGCCGGCTTTCCACCGGATTGACCAGATAGTTCTTAATTGCTTCCAACTGTTCATCGCTCACATTGCCTTTCAGTGCAATCATCCGGGCCGTTGCCACCTGCGGGCGTTCCCCCTGAGTAAGCAGCTGCACGCACTGGGCGGCGGAATCGGCACGCTGGTCGTACTGGCCGGGCAGGTACTCCATGGCAAAAGCAACGTACCCTTTCGGGAGCGGATAGGTTTCTTCATATACCTGGTCCACATTGGGTTCAGAGAAAACTGTATCCCGCGCGGCCACAAATTCCTCCCTAGTCAAACCGGAAATGTCGTACCGGTTAATTAACCGGAGGTCCTCAATTGTGCGAATTCCAAGGTTGCCGGTCAGGTCGGTTTTTATGTGCTGTGCTTCCACATCAAAGCCGGGCTTTTTTTCGACAAAAACTCTGATTACGTCAGACATATTTCCTCCGTTCCGCCGTTTAACGGCCGCTTCCTATTTCCTTGCTAATGAAGAGCCAACAAAATAATATTAGCACATGTAATATGCATTATAAAGGGCGGAACTCAACATTTCTGTTTTCCATAAAATTTTCGCCGGCAATCCTGCCCGGGCTATGAGTATTGCGGAATTTTTGTGCGCATATCTGTTCATATATTCAAATATAAACATAATTGTAAAATAATAAGTAGATCTCGCTTCCATATATTCATTTTAACGCACAGAATCAATCGTCATTTCATAAAAATCATTCATTCTCAATCATGCAAGTCGGGCGGTGAGTTTCCTCACCGCCCAGTTGTTTTTTATTTGATTTTCCGGCACTCCATGTAAAACCGTTTGTCACAGGCATGCCCCATGGAAAACGTCTTCCGGGGCAGGGCCCCGTCGAGGGCGACCGTTTCAAACAGGCTGCTTTTTTCCATATTCGGCAGAAGGAACCCGACCGCGTCGGAATTTTCGGCGCAAAGGCGTTCCACCACTTCTTCCCCGTGGATATAGTCTACCTTGCCGCCGACCGCGGAAAGCCGTTCATCCAAAAACCGCTGCAATGTTCCGACCGCAAGGTTGGACGGCGGATTTTTTACCCATACGGTTTTCTTTTGCTGCCCCACAACGCAGACCAGCGGATGCCCTTTACAGGGAGTATCTGATACGTCGTAATAATCCCGCAATTCCCGCAAAAGCTTTTCTGCATCGGTGTGGAACACAACGCGATGAATCGGCTCGAACTGCAGGGAATCGTCGTACAGGTTCACGACTTCCACCAGCGCCCAGCGGGCCGGGTGCATCGCCGCCTGTTCCGGGGAAAGCGTCTGCTTCAGCTCCTCGTAGCAGGCCTTCGCAGTTGCGAGGGAGTGATTCCCGTCGCCCACGGCAAACAGCAGATTGTCGCGAACCGGCAGTGCGTCTATCGCGCTTTCCAGCCGACGGGCCGCCGCGTTATTCAGGCTGAACCCGCGCAGATGCCCGCTTTCCTGCATTAAGTCCCCTTCATATTCCAGCGTAAGGTCACCGGATTCAATCGGCTCAATCACGGTACGTTGCGGGTCGTCAATCAAAATCATGATATGGGGCAGTTCCAGCGGCGCGCCGCGGCGGATTTTCACTCGCGGCGGGATGCGCTCCAACACCGTTCCCTCCGTAGCGCGAATCGGGGATTTGCTCCCTTTTTCGTAGCAGTAGGCTTCCAGGTCCAGCGCCATCATAATGCCGCGGCGCACCGCGCCATTTGCCAGCGTGCGCTCCACATAGAGATATGTTCCGTTCAGTTCACGGAATACGCCTTGCTCCAAATACCGCTCCATGGTTCGATTGATGTTCTGCGCATATTCTTCCGGATTGGTCTGCTCCAAATAGCATTCCGGGTAAATCATATGGTAGGTGGACGGGGAATCCCCCGCCGTTTTGCGGACTTTTTCCCAATACTCCGGTTCGGAAGTGTACTGGTCGCAGGCAACGGTGCACCAGCGGGAAACCGGCACCTCCTTCGGCAAAAGAAGGTCGGCTGCTTTATAAATACGCTTCATGGGGATTCCCTCCAAAAGTCGGAATAAACTACGCGGAATTTCATCCAGCGCTCAGCCTTTTCATCATACCACAGCGTTCCAACCCGCGCAATACTTTTACAATTTACAGCAAAAAATACCGCAAAATGAAGGATTTCTCATTCTGCAGTATTTTCATGATATCATTATATATAGGATATAGTAGGAACGTCAGCGGGGGACAACCCGTACGACAGCTCACAGGGAGTGGTTTTGCATCCCCCGGAAACGGTTGACAAAAAAGCTGAGGAAGAACAGTACCGCCGCCACCAACACAATGGTACCTCCCGCCGCAGTACCCCAATAGTAGGAAAAAATCAAGCCGCTCACACCAGAAAACAGGGAAATTAAAATGGCGGTAATGTGGTAAGAACGCATGCTTTTCGCCAAATTGCGTGCGGCTGCAGCGGGGAGTACCAGCAGCGAATTAATAATCAGAATTCCAACCCATTTAATCGTTACGGTAACGATGACCGCCACAATAACCACAAAAATCTTTTCCATCAGGCGCACCCGGATTCCCTTGCTGGCAGCGAGGTCGGCGTTGATGCTGGTCAAAAGGTAGCGGTTGAAAAACAGTACCCAAATGATGACGACAGCCGCCAGAATGATGAGGAGCAGGCCAATTTCTTCCGGCTGAACGGTCAGAATATCGCCGATTAAATAGCCGGAATATTTAGCGAATCCGCCCGAAGCGGACAGAAGAACCACCCCCAGCGCCAGCCCGGTGGAGGAAAACACGCCGATAATCGTATCGGCGGAGGAAGCACCCGAATCCATAACGGCGGAAATGCACAGCGCAAACAGCAGCGCAAATCCCATCATAGAGATTACGTAATTGTCAATTCCCATCAGCACGCCGATGGCAATGCCGGTCAGCGCAGAGTGACCCAGCGCGTCGGAAAAGAACGACATTTTATTATTCACAATCATGGTGCCGACCAGCCCGAACAAGGGGGTAATAATCAGAACCGCAATCAGCGCATTTTTCATATACCCGAATTCCGTCCATTCAAACGGCAGCAGGGTATCAATTAAGGAATAAACCGCGCTCATTCTTGGAACCATCCTTTCTGCGAAAGCCGTTTTTCAGGCTGCTCAAACTTTCCCGCCTCCGGTCAGCTTCAGCCCGAAGGCTTCCCGCACCTGCGGCGTTTTCATCACTTCCGCCACGCTGCCGCTGACCAAAACAGTGCGGTCCAACAGCACTGCGCGCGTCGCGTACTTTTCCACATGGGACAAATCGTGCGAAACCAGGATGATGGGCATCTGATGTTCCCTGCGCATTGAAGTGACCAGGTCGTAAAAAACCTCTATTCCCTTGCGGTCCACCGCGGAAACGGGCTCATCCAGCAGCAGCAAGTCCGGCTTTGGTTCCAAGGCAAACGCGAGCAGCACCCGCTGCATTTCGCCGCCGGAAAGGCTCCCGAGTTTTTTATTCAGCAGGGAAGCATTCGCGCCGACCATGGTCAACATTTTTTCGGCATGGGCCCGCTTTTCCTTTTTATGCCCCAGCCACACCGGAAAGTCGCTGGTGTTCGCGCACAGCATATCGGCCACGGTCACGGGGGTGGTGCGGTCAAACACCAGGTTCTGGGGCACATATCCAATGCGCGGTTGCTCCACCGGTTTCCCAGCGGAATCAATGAAGGTGACTGTTCCGGTGTAAGGAATCCGGCCCAGAAGCGCCTTGAGAAGCGTCGTCTTCCCTGCGCCGTTGCGCCCAATGAGCGCCAGAATCTCACCGTGGTGAACATCGAACGATACGTTATGCAGGAGAATGCCATCGTGTTTTTTCACGGTCAGATTTCGTATTTTTGTACTGCATTTACAGCTTTCCATAGAATCTCCTTCTGCCGGCAGGGTCTTCCCCGCCCAAAGCTTATGACAGCGCGCGTTTCAGCACGCTCAGATTCTGCTCCATTGCGTTCAAATACGCATTTTTGTCGTTTTCCCCGGTTACGCCCGGGTCAAGCGTATAAACGGTGGCGCCGCTTTCCTGCGCGACGATGTTTGCCGCGGACTTAGGATACTGCGGCTCCGCGAACACGGCGGAAATTCCTACGCTGCGAATCAGGCGGATGGTTTCCGCCAGTTCCTTTGCGCTAGGTTGGCTGTCCGGTTCCCGGTTCACCACCGCCGCAATATTCAGGCCGAATTCCTGCGCAAAATAAGGGAACGCCTCGTGGAACGTAATGATATTCTTCTGCGGAACATGGTCCAGTTCAGAATGCATTTTTTCGCTTAAGGCACTCAGCTTTTCCAGATACACCTGCGTATTTTTGCGGAACGCAGGGGCGTCCTGTGGGTCGGCTTCACATAAGCCCTCAGACATATTTTTCAGCTGTATCATATAATTGGAAATGGAGACCCACAGATGCGGATTCGGCGTGCCCTGCTCATCTTCCAGCAGTTCCACGCCGGCGCTGGTGTCCACCACCTTCAGCGATGGAAGCCGGGACGTCACCTTATCCATAAAGCTTTCCATGCCCGCCCCGTTAATGACAAACACATTTGCCTGCTCAATATTTTTCATATCCTTGGACTGCAGCTGATAATCGTGCAGGCAGCCTGCCTGCTGACCGGCCATGTTGTCTACCTGAACACCGGCCACGCCGTCGGTAATATTCAGGGCCATAATATAGAGCGGATAGAACGAAGTAACCACGCGGAACCGTACGACCGTTTCTGTTCTGCGCGTGCACCCCGCCGATGAAAGCGCTATAAGCGCCGCCAAAATTAAGGCGATCCACTTTTTCAAGGGCATCCCTTCTTTCTTTCCCCTGCAGTGGTTTCCTTTTCCGTAGTAAATGGAGGACACAAACCGCATGCAATCTTTCCGTAGGGACTTCGTAAATGCTAATGACTTGCAATTTAATATAATAAGGGCTTTTTTTACATCTGTCAAGAAAAAAATCAGGGCGGATTCCTCCGCCCTGTAAATAAGATTCCATCATTCAGTCTATTCTCAAGCTTTTTTCAGAACTTCCAAAACCTCCGGCAGCTGTTTCATCGCATCGGAAACACCCATTTCATAAATGGATTTCAGCCGTTCCGGATCCTTTTCGTAGCGCCCGGTCACAATCGGGCTGCTCGGCCGAATGACAACTGCCTTGCCATCCTTCTCCTGGCGGCGGCATACTTCCAGCTCACTGTTATAAATTTCCGAACGGTTCATCATGGTGTTGATAAAGTTCGGGTAATCGCCATATTTGGCACGAAGAACCGAACGTGGAAATTCCGGGCGGTTTTTCTTGCGGTAAGAACGGTCACGGGTCAGCACTACTACATTGTATTCGTTTCCGTCAAAAATAGAACGTTCCAGCGGAATTGGCATGGCGCAGCCGCCGTCCAGCAGTTCATATCCCTGGTAAATGACGATATTAGAAATAAACGGAAGCGAGCTGGAGGCCCGGACCGCTGTGAACGCTTCATCCATTTCAGACTTTTCAAAAAACACCGCTTTTCCGGTTTTTAAATCCGTGGCACCCACCTTTAAATTCGTCTCGGACTGAAAGAACGTATCGTAATCAAATGGTAAAAGCTCATGGGCGAGTTCCCCGAAAATAAAGTCAAAACCGAACAGGGAGCCGCTGTTCTGCAGATTTTCCACGCTGATGTAACGCTTGTCGGCAACATATTGATAAAAAATATCAAAATTGCGGTTTTTCTGTTTGGAAATATAGCTGAGCGCGTTGCACGCGCCTGCAGAAATGCCGTAAACACACGGAAATTCGACGCCGTTTTGCAAAAAAACATCCAAAACACCGCTTGTATAAGCACCGCGCATTCCTCCGCCTTCCAGAACAAGACCAACCGACATTGCCAGCACCTCGTTTTATTCTATAATCTTATTAAATATTATAGAAGATAGGTCGACAAAATACAAGCGTACAAATTAAATTCAAACTTTTTAAAATTTAATCTTGATTTTTTATGGAAGATACGATATAATAATCGAGCACTCCGAAAAATATGGACGTTTAGCTCAGCTGGCTAGAGCGTTCGCTTGACGTGCGAAAGGTCATAGGTTCGAGTCCTATAACGTCCACCACATAATAAGGGTAAGAGCATATGCTTTTACCCCTGTTATCAAATAATTATATATTTAGTTATTCTAAGTACATAATTATTTGATAACACAAGTGGAGGCTTGTGCTACCAAATAATTATTATGTTTCACAAAGGATTGTTGGCACAATCGCATAGGAATAAAGATTCCTCTTCCAGGTTCTCTGGAAGCTGCCCCCAATACAGTGACGTTGGCCGGACAGAAGTATCATTATAACTTTGCCGGGATTATCGCACATCCAATTGCCAGTTGGATATCAGCATGCAGATGATCGCAAATGCGGCTGTGCCGGCTTTGCGGTGTCCAATGTTTCCGCTCCGACAAAGAAAGTCTTTGTGTTACACTATGATTTCATCAATCGCTGGTACCGATTGATTGAAATATTTTTCAAAGTGCGCCAACCTCACGCCGCGAATAATATAATTCGCATATGAGGTACACAATGCACAAAGCATTATGGGCTTTTTGTGGAAAAACAAAAGTCTGCACCCTCACCAGCCAATAAGGGTACAGACCTTGACATGTATCCGAAATGCGTGTTAAAATAACAGCGCAAAAACGGCATTCACAAGTCATAACGGGTCTTGTCCACCCTTATGGCGGATGGGAATCAATCGTTTTGCACACGATTGATTCCCTGTGGATGCTTTTTGCTTTATCCACAAAGAGAATTATAATACAGAAAAACAAAAATTGCAAGAAAAATTTAGCAATATGTTGTTTTATATTCCGGCCTTTTTTATTTTATCAAGTGAAGAGCGAGAATACAGCAGTTAAAGGCAGAGAATCCAAACCACATGGTATTCCGGTAGAGATTTATGATCGAGAACATTACCCAAGGGAAAGCATGGTGCTTGCACAGTCCGAGAAGGCTAATTTTTGAAAAATTCATACGAAAATTATCGCGTGATCGAGACTAAGAAACAGGATAGTAACGCTTCTGCATTAGACACTTGTGATGCAATTCTACATAGTGATACCTGTTCCTTATGATAGTATTATAATCAGGAGAACAAAATGAAATTGAAACTTGCGGGGAGCGATCCAGCTAGATTGCCTTACGGCGAAAATAGGAGGTCATGCTACAACAGCATGACCTCCTATCTGTGTCTTCCAAACTTGTATGAATATATTAGTGTTTTAGACAAGTTAGGTTGGCCCAGTTTGGTCCGAAACCCATTTGATTCATCACTGCATCAATCGATATTGTATGCAATTGCTTCTGCAGCTTGCCAAATGCAACTTTCATTGAGCTAATAAACTCATTTAATTCTGTTTTACTTATAAATAGTGCAAAAATGATGGCAATGGCATATGCATCATTCGTACCATATGTGTATGACCCATCAGCTCCCCGCGTGATTCCCAAAGTGTTAAAGTTTTTAATGCTCTTTGTATGGAGACTACGCCGAAATGAAATATCAAAGAAACGTTCATCATGAGCACACTTATTTCGCGCTAAACCTAACATTTCCATGATTTTATGAAGTTCGTCTGGAGCAACATTAAATTGTTTGGCAACCACTGCTTTGTCCGCAGGCATCATATTGAAATAGAAATATGTAATTTTTCCAAACGTAAGAACATTTACAAGAACCCATAGCGGTATGTAACCGTGATGAGTCATGTAATGCGTAACCACTTGATGATACTTGCCCATCTGTCGAGCAATTTCCTGCTGAATATCACCGATTAACTTTATAACGGATTGTGTATTTTCCTCAGCACTAATTTGCTGCACCTTTGCCAAATCAGATGCTTGGCACTGGAAGTTATCTAACTTTAAATAATTATCATATCCGTACTTAGATGAGAATTCGTGCGAAATGACTGTTTTTAATCTGTTCTCAACTTTCAGTAGGTATTTAAGGTAAATACTTCTGACCTCTCGGTCAAAGGAATAGAGAGAATATATTTCATCAAAAGTTGTGCCTGTCTTATATGTTTCATCGGTTGTTGTAGTAGCATGGGTTGCCAAAAACAAATCTTTATAACCGTTAATGACATTATAGTAGTTTTCTTCTTCCAAAATCCGCATAACACGCGAACCTTGAGAGCCCTTTTCAATAATCATACCACGGCTGCGAAGGATGGTTAGTAATTGATGATATGTTTTATATTCTTTCTCTCTCATAATGCCTCCAACAAAAAAGCCCCCGGGCCCGAAGGACACCGGAGGACAAACTGGCAATATTTCTATATCTATTATAGCACATATGTGAGCTTTGTCAACACACCTTTTGTGGCAATAGGCTAGAATATGCCACTATTATCCTATGCAATAGGTGTACCGTTTATACCAATTAATTTTGATTATATATCAAAAAGATGTAATTGACAAGAGAAAAACACCTTTTCTTAAGGAGGTGAACCAATGCCATATAAACCAAAATCCAAAAGGAAACGGTGAGTACTTGTTTTTGTCCTGTACGGTTGAAGCATTTTCACATATTCTGACCTGAACCAGATAAATAACCCATAGGTAACGTGGAGCAGAAAAAACTGCTCCACGTTTTGGTTGTTCCCTATTTTGTAAGAACCAGTATTCCCTCTGTTGTTCCCAGCAAGAACAGGATATCCCCATGTTTCAGCCGGTGTTCTCTAACCCACGAAATAGGTAAAGTAACCAGTCCCCCAATAATGGAGCAAGACTTGTATGGATGTGCTTCTTTTCTGCAAAGATAAGATGGCTGATAAAACAGTTGTCGATCTGATGTTTTAAAGAACAACTCATCATTGATTTCCGATATTCCATAAAAGTGTAAATATTCTTTAGGAATGTAGATGCGGTTGTTAACGAACAACTTTGTTGGGTAGCCAATAATTTTGCCAATGTATTTCATGATTATCAAACCTCTCTATAAAAAGGCGGAGCAGGAAATCCTGCTCCGCTTCGTTCTGTTATTTTTATTCGATCTTCTGTGTAAAATTCTCAGTTTCCTCCTGCTCGAAGCCTTGTAAAAGATACTCATATTTCTTTTGCAACTCATCGCGTTCCATTTGGAGAATGAGGTAGTTATGCTCTAGATCTTTATGTTCTTTTAGAAGAGCTTCGTATTTTTCGGTAATCTGCTGCTTTTCAAGTTGCAGGATAGGTAATTGCTCATTTAATGCATAAATAGCGTTAATTTGATCATGCAGATTACGCTGGTTGGAAGTCATGGAATTTATTAGTTCCTCTCTTCTGGCTTCTTCTACAGCTAATTGTTTATCAATTGACGAAACTGCCGCATGTATTTCAGATGTTGTCTGCGAAATGCGTCCTTGTCCCTCTCTGATGAGAGTTTGGCTCGCGTCGATTTTATCACTTAGTCGCTCATGGTCCTTAATAAGCAGATCCCTATTCTTGTCGTCATTATCCTGAATCCTTGTGTGTTCTGACTGAGAATCATTTCTATCCTTAAAGGTTCTCCAGATCTCGAAACCCAATTCTAACGCTACAATAATTAGGGAGCCTAGTACTGCATAATCCAAAGAATTACCCCATTTTATGCCCTTGTTTTCATATTCTATTTTAGCAAAATAGAGTAGTAAAATCAACATGGTAATTATCCCACTATAATTCATAATTGGCCCTCCTGAGAAAAAGTTGAAAATTTGACGGACGGACAGATGAGAATACAATCCTCCGCTGCAATCAAAAAGACGTAGTCACCAACCTCTACTCCGTTTGCCCGAACCCACTCCATCGGCAGATTAAACCTGCCTGCACTAATATCTTTTCGGACTCCTCCCTTTAGTTCAACGACGTCGGGAAATACCTGCAAACGGTTCCGGTTAATGATAACCTGTACGGACCCGGTTTCTGGAATATTCAGCAAATCCCGAAAGCTCCGGTTGATCACAATCCGGTGCCGCTCCGAAACAAGAACCGGAAGTCCAATAATTTCGTTCATGTTGTCCTCTCCAATCTCATTTTTCGCAAAGATGTTCTAAAGCAGGGAAAAAAGAATTGCCCAGCTGTGATATTATCCGGAGTCACTGAATTTTCGTTGCCTTCCGGTTAACTGGCTTTTCCATGACGATTTCGGATAAATATTCGCTGTATAGCACTTAGCTAATAGAGAGATAAAATACTCTTTTCTCTGCTTTAACGTAACCTTTGTTCTGGATATAGTTCTATGGGGTGTCACCGGTGACATGGGGGAGGGTGTCAAACGGATGAAAAAAAGATAAAACAGCACTTTCCAAAGGCTTGGGAAGTGCTTTCTGGAATGTTTTTTCCGATCCGTTGAAGCATTTAGTATGTACAGATTTACACTGGTTCCATTGTTTCCATAACGTTCCATCCGCGTCTGCGGGACAATGGATATTAAGCCTGCGCTTTTCAGTTTCCGAATAGCCCTGGTAACCGTGGCCACACTCATACTGCAGTCGGAGGCGATCCGTTTCTTCGATGGTTTGCATTGACCGGACCGGCCGGCATGAAAAAACAGACAGGAATACACTTTCATTTCAGATGGCGATAGCTTTACCTGAAATCCGGCAGGGCTACATTTGAATAGGCAAAGTTTTGTCTGAACGCCGTTATGAGCCTTTTTTGTGTAATTATCGCAGTTAAATTTAGGCTGCGTTTGATTGGCCTGAGAAGCCACAATATCGTTTGTTGTGAGCTGGGGATTGTCGATCAGAATATAGTCATTGGAAGTCTGCTGACCTTTTTCTAAAAATCTGCGTTTCACTTCCAACAATCCTTTCCCACACAGTTCCCGAACCGCACGGTTCACCGTTGATACGCTCATATGGCAATGCATCGCGATGCTGCTCCGTTTGTAGAAGCTGGAACGGGTGCGATTGTTTGCACTCATGGCAAGAAAAGAGTAAACCTTAAACGCTGATTTTGAGAGGTTGGCCTGCAGGGCGGCACTGTTGCACAGGTAAAAGTTTTCCACGGCATATTCTCCTTATATAAAATTAGAGGGAACCGGTTCAGTCGGTTCCCTCTTTTATCAATTCAGGTTATATCAATTCATCCGAAATGTGCGTCTTCCGCACAACGGGAGGTTCCTCTGGAAGCGGAATTTCTTCCGGCTCCGGTTCTCGTTTCTGCGGATATTGGGCAAGTACTGCGGCCCATAGTTCATCTTTGCTGGCGTAGCGCACAGGGTGTGCCGCGAATTCCGGCATTTCATAGGGACAGTTTAGTTCAATTCCCCATTCGTTATAGCGCTTTAGAGTCGTTATAAACGGGTGGTTATGTGTTTTCATTAATACCCATTGATTTTTAGGCAGTGTTTTAAGTTTGTTTGCGCTAATCAATGGTTTTGATACCATATGATAATTTTGGGATGAACTTGTCTGAAGCAGCCCGTTTCCGTTGTAGGAAACGCCTCCCGCCTGAACCGTCATCTTTCCCAGCATATCGGAAAAATCGCTTGCACTTTTTGATAGTGGAGCCTGTCCGCCAACTAAGGCATTCTGGCAGGCTTCCAAAATGATGTTTGTTCCGTCGCGGCCGTATTTTTTATCAAACTGCGCGACCGATTGCAGCATAGGAAAGAAAAGAATGTTTCTGGACCGCCCGGCCGTAAACATCTGATCCAGATTATCAAATTTCGGCATGGTCCCAATTTCGTCCAGATAAAAAAGGATACGCCGGTCCAATTTATTTTTTCCATCCTGGTTCGCGATGGTCAGACATTCGTTGTAAAGTTCAGAAACAAACAAATTGACGAGAAAAAACTTCGTGGGGTCTTCTTCCGGAAATACAATGAAAACAGCCACTTTATCGTTGCAGAACTGCTCTGCATCCACGTAGGAATCAAAGCAAAGGATTTGCTCTAATTCGCTGTCAATGAAGGAAAGCAACCGACTCATTGCCGTACTCATGACACTATGCATACTGGATTCCGCGGTGTTCAGAGCAGCTCCGGCCAACCATTTTGCTTTATGCTCCGGAGGAAGCAGCTCCATGAGTTTTTGATACTCATTCTTGGGCTTAACACTTTTATCTGCCTTTGACTTTACTGCCTTCGTCTGCAGCAACTCCTGAATGATTTTGAATACGCTGACAATATGGCGCTCGCCTTTTGCACAAAATTCGGAAACGAGCAGTATGGTGGACGCAATCAGCCCTTCGGCGGCTTCGTAGAAAAAGGCATTCTGTCCGCCGCCGTCGAACCCGTCCATATGTACAATGGTGTGCGCGGTAATCTTCGCATAGCGCTCCGCGCGCGCCTTGTCTTTTAAAGAGCCGGATGCTTTGTATTTGTCCATGTACTTGTTGAGTAAATGCAGCAGATTAAAGCCGTTGCTGCGGGTTGGATTCCGCAGATCAATGACATAGGGGCGATAGTGATAATATTTCTGAGCGATTCCGG
Organism: Caproiciproducens sp. LBM24188; assembly: GCF_054130445.1. NCBI lineage: Bacteria > Bacillati > Bacillota > Clostridia > Eubacteriales > Acutalibacteraceae > Caproiciproducens > Caproiciproducens sp. LBM24188. Next base: position 2,660,011 of record NZ_CP196862.1, read on the forward strand.
CGTAATCGCGAAAAGCGTCCCCTTTCGTATCCGTTACCAAAAAACTCATCCCGGAAGCACAAGCCAACTCCAAATTTGGATAAAGGATGCAGGTTGTTTTTCCTGCGCCCGGCGGACTGATAAGAATGGTGTTGCTGTCCGATGTATCTATTCTTGCACTGGTATGTTTTCTGGTTCCAAGATACCCCAAAACGGCACAAAACTCCACCGAAGTAGGAAGATTCATACCCATGCGCCACTTTTCCGGCTCGAATGGGATAACTCGGTAGGTGTCATTGATTTCTTTCTGTGTCGCTAGCCGCGCGTCACCATACTGGCCGTCGCCAACGGTCTTAGATTTGATATTTAGTGAACCTTGTTTCGCTTGCAAAATCATAATAATAACGATAAAAATTACCGCCACCATGGAAATAATGAAAGCGATGTTCCTTGGCATATCGATTCCTCCTCGATTTGATTCATATCTCACTGTTGACTCCTGCTTTTCTGGACTTCATTCCAATCTTTCAGATCTGGAACCATTACGCAGGTGTCATATCCTTTTTGTCCATAATCATGACAAAATTGCCTTGCAGCCACCTGTCCGTGATTTGGGGCAGGAGAACCGTCCTTGTTTTTCGCGTTTGCGTCGTTGTCCAAACAGAATACAATCTTTCGGATATTAGAATATTCAGACAAAAAGCGGGCCAGAGCACGGTCGCTCAGCCCGCCTAAAGCTAGGTAGTTGTGTTTTTTCCAGTTCTTATCCTTATGCAGACAGATAAAAGACATCAGATCAATCGGCGCTTCAAAAACGAACAGCCATTCCGAACCGCCGGAATAGTTGAAAAAATAGTCCTTCGATGAACCTGGTACGTCACGCCGATACGGTCGGTCAGAAAGTGTCCCCTTTTCGTGTGCCGACCGGGCCTTTCCAATCCTGTCATACCCGACGAATACGGCATTGTGAGTATTGCTGCTTTCATACAGGCTTCGCTGGTGGACAAAGAAGGAAATGATATCTGGGTCGATTTTTCGTTCCTGCATCAGATACGCATAGAGCCGTTTCATATTCCGGCTTTTCTGCGGCAGTTTGAACGGTTTCCGCTCCGGTGGCGGAGCCGTGTTTCGGCGTAACCTTACTCCGTTATAATCTTCCCCCAGCAGGGTTAGGACCGCGTCCGGAAACCGGCAGTTGTAGAAGGTACAGAGAAAATCAATGGCGGTTCCGCCTTCACCGGTGGCGTGTTCACAAAAAACATGGCCGCGAATCTTCACACTTGGATTCGCGGCCCACATCCACTCACTTCCGCTCCGCAGAACCTTTTCGCCCTTTGCTTCCAGAAATGACTTGATATCCGTGTGGGCAGCGCGGTCAATTTCCTCCTGGGTAAACTCCACATACTTTGACATTTCAATCCTCCTCTACATAGCCTGCTCCTGGTCATCGTATTTGTGTCCATGTTCTATCTTCCGCTCACGCTGTTTTTGCAGCAGCTTGCGGTCCTGCCGATACTTGTGTGTTGTGCTGTCTTTAATGCTGTCACCCATGCTTTGGCTGAGTGCCCGAAACAGACTCAGCACAGAGTTGACCGCCATGCCGGTTTCCATGGCATGGATCTGATTCAACCGCTCCGCTGCGGATTCATTTCCTGAATCCGCAGCCATTCGATACCACTCTTTGGCTGCGGTAACGTCGCGTTTTACACCCAGCCCGAATTCCAGCATGATTCCGATTTTATACTGTAACGCGTCATCCGGTTCTTCGTGATTAAGTTTTACAAAGGCTTGAAAAGCCTTAGTGTAAAATTCACCGGCTCGGTTTTCGTTCTTCATGACGCCATCGCCGGTTTGCAACATCCGAGCAAGCTGATACTGTGCGTGCGGGTCTTCCTTTTCCGCGCACAGCTCCAGCCATTTCGCCGCTTCCTTGGGATTAACATCTACACCTAACCCATGCAGATACATCCCAGCAATTTGTAATTCATCAGCGGCATTCGGCTGCCGCTTCTCCTGCTCTAAAAATTCTTCCAGTGCTTTGCGGTAGAGAATACCGGATAACTCCGTATCTTGTTCCATGCCCTGTCCGGCCGCACACATCTGCGCCAAACGGTAATCGGCATAGGGAACATTTTCTTTTGACGCCAATGTAAACCAGCTTGCAGCTGCAGAGCGGTTCTGTTCCACGCCGGTGCCGGTGTCAAACATTCTTCCGAGCGCATAATAGGCGTACCGGTCTTTACCTTCTGCGGCTGCTTTGTAGCAGTGCAGCGCTTCAGAGTAATCCTGTGGAACGCCCTCACCACCGTAATACATTTGTGCCATACAGTAATTGGAATGGATATGACCACCCTGTGCTGCCAACCGGTACCACCGGAATGCCTTCTCGTAATTCCGGTCGATACCCTCCCCGGAGTGTTCCATCCGACCCAAACAGTACAGAAGGTAGGCTGCGTCCTTACAACCGGAGTAACCTTCCTCAAACACTGTTCCATCTTCCACGTATTGTCCAATATCCAGCCCGTATGCCTTTTCCACGGAGTGCCGGAAATCCCAGTAAGCCTCCAGACAGTATTCCTTGCCGAGTTCCATGTCCATGTCAATACCGATTCCATAAAGATACATTTTCCCAAGCTCATATTTTGCAAAGGAATGACCGCTTTCGGCAGCAAGGCCGTACCACATCATGGCCTGTCCATAGTCCTGTTCTACGCCTTTTCCATAAAAGTACATCCGGGCCAGCTCATACCGGGCTTTCGCCAGTTCATATCCGGATTTTGCTGCACCATTCACTGCTTTGTTCCAACAATCGCGGAATCGTTGCTCGGCAGAGCTGCATTGTTCTACCGGTTCAAAGTCGTCCTGGACGTCCCAGTTTGCTGACTGTTCATAATCCGCCGGCAAACAATCCAGTTTTTCAGATGGCAGGGGGGCACAGAGAGATTCGTAAGAAAGCGGGGAAGAAAGGGACGATTCGTGCGCTCGGGCCAAGTTCACAGCTTCACGAATAATCTTGTTTCGAATAACCTGAAATTCGGATTGTCTTTCAAGAGGACCAATATCCTTTGGATTATTTCGATACATTCCCTGCAGCTCTTTGTGGTCCTCGCAGTAAAGACGGTAAAGTTCCTGAATCGCCGGTGTCTTTCCTAAATCAGCCATGATGTCATTAATCTGGCGGCGGAGCTGAAAATCTTTGATCCAGCCGTATTGTAGTTTCCCAGGGCGGTTCTTCAGAACATTCCCCAACTGCAACAGCTTATTACAGAGCGTGTCCATTTCTTTGTCACTGAACTGCCTTTCGGCATTTCGCGTAATCTCGGAAAGAATTTCATCCACTTGTTTTTTAATTCCCTCGCGCATTTCATCTTTATGTTCATAGATGTGATGGCGCTCATCCGCGAAGATCACTTCGGAAAATTCGGATTTCATTTGATTGATTCCCTCCCGGGTAAGTTTCCCGGATTTGGGATTGTCTGAAAATACAAGCAGATGAATGTGGGGATGGTGTGTAGTGTTGTGCATCCCGGCGTACCAGTGCAGTTCCGATACCGGAATGTTGGAAGCCTTTGCGATGATGTCAATCTTTTGCATTATGAGATCGCGCCACGGCTTCTGAGTATCATACCCAAGTGCATCTGCATCTTCTCGTCGCAGGGAAATGACATGCGTCCAGATGTTTCCCTTGCAGTTTGCAATTTCTTCTTGAGCCTTTTTAATATCCACTTCCGGAGCAGAAGAAAAAAGACCGTGTTCCCCAACACGGTCTACTCCGGGTCGCTTCCCGACATACTCAACTAAATTTTTTGCCCTGCCTAAATCCACTGCAAACCCCAATCCAAACTCTGCAGCGTGGGAGATTAGTTCCGTCGCGTTGCCGATGGTTGGGTTTGCTTTGAAGTCCTGATATTCCAAACTCTGTTTTGCTTCTGGAAACTCATGGAGAAGTTCAGCCAGCAATTTCATCTGCTTATGCGTAGCCGGTCGCGCAGCAACCTCAGTTTTCAGATTCAGCGGGTCCAAATTCAGAGCAGTAATATTTTCGTCATCCATAGAATGCTGCTTCGGCATGTTCAACACCACGCTTTCCCGCGTGCCAACATAATTGACCAGGCCCATCGCTGCGTCCTTTGTCATGACATGTTTTCCGTCTGCCTTTTCTCCCACTTTGGCAATATGGAAATACCGGGAATTTAGTACAATTCTTGCGCCAGGCAATTTGATTCCTCCTAACTATAAAATAGAGCACAAATGGAATCCATTTGTGCTCGGAATCATATTTACTCTTTTGCTTATTTTCAACAAGTTTCTTGCTCATTCTGTCTTAACTTCAAGTGAACCAATTGAAAAAGTTCGTACAAGAGACAACTTCTACTATTTATGATGCATCAATTGTTTTTTCCCAGGTTGAATTACCCTCAAGCTGATGAAACAAATCGGTGATTTTACTATAAAACGCTTTCGTCTTTTCGGTTCCAAATCGTCCGATTCCACTAGGGTGAAGATGTTCTCCAGAATCTGATGTTTGCATGTATCCATACTCATATATAAGATAGTTATATATTCCGGGCTTGCCGTTCCCGTTTTTATACCCCAATGAAATCCATATCATATGTGTGTCTGAATAATGGGAAGAATTTGATGGCGAAGTAGCGAAAAGTCTTCTGCTGTATGGATATTGATTCATTAAATTAATCACTTTTTTTATTTCGGTTACATTCTGTGTTTGAATAGTCGTTGCAGCAATTCCATCTTTTGTAATAGTTTTGTATGAAATTACGGCATTTGTTACTTTCCTGTCCTGCATTGCTCTGTCCACTGTTACTGGTTCTGTAAACCACGCCCATGCTGCTGTGACTATAGCCAAAATCAATGAAATACATAATATAATTATTTTTTTTCGTTTTATTCTCAATTGGTGATCATCCCCTCTTAAGTTGGCCATCAGCATTGAAAAGCTAAGAGAGCGCCATATTACTATAACGGCGCTCATGTATAACTTAGGAAGCCACTGAGTTAATTAAAATTGTCGCTTGGTGATATCAGGAGGAATATGCAGAGTTAAAAGTCGCTTGACCATACTGGTAAGATTCAATTCTTTCAACCCAACCACCGCTTACATAGCCATAATAGGCTCTTTTATCGGCAGATGAATAGTTTTGGGTTTGAATATTTGAAATTTTAGAGTCCGATCCTCGTTTGTTTCCACCGGACACACCCGGGATTGAAATAAAGTTTTCGAACTTTCCCGAAGCTTTTTCTGTCAATGATCCAAAATAGTATTGACCATCCTCCACAACATAAGTGTGCTTTGTGGTCTTTGTTTCAAATAGTTGAGCATAATGAGTTACTTCAGTAGTGCCTGATACCGAACTCGGTACAGCTGAAGCAAAAATACTCGCTATAGAATATGAGCCAAATGTCACTTTATCAGCTACCTCACCTACAATATATTCTGCGATTCCTTTAATGACACTATTTTTATAAGTACCCCAAGGGGATTGATTTACATCTGCTGGGTCGCTATGATAATTGGTTGTAACTGTTTCTTCAAAATACGTTTTATTTCCATATCCCTTATAAGTCCTTCTGGAACTTGTTGCTTGTGGCAAATATACCTGAATACTGTCTATATGAATTTGATTTTTTTTAGAGTTAGCTATAACATCAAGAATATAATTAGTAGTTTCCTTTTGAATGTTTTGTTGCTTAATCACAGCATTAGTGGTTTCGATATTTTCCAACGGAATATCTACCTTTTTCACAGGAATGAATAAATCATCTTTCACTTTAGAGAACAGCTTTCCATTCTCATCTTGATACATGCCATCCTTGTTTATCGTTACCTTGACTCCTTCCGAAGTTCCAAGATTATTTACCTTGTAATTACCGTCACTTTGCTTAATGATAATCCTTTCAGGATCATGTATAGTCGCGGCAAGCCCAGGCACAGAAATGGTGGTGGATATTCCAATCACAAGAACTAAACTGATAGCCTTTTTAATAGTATTTCTCATTTCACACACTCCTTTAGCATTTTTATAATTGTAATTACCGAAATGGAACAAACCTGATTTGCAATTAGTTCAATAGACTTACTCCTATTTAATTGTAATTTAGAATTATTTTGCTTTTACTATAATACCATTTTTTACCATTGTCAATATGTAAATTTTAATTGGAGCTTATATTTCACATTCTGATTCATTAGCCGCTTCTAAGATATCAATAGATCCGTTTGTTGCTTTTACATCATGAATGGACTTAGTACGTAGTTTCTCATAATCATCTTTACCAAGTTGTACCACGGTAGCCAACATACGTGTTAACATATCCATTTCAACTGCTGTTCGAAAATTCCCTTTTGAAATTCGCGTAGCTAGGTTATTAACCAGTCCTTCCATCTTTGAACCAAAAGCGCCGCATAAATAATCTTGATTTAGTTGAGAAGTGATGTATCCAAAATAAAAATCAACAGCTTTTTCGATTACATCATTTCTCGAAGTGCAGCCAGCAAGATTAATAAGGCTATCCACTTTTGCGTAGCATCCTCTTTTTAGATAGACTGTGCATTTAAACTTCTTATCTGAATCAATTGAACTGTCTTTTACAATCTCTGTATTTATAAAGTCAGGCATGATTTTCCTCCCAAATGTTGGTGGCAAAACTGGTGGTAATAAAAAAGTAAGTGCTTTAGCGCCTTTATAAACACAATTTCAATATTTTGATTCCTGTTTTGCCACCAAATAAAAAATTTTGCCACCAATGTCATATTTCTTAACGCCCAGCACCGCTGGGCGTTGCGTAACTAAGCGCCACCGTTTTGGTGGCGCTTCTTTATCCTGCAAAGTTGCTCCACAGGTTTTCCTTCCATAGATATCTCTTTGAGAAAACCTAAAAAAACCGCATAGCAGGGCCAAAAACAAGCAATTTAGCCATCGCAGGAGCGACTAGAACCCACATTACTTAAATCCATACCAAAATCCGGTTCTTCAGAACCGGATCCTGACGGCCCTGAGGGAGCAGAACGGGAAGATTTTTCAGCGTTGGTATGGGAGGCAGCAGTCGATTTTTCAATGTATTTTCGCACCGGAGAAGGCACGAATTTTTTGTAAAAAGTCTCTGCTGTTTTGCTCAACTCATCACTAATATCCAATCCTTTTTCTTCCATAAACTGCTGTGCGGCGTTGAATTTTTGCGGTTCAATTTTTAGTTTTACGGTGATTGTTTTCATCGAAATTACCTCTTTCCTCTTAATGTAAATTGTGTTCTGCCAGTGGTTTAGCGCGCCTAAAGCAGAGAAAAAACATTTGATTTTTATTCTGCTGGCATGAAAAAAGCCATCAGAGTTTTCCTTTCTGATGGCATTACTTGTGTATTGAGTTTTATTCAAGTGTCATTCCCGGTTCTTCTTCCAGTTCCTGTTCACATACCGAAATTTTCTGAAATAATTCAAGAAGTTTTCCACCTTTCGGATTGACAAGCCGGATGTATTGCTCCTGCTCTTCAAGAGAAATCGGTGTTGTAATCCTCTCAAAGGTTTCCGTCATTTTTCGATAATCGCAGCCAAAGGCAAGTGCGCTGGCTTCGATCATATCCGCTGCGGATACGTTCGAAAAATCGACTTTATAGCCGGCAACTTGAGCAAGACTTTCAATAAACACTCTCTGTGTACGTCCATTTCCTTCTCGAAACGGATGGATAACATTGATTTCCCCTAAATAATAGGCCAGCTTCTCACAAATATCATCCTGGGATGTGCCAATCAGATAATTCTCTTTTTTAAGCTTATCAAAGGTTAGCTTTGCCCGGACTCGATATATATGCAGTTGCAAAATTGATTGCCTTTTGCAATGTTAACTGTCCGAAGCTGCCCGGCCCAGGAATAAATATCGCGGAAAAAAAATCGATGAATCGCCTGCAAATGTTTCAGATCAAAGTTTCCTTTGATTGGATTTTCCGTGATTTGTGAAATGCGTATAGTTGTAATTTCACGTTCTGCCTCGTTCAGCGCCTTGCCATTTTTTATGCCTAGCTTATTGATCAGGATAAAAGAATTGGGATAACAATAATTGCTATCCCATTCTTAATCATATTGATATTCGTTTTTCATATAGTCATAATCACCTTTCAGACGGGATGGTGTGCTTCTTTACAAGCCTCTTGACCATTTCATCATATGAGGTTTTTCCTGTAAGACAATCGCGTAACCTCTCTTTGTCATCATCCGTTAAGGGCATACCTTCCATAGCCATGGTACCGTTAATTTCATCGATAATCTTTTCCACGTCTTTCATTGAATAGCCCCCTTTTGTATATCAATATTATACTCCTTCCAGAAGAAAATAACAAAGAATTTTGGCAGGCAGGCGTGCCTAAAGCAGAGAAAAACAATACTATTTTAGATATAGCATCGGGTCGACTGCTTTTCCATTCTTCCGAATTTCAAAGTGGCAGTGGTTGCCGGTAGAATCTCCGGTGCTGCCGACCAGCGCAATGGTTTGTCCCTTTTGTACTTTCTGACCATTGCTGACGAGCAGCTGCGCGCAGTGGCCATACATCGATACCAGATAGGATGAATGCTGAATTACTACCAAATTTCCGTACCCGGTGTAAGGGGTTGAACCGAACTGTGCATAAATCACGGTGCCTGATTCGCTGGCATGTATCGGTGTGCAGTAAGGTGCGGCGAAGTCGACGCCTTTGTGGAATTGTGTCCCTTTTCCGGTAGGATTAGAGCGGCTTCCAAACAGAGAAGTGATCGTATACTTACCAGTTTGAATTGGGTAAGCAAACAATCCGCCGTTAGGATTTTCCTCACCGGTTGTGCTGTAGTACCGCAGCACATGGCTCACGTAATTAATGTCGCCGTAGCTTTGCCACCCAAGTTTGGATGCTTCCATTTGGGAGAATTCTGCGGCATTTTCCTGTGTGTAACCGCCTTTTTTCAGCGCCCAAGTTATGTAACCGTTGCCAAAATTGTAGCCCTGCAGAGCAAGACTGATGCCTTGAATATCCTGGGGAGATTTGCATTTTGCTGCCTTCAGACAGCTTGCCAAGTACTGAACACCGATTTGGATGGAGTAGTCAGGATCGGTAATGCTGTTAGGACTGTGAGCATATTTGGTGTTGTATGGGCTTTCGGAGCATTGCATCGGGTCGGTTCCGGAGCCCCCGGATTCCTGCTGCATGACGGCCATCACCAGGGAAACATAATCCGGAATACCGTATTGTGAGCAGTATTTGCTGATCAGGGGAACAAAAGAGGATACACTGCTTGAAATCGAACCGCCGGAATAGGGTAGGAGCAATTCTGAAAGATTTTGAATATATGCACGTTCGTTGTCGTTAATCTGGATATGGAAAGAATCCTCTACTTCGTTAAATATTTTGGTTGTGTCACTAATCGGTAGTGCAATCATATGTATGAGGTACTTTGGTTTTCCTTGCTCATCCAGAACCGCATTCCCATTTTCATCAACAACTGCTACTTTTTTGCTGGATTCTGTATAAAAGCAGCGAAGCAGCTGTCCCCGAATGGTATCTTTGTCCGGGTATTTGGAATTGTCAAAAACCGTAATATAAACCGCGTAAAGAAGTGGCGTGTTCAGTTCTCCTTCCTCAATTTCCGCATTTACCTTGGCAATCAATGGCGCATAGTCCTTGGCAATTTGATCTGATGTGTAGACCTGAAGGTTATGTGCAGTACAGCTCGTTCCTACCGCAGTAACGATCAAGGCGATGATGATAAAAGCACTCCCGATGATCTTCCATGTGCGCTTATCGGAGGCCAGCTTTAAAAACACTTTAATAGCAGCGGCACTCATTATTGACCACCGGCATTCCCAAACAGCGCGCTTTTATAAGGTGGCGCAATGACATGAAGATGATACCGTTCATTTCCACATTTAAATAGGCAAAACCCTTGATTGGGTTCGCGAATCAAATCATACTCGCATTCCGGAAGAGACAGGAAACGTTGAAACTCCTTCTCATCGCAGTTATCACCGGGGTTAAACAGAAAGCTGTGCGTTGGAATACTAAGAAGCGGCTTGGTGTATTCCTTGATTCCTGGGAGCATTAAATCTTCTACATTCTGACTCGCAAGAATAACGTCGGAGTTTTTTTTGCGTCCTCGCTTTACAAAGCTGCGCAGATAGTTGACCGCGATTGGGTTTGATACAAACAAATAAAGCTCATCTACCGCCAGGACCGCATCGCCTTCGGTCAGGTATTTGTGGCTCATGTAAGAGAAAATATTCATAAACATGGCGTTCTTCAGGTTTTCGTTTGTTTCGAGCATTCCTTTTACGGAAAAATCAATAAAATCCGCATTTGTGATGTTTGTGTACCCATTAAAGAATGTACTCTCGGAACCGACACAAATAGAGCGAAGACCAAGCGTCAGGCTGCGTAAAACATTTTTGGTATAAAGCTGACCGCCTGCCTCATCGTATTCCTCCAGCTCTTTTTTGCACAACTCAAACAGATCGGACAAAATCGGATAGTCATTCGGCTGGAATTTATCAAAATCAGAATCGTCGGAAATGTCAAACTGCTGATACAGCTTTTCCAACAGGATTTCCAGCGTGTCCAGCTGCTCCATTGAAAATTCTTTGTAGCAACGGAACCAGTCCCGTAAATAAGCAATATGCTGGCTCAGTATGGTTCCTTTCTTAAAAGCCACCGGAATATAATCCTCATTATAGTCTTCATCCTGCTCATCGGTTATTGGATTATCCGTTAACCTATGGGGTTCCAGCACATTAATAAAGTACTTGCCCGCCATCATATTCAAATAGCATGCGCCTAGATTTATGGTCAATTCCCGATACTCATCTTCCGGGTCCAGAATAAAAATCCGCTTATGAGCCTGACGGAAATTTGTGGCCAGAAGCTTTATCAAATGAGATTTTCCCTGACCGGAATTTCCCAAAATCACAATGTGTCCATTCGTCTTATCTTGTGTTCGCCGGTCAAAGTTTACGATGATGTTGCTACCACGTACATTCTGCCCGATATACATCCCATTCGGGTCCGTTTTACCGGAATAAGAAAAGGGATATAGATTTGCAACGCTGCCGGCCGGTATGGCCCTCTGAAACTGCGATTTGAACTGGTCTTGCCCGGTCAGCATGACGGACAAAAATCCTTCTTTTTGAAGAAGCCAAAGGCTGTCGTAAACGATTTTTTGCTCTGAACAGAAAATCATTACTTTTTGCTGCAGGTCCTTCAGCTTTTGGAGGGATACGGCTACCATCTCGATAAAAACAGAGCAGTGCAGCAGCTTTTCTTTGGTGTTGTGCCTTTGTCGCAACATTTTATCAATGTCATTCAGATCTTCTTCTGCCTCAATTTTTTCATTTGCTTTTGTAGTGGTGTTTTTTCGATTGTTATTCCGCTTATTGGAATTGTCAATGATTTTATTTTCTTCCGCCGGGGAGAGAGGACTTATGAAAATTTTCAGCGTGACACCGTCCATCTCGCCTAACTCTTTTAATATTGCACACTGATCTGTTTTGGCTGGATACTCGCGTATCGCCCAAACGCACCGGAATGTGTTGCCGATCACATAATAATCTGGATGACCGAAATCAGCGGTCGACGGGGAAACCATGTCCATAAAACTTTTGAGCGAATCAGAAACTTGTGAATCCGCCGGTGTTTTGGTTACTTTCAGCGGCGTTTTCTCTTTTCTTTTTTTCTGCCGCACCGGTTTTGGTTTCGGTTCAGGTACATTTTGTCTTTCATCCGGAGCAACGCTGACCGGTTGCAAATCTGGTTCGGATTCCTGCTTTTCTTCCTGATGTTCTGCCGGAACAGGCGTTTCCTCCACCAACTCCTTATTACTACCGCTTGCTAAATTCCGCCAATACTGTGCCAGGCTCAAATCTGTTTCCCCCGCCAGACCGTTTTCATAAATTATGGCCAGCTTGTATTCAATATTTGAGTTGGGGCAGCGCTTCTCTTGTTTCACAAATTCCGTGAACGCTTTGATGTATAACTGATCGGCCGCGTCCTGGTCCTTATCCAACCCTTGACCGGCTGCGCACATTTTTGCCAGCTCGTAGTCAGCAAAGGAAATATCCGCACTGGAGGCTTTTGCGTACCACATGGCAGCCTTTGTATAATTCTGCTGCACAAGCACCCCCCAGTAATACATTTTCCCCAGCACATAGCATGCGTACTTATCGCCGCGGTTTGCCGCAGAAATATACCACTCCGGTTCGCCGTTGGGGTTATACAGTTTAAGCATGGATACCACACTGTCGTTTCCATCTGAGGTCGCTGCCAGCTCATACCAGGATTGGAGCTGCTCCTGTGGTGTCAGCTGCCGTTCCTCTGGCAGCTCGTCTGAAAGGACCTTCGATTGTTGCATAATTCGGTTCATAACTTCATCTCCAATAGCTTCACATACCTTTCTCCATCAAAATCCGGATAATCGGTATCAAAAATGTTTTGTTCCAGGTAAATTGCCAAAAGTCGTTTTATATCTGTTTCCTCGGCCTGACGCACAATCATTCCGTTATCCTTGAATACTCCATAAGCCGTGCGCAAAACCTCGTTTACATGTTCGAAAGATTCTTTTGCAGAAAAGCGAAATACTGCGACAAATTCACGGCTGGTTGCCATGGTTACTTGAATGCGGTCAAAAAAACGAATGTCCTCCTCATCCAACTTTCGCAGGGTGTCATTTGTTTCTTGTTCCTTGAGTTTTGACAAGTAGTGCTTGTTACTGTCATAACTCTGTGCAGAATTCAGACAGCAAAAAGTAATCGTGCCAAGTGTTTCCAGAACGGTTGTCAGCTTTGTAATACGGCTCTTGATATTCACTTTTGAGAGTACATTGAGATTTACCGGTGTTATCAGTAAGAATCCCAATTTCTCGCCTGTATTTAAAGAAAGACAGCTGCCCTCAAAGGCAGCTGTTCCTAACAAATCCTGAACACTGATTTTCTTTTTCCCAATAAGGTCAAAAAGACTTTTCATGCTTTGATTCCTCCCAGTAATAAATAAGCTGTGAAAATAGTACGTATCTGCAAACCTTTATGATGTATTGGTAAATATGTATTCTGCCAATGATCGCGGTCATAAAGGCATAGATAAAGAGAATCAGGAAGGGAATAAGTGAGCGAAGCACCGGGATGGAAAGTGTGGAAAATAGAAATATCAAGGAAATAATGATAAGATCGTGATGCGTCCACAAGCCTAACACCGGTGGCGCTTCCAAATCTTTCGGATAATAAAACATAACTTCTTGCCTCCTTAATGCATCAGGGTTTTCCCAAGAGAAATGAGAGAGCTTGTAGTATGAACGACACTGGTTAAATTACCCCTTACGGAGGTATCCAAACCAAACATCTGCGCGATGCGCGGAACCTCGGCACCGGCCAGCATTAAGCCGGTGCCGATCAACATCTGGTCCTTAAAAACATATAAACCGGCCACCAGCATGATATTTTGAAGAAACGCGGTAAAACAAAGGCCGATGACTTGTTTACACCAGGAAATAAATCCGTCGAGGTATCCGCGTGGAATACTGAACATATACAGAGAGCCAACACAAATCTGTATAAATAAGATTCCACCGCGCTTTAAGTTACCAAAGAGAATTTTTAAAAACGCATATGCAAACGCCAGAATAAAAAGCAGTTCCGTGATTTGAGGTACGTGCTGCTGCTGGCCGGAAATCGAACTGGCGGCACTGCCTGCAATGGAGCCAATGACATTAGCTAGTGGATTTCCAGACACCAAGTTCACAAAAAAGGCGATAGCACCCGCAATCATTTGACCGGAGGACATGGGAACATTTGCTTGCGTGTTTGTGGAGGCCGCAGTGGTGTTAACCACAGCAGCAATGGCAGACTCAACGTTCACGCTCAACTGAAACAGTTGAATTGGGACGGTCGTAAACAGCACGGAAGCGAACATTCCGATACCAATATTTTTCGCGGTATCCATGAAATCCGCTTTCCCATTATCAAAAGAGATAAAGAACTCCAAGATTGCCAGGACAATCCCAACTAGGACTAACGCATAACCAAATAGCTGAAACAGATAAATAATCGCTTTGATAAATTCATTGCTAAATAAATCTGCTCCCAAGTTGCCAATGTATTTGTTAAACTGGTTCATGAGATCTAAAGTCGTGTAATAGAGCCATGTTTCAAGCTGCTCAATGGAATTTCCAACAGTAAACATTGCTCAATCACCAGCCGATCGCGCTCCAAGCCCAAAATGGGGCAGATACGGCAAGAATCAGCCCTGCGCCTAATCCTGCCGGTTCGATCCATTCAATGCGCCCACCGTTTCTTTTGTACTCAGCAACTGCGGTCGCTAATTTGATGACAAAAAGGATTCCTAGGACTGCGTCGGCAAGCCCGAATACCGTTATATTTACAATCAGTTTGATCTGTGGTTTTAAGTATGAATTGTATGCGTTATTTACTGCATTAGCCACATTGGCCTCCCCAGCTGCGAACGCTGTTGCTGAAAAGAGAGTAATAAAGACAGTAACAAAAATAAAAATCAAAAGACTTTTACGCCAAGTTGTAAAATTTAATCGTTTCAAAATTTTTCACTCCTATTTATCAAGTTTTGGTTGCCTAAAGCAGAAAAAAATAATTACATACACAACTCCTGTTCTTCTTCCGGCTCGAAAATTTCCGGGTCCGGCTGGTCATCGTCAGATTCCTGTCTGAGAACCACTTCTTCGGCCAGTTCCAATTCCTCCGGGGTCAGATAGTCGTTCGCTTCTTCTGGAATACTGACCATTGCTGGAGTATTAGAATCCCCTCCGGAGAAGACAAACATCCGGGCACCGGTTTCCTGAAAAACCCTGTCCAGCTTTTGCATCACGATATGTTCCTGATATTCTTGAACGGCAACCGGTTCGATCTCTTTCAATAAATTGAGAGAATTTTGAACATCCAGCCTCGCATCTTGGAAAGGAAGCTCACGAAGCTCATCCGAATAAGTCCCGGAAAAGCGGTTATCGATATCGAAAAACGGCCGGCCGAAATCATTGAGAATCAACAGAGCAAATTTATCATGTTTCGCCACTGGGCAGTACGTGAATGTCACCAAATCATTCTGGTCAATCACCAAGTAAGGTAGGGCAGTGTCCTTCATTGGGAAAAGCTGACTGTATTTTTCTAAGCCTAATTGCTGAAATAATTTATTCCACTCTGATAAAATTAATGGTTTCAGAATGTCAGCAACCGCTTTTTGCAGTTCACCGGATTCCATTTTCAAAAAATCAAGAGCATGTTTCGCACCATCCACCGTCACTTTGTTCCCATTGTCAAAAAGGACTTGTGCAAAATTGCCAAGATTTTTGTCGACCGTAACAGTGTAGTAAGCCGTATAAATTGGCTGATACTGCTGCAGAATCATAGATTTTTGCGTATGAAGCTTTTTTAAATCCGGTTTCATATTCAATTCCAACACTTCTTTCATGTGTTTTATGGGAATCCCATGTGTTTTTGCATACTCAATCTCACCACGCATTCCGGGTGAGATTACATTACCGCAGACCCAAAGTTCGTCGCAGCGGGAAAGAAGAGCAAGGCCCATCGCAAGCGCACGCTCTCGTTGCTGTGGAACATTGTCATTGAGATACTTTGTGAAGATGGTATGCGGAGCCAGAGGAACAACGTCCATTCGTGCGGCTGATGCGCAATATTGATTCGCCATCTCAATGTTTTTTTCCATATCCCCGTGCAGGGGAGAACAGATATAGACCAGTTTCATGTCATCTCACTCCTTTCAGAATGGTAAATCTTCATCCGACACGTCCGGCGGGAAATCGTCAGAAGGCGGTGGAGCGTCATTTTGTGGCTCTGCTGCGTTATTGCGTTTTGATTCTGCAAAGTGTACGCTGTCTGCCACTACTTCAAATGCTTTGCGCTTGTGGCCATCTTTGTCCGTATAAGACCGTGTTTGGATGGAACCCTGTACCGCCACCAGTTGGCCTTTGTGGAAGTATTTGCATACAAAATCCGCCGTACTGCGCCAGGCAACCACATCGATGAAGTCTGACTGGCGTTCCGCGCCAGGCTTCACATACAAACGGTCGACCGCCAGCGTAAAGGTGGTAACAGCCAAATCATTTGCTGTGTGACGCAATTCCGGATCGGCAACCAGCCGACCCATTAGTACTGCAACATTTAGCAATATACTTACTCCTTTCTAAAAAATTAGGACAACCGGTCAATCCGGTTGTCCTAAAAGGCTGCTTTTACATTTCTAAGTCCATTTCATTATTGTGTTCCTCCTCGATTTCTTCTGTTTGAAATGAATTGCAATCGGAAGTAATAATTTGTTCATTATCATTATCTAAGTTAGACGAAAGTTCGATGTTGAGCTTATCCAGCCTTTTCGTCTTTTCATCTAACTCGGATTGATATTCCCACGGAATTTTTAATTGCTCGTTCAGCGCTGAAATTTTCTCTTTGGCATCCACAATTTCTTGTTGGCAGAAATGGAGACGCTCATCTAAGTCCTTTAAAACATTATCCAAACGCATTGTGCAGCCAACAGAGTCCTCTCCGAGTGCACATTCATACCTTCCAGAACCACATAACATGATTTTATGGATTCGTGAAAAAGAACTATACGTCAGCTCCATTCGGAATCCGCGGTATCTACCGATAGGCAAATACTCACCGTCTGTCCGGTACGCGTTTACTTTCTGGAGAATTACTTGTCCCGCAGCTTCACGCTTTTTATAGATTTTGCCGAATAACTCCATCTCAAAATCTGATTTTGCATTTTCCTTTAAAAGAGCAATATCCTTTTCAAGGTTTTGAATTGCCTGTTCGTTTCGGGCAATACGCTGAGGAAGGCGAGTCAAGCAATCATCCTCCATGTTATATCTTTCAAAATTGAATTGTGCTTTTAGTGCGTTAAGCTCTGCAACACGAACGCGCAGTTCTTCGCGCTCTTTGATGCGCGGGTCGTTGGTGGAAAGCATTTTTACGGTAGCATAATCCAATACGGTTTCGTCAATATCCTGCGCATGACGCTCTGCACATCTGCCGGAGGAAATTTGGCTGATGAAGCGCTGTTTTTGCTCAAGTATCTGCCAACTGTAGGCGTCAAATGTTCCTTCTGTGACGTACCGGTACTCGGTGACTTCAGAATTTTCATTTCCGCGGCGGAAGGCTCTGCCGTTTCGCTGCTCCAAATCACCCGGTCGCCAAGGGCAATCTAGATGATGAATTGCAACAATTTTATTCTGAGCATTTGTTCCGGCGCCCATTTTTGATGTGGATCCAAAGAGAATTCGTACTTTTCCGGAGCGCATGTCAGCAAAAAGCTGTTCTTTTTGCTTTTCACTGTTGGCATCATGAATGAATTTTATCTGTTCTTCAGGAATACCTAACTGAATCAGTTTCTGCTTCATGTCATCATATACATTGAATTTTCCATCATAGTGTGGGGTAGAAAGGTCGCAGAAAACCATTTGTGTACCGAGTTTCGGCGTGCTTTCCTGCCATTCCTTAAAAATCGTCTTGACAGCCAAATTCACCTTGCTGCCTTCAAAATCTTCATAGGAAGGGTCAAGGATACGCATATCCAACGCACCACATCGGCCTCTGTGAGTTTCTTTTAAGGCGTTGTCTTCCCACGGCTCCACAACCCCACTATGAATTCGTTCAAAACACTCAATAATGTCCTTAACTAAGTCCTTTTGATCCTGACTTGGTTTTGCCACAATTATCTGTGGTTTACCATATTTCATGGCAGGAACAGGAAGCTTCAGCTGGTCGGCTGTCTTGATATCTGCCACTAAAGAATAAAGATTCATAAGTTCCGGAAGATTTACAAATTCTGCGAACCGAGTCTTATAGCGGTATTGCGTACCATCCGGCGTGAGTTCCAACGAAGATACTTTTCGACCGTATTGAGCGGCCCAAGCATCAAAATGCTGGAATCCCATTTTGGAAAGCGTGTCGCTCTCCAGATACTTCATCATGACATACAGCTCGGACATACTGTTGGTGACCGGTGTGCCGGTAGCGAATACCACACCACGCTGGCCATGATTTATCTCTTGGATATAGTCGCATTTCATGAGCATATCAGTGGATTTTAACGCATGACTGGAGGAAATGCCCGCCACATTGGTCATTTTTGTTGGGATAAATAAGTTCTTATAGTAATGCGCTTCATCCACAAAGATTTGGTCTACACCGAGTTCTTCAAAGGTCAGAAGGTCGTCTTTGCGGGATTGATTTGAGAGTTTTTCCAACTGTTCCTCAAGCGACTTTTTCGTACGCTCCATCTGCTTGATTGTCCAATCCTCACCGTTTTCCTCTGCGGCCAGTTCCATAGCTTCTGTTACGGCTTTAATTTGCTGGCGAATAATTTTCTCACGACGTTCCGGGCTGATAGGGATTTTTTCAAAGCTGGTACTTGCAATGACGATAGCGTCATAATCGCCGGTTGCGATACGGCTGATAAGGCGCTGCCTTTTGGATTTCTCAAAATCGCTCTTTGTCGCCAACAGAACATTGGCTCCGGGATAGAGTTTGAGAATATCACTTCCCCATTGGTCAATAAGGTGTCCCGGAACGACATACATATTTTTGTTGCACAATCCAAGTCGCTTGGATTCCATCCCTGCGGCAATCATCTCATAGGTTTTTCCTGCGCCTACGCAGTGTGCCAGCAAAGTGTTTCCATTGCTTAATATTCTTGCCACCGCGTTTTTCTGGTGAGGTTGTAGAGTGATTTCAGGATTCATGCCGGGAAAAGTCAAATGACTTCCATCGTACTGCCGAAGCCGGATATTGTTGTAAATATCGTTGTATTTTCGAACTAGGCGTTGCCTGCGTTCAGGATCATTGAATACCCAGCTTTGGAATTTATTTTCGATTGCTTTTTGTTTTTCCCGTGCAGCTGCCGTTTCAGTTGGGTTTACCTCATAGGTGTCATCCGGCTTTCGGTCACGAATTGTCGGCGTCTTCTGATTTAGGGACAACTCCAGCAACGAATATGCATCAATCCGATGAGTACCAAAGGTTTTAGTGGCCGGAATGTCAGATTGAATCAAGGAATGAGGAATGCCATTGATTCTCCATAGCGCTTCAGACGGGAGATAGATCACCTTCAGTTTTTTCACATAATAAGGCGGATCGAACTGGTCGTAAATAAACTGCTCAATATCCTCCGGCTCCAATAGAGGGGAGCCTAATCGAATATCTATCTGAGATGCGTCCAAATCTTCCGGTTGAACCTGTTTCAGAGCTTCGACATTAATTTTATACTGCTCATCCTCTGCTGCGGCATTTTCTGCAATGGACAGTTTTTCTCGTACATTCCCGGATAAGTATTCTTCTGCGGTAAGATAAGTACCGTCGATAGGGTCTTTATAGATAATGCCGGACAAGTCTTTAACAATCTGTTCTTCAGATTTGTCTGTCAGTTGAGCTATGTACGAAATATCCACACGTCCTTTTTGATTCAGGCAGACAGGTAACGCTTCCATCGCTGTATCAACATGGGTGATTACCTGCGGCGGGCGAATAGTGCGCCTTGTAAAAATTGCAGCCTTGGTAACATTATTATCTTCATCGATGTTTTCAAGGCTACAGAGTAACGGATAATCGGAATCGGCCGAAAATGCTATGCGGTTGCCGGGCGAATTCAAATAACCGTATTTCTTTACATAGGCATCGTAAAGTTGATTCAGCTTTGCTTGTGCTTCATGAACAGCTTCATCCGGGCAATCATTGCTTTGCACTCGGATAACTTCGCGTGTGGCATCACGAATTTCAATCATTCCACGAATGCGGCGTTCCCGCATATCCGGGAAATTCTTTTGAGTCATCTGGCTGTTTTCACGGTAATATAGCTTACCGTCCTCTGCAACGGTGTAGCTGAAATTCTTAACATTTGGATCTGCTGGTATCGTTACGGTGCTTTCGTTTTCTTCTAAATCGAATTCAGGAACAGAATACTCTGCCTGTATCAGGGAGATTACTTTCGGAAGCTCCTCACGCCAATCAGAACCTTCGCGCGGAATGAGAGAGGTGTCTTTTGCACTGCCGTACATACTGTCGTCAAATACCATTTTGCCGAGCAGCATTTCGGGATGGTCGGCATAATACGCATTGATGGGAACACCATCGTCGATGTAAGTGAGATTTACCCATTCCGGCTCTACATCTACCATGCGTTCCCGTTTTTTCAGGAAGATAATATCCGCAGTAACTTGAGTGTTGGCTTCTGCTTTCATCATGGTGTTTGGCAGGCGTACTGCTCCAATAAGTTCCGCGCGCTGGGCTATGTATTTACGCACAGCGTTGTTGGATTTGTCCATTGTCCCCTTTGAGGTAACATAGATGATAAGTCCTCCGGGACGCACTTTATCCAGTGA
This sequence comes from Caproiciproducens sp. LBM24188, assembly GCF_054130445.1. Classification (NCBI taxonomy): domain Bacteria; kingdom Bacillati; phylum Bacillota; class Clostridia; order Eubacteriales; family Acutalibacteraceae; genus Caproiciproducens; species Caproiciproducens sp. LBM24188. Next base: position 2,680,376 of record NZ_CP196862.1, read on the forward strand.
ACGGGCAAAGAAATAATCATGAATCAGAAAATTATGCTTTTCATAGCGTTTATCCGGAACCTTGAACTCGCCAAATGGGACATTGCCGATTGCCACATCGAAGAAATCGTCAGGAAAAGCTACTTTTTCAAAGCCTTTAATCTGAATGTTTGCTTTCGGGTACAGCTGCTTCGCAATCCGTCCGGTCAGGCTGTCCAACTCAACACCGAACAAGCGGCTTTTCTGTTCAATATCCGGCGGCAAATAACCAAAAAACCGCCCTGTGCCACAGGACGGTTCTAAAATGTTTCCTCCGGTAAAACCAAAATTTTGAAGAGCAGTATGTATAGCGTTGATTACTGCCGGAGGAGTGTAAAATGCCGTAAGAGTGGATGCTCTGGCTGCTTCATATTCCTCCGGAGTAAGCAGTTCTTTCAACTCCTGATATTCTTTCTGCCAGTTAGCGTTCGATTTGTCAAACGCCTGAGGGATACCGCCCCAGCCAACATATTTTGAGAGGATGAGTTGTTCTTCCGGGGTTGCAAGGCGATTCTCAGTTTCAATTTGTTTCAACAGGCGAATTGCTTCCACATTGAGCTTATAATGTGTTTTCTGGCCGCCTGTGCCTTCAGACATATCCGGGTAATGAAAGTTTATAAGACTCTCATTGGAAAGCCTTTGCTGTTTTATATTTTGCTTTGGTAGACTATCAGAATCCACAGACAGAGATGGTTCTGGAACTGCTTGTTCTTTTAACAGGCTTTCTACTGCTTCATCGGGCTGTCTTTCAACTTGCGGAGCTGACGATAGCTCACCAAATAAAGAGAGCTGCTCCGGTCGTCTGGCTGGTGTCTTTGAAAGAAAGCGCCCGTCTGCGACTAAATCCCGGATTTCTTTCTGAATCATAGTCCACGAAACCGACCGGGAATAATCGCCCTCGGAAAGCTTAACGGAAATACGAAGCCCTTTCCCGTCAAAATCGAAAAAGCCGCTCTTTCCGTTTTCAAAATTGATAGTGCCACCATAAATACCGTAATGATGCTTCAGAAACGCGATGGCATCCTTTGCAGACGGGTTTGTCTGATAAAAATTTGAAATGGCCTGTCGACTTTCATCGCTCAGGCGTACCAAAGCAGAGAAAAGATAGATATCGCGGAATTCGTCCTCGCTTATAAAGGCATTGTATGCCGGTTCACCGTTCAGGGTATCGGCATTATCATCGGAATATAAAAAGGCAGCTTCTTTTGAAGCTGTCTGAATGTCTATTTCTGATAAATCACGTCGTTCAGAACGATTTCCTCCGCCGTTTTTAGAAGCCAGTTGTTGTACTGAATCATTTCCATGGTGTCCTCCGTTTGCGGCGGCGGGTTCTTTTTGCGTAGCTGGTTCAGTATGGTCGTTTCGTACTGGTTCGCTTCGGCTTCCTTCTTGTGGCACACTTCCATCAGCTTCAGCGAGGACACCAGAATGGCGTACCTGCCCGGTTGTGTCTCCTCCAGATACTTTTTGTAAATCGTCCCGTATTTCGACAGGTCTTTGTCGTATTGCGGCTCGGTTACTGCCAGACTCGGATATTTCAGGCCGTCGCGTTCTTCGTACTTGATTGTCATGCTGTTGTCTCCTTTGTTCTATTTTCTGTTCATGCTCCATCTGCTTGACGGAGCTTTCAATTTGCCGCAATAACAGTCCTGCGTGTTTTATGCACGCAGTACCCAATATTATGGCATGATAGTAATCTGTAAAAAGGGGTAAATCGTTGAAAATCAGAGAATCCGGAATTTTACTTTCCGGAGCAATTCTATTATATACCATTTGTGTGATGCTGTCAGAGAAAATTTCTTGGATGATGGCATCAATCTCAGAAACATCAACGCTTGCCAGTTGAGTACCGTCTGCATTTTCAACAATCTCATAGCAGTATTGACCGTAACATTCCTGCACGACGGCCTCTATTACGTTCTGAATACGCCGGTCGAAACCAGCCCCACCTTGTGTAATTCCATACCGGTCTTCAAGGTCAATAAGGACGGCGTCCTGATATTCGGATTTCAGTTTCCATGGAACTGGAAAAGTGTTTGGCGCTCCGTTGGTATCACTGACGTCAAATACATAAGAAAGCTGAACACGGCTCTCAGTGTCCACAAGAATTGGAATCCCGTGCGCACCGGCGTTTACGCGCCGGCCGACACGGTTCCATGTTTCGAACGGTGCCAGCGCCGTTGCATCCGGGCGCTGGGCATAAATGAGAAGCGCAGAAGTAAAATCGTATTTATAGATTCGCGATGCAAACCTTAAAAACGCTTTCCACTCCTGCACAGAAGAAGTCACTTTTTGCAAAGTTTGATTTAATAACTTTTTGCATTCGCTAAGTTTGTCCATGAGTTTCCTCCATTCATAAATAAGCAGCCGGAGAACTCCGGTTGCCAGCTGATACTCCAATTAATCAAGTAATTCAAGAGCAAATACTTCCATGCGCTGTGTATGTCCCGAGAGTCATTGTATGCCCATCCTTATAGTAAATTGTGACAGGCACAGAAACGCTTTCATAATAATTAGTTACTCTAATTTGTAGATCCATTACATTATCCCAATCCTTAAAAATATTGCTTGAATTGAATGTTGCGCTTTCTGAACTGCTATGAGTTTTGACTTCTCCAAACGCTACGTCTGCGCTATGGATGTCTTGTATTCCCATATTGTATATGGATTCGTAAGAACTGGATTCCCCAACCACAATATGGTCAATAGCTTGAGGGTGTAAGAAATGGGCATATATATATCGAAATTTTGGTTTAGTAGCACAAATCTTAGAAAAGATTATTTGGTCTCCAAAATAAGATACATAAGTACTATTATCGTTATTGTTTGTCGGAACATCCATGTAATACCAACTTGTGCAATCCTGACCGGCCGATGTACCCGAGTTATTGAGCACAAATGTTTTTTCTCCGGGTGGTGTAATCCATAGTGCCGTATTTGCATAAGGTTTGCTGGTTGCGCTTGTTGACGTTTGAATTTCTATTGTTGTAACGTAGGTGTCTACAGGTAATACATATTGTCCTAGACGCGTTCCATGATCATGGCTTGGTGCTGAGTTTTCCAAAGTGTCTACAGACATAACGTCTACACCGTTTAAAAGGACCTTAGTATCAGTGACAAAATGAAATGACTGAATTGCTTTAAATATAGTTCCAGCTCGTAATAGTGTAGGCGAATTGAATGTATAAACTGCATGAGCCGTGCCGGAACCTGTAGCCTTACTGAAACTAGCTATACAACCATATAGCTCAGAATTTGAAATATAGGTTTCTTGTCGGTCAACGTTACTAACAGATAATGATGCAGTCCATTTGTAGTCTAAATCACAGAAGGATGCTGACAGCGCCATATTTCCTGTTACGGTTATTGACCGATTGGCCGTTGTAACTCCATCAGACCATGAAAGGAATTTATATTGATTATACGGAGTGGCCGAAAGAGTTACGACGGAGCCATAAGGATAAATACCGCCGCCGCTCACTGATCCGTGCTCTCCAGCACTGACAGATACAGTATAAGTATCAATGACGAAGTTAGCTATCAAACTGATATTTTGCGTCGCCGTCACAGTTCGACTTGCCGTTGTAACCCCATCATTCCATGAAACGAAATGAAAATGAGGGTTTGGAACAGCTGTCAAAGTAACGGATGTGCCATATGAATAGGTTCCTCCGCCAGTTATTGTTCCATTAGCACCACTAGCCATGACAGTGAACGTGTCCACCTCAAATTGGGCAGAAACCGATACATTCGAATTAAGCCGGTTGATGACATAGGTCGAATTTGTTCCTGCTGTCGACCCATCCTCGTTAATCCACTTGACAAAGTGATAGTGGGGTGACGGTGTAGCTGTCAAAGTAACCGAGCTGTTTTCATCATAAATTCCGGCTCCGGTTACGGATCCATTTGTAGTTGGCTTGACTGTTACCGTATATTGAATGGGGGTAACAGTAACCTGACATTCTGCTGAAATATTTCCATCATGAGTGATAGCGCGAATCGTTGCACAACCAGCACCAACACCCTTAACATTGCCGAAATTATCCACTGTGGCAATGGATTCATCGGAAGATTCCCAAATCACAGCCTGATCAGTGGCGTCGGCCGGAGTAATTGTCGGAGTCAGCTTATCTCCGGAAAGCCGAATAAGCGTGAGAGAAGTTTTGTCCAGTGATATTCCTGTAACAGGAATGATCACTGTAACTGTACAGAACGCGGTGAACCCACCGTCATGGGTAGTTGCCGTAATGATAGCGGTGCCAGGCTTGACTGCTAGTATTTTTCCGAAACTGTCTACCGTGGCCACTGATTCGTCCGATGAGGTCCACTGCACCGCCTTGTCGCTGGTATCCTCCGGGAACACGGTTGCAGTCAGGGCTTCATCCTTTCCCATTGCTAATGTAATGGCCGATTTATTTACGGCTATTCCAGTCGCAGGTACGGTAACCGTAACTTTGCATTCTGCAACATGGGAACCAGCCTTTGCCGTAATGGTGGTTACGCCGCCCTCCACGGCGGTAATGACTCCGGAATCGTCCACAGTCGCTACGACGGGGTTGCTCGAAGTCCATTCCATAGTTGGTTTCTCCGTGGTGTCCGGTGGATTAATCGTAGCTGTTAAGGCGGTCTGTGTACCCTTGATCATATTCAGTTCCGTCTGGTCAAGCGTAAGGGAAGAAATAGAGATAACCACTGTCACGTTACAGGATGACGTATACTTCTGATCTTCCGTGGTTGCGGTAATGACCGCTTTTCCTGGGCTTATGCCAGTAATTTTTCCGTTTGAATCGACGGAAACCACATCATTGTTGCTGGTTGCCCAAATCACTGTTTTATTTGTACAATCAGACGGAGTAACGGTTGCGGTCAAGGTTCGAGCCACGCCCTTGTCAAGGCTGAAATCCTCAGCGTTTATTTTAATGCCGTCCGGCGGCACTAAAACAGTAACGGTGCAGGATGCTGTTTTGCCGTTTGCCGTTGCCGCAACCACTTGGGTGGTTCCAGCACCTACAGCAGTAACCTTTCCGGATTGATCCACCGTGGCGATTTCCGGGTTATTGGTTTTCCATGTAATTGTCTTATTTCCAGTTGCGTTGGATGGGGAAATTGATGCTTTCAGTAGTTCTGAGGTTTCCCCCTTGTTTAGTGTAAGTGTTTCCTTATCCAAAGCAACTCCGGTAATCGCTTTAGACCTGTGCCCGCCGGAACCGGAATGTCCTAGCACTGGTGTGCTGGGAACCGTTTGTTTCGGGAAACTGGATGTTTGGGAACTAGAAGTCGGCTCACTAGGAGATGAGTTTGAAGAAGATGTTGACGATGGAGCCGGTTTAGAAGAGGTGGAAGAGGCCGACGATGCAATATCTGAAGATACTTTACCCGGCGTAACGGATATTGGACTTGGTGTTACATTTGGCTTTGAATGTTCACCCGATACTTCGTCCTCTTTTGCGTCAGGATCGGAGGATTCCGTCTGTGAAGATGTTTCGTGCGAAATAGAATTAGATGGATTAATTTTCTCCGGATTGATGTAGGAATTTTTAGGGACGTTGCTCGTTATCTGAAGTTGTGCGGTATGTGGATTTCCAGTCATACATGCAGAAGTATTGAATACTCCGGTCACGGCCTGCAGCACTGCGGGCATTTGACCGGTTGCTACGGCATAGCTGGACACCCCTGCGCCAGCGACCACAAATCCTATAAGCAGAGAAAAGAGGAACTTACGATGTTTCCTCTTGCTTTCATCTTTCATGTAAATACCTCCTTACAAACAAAAAAGCGGAACTAATTCCGCTTTTTTAGAACTTTGCGGTATAACCCGCTTTTACTTGCATAGGAATAACAAGCGGCGGCAGTTTCTGCCAGCCGAAGGATAAAGGCACTGTCAACGTATAGGTTGCCGTGCCGGTGAATTTAGGCTCATTTCCAAAGCTATCCGGTGCGAATGGAGTATTTGTCATCTGGATGGATAAATCTGAAATACGATATTCCATTGTGCTGCCGTTGTATTTTGCGTGTCCGGAGCCATCAGATTTTGTCCCCAGCTGCTTATCCATGATGGAGTAGGCAAAGTCGGCATTGATGTCCTCCGTCCACTTTCCGTTATTCAGTTTATATCCGCCGCTATACCCTTCGCGCAGACCATTGTATAGTCTGTCGTAGTTTTCTGTACAGGTCTGTGTAATGACGGTTTCCATACCGTTACGCGTACCTTGGACAATCACATTCAAACGCAGGTATTCCAGTCCACAGGCTACAAGGATGATTAAAAGCATGGCGACGACTACGGTGCTGATATTACTGCTGCCTTTACTGTTCCGTAAGACTCTTTTGAGCTTTTTTATCATCATTTCCAGTAAACCTCCGAACGCCCCGTTTGTTTTGAAGTTAAAGGCACTGGAAATGAGCCAAACCAGCCGAACCCAATGTCTTTGGTTATTCTGCAGGTCACGGTAAATTCATCGTCCAGCTGAATTTTACCGGTTTTTGACCAGCTGATATCGGGATGCAAACCAGTTTCTTCAGACAATTTTCGTGCTTTTTCCGTAGTCTGCGTGCCTACCATGCCGGTTAATTCAGCGGTGCGTTTCAGCTCTGTCGCGTAAGTGTCGAGCTGTTGTTTAGCGATAATGGCAGGAAAAGAGTATAGCGCGATGGCAATAATCATAACAGAGATAATCAGCATGACCGGAGCTTCAAATACAATGCTTCCGTTTCGTGATTTCAGAATCCTGTTTATTTTCTTCATGATGATGACCTCACATCAGTTGTCTTAGCAGGTTTACGAAATAAATTGCGATTGGCGTAAGAAACGTAAGAAAAAAAGCGGCCAGAATCAGGTAGTTGAATACTTTTACTTTGTCCGGCCGTTTCTGCGCAATCATTTTGAGTTGTTGCAGTTCCTGCTGTTTAAAGTCGTTAGCCAGCATGGCAAAATGCATGATGCCGTTATCACCGCGAATGACCGCCAGCAAACCGCGCACAGTCTGGCTCATCATGACGGTATTCACACGGGATTCCAGATGGATTAATGCCTGCTCCTGTGAGCCGGTTTTCATCTCAGCGATTGTTATTTCCAGCTCATACCGAAATGCATCGCCAGCGCTTGCTTTGTACCCCTCTAAAATTTCCAAGATATTAGAGGTACTGTTCAGCTCCTGCTCCACAGTGGAAACAAAACGCGGCAGTTCTCGGTTAATTTCTTCATGGCGCTGCTTTACCTTCGTCCGTGCTTCATTTATATCTCGAAATATACCCCATACTGACCATATGATGATGATAACATCCATCAACGGAGCCAATAGGGAAAACGGAATTAGGAATAGCAGCTTTAGCAGCGCCTTGACAATACAACGTGCGAAATATGTTTCCGGCTGCATTGGAATTTCCGCGACGGCCAGCGTTGACCTCCACTCTTTTTTTCGGGATTCGCTGAGTCGGATTATTTTGCTGAGTCTCGAAGCTAAAGATATTTCAATAGCTTCAATATTTAAAATGGGATGTTTTTTCGGCTGCGTTATGCTCATCACAGCCTTTGTCGCTGCAAGCGTAGGAATGTGACACAAGTCGCAGGAAATCAAGTATATACCAAACGACAGGAATAAAACAAATATTAATTCCATAATTACCTCCTGTATTCGACAGGCCGGGTATTCTGAACGACTGCGACCAGCGAAACAATTAATATCACCGCGTCAATCGTAATAATGATTTTTCCCGCCATCGAGTACATCAAGATGTTATACCAGTCTGCGTTCATCATCCGGAGCATGGGAATCTCACCAATCAGCAAAAGCGCCATAATGACAAACTCTTGCATTGGCTTGTACATCAGGTTGTTTAATTCTCCCGATACATAACGCATATCTGACAGCTTGTTTACAATAGGCAAGAGGGTGCTTTTTAAATTTCGATCATCCTGACATAGTTTCATGGCGTCGATCCACTCACAGAACACATCACTGTCAATTTGATCTTTCATTTGATCCAGCAAAGCCGGAATATCCGGGCTAATCATCTCAGCTTGCACCAAAAAGCGCTGAAACGTCGGTTTTATCTGAGGGTCAAGATACTGAATATTTTCCGCGACCGCCGTAATGATGGAATCTGTGCGAACATACGTCGACGTAATCGTGGATAAAGCGGTTTCCAGTGCGTTATTGAAGTTCTTTCGATTTTTAGCTGCCATCAGCAACACATATAAAAACGGAAGCAGAGCAAATCCAATCGCCAAAACTGGTGTAAGGAACAGATTGCTCACAGCGCTGGACAGTAAGATACCGACTATGGCAAGGATAAACGACATCATAACCAACTGTGAAAAACGGCCGATTTGATTCTCTTGCCGCAGGGTATCCTGTGTTTCTTTCACAATTCTCTGAGGACCGCGCAATTTTCGCGGTCTGGTGCTTTTTTGTATGGCATGTTTCAATTTTATTTTTCTGTTTGATTTAATCTGAGAAAGTTGGTTTATCAACTCGAGAGGGGAAATATCGAGTAAAATATACATACCGCCTATCATTAGGAAAAAGGCGGTGGTATAAAAAAAAGTCAAGCTGCTTCAACTCCAATCATCTTTTCAAGCGTCCGTTCGTCCAGTCCTTTTCTTCTCAGCTTTGCCTGAAGCTGAGAAGAAATCGGGTTGACTTTTTCGAAATTGCCTATTACTTCTGTTTTCCCGGTTCTAGAATTCTTTTGGTTATTGTAAACGTGGTACCGGTACAACGTGCGAACACGGTACTTTCCATTGCCTAGGATCTCACCTTCTGCAATTTCCACGATGCGGCGCACGCCATCTTCCATCTTATCTACGTAAAAAACGACCGGAAACGCTTTAATGATGAGATCCATCAGTTTGAGCTCACTCAGGTTGGTAGATTTCTGCACACATAGCGTCAGAATGCGGTCATAAATATCGTTACAAGAATCGGCGTGAATGGTACTCAGGTCAGCATGGCCGGTTAAAGATGCTTCCACCGTTTCATAGGCTTCGGAGCCTTTCATTTCCGCCATGCAAATGTATTTCGGGTGGAAGGTCAGCGCCTGTTCCAAAAGCATCTGCGCGGTCACAACCTGTTTCGGATCATTGGATTCTTTGGTAACCGTACTTATGACACTGTTTATAACCTGTCCTTGTTGATTTCTCATAACCAGATCAAATTCACGGTTACCAACTTCAATGGTAAACAACCGATTTCTTTTATTATTTGCAACCGCCCTTAATATGTAGCTCATAAGTGTAGTCTTTCCGACACCGGTCGGACCGGCAAGACACATAGAAACTCCATGACGGTACAATGTCACGAGAAAATCCAGCATTTCTTCCGTGGCAAGCCCATTTTCAAGAAATGCATCTTTGCCTAAATTCTGCGGATTCACGAACCGAATTGACGCCTGAACACCGATATCATCATCAATAACACCGGGTCCGTTTACAGTGATACGGATATTTTTATTCAAATGCCCACGGACACAAGGATGCGCACCGTCCAATACGATTCCTGATTTTGAAAGAATGCGTTTGACTACGTTAATTGCGTGGAGAGGAGAATAAAATTGACCGTCTGCCGGTTCCACTCTCCCATTGCTGAACCAAACCTCAACATCATCCCAGGCATTGATGTTGACTTCCTCCACACCGGGAACGCGCATATCAATGTACTGGGAAAGGAAAGAAAATCCGGCCATTTCGTAATACAGCTTGTTTACCAGCTGATCCGTTGTCATTCCTTCCACACCATACTCTTTTTCAGCTAGGTACTGTTCAATATACGACCGGAACTGCGTGCTGTTTTTGCTGTCTAGGTTGGACGTCAATTCTCGATATTTCTCGGACATATACTGTTGGATTTCATCAAGCAACACTGGAAAAGGCAGAGCCTTTTTTTGAGATGTAAACATTGCCGTGTTTCTAGCCATTCAAAAATACCTCTTTTACTAGTTGTTTCATGACCGGCTCAAAACGCCGCGCATCTTTTCCAAACATGGAATCAAGCAGCCTCTGTTCGTTGAATTCCTGTTCCAAAGATGGACAATGCGGAAATACATAGGGTACTCCTCCCAATGACTCCTGGAATGGATAGATATCCTCATCAGGAAGTACGTTATTCAGAACATTGATATGTCTATCATAATGAAACCGCTCTTCACGCAATAATCCTTTCTGCGACTCTAAATACGCAGAACTTCTCAGGTTCGCATTTGCAACCTTGATTACTGCATCTGCCGTTTCCAAAGCAACCGCAGTGAGCAAGTTATCCACCGTATGGCTGGAACAGTCCACTAAAATGTATTCCACATTGGCAAGGCGCCGACAAAGCTGGAAGAGATTCCGTACATCTTTTTCATCGTATTGCCGATAGGAAATCGCATTCTCGGCGTTCTGATAGCCTAACAGGCTAATACGATCACTGTATACGGTAAAGTGTTTCAAAACGTCAATTTGGGATGGGTTTGGCAGGGACAGCAAGTGCCCTAAAGATTGAGTACATTGTGCTGTGGGCATGAGCAACGGCAATACTGGCGTTTCGTCGTCACAGTGAATGACCAGCACATTCTTTTTATTTTCTTCCAAAACCTTTGCGATTTTTATGGACAAGGTTGTTTTTCCGCTTCCTCCACTGCCCCACAATGCTACAAACCGATTATTTTCCAACTTTGGTTCCTCCTTGTGCCTGTTGGTTCAGATATTGTGCCTGGATATCTAGAAACTTCTGTGCGTTTTCCTGCGTGCCACGGTAAACGAGCGCAGCATGAAGAACGCCATTATTTTCGTAATCCACCAGTTTCTGCATCTGCGCTGGTGTTGCCAACACGGTCAAAGTAGAAGGCATGTCTTCCTCTTTGGTGTCCTTTGTTCTTTCATCCTCAGAGTTATCCGTGCCAGTATCGTTGGTGGCTGCCAGCAGTTTAACATAGCGCAGTTCTTCTGGCGCAAGCGTTTGTTTCATGTCACCATAATTTGCAACATCAAAAGAGATAATATCGCCCGATTCCAGCTTTCCGGAAAGGCCAGCCGCAAAGTTCTTTATGCTGACAGAAACAGCGACTTGTTTCCCATCTAGCTGCGACAGATATGCATTCGGGGCCTGCGTTGAAATTTTTGTATCCAGTATGTTATCCCCCGGTTGCAGTGTTGCCGTCGCGTACTTTCCAATGACTTTGTCAGGGTCGGTAATAATATTGGCAGGCAGGTTATATCCACCTACTTTGACCGTCTGTACCATGTCCTTGGTAATCAAAGCACTTTCAGGTATCTTTTTGGTTACGCGCACGATAGAAACCTGCTTAGAGTTGGATGTACTCAAAGCCGGTGCAATTACAAGACAGATCAGGATAGCAATCACAATGCTGCCAATCCCCAAGAAAGTTCGGTTTCGAAATAACTTCTTCATGTGGTAATTCATTCCTCCTAAAGCAGCATGTATGCAAAAAAGCACCCAAGGCTTAAGCTGGGTGCTAACGCATACGTATCTTTCTTTCTCATTAAGCGCGGGTATAGGTATCTGACGATAAAAATGCAAGAGCCAAATAAAACACCCATAACCGCAGCACGACCTAATACAAAGCCATAGGCGGCAATGAGCTTAATATCCCCGCCGCCAATGACTTCCGTTTTTGCGATCAGCGCAACGATTAAGAACGGAACGGCGATGGCCGCACCGGCCAGTGATTCCCAACTGACTCGAATGAACCCAATTGGTATTAATGGAATAAGCAGCAAGTCGGGAATTGTTTTTGTTTTTGCATCACAGTAGCTGATTGCAAGCATAAAAAGAGTAAATAAAAAGCCTTTGATAATCATCAGTGGATCAACAAAAGCAGAGAAAAAGATGAAAAATGTGCTGAGCAGTATGAGCGACATTGCGATAAGCTCAGCAGGGCTTATGTTTTTAAAAATCTCCGTTAACTGTTTCATATCAAGACACAGAGAAGATGTTTTTTATCTTGTCCCTAATGCCAGGAATGACGGTATCGGAAAAAATTCCGGTAAAGGCATTTAAGATGATAAGCCCCAATACAACCGCAATAACGGCGGCGATAGCAATTTCTACCGCCGATGCACCGGAAGTATCCTCGAGTTTGATTTTTGCACGAATCAGTTTCTTCCTTAAAGCTTCTTTGAACATTTTCATTCCTCCTGATATTATTAATTTTGAGTAAGTGATGTTGAGTTCACAACTAGCTGGAATCCAACGTGACGTCAATCGGTTTATTTCGTGTCCTCATTTAATTTCACTCCTTAAAGAATCCGGTGAACTTTATTCACCGGCTTAAAAATTTATCATTGATATTGCGGAGAAACGACATGGAATTATCCTCGCGAAAAATCAGCTGGCCAAAAAATACAATATCAAAACCACCGAAGAGACTGTTTGGTTGGCACCAGATTTGGTCTGTACGGTAGAGTGGATGCCGCGGCAAAACGGTGCATTAAATCAACCGGTGTTCAAAGGGGTTGCGGGATGACAAGAGCCCGGAGGATTGCTTAGAAAACTGAGAAAGGGCCTTATAGAAAATAATCCGCATTTAACCGATAGGCTTTCAAAATCAGTCGCTGCATGTAATCTCTGGTATCCTGGTTAAGCGGAGCTACCAACGCTTTTCCATACTTGTCTTTGGGAAAATCCACACACATGCCATGCGGTGTTTGGATAATTTTAATATCATTCAGAGCAAGCCCGTTATCAAGAGCAACAGACGCAATTCCTTTCAACCGAGTGTATCCGTTAGTATTGCGAACTGTGATGTTTGTAATTTTCATAGATTCTGCCTCCTTTCTGATTACACTGTCATTTTTTGTGCTTCCCGGTCGCGCAAAAAGTTGATTAGACAGCTGCGCCAGTAGGCCGACACGTTTTTGACGTTCTTAAAACTTTTCCCACGCATGTGTTCCATAAATTCCATAATTGTCGTACTATCAACCCGTGCTATGTACGGTTCAAGAGCTTCGCGCGTCTGTGTTACCCCGTTGATTTTGGTTGCTCGAACAGTCTGCATCTCCACCAGATAGTCAATGATGGCATCCACTGTGGAAAGATCATCTGGTTTGTTCTCCTCAAAATAATCGTACTCAATTTGTATTTTTATTTTTTCGCGTAAAAAATCTGTCAATCCGTCTTCGTAAGACTGACTGACAGAAGTATTACTAGAGAGAGTATTATTCGATAGAGTATTACTGGATGGAGTATTATTTATATACCCTACATTTCGCATAGGATGCATGGAGCATGGTATGCATTCAGCATTGGGTGCAAAATGTAGGGTATGGTTATTTAAACTTCCTTGTTCCTGACCATACCCTACAAAATGTGGGGTATGGTCAACAGAAGAATCGGTCTGCTGATCTGAGCAGTCATCCGGTTTATCATTAGGGTCGGACGCTAAAGGCCCATTTGGTTCACCATTACCTACAAAATGTAGGGTATGGTCAGCTTCTTCATTGTCTTTTTGAGGTAAAATATCTTCACCGTATTTGTTCCGGTTGATAAGGGCGGGTTGAACAGTATCCGGAGTATCCAATAATTCATACTCATATTTGAACGCTCCATTTTTGCCGCCAGGCATCCGATACATTTTCAGATAACCAGCGTCCTTCAATTCTTTCCAAGCGCTGTCAAACGCACGATCTTTTTCCTTGCACATTTTTTTCAACCTATAAACTTTCAGGTTTATACCGGGAATAGTGATAAGACTTTGAATAACGGAATAGAGTCCTTTGGCCTTAAGAGACAGCTTTGCATCCTGCAAAGCAGCATTTGAGATTTGTGCGAACTTTGCTTTCTTTGGACGAAATTCACCAGATAAATTTTCAGACATAGTTGGACACTCCTTTATCATAATTGTTAGCTGTGCGTTGTACCGGGCTTACTACCGTTCGGCTTTGCACACCGAGCCGCAGTCACAGAGCTGATCAGCTCCACGTTTATATGTTGAAAAAGAATTTACCTTAATTTAGGCTATCTCGAAAAAAGACCGGCAGGCATGGATGAACCAGCTTGCCGTTGTCAATCAAACAAGAATGCAGGTAGTAGCTCATATACTTAGCATAATGCCTTTTCTTGATTTGTGCGAAACTGTAATTTTGTATAATTAGTCACCGCTCCGGTCAGGACGAAAAGTCAAGTCCGAAAAAACGGCAAATTTTTAATTTAGCTGTTTTTGGAACGGAAAATTGAATGTCATACAACCACAAAATATTGTGGTTGCATAAAACAAGAAAGAACTCACGTTTTCTCAAGTTTTCTCAGTTTTTCTCAGTAGGATTTCGAAGGCCTCAGATCAATACAAAGATCTGAAAAATAAGTAAGGAAACTTTACCTCCAATATAAAAGGCTTCCCTGACAATTAATAGGGAAGCCTTTTGTATTGTTTAATCCACCAGCTGCGGCCCAATATGCCAATCGTCGTAAACAGAGCCGTTGATTGTCACGTAGTCGTCAAGATTAAGGCAGAGCATTCCGGCTGGTGTCCAAGCATCTTCCAGATAGGTGTATGCGGTATACTTTCCATCAGGATACCACAAAGGCGTGAAATGAACCCGCCGGTTATAGGTGGAGTATTCATTGTTTTTAAACTGTAGCACCGCGGATTCGCCAGCCTGTGTCAAATCCAGCAGCCGCCAATAGTTTTTATATTGAAATTCCGGGAAATAGGTAATTGCCGTTTGTGCACCAGTAATGTGAGAAGATGGAGCTGACGACCGAATCTGAGCATTGACGGACTCCTTGACACCGTAACCGGAACGCATGCATTTTCCCCGCGCAGTCGGAACCTTATTATCCGGTAAAAGGGACATATTTGCCGTAAGGGTCGCGTGATAGCTGGTAAAGCTGTACTGCCAGTATCCGTTGTCGACCCATTTACCGTGATCTGCCCAATGACCGGTTTTGTCATCTCCAACCCATACCCAATTTTCTTTCCATTCCCATACGGGAATCCATGTGGCATTCCAAACTCCCCAGGAACTTGCTGATCGCTCGGTGTTCTTAGGTACGGTGGGTACTACAAAGTTATCGTTCCGATCTTTTGCGGTTGGATTTGGCGGATTGTGTTCGGCTAATGATTCAATCTTTGCGGTAATCCGATTGTTGTCTAATGAACCTTTTGAAGCAGATACCGTTATGTTTACAGTCTGTGGGGTGCTGGGCGTATGCCATTTTACCCAAACAAGCTGTGATTCACCCTGCGGAATTACAATGTTCTTCACGGTGTATGTTCCACCCAAAATGTGAAAAGTAACGGATGCAGGTTTGTCCGGATTAATTTCAGAACCGGCTGATAATGTGACGGAAGTTATAACATCTGTATTAACCCGGTAAGTGGCACTCTGGCTACCTGAGCCGCCACCGGTATTACCGCCACCGTTGTCATCGTCTCCTGGCTTAAACTTTACAATGCCTAGTCCCAGCGAAGAGATAATCGTATTATCGGATTGTGGTTTGGAAGTAGACCCCTTATATGCAGGATACCCTAAGTCTGACTTTTCAAGAAATAGCGAAAGCGGCAGGTTTTGATGCGTCAAAGAAACCATCTTTGAGCGTAACCCGCCGCTTATCTTTTGGTCATATAGTGCTGCTTCTGTAGCTGTCATCGCGTATTTGTATCCCTGAAAGGTAAAATAGGCTATTGGTTCAATGAGTAATTTATAATTACCGTTTATCAGAGTATCATAGGATGCACCAATTATAGAGCATATGTTGCGTAAAGTTCCTTCTGAACAGAAATAGTGTTTAATCGCTGTAATATTAGCATTTCCACTATCACTGATAATCTTAGGTAATAAGGCTGTGGGGTTTTTATATGTATATGGGCTTGTGGATGGGAATAAGACAACACCATTTCGATACTGCAATTTACACACTTTACCGAAATGATAACCAGGTAAGATTCCACTCTCATTTTTATTTGTTAGATCTATTGGTGTACTTACAGGCTTATTATCGCTGGCACGAACAACAGTAACCCTAACACCATCCTCCCCGTCGTGCCAAATGTTTTGTGATGTCCCATTACCCATACCGCCGCCGCCACCGTTCATATTTCCATCACCCGTGTCGGCAAAGGCATTACAAGGCGACAATCCAATAAATGTAATGCATAAGATAATGACTAAAATACGTTTCATGTTACCTCCGAAAAAAAGGAGCGTGGACAAAGCCACGCTCCAATAAACTGAGTATTCTCTTAGTCCATGATTCCAACTTGAGAACCGCCACCCCAATCACCTGAAACAACAGTACCTTGTCCCGGAGTTTTATCTGCATAGATCCATCCGAATCCGGGCACATATACTTGCCCCGGCTTCCCGCCAGAAGGTTTACTGCTTGTGGAAGTGGAAGGTTTGCTTGGCTTCTTCTGAGACGGCTGGCTGGAAGAGGTTTTGTCCGACTTCGATTTGCTCGGCACTGTTGGCGGAGTCTTGTAAGTTGGTTTGTGATTCTTATCTGTTAATGCCGGATTGGTCGTTTGCGTTTTCGTTCCGCTGCTAGTGGCATTACCATCGATCACCGGAGTTGGCGGCGCTGAAGGTTTTTCAATTTTGGTAAGTTCAGAGCTTTGACTGACCCCGCTCGAAGGGGTAAAAATCTCTTCAGCACTGCTTGTACTATCAATAGCCTTTATATCATTAACAGAAACTTCCGTGGATGTTGGAGCTACAGAGCTGGATGATTCAACCGAATTGCTTTCCGGTACTTTAGCCGCGGTGTTAAAGGCCAATACCGTAATAACTAAGGTGACACCAACCAGAACGGAACCACCGGCGATCAGCTTTCTTTTTGATATTGCGTTAAGATTAATCTTTTTCATATAAAAAACCTCCAATCTCGGGATGCTTATCTCAATTCAAGAGTTTCTTCCTCAGTTTCTTCTAACTCAGAAGTACTTTCCTGCATCAGAACTTCGAATTGTCCGATAATTTCGGAGCAATAGCTTTTCAGTTTTGGAATATCTTCTGTTATAGTTTCCCAAAGGCTCTGGCTATCAATTTTGCCGTAATTATGTGCGACCACGTTTCGTAGGGCTTTAATCTGTGTCCATGGCATTTCAGTGTACGTATTTTTAAAATCTTCGGTCAAGTGAGTGGTAAGTTCTCCAATTTGTAAGACACATAAAGCTGTGGCGTTTTTATATACCATATCATTTTCAAATGTCATGTAATTAGCTCCGAATCGCTTTATTGTTAAATCAATTTGATCACAATAGTTTATAATGTGCCTTAAAACATCCGCATTGCGGTTATTACTCTGCATAAAGAAGAACCTCCTCGTCCTTAATCTTATTAAGAAAATCCTCATCCAGACTTCCGGTTGTCAGCATATCAACTTTCATATTCAAAGCTTCTTCCAGCTCGGTATAAAGTCTGCATAGGGCAAACATGCCGCGGAGCTTACCTTTATCAATACGCAGATCAATATCACTGTCTTGATTTGCATCTCCACGGGCGTAAGAGCCAAACAAATAGACACGCTCCACACCATACTTTTTAGCAATTGGTTGAACTGTATTTTTAATTTCTTCAACGGTCATATTGTATTGGCCTCCTTACGCAATAAACAGCGTTATTTTTCTTAATTACAACATACTATTAAAAAGTTAAATCGTCAAGCCCCTACACGGTATACCGTCTTTTCCTCTGCTTCTTCACGATCTGCTTCGGCTTCGATTTCGTCTTGCATCATACCGCCGAAGAATGCCATGTCGGTCATAAAACAATTTTCCGGTTCCGGCACGTCAATACCATCCAAACCATTTTCGCCATAACAAAGTCTTTTCATACAAATCAAGTCCTTTCAAAGATATGTTTTACACCAGCTGTTTTCGATTGAAAACCTGCGTAGTTGTAAAATTAAATGGCTGATAGGGGAACCAGCAGCCACCTACCCATTCGTAAATTGTCCATCCGGCAATGTCACCGTGTGCTTCAGCATATGCTCTAGCTTCATGTATCTTTTGCTTAATGGAACCGTTTTGAAACGGTTCCATATCAAGAGTATACTTATTACTTTTATTGTAAAATCTAATCTTCAGCAAGGTAAAAACTCCCTTTCGCTCTAAGATTTCAACGACCCACGCTCCATTGTCTGAGTAAATCCAGTATAACGCTTTCCATCTGTGCTGGAGAGAATTCCGCAGGAAAGTATTGCTGAATCTTTTTTGCCGAAATGGTTAGGTTTTTCGGTTCGGGCTTTTCCTCTGTCATGATTGCAAGAATAGCTCCTCGGTTTAATTCACCGGATTGACTGAACTCTTTTAACCGCCGAGCTTGCTTGATGGATGGAGAAGATTCTTCCTGATTCATTACTTCCAGTAGCACGGTTTGCTCTTCAGGTTTAAGATAGGAAACCTCCACCGCAGGGTTTAAGGGTAACTTTTTATCATCTACCATTTGAAGAAGTGGAGAAATCAACTCGGTCAGGCGGACAAAGCGTTGGATTTGATTACGACTTTCTCCAACTTGTTCTGCGAGTATTTGATCTGCCCGTTGTTTGTTTAACTTTGTCCCAACTTGGGACGAAGTTAAATCGGTACGCTTTCCTTGCCGTTTCATGGCATCCAACTTCATCTTATAGGCAAAGGCCCTTTCGCTTGGCAACAGGGTTTCACGTTGCAAATTGCTGTCTACCATCAGGATGGTAGCTACATCATCATCCATTTCCCGTATGAGGACCGGCATGGTTTGCATACCAGCCAATTCGCTGGCGTGTTTGCGCCGGTGACCCGCAATCAGTTCGTATCCTCCTTCGGGGCGGGGGCGTGCGATGGCAGGATTTAGAACTCCGTACTGGCGGATGCTCTCCACTAGCTTTGTCATGTCTCCATCATCGCGTACTTGAAATGGATGATCCTTAAAAGGGAAAAGTTCAGAGAGACGAATCTCCTGAACTTTTTCTTTGGAATCCTCTGTTCGCTCATTACTTGTTTTAAACAAATCATCAAACGGGGTAAGCGTGATTTTACTTGCACTGTTACTCATCCGGCCGCAACCTCCAGTGTGAGGGATTCATACGCTTTGGCTACCTTGCCGTGCGGGTCGTGAGCATAAATGCTTTTGCCTTCCGCGCTGATTTCCGCCGCCCGAACGGAAAGGGGAATATTATTTTTGTAGATTTTCAGCTTACCGTCGTAGTTTTCATGAAGCTTATGTAGAAGCTCCTTTGTAAATTTCGGCCTCGTGTCAACCATGGTCATCAGAATGCCGTCAATCGACAATCCTGGATTAATTTGACGCTTTACTTTTGCAATGGTTTTGATTAGTTGCTCAAGTCCTTTAATTGGTAAGTACTGAGCCTGTACCGGGATAATCACGCTATCAGCAGCTGCCAAAGCATTGATGGTTAACATTCCAAGGGACGGCATACAGTCGATCAGGATGTAGTCGTACTGGCTGCGTACCGTGTCGATGTATTGCTTTAGAATGGCTTCCCGGCACATAGCGTTTACCAGGGTGTTTTCTACACTGGCCAGGACAATGTTGCCTGGAATCAGGTCAACACCTTCGGCGTGATGCAGAACTGCGAATCGGTCCGGGATGGCAACGTCGCTTAAAATCATACCCATAACAGTAGCGAGCGTGTCTTCAAGTTCGTCCGGTTGCTGCCATCCTAAGCTGGCAGTCAAGCTGCCCTGGGAATCAGCGTCAATTAGCAGCACTTTGTTCCCAAGATTAGCAAGGCCAATGCCTAAGTTTGCACATGTGGTCGTTTTTCCAACGCCACCCTTTTGGTTCACGATAGCGATCACTTTGCAGGAATTTTCATTCATACTCATAATTGTCAAGACCTTTCATTCAACATCATTACTTTTGGGCTTCTCAATGTCTGCGTATTTTCGGACAAATCGACTCCGACTGTTTTTATATTGCTTTGATTCGTCAGAAATAAGAAACAGCTCTCTGAGTTCATTCAGAAAGCTGTCAATTTCCTCCGGTAAGCCGGTTATTCTGATTTTAATCATCATATTACTCCTATAAATAAAGTGTTTCTTTCGGATTTTAATTTCTGATCACATAAACCTGCTTACTTATCCGTGTTTCATTCTGCGCATCTACCATAGGATGCTACAATGCGGACTCTGGGGATACTGGGCTGTCACAAGAGGGTAAGTCTTTTTTGTCATTGTTATATGCTCCTTTCGCAATAAAGTATATAAAAATGGCCAACTAATGTCGGCTCTAATTAAGCATTATTTTAATGATTTATTAAGTTTTCGGCACGAAGCTTATATTAAAATGTTGAATAGTAATTATTATTTGAAAACATTATCCATTTACGTAAACAAGTCACGGCTGTATAATTATGCCAAATTATAATTTTGTTCGCGAACGAATGGATTTGTGGAGGTTAAAATAATGAATACTCAATTCAATACTTTAACAGATCATGATACATTTCATCAGTGGGGCGAATTTTTTATTCAAAGAAAGAAAGGGAAAGTATCGCCCTCACAAATAAGAAGTCTTCAATGCTACCTAAAACATGCTTATAATTTTTTTGGCGATATGCCACTAAACAAAATAAAGACCGATCATATAGACTATATGCTCGATTCTCTCACTGAATGTAACCCAAATACTAAAAAGCCAGCTTCTCACCAATTATTGATCGATGTTCGTGGTGCAATATCCTCAGTTTTTGAACTTGCTATTGATAAGGATGCAGTTATTAAAAACCCTGCTAGAAAACGAGAGATTTCCAAGTTTGCACCAAAAAGTGAAAGACGTGCATTAACCTTAACAGAGCAAAAACTTATAGTAAGTACTCCTCATCGTGCGAGAATCGGAGCATTAATAATGATGTTGGCAGGTTTAAGAAAGGGTGAATTGATCCCCCTTACATGGGATGATATTAATTTAGACGACTTTTATATCAGCATTACTAAGAGTGTTGAGGAAAAAACCGCCAATCATTACATAG
The DNA here is from genome assembly GCF_054130445.1 of Caproiciproducens sp. LBM24188. Taxonomy (NCBI): domain Bacteria; kingdom Bacillati; phylum Bacillota; class Clostridia; order Eubacteriales; family Acutalibacteraceae; genus Caproiciproducens; species Caproiciproducens sp. LBM24188. Next base: position 2,701,306 of record NZ_CP196862.1, read on the forward strand.
TCAAAAACGGAACTAAAAATGGCAAGTGGGGTAGAAATGTAGGTATCACTGTAGATCTTGCATTAGAAATACAAAAAGCGAAAGAAACCGCAAAAAGCAAATATGTTTGCTGTAAAACTGATGGAACTATGCATACTGCAACATCATGGCGACGTATGTGGTCAAATTACATAAAAACAATTATTGATCTTAATCCCTCTGCAAAGCAAACAGGAATTAATGAGATAACTGCCCATTATTTGAGACATACTTATGCAACTCTACTATATATTTCTGACGTAGATCTTGAAACAGCTTGTAAATTATTGGGGCACTCAAATATTAAAACCACTTTAGCAATTTATACACATTTACAAGAAACGATGGTTATAAAATCAGTTGATAAACTCGATTCATATATTTCTAAAACAATTTTTGATTCAAGCATATAATTTCCTTTTGGGGTCATTAAATTGACGTGCGAAAGATCATAGGTTCGAGTCCTATAACGTCCACCACATAATAAGGGTAAAAGCATTTGCTTTTACCCTTTCTTCTTTATTATGATTATCAACATTGAAAACCTTGTACGCCAGACCTTATTTTTATATTCCTACCGGTGCCCGGTGAAACGGAAGGCCGGGCTGAATTACGGTTTATTCCATAATGTACTCTTATTTTTGTCCAAAATTCTGAATAAACAAGCAAAATAAGTAGGAAGACAAGACAACAAGCGAAAGTGGGTTCTGGGTAATAATGGATGGCCACCGAGCGCAGTGGGTCCCGGATGTAGCGGAGCTCAACGTCTGACGGGAAAACAGCAAGCAGTTTGTTGAAACGCTGAAACGGAATTAACCGGCCGTTTTTTCAACCGTGAGTCTATACAAAGTGGATAAGTTTACAAAGCGGCAGGAGCCGGGGATGGGCAATCTCCCCGGCTCCTGCCGCTTTCGCGAAAGATTTTGTGACAGCACCGTTACTGCAGTTCTTTCGGAACAAACCACAGGCCTTTGTTGTTCTTTTTCATATAGTCCTTAAATTCATCGGAGTGATAAGCTGCAACAAGGTCCTTCGCCCACTGGGTGTCTTTATTTTCCGCCTTAACCACGACCTGAAGAATCAGGTGGTCCAGAATATCTTCGGTCAAAAGCGCGGTAGACGCGTCAATCTTCGCGTTGTAAACAATGCTGCCGGTGATCACCGCGTAATCAAAATCGCCCAACGAACGGGGAATGTTCAGGGATTTCATTTCCACAAAGGAAAGGTTGTATTTATTTTCGGCAATATCATTCTGCGTTACTTTGGAAAGGTCCACCGAATCCTTCAGCTTAATCCAGCCGGCTTTTTGAAGAAGCACATAAGCTCTGGCGGTATTGGAGGCATCGTTTGGAACGGCGATGACCGCGCCCTTTGCAATTTCATTTAGAGATTTATGTTTGGAAGAATAAATTCCCGCCGGTACTGTTGGAATCGGGCTGATCGGGGTCAAGTCTCCCTTCTGGGCGCTGTTGAAGCTCTGTACATAAGCGGTATGCTGCTCCACATTAAAATCAATTTCGCCGTTGTTCAGGGCGGTATCGTTTAACAGCAAGTCGGAAAATTCAACCGCCTGCAGCTGATACCCTTTTTTCTCCAAAATGGGCTTCACAGCGTCTTCAAACAAAACCGTGTATGGACCCTGCGATTTTCCATATTTCAAAACCTTTTTTTCGTTCGCATCCGACGACGCGGAACCGGAAACGGCAGACAGCTGGCCTGCACCCGAAGACGACTGGGCCGCGGTGTTTTCCCCGGGCGCGGCGCAGCCGGTAAATAGAATGGAAGCCGCCGCAAGCAGGCTGAATGTAAGTAATCTCTTTTTCATAAATAGAACCTCTTCTCTCTGCAAAATAATTGGTTGTATTAATTAACTGTGTGTACGCAGTTTTCTGGAAAGATAATTCCCAAGGGACTGAATCAGCTGAACAAACAAAATAAGAACAATGACCGTGGCCGTCATGAGCGGTGTATTGAAGCGTTCATAACCGTAGGTTAAAGCCAAATCGCCGACACCGCCGGCGCCAATTGCACCGGCCATGGCGGTTACGCCCAAAAGGCCGATGGTTCCCGTGGTGAGGGAAAGGATGAGGGAGGGCAGCGCTTCCGGCAGAAGAAAGTGCCAGATAATCTGCAGGGTGGAAGCCCCCATGGCCTCCGCCGCCTCCATAATACCCGAATCCACCTCCAGCATGGAGCTTTCCACCAGCCGCGCCAGATACGGGCTGATGTAAAACACCAGCGGAACCAGCGCCGCCCGGGTACCGATTGTCGAGCCCACCAATGCCTTTGTCACCGGCATCATAAAGACCAGCAGAATGATGAAGGGAACCGAGCGGATAATGTTAATAACATAATTTAAAATTTGAAACGCGGTCCGATTATGAAGAACGCCGTTTTTGCGCGTCAGCACCAGAAGAATGCCAAGTGGGATTCCAATCAGTGCGCCGACCAGCAGCGCCCAAAAGATCATGTAAAGCGTCTGTTCCGCGGCCAAAATCAGTTTTGCCGAAGGAACGTCTAAATACCTTTGAACCCATTCTTCCATTACTCCAAATTCACCCTTTCTGAATCCACACCGGACTCCCGGATGTGATTTTCCGCTTTTTGAATCTCGCTTTTCTGCCCGGTCAGCCGGACTACCAGCAAGCTGTACACGGTTCCCTGCAGTTCGCTGACAATCGCAAACAAAATCGTCGTATCGACGCTATAATTCTTACTGATGCGGGAAAGCAACGAATCCTGCGCGCTGTCCCCAACAAATTTCAGGCGCAGAATGTCACCCGCCCTGCCGTCGTTCCGAATAGCTTCCCGTATGCTCTGCGGAATCGTATCGTTAATCACCGTTTTTACAAAGTCCTTTGTAATTTCATGGCGTGGATTTCCGAAGACGTTCAGAACATTCCCCTGTTCCACAATCTCTCCGTTTTCCATTACGGCCACGCGATTACAAATATCCTTAATAACGTTCATCTGGTGGGTAATCAACAGAATGGTTACGCCCAATTCCCGGTTTACCTTTTTCAGCAGTTCCAAAATGGATTCCGTGGTTTTAGGGTCCAGCGCACTGGTTGCCTCGTCGCACAGCAGGATGGACGGATTTGTGGCAAGCGCCCTGGCAATGCCCACGCGCTGTTTCTGGCCGCCGGAAAGATTTTCAACGTATGTATCTTTTTTGTCCTCCAGTTCCACGAACTTCAGCAGTTCATCGACGCGCTTTTCAATTTCCGGGTTCTTCTTTTTTTCCAGAATCAGCGGAATCGCGATATTCTGGCGGACGGTCTTGGAATTCAGCAGATTGAACTGCTGGAACACCATGCCGATGTCCTTGCGAACCTCACGCAGCTTGCTTTTCCGAAGCGAGGTGACATCGGTGCCGTTGATGATCACCTTGCCGGAGTCCGGCCTTTCCAGCAGGTTAACTGTGCGGATCAGCGTGGACTTGCCCGCGCCGCTGAAGCCGATGACACCGAAAATATCGCCGTCATTAATTTCAAGGGATACGTTTTTCAGCGCCACCACGTTCCCGGATTTACCGGGAAAGGTTTTGCTCACATTTTGAATCTGAATCATACGTGTGCCCCGCTTTTCTGCTCGTTCAATCGGCCCAGCGCCTTTTCAGCCAGCGTTGCAAAATAAACGGACGCGGTCGGCAGTGCCGCGGGGTCCACACGGAACTTCGGATGATGGTTCGGCTCCGATTCGCCCGTTCCGATCTGAATATACACCCCGCGCAGGTCCTTCTGGTAAAATGCGAAGTCCTCCCCGCCGAGCGAAGGGATGGCGGAAACCACTTTCAGGCCGACCCGTTGCGCGACATTCGCGGCGAACTCCGTCCACGCAGGGTCGTTATCCGTGGCGGGCGGCCCTGCAATCCAGCGAAAATCCGCCCTGGCGCGGAAGGCCCCGGCGATTTGTTCCGCAAGCTCCTGCAGTCTTTGGGGAATCATTTTTCGGTCTTCCGGCTGCAGCGTGCGGACGGTGCCCTCCAAATAAGCCGTACTCGGAATCACGTTCCAGGTGCTGCCGGCAGAAATATGCGTAATGCTCACCAAACTTTGGTGGAACGGGTTGGCATTGCGGCTGACAACCGTCTGGGCGGCAGAAATAAACTGGGCGGCTGTCACCACCGGGTCGATGCCTTCATGCGGATGCGCAGCATGGCCGCCTTTCCCGGTAAACGTAATTTCAAACCGGTCTACCGCAGCGGTCACCGCTCCCGGAGAAACCACAGCCGACCCAACCGGAATATTGGGAATGACATGAATTCCGAAGATTGCCTCCACATCATCCAGAACGCCGCTTTCAGTCAGTTTCAGTGCGCCGAGTGAGGATTCTTCCCCGGGCTGAAACAGCAGCTTTACCGTGCCGTGCAGTTCGTTTTCCTTTTGCTTCAACAGAAAGGCAGCGCCTAAAATGGCGGCTATGTGAAAATCGTGCCCGCAGGCGTGCATAGCGCCGTCGTTTTCGGAACGGTAAGACAGGTCGGTTTGTTCCCGAACCGGCAGCGCGTCGATGTCGCACCGAAGTGCGACCACGGGGCCCGGCCGTGCACCGGTCACCTTTGCCACCAGTCCGGTTTCGAGCGGCAAATCCAGAATTTCAATTTTCGCTTCGGTTAACAGCTCCCGGATTTTCCGGGTGGTTTCAAATTCCTGGAACGAAACTTCCGGGTTCTTATGGAACCACTCAAATATTTGTCTTAATTTTTCTTCATCCACCGTCACATCTCTGGTACTCATAGATGATAATCCTCCAAAATAAAAAGTAAGAAAAGGAGCCGATGATACAGTACGGCCCTCACATTTTCTGAAAAAAGGGCATAAAAAGGACCGGCGGTCATGGAACCTGCCGGCTTACTGCTTTTTTCCGTAAACTTACAGAATTGCATCAGCAGAAAGGTTCGGCGCAAAGTTCCATTTTTGGGCATACAGCAGCACATGTTCTCTTTACAGGTCATGCAAATGGTGATGGTCATGGATGGCGCCCCTTTCTGTATCATATTAATTATATATGTTTTATTAATTATATACTATACTTATATTTTATGTATGTCAAGCGTTTTTGCTAAAATATTCATTTGAATCCTGTATTACAAGGTTGAATGCATTCTGGGAAAAGCAAAAGGGTTTGACGCCTGCCACGGCAGACGTCAAACCCTTTTGGTAAATCTATGATTTGTTGAGGTGCGTCCCAGCTATTCCAAACCTTTTCACACATTTGCTGGGGAATTATAGGTCCTTTCCCTGCGTTGCCCGAATCGCATTTAAAATCGCGATGATTGTAACGCCCACATCGCCGAAAACGGCTTCCCACATATTGGCGAGGCCGAACGCGGCCAGAACCAGAATGAGTACTTTCACGCCGAGTGCAAACACAATATTCTGCCAAACAATGGATTTGGTCTTCTTGGCAATTCGAATTGCCGAAACCAGCTTGGCAGGTTCATCCGTCATCAGCACAACATCTGCTGCTTCAATCGCCGCGTCCGAACCGACCCCACCCATCGCTACGCCGACATCCGCCCGGGCGAGAACGGGCGCGTCATTGATGCCATCCCCAACAAAGACCAATTTTCCTCCCTTGGCAATCTGCTTGCTCAACACTTCCATCTGCTCCACCTTTTGCTGCGGGAGCAATTCGGTATAAACCTCATCCAGGCCGAGCTCACCGGCAACCGCTTCGCCGGTCTTCCGGTTATCGCCCGTCAGCATTACGGTTTTTCGAACGCCGGCGGCCTTCAGGTCCCGAATGGCCTGTCGGCTGTCCGGTTTAATTTCATCCGAAATTACAATCGACCCGGCATAGACTCCGTCCACCGCCAGATAAACCGTGGTTCCCGAGGAAGAAGACGCCTGATACGAAATCTTTTCCGACTCCATCAGCTTTCCACTGCCCGCGAGCACCGTTCGGCCCTGTACTTTTACGCGAACCCCTTTTCCGGAAATCTCTTCATAATCCGCCACCTGTGCCGCATCCGGTTCACTTTTGTACGCTTCCCGGATGGATACCGCAATCGGATGGCTGGAGTACAGTTCCGCGTGCGCGGCATAGCGCAGGAGTGCTTCCTCACTCCATCCGTTTTCGGCAGCAATCCGAGTCACACGGAAGTTTCCCTTCGTCAGCGTACCGGTTTTGTCAAATACAATGGTATCCACGTTATTCAGCGCTTCCAGGTAATTACTGCCCTTGACCAAAATTCCTTTTTTAGAGGCTCCGCCGATTCCGCCGAAAAAGCTGAGCGGGATGGAAATAACCAGAGCGCAGGGGCAGGAAACAACCAAAAAGGTCAGCGCGCGGTTAATCCAGTCGACAAACGCCGCACCGGGAAGCAGCAGGGGCGGCAAAACCGCCAGCGCAAGGGCGGCAAACACCACGGTAGGGGTGTAATACCGTGCGAACTTCGTGATAAAGTTTTCCGTCGGTGCTTTCCGGCCGCTGGCATTCTGCACCAAATCCAGAATCTTTGTAACCGTGGAATCACCGAACTCCCTCGTGACCTCCACCGTTAAAAGTCCGTTGATGTTAACGGAGCCCGACAATAAACGGCTGCCCGGCTCAACATCACGGGGAAGGGATTCTCCGGTCAGGGCGGCGGTATCCACGGAAGAAACTCCTTCCACAACGGTTCCGTCCAGCGGCACCTTTTCCCCCGGACGAACCAGAATCAAATCCCCGATTCCGACTTCTTCCGGAGAAACCTTGGTCACGCTCTCCCCCACTTTCAGGTTGGCGTAATCCGGGCGGATATCCATCAGCGCGGATATGGACTTGCGGGAACGTTCAACAGCAAGGTCCTGAAAAAACTCCCCGACCTGATAGAACAGCATCACAGCGACGCCTTCCGCGTAATCCCCAATGCAGAACGCGCCGATGGTTGCAACGCCCATCAGGAAGTTTTCATCAAAGATCTGCCCCTTGGTGATGTTCCGGACCGCCCGCAGTATCACGTCCCCGCCGACCAGCAGATAGCTGACCAGGAACAGAATCAGATGATAAGGCTGTGGGAGTGGAAAGACCATGCCGGCCACAAACAATACGGCTCCGGCAATCAATTCAGCTCGGCGAAGCCAGCGTTTGTTCCCGTTTTCTTCCGCCTCCGCCGCGGCCTTCTGAGAATACGAAATTTCCACATCAGGCTCTATTTCGCGGATGATTTGCGCAGCTTGTCTGAGAACGGAAGGCATTTTCTGGGGGTCTAAAGTTTCGATGGTAAGCTTCTGCGCGACAAAATCGAGCCCGGCCGCATGGACACCATCCAGCCGGGCAACGGCGGCCTCGATTTTTTGGGCACAGTCCGCACAACCAAGGCCGCTTAGATACAGAACCTTTCTACCGATCTGGACCGCTTCCCGCTCCTTCAGCTGAATTCCGGAATCGTGCCGCCGGGCAATTTTTCCTGCCTGATCAGCAAATCTTTCCGCAAAGTCCGCACCCGTCAGTTCAACGGTCAGCAGTTTGGACGGAAAGTCCACGCTTGCCGAAAGAACGCCGTCCAAACCACCTACTTCGCGTTCAATATTTGCCGCGCAGTTGCCGCAGCAAAGGCCTTCGAGTTCATATTGCTTTTTAATCGACGCCATGTTGTCCCCAGCCTTTCGTTGTTAGTGTGATTAGTTGAGCAATCAATCAACTATATAGGTAAAAAATAGCGGTTGCTGCAAATAATTTATATCGACTATTCCGACACGTGCGCAAGACCTTGATCAAAGATGTTCTTTACATGTTCATCATCCAGCGAATAATAAACCACTTTCCCGTCCCGGCGGTTTTTCACCAGTTTGGACTGCTTTAAAACGCGCAGTTGATGAGAAATGGCCGATTTGGTCATACCCAGAAGGGCGGCAATGTCGCAAACACACATTTCGGATTGAAACAAAGCGCAAACAATCTTCACCCGGGTAGAATCCCCGAACACCTTGAATAAATCCGCAAGGTCCAGCAGATTTTCTTCCTCCGGCATATGCTGACGCACCTCTGCCACAATATCTTCGTGTATAATCGTGCAGTCGCATTTATCAATATCCGGTGTATTGGAATTCATTTTGGACCCTCCCTTACGGTTTTTTTATTGAACAGTTGATTACTTGTTCAACTGTATTATACCGCTTTCCCCGGCAAAGTCAAGTCCAGATTCTATCTTTTCCCCAAATTTATCCCGACACTTTCCCTTGCTGGGTAATACAAAATATGCCGCTGGTACCGAATTGGTTTTTCCAGAAGGAAAGTGCCGCAAAATGAGTTTTCACCCATTTTGCGGCGCTCCAACTGCTAATCTTCGTAAGAATTATTTAACCTCTTTCATCACTTTTTCTGCATAGGAGGTATTTACAATTTTATCATAAGGGGCCGTCTGCTTCAGTTCGCCGGCCTCTGTCATAACTTTCTGCAGCATATCGAAAGCAGAAGACTTCAGAATCGGATTCGGGCTCCACGCCTCAATATCCTTGTAACGCTGGGCGACCGTCGTCAAAATGGATACGTCGGTGTCCGGGAACGAGGTCGCCACGGCCTTTGCAATCTCCTCTGCACTGTGACTCGACACCCAGAGTTGGCCGCGGTAAATCGCACGCGTAAAGCGTTCGATGATATCCGAGTTCTTCTCCAAAAAACTCTTTTTTGCAAAATAAGCGGTATAGGGGATTTCTCCGCTTTCCTTGCCGATGGAAGCGACAATATAGCCTTTCTTCTGTGCCTCAATAATAGAAGCCGTTGGTTCGAAAATGGTGACATAATTGCCGGTCCCGTTGGTAAACGCGGTCGCCATTAAAGCATACTGGATGCTGTCATCCAACTTAGTATCTTTGTTTGGGTCAACCCCGTTTTTGCGCATGACATATTCCAGTGTCATATAAGGTACGCCGCCTTTGCGGCCGGGCAGAACCACTTTTCCCTTTACCTTATCCCAGGTGAAATTCGGGTCGGGCTGACGACCAACCAGGAAGGAGCCGTCCCGCTGTGTTAAAAGAGCAAAAACCTGTGTATAATCCGTTTTTCCTTCATTATAAACGTAAATGGAGGCTTCCGGCCCGGCGAATCCAATGTCTGCACTGTTCGACAGTACCGCCGTCATTACTTTATCCGCACCCTGTCCGTTGGTGAGCTCCAGCTCGATGCCCTCCTGTTTGAAATACCCCAGATTCATCGCCACATACTGCGGCGCGTAAAAAATAGAATGCGTCACTTCGCACAGACGCACTTTTACGGTTTCCTGTGATTGTTTCTTTCCGCACCCCGCAAACAGGGTCAAAACCGTCGCAAGGCACAGCGCAAGCGCTAAAAATCTTATCCGCTTCTTCATAAGCATACCTCCCTCATCAGATTCATCAGCCGCCCGGACAAAATTGTTTTACCTCAATGCCCATACCACTTCATGACCAGTTTTTGAAGCAGCACCACCGCTTCGTACATCAGCGCCGCGACCACTGCAAGAATAATCACACTTGTCATAACCAAATCGAGCTGGAATACCTGACCACCGTAAACAATCAAATACCCGAGCCCCGCTTTGGAAACCAAAAATTCCCCTGCAATCACGCCGACCAGCGACAGGCCGATATTGATTTTTAGGGAATTGAACAACGTTGCGATATTGTACGGAAACACAACTTTCGTAAAAATCTGCCTTTTGTTCGCACCAAACGACATTGCCATGCGGATATACTCCGGGTCGGTGCGGCGAAACCCGTTGAGCATTTCCAGCACCGTAACGACGAGTGAAATAGCCAGCGCCATAAAAATAATCGCCTGGGTGCCCGCCCCGGCAATCACAATAATGACAGGGCCCAGCGCAATTTTCGGCAGACTGTTCAACACAACCAGATAAGGTTCGCTAACCTTGGATATAAAGTCGCTCCACCACAGAATGATGGCAAGCAGGGTACCGAAAACCACCCCCAGCAGGAACCCGACCAACGTTTCGTAAACCGTCACGCCCAGATGCATCAGCAAATCGTTCTGCGCCATGTTCAGGAATGTGTTGCCGATTCGCGAAGGCTGGCTTAGAATGAAACTGTCAATCCAGCCCAGTCTGGCGGTAATTTCCCACTGCGCGAGAAACAGCAAAAGGATTCCCCACTGGCTGATGCGGATCCACATTTTTCTGCGCTGCTTTTTCTGCAGGTAAACCTCCCGCTCTTTTGAAATTTCCGGCGGAAATTTTTCCGTATTTCGAACTGATTGTTTATTCATTTGCCGACAGCTCCCTCCAAATGTGGTCAAAATAACGGCTGAATTTGGGATTGTTCCTGCAGCTAATCGGCGTACGGTCCGGGTCCTCAAAGTCAATTTCCAGCACTTCCTTGATTTCGGCCGGCCGCTGGCTGAAAATCAGGACTTTGTCGCCCATGCTGATGCTTTCCGGTATATCATGGGTAACCATAATGGTGGTTACCTGCTCCTGCTTTAAAATGCGGTATACGTCATCGGTTACCGTCAGCCTGGTCTGGTAATCCAGCGCGGAAAACGCTTCGTCCAGAAGCAGAATGTCCGGGTTGATTGCCAGCGTGCGGATGAGCGCCACCCTTTGGCGCATTCCGCCCGACAGCTGGGACGGATATTTATCCTTAAACTCATACAGTCCATACGTTTTCAGAAGCTTTTCCGCGCGCTCCCGGTACTCCGGCTGCATCATGCCCCGTACCTCCAGGCCGAACATTACATTTTTATAAATGTTGCGCCAGTCCAGCAGGCTGTCTTTCTGCATCATATAGCCGATATGGGGAGACACCCCGTTCACCTTTTCTCCTTTTACATAAACTTCTCCGCCGGTCGGCTTCAGCAGTCCGGCCAGAATGGAAAGCAAGGTGGATTTTCCGCAGCCACTTGGTCCAACGATGCTGATCAGTTCTCCTTTTTGTGCGGTAAAACTAATATTTTTCAGGGCGGAAATTTCTCCGTTTTCCGCCTGATAAATTTCCTGAATATTTTTTACGTTCAGTACTTCCATCGATCTCACCTCGTTTTTCCGATTGAATCTGAATTGTTTTTTACTTCGAAGGCCTCTGCAGCATTTCACTTTCGGCGGCACAGCCGGCAATCTTCTGTTTTCAGCCTGAAGTCCCGCCAAAAATTGCATTGCTGCGGCTTTACCGCTCCGGCTGCACGGCCATAGTGCGCTGCTATAAAATATGTTCCGTTTCTTCTTTTGGTGAGAAATGGGACGGGCAAATCCGAAGCTCCCGCTCAGTCAAATAGCGTTTTGGTATTAGCACTGCCTAGGTAACCGCTGAGAAAAGCAATTTGAAATCCGCTCAGGTCAGAATATTTGCAGCTTTAAACTTCTGTCCTGCACAGTGGTTAGATATCATCATTTGCTATTACACCAAAAGGGCCGGAACCGGGCAAAACCCGGTTCCGGCCCTTTTGGGAGAACCATTAAGGAAAAACAACGACCAAAAACATTTTAAAACGTTCTTTTGCATATACCGCATGAGGCGCATTGGCTGGCATGACAATGGTTTCGCCCTGCTTCAGTTCATGCTTTTCCCCATTGATAGTAATTTCTCCTTCTCCATCCAGCGCAAGCACAAGCGCATCGCCGGTAGAAGAGTGGGTACTAATCTCTTCCCCGCGGTCAAAAGCAAACAGGGTCAAGCTGACCGCGGGATTCTGAGCCAGTGTTTTACTGACTACCTGGCCGGGCTGGTACGAAACCAGATCGGCCATTTTGAGGGCGGTGGAAAAATCAATATTTTTAATATAGTTCTGGCCCATTGTTATCACTCCTGATGCATCATTTCAGCCAAATCCATTTCCGGCGTTGAAATCGGATGTACGTTAAACTTATCCACAAGGATTTTCAGCACATTCGGCGATACAAACGCCGGAAGGGTCGGGCCGAGGCGGATATTCTGAATCCCAAGCGCAAACAGCGTCAGCAAAATGCAGACAGCTTTCTGTTCGTACCACGAAAGCACAATGTGAAGCGGAAGATCGTTTACACCGCACCCAAACGCATCGGCAAGCGCAACCGCCACACGGATGGCGGAATAAGCATCGTTGCACTGCCCCATGTCCATCAGACGCGGCAGGCCGCCCAAGGTACCGAGATCAAGGTCGTTAAAGCGGTACTTGCCGCAGGCGACGGTCAACACAACGGAATCCGCCGGGGTCTGCTTTACAAACTCGGTGTAATAGTTGCGGCCCGGCTTTGCTCCGTCGCATCCGCCCACCAGGAAGATATGCTTCAGTGCGCCGGACTTTACGGCGTCCACCACCTTGTCAGCCACGCCCAACACGGTGCCGTGGGCAAATCCGGTCAGCAGTTTCTTTCCCCCGTTAATGCCCGGGAGTTCACGGTCTGCTTCATAGCCGCCCAACTCCAGTGCCTTTGCAATTACTTCGGAAAAGTCCTTTTTGCCATCCTGTTCTTCAATGTGGACCAGTTCCGGGTAGGCCACCACGCCAGTGGTGAAGACACGGTCCGCATAAGAAGCACGAGGACGCATCAGGCAATTCGTGGTAAACAAAATCGGAGCGGGAACCCCGTCAAACTCCTTCTGCTGATTTTGCCAGGCTGTTCCGAAGTTGCCCTTCAGGTGCGCATACTTTTTCAATTCCGGATAACCATGCGCGGGCAGCATTTCACCGTGGGTATAAATGTTCACGCCCTTGCCTTCTGTCTGCTCCAGAAGCTGCTTCAGGTCGTGAAGGTCATGGCCGGAAATAATGATGAACGGGCCTTTTTCAATCGTATTCGGCACTTCGGTCGGAACAGGGTCGCCGTAAGTTCCGGTGTTGGCACGATCCAGCAGCGCCATGCACTTCAGGTTGACCTGACCAAACTCCATCAGCAGGGAAAGCAGCGTATCCGCATCCAGGTCGGTTCCGATCGCCGCCAGCCCCTTGTAGAACCATTCGGTTACCTCGTCATCCTCATAGCCAAGCGCATGCGCGTGGTACGCATAGGCAGCCATGCCGCGCAAGCCAAGCAGCAGCAGGGATTTCAGGGAGCGAATATCTTCATCCGCGCTCCATAAGGCCGCCATATCCATATTATCTGCATTTCCGCAGCGGGAAATACACGCTGCACAGCCAGGAACAATCGAATTTTTCGCCTGATTGACTTCAGCAATCTTGCGCTGAATCGAAGCGTCATCAAAATTCACATTGGTAATGCAGGTAAAAAGGCCCTCCAGCATAAGGCGGTCGGTTTCTTTGGTACGTCCGCCGTTTCCTGCGGCTTTTGCAAGGCCAACCAACGCGCCGGTCAGCTCATCCTGTAAAATTGCGGTGTCCGCACTTTTTCCGCAAACACCAGCCTGAGTGCATCCGGTTCCATTTGCGGTCTGTTCGCACTGAAAACAAAACATTTTATCCATTTTACTTCCTCCAATCAAATCTCGTTCAATTTGTTGGTTTCAGTATAATAGAGAAAAGAGAGCCTGTAAGTAGCCACAGCTACAAAACCGACTCTCTTTTTATTTTCTATTGATTATTTTTATTCATTAATAATATAGGGAACGGAAATTACCGCAACATCGCGCCGCTTCAGCAGAGCGCTCTTCAAGCGAAGGGAAGTCTGGTTGTGCAGTAAATAGTGCCAGCTCTTTGGAATGATAAACTGCGGCAGAACCACCGTCAGCATTTGGTGCGGCTCCAGCCTTGCCAGCCTTGCATCCACATGGGCAATCAGCATTTCATTAACATTACGGTAAGGGGCTTCCTCAATCACCAGCGGAAAATCTACCTTCAGCTGCCGGTACTGGTTGATCAGCTTTTCCGTGGCAGCCTGATCGGTGCTGACATGATAAATCTCAATTTTTCCGCCAAGTGTCATCGCGTAGTTGAGCGCTTTGACAAAGGATTTATTCACCGACTGAATCGGCAGGATAATGCAATTTTCCGTGGGGACTTTATGAATCAGCTCGTTTCCGCTCTTTTCAATCACCAGATTATCGCGCACCTTGTCGTAATGGCGGCGAATCACCAGCATCAGACAGATCAGTGCAGGAATGCAGATTAAAACCACCCAAGCCCCCAGCAGGAACTTTGTGACGGACAGCACAATGCAGGTTATGGCAGAAACAATCGCTCCGCAGCCGTTAATCACTGCCTTGTGGCGCCATTTCCCTTCCTTGCGGGTAATCCATCTTCGAAACATTCCGGTCTGGGACAAAGTAAAGGACAGGAATACCCCGACTGCGTAAAGCGGAAGAAGATGATGCTGGTCTGCTTTGAAAACGATCACCAACGTGGAGGAAAGAATAAACAGCAGCATAATGCCGTTGGAAAAGCTTAATCTCGTGCCGCGGGTTGCAAAGCTTCTGGCGACAAAGCCGTCCTTTGCAAGAAGCGACAGCAGTAGAGGCAGATCGGCAAAAGCAGTATTGGCGGCCATGACCAGAATCAGCGCCGTTGTGGCCTGCACCAAATAGAACATCATGCTGTCACGCCCGAATACCCCGGTCGCAATCTGCGCAACCACCGTAATATCCGACTTTGGGGTAACATGATACATGGACGCAAGATAACAGACGCCGATAAAAATAACGAATACCAGCGAAGCCAGCATGACCAAAACGCGCTTGGCGTTTTTCTGGGACGGCGCCTTAAAATTCGGAACCCCGTCGCTGATTGCTTCTACGCCGGTCAAGGCTGTGCATCCCGACGCGAAAGCCCGCAGAATCAAAAATACGGAAATATCCTGTATTGACTGCTGCGGAACCGGCACATTCTGGGGAACCTGTCCCAAAACCAGCACGCGCACGATTCCGGTCACAATCATAGCGAGAATGGAAAATACAAACAGATACGTCGGAACGCCGAAAAGAATAGAGGACTCCCGAATTCCTCTCAGGTTCCCAAGGGTAAGAACCAGGATTAGGAACAGTGTAATACCTACTCGGTAGGGAAGCAGCTCAGGAAAAGCGGAGGTAATTGCCGCCGTACCCGCACAGGTGCTGACCGCAACCGTCAACACATAATCGGTAGACAGTGAAGCCGCCGCCACAAGGCCGGGAATCCTGCCGATGTTTTCGCTGGCGACCCGATAAGAGCCGCCGCCCTGCGGGTAACAGTCAATGGTCTGTCGGTAAGAAAACACCAGAATTACAAGCAGGCACACGATGGCAGCTGCAATGGCCATCATCGGTTTGTAGGAAGCCATTCCAATCACGGGGACGAGAACCATCAGGATTTCCTCAGAGGCATAGGAAACAGAAGAAATCGCGTCGCTGGACAAAATGGGAAGGCCCCAGATAACGCTGAATTTTTGATGTTCGCTTTCGGTCGATTTAATCGCCTTGCCGATAAGAATGGATTTTATTTTTTTGAACACACTAACACATCCTTAAGTTGTGCTAAATTTTTACTGCTGAGCGTTCCTCCGCTTATTTACAAAAGATTGCTGAATCACCTTGTAAATGAACTGAATACTGCAATCTGGTAAATTTAC
This sequence comes from Caproiciproducens sp. LBM24188, assembly GCF_054130445.1. NCBI lineage: Bacteria > Bacillati > Bacillota > Clostridia > Eubacteriales > Acutalibacteraceae > Caproiciproducens > Caproiciproducens sp. LBM24188. The sequence goes on from NZ_CP196862.1 coordinate 2,716,718, forward strand.
CTATTATTTAAAAGCAGTATGGCCAGAATAGCTTTTTATTAAAAGCATATTATACAATAGTTCATAAGAATAAGAAAGTAAATCGGCATAAAGAAAGTGATAAGAAATCGAGCTGTTATTTCTATATGAGAAATAAATTTCAATAAAAATTTGGGCTTATGACTGTGGTGCATAGAAAAAAGTGGTTGCATCTACGGCTTTACACCACGGCGCCTGCTCCAGAATTTTCAGCAGGTCTGAACGCTTTACTTTTCTGCCCAATGATTTTGAAATATCTGAAATCCGAACCAAACGGTCGGCGTTGCTTTGAAAATAAACCTCCAGCTCCGCCTCCAGTTCCGCCTGCGGGGTAGGGGAAGAAACCGGTTTGCGCACCGACGGCTTTTTGGCAGCCGAAAATTCCGAACTGTGCATTTTAGAATACATTACAAATATAGTTTTGATTTTGCTTAATAGTCTGGGGGGAATATCCGAGTCCCCTCTCAGTTCATGAAAGGGAAATTTCATCAGATCTGCCATTTCCTCGTACCCATGCTCCTCGCAGTAGGAAACAAAGGGATAGTACTCGTCGTTCGTGAAAACTTCTTTGATTTTTGCCATTTTGCAAGTCCTTTCGCTATAGAGATAAAATGCGCACGAATTATTATTATACCTGATTTACCCTAAGGTAACAAGCGTAACAAATATATTTTCCCCTAAAGCGACGGAAACCGACATTCCAAAACATAGCACAATAGGTGGCTGCCGCATAATAGCTTCTCCACCAAATAAGACATAAAAATGCACCGGAAGCGGGCGTTTAAAACCCATTTGCAGGTGCATTTTTTTGCGAGGAAAGCGGTGTCTTGCACCGCTCTCCTTTTATATAAATAAAATTTTCGGTGCACCGCCGGACGAAACAACTTCGAAACAACTTATTATTAATACACGGCTTCATCCAATCGGTTTGCTGATGGCTTTCCCCTGGTTGGCAACCTTTTGCATTTTTGCCTCAATCAGCTTGGGGTCGCCAAGATAGTAGTGCTTGATTGGCCGAAACGCTTCATCAAATTCATACACAAGCGGAACTCCGGTTGGAATGTTGACTTCCATAATCTCCTGCGGAGAAAGATGGTCAAAATATTGAACCAACGCACGGAGGGAATTGCCATGTGCGGCAATCAGCACCCTTCGGCCATTCTGCATGTCTTTTTTAATGACGGATTCAAAGTAGGGAATGACACGGTCAATCGTATCCTTCAGGCTTTCACAGAGCGGAAGCTCCGCCGGGTTTTCCATTCGATACTGCTCCTGCGTGCGGGGGCTGCGCGCGTCATCCTGCTCCAGTTCGGGGGGACGCACGTCAAACGACCGGCGCCAGATTTTCACCTGTTCTTCCCCGTATTTCTGCGCGGTTTCCGCCTTGTTCAGGCCCTGCAATGCCCCGTAGTGGCGTTCGTTCAGCTTCCATGTCTTCACAACCGGGAGCCATTCGCGGTCAAGCTGCTGCAAAACCAGGTTCAGCGTATGGATGGCGCGCTTCAAATAGGAGGTGTAACACACATCAAAATCATAGCCGCCTTCTTTCAACAAAAGACCGGCGTTTTTCGCTTCCTCCCGGCCCGTTTCCGAAAGGTCAACATCCGTCCAGCCGGTAAACAGATTTTCCCGATTCCATTCGCTTTCCCCATGCCGGATTAATACTAGCTTCATCAGACTTGCCTCCTTTATTTTTTCGTATTTTCCAAATTTGCAGAAATACGATGATGTGGTTCGGTTCTTTGTTCTGGCTATAGTATACGAAATCAGTATGGTTTTTTCAAGCGTAAAAATGCAAATAATTATCGTTTTTTAAAAATATATCTGTTTCAGTTTCCTACTATTTTTTTATCTAAATCCACCTTGTATTCTGATTCGCCGAGAATGGGAAAAAACGACAAATTCCAAGAAAAATTCCGCTCAATATTCTCATGGGACACCAGCTTCTTAAGATTGCAAATTATACAGAATCATGTTATATTATAGTTTCATGAGATAGAAAGCGGGTTGCCAGTGAAACTTAATTTTTTACACCAAAGCACAGAACAGCGACGTGATTTAATTTTACACAGCAGTATTCTAAAAACACTCATTCTGTTGTCCGTTCCGACTTTGATGATGAGCGTAATTCAGTCCCTAATGCCGCTGTCGGACGGTCTTTTTATCAATAACTCAGCAGGAACGCTTGTGGCCAGCGCCGTTACTTACAGCGAACCAATTGTAAACATGATGACCGCCCTAGCGCAGGGATTGAGCGTGGCCGCCATGGCGATTATTGGGCAGGCCAATGGGCAGGGTGACCTGATAAAGGTGAAACGGATTTCCACACAGGTGGTAGTATTCGCCTTTACCATGGGATTCTGTTTTGCGCCGCTGCTTGCGCTGCTTGCAATGCCAATTTCTCACAGCGTGGATGCGCAGATTTCGCACAATGTGTTTCTTTATATTAGTTTATATGCAACCGTACTTCCCTTTTCGTTTATGGAAAGCATTTACAACGCCATCAAAAACGCGACCGGCAAACCGGAAGCCTCGTTCATTCGAATGGTGCTGATGCTGTTTCTGAAAATCATTTTCAACTTTGTGTTCATCGTATGGCTGCGTTTAGAAGTTGTGGGGTGCGTGCTTTCTTCCCTGTGCGCCAACGTGTTAATCTGCATCTGGATGTTCTACGAATTGTTCGTGGCGAAAAGTGAAGACCAGCTGACCTTGAAGGGCTTCCGCTATGACAAGGGCCTGATTGCGCAGATGATCCGCGTAGGAATTCCCGCCATGATCACCAGCCTGCTGCTGAATTTCGGTTTCTTTTTAATTAACCATGAAACGCAGAAATACGGACCGGTCATTTTAAACGGACAGGGAATCGCAGGTAACATTACCGCAGTTTGTTTTAACCTGCCATCCTCCTTCGGCTCCGCCGTTACCACCATGGTCAGCCTGAACATCGGCGCCAATCAGCCGGAAAAGGCCAAGCGCTCCTGTTTGGTGGGCTGTCTTGCCAGCGCCATCACGGCGGTCGCGGTCATTGCCATTGTGGTACCGCTTTCCCCCTACCTCACTGTACTGTTTACCCATCAGCCGGACGTTTTATCGGTTGCAAACAACGCCCTGCATATCTACACGTATTCGGTTGTCGGCTTTGGTGTGTGCATGGCGGTTCAGGGAGCATTTATCGGCCTGGGGAAAACCGTTGTACCCATGATTCTCGGTCTGCTGCGCATCTGGCTGCTTCGTTTCATTTTTATTTTGATGACCGAGCCAATGCTGCAATACTATTCCGTTTTCTGGGGAAACCTTTTCTCCAACTACATGGCCGCCGTAATTTCCATTATTCTGATTCTTCGCGTGCGGTGGGTATCCTCACTCAATACATAACCTAATATAGTACTTTTGAAAAATCCCCCGGAAGGAAACTTCCGGGGGATTTTTACCGGATATCCGGCAGAATTAAAAATACTTGTCCAAAATGGATTTGAGCGACTGATTCCAAAAATGCCAGTCATGGCCGCCGCTCCAACTTTCAAAGGTAAAGTCCAGCGGCAGCTCCTTCAGGGAATCACTGAACTGTATGTTGGCTTCGTAGAGAAAGTCATTGGCGCCAATCGTCATATATATGGATGGATTTAAGGGGTTTTGCGCAGCCTTCTCCGCAAGCTTCAGCAGGTCGTCGCTGTCTTCACACGCCAGCTCAGGACCGAATACTGAGCGCATATTCGGGTTTTCAATGGCATCTTTCTGCTGCCTTAGTTCCGCCAAATACTCGCGGATTCCCACACACGCGGTGGAAAACGCCCCGCAGAGCCAGTACTGGTCCGGACGGGCAAGCGCGCATTTCAACGCACCGTAGGCGCCCATGGAGTTGCCCATGATGGCGACATTCTCCCGCTCCAGAGAAACGCGGAACATTTTGTAAACCAGCTCGGGCAGCTCGTCCGCAATATAGGTAAAATAGCTGCCGCGGTCCTTAATGTTCCGATACCAGGTGTTGCCTACCTCGGGCATAATGAATACTACGTTGTACTCCTGCGCATACAGCGGCAGAAGCGTGTTCTGCACCCAGTTCGTGCTGTTCCCTGTGGAACCGTGCAGCATATAGGCCACCTTAGGCGGGCCGCTTTTGTTGCTCCGGTCGGGATAAACCACGGAAAGCCAGGTGTCAACATCGATTGATTTGGAATAAACACTGCCAGTTAGTACCATGAATTACACATCCTTCCCCGCCACCCATCAGCTGATTTGCGAATGAGTGGGTAAGCAATACTACTGACAGATTTTACCATATGTTCATATAATTATCAATAAGAAAAATTGAGGGTTTCAACCATTGGTAACGGTGGCCAAACTATGTAAAACGGGCGTATCATACGCAGCCAGTCAGTCTGCAGCCTTGCGCCGGCTGCGCATTCACCCGAAAATTCAAGCCTCCACCATGATTTGTGCGGAAACGTCGGAACGAAGGGCGATAACCGCCCCGCGAATCAGATAAGCCACCGGATTCCCTGAGGGGCTTTTATAAAGCGGTTCGATTTTCGTACCGCCGACAACGCCGAGGTCAAGCATACGACGTCTAGTTGCTCCGTCCGCTGTCAATGATGAAACGCTTGCAACCTTACCAACCGGAATTTCATTCAATGGGATTTCCTTTCGCTGCAACTGCGTTCACCTCAACTTTTTCTAAATTTGTAGCTCTGTATGAAATGTTTTCCTGTGACTAATCTATGTTACTAAACGGAAAATGTTCCGAATATAATGTAATATCGCACAAGATTTGATGAAAAGCGATGGATATTCCATCGAAAGAGGGTCGGATTTTATGGATAACAACCGCCAGTTTCATACCGTAAGGGGATACCAAATGCTCAGCCAGCAGGGCGGACAGCTTACCCCAGCAATGGAGGATTACCTGGAAATGATTTACCGCCTGTGCAGTAAAGAGGGTTATACCCGGGTTGGGCGGCTGTCCGAAGTGCTGCATGTCAAGCCCTCTTCCACCTCAAAAATGATTTATAAGCTCTCCGAGCTTGGGTATGTTAAATACGACCGCTACGACATTATTTTTTTGACGGATAAGGGCAAAGACATCGGAGCATTTTTACTGCAGCGCCATAATATCATTGAGAATTTTCTTCACTTAATCGGCATTACCGACACGCTGAAGGAAACAGAGCTGATTGAACATTCCGTCAATCACGATACCGTCCTGCGGCTGGACGCGCTTCTCTCTTTCTTTCAGGAAGACAGCGAAGCCCGCAGCCGCTACCGAGATTTCCTTAAAGCACGGGAAAATCCGGCAGACGGTGCGGGCAATACATAGCAGGGGATTCATTCCGGCAAACCGGGGCGTGGACCGGCCCGGTTCACGCGATTATTTATTACGGATCGGAATCCAAATTTCGCTGTAATAGTTTTCATCCTCATTGCCTTTCGGATAATCCGCGACGTTGGTGTACCGTTCAATGTTGTACCCCGCCGCGATTTCATAATCTCTGCAGTTGGGCAGCCATTCCGAGTAAATTTTTTCATTTACCTCCTGCAGTGCCTTAGGCATTGGACCCTTGCAGGCAAAAACGGCCCAGGTGTGCTTTGGAATCACCTTTGTGATGAATCCGTCCGGCACTTCCTCGGACGGATTATAATCGTCTGCAATCAAATATTCAAACGTATCGGAGCCCTTGCTTTCCTCCATGCACACGCCGTACATGCCGCAAACAAATTTTCCTTTGCCTGTTTGATAATGTTCCGTCCAAAACTGCGGAATCTTCGTTTTTGCGTCGTCATACGAAAATGTTTTGGACACGCCCATAACCGTAAACGATTCTTTCTCCACAATCTTGTAATCCATGATATAACCGCCTTCCAAAGAAAATTTGATTTTGAGCGGGGCGAACGACCGGATCATTGCCCCGTCCTTTCGGACAGCCGTGGGGGTTACGCCATGGAATCGAGTAAACGCCTTAGTAAAGCTGTCCGGTGAATCGTAGCCGTACTTCAGCGCAATATCGATGATTTTTGCATCCGTGGACACCAGTTCACTGCCGGCAAGGGTGAGCCTGCGCCGCCGGATATATTCCGCGACCGTAAAGCCGCAGAGCATGGCAAAGCCTTTTTGAAAATAAAACGGAGACACCATCGCCCTTTTTGCAATCTCCTCTACGGTAAGGTCCTCCGTGATATTTTCTTCGATATAGCGGATTGCGTCGCCGATTCCTTCAATCCAACCCATAGCCACCACTCCTGTCGTGTCTTTATCTTATCTCTTTTCAAACGGTTCCGCCCGATTTTTTGTGTTCACTTTTGTCGGCATTCTATCCAAAGGACCTTCGGTTTTGTTCCTTTGAATGCCGCTGCCTTCCCTTTTTATTCTATCATGTTCGTTTGGAATCGTCGAACGGTGAAATTTACGGTGTGGATTAAGTAAAACAAATATCTTTCTGCTAAGAAAGCGCCGCGTCAATCCGCCTAATTCGGGGAACTGACGCGGCGCTTTTGCAGCCGCTTTTCTTCACATTGATTTAATCCGCATCCGGACTTCCGATGCGGCGAAAGCGCTCGTAACGCTTCTGCAGCAGCAGAGCAGGCTCCATTTCCTTTTCCCGCCGGAGCGTTTCCAACAGGTCGCTGCGAAGGCCGTCGCAGATTTGGCTGAAGCTGCGTTCGGCTTCGGGAATAATCCGTTCCACCACATTCATCTGCAGCAGGTCCTGCGCGGTCATTTTCAGGCAGCGTGCGGCTTCCCGCGCTTTGGATTTATCTTTCCAAAGGATGCTGGCACAGCCCTCTGGGGAAATCACCGAGTACACCGCGTTTTCCATCATCCAGACTTCGTCGGCCACCGCAAGTGCCAGCGCACCGCCGCTGCCGCCTTCCCCAATCAGGATAGAAATCACCGGGGTATTCAGGGTCATCATCTCCATCAGATTTTCCGCAATCGCCTGACCCTGCCCGCGTTCCTCCGCGCCGATGCCGCAGTAGGCGCCGGCAGTGTCTACAAAGCAGACCACCGGACGGCCGAATTTTTCCGCCAGCTTCATTTGGCGAAGTGCCTTGCGGTAGCCTTCCGGATGCGCCATGCCAAAATTGCGGCGCACCTTTTCCCTGGTGTCCCCTCCGCGTTCATGGGCAATCACCGTGACCGGCATTCCGCACAGCTGCGCCACACCGGCCACAATCGCCGGGTCATCGCCAAACCGGCGGTCCCCATGCAGCTCGATAAAATCCGAAAAAATCGTCTGAATATACTGCAAACCGGTGGGCCTGCCCTTGGCCCTGGCGGCCGTTACTCTGTCGTATGCTTCCATGGGTCCCCCTTCCCGTGAAGCGCGAGAAGCTTTGCGAGGTAAGCCTTCTGGTCGGGGCGCTTCACAATATCATCCAAAAATCCTTTTTCAAATACGAATTCTGCTCGCTGGAATCCCGCCGGAAGCCGCTGGCGAAGGGTCTGCTCAATGACGCGCGGGCCGGCAAACCCAATGAGCGCCTTGGGTTCGGACAGCGTAATATCCGCTTCCATCGCAAAGCTGGCGGTCACACCGCCGGTGGTCGGGTCGGTTAATACTGCTATATAAAGATTGCCCGCGTCGCTGTGGCGTTTGACAGCTCCGCTGGTTTTCGCCATCTGCATCAGAGATAAAATCCCCTCCTGCATGCGTGCCCCGCCGGATACCGTATACCCCACAACCGGGAGGCTGTGCTCGGTCGCATACTCAAACAGCCGTGTAATCTTTTCCCCCACCACGGTGCCCATGCTGCCCATCATGTAATATGGCTCCATCACAAACAGGCCGCACGGATTGCCGCCAATCTTCGCCGTACCGCATACCACGCCCTCGTTTTCCGCACTTTCCAGACGCGCGTGCCAGAGTTTTTTTTCATAATTCGGAAATCCCAGTAGATTCGAGGAACGCATCTGCGCATCCATTTCCTGAAAGGAACCGGCGTCCGCAATCAAATCAATGCGCTGCCGGGCATTCATGCGGAAATGATACCCGCACTTCGGGCAAACGCTGAAGTTCTCACTTAAATCCTCGGTCAGCAAAATAGATTTGCAGTCCGGGCAGGAAACGCACATCTGATCCGGCGCGTCCGGCGAAGGGATTTTCACATGACGGTCATAGGATTCCAAGGCGTTTTTCGGTTGTTTAAACAGATTGCGATTCAACATATTCAAGACCATCCTTTCGCAGAAAGCCGGAGGCTTCGGCCGGTTCGGCCGAACGCCGAAAGCGAAGCTTCCAGTTTAAAAAGTCTGTTTTGAAACTTTACCCGCCTTCTCCAGCTTTTCCAGAAAACCGGTGTCGTAATTTCCGGACTGAAAATCCGGTTCGCATAAAAGATTCCGATACAAATCGGCATTGTGGTCCACGCCCTCCACAACCAGTTCGCAGAGCGCCGCCTTCATTTTGCGAATCGCTTCTTCCCGGGTCTGCGCGTGAACAATCAGCTTGCCAATGAGGGAATCGTAAAAAGGAGGAACCATATAGTCCTGATACAGCGCGGTGTCGAACCGGACCCAGGGGCCGCCCGGCGTGTGCAGCAGCGTGATTTTCCCGCTGCTTGGCCGGAAGTTCAGCGCCGGATTTTCGGCATTGATGCGACATTCAATCGCGCAGCCCTCCACCTGGACGTCTTTCTGGTCGAAAGAGATGGGAACCCCCGCGGCAATACGGATCTGCCACTTTACAAGGTCAATGCCCGTTACCATTTCCGTAACGGGATGTTCCACCTGAATTCGGGTGTTCATCTCCATAAAATAAAAATTCTGATCCCGGTCCAGCAAAAATTCAATGGTCCCGGCGTTTACATAATGCGCTGCACGAGCCGCCTGTTCCGCTGCCCGCGCCATTTCCTCGCGCGTTTTTTCGCTCAGCAAGGCACAGGGGCTTTCTTCTATCAGCTTCTGATGTTTCCGCTGAACCGAACATTCGCGCTCCCCCAGAACAACGACCTTTCCCTGGTGGTCGCATAAAATCTGCATTTCAATATGTTTTGCGGGGAACAGGTATTTTTCCAGATAAACAGCACCGTCCCCAAAAGCGGTCTGCGCTTCGGAGGAAGCCAGACGAAACGCCTGTTCAAATTCTTCCGCGCAGTTTACCATGCGGATTCCGCGACCGCCGCCGCCGCTGCGGGCCTTAATTAACAGCGGGTAGCCGATGCGTTCCGCTTCCTGTGCAGCCTGGGCCGCGTCGGTTACCATGGCGCTGCCCGGAATGACGGGCACGCCGGCGGCCTGCATGGTTTTACGCGCCATATCCTTGTCGCCCATTTTCGAGATGACTTCCGCAGGCGGGCCGATAAAGGCAATATGACACTGCGCACAAAGCTCGGCAAATTTCGCGTTTTCCGAAAGCAGGCCGTACCCCGGGTGAATCGCCTCGGCACCGGTCGCTATAGCGGCGGAAAGAATCGCCGTGCAGTTCAAATAGCTGTCCTTTACCGGTGCAGGCCCAATGCAGACGCTTTCATCCGCCAGGCAGACGTGCAGCGCTTCCCGGTCCGCTTCGGAAAACACGGCAACTGTGGAAATTCCCATTTCTTTGCAGGCGCGGATGACGCGCACGGCAATTTCCCCGCGGTTGGCTATCAGAATTTTTGAAAACAAGGTTTCCACCCCTTTTCTCTCACTGTGATGTAAGGGCAAAGGAAAGTTCCGCGCTGACCGCCAGTTTTCCATTCACCGTCCCCTTCGCCTGGATAAAATAAAAGGGTGGCCGGCTTCTAAGCAGGCTGCATTCCACCATCAGCGTGTCGCCCGGAACCACCGGGTGCTTAAAACGCACTTTATCCAAACCGGTAAAAAGCGGAAGTTTGCCGCGTACCTGCTCTGCAAGCAGCACGCTGGAAATCTGCCCCATCATTTCGCACAGAACCACGCCGGGCACAATGGGCCGCTGGGGGAAATGCCCCTGCAGGAACCATTCGTCCCCCTTTACGGTATAGCTTCCAACCGCTAAATTTTCCTCTTTTAATTCCGCTTCATCTACAAGCAGCATCGGCTCGCGGTGCGGAAGGATCGTTTTCAGTTCTTCCCGGTTCATAAAAAATCCTCCGTATCTCCGCGCATTTATTTATGTAAGCAAAGGTCGTTCCGCGCGGAAAAACGCCCACAGCCTTTCAGCGCAATTTAAATAAGGTCTGACCGTATTCCACAACCTGCCCGTTTTGCGCACAGATTTCTACAATTTCGCCGTCCGTGTCTGCATTCAGCTCGTTCAACAGTTTCATAGCTTCAATCACGCAAAGAACGTCGCCCTTGCTCACTTTAGAGCCCACCTGCACATAGGGTTCACTTTCCGGAGACGGCGCGGCGTAGAACACGCCGACCATCGGGCTTTTCACTTCCCGGTAAGCGGAAACGGGCGCCGCCGGCTGATCCACACACTCTGAAATCGCGGTCGGAACCGCAGCCGGCACGGCAGAAACCGCAGCTGCCGCTGCGGTTTGCTTTTCCAATCGTATTTTGGTTTCTCCCTCGGTGACTTCCACACAGGTCAAGCCGCCTTCGTTCATAACCTGAATCAGAGAGCGAACGGTTTTCAGGTTCATAAAGCGGCGCCCCCTTCCAGCTTTTTAAAGATCAGGCAGGCATTATGGCCGCCAAAACCCAGATTGGTGGAAAGCGCATAATCCAACTCTGCTTTACGCGCCGTATTCGGCACGTAATCCAGGTCGCAGTCCGGGTCGGGCTCCTGATAATTAATAGTAGGCGGCACGATGCTGTCTTTCATGGCAAGCACACAGGCAATGCATTCTACTGCGCCCGTTGCGCCCAGCATATGCCCCGTCATCGATTTCGTGGAGCTGATCAGTGCATGTTTCGCCTGTTCGCCCAGCGCGTTCTTGAACGCCAGCGTTTCCGTTTTGTCATTCAGCGGCGTACCCGTGCCGTGTGCGTTAATATACAGCCGTGCGTCGCGCGGCATCCCGGCTTCCTGCACGGCCAGCTCAATGGCTTTGGTCGCACCGATGGCATCCGGCTGGGGCGCAGTCATATGGTATGCGTCGTTGGTGTTGCCGTAACCCACCAGTTCTGCGTAAATTTTCGCGCCGCGTTTCACCGCGTGCTCATATTCTTCCAGAATTAGAATACCACCGCCTTCTCCCAGAACAAATCCGGCACGGCGTTTATCAAACGGAAGCGAAGCACAGGACGGGTCGTTCACAGTGGTCAGGGCCATACAGTTGGCAAATCCGCCGATGGTCAGCGCATTGACGGTTGCTTCCGAGCCGCCCGCAATCATGGCATCGGCATAGCCGTGGCGAATCGCGCGGTACGCTTCTCCAATCGCGTTTGCGGAAGTGGCGCACGCTGTGGTAACACACATGGACGGACCCTGCGCGTGAAAGCGGATGGCCACATTTCCCGCCGCGATATTCGCAATCATCTTCGGAATGAAAAACGGAGAAATGTGCTTTGGTCCTTTTTCGAGCAGAGTAGTGCATTCCTCAATAAAAGTTTTCATTCCGCCGACACCCGAGCCAATATAAACACCCAGGCGTTCCGGGGCAACCTTGCCGTCAAGCCCGCTGTCTTCCATGGCCTGCACGGCGGCGGCCATCGCATACTGCGCGTAAAGGTCGGTTTTCCGCACAGAGGCTTTTTCCATATAATCCGCCGGGTTGAAATCCTTCACTTCGGCGGCAATCGTCACTTTACTGTCAGAGGGGTCGAACTTGGTAATATAGTCGATGCCGTTGGTCCCAGCCAACAGGTTTTTCCAGAACGATTTCACGTCATTGCCGACGGGGGTAACGGCACCCAAACCGGTTACAACTACTCGCTTCATTTTAAGCCTCCCTGTAAATACCTATTCATTAAATGCAAAGACCGCCATCCACACGGATGACTTCCCCTGTAATATACTGCGCACCGTCCCCGGCAAGAAAAGCTACCAGTTCCGCAACTTCCTCCGGCTTTCCGGCGCGTTTCATCGGCACAGCGGTAAGAATGGCCTCCCGCGCCTTCTCGTTTACCGCTGCAGTCATATCCGTTTCAATAAATCCCGGCGCAATGGCATTGCAGGTAACACCGCGCCCGGCCAGTTCCTTCGCCACGGTTTTGGTCAAGCCAATCAGGCCCGCCTTCGCCGCGGAATAGTTTGCCTGCCCTGCGTTGCCGGTCAGCCCCGCAACGGAGCTGATATTAATAATCCGCCCGGAGCGCTTGCGCATGAAGTGGGAATAGCAGTGCTTAATCATGTGGAACGCGCCTTTCAGGTTTGTTGCCACCACTGCATCAAAATCCTCTTCTTTCATGGAAAGAACCAGTCCGTCGCGTGTAATGCCTGCATTATTTACCAAAATGTCGATTCTTCCGAAATCGGCAAGAATTTGTTCCACCAAATTTTTGGTCGCGTCAAAATCGGAAACATCACAGCGGTATGCCCGCGCCGTAACGGAGCCGGACGATGCCTGCGCGCAAACCTCCTGCGCCGCCTGCTCGTTTCCCGCGTAAACAACCGCCACATTCGCGCCGTTTTCCGCCAGCTTTAATGCAGTCGCCCGGCCGATTCCGCGGGAACCTCCGGTAACCACTGCCACCTGACCCTGCAGCAAAATGAATTCCTCCTTTATCGTGGCCAGCTTCTTCCGGATCTTTACCGAATCCGATTGGAAGCACCTTTTAAAATTTGTTCCGCTTCTAGGAACATCTCTTGAATCATTTCTTTTGCCGTTTGCTCTTTATTCACTAACCCGGAACATTCCCCTGCGAGAAAGCATCCGTTGGCCTCGTCCCCCTCCCGCGCGGCAAGGCGCAGCGCGCCGGTTCCAAGGCGTTCCAGCTCTTCTTTGGTAATGGAAGGATCGTTTTCCTTCTTCGCAAATGTACGGGAAAAATTGCTTTTCAGGGAACGCACGGTATCACCCGTGCGAATTCCGGTTACAATGGTATCAATGTCCTTTGCCTTCAGCACCTTGTCTTTGTACACCTGACTGATGGTGCATTCCTTTGCCACCAGAAAGCGCGTGCCTACCTGAACGCCATCCGCGCCGAGCATCAGCGCCGCAGCAATTCCTCTGCCGTCGGCAATGCCGCCCGCGGCCAGCACAGGAATCTTCACGGAGTCGCATACCTGAGGCACCAGCGCCATGGTATGCAGTTCGCCGATATGCCCGCCGCTTTCCGCACCTTCCGCAATAACCGCGCAGGCGCCGCGTTTTTCCACCAGGCGTGCAAAGCCAGTGGAAGCGACCACCGGAAGTACCTTTATCCCTGCTTCCAGCCAGGCCGCCATATATTTTCCAGGGTTTCCGGCGCCGGTCGTCAGCACGGGGACATGCTCCTCAATTACCGTGCGCGCCACTTCCTCCACAAAGGGGCTCATCAGCATCACGTTCACGCCGAAGGGACGGTCTGTCATTTCCCTGCATTTGCGGATTTCCGCACGGAGCTGTTCCGCGTTGGAATTCATTCCCGCAATTACGCCGAGCCCGCCCGCGTTGGAAACCGCAGACGCGAGGGAAGCGTCTGCCACCCATGCCATTCCACCCTGTATAATCGGGTATTCAATGCCCAGCAGTTCACAGATTGGTGTACGAATCATTTTCGCATCCTCTTTTCCAGTTTCTTGGTGGGTTAACCCCAACGAATCACGCATGCCCCGGTGGTCAGTCCGCCGCCGAACGCGGAAAGCGCCAGGTATTCCCCGCTGTGGAACACGCCTGCGCGGTTCAGTTCGTCCATCAGGGTTGGTATTGCGGCGGAAGATATGTTCCCGTGTGTTTCAATATTGGTATGATAGCGGTCTTCCGGAATATTCAGATGTTTGATTGCCGTATTGATGATCCGGATATTGGCCTGATGCGGCAGAACATGGTGAATGTCCTTTTGTTCCAGACCGGCTTCCTCAATAACCAGTTTCAGGTCATGGGCCATCGCGTTCACTGCGAATTTATAGACGTCCTGGCCGTGCATGGTCAGTGCAATCGCAGGTTTTGGCGTACGGTTGAACGGGGAATTTCCGCTGACATTCGGAATAAACATCACGTCCGGATCGCCCTGCGCAGAAAGATGAATGGAAAGAAGGTTGTCGCCCTCCCCCAGCACTACCGCGCCGGCCCCGTCGCCGAACAGCACGCAGGTGCTCCGGTCCGTCCAGTCCAGCAGCTTCGACATGTTGCAACTGGAAACCACCAAAACCTTTTTAACACGTTTGCGCGCAAAAAAGCCCGCTGCCACGTCCAGCGCATAAATAAAGCCGGAACAGGCGCCGTTCAGGTCGAAAGCAGGGCAGTGCGCACCCAGTCTTTTTTGCAGCACGCAGGCCATGGAAGGCGTAATGTAGTCCCCGCGGACGGTGGTGCAGATGATCAAATCCAGATCATCTCCCGTAATTCCGGCATTTTCAAGGGCGGCCTGTCCGGCCTGCTCCGCAATATCCAGAATCGTTTCCGTCGTGCAGATATAACGGCTTTTGATTCCCGAGCGGGAATAAATCCACTCGTCGGACGTATCCAGAAAGACGGCCAGTTCGTCGTTTGTAACGGAACGGGCCGGGTGGGCACTTCCGGTGCCGATAATTTTAAAGCTCATTTCTACCTCCGTAATTGTTTTTTCACGCAGTTCAGTGACTATAGACTTTTCCGGTTTAAACCGTCAAAACGGGACGGCTTTATTATATCACTTTTTTATTCTGCTTTTTAGAGAATTTTTAAGCTTTACAGCAGGTGCCTTTGTGGAAAACGCATTAGAACGACAAGATTTTACCTTTTTTCGTATTTCTTTTTCGACATTTTCCAAAATCTCGGAGCGTTTCAAAATTTCCTGCTTCGCCATTTCACGAAGCTTGTATTTCTGCACCTTACCGCTCGCAGTAACCGGAAATTCTTTCATAAACCACACATAAGCCGGCACTTTATGGCGTGCCATGTGGGTGCGAACATAATCCCGGATTTCCTCATCCGTCAAGCTGGCACCCTTTTTTACGATGATGCAGGCCATGATTTCTTCCCCGTACTGTTCACTAGGCACGCCAATGACCTGTACATCCTCCACCGACGGGTGAGTATAAATAAATTCTTCAATTTCTTTTGGATAAATATTTTCTCCCCCGCGGATAATCATATCTTTAATCCTTCCGGTAATCCGGAAGTACCCGTGTTCGTCCACCGTGGCAAGGTCCCCGGAATGCAGCCACCCATCCTCATCCACTGCCTGCTTGGTTTCCTCCGGCATTTTATAGTAGCCCTTCATGGTGTTGTAGCCGCGCGAACAAAACTCGCCCGGAACGTTAGGCGGCTGAATTTTGCCGGTGGCGGGGTCAATAATCTTCGCCTCCACTCCCGGCAGGACCCGGCCGACGGTGCAGACGCGCGCTTCCAGGGAATCGTCGGTCGTCGTCATGGTGCAGGCCGGGGATGCTTCCGTTTCCCCGTAAGTGATCGTAATTTCCTTCATGCCCATTTCCTCAATGACCTGGCGCATTACCTTTTCCGGGCAGGGCGAACCGGCCATGATGCCGGTACGGAGCCTTGGAAAATGGAATTTTTTGAAGTCCGGGTGGCCAAGCTCGGCAATGAACATGGTGGGAACCCCATGCACCGCAGTACATTCCTCATTCTGCAGGGCCTGAAGCACCCAAATGGGGCGGAAATATTCAAGCGGAACCATGGAGGCAGCATGCGTCAGGCAGGCCATAACGCCCAGCACCAGCCCGAAGCAGTGAAACAGCGGTACGGGGATGCAGAGCTTATCCTCGTGCGTAAACTTTAGGCAGTCGCCGATTCCCTTTCCGTTGTTGACAATATTGTAATGCGTCAGCATGACGCCCTTGGGGAACCCGGTCGTACCGGAGGTGTACTGCATATTCACAATATCGTGCGGGTCAAGGGAAGCGCGCACTTTGTCGTATTCCGAATCGCTGACCTGATCCGCAAATTGGTATAATTCCTTGAAATTATAGGTTCCCGGAACCTGTTTTTCGCCCACGTAAATCACAGACTTTAAAAATGGAAGTTTGGGTTCCTTCAGTTCACCAGGTTTGCTGTTCTTCAGTGTGGGGCAAAGCTGGTTGAGCGTTGCAATGTAGTCCGCGTCCTTAAAGCCATCCATATAAACCAACGCTTTGGCGTCCGACTGCCTCATCAGGTATTCCAGTTCATAAATTTTATAATTGGTGTTGACCGTAACCAGCACGGCGCCGATTTTCGCTGTGGCAAACAGAGTAATCAGCCATTCTGGAATATTTGTTGCCCACACGGCAACATGGTCCCCCTTGCCAATTCCGATGGCCAGGAAGCCTTTGGCGACACGGTCGCACTCCTCGCGGAATTCTTTCCAGGTTCTGCGGTAAGGGCGGTCAATGTACTTAATCGCTTCGCGGTCCGGATAGGTGGCGGCGACGCGGTCTAAAAGCCCTCCCACGGTGTCGTCCAGTGCATTCTCTAGTATTTTCTGCATGTCGGTTCCCTCTCTTCCAGATGATTTATGATAGGCGGATAATCCGTCGCATAAAAAAACCTGCGCCCTGAATGGGATGCTGGAATCAACCAATCGTTTTTATATTAAACGATATTATATTACGTAGTTTTAATTATTATATTATATCATTGATGTTTTTAAATAACAAGTTTTGTTAGAATACCTGTAAATAAAATCGTCTAATTTCGTATAAATCAATAAATACTTATTGTATTTTAGGCACTTTTCATGTCAGTTTTACAAATGTAACATTTTTACAGAACGATTCGCCCAAACAGAACCGTAACAGAAAATTTTCATTTTTTACCTTACTTCTCTACGCAAATGTTGTATAATAGGCAATAGCTTAAAATGACAATAAATAAATTGCATAGGGAAATCAGCTGCGCAGTTTTTTACCAAGGCGGTGCCCGCCCATCCGGGCAAGCCTGCGCCGTGCCGCCGCGCGGAGAAATAAAATTACCTCAGCTGTTCTCTTATGAGGATGTTTATGCAAACAAAGAAATCAAACCGTGGAAAAAATATTTTCGCGGCTATTACTATTGCGTTTTCCATAGGGTTTCTAACTTTTCTGTTGCAAACGGAAAGCGGCATAAAAAGCCTTCGTCATATTTTCTTTCACCTAAAACCGGTCTGGCTTTGCTGGATTGCTGCCGGCGTTCTGGCGGGGTGGTTTTTGGAAGTCTATGTGATTCACCTGTTCTGCAAGCATTTAAAAGCGGATTGGACGTTCCGCCAGTCTTTTTACATTGCCATGGTTGGATTTTTTTACAGTTCCATCACCCCCTTTTCTGCAGGGGAACCCATGGAAGTATACTGCATGGTCAAGCAGGGTATGGATACCGGAACTGCGTCTTCGGTCATCGCTGTAAAGTCTCTGGTTCACCATGCAGTCACTTTTGTTTATGCCTTTGTGCTGGTGGCGTTTGAACTGAGCTACTTCCAGACAAGAGTTTCCAACTTCTCGTTTGTTGCGCTGTTCGGGCTGTTTACCAACAGCATTTTTATTTTCTCTGTCATCTTGTTCCTTATCAATGAAAGGCTCACCAATTCCATTTTAAATGCGCTTGTCCGCCTGCTGAAACGGTTGAAGATGAACAAGTGGGCAGAAAAATGCTATACCATCGTACACAGTGATTTGGAAAACTTCCACGGCAGTTTTAAAAAAATGGGGAAAAGCCTTCCGCTCTACACCTTCGCCATTTCTCTGACTCTGGTGCAGATTACGATTGCGAGCCTGATTTCCTATTTTGTATACCGCAGTTTTAACCTGCGCGGCGAACCCGTTTATATCATGGTTGCGGCGGATACGTTTGTTACCATGGCCGCTTCGTTCATCCCCCTGCCTGGTTCCACCGGGGGTGCGGAAGGCGGATTCTACCTCTTCTTCCGGGAGTTTTTCGGGAACACCATCGTTCCCGCCATCGCGCTGTGGCGCATTGCAACATTTTATGTGAATATTCTCTTCGGCGCAATCATAACCTTCGTCGGGGCAAAAAAACTGAAACCGCGGGAGGCGGAAAACCCGGAAACGGAAAACATCGATTGAATTAACAAAGAACTGTGAGGGATCAGCTTGGTAATTATTGAATTTTTAAAGGCTGTTGTACTGGGCATTATTGAAGGGTTGACGGAATGGCTTCCCATCAGCAGCACAGGGCACATGATTCTGGCGGATGAATTCATCAAATTGGACCTGTCGCCTGCGTTTAAGGAAATGTTTTTGGTGGTCATCCAACTTGGCGCAATTATGGCCGTTGTGGTATTATATTTCCACAAACTCAACCCGTTTTCCTCCCGCAAGACGGCAATTCAAAAAAAAGAAACCTTTACCCTTTGGGGTAAGGTTCTGGTGGCCTGCATTCCGGCCGGAATCATCGGTGTTTTGTTTGATGATGAAATTGACCGGCTGTTTTATAATTACGTTACCGTTGCCATCACACTGATTGTCTACGGCATTCTGTTCCTGTGGATTGAAAACCGCAACCGGGGAAAATCCCCACTCATCCGAAGCGAATCCGCCCTTTCGTACCGCACTGCGGCGCTGATCGGCGTGTTCCAGGTTCTTGCGCTGATTCCGGGCACCTCACGTTCCGGCGCAACAATCATCGGTGCAATGCTGCTGGGTACCTCCCGAAGTGTTGCCGCAGAATTTACCTTTTTCCTGGCGATTCCGGTCATGTTCGGTGCCAGCCTGGTTAAGCTGCTTAAATTCGGCTTTGCGTTCAGTTCCTTAGAGCTTGGCGTTCTGCTGACCGGTTCGGTGGTAGCCTTTGTAGTTTCTATTTTTGCCATCCGCTTCCTGATGGGCTATATTAAAAAGCACAACTTCAAAGTGTTTGGGTATTACCGAATCGTACTCGGCGCGATTGTGCTGCTGTACTTTATGCTTCGCACGCCGGCATAATACGAACGACTCAGCTGTCATGCAGGCTCGCGAAAAACTTCTTAGTAAAAAGGGTATTGCAAAATGAATTTACATTCATTTTGCAATACCCTTTCATTGTTGACGCGGCACAAGCAGCATTTCATCGTAGGCGCTTCTTTATTCGTCCCGCCAGATTTCTTCGCCGAATGAACGGATAAATTCGCTGAGTTCGTCGGACATTTCCTCTGCTTCCGAAATCCGAATATGGCCCGGCGTTCCGCAGCCGTTTTTACGGTACAAAAAGTGCACGATTTTCGGATCGTTCAGGCTTCGGCAGACCTCCTCAATGGAACGGTCCCAGCTTTCGTCATGGCTTAGGATGGTGGTGGAAAGGATAATTAGTGCGCGGGGGTAAAGCTCTCTCAGCCGGCGGACAAAGGCTGCATAGTGTGCCCGCCAGTTCTGCGACCGTGCGGAAGAATAATCTTCCTTCATATAATCCTCCGGATGGCTGTCGTTCTGCCCCAAAGCCACAATCACAACATGCGGCGTATAGCGGCGGAAATTCCATGGCTTCAGCGTGCCAAGTTCCGGATTATATTCGATTTTATCGTAGGTTTCCTCCATGCCCACATAATCCGGGCCACAAAACCACCCGGTTCCGTGCAGCAGAGCGATTCCACCCTGGGCGATGTCGTGCAGCTGAGCATTCAGCTTGCGCGCCGTCATGGCAGAATAGGAATACCAAGCATTGGAGTACTCGCCGTGATGTTCGGGGTCCGGCTGCCCGGTGTACTGCACTGCTTCGGACAGTTCCCCTGCGGAAACGGAATCGCCATACACCTCAATTCTTCGCTGTGGCAGCGGAGCGGGGGCGGAAATCAGCGCCCCTTTGTCCACAACAAATCCCTGAAGCGTAAAGATATGGCAGGAATCCATACATTTAAAGAAGAAAATTTCATGTTCTTCGTCTTTCAGGTTCTCCCCCAGTGTAAGGCATACGGTCGTGCCGTGCTCGGGTATCTGCAGCTTTATCAGCTTGCCGTCCAAAAGGGCCCCTACGTAGTTGTCCCAGCACTGCCTGCGGTTCAGCAGCAGAACTTTGACCCGTGTTCCGGTAAAGCGGAATTTTACCGACGTATAGGGGTAAACAAACACCGGGGCGTCAGGAACATCGAAATCGATGCGCCCGCAGTACTGCAGCGCAGGGTGATTGGGAAAAACAATTTGTTCTTTTTCGGTAATGAATTTTGTAAGCTGCAAGAATAGCACCCTCTTTTAACGTTTTCGAAACGCCTGAATCCAGTCGCGGTAGGCATAAAAGCTGTCTTTCGGGATGCGCTTCAGTGTTTTGTAATCCACATAAACTAAACCGAACCGTTTGGAATACCCATTGGCCCATTCAAAGTTATCCAGAAACGACCAGCTGAAATAGCCCTGAATTCCAAGCCCCATCTGATTCAGGTGATCCACTTCTTCCAAATGGCGGCGCAGGTAATCCACCCGCTCCTGGTCGTGCACGCACCCGTTTTCCACTCGGTCATCCCACGCGGAACCGTTTTCTGTAATATAAATTGGTATAGAGGTATATTCACGCGTGTCGCGCACCAATCTTTCCAGCGCCTCCGGATGGATATCCCAGCCAATGTCGGTCTTCGGATAGTCCGTTTCCGGGTGCCCGATGAGAATCGGAGAGGCCGGGTCATAATTCACATAGCAGTGGGAATAAAAATTCAGCCCGATAAAATCAATCGGTTCGGCAATGCATTCCAAATCCCCGGGTTGAAGAAAAGCAAACCGAGTCCCGCACTGCGCCGCGAACAGTGCCGCCATATCAGTGGGATAGCTTTTGCGGAACAGCGGGTCAAGGAACCAGCGGTTCTGGTAGCCTTCCTGCATGGAACGAGCCAACTGGTCAGGAAAAGTGTCGGTTGCGGCGTAAACCGGGGTAGAATTCAGCGTGATTCCGATGGGATGTTTCCCGCCCATCGCGCGGTACACCCGCACCGCACGTCCATGCGAAAGCATCATGTGGTGCGCGGCAATCATCGCCTGTTCCAGGCCATGCTTTCCGGGCGCATGTGCCCCAATATAATAGGAGAGGAACGAGGCACACCACGGCTCATTGTGGGTAATCCACATGGAAACGTCCGCGTCCAGCTTTTCAAAGCATTTACGAGCAAATTCTTCGAACCAGTCCACGCATTCCCGGTTCAGCCAGCCTCCCAAATCCTCCGCCCACTGTGGAAGATCCCAGTGGTAAAGCGTAACGGCGGCGGTTATTCCGTATTTCTTCAGTTCTGCAATGACATTCTGATAAAACCGCATTCCGTCAGGGTTGTAGCGCCCTTTTTCCGGAAAAATGCGCGGCCAGGAAATCGAAAACCGGTAGCTGTCGATTCCCAGTTCACTCATCAGCCGGATATCTTCCTTGTAATGGTGGTAATGGTCACAGGCAATTTCCCCGGTGTCCCCGTGGTCAATTTTGCCCGGTTGTGCGCAGAATGTATCCCAAATACTCGGTGTTCTTCCGTCTTCGCGGACGGCTCCTTCCACCTGATACGCCGATGTGGCGACGCCCCATACAAACTTTTTCTTCATAAAGGCCTTGAACCCCTCTTTCCGTTCCCTCAAATTGCACAAATTAAGCTCATTATAGCACGACGAAAAAGTGGTGTAAATAATGCAAAAAAGAATTTTGCCGTTGGAAAAAACCAAAAATTCGATTGAAAAATCGTGAATTTTAACCGATTTCGCATCTAACCATCACAAAGCGAAAATTCCTAGGACGGATGAATTTTCAAAGTTGAACATTTTCAAATATAAAAAATATCCCGCGGAATTTCATCACGCGGGGTATCTTTTGCAAAGCATTTCTATTGTTCAGGAAAGACAATGTTCCGGTCGAAATTTTTCGGTGGACAAAGCTTGATTTTGCTGCGCCGATGCGTTAAGTTAAAGAAGGTAAAAAAAGCCGGCCCGCCGGTTTTGGCTACACGAGGTACTTGCAACATGAATGGAATATGCGGGGAGATATAGAATGGACAAAAATGAAGTGTTAAAACGCATTCAGCATGGTTTGATTGTGTCCTGTCAGGCGCTGGAAAACGAACCGCTTCACAGCTCATTTATTATGAGCAGAATGGCGCTCGCGGCATTTCAGGGTGGGGCCGTTGGAATCCGTGCAAACACGCCATCTGATATTATCGAAATCAAAAAGACAGTAAACCTGCCGGTCATTGGCCTGTACAAGGTAAACTATAATGACAGTGAGGTTTACATTACGCCTACCATGCAGGAAATCGATGCCCTTGTGCAAGCCGGTCCGGAAATTATCGCGATGGACGCAACCAAAAGAATGCGCCCCGGCCACCGCACGTTATCCGAATTTTTTAAAGAGGTCCGTCAAAAGTACCCTGACCAGCTTTTCATGGCAGATACCTCCTGCTATGAGGAAGGGGTTCAGGCACAAGAGCTGGGCTTTGATTTGGTCGGCACGACCCTGTGCAGCTATACCGAATATACCAAAGGCACAAAAATCCCGGACTATACACTGATGAAGCAATACGTGGATACGCTGAGCATTCCGATAATCGCCGAGGGCGGCATATGGACCCCGGAACAGCTGAAAAGCGCACTGGATACCGGCGTTTGGGCTGCCGTGGTCGGTACCGCCATTACAAGGCCCCAAAGCATTACGGAGCGCTTTGTAAATTACATTCAATGCGGTTAAGTAAAATTCCCAGCCAGCAAGTGGAAAGGAAAGAAATCACAAATATCAATCTTAGTCAGCCAGATAACTCCAAACAATAAACTAAGGGCAGTCTATAATTCCAAGTGGTAATTATAGGCTGCCCTGTTTGATTGGGTAAAAATAATCGGCTTACGCCATTTCGCGGTACTTTTTCAGCAGATAGTCGGCAAGTTGTTCTGCGCCCGTTGCCGGAGCGCCTTTTTTCAGGCTCACTTCAAATACCGGTGCCTGAGAAACCGCGTGAAGTCCCTTTAAGAAGTTCTCACTGTCAAATCCGACCGCATCTTTCAGGTCGCATTTTGTAAGCGCGACCGCGTCCACATAGCTGAACATAGGAACGTACTTAAACGGCTTGTCGTCGCCTTCCGGCACGCTGGCCGCAAGCAGGCGAACCGCCTCGCCAAGGTCGAACTCGGCAGGGCAAATCAGGTTGCCAACGTTTTCAATAAAAACGACTGCGTCCTTTAAATCGATCTGCTCCGCACCATCGCGGATAACGCGTGCGTCCAAATGGCATTCCCCGCAGGTATTAATCTGGGACGAACGAATGCCCTGTTTTTCCAGGTTGTCCGCGTCAATGGAGGACGCGATGTCGCCTTCGATGACACCCACCTGCACACCGGCTTTGCGCAGCTCCTGCGCAACCGCGGAGATAAGCGTCGTTTTTCCCGCGCCGGGGGCACCCATCAAATTGACTGCCAGAATATGCCGGGAAGCAAAATAAGAGCGGTTTTCCTCTGCCAGCTTGTCGTTTGCTTCCAGCAGCTCTTTCATAATAATAACTTCCATACCTTAATCCCCTTAACTTTTTAACCTTTTCTGTTTTTCCCGAACCGATTCCTTCCCACCGGGCTGCACAAAACATTGCAAATGCCGCGGTTTTAATGGATGGCCGGGCCTTTAAGTTCCGTCAAATGACCGGATGTAGAATTCGCGTCCGGTATCTCTCATCAGCACGGAATCCCCGCCGCAGTCGGGGCATTGAAAGCTGCTTCCCTTGTGCGGGAATACCTTGCCGCAGGTTCCGCATTTCAGCGAAGCGGGCACGTACTCAAACACCAGTTTCGCATCGGAGCAAACCGTATCTTTTGAAACAATCTCAAAATACATCTGCACCGATTCGTCCACGACGGAGGAAAGCTCGCCAAGCACCAGGTAAATCTTCGTTACCCGGCTGAGGCCGCGCGCTTTCGCTTCTTCTTCCACGACACGCACGACATCCAGAACAATCGGCAGTTCATGCACGTTTTTTCACCCCATGTCCGATTTCGTACCGGAAATCAAATAGAATTCATCGTTATCTGCAAGCAGGTCGATGGAAAACCACCGCTTCCAAACCGCCGCTTCTTCCCGTGCCGGGCGCAGCGGCCAGGAAAGTCCGCTTACTTCTCTGCCTTGATGGCGAAGATTGATGCGTTCTCGGCTTTCACTGTGGGCAATCAGGAACCTTCCCCTGGGTTTCAGCATCTGGGAAACCTGCTGCGCAAGCGCAGGCTTGTCCGGAAAATGCGGATATGCGCTGTACAAAAAAGCCGCGTCAAAACCGGTTTCCGCAACGTCGAAAAGGTCGCCCGCATAAAGCCGGATGTTTGGCTGCGCAAATTTTTCGCGCGCCTTTTTCAGCATTTCATCAGAAAGGTCGATTCCCAGAAGAAGCTCCGGCTCCCGTTTCAAAATCTCCGGAAACAGTACCCCCGTGCCACAGGCAATATCCGCCACACGAAAGCCCTTCCGAATTCCCGCCAGCGTAACGATGGCCGCAAGTTTGTCACTGTTATGGCTGCACTTATTATCCCAGTTTTCTGCGCAATTGTCAAAAAATTGTTTCATTTTTCGATTGTGTTCCCGACCGTTTTCCATCTCAGACCCTTTCTCCCGCAAAAATTTTAGCTTTTTCCAAAGACAGCACGATAATTGGAATCAGGATAATCTGAATCACAATGCCGGGAAGCGCCGTAACAAATGCAGCGGCAAGAAATGCGGCAAATCCGTAGGGCTTTTGCGCCATGCTGAAAAAGACCGCATTGGCAAGCCCGGAAACAATCCGCCCGCCCACCATGGCGGCCAGCAGCGCCGGATACACATTCCAGCGCAGTCTGCGGTAAAAGAAGCCGGTCAGGGCACCGTATGCACAAAGCTCCAGCATCATAGCGGGGGCAACCGGGAACAGCGCCGGCATGCCGGTCAGCACGGAAGACAACAGCGGAACGATAAATCCGCAGACTGCGCCGTACTGCCAGCCAAACAGCAGGCCGCAAAGCAGAACCGGAATATGCATGGGTAAAAACGTGGAACCGGCTC
Source organism: Caproiciproducens sp. LBM24188 (assembly GCF_054130445.1). Lineage (NCBI taxonomy): Bacteria > Bacillati > Bacillota > Clostridia > Eubacteriales > Acutalibacteraceae > Caproiciproducens > Caproiciproducens sp. LBM24188. The sequence continues at coordinate 2,741,579 of NZ_CP196862.1, forward strand.
CCACCAAATGGAACAACGGCGGCAGGATAAGGCCCAGCGCCAGACAAAGCGCCGTACCGGTCAGGTTGACGGTGAAAGATTTTTTCATCATTATAGTTACCTCATTCGTATTCAAATATAGAATCAAAAAATGTAAAAAACCACGAAATGATCCGTATTCATACGGTTCCCTTCGTGGTTAAGTTGGTATTATTAAAATGGAGTAAAAACAAAAGAAAAAGCCTTCATGGCTTTGTTTACATTTATTTTAGCTCATTCGCCGCGTCTTGTCAAGCGCCGTTCCCGCCAGTTCATTGCGCGGACGAGTCCTCGTCCTCCATTAAGCCATATTTCACCCGGATGCGGATCAGCTTTTCGGTCATCGGCTTGGCAATAAAAAACAGGAAAATGACGGTGGAAGCGGCGTGAACCAGGTCGAACGGAATCCCCGCCAAAAAGGTTGCCAGAACCACATCGCGGCCGAATCCGGACGATACCGTCAGCGCGGAACTAAGGTTCATCAGCCCGCCGTAAATCACAAAGGTGGAAAATCCGCCGAAAATGCATAAAACGGCACGGTTTTCGTTCAAAATTCCCTTTTGGCGCAAAAAGCCCGCCAAAAAGCCAATGACCCCAAAGCTGAACATCTGCCACGGTGTCCATGCGCCCTGCCCGAAAAAGAAATTGGAAACAAACCCGGACAGCGCCCCCACCAGGAATCCCGACTCCGGCCCAAGGCAGATGCCCGCGATAATCACAATGGCGGCCACCGGCTTAAACTCGGGAATCATAAAAAATGCGGCTCGCCCGATGACCGCGATGGCGGACAGGGAACAAATCAGAATGACTTCCCGCGCCTTCGGCCTGCGGTGTTCAAACGACAGAAGAAAGGGCAGCATGGTGTAAATCAGAATCGCCACACTGACAAAGTAATACCGACGGTCGTGCAGAACCGACATGCCGAACGCAATGGTCAGCGGAATGGCAAGAAAAATCAGCACGACAGAAAAAATCAGCCGCCGATCCGGTTTTTTCGACATTGCTCAATCACATCCTCGCTGGTCAGCCCGCCCGGAAAAATTCCGCGGGCAATTCGGTTTGCAGCAGTCGTATAAAAACTGTTTCCCATAAAGAATTTACGGGTCTCGTTTTCCGATATAATCTCCCCGTTGAACATCAGCGCACAAAAGTCCATGTAATGCGCGCAGAAGTCAATATCGTGGGATACCAGAATCACCGTTTTTCCCTGCTCTTTCAGCGTATAAAACAGCTTGGAAAGGCGTTTTTTGAAAACGGCGTCAATTCCTTTGGTGGGCTCGTCCAAAAGAATGATTCGGGGATCGGTCAGCAGCACCTTCGCAAGCGCCGCACACTGCTGTTCCCCGCCGCTCAGGTCGTACGGGTGGCGGCCCAGCAACGGCTTCAGATGAAAGAAATCGATGACGCGCTCCATGCGCTTTTGGGCAGTCTGCCGGTCGGAAAAGGCAGCGTACGCCATGTCCTCCAGGTCCCTCCCCACGGTATTGCGCACAAACAGGCTGCATGGGTCCTGCGGCAGGTAGCCTATCAGCCCGCGGTAGCGTTCCCCATTCGGTATTTTCGGCAAGGCAACGCCCATCAGTTTCACTTTTCCACGGTACGGTTGGTTTACGCCGCCAATCACGGACAGCAGCGTGGATTTTCCTACGCCGTTCCCGCCCACAATGCCGTAAAGGCACCCCTGCGGAATCTCCATCGAGACCCCTTTTACAATATCTTCCGCTTTTTTTTCGTAGCGGTACCAGATTTCTTCCAGTCGGACCGCCGGCTCCTGCACATTTCGCCGTGGGAATAATGGCTTGTCTTCCGGCGAGGCCGGGCTTTCCGGTGCAGGGGAAATCTGTGTGCTGAGCCACTGCTTCGCTTCGCGCACGGTAATGGGGGTTTCCCCCTCGCTAAACGCCGCATAGATTTTCACGCAGGCCGGAAGCGCCTCTGTCATTTCACTTTTCAGCCGTTTCATACAGCTGCCCAGTTCGCGCGGCGTTACGTCCAGCAGCAGCCGACCGCCTTCCATGAACAGCACTCTGCTGCATATGGGCAGAACCTCTTCCAAATGGTGTTCGGAAAGCAAAATGGTAACGCCAAGCTCCTCGTTAATTCTTCGCAGCATGGCCAGAAAGCCCGAAACCGCAATCGGGTCCAATTGAGAGGTCGGCTCGTCCAACAAAAGGACTTCCGGCTGCATCACCATGACGGACGCCAGATTCAGAATCTGCCGCTGCCCGCCGGAAAGCTCGTTCACAGGTTTTAAGAACCAGTCCTGTATTCCGAAAAAGGAAGCCATTTCCGCCACCCGCAGCCGGATAGTCCGGTTGTCATACCCCAGGCTTTCCAGTCCGAAGGCCAGTTCGTGCCAAACCTTATCGGTGACAATCTGATTTTCCGGGTTTTGCGAAACAAACCCGATTTTGGAGCTTTGGTCCCGTTCGGACAGTTCGGTGATCTCCGTGCCGTCGTATTCAATACGGCCGCTGCGCCTCCCATAGGGTGCAATGGCTGGTTTCAGCTGTTTTAAAAAGGTGCTTTTTCCACAGCCTGACCTGCCGAACAGCAGAATAAAATCGCCTTTCTGAACCGTCAGGCTAATGTCGGACAAATCCTTGCCGTCTCTGCCGGGGTAGGTAAAATTCAACCCGCTGATTTTAAGCTGTTCCATACGAAGTACTCCTTCCCATCCACAATAGCCGGCAGCAGGCAGAACAAGGCGTACGCGGCAAAAAATGCCACGGATTTCCCGCTCAGTCCCGCAATCCGAACAAAGGGAAAACAGGCCGTTTCGAAAGCGCCCATTCCCATTCCGGCAAAAACCACAGCCAGCAGTGCCAGCTGCACCGCAAGCAGCGTTTTATCCCGTCTTTTCCAGGAGTAAATGGAAAAGGTGGTCCGACCCTTTAGACCGAACCCGCGCGCTTTCATGGAATCAGCGGTTTCCACCGCGTTTTCCAACGCCCAGGTAATTAGGATCGAAACAATGTGAACCCCGTTGCGAATGCGCTGAAAAATTCCGCCCTGCGAAACATCGCATCCGATGCATTTCTGTGCTTCCGAAATCTTGCGGATTTGAGCCTTATACCTTGGTACCAGCCGCAGGGTCATAGAAAACATCAGGGATAAAACCGGGATCATCCGTCCGAACAGATACATCAGCTTATCGCTTGTCATAACCACATTGAAACAGGAAAACCCTATCACGACCGAAACAAAGGCCGCCGCAGACAGCAGCCCGAACACTGTGGATTCCAGCGTAATCGGGTTGTCGTTCACATAAAGCAGTATGGTTGCGCCCGAATGATTGAGCAGCGGGTTGACCAGCGCAATCAGCAGTGTTACCGGCAGCATCCAGAGCAAATTGAACCGGACCGCCTTCCTGCCGCTGAGCAGCACGGAATAGAGAAAAACAGAAGCAAGGGAAATGGCGAGCAGAACCGGGTGCAAAAAAAACATGCTGAAAAACAGCACAGTGCAGAAATAAAGGAATAATGTCACGGGATGATACGCGGAAAACGCATCCCGTCCGTTGTTCTCTGTCGTCATATTCTCACCTCTGCTTCCGTAAAACCGCATAAACAGAACCGGTGCTTTTACAAAGCACCGGTTTTAAAACCGATACTATCTTCCCGGGTAGTCCATACTCCGGTTTTTAATATCTTAATCGTTGAATGGCGTTTTATAATGATATTTTAGAATATTACTGTGAAATCCACGGAATCAGATTACCCGATCGTCCGGATTTGGAAAGTCAGTTCCAACGGTTTCTCGGACGGAATCCGGAATTCTTCGTGAACCGGAGCGCCCCAGCTGTCGTCCCCGCCGACCCCCATTTGTTTGGCGAGGATGCGGACCGACGTCAACGCTGGTTCCGGCAGTTCCTGCAGGTGGGCAGCATGTTCCAGCTCATACGCGGTATAGGGGAGCACCCCCAATTCAAACGGAGCGCCGACGGATTCAAACAAAAGGCCTTTGCCGCTGTCCGACGTTATTTCCGCCCAGCGCACACCAGTGCGGTTCCCACATTCCTGCGGCACAAGGTACTGGGACAAATTACCCTCCGCCGTACCTTCAAAAATTCCCAGGTGGGCACCGTACATACGGTCTATATAATTTTCCTCTGGCCCCATGCCGTAATAGCGGAAGCGGTGATAAGCTTTCCTAAGCTGGAAGCCCAGCCCGAACAGCGGCAGCTCCGGCAGGTTTTTGGCACCCGGGTAAACCACGTGAACCAAAATCGTCCCATCCGGGCTCACTGTATAAGCAGTCGTAACCTTTACCGTTCCCGGAACCGGCAGCTCATACTCATAGGTTACCGTTGCAGTTCCGTTTTGCTCGGTAACATGCACGCCCGCGCAGCGCTGGCCCTGCCCCGCCGCATACCACGGTGCGCAGCGGAACGGGTAGCCGTTCCCCCGGTCGTTGTCCGTTGCAGCGCGCCAGTAGACCGGCCGCGGCGGCAGGTTGACATACTCTTCTCCGTTTCGGCGCAGGGAAACAATGCCGCCGTAAGGAATCGAGAAAAGTACAGATAAGTTCTGCCCATGCACGCCGATATTTTCATCGCCGGACACCACGGTCAGCGGACGGAAGGCTTCTGTGTTCCGTTTCTGCTCTGGTTCTTCGCATTGCCAGATAAATTGGCCGAACGCCTGCTCATCGCCCGCCTGTGCCCACCGGCAGGGGGATTTATGAACAAGCGAGCAGTTCAGGGCATATTCCCCGCTTTGATGCGGCCGCGGATACGTGAGGGGAAAATACCGTTCTTCCCCTGCCGGTACGGAACATTTCGTAACGGCGGAAAACACCGGTTCGCCGTTATGAAGCAGCCGGTATTCCAGTACATAATCATCGGTGGAAACAAACAGATTTTCGTTTTTCACCAAAACTCCGCCGCGGTCCGGAATCAGCTTTATATTTTGATACAAAAACCGCACTTCCTGCACCTTGGGGGAAGATTCCCTGTTCGCATACACAATTCCGTTAGTGCAAAAATTAAAGTTTGTAGCGCGATCCTGAAAATCCCCGCCATAAGCCATAACTTCCCGGCCGGAAGCATCCTTTGTCAGAATCGCCTGATCAATATAATCCCAGATAAAGCCGCCCTGATATTTCGGATATTGTTCCAGTTCCGTATAAAGATGCATTCCGCCGCAGGAGTTGCCCATGGCGTGCATATATTCGCAGCTGATATAAGGCTTTTCCGGGTTGGACTCCAGGTATTCCCTGATTTCTGCCGGCTTCGCGTACATGCGGCTCTCCATGTCGCTCGTTTCGTTGTACCGGCGGTCTTGGAACACTCCCTCATAGTGCACCAGACGGGTCGGGTCATTCTTGTGGAAATAGCGCGACATTTCATAAATATCCCGGCCGCCGTAGCTTTCGTTGCCGCAGGACCAGATTAAAACAGAGGGATGGTTTTTGTCGCGCTGCAACATGGAGTTCGCACGGTCCAGCACCGCATCAAGCCACTCCTCCCGGTCACCGGGCACCACATAATCGTATCCTCTCTTTTTCAGGTACTGCCAAGTGCCGTGGCTTTCCAGATTGGTTTCGTCAATCAAGTAGATTCCGTATTCGTCACAAAGGCGGTACCATTCGCTCTGGTTGGGGTAATGGCAGGTGCGCACCGCGTTGATATTGTTCTGCTTCAAGAAACGGATATCCCAGAGCATATCCTCTTTTGTAATGGCACGCCCGCGGCGGCAGTTGAACTCGTGCCGGTTTACGCCTTTGAACACGATTCGTTTCCCGTTCAGGCACATAATCCCGTCCTTCATGCAGAACTCGCGCACGCCGACGCGCTGCGGAACCGCTTCCAGCGTATTCCCCTGCTCGTCATGCAGATGTATCAGCAACCGGTAAAGATAGGGATCCTCTGCGCTCCAAAGGTGCGGGGCGGAAACGGACAGCGTAAATTCCGTAACGACTTTGCAGGGAATATCCGAACGGGATGCGACAACCTCCCCGCGGTCATTTTGAAGAACGGCATCGGCGAACACCGCACCCGATTCCAACTGCAATTTCATCTTCGCACGAATTTCCGCAGAAGCACCGCCGTCGCGCAAGGCCGTGGTCACAAACAGGTCTCGCACATGCGCGCGCGGCACGGCATACAGGAAAACGTCACGGAAAATGCCGGAAAAGCGCCAGAAATCCTGATCCTGTATCCAGCTTGCGGTGCTGAACCGATACACCTCAACGGCAATCCGGTTCGTGCCCTCCCGCAGGTACGGTGTAATTTCAAACTCCGCCGGTGTAAACGAATCCTCGCTGTACCCGACAAACGCACCGTTCAGCCAGACGTAGAACGCGGTTTCTACGCCCTGAAAGGAAAGATATACCTTTTTTCCGTGCAAATCCGGATCCAAGGAAAATTCTCTGGTGTAACTTCCTACCGGGTTGTATTCCTTCGGAATTTGCGGCGGGTAAAGGTCTTCCCGCCCGTCCCACGGATAAATGGTATTGACATACTGGGGCTTTCCCCAGCCCTGCAGCTGAATGTGGCCTGGGATCTCAATGCTCGGCCAACTGCTGCAGTCGTAGCCTTCCTGATAAAAATCGGACGGCCGAAGCGCCGGATTTTCGGTGTAACAGAATTTCCACCGCCCATTTAGGCTTTGCCGCAGCGGCATTTCCCGCTCCTGCTCTGCCTGCTCCAAACTGGTATAAAACAGATGATCAGAATGGGATTCTTCCCGGTTCACCGCAAATACGCGCGGGTCGCACAGCCAGTCCAACTCCGGATGATCGCTTTTCATATATACAGTCCTCCCTGCTGCTTTCAAGTATCATCTTTTTCCTTACGTAAAAATCCAATCCTCTTTTTTCTTTATCATATACTGGAAAATCAATTTGAGCAAGTCCCGCAAGGCATTTGTGTTCTATTTCTCATACAAACCAATCGTTACACGCCCCACGGCAGTAAAAAAGTGCAAATGCGCCCGCACTTGCACTTTTGCAAGAAACAACAGATTAAGCACGCGCCGCGCTGCGGTATTCTTTGGGCAGCATGCCGGTGCATTTTTTAAAGGTTTGTGAAAAATAAGAAGGATTGTTGCTGAAGCCGGTCATCGCGGCAATTTTTTGAATCGTATCGTCCGTATCCCGCAATAGCTGCTTCGCCCGGTCCATCCGCATGGTCAGCAGATAGCTGGAAAACTTAATGCCGCATTCCTTTTTAAATAGCTTGCCAAGGTAATCCGCGTTGATAAACAAAACATTTCCGGCTACCTGACTGAGCGAAAGTTCCCCGTCATCCAGATGGCTTTGAATATAGTCCATCGTAATCTGAACCGGTTTGCTCAAAGCCGAATACATGCCCTGGCGCCGCAAAACCGCCACCTGGTTAATTTCCTGCGTCAAAATATCGTACAGGCTCTGAACATTTTCTGCAAAACTGATGAGGGAGATGTTTTTGAAAGAATCCTGCTCACAGGATTCTTTTTCCCGCGCGGTAATTAGGGAAAGGCGCAGGCAGATTTTCTGAACAGCGGCAAATCCGTACCGTTCCCGGCGGAACAGCTGGAACAGTTCGTTCACCAGCTCCGTTGCCTGTTCCGGCCGAGCCTTTTTCATGGCTTCCGTAAAGGGCGGGAAGAACCCTTGCACCGAATTCATGTCCGGATTTTCCTGTATGTCAACACTATCCATATAAATTAGATTGTTGTTGTCAAAGTAGAAAAAGAGGTGCGAAAGAGCGGCTGCTTTCTGGTAGCATTGATAAAGCTGTGAAAGCTTTCGTGGCGTGGAAAGCAGGACCGTTTGGCCGGTAAAGCCGTTTTCCCGCGCGGTTTGCCGCAGAAATCCCGCCAATTTTAAGCTGTTTTCTTTACTAGTTTCTCCCGATACCACCATCAGGTTGTTTTTTTCCACACAGCACACCGTATCGGGGAACGTACGCTCCACCGCTTCCATCATCGAATTCGTTCCAGGCATTTTTTCCCCGTGCCATTCCAACGGATAAAAGAGGAAGCAGTACCGTTCGGATTTCAGGTGCAGCAGCTTTTGCAGCGATTGAGCCCTGAGTTCATCCGGCTGCTGTGCATGCAGCAGTTCCTCTAGAATCTGAACCTTCGCATGGGGCAGCATGGTTTTCACATCATTAAGCGCTTTTTCCGAGGTTTTCATCTGCTGCTCGGAACTGTCGATTTTTTCAAGCAAGCGAACCAGCGTTTTTTTCAGTTCAATCGGATTGCACGGCTTAAGGACATATTCACAGACACCGCTGCGGATGGCTTCCTGCGCATACTGAAAATCATCGTAACTGGAAAGAATGACAAACTGTACGGGAAGGCCCTCCTGCGCACAGCGTTTAATCAGGCTGATTCCGTCCATTTCCGGCATGACAATGTCCGTAACCACAATGTCCACTGGGGTTTTCCGAATAATATCATACGCTTTCTGCCCGTCGGAAGCGGTTTCCACCGAACCGATGCCAATGCTGTGCCAGTCCAGCGACCTTGCCAGACCATCCCGAATAATTCTCTCATCATCTACAATCAGCAGTCTTCTCATAAGCTCGTCATCTCCTTACAATTTGCAGTTATGGCCGCCGTTTCTGATCTGGTTCTCCTTCCCGGTCATTCGAATTCAGACTGATATTGTCCGCAAGGCAGTAAGGAAGGCGAACCTCTACGCAGGTTCCGTTTTCGTCTCCCGTAATATTCAGCCCATACTGCTCCCCAAAACAGATTTGCAGCCGTTCCTCAATGTTTTTCAGTCCCAGGCCATGGCTGCCGGAGGATTCCTCTCCATTCATGACCCTCTCCAGATGCTCAGCGTCAAAATGCGTTCCATTGTCCCACACTGTAATGGAAAAGTCCTTCTCACGACCCTCAAACGCCACCTGAATGACGCAAACCCCGGCGTATTTTTCCAAATTATGGCGGATGCAGTTTTCTACAATGGGCTGGAGCGTCATTTTCGGAATTTTATACTTCCCGAATTCCTGTGGCGATTCCAGGTACACCTCCAGCCGTTCCTCAAACCGGATTTTCTGGATTGCCACATAATCCGAAACCAGTTTCATATCCTCTTTTACCGAAATCACGTCGGGCTTTTTAAGGGTGGCTCGCAACAGCTCACTCAGGGTAAGCGCCATGGTAGAGCTGTCATGGTCGCCGGACTCCACCGCCTTCCAGTGGATGGTTTCCAGCGTGTTGTACAGAAAATGGGGATTAATCTGCTGCTGGAGCATTTTATAGCGCATGTCGGAAATTGTTAGCTGCCTGCGGTAAACCTCGTTAATCAGGTAATCGATTTTTTGAATCATCTTATTATAGCTGTGAACCAGCTCCATGCCCTCTTTGATTTTCAGAACACCCGATATTTCCGGCGAGATCTTTTCAAATTTTTCATCCTTTACACGACCCATGGACTCCGTTACCTGTGCCAATGGCCTGCAGATTCTTCTGGCCAGCATATATAACAGGAAAAGGACCCCTATCGCCAAAATCAGGAAAGAAATCAGGTAAGTTTCCCGCGATTTTTCCACCCCGGACAGCACACTGTCAAACCGCATCACATTAACAAACTGCCAGCCCTTGGTTGCACCGGTAGAAGAATTCTTAATGATGTAAAAATAATTCGTTCCGTTCAGGTTCACGGTTCCGCTGCCGGATTTCTTCCTGAAAAACTGTTCAATGCTCTGCAGCGGAATACGGCTGTTCGGGGAAGACAACATGCTGCCGTTCACCGAACAAAACAGATTAGATTCGTATTTCTGCTGGGCGGAAGAAGTATAATTCAAAAGCTTCGGAGTGTTCAGCACCAGAATCAGCACGCCGCGTTCCTTAAACTTGTCGTTGGTGCTAATCGCGTTAATCTGGCGGGCGGAAACGAGCATCGACGGGTTGGAGGGGTCGGTCATCCAGATATTGGAGCCCTGCGCTTGCACCGCCGCGGAACGGACAGACTCGATAAATTTCTTATTTAGTGCGGTGCCGGTCTGCACCCGAAAGGAAATCTGATAATTATTGCTGAAAATAAAATAACCGCAATCGATAAAAGGCTCGTCCAATATATCTGCAAAAAGCTGGTTATAAATAGATGTCAAAGCAGCGTAACCGTCCCCGCTGTTGGGATTGTTGGTATAAACCGACAGGTTGTTCTGAAAGGCCTGGTCGCTCAGAATTTCGTACGAAACTTTAGAAATTTGATCGAGATTATTTTCCACACGCTCCGTATACAGGGACAAAATATCGGAAGTTTCGGCCGCCATAAAATCCGTATAGCTTTTGGTCAAGCCCGTAAAAATCAAAATGGCCACCAGGCTCAGACTGATGGTCTGAATTAAAATTATAACAAAAATCCCCTTGGTCAGCGGCACATAAATTCCATGTTTCCTCAGCCTGTTCATTTTCGATTCCTCATGATGTAAAATAATTCGGTTGGTTTTTCCAAAGAATCCGTACTATGTTCCCTACAAGAACCATGTTAAAAATGCACAAAATCATCTTTATATGTAAGGATTATACGCCACATTTATGAAAAATCAAGTCTTGGGCAAAAAAGCAGGCCGGTAGAAACAACCTTTAAAAATTGGAGCTTCTGTTATAAAAATCACTGATAATTAACATTATATGTCGGAAATTTCTATATAATTAAGCCTTTCAATCGTGTATATTAAATACAAATTTAGAAATGAAAAGGAGTATGTTGTATGAAAAGACTAGTCGCAGGAATTCTTGCAGCGACCATGCTCGCTTCCACAGCTGCGTGCTCTTCCGGTAACACCAACACCGAAAGCACCGCGCCTGCCAGCAGCACCGCCGCAGCAACATCTGATGTAACGCTGCGTATCGCTTGGTGGGGTTCCCAAACACGCCACGATGCAACCCTGAAGGTTCTGGATATGTACACGAAAAAAACCGGTGTAAAATTCCAGACGGAATACATGCCTTTTGACGGTTATTTTACAAAACTGAACACATTGGTTGCGTCCAACGATATGTATGACATTTTCCAACTGGGCGGAAACTTCCCGACCTACATCGATCAAATTGAACCTTTGGACAGCTACGTGGCGGACGGTACCATTGATACCACTGACACGAACAAAGGCTATCTGGAATCCACCCAGTACAACGGCAAGCAGTACGGCATTTCCCTTGGCATCAACTCCTACGGCATTGCCTACGACCCGGAAATGTTCCAGAAAGCCGGCCTGAAAGAGCCAAGCACCAACTGGACTTGGGAAGAGTTTGAAAAAGACTGCATGACCATTCACGAGAAACTGAACATCTACGGCAGCTCTAAGATAGAAGATTTCTTCGCAGGCGGCACCATGGCAGCTCCCCAGTTCAACCTGAAAGAAACCTTCTTCAAGGCGGACGGCACCGGCCTGAATTACACTGACGATTCACCGATTGCCAGCTACCTTGCCATGAAGCAGCGCTTGGTAAAAGCGGGCGCTTACCCCGACCCGGGCGCAATTTCCGAAATCAAAGATATTGAGGGCGATTACCTTGCCACCGGCGACGCCGCCATGACCTGGGTCGCCAGCAACCAGTTTGTTGCCTTGAGCAAAGCAGCAGGCCGTCCCCTGAAGCTTGCGACCGTTCCGAGAATCAAAGCAGACGGTCCTTCCGGCATTTCCCTGCAGTCCTCTCAGATGTTTGCCATTTCTAAGAGCTGCAAAGAGAAAACGGAAGCAGCAAAATTCCTGAACTACTTTGTCAATGATATTCAGGCCAACGAAGTTCTGTTGGGCGAACGTGGAATCCCGATTATGTCCAAAGTACGTGACGATGTAAAATCCAAGATTTCCGATAATGACAAGCAGGTTTATGACTTTATCGACACCGTAGGCGAAATTGCTGACTCCCCGGTGATTCTGGACCCGAAAGCCCAGCCCGAAATCAAAGACCTTTATATGAGACTGGAAAATCAGGTTGTCAGCGGAAAGCTTTCCCCGGAAGACGCTGCGAAACAGCTGCGCAGTGGCGCTGAGGATATCTTCAAAAAGGGTGCTTCCGCATCTTCTTCAAACTAATTTGAGGGAATCGGGGTTCCTCCCGATTCCCTCCCGTTTATCCCCGGAATACGCGGATGAAGCCCCGCACGGCAAGGCACAGTCTGAAACGTTTGCATTTTCTTCATCCGCGCTGCTTTAGTAAATTAAGGAGTGAAGCACATGGCAAAAAACACAGGCGGAAATTCGCTGAAGCTCAAAAAGTTTCTGAACCGTGACAACACAGTAGGGTATGTGTTTGCCCTTCCCTTTATCATAGGGTTTTTAGGATTCACAATTGTCCCAATGATTGTATCCCTCTATTTTTCCTTTACAAATTATAATATGATCTCCGCCCCGCAATGGGTTGGTTTAAAAAACTACGTCCGTATGTTTACGGAGGATAACCGGTTCGTAAACTCTGTGGGTGTCACACTGAAATATGTCTTTATTTCCGTGCCTCTGAAGCTGATTTTTGCCCTCATTGTGGCTTTTCTCCTGACCAGAAAAAGCAAAGCAGTCAGCGTTTACCGTTCCGTTTACTACATTCCTTCCCTCATCGGTGGAAGCGTGGCTGTTTCCCTCGTTTGGAAGCAGCTATTCTCTACCAAGGGCTTAATCAACAATATCCTGCACAGCCTTGGCATGGCGCGCATTTCCTGGTTTGGCGATGAACATGCAGCTGTTTGGCCGTTAATCCTGATGGCTATCTGGCAGTTCGGCTCCTCCATGATTATCTTCGCGGCGGGCCTGACACAGATTCCCGCTTCCTACTACGAAGCGGCAAGAATCGACGGTGCGGGAATCGTGAAGCAGTTCTTTTTCATAACACTGCCTTCACTGTCCCCGGTTATCCTGTTCAACCTGGTGATGCAGATGATCACCGGATTCATGTCCTTTACCCAAACCTATGTTATTTCCAACGGCACAGGCGACCCGAACGACGCCACAAACTTCTTTGCACTCTATATTTACAATCAGGCGTTCAAATATTTTGATATGGGTTACGCCAGCGCTATGGCATGGATTCTGCTGATTTTGATTTCCTTGATTACCTTTATTATCTTTAAGACCTCGAGCACCTGGGTGTTCTATGAAAATGAATAAGGAAGGAGATGCATTTCATGGCCAAATCAAAAAAAATTGTAACAAAAACGTTGTTTCACGTTCTGATCATTCTGTTCGGATTAGTTATGATCTATCCGGTTCTGTGGATGATTTTCGGTTCGTTTAAAAACAATCGTGAAATTCTCAACAATTCCATGCAGCTTCTTCCGAACATCTGGCGGCCGGAAAACTATTCAACCGGCTGGAAGGGCTTTGGCGAGATTACCTTCAGCACATTTTTTGCAAATTCCTTTTTTGTAACCGCAATCGCCACACTGGCCTGCACCATTTCTTCCGCCCTGATTGCCTACGCGCTGGCGCGCGTTAAATTCAAGGGGCGCAAGTTCTGGTTTGTATGCATGATCAGCACCCTGATGCTTCCCTCCCAGGTTGTGATGATTCCCCAATACATCATCTTCCAGAAGCTGAACCTAGTAAACACCTATGTTCCGCTGATTCTTCCATTTTTCTTCGGCCAGGCGTTCTTTATTTACATGATGATGCAGTTTATCGCCGGCCTGCCAAAAGAGCTGGATGAGGCGGCCATTATTGACGGCTGCTCAAAATATACCATTTTTACCCGTATTATCTTCCCACTGATCAGCCCCGCGCTCATAACGACCGTCATCATCCAGTTCTATTGGAAATGGGACGACTTCCTTGGGCCGCTGATTTACCTCAGCCGACCGGAAAAATATACGGCTTCCCTGGCAATCAAGATGTTTGCCGATGCCTCTTCCACAACGGACTATGGCGCCATGTTCGCTATGTCCACCCTTTCCCTGGTTCCGGTATTCCTGATTTTCCTCTTCTTTAACCGGTACCTCATGGAAGGCATCAGCACAACCGGAATGAAAGACTAAAAACTGAATTTGGAGAGCAATTCTGCGAAAGGATGGTCATACCCATGAAAATTGACCGAAAGAAACTGGTTGCTCGCCATAACCCTGTGCTGAAAGCGGTGGAGTTATCTTCACCGCTTTCGGTGGGTAATGGTGAATTTGCGTTTACCGCGGACCCAACCGGCCTGCAGACTCTGTATGAGAAGTATTGCGAGGCAAAGGTGCCGCTGTGTACCATGGCCCAATGGGGCTGGCACCGTACCCCTGCAGATGGAAAAAACAAATACTACCGGCCGGAAGACGTGACTATGACGGAATATGACTTTGAAGGCCGCACCGTTACTTACGCGGTGGAGAAAAAGCCGGGGAACGAAGCGGTTTACGACTGGCTGCGTCAAAACCCCCACCGGCTGAATCTGGCACGCATCGGCTTTCAGCTCTATGAGCAAAATATTTTGCCTTCCGAATTGAGCGGGATTCATCAGGAGCTGAAGCTTTACGACGGATTTCTGGACAGCCGCTTTCTTTTGGCGGGGGAATCCTGCCGCGTGAAAACGGCCTGCGACCCAAAAGAGGACACGCTTGCGGTTTCGGCTGCCGGAATGCAGATTGCGAACGGAAGCCTGACCGTGGTGTTTGAGTTTCCCTATGGGGACCCCGGCATCTCCGCATCCAACTGGGACTACCCGGAACGCCACACTACCCGCGTAGTCGAACAGAATGTACACAGCATCGTGCTCCAGCGCACGCTGGACCGGACCGTTTATTATGTTAAAATCAACGCGCAGACCCCAGTTCGATTTTCCATGGAGGAGCCTCATCGTGTGCGCCTGACGGCGGAATCCGGATGCGATACACTGGAATTTACCGCACAGTTTTCTGCCGAGCTGCCTGCCGGTGAAACGGCGGCTTCCACGGTCTTTACCCGGTCTTCCGAGTGGTGGAATGCCTTCTGGGAACAAGGCGGCGCCGTGGACTTTTCCGGCAGCACCGACCCGCGCGCCAATGAATTGGAACGGCGGGTCGTGCTCTCCCAGTATCTTCTGGCCATCCACTGCAGCGGTTCCATGCCGCCGCAGGAAACCGGGCTTTTCTGCAACAGCTGGTATGGAAAATTCCATTTAGAAATGACCTTCTGGCACTGTGCAAATTTTGCCCTTTGGAACCGCACCGAGCTGCTGGAACGCTGTCTGCCCTGGTACCTCGAACACCTGGACGACGCCCGGCGCAACGCGGCGCGCAACGGCTACCCTGGCGCACGCTGGCCGAAAATGGTCGCTTACGATGCTATTGACAGCCCCTCCCCCATTGCAACGCTCCTCATCTGGCAGCAGCCGCACATTCTGTTTCTGCTGGAGCTTGTGTACCGCAGTAAAAAGAGTGAACAACTGTTGAAACAGTATTGGGACGTAGTGCGCGAAACCGCCGACTTTATGGCCGGATTTGCAGTACGGCACGAAAACGGCGCAGCAGGTGAACAATACGACCTAATGGCACCGGTCATCCCCGTACAGGAGGAATATGACCCCCACACCGTGAAAAACCCTGCATTTGAAACGGAATATTGGGGATATGGTCTGAACATCGCACTTCAGTGGGCAAAACGGCTTGGAAAGCCCGCCCCGGAAAACTGGGCAAAAGTTGCGAAAGCCATGGCGCCTGTCCCGCAGTACGGCGGTCTCTACCTTGCGCATGACAATTGCCCGGATACTTTTGAGCATTTTCACCGCGACCACCCGTCCATGCTGGGCGCCTTCGGCTTGCTGCCGGGCAAACGGCTGAACCAGGAAACCATGCTGCACACGTTGGATAAAGTAACTGCCTGTTGGGACTACAACACCCTTTGGGGCTGGGATTTCGCCATGATGGCGATGACCGCCGTACGGCTGGGCGACCCCGAAAAAGCGGTGGAACTGCTGCTGTGCGACACGGCGAAAAATCAGTATGAAGTGAATGGACACAATTTCCAAATGCTGCGGGACGATCTGCCTGCCTATCTGCCCGGCAACGGTGGTCTGCTGCTAGCCATTGCCATGATGACCGCCGGATACGACGGCTGCAAAAAGCAGCTGCCTGGTTTCCCCGAAGACGGCAAATGGGTGGTTCGCTACGAGTCCATTGCCCCGCTTCCATAAAGGGAGGAACTGAAATGATACAAAATCCGATTTTAAGGGGCTTTTGCCCGGACCCCAGTATTATCCGTGTTAACAATGATTATTATATTGCCACTTCCACCTTCGAATGGTGGCCCGGCGTGCGGCTCTGGCATTCCAGGGATCTGAAGCATTGGGAACAGCTTCCATCCCCCCTGCGCCGCCAAAGCCAGCTGAACATGATCGGCAACCCCGTGAACGGAGGTATCTGGGCGCCGTGCCTTTCCTACTGCGACGGCAGGTTTTACCTGGTTTATACCGATGTAAAAACGCAGAAGCGGCCATATTACAATACACACAATTATTTGGTTTGGTCGGATAACATTACCGGCGAATGGTCCGACCCGGTATACTTGAACAGCACCGGGTTTGACCCCTCCCTGTTTCACGTAAAGAACGGAAAGAAATATATCATCAATATGCGCAACGGGTTTAAAGGGATTTTGCTGCAGGAATACGACCCGGAAAAACAAAAGCTGGTGGGACCGGTCTTCAACATCTTCCCCGGCACCGATTTGGGGTATACGGAAGGCCCGCGCCTGTATGAGCATAACGGATGGTATTACCTGATTACGGCGGAGGGCGGCACCAGCTACAACCACTGCGTCACCGTGGCCCGCTCAAAAAATCTTACCGGCCCCTACGAAGTAGACCCCGCCAACCCCATTCTAACCTCTATGGATACTCCGGACGCCTACCTTCAGCGCGCGGGCCATGCCGATCTTGTAGAAACGCAGAACGGAGAATGGTACATGGTCCATCTGTGCGGGCGTCCGCTGCAGGAAATGCGAGCCTGCATTTTAGGGCGTGAAACTGCCATTCAGAAGATGGAATGGACCGAAGACGGCTGGATTCGCCCCGTGGACGGACGGGTTCCAGCACGGAGCGTGGCAGAGCCCGCCGGCATTCCGGATTACCCTCTTTCAACGGAACCGGAGCGCGATGATTTCAGCTCGGTGGAGCTGCCCGTTTGGTATAGCACGCTGCGCGCCTACCCGGAAGGATGTCTGTCCCTGACGGAACGCCCCGGCTGGCTGCGTCTGCGCGGGCAGGATTCCATCACATCGCTCCACCACGTCAGCCTTGTGGCCAGACGGCAGACTGCCTCCTCCTGCACCGTAGAAACCGGCATGGAGTTCCACGCCGATGTTCCTGAGCAGGTGGCAGGGCTTGCCTACATATATAATAATGAAAATTTTTACATGCTTTTGCAGACGACAAATGAAGCCGGCAAACCGATGCTGACCTTCCTGAAAAGCGACCGGAACGTCATTACCGAAACCGATTCTCCCATTGCGCTTGTAACCCCCGGGATGCTGCGTATTCGGTTGGAAGTCAATGGAAAGGACGCTCAATTCTTCTACGCCTGCGGAAAAGAGGACTGGAAGCCTGCGTTTGAGCCGTTTGACTGCTCCATTCTTTCGGATGAGCACTGCCCCGGCTTTACCGGCGCGCAGTTCGCCTTGTATTGCCACGACATGACCGGTTCCCGAAAAAACGCGGATTTCGACTATTTTTCCGTGCAGCAGCGGACGCATTGATTTTATTTATATTCCTGAAAAAAGTAAAAGGCAACGGGAAGCAAATGGCTGCCCGCTGCCTTTTTTGTGTCCATCAAACGTCGGGGATGCACGACAATGAATTAATAATCTGAGTTGATTGTGTGGCATGGGGCAAACTTTTCAGAGGAGAAAACGGCAATCTGCAGCCTCGGTTAGATGATCGGAAAAAGCTGAAGTTTGCAATAAAGTGTCGTTGCATTCAGCAACATATAATGATATAATCGAAATAACAAAAAGGAAATCAAGGGTTCCTTTTAAGCAAATCAAAGCAGGACAGATAAAAGTGTTGTAGAAGAGCTCTACAGTCAATACAGTAACGCCATAATACACACAGTAAAATGGGAAGGAATTAAAAAAATGAGATTTGAAAAAAGGAACAGGCGAATTTACCCTATCCGTTTCAGCAGGGTTGCTGCAGTGGCGGGCATATTTGCAGTGGTGGTATTGGTTCTAAATGTTATGAGTCTTTTTCGGGAACCAAGTTTCCGCGCAAACAGGGGCCCTTTTGCAATAAGTCAGGCAAAAGCCGATGCCAATGATACTGTCTCCACGGAAACCATACAATCATTAGAGGCTATGGCGTTAACAACCCCAAAAGTAAAACCAATTTTACAAAACCCCAGTCAATATCCCGCACGGCTTCTGGAATCGTTGGCACGAAATCCGGAGCTTCTTGATTTTGCACTGGATTACCCTGATAAAAAAGGGACTTCGAACAATAGCATCGATCTTTCCGATCAATATAAGGCCGGCCAAATTCCGTTGCTGATGCAATGGGATAAGAATTGGGGGTATGCACCTTACGGAAACGGCTGCATTGCGCTGGATGGCTGCGGGCCTACTTGCCTTTCGATGGTCGCCGTGGGACTAACGGGAAATACTGCATTAAACCCGAAAGCAGTTGCGGAGTTCAGCGAAAAGAACGGTTATTTGGACACGAAAACAAACAGTACGCTTTGGACATTGATGTCCGAAGGGGCACAAAAGCTCGGCTTAAATTCATATGAACTTCCATTAGTTGAAAACCGAATGATCCAGGAACTTTCCCTGGGACATCCGATCATATGCAGCCTGCGCCCGGGCGATTTTACAACAGTGGGACATTTTATTGTCGTGTATCATTACCAAAACGGGAAATTTCTAGTCAGGGACCCAAACAGCAGAATTCGGAGTGAAAAGGCTTGGAGCTACAAAAAGCTGGAACCGCAAATCAGGAATCTTTGGGCTTTTTCTGCATAGTCAGGAAAAAGGCATACATAGTACGAGACTCCCTTTCTGACTTTCCGTGAAAAACAAAGGCACACTGCCGAATCTGCCGGATCAGCCGTTCCAGCTGTTTATCCTGCTTGGCACAATGGATAATGATTTCCGTTTCCGTCAGCGCCGGGTCAGTTTCCACCGTCAGCTTCACGGGCCTGCCTCCTTTCTCCGCATTTTCTGTGCTCTTGCTACGATTATATGCCGAAGCATTTGGCAGCACAAGGCAAAACCCTTAAGCTGCATTTTTCATGCGGCAAGATGCACTGGAAAGGTGGTTCTAGGGGGCCTCCATTGGTACTCGCCGGATTTTTCTCATAAAAAATGCCGAAATAGGCAACAAAAATCCTCCGCCGGTTTCATACAATCGCCGCGGAGGATTTTGTTCTGTTGTTTACCTTATGTTTATACTCTCAGTAATATTTGGTCTAGCTTTCCTTTTCGGTTTCCTGCATCAGCTGCTTTCCCTTTGAAATCCGGACCACCTCACCCTCAAACTTATGGATGGTATAGACATTTGTGGTGATAACGATTACCGAAATGCCTCTTTCCAAATACATTTGGATCATTTCCATCGTTTTTTCCCTCATGTAGATATCTATATCCAGAAATGGGTTAATGCAGACAACGACCTTCGGAAAATATAAAAGCCACTTGTAATAGATCGTCTGCTGCAGCAGAGAGGATTTCAGGTTTTTCGTCGAGCCTTTCAAGGTTTTTTTGCCGAATTTACTTTTCAGCTGCTTAATAATGCTGTCGGAATACCGTGGAAACAGCCAAAAATGTTTGATCTTTTCATTACAGGGAATACTCAAGTTTTCGACTATGCTCATATTGTGGAACAGCATGCTGTCATAAGCAGATTGCTCAATAAAACAGACACCTTGATGAATGGCCGAATAAACATCCCTGACTTTATAACTAGCACCCTGGTATAATATTTCGCCGGAAACCGGCTTTAACTCGCCTTTCAGCAAAGCCACCATTTGGGTGCAGCTTAAATCATCGAAGCAGTGAATTTTTAAAAGGGTCCCCTTTCTGGCCGAAAAACTGATATGCTCCAGATAGGAAGTGGACACGTCTTCAAAGCGCAGAATGGTCTCCCGCTTGAATTTTGGGCTGACCTTACTTTTCTTCCAATCCAGCCTTACCGTGTTTTCATCGAAAAACAGCCGCTTTGTAAACGCCGGAACATCCTGTGTTGCCGGGTTTAACTCCGCCATAGTTTTATTTCCCTTAATTGCCGTCACCCGGTTGATTTCCTGCAGGTGTCCATCCTCAAAGCCAATGCGAACCAAAAAGGTCATATCAAGTTTCTGAAGTCGGTGCAGCAGGGAAAAGATCTGCTCTACCTCTTCTTTCTGCAGGTACTCCGACAAATCATCCAAAACAATTAACTTTTTCTGTTCAACAAATGCCTTCATTAATTCCACAACAATTCGGTCTTTTGTGGAAAGATCGAACAGGCGCTGGTTTGCCGGGAAAGAGATTCCAAATTTGTTCTGCAGCGCGGAAAACTGCTCTTTATATCTGTGCTGATTGACAAACAGGGAGGAATCCGTAAACAGGAATATATTGTCCTCTATGGTAATGGTTTCAATCAACTTGCTCTTTTTATCAATCAAAGCCGCCTGGCCGGACAGAAACCTTTGGACCTCCAAACTGGCGGCGCGCATTTCATTCAGATAGGCACGGCCGGATTCCAGCTTAAGTTCTCCCTTTAAAAATTCATTCAGGTATTTTTGAGTTTGTATGTCATCGCAGATGACTCCCGCAATTTCATCCATATAAATATGGATGTTCAGCCCATTGAAAATTACGTTTCCGTTTTTAATAATGACTCCGTCCTCGACAGCAAGCAATTCTTTCTTCATGGCAGCCTCACAATGCGTTGTTGCAATTTTCGGGGTTAGTCAATAATCGGAATTTTAATCTTCACATCCGTACCCAGTCCACTGATGCTGTAAAGATAGAACCCATAGTCTTCCCCGAAAAGCAACTTGATTCTTCTGGCCACGTTCAAAAGGGCAATCCCTCCCTTTTTTTCCGAGGGCTCGTTGGTTCGATGCAAAGAAACATGTTTTACCTTATAATTGATTTCTTCCAGTTTATCTTCAGGAATTCCAATCCCATTATCCTGAATGCTGATCAGCAGATTCTGGCTGGCCAGGTCAAAACTGATGTGAATGCTGCCCCCCTGCGTTTTCGACTCCAGACCATGGAAAATGGCATTTTCAATAAACGGCTGAAGCGTTAATTTGGGAAGTTTTAAGGAAAGCAGCCGGTTCACGTCCTCATTGTCCGCAAAGTCCACATTCATGGTAAATTTCTCGCCGAATCGATACTGCTGAATTTTAAAGTAATTTTCAATATTATTCAGTTCGTCCTGTATGGTCACAAGATTTCCAGTTTCGGTAATGGTGTAACGAAAAAAGGTGGCAAGCGCTTCCGTCGCGTTGGCAACACTGTCCAGCCCGGCACACAGCGCGTCGCCGCGAATAGCCTCCAGCGTATTGTACAGAAAATGCGGATTAATCTGGTTTTGGAGCGCCAAAAGCTCCGCCTGTTTGGTAGAAAGCTGAATCATATTTTTCTGATCCAGCAGGGAATCAAAATGCCTCAGCACCATGTGCTGCTCTTCAAAAATCCGGTAAGGATCATTCAGCAGCTCCTGATAAATTTCGTCCTGGGCAAATTTGCGAAAAAGGGATCTGCTTTTTTCATAAGGAAAAATCAGATATTTCCGGACCAAAAAGACGGCCGCATAAACCACCGCCGCGTCACACAGCAAAAGGACCAGCAAAATTTCGCCTGTAATGTCGCGCTGCAAATGCTCCAACACTGCAACCCCGCCGATAACCGCGGCAAGCACGGCAATCAGAATCCAGATGATGCGGATCGCCAGTGTTCCGAACACCTTTTGTTCCTCTTTTAATTGTTTCATCTTTTTATCCATACAATTTCCGGTACTCGGTCGGGTTGATTCCGGTCGATTTTTTAAACAGCTTCGAAAAATACTTCAGGTCGTTATATCCTACCTCCGCCGCAATATCTGCAATGTCCATATCCGTTGAAACAATATAGTTTTTCGCATTTTTCATTCTCAGCTCCGTAAGATATTCGGAGAAGTTTTTCCCGGTTTCTTTTTTAAAGAATACGGAAAAATAGGTTGGATTAAAGCCCGTATACTCACTAACGCTTTCCAGGGTCAGGTTCCGGTTGTAATTGTCGTAGATATATTGTTTTGCCACGCGGATCGGCTTCTTTTCTGCAACCTTTTTTTGGTTGGTAAAGTCACGGTATTTGGCGACAAGGTCACTGCAAATCCAATCGAACAGCTCGTCAAAGGTCAAAATTGATTTGTATTTTCTTTTATACTCATCCAAATCATACTGCCGGAAAAAGACGCCGTAATTTTTGGAACCGAACTGCAGCGTTTCAATCAGTTCCAAAAAGCACTGGTAAACCAGCATGGAATCCGTTTTATACGCAGCCAGCTGCTGCCGGAGCGCATCAATGTAGCGAAGAATGGCGTTGACATCCATCCGTTCCTGAGCGGCAATGATATCGTTCCGAACCTTCATATCAATAAAGTCCGAAACCGTTTTGTTAAAGGTATTTAGCTGGGAATATTCTATGACATATTCGTTCGAATAACCAATCCGGTTCAGCAGGGAGATTTCCGCTTCCTGATAGCTTTGGACCGCTTCGGCCAGATTGGAATAACTGTTGCCAACCCCAACAATCAGAACCGTATTAGCATATATTTCATTTGAGATATTGTATTTGATTTTGTGAAACTGTTTTTTGACTTTGGAAAAACCGTCCCCCACCGTGTTGGCCAGACAGACAACCGTTCCATCCAACGAAACAGAGAGGAACTCCGCGCAGAGCCCTTTCAGCTCCTCTTCCACGGTTTTCTGCAGTTTGCCGGCTAAAAAATCCAGCGACTCCTTCAGAATCGCTTCCTTTTTCTGATAAAGGCGAAAAAGAATTACGGTAAAAAGACCCGGCTGAAACCATGTCTGATAGCGGCCGTTAAGCTCCTCCAGCGTGCCGCGAAACTCCTGATTCGCTTCGCCGGCCCGAATCAGATTGGTCAGCAGGCTTTGATGGACCTTTTCCCGCGCTGTGCTTGCAAGGGTGCGCAGCTGACTTTTCTCCTGTTCCTCCGAAAATTCCGCCGCATACTTTTCCCTAATTTTGAGCAACGTGTCTTCCAGTTCTTTTTTCTTAATCGGCTTCAGAAGGTAATCCTCTACACCGTATTTAATAGCATTTTTTGCGTAATTAAATTCCCCATAACCGCTGATAATAATAAAATAAATATCCGGAAACTGCTCCTTGCAAAGACGGATCAGTTCCAGTCCATCAAAATTCGGCATCCGAATATCGGTTATTACAATATTCGGATGATTTGTACAAATGGATTCAAACGCTGTTTTTCCATCGTTTACGATATCCACAACATCCATATCCATCGCTTTCCAATCGATCAGGTGGCTGATTAACTGGCAGATTTTCATCTCGTCATCTGCTATTAGAACCTTCATCCTATAACCATCCTTTCCTGAGTTCTCCCGCCAAACAAAATGGTGGTCTTTGAAGTAACGACGTATTTTCTCCATAATTTCAATAATGGAAGTATTTTGGACAGATTGTAATATATTTTAATTTTTTTATTGAATTTTTTATATATTTCATCAATATTTTAACATACGCATCGAATAAGGTCAACAAACAAATTTTTGCCTGCAATTGAGCAAAACATTCGTGCCTGATTCCGCCGGAACCAAGCACGAATGTCTTAATGTTTTCTAAGGTGAAAATTAAAATGATTTCTTCCAAATTAAAACCGCTACATCATACGGCTTTAATGTAACTGTGTCCTTTTCCTCGTCGTTTGTCAGAGCGTTTTCATAAATGCGGTCCAGCGGTACGACCGCCGGATAGGGGTTGTGGTTCATAACAAAAAGTGCGGTATGTTCGCCATCTTGTGCCTCCACCTGTTCTACCCCTTCAATCGGGTAAGTAACAGGGGAAAGGCCATGGCGCGTGCAGAGGTATTTCATTAACCGGTTCATGGCATCCCCGTCCAGGTCGCATCCAAGGTAATAAACCGTTCCCTTTCCGAACGCATTCACCGTCAGGCAGGATTCTCCGGAATAGTAATCCTGCGTGTAAACACCCAGCGTTTCGGCAGAAACCGGCTCCACCACGTCGCACCACAGTTTGGACTGCGCCTTGCCGAACACGCCGGACGAGCCGGTTTCCTTTTGGAACTGCGGGTCATACTCTTTTACCCGCACACCCGCCAGTTCGGAAAATGCGCCGGGAACCGTTTCTTTGCGCATGTTGTTGTCCTCATCCCGGATTCCGCTGCGGAAAGTCAGCAGCAGGGTACCGCCGCCGCGGACATAGCGTTCCAGATTTTCTTTCTCTTCTTCGGTCACTATCAAAAGCGCCGGGGCAAGAACCAGAGCATACGAGGAAATGTCATCGTGCGGGGTGACAAAATCAACGGACAGGCCCATTTGATAAAACGGCCGGTAAAAATCAAGGAGGAACGAATCGTACTGGAAGTTTTCGACATGCTTATGAATCGAATGGCTCCACTCACTGTCGAACGATTTTACAATGGCGATTTTGGCCTGCGGCTTTAACGTGCCGAACACCCGGTTCAAACGCTCCATTTCCGAACCGACCTGAGCAATTTCCTCATAACGGCGGTTCGGCTTTCCGTCGTGGTCCAAAATGCCGTGCCAATACTGCTCCGTTCCAAACGGGCAGGCGCGCCAGCGGAAATACACCACCGTGTCCGCTCCGTTTGCCACCGCCTGGTACGTCCACAGCCGCAGCTTGCCCGGCGTGGGTGCTGGCCCCATTTTGCTCCATCCGCACGGGCCGCTTTGCTGTTCCATAACCCAGAACGGCTGCTTTTTGTAGCTTCTCAGCAGGGCATGGTCGCGCGACACGGTGGCGGCCTGTGCAATTCCCCACTGGAATTCAATATAGTTGTCCCATGAAACAAAATCCAGCTGTTCGGAAAGTTTGAAATAATCAATTCCCGTACCGGAATTGACTGCAGCGTCCAGCAGGTTGCTGGTCACCGGACGGTCGCTGTACCGCCGGATAATTTCTGCGGACTCCTTTGCGAAACGGATGACCGAGTCACTGGAAAAGCGGTAGTAATCCAGCAGAAGCGCGGGATTCTGCCCCTGTGTGTCGTGGCAGGTGTCGTAGCAGGCGCCCGCGCGGGGAATGATGACCTCTTCAAAGCTGTTGTAAATTTGGCTCCAGAACACCGTTCCGTACCGCCGGTTCAGTTCCTCAATGGTCCCATATTTTTTCTTCAGCCACTGCTGAAACTCCGCGCGGCACTTTTCGCAGTAACACCGGGTGGTGTTGGCCCAGCCCAGCTCATTGTCAATCTGCCAGGCCTCCACAGCAGGGTGCCTGCCATAGCGCTCTGCAATTTTTGTCACCAGTTCCCGGGTAAACGCGCGGTAGGTCTTGCTGTTAAAACAGTAATGCTTTCGGGTTCCGAATATTTTAGGATTGCCATGAATATCGTCCTGAAAGATATCCGGATATTTGTCCGTCATCCACTTTGGCGGGGTGGCGGAGGGTGTGCATAGCACTACGCTGATCTGATGATCCCGGAAAAAGTCCAGAATTTCATCCATCCATTCGAAGCAAAAGCGATTTTCTTCCGGCTGGTACAGGCTCCATGCAAACTCCCCAATTCGCACCACTTTAATATTTGCTTTCGCCATTAATTCGGCGTCCGTTTTCCAGCGCTCTTTCTCCCAGTGCTCCGGGTAATAGTCAACTCCGATTCTCATGTCGGCTAACCTCCTGTTCTACTGTAACGCAATAAGGGGGAGGTCGTTTCTTTTACGGGCATCCCCGGCAAAAGCGGCCTTTTGCCGCTTTGCCGGAAAACCACCCAAAGTTAGGAACGTGCTGTCATTTTCTTAAAAGGTAAATTTCACCGTGTTCCGGGAGGCGTCTGCACTGCTGTTCCCGACATACGCAATGTAGGGGATATCTTCCGTTACAAACTCGTTTTTCTCTTCGTTGAAATAGGCCATATCTTCTTGTGAAACGGTCAGGCAGACCTCTTTTTCCTCGCCGGGCTCCAGTTCCACGCGCACAAAGTCCTTCAGCAGCTTCACCGGGCGGTCTACCGCGCTGTTTTCGCAGCCCACGTAAAGCTGAACTACCTCAGCGCCCTTCCGGTCACCGGTATTTTTAACCGATACGGTAAGCTTCGCCGTTCCGTCGAAGACCTGGACACGCGGGCTGCCAATTTGGAAAGAAGTGTAGGAAAGGCCGTATCCAAACGGATACAGGACTGGAATCTGCTCTTTTTCCATCTTGCAGTAGCCGTGGTAATATTCGTATTCCACATAGGTGCAGTCGGGGTCGAAGTCCGGGTAACTGTCTTCCGAAAGCGCCACGGTGTACGGCAGCTTGCCGCTCGGGCAAACGTCGCCGAATAGGATATCCGCTAGCGCGTTTCCACCCTCCATACCGCTGTAGAAAGAGAACAACACCGCAGGGACGTCGTCCACCCATTCATCAATTAAGATAGCGCTGCTTCCCACCAGAGAAACAACCGTGTTTTTGTTAACGCCCTTCAGTCCGTGAATCAGTTCAATGTCGCGCGGGTGCAGGCGCATGGAGGCGCGGTCGCCGCCCATATCGGGAATATCACTCCGGTCGGCGAGGAACTCGCCTTCGTCACTATGAATATAACCGGCCACAATCACCACGGCGTCCGCATCAGCCGCCAATTCACGGGCTTTGGCCAAATCGGAACCGTCATTGTAAAGAACCTGCGCACCGGGCATTTTTTTCATCAGGCCGCGCAGCGGGGTTACGGTATAGTACGGATGCACTTTGCTGGAACCGTGGTCGCCGATGTTTTCGGTATCCCCCAGAACGCCGAGAACGACGATTTTCTCCGTCTTTTCCTTGCTGAACGGGAGCACATTCCCCTCGTTTTTCAGCAAAACCATGGACTCTTCCGCCGCTCTTCTGGCTACCGCAATATGCTCCGGGCAGGCCACTACACTCAGCGGGTAATCCTGCGGGTCCTTTCTGGTTTCGAAATAGAGGATAGTTCTTAAAATATAACCGACCGCCTCGTCGAATGACTCCATGTCGATTGCTCCGCTTTCCACCGCTTCGGGCAATTCCCTGTTGTAGTGGCAGAAGCAGGGCATTTCGATGTTCATACCGTTCTTTACTGCCTTGACGGCATCCTTAACCGCCCACAGGAAGTCCGAAAGGGTAAAGCCCTCAAATTTCCACTGGTCGCGAAGGATGTCCTTCAGCAGATATTTGCTTTCCGAAGCCTGCTCACCCAGGACCTTATTGTAAGCGCCCATGACTGACGCGGCGCCTTCCTCAATGCACTTTTTGAAGTGGGGCAGATAAACTTCGTGCAGGGTTCTTTTGTCGATATGTACGTCTGCCTTGAAGCGCGCATTTTCAATGCTGTTCAAAGCAAAGTGCTTAATGCAGGCCATTACGTTCTGGCTCTGCACACCGCGGGTCAGCGCTGCGCCCATTTCGCCCAGCAGGTACTGGTCTTCGCCGTAGCACTCCTGTGCGCGCCCCCAGCGCGGGTTGCGCGGCAGGTTGATGCACACCCCGCCGAAATAATTGCCGCCCTGCGCCCGGACCTCTGCACCGATGACTCTTCCGATTTCCTCTTCCAGTTCGCGGTCAAAGGTGGCGCCGCGCGCCATAGATACCGGGAAACAGGTGGAGGAGCCTGCCACAACACCGCGCGGGCCGTCGACAAAACGGACATTTGGAAGTCCCAGCCGTTTTACCTCCATTGTGGGATACGGCTTCACATTGTAATGCCCGATAACAAATAAATCATCCAGCAGTTTTTCTTCGGTAATCTGTCCGGACATAATGCCGATTTTTTCTTCCAAAGTCAGCTGAGGAATTACTTCCTCGACAAACGCCCGAATGGTTTCTTTGGAACAATTCTCCGTCAGCTTTGTTTCCTGTACCACTTTTCTCATTACAACTACCTCCAATGTTTTTGCGCTTATTTGCGTTTTATATTCTTTCTCATATCAATGATAACCGCCAGCATAATAATCAAGCCTTTTACTACATACTGCCAGTACATGTTGACTCCGATAAAAGCCAGGCCATAGTTGATAACCGTAAAGATCAGAACGCCAATGACAATTCCGCCAACGCTGCCGGTGCCGCCGGAAAGGGAAACCCCGCCGACCACACAGGCCGCAACCGCGTCCATTTCGTATCCGTTGCCGGTTGTGTTGGAAGCGCTTCCGATGCGCGCCACTTCCAAAACGGCGGCCAGCGCGTACAGAACAGCAGCCAGCGCATAAATCTTAATTTGTGTGCTCACCACGTTTACACCGGACACCTTTGCCGCTTCCGGATTGCCGCCGACTGCAAACATATATTTGCCGAATTTGGTTTTGTTCCAGATAACCCACATAATCACGCAGACTGCAAGCGCAATCAAAATCAGGTAAGGAATCTGGAAGCTACCGATTCCAATGGACCCGGTGGCAATGCTTGTCACACTTCTTTTGATTCCGCCGATCGGCTGCGCACCGTAGGGAGGACGGTCAAAGTAAATGGAAGACATACCATATAGAATCAGCGACATACCCAGCGTGGCAATAAATGGGGGCACCTTAAAAATAGAGACCACAATGCCGCTGATTACGCCCAGAATTCCGCAAAGAAGCATAACGACCAGAATGGGGACAATAATGGGAAGGTCCACCAAATTGGGGTACATGCGGTATGCGTAGTCTACCTGCTGCATCAGGGAGGCGCTGACCACCGCGGCCAGGCCGATCATACGTCCGGTTGAAAGGTCGACACCCTGAATCACCAGAATCATGCCTGCCGCCAGCGCGATGATAATTCGGGTTGCAGACTGTGCGAATATGTTCTTAAAGTTGCCGAACGAAAGGAACTTCGGCTGGATGACGACGATTACAACCAGCAGTGCGAACAGCACAACGTAAATTGCCTTGTCGACCATCAGGGTCTTCAGGGATATTTTTTTGAAACGATTTAAAACTTTATCCACCTTGTTTTCCTCCATTTTTAAACGCATTTGGCCGACGCCTGCATGATTTGCTCCTGTGTTACATCCTTCGCGTCAAAGATTCCGGTCTGATGACCGTTGCTCATAACCAGGATTCGGTCGCAGATTCCGAGCAGCTCCGGCATTTCAGAGCTGACAATGATGATTCCTTTTCCTTCCGCCACCAGTTGGTTGATTAACTGATAAATTTCGTATTTGGCGCCAACGTCGATTCCTCGGGTCGGCTCGTCCAACAGAAGAATCGTCGGCCGTGTCAAAAGCCACCGGCCCAGGATCACCTTTTGCTGGTTGCCGCCGGAAAGATTGCCGATTTTCTGGCTGCCGGACGGAGTTTTAATTTTGAACTCCTGAATCATTTTATCCACGTCCGCCTTCATCAGCTTATCGTTGAGCAGCCCGTGCCTGGTGTAGCAGTCCAGATTATCAATCGCCATATTAAAGGACACGCTCAGCCCGGCAAAGATGCCGTCTTTGCGGCGTTCCTCCGTCAACATGGCAAACCCGTTTTTCATCGCCTCCCGCGGCGACTTGTTGTGTATTTCCTTTCCTTCGACTAAAATCTGGCCGCTGCCCTTCGCGCGAAGGCCGAATATGGTTTCCAGCAATTCCGTACGTTTGGAACCGACCAGACCAGCTACGCCGAGAATTTCACCCTTGTGCAGTTCAAAGTTGACCCCGGAAAAGTCCTTCGATGCGGATGACAGATCCCGTACCTCCATTAAAACTTCACCCGGTTTTGTTTCCTTCTGCGGGTAGCGTTCCGTCATTTCGCGCCCAACCATCATTTTAATAATTTCGTCAATGGTCAGTTCGCTGGCGGGCCGGGTGGAAATCCACTTTCCGTCGCGCATGACGGTTACATCGTCGGAAATTCTTAATATTTCCTCCATTTTATGCGAGATGTAAATCACGCTGGATTTTTTCTCAATCAGCTTATGTATAATTCGGAAAAGATGCTCTACCTCTTTTTCCGTTAAGGAAGAAGTCGGTTCGTCCATGACGATGATTTTGGCATTGTAGGAAACTGCCTTCCCGATTTCGATCATCTGCTTCTGGGAAACAGACAGCGACCCCACCTTGGCCCGTGGATCCACGTCGATATCCAGATCACGGAAGATCTTCATCGTATCCTCATACATTTTCTTATTATCTATCAGGCCGCCCTTCATTGGGTAACGGCCCAGCCATAAATTTTCCATGACATTCTGCTCCGGAACCTGGTTCAGTTCCTGGTGTACCATGGAAACATAATTTTCCAAAGCTTCTGCAGGGCTTGAAAACAGGACCTTGCGGCCGTCCAAAATAATTTCGCCCTCATCAATGGAATAGATACCGAACAGGCATTTCATCAGCGTTGACTTTCCCGCACCGTTTTCCCCCATTAGGGAGTGAACCGTGCCGGGCCTGACCTGCAGCTTTACATCATCCAACGCTTTCACGCCGGGAAACACCTTCGAAATGTGCTTCATTTCCAGAATATATTCCTTCTCCATATCTCAACCTCTTCTCTGCCTTCATCACTGGAATATCCTTTCAGAAGAGCTTTATCTGCATTTATCACAAGCGACCGAAAGCGTTAAAAACCATCATTCTGACTGATTCTATAGATTGCTATCCGTGCGTCACTTAGACGCACGGACAGCCTGAAAGGGATTTGCGCTTCGGATATTCTGCGGCTTTTTATAAAAGCCTGCTGCTATGGTCAGTTGCCATAAGCTGCTTTTGCCTCATCCAGATTCTCCAGAGTAATCGCTTTGTAAGGAATGCGCAGTGCTTTCGAACCATCTTCCAGTTCATAGCTGATTCCATCCAGAACGTCTTTTCCGTTTACAAGATTACTTGCCATTTTTACAATGCACTCGCCCTGTGTTTTCGAGTCCTGCAGAACCGAACCGGCAATTTCGCCACTCTCTATCTTGCTCAGGATTTCCGGCAATGCGTCAATGCCGAAAATGGGGATGTACTGCTTGGATTTAGCGCCTTCCTTGTTGAAGCCGGCTGCTTCAACGGAGCTTAACGCGCCCAGCGCCATTGCATCGTTTGCGCCGACAATGCATTCAATCTGGTCGCCAAATTTGGAAACAAAGGCGTCCATCTTGTCTTTTGCTGTTGCAGTTACCCACATGCCGGTATCTTCGGCCAGAAGGTCTACCTTGATTCCCGCATCTTCAATGGTCTTTTTCACTGCGTCGGATCTCGGCTTGGTTGCCGTATGGCCCGGGTCACCGATCAGGTTGACCAGCTGCAGTTTGCCATCCTTGTTCTTATCCATTTCAGGGTGGGCTTTCCAGTATTTTATAATTTCTTCACCCTGAACGTTTGCGCCGTAATCTCCGCCCGTTGAAGTAACCTGATAAACCTTGTCGTAGGAAGCCAGAAGCTGCTTGTCCAGAATTTCCTTGTTGAAGAAAATAATCGGAATGTTTCCGGCGCTCTTGCACTTTTCAATCAGCGTCGGCGCTGCGGTGACATCCACGACGGACAGTGCGATGGCGGAAGCACCCTTTGCAATCATGGTATCCACCTGATTGTTCTGTGTGGACTGATCATTCTGGCCATCCTCAATGTTGGTCTGGAAAACCCCGTTGCTTGCGTTGCTAATTGCCTTGCCGATATAGGAGTTGAAGTTATCCGATGCAGAATAAATTCCAGCTCCCAAAATCGGAATGTCTTTTTTGTCGTTGTTTGCGGGCTCAGATGCGCTGGCTTCACCGGAACTGCCGGAAGCTGGGGCGGAACCGGAATCCGACGAGGTGCAGCCGGTAAACGCGGCCGTAATCATTGCCATGCATAAAACCATGCTGATTAACTTTCTTTTCATACTTTTCTCCTCCTGTTTAATACAGTTTGTACAAATTATTATACTGATAAAAGGTTTTTTTACAACATTTGATATTTTGATTAGGGGGTAATATCTTTTGAAGTTGCGAAATTTATCATAATTTATAAAATTGTGTGGCATGATTGTGTATGGTTTTTCTACCCCGTTCGGCCATTCTCCTGACCCTGCAATTACACAAAGGCTGTCAAACGGGCGGTTGAAGAACCAGGGGAAGCTTTGTATAATAAAGATAATAAATAATATAATCAAAAAACAGAAGTGAGGATTGAAATGCTGGAATCATACCATTTGTCAACGAACCGAGAGGGATTTACCAATATTACCAGTACCGTGGAACAAGTGCTGGAAAAGAGCGGTGTTTCCGACGGCCTCTGCGTAGTATTCTGCCCGCACACCACCGCTGGGATTACCATTAATGAAAACGCTGACCCGGATGTGGTCCGGGATATGCTGCTCGGCCTTGCAAAGGCGTTTCCGGACCGCGCGGAGTTCCGGCACGTCGAAGGGAACTCCACCGCCCACCTGAAAGCGAGTTGCGTAGGTTCCAGCGTGACGGTTCCTGTACAGGGCGGGCGTTTGGTACTCGGAACCTGGCAGGGAATCTATTTCTGCGAATTTGACGGGCCAAGAAACCGAACCTTTTATGTAAAGGTCATCAATGGATGATATTCCTCAAATCAGGGCTGGGCAAGATTGAACTTTTCCTGGTAATTTGATACAATGATGGGAAGGAACTTTAATTTGTGCTATGCAGGGAATTCTATCTTTCAGAAAGAAAATCCTGCACAGAAATAGGTGAAAATTATGAATGAAAAATTTATTACGTTTACCATTGGAAAACAAAAGACGATTGCATTGATTGCTCATGATGGAAAAAAGCAGGAATTGATTGACTGGTGTGCTGAAAATCAGGATATCCTGAAAAATCATTTTCTGTGTGGAACCGGCACCACGGCGCGCCTTGTCGCGGAAAAAACCGGGCTCCCGGTAAAGGGTTACAACAGCGGCCCCTTGGGCGGCGACCAGCAAATCGGCGCGAAAATCGTGGAAGGCAACATCAACTTTGTCATTTTCTTTTCCGACCCGCTGGAGGCCCAGCCGCACGACCCCGATGTAAAGGCTCTGCTGCGAATTGCCCAGGTGTACGACATTCCGATCGCGAACAACAAGGCAACCGCTGACTTTATGATTCATTCCACGCTGATGAATCAGGAGTATGAGCACCAGGTGATTAACTTTAAGCAGCAGGTCATTGACCGGGTACACGACAAAAGCCAGCAAATGAAATAAACCGTATGCTTTACGATCGGTGAAAGGACGGGTGCAAGTATGATTACGGTAAAGGTACTGATTGACAGCGTTGAAAAGGTAAAAAAGTTTTCCTCCATTATTTCTCAGCAGGGGGCAGACTGCGAACTGATTGAAGGCGTGCATATTATGGATGCAAAATCCATTATGGGTATTTTCAGTCTGGACATAAAACAGCCGATCCGGCTGGACATTCATTCCGACAATCGGGAGATTTTGGATAAGCTGAAGGAATTCATTGTAGAAGAATCCTGAGGAAACCAAAAAAATCCGCCCTGACTGCGGTGAACGGAATCCGTTCATCCGTCGGGGCGGATTTTTTATTTCATCGTAGAATCGGCCATCGTCAGTCCGTGTTTCACGCGGTCACGCTCTTCCGCGCGCTTCGCGTCGTTCCACCGGTCAATCGTTCCGACCAGATATCCGGTAATCCGGCGTATCCGCTCAAACGGCACAGGCGTCAGCTCATAGGTAAGGTTGACATAGTCACCATCCACTTCAATATTGACATACTGTAATGCTCTGCCCGCATTTTTATCCTGCAGGTACTCTACGTAGCGGTCAATCTCAGCCTGCGGCAATTCTCCGCCGGTAACGTTTATTGGACACATGGTATCAGCTCCCAACTTTTTCAATTCACGTCCAATATACAATATATTGTAGGTAAAGTCAATATGTTGAACAATCTGTTGAAAAGGTGGAAAACTAGAGCAGGTTCTTCTTGCGTACTATTCTGAACGCCGGTGCTTCGCTTTTTGATGGTCTGATTCTCACCAGAATGCCCGATGCTGCGGTGCAGAAGAAACCTCTCGGTCGCTGAGCATTTTTCCGCTAAGCAGAATACTTGCATTGAATTGACAAAAGGAAACGGCCGCGTTATGCTTGGTTGAGGAACCCAGTCTCCTCCGATTCTCCGAAGCGGAGGAAATTTTCGTACCATCGCAGCCCGAGTGGAAAAACAGGATTTCAGCCAGATGCTATAAGGAGAATGTTGCATGTTTGATGTTGTTGCTTTAGGGGAATCGCTCATTGATTTTACCCCTTGCGGAAAAAACGATATGGGAATGCAGCTGTTTGCCTGCAATCCCGGAGGCGCACCGGCTAACGTACTGGCCATGGTATCCAAACTGGGTGGAAAAACTGCATTTATCGGCAAAGTCGGAAAAGACGATTTCGGTGTGTTCTTAAAGAATACCATGGAGAACACCGGGATTGACGTTTCCGGTTTAGCCATGACGGAGGATGTTCATACGACGCTTGCCTTTGTCCAGTTGAATGAACACGGGGAACGTTCTTTCAGCTTTTATCGGAAACCAGGTGCCGATATTACTTTAACCGTTGAGGAAGTGGACGAATCCCTATTACGGAACTGCAAAATCTTCCACTTCGGTTCCGTTTCCCTGACGGATGAACCATGCCGAAGCGCGACGCTGCAGGCGGTAGAAAAAGCAAAGTCCGCTGGTGCCATCATCAGCTATGACCCAAATTACCGCCCGCTTTTGTGGGACAGCCCGGAACATGCGAAATCAGAAATTCGAAGCGCTCTTTCAGAGGCCGATCTGGTAAAAGTATCGGAGGAGGAAATGACCCTAATCACCGGGGAAACCGATTATTTGGCAGGCGCAAAAAAGCTGGCTCAGTACGGGGCGACCTTAATCATGATTACCCTTGGGCCAAAAGGCGCTTTTTACTTCACCCACCGTGCGAATGGGAAATTGCCGACCTATCCGGTAAAAACCGTGGACACTACCGGAGCGGGCGACACCTTTTGGGGTGCGCTGCTTCACTGTGTATGTAAAAAATCACTGGAAGAACTTCGTTTGCTGTCTGACCGGGAATGGCAGCACATCACCGCATTTGGCAACGCCGCAGGAAGCCTGACCACCACGCGGAAAGGCGCGATTCCCGCCATGCCTTCCCTGGAACAAATTCAGGATTGTATGGCAAAATCAAAACTTTTAGAAAGGCCATAAAAACCTTGCATAGACATAAACCGCCGCGGCAGGTAAACGGTTCGGGTTACCTGCCGCGGCGGTTTTGGTTATGTTGGTTCTTCTACCGTGATTTATTTTTTGAAAATTGCAAAAGACTGTCCACGCATCAGCAGGCGGCCGTTTTCCAGGGAACTCTTCCCAATCTGAAATACCGGTTCGCCGGTCTCGTCCAGCGGAATATTCGTTTCCCTGCAAGACGGGTTGACCGCTATCACAAAGCTGCCGCGCCGGAACACAAAGGGATATTGGTCCTTTTCTGCATAAACGACCTCAAAGTTCGGCACGGCCTGCAAATCCGAATTTGCATGGCGCAGAGCCAGCACTTTACGAATGGTATTCAGCAAGGAAGAGTCGTCCTTTTCCTGCTGTTCCACTGTTGGGGCAACGTCCCTTTCGTCCACCGGCAGATACAGTTTTTCTTTTTCGGCGGTGGAAAAACCGAGATTTTTCCCATGGTTCCATTGCATGGGAGTACGCGACCCGGTGCGGTTGTAACCGCCTTCCACGCTGGTAAGGTTGAAATACTGCATGCCAATCTCATCACCATAGTAAATAAAGGGAACGCCCGGCATGGTCAGTAAGAACGAATAGGCAATCTTGCGTTCCAGCTCGTCATAGCCCAGCGTCATGCGGGGCGTGTCGTGATTGCAGGTAATCAGGCTGATATAGCCGTAATCTTTCGAAGCTTCGTATTGCGGCAGGTAGTCATCCAAAAACTTCATGATATTGCCCCTGCCCTGTTTGCTGAAAAAGCTGCGCTGGCTTCCGTCCGGCCCCGTTTCCCGGAACAGAGAATAGTAGCCCTTGCCCAGATGATTGAGCAAAAAGTCCATATGAAAGCCTGCCTTGGTAATTGCCCGGCGGGGGTCGGACCATTCGGATACCATTGCGGCCTCCGGGTATTCCTGGTCGAGCATTTTGCGTACGTTTCTCCAGATTTCCGCGGTTGCAGAACGATCGTCGTCATTTTTGACCAGAGAATCCGCCATATCCACGCGGAATCCGTCGCAGCCCATATCGAGCCAAAAGCGCATCACGTCTTTCATCGCCTCGCGTGTCGCAACACAATCCGGGTCCGTGTAATGCTTCTGCCACGGGGCGGTAATCCGGTTAAACCCGTAATTCAAAGCCGGCTGGGAAGAGAAAAAGTTCAGTAAATAGCAGCCATCGCGTTCACTAACGCCGCACATGCACCCAAACCCGTCCGGCCGGTTCCAGACGGAATCCGTCCAGATATAGCGGCCGCTGTATTCATTCTTCTGGGCTTTCTGGCTTTCCCGGAACCACGCGTGCTGGTCGGAAGTATGACCCGGCACAAGGTCCAGTAGAATATGCATTCCTCTTTTATGGGCCTCGGCAAAGCACCGTTTCAGGTCCTCGTTCGTACCGTAACGCGCAGCAACCTTTTTGTAGTCGCGCACATCGTAACCTGCATCCATAAAAGGAGAATCGTAGCAGGGATTCAGCCAAATCGCGTTGCAGCCGATGGATTTAACATAATCCAGCTTTTCTGTAATCCCGTTGATGTCCCCGATTCCGTCGCCATTGGAATCATAAAAACTTTGTGGATAGATTTCATAAAATACTGCGTCGTTTAACCAACTGGGCATAAAATTCCTCCATGATATTTTAATATTTTTTGAACCGGCGAGATGGAAAGACGCCGATTTTGAACTGAACCTATGAACATTCTTACCGGTCCGCTTTTCGTAACCGGATGACGTAGATTTGATACAAACAAGCTGATACCCTGGCTGGACGGAAAGCCTGTATTTGGAATCGATTTCGCCATAGTTACCGATAGGTAAACTTATTAGGTAATCGTTTATGTAACGGGCAAAAGTAGACCTTTTCCCTTTTTAAACTTGCCGGACTGATTTCCGCTCCACAATTTCGAACGGCATAATTTCCGATTCCGGCCGGATTCCATTTTCCAGTAACCCGGTAAGCATTTGGAACGCCCGTTTCCCCATCTCATACAGGGGCTGGGAAACAGTGGTCAAAGGAGGAATTGCCATCTCTGCCGTTCTGGTGTTGTCATAACCGATAATCGAAAAGTCCTCCGGCACGGAAAGCCCGGACTCATATGCGGCCATAATAGCGGCCACCGCAACCTCATCGCAGCAAGCCACAATTCCAGTAAATTTCTTCTGTGATTTCAGCAGTTTTCTTGCCGCCTGCAAGCCCGTTTCGTAGCTGAATCCTGTGTATTCAATTAACTCCTCATCCATCGGAAGTCGATGATCCGCAAGCGCTTTTTGATATCCTTCCAGGCGCAGCTTGCCCGCCACTACATCATCCTTGGTACCCGCCAGCATGGCAATGCTTTTATGACCCTTTGCAATTAAATAGGACGTCGCGGCGTAGGCTGCCTCACAATCATCTACTCGGATATAAGGGATGGAATAGCGGGTCGAAAGGGTAGAAACCAACACGCAGGGGACTCCGGATTCCGCTATCAGCTTGTCAATTCCTTCATCCGGCGGCAAACTGCATCCGATAATTCCGTCGACCTGCCTTTCCGTCAGCATTTTAATATACTCCCGCGTTCTGCCTCCGGAAATTCCCACATGGCACACCATCATGCTGTAATTCTGATCATTCGCGGCGTCTTCAATGCCATTTAAAATATTCAAATAGAACGTTGTTTCAACCCGCGGAATCAGAACCGCGATAGTGTTCGTCTTTTTCATTTTCAAGTTTCTGGCAATGGCATTGTATTGATAGCCCAGCGAGGCCATTGCCTCCCGAACCTTTTTCTCTGTTTCAACCGAAAAGCCGGATAAACCATTGAGTACCCGCGATACGGTTGCCACGGAAACGTTCGCCTTTGCAGCAACATCCTTAATGGTAGGACTGTTTGACATTCGTTTGAATCTCCCTGCAACGTAATCGTTTACTGTAATTAATAATAATTATTTATGATAGAAAAGTCAAATACAAAACACAAAATGCTGTACAAATTTTATATCAATTATTTGGAGCTATTGCAGTACAGGCCTCGGCCGTCAAAAGAAGAGAACAGTTGTCGGATGGCGTCCGATGCTTTGCCAGGCGTTTCCTGCTTTCGATTTTGATTACAGGCAGCAGGAATCGCGGATATGCGGATATATTGTTATATTCCGATTATAAGTTTTATGCAACATCAGTACCCTGCAACATACAATGAAGTTGAGAAGTTATAACAGAATGGGTGATTTTCCTATGTCTAACAGCAACTACGACGCACAGGACGTTGACGAACAAAACCCAATTAATCCTGAAATGAGACTTTATCACTGCCAGAATCAGCAAATATGCTGTTGCTGCCAGAACTGCTGTCCGAGCTGTATCATTGGTCCTACCGGACCGACTGGGCCCACAGGACCCACCGGAGCGACAGGCGCAACGGGGCCAACCGGACCTACTGGAGCGACAGGCGCAACGGGGCCGACCGGGCCCACTGGAGCAACCGGTCCCACCGGAGCGACAGGCGCAACGGGGCCGACTGGGCCCACGGGAGCAACTGGTGCAACGGGGCCGACCGGACCCACGGGAGCAACGGGCGCGACCGGGCCGACTGGGCCCACAGGAGCAACGGGTGCAACGGGGCCGACTGGGCCCACGGGAGCAACGGGCGCAACGGGGCCGACCGGGCCCACTGGAGCAACAGGTGCAACGGGGCCGACCGGACCCACAGGAGCAACGGGGCCAACCGGACCCACCGGAGCAACGGGTGCGACCGGGCCGACTGGACCCACGGGAGCAACAGGTGCAACGGGGCCAACCGGACCCACCGGAGCGACGGGTGCTACCGGGCCTACCGGGCCCACTGGAGCAACAGGCGTAACGGGGCCAACCGGGCCCACCGGAGCAACGGGTGCGACCGGGCCGACTGGACCAA
Source organism: Caproiciproducens sp. LBM24188 (assembly GCF_054130445.1). Taxonomy (NCBI): domain Bacteria; kingdom Bacillati; phylum Bacillota; class Clostridia; order Eubacteriales; family Acutalibacteraceae; genus Caproiciproducens; species Caproiciproducens sp. LBM24188. Next base: position 2,780,609 of record NZ_CP196862.1, read on the forward strand.
CAGGACCCACAGGCGCGACCGGAACATTGATATTAGGAAAACCAACAGCCTTTTAAAATGCGGTCCTGCTAAACCGCGTCTTCCTGGGTGCTGCCTTCTTGGTACTGTGCCGCTCTGCGATACTCGTTGGCAAATTTGAATTTAATGCTGATATTGCCGTTCTCATACACTTGGATTGTGTCAACCAGCTCAATCATAATATCCCTTGTCAGTCTGTTAATGTTTTCATACTTTTGAAAGGCAGTTAAAAATGGATTTTCACTCCCCACACCATGTTCCAGTTCTGCCTTTTCTGCTTGCAGATTTCCAATAATTTTACGGAGCGCTTCTATTTGCCGCTCGTAATCTTCTTTCATTCGGCGGTAATCCGTGTAGGTTATTTCCCCATCCTTCCAGTCCTGATAGAGGCTTTGTTTATAGCGTGATATTCTGGAAAGCTCTTTTTCCTTGGACGCAATGAATGCATTCAGCCGGACGGACCGGCTCTTTTGAAGCGGAGCGGTGTGAATGCGTGCAGCCATTTCCGAATAGCAAACCGCAAGATAAATCTGTTCTTGAATGGCATATAATACTGCTTGTTCTAACGGATGATGTTTTATTGTATGTTTGGTACAAGCTATTTTGGATTGGTCTTTGTAAGTACGGCAATAGTAATATACATTTCCTCTGACCTGACTTCTTGTCATGGCCTTGCCGCAATCCGCACAACGCAAGAAGCCGCTGAACAGGTATAAGCTTTTTTGCTTTGGTGCGGTGCGGGTATCCCTTTGCAAAAGCTCCTGAACCTTTGCAAAGTCCTCCCGGCTAATAATCGGCGCATGGGTATTTTCAACGACAAACCATTCCTCCTCGGGGACTGCTTCCTGTACATGGATTTTATAGCTCTTCATCCGGTAACGCCCCTGCACCATGTCGCCCACATAAATACGGTTTTTCAGAATATTCGTGACGCTCATGGCACACCAAAGAGGGGGTGTATCGGTCACATTCGGATTTTTGTACTTCATTCCCTTGCTCTTTTTATAGGCTGTCGGGCATAAAATTCCGCTTTCATTCAATTTGCGGACAATGGCATTTTTACTCATACCCTCTAAATACCAGGCGAAAATGCTTTTGACATTTTCGGCGGCCTCTTCATCAATGATAAGAGCGTTTTTATTCTTCGGGTCTTTCTGATAACCATACGCGGCAAAAGAGCCGATATGCAAGCCTTTTTCCCGCTTTTTGTCAAAGGTTCTGCGGACACTTTCGGAGGTTCCCCTTGCATGTTCCTCATTCAGAACGCCCTGAACCGGAACCGCTATGTTCTGCGCATTCTGCGGGTCTTTATACGTATCGACCGGCTGTTGGTACAGCGAAATAAACCGCACATTGTGTCGTGGAAACCAATCGCCAAGATAATAGCTTTGGTCGCCGTTGTTGCGAAAACTTCGGGCAAGGTTCTTGACGATAACACAGTTGATTTTCCCTTTTTCAATATCGGCTAGCAGCCTTTGAAAGTTTTCCCGCTCTTCGTCTGTCGTACCGCTCACGCCGTCATCTACATATTCGTCAACGAAAATGTACTCGTCGCCATCGTCCTGTTGTTCCAAAAAATCGGTCAAAATTAGTCTTTGGTTGGTAATGCTTTCCGATTCCTCCTTTCCACGCTTATCTTCACGGGAAAGCCGGATATAAAAAGCTACATACCATACCTTATTCTTTGCTTCTGCCTTAGTGATGCTCTGCCGATTGGCTGTTCTCGCCATATGTCCTTCTTCCCATCCCAATAATCATCATGCAAAGGCACAAATCCGGTTTATAAGCCGCTTTTCTTGCGGATCAAAAAGTTAGTAAGCACGTCTTGAAGCGGCGGTGCAGAATCGTCAAATTCCAGTTTAATGCCCACTTCACCGCAGCGAAAGCAAAATGGATTTTGTAATTTTTCCAAAACATAAACAGGACGTTTTTCTTTCGGCAGGGTATTGTCAAATTCGAGTGTACGAATATCGATTAGCTTTGACCGATCCACAGTGTTCATGTTCACGTTCATAAAACGGTCAATCCATGCGGAAGTTGTCATGCATCATGCCTCCTTACTCTGCATAATGCAATATATGCATTTTTCCGTTTGTCCTATGAGGAAACACAAAACTGCTCATCGCCACCCTGCACAAAGGAAAAAACGATTGTTGGAACATTTGAACAAGAAAACGCGCATAGAAAATCCCCCCAAAACTCGCAAGTCTGGAGGGAAGAAAAATCAATTCTCTTAACAGAGGAATATTATCTTACGATTATAAAAGTCTTGAATGACATGCTGTTGCAGGGACCCAATGGTTTCAGAAATCCCTTTGGATTGTATTTTTTTCAGTGGACCGATTACGGAGAGCAGAACAAACAAAATCAGTATAAAGATGAGAATGGCCTGCATCGTTGGGATCTGCCACGTCATATGCGCGCCGGCGAGCAGCTTTGTAATCAAGAATCGCTGCAAGGCAACCCCCAACAGCACCCCGGCAAAGCCACCGGTCACCCCATAGGTTCCTGCTTCCGAAAGAATCATTTTATGAAGCTGTTTGTCCAACATACCGACTGCGCGCATCACACCGATATACCTCGTTTTGGCGGACACGCTCGTCTGCATGGTATTGATAATGTTTAAAATACTGATGAGCGCAATAACCAGGACAAAGCCGTACACAAAGACGGCCACGGTCAGGAAAGCCTGTGTGGTTTGGGCAATCATTTGGCGGGAGTCAAAAAAGGTGACGTCATTCCCTGCCAAGCGGAGTGCCGTCTTTCAGCACCCGATTTTCCTCCAGCTTTACCGTAATCCCGTTTGACTGAAGCTCCGCAGGCGGTGTTTTGGCCATCCCCGCACGGCGCAGCAGCGCGTTGATTCTGGAAATCAGTTCATTGAGTTTGAACGGCTTGGTAATATAGTCATCCCCGCCCATGTCAAGCCCCATCACAACGTTTACTTCTTCATCGGAAGCGGTCAAAAAGAGGATCGGTACATTGGAGGTTAATCGGGCCTTTTTACAAACCTCAAAGCCGCTGCCATCCGAAAGCGTCAGGTCCAGCAGAAGCAAGTCGAACGTCTGCTCCGAAAGCGCGGTTATGGCGTCCCGAGCCGTACGCGCTACAACAATTTCAAAATTATTTTTGTGAAGCGTAAAGGCAAGCCCGTCAATCAGGCTGATATCATCTTCCAGCAGTAAAATTCGGTTCATTCCTATTCGGCCCCCTTGTTTCGCCCATCTGCAACCTTTTTGTTGGAAAAATCCCCCAACCATTTTCACAATTATATACGCATCTCCGCATCTTATCAACTCTGCTGTGTTCACGTGATGACTATTTTTGCTTTTGCCCGTATGCAGGAACGTCTTGGAATGAAACCCAAATTTTATTCGATTTCTGCTGATAGAAACAGCGGAGCTACCTTTTCAAGTTGCCCCGCTGTTCGTTTTATATTACGCAAAGACAATTTCCCTGACTGACGTTTTCTGCGTGTTCATTCAGCCAACCAATTTTATAGAATTGCTAACCTTTGGCCGTCCGGTTCCGCCCATGGATTTCACCAGTTTCGTTTGCGTTGAAAATTGCAGTAACATTCAATCTGCTATTTGTCCCGCAGATGCAATACGAATTCTTTCAGTTCCTTTGCTTCTTTGGTAATATCTTTTGCCGAAATCAGGGCCGACACAACCGCAATGCCGTCAATCCCCATGCCATCAAACAGGGGTATGGTCTTTCGATTAATGCCGCCAATCACGACGATTGGCAATGTTACGGCTTCTCGTATTTTTTTCAGCTCTTCCATCGGAACAAGCTTCGCGTCGGTTTTTGTTCCCGTGGCGAACATGGCTCCAACGCCGAGGTAATCCGCCCCATCCTCCTGTGCCCGGATTGCTTCCTCCCGTGTGGAAGCAGAAACGCCCAGAACTTTATCCTTGCCGAGAATTGCCCGCACCCGTTGCACGGGCAGATCGCTCTGACCGATATGTACGCCCGCAGCGTCAACTGCCAGCGCGATGTCCACACGGTCGTTGATGATGAGAGGAACATGATACTGGTCGGTAACCTGCTTGATTTTTACCGCTGTGCGATAAAATTCAAGGGTCGATACGTCCTTTTCCCGGAGCTGCACAAGTGTTGTGCCGCCGAGGATTGCCTGCTCCACTGCCTCCTCGAGCGTGGCGGTGGACATCAGCTCACGATCTGTTACAAGATAAAGGCTGTAATCCAGTTCAGACTTCTTCAATTTTCGCCCTTCTTTCCATCGTCGCAGCAGTCATTTTGCTTACGGCATCGAAGATTGCCATATGAAAACTGCCGTTGCCTGTTTCCCCTGCTTGTTCCGCCGCAAGTTCCCCTGCAAGGCTCATACAGAGTACCCCGCCAGCTGCCGCGGCCAGGAAATCCTTCGATGCGCCGCAAAAAGAGCCAACCAGTGAAGTGCACATACACCCCGTACCCGTTACATTGGAAAGCAGTTTCGTGCCGTTCTGGAGCAAGATGGTCCGCCGTCCATCCGACAGAATATCCGTGGGACCTGTAATAGCAACCACACAGCCGTATTTTTTCGCAGTCGTTTCGGCAATGGAACGGCCGATTTCCAGCCCACCCTGTAAATCCGCGTCTGAAGCGTCAACCCCTTTGGTCGTGGCATGAAGCCCCGCCAGAAAGCGGATTTCCGACATATTGCCCCGCAGCACGCTGACCTTTACCTCACGCAAAATTCGCTCCACCGTTTTGTTGCGCAGTTCCGAGGCGCCTGCCCCCACGGGGTCGAATACCACAGGAATCTTAATTGCATTGGCCTGTTTCCCTGCGGCGAGCATGGATTCGATGGTCCTTTCATTCAAGGTTCCCATATTCAGTACCAGCGCGGAGGAAATTGAAGTGATGTCTGCCGCTTCCCCAAGGTCATCTGCCATGATGGGGGACGCCCCAACGGCAAGCGTGATGTTGGCACAATCGTTGACCGTAACATAATTCGTAATGTGATAAATCAACGGCTTAGTGGCGCGGATGGATTTCAGAATATCGCCGATTTGTTTCACCAATTCCTGTTTCATTTCTTTTCACTCCTTGTTACTTAGCGTTCAGGGTGACATCCAGCCCATCCAGAATCCGGTTCATGGTGCGTACCGCACACATTTTGCCGCACATGGAACAGCTGTGCCGGTCTTCCGGGGGAACGCTTTCGTAATATGCCCTTGCTTTTTCCCCATCCAGGGAAAGCCGGAAGGTTTCCTCCCAATCGAGCTTTCTGCGGGCTTTGCTGATCTGGTAATCCGGCTTGCGGGCTCCTTTCACCCCTTTCGCAATATCCGCCGCGTGCGCCGCAATTTTGGAGGCAATAATTCCTTCCTTGACGTCCTCCAAATTCGGCAGCCGTAAATGTTCAGCCGGTGTTACATAGCAGAGAAAGTCCGCACCGTGGGCCGCCGCGATGGCCCCGCCAATGGCGGCCGTAATATGGTCGTAACCGGGCGCAATGTCCGTAACAAGCGGTCCCAGCACATAAAACGGCGCATTATGGCACAGCTTTTTTTCCAGCTTCATGTTCGCTGCAATTTCATCCATCGCCATGTGGCCTGGACCTTCCACCAGTACCTGCACGCCCCGTTCCCAAGCCCGTTTTGTCAAATTCCCGATTTCCATAAGCTCGGCGATCTGCGAAGCATCCGTGGAATCCGCAATGCTGCCCGGGCGAAGCGCATCCCCCAGGCTGATGGTCACATCGTATTCCCGCAGAATATCAAGCAACTCGTCATAATGTTCATAAAAGGGATTTTCGTTGCCCGTCATTTTCATCCACGCAAATAACAGGGAACCACCGCGCGACACAATATTCATCTGCCGCTTTTCCCGCAGGAAAACCTCCACCGCTCTGCGGTTAAGGCCGGCATGAATCGTCATAAAATCTACGCCTTCTTCGGCGTGGGAACGCACCACCTGCAAAAAATCCTGTGCGGTAATCTCTTTTAAATCTTTTTCCAGATATCCGATCGCGTCATATACCGGAACGGTGCCAATCATGGCCGGGGAGGTTTCAATGAGCTTCTGGCGGAACTCCCGTGTCTTCCCGTAGTTACTCAAATCCATAATTGCTTCTGCGCCGAACTTTTCCGCCAACCGGACCTTTTCCATCTCGGAATGGTAGTCGATACAATCGCCGGAAACACCCAGGTTAACATTGATTTTTGTCCGCAGTCCGCCGCCGATTCCATAAGGATGCAGCGATTTGTGGCGGGTATTTGCCGGGATGGCAACCTGGCCTGACGCCACAAGCGCCATCAGTTCAGGCTCTGCCAGTTCTTCCTCCTTGGCAACCTGGGCCAATTCTTTGGTTACGATGCCGCTCCGGGCAGCCTCCATCTGTGTCATATCATTCATTTTGCAGAACCTCCTTTGGTAATCCATTTCGATAAAGGTCATAAAAATGGTTGGTTGGGCCGCAGCCTTTCCCTAGGGGCAGTGAATGCCGAATTGCCGTGGTAACATAGTTCTTCGCTCTTCGGACCGCTTCCTCCAAATCAAAGCCCAAAGCAAGGTTGGAAGCGATTGCAGAGGAATAGGTACATCCTGTACCATGCGTGTTTTTGGTATCAATTCGCTCCGCGCTGAAACGGTAAAACTTTGCTCCGTCAAAGAGAATATCCACAGCATCTCCTACCGCATGGCCGCCCTTCACCAGCACATTTTTGGCTCCCAGCTCGGTAATCTTCCTTGCAGCGTGTTCCATATCGGCAGTTGAGTGGATGGATATTCCAGCTATCTTTTCCGCTTCCGGTATGTTCGGAGTAAGCAGGTCGGCAAGCGGAAGAATCTCCCGGATTAAAGTATCCATGGCATCAGGCTGCATCAGGGGGCAGCCGTTTTTTGCCACCATAACCGGGTCGATTACAACATTTTTGGGTTTGTATTCCTTGAGCTTACGCGCAACTGCCAGCATGCAGGTGGATTGCGACAACATACCGATTTTAACGGCATCTGTTCCAATGTCCTCAAAAACGGCATCAATTTGTTTTTCAATTAATTCAGGCGCAATGTCCTGCACGTCAATCACACGGAATGTATTTTCCGCGACCACAGAAACAATCACGCTCATACCGTAGACTCCGTGTGCGGCAAAGGCTTTTAGGTCGGCCTGAATGCCCGCCCCGCCGCTGCAATCGGACCCGGCAATGGATAACACTTTTTTCATGTTTCTCACCTTTCTTCCAAATAACAAAAAAGACGCTCGCTGAACCCGGCAAGCATCTTTTTCCTCTAGTTTTGCTTCCCTACACCAGTGTTAGCTGACAGGTTCTAAGGGTCAGGTTTTACCTTCTCAACTCATATGAGTCCCCCCGCAACATATTCAGTTTCATAACAAAAAAGTGCTTTCTTTGGATAAAGAAAGCACTTCCTCACGATTTGTGATAATGGATTGCTTCCCTACGCCAGTATTAACTGACAGGTTCTAAGGGTCAGGTTTTACCTTCTCAACTCACAAGAGTTCCCCCGCAACATATTCAGTTTCATAACAAAAAAGTGCTTTCTTCGGATAAAGAAAGCACTTCCTCACGATTTGTGATAATGGATTGCTTCCCTACGCCAGTGTTAACTGACAGGTTCTAAGGGTCAGGTTTTACCTTCTCAACTCACAAGAGTTCCCCCGCAAATTATTTCATTAGAAATACCGTATCATTTAATTAACATTCTGTCAATATCGAAAACCGTTTTTTTGAACAATACCATATGTCCTGGACCGGTTCATCCGGTAAAATAGAACCATGCTGGCCCGAAAGACATAAAAGGGCCAAACGTGTAATGGAAAGCTCATCCCTTACCTGCAGACCTTTTATCGGCCTACTATGCAGTTTCCTATTATAAAAGGCGCCACCGGACCTACCGGGCCTACGGGACCCACGGGTGCTACCGGTCCCACCGGGCCGACAGGACCCACAGGCGCCACCGGTCCCACTGGGCCGACAGGACCCACGGGCGCTACCGGTCCCACCGGGCCGACAGGACCCACAGGCGCCACCGGTCCCACCGGGCCGACAGGACCCACGGGCGCTACCGGTCCCACCGGGCCGACAGGACCCACAGGCGCCACCGGTCCCACCGGGCCGACAGGACCTACGGGCACGACCGGTCCCACCGGACCAACAGGACCCACAGGCGCCACCGGTCCCACCGGACCAACCGGCTCCGGAAGCATCATCCCCTTTGCATCAGGCAGTACAGTTGCACCCACAACCCTGGCTCTTGGCCTGGTTGGCCTGCCGGCACTCATTGGCTTCGGCAATTCTGCAACCGGTCTTACCGCCCTTAGTGGAACCATCGACCTAACCGGTGCAAGCGGCCAGCTGCTGAATTTCGCATTCTCTGTCCCACGTGATGGCATCATAACATCCATCTCGGCTTTTTACAGTGTGACAGAAGCACTCTCTTTAACCGGCTCCTCCATTACACTGACCGCTCAGCTTTACGGTTCGGCCACTCCAGACAACGTATTCGTACCCATTCCAGGTGTTCTGGTCACATTACCCGCGTTGTCAGGGAACGTTAGTGTTGGAACCTCTGTCAATGGAATCACGACTGGTCTGGCAATTCCGGTTACGGCGCAAACCCGCCTGCTCATGGTCTTCTCTGCCTCGGCTACCGGTTCATCCCTAATTAATACCGTCACAGGCTATGCAAGCGCGGGTATTACCATCGTATAATTGTCTTAATTCTGCAGGCGGATGTTGTCATACAACAGACAGCACCCGCCTTTCAAAATTATTTTTATAAGCGGGTGCTAGCTTGAACAAATATAAAGTATGTGTTTATGCCATTTGTAAAAACGAGGAAGCCTTTGTGGACCGATGGATGGATGCGGTGAGTGAAGCGGATCTGGTTGTGGTAACAGACACCGGCTCATCGGATAAAACGGTAGAAAAACTGCGGGCACGGGGCGCGACGGTATATGAGGAAACAATTCATCCATGGCGCTTTGACACGGCAAGGAATATTGCAATGAACCATATTCCCGAAGATGTGGACATTTGCGTGTCAAATGACCTGGATGAAATCTTTGAACCCGGATGGCGCCAGAAGCTGGAAAACGCATGGCAGCCGTTTTATACCCGCGCCCGATATCTTTTCACATGGAGCCGCAACAGCGACGGAACATACGAAAAACAATTTCCCATGGAGAAGATACATCGTCGTCATGGATTTCGTTGGGTGCATCCCGTACATGAAATATTGGAATATTACGGTGAAGACCCCGACCGTACTGTTTGGGTAGAGGGCCTTGTGCTAAACCATTTTCCGGATACGTCAAAACCCCGAAGCCAGTATCTTCCCCTGCTGGAACTGTCCGCAAAAGAAAACCCGGCGGATAACCGGGTCATTTTCTGGCTTGGGCGGGAGTATATGTATTACTCCCGGTTTGATGAGTGTATTCATACACTCACTCGTTATCTTAACATGCCGACCGCCCTTTGGGACGAAGAACGATGCGCGGCCATGCGTTTTATTTCGCATTGCTATTTTGAGAAAGGCGACCATTCCAACGCGAAAAGCTGGCTGTTCCGGGCCATCGCGGAATGCCCCACGATACGGGAACCCTATTTGCAGTTTGCGCGCATCGGATATTTGGAAAACGACTGGCCGCTGGTGTACTTCATGGTCACCAAGGGCCTGAACATCACACAAAAATCCGGCAGTTACCTGCTGGAACCGGAAGCCTGGGGATACGCCTTGTACGATTACGGAGCAATCAGCTGCTACCATCTAGGGCTTTACCAAACCTCGCTGGAATACGCCCGCAAGGCCTGCACCATGCAGCCGAATGACCCCCGGCTCAAGCGGAATTTGGAATTAATCCAGCAAAAAGCCGCGGAATCCACGGTCAGCAAAGAGGGCAGCCGTACCTGAATCGCTGAAAGCCGGGAGCACAATTATATCCGGCTCTTTTTAAGAGTCCACTTGCAGTTTTTTATGAGAGAAGGACAGCTTCAACAACAGCGGCGTTACCACGGTGGTAAGCAGAACGACCAGTATGGTCGGAATAAAAACTTCCTGCGTGATAATGCCGTTCTGTAGCCCGATATTGGCTGTAATAATCGCCACCTCGCCGCGTGAAATCATTCCGACGCCAATTTGCAGCGACTCTCTCCGGCTCATTTTGAACAGACGTGCGGCTACCCCGCATCCAACAACCTTTCCGATGACCGCAACCACAAACATAACCATTGTGATTGCAATGACCCTGATGCTAATGCCATCAAGTTTTGCTTCCAACCCAACGCTTGCAAAAAAAATGGGAGAAAGAAATCCGGATGAAATTGCCTTCACATTTTTTTCAATGTATTCCTTGTGCTGGAACTGTGAAAACAGCAGGCCGCAAAGATAGGCACCGGTAATTGCCGCAATACCCAGGTTTTCTGCAGCAAATGCAACCAACAAAGCAGCAGCCAGCGAAAAGGTAAGCATTGTCCGGCTCGGTTCCAGTTTTTGTGTCATTCGGTTGATAGGCTTAGGCAAAAACAAAATCGCCAGCACCCCCAACAGGCAGAAGAGCACAATTTTGAGCATTACCCAAACCAGAGAGGCGTTTCCGGTATCGCTGTTCACTGTAAGAAGCACCGAAATCAAGATGAGTCCTAATATGTCGTCCACCACAGCAGCCCCAAGGATGTTAATTCCTGCCTTTGTGCGGAGCTTTCCAAGTTCAATCAGCGTTTCAACGGTAATACTGACACTGGTTGCGGTTAAAATTACGCCGATAAAAATGTTTTCGATTGTATTCTGATAGAAAAGGAAAGCACACAGCGAACCGAAAACAAGCGGCAGCACAATGCCAAGTGACCCAATGACAAGGGATGATTTCCCCGCCTGTTTCAGCTGCTCCAAATCGGTTTCCAATCCCGCCAAAAACATGAGCAAAATTACGCCCAGGTTGGAAAGCAGTTTTATGTTGCTATCATAATGCACAACATTGAGTATAATCGGCCCAAGGATAATTCCGGCAAATAGTGCTCCCAGCACTTCCGGCATTTTAAGTTTGCGGCTGACAAGGCCGCCAATTTTTGTAGAGGCTAAGATCAATGCAATGTCAAGCAGCGTTTTATCCACGTGTACCACTCCAATCATCCGCTTGCAAAATAAAAATGAGAAGCCCTAATAAGGACTTCCCACCCAAGAAGCTCATTCTTGAAAACGGCATAAGCCGTCCAACCGAAAAATATGCTGAATTTTGTTTATTATAACAGATCAGGGACAAGGTGTCAAACCATCAACGGGCTTCGGGTTAAGTTGTCCGTAAATGCTCAAAAGGTGCTCGGGCTCCATTCGTCACTTCCATGGTAGGTTACCCAAAACAATGAATATTGAGTCATAAAAATAAATTTAAGCCCTGTAAAAAAGCACAAACAGAGAAACTTCAGCAACTCTTCGCCATGAATGTATTGCAGCAAACGAGTTTTTGGCACACGTTGAAAATGGCAGTTGCAAACTGCCGTAAAGATAAAATAACAAGCCATGATGTTCGGGGGACATCATGGCTTGTTATTCATTTACTATTAATTAAAATGTTTCAATGATTGGTTTTTCTGTGAAAGATGAAATCGTTGATGTAGCGTCTTTTAAGTACCAGACTTCCGTATTGCCATCTCCCGCCTGGTACATTCCTTGAAGTGACGGATACGCGTCTAACATACTCTGTTGAGCCTCAATTCGAGGGTCTTCTACCACAGTGGCGGAAACTCGAATCCATTTTCCGTCCATAAATGCACAGATTTCAACTTTTGGATTTCTGTGCATTTGCTTTGATACGTCTTTTAATTTGCCAGTTTGAATATAGAGTTTTCCATCAAAAAGATGTATCGTGCCGAAAGGACGTACTCTTGGCTGATCCCCATCCATGGTTGCAAGATAGTAAGTACCGCATTTCTTTAAGAATTCAAAAGTCTTATCCATGATAACTTCCTCCTAATAAATAATTTATTCATACGGTTTATGTACCGCACAATCGACATTTGTATCCGAATCGGCTAAACTGCCTCGAACTGAAAGTGCAGTCCATTTTGGCTTAGTTGTTATTTGTAATTGTACTCTGACACTTTTTTGATTTTATATGTTCCCTGAACATGAGGAAAGCAGCCACCCACAAAATCATACACGAACCAATAAATACATAGCGTAGTCCGTAAATAAAGAAAGCCGGCTGGTCATTCGGAAAACTTTTCACTGGGAAGCTTGCTTTATAGGACATCATGGCATAAAGAATACAAGTAGAAAGCGTCAGCCCAATCGATACGCCCAGATAACGCACCAGCGACCCCAGACTTCCTGCAAACCCATAATCTTCAGGAGACACACTGGACATGAGCAGCGCATTATTGGGTGCTTGAGAAAGAGCATTGCCTGCTGCAAAAATTACAATACCTAATAAAATAAAGAAAAGACCGGTATCCAGATGATACAGCAGGCCTTGAAACAAAGCACCTGCACCAAAGAGAAACATACCGAAAGCAGAAACCGGACGGTATCCATATTTATCCGCAAGAGTCCCGGCGATTGGTGCGACAAGTGCAATAATAATCGGCTGCGTAATCATAATAAGACTTGCTTTTGCCGGTGTATACCCAAGTGCATCCTGCAGGTAAAACGGCATCATGATACCGTAGGTTCCAATACTGATAAAAGTCATTGTAATCGCCAAAAGATTAATAACAAATGCCTTATTGGTAAACAGAGAAATCTTAATCAGCGGAACATCTGATTTGTTTTCAAAACAAACAAAGAAAAAAAGAAATACAAATCCTAAGAGCAAAAGCAGATATAGATAAATATTATTGTAGGTCTGCAGCATAGTCAAAGACGAAATCACCGTGGTAATCGCCAATACAATAAAAATACTGCCGCCAATATCAAAATGATTCACTGCTTTTCTGCCTTTGTTTTTGGGAAGGAAAACAAAACCAAGAATAAAAGCAGCCACACCAACCGGCAGGTTAATCAGGAAGATGACTGGCCAGCTGAAATAATTTAAAATAACACCGCCTGCAATAGGCCCGACCAACGTTCCCAGTGCAACCGCCGAAGAAACGCCGCTGAGCGCTTTTGCCCGATTCTCAGCAGAATAAGTCTCCGTGATGATGCCAAGATTGCTGCTCATCGCTGCGCTGGCGCCAATGCCCTGAATGAGCCTGCTGATAATTAGAAAAACAAAGCTTCCGGATATGCTGCACAGCATGGACCCAACTGTAAAGATAACCGTTCCTGCTTGAAAAACCCTCGTTTTTCCGATGATATCGGCAATTTTTCCAAAAATAAGTGCAAACGCACACATACTAATCAAGTATGCAGTGCAGGCCCAGTCAATCAGACTGGTTGGCACATTCAGGGCTTTTGCCAATGTCGGCAGGGCAACATTCAAAATGCTGCTGTCAACTGTCATCATAAAAGTCATAATCAATACAGAAATCAAGATCATCCTTAATCTTGTGCTGCTCATGGTACGATTCTCTGTATTTTCTATTTCCTTGCTTTCTACATCATTTGTTATACTATCCATATGTAACCCAAGCTTCCTATTTTTGTTTTAATACAAAATTTTTGTTATCCTTTACACGCTGTCTAACTTTAGAGTTTATAAATCACCTTACTTACGCTGCACCATTTAAACAAGCTGCGAAGATTGATCATCAAGCAGTGCTGCCAGTAAAAAACAGCTTAATTGCCTATAATCTGATATTACACGTCGTCATTATTGCGATTACACATACTTCCTCAGCTTTTTATTATAGTCCCAATTGTACAAAAATGAAAACCTAGTTTTTGGATTCCCTTCTTAGAACAAATTCTGCAAAAGAGTATTTCAATATTTTCTTTATAATAATACAAAGAAATTAAAAGTTCTATATAAAATCGGTCTGAATCCATATAATTCAGACCGACTTCTTTATATTCTCGACTTATAGCCGTTATATTCTTTTCGCTTTCATGGGTTTTTAACCGTGAGATTTACGACGATTCATTCGGTTTAAATCATTTTAAGAAGATAATATTGCTACGCCGTTGCTGCAACCATACAAAAAAATATCCGCATGAATCCTGAAGCTCAGTGTTCATGCGGATTTTTGGTGAACCATCGGGGATTCGAACCCCGGACACCTTGATTAAAAGTCAAGTGCTCTACCGACTGAGCTAATGATTCACAACAACCTTTATATTATAGCAGCTTTTGCTGCGCTTGTCAACTAAAAAAGTGCCTGTCCGCGAACGGAGCCCGAAGACAGGCTCTGGCTGGGCTGGCAGGATTTGAACCTACGGAATGACGGAGTCAAAGTCCGTTGCCTTACCCCTTGGCTACAGCCCAATATCAAGCACGAAACAAAACGCTCTGCTTCGTGCCGGTTTTTTAAGTGGGGTGGAAGATGGGACTCGAACCCACGGTCTCCAGTGCCACAAACTGGCGCTTTAACCAGCTAAGCTACATCCACCATATATATGGCGCGCCAAAAGGGATTCGAACCCCTGACCTACTGCTTAGAAGGCAGTTGCTCTATCCAGCTGAGCTATTGGCGCATTCCATGGAGCGAGTGATGGGAATCGAACCCACACGACCAGCTTGGAAGGCTGGAGTTCTACCACTGAACTACACTCGCATTTTAGCGACGGCTATCATTATAGCATAGTCCAGTGGCAGATGTCAATCATAAATCCAGCGATTTTTTAAATTATTTTAGAATGTCCAACCGAATCCCGCTGTCATCGGCGGTAACGGCAATACCAGTAATAACTTCCTCATTATTGTCCACAATGGCGGATGCAATTTTATCCTCCACCTGGCGGCGAATCAGGTTGCGCAGGTCGCGCGCACCGCTCTTTCCGCCAATGGCGTGCTGCGCCAGCCAATGGGTTGCTTTTTCGTCGTATTTCAGCTGAATTCCGCGTTCCTTCAGCGAATCAACATACTCATCCAGCATCAGGTGCGAAATTGCCTCAAAATCGTCTGCATTCAGCGGGCGGAATACGATCACCTCATCTACACGGCTGAGAAATTCGGGGCGCAGAAAGTCCGACAGAGCCTTCATGGCCTTTTCACGGGACATATCTGTTTCGGTCTTAGCAAAGCCAAGCGCGCCTTCCTTTTTCTCGCTTCCCGCGTTGGAAGTCATGACAATCACGGTATTTTCAAAATTCACCGTGCGGCCGTGCGCGTCGGTAATCCGGCCCTCATCCAGAATCTGAAGCAGAATGTTCATCACATCCGGGTGCGCTTTTTCAATCTCATCAAACAGAAGGACCGAATACGGGCGGCGGCGAACCTTTTCCGTCACTTGGCCGGCTTCATCGTAACCCACATAGCCCGGAGGAGAACCGATAATGCGGGAAACCGAATGCTTCTCCATAAATTCGGACATATCCAGCCGAATCAATGTTTCGGGCGTGTCAAACAGTTCGCGCGACAGAACTTTGACCAGTTCGGTCTTTCCTACGCCCGTGGGGCCAACAAAGATAAAGGAAGCGGGTCTGCGGCGGGGGCTGATCTGCACCCTGCTGCGGCGAATGGCCGATGCGATAGCCGCGACCGCTTCTTTCTGTCCAATAATTTTTCGGTTGAGCGTATTTTCCAGGTCTGCCAGCTTTTTCAGCTCATTTTCCTGAATTCGGCTGGCGGGGATTCCGGTCCACAGTTCAATCACGCGAGCCAAATCCTTTTCCTCGACTTCAGAACCCAGGGCAGCCGGAGCCAAGGCTTTCGCCTTTTCCTCCAAGCGGGAAATTTCCGTTCGAACCTCGGCAAGCTTCTCGTAATCCGGTTCAATTCCGTCCGCGGTCAGTTCTTCCTCCTGTGCGCGGAGGGTTTCCAGCTGCGCGTTGGCGGCATCGTAATCGGCCATGGAGCCGTTACGCAGAGCGGCGCAGGCGCACGCTTCATCCAGAAGGTCAATGGCCTTATCCGGCAGAAAACGGTCGGTAATATAACGCTCGGCAAGCACAACTGCCCTGCGGATCACCGGCTCCGGCACACGAACACGGTGGTAGGTCTCGTAATAGGACTTAATGCCCATCAGGACATCCGTGGTTTCCTGCACCGAAGGCTCCGCAATGGTTACGGGCTGGAAGCGGCGCTCCAGTGCGGCATCCTTTTCAATATACTTGCGGTATTCGGAGAATGTGGTTGCGCCGATTACCTGAATCTCCCCACGGGACAGGGCAGGCTTCAAAATATTGGCGGCGTTCATGGAACCCTCTGCATCGCCGGTACCAACCAGATTATGCACTTCGTCGATGAACAGGATGATATTGCCTTCCGCCTTCACCTCGTCCACAAGGCCCTTAATGCGGCTTTCAAACTGCCCGCGGAACTGCGTTCCGGCGACCAGGGCCGTAAGGTCCAGCAGATGGATTTCTTTCTTTTTCAGCCTTGCAGGGACCGTCCCTGCAGCAATGCGAAGGGCAAGGCCTTCCGCGACTGCAGTTTTGCCCACGCCCGGTTCACCGATTAGGCATGGATTATTTTTCGTACGGCGGCTCAGAATTTGAACCACGCGGGAAATTTCTTTTTCCCTGCCGATGATGGCGTCGATTTCACCTTTCTTTGCCTTGGCAGTCAGGTTGGTACAATACGAATCCAGATGTTTGCGTTTGGTTTTATGTTTTTCTTTTTTCTCTTTTTCCGCATTTTTCCCGTTCTGCACCTGTTCGGCGCTGTTGCTGGGACCGGAAAAAATATTCTGAAGAAACGGAAACGTGGCGGCACCGCCGGGAATAAAGCCGTCTTCACTGTCCGAATCCCCGTCGTCATCCGAATTCGGGGCCATCAGTTCATTCAGCTCCGCTTCCATCGCTTCCATTTGTTCTTCTGTTATCCCCATCTTCTCCATCAGGTCATTGACGGGTTTTATACCCAACTCTTTTGCACAAGCCAGGCAAAGCCCACGGCTTTCTTTCGAATCAACCGTCGGGGAAATAAATACGACCGCCGGTCTTTTATGGCATCTTGAACATAGCATTGGTAAAACTCACTTCTTCTCTTCTTGAAATATCTATCCAAAACAAAGGCATTGTCGCAGATAAATTCATATGCCGCCTCCGGCCGGTCCTATGCGGGGCCGGAACGCGTTAGCTTATCTTAACTTGAATATATGAATGGAATCGACGCAAAGTGTAAAATTATTATGAATTTCGAGCGTTCCCCTCATTGGCATAGCTCAAAATCCTCATTCATCTGATTTATCCCTTTTATCCATAACCTCATGAATATCAATTCGATAGCTCGGGTCGTCCGAGTGCAGAATAACAAAGTAAATTTTCGCGTATTGTACAAACGCGTAGATCATAAATGCTGCCGTAATGGAAAGAAGGGTAATGGTCAGCACCATATTTTCAATATTCCAGATTCCTTTCAGAACAACAATAATTCCAAAGGAAATATAAAACAAGGTTGTCGCGACTTTGCCATACCATTTGGAACCACCCGGGCGTTTCCCCGTTTTGAGCAAAAAGCAGCCGGCGACCAGCATTAAGGCTTCCTTCACGATAAAAATGGCAAGCAGCGGAATTAGAATTGGCTGCTCGACTGCAAGACAAACCGCGACCGCGCCCTGGGTCAGTTTATCGGAAACCGGGTCAAGCATCTGCCCCAACTCGGTGAACTGGTTAAACTTGCGTGCGATCATACCGTCCAGCATATCGGAAAGACCCGATACCGCCAAGACAATGCCCGCTTCTAAAATGCGGTTGTGAATGAAATAGTAAACAAACGGAACAATTAGAATGATGCGCAACACGGAAAGAGAATTCGGCACATTAATGTTCTTGTTTCTTTGCTTCATATTTGACAATCCATCCTTACTCCATTCTAAATTTCCGTTTCATACAGGCTGCAAATAGGATTATTTGCATTCGTAAACTGATAAATGCATGACTGGGCAATTTCCTTCTGTGTAAATTCAGGATATTTTTGCACCAGCAGCGGCAGCGCCAATTGCAGCACTGCGCAAAACAGAAAAATAACCAAAATGCCTTTCAACAAACCGAACACGCCGCCAAGCAGCGCGTTAACCTGATGCAGAACTGGCAACCGGAACACGGTGTCGACCGCACCGATTATCATACGGAGCAATAATTGGAGAAGCGCGAAAAAAATAACTGTCGCAGCAATTTTTGTTAGCGCGATCTGCAGCACGTTATCCGTGCGTCCATGAAAAAACCACGCTCCAATCAGGCCAGAAAAGCGGTTTACAAGAGCCACGGAAGCAACAATCGCAAAAAGATAGCCGACCAAACCAAGCAGCGAGCGTACCAGACCGGCCTTTAAACCGGTAATTATAAACCCAAGCAGGACCACAAGCAGGATAATATCCAGTATCGTTGCCATGTTCATGACCATCCTTTCGCCGCAGTAGGAAGCCTTCCCGATTCCGTCTCAGCCTGATTCTGGTGAAAACTTTGGAAACCTTCTCCTGCCGTTTCAGACTATCATTATAATATATCATAAAAGAACGATTTACACAAGAGTTCACTGTGCTGAGGCGCAGCGCACCTCCGACACGCCCAGTATGTAAACGGTGTTTTCGCTGTCAAGCGCAATTGCTTTGGCATCGCTGCCGGCGTCGCAGGTTCCCTGTGCCGCGCCCGTGTCCGCGGAGTAAAAATAAACCTTCCCGTTTGCCAGCGCCGCAACCGTATTCCCGTACAGGGAAACGGACTTTACGCTTTGTTTCAGCGTAATCGTCACATCCGATGCGCCCATGCTGTTCAATACCACCAGTTTGGAATCCGCCGCGTTCTGGTAGGGGGATAGGCTCAGCACTGTTTTTCCGCTATTGATATCATATGCAGTTAACTGCCGTCCTTCATAATTATAATCTACTTTTTTCCCAATATCGGTCTGAATGACCGCCGTCAACCGGTCGCCGACGGCAACCACCGTCCCGTTGCCAAAATAGGCGGCGTCCAGCATCATATTTTCCTCATACTGGGCCACCGGGGTTGCCGGCTTGCTGTCACTGAAATTGAGAAGATATACGGCGGAAGTCAGCGCACCGTTTTTGGAGGAAACTCCGGTCACAACCGCCTTTGTTCCACTGTCGTTCAGCGCCGCTGCGGACGGGTAATATTCGGAAAACCAGTAGTGGAACAGTTCCTGCTGCTCCGTATTATAAGCGGTCAGACGGCCGCAGTAACCGTCCTGCTCGGTGATTAGGGCATAACGCCCATTGGCTGCAAGCGCACCGCATAGAATATTGTTGTCCGTATTATTCCGCACAATGGTACGACTCGGACCTTCCAACTGATATCCCTTTCCGCCGAGATTATAAATCAGCGTTCGCGTACCATTCAGGCGCATAATTGGCTTGGAAAAGCTGTGCTGGCGGCTTAGAACCTCTTTCGCAGTACCGTTCAGAACGGTAAGCTCCGTATCGCGCACCATTACAAGCTCATGGTTCACCGATTTGAAGTTTCCAGGCGATACCACATTTCCGGTGATTTTGTAGGGGTATCCGTCCCCCACCCCCATACCGATAAACTGCGTCTGCACCCAATCCAGCACATTTTCCGGCGTCAGGTTGGTACGGTTGAACCACAGCAGCATTCCGACAAAGGTAAGAAGCAAAATCAGAATCACGCGGTACATCCAACGTGGAATCCGGCGCGGCCGCGGTTCTTTTCTTCTTCGGGAGGAACGCTCCTGCCGGGCATGATGTTTGCCCAGTTCGATTTCGGTGGTGTTGTAACGCTCGCCTCTGCCCATGGCTGTCACCATCCTTTCGCCGCATGTTCCGCGGTTTTAATCATCCGAATGCTTGCTTTCCAGATTCTCGTAAAAGACACGGTTCAAATACAACCCGCAAGGCGGCGCAGTCGGCCCCGCTTCCTTGCGGTCTTTCGCTTCGAGGATGCGAGGAATATCCTCCGGCTCCAGCTTTCCCTGCGCTACACGCAGCAGGGTGCCGACCATAATCCTTACCATATTATAAAGAAATCCGTCGGCCGCCACCGTGTAAAGTACCAAATTCCCCTCGCGCCGCAGTTCCGCTTTCGTTACGGTGCGGGTCATGTCCCCCCGGTCACGCGCGTCCAGCGTGCAGAACGAAGTAAAGTCGTGCGCACCCATAAACCCGGCTGCCGCCCGATTCATTCGTTCCAAGTCCAGTGGATACCAGTAGTGCAGCGCGCGCCGGTTTAAAAAGGGGTCGCGCACCGGGTGGTTCCAAATTTGGTAAACATATTCCTTTCCCGTGCAGGAATATCGTGCATGAAAATCCAACGGCACTTCCCGGCAGCTTTGCACGGCAATATCTTCCGGCAAAAAATGATTCAGAGCACCCACAAGCCGTTCACACGGGATTGTGTGCTCTGTTTTCAAACTGATGCAGAACTGCCGCGCATGAACAAACGAATCCGTGCGGCTGCAGCCTTTAATATCGGGCCGCTCCCCAAGGACTCGGAACAGCGATTCCTGAAAAACCTGCTGCACAGAAATGGCATTCTGCTGTATCTGCCAGCCGTGGTAATTCGCACCGTCATAACAAATTGTCAAGAGCAAATTGCGCATGTTTCGTCTCCTTGCAGAGCATTCCTATAAAATCGGATTAAAACGCAGGAGGAAAATAAATGCCGCACAGCACCACGCCGATGCAGAACACGGCGGAAAAGGCCACCGCCGCCACATCGCGCGGGCCCGCGTGCAGCACCTTCATCTTCGTGCGTCCTTCGCCGCCGTGGTAGCAGCGGCATTCCATCGCCATGGCTAAGTCGTAGGCGCGGCGGAAGGACGAAACAAAAAGCGGAATCAGAATGGGAATCAGCGCCTTTACCCGCTGGGTCAAGCCGCCGCTTTCCATGTCGGCGCCGCGTGCTTTCTGTGCGCTCATGATTTTATCCGTTTCCTCCAGCAAAGTGGGAACAAAACGCAGCGCAATGGTCATCATCATTGCAATTTCATGCACCTTCACATGGAGCACCTTCAACGGCTTCATTAGGCGTTCCAGTGCATCGGTCAGTTCGGTGGGCGATGTGGTGAACGTCAATACAGAGCTGAATAAAATCAGGCTGATAATACGAATTGTAATAAAAATAGCATTGGAAATACCGCCGGTTGTAATCTGCATAAAGCCAAAGCCCTTCCAGACCACTTCGCCGGTACCATAAAATAAATTTAAGATTGATGTGAACAGCACGACAAACAAAATTGCTTTCAGACTTTTAAAATACTGCTTCAGCGGAACACCAGACAGCAGAAGAACGGCAAGAATCATCACCGCCATCAACAGCAAGCTTTCAAAATTGGAAGCAACAAATATAAAGATAATATAGACAAACGTCAGCGCAATTTTTATGCGGGGGTCCAATCGATGAATCAGAGAATTCCCCGGAAAGTACTGCCCGAGCGTAATATCCCGAACCATGGCTCAGCCTCCCTTCCGTAACAGCGGCAGCAGCTGCCGCACCGCCTGTTCCACTGTGAGCACGGTGGTAACGGGGTAGCCTTTGCTTTGCAGAATTGCCATAATCTTGGTGATTTCCGGCACGCGCAGGCCGATTTCTTCCAATTCCGCGCTGCGGGCAAACACCGCGCCCGTAGCATCGAACATCGCTTTCCGGCTGGAGTTCATAACCAGCACCCGGTCCGCCGTGCGGGCAATATCCTCCATGCTGTGGGAAACCAAAATGACCGTATTGCCACGCTTCCGATGGTAAGTCATAATCTGGCTGAGCAACACGTCCCTGCCGTGCGGGTCAAGCCCCGCCGTGGGTTCGTCCAGAATCAGCACATCCGGGTCCATGGCGATAACGCCCGCAATTGCCGCGCGGCGCTTTTCCCCACCGGAAAGCTCAAACGGGCTTTTTTCCAGCAGCTCCGGCTTCAAGCCGACAAACTCCGCCGCCTGGCGTGCACGTGCTTCCGTTTCTTCCGCGCTCAGGCCCATATTGGTTGGGCCAAACTCAATATCCTTCAGAACGGTTTCCTCGAACAGCTGATGCTCCGGGTACTGGAACACCATTCCCACCTGAAAACGCACCGAACGGATTTTTTTCGGTTCCGCCCAAATATCCTTGCCGTTCAGCAGCACGGTTCCGCTTGTGGGGCGCAAAAGCCCGTTCAGCATTTGAATCAGCGTGGATTTTCCCGAACCGGTATGGCCGATTAGGCCGATGAACTCCCCTGGTTCAATGGAAAAGCTCACATGATCCACGGCGGTTTTTTCAAACGGAGTTCCCGCGCCGTAAGTATAAGTCAAATCTTTTGTTTCAATTACAGGTATTACAGGCATAAGTTTCTCCCAAATTAAATGCGGAGGAACCACATTCCGCCGCTCCGCGCTTATTGTTGGTTTCCGGTTCGCCGTACGTGTTTTTGCAGCAGCGGTTCCAGTGCTGCAACGCACTCCTCAATGTTCAGCACACCGTCCGGCAGGTCGCAGCCGCTGGATTTCAGCTGGTCGATCAGGTCGGTGGACTGGGGCACGTCGAGCGCGTGCTTTTTCAGCAGTTCCACCTGCGAAAATACCTCGTGCGGCGTTCCCTGCGTCAGAATTTTCCCGCTGTCCATCACAATCACACGGTCGGCCTGCACGGCCTCGTCCATATAGTGCGTAATCAGAACAATGGTAATGCCCTTCTCACGGTTCAGCTTATGAATGGTATTCATAACCTCGGTGCGCCCACGCGGGTCCAGCATAGCGGTGGGTTCGTCCAGCACGATGCAGTCCGGCTGCATGGCGATAATGCCCGCAATAGCGATGCGCTGCTTCTGCCCGCCGGACAGTTTGTACGGCGCATTCAGGCGGAAATCGTACATTTCCACGGCTTTCAGCGCGTCGTCCACCCGTTTCCGGATTTCTTCGGGTGGTACACCCAAATTTTCGGGCCCAAACGCAACGTCCTCTTCCACGATGCTGGCGACCAATTGGTTGTCCGGATTCTGAAGAACCAGCCCAACCCGTCGGCGGATTTCGTAAAGCACGCTTTCGTCCACCGTATCCATGCCGTCTACAAACACTTTGCCGCCACCCGGTAGAAGCATGGCGTTGAACAGCTTGGCCATGGTGGACTTACCGGAGCCGTTGTGGCCCAACAAAGCCACGAACTCTCCCTTTTGAATTCCGAGCGAAACGCCGTGAAGCACTTCCCTCACATCGCCTGTTTCCTCATCGCCGTAAGAAAATGCGACGTTTTCCGCTGTGATGTAATCCATTCTAAAACTGCCCTTTCACCGCCCGTTTTTCCTGCCCGGCCGCCCGTGCAAGGAAAAATCGGAGCAACTATATGTGTCAATACACGTATCTATACACATACTTATAATAATACCATAGCGCATTGGAAGATGCAAACGGAATTCCTCCCACGCTTAATCCGTGGCTTCCCAAATGGCGGTGCTGCCGCAGGGGAGAACCAGCCCGGTTTCGGTGACCGGCAGGCCGATTTCATCTGAAGAAACCCGGCCGCCGAATTTTTTGCCGAGCAGCACGCCCAGCAGGTATTCCATCACCGCCGGGGACAACCCGGTGGTATAAGAGTTCAGAATAAAAAACAGAGGATTTTCCGAAAGGACGGGAAGGCACAGCTCTACCAGCGAGTACAGCTGCTCTTCCAGCTTCCAGACCTCGCCGTTTGGCCCGCGCCCGTAGGACGGCGGGTCCATAATGATGCCGTCATAGGTGTTGCCGCGCCGCTGTTCCCGCTGCACAAATTTTACGCAATCGTCCACCAGCCACCGTACCGGCCGGTCGGCCAGCCCGGAAGCCGCGGCATTTTCCCTTGCCCACGTAACCATGCCTTTGGAGGCATCCACATGGCACACCTGCGCACCCGCCTTCATGCAGGCCAAAGTAGCCGCACCAGTGTAACCGAACAGGTTCAGCACCTTCACCGGGCGGTTCGCACGGCGAATCTTCTCCATGGCAAAGTCCCAGTTGACCGCCTGTTCGGGGAAAATTCCGGTGTGCTTAAAGCCCATGGTTTTCAGCTGGAACGTCAGCCCGTGATAACCGATTTTCCACACGGACGGAACCCCTTTCAGCTCTTCCCATCGACCGCCGCCCGTCTGCGAGCGGTGGTAGCGCGCGTTCGCCCGGTGCCAAAGCGGGTTTGTTTTCGGCGTGTTCCAGATAATCTGCGGGTCGGGCCGGATGAGGATTACGTTCCCCCACCGTTCCAGCCGCTCCCCGCTGCTTGTATCAATTAATTCGTAGTCCTTCCAGTTTGCAGCTCTCAATTCGGTTCCTCTTTATCGGTCAAAATTTATGAAAAACAGTTACGCCAAACGTTCCCGCAGCACATCCGCAACAGAATTCGCCAGTACGTTGATGTATTCGGGATCCTCGCCCTCAATCATCACACGCAGCAAAGGCTCCGTGCCGGAGGGGCGCACCACAATGCGGCCGTTTGAACCCAACTTTTCCTTTGCACGTTCCACCGCTTCCTTTACCTCGGAATCGGTGTAGAAGCGGAGCTTGCCCTCCGGCCCAACCTGCACATTCACCATCACCTGCGGGTAACGGGTCATCAGGGTGGCAAGGCTGGAAAGCTTCGCGTTGCGGCGGTGCACAATGCTCAAAAGCTGCGCGGCGGTCAGCTGGCCATCACCGGTTGTTGCAAAATCGTGGAAAATAATATGTCCGCTCTGCTCGCCGCCGAAGTTATAGCCCTCCTGCAGCATTTCCTCCAGAACATAACGGTCGCCTACCTTCGTTGCGGCGAATTTCATGCCGTTTTCGTCGCAGAAGCGGGTAAAGCCCATATTGGTCATAATGGTGCCGACCACTGCGTTCTTTTCCAGCTTGCCGCGGCTTTTCAAATCCGCCGCGCAAATTGCCATCAGATAGTCGCCGTCCACCAACTGACCCTTTTCGTCCACCGCAAGGCAGCGGTCTGCGTCGCCGTCAAATGCCACACCTGCATCCAGATGGTTTTCACGGACGAAAGCCATCAGGTTTTCAATATGGGTGGAACCGCAGTTGTCGTTCACATTCACGCCGTTCGGCTGGTTGGAAAGCATATGGCATTCAGCGCCAAGTTCGGTAAATAGAAGCTCCGCTGTGCGGGAAGCCGAACCGTTTGCGCAGTCGATCCCGATCCGCATGCCATCCAGTGAAAAAGCGACCGTACTTTTAATATGATCTACGTAATCGCGTACCACGTTCGGCATGGTGGAAACGCTGCCCACGTCGCCGGCAATGGGGCACGCCGGTTTTTCTGCGTGGTCCAGCACAATTGCCTCAATTTGTTCTTCCAGCGCATCGGGCAGTTTGTAGCCGTCGCCGCTGAAAATTTTAATGCCGTTAAATTCACAGGGGTTGTGGCTTGCAGTCAGCATTACGCCCGCGTCTGCCTTGTATTTGCCCACCAGAAACGCGACGGCCGGGGTTGGGACAACGCCCAGCTGCACCACGTTCGCACCGACGGAGCAAAGCCCGGCGGTAATTGCGTTTTCCAACATATCGGAGGAAATACGCGTATCTTTGCCGATCAGAAATTTGGGGTGGCGGTGATTCGCGTCCGTCAGCACCATAGCCGCAGCACGGCCGATATTCATTGCCATTTCGCAGGTCAGTTCGCTGTTTGCGACGCCTCTCACGCCGTCGGTACCAAATAATCTGCCCATAATATTCCACAACTCCTAAATGATATGATTAAGATGATTCAACTCATGGTGACCAAAGTGATTCAAGGCCTTTTCCCAGAAGACTTGTGACAGCCTCAGGAAAAAACACAACCTTATTATGTGCGGTTTGTACCCGGTTTCTACTCGGTTTTCTGAATTCCGGCTGAAACAACCAGGCAACGCCGCAAAAAATGCAGTTAGTGAACGCCAAAAAGATGATTTGCCAGCGGTACAATATTGATGACCGGTTCCTCATAAGGATGAATTTTACGAATCACCCTTACGGCCTCCGGGATCAATTCCCTGCGGCATCGGACTTCTACTTTGCACTCTGTGCCCTCGCAGACCTGCCCCAATTCGCCAAGGAACGGTTTTGCGTCTTCCAACGGGCGCCAGTAGCCGCTCACCTGCGTGATAGACACGCAGTGGTCATACGCTCCAATGTGCCCCGCACCGACTTCGCTGAGCGCGTCGCGCAGCGGGACAACATAATCCGGAGGAATGTAAATTTCAATTTTTGCCTGTTCAAATTCCATCATGACACACTCCTTTGTCTGCACCTAAAACAGCCGCTGCTGGCCGCTGTCCACCGCGTCCGGCGGGGTCAGGCCCAAATGCAGGTAAGCGTTGCGGGTCGCGCAGCGGCCCCGCGGGGTCCGACTTAAAAAGCCAATCTGCATCAGGTAGGGTTCGTAAACGTCCTCGATCGTAACCGCTTCCTCCCCGATGGCGGCGGCCAGCGTTTCCAGCCCAACCGGCCCGCCGTTGTAATACTGAATCAGGGTGGAAAGCATTCTGCGGTCGTTCGCATCCAGTCCGATTTCATCAATTTCCAGCCGGTCCAGTCCGATTTTCGCTGCCTGATAATTGATGACACCCTCGCTGATGACCTGCGCAAAATCGCGCACCCGCTTTAAAAGGCGGTTGGCAATACGCGGCGTACCGCGCGAACGGGAAGCGATTTCCAGCGCGCCGTCCACTTCAATGGGGATATCCAAAATCTTCGCGCTTCGCGTGACGATGCGGGCCAGCTCCTGCGGGGTGTAAAGTTCCAGCCGGAGCACCACGCCGAAACGATCGCGCAGCGGTGCGCTGAGCTGCCCCGCGCGGGTGGTGGCGCCCACCAGCGTAAACCGGGGCAACGGAAGGTGGTACGAAGCCGCCATCTGCCCCTTGCCGGTGATAATATCGAGCGCAAAGTCCTCCATCGCAGGGTAAAGGATTTCCTCCACACTGCGGGAAAGGCGGTGCACTTCATCGATAAACAGCACGTCGCCCGGGTTTAGGTTCGTCAGCAACGCGGCAAGATCGCCGGGCTTTTCAATCGCAGGGCCTGACGTAATGCGGATGTTGACATTCAGCTCGTTCGCAATAATTCCGGCCAATGTGGTTTTGCCCAGACCCGGCGGTCCGTAAAGCAGTACGTGGTCCAGCGACTCGCGGCGCTGCTTTGCCGCCTCAATAAAAACAGAAAGATTTTCCTTCACCTTTTCCTGGCCGATATATTCTGAAAGCGCCTTTGGACGAAGGGGATTTTCTACCTCCGCATCCTCCGGAACATACTCGGGCGCAACCATGCGGTTTTCAAAATCATATTCGTTTTCGCCGGTATAATCCATTCGCTCCACCGTCCTTTCCGGTTTGAAACATCCGTTTTCATACCGTTAATTTATTTTTCAAACAGTTTTATATAATTCTTTTGATCTTTTCGGCTGATATAGCCCTGTGCTTCGTAAAACCGGTGCGCACCCGTACGTTGACACCCGGAAACGAGCCTTACCCCGCTCGCTCCGGTCCGCCTTGCCCAATCCTCAACCGCGCAGAGGAGCCGGCCGCCGATTCCCTGCCGCCGGGCATCCTCCGCCACGGCAATTCCCAGGATATTCTTCAGCGGTTCACTGTAAATCAGTTCGTAATCCTCCGCGTGAACATAGCCGACCACCGTACCGTTTTGTTCCGCTACAAAAATTTTGTGGCCGTTTTTTTGCAGGACAAAATCAAGGCGCCTGCGGGTGCGGTCCAAATCGAAGTCATACCCCATGGCGTCGCGGTTCAGGCGAAAAAACGCCTCTGCATCCCTGCTTTCGGCTTCCCGAATCAGAATGGAATCCATCTTCGTTTCCTCCCGGTGGAAGCGGCGTACGGCACCGTGTTTCGGTTATTTTATCCCGCTGGCCATCGCTTTCAGGGAAAGGCGAATCAGTTCCTCCACGGTCAGTGAGGAGTCAAACTGCGCGACCACCGCCGAAGCTTCCGATGGCGAATAGCCGAGCACGGTCAGCGCACTGACCGCCGAAGCCGCATTGGACGAGGCGGAAACCACGCCCGCGAAGGGAACCGGCTGGCCGCCCGTCTGCATTCCCTTTACTTTATCCTTCAACTCCAGCGTAATGCGCTGGGCTAGTTTAGCACCCACGCCGCTGGCGCGGGTCAGCGTTTTGCTGTCGCCCGTGGCAACCGCCATGGCAACCTGCTCCGGGGCAAGCTCCGAAAGAATGGCAAGGCCCACCTTCGGGCCAACCCCGCTGACACCGGTCAACATCTTAAAGCAGTTCAACTCGCTCAACGTAGCAAAGCCGAACAAATCCAGTGCGTCCTCACGCACATTCAGGTGCGTGTAAAGCGTCACCTGCTCGCCCAGCTTTGGCAGCGCGCGCTGCGTGCTGAGCGTGGTCAGGCATTTAAAGCCGACGCCGCCGCATTCCACCACGGCAAACCCCGGTTCCACATGGGTTAACGTTCCTTTCACATGATAAAACATGGCTTCTCCTGCTTTTTCATTCTTTTCTATTATCTATTCCATTCTATATAACCCGCGATTTATTCTGCGTGGAGCGCAGCATGGTCCGGCGCAGGCCGGAGCCCGCCGCCTGCCCATGGCAGATCGCCATGGCCAGTGCGTCGGCGGTATCGTCGGGCTTGGGGACTTCTTTCAGACAGAGCAGCCGCCGCGTCATTTCCATAACCTGCGGCTTTTGCGCCTGCCCGTAGCCGGTCACTGCCAGCTTCACCTGAAGGGGCGTGTACTCAAACACTTCCAGACCGTGCTTCTGCGCCGCCAGAAGGATGACCCCGCGCGCTTCTGCAACGCCAATGGCCGTTTTCTGGTTGTTCTGGAAATACAGCTTTTCAATGGCCACTGCCTCCGGCTTCCAGTGCTCCATCACCTTGGAAAGCGAGTCGTAAATCACTTCCAAACGACGGTTAAACTCCTGCCCCGCCTGTGTGACCACCGCGCCGTGTTCCAGTGGCTGATACCGCCCGCTGCTTGCGCGGATTACCCCGTAGCCAACAATGGCGTAGCCAGGGTCGATTCCCAGAATGATCATATCGTTTCTTATGCTCCTGTCGCGCCGCATGAATTTTAAGCCAAAATAATATTCGTTTTATTATAGCACAAACCGCCCGAATAGGGAATAGCGAACCGAACCACACTGCGCCCCCGCAGCGGGGCAGTTTTTAAACCGTATTTTTCTATCAAAATAAAATGGGAATTACAAAACCGGATATGATAGAAACAAAATCAGCGGCTCATACAGGGCAAGTAAACCGTGGAAAACACACCGCTCCATACATCCTTATAAAATACACGCTTCTCTTTTTCCTGTCAACGTTCTCGTATGATATGGGACAAAGCCATACTGAAAATGAAAATGGAGGAATTGCATGAATTTAATACAATGCAACACACTGAACCAGGAGCAGGAACAAGCCGTACGCGCTTTGGAGCAGGCCTGCCAGGCACACGACGGACTCAAAGGAACCGTCTTTTTGTCCAATGAGCTGAATTTCAATCCCAACCTGAATTGCTATTATTTTCTTTACGAAGACGGGCAGGCAGCTGCCTTTCTGTCCCTGTTCATGCCCATGCAGAAGGAAGCGGAGGTTTCCGCATTTACCCTGCCGGGCTTGCGCAGGAAAGGCTGTTTCCGCGCCCTGCTTCAGCAGGCCCAGGCCGAGCTTTTGCCGCACGGCATAGAGCGGTTTCTGTTTGTCACTGAACCGCAAAGTGCGGCGGCAGAAGTTCTGCACCATTACGGGGCAAAGTACGAATATTCGGAATACCTGATGTCCTATGACCGCAGTGCAAATCCACAAAATCGCTCCCCCAAACCCCCGCTTCGGTTGGAACCCGCCAGCGTAAAAGTTCTGGATGACATGGTCGAGCTAAACGTTCTGGCCTTTCATGACGAGGAAAAGGAAGCACGCTCCCTGGTGGAAAAGTCACTGCAGTCGCCGGAGCGGGAATGCTGGTGCGCATATTTGGAAGACCGGATGGTAGGCGTGTGCAGCATCAATCTGGAAGAAGGATCCATCTCCATTTACGGGCTCGCAATCCGCCCCCAAGAACAGGGGAAGGGGTACGGCAGGCAGCTGCTCCGCCTGCTGCTCGACCGCCTGACCGCACGGGAAAACAGAGAAATCACGTTGGAGGTCAGCAGCACCAACGCACCCGCGTATCACCTGTATCTGACCTCGGGCTTCCGGCTTAAAACACAGTTTGACTATTCCTCCCGCCCGCTTTCAGAACCGCTGGATTCACGCGGCACAAAGGGCTCCGGCTGCATATTATAATACAGGATGGCAAGTCTTGTTTTCGCTTTCACCATTGTCGACATTGTCACCGCGCACCATTCCTTGTGATCATACCGCCGAAAATCAGCCGTAATCGACTTTACAGAAGAGGGAATCTATATGAAATGCAAACAAGCCGACGCGCTGATGGATGTCATCTGCTGGGATGAGTATCGACCTTTCCCGGGGTGCCGCATTACCCTGATCGACCGCTGTGGAAAAGAACTGTGCTGCGCACTTACCAACTGCCGCGGCCGCGCCAGACTGCCGGTTTACGACCCGGGAGAATACCAGCTGCGTGTCGAGTCCAGCCCATGCCATTCCCCGAAGGCGCAAAATAGATGGTTCCACATCTCCTGCCCGGAAAGGCTCTGCTTCAGTTTTATTTTTCATCGTACACTGTGTTACTGAAGAAATATCCGCCACACCTTCCTTTGCGAGCCTTCCACTGAAAATCAACCGGCTATAACAAGAATGCCTCCGTAACGGGCGAAAAGCCACGGTTCCCACCTAGGGTGGGGACCGTGGCTTTGATTATGCCTTGTCTTCGGTTGTGGTAATAATATGCCAAAGGCGGACGAACGAAGACACCAGCAGAATTCCCATTGCCAGCGCGCCCGCAATTCCGAGCGTGTGCAGGCCGGTTTCCAGGAACTGGTCGGTATTTCCGATGATGCAGTACTCCATCGTGTAATAAATTCCACCGCCGGGCACCATGGGCAGAAGGGCCACCAGCAAATAGCCGGTTACCGGGGTTTTCCGCAGGCGCGCCATAATTTCGGAATAAATCGATATGACGATGGTTGCGATAAAAAACTGGAAGATGTCATTGCCGAGCGGATTGCACAGCAAATAAACCATCCAGCCCAGCGCACCGCCCAATGAAGTGAGGATTAGTTCTTTCCCGCGCAGGTTAAACCCGATGGAAAACGCAGCGCAGGAGGCAAACGCATAAATGCACGGCATAATATACTGCATCCTTCGTTCCTTCCTTTCATCCTTTTTTTGCTCCAACCCGACGGAGGCATTTTCATACCCCCCACAGCAGGCGCGTCGCGGTCAGCACAAGGCCGGAGCCAATGGCAATGGCGGCAGCCACCAACAGGCTTTCCGTCAGGCGGATTAGCCCCGCGACCAGGTCGCCCGCCATCAGGTCGCGCATAAAGCTAGTAATGGCTATGCCGGGCACCATGTTCATCAGCGCGCCAATAATGATTTTATCGGGATTCAGGTAAACGTTGTAATGCGCCGCCGTCAGGGCAATTGCCGCAGAAACGGCGCTGGCCAGAATATTCACGAAAAAGCTGTTCGCGTGAAACCGCTCCATCTGCTCGCTGACAATTTTAATTGCAGCGCCGCAAAAAACCGCGACAAACGCATCCGCAAAGGTTCCCCCGTAAAAAAGGGTGAACGCAAACGCCACCATAGAAAACGCCAACACCTGCTGTGTTCCCGTATAATTGGGGCGCGCATCAATGCCGCGCAGCTCGCGGCGGATCGTTTTAAAATCCGGGGTATCGCGGCAGATACGACGGCACAGGTCATTCACCCGGTCGACCTTATCCAGATTGGTCGTGCGGGAATAACACCGGCGGATTTTCGTCACGGGGCGGTCGTCTCCCGTATGGATGGTAACAAAAATACAGGTTGGTATGGCGAAGATTTCACCGTCCACCGAGTAAGCACGAAAAATCCGCTGCATGGATTCTTCCACGCGGTATATTTCGGCGCCGTTGGACAGCAGCATATAGCCAACATCCGTCGCCGTATTAATCAGCTCTTCGTAATTGATCATGATTTCGCCGCAACACCTTTTCAGGAAGTTCATTCAAGCTTGTAATCGTATGCCGGCCGCCGGGCATCGTTTCCGATTCCGGCCCCGATTCGGTATGTAAGCACTTGCTATTATACTATATTTTCATTCGTTCAACATCCAAAAAATTCAAATTTTTCTGTACGCCGCGCGCTTTTTTACGCAGGTATATTTTGGTTCTCAGTGCAAACAATGAAGCTGACGACTGAGGGATTGGTAGAATTCGATTTCGCTTAAGAAAATTCTTGATTCCGAACTACTTTTTCGGTATAATCGTCTTAATAAATATACGGATTGAATCATTGCTTCATACCGTTTTCAAGCAAACCAAGGCGAAAGGATGGTATTAAACATGGGAAAAGCGTTAATTATCGGTGCCGGCGGAGTAGCCAGCGTGGTCGTTCATAAATGCTGCCAAAACCCCGAGGTGTTCGAGGAAATCTGCATTGCCAGCCGCACACTTTCCAAATGCGACGCACTGAAGGCCAAGCTGGAGGGCGGCCGCACCAAAATTCAAACCGCGCAGGTCGACGCCGACCATACGGATGAACTGATTGCACTCATCCGAAAATTCCAGCCGGACATCGTCATCAACGTGGCACTTCCGTATCAGGACCTTACCATTATGGACGCCTGCCTGGCAACCCGCGTGGACTATGTGGATACCGCCAATTACGAACCGAAGGACACCGCAAAATTCGAATATAAATGGCAGTGGGCATACCGCGAAAAATACCGCGAAGCGGGCATCACGGCGCTGCTGGGCAGCGGCTTTGACCCCGGCGTAACCGGCGTTTTTTCCGCTTACGCGCAGAAGCATTATTTTGATGAAATCCATTACATTGATATTCTGGATGCGAACGCGGGCGACCATGGCTATCCGTTCGCCACAAACTTTAATCCGGAAATCAACATTCGTGAAGTCACCGCAAAAGGCAGCTATATTGAAAACGGAAAATGGGTGGAAACCGAACCGATGGAAATTAAGCGGGTTTACAATTTTCCGGAACTGGGTAAAAAAGACATGTACCTGCTGCACCATGAAGAGTTGGAGTCCCTCGCCCTCAACATCAAAGGCGTCAAGCGTATCCGCTTTTTCATGACCTTCTCCCAGAGCTACCTGACACACCTGAAGGTACTGGAAGACGTCGGCATGACCTCCATTCACCCGATTAATTATGAAGGAAAACAGATTGTGCCGCTCCAATTTTTAAAGGCGGTTCTGCCGGACCCGGCCTCCCTTGGCCCGCGCACCAAAGGAAAAACGAACATTGGCTGCATCTTTCAGGGCATAAAAGACGGCAAGCCGCGCAATTATTATCTTTATAATGTCTGCGACCATCAGGAATGCTACCGGGAAGTCGGTTCCCAAGCGATTTCGTACACCACCGGCGTACCGGCCATGATCGGCGCGATGCTGGTGATGACCGGCAAATGGAAACGTCCCGGCGTGTTCAACGTGGAGGAATTCGACCCCGACCCGTTTATGGAGGCGCTCAACAAATTCGGCCTACCGTGGCAGGAAAGCTTCTCCCCCGAGCTGGTGGACTGAGGGCACGAAATGGAACTGGATTTTCGTAGAACCCCCTCCCCTTGCTATGTGGTGGATGAACGGCTTCTAATCAAAAATCTGGAACTTCTCCGTTCCATACAGGAACGGACAGGCTGTCACATTCTTCTGGCACAGAAAGGCTTTTCCATGTTTGCCGTTTACCCGCTGATTGGCCGGTACCTGAGCGGCACAACCGCCAGCTCGCTGTTTGAAGCGCGGCTTGGCCGGGAGGAAATGGGCAAAGAAGTTCACATTTATTCGCCTGCTTATTCAGACCGGGAATTCGAGGAAATTCTGGGGTACTGCGACCATATTGTATTCAATTCGTTCGCTCAGTGGAAACGGTTCCGCGGGCGGGCGCTGGGCGCCGGAAAAAGCTGCGGCATCCGCATTAACCCGGAATATTCCGAAATTGAAACCGACCTTTACAACCCGTGTTTCCAGTATTCCCGGCTTGGGGTAACACAGCAAAATTTTGAGCCGAATGAACTGGATGGGTTGGAGGGAATCCACTTTCACACCCTGTGCGAACAGAACTCCGATACGCTGGAGCGCACGGTAAAGGTCGTGGATGAAAAATTTGGGCCGTACCTAAAAAAAATGAAATGGGTTAATTTCGGCGGCGGCCACCATATTACCCGCCCCGATTACGATTTGGAAACGTTGATTCGTTCTATTTTATTCATCCAAGACAAATACGGTGTGGATGTTTACCTGGAACCGGGCGAAGCGGTCGCACTGAATACCGGGTATTTGGTCGCGACAGTGCTAGACACCCTGGAAAACGGAATGCCCATCGCAATTCTGGATGCCTCTGCCGCATGCCACATGCCGGATGTGCTGGAAATGCCCTACCGTCCCAATATTTTAGGTGCGGGTGAGCCTGGGGAATTCCCGTACACCTTCCGTCTTGGCGGCCCGACCTGCCTGGCGGGGGATGTAATTGGGGATTACTCCTTTCCAGCTCCGCTTCAGCCCGGCGACCGGCTGGTATTTACGGACATGGCGCATTACACCATGGTGAAAAACAATACCTTCAACGGAATAGGTCTGCCTGCCATCGCGCTTTACAACGACACCGAAGGGCTGCGGGTTCTGCACCGGTTCGGCTATGAAGATTTTAAAAATCGTCTTTCCTAAAAGACAAAAAAGGGGCGCCGCAGCGCCCCCTTTTTTATTATGTAACTTACCAGTCACGGGCCGCCCGGCAAATGCCGGGCGCCGAACGCATAAGCAGTCAAATTACTGCTGCTGGCCCTTGTTTTGTCTTGACTGGGCGTTCAGCTTCTTGGCTTCTTCAAGGTCGTCCTGATAAGAACTGGACGAACTTCCGCTGGAAGACGAAGAAGTAGAGTTCGAATATTTCTGGTTCAGTTCACGGGCTTCTTTTACAGATTCACTGTTGGCACTTGTCGTATCAATTGAACCGGAGCCGCCCTGACGGGACTGCTGATTCAGTTTTTTCGCTTCTTCCAAATTCTGATCCATGGTTTCTTACTCCCTTTCATACATGAACTGTCAAATCATTTCGATTTGACAATTTTATTCTGCCACGCATCTCGGAACTTATAACAAGAAATCATTTCAAAATATCATGACAGGATATTGCACGATTTTTTAAATCCATTTAAAATAATCATTTTTACTTTTTCGCTGTCTTCCGTAGTTTGGCGTATCCTCGGGAGCACATAGATACAAGTTTACATCTTGGGAAACACAGGAACAAGAACTTCGTCTGCGAAACATAGCTTGTAATATATGGTTTTGATGGATGCGATTATTTTGCTCGTCTGCGGGTAGCAAAGAAGTACACCGGAAATGCCACAAAGGAAAGTGCCGCGGCCACGTAATACATTGTGTGATAGCCCGAAGCGGTAATAATCGCGCCAAGCAGCACCGGTCCAACCCCTACGCCGAAATCGCAGCAGGCCCAGTAAGTGGTGGTTGCAAACGGTCTTCTTTCGTTCGTGATGCTGCGATTTAAAATTGCATTCAGACACGAATTCATGGTTCCATACCCCAGCGCACCCGCCGCTGCGCAGATAATCACCGTTGCAAGGCACGGCTTAAATGCCAGCAGGATCAACCCGATTGTTTGGATGACGAAGCTGGGATAACAAACCACATCATCGCCGAATTTATCCTGAATTTTCCCGGATACCAGCCGTGAAGCCAGCAGCACAGCCGCATAAATTAAGAAGAAAGGCGAAAACTCTTTCGTCAGATTCTCCGAAGCTGCGTACAGCCGATAGAACGACAACAGCGATGCATACCCAAACGACAGAAATAATATGCAAAGCGAGAGCGGCACAGCCTTGGGCTCAATCACAGCATAAATTCCATGCGGAGCGCTGTGCGGGTTTTCCTCTGAAACCTCTTCTGCTGATTGCGGATTTGTCTTTTGCTGCTCAACTTCTTTCGTGTCTGCAAACGCCATAAATACTAGGCAAAGCAGGGAAAGGATACAGGCAGAGATGAAACTGCCCGTTCCACCGAAGTGATCGTAGACAAGTCCCCCCAAAAAAGGTCCAAGGGCAACTTCCAGAGAAGTGGACAGCATGAAGTACCCCGTTGCTTCCCCGTATCTGCTCTTAGGCAAGGATGACATGCCCACCACCATAATGGCGTTCGCTGCCGCGCCAAATCCAAGGCCATGCACGAATCGAATGATGATTAAAAGCACGATATTCTTTGCCAAAAAATATCCACAGGCTGCAACAAAGTGCAAGCCAAGAAATGCCAGTGCTACCTTTTTCCAGCTAAAGCGGTTCAGCAGCTTTCCCGAACAGATTCTGGAAATCAGGCCGCCAAATACATAAATACCAGAAACAACACCGGCAATGGTTGTCGTCGCGCCGAACGCTGTCACGTATTCGCCAATTGTTGTAATAAGCATATACATGACAAGTGCGCAGCAAAGCTGCGCCCAGCCTGTCGAAAAAGTTCAGCGAAAGCTGGGCTTTTTGGTTGTAAAATGGTAAAATAGAAGCAGGTGATGAAAGATGTTGGAACGAGAAAAACTGCGCAGAGATGCAGTTGAATTTGTGAATACAGATCTATTGGTGCCACAGGATCATCTGCTGCGAAAGATTGACGGAGCAGTAGATTTTAACCATATTTATGACTTTGTAGAAGCATTGTATTGTGAGTGCAACGGCCGTCCCAGTGTGGACCCGGTTGTCCTGTTTAAGATTGTTCTGATCCAGCATCTGTACGGAATTCCCTCTTTACGCCGGACAATGCAGGAAATCAATATGAATATCGCTTACCGGTGGTTTCTAGGATATACACTGAACGAGGAACTGCCGCATTTCTCCACTGTGAGTTACAATTTTAAGCACCGGTTCACAGAGGAAACTGTGGAACAGGTATTTTCGTGGATTTTGCAGGAGGCAAACTGCGCCGGATATTTGGAGCCGGAAGCAGTATTTGTAGATGGAACACATATCAAAGCAAACGCCAACATCAATAAGAAGATCAAAAAGGCAGTCCCTCAGGCTGCAAAGCGATATGCCTCAGAATTAATGGAAGAGGTTAACGCTGATCGGGAAGATCATGGGAAGAAGCCATTCGACAGTACTCCGAAACCGCCGAAGGAAAAAGAAATCACGGAGTCCAAAACAGACCCGGAAAGCGGGCTGTTTCAAAAGGGCGAACACAAGAAGTGCTTTGCCTACGAAGCGCATACTGCCTGCGACAAACATAATTTTATCCTTGGCGTTGAGGTGACTCCGGGAAACGTACACGACAGCGTGGCGTTTGATGCGGTCTATGACAAAGTGACGGAACGGTTTCCTGAAATTGAAACAGTGGTGGCGGACGCCGCATACAAAACGCCGCATATCTGCAAACGGGTGTTTGACGACGGGCGAGTACTTTCCACAGCATACAAGCGGCCAATGACCAAAGCGGGAAATCTGGAATGGTGGAAGTATGTATACGACGAATATTATGACTGTGTGATCTGCCCTGAATATCAGGTTCTGCATTATGCAACAACCAACCGTGAGGGATACCGGGAATACAAAAGCCGGAGTTACATCTGCGAAAAATGTCCATTCCGTTCTCGCTGCACCGAAAGTAAAAGCTGTACGAAAACCGTAACGCGGCATGTGTGGCAGGATTATGTGGAGCTTGCGGAAGATATCAGGCACACACCGAAATACAAAGAGCTTTACAAAAAACGAAAAGAAACCATTGAGCGTGTCTTCGCCGATGCAAAAGTGAAATATGGGATGCGGTACACGCTCTACCGGGGCTTAACTCAAGTGACGAATTGGGTTAAGCTTAAGTTTGCTGCCATGAATCTCAAAAAGCTGGCAATGTGGAAATGGAGGGATGGCCATCCCTCCGGGTTTTTATTGATTTTACTTTGCTTATTTTCCTATCCTGCATATTATCAAGAGAACCCATCCTTCGTTTAACCGCGTTGGATGGGTTCTTCGACAATCTGAGCCGATAAGTTTATAAACTTATCGGCTATTTGCTTCTTTAATCAGGTCAATCGGTGAAAGAGCATGTACAACCGTAATTCCCGCAAGTATTTCGGTAATCCGCGGTGTATCTTTGCTTTCTAAGCTTAGATACAGTGTAGGAATATCTGATTTCAGTTGTTTGGCTCTTTCCTTTAAATTCATTTTTAAACCTCAATCCATTACAATGTGCACCTTACTTTTTAAATGAAACAGTTATTGTCGTTCCTCGGCTTTCTTTACTTTCAAGAGCAATTTCAGCATTATGGAGCATAGCGGCATGCTTTACTATTGCAAGGCCCAACCCCGTACCACCGGTATCTTTTGAATGACTTTTATCAACTCGGTAAAACCGTTCAAATATGCGATCACGGTGTTCGGGTGCAATACCTATCCCTGTGTCAGCAACCGACAGGATGATTTTCTCGCTTTCATTCTGCAGCTTTACAGTGACGCTGCCGTTATGTTTATTATAGTTAATGGCATTATCGCAAAGATTATAAACCATCTCATACAGGATTGGTTTTATACCGTAAACCAATGACGTATCGCCACGGTAGTCTATCTTTATGTTTTTGGATTGTGCTTTATCAGATAAGGTATTTATAACAGATACACACAGCTCGGATAGGTCTACTTCTGCAAATTCTTGATTGATATCTCCCTCGTCCATTCTGGACAATTTGATAATATCCTCAATCAAAGCGAGCAAGCGGGCGGCCTCGGTATGAATATCATGGGCAAAGCGCGGAATATCCTCTTTCTTAGCTATCCCGTTTTCTATGATTTCGGCACAACCCATGATGGAGGTGAGCGGTGTTTTAAGCTCGTGGGACACATTGGCTGAAAACTCACGGCGCATTTTCTCCGCTTGTTCCTTATCAGTAATATCAACGACAAATAAAATTGCGGCATAGGAATTAGAGTTGCTTTCAACGGGATTTGCAGAAAGCTGATAGATTTTCCCATGTTTATTTAGCTTAACACTTAAGGGTTTTCCGGAAATAGCGGAATCAATGGCTTTTATATAATCAACATCCCTACAAAGTTCGAGATATGACTTTCCTACGGCATCACCTAAGATCCGTTTTGCACTGTTGTTTTCAAAAAGGATATTGCCTTTTTCTCCGTATATCACAAGACCTTCATCCATAGCACCTGTGATGTCTTCAAATTCCTTTTGTCTTGCGGTCAGCTCTTTAATCTGACTGGATATCTTTTGGTTTTGCTTTGCGAGTCTTGTTAAAAGAGGTGACAGCTCCTCATAGGTGCTGTTTGAAAGGGGCTCTTCTAAATTGAGATTGTTTATTGGCTTTATGATCAGAACAGTAAGAAATCTGGCACTGATCACAGCCAAAACAAGAATAACTACTGCGATTAACACAATCCAAATCATAGCGCCGCTTATAATGCCAAAAGCGCTTTTGCTGGTTGCGGCAACCCTTAGAATATCGCCATTATTCAGCTTAACAGCATAGTAATATGTTTTTTCACCTAAAGTATCAGATAAGCGAGTTGCATCACCACTGCCGTTTGAAATTGCAGATTTGATTTCAGGCCTGTCTAAATGGTTTTCCAGGGTGTCGGCCTGTACGAAGCTGTCGTATATGACAGTGCCATCGGGTGCGATCAGGGAGATACGGTTTTTGCTCTCTTTCCCGATTGCAGCGATATACGCCATATCAGCATCTGCATCAGACTCTATGGCTTTGCTGATAAAAATAGATTGGTTTACAACTTCTTTTCTCAGCTCTTCCGCCGAGTTGTTGTAAATTACACTGATAACCAATGTTGCTGTTAACAGGAGGGTAATAAAACAGGCAAGACATATGCTTCGAAAAACTCTTTTCCGCATGTTTATCCCCCTCCTATTCTGTAACCAACTCCGCGTATGGTTTCAATGAAGTCTCCTGCCTCACCGAGTTTTTGCCTTAAGGTGCGTATGTGTACATCGACCGTTCTGGTTTCACCATCAAAATCATATCCCCATATTTTCTCAAGCAGCACGTCTCTGGTTAAAACAATCCCCACATTTTTCATTAAGAGCTTAAGTAATTCGAACTCTTTGTATGTCAAATCAACAGGCGCACCATTCACAAGCACGCTGTGTTTACTCGTATTGAGCACAATAGAGTTGTAGATGTATTCTTCGGAATCCTCGATATTTTCGGTGCGACGAAGCACTGCTTTGATTCGGGAGACAAGCTCCATCATACCAAAGGGCTTTGAGATATAGTCGTCTGCCCCCGAATCGAGCCCGATTACTTTATCATATTCGGAGCCTTTGGCTGTTACCATGATGATGGGTATCTTTCTTGTAGAAATGTCTGAACGCAAACGTTTCATAATTTTCATGCCATCCTCTCCGGGCAGCATGATATCAAGCAAAATCAGATTTGGCTTTGTGTTTTGTAAAGCGTTAAAAAACTTCTCGCCGTTTTCAAATCCAAGTGCCTCAAAGCCGGTATTCTGCAAGGTATAAACAACCAGTTCACGAATACTCCTGTCGTCTTCAACATAATAAATCATAACCTTACTCCCTGTGCTTGCCGTTTATGGAAAACACCACCCACTCGGCAATATTGGTTGCATGATCTCCTATCCGCTCAAGATATTTTGCAATCATAATAATATCTACAAACTGCTCGCCGTTTTGTGGATTGCT
The DNA here is from genome assembly GCF_054130445.1 of Caproiciproducens sp. LBM24188. NCBI lineage: Bacteria > Bacillati > Bacillota > Clostridia > Eubacteriales > Acutalibacteraceae > Caproiciproducens > Caproiciproducens sp. LBM24188. Next base: position 2,821,283 of record NZ_CP196862.1, read on the forward strand.
CGTTATAAGGGATACAACATCCGTCTTTATTTTGCAAAACAGCTCATCCACAACATCATCATATTGAACGACTTGTTCAGCAAGCTTTAAATCATGTTTCACAAACGCGTCTATGCTGTCGGTTACCATTTTTATTGTAGCTTCTGCCATATCGGAAATATGCACTTTGTGTATGCTGGATGAGAGGTCGATGTAGGAAACGATTTCAGCAATATCCGCTGCCTGGTCTCCGATTCGCTCCATATCGGTAATCATTTTCAAAGCGGCTGAGATAAGGCGCAAATCTTTCGCCACCGGCTGCTGCTGCAAAATCAGATTCAAACAAAGGTTTTCTATCTCTTTTTCCTTCTGGTCGATTTCAATCTCAACGGTTTTTACAGATTTCGCTAATACAATATCGTTATTCATCAAAGCCTTGACTGCAATCGCAATGGCGTTTTCACAAAGTGCGCCCATTGAAATCAACTGATTATTTAATTGATCAAGCAGGGTATCCAGTCTGTTTCTCATTATCCAAACCTCCCCGTAATATAATCCTCTGTGCGTTTATCACCCGGATATGAAAAGAGTTTCTCCGTCTCATCCATTTCTACGACTTCGCCGAGAAGAAAAAAGGCTGTTTTATCAGAAATACGGGTGGCTTGCTGCATATTATGTGTCACGATAACTATAGTATATTTCTTTTTGAGCTCCAGTGCAAGGTCTTCTATCTTGCTCGTCGAAATCGGATCAAGTGCGCTTGTGGGTTCATCCATCAATAAAACCTCAGGTTCCACGGCCAATGCCCTGGCGATACAAAGTCTTTGCTGCTGCCCGCCCGAAAGACTGAGCGCACTTTTCTTTAATCTGTCTTTCAGTTCATCCCAAATGGCGGCGTCTGTCAGGGAGCGCTCAACAATATCATCAAGCTTGGCTTTTGACTTTATCCCGTGTGTTCTGGGTCCATACGCTATATTATCATAAACACTCATCGGAAAAGGATTTGGCTTTTGAAATACCATACCCACGCGTTTACGGAGTGAATTCACATCCATGTTTTCGTATATATTCGTGTTGTCGAGAAGAACAGTTCCTTCAATCCTGCACCCTTCCACAAGGTCATTCATTCTGTTTAGCGTTTTCAGCAGTGTAGACTTGCCGCAGCCTGACGGCCCGATAAATGCAGTAATTTCATTTGACGGTATGTTTAAATTAATACTTTTCAGTGCGTGGAAGTTGCCATAAAACAAGTTCAGATCCTGTATCTCAAATTTATTCATTAAGCTTTTCCTCTCCCTAATCGTTTCGCAACAAAAGCCGAAAGCGTATTTAGCCCAATTACCATGATAAGCAACACAACCGCCGTAGCATAGGACTGCTCGGTATTTAACCCTTCTGTCCACAGCGCATATAAATGCACCGACAGCGTTCTGCCTGAGCCCATCAGATTATCCGGTATTTGAGCGACCGATCCGGCTGTATATATCAGTGCAGCCGTTTCGCCGACAATTCTTCCTACCGACAATATCACGCCTGCAAGAATGCCGGGAATAGCTGACGGCAAAATAATTTTAAATATTGTACGCAGTTTTCCGGCCCCCAAACCTAAGCTGCCCTCCCGGTATGAATCGGGAACGCTGATGAGTGCTTCCTCCGTCGTTCGCATAATTACCGGCAATATCATAATTGACAGAGTCAATGCGCCCGCAAGCAGTGAATAGCCAAAGCCGAGCGTCGTAACAAAGAGCAGAAATCCAAATAATCCATACACAATGGACGGTATGCCGGATAATGTTTCAGCCGTTATTCTCACTACCGAGACCAGCTTATTTCCGCGCTTTGCATATTCCACAAGATAGATAGCCGAAAATATCCCGAGCGGAACTGCAATCAGCAGGGATAAAAGCGTCATAGTTACTGTATTGATAAGTGCCGGAAACAGGGATACATTTTCAGAAGTATACTTGAGGCTGAACAAATCAAGAGACAGGTGCGGAACGCCTTTTATCAATATGTAAACGACAAGACAGAGCAGTACTCCTACAGTTAATAACCCCGAAGCGTATACGGCAATTCTTAGCGCAATTGACTGAATTTTTGATTTACTAAAAGTTCTCAAGATTTCGACCTCCTTTTGATGAAGGAGAAGGTAAGGTTGATAATCAAAATGAATACAAATAATACAGCTGCGGTTGCAATCAGAGCCCCTCTGTGCAGATCGGCGGCATATCCCATTTCAAGTACGATGTTTGCAGTCAGCGTTCTAAGTCCTTTTAATACCCCTGACGGAATGACAGCTTGATTGCCGGCAACCATCACCACCGCCATCGTTTCTCCAATGGCGCGGCCAACCCCTAAAATAACTCCCGCCATGATTCCGGATTTTGCCGCAGGTACCACTGTAAAAAACACGCTTCTTTCATGTGTGGCACCTAAAGCAAGAGAACCTTCATAATAGCTTTCAGGAACTGCCCGTATTGCTGCTTCGGAAACGTTCACTATTGTAGGCAGTATCATGATCCCGAGAATGACAGAAGCGGCCAACATACTTGATCCGCTGCCTCCAAGAAAGTCACGGATAAAAGGAACAATCACCATCAACCCGAAAAAACCGTATACAACAGATGGAATCCCTGCGAGTAAATCAACTGCCGGCTTAATAATCCTATATAATTTTTTGGGGCAGAAACGGGCCATAAATACCGCTGTAAGTATTCCTATAGGCACTCCGATTATAATAGCACCGGCTGTAACGTACAGGCTGCCGAGTATCATGGGAAATATGCCGTAAATATCGTTTGACGGTTCCCACTGGGAGCCTGATAAAAACCGAAATACACCCACTTCAGCCATTGCCGGAATTCCGTTAATAAATATGAATATACAGATAAGAGCAACAGCAAGTATGGAAATGCAGGCTGAAATTAAGAATACAATTTGCATCATTTGCTCTTTTAACTTTGCCTTTTTCATTTGTAGACCTCCGTTATGCCGGGTCCGTATTGTAAAGTTAAATGAAAGTTGAGGACTCGTCAGCCCTTCTGGTACAATGGTTTTGACACAAAACAATGTACTCCCGAAAGGAGACGAGTCCTCATGACAAAATCATACCAGATTTGCTGTCCGAAATGCAACAACCATCAAAACTTTTATCGTTATGGCAAAGATAAATATGGAAACCAGAAATATCTTTGCCGTGTATGCGGGCATCAATTTGCGCCGGATGCCCATGCGGCTGACAAACCCGGAAGGCCGCGCGTGCGTCCTTATCCGACTTGCCCTGTCTGCGGAAAAGCCATGTTCCTTCACCATGACCACAAATACTACTCAAACTACCAATGCTGCGACAAGAAGTGCGGCCATTCCATTTTTGTGCCGAAACCGGCTGCCGTTACGGCACCTTCCATGTCGAAGCTGTCGGGGAAAACAGATTTCAAGCGGATGCGTTATCCAGTGCATGTTATCCTGACGGCACTGTCGATGTTTTATCTGGGAAAAAACTCTTTCCGTAATATTGCTTTGATTCTGCGTACTGTCATGAATATTCAGGTTTCCCACACTACTATCAGTAACTGGTGTACGAAATTCGCGCCTTTGTTTCAAAACATCGCGCTTGAACTGATGCCAACGCTCAATTTCAACTCCGACGAATGGCACGCGGACGAAACTGTAGTAAAAATCCGAGGCATGAAGTATTACCTCTGGTTAATTGTGGACAGCGAAACCCGCTTTGTTCTCAGCTTCCACCTTTCCAGGCACAGGGACAGCCCTCAGGCGTTTTCCTTACTAAATTCCGTTAAACATCTCGGTAAACCCGGAGCCATCGTCACCGACCGCTACAGTGCTTACAAAGTTCCTGTAAAAGCAGTGCTTGGCGTGAAACATATCCGGGTCCAGAGCTTCAGCGATGATATTACCAACAACCTGATCGAATGCTTTAACAAGCAATTCAAGGCGTGGTACAAAACCAAACAGGGATTTGCCTCGTTCGATTCCGCCAACAATCTTATCGCGGTTTTTCTCTTCTTTTACAATTTTGTCCGCCCTCATTCCGCTCTTGACGGTCTGACCCCGGCACAAGTTGCGGGCCTAAACCTTTCTGCCAGAAGCAAACGCAAGCTTTTCCTCGTCGCTTGAAGCAATTGGCTGATTTCCCTTCTTAATCTTTCATGTTTACTTTACAAAGCCGCCGGGTCGGTTCACTGCTTGCTTTACTGGGCAACATCAGACCACCTTACGGCTTCACCGGTATATATCTTCTTTACTTGCTCGGCTGAGAGACTATCTACAGTATTCTTTTTATTCACGATTACCGCAATCCCATCAATTGCAATTGTGGTGGAGGTAATACCGTTTGCGATTTCGCTTTCTTTCAGTTCACGGCTTGACATTCCGATATCACAAATATTGTTAATAACACTGTTTACGCCGGTGGTGGAGTCACTTTGATTGATTTCAATGTTAGCGTTTGTGTTGATAGCCAGATACGCTTCCTTCAGCTTTTCCATCACGGGGGTAACCGATGACGAGCCTGCAATTGTTATTTTACCCGACGGTTTCTTTCCGCTAAAAGCTGCTGCATCCGATGCGGCGATATATCCGTTTTGTTCCACAATTTTTTGTCCATCTTCGGATAATATAAAGTCAACAAAATCCTTTGCTACTTCGGATAAGTTCTCTTTTGTGACAATGTTGAAGGGGCGAGAAATTTTATAACTGCCATTTTTGATGTTTTCGACAGTTGCCTTGGCGCCATCGATTTTTAGCGCCTTAACACTATCATTTAACGAACCGAGCGAAATATATCCGATTGCATGAGCGTTTTGCGAGACACTTGTAATCATAACTCCGGTGCTTTGTGTGATGTCTGCGGTCGAAACGGTATGATCCACTTTTTCACCATTTGCATTCTTTTGTTCAATGCCGAACAATTCAACAAACGCTCCTCGTGTTCCCGAACCGTCTTCACGAGATATGACGGTTATTTTACTGCTCATATCAAATCCGCTTTTTGTGGCACAACCCGCAAAGGAAGTGAAAACTGTCATGCAGGTTAGAATGGCTGCTAATAATTTCATATACCTCATCTAAATAATCTCCTTTTTCATTTATTTGATTACATATTAAAAGATTATTGTAAAGTGGATACTTATTTTATTGTAAAATCGAGGTTAAATTTATACAAATGCATGTGCGCTTTTGGGGGTATATGGTGAAACTATTTTTAATTGTAACTTCTAATATTAGAAAAAGGGGATGTTATCAGTTTGAAACATCCCCAAACAGTTATTTGGCTATTGATACTTTTTTCATTAGTCTATATATTAACTGACAAACCAGACGATAGAGTACAATAAAGTTCGCAATTTCGAGAAGGTATAGAAAAGCCATTGGGACTCCTTTAAAATGAATGGTGTCAAGACATTCAAAAAGGAGTTGGTCCCAATGACTCAAGGAAAGAATAACACAGATCTTACGGAATTGCTACTGAAATGTATGGCGGAGCCCGACCCGATGCTCAGTATGCTGGAATGGCTCTGCGCTCAACTGATGGAGGCGGAGGTTTCCGGCCTTGTGGGGGCGGAAAAGAATGCGCACAATCCGTCTCGAAGTGACTACCGCTGCGGATATCGTCCCCGGCGGCTGGATACTCGCGTAGGGACGATGTATCTCATGGTGCCAAAGCTGCGCAGTCAGGGATACATCCCTTTCTTTGTCACGGAACGCAAACGCAGCGAGGCGGCGCTGATACAGGTTATTCAGGAGGCGTTCGTGCAGGGCGTGTCTACACGGAAGATGGAAAAGCTGGCTCACAGTCTGGGGATAGAGAACCTCTCTCGCAGTCAGGTCAGTGAGATGACAAAAGGACTCAATGAACAGGTACAGGAATTTCGCAACCGTTCTCTGACGGATACTCGTTATCCTGTCATTTGGACGGATGCCCTGTACGAAAAAGTCCGTATGGATGGCCGTGTCGTCAGCATGGCGGTGATGGTTGTCTGCGGCGTCAACGAGCAAGGGCACAGGGACATTCTCGCCGTGGAGCCGATGCTGGACGAATCCAAAGAGAGCTATTCCCAGTTGTTTCAAAGTCTTTTGGATCGCGGCTTGAAAACACCGCTGCTGGTGGTTTCCGATGCGAACAAAGGGCTGATTGCCGCCATCCGAGAAAGTTTTCCCGGCGCATCCTGGCAGCGCTGCAAAGTGCATTTCATGCGAAATATTCTGGCTCATATACCGCAGAAAGAAAAAGAATCCTTTGCAGCCCAACTAAAAGAAATCTGGCTGGCACCTTCTCTCCAATTAGCCCAACAGCGCGCAAAGCAGTTGTCGGAGCAATATGGGAAGCGGTTTCCCAAGGCAATCGAGCTTCTGGAAGATGGGCTGGAGGACTCACTGGCTTTCTATGCATTCCCCGAGCTTGATGCCCGTAAAATCTCATCGACCAATATGCTGGAACGGCTGAACAAGGAAATCCGGCGCAGAACCAACGTCGTTGGGATATTTCCAAACAACGATTCCTACTTGCGGCTGGTAACAACATATCTCATGGAATACGCTGAAGATTGGTCTGTTTCCAGAGCATATTTGAATCCTAAATCGATTCAGACACTTCTGCTAAGCGCAGCTTAATTTATTTCGTGGAGCCCCTAAATTGCGAACTTCTCTTGACACAGCCCCGCCGAGCAGGTGTCCAACGCAATTCTCTGCGTGACGGCTGCCTGCGACGAGCCGGCGATTGCTGCGCCGAAGAACGGCGCTTCCACCTACAACCCGAATCCCCGCGTGCTGATGACCACCGGCGCGCAGCCGGACGAGCAGGTGGCGCAGGTGAAAATCGGCGTGGGAGACTGGCAGGACGGCGTAAACAATCCGTCTCTGTTCTCTCCCAGCGGCACGGTCGGGGGCAGTGCGGCGGTAATGTTCAAGGCAGAAACGCAGACGGCGGGAGCAAAGACACTCACGGTACAGTGCGTCAATTCTGATTTTGAAGCGCCCAGCGCGGAGATTCCCCGCTCGTTTACGGTGCTGGCGTCTCCGTTTGAGGAGATTGCGGCCAATGAAACCAAGGTCAAAGCATGCCATATCTCGGCGCTTCGCATCGCCGTCAACACTGTGCGAAACTACTATGGCCTTGCGCCTGTTTCGTGGAGCGAGGAAATCACGGCGGGAAAAACGGAAGTGAAGAACTGGCCGCTTCACATTCTGGAAATCCGCGCCGCCGTGGAGCCGGTCATTACACTCATCAATCAGTACAGCACCGATTCCGGTTTTGCCGTGCCGGAACCGGACTGGGAGGAACTCGGCACGGGCAGACCCCGTGCGGCGGTGATGAACCAGCTTGCCGAACTGATTCTGTCGCTGTAAAGAGCAAAAATTCAAGCGTTTCCGCTTTGCGCGGGAGCGCTTTTTTCATACAAAAAAATGAAACAGGAGGTATCGATATGAAGGAAATCTGGGTCTGGATTCAAGCCGCGCTGGCGGCTGTGGGCGGTTTTCTCGGCTGGTTCCTCGGCGGGTGGGACGGCTTTCTCTACGCGCTGCTGGCGTTTGTCGTTCTCGACTATCTGACAGGCGTGCTGTGCGCGGTTGCCGATAAAAAGCTCTCCAGCGAAATCGGCTTTAAGGGCATCTCCCGCAAGGTGCTGATCTTTGCGCTGGTGGGCGTTGGAAACATCATCGACAGCCAGGTGCTGGGAGACGGCGGCGCGGTGCGCACGGCAGTCATCTTTTTCTATCTTTCCAACGAAGGTGTGTCCATTCTGGAAAACGCGGGGCGTCTGGGGCTTCCCATCCCCGAAAAACTGAAGGCGGTTCTGGAACAGCTCCATGACCGCAATGATGAGGAGGAACAATAACTATGGCAGGAATCAAAGGAATTGACGTATCCCACTGGCAGGGAACGATTGACTGGGACAAGGTCAAAGCGGCAGGCATCAAGTTTGCCATCATCAAAGCCGGAGGCTCTGACGCAGGCTTCTACACCGACAGCAAATGGGAAGCGAACTATACGGGAGCCAAGGCAGCCGGTATTCCTATCGGCGCATACTACTTCGTCGGCAAGGACTGCGTTGCTGCCGCTGCAGGAAAAGCTGATGCAGAACGGTTCATTAAAATCCTGAAAGGCAAACAGCTGGAGTATCCTGTCTACATGGATAACGAAGCGCAGCCTGCTTCTGCCAAAGCCGGTATTACGGAAGCCGCCATCGCTTTCTGTGAGACAATGGAGGCCGCCGGATACTTTGTCGGTATCTACGGCTCTGTTGTCTCCGGTTTTCAGGAGCGCATGGACGACAGCAAGCTCAAGGCCTATTCCCACTGGGTGGCGCAGTATGCCAGTAAATGCACCTACTCCGGCGAATACGGTATCTGGCAGTATTCTTCCACTGGCAAGGTTGATGGCATCAAGGGTAATGTGGATATGGACTATGGATATATCGATTATCCGTCTATCATCAAGAACGGCGGCTTTAACGGCTATGAAAAGACTACTGCAGATAAGAATAAATCTGGTGAAGACAAACGCACTTCAAAGAAAAGCGTTGATGAACTTGCCGCTGAGGTCATCCGCGGTAAGTGGGGCAACGGCACTGATCGTAAAAACCGCCTGACCGCCGCCGGATATGACTACGCCGCCGTGCAGGCACGAGTCAATGAGATTCTCTCTGGCAAAAGCACTTCAACCACGGTAACCTATGAAACCTACACCGTGATCAATGGCGACACGCTCTGGGGCATCGCAGCCAAAAAGCTTGGAAGCGGCACGAGGTACAAGGAAATTAAGACGCTGAACGGGCTGAACTCGGACACGATTTATGCCGGGCAGAAGCTGAAGATTCCAAAAAAGTGAATATGTCTACAATATGGCCCCTCGCTGTCCGCTTTCGGACGGTGAGGGGCTGTTTTTTTGTCTAAGTTCTCGGCCAAACTCAGTCCTTTTGTCCAGATGGGTTATTGAGGAAATTCCTCGGATGGGAGGTAAGCGTATATGGCTGCTATTACTGGCGTAATACCAGAAATCAATGATGAAAAGGAACCTGTTCCGCAGGAACAATTGCAGCGCGAAGCGGATTATACAAGGGCGCAGAAAATACTCGAATTCATGCTGAATCAAGGGCTGATTTCCTTGTCGGAATTCAACAAGATCACCGCCCTAAACCGCGAATCTTTCTCTCCAGCGCTGGCGGAGATTATGCGTTGAAACCGTTGATATAACTCGGATTCAGAGGTAATATGTCACACTGACCAAGGAGGTGAAAACGTGAAGAAGGTCACGAAAATTGATTCCCGTGCTGTCAACCCGATTGGGGAAAATGAAGCGCCGAAGCTGCGTGTCGCGGCCTACTGCCGTGTTTCCACCGACAGCGACGAGCAGAATGAAAGTCTGGAAACGCAGATTCGGCACTATGAATCCTACATCAAGGCGAATCCTGCGTGGACGTTTGCCGGCGTGTATTTTGACAAAGGCATTACCGGCACCAAGAAGGAAAAGCGTCCGGAGCTTCTCCGGATGATTGCTGACTGCGAGGACGGGCGGATTGACTACATCGTCACCAAGTCCATCAGCCGGTTTGCGAGAAACACCGCCGACTGTCTGGAACTGGTGCGGAAGCTGCAGAAACGCGGCATTTTTATCTATTTCGAGAAGGAAAATCTGGACACCGGCACTATGGAAAGCGAATTCATGCTGTCCATCCTGAGCGGCCTTGCCGCGGAGGAGTCGGCTTCCATTTCTCAGAATAATAAATGGTCGATTCAGCGCCGGTTCCAAAACGGCACCTATAAAATCACCTGCCCGCCCTACGGCTACGATTCCGTTGACGGAATGCTGGTCATAAACGAGCGGGAGGCGAAAGTCGTTCGCTTTATCTTTTCGGAAATTCTGTCCGGAAAAGGAACGCCCCAAATAGCCAAAGAATTAAACCGCCGCGGACAAAAGGGAAAGACGGGCGGGCAGTGGACATCAACGACCATTCGCGGAATGGTGATGAACGAAAAATATACCGGCGACGCCGTTTTTCAAAAAACCTATACCGACTCGAATTTCAACCACCGCCGCAACGATGGGGAAAAAGAGAAATATCTGATTTCTAACCATCACGAACCAATTGTCAGCCGCGAGGACTTTGAAGCCGCGCAGGCCGTTATCGCTCAGCACCGCAGGGAAAAAGGCATAAAACCGAAGCAGCCGAAGTATGTGAACCGATACCCGTTTTCGGGGAAAATTGTGTGCGGACACTGCGGCGGCACGTTCAAGCGCCGTACCCACGCATACGGACGGCACAAAATCGCGTGGTGCTGCGGTACGCATATTACGGATATCGCCAAATGCCCAGTGAAATACATCCCCGAGTCCACCCTCGAATGCGCCTTCGTTACAATGATGAACAAGCTCATCTTTGCCAATCAGACCGTTCTCAAGCCCCTGCTGTTCAGTCTGCGTGGGGTAAACGCCGATGACGGCATGGAGCGCATCGGACAGCTCGAAACAAGTCTGGAGGAAAACCGGCGACAGCAGGAGATGCTGGTCAGTTTGCTGAGCAAGGGGTATCTGGAACCCGCCGTCTACAAGAAAAGCAATAACGAGCTGCTTCGGGAAGCCGAGCGGATTCAGCATCAAAAGGATTCCTTTTCCCGTCTTTTGAACTGTGACAGTCAATATCTGACGGAGGTCAGCGAGCTTCTGCAGTACTGCACGAAAGCAAAAATGATGAGGGCGTTTGACGGAGAACTGTTCTCCCGCTTTGTGGAGCGGATTCACGTGTATGAACGCGAGAAAATCGGCTTTGAAATGAAATGCGGCATAACGCTGAAAGAAAGGCTGGTGATTTGAATGAGCCACATCCCCTACGGATACCGGATTGAAAACGGGAAAGCCGTCATTGATGAGAAAGCCGCCGAACAGGTGAGGACGCTCTTTGAGTCCTACCTGTCCGGTGATTCGATGAGTACCGCCGCAGGCAAGGCGGGAATTAAAAGTTTCCACGCCGGAATCGGCAGGATGCTTACAAATGCCCGCTACCTGGGCGACGGGTTTTATCCTGCCATTATCGACATGGAGATCTTTGCGGCTGCAGAAGCGGAGCGCGCGAATCGGGCGGAAAAGCTGGGCCGTATTCAGAAGCCGGAAGAACCGGAAAAGGCGGTCTTTCCCACATCTTTTTGCATACGCGAAAGAACGGAGCAGTTAGACGACCCGTTCGAGCAGGCGGAATACGCCTACAGTCTGATAGAAATGGAGGTAAAAACAGATGGAAGTCAGTAAAAATATCACGGTCATTCCGGCGCGAAAACACAGGCGCACCGAACCCGGCGAGGAGAAGCCGAAGCTGCGTGTCGCCGCCTACTGCCGGGTTTCCACCGATACGGAGGAGCAGGCCACAAGCTATGAAACGCAGATTGACCATTACACCGCCTACATCAACGGTCACCCAGACTGGACGCTGGCGGGCGTTTTCGCGGATGACGGAATCAGTGGGACCAACACCAAAAAGCGCGACGAGTTCAACCGCATGGTTGACGAGTGCATGGCGGGTAAAATCGACATGATTGTCACCAAGTCCATCAGCCGATTTGCACGCAACACGCTGGACTGCCTGAAATACATCCGTCAGCTGAAAGAGAAAAATATTCCCGTTTATTTTGAAAAAGAGAACATCAACACGATGGATTCCAAGGGCGAAGTGCTCTTAACAATCATGGCGTCCCTCGCCCAGCAGGAAAGCCAGAGCCTTTCTCAGAACGTGAAGCTGGGTCTGCAGTATCGCTACCAGCAGGGACAAATTCAAGTCAACTGCACCCGCTTCCTCGGTTATACCAAGGACGAGAACAAGCATCTGGTGGTCGTTCCGGAGGAAGCAGAAATCGTCAAGCGCATCTACCGGGAATACCTTGAGGGTGCCAGTATGCTAAAAATCGCCCGCGGGCTGGAAGCTGACGGCATTTTAAACGGCGCGGGCAATGTACACTGGCACACCAGCAACATCAGCCAGATTTTACGAAACGAAAAATACATCGGCGACGCCCTTCTGCAGAAAACCTATACCACGGATTTTCTCACGAAAACGCGCGTCAAAAACCAAGGCATCGTCCCGCAATATTACGTAGAAAACAGCCACGAAGCCATTATCCCGCGTGAGATTTTCATGCAGGTGCAGGAGGAGCTTGTGCGCCGGCGGCTGGTGCATAAAAGCCCGAACGGGAAAAACCGGGTGTTCAGCAGCTGCCACTGCCTGTCGAACATCGTCTACTGCGGCGGCTGCGGGGAGTTTTACCGCCGGATTCACTGGTACAACCGGGGCAAAAAATCGATTGTCTGGCGGTGCATCAGCCGGCTGGAGAACACCGGCCTGTACTGCGACGCCCGCACCGTGCCGGAGAGCCAGCTGGAGCAGGTGCTGGTCAAAGCCATCAATCGGACGCTCTGCGACAAGGACGATTTTCTCGAAATCCTGCAGAAAAACATTGAAACCGTCCTTAGCCAAGGGAACGACCAGGCGCTCGCCGACATCGAAAAGCGCTTGAAGGAACTTCAGGCGGAGCTTTTGAAGCTGGCCGCGTCCAACGCGGATTACGAGAAAGTGGGCAATGAAATCTACCGTCTGCGTGACGAAAAGCAGAAAGCCCTGATGGAAAGCGCCAACCGCGACGAGGTCAAGAAACGTATCGCCGACATGGGCGTTTTCCTGCGGGAACAGCCTACAAAAATCACGGAATACGATGAATCGCTGGTGCGTCGTCTGATTGAAAAAGTCACAGTCTACGAAGGTAAATTCACTGTGGAATTTAAGTCCGGCGTGACGGTGGATGTGGATGAATAAGGACACAAATGAGCATGCCCGCCAATCTGTCAGCAAACTTTTGACCAAAACCAATTTATTTTGAAATATGCTGCAGCATGTTATTGAATATCTCGATGTGTCGTTCTTCATCCATAACAATGCGTCTTAAGATGCTTGCAATGTTGGAATTCTGTATCGTGTTGGCTTGCCGGTTATACTTTTGAATGGCCGCTTCCTCTCCTTTGATGGAGTTAATGATGACATCGCGAACATTTCTCGGGTATTGATTGTATGCCGGCGTCCAATAGGATTTTCTTCGATTTTGTACCGTCCACAAGCGTGGGTCGGCCCCCATCTTGTAGGCAAGCTCTGCGAATATATCCAAGTGATGCATTTCCACGATGCTGATTTCATGAAAGCACTTGGCAAAACCAGTGTAGCTTGGTTCGAGTATGACGCTGTTATAAAAGTACAGGCTTACAGCGGTCATTTCAGAGTTGCTACTGCCTATATTACTTAACATAGCGAGAGCATATTCGGGGTTTTGGCTTTCGGGCTGGGTCGGGGGGTATGGCAGATTGACAGAGACATCGCAGGTAAAATCATTATTCATCATCATAAGCCTCCATTGAAAATACTTAGCATTATGATATATATATATGAAACGCCCGGCAGCAAAAGACCTGTAAAACAAAAAATCGAAAAATAAGAGAAACGGTCTTTGTCATCCTGAAATTTTTTAAGGAAATGCCCTCCCTGATTACAGTATTTTCAGTTTGCATCATATATCCAAACTTTCAAAAAAGGTCTGGCCGTAATGGAGGCGTAGGTTTCAAAGAAAAGCACATTGCTTTGCCCCGTCCGTCGTTCCAATTCCGCTACAAGAAGGGGGGATTGATAAACAAATCCACGTTTTTCAAATGATCTCTATGTTATCATCACCCATCGATGGCTGATTAACAGCAAAATGACGAGTAATATTGCCAATATGGTGAATACCGCGGCAAGTACATTGATCACCTTATTTGTCCTGCCTTTCAGGGCCTTGGCGAGCAAGGCGTAAATGCCAATTCCGATAATTCCTCCGAGCGTGTTGCTAAGCACGTCGGTAATATCAGCTCTGCCGATCGCGAAAATAAACTGTATGATTTCAAAGGCAAAAGCCAAGCCGGCAATCGCGAGAAGCTTTTTCACAAAAGGCCACGGGGTTTTCAACATACAAAGATAGATTCCAAAAGGGATGAAAACGAGAATGTTATTTCTGATTTCGCTGAACTGAATCATGCCGCTGTCACAGAAAGACCCCAGAAACGGAATCGGGTTAATGACTCGCTCCCCATGCATATCCGGGATGGAAAACTGCAATTTGAAGAGAATCAGCCATGTTAATGCCAGTAAATAAATTGCGAACAACACGAGTGTAAGCGTGTTTTGTTTTTTTGATTTTAAATTTTTCATAGAGTGATCTCTTCTCCGTTTCAGACGGTATTAATTCCCCGAGGCCGTCTTTGCCATTCTGAAATTTGTCAGGGAAACGCCTCCTCTGATTACGATGTTTTCGGCTTGCACAGTGTATCCAAGCTTTTCAAAAAAGGGCCTGGCCGTAATGGATGCGTACGTTTCAAAACAAACGACATTTTCATCTATGGCGCGGCGCTCCAATTCTTTTACCAGCGCTGTTGCAAGCCCTTCACCTTGATAATCTTTGTGGACATAGAGCCTGTCCAGATAGCCATTCCTGTCCATATCGGCAAAACCCGCAATCACACCGCTTTGCACAGCCACCAAAGTGGTGTGCTCTAAGAAGGAGCGATTCCATTCGTCCAAATCGACATCCCCAGTGGCCCAAGCGTCAAGCTGCTCTTTTGTGTAGTCCTTCGTATTGACTGTATGAACGGTATCGTAAAATAATTGTGCCAGCAAAGGGCAATCGTCAGGCTTGTATTCTCTGATTATCATAGTACCCGCCTCATGATCCGAAATCTCCTTTAACTTTAATAGCCATAATTTCCATCAATGAATATGACCTTAATTCGTTCCTTCTCAAATTGACCGGTTATCAGTACGAAATCATTGCAAATCCGCTGGGAATGATGACAATCAATACACCGGCCCAATGTTGTACACGGTGTTTCTTTTCCAAGCCGTTTTGCATCCAGCGGTGCGGCAATCTGGCGGGTACGCAGAATGGCATCATCTACTGATTTTACGATCTTATTCGTTCCTATAACAGCAATCACCTGTCTTGGCCCATAGATAATCGGCGCAACACGACTGCCGTTTCCATCAATATTAAACAGTTTGCCGTCCGCTGTTACTGCATTGATTCCCGTTAGAAAGGTATCCGCGCGGAAGTTCTTAAGATAAAGCTCCCGTTTTTCCTCGTGGCCCAAACCTTCCTGGTGCTTATCTAGAAAATTGTAATAATGATTCCTGACATATTCGTACACGCCGGTCTGCTCCAGCGTGACGGAATCACCGCAGCCCACGGTCTGCCCTTCGGGCATCAATTTCCGAATCAACTCATGTAACTGAAAGATGGATTCCACATAGTATCCGGCTATGTGATTTTTTCCTAAATTGTCTATTGTCTCTTTGATGGTATCCTGCATATTTCTCTCCCCAAGCGCTTATCGACACACGAATATCCCGACCTGTTCCCATGTACACGCCAAAACTCAAAAAACATCAATCCTGTACTCTCGCCAAGTCCCAAAAACGCGAAACATCTATCCTGTCCTATCACGAAAGCCCAGTATCAATCCTGTTCTCTCGCGAACGGAATCCGACCCGATAGACTGATTCCCATGAACGGGTAAAATCACGTTCTGAGTGTACAGTATAAAAACGCAAAATCACAGAAATGGCTTATATACTGGGGTTTCTGTACACTCAGTCTTTTACCCTTGACATCAATACCACGCACTCAACATGGCTCGTACGGGGGAACATGTCAACCGGGGTCAGTTCTTTTGGAACATAGCCTTGCTGGGCAAAAATTTTCAGGTCACGGGCAAGGGTGGCGGGGTCGCAGGAAACATAAACCACGCGCTCCGGTCCCATCTTCACAACGGTTTCAATCAGGGAAGAATCGCAACCCTTGCGGGGCGGGTCCAGCACCACCACATCCGGGCGGACGCCGCGGTTTTTCAGCATGTCGGCCGCTTTTGCCGCATCGGCACAAAGGAATTCCGCATTGGCAATCCCGTTTCGCTCCGCATTGCGTTTGGCGTCCTCCACCGCCTGCTCCACGATTTCCACACCAATGACTTTTCCCGCCTTTTTTGCCATGGAAAGGCCGATGGTTCCCGTGCCGCAGTACAAATCGAGCAGGGTTTCTCCTCCGGTAAGCCCCGCGTATTCGCCGGCAATGGTATAAAGGCGTTCCGCCTGATCACGGTTCACCTGATAAAACGACAGGGGAGAAATGTGGAACTTCAGGCCGCACAGCATGTCCGTAATCGTGTCCTCTCCCCAAACGGTGCGGCACTTTTTCCCCAGAACGACGTTGGTCCTTTCCCGGTTTACATTGATGATAACGCTTTTCAGGCCGGGCACATTCTTCCGCAGAAGCTCCACCAGTTCCGGTTCCTGATGCACCCCGTTGCCGTTGACCACAACGCAAACCATAATTTCCCCGGTTGCCCCGGCTTGTCTTAAATAAAGATGGCGCAGCCGCCCTTTTCCGGTGGCTTCGTTGTAAACATCTTCTCCTGTTTTTAATGCCCATTCCTGAAATGCACGCATTGCTGCCGTAAAGGCTGCCGGCTGCAAAAAACATTCCTCACAGGGAATCAGCCGGTGGCTGTGAGAGGCGTAAAAACCAAGGGTAATCCCTTTTCCCGCTGCTTTCCCGATTGGAAGCTGTGCCTTGTTCCGGTAATGGTCCGGGTTTGCCGAACCGACAATCGACCGTATGGGAAGATCCCGGAATCCCCCGATGCGTTCAACGGCATCGCGAACCCTCTGCTCTTTGGCGCGGAGCTCCGCCGCATAATCAATATGCCGGTAAACACATCCCCCGCACTTTGCAAACTGACTGCAGTCCTGACGTACGCGGTCGGGCGAAGGGGAAAGAATCTGCTCCAGTTTTCCAAAGGCATAGGTTTTTGCGGTTTTCAGAATTTTAACCCGAAGCCGGTCCCCCACCGCCGCAAGCGGCACAAAAACCGCGATATTTTCATAGCGGCCTACACCGCTGCCCTCTGCGGTATATCCTGTAATTTCCAGTTCGATGCTGTCATTCTTTTTTAGCTGCATAATATCCTCTTTTGGGGCGGACCTGTGCCCGGCACCCTGTTACTTTCCAGTTTATCTTATAAATATTGTTCCAAGTAAAGGCGGATTTCTTCGATCATTCTAACATTCCGCGGAAAATAATACAAGCAAGCAAAGGTCCATTTTCAAATACCTAGAAACCGGCTGTCTTATGGCTCGTGATTCTGTGCCGTAACCAACAAGAGAAAATTAGCCCCGCAGAGTGTTCTTTAGAATACTTGTGGTTTTTTCATATTTTTTAGCCAAGTCGGAATATTTTTCCAAATTTGTGGCAGAATGATATTGACACCGAAATGTACAGACAGCCTTTTAGCAGTTTAAATAGTATGCTGTACAGAGCAAAATTTCAAAAAATATATGACAGACAGCCTACGATTTTTTTTGAAAATATGTAGTCAATAATGACTAAATGATTCAAACAAAAAACTGCGTTTTATACAAAAAAGAGATTGTTTCGCAATTGCTTTGGAAAGCGTTGACACTGCGGAATGCGGGTATTATAATGGAGTCACAAGATCAGATAAAGTAAAATTAAAGCTCATAAAACTTATGATTACAAGACGCGTGGCAAGGATTTGTCACAACCTTTTCAATACAACTCCTCCCCATAAAGCAAAAACCGGCAAATGCCGGTTTTTGCTTTTTTGCGCACTTGTACACATCTTTTCCGAAAATTTCTCTTTTGAAATATTTTCACCTGTTTGGAAAGAAAAGAATTTTATGTGCTAATATCGAAGTATAATGTTGTGGAGTGTCGAATTATGGTTAAAGGCAGAAAACTTATACTTCTTTTGTCTGCACTAATCTTTACAGCCGCTGTGGTAGGGGTGGCTTCCCTTTATGGGCATGCCCAAACCACACCAGACCTGTCGCATCTGGACAGCGACCATCTGCTAAACGACAACCGGCAGGTGTTCCCGGTGCCAAACGGAAACTACGCCGTTTTAAGCACCGATTCCGAGAATCTTACTTATCTTGTTTTTGTGGATACAAACGGAAATCTTCTGGATGATTCCAACCCGAAAACATTTTTGTTTGTGTACCAAACGGCCTGCGTCTGCGGAAACAATTTATATCTTTGCGGACCTTCGGTATTCAGCGGAAATACGCTGGAAATTTACCGCGTCCGTCTGGACAACCGCGCTTCCGTAAAAAATCTGATTTCCGACGCTGGGTGTGATTTCTCCCGCGGACTATACGCAAAGCCGGAAGGCGATGTTTATCTTGTCACCGGAGCGCCCGGCAGTACGTTTTCTTCGGATGCACCCTTTTCCTGTTACCGCTTTTCGGATACTCCAAACGCGGTGCTGACGGGTTCCCCTGCGCCCGGCTTTTCCCCGAACTCTCCCGAAACTTCCGAAAGCTCGGAAAGTTCCGAAAGTTTCATTTCCTCGGAGCCGTCCTCTTCGGAAAGCATTTCCTCCTCGGAAGCGCCACAACCGTCTTCTTCCGGTAGTTCTTCTTCCTCCATCGAACCATTTGCACCGGCGGAATACCGTTTTGCGTCGCCCATTACGGTCACTGCTCTGCAGGAACAGCTGAAGGCGGAGGGGCGCGGTGCCATGGTGCGCGTGACCTCCATGGACGGAAAGCCGGTCACGTCCGGTCCGGTGGGCACAGGCTGCCTGGTCGAGGTACTGCTGAACGGACAGGTTGACAGCCGGATTACCGCCATTATTCCGGGAGATTTAACCGGCTCCGGCGATGTTACACTGCAGGACGCCGCCATGCTCTGGGAATACTGCGTGGGGCGGCGCAGTCTGAGCGGACTTTATTTGAAAGCCGCGGATTTGAATGGGGACGGAGCTGTAAACACCAGCGACATTCTGAAACTGAGAAATCTGATTTCCGACCAGGAAAGTTCCTGATTTCGTCGGAAAAGAACATGCAAACCGAGTCATGGCTTGTTTGCACCACGTTTTCAGTTTAGACCAGAACTTTTCAAAATTTGTGATTGACCTTCCTTTGAAATCAAAATATAATGGGGAGGTACGAGAAAGGAAGGATCCTGTCATGACAACTAAAAATGAGGAATTACTGATTCAAAATCTTTTTGATTTATCCCATTCCGCGGCCGCACCGCTGCTGGAAACGCTGGATTATCCGTGGGAAGCACTTCCTCTGATCAAAGACTTTATTTTAAAGCTGGGGCAAACGCTTTCCCCGGAAGAATATGAACGCCGCGGAGAAGCCGTGTGGGTAGCAAAATCCGCTAAGGTGTTTGACACCGCCTACCTTGGCGGGCCGACCATTATCGGGCCGGAATCCGAAGTACGCCACTGCGCGTTCATCCGTGGAAGTGCACTGGTTGGCGCGGGATGCGTGGTAGGCAATTCCACGGAGTTGAAAAACGTAATTCTGTTTGACAACGTTCAGGTGCCGCACTACAACTATGTGGGCGATTCCATCCTTGGTTACAAATCCCACATGGGTGCGGGCTCCATTACGTCCAATGTGAAATCCGATAAAACCCTTGTCGTGGTCCACACACCGGAAAACGACGTAGAAACCGGATTAAAGAAATTTGGTGCCATGCTGGGTGACCATGTTGAAGTAGGGTGCAATTCCGTTTTGAACCCCGGAACCATCATCGGCCGCAACAGCAATATTTACCCGCTTAGCAGAGTGCGCGGATATGTTCCCGCCGGCAGTATCTACAAGGCGCACGGCGAAGTGGTTGCAAAACGCTGAAACACCAAGAGCGGATTTTACATTTTTCGCCTTGACCGGATCCTCCGAAATGCGTATCATGAGAATTTGCCGAGGCTGAAACCCGGCGTATTTTACGCCTGAGCGTATGTCCGCTGCGCGGACCTGGAGGTTAAAATGATGCGACAAAAACGAGTTGCCGCCATTCACGACCTTTCCGGATTCGGAAAGTGCTCGCTTACGGTGGCGCTTCCAATTTTATCCGCAGCGGGAATTGAAACCTGCGCGGTTCCCACCGCTGTGCTTTCATCCCACACCGGCGGGCTGGCCGGCTACACATACCGCGACCTAACGGAAGACCTTCCTGGTTTTCAAAAACAATGGAAGCAACTGGGGCTGCGGTTCGACGCGCTGTACAGTGGTTTTTTAGGTTCCTATGAGCAAATTGCAATGGTGTCTGAGCTGATTGAAGCGTTCCGCACAGACGATACGCTGGTTCTGGTTGACCCAGTCTTTGCCGACAACGGCAAACTCTACTCCACCATTACGCCTGCAATGGCATCCGATATGAAAAAGCTCTGCGAAAAGGCCGACATTATTGTGCCAAACTTGACGGAGGCTGCCTTTCTTCTGGGCGAGGAATTTTATGACGGGCCCTATGACCGCGTATACATAGAAGGGATTCTCCGGCGGCTGAGCGACCTGGGCCCAAGCCGAGTGATTTTGACCGGCGTGTGGTTCCGTTCCGAGCTGCTGGGCGCTGCCGGTTATGACCGGGAATCCGACTTTGTCAGCTACGCCTTTTCCCCGCGCATAAGCGGGGTTTACCACGGAACGGGGGATATTTTTGCCAGCGCACTGCTGGCGGGGCTGCTGAATGGAATGAAGCTTGCGAATGCTATGCAGCTGGCGGTTGATTTTACAGTGGGCAGCATTCAGCGCACGAAAGAAGCAGGAACCGACCCCCGCTATGGAGTGAATTTTGAAGCGGGAATTCCACAATTCATTCGGGAGCTCGGGATTAGCGAATGACCGAAAAACGCGGAGGTTTTTCCTCCGCGTTTTTGCGTATTTTTGCCTGCCCCCCGCCTTCTTCCAACAGCCTTCGCGTTTACTTCAAGAAAAAATGTTGATATAATAGTTTTATATTCGTTTTCATAATCAAGTTCCATCCGGCGGTGCAAAGCGCAAAGTTGCCGCAGGACGGACAAGCTTATGACCGAAAGGGGGGGCGCATTTTGCCGTCTTTGGACTTACTGTTCCATAGCGGAATCACTTTTATTTTTTTCCTTTTCCGCATCATGATACCGCTCATTTCGATACTCATCGTTATCAAATGTGCGCTGTCCCTAAAGCGTGGGCGCCGCCGGGAAGATCCGGTTGTTCTGTTGTATAACCGTACCACGCACCAAAGCATTCCCGTTCTGTACTGGGAAAATTCGCTTGGCCGCAGCAGGAGCTGCGACATTGTGCTGCATGACCCGACCGTAAGCCGCAGCCACGCTGTGCTGATGCGCCGGGAAAGCGGCTGGCTGATTACGGACACCGGCTCCAAATCCGGAACGTACCTGAACGGAACTAAACTAAAGGCGCCTAAGCAGATTTTACCCGGCGACAGCATCGCGATTGGGTCTACCGTGCTACAATTTCGCCGGGTCGCAGACCCAACCCAAAGCCGCAGCGTGCGGCGCGTTCACCGGGCACCCTCGCCATTCCGGCTGCTGGTTGCCGTTACCCTGGTTCAGCTTCTGCTGTGTGTGCAGTCCGCTTTCGTGGGCGGCACCTTTCATCTGGAACCGTGGATTCCTATGGGGGTTCTGTTCGTGCTGGAATGGGCCCTGTACGCCTTTGCCTTAAAAGGGCTGGGGCACGTCAGCTTTGAACTAGAGACCGTCGGGTTTCTGCTCAGTGGAATCGGTATCATGCTGCTTTCCGGTGTGGGCGGAAAAACCGTTTATGTACAGACCGGGGCGCTGGCGCTCGGCGTTGTTTTGTTCTGCGTAATGATCTGGTTTTTGGGCGACCTGGACCGGGTAATGCGCTTTCGTCTGGCGATTGGCGGGCTCGCCGTTCTGCTGTTCGCGGCCAATCTGGTGCTGGCCCGCTCCACCAATGGAGCGCGCAACTGGATTAGCATCGGCGGTATCAGCATACAGCCTTCTGAGTTTATTAAAATTGCGTTTGTATTCGTCGGTGCTTCCACCCTGGACCGACTGCAGACGGCGAAAAACCTGACAGGGTTCATCGCCTTTTCGGCCGCCTGCATGGGCGCACTGTTTTTAATGCGCGACTTCGGCACCGCAAGCATCTTTTTTGTCGCTTTCCTGATTATCGCGTTCATGCGCTCCGGCAGCGTGCGCACCATCGCGTTGGCCTGCGCGGTGGCGGTGTTCGGCGCGTTCTTAATTCTGAAAATCAAGCCCTACATTGCGCAGCGGTTCGAGTCCTGGCGGCATGTTTGGGAAAACGTGAACAACTCCGGGGGATACCAGCAGACGCGCGTGATGACCTATACGGCCAGCGGGGGATGCTTTGGAACCGGCATTGGAAACGGAAAACTAAAGGATGTTTTTGCTTCCACCAGCGACCTGGTTTTCGGTATGCTCTGCGAAGAGCTCGGATTGGTTCTTGCCATTGTGGTTGTCATTTCGATTGCGCTCCTGATGTTCTTCGCGCGCTCCGATGTGACGCGCAGCCGCTCCACCTTTTATTCCATATCCGCGTGCGCTGCGGCAGGCATGATGCTGTTTCAGGCCAGCCTGAACGTGTTTGGCGCAACGGACGTGCTTCCGCTGACCGGCGTTACCCTGCCGTTCATCAGCGCGGGCGGTTCCAGCATGGTTGCCGTCTGGGGCCTTCTGGCATTTATTAAGGCCAGCGACGAGCGTACTTACGCGGCAAGGAGGAAAAGCCGTTGAAAACAACCGGAACACGTTCTTTGATTCTCTATATTCTCGGCCTTGGTTTCCTGTTCGGACTAGGCGTTTTTCTTTACGGATTCGTCACCGACGGAGGCACCTGGGCCATGCAGCCCTATAATAAGCATTTAACCAGCGGGAACCAACGTTCCAACGGTGGAACCATTCTTGACCGCAACGGTGATATTCTGGCGCAAAGCAAGGATGGTAAGCGCGTGTACAACAGCGATGCCCTGGTGCGTCGCGCCATGCTGCACACCGTTGGCGACACAAAAGGCTATATTTCCACTGGAATCCAGTACAACTATCGTTCGGAGCTTTCCGGGTACAACCCCATCACCGGTCTGACTTCGCCGACCGGAAAAAGCTACGGGTGCAGCATCAAACTGACGCTGGACAGCAGCCTGAGCAAACTTGCGCTGCAAAAACTCGGCAGCCGCAGCGGCGCAGCCATCGTCTGCAATTACAAAACCGGCGAAATCCTCTGCATGGTAAGTGCACCCGGATTTGACCCGCAAAACCCGCCCGCCGATTTGGATTCGGATAAAACCGGCAAGTACGAAGGCGTTTATTTAAACCGGGTGCTGTCCTCTTCCTACACACCGGGATCCATTTTCAAGCTGGTCACCTCCGCGGCCGCCATTGAGTCAATTCCAGACCTGGACAGCCGCACATGGGATACCAAAGGCAGCATCATTATCAGCGGAAACCGGATTACCGATGTGGCATCTTTCGGGAAACTCAGCTTTAAAAACGCACTGGCCAAATCCTCCAACGTGGTGTTTGCGCAGATTGCCATTGAACTCGGTGCAGACAAAATGACCGCTATGGCAAATCAAATGGGCTTTAACCGCAGCTTTGATTTGGACGGGATTGCCACCAGCAAGAGCATTTACAACGTACAGGGCACACAGCCCAACGAGCTTGGCTGGTCGGGCGTGGGGCAGTACAAAGACTTAACCAACCCGTACCACATGCTTCTGCTGATGAATGCCATTGCAAACGGCGGAACACCCACCCAGCCCTATGTCATCCAGCAAATTACCACCAGCTACGGAATGCCTTCCCGCATCGGGCAGACCAAGAACGCAGAACAGCTGCTGAGCGCCGCCACCGCCGAACGGCTGAAAACCTATATGCGGTACAACGTGACAAATGAATACGGCGACGGCATGTTTCCCGGCCTTGCGGTCTGCGCCAAAACCGGTACCGCCGAAGTTGGGGGCGGGAAAAATCCGAACGGTTGGATGGTAGGCTTTTCCTCCAACCCGGATACGCCGCTTGCGTTCGCGGTCGTGGTGGAAAATTCCAAAAGCGGAATCGGTTCTGCCGGCCAGGTTGCTTCTGCCCTAATGAACGCCGCGGCAAAGATTGTAAAATAAGAAAACCCGGAATCACTTCGATTCCGGGTTTGTTTTTGGATCAACCGCAGCATTAGGGTCCGCAATGCTTTCAAACAGCTTTCGCATCCGCCCCATATGGTAACGGTACACGGCTTCCATCTCCGGGGAAAGCTCCCCATCCTTCTTTTCCAGCTCCATAACCTGTACCGCCTTCAGTTCATCCAGAACCATTTGATAGGTGGATATCTGGCAGGAAATCTGGAATACCTCTTGATCGTTCCAGCGGAGGAATTTTGCCTCTGCAACATACAGGCTGACATTGTAGTTCAGCCGTTCAATGGCTGCTTTCGCGCCGCGGATATCCAGCGGCCGGCGCTCCGCCGCGTCTTCCATTGCATTCTGGATTTGGCAGCGCAGCTGGGCGGACGCCTTTTTCACCTCTTCTACATAATTCGGAGGCATAATCAATAGATTTACCAGAACGGCAATCACTATGCCGATGACGCTGCCTTCCACACAGGTGAGCGCAAATCTCCATGTAACCGGATGCACGGTGAAGCTGGAGGGGAGCATCATCGCCGCAAAGGCAAAACAGGAAAGCGTTGCCGCGCCGTTCAGCTTGAGCAGATGGCAGAGGTAAAGCGTAAGCATCACCCCGATGCCAAGCAGCCCCGCGTTTGCGGGCGCCAAAAGTGCAAATCCATACCCGATGGCGGTCCCAATGAGGACACCGAAAATTTTGTTTCTTCCCGCTTTCACGGAAATATCAATCGATTTTCCAAGCGACATAACCGTTGCCACAACGGCGAAAAAAGGATGATCGATTTTTAGTAAAACCGTAATTACAACGCATACTGTAACCGCAATCCCCGTTTTGACAATCCTGAGACCCATTCGGTGCTTGGCGAATAAAGCTTTCAGCCAGTTCATAATTCACCTCTTACTGTTATCAACCAGTTTCAGTATTTCCTGCGGGTGCTGCGCAATATACTTCGCGTGGTTTTCTTCCAGCTCCCTGCGGGTGCGAAATCCCCACAGAACGCCTACTGTGTCCATTCCTGCGGCGTTTCCGGTCTGCATATCCGTATCGGTGTCCCCAATATACAAGCATTCCCGGGGCGCCGCGCCGAGCTTGTCCGCAATCAGGAGCGCGCCATCCGGCGCGGGCTTGCGCGGAATTTCCGGCATCTGGCCGTAGCATAGATCAAAAAGGCCCGGAAAACCGGAATTTATAATAGCAGAAGTGCAAAAATGCGGTTTATTGGAAAGTACCGCCAGCTTGGTTCCCTGCCGGTGAAGTGTTTCCACCGTTTCTTTCATGCCATCAATCGGTTGGATTCCATAAGTTGGGTTTGCATCATAAAGCGCGTTGTACCGGTCCTTCAGCCGGTCCACATCTGCTTCACTGTAACGGCCCGCGCCAAGAACACGTTCCATCATTCGGTGCGTCAGCCGGTTCACACCGTTCCCCACAAGGTAGCGGTAATCATCAACCGGAATGGTTTCATAGCCGCACTGTTTGAGCGCTTCATTCGCAAAATGGGCAATCGAATCCAACGTGTTTAGCAGCGTACCATCTAAATCAAAAATGCAAATTTTGTACAAAATATCACCTTGTCTGTTAAAACTGCCAAATTACATACAGTATGATAATAATCACTTTCTCCTTAATTTGCAAGCTTTTCCCGGAAAAACAGGACATTGCACTGTGACTATATTTCCTTTATGTATATAATGCCTAATTTTTCTTCGATTTTTGAAAAATAAAACACTGTGGTTTTCGTTAGAATTCATATGAAAAACGGCGCCGAACACCTTGCCCGACGCCGTATTTTTATGTATCTGTACTGCAGTGCGCATTTGTTTTCTGTTTTTTAGGAACGACCGGGCAGATATTATATACCACCCCGTCCTTTGCTACCATCGAAATTGGTATTTCAGGTAAAAGTTTATGCATTATTTCAACAAATCCGTTCACCGGAGCTTCCGCCATTCCTGTTACAATATGCGTAGCACCGATCTGTTTTGCGAAGCCAACCGCAATCAACGTTGTTTCATTTTCAAAATAAATGGTCATTTCCGCCTTGGCATCACGCGCTGTCTGCCGAAGATACTCCAACTCCTCGCAGTTTGTTTCATACCCAGAGGAAGTCGGCTGCACACACAGCACATGCAAAGGAATTGAACGCTCCTGCGCGATTTTCTTTCCCGCATGAATTAAACGGTCACAGTCATGCTGCCCTGTGACACAAACAAGGACTGCTGCCTTCTTTGTCACTTCTCTACCTCCCTTCATGCAAAGGCCAAATTTAGTGTACCGAATTTATGGTAACAAGAATTGTATAAATTATGAACATATTGTAAAATAAAACTCTTTTAATTTTTGTGTGATATATCTTAACGCCTCGTTCAGTATAACATACTTTCGCTTTCATTTCAAACCGCAGTATTTACAATATATGAGAAAACCGCAGGACGTATGCCGTCCTGCGGAGAAAATTTTTGCCCCTAAGCGAAAATTTGCCGGGGGCAGGTATCGACTGTGCCACGCAAAATTATTTTTTCAGCATCGTTGCAGGGTCGATATATTTTCCATTGCGCTTCATAGCGAGATGAAGATGCGGTTCGTCCTGGCTTTCGCAGGGAACTACCCCAAGTGTTCCAATTTCTTGTCCCTGCTTGACCGTTTCGCCTTTTTTTACGGTGGTTTGTCCCATACCGCAGTAATAAGTTTCCACATCGCCGTGCATAATAACAACCATGTTGCCCAGCGTATCATCGGCAATTACGTCTTTTACCGTACCGTAAGCAGCTGCCTTAATGGTGTCGCCCTCTTTTGCGGCAATATCAACACCAGTATGCGCGCGCCAGTCCTTCATGGTTTTGTTATAAACCGGGTTTTCCCCACTGAACGGCTGGGTAACCGCATTGCCTACGGGATACTGGAACGACGTAACCGACGCGTTGGCAGGCTTCGCCGTTGGCTTGGAAGACTTCGGCTTTGGAGAAGAAACCGCAGGCTTAGAAGGTACCGGTTCGGAAGACGGAGTGGAAGAAGACGGTTCCGGTTCCGAAGAAACAACGGAAGACGGCTCTGGCTCCTTAACGGTGACCCCGCTCAGGGTCTGGTTGGTCTTCTGCGCTTCGCTGCTGGATGACACCGTGTTTGGGGATGCATAATTGACCACACTGTCGTAAGTGGTCCACGCCGCCACACCTATGGCTATCAGGCATACACCAAGGGCAATATAAAATCCTTTGGAGTTATTTTTCTTGGGTTTGTTGCTGAGCAGATGTAAATTACTCAATCGTGCCACCTCCAAGCATATTTTGACCACTCTGGAGCGCGTATATGCGGAGGTTGGGAAATTTTATCTGATTTTTTCACTGCTTTTTTATGGATGAAAAAAGCGTTCCCTAAAAACAGGAGAAAAATCGCTTTCATTCTGAACGGCCCTGCCGCAGAATGCCCACAACACAGAAAAAGAGCCTGATCCCGATGACCAGGCTCTTTTTCATTAGCTTGAGGGGTATATTGAGGAGGGTAGAACATGTATCAAGCGGTGGTGCGGCTCCATCTTCTTGATTACAACCATATTATATCCGCTTTACATAATCCAGTTGTTACACAGCTATGAATTTCTTATGAATTTTTCGATATTTTCAAACATTTGTTTGTTATTTCGGCAAAATTATGTTATAATAGAGTCATCCAATAGACGGATGACCCCTTAAAAAATTGCTGTGCAGCACACAGTGCCTCCCCGCCTTGCCGCGGCCGCAATTTTTTGCACCTAGGTCACTTTATTCGTTCCATCTACTATAGCTGAGAACTCTATTTCTGTCAACTAAGACTGATAATCTTTTTAATATATTTATATTGAAATCCAGCGCCGGTCATTAAGCTAAACCCGGCAAGCAATATGAAAACAGGGGGCTTGGGCTATGTTAACCGAAAGCCAACAAAAAGTATACGATTATTTGAAGAGCAGAACTCAAAACGGACTTCCGCCGACCGTACGGGAAATTTGTGCGGCAACGGGGCTTCGTTCCACTTCCAGCGTTCACGCGCATCTGCGCACTCTGGAGCGGGAAGGATATATTAAGCGCGACGCCGGGCTGAACCGTGCGATCCATCTGGTTGGGGAACAACCGACCGTGCAGGTTCCCGTTGTGGGGCAGGTCGCGGCCGGCCAGCCGATTCTTGCAGTGGAAAATATTGAAGGCTATGTTCCGTTTTGCCCACCGCGTCAGAACGGAGACGAATACTTTGCCCTGAATGTGCACGGCGACAGCATGAAAGACGCTGGGATTCTGAACGGCGATATTGTCATTGCCGTAAAAACGCCAACCGCGCTGGACGGGGAAATCGTGGTTGCCATGATTGAGGAAGAAGCGACGGTAAAGCGCCTGTATCGTGAACCGGACCGCATTCGCCTGCAACCGGAAAACGACGCCTATCAGCCGATTTATGCAACAGATGTTACGATTTTAGGCAGAGTTGTCGCGGTTTTCCGCTATTACCGGTAATGTTTCGCAGGGAACCGAAAACGTAGTGGCCATTCCAGTGAATGGACTGTTGCAAAAGAGCTTTATAAAATATGTATACGCAAAAATGCGTCTTGATTGGGCTTTGCAGCCGTTTCAAGACGCATTTCTTTTTTGGGGGGATTTTTTGTGCGCTATCTGCTCTCACAAATTTATTACAACAGCCCTTTTATACCTCATCCAAATACTTCTGGAGCAGCTCCACGTAACGCCCGACATGATATCCATCCATTAGCGCATGATTCGCCTGAATGGAAAACGGAAGCAACACCTTGTCATCCTGGGTGTAATATTTTCCCCATGAAATCCGGGGAATGGAATCATCGCGGTTTATAGAAACCGGATGCATAATCTGGGTAAATGAAATCCACGGCACACAGGTAATATAAATCAGGTCATCGCGCTGCTGCTCCGTCCGATCCAGAAAGCAGGTCTGTGCGGCGGAACGTTTTGCTGCATCCTGGACAAATTCCTTCAAATCACCCCCAATGTCCATTGTAATAATGCGAAACAACTCGTCCCCCTTTTTCAGATCGGTAAAAGAGGGATGCACCCGGTCATACAGAACCACCTTGTCCCCTTGAATGCGCAGGCGGAACGCTTCCATCCGGTTCGCCACCGAAACCGAAGCAAAACACATGGCATAGTAAAAGGAAAGCTTTTGTTCCCGCACAAAAGCAAGAAAATGTGTCACATCGATCGGAAAGCTCACATTAAACTGCGGGCAATCCATCCCGTGGTACAGCATGAAATGCTCTTTTCGCGGCCATGTATTCAGATTAATTTCTTTCATGTTCACTTGCTAACTCAATCCTTCGATAATAAAATTGCCCTTACCGGCGAAGCCTCTGCACCACCTATACAAAGCGGAAGCGCGATGAGGTCATAATTTCCCGGCTCTGCTTCGGACAGATCAATTCCTTCCAGAATGACAATTTCCGCACCGAGCAGCTGCTTATGCGCAGGGAAAGTATCATCCCCGGTTTCAATGGACGGTGCATCCGTCCCCACTAGACGGATTCCTGCTTCGGAAACAGCAAACGCAGCGCTTTCGGAAAAGAAAGCTTCTCCGTTGCCCTTAAACAGGATCATTTTCTCACAATCCGGAAGAATGCGGTCCATATCGGCTCCGGTTATGATTCCTTTTGCCTCCACAACCGTGCACCGCCCCATAAAAGCAGACAAATCCATCTGGTCGATACTTTTCCCGTCCTCAAAAAAATGGAGCGGAGCGTCCACGTGGGTTGCCTGATGGCAGCCGGTGTAAAACCCAGAAAGGTTATAGGCATCGCCGGCGCTGATTCTGCGAACGATATCCCTTTTGGGCACCGGGTCACCCGGGTAGGTAGGCGCAGAAAACAGTTCCCTTGAAATATCAATGATCCTCATATCTTTCGCTTCCTCCAATCAGGAAAGCTTCTGAACCAGTTGGTCGATCAGTTCCGCGGTTTTGTGCGCGGATTCCACGGAAAAGGTGGCATAATCCACACTGGCGTCTTCATTGGCATTGTCCGATATGGCACGGATGACGACAAACTCAACCTGATTCATATAACAGACCTGGGCAATGCTTCCGCCTTCCATTTCACAGGCCTTTGCCTCATAATCCCGCGCCAGCTGGTTCAGTTTTTCCTTCCCGCTGATAAACTGGTCGCCGGAAGCAATCACACCAATATGCACGCCGCCGTCATAAGACTCCGCCCCCACCTGCTCTACCAAACGCACCAAACGCTCTGAAGCGGGGATAGTCACAAGATTCAACCCGCTGATCAACGCCATCGGATCACCCAGTGCGGTCGTGTCGATGTCGTGCTGCACGAGTCCACTGGAAACCACCAGATCACCAATATGAATTCCTTCTCCGATTCCCCCCGCGACTCCAACATTAATGACCGCAACGGGGCTATACTTTAAAATCATCGTCTGTGCGCAAACCGCTGCGGCGACCTTGCCGATTCCGCACTGCGCCACCACACAGTCGCGGTTCTCAATTTTTCCCATATAATAGGTAATTCCGCTAATTTTTTCCTGTTTTGTCCCCGTCATTTTCTTTAGGATATTCTCCACTTCGACCGCCATGGCCCCAATTATTCCAACCATTCCGCGCACTCCAATCATTTCTTATCAAGATAATTAAATTATAATTCATTCCCCTTGTGAAATCAATGTTTTCCACAAGAACGCGCATTTTGGTGGAAAACAAACGCAGCGGAACAAAAAATTCCGCTGCGTTTTGTAAATGTTCGTATGAAAATCTTTTGATTAAGCAGAAACCGGAAGAATCTTTTCCGTTTCTCCTTCGGTCAATACCAGAATGGCAAGGCTGACAGACAGCACCAACTCCGCGCAGGCACGAATCGCACAGAACAGTTCTGCCGAGTAATCCCCCTGTTCACTGGGGCGTTCCTGTATCCGTAGCCGCATAAGCCGGTTAATCTCCCCGGCGCCATGAGGCACACTGACTTCCGGAATATAATCAATTCCGAGATAAAACTCCATATTTTGCTCCATAAAGCAGAGAAGTTCGTCCTCATAACGGATATGGTCTTTTAGGTTTCCCCCGAAATGCGGATTGTGCGCGCGACAGAAGAAGTCGGAATAATAATGACACAAAATTCCGATTTTTTTGGAGGCCTTTCGCCCAACAAGCCCCCAGTTTCCCCGGCACAGGCGGATGGTTTTCTTTCGGACCGCACGGCTGCAGAAAAACAGCCGGTGGGGACGCAAAAAAGCAATGGAGTGATCCGGGCAGGTATTGCCCTTCAAAAAGCTTTCCCGGTCCAGCTCGATTCCATATTTCTCTTTTATGTACTCATAAACGACCGTTCCAATCAGAACGTGGTTGAAACTATTCATCATGCCCTCCCTAAGAAGAACCTTGAGTAAAAATTAATAGCTTTACTATATCATGTAACGTCGCTGTTTTAATCAGCTAAAAGGATAACCATTAATTTCTTAGAATAGTTTCGAGTACTTAAAATGGATATGAATAGTTGGGACTTTCGCCTTTTTTCTCTGCTCCTTATTCACCATACCCTGCTTTTCAAATCGGAAGTCATTCAGATTTATTTTTCACTTTTCGAAGACGAACCACCATAATAACTGGGATTTCCGCATCCTCAAATTCTTCCTCGCAGCTTTCTTCTGTCGTTTCCCGACACATGCTGTTGCCCCTCTTTTGTTTTAGCATATTAGCATAGGTACAAAATAACCGCTTGCCCAAAGCAAGCGGTTATTTTAACTCCCCATTTTTCAATCCGACCGAAGAAACAAAACGGCTGCTTATCTTGCGATAAGCAGCTTATTTTGGCTCCCCAAGTTGGACTCGAACCAACGACCCTGCGGTTAACAGCCGCATGCTCTACCGACTGAGCTATTGAGGAATATTTGTGTTGGCACCTTCCTATTGTCCCGGGCCGTCGCCAGCCAAGTATCTTCGGCATCGATGAGCTTAACTTCCGTGTTCGGAATGGGAACGGGTGGACCCTCATCATCATCAGCACCAACTCTATATTTATCACATTGCTGTGTAAATACCTTGGTTATTCTTTTTTAAAATTTGGTGACCCGTGGGAGAATCGAACTCCCGTTATCGGCGTGAGAGGCCGGTGTCTTAACCGCTTGACCAACGGGCCACATATCGCACTTTTTAGCCAGATTCAGAGGTCAGAGGTGCCTGGCCCCTGTTCCGACTTCCTTTGGTGCACCATCAGGGACTCGAACCCGGGACACCCTGATTAAGAGTCAGGTGCTCTACCAACTGAGCTAATGGTGCAGCTCCGCGGTCTTTTCCCGCCGTTACCATCAGTGTTGTGCTTCGTCAGAAGCTCATTGTGTACACTGAAAACTGAATAAAGATGCGAAACAGAAAGCGTCATGCAGTGTGCACTGCATATTGGGCAAACCAAAAAATATGGTCAAGCCCTCGGCCTATTAGTACTGCCAAGCTGAACACGTTACCGTGCTTACACACGCAGCCTATCAACCTTGTAGTCTTCAAGGGGCCTTACCAGCTTACGCTGTGGGATATCTTATCTTGGAGCCGGCTTCACGCTTAGATGCTTTCAGCGTTTATCCGATCCGCACATAGTTGCCCAGCTGTGCCATTGGCATGACAACTGGTGCGCCAGAGGTGCGTCCATCCCGGTCCTCTCGTACTAAGGACAGTTCTCCGCAAATATCCTGCGCCCACGACAGATAGGGACCGAACTGTCTCACGACGTTCTGAACCCAGCTCGCGTACCACTTTAATCGGCGAACAGCCGAACCCTTGGGACCGAATACAGCCCCAGGATGTGATGAGCCGACATCGAGGTGCCAAACCTCCCCGTCGATGTGGACTCTTGGGGGAGATCAGCCTGTTATCCCCAGGGTAGCTTTTATCCGTTGAGCGACGGCAATTCCACTCTCATACCGCCGGATCACTAACTCCAACTTTCGTTACTGCTCGGGCCGTCACCCTCGCAGTTAGGCCAGCTTGTGCGTTTACACTCTAAGGCACGGTTTCCGTCCGTGCTGAGCTGACCTTTGAGCGCCTCCGTTACTCTTTTGGAGGCGACCGCCCCAGTCAAACTGCCCGTCTAACAATGTCCCCCGGCCGGATTCACGGCCGCAGGTTAGAATTTCAGCAACTTAAGAGTGGTATCCCAAGGACGACTCCGCCGCGGCTGGCGCCACGGTTTCCCAGTCTCCCACCTATCCTGTACATAAGCTACCGAAACCCAATATTAAACTGCAGTAAAGCTCCATGGGGTCTTTCCGTCTTGTCGCGGGTAACCGGCATCTTCACCGGTACTACAATTTCGCCGGGCGGGTAGTTGAGACAGTGCCCAGATCATTACACCATTCGTGCGGGTCGGAACTTACCCGACAAGGAATTTCGCTACCTTAGGACCGTTATAGTTACGGCCGCCGTTTACTGGGGCTTCAATTCGATGCTTGCACATCTCCTCTTAACCTTCCAGCACCGGGCAGGTGTCAGCCCCTATACGTCATCTTACGATTTGGCAGAGACCTGTGTTTTTGCTAAACAGTTGCCTGGGCCTATTCTCTGCGGCCACATTGCTGTGGCACCCCTTATCCCGAAGTTACGGGGTCAATTTGCCGAGTTCCTTAACTACCCTTCTCCCGTTGGCCTTAGAATTCTCTTCCTGTCTACCTGTGTCGGTTTGCGGTACGGGCGCCTCAGATATACATAAGACTTTTCTCGCCCTGATTCATGCATACTTCCCTACTCTAATTTCGGTCCCTTACGCCCGGGGCAACCATCGCCCGGGTTATGCACTTCTCAGGTGTCCTCTTACTTAAATCTTTTGGCGGCTACGGAATTTCAACCGTATGTGCATCGGCTACGCTTCTCAGCCTCACCTTAGCTCCCGGCTTACTTGGAGCGGACGAACCTTCCTCCAAAAACCTTAGACTTTCGGCCAATATGATTCTCACACATTTCGCGCTACTCATTCCGGCATTCTCACTTGAATAAAGTCCACCAGCGCTTCCGCTCTGACTTCACCCCTTATTCAACGCTCTCCTACCATTCCTTACGGAATCCCAAGCTTCGGTATATGATTTAGCCCCGTTAAATTTTCGGCGCAGGGTCACTCGACCAGTGAGCTATTACGCACTCTTTTAATGAGTGGCTGCTTCTAAGCCAACATCCTGGTTGTCTGTGCAACCCCACATCCTTTTCCACTTAACCATATTTTGGGACCTTAGCTGTGGGTCTGGGCTGTTTCCCTTTTGACAACGAAACTTATCTCACGCTGTCTGACTCCTGTACATCAATTCTCCGGCATTCTTAGTTTGATAGGCTTCAGTAACCTTTCGGCCCCTAGACCATTCAGTGCTTTACCTCCGGGAATCTAATACAAGGCTAGCCCTAAAGCTATTTCGGAGAGAACCAGCTATCTCCGGGTTCGATTGGAATTTCTCCGCTACCCACACCTCATCCGCTACCATTTCAACGGGAGTCGGTTCGGTCCTCCATGGGGTTTTACCCCCACTTCAACCTGGACATGGGTAGGTCACCCGGTTTCGGGTCGAATACATCTGACTTCATACGCCCTATTCAGACTTGGTTTCCCTGCGGCTCCAGACCTGAAGTCCTTAACCTTGCCAGATACATTCACTCGCCGGACCATTCTACAAAAGGTACCCGATCACCCTTTGACGGGCTCTCGGTGCTTGTAAGCACAAGGTTTCAGGTTCTTTTTCACTCCCCTTCCGGGGTCCTTTTCACCTTTCCTTCACAGTACTCTTCTCTATCGGTCACTGGGTAGTATTTAGGCTTGGAGGGTGGTCCCCCCATCTTCCCACCGGGTTTCACGTGTCCGGCGGTACTTTGGATACGGCTAGGCGCTTTCCTTTTTCGCATACGTGACTCTCACACTGTTTCGTTGGCCTTCCCATGCCATTCTGCTAAATTCCAGCATCCACATTGCCGTCCGAACCCCGGGGATATTGCTATCCCCGGTTTAGCCTCTTCCGCTTTCGCTCGCCACTACTCGCAGAATCTCGTTTGATTTCTCTTCCTCGCCCTACTTAGATGTTTCAGTTCAGGCGGTTCCCTCCGTATACCTATGAATTCAGTATACGGTGACTGGACATGACTCCAGCCGGATTGCTCCATTCGGATATCTATGGATCAATGCCCACTTACGGCTCCCCATAGCTTTTCGCAGTTTGTCGCGTCCTTCATCGGCTCCCAGTGCCAAGGCATTCCCCTTGCGCTCTTTGTAGCTTGACCATGTGTTTTCTTGGTTCTTTGAAATTGTAGATTTAATTATTTCTAATTAAAAATAACATCTTTCTCGCTTTATCTGCTTCTTCTTTATTCAGTTTTCAATGTACACGTGCAAACAACATCGTTGTTTGCTTTGGTGGGCTTAAGTGGACTCGAACCACCGACCTCACGCTTATCAGGCGTGCGCTCTAACCGGCTGAGCTATAAGCCCATATTTCTGGCTAGAGGCTATCCGGTTTAATTCTTGTGCCCATATAGCCACATTTGTCTTTCGGGCTGTGCCCGTGGTGGAGATTAACGGGATCGAACCGTTGACCTCCTGCTTGCAAAGCAGGCGCTCTCCCAGCTGAGCTAAACCCCCATTATGAAAGGCAGCGTCACTCAGGTTGTTCTACCCTTGTTTCCACTTCTTGAAAGCTCTTTTCAGGGCCTTCAAAATTAAACAACGTTTTCAAATTAGGCTTCCGTAACCGACCTTGGATGTTAGACCAGTTTCTTTCAACTGGTCAGTTCTCCATAGAAAGGAGGTGATCCAGCCGCACCTTCCGATACGGCTACCTTGTTACGACTTCACCCCAGTCGCCAATCCTACCTTCGGCAGCGTCCCCCTTGCGGTTAGACTACTGACTTCGGGTATTACCGGCTCCCATGGTGTGACGGGCGGTGTGTACAAGGCCCGGGAACGTATTCACCGCGGCATTCTGATCCGCGATTACTAGCAATTCCAACTTCACGCAGGCGGGTTGCAGCCTGCGATCCGAACTGGGACCATTTTTAGGGTTTTGCTCCACCTCGCGGTCTTGCTTCCCTCTGTTAATGGCCATTGTAGTACGTGTGTGGCCCAGGTCATAAAGGGCATGATGATTTGACGTCGTCCCCACCTTCCTCCGTTTTGTCAACGGCAGTCTGATTAGAGTGCTCTTGCGTAGCAACTAATCACAAGGGTTGCGCTCGTTGCGGGACTTAACCCAACATCTCACGACACGAGCTGACGACAACCATGCACCACCTGTCTCAACTTTCCCCGAAGGGCACCTAACGCATCTCTGCCTCGTTAGTTGGATGTCAAGACCTGGTAAGGTTCTTCGCGTTGCTTCGAATTAAACCACATACTCCACTGCTTGTGCGGGCCCCCGTCAATTCCTTTGAGTTTCAACCTTGCGGCCGTACTCCCCAGGTGGATTACTTATTGTGTTAACTCCGGCACGGATGGGGTCAGACCACCCACACCTAGTAATCATCGTTTACGGCATGGACTACCAGGGTATCTAATCCTGTTTGCTACCCATGCTTTCGTGCTTCAGCGTCAGTTAAAGCCCAGTAGGCCGCCTTCGCCACTGGTGTTCCTCCCGATCTCTACGCATTTCACCGCTACACCGGGAATTCCGCCTACCTCTACTTCACTCAAGCCCCACAGTTTCAAACGCAGTCTATGGGTTAAGCCCATAGTTTTCACGCCTGACTTGCAGAGCCGCCTACGCACCCTTTACACCCAGTAAATCCGGACAACGCTTGCTCCCTACGTATTACCGCGGCTGCTGGCACGTAGTTAGCCGGAGCTTCCTCCTTGGCTACCGTCATTTGTTTCGTCACCAAGGACAAAGGTTTACAATCCGAAGACCTTCTTCCCTCACGCGGCGTTGCTGCATCAGAGTTTCCTCCATTGTGCAATATCCCCCACTGCTGCCTCCCGTAGGAGTCTGGGCCGTGTCTCAGTCCCAATGTGGCCGTTCAACCTCTCAGTCCGGCTACCGATCGTCGCTTTGGTGGGCCGTTACCCCGCCAACTGGCTAATCGGACGCGAGTCCATCTCTCAGCGGATTGCTCCTTTGATACCAAGACCATGCGGCCTCGATATGTTATGCGGTATTAGCATCCTTTTCAGGATGTTATCCCCCTCTGAAAGGCAGGTTACTCACGCGTTACTCACCCGTCCGCCACTAAGTGATTCAAAAGCAAGCTTTCGAATCACTCCGTTCGACTTGCATGTGTTAGGCACGCCGCCAGCGTTCGTCCTGAGCCAGGATCAAACTCTCTAAAATATTGTATATAAATCACTCTTTCGAGTGTTTACATCGAATATTCAGAGCTTGAATCGCTCGAAATACGATACACTAACGTGTATTCTGCTGTCTTTTTTCTTAAGTGACAGCCAACTTCGTAAATCCTCAAAGTCTTTCAACTTTTCCGGAATCTTTACGGGTTCCTAATTCGTTACGTTGTTTAATTTTCAAGGTCCTGCCCGGCTTCGCTTAACTTCCGTTTCGCTCTTGCCGTTCGCCTTTCGTAAGGCGCTTGACTATAATACCAAATACACCCCCATAAGTCAACCCCTTTTTTTAATTTTTTTTAGATTTTTTTTAAAAAACCTTGATTTTGGACCGATCGACCCGCTTTAAAGCGGCTGAAAAGTCCAGTCCCAGTGCGTTCCCGGAAGGATAAAGATCACTGAGCGGCAACAGCACAAACGGGCGTTTCAGAATGCCGGGGTGCGGCAAGGTAAGCTCCGCATCTTTGCTGGTCGCATTTTCGTAAATCAGCAGGTCGATGTCAATCACCCGCGATCCATGGCGCTTTTCCCGCACACGGCCCAAGGCTGCCTCAATCCCGAGGCAGGCACCCAGAAGCGCACGCGGCGACAACGCGGTTAAAATCACAATACATTCATTTAAGTAATCATTCTGTTCGTCCGGAACGTTATATGGTTTTGTTTCGTACCGGCTGGATTCCGCCAAAACGGTCGTTTCCGGAAGCTGTTCAATCGCCCGCACGGCGCTGCTTAAAAAAGCGGTGCGGTTGCCAAGGTTGGAACCAATGCCGAGTATCGCTTTATTCATAGAAGTCGCTCCTTTTCCGGGTAATCATTGCCGCCCTATCATCAAAGTCGGCATGTACCGGAGCATGGGGCTTTTTTAAAGCACCTCAACCTGCTCCACTTTATGATATTCCGCAAGCGGCTGTTCTGCGACACGCCGCGCGGCTTTTTCTAAAAGATGATAGCTTGATAGCTTGCCACCATAGAGCCCAAAGCGCCGTCTTCACCGCCCCGGCATAG
This sequence comes from Caproiciproducens sp. LBM24188, assembly GCF_054130445.1. NCBI lineage: Bacteria > Bacillati > Bacillota > Clostridia > Eubacteriales > Acutalibacteraceae > Caproiciproducens > Caproiciproducens sp. LBM24188. The sequence goes on from NZ_CP196862.1 coordinate 2,859,577, forward strand.
GGGACGGTATTGTTCCGGGCATCGGTCGCACCGGTGCAACCAATCTCCTCTATTTTATGAAAAAAATAAAGCATAATATCCATTATTATATTCGATTCGGAGTTCTGTTGCGTAGCATCCCGTGATTATCAGTTCAGTCGTCCACCAATCCGAAGAAAACACCTTCATACTTATTGGCTCCGTGATCCAGCATTTCCAAAGGTCTTCCCCAGCCTGGAACCGGAGCCCCCGCACGGAAGCTTCCACGCTCCTTTTATCCACCGCTTCGGTCCTCAGGAATCTCGTACTCTGTTGTCCGTTTCATATAATATATAACATAACCAATTCCGCATGAGACATTCCATAGAAAAAGGGACACAGCTAAATGAAAATGTTCATTTTACCGTGTCCCATTGTATTGTGTTTCCTTTTTCTCGTTTAGGAATAAGTTAGAAAGACCGTCAGCCCGCGGTTGTCCGGGTCCTGCAGGTAGCGGATGCTTCTCAGCGAAATTTTGTTCTTCAAGCTTTTCGAAGCGTTCGCCTGATTTAGGTAATCCGACAGCCGGTACGGTGACGTTTTCAGCATTCCGTTCATCACCTGAGTATAATCCGCATCGTCGGTGACATAAAACGAAATGGATTCCTTCTTCGCGTTCGCCGCAGAAATAATGGCGCTGACCACCGCGCTGCTGTCAGTGTTGCTTTCCGTGCTCACCGGAATGCCTTTTGCCCTGAAATAATTCGCCGCTGTGGCCGTACAGGTGGGAATGACCAGGTTAAACCCTGCGGGGGTACCTGTTGCGGTACCGTTAATCTGCGCTTCCGACAAAGAATAGGCGCTTGGGAAAATAGAATGCGTTTTCCGAATCACCGCATCCGTTACATTAAAATAATTGTATATCGTCGGGTTGTTGTCGTCCCAGGTATTGTCCAAGTGATACCAGCTGCCGTTAATGCGCATGACATTCCACATATGGTTAACGCCGTCGCTCTGACCGGTTATTAAAATGCACGTAAGCCCCGCATAGCTGCTTAGCAGCTGCATGGAGCGGGAATATCCTTCGCAGACCACACTGCCTTCCACCAACGCACCGTAGGCGTTAAACGCCTTCCAAAGGCTGGTATCCGCGGCAGCCGCCGTGTTGTAGGTAAGATGCTGTTCCAAATAATCGGAAAGATAAAGCTCGCGGTCAAGTTCGTTCAAGCCGGAAGGCATCGAGTTGATAATGGAGGACACCTTTTGGTTCAACTGACTAATCATCGTATTGCAAGCGGACGGGGATACCATCGAGTAAAGCTGCACAAAGGTATCGGAGCCGCCGTAACCGTAGGAATAGGCGTTTGCCAGCCAGAACACCTGCGGGTTGTCGTTCAGGGCCGCCATTAGCGCAATGCGGATCTGCGTTTCTGACAGATGTACCTTTCCAAGCTGAATGCGCGCAGTCGGGTAATACCCCTGTTCGTTGGCCTGTGTGGAAATTTCATAGGCACTCGCCAAAATCATTTTATACAGGTTCTGGCTTGGAGTATCTTTCAGGGCATTGTAGCCGCTGCGCTGGTCCACATACGAATAGGAGGATACCGAAGGCTTGCTCTGCGAAATCGACAGCTGCTTGCCGGTTTGGGCGTTCGGGTCAATGGCAATTTTTTTCAGGTTCTGATTGCCCGTTTCCACCTTCGTGGAAGAGGATTTTTTAACCGGTGTTTTCGGCTTCTGCTGTACCGTAGCAACGGAAGAAGCCTTGGACGCCGCGGACTTCAGTGTGGATGCCGCGGACACCGCTTTCGACGCGGCCGATACGGCGGCGCTTGCGGCGGAGGTTACCTTAGAAGCTGCCTGACTGGCCACCGCCTGCCCAATGGAGGAGGTTGCCCCCGAAGACGGCATAGCGGAAGAAATCAACCCGGAAAGAGGATTGCCTTGGCAGCCGGACAGCGGAAGCGAAACCACCACCGCGGCCAGCAGGCCGACCGCTGTTGTACGCATCGATTTTTTATGATAAAACAATTTCATTTTCATTCCCCTTTTTTATGTAAGGTTGAATGCACGCATTGCCCTTATGATACAATGGATATTGTTATGATAGGGCATTCGTGTGAAGAAAGTATGAATAAGCGCAGCTTCAACAGCAACTTCCACAGTTTGACTAGGGACATAGGTACTTGTCTTGTAAATTTCCGCCGCACATGATAAAATATTTTTATACTATAATACGAATGATATTTTGTATGTTTGAACCCGCGGCTTTCCGCGTGAAGCCGGCGGCGGTATGAATTTGCGCGCGGAGAACTGGTGACGACATGAAACGAAATGCCTTCGCGGGGATTGTTCTCTCCGTTTTCATAATCGGTTCGTTTTCCGGCTGCGGAAAACAGACGGACCCCGACGTACTGATGCGGGAAGCCAAGGCAAACGCCGGGGAACTGACCAGCTGCACGGCTTCCATTGAAAATACGCTGGAATTTACGGTAGATGGGCAGCAAAAGCACTATCAGACGGAAAACAACGTTACATACCAGGCAAAGCCCTTTGCCTTGAAATCCGTTCAGGCCGCAAAACTGGATCAGACGGATTCCAACAGCACGACCTATAACCTGTCCGATACGCAGGGAATCTGGTTTTATTCCCAGTCCGACGGCGTGTGGCAGAAAACCTCTGCCGGCAGCATAGACACCACCCCGTTCCACCAGATTGATATTCTGCGGCTGCTGGAGCACGTAAAAGGCCAGAAATATGTACGGGAAGTAAATCTGGGTGCCGGAAAAGCACACAAGCTGGAGTTAACATTCAAAAGCGAAGTCCTTCGGAGCACCGTGGAGAATATTGTAACCGCAACCGGAATTGGAAATGGCTCCTCCACCATCGTCCAGGCACTTCTGGACAGTGCGGACGATATTTACGGCTATTGCTACATTGATGAAAAAACCGGTCAAATCGCACAGCTGGAACTGGATGCCACCCAGGCACTCAACAAGGTGTTTCAGAACATTGACGGAAGCAGCGTAAAAATCATTGTTACCAAATGCATGATCAGCGGAAAGATTGACAATATCGGCATGGCGCCTGCGGTGAAGCTTCCTGCGGAAGCCGCCAACGCCCAGACCGTTGAAGCACATGGATAAATTCAAACATTTTATCTCGGCTTCGTAAGACTGCCGCGATTGATACAGTAAAGGGACTTTCCGAACTGGAAAGTCCCTTCAGCCTGTCGAAAAAGTCCAGTGAAAGCTGGGCTTTTTCGTTGTAAAATGGTAAAATATAGACAGGTGATGAAAGATGCTGGAACGGGAAAAACTACGCAGAGATGCAGTGGAATTTGTGAATACAGACCTATTGGTGCCGGGAAATCATCTGCTGCGAAAGATTGACGGAGCAGTAGATTTTAGCCATATTTATGATTTTGTAGAAGATTTGTATTGTGAGGGCAACGGTCGTCCCAGTGTGGACCCGGTCGTCCTGTTTAAGATTGTTCTGATCCAGCATCTGTACGGAATTCCCTCTTTACGCCGGACAATGCAGGAAATCAATATGAATATCGCTTACCGGTGGTTTCTAGGATATACACTGAACGAGGAACTGCCGCATTTCTCCACTGTGAGTTACAATTTTAAGCACCGGTTCACAGAGGAAACTGTGGAACAGGTATTTTCGTGGATTTTGCAGGAGGCAAACTGCGCCGGATATTTGGAGCCGGAAGCAGTATTTGTAGATGGAACACATATCAAAGCAAACGCCAACATCAATAAGAAGATCAAAAAGGCAGTCCCTCAGGCTGCAAAGCGGTATGCCTCAGAATTAATGGAAGAGGTTAACGCTGATCGGGAAGATCATGGGAAGAAGCCATTCGACAGTACGCCGAAACCGCCGAAGGAAAAAGAAATCACGGAGTCCAAAACAGACCCGGAAAGCGGGCTGTTTCAAAAGGGCGAACACAAGAAGTGCTTTGCCTACGAAGCGCATACTGCCTGCGACAAACATAATTTTATCCTTGGCGTTGAGGTGACTCCGGGAAACGTACACGACAGCGTGGCGTTTGATGCGGTCTATGACAAAGTGACGGAACGGTTTCCTGAAATTGAAACAGTGGTGGCGGACGCCGCATACAAAACGCCGCATATCTGCAAACGGGTGTTTGACAACGGGCGAGTACTTTCCACAGCATACAAGCGGCCAATGACCAAAGCGGGAAATCTGGAATGGTGGAAGTATGTATACGACGAATATTATGACTGTGTGATCTGCCCTGAATATCAGGTTCTGCATTATGCAACAACCAACCGTGAGGGATACCGGGAATACAAAAGCCGGAGTTACATCTGCGAAAAATGTCCATTCCGTTCTCGCTGCACCGAGAGTAAAAGCTGTACGAAAACCGTAACGCGGCATGTGTGGCAGGATTATGTGGAGCTTGCGGAAGATATCCGACACACACCGAAATACAAAGAGCTTTACAAAAAACGAAAAGAAACCATTGAGCGTGTCTTCGCCGATGCAAAAGTGAAATATGGGATGCGGTACACGCTCTACCGGGGCTTAACTCAAGTGACGAATTGGGTTAAGCTTAAGTTTGCTGCCATGAATCTCAAAAAGCTGGCAATGTGGAAATGGAGGGATGGCCATCCCTCCGGGTTTTTATTGATTTTACTTTGCTTATTTTCCTATCCTGCATATTATCAAGAGAACCCATCCTTCGTTTAACCGCGTTGGATGGGTTCTTCGACAATCTGAAGGGACTTTCCGAACTGGAAAGTCCCTTTTTGATTACGCGGTATTTGATTTGCACATCAATAATAAAATTGAACAAACTTAATATTGTAGAAGTCGCAGGCTACAATGTCGTCGGTTTCCGCTTCGTTAATCAAAATATAGTTTGCTCCAACGCCCAGCAGGATGCCGGTGCGGTCTACCAGGGTATTGGTTCCAATCAGGAATTCCACCTTGACCGCGCGGCCGATTTGGGTCCGCAGAAATCCGTTCAAATATTGCAGGCTTTCCCCAGTAATAGGGGCCGGCTGTGTAAGGGGAGTAATGGGAGCAGGCTGGCCAGGTATCATCGGTGCGGAGGTCGTTCCCTCTATGGTCTGGGTCTGCGCTGCCGGAGCAGTCTGCATTCCCTGCGCCCCCGCAGTACCTCCGGAAGTGGTCTGCATTCCCGGACTTGTGCCTGGACTGGTTCCCAAAGTGCCGGGAACTGCCGGTGTGCCGGGAACTGCCTGCTTTTTCGAGGGAGAAGCCGCCGAAAGCAGCCCGGCCTGCTGTGCGTTGCTGTTGTTTGCAGCCCGATAAGACGCGGACCATGGCATTCCGGAAAATGCCTCCTGGTTTGTTTGATACAGCTGCTGCCTTATCTGGTCCTTTTGCTGCTGTGTCATTGTGTTGTAGCCTGCAATTTCTTCCAGGGTCGGTACGCTCCCTGCCGCTGGGGAATCATAACCTCCAACACAGCCGCCCATGCAGGAATGCTGTGTATATCCGGCTGTTGGAGTGGTGTTGGTATCCATCCTTGTTCCTCCTTTATGTGTTATGTGGACGCATATTTTTCCGTGGGGCCATAAAAGCAATGCTGATGAATTCGATTATAAAAGAGCCCCATTTGATTCGCCGGAAAATAATCCGGGCACTGCGGTTTAAACGGATTAAAATAGAACAGCGCGTCGCCTACCGCGCCCAGCGTATTGTTGGCGATCGCCCAATCCGCAATCGCATAATGAATTTCTTCCGGATCCATATTATAAATATTTTGCGAGTTGTACTGGCCGGCAACCGTTTCCATCAGGCAGGTGAACTGCCCCGGCTGCTCCATAATGGCGCGCATATTCCCGCCTTGACTGATGCGTGCAAATTCCCCATAAGGAACATTGGTGCGGTTGGTAATCACCGAGGAAACGGCGCGCATTCCGGTGTCGCCCTCTCCCCCGGCTTCGCACTTAATCAGCCGGGCAAGCATTTCCCTTGTTGTCATTGGCATTGTTATCACCTTTTAAAGTGTTTTCTTCCAGCATAATATGTTTCTTTCCAATGCGGCGGCACAAAAATTAGCGTTTTCTGAAATATTTCTAACGCAAATCCCGCACCCAAACAAAAAGCTTGACATTTTCGTGTTTACTCATTACAATAATTAAGCATGTATGGAGGCGTATCGAAGTGGTCATAACGAGCCTGACTCGAAATCCACTCGGTCAGTTGCCTTGAAAATGCGGGAAACCCTTGAGTTTCTGCGGGTTTGCGGGATTTTGAAAATTTAGCTTTTTACCGATTTCTACGGTTTTTCTACACTTTGCCTTGACTTCTACGAAAGGCTCGGTGTATTAAAATAGAATATGGAGGCGTATCGAAGTGGTCATAACGAGCCTGACTCGAAATCCACTCGGTCAGTTACTTTGAAAATGCGGGAAACCCTTGAGTTTTCGCGGGTTTGCGGGATTTTGAAAATTTAGCTTTTTACCGATTTCTACGGTTTTTCTACACTTTGCCTTGACTTTTTCGAAAGGCTCGGTGTATTAAAATAGAATATGGAGGCGTATCGAAGTGGTCATAACGAGCCTGACTCGAAATCAGGTTGTCGAGCAATCGGCACGTGAGTTCGAATCTCACCGCCTCCGCCATGAGCCTGTTTGCGGTCAATGCCCGCAACAGGCTCTTCCTTTTTTGGTTCTTTTCTACGCCCTCTTTCGAGGGCATTTTTTCTGCTTTTGTAGAAAACGGATGCTTATAAAATCCTTATTTTACAAGGCTTTGCCGTGTTCCGACTCAGCAGTCCGTAGAAAATCACTCAGCCATTTCAAGTCCGATAGGTTCTTCCCGCTTGGATTTTTCAAACATGCCATCCATGACAAGCCCGGATTCGATCTGCGCATGGAAGTCCAGATGCGAGTAAATATCCGCCGTGGTCGAGAACGTGCTGTGCCCAAGCCATATCTGGATTTGCTTCATGGATATCCCGTTTGCGAGCAGTAAGCTGGCGCATGAATGCCTTAAATCGTGGAACCTGATTTTCTTCAGGTTGTTTTTTTCGAGTATCCAGCTAAAATGCTCCGTTACATAGTTGGGACGCATCAGCTTTCCGGTTTGGTCGATGCAGATATAATCCAGATAGTCCCGGCAGTAAGAACGCTTGAACATTCTGCGGTACATTTCCTGCTTCTCTTTTTCCGCCCACAGAATTTTTTCAACGGATGGCAGCAGCGGAAGGGTTCGGAAGCTGGATTTGGTTTTGAGCACATCCTCGCCGACAGCCACTGCTTTGCCATCGACCGTGTCCTCAATGACCTTGTGCTTGATGGAGATGGTCTTTTGTTCAAGGTTGATCGCATCCCATTTCAAACCAAGGACTTCACTTCTCCGTAGCCCATAGTAAGCGGCCAGTTTTACACAGACTTCCAAGGGATCATCCGCTACCGCATCGAACAAAGCCATCATTTCTTCCGCCGAATAAAACTGTGCCTGATACACATTCTTTTTCGGCCTGTCCACCCTGTCGGCAGGATTGCTGCTGATAATTCCCTTTTTGACAGCGTTCTGCAGCGCCCTGCGAAGCACCGCATGATAGTGAATCACCGTATTTGCCGTATACCCTTCATCAAAAATGGATTGATGAAAATCCTGAATATGCTGCGGCGTAACTTCCGCTAAGGTGATGTTCAGTTCTTTAAAGTACCGGCTGATTCGGCCGTCCAGCATGGTGCGGTAGCCTTTAAACGTGGTCTTGGATATGGTGGGTTTTGCCTGAATCAGCCATTTTTGAAGGTAATCCATAAAGGGAACATCCGCCTGCGGGTTCCTTTTTCCTTCAATCAGTTCCCTGGCCCGTTCTTCCGCTGCCCGACGCTCCTTTTCCTCCTGCTCCCGTTCATATTCCAAACGGATTTGGTCAAAGGCTTTTTTTGCTTTTCTTTCACTGGTTTGGACTTGTCAATATTCATTGACTCAATAAATTGGTGGAAATTTAAAATTGATATCACAATCGATATTTCAAGATTCTCCGAGCCGGAGGCAATTAAGGCAGCAACCGCCGGGACGGCGGCTTGATCTTGACTGCGTTAGCGATTAAAAGTGCTATAATTTTTTGTCCGGCAGCTGTGCAGAGCGCGATATTTCTGAGTTCCCCTTCGCCGTCGGCAATGCTTTGCGAGCGCTTTTAATTGCGCAGTCAAGATTTGCGGACGGGTTTATGCCGCCTGCCTTGAGGCGTAATACATTTGCCTTTTAACGCAGGGCGGATATCCTCCCTCGTTGCCGGTATAAACCCTTTTCCGGTTATAATAGGCGAATATCCAACGGAAAATAATGCTCTTGACGGTTTCCATCGGCAGCAGCTCGGTCTTGATTTTGTACAGCTTTTCCTTCTTCAATGTCGCGAAAAAGCTTTCCATCCTCGCGTTGTCATAGCATCTGCCGGTGCCGGACATGCTTTGCGACGCTCCATATTCCCGAAGGGTTTCACGGAATTTACGGCTGGTATACTGGGAGCCGCGGTCGGAATGAATTATCATACCTTTTGCGCTATGCCGCCTGCAAGCCTGCTCAAATGCGTTGATGCACAGCTCTTTTTTCATGCTGTTATCCACAGCAAGACCCACGATCTGTCCGTCGAAGCAATCCAGAACCGGAGAAACATAAAGCTTTCCGTCTGCGGTCGGCACCTCGGTAATGTCCGTAAGCCATTTTGTATTAGGGATATCGGCTGAAAAGTCCTGCTTTATCAGATTCTCGCTCTTCTGCGCTTCGGCATCCTCTTTTGTCAGGCTGTTCGGATTTTTCTTCGGCTTATGCAGCATATTATTTGCTTTCATTACACGATAAACTGTCGAATAGCTTCCGGTATAGTTATATGCAGTCTGGGATAGTCTCAGGTATACCCGGCTTGCACCGTAGTTCTCTTTGTTTTCCGGATCTTCATCAAGCACGGCCTTTATCTGAACCAAAAGATCGGCGTGCCTGTACGGTTTATTCATGTTTTGCTTCCATTTGTAATAGCCCTGCTTGCAAACTCCCAGAGCTCTGCACTTTTCGGATATTTTGCATCCCTTAAGCCGGGTGTGAACAAATCCGTACAGCTTTACTGGTTCTACTTCTTTTGGCTCTTTGCGAAAAAACCGAGAGCCTCCCTCAATATTTCATTGGCGCGCTTCAATTCCCGGCATTCCTTGAGCAAGGCGCTTTCTCAGCGTCCTGCGGCGATACATATTTATGTCCGCTGCCGATAAACGGATTGTCCGGTCTTTCGACCGTCCGTTTTACCCAGTTGCGGACTGTGTTCTCCGGTATCCCCAGATTCCGCGCCGCTCTGCTCACGTTTGTTTCCATAGCCATTTTTACCGCTTCTTCCTTGAAGCTTCTGTCGTACACCGTTTTGTTTCCCATTTTTTTCGACTCCTTTGCGTTTTTATTTTACTTCCACCTATTTCAGGAGTCAATGAAAATTGTAGCAGACCATCCCTTTTTGCCTTTAAAGCTTGACACAGATGATTCAGTAAAATTCTCTATATCATTATTTATTGCTTCAAAATAGCGGACTAATTGATCATTTTCGTCTGTTCCACTTTTCCCTGATTTGAATTTAGCTTCAACAATAAGAAGCAAATCATCAAAACCATGTACATGGTCTCTAAATATAAGGATTAAGTCCGGCTCTCCATAATTCTGATTCCAAGTCCAGAATACATACTCTACTTCCCGGTAACATCTCAGCTCAATTCCTTCTGAATTTAGCTTTTCCCAAAAAGTTGTTCTTTCCTCGTTATATAAAAACGCAGACTCAATAAAAGGAATCAATATCATGTCTGGCCTTAGATATTTTAGAGTGCCAAAAACTGTTGAAGTAAGGATATCCTCCGTATACTCATAACCTAACGATTTGCCTTCAAGTACGGCTTGTATCAAATAATCACCCCCAATGGATACTCAGATATGCAAAAGAAAAAGCTCAAAATAGGTTTTATTATTTAAAAAACTTAAAAATATCAAATATACTAAATGTGGTTTTACGGTAGACCTTGTTATATAGGGCTTTTTTAGGGTTTGAAATCCAACCCCATCCTCTTGGAGCTTTCACCCCTAAGCTGTGGCGTATATATCTTTTTACACTCGTTCTTGCCGCAATACTCTTTTTAATACTTGGTTTTCTCATACCGAACTTCATTATTATCACCCTCTTTTTTCACTGTCAGGAGTTTTCAAAAATTCTTAAATTTTTTTCTTAAAAACTCTTGACTTTTATTAGCTGGTCTTTTATTTCTCAATTACAAACCCACTCCAGCTATCGGCATACTGCAAAAGCAGCGTGAGCCGTTCCTCATGGGTAGCGCAGGAACGGTTATCCTCCACATATTGTCCATCGTGATAGACAATTGCCTGCACTTCTTCCTCTGTAAGGTTGATGTGCTGAAGCGCCAAATATATACTTCTAACCGGTACACTCAAATATGTAAGTTCAGAATTAAAACGGTATGGATAATCCGGTTTGTATCCATGCTTCTGTTGTTTTTCCGATGGCTCATTAACAAGATACTGTGGATTCCCCGGCATACCCACTTTACCTAAATCATGTAATAACGCTACTATAACGCAGCTCTCATCACTTATTTCCGGTGCAATTGCAGATTTGATCTTTAGCATAGTTTCAGCAACATTGACCGAGTGCTCCAAAAGTCCGCCCTCTTTGCATAGATGATATTTTGTGCTTGCAGGTGCAGTTAGCCAGGCAGTTTCTTTTTCCATAAAACTAATCAATCTGTCAAATTGCTCCTTACGGTCCTTTACTAGAGATTTAAGAAAACTATATCTTTCAAAAATACTTTTATTCATCTCAATTATCCTTTTATTAAATTTTGTATTTGTTTTCATCAATTCTGATTTTATATAAAATCTTTACATATAAATGCGCTTTGCCTGTAAAGCCAACTCAAATACATCTAATATCAGACTTTCTTTTATACTGTTTGATGGATGTGGAACAGCTATAACTTTAAGCGGCTTTTTAAAATGCTTAGTATAATACAGCTTCGCATCCGAATTTACATTAATTTCAGAAATATCTCCATCCAAAACATTGTTTTTAAGATAATTGATATTATCCCCTACTCCTAATACCAACAAGTAATCTGGTGTCAGCAATTCAATCTCATGTTTTAAAACATGTGCACCGCAATTCTTCCACATTGATGTTGTAGGATTACTCCGATCTCGCTTTGGAGAGCATTTAACATGATTTAAAAATGAATTATTTTCGTACTCTGCAGCAATTTTTCTGTTATCCTTAATCTTATCTTCCAGGTTCAAGACTCCATAAATATCATCCGAATCACAGTATATAGCTTCTCGTATAGCCATAGTATAGCAAGCTATACGGTGCCAAAGAAAAGTACCAGCATACTTTTTACCGTCAGGGAAAACATATCCAAAGTTAATACGTTTTTTTCCCTCTTCAAGTTCAGCTCTTGCTTCCGTTATAATTTGTGTGTTGTATTCAAATCCTCCACCCTCATATGTGTTTATTCCCAGTATTAAAATCTTGTTTTTGTAGTATTTTTCACCTATCCAAGGAAATGACAGATATGACCATTTTACTTCCTCATTATCAGGCTTTCTCTCATCTATTCCCGCCCAACATTTATCTGCAAATTTACATCCTTTATATAAAGATACAGGTTCACCAGTATCAGTAATGAAGCCGGATTCATAATACATTTTTTCAAGCAAGAAAGGCAAATTTATGGAACTTTGGTATTTTGCCAAATCAATTTCCCATTGTTTATGCCCGGATTCCACCCCATGCGGTTGGATTACTCTATATGTTTCACTTAGTTCAAAATCAATAACATTTTGTCTATTAAAGCTCCATCCCTGTTTTTTCATATATTCGATAAAATGATTAAGTCCAAAAGCAAATTTTTTTGGCACTTCAAGGTTTATCCCTGTTTGGCTTAATGTAAAAAATATTGGGAACTCATCTATCTCTGTTTCAGGAAACAGCTTATAGTAATTCTGACGCGCTTCAAACGTTGAATTAATTGCATTCTCATAAATAATGCTTTTTATGACTTTTTGAAAATTTTCTTTTACATCTGACATGTTTTACTCCCCATATCAAGTAATACTATTTACTCTTAACAACAACCTCTGTTCGCCGGTCAATTTTATATTCAAATTCTACCTTTATCTCACTGTCAGCCGCTACATTAACAGAAAATTCAATAAGCCCTGATGTTTTCTTTGAGTACTCATGTGTTGCTGAAACCATTTCCCATATACCCCAGGCATAATGTTCAAAATGTACTTCTGCAACTTCTTCCTTATGGTTCTTGATAATGCACTCATTTGTAATGCTCAAACCCATTTATTTTCTTTCTATCAACCTCTGTAAAATCGTAACCGTCAAACCACCCCCACACAGCAAAAGAGCCGCCAAACGGCGGCAAAGTCGGTTTTATGTTTTGATACGGCAAAAGTCTGGGATATTATCAGACCAGGGAAGCAGATTATCGATGCTTTCTGTTCCCTGCAATTGTATCTGTTCAAAGATAAAATTCAAATAGGAATACGGATTCAGGCCGTTTTCCTTAGCGGTTTCAATAATGCTGTAAATTACAGCGGAGGATTTCGCGCCGGATGGCGTATTGCAGAACAGCCAGTTTTTCCTGCCGATTACAAACGGCTTTATGGAACGCTCAGCTCTATTATTGGACAGCTTGATACGCCCGTCCTCTAAAGCTTTCAATATTGGTGTTTGTATGCTGCTTTTTTCGCAGTTGCGGCAGGCATAGATAAAGCTCATATGTTGAAATGCCCACGTTCAAGCCTTTTGAAATGCAGCCAGAAGCCGTTATCCTCCCATGTCAGAATTTTCAGTCGGTTGCGCTGCCTGTTGCAGAACACAAACAATGCTTCTTTAAACGGGTCAAGCTTAAAGCTGTTTTCCACAAGCGATACAAGACCGTTGATTGATTTGCGCATATCCGTATCTCCGCAGGCAAGATATATTGCAATATCCATATTATCCGTCAGCATACCGTCATCAGCACCTCAACGATCTCTTTAAACAGTGCTTTTGAAAAGCCCTCATCAACCTTTATTTTGCATCCGCCGACTTCTATGACGATTGATGCCTGACATACCGGACTTTTTATCTGAACCGGTATCCAGTTTTGCTGAATCACAGGTTTGGCTTCTTCATTTTTCAGCCATTTGCCAAGTGTGGATCTACAGACTCCGTTTTCCCTGCACCACTTATTTTGTGTCTGCCCGCTCATGCGGTATGCCGATACCAAGCTCTCACGCTGTTCTGATGTGTATTTTTCTGCCATAATGTACCTCTTTCTTTTTTATACATTATGACATCTCGCTTTGCTTTTTTACAGGTGGGTACGGTTTGACGGTTACAGAATTGGCGAGCAACCTGCCTGAGTATCCTGTTTGCCCGGGAAAGGGAGGGGGGTTCGGTTTTCGCTCCAAGGCTAATTGTAGAAATCGGAGACATTCGCCGATTCCATATCAGGAAAGCATTGATTGCTTTTACGAGTATGGATGCTCTGCCTTACCCAATCCGGGCAATTTACCGGAGTGAACCGGAACATCTCGTTATTTTTTTATACGGGCAGAGATTAAGGTGGTTACAGAACCTTTTATTGTTTATATAGCCTTACATCATCAATATGAACGATTGTCCCACCAGGCGAGTCGCAGTAGAAACCAACATCTACATGCCCATTGGTAACTTGCACATTTGATACAATAATTTTTTTCCATCCGCTTCCGGATGAAGGGAGATTAGTAAAAATATTATTCCCTCCATAGTCAGTTATTTCCATACGGCATGTTGTAGGCGCAGTATTTATAACTTTTGCCCATGCTTCCACCGTATAGGTGCCGTTTGCTACGGATACATTTTGATGTATGCTTTGCTTAAAATTGATTCCGCTGTAAAAATATGCTCTCTTATCACCTTCATGCGGTGAAGCAGGTGGATTAGAATCTGAACCGGAGTTGATGCCATAAGCAACGGACTGTCCATCTGGATGCCATTCGGTCCATTTGCTGCTGTACCCAGTCGGCCTTTCAAAATTGCCATTATCCAGTAAATTGATTGGTGCAGTAACTTCGGAAGATAACGGAAGTGTTAGTTTATCCAAATTTACATTACCGGAATTACCACTGTCAAATTTTAACTTAATAGTGTTTTTTCCTGATATCAACGGCAGTGTAACCTTGACATCCTGCCATAGATTCCAATTGCCCCCATTGCTCGGTAAATCAACTGCAGAAACAAAGTTGTCATTAACATACAAGTTTAGATTTTTTGCAGTTTGTGTGCCATTGCAGAAACGCAGAATCGCGTTATAGGTACCCGATTGCGGCAATACAGCGGTAAATTCCGCTGCGTTACCTACAGATGTTAAAGTATCCACAAAACCTGTTCCACTATAGAAATGATGATCATAATTGACTTTAGCCGACCCATAAAGCGCGGCAGACTCTGCTTCCATTTGAATATGGGTGGGATAAAATGGTACTTTAATATAGTCTAAGCTGATATTTCCACTATCCCCGTCAGCATAATCATTTTCTATGGAAATGCTGTTATTGCCTGCAGCAAGAGGTATTGAAACATTAAGGTCTGACCAAGTATCCCAGTTTAAAGTCGAAGGCAAAACCGCTTTGCAGGCATATTTCCCATTTACATAAATCGACTTGCTTTTCGAAGAAGAATTTCCATTGGAATAGCGAAGTGAAACCTTGTATTCCCCAGGATTGGTTACTTTCGTGTAAAATGTAACGGCAGCTTGATCGGAGTCAAACTGATCCACAAAACCTGTTCCGGAAAACCCGCCATGATTATTATTTACAGAAGTTTTTGTCTTTGTTGAGTTCCCTGAAAGGGAAGCGTCTTCCGCTTCATATTTTTGACTTGTGTCAGATACAGTTGTAATTCCGTTTAATACGATACTCTTTGCAACATCGGAGCCAGCAGAAGTTTTTATATAGGTTACATCACCATAAACATCTTTTCCAACAGTATATGCGGAGCCATTTGTTGCCAAGAGTGTATTGTAGTCTGTGCATTTAGGTAG
Source organism: Caproiciproducens sp. LBM24188 (assembly GCF_054130445.1). Taxonomy (NCBI): domain Bacteria; kingdom Bacillati; phylum Bacillota; class Clostridia; order Eubacteriales; family Acutalibacteraceae; genus Caproiciproducens; species Caproiciproducens sp. LBM24188. Next base: position 2,874,627 of record NZ_CP196862.1, read on the forward strand.
AGCTGTTTCGTTTTCCGTTACAGAAGATGCAGGTGTTCCATGAACCGCTAAATAGTAGTATTGAACTCCATTGCTATATGTACCTGCTTTAGATGAAATGTTTATTGTTACATTTTCTGCTCCTTTTTGAGCAGAAACAGTTTGTCGAAAATATTTGTTTCCTTCGTATTGATATGTCTCCCCATCATCGTCATAATAATTAAAATTGGTCGTTTGGGAGGATGGGAAAATATCAAATTTGACTTTACTAATTGTTTTTTGACCAATATAATCAACGACATCCTGTGAAGGAATAATAGCACCTTCTTTAATAAACATCGGCAAATCTGTCCATGAATCGTTGTTGAGCATATACGGGATATAGTGCCCACCGGTATAACTTACGCCTCGATTATAATCAATCCATGTTCCTTTCGGAAGATAAATCCATTTACAGGCCTGGTTCCGTTCAGTGACGGGTGCTGTCAAGAGCCAGTCGCCCAACATCCATGCGTCAGAGTAATTTGCTACATTCGTATCAGTCGGGTAATCAAACAAAAGCGGGCGTACAATTCCTAAACCTGTATCATAAGCTTCTCTTTCATAAGAATAAAGATATGGCAATAATGAGTAGCGAAGCTGGATAGCGGCTTTTGTTACTTCTTCAGCTGTCTTGCCGAAATACCATGGCTGGCGTTGGTGATTGTATGTTCCGTGTACACGGAATTTAGGTGCTACAGAAGCAAGCTGAAGCCAACGAGTATAAAGTTCTGGGCTTGGGTTTTCAATCGTACCCGAATTTTGATTAAAACCACCGCCATCACAGCCCCACTTGGGCTGGCCGTTGTTGATTGTTGACAGTAAACTTGCCTTTTGCTCATTCAGACCTGCAGCCCAGTTAACACGTTCCCCTTTGTAAAACTGTGTGGCAACATCACCCGACCAAAGGCTGGTGCTATAACGTTGTGTACCCGGGTAGTAGTTTCTTGCGGTTTGCCAGACACGCATTTGACCATTCATATATGATCGTTGTCCTTCATACATTCCCTGTGAAAGATGTAAGGTAGTGAAATTGCCAAACCAGTAGGATGCTGTGTCAGTCGACACTTTATCGGTCTCATCGTTCCACCAGCCAACAATTCCTTTGTTAAAAACATCAATGGAATGCTGCCAATACCATGCACGTTCATTTGGGTTATATGGATCAATGCTTTGGACGGTCACCGGATAAAAATAATCTGTATATTCATTTTGACCAGGGTAAAAATAGCCGCCCTCTTTCGCCGCTTTTCCTTGTGCTGTTTGTGTACCATTTGAAAGTTTTGTTACAATACGTGGTTTTGTAATTCCTATTAATTTTATGCCTTTTGAATTCATGGTATTTTTTAGCGATGTTGTAGCAGCGGAAGGAAAATTTGCTGTATTCCATGTAAATTCACCGTAATTGTCAGAGCCATACTTTTTCCAGTCATAGTCAAGGCCATACGAGTCCAAAGGAATATTCTTTGCCCGGTAAGTATCTACCATGTCATTTAGCTCAGTTTCATTTATCCCCCATTCGAAATTTGAAAACCCCAGAGACCATTTTGGCATCATCGGTGATGTACCTGTTATCTTTGAATAGTCTTTCATGATTTGTTTGGGTTCTCCAAACATTATATAGTACTCTACATCGGTTTTATTATATCGGCGGCCTTCTCTCGGAGTATTACCATAATAGAATTCCATTTTTTTGTTTGTAGAGTTGATGTAAGGATACCCGCCGTCCGAATCAATCAAAAGCCCATATCCCGCTGTGGACCACATAAAAGGTCCACCGGAATCACCTTGTTGCCCAGCAGTGGCTTCACCGCTGGTATCATTTCTCAAGAGTTGACCATTTTCAGAAAAGCAATCATATCCATGAATGCCATACATGTTTGTTGCAGCAGCACGTACAAAGCGAATACCGCCATTAAAGACGCCTCCGGAAGAAGGTTCCCAGAACAATGTGGTACCATCGGCCTTTTTAACTGTCATACGGCAGGGCCTTTTTGCTATTTCAATAACCATTGCATCCGTTTTTATGGTAATAGGATCATTTGCTGTGTTGATTGTTGCTGTGGTTGCATTCCATGAAAGATTTGGATCTATCATTGGCGTATCAGGACTAGGCTCTTGGGAGTTTGGCTGATAGTCTACACGCAAGATATTTGATTTACAGACTTCCAATGTCAACTTATCGTCGGAAGGTTCTGAACCGTTATCAATTGTCAGAACGACCTTGTTATCCTGTGTCGTAGCACTGATTACATTTCCTAAAGCGGATGCGTAGGCATAGGCTGTTATTCGTAAATTTCCTGAAGATGCTGTGAAAGATATGACGAATGCCATGAATACTGCGGCTGATTTAATATATAACTTTTTATATGAAGCCTTTAACATTTGATTTCCTCCCATAAATTAAGATTGGTGTAGCAGTGCGAGAATCTCATACTCGCATTGCTACACTTTTTTATAAAATTAGCTAATCTAGGCGAAGACAATCAAGATTAATACTAGCATAGTCAGAAGCGGTATATGCGACGCGGATGGTATTTTTCCCGGAATTAAGATTTACTGTAATCGGCACTTCGGCCCAGGAATTCCAGCCTGATGTTTTTAGGAACAGCACAGTGCGGTTTGCTCCTCCGTTTACAGAGTAACTTCTTTGTGCAGATTCAGCTCCTGCTGAATACCTCAGCTTAAGCGTTGCTGTACCTGATTTAGAAGCGTATACTGTAAATTCTACAGAATCTCCGTTTTTGTTAAAATGATCTACAAATCCATCACCATAGTACCCTGTATGATTTGTATTGGTGCTTACATTGTTAAGAGCAGCGTGCTCAGCCTCATAGGGAGCTTTTTTGATACCATTTAAAACAATTGTATGTTCTGTAGATGCCGCGGCCGTTTTCACATAAGTAAGTTTTTCAGATATACTATAATAGTAACCATTGGTAGCATGAGAAAGCGACGTTAATGAATCATATTTAGTCAACGCAGTTCCATCTAACGTAACACTTGACGGCTGTGTGCCAAATACTTGTGTTGTAACCGGAATATTGGTTGCAGGCAAATATACCTTTACCATGCCATTTGAATAATTTTCAGACGCCCGTACCGTCATTGTCGTTTTGTCATTATTCGTTAAGGTATAGCTTGATTCGCCTGACGGATAGACTCGGAAGGTAAGATGATCATAAGTGTCAACATTGTTGCCAATATTTCCGCCTAGCTCATAATTGCTGTTGAAATTCATTGGGATAATACTTCCATTTTTAACATAAACAGGTATTGAGTCAACATCCGCATAATACGATTTGTAACCACCGCCGCACGTAAGTGCATTGTGAAAGAAATCGACCCATTCACCTTGGGGAAGATATACATCTTTTGTTGTTTTGCCTTGGTCCAAGACAGGAGCTACCAAGATATTTCTTCCGAACATGTATTGTTCATCAAGGGAATATGTGTTTGCGTCGTCAGAAAAGTCAAGCATCATAGCTCTCATCATTGGCGTACCATTAGCTGCGCTGTTTTGTGCTTCACTATAGATATATGGGAGTAAGTTCATGCGTGTGTTTATATACTTTCGAAATGTTGGGATTATAGTAGTATCCCCCGTGCGGCTTTGTACGTTCCAAGGTGTTCTTTCTTCACTTGGTGTTGGATTTGACTTTTCAGAATGGAATTGCATGATAGGACAAAAGGCAGCCATTTCTGTACTGCGTTTATATAATTCCGCCGTAGGAAAGTCGCCAGTAAATCCAGCAAGATCCCAACTCCAAAACGGAACCCCTGAGATTCCTGCGCTAAGACCGGCGCGAACAGCATCTTTGAATGCCGAAAAACTTGACGCCTGGTCCCCTGACCAATAGATGCCCTTAGTTTGCGAACCGGCAGTTCCAGAGCGGCCAAAGGTAATTCCATTTCCCGTTTTCTGTTTTATAAAATCGTTATAACCTTTGATATAATACAATGGATATTCATTGCGCATTTCCGATTCGGTTTTACCGTTATAGAAAGAAGTGTGTTTGCCCCAAACCATTTCACCGCCGTCTGTTTTGAAACCATCAATTCCAATATCGTCGATGAGGTATGACCGTTTGGACATCCACCAGTTTACCGCTAGAGGATTTGTGAAATCAAGGAGCAGGCTGTTTCCAAACCAGCCGGATGAAGAAATGCGATAAAGGCCGCCCTTTCCATCTCGAACTGCATACCCCTCTTTGATCATATATTGCTCATCATTATCCTTTTGCTGGTAAGCATAAGAAGTGTATTTTTGAACCGGAATCTGCCAAAGAACCACTTTCAATCCGTTATTATGTAGCGTGTTAACCATTTCTTTTGGATTGGGCCACTTAGCGCCATAAGTAAAATCAGAATTTGAAAAAACTTTATCACCGGATTTTGGCGTATAGGTGGAATCATTCCAGATATAGAAAGTGTTTTCATCACTCCACTGCTCCAAGACCATAACTGTTGCTGGAATGTTATTATTATTTGCTTGTGCCATCGCATTCATTACTTCCGACTGTCTGTCCCATTCATTTGCAGACATCCATAGCCCGAATGCCCATTTAGGTAATTCTTGAGGAAGCCCTGACAATTTGCTATATTCACTAATTACATCTAAAGGATTGCCAGCTATAAAGTAATAATCAAGAAATGCATTTGGTTTTCCATCGGTGTCTACCGTAAATGAATATTGGCTTGTATTGCTTGATGCCATATCGAATTTTGAATAAGCGGTTGAATTGAGGTACAGTCCATAGCCATTATTGGAACAAAAGAAAGGAACCGCATAATATGTTTTGTCGCCTTGGTTTAGGTATTGGTTATAAACATACGTGTCAATCGTTTTTCCTCTCTGCTGATAGGTGCTGTAATGTTCACCAAAACCATAGAATTGTTCCGTCGACGGTGAATTATAGCCGTCCTGTACTTTCTCAATGATACTTGAACCATCCGTCAACCAGGACATCTCATTACCCAAACCACCGCTTGTCGAAAGGACTTTGGCCTTTTTTATATCATAAATTTGCATAGAATACGGCTGTTTTGTTACTGTGACCCTTAACTTTGTGGTGGTAATTATAATGGAAGACGAGTTTTCGGTTACCTGAAAATCAGTTATTCCGGAATTAAACGTAGCGTTCCCCTTAGGAGAAAGTTGAAACTCGACGGTGGATTCTGTAGGAAAACTTAAACACATTTTGGGGGAGAATGACCCTGTATTCGGTGTGGCATTCAAAATGATTTTGCCATTCGTCTGAGATGCCAAAGAAACAGATTTAACATGTTCCCAATCTGTTACGTGGAATTCAAACGAACCAATGGTTTTTTCGTTTTGTCCGTCTTTATTTGCATGAACAGTATATTCAACTACATCGCCTTTTCGAAAACTACCCAAATTAGCTTCCCAATAAGAATTGTTTCCGTTGTTATATTTCCATGTCGCACCAATTGCCTGCTGTTGTACCCCGTTTTTTTTGTAGGTAATCCATACTGTTTGTCCAAATTCAATAGGCCATGTCGTACTGCGTACCAAGACATTTTCCCCTGCGACCGGATTTCGTGGCAACCTTTCATCTGGTTGAATATCATAGATGCAGTTTAAACCATAGGGGTCATGCCAAACACCATCCAATGCATACGCAGGAGTTGATATCGCTGTAAAACATACAATTACTGCTATAAAAACGCTGAAAAACCTTTTCATAAATACACCTCCCTTAATAAAGTCTCTCATACTTAATTTGTCTTCATTTTTCATAGATTTTCATGTTAATCTGGTTGAGCCTTTACTCCAGATACTGCGATTTAGCTGGTAGTTTTGTGGTTTCAGGCAGAGCAAATAAAACCGCATATGTTTTATCTGTCTCGGCCATCGGGATCCCACATCAACTCCAAGCAGCAAACCTCCCATGTCTTCCGGCATCGAATGTGCCTAATTCCTTCGTCCTGCTTATCCTGGAGGTGGAACGTCAATCATGCTCCTAAACTGGGTCTATGCCCTAAAGGTGAAATTCAACTTGACTGCCCCGGCTCTTCCTTTTCAAAGTGCAATTTGGTGCCCACTATTGCTGTAATCGTTGTACCTGATTCCACTTGCTGCGGCCGGCAAGTTTCCTCAAATACCGCTGCCTTGCTTGTCTCAGGAGGCTTATGCCGCCTTCATCGACCGGTTCATATCGTTCATCATTTTCTTTGCGTCATAATCGTTACCTTTTGTAAGTATTGCAAATATAACTCGAATTAACTTCCCGCACAGGGCTATGACCGATTCCATCTTGGTCAACGGGTTGTTTTCCCGCGTCAGGTTCCTCCTGTGGATCGCCCGGAATTCCTGATTCGTTGCCAACATGGTAATGATCGCTCGGAACAACCCTTCACGGAGTCGCTTCCTTCCTCTCTTACTGATAGTGGTTTTCCCCTTGTGCTTACCAGAACTGTTCTCTCTCAGGCTCAAGCCCGCCATTTTCTGTATCTGTCGAGGATCATGGAATCGGTGGATGTCTCCGATCTCGCTGACGATGACTGCCGCCGTCACCATCCCGATTCCTTTTATGTCCAAAAGTTTTGATGCATTTGGCACCCTTAACAACAGCTCCTGCATAAGCATTTCAGTTTCTTGCTTCTGCCGGTCGATCAACTCATATTGTGTCAAAATATTTTGCAATGCTGCTTCTGCCGCCTCTGAGCCAGCGGTCCTGCCGATAGACTCCGAAGCTGCCTTTACCAATCTTTCAGCCCTTTTCAAGCTTGGCCGTTTCATCTCCTGCCGCCAGGTCTTCATTAGACCTGCCACCCCGGCTGTTACCACTTTTTGGGGTGTCGAATGATGTCTCAATGTCAGCCAGGCAGCGTCTCTGTTCCAATCCTTGAACACTTCACTGAATTCCGGAAAGCGGATGTCCAGCCAGCGTAATACCTGATTACTTAATATGGTCAGCTGCTCCAACAGCCGTTCCCTCTCAGCTACTGCTTCCCTGAGTTCCTGGAACAAATCTTCCGGTATGTATACCTCCCGAAATCTCCCGTCCTTCACCAGCATGGCTATGGTTTTCGGATCCTTCCGATCATTCTTGGTTGGGCTGTTATCATCCAACTCTTTTGTACACTTTACGTGAAACGGATTCACTATCCCGAGCCGATGGCCTTGTCTTTGCAGGTGATCCCCCAGCGTGAACCAGTAGTGCCCTGTAGGCTCAAAACCTACAATCGCCTCGGTTTTTCCATGCTCCCTCATAATTTCCTGCATCCAGTTTTCAAGAGACTCATAACCTTGTCTGGTGTTACTGAACCTGAGGAGCTTTGCTAGTTCTAATCCTCTGAAATCAAAAGCTCTGGCATAGTGTGCTTCCTTTCCTACGTCTATTCCGACGATAAGGGTTTCAAATTTGATTTGCAAAATCTTCTCGTTTTGTGTACGCTTCATATTAGATGCCTCCTGTATTTTTTGATTGTGGTTACCGTCACGCAACTCACATATCAAATTCTACAGGTTGGCATCTTCTTTTTCAAAGTTCATTTTTATTCCTTACAGGAATGCTCCTAATCAAAAATAAAAATTCGTTCGTATAACAGTTGGAATAATATTACACCTCCAATTTTTCCGTGATTAACTGTATATAAACGAACAATTCCTTACAAGTCAGGGGTAATAACCAAACTCTGGTTCCTTTGCAAGGCCTGTTACAATTCATAAATTATTGGAAGGCGTTTGTACTGTCTTGCTAACTTATTTACTATTTCCGGTAATTATATCAATTAATACATCAAATTGAATCAGGTGATATTTGGCGAATGGGGATACCAGTGCATCGCCCAGGCCAGCAGCATCAAAACCGCCGCGCACCGCCGCATCAATTCCTGCCACTGCGTCTTCCACCACAAGGCAGGAGCTTGGAACAATTCCTAATCGTTGTGCCGCAAGTAGAAAAACTTCCGGATTCGGCTTCGAATGTTGAATTTCATTACCGTCTACAACGGCGTCAAAGTAATAACCGAGGCCAATTCGTTCTAATATGTACCTGGCGTTTTTACTAGACGAACCGATTGCAAGTTTACAGCCAACTTTCCGTAGAACGTCCAGCGTGTTCTTTACATCGGCAGAAAGGTCAGCAGGTGACATCTGCACCAGTAACTGACGGTAATATTCATTCTTTTCCTCTGCTAATTCGTATTTTTCAGCATCGGTATAAATATTTTTGCTGTTTTCCAGTATGATATCCAGACTTTCCATGCGGCTTATCCCACGTAGACGGTTATTGATCTGTTTGTCAAAATAAATGCCAAGACGATCCGCAAGCTTTTTCCAAGCAAAATAGTGATAAGCGTCCGTATGGCAAATGACACCGTCCAAGTCAAAAATAATACCCTGATAGTTCAAGTTACCCCACCACTTCTGAAATGCGACTACGGATTTGTACCGTATTCGCGATCTGATAAGTTTTCTATTCAAATCGGATGCAGTTGCAATGAACATTCCAAGAACTGTTAATGAATTATCCGAACGGTAAATGGGCAAATGCTGCACCCGGATTTTTTCCAGCCTGTTTCGTTCCATGTTAGTGTAAAATCATTGCCAAGATTGTCATGAAAATGATAAGAACCGGTATCGCCCGCAAGGAGAAAATTCAAATGGTGATAAGAATCTACTCCATTCCCGATGCTGCTTCCCAACTTTTGTGAATCATCCAGATTCAATGCAATGCCATGTCCTGCTCGTAAATAGACCGGAAACGAGTGCAGAGTACAGATAGACTCAACTACTTGCCCTCCTAATTTTTTTTCACCCGTAAATAGGTTATACCATACACCGTTCGGCAAATAAACAGAGCGACATCGTGCGTTTTCTTCCAATATGGGGGCTATTAAAAGGCTTTTTCCCAGAAGAAATTCATCATCAATACTCAACGCTGTCTGTTCATTGGGAAAAGCATAGGCCAACGGACGAATCATAGGGCGGTACTGCTGGACACAGTCAAGTGCCGTGCTATATAGGTATGGCAGCAGGTTCATCCGTAAGTTATACCAAAACCGCATTTCATTGATAAAATCCGGTGTTCTGTGTACATCTGCCAAATTCCATGGGCTGCGCTCATTATTATTACCAGATTCCGTTGGCATCAGGTCTCGAAATTGTCCACCATCCGGTTCGGAATGCCACTGCATCACCGGGCAGAAACAGGCGAGCTGTGTAGCACGGCGGTAAAGGTCAAGTGTGGGTAGGGGGCCTGAAAAGCCTGCAATGTCGAATCCCCAAAATGGGATCCCCGTCATGGCTGCGGACAGCCCTGCGCGCAAAACACTTTTCAGTTCATTGTTTTCGCTTTGCTGGTCGCCTGCCCAAAGTATAGGAGTGGTATGCTGTCCCGCATACCCAGCACGGCTAAACAGCACATGATCTTCCCCGATGAATTCTGTATATGCGCTTGTATAACTTTGAGAATACCGGTTTTTCATTTGTTCGCCGGTGGACCCATCTTTGAAATTTAAATCGGTGCGGTATATAAATTCGCCGCCATCTGTTTTAAATCCATCCACACCGATATCAAGCAGATACTGGCGCTTTGAAAACCAAATGCGCCTTGTTTCCGGATTTGTAAAGTCGGGAATCATAGAGCCCGAGAACCAGTGGCCTTCGGGAATCTCATAAGGCAGTCCTTTGTCTGTTTGCACACATAACCGATTTTCCACAGCAAAGGCACGGTCGTTCTCGTTTTGCGTATTGAGCGGTTCATCCAGGCCCTGCTTTTTATAGACCGGAATTTGCCATAGGATCAGATGGATCCCCCTGTTATGAAGATTCTCAATCATGCTGCGGGGATCAGGCCATGGGCTGTCAGAAAAATCAAAATCAAAATAACTGAACGCTTTGTTTCCGCTGACAGGAGTATATTTTGCGCCATTAAAAATATAAAAAGTAGATTCGTCGCTCCAAGCTTCCAATACCAGTACAGTGGTAGGAAAATGATGACGGTCAAGTTCTGCAATCTGTTTTTCCACTTTTTTCTGCGTATCCCAGTGATTGGCGGAAATCCAAGGCCCAAAAGCCCATTTTGGCGGTAGTTTGGCAGTACCGAAGAGAGACATATACTCTGAAATAATCGTTTCCGGCATACCAGAGAAAAGTATGACAGAAGCGTTGGTGGGCATGGAAATTACAATTTCCTCACCAAAATCGAATATTGTTTTACAATCTGTTTCGATATATAGGCCAAATCCTGTGTTTGTCAAGAAAAACGGAGCGGAACAGTATGTTTTATCTTCTTGGTGGCAAAACTGCTCTTCTACACAGTTAACCACATGGCGACCTTTTTGATTGAGAAAATTGTATTTTTCTCCCATTCCGTAGGCGGCATCATATGGGAGAGAAATGACTAGAATACCCATTTCGTTTTCTGCACTCCACTGGAGTTGAGCACTGTGGTCACAGAATGGAAAAGACAGAAAGGTCTTTTGTTTAGAAAATGTGATTCTTTCCATTGCAGGTTTTCCAGGTCAGCCTTTTACACCGCCGACCGTCAATCCTTCCTTAAAGTATTTTTGCGCGCAGATATACACGATTAAAATCGGAATGATCGAAATAAGGCTTCCCGCCATCATCAGATTAAACTGGTTACTGTACTGACCCTGCATGGAATTTAAAATAAGAGGTAGTGTATATTTTGTACGGTCAGTGAGGAGAACCAGAGGCAGTAAATAATCATTCCATAAATCCATAAATGACAAAATTGTTAGTACGGCCAGGGTACCGGAACAAAAGGGAAGAATGATCTGAAAAAATACGCGCCACATACTCGCACCGTCAATCGTTGCCGCTTCAATATAAGCATCGTTGATGGTCAACATCTTTTGTCGCAACATGAAAATCGCAAATGCGTTAAACAGTTGTAAAAACAAAAACGCATTGAGGTTATTCAATAGATTCAGTTTATTCATTACAATAAATAACGGAATAAACGTGGTTTGCGCAGGAATCATCAAGGCGGTGATATACAGACCAAAAATAACTCCTCTTCCATGAAACTTGATTTTTGTCAGAGCAAAAGCCGCCATGGCTGCGCATAGCAATCGAAACGCAGTACAAACTATCGCGATATAAAAGCTGTTTATGATGGAAGTCCCGAAATTTGGAATCGTAAATAATTTATAGTATGCATCAAGTGTGGGATTTTGAGGGATCCATTCCACTGGCAAAAGCATCAAAGCTCCTCTGCTTTTTAACGAAGTCACGATCATCCAAAAGAATGGGATGCATACCATAACAGCAATCAATGATGCAAATATATAATAAAATATTCTAAAGACTATCCGTTTTTTACTTGTTGAATTAATCATCATAGTTCACCCACTTGTTTTGTAATTTCATTTGTACGAAAGTCAAAACCATAACGATAACAAACAAGATCCAGCTTAAGGCGGACGCGATACCCATTTCGTAATATGTAAAACCATGCTTGTAAATACGTTCTACCATAACCATCGTAGAACCGCCCGGTCCACCGTCCGGCGTCATAATCATGACTTGAGGGAAAATCTGAAAAGAATTAATTAGGCTAATAATTAGCACAAAGAAAATTGTTGGCGTTAAAAGCGGTAATGTAATTTTAAAAAATCGTATAACATTATTGGCGCCATCAATTGCTGCCGCTTCGTAATATTCGTGATTAATTCCCTGTAGGCCAGATAATAGCATTAAGCCAAAATAGCCCATGTCTTTCCATATGGAAGCCAATACAATCGCCGGCATGGCCCAATGAGGACTTTGTAACCATTGAGGGCCGTTTATACCCAAGAATGACAACATTGAATTTAAAATACCGTATTGTGGGTTCAGTACCCATTTCCAAATTAAAGAACCAGCCACCCATGAAGTAATCACGGGAATATAATAGACCACACGGAAAAAGCCTACCCCATGTGCTTTGCTGTTCAAAATACCGGCGACGCAGAGTGATACCAGAAGCATGAGCGGAATATAAAGTACCACAAACTTTAGAGTGTTTGACAACACCTGATAAAGCTCAGTGTTACTGAAAATTTCCTTATAATTTTGCAAACCAACAAAATATTGTTTCATGAAACCCTGAAAATCACTTGCTAATGTCAACTGGCTTAGACCATCCCAGTTTGTCAAGCTGATAAACAAAGTGGCGATTACCGGTAGAACGCTGAAACCCAAAAATCCTACGAGGCTAGGAAGCAGAAACGGCAGTGCCACGCGAAATCCTGATGTATGCGAATGCTTCATATCAATTCTCCTAAGTCTTTTGAATTATGTAGTACTTTCTTTATTGTACTGAACTTCCCGAAGCGAACTGTTATCTTGACTAAGATTAGCTTCATACTGCTTACCACGGTAAAAAAAGCGAAACTTCATATTTTTCCAGTCTGAAGGTAAGTGAGGCTTTAATTCGGGAACCCCGTTTTGAAAAGACAAACCGCCAAATCCAATGACCGCCGCTTGCCAAGTTTCCCCAAGGCAGGCAAGATGCAGCCCCTCTGTCCCTGTATTTCCCATTACATTACGAAGATCCAGAAAAGCGGCTTTCCTGAAGTAAGACTGTGCTGCGTCCATAAGGCCGTTCTGCGCCGCAAACAGCGCGTGCGAGGCAAAGCTTAGAGTTGAGTCATGGAGGCACAACGGTTCAAAGTCCTTCCACGCGGCCAGCTTTTCTTCAGATGTAAACATGTTTGGCAGACGGGTCATCAACAGCAACACATCGGCCTGCTTAATGACCCGGTATCGTTGTAGGCGATCATAGCAAACACGGTTGTAAGTGGCTGTATCCCCTTGCTTTAAATCGGAAAGCCGAATTGGCTCCAGCAGATGGAAAGTGTCGTCCTGCCGCCAATGTCCTGAAATCGGGTCTTTGGGTAACTTGATGGAATGTTCCAGCGTGTTCCAACATTTTACTTCTTCCGCCGTGATTCCAAGGCGAAGATAGGCAGGTCTGTCATATTGGTACAGATAATCCGCCGCATCCTGGGCAAGTTTCAAATTTTCTTTTACCAGCACATTGGTATACAGATTGTTGCTGGTGATGCCGCAGTACTCATCTGGCCCTTTACAGAACAGCAAGTTGACTTTTCTGGTTCCGAGTTCCGGCGAATAACGACTCTGCCAGAATCGCGCCGTCTCAATATATACCTTTGCCGCTTCATGTAGATAAAATTTCTCATCGCCTGTCGCCTGCACATATTGGTTGAGCGCATGTACGACATCTGCCGTCACATGAAGTTCCGAAGCGCCAATATCCCAACTTTCGCATTGTTCGCTTCCATCATAAGAGGCCATCCAAGGGTAACGTGCTCCAAGGCAGTTCATCTCTTGAGCGTGCTTTTTTGCCTGTGGCAATGCATCTGTGCGGTACTGCATTAGATTTCGTGCCGCTTCCGGAGCCGTATAAAGGTAGAACGGCATCATAAATATATCGGTATCCCAAAAATAGCATCCCTTGTATCGGGTATGGGTCAGGCCGCGGGCGCCGATACTTACCGAAGAGTCTTTTGCTGAATTGTTGGCAATCAATTCAAAGACCACATAACGCAAAGCGGCATCTGCTTGTTTATCACCCTCAATTTCAATATTTGCTGATTGCCAGCGCTGCGACCATGCCGATTCACTCTCCTGTAAAAGCGTATCAAAATTCCAATCTGAGCCTACTTCATGTATACGAGGGTCTTTGTCACGACTGGTAGGTAAAAATACGCATTGCTCTATCACAAAAGGTACTTTTGCGGATCCCGATCCGGCAAAAACGAATCCTGTACCTTTATCATTTTCAAAAGTACTGCGACACCGTAGATTCTCCAAATGATATGTAATGTTTTCGCTGATTTTAATTTCGGTACCTTTGGTAAGCAAATGTAACAAAAAGCCATTATTAGAAAAACTCTTTTGTCTTACTTCAGTTAACTGTACGGTTTGCGTGTTTTCTTGCGTCTGATCATCTGGAACTGGAAGGTTGCGGCAATCAGTATGAACTCCGCAGAAAAGTTCCAAATCCATTTTTTCACCTGGCGTCAATGTGATCCTCTGTACCAGTAATCCTGTATTGGATAGCGAAAAAAAACGTTCTTCGCGTATTTGAAGAGATTTTCCGGCACAATTGAGCATGTATTCCGCCGTAAACAGTCCATTATGTAAATTGAGCGTACGATAGACATACACATCATCCTCGCATATTCTGTGGCCATCTATGTTTACCCATGCGTAAAGCGGTGTAGGCAAATTCACAAAATCAGTAATCCCTAATTTCAATTCACCAAATATTCCCGCAATAAACAGTCCGGTTTTCTCCGGCCTCGCATAAGGTTCAAAGGTAAGATAGCCGCGTGCACCCATGCGGCCGTTTCCGGTAAAAAAAACGCTTTCCAGAAAATCATCGGTCCAGCCTTTGCTTTCCGCTGATATGCACCATTTATCAAGTTTCACATTATTCCTCATAGATCTGATCCAATCCTTCCTTACTTTCCTTCATCGCATGGCATAAAAATCCCGCACATGTTGCAAAAGCTGCGCCAGTAGTGCATTCGCCGGTATTTTCATCCACACTCTCACAAGCTATCAAATCGTCCATTTTGACATCGTGCAGAAATTTCGCGCAGTGTGCTACACGTCCACATAGAAGACTGTTCGCGACGCTGAGAATCCACGGGTGTGGTGCATGAGGACATCCTATTTCCGCAAACCGGCTTTCAGAAAAGCTATACGGATATTGGGGAGAGCGTATCATGTTGATGGTATTCCGATAAACTTCATCGTTTGCCGAACAGAATCCGATATAAGGAAGAAGTTGCAAACTGCCTGGCGGTTCATCATAGATGTCATAATTACCGTTTAGATCTACCGACCACGCATAAAAGCGTTTTCCATTTTCCTCTTTGACACAGTACATCTCAATTGCCGATTTGATTTCCTGAGCAGTTTGTTCCAACTTGCTATAATCGGAATACAAGTGTGCTAACGCGCGTAATCCTTTCCAAACCAAAACATTGTCATATGTGAGATATGGATAGACATGTTCGTCATCCGTAGGTTGCAGAAACGTATTGTACAAAGCCACGGCTGTATGCCGGTGCTTTTTCAGACAATTTAGAATTCTACTGACTCCATCTCTTACATCGGGTTCGTTCAATATGTTCCTGTCGCCTGTCGAATCCACATACCGTTCGAGCGCAAGTACTGGTGCCATCAGCTCATCGAGTTCAAAGCCGGGTTCCAGCATAGTGCCGTCTATGTATCGTGAATGGATCCCAAAATTTTTTCGCTGGCGGCCAAAAACATATAATAGCATGTCGTGCGCCAGGTTGTGGTCGGCGTCCAAAATTGCGGGAAAACTCCACAATAGGCTGTCGCGATCCCAATAGGCCGCACTTACGTAATAGCGTGGGCTACGGCTAGTGACAAGCACCAATTCTTCTGTATCTAACGTAATGCCTGTAGAAAAGAAAATACAAAAAAACAAGTTTATGTTGTATAGTCTGGTAAGTTTTTCGTCTTTAAACTTCAATGCGCGTTCATCAAGCCAGTTTAGAGTCCGGCTTAATTCGTAATCATAGCCCTGACGCAACATTTCTTTCGCGCTGGTTACAGCGGCCACTTCCTCAAAGCCGAGTCCCCAATATACTGTCAATGAACAATTTTGCCCCGGCGCTAGTGATTCCGATCGAGCCAAACGGTAATCGACGATGTCTTTCGTTGTTTCAAAGGTTAATCTGCACTTTTTATCCGCCATAGGCGCAAAAGCAAACATTGGCGTTCCACAACGCATATCAAATACAATGCCATTATTCCACTTGCTTTGATAACAATGTTTTTCTCCGCTAAGCATTTTGTCCTCATTAACGCAGTGCCAGCTTGACGCCCATCGCCCGCATAAACCATATGTAAAATTTACTGATTCTGACGAACAATTGGTAATTTCAAGCCTTACTAAAAAGCCGCGCTCTTCCACGGGCGTGAGAATAATTCCGCGTAAAGTCAACCCCTTTGTCTGGAAAGTAAAACATGGAATCCAATTTCCCAACCGGTTCCACACAAGGGACGTAAATGGAATTTGCGTATTGCCTATCTGTAAAAAAGGATGGATAAGTGGCTCGTTTTCATCCCCTCGAATATCAATCAAGCCCTTGTATCCCATGTGTAAAAAGGTCAAATCCTGTATTCCGGCTGTTGTTCCCTGAATCTGTGGTAGAGAAACCATTTGATTCCCGACGGTCATATTCCTTTCATGCATCAGATCGAATCCTTTCTTATTTGTTTAATCGTTTCAAATGGATTGCACATAAAATATATCTCTAAAATAATAATATGTCAATAGTTTTTACGTGTGTTGAATTTTTTTATAATAAATTACTTGACTTTGCCTGTTTTAGCGACTATTATAGAATTATTAAATGTTTAATCGATTAAACGGAGCGAATGAATTTATGAAAAAAAAAGTAACAATTAAAGAAGTGGCCCGAAAAGCGGGGGTCTCTCCCGCGACAGTATCCTATGTACTTAACAATAAAAAATCCATTTCCGAGGACACAAAACAACGTGTTTGGAGTGTAATCTCCGAACTTGACTATGTGCCTGATTTATCCGCTCGCAGCCTGATTGCCGGTGATTCGAAACTGATTGGTGTGGTAGTACCACAGACGGAAAAAGGCGACCGTCTGATGTTTGAGAATAATTTTTATAGTGAAATTTTAGGCAGTATCGAGTACCGTGCGCGATTGCAGGGCTATCATGTCTTGATTTCAGCGTCAGATACCAACGAAAACTATTTGACGCTTGCCAAAGAACGCAATCTTGATGGTATCATCGTAATTGGGATATATCCTAACAGTTTTTATCAGGAAATGAAGAAGTCCCAAATTCCAATTGTGTTGGTCGATAGTTACTGCAATGACCATTATTACCACAGTATTCGTATTGACGATGCCTATGGCAGTTATCTCGCTACAAAATATATGATTGACCATGGTCACCGCAATATTGCATTTTTTTGCGGTGAGATAAAAGAAAACGGTGTTATGAAGCAGCGCTTGCAAGGTTATCGTGAGGCGTTAGAGGAGTATGGGCTTACCTTTAGCGACCGAAATGTATTTGAAGGAAAAATCGACTATGAAGATGGTGTTAAGCTTGCGGAAGCATTATGCAAGTCGAATATAAAAGCTACGGCTGTGGTAGCGACAGCTGATATTCTCGCAATTAGTGCAATGAAAGCATTTTATGAACATGGGATTCATGTACCAGACGATATTTCTATTATAGGTTTCGATGATCTGCAAATTACAAAGTATTTGACGCCTGGGTTAACCACCGTACATCAAGATATATCCCGTAAGGGTGAGCGGGCTATGGAGTTGCTGTTTAACAGTATTCAAAATCCAAAACTTACCAAGCAAGAGGAAATCATGCCGGTGAACATCGTAGAACGTGGTTCCGTAAAGTTTTTGAACAGCCCTGCGGAGAAGGAGGCAATATAAAAAGGTTACACCGCCGGCAAAGCATGTGTAACCTTTTTGAAAGCGCAAACAGCGATTGCCGCCCCTTTCAATTATTATATATTGCAAATTAAGGCACCTAAAAATTAACATAAATAAGATTGGGAGGAATTACCATGAAAAAACGATTATCCATTGTGAGCCTTATTTTGATCATGATGCTTACTGTTAGTGCTTGCTCTACCACGCCCGCTTCCAATACGACGGCGCAGTCAGGTACCGCACCAAACAGCGCAGATTCCGCATCCACCAAACCGGTTCTCATTACATTTGACCAATTTTCCGGATCTGGTGACAATGAAAAGTATCTGCAAAAAATGATTGACGCCTACAAAAAGATACATCCGAATGTCACCATCAAAATGCAGTCCTATGGCTATAATGACTATTTCACCCAACTGACAACCAAGGTGGCAGGCGGAAAGGCTGCGGATGTGTTTGAACTGAATTATGAAAATTTTGTTCCCTATGCGAAAAAAGGCGCTTTGATGCCGCTTGACGACATCATTAAGTCACAGGGCATTGATACTTCCGCATATAACCAGACAGCCCTGAAAGCATTCAACGCTGACGGTAAACAATACGGCGTTCCGGACAGCTTTTCCACCGTGTTGCTGATCTATAATAAGGATTTGTTTGACAAAGCGAAAGTAGCCTATCCAACCGATGATTGGACATGGGAAGATGCCATGAATGCCGCAAAAAAAATACGCGCGCTTGGGAAAGATATTTATGGCTATTATCATCCGCTTTCCTACAACGAATTTTACAAAGTTTCCAAACAAAACGGCGGGAGCTTGATCAGCGCTGACGGAAAATCGTTCACAATGGATACTCCGGCTAATGTGGAAGCTTTGCAGTATATGATAGATATGCAGAACAAAAGTAACGTAATGCCTACTCCTACACAACTTGAGCGCGTGCCTAACGCTGATTGGGATCTTTTCAAATCCGGACGACTGGGTATGATTGTTACCGGCTGTTGGGCCTTCCCGGATTTTGTACGAGATTGTAAGTTTAATTGGGATGTTGCCGTAGAACCGGGCCATAAACAAAAAGCCACACACTTTTTTTCGAACGGTTATGCTATTAAGAAAGACAGTAAGGTGGCCAATGAGGCTGCAAAATTTATTGTCTTTATTTCATCAAGCAAAGAGGCTACTCAGATACGCTTAGATGCAGGATGGGAATTGCCACCCATCAATGACAAATCCATTATTGCACAATATACATCCAAAACACCTCCGGCAAATCGTCAAGCTGTTTTTAAAAGCCTTGATTATCTTGTAACTCCTCCAGTTGTTTCGCAATATGCTGAACTTCAGGATATTGTCGCAAAACATTTAAATGCTGCCGCAGCGGGCACCGTAACGCCGGCACAGGCACTGAAAGATATGCAGGCTGAGTGTCAAAATACGATTAATTTATCTAAATAAGTTTTCATCCACTTTTGAGAAAAATGATAGCGCATTCTGTCACTTGAATCTGCTGTTACATTTCTTTAATCAGGAAGAATTGAAGCGAGTCTTTCATTCTCAAAAATTCTCATTACATATGGAAGTCCCCTCCGTATTTTTCACAAGTGTGTAACTCGTTTACGTAGCCTCGGTAATCAGTTGCCTTTTGACGGGTTTTAAAAAACAAAAGAAGCCCATTATTTTGCTTTCTACTTTCCAATCACTGCATGGAGTGGTTCAAGTTCTGTCACCCGCATCAATGTTATCAGGCTGAAATATATGCGAATTTGCATTTATTTCAGCCTGATTATTTGTGTTATGCCTTTGGTCTGCTACAATTTTCATTGACTCAATAAATTGGTGGAAATTTAAAATTGATATCACAATCGATATTTCAAGATTCTCCGAGCCGGAGGCAATTAAGGCAGCAACCGCCGGGACGGCGGCTTGATCTTGACTGCGTTAGCGATTAAAAGTGCTATAATTTTTTGTCCGGCAGCTGTGCAGAGCGCGATATTTCTGAGTTCCCCTTCGCCGTCGGCAATGCTTTGCGAGCGCTTTTAATTGCGCAGTCAAGATTTGCGGACGGTTTTATGCCGCCTGCCTTGAGGCGTAATACATTTGCCTTTTAACGCAGGGCGGATATCCTCCCTCGTTGCCGGTATAAACCCTTTTCCGGTTATAATAGGCGAATATCCAACGGAAAATAATGCTCTTGACGGTTTCCATCGGCAGCAGCTCGGTCTTGATTTTGTACAGCTTTTCCTTCTTCAATGTCGCGAAAAAGCTTTCCATCCTCGCGTTGTCATAGCATCTGCCGGTGCCGGACATGCTTTGCGACGCTCCATATTCCCGAAGGGTTTCACGGAATTTACGGCTGGTATACTGGGAGCCGCGGTCGGAATGAATTATCGTACCTTTTGCGCTATGCCGCCTGCAAGCCTGCTCAAATGCGGGTAATCCCTAACATCTTCCCACCTCCCAGATAATGTCTTAAAGAATGAGGGCAGGTTATTTGCCATAGATGATGCTTTCCTGCATGATCAATTCATCCAATGCTGCAAGGCAGATACCGTTTTGCGCCAGCACCGAAAGAATGCAGGCCGGTACATCGCGAATATCTTGCTGGATATCTGCCTTTACGACTGTAAATTCGCCGCTGTCCTCATCGGTATAGCCTTCTAACCGGGTACCCTTGGGGATACCCGCTTCCTCCAGCAGATAGTCTGGAATGCGGATGTCCTGGTTTTCGTCCAGCAGATCACGGCAAAGGGAGCAGTCTGCTACCCATTCAGCGGGGTTGTGATTGCAGCCGCCTTTTTCACTTGCTTCCGGATTTTCATCCTCGCAGTTGTTGCAGAGACCGCAAGCTCCGGCAAGGTGAACCGTCATATCGCTTGCCAGCTCGCTGAGTGCGGCAATAACGCGAATAAGCTCCAGCGCCGTCATTTCACCCTTGTGGATGACGCATACGCATTCGGCGGCTGTCACCACAAGGGTTTCCGCATCGGCAAAGCTGCAACGCTGCTGAACATCTATGGGGATTTGCAGGGTCTGCTCATTTTTCTTCTGATTGTTTTTCATGGGGTCTGTCCTCCTTTAAATATTTGCCCCGATAGGGACGGTGTTCCTTTTTGGTTTTTCGGTCAGAGCTCAATCCCGCCGTTGTCAAATAAATTGAGTTGCGCCGGGGCCTCCCTCGTCCGTTCCCCCATATCGTAATTGGCAATGAGGATTTCGGGGAACTGCGCCCCATTGTCATACCGCTGCTTGATGTTATTGATGCGGGTATAGGAATCAATTTGGATACCCGGCGCATCATACAAATTGCGGATAAAATCGCAGTCATTGTAGGACAGCAGGAATTTGCCCTCAATTCGCAGCAGAGCATCCCGCAGGCGGATGTGATCTTTTTCTGTAAAGCCGTCCTCACCCACGTTTTTGTAGTAGCCCTCGGTTTCAAAGTACGGCGGGTCACAGTAGAAAAAGCTGACGGGGCGGTCGTATTGCCCAATCAACTTCTCGAAATCCTTGTTTTCGATCACCACTTTGGCAAGCCGTCTGTGAGCCTGTTCAATCAGTGGAAAATTGGACCACATATCATGGGGCTGACTGCCATAGCTGGTAAGTCCCGATGCGTAGCTGTAGCGGATAAGCTGGTAAAACCAGGCTGCCTTCTGTACATCGGAAGCAGGACTGTCACGGGCGAGGGTATTTTTAACAGGTCAAAGTCTGCGCGGGCATTGAGGACATAACGCAGTGCGTCTATAAGTTCCTCCGGCTTTTCCCGCACACAGCGGTACAGGTTGACCAGCAGTCCGTTGAAATCGTTATACACCTCAAAGTCGTTACCGGGCGGCTTGTGAAACAGTATCCAGCCGCCTCCGCCGAACACTTCAATGTATCTTTCGTAGTAGAGGGGAAACAGTGTGACGATCAGCTCACGCAGGGATTTCTTGCCGCCGATCCATGACATAAAGCTGTTCAGAAATCATCACCTCCCTCCAGCGGCAGGCGTATCTGCGTATCGTCAAATGCCGTGAGGGAATGCCTGAGCCCTCCGATGGCAGCTCTGATTCCGCTGACGCGGCTTCTCATATGACGGATGGTCAGCCGGACTTCCGCTTCGGTTCTTGCGTAAAAATATCCGCTTTGATCGCTGGCGATAGGGATGCCTTCGCGACGCAGGCTGTTGACAATGTCGCGCAGTTCCTTACCGGAAACACAAAAGGTGTGTTCCAGTTCTTTGCTGGTGACGGCATTTTCCGCACCGTGATGATAGCGGTGCAGATATTCCGCAAGCTGTTTTTTCAACATGTTTACCTCCTTTCCGACCGCTTCCCCGGAAAGAAAGGCAGGACAAATGATAAAAAACAGGGCCGCCTCCTGTTTGGGGAAACGGCCCTGTTTTGATTTTGAATCTAAAAAAGCACAGGCATCATTGCCTGCGCTACTTGATTACGCCAAGCTCTCTCAAAACCGCCACACAGTCTTTAGTACAGATGTCGGCTGTATTCACCGAGCAAAAGCTGCATAGCTTCAAAATATGAGTCCACTATCTGTTTCAATTCGTTATCGTATTTCGGATGATCCTTTACCAGCACCGATGCATCCCGCTGCTGTTTGACAGCCTCCCTGACAGCAGGGTTGGATTCTGCCAATTCCGCAAACGCTGCGTCAAGACGTTCGTCCAATGCAGTTTGTAAGGACTCTTTCCATAACTCCATTCTGTCCACCTCCTTCAATTACAACACAATGCCACACTTTTCATAGGAAAGCTATACCAAATACCAAAAGAAATTCTGCTATTCATCTCCGGTCAGAACGGTCAAGATATTATCCAAGCTGCATTCCTCCCATCTGCTGGCTTTGCGCCAACTCATCCGGCGTCATGATGCTCCAGTCTTTATCACTGCTCCATAGGCTGACATAGATTTCGCCATTGCCTGTTTTTAAGGGATGCTGCTCAAAGCCTTCACCAAAGCCGTCCGATGCCTGACCGGAAACATAATCCTTAAGCTGCTCAAGCTCTGCCTCACTCAAGCTCCCTTGTATGCGGCATTCGGCCACACCCATCAGCTTGGCGCCAATCTGTTCCACTGTGAAAAAGAAGGAATGAACCTTCTGATTGACGCTGTCATTTTTAGGATAGTATTTCATGAGTCCTCGTTCCGTTTCTTCCGGCCTTCGCTCTTTCACAATGGCTGCAAGGATAGAATCGTGATAGGAGAGGATAGTATCTTGATCCAGCTCCGAGGGATAATCCTCCCAATCGCCCCATTCGTTGCGCTCGTATTTCTTAACGGTAAGCGGCATATATAGCTTGAGAGTCTGGAGCGGAGGAGATATTTTTGAGAACGAGTCCTCCCCAGGAATGAGGGCAAGGGAGCGCCCGTTGTCCCATTGCATGTGAATTCCGCACGCATCGTCAATAAAATCCACCGTACCTTCTGTACCGGGTGGTACGGGGGCATAGGGATCGTTCATTTTTGTGAGACGGATTCGTGTACCGGGCGGATACTTCTCCTTGAGCAATCTCAGAAATTCACTGTCATATCTCATATTTGTTCCTCCTTCATATGGGCTTTTGTTTTGCATTGGGTTTTTTGTTTATTTTCTGCATATCGGTTCTAAGGCAATCTCCCTCGGAACTGTAGCAGATAAAACCATGAGAGGGGTAGGGGCAGTTTCCGCAGCTTTTAAATGGTCCCTTAGGCTGTTCAGCTGCCGGTATCGGACCTGTTGTTACAAGGACATCAGAATCATAACAGGCAGGTTTCTTGTTTTTCTTATAGCGTACCAACATATTTTTCCTCCCTTCCAAAAAAGAAAAGCCGGGGAATCGAAGTGCATTTCTGCACTTCGATTCCCCGGCCAATAAATAAGGCTCCAATTTGCAATATTGGAGTCTTTAGTTCTAATTTTGCGTTATAAATTATGAAATGAGCGATAGGCGTTTTTATTTTTGCTTTGCCTGTATGTAAGCAGTAAAGTTTGCCGCCCCCAGTTTTCTTCGTTTAGATAGCATTTTAGTCCAAATAGTATTTCCCTGTGCTTCGGTGATGTATCCTCTTTCCAGTGCCGCAAGTAATATATCGCCAGTTGTTAGATGCTTAAGATCCATTTGAGCGATATATAAAGAAATATCCTTCAGATTATTACTTGCTACAATGCCGTCATACTGTTTTGCTAATGCGATGGATGCGGCTTCTCCTTTGCCGATAACCATATGCCCGGCTTTTGGTTTTTCGGTAAGCTGATAATATATATCATAGGCTTCCGTAGCCACATCAATGGATATTACCTGTGCTTGTCCCACCGAAAGGAGTGCATCTACTCTTGCCTTTAGGTGCGCAATCCCATGATAGGACAGTTCATCATAAACAGTTTTAGGAATAACGATCCTACCGGGATATAACTTAACCAATAAATTTTCATTCCCAACCCACAAAAAAGCCGAGATACAGTCGCTATCAAAAAAGAGCGAATCAGTCAAGCAATTCGCCCCCTTCGGTTTCCTCCCCATAGACGAGGTCGGAACGGAAAGCAGATAGCAGCAATTCATCATATTTGCCGCTGGATATCAGCCCTTGTTCCAAAGCTTTTTCCGCCTGCTGAATATAGTAGCCGTATGTCCTGTATCGCTTATCTTCGGGTGTCGGTCTATAGAGTGTATCATCGTAGCCAAGATTAAGAGCAGATAAAATTACGTTTTGGCGCATTGAATCAGCTTCTTCACGGGTTAATTCATTTTCGCTGAGCAGCCGGTAAAGGATAGCTTGGCGGCTAACACGAAAGTATTGCTCCAAACGCACAACATCATGAATGGAAAGCTTGGCGGAGCTCGACTTTTTCAGCTGGTCAATTTTATCCGAAAGGGCATCCGGGGGCATAAGTAGGTACGATGCAAACTGATCTGCTTGCTTTTCCTTTTCATTTCCCTCGCCGATTGTTTTTGCACACACCGCAGTGAGTTCGTCATCATCAAAATACAGGTGATATAGTTCATGAGCCATGGAAAAGCGCTGCCTTCCAAGGGTCATGGCTGAATTAATGGCGATGACATTGCTACCGGTTCCCTTAATACAAATACCGCTAATGTGATTCCCCATCGGATAGTATACGATGGATAATTTATCGATTGTATGAACCAATGCCAATATATCGATCGGAGAAGTCGCATCTTCTCCAAGCTCTTTCCGTAAACTGAGAGCTTTTTTCCATAACTCTATTCTATCCATTGGCACGCTCACCCTCAAGCAATTGTGTCATAAAGTGGCTATTTAAAGCAATCCTGTTTATGGCGCTAATTGCGTCCAAGTCATCTTCTCCGATTTCGCTTGCACGAAGCGCAAAGGACAGCGGTTTAACCTTCATTTCCGGCTCCATGAGTGCAGATACCCGCGTACCAAACAAGGCTGCAAGCTTATCCAGCATATCCGCCGTCAGTGCCCGTTTGCCTTTCTCGACCATAGACACAAGGCTTTGATCGACATGAAGATAATTAGCCACATTGCTTTGTGTAAGGCCGCTATTTTCGCGCAGAGATTTTATCCTTGCTCCGATGATCTCCAGAGAGTTATTCATGATAATGCCTCCCTTCTATATTTATAGTATATGCCGCATTTGTCATATTGTCAATCAAATTTAAAACTTATTTTATGACAGTGCTTAGGCATTTATTATTCTCTGATTATTCTGCTTCTATACATTGATACTGAATTTAATGGGATTTTGTTTGAAACAACAAGTTCAATGTGTTCAATTTTTATAAGATATATCTTTGATGTTGTATTGTTATGGAAAGAGATAAAGAGGTGTTTTGTTTATGATTAAACGAGAGTTACATATGAGTCATATTCGTCCCTTCATAGGAAACGATCTCATTAAGATTTTAACCGGCATCCGGTGTCTTATTTTCGATGCCAGTTGCAGTCAGCGAAATTCAATTGATATTCTAAAGAAATTCGTGTATAATATCTTTAGAATTGTGTAAGGAGGTAAACGCTATGCCAAATATAAAGTCCAGCACTGACCTGCGGAATAACTATAATGAGATATCCACCTTCTGTCATGAAAGCCGTGAACCTGTTTTTATCACAAAAAACGGGCAGGGAGATTTGGCGGTTATGAGCATTGAAACCTATGAGGCACTCAGCGGCAAGCTTGAACTGTATCACCTGCTTGACGAAGGACGATCGGCCGTTAAAGCGGGTAAAAAGCGTCCGTTTCAAGATGTCATGAAGGATATTAAGCGAGGCATCGCCGATGGCGAAATATAGGGTAGATGTATCTGAACCAGCCGAAAACGATCTTAGGGACATTGTTCGGTATATTGCTTCTCAGCTGTCAGCTCCCATATCGGCAACTCGTATGATGGAGCTTTTTGAAGAGGCAATGCTAAGTCTGTCCGATATGCCGCAGCGCTGTCCGCTTGTTTCAGACGATCGTCTATCTCAAATGGGATACAGGAAACTAATTGTAAAAAATTACGTTGTGTTTTTTTCCATAGACGAGAAGAACAAGGTGGTTGACGTTGAAAGAATTCTGTACGGCAGACGCGACTGGATCAGATTTTTATAATCGATACAAGAACAGGGTGACACTATGCAAAGTAGTCACCCTGTTTTCATGTAAATGGATGCGCCGAGCATTTAGGGATTTCGATACTGCTCCAGCAGCTCTATATGCTTTTTGGACTTCTGATGGATGCGGCAAGCTTCTGTTGCCATATAGTTTATCAAGCTGTCCTTTGGCACTAAATACTTGGTATAATACCATACCCCCGTTATCTTTTCTGCCTTGATCCATTCAGATACTGTGGTTTGGCAGTATCCCGTTAGCTTTGTGACATCATTTACCGTGAGGGCATCCGGAAAGGTGTGCCACTTGTTCTTAAGCATTGCCATAAACTTCTCGGAGTTGATTGCCTTCGCCGTTTGGCGCTTCGGTTTATATTTTATTCCGCTTGAAAATATCCCCGGTGGTGTCAGCAGAGTTTCAGGAGATTCTTCCAAGCGAGTAAGGTATGCAATAACGTCGGTTATTTGGATTTTAAACCTGCGGGTCTTTTTGTCGGTATCCTCGCAGGGGATATATCCGTTCTCCAAAAGCCATGTGGCTTTTCGTTTGCTTATGCGGCAAATTCTGTAAAGCTGGTCTTGACTTATCTTCTCCGGATATTCAGCCAGAAGGTAAGAGTAGTCGGTTGCCATCATCGTTCCTCCCATCACATTGATCCTTAGGACAGAGAATTATGCTCTGTCTGCTGCAGGATGTTCTGTTAAAAATCAATGTCAATGGTAGTATACGCTTGGTTTTGATTTTTCAAATTGCCGGGAAACTAAAGTATCTTAAGGTTATTTCGCCGGTTGTTTTTCTACGGTTTTTCTACACTTTTTCTACACTTTGCCCTGAAAACCGCTAAATCAGGGCGGTGTGTTCATGCGCGGAAATATCAGCGTTTGTGCCTGAAAAGCCTTTATTTATGCGGGTCTGCGGGATTTTATCTTCTCCTAAAGTTACTCTCGTAAACTCATAAGAACTTGCCTTCAAATAACTCGGATTCAATCACATCATCCGCGGAACCGCAGCAGACCTCCACAAGAATTTTTTCCACTTCAATATCCTCATACAGCAATGAAAATTCCACAATCTTCTGCGTTAATTTTACCATATCCGCAAAAAATCCAAGCGGGGGCACTGTGAAGTACAGTGCCCCCGTCCGCTATATTTATGTATTTGCGCGTCTTTCTATTAGGTAAATCAGCCTATTTTGTCCTTTGTAAGGACGGAAACGCCGGTATCCACGTTTGTCTTATCGATTTTTTCACCCTTAACTGCCTTGACTGCGGCTTTCATGCCTTCGGAGCCCATGACTTCCGGATTCTGAGCCATTGTGCAGAGCAAGGAACCGTCTTTAATCAGGGAGAAAATGGCGTCGGATTTATCAAAACCAACGCCGACAATATCTTTTTTGCCGGAACCCTTAATTGCGTTTCCTGCGCCAACCGTGCTGCCTTCATTTACCCCGAAGATGCCAACAACGCCTTCTGTGATGTAGTTATCGGCGATATCCTGAGATTTTGTAGCGTCACCTTCGCCGTATTGCGTTTGGAGAAGGGTATAGCCCTTGCCGTCAAATGCTGCACGGAAGCCCTTTTCGCGAGCCACGGTAGATGCGGTTGCGGAGTTTACGTTGATAATACCAATTTTTCCATCTTTCTTTCCGGCTGCCTGTAATGCTTTCAGCATTTCTTCACCGGCGGTTTTGCCTGCGGCTTCGTTATCCGTTGCAAAGGTCGCAACACCTTCTGTTTTTGCCGGGGAGTCAACATAGATTATCTTAATTCCCTTTGCCTTTGCATCCTCCAGCGATGCGGAAACTGCATCCGGGCCGTTCGCCGCAATCATGATGGCATTCGCGCCGTCCGCAATTGCGTTGTTTACACGTTCAATCTGCTGTGCATCGTCCTTCTTGTCAGGAGCCATCCATTTGTACTCAACATTTCCAAGCTCTTCGGCTGCTTTTTTGGCGCCCTTGTCGACGGACACCCAGTGCTGATCAATACTGTCCATGGTGATCAGGATAACTTTCACTTTTTTGTCGGAAGCCTGAGGTGTTGCGGATGCCCCGGTGTTGGTAGTCTGGCTGCAGCCGACCATTGTGGCTGCTACCATTGCTGCACATAGTAAAATAGACAACAATTTCTTTTTCATTACAATAAGCCTCCCAATTTTTTATCCATTAAAGCTGACGCTTTAACTTACCTTTTGTGCCTGAACTGTCTTTTTGTTGTTTCTTGACTTTCTCGGTTTTCCGGTACGAATGATCACATCAAGCAATACGGAAATAACGACGATGGTTCCGATTACGATATTACGCATGGCAACCGGTGCTCCGGCAAACTGTAAGCCGTTCTGCAAAACACCCCAGATTGCCGCACCGACCACAGTGCCGATTAAAAGTCCCTGGCCGCCGAGTGTGGAAACGCCGCCGATTACGGAAGCAGCTACTGCGTACATTTCGTACATGTTGCCCGCGTCCATGGTTCCCATTCCTGCGGTTGCGCTTGTAATGAGGCCCACCACACCTGCGCAGAAGGCACTTACGATATAAACCTTGATGGTTATGCTGTTTGTATTGATGCCAGACAGCTTGGAAGCCTCTATGTTACTGCCTACCGCGTAGATGTGGCGCCCTGTGCGTGTCTTGCTCAGAAGGAAGTCAAATCCTATGAAAAGGACGATAGCAATCCAAATCGTATTGTAAAGTCCGAAGGTGTTTCCATAGTAAAATAAGTTCCGGTATCCCAGTGCAGCATCGCCGATGGCGTCGGTGTTGTAATTGTTGTTGACAATCTGAGCTACGCCTCTGGCTACCGTCATGGTACCCAGTGTGGCGATAAAGGGCGGCAGCTTGCACTGTGCTACCAGCGCTCCGTTCAAAACGCCAACCCCAAGGCATACCAGCATCGTGATAAGGGTTGCAACCCAAGGATTTACACCTTTTGTCATCAGTGTTGCGGAAATCATGCAGCTCATGCCGACGACGGAACCGATTGACAGGTCAATGTTGCCGGTGATCAAAACATAGGACTGACCGATACCGATGATCAGAATCGGCGCTACCTGACGAAGCAGGTTGCCGACATTTCGTGTGGAGTAGAACGACGGGCTTAAAACCGCAAAGACGATGCACAGCGCAAAAAGCCCGACCGTAACCGTAAGAACCTGGCTCATTCCCCGAATGGCCATCAACCTTTTCCAAGCATTCCGCTTCTCTTTTTCCATTTTAAACGCTCCCGAAAACAGATTATTTATTATTATTTAAGCTGTGATAGCCTGCTCGAACTTCGAGTCAAAGCTGGTTGCGTATTGTAAAATAAGGTCCTGTGTTGCCTCCGCCGTTTCCAGTTCGCCGGTTATTTTTCCGTCGCACATAACAATGATGCGGTCGCTGATTCCCATAATCTCCGGCATTTCGGAGGAAACGAAGAGCACTCCGATTCCCTCTTTTTTCAGTTCGTTCATCAGGTTGTAAATTTCAACCTTTGCCGCAACGTCAATTCCTCTTGTCGGTTCATCAAATATAACGACGCGTGAATTGCGCGCCAGCCATTTTGCAACAACCACTTTCTGTTGATTGCCGCCCGAAAGCGTTCCGGCGTCCACTTCGGCGCTGGGCAGTTTGATGGATAGGCTTTTAACTGCTTTATCCGTCATTTCCGTTTCTTTTTTCCGGTTGACCACGCCAAACCGGCTGCAGAGCAGATCCAGATTTGGAAGTGCAATATTATCCTGCACGCTGAGTTTGACACACAGCCCGTCTTTTTTCCGATCCTCCGGTACAAGCACGATTCCCGCGCGGATTGCATCGATCGGTCTGTTTATCGTAATTTCTCTGCCGTCCACAATGATTTCTCCCGACTCTTTCGGGTCGACGCCGAAAATGGCCCTTGTGGTTTCTGTCCGTCCGGCGCCCATCAGCCCCGCAATGCCCACGATTTCACCTTCGTACAGGTTAAAGCTGACGTCATGCACCATCTTCCCGGCATTTAAATGTTTCACTTCAAAGATTTTCTTGCCCCGTTCACAGGTAACGCGCGGGAACTTTTCCTTAATTTCGTGGCCGACCATGTTGGAGATAATCTCCGCCATATTGGTGTCCTCAAAATTCATAGAGGTAATAAACCTGCCGTCGCGCATGATTGTCACACGGTCAACGATGTACTGCAATTCCTCCAGCCGATGCGATATGTAGACAATGCCGCACCCTTCCGCCTTCAGCTTACGGATGATTGTAAACAGGTCGTCAATTTCGTTCGAAGTCAGCGCCGACGTCGGTTCATCCATAATAAGGATTTTCGCGTTCGTGGAAAGTGCTTTTGCAATTTCCACCATCTGCTGCTTAGAAACCGCCAGATCGCCTACAATGGCGGTCGGGTCGAGATCGATGTTCAGCCGTTTCAGTATTTCTTTCGCTTCCTTGTTCATTTCCCTGTTGGAAAGAACACCAGAATGTGTTTTCTCGCGTGCCAGAAAGATGTTTTCCGCGACAGAAAGATGCGCGCACATATTCAGTTCCTGATGAATAATTGCAACGCCCAGTTCCTGTGCCTTTTTCGGCGTCAAATCCTCAATGACCTGGTCGAAAATTCTGATTTCGCCCTCGTCTTTTGTATAAACGCCGCTCAGTACCTTTACAAGGGTGGACTTTCCGGCGCCGTTCTCTCCCAACAGAGCCAAAACTTCTCCGGCCTTCAGATTAAACGATACATCGTCCAATGCCTTGACGCCCGGGAAACTCTTACTGATATGACGCAGTTCCGCTATGTATTCCCCCATAAAAAATTCACCTGTCCTTATTTCTCTGGAAACCGTTTCAACGCCATAAGTATAGCATTGAAAATAAGTTTCCATAAGGGGGGCAGGTTTTGAATTATGGGGTATTTTTTCAGTTCTTATTTAGGGCCAATTATCCAGAAACATTTTAACTTACAAAATGATTCCCTGGTCGCTGAACAAGTGGAATTCCGAGCTGTCGTATTCGCTGTTGAACCGGCCTTTTCCAAGCAAGATCAGTTTGTCCGCAATCACAAGGGAATCCGCAATATTAACCGCCAATAAGATGACCGTAACCCCGCTTTTCTTCAGTTTATTGATCAGTTCAATCAGGTGCCGTCTCAGATACATATCTGCTCCGGCAAAAGGCTGCATACAAAAAACAATCTTCGGACGGCTGAGCTCAATCCGATAATAAATCAAATCATAAAGCGCCTGCGGTTTCAGATTCATAATATCCTTTTCAAAAATCTCCTGTCCGGCGTCACTTGCGTACTCGCGGATTACATGGTTCACAATTTTTTTATTCAAGTGCACAGCGTTCTGCTTTTTGTCTAGCAAGAAACACAGGTTCCCAATATAGTCCATATCCTGAAACAGCATCGACTGAATGGGGTCCTCGCCGATAAAAGCAACTCCATTTGCCAGAGCATGGCGTGCCTTACGGTGAGAATAAACGGTGTCTTCCAGTAGGATTGTTCCGCTGTCCTGCCGCAGTTCCCCATTCATCAGTTTTAAAATATCCGACAGTACGGTATTGTCCAGATCAAACAGCACCGTGCATTCACCTTTTGCAATCTGAAACGTCATATGGTTCAGATTTTCCGTACTGACATCCCGAAAAGACAGAACTGTCTCCTCACTCCGGCGGTTTACGATTTCCTTCCGGACACTGGCGAATTCGCCGATATAATAGGGAAGCAGATTATCATTCCTGAACTGGCTTTGGTCAAACACCCTCAGAATTTTGCCGTCCCGCATCAGGGATACTCTTGTACAGATTTTGAACGCCTCTTCATGGTGATTGCAGATATATAAAAATGAAAAACCCTTTTTGCAGTAAAAACGCAGCAGGCTATGAAATCTGGCAAGGTCGGCTGCACTGATGCAGTTGCTGATATCCCTGATTACGATCAGCTTTGCGCCGATTATCACGGCGCGCAGCAGCTCAGCCACACATTTTTCGTACGGGCTTAGGTTCGCCGCCAGTTCATTTCCGTCCATCTGAATTCCCGCTTCCGAAGTGAACCGCTGCAGCTGTTCATTCAGAACACGCGGGTTGATAAAAAACTTTTTAAATCCTCTGCGCAGCACAAACACATTGTCCGCAACACTCAGGTCTTCAATCAGCCTGCTTTTCTGCTCAATTACGGCAACTTTATTCATCGTCAGCGGGCTGTGCTGATAGTTATTTACAAGCGTCTCATTAAAATAAACGCGTCCGTAGTGAATCGGCAGATTCTGCCGGATCAGCTCGATCAGCGACTCCTTACCGTTAGCATTTACGCATACGAGGCCCATGATTTCACGCTGAAAAATATGAAGATTAAAATTATCCAGCTGAGTTACCTCATCCTGTATGGTGGTAACACGCTCCATCCTTAAAATCTCAGTTTTCATTTTTTTCCTTGCCGTCCTTTTTAATCAGCGGTAGTGTAATTTCTACATCCGTGCCTACGTTTGCCGTGCTGTACATACAGATTCCATACTCTTCCCCAAAAAGGAGCTTGATTCTGTTGTTGACGTTTACGGCGGCGATTCCGCTGTGAGCTTCGCTGTCCGGTTTGATGTATTCGAGCGTCATACGGTTCAGCTTGTCGTTAATTTCCCTGAGCCGCTCCTCCGTCATACCGACTCCGTTGTCGGATATAGTTATAATCAGTCTTGTTGCGGTTGTTTCGATTTTGATATGAACATTGCCGTTTCCGATTTTCCGCTCGATTCCGTGGTAAATCGAATTTTCCACAATCGGCTGAAGAGTTAACTTCGGCAGCTTATACGAAAGAATCTCCATTTCGTTTTCGGCGTCATATTCCACACTGAGGCTCAGCCGCTCTCCGAAACGGTACCGCTGGATAATGTAATAGTTATTGACGTTGGTAAGCTCGTCTTCCAGTGTCACCAGATTTTCCACATTGGAGATGGTATAGCGAAAGAATGTTGCCAATGCTTCCGCCATTTTTGCCACATTCTCCAGACCGGCGTTCAGCGTTTCCCCACGGATGCCCTCGAGTGTATTGTACAGAAAATGCGGATTGATCTGGTTTTGCAGGGCAAGGTACTGCGCCTGCTTTTTGGTTGCATTAAAAAGCTCGTCCGTATTCATGATCTCCTGAAACTTTTTCGTGACCTCTTCAATTTCCGGGCTCAGAAACACGCTCTGGTTAAAAAGTCCGTTGATTGTGTAGCCTGTGACAAAAAGCTGCAGTACCTTAGCGCTTTCGTGATACGGCTTATAGATCAACCGGTAGAACGCATAAATGATAACGCCGAGAACCGCGTACCCGGTCAATACCGCAAATATATACCGTGGGTCCTGTACCGCCACAAACGTAAGAACAATCAGCAGAATCAGGATCACAGCAAATAGGAAAAAGAACAGCCGAGTGACACGGTCAGAAAGATACACCGTTTTTTTGCTTTTCATTCGACCATCTCCCAGTTAAGAGTATAACTTTCGGTATTCATTGGGCTTCAGGCCGACGATCTTTTTAAAGTTCTTCGTAAAGTTTTTTAGGTCGTTATACCCTACCTTTTCGCAGACGGAAGCCACACTCAGATTTGTTTCACGGAGCAGTTCTTTGGCGCTGTTCATTCGAACCTCCGAAAGATAATCGACGAAATTGCTCCCGCTCTCCTTCTTGAAAAGCGTACTGAAGTAGGTCGGGTTAAACCCGACGATGCCGCTGACTTCCTCCAGACTGATCGGCTTGCTGTAATTCTGCTGTATGTACTGCTTGGCAAGCCGGATTGGCTTGGTGTCTTCCTGCTTTTTATCTTCAATGATCACTTCAAGGGACTCGCCAACCATGAGGGATAAATATTGAAAAAGCTGGTGAATAGAACCGCAGCGGTCTGCGTGGACACAAAACTTTTCATAAAACTCATCCGCGTAATGTACCTGAATTTGATTATTGCGAAGGTGGGTCAGGTACATTTCGCACACATGATGCGCGACCGAGATGATTTCCTGACCGCTCAGTACATTCTCCGCGATGATCTGCTGTTTTAGGCTGTCAATGCGGCTCAGTACGGCATCCCTGTCAAGTACCTCAAGGGCAGCCCCCATCGTTCGGTTCATCTCGGCGAGCATGGCTCCCTCCTGCTGCGGATGAAGCTGCACGGCATACTCTTCGATGAACCTACCCGTTCCAAGCAGAAGCCTCTGGTTAACCGCATACCTTGCGGAACGGAACGATTCCTTCAAAAGGCTGACGTCTTCCACCGTCATTCCGGCTCCTATCGTAAATTCGTGCTGTTCAAACGCAGCTTTCTGCACCATGAATTCGTCAAAAACCGTTTTGACCTGTTTCCGTATGGATTTCTTATGGTTTGCATCGTAGTTGAAGATGCAGTATGTCGTACTGTCGTCGCAATAAAGCTCCATGTCAAAGCACTGCTCTTTGATCAGCCGGTTAATAATACCGTTGATTTTATCCTCTAAAATCGGGATGGTATTGTTATACTGATCTTCAAACCCGCAATCGATTTTCACCGCGCAAACTTGGAAGAGCCCGGGTTGAAAAGCAAAATGGTAATTTTCATTTATCGATTCTAAAGTCAGGTCTTCGGTCGTCATGCCCTTTTTCAGCAGACGCTCTGTAAATAAATTTGAACGCATTTTAACAGCGTAGCTTTTCAGACGGTTTTTTAAGCGTTCCTCGTTGCTGAGCTGTTCCGTTCGCTGCAGATACCGCTCGCGCATTTTATTCAGAGCGATTAAAAAATCTTCTTTTTTAATTGGCTTTAATAAGTAATCCGACACGCCGTATTTAATTGCGTTTTGAGCATATTCAAAATGACTGTAGCCGCTGATGATAATAAAATCCAAATCTTCTTTTATCAACTTAGCCCGCTGAATCATCTCCAAGCCGTCATAGCCCGGCATACGGATATCCGTAATCATCAGGTCGGGAGAGAGAATTTTTATCATGTCCAGCGCCTCTACTCCGTTATGCGCGACACCGACAATCTCCATATCAAGCGACTTCCAATCTATTAAGCCGCGAATTAACTGACATACGTTTTCTTCGTCGTCTGCAATAATAACCTTTATCATATCTTCCTCCTTACCGCCGTTGAAGTATTCTGACGCAGCGGAATTAACACGAAAACAACTCCGACTCTATTACTGCGCAAATCAGGTGATACAGAGCCAGATGATATTCCTGAATGCGGTAGGTCTCATTGTGAGGAGCAATCAAGCAGTAATCCGCAAGCTTACCGATTTTTCCACCGTCACGGCCGGTCAGGGCGATGGACAGTGCCCCCGCCGCTTTCGCAGCCATCAGCGCGGCCGCAACATTTCCCGCGTTTCCGGAAGTACTGATGCCGATTACCGCGTCGCCCTGCTTTGCGTAGCCCATTACCTGCTGGGCATAGACAAGTTCGGAGTCGACGTCGTTGCTGAAAGCGGACATCAAAGCGGCATGCGCGTTCAGTGAAATGGCCGGCAGGCCGCACTGCAGCTTTTCCGCCAGGGCCGTTCCTTCCGAACCGTACAGTTGCTGAAATTTATCTCTGGCATCCTGCGGCAGAGGCCTTTTCAGAAGGAAGCCCTTCATCAGCTCCCCGACAATATGATCGCCGTCCGCGCAGCTGCCGCCGTTTCCGCAAATTAGCACCTTTCCGCCGCTTTGATACACGCGCAAAAGGGTTTCGCATACTGTATGAACGTTCTGTTCCATCGGCCGCATATCCTGATGCAGTTTAAAAAAGTCATTCCAGTGCTGAAGTGTTCTCTCTTTCATTTTGATGCTCCAATCCAATGTTATACCCGGCTACCATCAGGCCGGCAAAGTCCCCGACCGATTCCGTCAATTCGCTCGGCAGTATTTTGCAGGATTTCTGAACCGCCGGAAGGGTCTCCCTCTCGATCACCTGCTCCGCGTAAGGCCAGATTTCATTATAGTTCCGCACGAAAATACTTCCGATTACAATGCGCTCCGGATTTAAAAGATCCATTAAAACGGACAGGCCCTTTCCAAGCTGATACCCGACAATCCGCAGAATTCTGCACGCCAGCTCATCGCCGTTTTTTGCCGCAATGCCGACCTGTGCCGCAGTCAAATTCTCCAGTTCCTCTGTAGTTTTGCAAAATGCAACCGTATGCCCCATTTGCAGTTCTTCGCTGACCATTGAGCGCGCAAGCTGCGCAATTCCTCCGCCGCTGCAAAAGCCTTCGAACGAACCCATCTTGCCATAGCCGGTCGGCCCGAAATCAGACAAACGGATATGACCAAGCTCCCCGGCCATGTCGCAGGCTCCGCTATACAGGCGGTTATTCAGAATCATACCGGCGCCAAGCCCCGTGCCGAACGTCATAAAAATCATACTGGAGCAGCCCTTCCCCGCCCCCAGTTTCCACTCCGCTAGGGCACAGGCGTTGGCATCGTTGCATAAAAAGGCCGGCAGCCCCGTCTGTTCCGTAAAGTAATCTGTGACGGCGATCTTATCCCAGCCCGGAAGATTCGGAGGAGAAAGAATCAGACCCTGCCTGCTGTCAAGCGGCCCTCCGCAGCTGATTCCGATTCCCAGTACCTTACTTCCCTCATCCGTGGTTTTCAGGCACGACAAAATATCCTGAGTAAGCACTTCCAGCATTGCCTGCGGTGTATATTCCTTTGTTTTCCTGATTTCGCATTTATGTAGAATTGCTGCGCGATCCTCGTAAACTTCTCCCAGGCAAACCGCGCATTTGGTTCCCCCAATATCAACCCCGATGAGCAGCATAAATAATATCTCCGTTTCAAAAAGCGATAAGTTATATGGTAATTTATTCCGTAATCAATTTCTACTATAATAAAATAAATTGAATAATTCAAGAGAAAAACATATTATCGCAAATATTAAAGCAAATTTTGGCTAAATTCTACAATATTGTATCATGTGCAGTGCTGAATGGGTGTTGCAAAGAAAAGCGGCAGAAACTCAATGAGTTCCTGCCGCCTCAAGCTAACAGTTCATTATTTCATGAGTAATAACGTAGTTCAACTTAACCATCCCCCAATCAGATTATTGGCAATAGACAGTCTCATTTTCCCACATTGCTCAATTTCCTTAAAGCCTGTGCTTGAACCTGGATACAATCTAATGTATCCGTTCATTATTATAAACACACAGCCTGCTGATATTCGAAACGTCGGCAGGGAATGTTATCCTGTTACTTCTGTTTCTTTTTTCGGTTCGGTGTTCTTCTGCTGTTCCCGTGCAATTTCACAGGCTTTTATCGTGTCCTCCAGCGTATCCGCAGAAATAATAAAGCGCCCTTTATGGCAGAAAGTCAGCGTTTCAACGCCTGAAATTTTTGGCAGGTCTTCCGCCGGCTTTCCCGCCCACTCCTCCGGAAAATTGCATTTTACGTCTTTCGTGTCAAAGTCAATCGGAATGACCTGCGCGTTATAACCGCCGCGCTGAGACGGGTATATCACGAATTCCGCGTCGGACGGAACAAGTACCATTTTCCATGGGGCGAATCTGGGCAGAATAACAATATTGTCCCTGGAATTGGCAAGAGCCGCTTCCACAAGTTTTTTAGCTCTTTGCACACTGATAATGCTTTCCATTTTTTTGCCGAGAATCACCCGGGCAAATTCAACTGCTTCGCCAAAGCACTGATCGGCGGATTCGTCAGAATCCCAGCTTGGGTTGAACGAGCCGATTGCGCCGGCCAGCTGATTTCCCCCGCCCAGATTATCATCGCTGTCCAATGGCTGAATAAAAACCTCGTCGAAGCGTTCCGCTTCCGACTTCGCTTCCTCCTGTGTACAGCCTTCCCGATGCAGCAGTTCTTCTCCGTATTCACGCCAAAGCAGTACGAAGGCTGCGTAGGGAATGCCGTTTTCGCGAACCTCGGCGTCCTCCTGATGGTGGTCGAACCTGCCCCGACCGATGTCAAACACAATTCCGGTGAAGTCCTCCGGAACCTCATATTCCCGTAAAATTTCAATATCCGGGCGAATTACTTTCAAAAGCGCCGCCGAGAAAACGTCGTCGGCATGGAACTTGCCCCCGTGCGTCAGGGCGGTATCTGGTAGCTCTGTCATCTATTTCATTTCTTTCCTGTTTATTTCTGTATTGTTGTCGGAAAAATTGGCATCCTCATTTTGAGGATGCCACAGATTGTCGAAGAACCCATCCAAGGCGTTAAGCGAAGGATGGGTTCTTTTGATAATATGCAGGATAAGAAAATAAGTGATGTAAAATGATTACATATCCGGACGGATGACCATCTCTCCATTTCCACATTGCCAGCTTTTTGAGATTCATGGCAGCAAACTTAAGCTTAACCCAATTCGTCACTTGAGTTAAGCCCCGGTAGAGCGTGTAACGCATCCCATATTTTACTTTTGCGTCGGCGAAGACACGCTCAATTGTTTCTTTTCGCTTTTGGTAAAGCTTTTTGTATTTCGGTGTGTGTCGGATATCTTCCGCAAGTTCTACATAATCCTGCCACACATGCCGCGTTACGGTTTTCGTACAGCTTTTACTTTCGGTGCAGCGAGGACGGAATGGACATTTTTCGCAGATGTAACTCCGGCTTTTGTATTCCCGGTATCCCTCACGGTTGGTTGTTGCATAATGCAGAACCTGATATTCAGGGCAGATCACACAGTCATAATATTCGTCGTATACATACTTCCACCATTCCAGATTTCCCGCTTTGGTCATTGGCCGCTTGTATGCTGTGGAAAGTACTCGCCCGTCGTCAAACACCCGTTTGCAGATATGCGGCGTTTTGTATGCGGCGTCCGCCACCACTGTTTCAATTTCAGGAAACCGTTCCGTCACTTTGTCATAGACCGCATCAAACGCCACGCTGTCGTGTACGTTTCCCGGAGTCACCTCAACGCCAAGGATAAAATTATGTTTGTCGCAGGCAGTATGCGCTTCGTAGGCAAAGCACTTCTTGTGTTCGCCCTTTTGAAACAGCCCGCTTTCCGGGTCTGTTTTGGACTCCGTGATTTCTTTTTCCTTCGGCGGTTTCGGCGTACTGTCGAATGGCTTCTTCCCATGATCTTTCCGATCAGCGTTAACCTCTTCCATTAATTCTGAGGCATACCGCTTTGCAGCCTGAGGGACTGCCTTTTTGATCTTCTTATTGATGTTGGCGTTTGCTTTGATATGTGTTCCATCTACAAATACTGCTTCCGGCTCCAAATATCCGGCGCAGTTTGCCTCCTGCAAAATCCACGAAAATACCTGTTCCACGGTTTCCTCTGTGAACCGGTGCTTAAAATTGTAACTCACAGTGGAGAAATGCGGCAATTCCTCGTTCAGTGTATATCCTAGAAACCACCGGTAAGCGATATTCATATTGATTTCCTGCATTGTCCGGCGTAAAGAGGGAATTCCGTACAGATGCTGGATCAGAACAATCTTAAACAGGACAACCGGGTCCACACTGGGACGGCCGTTGCACTCACAATACAATGCTTCTACAAAGTCATAAATATGGTTAAAATCTACTGCTCCGTCAATCTTTCGCAGCAGATGATCCTGTGGCACCAATAGATCTGTATTCACAAATTCAACTGCATCTCTGCGCAGTTTTTCTCGTTCCAACATCTTTCATCACCTGCTTCTATTTTACCATTTTACAACCAAAAAGCCCAGCTTTCGCTGAACTTTTTCGACAGGCTGAAGCCCCTGTTTTTCAACAGGGGCTGGAAATTTTTATACTGATTACTCCGTCCGCAAAATCTGGTCGCCGCGTGATTTGGCATCCGCAAGGCCCTGCTTCACGCTCTTCTGCCCGGTATAAATCTGTTCGAATTCATCCGCGAGAATTTCATTAATCTCAGACAGATTCGTATTGATGGAAGGAATGGCATAATTGCTTTTCGGCAGGATCAGAACATTTTTTGCCGTTTCAGCGTCAATCAGATTTTCACCGCCCTTTAAGAGCAGGTTCGTTACAGTCTGTGTATCAAATCCTTTATAGGCGGGAATACGCCCGCCCTCCACCATATAGATCATACCTTTTGTCGCATACCATTTCAGGAATTCCCACGTTTCGCTCGGATACCGTGTATTCGGGCTGATTGAAAGGAAATCGCCCAACCCGCCCTGCGTATAGTTTTTCGAATTTTTATTTTCCACAGGATAAGGCACAAACGCGGTTGTAAACGTATGCGGATAGGTCTTCTGATCCTTCACACTGCGAATGATCCACGGCCCGATGGTCATAGCGCATTTTCCTGTTAAAAACATGGATTCCTGCGTCAGCTTTTGGGTTACGCTTTCAATATGAGTCGGTGCGGAGTGATCCACATTCATCATATCATTTACCAGGCTTACCATATCATAAACAACAGGACTGTCAAAATTGGTGGACTTTCCCCCGTTCTTATAAAGAGCGTCTCCGCCAAGGGAACGTGGCAGAATATAGGTAATCGGATACGTGATATCCTGCTGGGTACAAAAAAACATTCCGTAAGTCCTGTCTTTTCCGGTTCCTTTAGAAAGTTTTTTTGCGATTTCACGAAACTCCTGATACGTCCATTCCTTTGGAATGGGAATACCCGCCTCGTCAAATTTGTCCTTATTAATTGTAATCCCGTATTGATCGAGTTTAGTCGGTATACTGTATGGTTTGCCGTTGACGTAATAGGAGTTTACACTGCCGCCGAAATAGCCTCGCATATCAACATGGTCACGGTTGATAAACGGCGTCAGATCAAGCGCCATATTGCTCATAGAACGTTTTTCCAGCAAACTGGTTGTATAAGTGAAATAGGCGTCAATGTTGTCACCGGAAAGCAGGATGGTCTCCATTCTTTGATTTCCGGCCTGATTATTCACAAAATAATTATACTCTACGGATATTCCTTTATCTTTGTACTCTTTGTTAAATTCATCAGCCATGCGGGACGGCCCGGCATCCGGAGGAACGCCGCCCCAGATACGGAGCGTCTTCATCTCGGACGGATTGGAGCTTTTATCGCCTTTTTCGGACAGGCTGTACGAGCACCCTGACGCCGCCAGCAAAGCGACAGCTAGCAGCAGAGACAGCAATCTTTTAGACCACTTCACGAAATTATCTTCCTTTCAACCGGCTCCTCCCCAGACCTTACTGCCTGGACCGGATATCATTCGGGCTTTTCCCTGTGATCTTTTTAAACAGGATACTGAAATAATTCGGGCTGTCGATTCCCACCATCGCGGAGATTTCGTAAACTCTGTAATCTGTCGTGGCCAAAAGCTCCTTGGCTTTATTGATTCTCGTTTCGTTTACATAGTCAATAAAGCTTTTTCCTGTTTCTTTTTTAAACAAGTGAGAAAAATAGCTGGCATTCATGTTCAAAAATTCCGAAACCGTGGCTACTGTGAGATGTTCGGACAAATTGTTTCGGACAAAATCCTTTGCCATCAGGATGTCCTTTCTTGCGGACTGCTTTTTCGAAGGGCCAAGACTCTCCGCAAAGCGGCTTGCCGCCGCAAGGAAACCCGAACGGATCAACGTGGAAGTGTCGCCCTTTAGGATAATATCATAAAGGGATACCCCCTGTTCGTCGGTCAGCGCGTCGATGTTGACCCCGTAATTCCGTGCATTATCACTCAGGCTGTGGTACATTTCAAAATAAGACTTCCGAACTTCGCTTTCCTCAACGTTGTCCAGTGCGCTGACTGCATCAAAGAAACGGTTGAAATACTGAATCAGCTGCTCCCCGCTGGCGTCAATTTTCTTTTCCATATCCCGGTCAATACCGTCCGGGGATATTTTCAGCACCTTTTTCGTATTATTGCCTTTCCTCGGAAGGTTCAGATAACCACAGCCTTTATAAAGCCGGTTTTTAACGCCTTCCATAGCCTCCGAGTAAGCAGCGGAAATGTCCGTGAGATCAGAATAAGAGTGGCTCAGCGCAGCGGAGACCGATATTGCGAGATACCGCTTCATGTATTCCTGTATTTTAGAAAACACGTCGCGTACCTCGGCAGCCATGTCCGCATCGCTCCGGTTCTTCTGCAGTAAGGCAATCAGGTTTCCCTCCGCGTAGTCGTACACGTCGCAGAGAAAGGACTTTGCCAGAACCTCTTCCACAATGTTCGCCATGGAGTACTTGAGAAGCTGCTCTCCCTGAATTTCGCCCTCCAGTACCTTCACAGCAAAATCATCAATGCTGATGTAGAGCATGACAAAGCTTTCGGAGAAGTTGACGTTCAGCTCCAGCTCCTGAATCTGCTTTTCAATCTCTTTTCTGCTGATATAACTTTTATCTATGATGGTATGGAGAAGCCTTGATTTGATTGCCGGAATGTTCCTCACACTGACTGGCTGGTCTGCTGCAAACGGCCTTGCAGCGCTGTCAATTTCCTTACTTGCTTCAGAAAGAGTGGAAAGAATGCTGTCAGCTGTTACCTTTAGTTTAAATACATAATCCGTCGCTCCTAGCTTCATCGCCCTTTTCACATTGTCCATATCGTTGTAGCTGCTCAGCACAATGAATTTGATTTCGGGAAATCGCCTGCCGCATTCCTCAATCAGCTCGAACCCGTCAACCGGAGCCATGACAAGGTCAGTCATAACAATATCCGGCCTGTACTTTTCTATCAGCTCCAGTGCTTCCTTTCCGTTAGAAGCCTCCGCGACCATCTGATAGCCGTGCTCATCCCACTCAACAATGGATTTGATTCCTACGCGAACCAGCAATTCATCGTCAACAATCATGATCTTTTTCATTGCAGTCTTCAATCCCCCCGTGAAGCCGATACGGCAGAGTATAACAAACGACCGTCCTGTCGCCGCGTACCTGCACGTCCAGCCCGTACTCTTCCCCATACGTAATGCGAATAATTTCATCTACGTTTGCCATACCGATACCGGTAACCTTTTTTTCGTCCCGATGCTTTGTTCCCTTATTCTCTTGAAATTCGCGGATTGCATCCTCCGAAATCGGCTTCCCGTTGTCCTCCACGTACAGGTGCAGAACGTCTTCCTCCTGGTTGCCGTGTATCTCGATGACGGCCTGCCCGCTGAAATCCCGGAACCCATGTATAATACAGTTTTCAACAATAGGCTGCAGTGAAAATTTAATGACCTCGCACCGATAAAGTTCCTCCGGTATATCGATTTCCGTACGGTAATGCTCCCCGTAACGCATATTCTGAATCGAAATATAGCTGTCGATATTCTTCAGTTCCTGTCCGAGCGACACAAATTCGCTTCCTTTGTTCATGCTGTACTCAAGCATGCCGGTCAGTGCGTCGATGCTGCCAACAATATTATCCTGCTTTTTAATTATCGCCATCCACCGTATGCTGTTTAGCGTATTAAATAAAAAATGAGGATTGATTTGTGCACGAAGAGAGTCAAACCGGTACCGTTCCTTAACCGCATACTCGTCTTTTAACTTTTCGAACAGGTCCCGGATGTTTTGATCCATTTTGGAAAACGCGCCGTAAAGCTGACCGATTTCATCGTTATACCGGTAGCCGTAAACAAGAGTATCGCCGACCTGATACCCCGAAAGCCGCCTGGAAATGTCACGGATTGGCTTTACAATCGCGCGGGAAATGAAGAATACCACGATCACCATAACTGCCATAAAGAGAATGAAGAACAGCATGGTCTGCATCATGTATTCCTGCGTCTTTTCCGCAACGCTCTGATAATCGGTCATTGCAACGACCGTCAGCTCGTTATTTTTATAGTTCCACGGCTTGGAAAGCGTGTAATAACTGATAATGTACTTATTCGAATGAACGGTGTCCGTAATACTGCCGTTCTTCCCCGTCAGTTTCTGCAGCACACGCTTCATATCCGGGTCCGCGGTCGAGATTGGCTTTGCAGAAAACACCTGATCAAAACCCCTGGAATAAATAAAAATATTATCGTTGGCCCCGTACC
Organism: Caproiciproducens sp. LBM24188; assembly: GCF_054130445.1. NCBI lineage: Bacteria > Bacillati > Bacillota > Clostridia > Eubacteriales > Acutalibacteraceae > Caproiciproducens > Caproiciproducens sp. LBM24188. Next base: position 2,918,511 of record NZ_CP196862.1, read on the forward strand.
GGTACTTTTCCAGCAGATCCATAATAACCTGATCCTTCATACTGATAATCAGGGAACCCGTTGTAATCTGGGAGTTTGACTTCGGGCTGAACGACCGCGTCAGGGAAATATAGCGAATATTTTTGTTCTTCTCCTCCTGTATCTGAGAATTTTCAAACATATTCCAGGTTAAGTATCCTTTTGCGTTGATGCTTTCCTTCACCCAATCCTCATTCAGCATAAAAGAATAATCGTGGTAATTGACGCCCCAGTTTGTGTACAGGTTTTTCTTTGAATCAAAAAAGGATATCCTCAGCTCGTCCAGATTAAAAACGTTACTGCTCATCATCCGGTTCACACTAGAATCAAAATACTTGCATTTTTCGTAGTAACTCCTATCACCGGACATTACCTTTTCAAATTCCGTATCTGAAATGAAAAGATTGGATACGTTAATCAGATTTTCAAGCTTACCATAAATTTCTTCTTCGCTTTTTGCAATATTCTGAACCGTCTTTGTGCTGATTTCCTGGTCTAGATAGGATGTAAAGCTGTTGTTAATGTAAACAAACATGCAGTAAACAGGCAAAATGAGCAAAAGGGTAATCATTAAAAATACTCTTACCGCAAATGGGAACGGTTTTTTCTGTTTCTGGTTTTCTTTTTTCACTGTTTTACCCTCCGCCGAAAAGACTGTTACTATTTTACCATATCCGATTAGAACCTATAAAATATTTAAGAAATAAATTCCTATAACAGGAAATATCCCATGCGGAAAACCGCACAGGATACCCCTTTCTGCTATTTAGGTTTAGGATAAGGAACCGGACAGACGGGTGTCTGCCGACTTCAAAGCATCCGGGATTTTCTTCTCACCAAGGAGAATTCCCTGAAGCTCTTCAACAAGAATATTGTTGAGTTCGCCGCTGTTGCTCATCTTTGCAAATTCAAGCGTTTTGCCGGACTGGGTCAGCTGCACCCAGGTGTTTGCCCACAGGTCACCCTTTACGGCATCGCTTGCAAGTGCGCTTTTCAGAACCGGAAGCATACCGTTGCTGTTGAAATATTTCAGGGACTGTTCCTGACTTACAATGTGCTTAATAAAGTCGGCGGCCTGCTCCTGATGCTGAGACTTTTTAAAGACTACAAGCAGGTGGCCCCACATGGATGACTGCGGTGTATCGCCGTCTTTCAGTACGGGTCTGGCCATTGGCTTGATCTTATTGTTCAGGTCAGCTTTGCTGATTCCGTTGGAGATTGCGACACCCTTTGCGGAAATCGCGTCGTCATAGAATGCGATCTTGCCTTGTGCGAACAGCTGGCGTGCATCGGCGCGGGTGATGTTCATCTGAATATAGCCCTTGTCAAGCAGGGATTTGTACCACTCCGCTACCTTTTGACCTGCGTCGCTGCTGAGTGTGGGCTGGCCGTCCTTCAGCACGCTTCCGCCAAATGTCCACAGCCAGGGCTGGAAGTCGGTTGCCATGGTGGCATCTTTGGTAGCAAGGCCATAAGGAATGATATTCTTATCTTTTTCTTTCAGTTTCTTCATGCAGTCTTCAAACTGTGTGATTGTCTTCGGCGGTTCGCTGTAGCCGACAGACTTCAAAAGGGTCGGATTGTAAACCATGTTAATGGATGCGATCGACCACGGCATGGCAAGCTGTTTTCCGTCAACCTGACCAACCTTCAGCGCGGCTTCGTTATAGTTCTGCTCCAGATAATCTTTACCCATAAGGTCGTTCATGTCTGCGAGCACACCCATTTCGGACAGTGCGCCGAACATACCGATATCTACCTGTGCAACATCGAGTGCTTCGGAGCCCTGATTACGGATAATCAGCTGCTGCTGCGTATTTGCCCAAGGCCAGCCTACCCAGGTGACCTGAGAGCCTCCCTTTGCATTGTAGGAAGAAATCATTTCATTGATAATATCTTTTGTGCTCTTTTCTTCACCGGACCAGCCAGCCCAAACCAGGTTAGCCGATTCAAGCGCCTTGCTGGAAGCCGGCGCGGAGGAGGCAGCAGCTGCGCTGCCGGTGCTGCTCGCGGTGCCGGTGGAACCGCAGCCGCTGGCCGCAAGCGCGATGCTGCATGCCATGCAGAGTGCCAGAATTCTTTTTGCTTTCATAAAATACCTTACCTTTCTTTCCCATAAAATTCGCAGTGTTATACTGCATTTATCCATATTCCTTGCTCGAAATCAAACAGCCGTCAGCCCTTTACGGCTCCTGAAGTCAGGCCGCTGATGAAATATTTCTGCAGGAATATAAAGATCAGAGTAACCGGGATTGATACAAAAATAGATGCTGCCATCATCTGAGACCAGTTGTTTGTGAATTCGCCCATGTACTTCATAACCAGTCCCGGCGCAAGCGTTCTTCTCGAAGCGTCGGTAACAAGGGTCAGGGAATACAGCAGGTCGTTCCAGCTCCATACGAAACCGTAAATCGCGGTCGAAATGGCACCCGGAATCGCAAGCGGAAAAATAATCTGGAAGGTGATGCGAATCCAGCCTGCCCCGTCGATTTTTGCGGATTCAATAAGCGCGTCGGGCAGTTGGTCGAAATAGGCTTTCAGCGACCATGTGCCGACCGGCAGGATAAACGCTATGTAGGAAAGAATCAGCGCAAAATAGCTGCCGTCCATTTTCATCTGCTGCATCATGATGTAAAGGGTAAGCAGCAGAATCGCCTGCGGGAAGGCCTGCGCCATCATAATGATGGACATTGAAATGTTTTTGCCCTTGTAGCGGAACTTGGAAAAGCTGAACCCCGCGAACATGGAAACCAGTGTTCCCGCAAAGCTGCTGACAAACGAAACAAACAAGCTGTTCCCCAAGTTTGTCAGGATGTCCTTATCAAACAGAACGCTCTGGAAATTCTTCAGCGTTGGGGTTGCAAAGAACAAAGATAGCTTAAAAGTTTCGGTTGAGGGCTTTAAGGCGGTGTTAAACATCCAAAGAAGCGGGAAGATAACAAATATTCCAATCGTTATGCTAGAGAACGCAATGACAAATTTATAACCTCGTGTTTTTTGAAACATGATGTCCTCCTTAATTCTTCGATGTGCTGCGTGAGTAGAAAAAGCTGAAAACTGCCAGCAAAACCGCCCAGATGGTGCCGATTGTCGCGGCCATGCCGACCTTGTAGCCGACGAAAGCTTTGTTGTAAACCAGGATAGAGAACAGTGTGGTTGCGCCCGCCGGGCCGCCGGAGGTCATAACCTGAGGAATGTCGAAATGCTGCAGGTTTCCGATGATGCCAAGCACCAGGACGATGGTAATCATGGATTTCATACCGGGAATCACGACATGGCGCAGAACCTTTAGGTTGTTGGCTCCGTCGATTCTGGCAGCCTCAATCTGGTCAAACGGAACGCCCTGCAGTCCTCCGGTCAGAAACGCCATATACCATGGAAGCATCTGCCAGGTTCTGGCAACGATCACAACGACCATTGCCGTTGAGCTTTCGCCCAGCCAGTTGACATTCTGAGTGATAATACCAAGTGAGCGAAGCAGTTCGTTCATAATACCGTGGTTGTAATCGAAAATGAACGACCATAAGAAGCTGATTGAAGCTCCGGGAACAATCCAGTTAATCAGCGTAATGCCGCGCAGCACGCCCGCACCCCTGAATTTGTTGTTCAGTATAACCGCCCAGATAAAGCCGAGCACGAACGGACAAAGAGTGGAGAAAAAAACAAAGATGCCCGTGTTGCCAAGGGTTTTCAAAAAGGTGGGGTCAGCAAACACCTTCGCGTAGTTATTTAGGCCAACCATTTTAAAGCTGGGGCTCATAAGCGTCTTGTTCGTGAAGCTCATAAAGATGGAGTTCAGGAACGGATAAAGGATGACGGCAATAAATATTGCCAATGCAGGCGCCGCCAGAATAAAGCCTACCGCTCCGTCGGACAGACGAATCCCGCGGTGTTTTCGTTTTGTCATTCTGCTGTTCTTTCCTTTCGTATCAAGTGATATGTTAATAGATTCTGACTTCAAACACTTCAGCATAGGGAGAGCCGTACGTCCTGTCAAAACAAATCCGAATCTTTTCGGACTTTTGAACCGGCATATTTACAATACAGAGTCTTTCCGTATTGGCATTTACCGCGGCGACTTTTTGCCACTGACCGTCTTGATAAATGTCCACATGGAATGCTTTCACCAGCGAAGCGGTTGGATTTTTGCCACGTACAAATCCGTGGTGGTCATTCGAAACCTTGGAAATGGAACTCGGTATTTCGCTGGACAAATCCGGGTTAAACGTCATGCGGATCTGTGAAAATTCTTTCGGCTGCTCCCACGTGAACTCAAGCCATTGCGGCTTCTCCAAGCTGCCTGAACTCCAGAGGTTCGTGCCGTACTCAATACGGTTATAACCGTTCACCACGTTTTCACACCCGTAATCCATACAGTCAACCGCCGAAACACAGGGACTTTCAAAGGATGAGCGTTCTTTACGCCCGAGTAATAATCCCGTCAGACCGTCGGAAGTGGTTTTTATCTTAACGTCCGAATTATCCTGAAATACAATTTTTACATAAATCGGGTTTGCCGCGGCTGACAAATCGAGTTCAATGGTTTCCTGTCCTTTACGAACCGGCACAGTGTAAGTACCGACTAAGGAACCGTGAATCAGTCTGGAAGGAAGGCGGGACTCATAAACGGCGTATTCCAGTTCCGTATCCTTTTCACACTCGACCGCAACCGTAAGTCGGGCATTTTCTTTCGTAACCGGACAGACAAGGAAGGTGCCACCGGAAATATCAGCGAGCCCATCGCCCCGTAAACTTTCCGGGGTTCTGACTTCGGAGCAGGTTACGGCTGCCGAGCGTGCCAGATCTGATTCATCGGTGTTTTTCAAGTCCCAGACGGTCATATCACTTTTCAGCAGCTTCTGCTGAAGTTCTGTGATATATTTCTGATTTGCTTCGTGCGGAGTGCAGTTTTGAAGTGCACAGAAGGCTGCGATTGTACCGGACGCCTGACCGACCAGCCCGCAGGTATCCATAATCCGCGTCGAGGAAAATGCCGCGTGACTGACACTGATATTCCGGCCGGCGAACAGCAAATTATCCATTTTTGAAGTGTAAAGGCTTCGCATCGGAATGTTATACGCGTGTACCGGAACCTGAAGGCAAAAACTTTCTTCCGAATAAATTCCGTCGCTCGGATGAAAGTCCATATACCATCCACCGTAACACACAGCGTCAGGAAAAGACCTGCCCTGTTCCACATCGTTCTGCGTCAGCGTATATTCCCCGACAAAACGCCGGGATTCCCGTTTTCCGGGCATCTGGCCGATCCACTCGAGCGTGAGTGTATCCGCATTGAATTTACCGGAATTCTTTATGTAATTCCAAATACCCATGACGAGCTTTTTCAGTTCAATTCCGATTTCCTGATTTTCCAAAATTGTGTCGTGCGTACCGCCAAATTCCACCCACCAGTAATCGCAGCCGTTCATCTTTTCATTTACCACACGGCCGCCTTTGTTAAGCAGCGCTTCGATATAAGGAATGTCATAAGCATAATCGGGCTTTTCAAAGCGAATCGGCTTTCCTTCATCTTTATACTGGAACATGATGGAACTGCCAAGAACGTTGCTGTCTTTCACTTTTGGGGTCAGGCTTTCCCCGTATTCTGCCTTGTCTTCACGCCCGAAACGGTAGTTTACTCCGGCAAGGAATCCCACTGTACCGTCTCCGGTTGCGTCGATAAACATGGAGCTTTCAAAGCGAATCGTTCTTCCGGAACCAAGCTGATAGCCAACCACCGAACCGATTTTTCCGGAATCCTGCATGGAAACATCCGTTATATTGGTATTGAGGAAAAGCTGTATGTTCTTCTCCAAATAAACTTTATCAAACAGGGCTTCGTCCCATAAAACCGGATTAAAATCCGGATTGATTTTAAAATTGTGCAGCTTAAGTTCGCCGAGAATGCCCATTTCCTCTGCGAAAATGGTGCCGCCGCCTACGGAGCCTCTTGTCCAAACCCTGATCTCGCTGCTGGAGTTGCCGCCCAGAACCGGCCTGTTTTGAATCAGCGCAGTCTTCGCACCCGCTCTCGCGGAAGCAATTGCCGCACATACGCCGGAAACCCCGCCACCGGCGACCACCACGTCAAATCTGTACGTTTCCATTCTCTCTTCCCCCTCTGCATCCCGATACGGTTAGAATCGAAATATCGACTGCTTTTCGTACCTTACGACTTGATTATATCGATTTGAGGAATAGATTCAATGGAATGTAAAAATCACAAAGAATGTTCAAAAGAATTTGTATAAATCTTTAATTCCAGTACATCTTCTGTCTTCTTGTATTAATATTTTTAGATTATCAAGCGGCATTTAAGGATTTTTAGATTTGATATCACTATTTTTATAAAAATTATTAAGTATTTTGTATACGGTTGATAGCGATAAAAGGTTTATATATAATACCACTGCAAATGTTGGAAATATCTAGTCAATTCACCGACGAATTGATACAAAAAGCCAGAGATAAAAACGGAAATTTACTGGCTCAAGAAATGGGAGGAAATTATGAAAAAATGCATTAAGTCAACTTTTGCACTGGTTCTCTCTCTGCTCATTATCCTGAGCAGCATCAGCCTGCAGGCATTCGCAGAATCCAAATTTACTGCGACAGACGGCGACACGGTAGTAATTCAAACGCCAAACTACACCGTAAAAGTAGCAAAAAAAGGATTCCGCTACGGGTTCTACCGACCCGATAACGGAACGGCATACGCCGACATGCACTCGTCCTCCGGTATATGTTTTGGAAAGGCAGGCGGCACCGTTTATGAAGTGAGTTCCAGCATATTTATGGGTCTGGACGGTGACACTGCAAATTTTGAAGTAACAAATACAAACAATGACAAAGCAAATGTCAGTATTAAGCTTTTTGACCATTATGTAAAGTTCTCTATTATTCCAAAGACGGGAAGCGAGGCAAAAAGCCTTGTCAGCAATCTTCCTGAAATTCAGGCTGCCAGTTACAAGGACTCTGCAACTCAAACCGCAATGCTTACTTCCTCTGAGTCCAGCTGTTACCTGCATGTTCTGGGTACAAATGATAAAGTGAATGCGACAGTAGAACGGCTGGTAACTCCAAATTTGCCAAGTGATTATACAATTGAATCCGACGTTAAGTTGGATTCAGGAAGTACCACCTCGGTCGGAGTATTTTCGCATTATAATGCAAACAATGCCTTTCACCTTTTCTTTATTAAACCTGGGGCAATCGGTTTAAAACGTCTAGGATCTCCAACAGTTGATCTCTCTAGCTCAATCACAAGCGAAGGAAAAGCAATTACTATTGCGGTCAACACATGGTATCATTTAAAAATGGTTGTAGAAGGAAAAACAATAAAATGCTATATCAATGATACACTCGTTTTTAATGCAACAGATAGCTCGGCGACCAGCGCACAGCTTCAAGGAGGCTGTGGGTTAAGAGCCGATAAGGCGAATGCCAGCTTCGATAACATTATCGTCTCCAGTAATGACGGAGCAACAAATTATGCTAATCTGGATTTTGAGAATACAGATGGAATCACCGGCTGGCAGCATACAAAATGGGAAACCATGCTGGGAAGCAGCGGAGCCGAGCATATCGCTGCAGACGGCACAATCACTCCAATTCCGGCATATGATCCAAATATCAATACATATCTGTATATAAAGCCGTCCAGCCTTACTGCTGTATCAGTTAAAAAACTGACAAGTATAGATATTCCGGATGATAACTACACGTTTGAGTCCCGGGTGAGATTCGAAAATAAAACGGATACAAAAAGCAGCAGCGGGATTTTTTCACACTTTCAAGCCAAAAACGCCTACCACCTTTTTTATTTAAAAAACGGTGATACCGCCCTGAAAAGATTAGACGCAGCTGGTACGTCTGCCTCTCTGGGGGATAAGACAATCTCTGGTATTAAGCCAAACAACTGGTACCGCATGAAAATGGTGGTTTCCGGAAAAAGCGTCAAAGGTTATTTAAATGACCAGCTGATGTTTGATGCCAATGATGCCACAGCACCGGCCGCCTCTCTGCTTGGCGGATGTGGGTTCCGAATTTATGACGACTATGCTTGCATCGACGACATTAAAGTCTACGATAACATTGACCCTTCGAAAATCTACTACCAAAATGATTTTGACTCCAAAACTCTGGCGGAGATATCGGGGGATTTTGTTGAAGAATCGGATTTATTAAATTCCAAAGACAATACTTCCATGGAGCTTAAAACGGAAAACCGCTCCGAAAATCCTGATGGACAGCTGACGGACAAATATCTTCTTCTCAATGCCAGTCCGGCTTCATCTGCCATTGTAACACAAGGCACTCAGTGGGCCGATTATACCGTCAGCGCTGACACAAGTTTTAAAATGAACGACGAACAGACCTCCGATTCACTGGTTATGCGCTACACGGACAGCAACAATTATTACCGTTTTGGATTTTTAAAACTTGGGTATGTCTCACTGATAAAAAAACAAAACGGGACGGAGACCGTTCTTCAGGAAGTTTCATTTAATTATTCTTACGATAAATTCTATAACTTAAAAGCCGAGTTAACCGGCAACAGCATAAACTGTTTTGTGGACGGCGTTCCGGTAATTCAAGCCACCGACAGTTCTCTTCCAAAGGGAACCGCCGGTGTACTGGCAAGCACCACTGTTGCGAAAGTAAACAACTTTTCCGTTACAGGCAGCGCTTCCTTCAGTGACACCTTTGACGGAGACTTAACAAAATGGACCATAACAGGAAGCGGGATTATCTCTTATGACGGCGATCCTGCCCAGAATCCGGTTACCCCTCCAGCATCATCAAATAAATATACCATTGATGCAAGAGTGGAAGGGAATATCAATCCCATGTACGGCCTTGGAGACTACGGCGCCGTAACCGACACCGGTGCTAACGTGCGTCCCAGCACCAACGTTTTCGGTGTCAACCGCACAACTGCAGGCAGCTTTACGAATCAGGACGGAGGCCCGATACGCTTTATCTCTAATTTCTCCGTTGCACCGCAGCGCGGGTTCGCACAGGTTTTATTCGAAGAAGCGGACAAGCGTGTAGTGATTAACGCAACCGAGACCAAACTTGGCGTTCTTGAGACAGACAAAGTGACCACACTGTATTACTTTTTCGGTGACATGAAACAAATCTATCAAGATTACCGCAATGTCCGTAACCAGGAAGGTTATGAAGATACAAAACCTCATTATGAAATGTTCGGGCTCGGCTGGGAAGCTTTCGGCGCACTGGGATGGAACGCTTATCAGTCCAATGTAATGAGCACCGTTCAGGATTACCTGAATGAAGGTTACAATATTACCTGGGCAGTGATCGGTTCCGGTTTCTGGAAAGGTGACCGCTCTGGTATGGAAGGAACCACTACGAGTTTCGGCATGTGGGACGATACCGCAGATCCGGCAGGCAGAAACGACACTGCTCAGGGAATGCCAAACCCCAGATTCCCCGACCCGGCAGGAATCAAATCGTTTTTCAAAGACAAGAACATAAAACTCATGCTTGGTCTACGTGTCCACCTTAAGCTTCCTCAATCCCTCGGTGGAGACTGGCATCCTGAGGTAGACGGAAATTTCGTCAACGAAGGACTTGCAAATGGTTATTTCCTAAAAAATGAAGACGGAAGTCTCATGACAATCCATGCAAAATATCCATGCGGAAATCGTACCAGAGGCTTAACGGCTTATATTGACGGCGAAAATCCAAACGCATTGGAATGGTACCGCAAGAATGCCAACCTTTGGGGCGTAGACGGCTTTAAAGAAGATACGATGGTACTGAATAACGACAGAACCTATCACGATGGCAACTGGAACCGCGTACTGTCCTATATGATCAACAAGGACAACGATGTCATGATCATGAGAAACGGCGCTTATTCCCTGTCGGGAGATATTTTAAGAATCAACGATGCTAATTACGGTACAAGCAACAATAGCTTCAACTCTTCCCCTGACAGAATGCCGATCAACACGTTCGCCTATGCTGCAAGCGGTATTTCCAATGTATATCCTGACATCATAGGCGGAACAGGCGGAACAATTTCAAATCCGAGTTACCAGAAATATTTAGTTCGCAACGCGCAGTTTGCTGCTTTAAATCCCAGTGCATCCGTCGGCATCAACGCCTTAAAAATGGATAATCAGGCTTATAAGCAGGCAACGTTTAACGCCATTAACTGGCACAGCACTTATGCACCATATATTTATGACGCAGCTTTAAAGAGTTGGCAAACGGGTTACCCGTATTCCCTTACCCCCCTATATATAGCCTATCCTAATGACAGTTACGTCGGCAAAATGGCGAACACAACAGATCGCCAGTACGAATGGCTGCTTGGCGAAAGCCTTCTGGCAGCACCACAGTTCGGAACGGATTTTCTGACTGCTGATTCGCGCGACGTCTATTTGCCTGAAGGAAAGTGGATTGACTACTCTACCGGCGAGACATTCGATGGCCCGAAACTTCTGAAAAACCGTGCTCATCCAATTGACAACATTCCGGCTTTCGTGGGCGGCAAAGGCGTTTTAGTCGGTGAAGACATGCAAAAGAAGGGGAATTATTTTGTGGAGGTATTTCCCATTGCCAACAACGGCTCCACATATGATTATACTTACATTGATGGAAAAACAACTTCAAAGATTGTAAACAACAATACAGGATGGTCCGCAGAAACACTGAAAGTCAGAGATACAACCATCAATAAACCAGTCAGCTTCACCTGTAATACAGTAAACCATAGCATCAAATTCGCATATCAGGCCGGCCATAACTATGAATTGACCGGTGGATCTGAGCCAGGTTCTTTAGCGTCTGTGACGGCTCAGTGCAGCAATACTCAGCTTAGTGTAGGACAAACAGATTCTATTGTATTAGCAAATGCGCTTAACAACGATGGAACACCCGCTTCTCTGTCAAATGCAACGATTCAATACTTGTCCAGTGACAGCAATACGGTAAGTGTAACTGGCAACGGAAAGATTTCTGCGATAAAAGAGGGTTCTGCGGATGTATGGGCATCGGTAACTCTGAATAACAAATCAGGTAATCCGGTAACTGTGGAAACCAATAAAATTCACATAACGGTATCCCAAATACCATCAAACCATTCTGGAGGCGGAGGTTTCCTCGAACCGTTGCCGATTGATAAGACCAAGTTTGAAAATGCCATTAACTCCACAATAAAATCGATTCCACAAGCTGGTCAAATCGGCCAATATGACGGCCAGTATCCTCCTGCTGCCATTGCTGCGCTTCAGAAGGCCATCGTTGCTGCCCAGCAGGCTCTGAATACTGCTACTACTCAGGAGGAAGTCGAAGCGGCATTATCTCAGCTGCAAGCAGCAAAGGCAGCATTCGAAAGCAGTAAGATCAGTGTAAACCGCACTTCTCTCACCCAAACTGTTAAAGCCGCGCAGAATATGAAAGGAAACTATACTGTGGATTCCTTAAAGGCATTTCACGATGCTCTAAATAAGGCACTGTCCATCCAGTCATCCAGAAAAGCTACACAGAAGCAAATTGATGATGCAAAAGCTGCATTAGCAACAGCCCTCAAACAGCTGGTTCCATTAACACCTGCGGCAACTGCATCAAGCAACTCGGATAAGACCCAACCGCCTCAAAACCCAACCGATAATGAGTCAAAAACCATACTTCCGGTTGAAGAAATTAACCGGATTACGAATTCGCGCAATAGCGATATTGTATCTGTTAGTGTTGCTGATCGGTTCAATATCGGCAAGGATTTATTCGCGAGCTTACATCAAACTAAAAAGTCAGTAGTGCTAGACGGCGGCTGGTACAAATGGCAGTTTAACGGCTCCGGCATTACCAGTACATCTTTAAACGGTAATTACCTTGACACCAGAATAAGCCAGACTTCACCAAATACAGATGCAATCCGTAAACTGACAAAATATACTAAATTTACCAACCTCCACTTCAGTTATGAAGGAAAGCTCCCAGGCAATGCCACTATACAGGTAAAGATTCCAAGCTATGCGGGCAAAAATGTATTTGTGTACTACTATAATCCAAAGCTAAACAGATTGGAAACAGTAAAATCCGATATTGCTGTCGATAACAGCGGGTGGCTAAAATTTGATATTGTTCACTGCTCGGATTATATTGTCAGCGAGTCGAAAATTTACGGCGCGACTGCAGAAAGCGAAAGCAGTAAACCTACATCCAGTACATCAGGAAACCCAAATTCCAAACCATCTTTCTCTTCTCAGAGCAGTACGTCTTCTTCTTCAATCAGCACAGAATTACAGAACAGCACAAATTCTGCAATTTTTATTGGCTGCATACTGATCGTAATCGCAGCCGCAGGAGTTATTTTATGGCGTCGCAAGAAGCAGCCGTAATCGTAAAAGCAGCCGGTTCTGGTTGATGTCTGAACCGGCTGCTCTATCTGTGAATTATTTTCAAATCTACATAAAAACTCCATAATTATGCTGTATTCTAATTGCATTCCCATCATCTTTCGTCTAGTCAAACACAATCAGCCTGAAGTACTGCTTGGACACAGTTCTTCAGGCTGATGAATTATCATTGTTGTTTTAAAAAGCCGGCACAGGGATTGTATCCCTGTGCCGGCTCAGATTGTCGAAGAACCCATCCAACGCGGTTAAACGAAGGATGGGTTCTCTTGATAATATGCAGGATAGGAAAATAAGCAAAGTAAAATCAATAAAAACCCGGAGGGATGGCCATCCCTCCATTTCCACATTGCCAGCTTTTTGAGATTCATGGCAGCAAACTTAAGCTTAACCCAATTCGTCACTTGAGTTAAGCCCCGGTAGAGCGTGTACCGCATCCCATATTTCACTTTTGCATCGGCGAAGACACGCTCAATGGTTTCTTTTCGTTTTTTGTAAAGCTCTTTGTATTTCGGTGTGTGTCGGATATCTTCCGCAAGCTCCACATAATCCTGCCACACATGCCGCGTTACGGTTTTCGTACAGCTTTTACTCTCGGTGCAGCGAGAACGGAATGGACATTTTTCGCAGATGTAACTCCGGCTTTTGTATTCCCGGTATCCCTCACGGTTGGTTGTTGCATAATGCAGAACCTGATATTCCGGGCAGATCACACAGTCATAATATTCGTCGTATACATACTTCCACCATTCCAGATTTCCTGCTTTGGTCATTGGCCGCTTGTATGCTGTGGAAAGTACCCGCCCGTCGTCAAACACCCGTTTACAGATATGCGGCGTTTTGTATGCGGCGTCCGCCACCACCGTTTCAATTTCAGGAAACCGTTGAGTCACTTTGCCATAGACCGCGTCAAATGCTACACTGTCATGTACGTTTCCCGGAGTCACCTCAACGTCAAGGACAAAATTGTGTTTGTCGCAGGCCGTATGTGCTTCGTAGGCAAAGCACTTCTTGTGTTCTCCCTTTTGGAACAACCCGCTTTCCGGGTCTGTTTTGGACACCATGATTTCTTTTTCCTTCGGCGGTTTCGGAGTACTGTCGAATGGCTTCTTCCCATGATCTTCCCGGTCAGCGTTAACCTCTTCCATTAATTCTGAGGCATATCGCTTTGCCGCCTGAGGAACTGCCTTTTTGATCTTTTTGTTGATGTTGGCGTTTGCTTTGATATGCGTCCCATCCACAAATACTGCTTCCGGCTCCAAATATCCGGCGTAATTTGCCTCCTGCAAAATCCACGAAAACACCTGCTCCACGGTTTCCTCTGTGAACCGGTGCTTAAAATTGTAACTCACAGTGGAGAAATGCGGCAGCTCCTCGTTCAGTGTATATCCCAGAAACCACCGATACGCGATATTCATATTGATTTCCTGCATCGTCCGGCGTAAAGAGGGAATTCCGTACAGATGCTGGATCAGAACAATCTTAAACAGGACGACCGGGTCCACACTGGGACGACCGTTGCCCTCACAATACAAATCTTCTACAAAATCATAAATATGGCTAAAATCTACCGCGCTGTCAATCTTTCGCAGCAGATGATTTCCCGGCACCAATAGGTCTGTATTCACAAATTCCACTGCATCTCTGCGTAGTTTTTCCCGTTCCAGCATCTTTCATCACCTGTCTATATTTTACCATTTTACAACGAAAAAGCCCAGCTTTCACTGGACTTTTTCGACAGGCTGAGCCGGCACAGGGATTGTATCCCTGTGCCGGCTGCTTTTTTATAAATTATCGGGCATGGTTACGTTTGTAATATGCGAAGGAAATCAAAACCACAATGATGCAGAACGCAGCATAGAAAACGAACAGCCGGCTCTGCAGACCGCCGGAAAGAATAAACAATGAACCTAAGGTTGCCATAATCGGAACAAATACCCCACGGACTGCGCTTTGTATTTTCCCTTTGCGGTAAAGTACAAATACCTGGCTGTGTCAAGAGAAGTTCGCAATTTAGGGGCTCCACGAAATAAATTAAGCTGCGTTTAGCAGAAGTGTCTGAATCGATTTAGGATTCAAATATGCTCTGGAAACAGACCAATCTTCAGCGTATTCCATGAGATATGTTGTTACCAGCCGCAAGTAGGAATCGTTGTTTGGAAATATCCCAACGACGTTGGTTCTGCGCCGGATTTCCTTGTTCAGCCGTTCCAGCATATTGGTCGATGAAATTTTACGGGCATCAAGCTCGGGGAATGCATAGAAAGCCAGTGAGTCCTCCAGCCCATCTTCCAGAAGCTCGATTGCCTTGGGAAACCGCTTCCCATATTGCTCCGACAACTGCTTTGCGCGCTGTTGGGCTAATTGGAGAGAAGGTGCCAGCCAGATTTCTTTTAGTTGGGCTGCAAAGGATTCTTTTTCTTTCTGCGGTATATGAGCCAGAATATTTCGCATGAAATGCACTTTGCAGCGCTGCCAGGATGCGCCGGGAAAACTTTCTCGGATGGCGGCAATCAGCCCTTTGTTCGCATCGGAAACCACCAGCAGCGGCGTTTTCAAACCGCGATCCAAAAGACTTTGAAACAACTGGGAATAGCTCTCTTTGGATTCATCCAGCATCGGTTCTACGGCGAGAATGTCCCTGTGTCCTTGCTCGTTTACGCCACAGACAACCATCACCGCCATGCTGACGACACGGCCATCCATACGGACTTTTTCGTACAGGGCATCCGTCCAAATGACAGGATAACGGGTATCCGTCAGAGAATGGTTGCGAAATTCCTGTACCTGTTCATTGAGTCCTTTTGTCATCTCACTGACCTGACTGCGGGAGAGGTTCTCTATCCCCAGACTGTGAGCCAGCTTTTCCATCTTCCGTGTAGACACGCCCTGCACGAACGCCTCCTGAATAACCTGTATCAGCGCCGCCTCGCTGCGTTTGCGTTCCGTGACAAAGAAAGGGATGTATCCCTGACTGCGCAGCTTTGGCACCATGAGATACATCGTCCCTACGCGAGTATCCAGCCGCCGGGGGCGATATCCGCAGCGGTAGTCGCTTCGAGACGGATTATGCGCATTCTTTTCCGCTCCCACAAGGCCGGAAACCTCCGCCTCCATCAGTTGAGCGCAGAGCCATTCCAGCATACTGAGCATCGGGTCGGGCTCCGCCATACATTTCAGTAGCAATTCCGTAAGATCTGTGTTATTCTTTCCTTGAGTCATTGGGACCAACTCCTTTTTGAATGTCTCGACACCATTCATTTTAAAGGAGTCCCAATGGCTTTTCTATACCTTCTCGAAATTGCGAACTTTATTGTACTCTATCGAGAAGTAGAAGTTATGAATCAAAAAGAACTATTTGCGGATTTAGAAAACGTACCGGTAATCCCTGCGATTAAAAATGACAGCGGTCTTCATCAATGCCTGCACTGCGACAGCAAAGTAGTTTTTGTTCTGTACGGCAATATCAACACCATCACAGAAATTGTATCTCTTTTAAAAGAAGCGGGAAAATCGGTCTTTGTGCATATTGATTTGCTGGATGGACTGTCTGCACGCGAGGCCGCCGTTGAATACCTTGCCCGAAATACAAAAACCGACGGGATAATTTCAACGAAGCCTTCCCTCATCCGTTCCGCGCATTCACACGGACTGCTGACGGTTCAGCGCTTTTTCGTGCTGGACTCCCTTGCTCTGGAGAACATTCGTAAAGCCGACCAGCCTGACAGCGCCGATTTAGTCGAGATTCTTCCGGGCCTGATGCCGAAAATAATCAAGAAACTGAACTCGGAGATTAAAAAGCCTATTATTGCAGGCGGACTCATCAGTGACAAAGAAGATATCTTAACCGCTTTGAACGCGGGTGCAATTGCAATTTCATCCACTAATCAAGACGTTTGGTTCATGTAATACCGAATAATTAACAATTGCAGACAGCAAAAAAGACATCCAAACGGATGTCTTTTTTAATGTGTTGGCACCTTCCTATTGTCCCGGGCCGTCGCCAGCCAAGTATCTTCGGCATCGATGAGCTTAACTTCCGTGTTCGGAATGGGAACGGGTGGACCCTCATCATCATCAGCACCAACTCTATATTTATCACATTGCTGTGTAAATACCTTGGTTATTCTTTTTTAAAATTTGGTGACCCGTGGGAGAATCGAACTCCCGTTATCGGCGTGAGAGGCCGGTGTCTTAACCGCTTGACCAACGGGCCACATATCGCACTTTTTAGCCAGATTCAGAGGTCAGAGGTGCCTGGCCCCTGTTCCGACTTCCTTTGGTGCACCATCAGGGACTCGAACCCGGGACACCCTGATTAAGAGTCAGGTGCTCTACCAACTGAGCTAATGGTGCAGCTCCGCGGTCTTTTCCCGCCGTTACCATCAGTGTTGTGCTTCGTCAGAAGCTCATTGTGTACACTGAAAACTGAATAAAGATGCGAAACAGAAAGCGTCATGCAGTGTGCACTGCATATTGGGCAAACCAAAAAATATGGTCAAGCCCTCGGCCTATTAGTACTGCCAAGCTGAACACGTTACCGTGCTTACACACGCAGCCTATCAACCTTGTAGTCTTCAAGGGGCCTTACCAGCTTACGCTGTGGGATATCTTATCTTGGAGCCGGCTTCACGCTTAGATGCTTTCAGCGTTTATCCGATCCGCACATAGTTGCCCAGCTGTGCCATTGGCATGACAACTGGTGCGCCAGAGGTGCGTCCATCCCGGTCCTCTCGTACTAAGGACAGTTCTCCGCAAATATCCTGCGCCCACGACAGATAGGGACCGAACTGTCTCACGACGTTCTGAACCCAGCTCGCGTACCACTTTAATCGGCGAACAGCCGAACCCTTGGGACCGAATACAGCCCCAGGATGTGATGAGCCGACATCGAGGTGCCAAACCTCCCCGTCGATGTGGACTCTTGGGGGAGATCAGCCTGTTATCCCCAGGGTAGCTTTTATCCGTTGAGCGACGGCAATTCCACTCTCATACCGCCGGATCACTAACTCCAACTTTCGTTACTGCTCGGGCCGTCACCCTCGCAGTTAGGCCAGCTTGTGCGTTTACACTCTAAGGCACGGTTTCCGTCCGTGCTGAGCTGACCTTTGAGCGCCTCCGTTACTCTTTTGGAGGCGACCGCCCCAGTCAAACTGCCCGTCTAACAATGTCCCCCGGCCGGATTCACGGCCGCAGGTTAGAATTTCAGCAACTTAAGAGTGGTATCCCAAGGACGACTCCGCCGCGGCTGGCGCCACGGTTTCCCAGTCTCCCACCTATCCTGTACATAAGCTACCGAAACCCAATATTAAACTGCAGTAAAGCTCCATGGGGTCTTTCCGTCTTGTCGCGGGTAACCGGCATCTTCACCGGTACTACAATTTCGCCGGGCGGGTAGTTGAGACAGTGCCCAGATCATTACACCATTCGTGCGGGTCGGAACTTACCCGACAAGGAATTTCGCTACCTTAGGACCGTTATAGTTACGGCCGCCGTTTACTGGGGCTTCAATTCGATGCTTGCACATCTCCTCTTAACCTTCCAGCACCGGGCAGGTGTCAGCCCCTATACGTCATCTTACGATTTGGCAGAGACCTGTGTTTTTGCTAAACAGTTGCCTGGGCCTATTCTCTGCGGCCACATTGCTGTGGCACCCCTTATCCCGAAGTTACGGGGTCAATTTGCCGAGTTCCTTAACTACCCTTCTCCCGTTGGCCTTAGAATTCTCTTCCTGTCTACCTGTGTCGGTTTGCGGTACGGGCGCCTCAGATATACATAAGACTTTTCTCGCCCTGATTCATGCATACTTCCCTACTCTAATTTCGGTCCCTTACGCCCGGGGCAACCATCGCCCGGGTTATGCACTTCTCAGGTGTCCTCTTACTTAAATCTTTTGGCGGCTACGGAATTTCAACCGTATGTGCATCGGCTACGCTTCTCAGCCTCACCTTAGCTCCCGGCTTACTTGGAGCGGACGAACCTTCCTCCAAAAACCTTAGACTTTCGGCCAATATGATTCTCACACATTTCGCGCTACTCATTCCGGCATTCTCACTTGAATAAAGTCCACCAGCGCTTCCGCTCTGACTTCACCCCTTATTCAACGCTCTCCTACCATTCCTTACGGAATCCCAAGCTTCGGTATATGATTTAGCCCCGTTAAATTTTCGGCGCAGGGTCACTCGACCAGTGAGCTATTACGCACTCTTTTAATGAGTGGCTGCTTCTAAGCCAACATCCTGGTTGTCTGTGCAACCCCACATCCTTTTCCACTTAACCATATTTTGGGACCTTAGCTGTGGGTCTGGGCTGTTTCCCTTTTGACAACGAAACTTATCTCACGCTGTCTGACTCCTGTACATCAATTCTCCGGCATTCTTAGTTTGATAGGCTTCAGTAACCTTTCGGCCCCTAGACCATTCAGTGCTTTACCTCCGGGAATCTAATACAAGGCTAGCCCTAAAGCTATTTCGGAGAGAACCAGCTATCTCCGGGTTCGATTGGAATTTCTCCGCTACCCACACCTCATCCGCTACCATTTCAACGGGAGTCGGTTCGGTCCTCCATGGGGTTTTACCCCCACTTCAACCTGGACATGGGTAGGTCACCCGGTTTCGGGTCGAATACATCTGACTTCATACGCCCTATTCAGACTTGGTTTCCCTGCGGCTCCAGACCTGAAGTCCTTAACCTTGCCAGATACATTCACTCGCCGGACCATTCTACAAAAGGTACCCGATCACCCTTTGACGGGCTCTCGGTGCTTGTAAGCACAAGGTTTCAGGTTCTTTTTCACTCCCCTTCCGGGGTCCTTTTCACCTTTCCTTCACAGTACTCTTCTCTATCGGTCACTGGGTAGTATTTAGGCTTGGAGGGTGGTCCCCCCATCTTCCCACCGGGTTTCACGTGTCCGGCGGTACTTTGGATACAGCTAGGCGCTTTCCTTTTTCGCATACGTGACTCTCACACTGTTTCGTTGGCCTTCCCATGCCATTCTGCTAAATTCCAGCATCCACATTGCCGTCCGAACCCCGGGGATATTGCTATCCCCGGTTTAGCCTCTTCCGCTTTCGCTCGCCACTACTCGCAGAATCTCGTTTGATTTCTCTTCCTCGCCCTACTTAGATGTTTCAGTTCAGGCGGTTCCCTCCGTATACCTATGAATTCAGTATACGGTGACTGGACATGACTCCAGCCGGATTGCTCCATTCGGATATCTATGGATCAATGCCCACTTACGGCTCCCCATAGCTTTTCGCAGTTTGTCGCGTCCTTCATCGGCTCCCAGTGCCAAGGCATTCCCCTTGCGCTCTTTGTAGCTTGACCATGTGTTTTCTTGGTTCTTTGAAATTGTAGATTTAATTATTTCTAATTAAAAATAACATCTTTCTCGCTTTATCTGCTTCTTCTTTATTCAGTTTTCAATGTACACGTGCAAACAACATCGTTGTTTGCTTTGGTGGGCTTAAGTGGACTCGAACCACCGACCTCACGCTTATCAGGCGTGCGCTCTAACCGGCTGAGCTATAAGCCCATATTTCTGGCTAGAGGCTATCCGGTTTAATTCTTGTGCCCATATAGCCACATTTGTCTTTCGGGCTGTGCCCGTGGTGGAGATTAACGGGATCGAACCGTTGACCTCCTGCTTGCAAAGCAGGCGCTCTCCCAGCTGAGCTAAACCCCCATTATGAAAGGCAGCGTCACTCAGGTTGTTCTACCCTTGTTTCCACTTCTTGAAAGCTCTTTTCAGGGCCTTCAAAATTAAACAACGTTTTCAAATTAGGCTTCCGTAACCGACCTTGGATGTTAGACCAGTTTCTTTCAACTGGTCAGTTCTCCATAGAAAGGAGGTGATCCAGCCGCACCTTCCGATACGGCTACCTTGTTACGACTTCACCCCAGTCGCCAATCCTACCTTCGGCAGCGTCCCCCTTGCGGTTAGACTACTGACTTCGGGTATTACCGGCTCCCATGGTGTGACGGGCGGTGTGTACAAGGCCCGGGAACGTATTCACCGCGGCATTCTGATCCGCGATTACTAGCAATTCCAACTTCACGCAGGCGGGTTGCAGCCTGCGATCCGAACTGGGACCATTTTTAGGGTTTTGCTCCACCTCGCGGTCTTGCTTCCCTCTGTTAATGGCCATTGTAGTACGTGTGTGGCCCAGGTCATAAAGGGCATGATGATTTGACGTCGTCCCCACCTTCCTCCGTTTTGTCAACGGCAGTCTGATTAGAGTGCTCTTGCGTAGCAACTAATCACAAGGGTTGCGCTCGTTGCGGGACTTAACCCAACATCTCACGACACGAGCTGACGACAACCATGCACCACCTGTCTCAACTTTCCCCGAAGGGCACCTAACGCATCTCTGCCTCGTTAGTTGGATGTCAAGACCTGGTAAGGTTCTTCGCGTTGCTTCGAATTAAACCACATACTCCACTGCTTGTGCGGGCCCCCGTCAATTCCTTTGAGTTTCAACCTTGCGGCCGTACTCCCCAGGTGGATTACTTATTGTGTTAACTCCGGCACGGATGGGGTCAGACCACCCACACCTAGTAATCATCGTTTACGGCATGGACTACCAGGGTATCTAATCCTGTTTGCTACCCATGCTTTCGTGCTTCAGCGTCAGTTAAAGCCCAGTAGGCCGCCTTCGCCACTGGTGTTCCTCCCGATCTCTACGCATTTCACCGCTACACCGGGAATTCCGCCTACCTCTACTTCACTCAAGCCCCACAGTTTCAAACGCAGTCTATGGGTTAAGCCCATAGTTTTCACGCCTGACTTGCAGAGCCGCCTACGCACCCTTTACACCCAGTAAATCCGGACAACGCTTGCTCCCTACGTATTACCGCGGCTGCTGGCACGTAGTTAGCCGGAGCTTCCTCCTTGGCTACCGTCATTTGTTTCGTCACCAAGGACAAAGGTTTACAATCCGAAGACCTTCTTCCCTCACGCGGCGTTGCTGCATCAGAGTTTCCTCCATTGTGCAATATCCCCCACTGCTGCCTCCCGTAGGAGTCTGGGCCGTGTCTCAGTCCCAATGTGGCCGTTCAACCTCTCAGTCCGGCTACCAGGCGATTGAGAACATTAAGCAAAGCATTCGGTACATGCAGAATCATTACGGCGAAAAAATCACCGTTGCGGCACTGGCCCGGTTTTGCCATATGAGCGAGGGAAATTACAGCCGCATGTTCCATCGGTATACCCTGAAAAGCCCGATTTGTTACCTGAACCGCATGCGCCTGCTGCAGGCCGCCGAAATGCTGAAAAATACAGACAATAAAATTCTGGAAGTCGCTTTGGATAGAGTACAATAAAGTTCGCAATTTCGAGAAGGTATAGAAAAGCCATTGGGACTCCTTTAAAATGAATGGTGTCAAGACATTCAAAAAGGAGTTGGTCCCAATGACTCAAGGAAAGAATAACACAGATCTTACGGAATTGCTACTGAAATGTATGGCGGAGCCCGACCCGATGCTCAGTATGCTGGAATGGCTCTGCGCTCAACTGATGGAGGCGGAGGTTTCCGGCCTTGTGGGGGCGGAAAAGAATGCGCACAATCCGTCTCGAAGTGACTACCGCTGCGGATATCGTCCCCGGAGGCTGGATACTCGCGTAGGGACGATGTATCTCATGGTGCCAAAGCTGCGCAGCCATGGATATATCCCGTTCTTTGTCACTGAACGCAAACGCAGCGAGGCGGCGCTGGTACAGGTTATTCAGGAGGCATTCGTGCAGGGCGTGTCCACACGGAAGATGGAAAAGTTGGCTCACAGTCTGGGGATAGAGAACCTCTCCCGCAGTCAGGTCAGTGAGATGACAAAAGGGCTCAATGAACAGGTACAGGAATTTCGCAACCGTTCTCTGACGGATACTCGTTATCCTGTCATTTGGACGGATGCCCTGTACGAAAAAGTCCGTATGGATGGCCGTGTCGTCAGCATGGCGGTGATGGTTGTCTGCGGCGTCAACGAGCAAGGGCACAGGGACATTCTCGCCGTGGAGCCGATGCTGGACGAATCCAAAGAGAGCTATTCCCAGTTGTTTCAAAGTCTTTTGGATCGCGGCTTGAAAACACCGCTGCTGGTGGTTTCCGATGCGAACAAAGGGCTGATTGCCGCCATCCGAGAAAGTTTTCCCGGCGCATCCTGGCAACGCTGCAAAGTGCATTTCATGCGAAATATTCTGGCCCATATACCGCAGAAAGAAAAAGAATCCTTTGCGGTCCAACTGAAAGAAATCTGGCTGGCGCCTTCCGTCCAATTAGCGCGACAGCGCGCAAAACAGTTGTCGGAGCAATATGGGAAGCGGTTTCCCAAAGCAATCGAGCTTCTGGAAGACGGGCTGGAGGACTCACTGGCTTTCTATGCATTCCCCGAGCTTGATGCCCGTAAAATCTCATCGACCAATATGCTGGAACGGCTGAACAAGGAAATCCGGCGCAGAACCAACGTCGTCGGGATATTCCCAAACAAAGATTCCTATCTGCGGTTGGTTACAACATATCTCATGGAATACGCTGAAGACTGGTCCGTTTCCAGAGCATATTTGAATCCCAAATCGATTCAGACACTTCTGCTAAGCGCAGCTTAATTCATTTCGTGGAGTCCCCAAATTGCGAACTTCTCTTGACATAGCCTCGCTTTGGACTGCGGCTTTGGAAGTTTAAGTTATTTTATCAATGTATTCCGGGAAAACATGGGGGTTTCCCCCTCCGAATACCGCCGTAGATGGAAAGAAAACGCCCTTGGTCACGAAACCCTTTAAATGTACGCTGCTGCAGCACCCGGAATGAACCCGCCATCCCGCGGGAGCCGAAACTATTATCCCGGCGTAGTTTTGCGAATGCCGGTGCCATGGCATTTTCGGTACTCAGTAGGAGACATTTGATAAAACTTATAAAACAGCTTTGAAAAATAGTTCTGGTCTTCAAAGCCGCATTCTGCGGAAATTTGCTTAATACACTTTCCGGAACAGAGCAAGCTTTCCGCCGCCTTTTTCATTTTAACCGAATTGCAGTACTGGTTAATGGTACCGCAGTTATTTTTTTTAAACGTATTAATCAAAGTGGAACGGCTGCAGAAAAAATGCTTGCAGAGCAGGTCAATTGTGATTTTTTGATTGTAATTCTGGTAAATGTACTGCCTGATTTCCGCCGCCAAATCCTTTTTCGAGGGAAGCACCCGGTTGCTCAGGGTGATGTATTTTGCACAGATATCCATAATGGTGATGCAGGACAGCATCATTTCCTTCGTGTTAATTGGTATTTGGTCCACCGCGCGGCGAAGGGCATCCTTGTCCACTACATAGGGAAGCGCTGCCTGATACACATGCTCGCGGCTCGCGGCGAAGGTATCGAGCAGCTGCCCCATCATCATGTAACCCATCAGCTCACCCATGCTGTAAAGCGGCGCAACCGCCTCAAACAGGCCGAAATGGCATTGGTAAATATATACCTTCTGACTTTTTCGGACAAGTTCAAAGGTGGCAATGTCGTTGCTCACACAGAGCTGGTGGGCTTTTTCATTTTTCTGCACCAAGCCGCAAAAACAGCCCGGTTCCTGCGGGTAGGCCGCAATTTCCCGAAAGGCTGTGTCGTGCACACTAATGCGGAATCCGGAAATATGATGCAGCTCTTTTAATACCGTCAATAATTCAACATGGTCTTCCATACGCACTCCATTAGGATAAAAAGTGATTTTAAGACGATTTTACTAATAATTGTACGATATTTTCTGGCGGTTTTGAATCCTTTCGGCCATAATGATCTTGTATAAATGGCAGTTTTCTCGCATAGAGAAACCTTGGAGGAGGAGATTCTATGAAAAAACCTGTATTAGTAATTATGGCCGCCGGAATGGGAAGCCGGTACGGCGGGCCGAAACAGATTGACCCGGTCGACGAATACGGCAACCTGCTGATTGATTTTTCGATTTACGATGCGCTGAAAGCAGGATTTGAAAAAATCGTCTTCATTATAACCCGCGCCATGGAAAAAGACTTTATGGAGGTCATTGGAAAACGAATAGCGCAGCGTGCAGAAATTCAACTGGTGTATCAGGATATGGATGCGCTGCCGGAGGGCTTTTCCCTTCCCGCTGGCAGAAAAAAGCCGTGGGGCACCGGCCATGCCATCTTATGCTGCGCCGATGTAATTGACAGCCCCTTCGCCGTCATTAATGCGGACGATTACTACGGCAGCCATGCGTTCCAAATGATTTACGATTCCCTGCTTACGCAGTGCGATGGTGCCAAATACAGTTATTCCATGGTTGGATATATCTTGGGAAACACCCTGACAGAAAACGGTCATGTGGCGCGGGGAGTCTGCAGCATAAACGATCAAAACCTTCTCACGTCCGTCACGGAGCGAACCCGGATTGAAAAGCGCAGCGGTGGTGCCGCCTACACCGAGGACGGAGAAACCTGGATTCCGATTTCCGAAAACAGCATTGTTTCCATGAATCTGTGGGGATTTACGCCCAGCATTTTAACAGAACTGAAGCTGCGATTTCCGCCGTTCCTGGAATACGCCCTCCGCGAAAACCCGGAAAAAGCCGAGTATTTTCTGCCGAGCGTTGTGAACGAGCTGGTGTCGGAAGGAAAGGCCGATGTGAAGGTTCTGTGTTCCCCCGACCAGTGGTACGGGGTAACCTACCGCCCCGACCATGAAACGGTTGTGGCAGCCATTCGCGGGCTGAAGGAGCGGAAGATTTACCCACCGAAGCTGTGGGAGGAATCCAAATGACACAGGAAGAGGCCTATTCCAAAATTCACGAGGTGAGCACCCATTTTCCGGCCCCCGGAAAGCTGATCAAAGTGGAGCCTTACGGCAATGGGCACATTAACGACACCTACCGGCTGACCTATTCCTGTGAACCCGCAAAGCGTGTGATTTTGCAGCGAATGAACGCCGACGTTTTCCGCAGCCCTGAACAGCTGATGGAAAATATCGGCGGCGTAACCGCTCACTTGCGGGAACAGATTTTAAAATGCGGCGGAAACCCGGACCGGGAAACGCTCCATTTTAAAATTTCGGATTCCGGAAAGAACTATTATGTGGACGACCGCCATAATTACTGGCGTATGTGTGATTTTATCGAAAATTCCATTTGCCTGGAATCCATTTCCTCCCCGGATGATTTTTACCAGAGTGCAAGGGGATTTGGCCGCTTTCAGCAATTATTAAGCACCTATCCGGCGCAGACGCTGCACGAAACCATTCCCCATTTTCATGACACGGTCCGCCGCTTTCAAGCGCTGAAACAAGCCGTGGAGGCGGACCCTTGCGGCCGCGTAAAATCGGCGGTGCGTGAAATTGATTTCGCCTTTAAACGGGAAGAAGACGCCGGTTCGCTGGTTCATCTGCAGAAAAGCGGACAGCTGCCCCTTCGGGTAACCCATAACGACACCAAGCTAAACAATGTTCTGCTGGACAAAACCACACGAAAAGCACTTTGCGTGATTGACCTTGACACTGTTATGCCCGGTCTTGCCGCAAACGACTTTGGCGATTCCATCCGCTTTGGCGCCAGCACCGGCAGCGAGGACGAGCCGGATCTTTCTAAAGTCAATCTGGATTTAACGCTGTATGAACAATATGTAAAAGGCTTTTTGGAAACGTGCGGCGGGAACCTGACGGAGCTGGAAATCGAAACTCTTCCGCTCGGCGCCAAAATGATGACCTATGAATGCGGAATCCGCTTTCTGACCGACTATCTGCAGGGCGATACTTACTTTAAAATCAGCCGGGCCGGCCAGAACCTGGACCGCTGCCGCACCCAGTTGAAACTGGTCGCCGATATGGAGCAGAAAATGGACGCAATGAACGCAATGATTCAAAAGTATAAGAAGCTCTTTTGGCAAAAGCCTTCCGGCAGATAAACGGCCAAAAACGCAGGCTTTCCATGCTAAAGCAAAAGAAACCGATATAAAGTAAATAAATTCCACACCCTGGTGCGCCCATGTACAAATACATGGGCGCACCGCTGTATAGAGTGAACCCTCTGCTTTGAAACGGAAAGGGACCATTCAGGAAATTTCTTTCATCAGAACATGACAGATCATATCGGAGGCCTCATCAATCCGATCGGCGCAGTTACTGAGATGCCGATAAAGCTCACGCATTTTGAGGATATATTTGATGTCATCCCCTTTTAATAGTTCTGCCACAGCTTGACGGTACAAGGCTTCCACTTTATTTTCGCATTTTTTCGCCTTAACCGCATACTGAATGGCTTCTTTCGGCTTTTTTTGCATGCTGCACACAGCGTCGTAAATATTTTCGCTCGCGGTTTTCAGCACCGCCATAAATTCCGCCAGCTCCGGACACTGGCCGATTTGATAGACCTCCATCTCTTTGACGGTTGTTTTATAATAATCCAGAATGTCGTCCAGCGACTTGGAAAGCATATAAATATCTTCCCTGTCGTACGGAGTAATAAAGGTTTTATCCAAATCTTGAATGAGCTCGAACCTTTTTTGGTCCGCCTGCTTTTCCAAAGATTTCACCTGTTCTGCGTCGGAAGAATTTAGACTTTCAGTATATGAAGTAAGAAATTCAACGGATTGTACAATATATTCCGCCTGTTCGCGAAGCAGCTGAAAAAAATCGATCCGGTTCCTGAAGAGTTTGCTGAACCTCATTTAGAACATCCCTCCAATTCTTTGAAAAATCCAATAAAAGGCCGAGGAAATCAAAAAAGAAGCCGGGATGGTAACCAGCCAGGCGGTCAGCATATCCCGGGCATACAACCAGCCCACCGCGTTCGGCCGGTCGGCTGCACCTACTCCAAAAATCGACGAATTCACAATCTGTGTTCCGCTGACCGGGACCCCCAGCAGGGACGCTGCAGCAACTACCAGCAGAGAAGACACTTGGGCGCTCATGGAATGCAGCGACTTCACATTGAAAATTTTGGATCCGACACTTCGAATCATTTTCATTCCACCTAGCAGAAGCCCAAAGGAAATAGTCGCGGCGGAAAGAAAAACAACCGTTTGAGAAACCCGAAAATCCGAGGATCCGCTTCCCACCATAACCAAAAGCGCCAGAATCCCCATGCCTTTCTGCGCGTCGTTGGAACCCTGAAACGCGTTAATCAGCACACAGGTGCTAATCTGCATACCCTGAAAGAGCTTTTTCACGCGGATACTTTGCTGCCCAAAGATCGCTTCGTTCAGTTTAAAAATCAGGAATCCAAAGAAAAAACCGATTACCGGGGAGGTAAACAACGGCAGAAGAATGCTGACCAGCATTCCTTTCAGATTAATAATGGAAAAGCCAAACTCCATCACAAATGGCCCCATCAATCCACCCACCACCGCGTGGGAGGAACTGGAGGGGATGCTACCGAACCATGTGATAAGATTCCATAGAATTGCGCCAAGGACGTCGGCGCAAATCATCCCAGAAACATTTCCGGGATCTCGACGAATCAGCTCCATTTGAAACAGCCCGTAAACGGTGCTTTCCGCAACCTTCGTGCCTAAAAGCACCGTTCCGAAAAACTGTGAAAAAAGCGCAAGGAAAAAAATTAATAACGCATTCAGGGACCGGGATGCAACAATCGTCGCAATGAGGTTTCCTTCGTCATGAAATCCGGTAATAAAAATGAATAGAAAAATCAGTAGAATGGAAACAGAAAAAAATCCAATTCCTATCACCTTCTAAAAACGAATTGAAGTGGTTCGGGGGCTTAGCCGAGCATACCGTACCCCTTACTATGCAGCATCGATTTTTCATGCTTTTTATAATATCACAAAAAGAACATTATTGTGCCAGAAAAGATTATATTTCTCGTTCAGCGAAACGGAATAGCATCGCTGTCCGGTGAAAAAATTCCAACATAAAAAGCGGTGTCTACTAAAGTGACTGTGTCACAAGGGAAAACTAAGAAACGCAAACTGAATACGGAAGATCCCCACCAAGTTATAATGGACTGGTGGGGATCTTTTTATATCATGGTATGGCTTAGACGGAAATAACTGTTTGCCCTAAAGATCTGAGCACTTCAATAATGACAGGGTTATCCTCATAAAAAAGCAGTTGCTGAGAAGTACAAGAAAAACTTTGGCATATTTTTTCAATGTCTCGCCGTACATTGTCTTTACTGCTGTAAATTATTTTTGCAAATGCACATTGTAACTGATAATGCTCTAAAAGAGGTAAAACTCGCTCTTTTTCTGCACTTGTCCATAAAACACAAAATTCTGAACTGTGAGAGTGCACCACACCATGCAAATGTAAATTGAGCTCTGTTTCATTAATGTGTTTAATGAAATATGCTTGCTTTAACTGAATCAGTTTATCTTGCTGATGTTTATCCAAAAAAGGATAGTGGTTAAGCACAATCTTTCTTGTTACACGTGAGCAACTAACAATCGGTACCAATCCCAGTTTTGTAAGCGCATAATTATACGAATCATTATTTAATTGATTCGTATATATGAGTGTATTGTCTAAATCGAAAATGTGTATATTTAACATATCAAAAAAGTGTCATTTGTGTTGAATGAAAGAAGGGTGAATTCTTTTCTAACACTGGAATGTTTGTTGATTTAATTTCCTGTATAGAGCTAAGCTGAAGAACTTTTACATTAGTGCTTGTTAAATTAAGCAAATCTTTGTTTAGACCGAATTGCTTATCATCAATATCAGTGGTTGTATTATACATTGCATACCTTGGAATTTCAAAGTTCTTTGCCGATTCCATTGCATGCCGAGAGCCACTATCGCCCTCACCTTTTCGGTAACTCGCTATCAGCACAATTGCTTTTGCAAACATTGCTTGAAGCCTATCTCTTTCAATATAGCGATTTATAGTTTCCTGTTTGCTCAAGCTTTCTTTATAATACTCTGTTAATAACAAGCCACCATTTGCTACAATATTGTTCGCCAGCCCCCTGTTTGTCGCCGGAGATATTTTGTGAAGTGTCGTTGGCAAAATCGCTATCGTTTTTCCGCCTGTTTCTAAACATACTCTATGAGCTATTGCATCACAGCCTTTTGCTAATCCACTTACAATAATCAAATCACTTTTGACAAGCTGCTCAACTACTGCTGTTTCCCTTTTTTCTATTTCTTGGGTTGGATCAATAAGGCCGATTACGGCAACATTTTTATTCAAATCACTTAATAATGACATATCTCCTTTATAAAATAATAAATATGGCTTATCACTATTCTTAGCATTTTGATTAATGACAGGAAAATGCTCATCATATGCACAAATAAAACCTTCATCTTCATCGTATAAAGGATATTGTTGCGATAATTGCTCTGCAAAATTTAAAATATCGTTATTGGTTGAAATCAAAGTTTCAAACATCTGTATACTGGGGTAATCTCTCCAAAATTGTGCATTAGTCTTTATGAGGCCACATTCCTTTGCAGCTAATAATTGAAGCGCGGTATTTGAATATTTCATTAGTTTCCTCCTGTGCGGCCAATTGCGTAAAAAATAACTTCTTGAGCACCATTGTCTAATAATGCTTGAATACAATCCTCATCAATATTAACGCCTTTGGTATATATATCATCAATAAGGATAATTCTTCGGCCGATAATTTTATCTTTTTTAATATAACTGGTTGCTTTGGTGATGCCGGGATAAGGCTTGTCACCATCATTATTCTGAATTCGACCATCAGCTGTTGCTTTTTCCAAATGGGTTGTAAATGTATTTGTATGTCTAATAATAACATCAGTACCATCAACAATGCCATTTATTTTATTTGATGCATTTCTAATTGCATCTCTAAGAAACAGTTGATTATCAGTATATGTATTTAAGGCCTTTGCTCTTGGAATACACACACAAACACAATTTTGGAAATTATGTTGATTAATTATCTTTGGGAGATCAACCAATAAAATATTTTCAACCTCTTGCCTTGCACTATTTAACTGAGATAGAGATTCCTTATTAAAGGTATTTTTTAACGTGTTAAGGAAATTTGGATTATCTTGATGTCCATACCCCGTGTATGGACGATTATAGTATGCTACAATATTTTTTGTTAAAAACCCATTTTCAGTAATTCTAAATCTGATGGGCGGCTGATCGGTTACAAAGCCATGATAAAAATATTCGAATAAAGAACTCATACTTCATTTCCCCCTACTAATCGGTTATTTGCAAATATACCACTTTCATTAAAAGCCTTAAACACTTCTACAAAATCCGGTGACTCAACCAATTCTGCAATTAGCTCTGATTTTGATTTTTTATTAATATTGATTAACTTCTTGGCTCCATAAAAAACTCCGAAAGTAGCAGCATGAAACAAACCTGCTCTAAAAGTATCAACACCATTAGAAACTTTAAAGGCGGTTCGAGCCTTGTCAAATCTACGTCTATTTTCATCTGATAGGTTGTCTATAAAGACCTTATACTCTTCACAATGTGCGTAGGCATAAGCATAAACGTCTGGATTTATCACATAAGCTTCTATTATTTTTTGTAAATTCTTTTCAAAAGACATTTTAAATCTCCTTTTCTTTCGTATAATTTTCTATTACTTTCTCCATCTGATAGGCATATTTGCATTCCCTTAAATCAGATAAAAATGATGATTGCGTTGTCTCTGTAAGCTTGTCCACTAACCCATGAGCGGCGTTTAGCACTTCAATTTTTCGTATTTCCTCATTAATTGAGCTTTCAAGCTGTCCAACAATGGCAAGCCGTATCAATCGATTTTCTGTAGAGTAAACCTTTGATGCTATCTTTTTCTTAATATCTGGATCGTCGATAATCTCTAAGATAGCATCTAAATGAGTTTTGATGTAATTATCGTTTTCTTCTATTGACCAAAGTCCTGTGTTCTCTTTTAGCTCAATTCGGTAGTTGTAATATTTAAAAATAGCAAAGCAACATAATGCCGGAATGCCTATCAGTAAATATTCATTGAGTTTGTCTTGATAATACATCCGTGCATCTTCAAGGTATACGTAGTTAAAAAACCAAGATAAAAGCCCTGAACCCGCCAGCAATCCGCTAATAATCATGGGAACCTTTGCCCAGTTATCGTAATACTTAAATCTCATTGGTAGTTTCATTGCTTACTCCTCCTAAAATGGGGCGGTCTCATCGAAAACCTCAGGTTCTGAGACCTTTTCACCTCGTGCAATTCTCTCTTTTATAGAAATTTGATCAAAATTGACTGCAAACTGATCATCAAAGATATCCTTTATTACATATTCTTTAGAATTTAACCAATCTTCTTTACTGCCATAAAAAACATTATCTGTCTTCACCATAATAGCCCTCCTCATCCCAATCTTCGGCATACTCGCTATATTCGTCTAAAATATCACCAGCGTATTCTTTGTATGTTTCCGTCAATTCTTCTACGCACTCGTTCTCATAAGCTTCGTATTCTTCATCATATTCAAAAGAATCATCAATAATAAAATCCGAATCCTCATAAGCAGAATAATCATCATAGCATCTAATTTTTCGATCTGCCTTATATTTTTCAAATTCTTCCTTAGTCAAAAACTTGCCAATTAGTCGCTGTGCTGAAAACCGAAGCTCATCATTGGCGTCTACGTCACATTGTAAAACTGTCCAACCGTGATAATACTTATCCCCATTCTGCTTGGAATCAAATTTTACATCCCTAATATCCACAAAATATTTATCCATCTTTAACTGGTATCTATCTTTATGTGGTTGAATCTGCGTGCCAGTAAAATTCACCATAAAGTAGCTCCGTGAATTTTTATGCTCAGAACAAAACGCAAACACCTCAGCAAAGTTATGAATGAAGTTTGGTATCTTAGGATAATGCTGTTCATATTTTTCTTTTAACTTTGGAACATTGCCTTTTCCTAAAATATGGATCGGACTAACAATTCGCAGAGTATTAAGGTGAAATTCGCTTTTAATTGTTTTGAATTCAGCTTGAATAACCGTTTGCTCTTTGAGTTGTGCAAAATCATTATGATAACTGTGTAAACCGTATTCGCTACCGTTGGTGTCAACAACATTTACAACCTTACCAGTAAAAACATCAATGCCAATTATCCGTAAAAATGTCTTATTTCCTCTTTTGGCTTTCTGGCAGAGTACAATAACAATATTTCTTTTCATGACCCCATCAAAGCTGTCAAACAACATTCTTTCGTCAATTGTAGGATAATTAATAGCATCAATACAATCTTCGTTAGTCGAAATGGCTTCTACGATGGCGTCTTTAGACTCTACAGTTATTGGCTCTGGTAGATACTTGCTGTATTTTTCTTTAATCTTTTGCTTGTCAGGATCTTTAAAATCTTCGATTGACAAAAACAATATAGTTCCCCACACAGAATTAGAAATTTTCTTTTCACCAACAGTATGAAAATTGGCTAAGACATAATCATCGAATTCGTCAGTAACCGAACCAATTCCAAACACTTTATGCCATACATCTTTTATAGTCATTATTACATTCTCCTCACTTACATCTTAGCGTCCAAACCACAAGCCATCATTAGGATGTTCATTTCTTACATCTGCTGGCATGCCAAAAATTCTTATATGATCCCCAAAGCTGTTTCGTTTCAGCCCAAGCTTATTAGTATCTAAATCATCACATGTATGTGCTTGTCTACACATTTTACAACGTTTGGGAGGGGCAAATCTTTTTTTCTTATAAAACTCAACTTCATGTTCAGTCATCTCAAATTTATTTCCACATTCTATGCAAGTTATTTTTATAGTACACATATTCATTATCCTCCCTATTGCAAAATTAGACTGGTAACACCTTGGTTTAAACTTAAGAATTTACGCTTAACTCTTGGATTGTAAAATTCTTTCCTCACCATATTCATCAAAGCAGTTCCACTATGGTATCCATGAATTACTATAATTTCTTTAATATCCCGAGGGGCGGTGGCTACTTTATTATTCAAATAAATCGCAGCCTCCCAAACTTTCATTTTGTGTAAGTCGATTTTCATAATTTCAGTTTCTTTAAAGCTATAATCTAACATTTTCATTCTCCTTTAATTTTAAAATGGATAAAATTAAAGGACACCTATAAAAAAAGATCTAATCCTTGAGAACACAACCAACTAAAGCTTATAGAAATATCCTATAAACTAAAGTGCTTTGCTGCGCTAACAACAAAAGCAGAGTTGTGTCAATCAAAATTAAATCACTTTTTATAAGTGTCCACTATCATAATAATCCAATATGAAAATTTTGTCAATACTTTTATATTAAATATTTGGTAGCTATTTATAGCTGCCTGTGGTATCCTTTGAAACTAATAAAGGAGGTGCTACAATGCAAAAAAGATTGGATGACCTATACCACGGTTTCTGTAACAAGCAAGACTTTACAAATCGTATGCTTTCCGTTGAAGAAAGCAATAAGGATTTGATCAGCAAACTTTCAGAAGCAGACGGAAAAGCTTTACTACGGATCATTGATACCTTACAAATGATTTGCAATTATCAAAGCAAGGCAAGTTTTATCCAAGGCTTCAAATTAGGCTTTGAGCTAACAACTGAATTACAAACTTACGATTCCCGCAGTGCTGAGATAGACTCTCAAAACTGCGGGAATTCTTTTATGCCCCAGGAGGTGCAGAAAGATGAAGAAGAAAACTAAAATCGTATTAACAGCAGCCACACTTGCAACTTTTTCTCTGACGATAACAGCGTATCAACAGAAGTCTCAGATGCCACCCAGTCAGCCCGACGTTCGCCCCATGTCAGCACTTACAGAGAGCAGTAGGGATAACACCCCACCCGCAGAAAATAAAACCGTTGTTGCGGACGAAAGCCCAGTAATCAGCACCCAAAACCCATCACATGACAGCACCCTTACAGAAACCGATTTTGAGCCACCAACTACAGCTGACAGCAAGGGAATTTTGACGGAGAGCAGTCCCCAAAGGGATAACCCTACCCCCACACATGCACCATCAAAAAACACCATCACAACCAAGGCCTGTGAGCCCCAGATGGGAGATACCCGTATCGTAAATGGTCAAAAGCAAAGCTACTTCTTAGGCTTCGGCTGGGTAGACGATATGGGCGAGAATGAGGTTATCTACTGCGAGGGAATGTACGAGAACGGCAACAAAATTGGCAGCATGGGTGGTGGCACCTTTGTAGACGGCGATGGGGACATCAATAAAATGATCGGTATCATGGATTAAATATTAAAACAAGAACAAGGTGACGGTATCAGCCATACCGTCACCTTGTTCTATTTCTTAATCTCCGACAAATATTCCTCAATGTTAATTTCATCATTTTCGGCTTTTGTACGCCACTGGATTGCCCAGCTCGCCCACTGCTCAAATTCAGAAACTGTCATTTTCTTTTTCATATATCTTGCATAATGCGCCTTGTATGCACGGTTATAGCCTTGCCATACAGGGTCATTTTTGCATTTATCATCATATCGCTTTCTTGCCCCAACCTCTCGACAAGTCTTGGTGTTGTCCTGTGGTGCAGTGCGTTCGCAGTAGTCGGTATACTTTCCGGATTGAATGAGGAAATACTGACCGCAGTTCTCGCATTTTTTTGGCAGGTAGTTGGTTTCGATGCCGCTGAATAAATCGTAATATAAAAATGCGCCCAGCGACTTGAACTTATATGTTTTGCAAAGAATTGATTTCCCTTTCTCATCTGTCAAAACAGAATGAGAAAACATACCGTATCCCGAAGTGAAGTTTAAATATGGTGTTGTTTTTAAGCTCTCATATTTTTTTAGAAAAGAGGTAAAGCGTTCTGCCAAAACACTATTATCCAAAAACTTATGCTCTGCATTTAAGTAGTTGTCTATAAAATCAACATACACTTCCTTTACACGCAAAATATCGTCAATGAAAGTGATATATCTCTCAAATAGATTTTTGATATCTGTGCTCAGTGTCTCTAAATCAGCAGACATTTCATAATCAAAAAGCTCCTCTTTTAAATCCCACGGTTCAAATTTTGTAATATAAAAATGATGTCTGTCCTCTCCGCAGTAGGTATCAACATAATGATTAAATCCATATTCGTTGGAAAAATCATCGCTGTATAAAAGCTCGTCCTCCACTTCATCTGTATCGCCTGTTTCCCATATCCAAGGCTTTGTGTTTAATACATCAACTAATTTTTCAGCGTGTAGCTCACTACTGCTTGCAATATGGTTGGCAATGGATAGCTGATTAAAATATTGATCTATAAGGCGCATTGCTCCCTGTGCTTTCTGCACATGGGAGTTGTATTGTTCTATTCTGAAAATTTCCATATTCCCAAACAGATCAAGCTGAGGCAGTTCTCTTACTAAGGTTTCTCTGCAGCCTTTCAAATTAGGTACTATGGAGTTCAGTATTTCTATTAAAACTTCATTGGTTACAAATGCTTTTTTACCTTCTAAATAGATATCGTTGTCCTTAAAATTTGCTGTAAAAGTAAACATACGAGCTCACCCCTTTAAACATGAAATAGATGATGCAAAACACAAAAATAGAAAGTGCTTTGTAATAGACAATAGCATCACAGAAAATAGAGAGTTTACTAAAATAGATAATGCAAACTCTCGAAATAGAGAATGTATAATTTATTGTACCACATCTATTTACAACCTGCAATAGTTGCTGTATGCTTTTGGTAGATGATAGCTGTCAATCTTACAACATCTATTTTGAAAGGAGAGCAAATGAAAAAGTTTAATACCATTACCGGCGAAGAACTACTATCGAAAGAAGTTAGGGAGATTCCGTTCATCGTTAAAGATTTAATTCCTATCGGGCTTACACTTCTTGCAGGCTCGGCAAAGGTGGGCAAGAGCTGGCTTGCACTTTGGCTTAGTATTGCTGTTGCTAAGGGTGAAACTGTTTGGGGATATGAAACCACACGGTGCACTACGCTCTATCTCTGTTATGAAGATAATGAGATTCGTATTCAAAACAGGCTACTGGAGATTACAGACGAAGCTCCAAGCAATGTTCATTTCTGTACGGAGGTTTCAAAATTAGGTGGCGAGCTTGAAACACGTATTCGAAATTTTATTTCAGAACATCAAGACACAAAACTGATTATCATTGATACCCTGCAAACAATTCGCAGTCCCAATACCGAAAGCACCTACTCCAATGATTATTCTGATTTGACAATTCTCAAAAATCTTGCTGATGACTACAAGATTGCTATTTTACTCATTCACCATTTTAGAAAACAAAAAGACGGTGATGTGTTTAATCAGATAACAGGCTCAACAGGTTTGCAGGGTGCAGTGGATACCATGTTTACGCTAAGCCAAAGTAAGCGTGGTGAAAAAACAGCAACCCTTTCTTGTGTTGGTAGGGATATCGAAAGTCGAGAATTGGAACTGGAACGCAGCGAGGATAATATCTGGATTAAGGCATCAGACAGTCTTTCAGAAAGCAATCTAAAGGATTTAAGTTTTATCAAAGCAATAGAAATTTTTATGTGTGATAAGGATATCTACATTGGAAATGCAACGGAATTATCGACCCTGCTTAATCAAATAAGTGACGATACTTTTTCAAACAAATCCATCTCTAAAAATATCAAGAGCATTCCTGTAAGGAATAAAAATGAACTTTGAAAAAGAAGATGCCAACCTGTAGAATTTGATATGTGAGTTGCGTGACGGTAACCACAATCAAAAAATACAGGAGGCATCTAATATGAAGCGTACACAAAACGAGAAGATTTTGCAAATCAAATTTGAAACCCTTATCGTCGGAATAGACGTAGGAAAGGAAGCACACTATGCCAGAGCTTTTGATTTCAGAGGATTAGAACTAGCAAAGCTCCTCAGGTTCAGTAACACCAGACAAGGTTATGAGTCTCTTGAAAACTGGATGCAGGAAATTATGAGGGAGCATGGAAAAACCGAGGCGATTGTAGGTTTTGAGCCTACAGGGCACTACTGGTTCACGCTGGGGGATCACCTGCAAAGACAAGGCCATCGGCTCGGGATAGTGAATCCGTTTCACGTAAAGTGTACAAAAGAGTTGGATGATAACAGCCCAACCAAGAATGATCGGAAGGATCCGAAAACCATAGCCATGCTGGTGAAGGACGGGAGATTTCGGGAGGTATACATACCGGAAGATTTGTTCCAGGAACTCAGGGAAGCAGTAGCTGAGAGGGAACGGCTGTTGGAGCAGCTGACCATATTAAGTAATCAGGTATTACGCTGGCTGGACATCCGCTTTCCGGAATTCAGTGAAGTGTTCAAGGATTGGAACAGAGACGCTGCCTGGCTGACATTGAGACATCATTCGACACCCCAAAAAGTGGTAACAGCCGGGGTGGCAGGTCTAATGAAGACCTGGCGGCAGGAGATGAAACGGCCAAGCTTGAAAAGGGCTGAAAGATTGGTAAAGGCAGCTTCGGAGTCTATCGGCAGGACCGCTGGCTCAGAGGCGGCAGAAGCAGCATTGCAAAATATTTTGACACAATATGAGTTGATCGACCGGCAGAAGCAAGAAACTGAAATGCTTATGCAGGAGCTGTTGTTAAGGGTGCCAAATGCATCAAAACTTTTGGACATAAAAGGAATCGGGATGGTGACGGCGGCAGTCATCGTCAGCGAGATCGGAGACATCCACCGATTCCATGATCCTCGACAGATACAGAAAATGGCGGGCTTGAGCCTGAGAGAGAACAGTTCTGGTAAGCACAAGGGGAAAACCACTATCAGTAAGAGAGGAAGGAAGCGACTCCGTGAAGGGTTGTTCCGAGCGATCATTACCATGTTGGCAACGAATCAGGAATTCCGGGCGATCCACAGGAGGAACCTGACGCGGGAAAACAACCCGTTGACCAAGATGGAATCGGTCATAGCCCTGTGCGGGAAGTTAATTCGAGTTATATTTGCAATACTTACAAAAGGTAACGATTATGACGCAAAGAAAATGATGAACGATATGAACCGGTCGATGAAGGCGGCATAAGCCTCCTGAGACAAGCAAGGCAGCGGTATTTGAGGAAACTTGCCGGCCGCAGCAAGTGGAATCAGGTACAACGATTACAGCAATAGTGGGCACCAAATTGCACTTTGAAAAGGAAGAGCCGGGGCAGTCAAGTTGAATTTCACCTTTAGGGCATAGACCCAGTTTAGGAGCATGATTGACGTTCCACCTCCAGGATAAGCAGGACGAAGGAATTAGGCACATTCGATGCCGGAAGACATGGGAGGTTTGCTGCTTGGAGTTGATGTGGGATCCCGATGGCCGAGACAGATAAAACATATGCGGTTTTATTTGCTCTGCCTGAAACCACAAAACTACCAGCTAAATCGCAGTATCTGGAGTAAAGGCTCAACCAGATTAACATGAAAATCTATGAAAAATGAAGACAAATTAAGTATGAGAGACTTTATTAAGGGAGGTTATCCAAAAGCCTTGAAAAGCTTGGAATACTGGGCTCTGCACGACGTAGCAACGGCAAAAGAATTGTTGAATTAGTTAAGGCAGGTGACGATAGTGCCGACCAAAAGCGTGTCTCATAAGTCTCGACCCTATCGGCACTTCATGGGAACAAACCATTCGCACCGTTGCCCCCTGTTTGCCCCTGTGTGGCGAGATTCACGATGGGATGGCATAACACCACCATATCTTCAAAAACAGCCACCAAGCGAGCAAGTGCCGACATTTTTCTTCTCTGTCGGTTATGCCTTTAACCGCAAAGATTACCGCTACCACTTTCTCTCCTCGGAGAGAGCCAGCATCGCAAACGGCTTGTCGGTGGCGTTGCCCCCGACCGCCGATGCAGCTGGCTGGGCAGAAGCCCAGACCCACTTTAAGAACGGAGGTACATCGCATATGGATACAAAAAAGCGAAGATTAAGCATTAAACTGACCCAAAAGGATTTTGATAAAATCCACCGAAAAGCCGAACAAGCCAACAAGAATATTACCGACTATGTTACCACCACCTGTCTCGGCAAGGAAATTGTCATCATCACCGACCTTGCCGAGGTGTTAAGAGAGCTAAAAGCTGTGGGCAGAAACCTCAATCAGATTGCCACACTCGCCAATATGGGCAGAGTGCAAGCCGTAAATTTAACGGAAACACTGGAGTGTTTTACTAAAATCAATCAGAGCCTGCAAGAGATTTTAGAGCGTAGGAGGTGGTCAGCATAGCCATTGTAAGCTTCGCAAAGTTTAAGAAAAAGCAGTCACGACCCAGTATGTCTGCGGTGATGAACTACGCTATGAAAACCGAAAAGACCCTGTTTAAGAGAGAGCGTTTGGTGTCGGGGTTGAACTGTTCTCCCGAAACGGTCTACCATGAATTTATCAATACCAAGTTGTACCACGGCAAGGACAGTGGTCGAATGTACTATCACATGGTGCAGTCCTTTCCCAAGGGCGAGGATGTGCCGCCTAAAATTGCACACGAAATGGCGGTCAAGCTGGCGGAGCATTTCAAGGATTACGAGGTGTTAATCTGCACCCACACCGACCGTGACCACATTCATTCTCACTTCATCATCAACTCCGTTGCCTTGGAAACAGGCAGAAAATTTCATATTAGCACTCCGGAGATTGAACCCATAAGGCAGCTCAATGACAGGCTGTGCATGGAATATGGCTTCGAGGTTTGCAAACCGAAGCCTAAGCATGAGCGTAGCAAGTCCATGAGTGTTTCGGAATATCACGCAGCAGCCAAGGGTGACAGCTGGAAAATGCGACTGGTGAATACCATCGATGAGTGCATGAAATATGCTGTCAGCAAGGAGCAGTTTATCGAGCTGATGGAGTTTGAGGGCTATGGTGTGAAGTGGACGGACAGCCGAAAAAGCATCACCTATACCACACCAAAGGGTATGAAATGCCGAGATGACCGCCTGCACGAATCAAAATATTTAAAGGAGAGGATGGAGCTTGAGCTACGAATCAGACAGGAAATTATCACTGGAAGAACTCAAACAGCGGAACAAACCGCAGCCACCACCACAGCCGATGCCCAGTCCCTGTCCTCTGACACAGCAGGATTTGGACGAGCTGTTCGAGATTTTACTCACGATGCAGGAGCAACTGAAAGCCTTACAACAGCAGAACCACAGCCTAAAAGCACAGATGAACAATCTGCTCACGAGGACGGAGCTGGAGCGAATCAGCAAGATACTCTCGCAGATACAGCAGAGCTTATCACAGGCTGGGAAACCGAGAGAGCGTTCCTTTTCTCTGCCCAAGCTGAGATTGCCCGAGCTGGAATGGACACCTCTGTGGGTGGTAATTCCCTTGACATTGCTGGCATTGGCAATAGCGTGGTTCAGCTTGGACGCTCTTTGGAACGGCTTGACGCCCCTGCTCCGGTGAGAGATAGCACCACTCAAAGGGTCATTCACGAACGCAAAAAGGGTGTCGGTCAAAAGCAGGATGACCACAGCGGATATGATTTTGAAATGAAAATGTAGGAACCTCACCCCTTTACAAAATTATAGATTTTGAATGGGTTAAGAGAACCTTGATGCTTCGTATGATGGAGGGATTAAATGAACAAAAACACTGGATTTTATGGGGAAACCTTGCCTTTAACAAGGCAGCAGGACGGAAAAGTAATGCCTATTTATCGTGATGCCGGAGTATATTTTGACGACACTGGTATGCGTACCGAACGGCAGATGAAGATAAACGGTCAAACCTTCTTTGTCACTTCTGTATTTCCTTCTATTGCTACAGCTACACCCACAGAAAAAATCATTAAGCTGATTGACTTGGATGTAATGAAAAAAGCAGAGTAGTTTCAGATATTCAGTAGACTTTGGCAAATCATTTGGGTATGATGTGGTTGCGGTTCTACCGCACACATCGTATTCAGTTTGCCAAGAGAAAGGAGCCGTAAAAATGGCAAACGATAAGTACACAATTTTATATGCAAGGTTAAGTCAAGATGATGGCAGTCAAGGCGAGTCTAACAGCATTCAAAACCAAAGGCTGATTTTAGAAAAATACGCAAAGGAAAATGGTTTTGAAAATCTAAAATTCATGGCAGATGACGGTTACTCGGGTACGAATTTCAACAGACCATCATTTAAAGAACTAATGTCGCTGGTGGAAAATGGCGAAGTCGAAACCATAATTGTAAAAGATATGAGCCGATTTGGGCGTGAGTATTTAGAGGTGGGGAGATACACTGAAATCGTATTCCCCAACTATGACGTGCGATTTATAGCTATCGGAGATGGCATTGACAGTCTGTATGGAAACGATGATTTTACCCCTTTTAAAAATATAATCAACGAGCTTTATGCAAAAGACTGTAGCCGTAAAATCCGTGCAGCTAAGCGTGCCAAAGCTGAAACAGGTGCTTGGCTTGGTGGCAAGCCTCCCTATGGGTACATGCGTGACCCGGAAAATCCAAAGAGCCATCTTGTTCCCGATGAAGAATCTGCCGAGGTTGTAAAGCTGATATTTTCTCTCTGTGTTGGTGGTAAAGGTCCCAATCAGATTGCACGAGAGCTAAAAAAGCGTGAGA
Source organism: Caproiciproducens sp. LBM24188 (assembly GCF_054130445.1). Taxonomy (NCBI): domain Bacteria; kingdom Bacillati; phylum Bacillota; class Clostridia; order Eubacteriales; family Acutalibacteraceae; genus Caproiciproducens; species Caproiciproducens sp. LBM24188. Next base: position 2,960,380 of record NZ_CP196862.1, read on the forward strand.
TACTCACCCCGGCACATTACTATTATCGCAAAGAGGGGAAGAAGAATGCCAAGCTGAATTTGGAGCAGCCATACAAGTGGCACTCTGAAAATGTAATACGAGTTTTGGAAAATGAGGTTTATCTTGGGCACACCATCAGCCTTGTCAACACCACCAAGTCCTATAAAAATAAGAAGCGTGTGGTGCGTCCAACCGATGAGCAAGTGCGTTTTGAAAATACCCATGAAGCTCTTGTGGACAAAGAAACTTGGGATATCGTCCAAAAGTTAAGAGAGAGTAAAATCAGACCGACACCTATGGACAACCCTAACATTTTCTCAGGACTGTTATACTGTCAGGACTGTGGGGACAAGCTTGATCTCTATCGCACCCACACCAAAGGCGAGAATTACAATAATTTCAAATGCCGAACTTACAACAAAAACGGCAAAGACTTTTGTACATCTCACTACATCCGAGAGGATGCCATTAAAGCAATTGTGCTGGATGATTTAAGGCGTGTCACTCACCTTGCCCGGACACATGAAAGCTTATTTGGAAAGTATCTTAATAAGAAAAACACCTCACAGGTGCAAAGTGATATTTCAAATTTGCATCAAAAAATAGTAAAGCTCAAGCATCGTGAGGAAGAACTTAAGGCACTTTTCAAACGTCTCTATGAGGATAATGTGTTGGGAAAAATTCCAAATGAAGTATTTCGTGCCCTAAGCCAAGACTACCTTGATGAGCAAAAAGAAGTAGCAGCTGCTATTCCAGAGAAAGAAAAAGAGCTGGAAAAGCTTAAAAGAAGCATTGCCAATGTAGATTTATTTATAGCCAAAGCCAAGCAATACCCTGAAGTCCCAGAGTTGACCTCCGAAATACTACACCTGTTCATTGATAAGATTGTGGTTGGTGAAAAATCCGAACGATACTCAAGAACAGCATTTCAGCAGGTAACAATTTATTATCGTGATGTTGGAATGCTGGATTTAGCAGATACACAGGCGCTTCAAAGGGAATTAGGTGTGGCATAAGAATAGCAAAAGGCAGACAGCTGGGTAAAAGCTGTCTGCCTTAATGCAATAAAACTATTGAATTGAAAATCTTTCCCTACAACACGGTGGTTAATGCAGACACCGCTTTTTATATAACTTTCTTTATGTTGCAAAAACTTACTTGTAGAGGGGGCCGTACTGTCTGCAGGCAGCATAATCTGCCGCTTGTTGGTCCTGCGTGCCGAACGAGGCCCATGCATGCGGGCGGTACACCTTCTCCGCCGGAACGTTGTGCATGGTGACCGGAATACGCAGCATGGAAGCCAGCGTAATCAGGTCCGCACCAGCGTGGCCGTAAACCGTTACGCCGTGGTTGGCGCCCCAGTTCGCCATAACGCTGTAAACATCGGTAAATGCGCCGGTTCCGGTCAGGCGGGGGCTGAACCATGTGGTCGGCCAGGTGGGATCGGTGCGCTTGTCAATCGTATTGTGGACTTCGTCGGGCAGGTTGACCGTCCAGCCTTCGGCGATTTGAAGCACCGGGCCGATGCCATCCACAATATTAAAGCGCAGCATGGTAACCGGCATTTCCGCCTTGCAGCGGAAGTGGCTGCTGAATCCGCCGCCACGGAAGTACTCGTAATCTGCGCGGCACCAATCGGTCGCTTCCAGGCAGGCCTTGATATCGGATTCTTTCATCTCCCAGAACGGTTTCATGACCGGTTCACCCTGCTCGTTTCTGCAGGCACCGCTGCCGTCCAGCGCCGTCGCGCCGGAGTTGATCAGGTGAATAAATCCGTTTGCGGCCTTCCCGGTAGGCTTCCATCCGGTTACGCGCTGGCAAGCCTCCGGGCTCCAGTAGGTGCGCACATCGTGGAAGCAGGGGGCGGTATGGGTAACCAACGTGCCCAGCAGCATGGAAATGCCGTTGCAGGTATCGTTTTCCGTGGCAAACGCGGTCGGCTGCTTCGGGCCGTTCCAGTCGAACGTACTAGCCATCAGGGATTCTGTAAAGTCTGCGTTCGGCAGCCAGTCCGTCCAGTTACGCTGCCCCTGGAAGCCGCCCAGCACGGCGTTCTTTCCGAGCGCTTCTTCGTGCCAGCCCATTTCCTCCAGCTTTTTGTTGCCGTAAAGAATGTCGCGCATGACAATCGTCATCTTGGTAATGAATTCCCAATCCTTGTCCGGAGGAACCACCTTGGACTTTGTGATCACCTCGGGCAGGTTCTTCGCGGCGTTCTTGTCAAAGCCTTCCCGGCAATTTTCCTGAACCCACTTCAACGCTTTTTCAAATTCCTGCGGATCGTAAATATTCAGGGTAATGCGGCGGAGAATCTCCGTCAAATCCACCCATTCCGCACGAATTCCAAAATACTTCTGCATAACGGAAGCGTCGCAGTAGCTGCCTGCAATCCCCATAGCAACTCCGCCGAAGTTTACATAAGCCTTGTTCTTCATCCAGCCGACGGCAACTGCGCAGCGGGCGAAGCGAAGGATCTTTTCCGCAACGTCCTCCGGAATGGTGGAGTCCGTCGCGTCCTGAACATCATGGCCGTAAATGGAAAACGCCGGCAGTCCGCGCTGTGCGTGTGCCGCCATAACCGCCGCAAGATACACTGCGCCGGGGCGTTCGGTTCCGTTAAAGCCCCACACCGCTTTAATGGTTTTGGGGTCCATGTCGAACGTTTCTGTACCGTAGCACCAGCAGGGTGTTACGGAAAGCGTGGCGACTACATTTTCCGTAGCAAACTGATCCGCGACCGCTGCCGCTTCTGCGCCGCCGCCGATGGTTGTGCAGCCTACCACACACTGAACCGGCGTACCATCCGGGTATTTCAGATTCTCCTCAATCAGTTTTGCGGCTCCTTGAGCCATTCCCATTGTTTGTTTTTCCAGACTTTCACGAACGCCGCCCCAGCGCCCATCGATGATCGGGCGGATTCCGATTTTAGGATACAGCATTGTTTATCACTCCTTTATTCAATATCGTTTGAAAAGTCTCATACGCAAGGTTCCACTGCTGCGTTTCCGCAGGGGTATAATGCTTTAAAGTCTCTGTTGCGGCAATCAGGTCGCGTCCTGCGTCAATATTGCCCAACTTGCCAAGCGCAACCAGCTGGATAATGATATTGCCCAGCGCGGTGGCCTCCACCGGCCCTGCAACTACCGGCAGGCCGGTGCTGTTTGCGCTCATCTGGCAAAGCAGGCGGTCCTTGGTGCCACCGCCCAGAATATGAAGGGCGGAAAAACGCTTTCCGGTCGCATCCCGCAGCTGTTCCACCGCATAGCGGTATTTCAGTGCCAAACTTTCATAAATACACCGCATCACCTCGCCGACCGTTTGCGGCGGGGTCTGCCCAGTTCTGCGGCAAAACTCCCGCACGCGCTCCGGAATGTCCCCCGGGGGCGCAAACTCCGGCGCATCCGGGTCGATAAAGCAGCGGAACGGTTCCGCCTGCAGTGCCAAACGTTCCAGATCGGCGTAAGAATATTCTTCGCCTTTCTGGCGCAGGGCACGGCGGCTTTCCTGAATCAGCCACAGGCCGATAATGTTTTTCAGATAATTGACCCGCCCGTTTGCACCCAGCTCGTTCGACAGCCCCAGCTTCATGCTGGCCTGGCTTAGAATAGGGCGGTCCAGTTCGGTACCGAGCAGGCTCCATGTGCCGCAGGAAAGGAACGCAACGTTCGGGTCGTGGGTGGGCACTGCAGCAGAAGCGCACTGCGTATCATGCCCTGCCACGGCGATTACCTTTGCCCCGTTATGCATCACGCCGGTAATGCTCCCGCTTTTGACCGGCGGAAGCAGGATCCTTTCCGGCAGGCCAAACGCTTCCAGAATATCGTGGCACCAATCGCCGGTTTCGGTGTCCAGCAGCTGGCTGGTGGAAGCGATGCTGCGTTCGCAGGCAGGCACCCCGCTCAGGGTGTAGGCAAACAGATCCGGCATAAACAACAGGGTTTTTGCCTTTTCCAGCAGCTCGGGCTGTTGTTCCTTCAGCGCCATCAGCTGAAACAGAGTGTTGAAAAAGATCAGCTGCGTTCCTGTCTTACCGTACAGTTCCGAGGCACGCATGGTCTTTAACGCTTTTTCAATCATGCCGTCCGTACGGCGGTCGCGGTAATGCACCGGGTCCGCCAAAAGCGCACCGTTCTCATCCAAAAGCCCAAAGTCCACACCCCATGTGTCGAAACCGATGCTGTCGAACGCGCCGGCCTTATCGATACCCTTTTGCACTTCCGACCGCAGCACGTCGAAGTTCCAGCACAGATGCCCGTTGACTTCATGAGGGACATTCTCAAAACGGTGAATTTCTTCATAGGAAAAGTTTTCCCCGTCATAGGTTGCAAGGATTGCACGGCCCGAGGATGCGCCGAAGTCAAAGGCTAATACTCTGGTGGCCCCGTTCATTTCACCACACCTTTTTTCAGCAGGATGTTTGCATAAATAGCCGTTTCGCCCGTTGCAACAATGGCATACGCTTTTTTCGCACGTTCGTAAAACGCAAAGCGTTCCGTCATTTCAATGGCTTCCGGGTTTTCACCGTGCTGTTTCAACATTTGTTTGTAAATGTCCCAGATGACCGGCTTTACCGGGTCACCGGGAGTCACCTCCATCAGCGCCGCCGGCTTTGGTGTATACTGATCCAGAGGAATCAAAGATAAAACGGCATCCAGAATTTCCGGAACACCGTGACCATCCGCACGAATGACAATCGCGTTTTTCCCCACGCTTTCCGCAGGGAAATTTCCATCGGCGATGACAATTTCATCGCCATGTCCCATTTCACAAAGTACTTTCAGCAATTCCGGCGACAGGATTGGATTGATATTTTTCAGCATAGTGGGGTCTCCTTAAAAAAAGTTTGATTATCGGGAATGTCCTTCCCAGGATGATATGATCATTTTAGTGCCGGACTGGTTGTTGCAAAAAAGATTTTATGATTCCGTGTTTTTTGTGTGCAGTTTGCGGGTTTTTCTTATCGAATCCCGAAACGAATTGCACGCATCGGTTCGGGAAAACCTGCGGCAAAGCACCTGTGCGCCCAAACCGGACACACAGGTGCTGGTTGTTCAGCCGCAGTGCTTTACGAAATTAATCGTAAAGGTTCTGAGCAATTTCCTGACTGGAGATGTTGTCTTTTGTATAGAACTGGCATCCGGTATCGGTATCTTTTACAGCCTTTCCTTCCGCAGAATCCGCAAGCAGATCGATCAGGACCTTACCGATTTGTACAGGAGCCTGGGTAACAGCGCCGTACATGGTGCCATCCGTTACAGCAGCTTTGATGACCTTGCCGGAGTCAAAGCCAATGGCAATGATTTTTCCGTCTTCCGAACCGCAGACATTCAGAGTTTCATTTGCGGTGATAATACCTTCGGCGGCAACCTGGTTGGAACCGAAGATCGCGATGGTGTCTTTCTTGTTCAGGATAACGCCGGCCTCAGTTGCGCACAGTTCGGTTGTGGTCTGGGAAGGTACGCGGACTTCAATAATCACATCAGCGTCTGCCTCTTTGCCGGTGCTGCCCTTGCAGGAACCCACATATTTGTCGTTACCGGTTACAAACACGGTGTGGTTGTCGGCTTTCAGCAGTTCGATCATTCGATCGATAAAGCCGAGGCCGCGGTTGGTGATGGATTCGGAGGTCGCATCTTGGTTTACTTCGCCGATACGAACCTGTTTTTGGCCGATGGAGCCCTTAATTTTCTCGTACAGGCCGTCCGCCGCTGCTTTACCGGCTGCATAGTTATCGGTGGAAGCGTTGGCAAGAACCGAACCTTCCGGAGCCTTCGGAACACCGGAGTCAAAACCGATGATCGGGATCTTGGAGCTCTGGGCGGTCTTAATGGAATCGAGCAGTGCGTTAACGTCCAGTGCGGCCAGACCAATTGCGTCCGGTTTCGCATTCAGCGCGGAAGTGAATTCCTGCACCTGAACTGCAATGTCGGATTCGGAATCCGGTCCCACAAAGTTCATGGAATACTTCTGATACTTCGCGTCTGAATTCAGCTTTTCCAGTTCTGCCTCAGCGCCCTTATAAACTGCCTGCCAGTAGGTAGACTGGAACCCCTTCGAAACAATCTCGAAGTGGTAGGTTTTGCCGCCGCCCGCAGCTTCGGATGAAGCTGCGCTGTTCGCGCTTGCGGCTGCCGGTTCTGCCGCGGAAGAGGTGGAACCGCCGTTGCTGCATCCTGCAGTAACCATTGTCATTGTCATAGTGGCTGCCATTATAAGTGCCGTGACCTTTTTCATACAGATATCCTCCTAATTTTAAAATATCGATATACGCCTATGGCGTATTTCTGATGTGTCAGGCGGCCTTTTTCCGTTTGGCCATATCGGCTGTGATGGCGGCAAGCAGAACCAGTCCGGTAATAATCTGCTGCCAGTTTGCCTGCAGGCCGATGTACGGAAGACCTGTTTTCAACAGGGAAATGACAAGCACGCCGAGCAGTGTCCCCACAATAGAACCGGAACCGCCCGTCATGGAAGTGCCGCCGATGATGGCACCGCCGATGGCGTCCAGCTCGAGGCCGGCGCCCGTGCCAGGGGTGATGTTGGAGAAGGTGCACGCATAGGCAATTGCCGCCAGCCCGGCAAAGAATCCGGAAATGATGTACGCGATAACCTGCCATTTCACAACATTTACACCGGAAAGGCGGAGCGCCTCTTTATTGCTTCCAATTGCCAGAATGTAACGGCCGATCTTTGTTTTCCTCAGAATAATGGACATGATGGCGATCAGAATCAGCATCCAAATAATTCCGATTGGAATAATGGTCTTACCGACGGTAATCTTAAAGATACTGCGGCACCATCCGCCGGCGGAGCCTGCCATCGGCCACACGCCGCTAAGTCCGCCCGTCAAGATCGAACCCAGCCCGCGCACAATCATCATGGTGCACAGGGTGGTAATGAACGGGGGCAAATCCAGCTTGGCAATGATGATTCCGTTGATAAAACCGATGATCAGTGACATGATCATGACAACCAGCATTCCGACGCCAACCGGCATGTGACCGTTTGAAATGACGTAGCTGCCGACAATCGCGTAACAGATGAGCCCGGTGCCGATGGAAAGGTCAACGCCGCCCGTCAGCAGGGGGAAAGTAACGCCGATGGCCATGAGCAAGATATAATACATGTAGTTGCATAAGGTTACGACGGTTGTGTATTTACGGAACGATACGCTTGCCAAACTGAAAAAGATAAATAATACGATGATTACGCCAACAATAATAGCCTGCTGTGTTCCAAGACTTTTCAGAAACGGGTTTGCGGCAAGGCCGCTTTTCCTTTTTTCATTCATTGTCCGACCCTCCCGCGCGCAGTGTAGCATAATGCATAATTTGTTCCTGCGAAGTTTCCTTAATATCCAGCTCTCCGGTAATGCGGCCTTCGCACATTACAATAATGCGGTCGCTCATGCGCGTAATTTCGGCCATTTCAGAAGAGATCATGATGATGGATTTTCCTTCGTCCACAAGACGGTTCATCAGTTCATAAATTTCCTGTTTTGCGCCGACATCAATTCCTCGGGTTGGTTCGTCAAAAATCAGGATATCGGAATCGCCAATTAACCATTTTTCAATAACGACCTTCTGCTGGTTGCCGCCGGAAAGATTCATGACAAGCTGGTCGATGCCCGGTGTTTTGATTCGCAGCGTATCCACGTACTGCTTTGTCACCTGTTTTTCCTTGTTCTTGTCAATAAACACGCCCTTGCAATACCTTGGCAGGCAGGTCAGCGTCGCATTTTCCGTAATGCTCTTCTTCAATACGATGCCAAACCGCTTGCGATCCTCTGAAAGGTAACCGATGCCATGCCTTACGGCGTCCTCCGGCGTGTGGATCTCCACTTTCTCGCCTTTTATGTAAATATCACCGCTGTCCTTCGGGTCCGCACCGAACAGAGCTCTTGCCATTTCTGTTCGGCCTGCGCCCATCAGGCCGGAAAATCCGAGAATCTCGCCCTTGTGCAGTTCAAAGCTCACATCCTGCACCATGCGGCCTGCATTCAGGTGCTCCACCTTCAACACAACCGGAGCGTCCGGCGGAACATGGCTTTCCGTTTTCGGAGTTTCGTAAATGACGCGCCCGACCATCATGTTGATGATGTCGTCCTTCGTGCAGTCCTTCGTAATGAGTGTGCCTACATAGCAACCGTCGCGCATAACCGTAACGCGGTCGGTGATTTTCTTAATTTCGTCCATGCGGTGGGAAATATATACGATGCCAAGCTGCTGGTCCCGGAGGTTCCGGATGATTTTAAACAGCTGCTCAATTTCCGATTCGGTAAGCGCCGCGCTGGGTTCGTCGAAAATAATGACTTTGGCTTTATGCGAAATGGCCTTGGCAATTTCACACATCTGCTGTTTGCCAACCGTCAGTTTGCTCATGGTTTCCTTTGGATTGATGTCGATGTTCAGCTGTTGGAAAAGCTTTCTGGTGTCGCTGTTCATTTTGGCGTCATCAATCAGGAAGCCGTTTTTCGGTTCGCGCCCGATAAAGATATTCTGCGCCACGGTAAGATGCCCCATCATGTTCAGTTCCTGGTGGACAATCACGATTCCGTCTTCCTGCGCTTCCCGCGGGTTGTTATATTCCACCTCGCGGCCTTCGTATGTAATGGTTCCGGCATCCTTTTTGTAAATACCGGTAAGCACTTTCATCAGCGTGGATTTTCCGGCGCCGTTCTCCCCCATCAGGGCCAGAACCTCGCCTTTGCGGATTTCCAGGTTCACTCCGCTGAGCGCCTGCACGCCGGGGAACCTTTTGTCGATTCCCTTCATGGTTAAAATAACGTCACCCATTGCTCACGCCTCCATTAATTCTTTCTTTTTCTGCTGAGCGTATCCGCGGTGACAGCAATCAGCACAATAATGCCCGTAATGACATACTGATAAGAAATGGTGAAGCCCATTGCAAGGATGCCTTCCTGCATCAGCGCGATAATTAATGCACCGATGACCGTGCCCAGCATAGAGGCAAGGCCGCCCGCCATGGAAGTGCCGCCCATTACGCATGCGGCGATGGCTTCGTTGTTGAACGTATCACCCAGACCCGGCTGAACGGTGGTATAAGCGCCCACATAGAAGATTGCCGCAACGCCGGCAAGAAGCCCGCAGATAATATAAGCCAGCATTTCCCACTTCTTAGTATTTACACCGGAAAGGCGCACCGCTTCTTTGTTGCTGCCGATGCAAAGTATGTATCTGCCCGCCTTTGTTTTATTCAGCACCACCGCACATATGGCAGCGACAAGGCAAAGCAGGATAAACCCGACGGGAACGTCGCCCCAGCGCACCAGATAATGGAACCATGCGTTTTCGTTCCCTTCCGTAGGCCAGGTGACGGACTGTGTTTTTGTAAATACGCTTCCTACGCCTTTCGCAATCTGCATGCACGCCAAAGACGTAATGAACGAAGGCAAAAAGCGGTAGGCGACAAAGTACCCGTTGATGATTCCGAACAAAACCCCGATGACGATGCTGAGAATCAGGCACAGCCACAGCGGAACGTGGTACTGTGTGAGGCAGTAGCCGGAAACCAACGCCGCCGTAAACATAACGGGACCAATGGAAAAATCGATTCCGCCCGTAGCGATAACAAAAGTAACCCCAAGCCCCAGAAATCCAATGAAGTATGCATAGTTGAGCGCGCTGAGAATGCGGTCGTACTTTAGAAAAGTTGCGCCGGAATGCAGCACCGGGGTAAGCAGTGCAAAGACTAGGTACATCAGCAGGATGACGCCAATCAAAACCACCCGGTTAAAGCCAATTGCCCTAACAACCGGCAAATTCTTAAATTTATTCACGTTGACTGTTCCTCCCTGTTAAGAATTGCTTGTTTCAGAACATAAAACCCTAATTGCGGTCCATTAAGCAATCCGTTTTTTTGTGCGGCGTTTTTCCTGCCGTTCCAATCGTTCCTCTCCATCCGGGTACTGCACAATAAATTCGTCGCGTACCGCCTTGCGGAACAGCGCCATGTCTTCATCCGTTTCAAAACGCCGCGAAAGGCCCTCCGTTAACTGCCATACCTCGCGGGCCAGCTTATCCCTGCGCTCACTCTCATTCATCGTGACAATTCCCATCAGTTTTTTGCCGTATGATTTGCTTTCGCAGGTGCTGAAATACCGCCGCGCCGCGTTTCGAAGTTCCAGGTAAAGGATTTCGCGCCCTTTGTCGCCGTATTTTGCTACGGCGGAGAATCCAAGTGCATCCATGGCGGCCCTGATTTCCTTTTCCGTTCCTCCGCTGAAAAAGCCTGGAACACGGTACAGGGAGATTAAGTTTACGATTTGCCACAGAAACATATCCACCGGATGCTCGTCGTTTTTGGGATCAACGTGCCTTAAGGACCAAAGTGTTTGAAACAAAGGAACCTCCGCGTCCTGCGGATGATCCCGGCTGAACCGTTCGAGCAGCTCTTTGCGCCGCCCAGGGTCAAGCTCGGCAAAATAAGTTTCGCGCAAAGCTTCTTCCTCCTCCATGAAGCCGTCTCCTTTTCTAAATATAAAACGTTTCATTTTCTGCATTATAGCAAAGGATACTTTTTTATACAATAGATTTCCGGTAAAGTCATCGATATTTTAACCCGATCAGCGATTTTTCACCCCACCCGCTTTCCCGGTGGTATAATTTTCGATTTTTTCCTTCTTTCACCTCAATAATGCACATATTTAAATATTTTTTTTATTAAAGATAGGTCATCCTATAAAAATTTCCCACTTTTCCTATGGAAGTTCTTTTTTGCATAAAAAAAGCCCTTCTTTCCGAAAAAACGAAAAGAAGGGCTTTTTAAAAGTGAAACGTTTTATTTATCAACTTGGTTTTGTGGTGATTTAGGGGTTGCTTTACTTCTCATTTCCGCAGGAGTCACCCCGAAATAACGTTTGAAGCAATAGCTGAAATAATGGGGATCAGAATAACCGGTCAGTTCCGCAATCTTATAATTCTTGAGGCCCTGTTCCAGCAGGAGGGCTTTCGCCCGTTCCATGCGTGCCTTCGTGATGTACCCGATGATGGATAGCCCCGTCTGCTGCTTAAAAAGCGCCCTCAGGTAACTGGGGCTGACATGCAGATGCTCGCACACAGAGTCCGCCGAAAGGTTCGGGTCAGCATAAGTGCTTTCAATGTAGTTGACAGCGTTCCAAACAGCCGTGTGACCGCAATGGGTCTGCTGCAGGTCCTGTTCGGTATAAAGCCGGTTTCCACCGTGGCGCACACTTAGCTCCATCGCCTTTTCCGCTTCCGCAAAGCTTCCCGCAACCCCGGCGCAGCCGCGGCAGACGCTGCCCAGTCCGGCGGTTACGGTGAAATGGAGCTTGGTACTCACAATCTGCAGAATCGATTCGGCGAAATCCTGCATTACGCATTCAATGGAATCGGCGGGCGCGGTGCCGACCAAAGCCACCACATCGCCATGAATCTGAACGCAGCCAAGCTGTTTGTCTTCCGCCAGCTCTGTGGTCACATTGCAAAGTGCAAAAAGCAACGTGCGCTCATCCACATTGTCCCAGTAGGTTCCACGGCCGGCGCGGTCCGGGCGAAACGCTGCAGCCTGAAAGACGGTGTCCGCGTTCCAGTGGAACCCGCAGCTTTGCGCGCGCTCATAGATGGTGTCACTTTTCGCCATATCGCTGAGAATATCCTGCATCAGCATCTGGTTGCTGCAGCGGTAGGCATGTTCCAGGTCCGCCATTCTATGCACACGCTGTTTTTCGGCGTCCAGCGCGTCGCGCGCTTCCGTAAGAACTTTCAAAAGCTCCTGCGCCGTTGCGGGTTTAATGATGTATTTCATCGCGTTGAGTTCCACCGCCTGCCGCGCGTAATCAAAATCGGCATAGCTGGTGAGGAAGGCAATCTTCACCTGCGGGTAGCTGTGGCGAATCTGCCGAGCGGCTTCCAACCCATTGATAAACGGCATGTTAATATCAAGAATGACCAAATCGGGAATCTCTTTTTCCATCTGCTCCATGAGCTCGTACCCGTTGGTACAGCACGCGACTAAGGAAAATCCCACGCTGTTCCAATCCACCATGGTACTGATTCGGTCGCGCACCAGGGTCTCGTCATCTGCAAAAACAACCTTATACAAAACAACACCCCCCAACCTTAATTTGAAAACGGAAAGATCAGCTGCTGATACAGTTTATCGAACAGATTGCTTTTGTCCACCGTATAAATATCGGTATAAACGTCCTCGACCCGCTGTCCGTTCAACGCCTTTACCGCGGTTTCCACGCTGTAATATCCCATTTGATACGGGTTTTGCAGCAGGGCGATGTCCACAACACCCTGCTCCATATACATAGCCTCCGTCGGCATACAGTCCACTGCAAAAACACGCACGTTTTTCCGGCCGGATTTGCTTAGCGCCTGCGCTGCGCCGGCCGCGGACGGTTCGTTCAACGCTGCAATGGCCACCAGGTCGGGCTCGGATTTCAGCAGCGCCGCCGTCAGCTTTTCCGAAATGGCATTATCGGAACCGCCGTACTGTGTTTTGAGCAGTTGGAACCGGCTGTACCTCGCCATCGTATCCCGAAAGCCTTTCTCCCGCTGCACGGCCGGGTAACTGTCCTGCACAAAGCTGATAACCGCCACCTTGCCCCCGGTTTTTACGCGGCTTTCCAGGCTCTGCGCCAGCTTACTGCCCAGCATGATGTTGTCGGTGCCAACATAAGCAAGCGTTTTTTTGCTGTTCACGTCCGAATCCACCATAATCACCGGAATACCCGCATTCACGGCGTTCTCCACGGGTTTTACCATGCGATTGTAATCGGACGCGGCAAGAATAATCGCGTCGGGCTTTTCCTGAATCGCCTTTTCAATGTAGCGCAGCTGGTCGGCCGGGTCCTTTTCCTCCTCCGGCCCATCCATTTGAATTTCAGCATGGTTCGCCAGAGCGGCGGACTGCGCCCCTTTGCTCAAGTTTTTCCAGAACTCCATGCTGCTTCCCTTAACAATGAGCTCAATTTTATAGGTTTTCATGGCAAAGCTGCAGGAGGTCAATGAGAAAATCATGACAGAGGTAAACATCAATATGAGAAAACGCTTCATGATTCCACCTCTTTCTGCGCCTCCGGAAACTGGAGTGGAAGCTTTACCCAAACCGTGGTGCCCTCATCGGGCTCGCTTTCCAGTGTAAGGCCGTACTCCGGCCCGCAGCCCAGCCGGATTCTTTCGTGTACGTTCTTTAACCCAAACCCGTTACGGGATTTTGGGGAAGTCTCCAGAATATGCTCCAGTTTTTCGGGCGGGATACCGCATCCGTTGTCGCGCACCTCAAACAGAAGCATATTATCCCGCTTTTGCGCCTTCACGGTAATGACGCCCGATTCGCCTAAGGTTCCCAGCCCGTGCACAATGGCGTTTTCCACCAGCGGCTGAAGAACCAGCTTTGGCGTAATCGCTCTTTTGATTTCATCTTCGCAGGAGATTTCGTATGTAAAGGTATTGTAGAACCGCAGCTGCTGAATAATCAGATAGTTTTCTACCTGCTGCAGTTCCTCTTCCACCGTAATGGACTCTCTTCCGCCGGACAGCGACATGCGGAAAAACTTCGCCAGCGCCATCACCATGTGAACCACATTTTTCTGGTCGCCGCTCTGCGCCAGCCAGACCACAGAGTCGAGCGTATTATACAGGAAATGCGGATTAATCTGGGAATACAGAGCTTTGAGCTCGCTTCGTCGCAGCTGCTCCTGCTCCTCCTTCACCTGATTCATCAGCTGTCGGATTCGCCGAACCATCCGATTAAACGAAGCGCTTAGCGTGCGAATCTCGAACACTCCCTTTTCCGGCGCACAAATGTCTTCGCCGTCCCCGGAGATACGCCCCATCAGAAAGACTAACTGGCGCAGCGGGCTTACAATCCCGCGGCTGACGACGATGCTTGCGCAAAACAGCGCCAAGGAAAGCAGAAAAACCGCTGTCATAATGTAGTTTTTCAGGCCGTTTCCATATGCGTCCAGCCCCTGAAGCGTGGACACCCCGATGACCTTCCAGGATGCGCCGGAAAGCGTCTTCACGGCGACAGACAGCTTCTGCCCGTCATTTGTCACCTGCGAACTGCCGTCCCGAAGGTGGGATGTAGCCTGAAATTCCTTGGGCTGAATTCCTGCATAAATCATCTGCTGCATTGGATGATAGATAATACTGCCGTCCGTGCCCATAATATAGAGGTAGCCGTGGTTTTCCAGGTCGCGCGTACAAAGGTCGCGGATGCGGTTAAAATTCATATCCACCATGACCACGCCGTTGTGCACCACACCGCCCTGCTTCCACGTGACCCCGCGCGTCAGCGTAATCACCCACGGATAGTCGCCCCAGAAAAGCCTTTGCACATGCGGCACCGAAATCAAATAGTTGGAATGCTGAGCAATTACTCCGGTAAACCAGCTCTGCCTTGTCAGATCAATATCGCCCCGGAGCGTTCTGCTGTCGGTACAGAAAACCGCGTTCTGTGTTTCATCAAACACGGCGATGGTTTCGATGTCGTCACGCAGAAAGACGACTGTGCTCCGGTTTAGGTTTTCGACCGGTTCCTTGGCAAGCAGATTGGTAATGGTGTCCGATATGGATTCCATTTCGTCAATATAGCTGTCAATCGACTTTGCGACATCACTGACAATCTGAATGTTGTTTTGACTGACCGAATAATTGATGGTCGCGCTGGCATGGCTGTAAATCAGCTGAGAAATCACCATTACCGCCGTCAGGGAAAGTCCTAGCATGACAATGGACAAAACAACCTGAAGACTGTTCCACCGAAACTTTCTGCCCAAACGAATACTCGTCCGGGTTCTTTTTTCGCCTATGCTGCGTCTATCCTTCAAAGCACGAACTCCTCTTTTTGAAAAGGCTTCGCCGATTTACCGGCGAAAAGCGCTATAAACCACAAAAACGCCGGTCAGAGCAGCCTTGCGATTGCTTCCATCAGCGTTTCCTAAGTTTCAAGTTGTACCTATCGTAGCATATTGACTATAATCTGTCAACAAATCGCGTCTGTGTCAGTTTTTTTCACCAACATTGGTAAAATATATAAATTTGGATTCAATTCAAGAAGGGTGCTGCCAAGGAATCCATCCATTCGGCAGCACCCACACATATTTTTTGAATTACTTAATTACGCCCTTTTTCAAGATGACGTTTGCATACAACGCGGTTTCCCCAGTTGCGACCACGGCATACGCCTTTTTGGCGCGGTCATAGAATTCAAATTTGTCGATACAAATTTCCCGCAGGCCCTGCTCCTCGTACTTTCTTCCAATTTCACGGTATGTATCCCAAATCACCGGCTTATAGGGGTCATCCGGCAACACTGCCATGAACACCGTGGGATGTTCCACATAAGGGTCAAGCGGCATCAGCTTCAGTATAGCTTCCATCAGTTCGGGGATTCCGTGCCCGTCACAGCGTATCACGTTTTCCGCATGGGCAAATTTTGGGAAGTTTCCGTCTGCCAGCACAATTTCATCACCGTGCCCCATTTCCATCAGTATTTTCAGAAGCTCCGGCGGAAGAATGCTGGGAATACCTTTCAACATAATTGGTCGCGCTCCTTATTTTGTAATTTCGCCGTTTTCATCCCAAAGGGCATGCCAGTCGTTTGCGCCCGGCCATAAGAACACCTGGCCCTTGATTAAGCGGCAGTTTTTGTCGGCGCGCCTTAGTTTCTCCATTTCCTCGTCCGTAAGCGGGTCCTCGATGGTGCATTTCAGATTGCTGACATACTCGTTTTCATGAATGGAGAACGGAATCGGAATCTGCCCGCGCTGAACAGCCCACTTCAGGCAGATAACGGCGGGATGCACATGATGTGCCTGCGCGATTTCCATAACCTCCGGCATCTGGATATCGGCAATATCCTCCGGGGTTTTGTCGCGGTCGGGGCGTGTGGGGCTGCCGATGGGGCAGAAGCCGATGGGCTGGATGCCGTGGGCAACCACGTAATCGTAAAGCTCCGGCTGCTGGAAGCTTGGGTGCAGCTCCATTTCAATAACAGTTGGCTTAATGCGGCACAGCGGAAGTACCGCCTCCAACTTCGGGATGGTCATGCTGGACATACCAAGATTCCGGACCAGGCCCATATCGTAAAGCCGTTCCATCTGGCGCCAGGTTGCCATAAAATCCTCCACCAGGAACGGTTTGGAGTTCGGGTCCCTGGAATCGACGGAGCAGCCGGGTCTGTGGTAATTCGGGAAGGGCCAGTGCATAAAGTAAGCGTCGATATAGTCCAGCTGCAGGTCGCGCAGGGATTTCGCACAGGCGAGAAGCACATCGCCCTTGCCGTGCTGGTCGTTCCAGACCTTACTGGTAATAAACAGTTCTTCGCGCTTTACAACACCCTGCTGGATAGCATCCGCAAAGACCTTGCCAATCAGGTCTTCATTGCCGTAGACGGACGCGCAGTCAAACATACGGTAGCCGCAGCGAATCGCGCCCGCGACCGCATTGGAAACCTGCTCCGGGGTGAAACGGTCGGAGCCAAAGGTTCCCATGCCGATACAGGGAATCTGCTCGCCGGTGGAAAGGGTGCGCTTTGGTACCAGTTTCGGATCAATAAATTCTGCCATAGTACATGTCTCCTTATCACAAATATTATAAAATGAAGGAAATGAATGGACAAAGACTGCGGGTTTCATCCCGCGAATTTGCTTTTTACAGGTCGGACCGAATCACCTTGACCTGCGGAAGAATCCGGTTGAAGTCCTCCATACGGAAGCTTCCCGTTTCCTTGGTGAGCGCATTGGCGGTAGAAACTGCAACGGCAATTCGTATGGTTTCTTCTACGGAACAGCCGCGCACTGTTCCAACGGCGAATCCCGCCACCATGCTGTCGCCGCAGCCAACCGTATTCACCACCGGAATATCCGGCGTAATACCGCGATAAACTCCGCTTTCGCATACGACGGCCACACCGTCTTTGCCAAGTGAAACCGCCACATGCGCGATTCCGCCCTGATGCAGCTCTTTGGCCGCCGCAATTACGCCCTCCAGTGTGGTTGTATCACCCTGCGCGATCTGCCGGATTTCGTCTGCGTTTGGTTTAATCCATTCCGGCCCAGCGGCAATGGCTGCGCGGAGCGCGTCGCCGTTGGTGTCCAGAATAACTGGTTTACCCAAACGGTGTGCCGCTTCAATCAGCCGGGCGTAAAAGTCCGACGGAAGCCCTTTCGGCATACTGCCGGACAGCGTGACAACATCCGCACCCGGCAGCTGCCGGTTGTATTCTTCCAGAAAGCGGGCAGTTTCTTCGGGTGTCACCGGGTTTCCGGGTTCCAGAAATTCCGTGCTTTTTTTCCGCTCCATGTCGAATACGTTCACGCAGCAGCGTGTTTCCGCCTGGGTCTGCGTAAACGCCCTGCGAATGTTCGGCTGCGAAATCAGGCTTTCGAACAGCGCGCCGTTGTGGCCACCCACAAAGCCCATTGCGGTAACGGCTTCGCCGGAAAGTGCGGCCACACGCGAAACATTCAGTCCTTTGCCGCCTGCTGTGTTGTTGACCTCCCCTACGCGCTGAACTTCGTATGGGCGCAGGCGGTCAATTTGATAGAATTTGTCGATCGAAGGATTCAGTGTTACCGTAAGAATCATGTTTCCGCCGCCTTATTCGTTGATGAGCATGATTTTTCCATGCACCTGTTCCGGGTGATGGAACAAGTCGAACGCTTCCTTGACCTGGCTCATCGGGAACTTTTTATAAATGAAATCCGGGTCAAACCGAAGCTGCTTGGTGGCAAAATAATGGGCGGTAAGCTCCCACTCCTTGCCCGGGAACGGCGCGGAATAGCTCATCCAGCTGCCCGTCAGGGCAAATTCCTTGCGGTTCATAGCTTCCCATTCCTTCGGGGTAAACTGCAGTTCTACATGCGGTGTACCAATAAAGCAGACGTGCGCCTTGTTCGCGGCGGCTTCAAACGCCATATGCATGGTTGCGGGGTTGCCCGCCGTTTCAAACACATAATCGAACCCTTTGCCGCCGGTCAGGCTCATCGCCTTTTCCAGGAAGCCCTCCGTCTTTGTATTGATTACTTCGTCGGCACCCATGCGCTTTGCCAGCGCAAGGCGGCTTTCGTCCAGATCAAACGCTACTACTTTTTTACTGCCGAAAATTTTCGCCCACTGCAGCGTAAAAATTCCGATGGTTCCGCAGCCCAGTACCGCAACGCAGCCCCCACCCCGGTACTGGTTGCAGAAAATCCCGTGCAGCGCCACGGTGGAAGGTTCGAACATGGCGGCCTGCTCATAGGGAATGGACGGGTCATATTTGACAGCGTTTTTTGCGGGGATAACCACATAATCTGCAAAGCTGCCTTGCTGCCGGCTGCCGATGAAGGTGTAATGCCGGCACAGGGAAAAGTTCCCGTTCTGGCAGTCGTCACACTCCATGCAGGGAACAAGCGGCGCACCTGAAACCGTATCCCCCACCTGCAGGCCGGTAACGCCTTCTCCTACTTCGACAATGTCGCCGGAAAACTCATGCCCCAGCACCACGGGGTAAAAATGGGCACCGTGATTCAGCACACGCGGAACGTCACTTCCGCAGATTCCGGTTGCCCTCACATGAATTTTTACCGTGCCGGGCCGGGTTTGGGGCGTCTCATAATCATCGTAACGGATATCTTCATTTCCATACAGCACTGCTGCTTTCATTCTGCTTCCCCTTCGTTCATCAGATTTTTTAGGTTTTCATACAGTTGCCGGTAAATCCGGTAGCCGTTCGCATAACACGCTTCTGCTTCCGGGTTGGGATAATACTCGCTTTTCGTTCGGACAGTCCGCGCGGCCGCATCCTCAAACCCGGAATACACGCCCGTGCCCACGCCTGCAAGCATTGCCGCGCCAAGCGCCGTGGCGGTGTCGGAGGAAGAAACCGCAAACCGCTTTCCGGTCACATCCGCCTTAATCTGCATCCATAAGCGGCTGTTGGCGGCGCCCCCTATGGAGCGGAGCAGCTGTGCCTGCGCGCCGGCTTCCTCGGCCACCTCCAGATTATGCTTCAGGGAATAGGCAACTCCCTCCATCACTGCGCGTGCAAAGTGCGCCCGAGTTTTGGAAAAGTCGATGCCATAAAACACGCCTTTTGCATGGGGGTTCCAGATGGGACTGCGCTCCCCTGCAAGATATGGCAGAAAAACAAGTCCTTCGCTGCCAGCGGGCACCCCGGCAGCGCCCCGGTCCAGCTCGGCAAACGAGCTGGTCCCGTTCGCTTTGGCGGCGGTGCGTTCCGCGGCGCCAAATTCCTTTTCAAACCAGTTCATGGCTCCGCCGCCGCCCACCGTGCCGCCCTGAAGTAGCCACCGGTTTTCAACGACATGCGCGCCTAAAATTAGTCTGGAATCTGCCGTACAGCGGTCCACACAAATGCTCATTCCACCAGCCTGGCCGCCCTGTTCCTGCGTTTCGCCGGGGCGGATAACCCCCGCGCCCAGCGTTCCGCATGCCGCATCCAGCCCACCGGCAACCACCGGGGTTCCTTCCGCCAGTCCGGTAAGGCGCGCCGCCTCTGCCGTGACTTTGCCAATTACGGCGTGGCAAGGAACAATGTCGGGAAGAAGCTGTGGGCCAACCCCCAGCTCTTTGCAAAGCTCCCGGTCCCACTCGCCGCGCTCCATCCGGTAACAGTTCCAACCGTAGCCTTGGCTGGGCTCCTGGGTCATGACCCCGGTCAGGCGGTACGCAATAAAGCTGTTGGACTGCAGGATTTTGCACGCGTTCCGGTACACCTGCGGTGCATGTTCCTTGTACCACAGAACCTTGGGCATGGTATACATGGGCTGCACGGGGTTTCCGCTTGTTTCAAACAGCCGCTGTTCCCCACAGCGGGCTTTCATCTGCCCGCAGATTTCCTCCGCGCGGGTGTCCATCCAGATGGGGGTATTGCAAAGGACGGTTTCGTCCCCACCGACCGCGATTGCGCTCCAGCTCTGCCCATCAATTCCGATTCCCGCAATGTCCGAAGCGCGGATGCCCTGCTCTAAAACCCGCTGCACAGCTTTGCAAACGGCCTCCCACCAATCGTTCGGGTCCTGCTCCGCCCAGCCAGGCTTGGGGTAATAAACGGGATAGGCTTCGTTCACCTGAGCCAGGACCGTTCCGTCGCGGTCAAACGCCGCAGCCTTACAGGCCGAAGTGCCAATATCAATGCCCAGCAGTACCTCGCTCACTGCAATCCCCCCTACGCTTTTCCGTCGCAGCCGCAGGTAAGGATGCGGTACTTCACAGCCTCCCGAACTCGTTCGCGGCCGACTCGGCCAAATGCCTTCGGGTCAAAAACGGACGAATCCGTCAGAACTTCCCGGACACCTTTGGTGTAGGCAATGCGCAGCTCAGTGGCAAAATTGACTTTGCAGATGCCGTTGTGGATGCATTCCCGGATTGCCTCATCCGAAAGGCCGGAGGCACCGTGCAGCACCATCGGCACGGTAAGCATTCCTCTGAGTTGCTGAATTAAGTGTGTATTGAGCACCGGCTTGGTTTTATAAACGCCGTGCGCCGTTCCAACGCCGACCGCCATGCTGGAAAGGCCCGTTTCCCGTTCAAAACGCACCGCTTCCTCCGGGATAGTGTACCCTGCTTCCTCGCACTCCGTATCGTCTTCCTTGCCGCCGACGCGGCCAATCTCCCCTTCCACCGGAATTCCGGCCGGTTCGCACATTTCCACAACCTTTCGGGTCAGTGCGATGTTTTCCTCCAGCGGCAGCTTGCTGCCGTCAATCATAATACTGGTGTAGCCTGCCCGCAGCGCCTGTGCGCACAGGGCGAAGCTGGAACCATGGTCCAGGTGCAGTGCAACGGGCACTTTTGCTTTTGCCGCCTGTGTCGCGACCATGGAATAGTACAGGTCAAGCCCTGCGTATTTTACGGTGGACGGCGTGGTCTGCAGCAGAATGGGGGCGTTCAGTTCCTCCGCAGCCTCAATCGCGGACTGAACCATCTCCATGTTTTCCACGTTAAACGCGCCGACGGCATAGCCGCCTTCCCGCGCTTTATTCAGCATCTCTGAAGAAGTTACTAGCATCCTTCATCCTCCCTTAAAAGTGAAACGTTTCGTTTTTTAAGGAAAATAGAAAGCACCAATATAGCGATTCCTTCAACCGCAGTACCGTGCTTGTCTAAATAAAGTGAAACGTTTTGTTTTTATAAACATAGCACATTTGCCCCGAATTGTCAATTAAAACTTTGCCTGTTGACACTTTTTTATGACTGTGATAAGTTAGGTATAAATTGTAACGTTTTACAGGAGGCTCCTCATGGCCGCAACAATAAAAGACATCGCCCGGGAAACCGGACTCAGCATTGCAACAATTTCGAAATACGTTAACGGAGGAACACTGAAGGAAAAGAACCGCATCGCTGTGGAACGCGCCATTAAAAAGCTGGATTACCACGTGAACGAATACGCGCGCGGTCTGAAAAGCAACCGCAGCCGGACGGTAGGCGTTATTATTCCGGAGCTTTCCAACCTTTTTGTCACGCAGATTATTACGGCGATGGAGGACATCCTGAGGCAGCACGGATACAGCGTAATTATCTGCGACTGCCATACGGATGAAAAGCTTGAATGCGACGCCGCAAAATTCCTGATTGGAAAGCGGGTGGACGGAATCATCAACATGCCCGTGTGCCGCGACGGCCGCCATCTGCGCCCGGCAAAGGAGCAGAAAATTCCCGTTGTGCTCATCGACCGGAGTGTCCCGGAGCTTTCCAGCTACGCGGACAGCGTATTGATTGACAACGCCGCAGCAGCGCGCAGCGCGGTGGAACATCTTTTAGACAACGGCCACCGCCGAATCGGAATTATTGTGGGGCCGAAGGATGTTTTCACGTCCCAGCAGCGCCTTGCCGGATTTGTAGATGCATTAAAGTCCCACTCCGTGGAATATGATGAACAGTTAGTAATCAACAGCGACTACACCCTTCACGGCGGGTACGAAAGCATGCGCGCCATGCTGAAAACACACCCGGATCTTACGGCGATTTTTGTCACCAACTATGAAATGACGCTCGGCGCCGTGATTGCGGCAAACGAGATGGGTATAAAAATTCCGCAAGAGCTTTCGCTGATTGGGTTCGACAACATGGATTTGTCCCGTATTGCCCACCCAAGGCTGACCATTGTTACGCAGCCACTGGAGGAAATCGGCTCCCAGGTCGCGCGCATTCTGCTGGATCGGCTGGAAAATGGGTACACCGGCGTACCAATGAAAATCACGCTTTCCACCACCCTGCAAATCGGCGCGTCCGTGCGGCAGCTTTAAAATACGGAAGGAAGCGAATTGTTATGCGTCTGATTCAGGTAAATGCAAACCAGGTTGACCGGGAAAGTTCCGACCGTTTCCAAAGTTGTAACCTTTGCGTTGGCGGCGGCCGAGCCTATGAAACGCTGCTGAACGAAAACCAGCGGCAGCTGCGCACGGTACACGAAGAATGCGGCTTCCGCTACCTGCGTTTTCATGGCTTGTTCCACGACGACATGGGGGTTTACCAGGAAACCCGAGAGGGAACTCCCTTTTACAACTGGCAGTACATCGACCTGCTGTACGACACCATGCTGCGCCTTGGGGTGCGCCCGTTTGTGGAGCTTTCCTTCACCCCTTCCAAATTGGCAAGCGGGAACAAAACCATTTTTTTCTGGCGCGGCAACGTAACCATGCCGAAAAGCTTGGAAAAATGGGAAGATCTGATTCGGGCGTTTACACAGCACGTAACGGAGCGCTACGGGCAGGAAGAAGTGAAAAAGTGGTTTTTCGAGGTATGGAACGAACCGAATCTGTACGGGTTCTTTGCTTCCGATACCCCATTTGAGGATTATCTACGCCTATATGAAGCTTCCGCCCGCGCGATTAAAAGCGTTTGCCCCCAGTACCGGGTGGGCGGCCCCGCTACGGCAGGCTGCGCCTGGGTGCCGGAGTTTATCTGCGCGTGTGCAAACGCGCACCTGCCGCTTGATTTTATCACCACCCACACCTACGGTGTGGAAGGCTTTGTGGATGAATTCGGCGAAAATCTGCAGCGGCTGATTCCCGATGAAACCTCCGTTTCGGGCGACATGCGCAGGGTACGGCAGCAAATTGACCAGTCCTGTATGCCGCAGCTGCCGCTTTACTTTACAGAGTGGAGCTCCAGCTATTCCTCCCGCGACAACGCGCACGATTCCTACCACGAGGCCGCTTTTGTGCTGACGCGCATCAAAGACGCGTTCCGGTATGTGGACGGCATGTCCTACTGGACATTTTCCGATATTTTTGAAGAGGCCGGTCCCGGCCCCGCGCCGTTCCATGGCGGATTCGGCCTGATGAACGTGAAAGGGCTAAAAAAGCCTGCCTTTTTCGCTTACCAGTTTCTTCACCGGCTGGGGGATTCCCTGCTTTCGTGCGACGACCGCCACAGCCTGTGCGCCCGCGATGACTGCGGCGTTCAGGTGCTGTTCTGGGACTACACCATCCCGCAACAAAGCGAGGCAGAGGCAAACCAGCATTACTTTGTCCGGGACCTTCCCGCAAAGCCGGTATCGGACGCATGTATCCAGGTGGAGGGGCTGGAACCCGGCACCTACCTGTTGGAGTTATTTGGCGTAGGTTACCGGATGAACGACGTTTACACCCTGTACCACGATTTGGGCTGCCCGGCAGATTTAACCCCAGTGCAGGAACAATATCTGCGTGAAAGCTGCGAAGGTGCCCCGTTGCTGCGGCAAACAGTGAAAATTGACGGCACATTTTCCTTTCAGCGGGAAATGCACGAAAATGACGTATATTTTCTGAAACTGACCAAGTTCTAAATAGTGGAAGCTTGTTATGAAAAAAGCAGTAAAGGGGGACTTTTAAAACAACGGACTGCGAAATTACAGATGCGGAAAGCCGGAGCCGGATTCAAAGGAAACTGTATGAGGAGGATGAAAAAGGAACGGCAAACCGATACGCTTTTTTCTGCATCACAAATTTGGGAATAACTACCGATTTCTTTTCGGAAC
Source organism: Caproiciproducens sp. LBM24188 (assembly GCF_054130445.1). Taxonomy (NCBI): domain Bacteria; kingdom Bacillati; phylum Bacillota; class Clostridia; order Eubacteriales; family Acutalibacteraceae; genus Caproiciproducens; species Caproiciproducens sp. LBM24188. Next base: position 2,984,347 of record NZ_CP196862.1, read on the forward strand.
GTTAACCAAATCGCGGCGTTGTGCTGATTTTTTGATTTCAGAATAATTTTCTATAAATTCAATCCATGTGTAACCGATAAAATAGCTGGGTTTGCTGAAAAAGCATTAAAATAACCCATCGGATATTTGCGGTAGAAGACCCCCTTATGAGGGTGAAAAATATTTTGGAGGGTTACCATGGCTTATGTAAACTTGAAATCCCTAGCGCAGGAAATGGGAATGACGTTTGACCAAAAAAGGATGGCAGTCTACGGATATTACCAGGGGTATCATATGGTCATTCGCCACGTTCCCAACCAGCGGCTTTTTTCACTGTGCTCCATATAAACGGTGGCACTCCGGAGCAAGCACAAGTGGTGGCACAACACCTGGGTGCCATGCCACAGACAAATCCGCTTGTGAAATCCGCCGTTTTTGACGGCAATACCATTACGATTCAAACGAATGCCAAAGGCAAAAACTGCATGGAAGCGCTGAAAGAGGCCGTGAACGCCTGTGTAAGCGTCTGCCGCGCGAACTCCATGGTGAACTGCTGTGAATTCTGCGGAAGTCATGATGACCTTGGAATTTACAGCCTGGCGGGCCGATGCACTTCCATATGCTCCACCTGCTTTGGAAAAGCGCAGACCGATTTGTCCATAGCGCAGCAGGAAATAAAGGAAACAAAAAGCAACGTTGCAGCCGGTATTGTGGGTGCCCTGCTTGGTTCCTTAATTGGCGTGGTCCTTTGGGTAATTGTGTACCAGCTTGGCTACATTGCCGGTATTGTCGGTTTTGTCATGGCGATCTGCTGTATGAAGGGATATGAAAAATTCGGCGGCAAGCTGAATCTTCCCGGAATGATTATTTCCCTTGTAATGCAGTGGGAATGCTGTATTTTGCGGAAAATATCTCCCTCGCGCTGGAAATTTACAACCAGTTCAAGGCGGAATTCGATATTACTTTCTTCGACGCGTTTCAGTCCATTCCGCAATTTATGGAGGAACCGCAAATTTCCCGTGCAGTGTTCACCGACCTTGCCGCCGGGTATCTGCTCATGCTGGTGGCAAGCACCTCCTCGATTGTCACAACCTATCAAAATGCCAACCTGAAGCACGAAATGAAAAAAATCGGCTGATTCAAACAACCCATGCCATAATAAAAGCCCCAGTGCACACCGGAAATTCCGGGGGTACACTAGGGCTTTCGTTATAGATTTTTATCGGAAGGCTTTTCTTCCGTTTGATTTGATTTTTCCAGATGCTCAGGCTCCACCGGCTGCGGGGATTTTTGCCGCCTGCGGCGGTTCTTTCTGCCCCAGGCAAACCAGTAGATCACCGCCACAATCAGAATAATAAAGATGAGCACCGGGGAACAACCAAGCAGAAAAACAAGAAGTCCCTCCCCAAAGGACGCCAAGCCATGAACGGACTGGCGGAACGTGTGGCTGATTTTATCCCCGAGCGTGACCGGCTCGCGTTCTACTTGCGTGGGCTGAATCACTTCGTTCAGCCGAATCGTAACCGTGCTGTACTGAATTAGGGAATCGTACTGTTTCAACGTTCCAGTCAGTTCCTCAATCTGGTAATTCACATCGGCAAGCGCCTTTTCCAGCGCGATAATATCCGTGAGCGACCCAGATTTCTGCAGCAGCGCGAGCAGACGCTCCTGTTGGGTTCTCAGGCTTTTTAGGCGTGCCTCGGTGTCGTAATACTGTTCGCTTACGTTTTCACTGCTGCTGCTAAAGCTTAAAACCGTGCCGATGGTGTTGGCCTTTTCCTTAAGCTGCGGTAGGTTTTCCTGCGGAATGCGCAGCGTGTAGATGGCGTGCCGCAGTGTGCCCTTTTCCAAAATTCCGCTCCCGGTCACGTTGGAATCCTGTATGTAACCGTTTAAACTGGTACACAGGTTCTGCACCTGTACAACCGCCTCGTCAAATTTCAAGGTTTCAATTACATAATTCAGGCGTTCAATAATTTTCCTTTTTGCCTGTACAGCAGCCGCGGCGCTGTTGGAAGAAGGGCTTTCTGCCCCGGAGCTCGTGCTGCCAGAAGTCGTCCCCAGCGCAAGGGAACCTTTTTCCGCAGCCGCACCGCTCGAAACCACTCCGTTCTGATCATCCTCGGCCGCAGCCATGCTGCTGGCCGCCTGTGGCGCACCGGAACCGCCGGCACTGCACGCGGTGAAAGACGCCGCAAGCAGTACGACGCTCATCAAAAAAGCGATTCCTGCAAGTCTTTTTTTCATTATGTTTCTTCCTTTCCGTTCCAACAAATTCTGGTCACTGCTTGCGGTTCCAAACTGAAACAGCAAAATGCTCCGTATGGGAATCGTGGGAATTGCAGAAAAGCATGGGAAAGGGAAAACTTCGGTTTTCCGGTTATCAAGTTTTCATACGGCGGCCGCATTGGAAAAGCGGGAGATATTTGGACCGGGAAAAATAAGCATGGCGTTCTTTTTAGAAGATGTTGCGGGAATCTTGGACGAATCCGCCGAACCGCCGCCAACGCCCATGGGGACAAAGTTCGGTGTTTTGGGGAAAATCCGCAGCGCAGAATCGTCGTAAAATACGAGTTCCCCAAGCGTCTGCGTAAAAAAGGTCAGCGGCGCATACGCAACACCGTCCACCATTTCCACTTGGGCGGGCTGACCGTTCACAAAGTAGTTGTCCTGCTGCACTTCCACGCTTTTCCCTAGCAGGGCAACGGTTTCTTCCAGCGGCAGGAATACGCCGTCGTCATTGGAAACCACCGGATGCTTCAGGGAAATATCTTCTCCGTTCAGCCGTACCGCGCCGCGCCGCTGCGTATTAGTAAGCTTTTCCTTCAGCGGTACGCCGTTTTCCGCCAGTTCCTTAGCAGGGAACTCGAAAGTTGGAATTCCCGCCGCGTAAGGCTGCAGCTCATACAGGTCAAAATAGACCACCATCGTGTCGCCGTCCAAATAGAAAGAGTATTTACCGTTTTTGTCCGTTAAGGTCTTCTGTGCTTCTGGAAAATAAACGTCCTTCTGTTCGCTGATTTTCTTCGAAATCTGCGCAGTAATCCACTTTGATCCCGCTTCTTCCTCCTGGAACAGGGCGCTGGGCGTGGAATAGAATTTCCCAGTTTTGGTATTCACGGTAAAGGAATTCATCCAGTGCATTCCGTGAGCACCACCGGTATAGTTTGCACTGCTGACCCAAACGGAAAGCAGATCACCACTGCGGGAATAGTCGAAAAAACTGGAATAATAAAGTGAGTCCGCCCCGGCTGTTTCCCCCAGATCCTTCGTTTCTTCCTTCATCTGGGCAATGCCTTCCTGTGACAAATTGGCAATCTTCTCATTCAACTCCGCGGCCGCCGAAAATCCCGAAAAAACAGGAGTCGCGGTCCGAACCATAATTTTTCCATCCTGCTGATCGGTCATCTTTACCTGAACCGAAAACGGATCTGACTGCACCGGCTGACCGGCCGTTGCAGAAGCCGGCGCGGCGCATCCGGGCAAAAGCAGTAACATGGCAAACACCAAAGCCACAAGGGAAAGAACACACTTTTTCATACCAAAAATCTCCTGTTATTCCTGAAATAGGTCTTAAAATATCTCCGGGCAATATTATAGTATGGAATAATGAGGAAAGTCTACAATTTTGACAGCACTGTAATCAATATGAAAAAATGTCATTTTTATGATGCGATTATATAATCATTCCGCCGTTCACGCCAAACACCTGACCCGTAATAAAATCACTTTCCTTTCCGGCAAGAAAGCTAATCATCGCGGCAACATCCTCCGGCGTACCGAGCGTTTCCAGCGGGGTTTCCTCCCGCAGTTCTTCCATCGTTTCCGGACTTAGATGCGCGTTCATTTCTGTCTGAATCACGCCCGGCGCGATGCAGTTGACCTGAATTCCGGAAGGGCCCACCTCTTTTGCGAGCGCCTTCGTTAGGCCAATCACCGCCGCTTTTGCGGCAGAGTAGTGCACCTCACAGGAAGCGCCCACCTGCCCCCACATAGAGGAAATATTGATGATTTTTCCGCGTTTATTCGCAATCATGCGTGGGAGCGCCAACTGGCAGCAGTGGAACACTCCCTTTACGTCCACGTTAAACATGCGGTCCCAATCCTGTTCCGTCAGGTCGGTGAACAGCTTTTGCTGCGCGATTCCAGCGTTGTTTACCAGCACGTCCACGGTGCCAATTTCCTCAAACAGGCGCGCAACCTGATCGCGGTCGGCTACGTCCGCTTTGGCCAGCCGAACCGCGTCGGCTCCGTGCGCGGCGATCAGCTCATCCGCCAACTGCTGCGCCTCCTGCGCGGAGCGGTTATAATGGATGACCACGCGAAAGCCGTCCTGCGCAAGGCGGCGGGCTGCAGCCCTCCCGATTCCGCGTGAGGCCCCAGTAATCAATGCGGTTTGCATCAAGATTTCCCCTCCGTTTCAAAGTGCCGGTTCTGCAGCTCTACGGCAAACACGGCATCTTTACGTTCAGCGGAGGGCAGATGGATGCCGATTTGTTCCTTTTGCGGCGACAATAAATATTCAAATTCAATTTCATGTCGCAGCGGAATCCCATGGTCGCCAATAAGCGGGATTTCCGGCTTCAGCTTGCGGGCCGACTCCAGGGCGTTTCGGTAAAGACGGGCCATATCGAATCCGCGTTTCTGGTAAAACCGCATGGCATTCAAATTGTCGTTCGTTGTAATCAGCTTTACCTTTTCACAGTGAAGTTCCCGCGCGGTGCGGATAACCATAGCCATCAGCGCAGAGCCGATTCCGCGCTTTTCCTTCAAACTGTCCAACGACATAATCTCGCAGTCCTTGCCATCCAAACGGTAAGTAATCAACCCAATCATTCTTGCGTTTTCGTACGCCACAAAGCCATCCAAACCGGTCATGTCCACCAGCTCGCCGCGCACTGCCATTTCCGTTGTAAACCAGTGCTCCCGAATAAAGTTATTCACTTCAAAGCGATTTTGTTTGGTAATCGGCCTGATTTCCATGCGAACGCCTTCCTTTTTTGAAATTCTTTGCCGCGCAACACGCGGTCACATATTTCCGCTTGCCAACATAATCGCGGCCAATGCCGCAATCGGCGCTGTTTCCGTACGCAGAATCCGGGGGCCGAGTGTGCCGATCTGTCCCCCGTTTTGCAGGACAAAATCCACTTCGCTTTTCTCAAATCCGCCCTCCGGCCCGATAAACACCGCAAGGTTTCCGCTTTCGCGGTTAACCAGCTGGGCTATACTGCTGCCGCCGCCTTCGTAGAACAGCAGGATGGAACCGTTTTGTGCGGCTTCTTCCACCGCCGCACGGAACGGCATCAGCGGAGAAACCTGTGGAATCACACCGCGGCCGCTCTGCTTAGCCGCTTCCTCCGCAATCTTCTGCCAGCGTGCCACCTTTTTGGCAGCGGACTTTTCATCCGGGCGGGAAACGCAGCGGCCGGACAGCACGGGCACCACCCGCACTGCGCCGGTTTCCACAGATTTCTGCACGATTCCGTCCATTTTATCGGCCTTGGGCAGCCCCTGGTATATCGTCACCTTTACCGTGGGCTCCGCCACCGTTTTACAGAAGTTTAACACCCGCACCACAACACCTTCGTCGGAAATGCGTGTAATTTCACAATTGTAATCCGTGCCGATGCTGTCGCACAGAACTAAGCGCTCTCCCGGCTTCATCCGCAGGGAACGCGAAATATGCCGGGCGTCGTCCCCCACAATCGTGGTTTGCTCTTCCGGAACATAGTCGATAAAAAATCTTGGCATGCCTGCACCTCATTTAACCTGTTATGGTATTTGGTTCTTGTATCCTCATTGTGTAAAAATTATTCTGCCATCCGGACGAAGCATTGCTCAGTGCCGCGCGGCAAATTATTTCCATTTCTTTTAGTATATTATATCATATGGACCGAAAAATAGGAAAGACCGTGAAATAAAAGTAAATAGGTCGACGTTGCTTCCATTTACGCCAAAAAAGCGGCCCCGCGCTTACGCACGGAGCCGCTTTTCAAGTGGGACAAACGGATGCTTTAGGCCGGGATAACGGCAAGAATGATAAAGTTAAGAATAAACAAGCCGGTCGCAACCCACAAAATCGGGTGAATTTCTTTTGCTTTTCCACGGAAGGTCTTGATGATGCAGTACACAATAAAGCCCGCCGCAATGCCATAGGAAATGCTGTAGAAGAATGCCATGAACACGCTGGCGAAGAATGCCGGGATGGCTTCTTCCAGGTCGGCCCAGTTGATTTCCGTAAAGGAGCTGAGCATCATAACGCCGACAATAATCAGTGCAGGAGCAGTTGCGACGGAAGGAACTGCGCTGACAACCGGAGCAAAGAACGCACTAAGGATAAAGAGGATTGCCGTCACAAGGCTGGTCAAGCCGGTACGGCCGCCTGCGCCGATACCTGCAGCGCTTTCCACATAAGTGGTGGTGTTGGAAGTACCAAAAATCGCACCGATGGAAGTTGCGGTTGCGTCCGCAAACAGAGCGCGGTCCATCTTGGACTTGAAGCCGTTGCCGCCGGCTTCCAGCGCCTTCTGGTCGTCCTCGCTAAAGATTCCGGTCTTACGGCCTGTGCCGATGAAGGTACCAATGGTATCAAACGTATCGGAAAGGCTGAATGCGAAAATCGTCATTAACACAAGCGGAATTTGGGATGGATTTGAGAACAGAGAGACCATGCCGGGGTCGCCGAACGCAGCGCCGAAGGTCTGGGGAAGCTGGCTGATCGCATCGCCAATGCTCAGGCTGCTGCCCAGCTGGGTCACACCGAAGGGAATACCCAAAACAGTGGTCACAGCAATGCTGATCAGGATTGCGCCCTTAACATTGTTCACCAGGAGGATGACGGTAAGCGCAAGGCCAAAAAGAGCAAGCAGCACGCTGGGGGTGTTCAGCTTTACAATCGCCGGAACAGCCGCGCTGCTGGCAATAACGGTTTTGCTGTCCAAAAGGGTGTAGGTGCCCGGGTCGCTGGTAAAGTTGATCAGGCCCGCATTTTTAACGCCGATGTAGGCAATAAAAAGGCCAATACCGCCGCCGATAGCGTTCTGGAGTGTTTCCGGAATCGACTTGATGATCAGCTTGCGAATCTTTGTTACGGTAATCAGAATATTGATCAGGCCGCAGATGAAAACCATGGCGAGCGCTTCCTGCCATTTAAAATTAAGGCCGAAGCACACAGTGAAGACAAAGAAAGCGTTCAGGCCCATGCCCGGAGCCTGTGCATACGGTACATTTGCAAACAGCGCCATAACCAGCGTTCCGACAGCGGAAGCAATAATCGTTGCCAGAAATACTGCTCCAAACGGCATGCCGGACTGTTTCAGCATGTTCGGATTTACAATGATGATATACGCCATTGCAAAGAAAGTAGTAACGCCCGCGGCAATTTCCGTACGGACGTTGGTATTGTTTCCTTTTAAATTAAAGAAATCGCCCTTTGGATGATACGCTTTTTCTTCCATTTTAACATCCTCCTAAAATCGAAGCACTCCAAATCTTGTTTGGCAATGATTTAATGTGATTATTATTATACAAATTGTGTTCATCTTTTTCAATGTTATATTTACACAAACTTTTCATTAATGAAACACTTTATTCATACTTTTTGAGGGAATTTTGCAAAATACGCGCATTATATGATAATATCAATCAATATTATTCACAATATGAACATAATCACTTTTCTTTTGTAAATTATTACGTCCCATTAAAAATTTATTTAAATTTATTTTCCAGTGGAAAATCGGCGAGTTTAAGGGAGCAACCAGTCAATTCATTTCGAATATGATTGATTATTGCAAATTCAATCAAGCATTTCAGAAATAGAACAATAGGAAACAAAAAAAG